>NZ_WTUW01000003.1 GCF_009882915.1 Sneathiella litorea
TATGCGGTGTGATCGATCCCGGATGCGCCAGAACCTGGCCACGCTCAACATCTTCACGCTTCGTACCACGCAGGAGGACACCCACGTTGTCGCCGGCCTGACCCTGATCCAGAAGCTTGCGGAACATTTCAACGCCTGTGCAGGTCGTCTTCGTTGTCGGACGAATACCAACAATCTCGATTTCCTCACCAACTTTGACAATGCCGCTTTCAACACGAC
>NZ_WTUW01000004.1 GCF_009882915.1 Sneathiella litorea
GAAATGGCAGGTGGGAGTTTTCACAACGATTGTTCTTCCAACGCCCAGTTACCTGGATATCTTTGTTTCCAATCAAAGTCATAGCGGCACGATATGACCGTAATCTGTCCGTTACAATCGCATGAGGTTTTCCATATCGTTTCATAAGTTTCTTAAGGAAAACCAAAGCTGCCTTGCGATCGCGTCGCTTGGAAACAAAGGCTTCCAGCACTTCTCCCTCGTGATC
>NZ_WTUW01000005.1 GCF_009882915.1 Sneathiella litorea
TGTTCATGAACAAGGTTGACCTTGTCGATGACGAAGAGCTGATCGAGCTTGTCGAGATGGAAATCCGCGAGCTTCTGTCCGAGTATGATTTCCCGGGCGATGACATTCCGATTGTTGGCGGTTCTGCTCTTGCGGCTCTTGAGGGCCGGGATGACGAGATTGGCAAGGAAGCGATTCTGAAGCTGATGGAAGCGGTTGATGCTTCTATCCCGCAGCCGGAACGTGAGATTGACC
>NZ_WTUW01000006.1 GCF_009882915.1 Sneathiella litorea
AAATCATACTCGGACAGAAGCTCGCGGATTTCCATCTCGACAAGCTCGATCAGCTCTTCGTCATCGACAAGGTCAACCTTGTTCATGAACACGACAAGCGCCGGTACACCAACCTGACGTGCCAGCAGAATATGCTCGCGGGTCTGGGGCATCGGGCCGTCATTCGCAGACACAACCAGGATCGCGCCATCCATCTGCGCCGCACCCGTGATCATGTTCTTCACATAGTCAGCATGGCCCGGGCAGTCCACATGCGCATAATGACGTTCACCCGTCTCATACTCAACATGGGCTGTCGAAATCGTAATACCGCGCGCCTTCTCTTCCGGCGCCTTGTCAATCTCGTCAAACGCAAACGCGGCACCACCGCTCTGCTCGGCAAGCACTTTCGTGATCGCTGCCGTCAGCGTCGTCTTTCCATGGTCAACATGGCCAATCGTGCCAATGTTTACATGCGGTTTACTACGATCAAATTTCTCTTTGGCCATTTT
>NZ_WTUW01000007.1:2500-5565 GCF_009882915.1 Sneathiella litorea
TTGATCCGAAGATATCCGAATGGGGAAACCCACCCCTTTAGGGGTATCGCTATCTGAATATATAGGATAGCGAAGCGAACCTGGTGAACTGAAACATCTAAGTAGCCAGAGGAAAGGACATCAACCGAGACTCCGTTAGTAGTGGCGAGCGAACGCGGACCAGGCCAGTGGCCTTATTCAAACAACCGGAATCGTCTGGAAAGGCGTGCCAGAGTGGGTGATAGCCCCGTACGGGTAATGTTGGATAAGGTCCTTGAGTAGGGCGGAACACGAGAAATTCTGTCTGAACATGGGGGGACCACCCTCCAAGCCTAAGTACTCCTATGCGACCGATAGTGAACAAGTACCGTGAGGGAAAGGTGAAAAGCACCCCGACAAGGGGAGTGAAACAGACCTTGAAACCGGATGCCTACAATCAGTCGGAGCCTCTTTATGGGGTGACGGCGTACCTTTTGTATAATGGGTCAGCGAGTTAATCTTTGCAGCAAGCTTAAGCGGTTACGTGTAGGCGCAGCGAAAGCGAGTCTGAATAGGGCGATTTAGTTGCAGGGATTAGACCCGAAACCGGGTGATCTAGCCATGAGCAGGTTGAAGGTGCAGTAACATGCACTGGAGGACCGAACCCACCAACGTTGAAAAGTTGGGGGATGACTTGTGGCTAGGGGTGAAAGGCCAATCAAACTCGGAAATAGCTGGTTCTCCGCGAAATCTATTTAGGTAGAGCGTCTTGTATCATCTTCGGGGGTAGAGCACTGGATGGGCTAGGGGGTCCCAACGACTTACCAAACCTAACCAAACTCCGAATACCGAAGAATGCAGCAAGGCAGACAGGCAGTGGGTGCTAAGATCCATTGCCGAGAGGGAAACAGCCCAGACCGCCAGCTAAGGTCCCTAAGTCATGGCTAAGTGGGAAAGGATGTGGGAAGGCCAAAACAACCAGGAGGTTGGCTTAGAAGCAGCCACCCTTTAAAGAAAGCGTAATAGCTCACTGGTCTAAATTTAAGCCGGCCTGCGCCGAAGATGTACCGGGGCTAAAGCCATGCACCGAAGCTGCGGATTCAGTCTTTTAGACTGAGTGGTAGCGGAGCGTTCCGTAAGCCTGTGAAGGGTAACCGCGAGGTTGCCTGGAGGTATCGGAAGTGAGAATGCTGACATGAGTAGCGAGATGAGTGTGAGAAACACTCACGTCGAAAGTCCAAGGGTTCCTGCGTAAAGCTAATCTGCGCAGGGTGAGCCGGCCCCTAAGGCGAGGGCGAAAGCCGTAGTCGATGGGAAGGAGGTTAATATTCCTCCGCCTGCTGGAAGTGACGAATGGGGTAAATTGTGGGTCCTTATTGGATTGGACCTGCCGTGAACCTGTTCCAGGAAATAGCTCCAGCTTATAGACCGTACCCCAAACCGACACAGGTGGACTGGTAGAGTATACCGAGACGTTTGAGAGAACTATGTTGAAGGAACTCGGCAAAATGACCCCGTAACTTCGGGAGAAGGGGTACCTCTCTTTGGGCAACCAGGGGGGGGTGGCACAGACTTGGGGGTGGCGACTGTTTATTAAAAACATAGGACTCTGCGAAGTCGCAAGACGACGTATAGGGTCTGACGCCTGCCCGGTGCTGGAAGGTTAAGAGGAGCGGTGAGAGCTGCGAATCGAAGCCCCAGTAAACGGCGGCCGTAACTATAACGGTCCTAAGGTAGCGAAATTCCTTGTCGGGTAAGTTCCGACCTGCACGAATGGCGTAACGACTTCCCCGCTGTCTCCAACATAGGCTCAGCGAAATTGAACTCTCCGTGAAGATGCGGAGTACCCGCGGTTAGACGGAAAGACCCCGTGCACCTTTACTATAGCTTTGCAGTGGTATCAGGATTTGAATGTGTAGAATAGGTGGGAGCCTTTGAAGCAGTGACGCCAGTTATTGTGGAGGCACCTTTGAAATACCACCCTTTTGACTTTTGATATCTAACCGCGAACCGTTATCCGGTTCCGGGACCCTGCATGGTGGGTAGTTTGACTGGGGCGGTCGCCTCCTAAATGGTAACGGAGGCGCGCGATGGTTGGCTCAAGCTGGTCGGAAATCAGCTGATGAGTGCAATGGCATAAGCCAGCCTGACTGCGAGACTGACAAGTCGAGCAGAGACGAAAGTCGGTCATAGTGATCCGGTGGTCCCGTGTGGAAGGGCCATCGCTCAACGGATAAAAGGTACGCCGGGGATAACAGGCTGATAATGCCCAAGAGTCCATATCGACGGCATTGTTTGGCACCTCGATGTCGGCTCATCTCATCCTGGGGCTGGAGCAGGTCCCAAGGGTTTGGCTGTTCGCCAATTAAAGAGGTACGTGAGCTGGGTTTAGAACGTCGTGAGACAGTTCGGTCCCTATCTGCCGTGGGTGTAGGATATTTGAGAGGAGCTGCCCCTAGTACGAGAGGACCGGGGTGGACGTACCTCTGGTGGACCTGTTGTCACGCCCGTGGCACTGCAGGGTAGCTAAGTACGGACGGGATAACCGCTGAAAGCATCTAAGCGGGAAGCCCCCCTCAAAACCAGATATCCCTTGAGAGCCGTGGAAGACCACCACGTTGATAGGCTGGAGGTGGAAGTATGGCAACATATGGAGCTGACCAGTACTAATCACTCGATCGGTTTGATCTTAGTGCTTCATCATGCACAGTAGTCAGATTAGACTGAACACTACGGATTTTATGATCTCATTCTAAGGCACCGCCTTGGAAATAGGATCAGTAACAAAATCAAAACACACTCAAGGATGTATTCATAACTTCTGCTTTTTGCCGGCCTGGTGGCTATGGCGGGAGGCCTGCACCCGATCCCATCCCGAACTCGGTCGTGAAAACTCCCAGCGCCGATGGTACTTTGTCTTAAGGCACGGAAGAGTAGGTCGCCGCCAGGCCTGCAAAAAACAGAAGTTCCTCTTTACCCTATCAATATAAAAAGCACCCATTAGGGTGCTTTTTAACTTCATATCCTGTCGCGGGGTGGAGCAGCCCGGTAGCTCGTCAGGCTCATAACCTGAAGGTCGTAGGTTCAAATCCTACCCCCGCAACCAA
>NZ_WTUW01000008.1 GCF_009882915.1 Sneathiella litorea
CCGTCAGCGTCGTCTTTCCATGGTCAACATGGCCAATCGTGCCAATGTTTACATGCGGTTTACTACGATCAAATTTCTCTTTGGCCATTTTATTTCTCCGTTATCTCCGGCTGCCTCAGCTTATTGCGTTACGCCAACTTCGCCAGAACTTCATCTGAAACGTGTTGTGGCACTGGTTCGTAATGGTCAAACACCATGGAAAACGTTGCGCGCCCTTGAGTCTGGGAGCGCAGGTTGTTCACATAACCAAACATATTGGCCAGCGGCACCATTGCATTGACTACTTGCGCTACACCGCGCGGTTCCGTTCCGGTCACCTGACCGCGACGACTGTTCAAATCGCCCATGACATCGCCGATATACTCATCCGGCGTCACAATCTCGACCTTCATCATCGGCTCCAGCAGGCGAAGACCGGCTTTCGGGGCGATCTCGCGCATTGCTGCACGACCCGCAATCTCAAAAGCCATGACCGAGCTGTCGACGTCATGGTAAGCACCGTCAATAAGGGTGACATCCACATCGATCAGCGGGAAACCTGCAAGCACACCGGTCTCGACGATATCGCGGACACCTTTTTCAACACCCGGAATATATTCCTTCGGCACCGAACCACCCGTAATGGTATCGCTGAATGTGAAGCCTGCGCCCGGCTCACCAGGTTTGGCAACAATCTTGATGCGGGCGAACTGACCCGAACCACCAGACTGCTTCTTATGGGTGTAGTCAAGCTCTGCCTCACGGGTGATGCTTTCACGATAAGCCACCTGCGGCGCACCGATGTTTGCCTCAACACCGAATTCACGCTTCATGCGATCGACGATGATGTCCAGATGAAGCTCGCCCATCCCTTTAATAATGGTCTGACCACTTTCGATATCCGAGGAAACCCGGAACGAAGGATCTTCTTTTGCAAGCCGATTAAGCGCAACGCCCATTTTTTCCTGGTCGGTTTTTGTTTTCGGCTCAACCGCAATCTCGATAACCGGCTCAGGGAATTCCATGCGCTCTAGAATGACGGGTTTAGACGAATCGCACAGAGTATCACCTGTTGTCGTGTCTTTCAGGCCCGCAATAGCGACAATGTCACCCGCACGCGCCTGCTTTACGTCTTCCCGGCTATTAGCATGCATCTGCAGCATACGACCAACGCGCTCCCGGCTATTCTTGACCGAGTTCAACGTCTGCGTACCCGCTTCCAGCACGCCGGAATAAACCCGAACGAAAGTCAACGATCCCACGAAGGGGTCGGTCATCACCTTGAACGCCAAGGCTGCAAACGGCTCTTCATCTGACGGAAGGCGCTCGATGTCCTTTTCACTCTTAACATCAATACCATGCGTACCACCGATATCGGTTGGGGATGGCATGAACTCGATTACAGCATCCAACAGTGGCTGAACACCCTTGTTCTTAAACGCCGTGCCGGTCAGAACCGGGACAAAACTTGCTGAAAGCGTGCCCTTACGAATGCAGGCGCGCAAGGTGTCTTCGCTCGGCTCTTCCCCTTCGAGGTAAGCCTCAAACACAGCCTCATCCGTCTCAATCGCCGTCTCGACCATCGCCATATGGTATTCAGCCGCCTTGTCCGCGAGTTCGGGACGGATATCGCGATACTCAAAAGACGCGCCCATCTCTTCCCCGGTCCAGACGACTTCCTTCATCTTGATCAGGTCAACGACACCCTCGAACTCAGCCTCAGAGCCAATCGGCAGCTGCAACACGAGCGGAACCGCACCCAGACGAGTCTTGAACATTTCAACGCAACGATAGAAATCGGCACCCGTGCGATCCATCTTATTGACGAAACACATGCGCGGAACACGATATTTATCAGCCTGGCGCCATACAGTCTCTGACTGCGGCTCAACACCGGCGACACCATCAAAAACAGCGACCGCACCATCGAGAACACGCAAAGACCGCTCAACCTCAATAGTGAAGTCAACGTGACCAGGGGTGTCGATGATGTTGATGCGGTGATCTTTCCAGAAACATGTCGTTGCAGCGGAAGTAATTGTAATACCCCGTTCCTGCTCCTGCTCCATCCAGTCCATTGTTGCCGCACCATCATGCACCTCACCGATTTTGTGAGACACACCGGTATAGTACAGAATGCGTTCCGTGGTTGTCGTTTTGCCCGCGTCGATATGGGCCATAATCCCAATGTTGCGGTATTTTTCGATGGGCGTTGTGCGTGCCATGTCTGAAATCCTAGATCAAGCTTGCGTAGTTAAATTCGGTTACCAGCGGTAATGAGCAAACGCACGGTTCGCTTCCGCCATTTTGTGCGTATCTTCACGCTTCTTGACAGCACCACCGCGCTCGTTGGATGCATCAAGAATTTCCCCTGAAAGGCGATCCACCATGGTGACCTCTGAGCGCTTGCGCGCACTTGCGATCAACCAGCGAATAGCGAGGGCCTGGCCCCGCTCTGCCCGAACTTCAACCGGCACCTGATAGGTCGCACCACCAACACGGCGAGAGCGAACTTCAAGGTCTGGCTTAATTTTGTCCAGAGCCTCGTGAAAGACTTCAACCGGGCTGGAGCCGGTCTTTTTCTCAATAACGTCAAAAGCACCATAAACGATACCTTCGGCGGTAGACTTTTTCCCGTCAAACATGAGGGAGTTCATGAACTTGGTCAGAACAACATCCCCAAACTTAGCGTCCGGGAGAACTTGGCGCTTTTCAGCGGCGTGACGACGTGACATATATCAAATTCCTTATTTCGGCTTCTTCGCGCCATATTTGGAGCGACGCTGACGACGATCCGCAATCCCTTGCGTATCCAGCACACCACGAATGATATGATAACGAACACCGGGCAAGTCTTTTACACGACCACCACGGATCAAGACGACCGAATGCTCCTGAAGGTTATGACCCTCACCTGGAATATAGCTCGTTACCTCAAAACCATTGGTCAGACGCACACGGGCGACCTTACGCAATGCGGAGTTCGGTTTCTTCGGAGTTGTCGTATAAACTCTCGTACAAACACCACGCTTCTGCGGGCACGCCTCCATGGCGGGCACTTTATTACGCGAAACCGGCGCCTTGCGGGGGTTTCTGATCAGCTGATTAATAGTAGGCATTCTTCTTCCTATCATTCGTCGCCGCAAATAGAACAGCCGCGTGCAGCTGCGGCTCTGCTCGCGGTCAGGTTTTTTGCGTCCACCCGAAGAGACTTAACACGTGCGCTTTTCTAAAAATCCTGACGACACACGGAAAAATAAGTACACGACCATTGTCAGGAGGGCGCAATATATGGGGGAGGCTTGGCGCAGTCAAGCAGAAAAGATTGCATTTTTGTTAATCTCTGAATGCCATTGTTTTCGCTCTCCCCGCCCCCAGAATCTGGCACTAAATCCGACCATTTTGCGTTCTAGCCTCGGGTTATCTCCCTCATAAGCTGTGAAGTGTCTTGAGGTTAACTGAATACGGCGCCGGATTAGCGGCGCCGTACTCCATTTTTCTGTCTCTTCCGCATTAATTCTTCTAGGGGAAAAGACTGATTCTTAAAGTATCATTCGGCAGCAGAAGTTTCTTCCGTGACTTCAGGCTCCAGCATGCCAACAGCCACATCGGCGTTGTCCTGGATCTCCTTGTCACGTTTCGCCGCCAATAGCTTCAAGCGGTTCATCTGCGCGCCTGTACCCGCCGGGATCAAGCGTCCAACGATAACGTTTTCCTTGAGCCCCATGAGTGTGTCCTTCTTGCCGGCGACAGAAGCCTCCGTCAATACTCGGGTTGTTTCCTGGAAGGAAGCCGCCGAGATAAAGGAGTTAGTTTGCAGACTTGCCTTCGTGATACCGAGCAAGATCGGGCTACCTTCAGCTGGCGCCTTACCGGCTTTGACCAGCTTTTCGTTCTGCGCTGCGAATTCTTCACGATCGATATGCTCACCGATCAGGAAGGAACTGTCGCCCTGCTTCTCAATCTCTATCTTCTGCAGCATTTGACGGCAGATCACTTCGATATGCTTATCGTTGATCTTCACGCCCTGCAGACGGTAGACATCCTGAATTTCATTTATCAGGAAGTTAGCAAGCGCTTCGACACCCAGAACTTTCAGAATGTCATGCGGAGCAGGGTTACCGTCGAGCAGGTAATCGCCAACCCGAACATAATCACCCTCATTGACTGAAAGATGCTTACCCTTCGGAATAAGGTACTCAACTGGTTCCGCACCCTCTCCTTCCGGACGGATCGACACGCGACGTTTCGACTTGTAATCCTTGCCAAATTCAACAAAACCGTCAGCTTCGGCAATAATCGCATGATCTTTCGGACGACGGGCTTCAAAGAGCTCGGCCACCCGCGGCAGACCACCGGTAATATCTTTCGTCTTGGAGCCTTCACGCGGGATTCTAGCCAACACGTCACCAGCCTGAACATCTGCGCCATCTTCAACCGATAGAATAGCATCCACCGGCAGGAAGTAACGCGCCTCATGTCCACTTGGCAGGGTGAGAAGTTCCCCGTCCTCGCCACGCAGAGTGATGCGTGGGCGAAGATCACTGCCCTTCGGCTGGGATTTCCAGTCAACGACGATTTTCCGGGCAATACCCGTTGCTTCGTCAACCTGCTCCGCCATAGAAGTACCGGAAACAAGATCTTTATAGCTGACCTTACCTTCAAGTTCCGTGATCACAGGTGTCGTGAACGGATCCCATTGTGCAAGCTTATCGCCTTTCTTAACTTTCGCGCCTTCATCGACCAAGAGCCGAGTACCATATGCGATACGGTGACGTGCCCGTTCACGATTGTTGTTATCGACAAGTACCAGTTCTGAATTCCGACCCATAACAATCGGGTTGCCCGTGCTGTTGACAACAACATTACGGTTTTCAATCCTGATTGTGCCTTCATGGGAAGCGTCGATAGAGGAGACTTCGGCAACCTGCGCCGTACCACCGATATGGAACGTCCGCATGGTCAGCTGCGTTCCCGGCTCACCAATCGACTGGGCCGCGATAACACCAACAGCCTCACCGATATTAACCGGCGTTCCACGCGCGAGGTCACGGCCATAACATTTTCCGCAGATACCGCCCTTGGTTTCGCAAGTCAGGACCGACCGGATGAGAACCTGCTCAACGCCAGACGTTTCCGCAAGAAGCGAGCTCGCCTCGTCAAACATTTCACCACCGGCGACAATTACCTCACCTGTTATCGGGCTGACAACATCCACCGCGGCCGTACGGCCGAGCAACCGGTCGCTCAAGGTCGCGATAATATCACTACCTTCAACCACCTCACGAACCGTCACGCCATTCTCAGTGCCACAATCTTCCACGATCACAACACAATCCTGGGCAACGTCCACCAGACGGCGTGTCAGGTAACCAGAGTTCGCGGTCTTAAGTGCCGTATCCGCGAGACCCTTACGTGCCCCATGGGTTGAGTTAAAGTACTCGAGAACGCTCAATCCTTCCTTAAAGTT
Organism: Sneathiella litorea; assembly: GCF_009882915.1. Classification (GTDB taxonomy): domain Bacteria; phylum Pseudomonadota; class Alphaproteobacteria; order Sneathiellales; family Sneathiellaceae; genus Sneathiella; species Sneathiella litorea. The sequence goes on from NZ_WTUW01000008.1 coordinate 5,450, forward strand.
GGAAATGATCGGTGTTTCAATAATCTCACCAGATGGCTTGGCCATCAGGCCACGCATACCGGCGAGCTGCTTCATCTGCGCCGCAGAACCACGGGCACCGGAGTTGGCCATCATGAATATCGAGTTGATGCCAACCTGGCGGTCGTTCTCGTCCATTTCAACCGCTTCAATGACCTTCATCATTTCATCAGCAACACGGTCCGTACATTGTGACCAGGCATCAATGACCTTGTTGTATTTCTCGCCCTGAGTAATCAGGCCATCGTAATATTGCCGTTCGTATTCTTCAGCAAGCTTACGCGTTTCCTCAACCAGGGCATCTTTCGAGACAGGTATGCGCATGTCATCCTTACCGAAAGAGATACCGGCGCGGCAAGCATGTGCAAAACCGAGACCCATCAGACGGTCCGCGAAAATCACAGTCTCTTTCTGACCGCAATGGCGATAGACCTCGTCAATCACCTGCGTGATTTCTTTCTTGGTCAGCAGGCGGTTAATCAGTTCGAAGCTGATTTTCGAGTTTTTAGGCAGGATTTCCTCGATCAACATGCGGCCCGGCGTCGTTTCGACAAGCTTGCGAACTTCCGAACCATCTTCCTGGGTAAATGTGATCTTGGTCTTAATCTTGCTGTGCAGGGTAAGGACTTTATTGTCGATCGCATGCTGGGCTTCCGCCACGTCAGCAATGACCATCCCCTCACCCGGCTCATTAGCAATGTCCATGGTGAGGTAATAGATACCAAGAACGATGTCCTGGCTCGGCACGATAATCGGCTTGCCACTTGCCGGGCTCAGAATGTTGTTGGTGGACATCATAAGCACGCGGGCTTCAAGCTGCGCCTCGAGAGAAAGCGGCACATGGACCGCCATCTGGTCACCGTCAAAGTCAGCGTTAAACGCTGTACAAACTAGTGGATGCAACTGAATAGCCTTACCCTCAATCAGGACCGGCTCAAACGCCTGAATACCAAGACGATGGAGCGTTGGCGCACGGTTAAGAAGCACTGGATGCTCGCGGATAACCTCTTCAAGGATATCCCAGACTTCCGGGCGTTCTTTTTCGACCAGTTTCTTCGCCATCTTGACGGTGGCCGCCATACCCTTGAGCTCTAGTTTGGCGTAGATAAAGGGTTTGAATAGCTCAAGCGCCATCTTTTTGGGAAGACCACATTGATGGAGTTTCAGCTCCGGCCCGACCACAATCACCGAACGTCCGGAATAGTCGACACGTTTACCGAGGAGGTTCTGGCGGAAGCGACCCTGCTTGCCCTTCAGCATGTCGGACAGGGATTTCAGCGGACGCTTGTTGGCACCCGTGATGACCCGGCCACGACGGCCGTTATCAAACAGAGCATCAACGGATTCCTGAAGCATACGCTTTTCGTTCCGGACGATAATGTCCGGCGCGCGAAGCTCAATCAGTCGTTTCAGTCGGTTGTTCCGGTTGATAACCCGCCGATAGAGGTCGTTAAGGTCGGACGTTGCAAACCGGCCACCATCCAGTGGGACCAGCGGACGAAGTTCCGGCGGGATAACCGGGATGACCTGCAGGATCATCCATTCAGGACGGTTGCCCGATTCCATGAAGGCTTCGATGATTTTCAGGCGTTTGGCGAGTTTACGCGGTTTTGCTTCCGACGTTGTGACCGCCATTTCCTCACGGATTTCATCGCGAATGGTCTCTAAATCGAGCGCGGAGAGAATATCCCGGATAGCCTCAGCGCCGATACCGGCAGTGAAAGCGTCCTCACCATATTCGTCCTGCGCGTCGAGATATTCTTCTTCCGAAAGCAACTGGAACTGCTTGAGTGGTGATAGGCCAGGCTCAACAACCACATAATTCTCGAAATAAAGGATCCGTTCCAGGTCCTTCAACGTCATATCGAGCAGAAGGCCGATACGGGACGGAAGCGATTTCAGGAACCAGATATGGGCAACAGGAGACGCAAGCTCGATATGGGCCATGCGTTCACGGCGCACCTTCGATAGCGTCACTTCAACGCCACACTTTTCGCAGGTAATACCGCGATACTTCATCCGCTTGTACTTACCGCACAGGCATTCATAATCCTTGATCGGACCAAAGATCCGCGCGCAGAAAAGACCATCCTTCTCCGGCTTGAATGTTCGGTAATTGATGGTTTCGGGTTTCTTGATTTCACCGAATGACCACGACCGGATCCGTTCCGGTGAGGCAATAGAAATCCGGATTTCATCAAAAGCCTGAGTGCCCTGTGGCTGACCAAAAAGGTTCATCAACTCATTCATGGACCATCTCTCCTTTTAAACCCCGGGGTCCCCGGGAGGCGCATATATTGCGGCCTAAAAAATAACTGTCAGTGACCAACGTATCAATTGGCCCCGGTATGACCCGGGACCAACTCAATCAGTAACCTATCTGCGAAAGCTCGACATTGAGGCACAAGGAGCGCATTTCCTTAACCAGAACGTTAAAGCTTTCCGGGATACCGGCTTCAAACGTATCGTCACCCCGGACAATGGCTTCATAGACTTTCGTCCGGCCGGCCACGTCGTCCGATTTAACGGTCAGCATTTCCTGCAGGGTGTAGGCAGCGCCATAAGCCTGCAGGGCCCAGACCTCCATCTCACCGAACCGCTGTCCACCAAACTGCGCCTTACCTCCCAGCGGCTGCTGGGTAACAAGGCTGTATGGCCCGATGGAACGCGCATGGATCTTGTCATCGACCAGATGATGCAACTTCAGCATATAGATATAGCCTACTGTTACCTTGCGATCAAAGGGTTCCCCTGAACGACCGTCGATCAGAGTTACCTGACCGGAAGTGTCCAGACCGGCAATTTCAAGAAGACGGTTAATGTCTTCTTCCTTTGCACCGTCAAAAACAGGCGTTGCCATCGGCACGCCATTTTTGAGGTTACCCCCGAGTTCAAGGAACTGCTCATCGGACATGCCGGAGATTTTTTCCTCATACTCCTCATCGCCATACACTTCTTGCAGTTTGGATTTTAGCGGCTGAAGATCTGTTGCACCTAGACGAATGCGAGTCATGATCTCGGTAATCTGTGTACCGATGCCATGGCTGGCCCAGCCGAGATGCGTTTCAAGAATCTGCCCGACGTTCATACGCGACGGCACACCTAGCGGGTTAAGCACGATATCAACCGGCTTACCGTCTTCAAGATAAGGCATATCCTCTTCTGGCAAGATCCGGGAGATAACACCCTTGTTACCATGACGGCCAGCCATCTTGTCGCCCGGCTGAAGCTTGCGCTTCACCGCGACAAAGACCTTGACCATCTTCATCACCCCAGGCGGAAGCTCGTCACCGCGCTGCAACTTGTCGACCTTATTCTCGAAGCGGGCACGAAGACCGCCAATGGCCTCATCATACTGCTTTTTGAGCTGTTCGATCTTCTCCATGGAAGCGTCGTCCTTGACGCTGATCTGCCACCAGACACCAGGGTGCAGGTCCAACAGCTTTTCAGACGTGACCACCTCGTCCACCTTGAACTCACTTGGCCCAGACGCAACCTTCTGCGATACGAGAAGACCTTTGAGGCGATCATAGATTGTCCGCTCCAGAATGGCTTTTTCGTCATCACGGTCTTTTGCCAGATGCTCAATCTCGTCACGCTCGATGGCAAGCGCACGCTCGTCCTTCTCCACACCATGGCGGTTGAAGACACGAACCTCAACAACCGTACCGGCAACACCCGGCGGCAGTCGTAGAGACGTATCACGAACATCGGAGGCTTTCTCACCGAAGATGGCGCGCAGGAGCTTTTCTTCCGGCGTCATTGGGCTTTCACCCTTCGGTGTGATCTTGCCCACCAGAATATCACCCGGCTGAATTTCCGCACCGACATATACGATACCGGCTTCATCGAGGCTTTTAAGCCCCTCTTCACCAACGTTCGGAATATCGCGGGTAATTTCTTCCGGACCCAACTTCGTATCGCGAGCCATCACCTCGAACTCTTCAATATGGATCGAGGTGAAGACGTCGTCCTTCACGATCCGCTCAGAGATCAGGATGGAATCCTCGAAGTTATAACCATTCCACGGCATAAACGCGACAAGCACGTTCCGGCCAAGCGCAAGCTCGCCGAGATCCGTCGAAGGTCCATCACAGATGATATCCCCGGCCTCAACCATGTCACCGACCTTAACCAGCGGACGCTGGGTAATACAGGTGTTCTGGTTCGACCGCTGGAATTTCAGCAGGTTATAGATATCGACACCGGACTTGCTGAGATCTTCTTCATCCGTTGCCCGGATCACGATACGGGTTGCATCCACCTGATCGATGATACCGGCGCGCTTGGCGACCGTAGCAACACCGGAATCGCGGGCAACCCGCTCTTCCATACCCGTACCAACAAACGGTGCCTCCGCCCGCAGAAGCGGGACGGCCTGACGTTGCATGTTCGACCCCATAAGGGCGCGGTTCGCATCATCGTTTTCAAGGAACGGGATAAGTGCAGCACCAACGGACACCAGCTGTTTTGGCGACACGTCGATATAGGTAACATCTTCTGGCTTGGCGACGACATATTCGCCCTGCGCCCGGCAACGCACAAAATCTTCAGTAAACATACCGCTTTCATCCAGGGCCGCATTGGCCTGGGAAATCGTATGCTTGCTTTCTTCCATTGCCGAGAGATATTTGACGTCACCGGTCAGCTTGCCATTTTCAACACGCTGATACGGGCTTTCAATAAAGCCGTATTTGTTCACCCGCGCAAAGGTCGCGAGCGAGTTGATCAGACCAATATTCGGTCCTTCCGGCGTTTCAATCGGGCAGATACGACCATAATGGGTCGGATGCACGTCCCGCACCTCAAAGCCCGCACGCTCACGGGTCAGACCACCCGGACCAAGCGCGGAAAGACGACGCTTATGGGTAATCTCTGACAGCGGGTTAGTCTGGTCCATAAACTGGCTGAGCTGGCTTGAGCCGAAAAACTCACGTACCGCAGCGGCAGCTGGTTTTGCATTGATCAAATCATGCGGCATGACCGTATCAATCTCGACTGAACTCATCCGCTCGCGAATGGCACGTTCCATACGAAGCAGGCCAATACGATACTGGTTTTCCATCAGTTCGCCGACTGAGCGAACCCGGCGGTTACCAAGGTTATCGATATCGTCAGTTTCCCCATGACCGTCCTTAAGCCGGACAAGAGTTTTAACCACGGCAAGAATATCTTCCTTGCGCAGGACCCGGACAGTATCTTCCGCATCAAGATCAAGGCGAAGATTCATCTTTACCCGGCCAACGGCGGAAAGGTCATAACGCTCCGAATCAAAGAATAGACCGTTGAAAAGGGCTTCCGCAGTTTCCTCGGTGGGCGGTTCGCCAGGGCGCATAACGCGATAGATGTCAATCAGAGCCTGATCACGGGAGCTGCTTTTATCGACAGCAAGCGTATTCCGGATATACGGACCCACATTAACGTTATCGATATCAAGCGTCGGGATTTCCTTGAAACCCGAAGCTTCGAGTTGATCGATTAAGGCCTCGGTTAATTCCTCACCGGCCTCGACAAACACCTCACCGGTATTCTCGTTAATCATGTCTTCCGCGATAAAGCGGCCCACCAAGTCAAGATGGCCGACAAGCATATCTTTCAGGCCCTCGTCCATAAGCTTTTTGGCGAGACGCTGGGTAATCTTCGTACCTGCTTCGGCAACGACTTTTTCCGTATCCGCATCAACAAGATCCCGGATCAAACGGCTACCGCGTACACGATCGACATTGAACGGTGTCCGCCAGCCCTTTTTCTCAAGCTTGTAATCGACGCGATCATAGAAATACGAAAGAATGTCCTCATGGGTCATATCAAGCGCCTGCAGCAGCGCTGTGACCGGCAGCTTACGACGACGGTCGATACGGACATGAACGATGTCTTTGGCATCAAACTCGAAATCGAGCCAGGACCCACGATAGGGGATTACGCGGGCAGCGAAGAGAAGCTTGCCACTGGCATGTGTTTTACCTTTGTCATGATCGAAAAAGACACCTGGACTCCGGTGCATCTGGGAAACGATCACCCGCTCCGTACCGTTGATGATGAAGGTGCCCTTGTCAGTCATGAGCGGCATGTCACCCATGTAAACGCTCTGTTCCTTGATATCGAGGACAGATTTCGCTTCTGTATCCGGGTCCACCTCAAACACGATCAGGCGCAGCGTCGCTTTCAGCGGAGCGCCGAAGGTCATGCCGCGTTGCTGGCACTCTTCCTCGTCGTATTTCGGGGTTTCAAATTCATAAGAGACAAATTCAAGGCTTGCCGTATCGGCAAAATCCTTAATCGGAAAAACGGATTTGAAAACTGATTGAAGACCTTCATCGCCGCGTGCGTCGGGCGGCGTATCTTGCATCAAAAACGCATCGTAGGAGGTTTTCTGAACCTCGATCAAGTTCGGCATTTCAGTTGCCGCCTCGATAGTTCCAAAGTTTTTACGAACGCGCTTGCGACCGGTGAACGACTGCAATATGCCCATGCCAAATCCCCGTATGTTTCCTGGCCTACTAAAAAACAACCTTTATCAGAAAGGCTGCGAGCCGGCTTTCAAGCGATCACCGAATATCGGATAATCATTTGAAATTCCTGCAAATTTTCCTCCGGCCCTAAGGCCGCCGGAGAAGCCGCGAGTTTAAAATCCCGCCGGATTTATGCTTTCCCGCTTAGAAAGCGGCTGCGGGGAAGGCAGCAATCGCCGCCTTCCCCGTTACCATTTTAGCCACCCAAAGGTCGCTACAACCGAACTGTTTACTTAAGTTCAACAGTTGCGCCTGCGCCTTCAAGCTGTTCTTTGATTTTGTTAGCTTCGTCTTTTGGAGCAGCTTCCTTAACGGTTTTCGGTGCGCCTTCGACGAGATCCTTAGCTTCCTTAAGACCAAGACCCGTAATAGCACGGACCTCTTTAATGACGTTAATTTTCTTTTCGCCAGCAGCGACCAGAACAACGTCAAAGTCATCTTTTTCTTCAGCAGCAGCCGCATCGCCGCCACCTGCACCTGGAGCAGCAGCTACAGCAACTGGTGCTGCGGCAGAAACGCCCCATTTTTCTTCTAGAAGTTTTGAAAGTTCTGCAGCTTCCAGCACTGTCAGGCTGGAAAGATCTTCGGCAATCTTTTCGAGATCGGCCATTTTACTATTCTCCTCAGGTAAACCTATTGGTTTAGTTTCAATATTAACTGGCTATTACATCTAACCCTGTTCGGCTTTCGCCGCCAGGACACGGGCCAACTGACCAGCAGGAGCTTGAAGGACACCAGCGATTTTCGTCGCAGGAGCCTGCAGCAATCCGACCAGTTTTCCGCGAAGTTCATCAAGTGACGGCAGGCTCGCAAGAGACTTGACCCCATCAGGGTCTAGCTCCGTTGTGCCCATTGCGCCACCGATAACGACAAACTTCTCGTTTCCCTTTGCATAGTCCATTGCAACTTTCGGGGCGGCCACAGGATCGCTTGAATATGCGATACCCACAGGGCCCTTTAACTTGCCGGACAGGGAACTATAGTCCGTGCCATCAAGAGCGAGACGCGCAAGCCGATTTTTAGTCACTTTGAAGCTGGCACCAGCATTCAGCATTTTTACACGAAGATCTGTTATTTCCGCTACAGTGAGTCCACTGTATTCAGCGACAACAACAACAGCTGCTTCGTTAAAAACACCGTTCAGCTCGGTAACCACCGCTTCTTTTTGCGATCGGTCCACTCGTCGTCTCCAGTATTTGAAATGCCTCAAACTCTTAAGGCATTCCGTTTACACTAGAACCCGGCATTCGCCAGATCCGGTTAAACTGTCCCAGGTCCACCTGAATTGCTGACAAGCAGCGAATTAATTAGCTTCCCTGTCTATGCAGGCAACGAATTGCATTTAAATCTCCATCACAAAAAGATCCGGAAACACCTGCAGTCTTGGACAGACGGGTTGGCGAACCAACCCGACATTTGCGGCCCTTTGCAGGGCAGCAAATCTCTTTAGCAGCGTTATTAAATAACGTCGCTGATTTCAAGCTTCACGCCAGGGCCCATAGTGGAGCTTACGGCGATCTTCTTGATAAAAGTTCCCTTTGCACCGCTCGGCTTGGATTTTGCCACCGCGCCGACAAAGGCCTTGATATTTTCACTCAACGCTTCATTGGTGAAGCTCGACTTACCAAGTCCGGCATGAACAATTCCGCTTTTCTCTGCCCGGAATTCCACCTGTCCGCCCTTGGCCGCCTTAACGGCATCCGCAACATTCGGCGTTACAGTCCCGAGCTTCGGATTTGGCATCAAGCCACGTGGACCCAATACTTTACCGAGACGCCCGACAACCGCCATCATGTCCGGGGTCGCGATGCAGCGATCGAAATTCATTTCACCTGCCTGGATTTTTTCCATCAGGTCTTCCGCACCAACCAGGTCGGCGCCAGCCTTGGTCGCTTCTTCCGCTTTGTCACCGCGCGCAAAAACAGCGACGCGAACAGATTTACCTGTCCCGTTCGGGAGCTGAATAACCCCCCGCACCATCTGGTCGGAGTGACGCGGATCAACACCGAGGTTCATCGCAATCTCAACTGTTTCATCGAATTTCGATGTTGCATTTGATTTGATGAATTCAACAGCCTCATCCAGTGGATAGAATTTTTCGCGATCGATCACGTCAGCTGCAACTTTTTGCTTTTTCGTCAATTTTACCATGATCCTACTCCACCACTTCCAAGCCCATTGAACGGGCGGAGCCTTTGATAATGTTCATCGCTGATTCAATATCGTTGGCGTTCAGATCCACCATTTTTGCCTCGGCAATTTCGCGAACCTGTGCAGAAGTAACGGTACCCGCTACTGCCTTGCTCGGTGTGCTACCGCCTTTTTTCAGATTCGCTGCCTTTTTAAGGAAATAGGCGGCCGGAGGTGTCTTGGTAATAAAGCTGAATGAACGGTCAGCATAAACAGTAATTACTGTTGGAATCGGCATTCCGCCTTCCATACTGCCTGTGGCCGCATTGAAAGCCTTACAGAATTCCATAATATTTACACCCTGCTGGCCCAGTGCCGGACCGATGGGTGGAGACGGATTTGCCTGTCCCGCCGGGACCTGCAACTTGATGTAACCTTTAATTTTCTTAGCCATTTTAAGCCCTCTTCAAAATAAGGGGTCGTGGTACGACCATGGCGGGCCTCCCACAACGTTCCGCACCATGCGGAAATTACTATCTAACTTTTCTCGACTTGAGAATAATCAAGTTCAACTGGAGTAGAGCGACCAAAGATCGAAACCGATACTTTCAGTTTTGCCTTTTCCTCATCTACTTCCTCAACCTGCCCCATAAAGGTCGCGAACGGACCGTCACTGACCCGGACTTCTTCACCCAGTTCAAACGTAACCGATGGCTTGGGCCGCTCGATTCCCTCTTGCACCTGGTTGAGAACCGCCATCGCTTCCTTTTCGGAAATTGGCGTCGGTTTGTTGCCATTCCCCAGGAAGCCCGTCACTTTGGGCAAATTCTTTACTAAATGATATGATTCGTCGTTCATCTCCATATGCGCCAGAACGTAACCCGGGAAAAACTTTCTTTCCGCGTTTACCTTTTGACCACGACGCACCTCGACGACTTCCTCGACCGGCACCAGTACCTCTTCAAATAGGTCAGCCATGCCTTTGACAATCGCCTGTTCCTTAACGGATTGAGCGACTTTTTTCTCGAAACCCGAATAGGCGTGAATGATATACCAACGTTTAGCCATATGATCAGGACCCCAGTGACAGTATTACTTTAATGACGTTCTGAATGCCAAAATCAACGGCGAAGAAGAATAACGACGCCAGAAAAACCATAACAAACACCATCCCCGTAGTAATCAGCGTTTCCTTGCGGGTCGGCCATGTCACTTTCGAGGCTTCCTGCCGCACTTGGCGGATAAAAGCACCTGGGTTTACCTTTGCCATAATTCTTCTAAAATCCTTCAACCGGTGAATGACCCGGCGGTATACAAGACTTTTACATTTAGATCAACCAGATTGGCAGGAGAGGAGGGACTCGAACCCACAACCCCCGGTTTTGGAGACCGGTGCTCTACCAATTGAGCTACACTCCTCCAGTCCGAACGGGCAGTCCCGGGTCGCCGAATTCTTTACCGACGCCCGGGACCAACCCTTATCTTAATGTAATCGTCTTGATGTTTAAGACAACTAAGGTCTTTCTTCCTTATTCGGTTACGCTTGCGACGACGCCGGCACCAACGGTCCGGCCACCTTCGCGGATAGCGAAGCGCAGGCCTTCATCCATGGCGATCGGTGCGATCAACTCGACATCCATCGTCACGTTATCACCCG
>NZ_WTUW01000009.1 GCF_009882915.1 Sneathiella litorea
AACCCTCAAACCAGACCCGCCCCGTCGGCGTGACGCGGTTTATAGGACCATCATCCAACCACGTCAACGACTAATTTGAATCTTTTTTGACCTTTTCAATATCTTGTAGGAAGACGCACACAAAGCCCCCAAAAAAGGACCCCGGTTTTGTTCAAATCTCACCGAGGCGTATCATTGATGCGCAGAAGTAGAAACCCTAGTAGGATCGCGGCAACTCCAATTCATGCTCCGCGATAAAAGACAGAATCAGGTTCGTTGAAATTGGTGCGATCTGATAAAGCCGGGTTTCCCGGAATTTACGTTCAACGTCATACTCCTCGGCAAAGCCAAAGCCGCCATGGGTTTGAATACAGGCTTCCCCCGCGGCCCAGGACGCTTCCGAGGCAAGCATCTTCGCCATATTGGCCTCGGCGCCACAGGGTTTCCCCGCGTCATAAAGCCGGCAGGCCTCTTTCACCATCAAGGCGGCCGCACGGGTTTCGGCATGAGCGCGGGCAATCGGGAACTGGATACCCTGATTCTGCCCAATGGGCCGTCCGAAGACGGAACGCTCCCGCGCATAGTCGGACGCCGTCTTGATAAACCAGTCACCATCCCCGATACATTCAGAGGCAATCAAGATCCGCTCCGCGTTCATGCCAGTCAGGATATAGCGAAATCCCTTCCCCTCCTCCCCGATCAGGGCGGATGCGGGAATACGCATGTTATCGAAGAAGACTTCCGTGGTTGCATGATTGATCATGGTGCGGATCGGGCGAATAGTCATGCCGTTGCCCACCACCTCGCGCATATCGACAATAAAGACGGAGAGCCCGTCTGCGCGTTTGGCAACCTTGTCTTTCGCCGTTGTGCGGGCGAGCAGGATCATCAGGTCCGAATATTCCGCGCGGCTCGTCCAGACTTTCTGGCCATTCACCACATATTCATCGCCATCGCGGACGGCCGTGGTCGCGATACTGGTGGTATCGGTTCCGGCCGTGGGCTCGGTTACACCGAAAGCCTGCAGACGTAACTCCCCGGTTGCAATGCCGGGAAGGTATTTTTTCCTCTGTTCCTCAGAGCCATGGCGGAGCAGCGTCCCCATGGTATACATCTGCGCATGACAGGCCGCGCCGTTACAGCCATTGCTGTGAATCTCTTCCAGGATAGCGGACGCCACGCTGAGAGGAAGTCCGGCCCCGCCATATTCCTCCGGAATGAGAGACGCAAGCAACCCCGCCTCGGTCAGGGCCTCGACGAATTCCGTGGGATAGGCGCGCTCCCGATCCTTTTCCCGCCAGTAACTGCCGGGAAAGCCGCCGCAAAGCTGGCGAACCGTTTCACGAACCTGACCAATGATATCCTCATCACTCATAGCGATCTTTACTCCTCAAACCCATGGAGGGTGACAAAATTTTCGAATTCCTCGCGCTCCGAGACGAGTTCGTTAATTACGGCACTCTCATCCTTGTAGCCAAGCGCCATGCCACAAAAGAGCATTTCGTGATCGGCAAGCGAGAGATGTTTCTTCAAGGTCTCCGGCCAGCGGGCCCAGGCTTCCTGCGGACAGGTATCTAGGCCGTATTCCCGCGCCAGCAGCATGATATTCTCCATAAACATACCGACATCCGCATATTGCCCGATTTCCATCTGCCGATGGAGAACGAAAAATATCCCGACCGGCGCATCAAAGAATCGGTAATTGCGCGCCAGTTGCTTGAGCTTGCCCGGTGTATCCGAGCGCGGCACACCAATCAGGTCATAGAGCTGCTGCCCGACCACGCGCCGTCGCGTCTTGTAGGGATCGACGAGTTCCGGCGGGTAGACATTATACTCCGGATCTTCCGTCTCGCCCTTTTGGACTTTTGCCTCGATATCCTCGATCAGTGCCTTCAGCGGTTTCCCGACAAGAACATGGACGGTCCAGGGCTGCAGGTTGCCACCCGATGGGGCCCGTTTCGCGGTCTCAATGATCTCGCGGATTGTCTCTTCCGGAACCGGCTTGTCCAGGAACTGACGGATGGTCATCCGCGATTTTATCGCCTCTGATACTCTCACAAACTTGCTCCTGTCTTCTATGAACACCGGGATATATCCCGGTCGTCGCGGCACTCTCAGTCGAACCCGACGTAGTGTACAACATTTGCTACGTCCTCGCGTTCGCTCACCAACGTATTCTCGATCGCCGTTTTATCCTCATAACCCATGGCCATACCAGACACCAGAACCTGATCATCCGGGATATTCAGATGCTTGTGGATAGGTTCCGGATAGTTGATCCAGGCAGCCTGCGGACAGGTATGCAGCCCCTCCCCCCGCGCTGCGAGCATGACGGTCTGCATATAAAGGCCCGTATCGCTCCAACTACCGCGAAGTAGATAGGAATCGACCGTAAAAAACAGTCCCACCGGCGCATCGAAGAAGGTGAAATTACGCTTTGATTGTTTCGCAGTTCTTTCCCTGTCGCCTTTTTCAATACCCAGCAGGCCGTAAAGCCCCCAACCGACACCACGCCGGCGATCACGGTGAACGTCCTTCCATTTAGCAGGATAATAATCCAGCTCTTCATACCTTTTCGCCTGGCCTTTATCGACCATTTCCAGCACATCGCGAGAAATCGCGTCACGGACGGCACCCGTGCAGACGTAGGTATGCCAGGGCTGCGTGTTGGTACCACTCGGTGCCCGCTGGGACAGTCTCAGGATTCGGTCAATGATTTCCTTCGGAACAGGTTGGTCCGTAAAGGCGCGGATAGATCGGCGGGACTGGATTGCTTCTTCAACATCCATTAGTTCATGTCCTTCATTCTTGTATGACTTTTTAACGCAAAATTAGGGAACGGCAGAATCATTAATATAGATTCTGCCGTTTTCTAGCGCGGTATCGTGCGATCAGGCAATCTTCGCATAGCCATTGTTCAGAACGACGATATCCCGTTCCTTCACCCGGCAGCGGAAGGACGTTACATCCCCGTCATGCCACATCTCGGTGACGATTGTCTCGCCCGGGTAAACCGGGGAGGAAAACCGCAGCCGAAGGGCTTTCAGCTTCGCCGGATCATAACCGCAAGCCTGCTTGACGAGCGCATGGCCCGCCACACCCAATGTGCCAAGCCCATGCAGGATCGGCGCCTTGAAGCCCGCATTTGTCGCCACGCGCGGATCGGCATGCAGCGGATTGAAGTCCCCACTCAGGCGATAGATCAATGCTGCCTGTGGCAGGGTCGGCAGTTCAACCACGCTATCGGGAGCCCGGTCGGGCAATTCATGCGGCTTCGGCGCCTCCACCTTCGGACCGCCGAACCCGCCGTCACCGCGGCAGAAGGTCGTAGACGAGAGTGTCGCAAGCAAGTCACCGCTTGATTTCTCCCGCACTTCGCGGGTGGAGTACATGAGCGCGCCCTTGCCCTCCCCCTTGTCGATGATCTCGGTAATTTTCGTTGTACCGACGACCGTGCCTTCGGCGGGTAGAGGCTTATGAATCTCGATCCCCTGCTCCCCATGCAGCACCTTCACCCAGTCAACGCCGAACTCAGGTTGTTTCAGGAAGAAACCGGGATAGGCGAGTACCACTGCCATCGTCGGCAGGGCCAGCAAATCCTCTTCATAGGTGAAGCGGAGCTGGTCCATATCGAGTGGGTCCATGGAAAGACCGACACCGAGCGCGTAAAGGATGGTGTCCTTTGACGTGTAAGTCTGCTCGATATCCTCAAACTTCCAGTTTATGAGCTTGTCATAATCGATTGTCATGCCGTTGCTCCTTAGACCGGATCCCAGGAGAAAACGTCACCGGAACGTTCCAGCGGCACAAGCGATGATTTAACGGCGGGACCAAAGCGAGCCGCCACTGTCTCGGGCGTCCATCCATCGGAGGTCTGCAGATTGCGGATCGGGCGCGGCTGGCTCATCAGGCAAATCTCGTTATTGCGGACGACGAAAATCTGGCCTGTAACATCAGAAGCCTGATCAGAAAGAAGATATACGGCAAGCGGCGCAATTTTCTCCGGTGTCATCTGCTGGATCTTGGCAACGCGTTCACGTTCCGCATCCGTGCCCTGAGGGATAGTGCCAATCAGGCGCGACCATGCGAATGGAGAAATGCAGTTCGACCGCACATTAAAGCGGGACATATCAAGCGCGATGGAGCGCGACAACCCAACAATACCAAGCTTCGCGGCGGCATAGTTTGCCTGCCCAAAGTTACCAATCAGGCCGGAGGTTGAGGTCATATGAACCATGGACCCGCTCTGCTGTTCCCGGAAATATGGGGCCGCGGCACGGGCAACGTTAAAGCTACCTTTCAGATGGACGGCGATAACCGCATCCCATTCCGCCTCGCTCATCTTATGGAAGATCACGTCGCGCAGAATGCCGGCATTGTTAACAACGCAATCAATGCTACCGAATTCCTTGCGCGCATCCTCGATCATCTGGCCGGCGTCATCGGGGCTTGCAACATTGCCGAAGTTGGCGATGGCTTCTCCGCCTGCGTCAGTGATGGTTTTTACCACTTCCATGGCCGGGATTTGATCCGCGCCGTCGCCCTGCTCGGTACCGCCAAGGTCATTAACCACGACCTTTGCGCCCTGGGATGCACACATAATGGCAATACCCCGGCCGACCCCCCGGCCCGCGCCCGTCACAACGACTACTTTACCTGCAAGCATATTCTGATCCGACATTTCTTTTCCTTTTTGTTTTTTGTTATTCTTTAAGGACCCGTCCGGTTCAATCACGGATCCGTTTCGGAGATTATAAGCATAGCCCCCATGCCGTCGACAAAAAAATGTCTAAGGCATGGAGATCAATATAAATCAGCGCAGGAACGCCTTATTTTTTGCCATTCTTGGCGAGGGATTGCAGCGCAGAGGAGGCAACGACTTTTTGCTCGTTCGCATAGGCCTCGTGGTTTTTCTCAATATCCTTAAGGCTATAATAATAGTTCACAAGTAACCCTGCCGACTGCGCCAAGCCATTGGGGGAACTGTCCCCCATCCAGTTAAGCTGTTCCAGCCGTGCGCCATTGCCAAGGTGAAACCGTGTCACCGGATCGAGGGGGTGCGCGCCCCGCTTCTCGTTGATAAGATAATGGGCACAGAGTTTTTCCAGAGGCTCTTGCACCGCTTCCACCGTTTCAGGTGAATTCAGCCATTCTGGCTCGGCAATTGCCTTTCGCACCGCGTTTATTTCCCTAAAATGCATACCCGCGGCGGCCCCTTTCACACCGGTCAACCATCTCATGAAACCGGGAATCGGCGAGAGAGTAGCAAAATGCTTGAGATTGGGCAGTTCCGCAGAGAGTTCAGCCACCACCTGCTTAATCAGGAAGTTACCGAAACTGATTCCCTTCAACCCATCCTGACAGTTACTGATGGAATAGAAAATGGCCGTATCCGCCTTGGTTGGATCGCCCCGCTCCGTCTCCTGCGACAGAAGCGGCGGTATTGCCGAAGCAAGCCCCTTCACAAGAGCTACCTCAACGAAGATCAAGGGCTCATCGGGCAGTGCCGGGTGGAAAAAGGCAAAGCAGCGACGGTCCTTGTCGAGCCGGCGCCGCAGGTCGTCCCAGCCTTCAATTTCATGCACCGCTTCATATTCAATAAGCTTTTCAAGCACAACCGCCGGCGTACGCCAGTCGATCCGTTGTAGCGACAGAAAGCCGCGGTTGAACCAGGAACTAAGCAGATGCTGCAAATCACCATCGACGGCTTTGAGCTCTGGGTTTGCCTTCAACTGCCCGACCAGGAATTTCCGCATGGCGACAATTGCTGCCGTGCCGCCCGGCGCGAAATTGATCCGCCGCATCAATTCCTGGCGCGGCGCCTCAATTGCAGTACTGAGAGCGGCATAATTTTCCGCACTCCCCTCCTTATGATAAGCCTCCACTGCGGCCTGGATCTTTTTCTGGTCCGGAGCCATTTCCTCATTGAGGAAATGCAGGAAATCGAGTTTATCTTCCTCCTTCAGAGCATTCCAGGCTCCAACCGCGTCCCGTGCAAGCGCCATCCCCGACGCCTCCCCCTTCTGGGTCAGCAGATCGCGGCAAAGCTCCTTAATGCCATGCCCGCGTTTCTTGCCCCCCTTCAAATCGAGTAGTTCACGCCCAGTATCAGCTATGGAGTTAAAGAACTGAGAAACGAAAGTTGGCGCCATATTAATTTTCTATCCCATTATTTTTTCCGGTAACCATGTCGCGATTTCCGGGAAGAAGCACAGCAGAATTATACCGACAATCATGCACAGCATAAACGGCAAGGCCCCTCTCAATATTGTTGGGAGGGAGATTCCCGGTGCAATTCCATTTATAACATACAGATTTAAACCCACCGGTGGTGTGATCAACCCTATTTCCATATTTATGGTCAACACAACCGCAAACCAGTAGGGATCGAAACCCGCATTGATAATAATAGGGAGCAATATTGGCGCCGTCATGACAATGACGGCGACAGGCGGTAAAAAGAATCCAGCGACAAGCAGGAACACGTTGATCATGCCCATCAACACCCATTTATTGACTTCGAGCGCGGCGATATATTCGGCCACCGACTGGGTGATAAACAGGCTGGACAGGGTATAGGCAAACAAGGCGGACGCCCCGATGATCATCAGGATCATAACGCTTTCGCGGGTGGAACTGCTGAGAATTTCCCAGATTTTCTTCGGCTGTATGATCTTGTAGATCACCGCAACTAGAAACAGGCAGAAAAATGCCCCGACGCCCGCCGCCTCAGACGGAGTTGCGACACCGCCATAAAGGACGAACAGAATTCCAACAACAATAGCAAGAAACGGCAACACCCGCGGCAGGATTTCAAATTTCTGCCGCCAGGAGAAAGACCCGATCTTATCCCGGAAATCATAACCGCTGCGCCAGGCATAAAAAATCGCCCAGATCATGAACAGCGTTGTCAGCATCAAGCCAGGCAATACACCCGCGAGAAACAATCGCCCGATGGAGGTTTCCGTCGCAATCCCGTAGACAATCATCGTCACCGAAGGCGGAATCAGGATACCGAGGGTGCCGCCCGCTGCGATAGAGCCGGTAGCAAGGCTGTCAGGATAGCCCCGCTTCTGCATCTCGGGGATACCCATCTTGCCGATGGCCGCGCAGGTCGCGGGAGACGATCCGCTGAGTGCAGCAAAGACTGAACAGGCCCCGATATTGGAAATGATCAGGCCGCCCGGGACGCGCGTCAACCAGCGATCCAAGGCCTCGAACAGATCCTTGCCCGCCGGGGAAGAGGCAACCGCTGCGCCCATCACGATAAACATCGGGATGGAAACCAGCGTAAACTCGCCAATCCCGGCGAAGAAGGTCTCCGCCACCACGCTGAGACTGTCAAACCCCTCGAACAGGATGAGAAACAGGAAGGACACAAAGCCGAGACCAAAAGCGACCGGGATGCCCGTCGCCAGAAGTGCAACAACGGCGATTGCCGCCAGAATACCAATGATAAGAGGATCCATTGTCTAGTCCCTCTCTATACTAGGGTCTGTCGCGAGAACAGGATCGCGATAATCAAAGGCAATCGCCAGAATTTCCGCAACATACTGAAGGCACAGAAGCGCCATGCCGAAGGCCATGGGAAGATAGGGTATCCAGAGCGGCAGCTCCCAGACCGTATCCGTCACCCAGCCACCTTCTATCGCCTCGGCTAACAGCAGATAGGCCTGCCACGCCAGAATAGCGCAAAATACGAGCGCAATCATGGACGCGAAGATCGCCATCAGCTTCTTCGGTCCCGGTGCCAAATAATGCGGGAGAAGGTCGACATTTACATGCCCCTTCGTCAGCAGGACATAAGGCGCCCCCAAAAAGGTCGCCGCCACGATGACGTAAGTGACATACTCAGTTTGCCAGATTGTCGAGGCATTCAGGAAATAGCGCAGGACAACCATCTGGCAGACGACAAAAATCGCGGAGGTGACAAGGAGCGCCGCCGCCACGCCGAACACCTTTGAAAGGGCGTCAACGATTTTCAGGAAAGAAGACATTCGTTTCCCCTTGAGCGTCAAAAAAAGACTCCCGGCGCTTTCAGAAGGCGACCGGGAGTTCACATGGAAATTACTCGACTGCGAGTGCTTTCTTGATCAGCACATCGCCGCCTTTGACATTTTCAGAGAAACTCTTGTAAGAGGTTTCATTGGCAATCGCACGCCATGCTTCTGCCTGCTCCGCCGACATGGAGACAACCTCGACACCGGCATCCTTATAGACTTCGACCAGCTTGTCATCGAGGCCCTTGGCGGCATCAAAGAAATAATCCTCGGCAACCTTACCAGCGGCCATCAGTGCATCCTGCTGTTCCTTGTTCAGCTTATCAAAGCTTTTCTGCGACATCAGGATCGGCTCATACATGAACCAGAGCGCATTTTCGCCGGGCGCGGTCAGGCATTTCACCTGCTCATACAGACGGTAGGAAACAAAGCTGCCGGAGCTTGTATTCGCCGCATCGAGAACGCCAGTCTGCATACCGTTATAAACTTCCGAGCTCGGCATGGAGGCAATAGACGCCCCGGCACCCACCAGCATCTGCTCAAACGCCTTACCGGCTGCGCGAGTTACCTGACCCTTAATTGAGTCGGGCTCCAGAATGCAGTTCTGCTTGGACGCAAAGCCGCCCGCAAGCCAGGCATCAGCCAACACGACTACGCCGGCATCATTAATGATCTTCTTGATATCATCCATGAATGGCGAGGTGTTCAAGCGTTTCGCGTGATCATGGTTCTTGACCAGGCCCGGCATCAATGTCGCGTCGAATTCAGGGTGGCGGCCGGCGGCATAGGACAGCGGGAAGGCCGAAATATCAAGCTGACCCTTGGTCATCGCTCCCCATTGTTCTTTCGCCTTGTACAGGCTCTGGCCCGGATAAACCTTGATATCCAGCCCCACGTCCGCCTTGCCGACTTCTTTTGCGATAATCTGGACCATTTCATCGCGCACATCACCCTTGCCGCCCGGCCACTGATGAGACGCCTTCAATGTTTCAGCCGCAGCCGGCATCGCCGTAAGGGCTCCCACGCCCATTGTCATCGCAACCGCGACAGACGCACTCATCAATCCTTTTGACATCATTTTCATATTACATCTCCCCTTATGCAGGGCGGTTTTCGCCCCAATTTTTAAGTCTTACCTCCAGCAAGAACCAAACGTAAATCTGACTTGCTTTCAGGTAGTGTATGTGAGAATCAAATTCTTGTATACAAAAAATCATTTCATGCAGGGACGTAAAGTGATACATTCCCTTTAATCAAAAAATGGACAGTTTATATGGCGACCTCTCGTGCAAATGAAATCCTTCCTGTGCTTGAACAGGACATCGTGACCGGCAAGTTGACGCCCGGCACACGACTGGATGAAACGGTCCTCGCCGAAAAATTCGGCGTTTCCCGCACCCCGATACGGGAGGCGTTGAACCGGTTATCCACCTCCGGCCTTGTTGAGATCAGGCCGCGCCGTGGTGCGATTGTCGCCGCCATATCCGTGCAAGACCTGATGAATATGTTCGAGGTAATGGCTGATCTGGAGGCGCTTTGTGCCCGTCTGGCTGCGCGACGGATTACCCCGGCTGAAAAGGAAGCGTTACGCGCCGCCCATGTCGACTGTCATGCCTTATCGGGCACTGAAAATTTTGATGAATATTACGTCCTTAATCTGCGACTTCATGACTTACTCTATAAAGCCAGCCATAATAGCTTTTTGGAAAAGCAGGTATGCGAGTTGAGGCGGCGCCTGTCCCCTCACCGCCGGCTACAGGTGCGTATACCGGGCCGTATTCTCGCCTCCTCAAACGAACATGGCGCGTTAGTCAAAGCTGTCATTGATGGTGATGCCGCTCTTGCAGAGAAGCTGACGCGCAATCACGTCGCCATACAGGGCGAGCGGTTCACCGATTTTCTTGCCACACTTCCCTCCCATTACCTGCAGGCCTCTGCCTGATACCAATTGAACGAGTGACCATGACCAACAAAAATCTCTACAGCCTGTTTGAAAACCGGTTTCCTGCAAATATGGATGAAATCGCGTTTGAAGGGCCAGACATCAGGTCCTATAGCTTCAAGGATATTTCCGATGGCGCGGCGCGCATTGCCAATCTTCTGACGCAAACCGGTGCCGTACCTGGAGACCGGGTTGCCGTTCAGGTCGAGAAATCGGTCGAGGCCGTTATTCTCTACCTCGCCTGCCTTCGGGCGGGCCTTGCCTACCTGCCGCTGAATACAGCGTATAAATCGGCGGAGATTGAATATTTCATTACCGATTCCGAACCGGCAATTGTTGTCTGCGCCCCCGCCGACCTGACCGAGATTAGCGCAATTACCAGCAAGGCAGGCGGGAAAAAGGTATTCACGCTCGACGCAACAGGCAATGGCAGCCTGATGGAGGAGGCCACGGCGCATTCCAATAATTTCGAAACCATAGAGCGCACCGGCGACGACCTCGCGGCAATCCTCTATACCTCGGGAACGACGGGCCGGTCGAAAGGTGCCATGCTGACCCATGAGAATCTCGGCTCCAACGGCAAGACCCTGAAAAACTACTGGCAATTCCAATCAACGGATGTCCTGCTTCATTCTCTACCGATTTTTCATGTGCATGGGCTTTTCGTTGCCCTGCATTGCGCCCTTCTGAGCGGGGCCAAGATAATCTTCCTTAAAAAATTCGACCCCGCCCAGGTTCTGGAAAACCTGCCGAAGTCGACTGTCTTCATGGGGGTACCGACCCTATATGTCCGCCTTTTGAATGAACCCGGCTTTACCAAAGACGTTTGCCGCAACATGCGCCTCTTTACGGCGGGCTCTGCCCCGCTCCTGACGGAAACGTTCAATGCCTTCAGGGACCGGACAGGCCATGCTATTCTGGAACGATACGGCATGACCGAAGCGGGCATGATCACCTCCAACCCCTATGAGGGAGAGCGCAAGGCAGGCACTGTCGGCTTCCCGCTGGATAACGAGGTGCGTATTACCGATGACGATGGAAATGTCGTGAAAGACGGCGATATCGGTATTCTTGAAATCAAGGGCCCGAATGTCTTTAAGGGGTACTGGCGGATGCCAGAAAAGACGGCCGCGGAGTTCCGTGCGGATGGATACTTTATCACTGGCGATATGACCCAAAAAGGCGAAGATGGCTATTACCGTATCGTTGGCCGGTCGAAGGATCTGATTATCTCTGGCGGTTACAACGTCTATCCGAAGGAGATTGAGAGTTTTATTGACGAGATGCCGGGGGTCGAGGAAAGTGCCGTCGTCGGTCGCCCGCATCCGGATTTCGGCGAGGCCGTGGTCGCCTTCGTTGTGCCGGACGATAGCGCCCAGAAGCTGACCGAGCAGGATGTTATCGCCTATATCAAGGAAAAACTGGCCAATTTCAAAGTCCCGAAACAGGTCTTTATTGTCGACAGCCTGCCGCGCAATACCATGGGGAAAGTTCAGAAAAACCAGCTTCGCGATCGCGCCGCAGCCGGGCAGTAACTTCGCGGAAAACTACGCCTCCTGGCGCTTCAGATAGGCATTGACCTTGGCCCGGTTGCCGCAGGTAGACATGGAGCACCAGCGGCGCCGGCCGTTGCGCGACTGGTTGACGAAATAAAGATCGCAATCATCACTGGCGCAGGCGCGCGTTTTTTCAATATGCTCTGAGGTGAGGTAGTCCGCAATGTCATGGATGATTGGAAACATCAACTTTTCCGGGCCGTTTTCATCGATAATCGTTCTCAGTTCCATGCCCTCCGCAGAGGGGATGACCTTATGATAGCTTTTAAAGCCCGCCAAACGACCATTGATATCCTCTAGAAAGTCGAGACTGACAGGCCATCCCTGCTCAACCTCCATCAGGACATTCCGGAAAGAATTGCGCAGTTCAACAAGCGTATCGACGACCTTTTCACACCGACCCGGATTTTGAAAATGAAACATATGCAGGTCGGAAGCTTCGTCTTCATGCAATAAAGAGTGGGATTTCATGAAAATCAGTAAATCATCAAAATTACTGAGGCCCTCCTTCTCACGCCCGACCCGCTTGTAACTATTGGCAAAATCAATGGCGAGCCGTCCTCCAAGGGTATAAAAACCCTCCTTATTTACAACTCCAGATTTTATAAGAGCGTCAATCCGTGCCACAAAAAATCCCCGTCACTTCCTCAAATTCTGTAACAAAAAAATAATATACCAATATTTGATAGTATACTAGTTTATCTGTCGTCAATAGTTAACTAGGCCAAAATAAGGTGCTAAAGTAGAAAATTAACAAAAATAATCAAGATATTATTTTAATTATATTTTTCTCAATTAAAGTGAGGCAACAAAAAAAATGATGCAGTCAAAATATCTATCATTTTTACTTATGAAAATGCCATGCCTATAGCGGTAACCTTATTGTAAAAATCCGGCAAAAATGTGTTCAGACAATATATTTCTATGAAGAAGGCGTAAGCAACGGTTGCAAACAACGACAATCACGTAAAATCTTCTCAAGTTCCTGCCGATCCTCTATTACCGCGAGCCTCGATCTGAGAGCCTGAAGCGATTTAGCCGCATATTTAACAGTTTGCTGGCCAAAATCCTGTTGCATCAATTGAAGGGAAAATGCCTCCTCCCCGGCCTGGACAGCGGCCTCATTCGCCAAACTCCAGGGTAAATAGATATCCCCGATCTGCGCCCTGATCAATGGCTCCAGTGTTGGCGCAAGGGTTGGCCAGTCTTCCCAGTTTCCGCCCCCGACCGGGTCCAGCATCCGGTCAATCCAGTCCGTAATTTCGGGAAAACCCTGTTGCAGGATAGCCGCCGTGGTGGGCTGTTGCAGACAGCCGTATATTTGCGCAAATAACCCAAAATCTGCAAGCGCCGGCCGGCCCCCAAACAGGTATTTCCGTGATTTCAGATGCGCCCCCAACAAAGTCAGCAGGCTATCGAGAGACGCCTCGATCACATCCTTGGTTTTCTCGTTCGATCCGACGAAACGAAGCCGCGGCACCATGCGGGTGCGAATTGAGTCGGCGAGTTGATCAAGCGCTTCGCGGTCGCCCCTGGGGTTGTTAGCCTGTGCAAGACCGTTGCTGACTGCCTCCTGATCCTCAGAGCGCCACCAACGATAATGAAACATCGGCTTGTTGACCCATTCATCCCCATAATCCTCAATCAGGCAGGAGAGAAAGGCGAGCGTTTCTGAGGGAGGCTGGAGTGCAGGGTCGGTATATTTTTCTTCAAACGTCTCAATAATCGGGGTGGAATCCTGCCAGACCGTCTCGTCCGGGCCAAGGACGAGTGGAATCAGTGGCAGCTTGGCATATTTCTTAAACTCCGCCATCGTATCGATAGTGCGCGGTCGCCATTCGTGCGGGATATTTTTGTAGCGAAAATAGGACCGGACCTTGACGGAGAAAGGGGAATATTCCGACCCGAAGAGGACATACTGTTGATCCGACATATTATTTCCTTTTTATTGGTCTTTCCGCCCCTCAAAATGTCGCGCGACGGCCCTTATGTTTGTTATAACAATTGAAATGATCAAAAGGGAAGCTTGTCGATATGAATATACCGGATTTTTTCTCCGCCACCTACTCAGAGGCCCGCACCAGATTTCTGGAATCCTGCATGGATTCCGGTTTGCAGGTAGAAAATCATCTCAATGACCGGGCGAAAGGCGCAGAGGGTGAAGATCTCTATATGGATGTCGCGAGGATTGGCCCCGAAGATGCCTCCAAGGTCCTGATCATTTCCTCCGCGACCCATGGCGGAGAGGGTTTCTGCGGGTCCGGTGTACAGGCCGGGATGTTGAAGACCGAAATGTTCAAGGAATTGCCGGAGGATACGGCTGTGGTCCTGATCCATGCCATAAACCCCTATGGCTTTTCCCATATCCGGCGCGTCAATGAGGATAATATCGACCTCAACCGCAACTTCCTGAATTTCGCGGACGGACTGCCGGAGAATCCCGAATATGCGGAGGTTCACCCCTATCTCGTTCCCGATGATTGGGACGGCCCGGCCCGCGCTGCTGCGGATGCCGCCATTCAGGAGTATATCGAAAAGAAGGGCATCGCGACCTATCAGGCCGCCGTTACAGGCGGGCAGCATATTCACGCGGATGGCCTCTTTTTCGGCGGCTTTGAACCATCCTGGACCAACAAGACACTCCGCGCCGTGGTGAAAAAACATGCGGGTAACGCGCGCCATCTTGCGCTTCTCGATTTTCATACCGGCCTTGGCCCTTACGGCCATGGGGAGCTCATCTATGTGGGTAATCCCGCAGGGTTGCCGCGCGCCCTTAACTGGTATGGCGACGACGTCACCTCTCCTGAAGCCGGCACATCAAGCTCGGCCATTGTTCGGGGCACAATTGACAGCGGGGTCTGCGAAAGTGCTCCGAACGCCAGTCATACCTGCGTTGCTATCGAGTATGGGACCATCCCGGTACTGGAAGTATTGAACGCCCTTCGGGCTGATAACTGGCTATATCTCAAGGGTGATCTGGATTCTGAGCAGGGCAAGTCGATCAAGAAGCAGGTCCGCGACGCCTTTTATTGTGATGCGGATGACTGGAAAAACATGATCTGGGAACGCGGCACTTCTGTTGTCAAAATGGCCTTGAATGGGCTGGAAAAAGAGAACTGATGCCGGCACTTTTCATTACGCGCGATGATGTTCGCTCAAATGAAATCATCGCGCTTCTCGACGCTCATTTGACGCTGATGCGCTCCCTCTCCCCTCCGGAAAGTGTGCACGCCCTCGACCTCGAAGGACTGCGTGGACCAGATATCACCTTTTGGCGGGCGGAAATGGCGGGTGAACTGGTCGGTTGTGGTGCATTGAAGGAACTGAATAACACTGCCGGCGAAATAAAATCCATGCATACCGCTGCCGCGCACCGGGGAAAAGGGATTGCTGCCGCCCTCCTGCGCTACGTGATGACAACGGCGCGCGAGAGGGGATATCAGCAACTCTTCCTTGAGACGGGATCACAACCCGGCTTTGAACCGGCGCGCCTGCTATATAAACAGTTTGGTTTCTCGGTATGCCCGCCCTTCGCCGGATATGTGTTGGATCCGAACAGCGTTTTCATGACAATCGATCTGTGATCATTGCCTGAAACAACGCGTTAGGCTCCCTCAACTTCCAGTCCTTCATGCGACAGCTTATCTAGGCGGGGCATCAGGTCCAGGAGTTCGCGCGTGTAGGCCGCTGTCGGTTTCTCAAAAAGATCCTCGGTCGCGGAGACTTCTAAGAGCTTCCCCTGCTTCATCACCCCGACCCTGTCACACATCTGGCGAATGACAGGCAGGTCATGGCTGATAAACAGCATGGTTAGACCTAATTCTTCCTGCAAATCCTTGAGAAGGTTGAGGATTTGTGCCTGAATGGAGACATCAAGCGCCGATGTTGGCTCATCACAGATCAGGAACCGTGGCCGTGTTGCAAGCGCCCGGGCGATAGAGATACGCTGGCGCTGACCGCCGGAAAATTCATGCGGAAACCGGACGGACGCCTGCGCCCCAAGACCGACATGATCTAGGAGGTCGTTGACGATTTGCTCCACCTCCTGATTAGAGGACGCGAGTTGGTGAAAGCGGATCGGTTCCGCGATGATGTCCATTACCCGCATCCGCCCATTGAGAGAGGAGAACGGATCCTGAAAAATCATCTGCATCTGACGGCGGAAAAAGTCCCGTTCATTCTCAGACCTGATTTTGGTGAGATCGGTGCCAGAGAAATTCACCTCTCCGGCCGCCGGCTTATAAAGGCTGCACACCATCCGTGCGACCGTTGATTTTCCGCTTCCGCTCTCGCCCACAAGACCGAAAACCTCGCCCTCGTTGATATCAAAAGAGACACCATCCACCGCGTTGAAGGTACTTCTATTACGTTTGAAAAAGGCTGGCTTGGTAACGAAAGTCATTACCAGGTCTTTCAGGCTGAGAAGCGGTCCATCCACCGCCTCGAAATCCCGGTGGCGCCCAAGCCAGTGGGTGGAAAGGTCGATATTCCGCGACCGCTCACCCTCTGCCTCGATGTAATTCACCATGGGAAACCGCCTTAGGCGGATATCCGGGCGCGGGACCGCACTGATCAGGCTTTGTGTGTAGGGATGATCAGGATCGCCAAGAATTTTCGCTGTTGTTCCCTCTTCCACCACCTTGCCGCGATACATCACCGCAACGCGATCCGTAATGTCCGCAATCACGCCCATATCATGGGTAATGATGATCATGCCAACCTGCTTGTCCTTGCAGAGGCGGCGCATAAGCTCAAGAATCTGTGCCTGTATCGACACATCTAGAGCGGTCGTCGGCTCATCGGCGATGATTACTTCCGGCTCTGCACAGAGCGCAAGCGCGATGACAACCCGCTGGCGCATACCGCCGGAAAACTGGTGCGGATAGTTCTTGATCCGGTTCTCCGGATCCGGAATACCAACCTGCCGAAGGAGATCAACGGCCCGTTCCTGCGACTTCTTCTCGCCAAGCTTGAGATGAAGATCAATGGTCTCCACAAGCTGCTGCTCAATCGTTTGCAACGGATCAAGAGAGGTAAGCGGGTCCTGGAAAATCATGCCGATGCGACGGCCACGAATTTTCCGCTTGGCTTCCGGGTTCAGGGTATCGATCTGCTCCGATTTCAGGAGCACATGTCCCGCCGTCATCTCTCCCGGCGGTTCCAGCAGACCAATCACCGCATTGCCAATGGTTGACTTGCCTGCGCCGGATTCCCCGACGACGCCCAGAACCTCGCCCGGCTGCACGGACAGGCTGACATCATCAACGGCGACAACCGTGCCATGACGGCTCGGAAACTCGATACGCAGATTATTGATATTGAGTAAGTCCATGATACCGTCCTAGCGCAACTTTGGATTAAGGGCGTCGCGCATCCAGTCGCCCAACAGGTTTACAGCAAGCACCAGCACCACAAGAGTGATGCCTGGGAATATCGTGATCCACCAATCGCCAGAAAAGAGATATTCATTACCGATCCGGATCAATGTGCCAAGCGATGGCGTCGTCGGCGGAACACCCACCCCAAGGAAGGAGAGCGTCGCCTCAGTAATAATCGCGATGGCAAGATGAATGGTCGCAATCACCATTACCGGCCCCATCACGTTGGGAAGGATATGGCGGCGCAGGATCGTCAGGGGCCGAATACCGATAACGCGGGCGGCCTGCACATATTCCTTGTTTTTCTCCACCAGCGTCGAACCGCGCACCGTCCGCGCGTATTGCACCCAGCCGGAAATACCGATGGCGAAAATCAACACATAAATGGAAATATCCGTATGCAGTTCCGACGGCAAAACCCCGCGCGCCACACCGTCGACGAGGAGGGCGATCAGGATTGCCGGAAAGGACAGCTGGATATCCGCGATCCGCATGATGAGAGCATCTGTGCGGCCGCCCGCATACCCACTTATCAGGCCAAGAGCGATGCCAACTACCATTGAGAAGATCACCGAGAAAAAGCCAACGATCAGTGAAATACGGGCACCATAGAGAATGGTCGACAAAACACCCCTGCCCTGGTCATCGGTGCCGAGCAGGAACCGGCTATCTCCGGCTGACTCCCAAGCTGGTGGCAAGTTCCCGTCCATAATACTGATAGACGCGAGATCGAAGGGATTGTTGGGCGCGATCCAGGGCGCAAATATAGCGGCCAGGATCATACCAATGGTTACAATTGCGGATATAATGGCAACTGGGCTTCGCATAAAGCTGTACCAGACATCGCTGCCAAAAAATCGCTGAAGCCGGGTCTTCGTGGCGGGTGTTACCTGTTCCATCGCCATCCCCTACACCGAACTATCTGCCCGCAAACGCGGATCGACTGCATAATAAAGAATATCTACTATCATATTGATTACAACAAAGAAAAACGCGATCAGAACCAGATAGGCCGCCATAATCGGTATATCCACATCCGAAATCGCCTGAATAAATAACAGGCCCATACCTGGCCATTGAAAGACACTTTCGGTAATAATCGCAAAAGCGATCAGCGCGCCGAGTTGCAACCCGGTAATGGTGATCACCGGCACAAGCGTGTTTTTCAGCGCATGCTTGAAATGCACTGACCGGTCAGGCAGGCCGCGAGCCCGCGCAAACTTGATGAAATCGGTGCGCAACACTTCCAGCATTTCAGCCCGTACGAGGCGCATGATAAGGGTCATCTGAAAGAGCGCCAGCGTAATTGACGGAAGAATAAGAGACTTGATACCGGAAAGTGTCAAAAAGCCTGTTGTCCACCAGCCCAGGGCCACCACGTCACCGCGCCCGAAGGTCGGCAACCACCGTAACATCACCCCGAAAAACAAAATCAGAAGAATACCAATAAGGAAGGTCGGCAGGGACACGCCAATAAGGGATAACGTCATTATCCCCTTTGAAAGCAGCCCCTTTCCCTTAAGCGCCGTGTAGACCCCCAAGGGAATACCGACAACTAGCGTGAGAATGGCTGCGACAAGCGAAAGCTCTAATGTGGCGGATAGCCGTTCCAGGATAAGACTGCTGACGGGTTGCCGATATTTATAGGAAATACCGAAATTCCCCTCGGCCGCATTCAGCGCGAAACGACCAAACTGTACAAGAAAGGGATCATTTAACCCCAATTGTTCGGTAAGGGCCGCACGGTCCGCCTGACTGGTATCCTGCCCCACCATATTATTGATGGGATCCCCAATAAATCGAAACATGGAAAAAGCGATCAACGCGACGGTCAACATAACGATGACTGATTGTACGAGCCGCTTAAAAATAAATGAAATCATATTATATCGCGGTTAAAGGTCTAAAAGAAAAATGGGGGTCCCCTATAATTGATATGAGGGACCCCCGTAAACCGTTTTATTCGTTGATCACGACATAGCGATAATCGAGACCATTATCAGCACGCTGATTAACCGTAACCCGGTCACTCACACCCCAGGAAAGAGGCTGCTGGTGAATGGGCATATAACCAACGTCATCCTTAACAATCTTGAAGGCTTCCGCAATCATTGCATTGCGTTTTGCCTGGTCGGTTTCACTACCGATCGCCGCGGTGAGTTCATCCACCTTCGGGTTACAGTAATTACCAAGATTGAACATGCCTTTCTTGGCGTCTGCATTCTGGCAGACGATCAGAGAGGAAAGAACATTTTCCGCGTCCATGGAACCCGGAGTCCAGCCAAGAAGATAAAAACTGGTGTCATAACCGCTGGTCGCGAGAACCTTACCGAAATATTTCGATTTCGGCTGGGCCAGGAGATCGACCTTTACACCAACTTTCGCCAGCATTGACGTCACGGCCTGACAAATCTTCTCATCATTGACATACCGGTTGTTTGGGCAATCAAGTGTCACTTCGAACCCATCAGGATATCCGGCTTCGGCGAGCAATGCCTTGGACTTTTCCGGATCATACGCATATGGAGAATTCAAAGATTCAACAAATCCGTTGACTTGCGGTGCCGCCAACAGACCGGTCGGCGTTGCCGCGCCGCGCATGATTTTTTCCTTGATGGCATCAAGATTGATGGCATGAACAAATGCAGCCCGGACACGCTGGTCCTTGAACGGGTTCTTGCCCTTGATGTTGGAGTAAAGCAGCTCATCGCGGCCCTGGTCGAAGCCGATGAAGATTGTCCGTGCTTCCGGGCCTGTCAGGGCCTTTACACCTTTAGCATTATCCAGACGTTCCCAGTCCTGCACCGGTACCGGATATACCATATCGAGCTCACCGGAGATCAGGGCAGCAACACGTGTCGGAGCTTCCTTAATCGGGGTGAAGATAACTTCGCTGACATTTGTCGGAATGTCTTTCCAGTAATTCTCGTTCCGCACCAGGACCGATTTTATGTCTGCTTCATGACTTTTGATCTTGAAGGGGCCCGTGCCGTTGGCATGCAGGTTGGCATAGTTGCCGGCATTATCACCGGCCGCACTTGTCGAGGAGGTTGTGCCATGCTCTTCCGACCATTCCTTGTCCATAATGAACAGGTACGGCAGATCCTGAACCAAAATCGGGTTCGGTGCTGGCGTTTCCATGACAATCGTGTGATCATCCACCTTGGTGATGCTCTTGATCATGCTGTTGCGGACTTTCTGGTCCGACCCATCGCGACCGGCCCGCTCCCAGGAGAAAATCACGTCATCCGCTGTGAAATCCTGTCCTCCATGGAATTTAACGCCCTTGCGCAACTTGAATTCCCAAGTCGTCGGGGTCAGAATCTTCCAGGATTCAGCAAGACCCGGAACGATTTGCATATTTGGATCATAAAGCGCGAGTCCTTCATAAACATTGCCGAGCGTGCCCAGCAAGAAGGATTCATTCAGTGAATGCGGATCAAGAGAGCTTAAATCTCCCTGAAACGCAAATTTAAAGGTTTTTGCCTGCACCGGTGACGTCGCCGCGAGGGCGACAGCCGCAACTGCAGCAAATAGTCCTGTCCTTAGTTTCATGATAACTCCCTAATTTTGCTACCTAGTCTTTAATAGCCGCTCATACAGAGCGTTTTCACCGTGTATGCGATCCTTTTCGCCACGGATGCTGACACTGAGATTAGCGAATAGCGCAACCCCTGTCCATTGCATTTGAAATTCGTCATATAACAAGCCGATCAATGAGTTTCGATATGAAATCCTCTGCAGCCTTGACCTGACTGATATCGATATATTCATTGGGTTGGTGCGCGACACCAATAGAGCCGGGACCACAAATAACGGTTGAAAAACCTGCCTGCTGGAACTGCCCCGCTTCGGCGGCATAAGAAACGGCATTTGCCGTATTCTTGCCGGTGATGGCCCGGCACAGCATTTCCGCCTCACCATTATCCTCAGGCCTGAGTGCCGGAACAGTCGATGATATCTCGGTGACGATGCTGGACTCCGGCGCTATCTTGCGCAATTCGGGCAGGACTTCCGTCTCACAATAAGCGTTAAAACGGTTCACAGAATTCATCGGGTCATCCTCTGGAATATACCGAATATCCCAAAGGAAGCTGCATTCGCGGGCGATAATATTACCCGCGGTCCCGCCATGAACCACACCGCAGGTCAATGTGCTGTAGGGCGGTGAAAAAGGACTGTCGGCAGAACTGCGAGCCTTGTTCTCCGCCATCATTCCGGAAATAAAGTGGATCAGGTCAGCCCCGACCATCACGGCGCTGACGCCATCTTCAACAAGACTAGAATGCGCTTCCCGCCCTGTTACCGTCGTTTTCAGTGTGAGAATGCCCTTATGCGCCGAGACAATGTCCATCATCGTCGGCTCTCCAACGATAACCGCACGCGGCGCCGGCAGGTTGGCGGCAATCTCGTCAATCATGTCCGGCGCACCGACGCAGCCGATTTCCTCATCATAGGAGAGCGCGAAATGGATCGGGACGGACAAACCCTTCTCAAGCATCTCCGGCACCTTCGACAACGCAATTGCGGAAAAGCTTTTCATGTCTGACGTGCCGCGCCCATAAAGCCGGCCGTCTTTCTCGACAACGGTGAAAGGATCAGTATCCCAAGGCTGTCCTTCCACCGGAACCACATCCGTATGACCGGAAAGGACAACGCCGCCTTCTTTTACGGGGCCAACAGTCGCGTAGAGATTAGCCTTGCTTTTATCTTCATTGAAAACCCGGGTGGCTGTTATGCCGTGACCCTCCAGGTAGTCGGAAACGAAATCAATCAGGTTCAGATTGGAATTGCGTGACACCGTGTCGAAAGAAACGAGTTTTTCAATCATTTCACGGGCAGAATAAGTCGTTCCCAATGGCCACCTCTCAATTGTTTGATTTCAACATATTTTGGCAGCTTAACCGATGAAATTGTAGAACGAAAGGCGTAAACAGGCATATTTGACAAAAAAGTGAAGCTTTTATGACGGTCAGTCTAACAACAAAAGCAGGATACCGAAAACGATCAATAAAATACCTGCAGCCTCAATCCGGTTGGTTCTTTCCTTGAAAAAGAAATAGGACGCGATAAAGGTAAAAACCAGTTCGACCTGGCCTAGAGCGCGGACATAAGCGGCATTTTGCAGGGTCATGGCCGTGAACCAACCTACCGAGCCCAGCATACCGGTAAGGCCAACCCAAATTGCCACCCGCCAGTTCCGGACAACTGTCATCAGTTGTCCCGGTTCCCGGATTGGCAGATAGACTGTCATCACAAGGGTCTGGAAAAAGAGCACACAGACCAGTGTAAAAGCAGCCGGCATCATCGCTCCCTCCCCGCCGAGCGATAGCGCCGCTGCACGATAGCAAACAGCAGAAATGCCGAAAAATGCACCGGAGAGTAACCCAAATCCGGCTGCCTTGCTCGTCCATCCAGAGAAAAAATCGTGGAAGGTAAAGGCGCTAGAGGACATGGAGATCAGCAGAATGCCGATAAAGCTGACGGCAATGGCAAGGCTCGCGCCCATTCCCACATGCTCGCCGAGGATCACAATCCCGAAAATCGCGGCCTGTACGGTTTCTGTTTTAGAGTATGTCGTACCGACGGCGAAGTTTTTCAGGCTAAAGAGCGCGACCAGCAATCCGGTTGCAAGGATCTGCGTAAGCCCCCCTATGCTAATAAATAACGCGAATTCCCCATTCGGTGTCGGAACGGGCAATTCTGTGAAATGGTCAATGGCCAGAATATAGAGAAGCGCAAATGGGGCCCCGTAAAGAAAGCGCACATAGGTCGCCCCACCCGTACTGAGACGCCCTTTCAGGGATTTTTGCAACGCGGTCCGGACATTCTGAAAGAAGGCCGCAAAAATGGTAATGGGGATCCAGGCTTCCATGGGAGGATACTCAACTAAAGTAAGGGGCCCCGAATTTTGCGCGAAAATGGAATGCTGTCAATGAGTTGAAATGGTATGGCAGCTATGTCAATACCCGCATTCGACGTCGCCAAGCTCCACATAGACGGATTTAAGCTGTGTGAAATGATCAAGCGCGACAGCCGCATTCTCCCGTCCAATGCCCGATTGTTTATAGCCGCCAAAGGGAACGCCGACGGGCGTCAGGTTATAATTATTGATCCAGCAGGTACCGGCGCGCAGCTTCCCCACCACCCGATGTGCGCGAGCGAGATTTTGCGTAAAAACCCCGGCGGCGAGGCCGAATTCCGTATCATTGGCGCGGTTGACCACTTCCTCTTCATCGCGAAAGCTCATGATCGACATGACAGGGCCAAAAATCTCCTCCCGGCAGATGCGCATATCATCCTGACAGGCGGTAAAGATGGCGGGTGACATGAAGCTCCCTTTCTCACATCCCTCGACAGCGATCTTCTCACCGCCGCTGACCAGATGTGCTCCCTCCTCAATCCCGAGGCGGACATATTCCATCACTTTCTCGAAATGATCCGCATTGATCAGTGGACCAACATGGGTGCCCTGATCCATCGGATCGCCGATGACCATCGCCTCGGCTCGACTCTTCAGGATCGCGACAAAGGCGTCATGAATATCCTCATGCACATAGACCCGCGTCCCGTTGGAGCAGATTTCACCCTGCGTATAGAAATTCGCGTTCATCGCGGCCGAGACGGCATTATGGATCTGGCTATCCTCAAACACGATCAGCGGCGACTTCCCGCCGAGTTCCATGGTGACATGCTTGACCGACGCCGCCGCATCGGCCAGCACCTTGCGACCCGTCGGCACCGAACCGGTAAAAGAGATTTTGTCGATATCCGGATGGGTCGCAATAAATTGCCCGGTCTCTCCCCTGCCGTGCAGGACATTGAAAACACCTTTTGGCAGCCCTGCCTCGGTCAGGATTTCGGCGAGCTTGACCGCATTGGTCGGTGTCTGCTCGGATGGCTTGAAGATCATCGCATTTCCGGCGGCAAGCGCGGGCGCTGTCTTCCAGCAGGCAATCTGCATCGGGTAGTTCCACGCGCCAATCCCGGCACAGATACCGAGCGGCTCACGGCGCGTGTAAGCAAAGGCGTCTGATCCCAGATCATGATGCGATCCCTTAATATCGGCAGCGATCCCGCCAAAGAATTCAAAGGCATCCGCGCCGCTATCAATATCCGCCTCTGGCGTTTCCGCAATTGGCTTACCGGCATCCCTAACCTCAATCTCGGCCAGTTCCATGCGCCGTTCGCGGAGGATACTCGCGGCTTTCTTTAGGACACGCCCCCGCTCGATTCCGGGCAGGGCGGACCATTCCTGGAACCCTTTTCGCGCGGCCTGCACGGCCTTCTCGACATCGCGACGGCCTGCCTGCTCGACTTCCGAAAGCTTTGCGCCCGTCGCTGGATTAAAATTGCCAAAACTCTTGCCGGAAATTGCCTTCTGTGGTCTTCCGTCAATATAAAGCGGTAGTTTTTTCGGTCTGCTCATCAATCTTCCTTAAGTAAGATTTCTGTTCAATGTCTCAGCGTTGGTTGCTCTGCCAGTCTGCGGCATGATAGACGGGTGCATCACTCGGTGGCAGGGGTTTTACGGCCTTGATCCGGTCGGCAATTTTCTCCGCGATCATGATGGTTGGCGCGTTCAGGTTTCCGCTGGTGATCTGCGGCATGATGGAACTGTCCACAACCCGTAAATTATCAATGCCATGAACTTTGCCCTCCCCATCGACAACGGCCATGTCATCACTCCCCATCTTGCAGGTGCAGCTCGGGTGATAGGCAGTTTCCACCGTCTCGCGCACAAAGGCGTCGATTTCGTCGTCCGTCTTGACCTCTGGCCCCGGCGCAAGCTCCTTGCCGCGATAGGGATCGAAGCCGGCCTGCGCGAAAATCTCTCGCGTCAGCTTGACGCCATCGCGTAGTTCCCGGCGATCCTGTTCCGTTTCGCAGTAATTTGGCTGAAGGATCGGCGCATCATCGATATTCCCACTCCTGAGTGACATATATCCCCGGCTGGTCGAGCGCATGGGTCCGACATGCGCCTGATAGCCGTGCCGATCGGTCGGGTTGCCGCCATCATAGCGCACAGCCATGGGCAGGAAGTGATATTGCAGGTTCGGGTGCTCGACCCCTGCCTCGCTTCGGATAAAGCCGCCCGCCTCAAAATGGTTGGTCGCGCCAAGGCCCTTTTTAAGCAACATCCATTCCAGCCCGACCTTCAGTTTCGCAATCGGCGACATCACCTTGTAGAGGGTGATCGGTTGCGTGCATTCCTGCTGCACATAAAGCTCCAGATGATCCTGCAAATTCTGCCCGACACCAGGAAGGTCTGCAACGATCGGCAGGTCGTGTTTTTTAAGGTCATCCGCCGGGCCAATGCCGGAAATCATCAGCAGGTGCGGTGAATTGATGGACCCCGTCGCCGAGATCACTTCCCGCACCGCCGTCACCTGATGCAGGATTCCACCGCGCTGATATTCAACGCCGGTCGCACAGGTTTTCTCGAACAGGATGCGGCGGGTATTGGCGCCGGTCAGGATCGTCAGGTTTTGCCGGTCCATTGCTGGCTGGAGATAGGCAAGCGCGGTGCTCCATCGCGTGCCCTGATGCACGGTCATGTCCATGCGGCCGACGCCTTCCTGCTGAAAGCCGTTCATATCATCGGTGAAGGGATAGCCCGCCTGCTGCCCGGCTTCTAACCAGGCGTGGTATAGGGGATTTTCGCACGGCCCGACGGAAACATGAAGCGGCCCGTTGCCACCGCGGTACTGATCCTCTCCCCGGTCATAGGTCTCGGCTTTCCTGAAATACGGCAGGCAATAGGCATAGGACCATTCCTTGAGACCCGGGTCAGCGGCCCAGCCGTCATAGTCGAGCGCGTTACCGCGCACATAGCACATGCCGTTGATGGCCGAGGAACCGCCAAGCACCTTGCCCCGCGGCCAGTAGATTTTCCGCCCATTCAGATGTTCCTGCGGTTCGGTGTAATATTGCCAGGCGAGCGAGGGGGAATGCATCGGATAGCTGAGGGCCGAAGGCATATGAATGCGCCAGTCCCACCAGGGGCCGGCGCCGCCCGCTTCCAGCAGAAGGACGGAGATTTCGGGGTTTTCACTGAGGCGATTGGCGAGCACCGACCCGGCGGAGCCTGCGCCGATAATCACATAATCAAATGCCTGTTGTTCCGTCATCAGCCTGTATCAGTCCCCTAACGTTTCAAGGAGCCGAGTATAAGGGGCTCCAATCCGCTTCCCTGTTTAAAGGGCGACACTGACTAAGACAACCTCGCCATTGGAATTATTTGGCAGAAGCCAACAGTAGGGTGGCGAGCGCACGCCCGGCCTCCTCCAGCTCCGCTTCTGTATGGGCGTAGGAGACCTGAAAGCGCAGTCGCGCCTCCCCCTCCGGCACCACTGGAAAGCCAAACCCGGTGACAAAGATGCCCTTATCCAAAAGCTCACCCGCGAGGCGGATGGCCGTGGCCGTCTCACCGACGATAACGGGCACAACCGCACTGTCGCCTTCCAGCGGATCGAGGTCCAGCTCTTTCAGCAGTACCCGGAATTTTGCCGCCTTTTCCTGCAAGGACTGCACCCGCTCGGGATGAGCCTCCAAAAGCTCCAGCGACTTGCTCCCCGCCGCGGCGACGCTTGCGGGC
Organism: Sneathiella litorea; assembly: GCF_009882915.1. Taxonomy (GTDB): domain Bacteria; phylum Pseudomonadota; class Alphaproteobacteria; order Sneathiellales; family Sneathiellaceae; genus Sneathiella; species Sneathiella litorea. The sequence continues at coordinate 26,454 of NZ_WTUW01000009.1, forward strand.
AGTGCGTTCGAAAAGAGATGCGGGCGGGATTTCTGGATCAATGTCTCAGTGACCGCCTTTGGACCCGCGACGAACCCCCCGGTGCCTGCGCCGAGCGCCTTGCCGAGGGTTCCGGTAAAGATATCGATCTTATCCATCACCCCAAAATGTTCCGCCGTGCCATGACCCGTCTTGCCCATGACGCCGAGACCATGGGAGTCATCCAGCACAATCAGCGCATCGTATTTTTCGGCCAAGGCGACGATCTGATCGAGCGGGGCGATATCCCCCTCCATCGAGAAAACCCCATCGGTGACAATCATCCGCGAGGGCGCGTCGGCATGTTGTTTAAGCTTCGCTTCCAGGTCGGCCATATCACTATGCTTATAGACACCACGTACGACATCCTTTGCGGTCGCACGAATACCGTCAATCAGGCTCGCGTGATTAAGCTCATCGGAGAGGACAACATCGCCCGCCCCGCAAATGGCATTAAACAGCCCCGTATTCGCCGCCCAACAGGAAGAATAGGTCAGCGCCGCCTCGGTCCCGTGAAAACGCGCCAGATCGGCCTCCAAGGCCTCATGAACATCCTGCGTGCCGCAAATAAAACGAACGGACGCCGTGCTCGCCCCATATTTGAGGAGGGCCGCGCGCGCCGCCTCGACTATCTCTGGATGGTTCGCAAACCCGAGATAATCGTTGGAGGAAAGAAGTGTCACCTCCCCCTTCCCCGCGAGCTGGATCCGGTCGCCGATCGGGCCTTCAATGGTTTTCAGGCGCTTGTAGGTTCCGGCCTTGTCGGCGGCGAACAGGTCTTCCGTCAACCGTAATAGTAATGCATTGCTCATATCGGCAACCTCTGGTCAATCTGCTGGAAATCCAGGACGATCTTGCCGCAGGCGCCTTCGTCCATCAACTCAAACCCGTGCTGAAAATCCGTCGCCGGCAGCACATGGGTGATTACCTTCTCCATCAGGTCAGGATTTTTAAGCATGAATGCCTCGACCTGATACCAGGTTTCATACATCCGGCGTCCGGTGATGCCGAGCAGGCTGACCCCCTTCATCACCACCTTCGCGCCGAGGTCAAGCTCAACCGGCCCACTCGGGATACCCAGAAGCGCAAATGTCGCGCCCGGTGCGGCAATATCAAGTGCGGCATTCAGGGCGACCGCATTTCCGCTCACCTCGAGAACCACTTCCGGCCCGTGACCGTCGGTGAGGTTGAGAATTTGCGCAGCGCAATCTGGATCGCGCGGGTTGACGACAAGATCAAGATCGAGGCTTCTGGCAATGGCCGCGCGGGCCTGGTTCGGTTCCTGCAAAGCAACGGTGCGCGCACCATGGGCCTTGGCAATCGCCGCCGCAAACAGGCCAATAGCGCCCCCTCCGACGACAAGGACATTTTTCGCCGTTACCTTGGCGGTCGAGACCATATGCATGGCGTTCCCCACCGGATCAAAAACAGCCGCGTGTTTATCAGGAATGGCCTCCGGCACGCGCCAGAGATTACTTGCCGGCACTTCCACTTGCTCCGCGAAGGCACCGGGGCGATCCACACCAAGAATGCTCGTTTTCTCGCAGATATGGGCATTGCCCGTGCGGCAGTAATGACATTCCCCGCAGGAAATATGGCATTCGGCGGATACCCGGTCACCAATCTCGTAACCCGTGACGCCCTCGCCAATTGCGCTGATCCGCCCGACGAATTCATGACCGATGGTCATCGGCGTCTTGATCCGCCCGGCCGACCAGCTATCCCAGCTATAGATATGATAGTCGGTGCCACAGATTCCTGCGGCAATCACGTCCACCATGACCATACCGCGCGCCGGTGCAGTCAGGGGCTCCTTAAACGCGGACCAGATTCCGCGGGCGGCTTCGGTTTTGGCTATTGTGAACATGGGACACCTATTTTTCTAGCAATTGGATAAAAATCCGTTATACTGTATTTAGTAAAATATATCGGATTTAAATCCTGTCAATTGGAAAAATGTCAGAACCATTAAATAATCCTCCTGCCGTCGGTGCCACTGTTAACCGCCTGCGCAAAGAGAAACATCTCACTCTCGACCAGCTCGCGGCAGTCTGCGGTGTGTCGAAGTCCATGCTGTCTCAGATCGAGCGTAACGAGACCAACCCCACCCTTGCAACTGTCTGGCGGCTCGCCGAGGCACTGGGCGTAACCATTGACGATATTGTGCGCGGCGATGACCCGACCCATAGCCTGACCGTCGTAAATGGTGCCTCGATCCCCGTCCTCAATGACGCGAAGGGTCATTACAGCCTGAAGGTTCTCGGACCAGCCAGCCTTGTTAACGATATGGAATGGTATGAAGTGGCGATCAAGCCGGGCGGCAAAATGACGTCAAATCCCCACACCGCCCGGACAACAGAGCATCTGACGGTCTTCAGCGGAGAACTTACTGTTAAGGCGGGTATTGAGACGGAACGGGTCTATGCCGGCGAGACAGCACGTTATGCCGCCGATCAACCGCATGAGATTGCCAACACCGGCGCAGAGGAAGCCCGTGCGCTCCTCGTCGTGCTGATGGGCAAGCAGATTTAGCTACAAGACCAGGATCGCCCGGAAGTCATTCACATTAGTCCTTGTCGGCCCCGTCTTGATGAGGTCACCCAGCCCGTCAAACAGGCTGTAGCTGTCATGCCGGGCGAGGTATTCCTTCGCGCTTAGTCCTGCTTTACTTGCTCGTTCCAGAGTATCCGGCGTGATAATCGCCCCGGCATTATCCTCGGTTCCGTCGATGCCGTCCGTATCACAGGCCAGAGCATAAACCCCTGCCAGCCCGTCGAGATGATCTGCGAGAGCAAGCAGGAACTCCGCGTTTCGCCCGCCCCGCCCTGTCGCACCCTCTTCACTTTTGACCGTAACCGTGGTCTCCCCACCCGAAATCAGCACACAGGGTTTGGCGGCTGGCTGGTCATGAAATTTGACCTGCCGGGCAATGGCGGCCATAACGGCGGCAACATCCCGCGCCTCCCCCTCGATACTGTCGCCGAGGATGACCGGCGTGATGCCTTTTGACGCAGCAAGGGCGGCGGCGGCCTGCAACGACTCCTGCGGCGTGGCAATCATGATCGATTGCGCCTTTGCAAATGCCGGATGATCCGGTTCCGGCGTTTCTGAGGCAGAGCTGTTGAGAAAGGTGTCTATGGACGACGGAATATCGATCCCGTATTTTTCAAGGACAGCGCGCGCATCTGCCGATGTTGTCATGTCCGGCACTGTCGGGCCCGAGGCAATCACCGCCGGATCATCGCCCGGTACATCGGAAATCATCAGGGTAACGACCTTGGCCGGATAGGCCGCAACGGCCAGCCGACCGCCCTTGATGGCGGAGAGATGCTTGCGCAGGGTGTTCATCTCGGTAATATTCGCACCGGAAGCCAGAAGCGCCTTGGTGACGGCTTTCTTTTCCTCCAGCGTGATGCCCTCACCGGGTTTTGCGAGAAGTGACGAGCCGCCACCGGAAATAAGGCAGAGCACGAGATCATCTTCTGTCAAACCCTCAAGCAGGCCGAGGATATCATCGGCGGCCCGCGCCCCTTCCGCATCGGGGACCGGATGCCCCGCCTCCACCACCTTTATTCTTTCAAGCGGCAGGCCATGCTCATAGCGGGTGATGACGAGGCCCTCAAGCGGGCCCGGCCAATTGTCTTCCACCGCTTTCGCCATGGAGGCCGCGGCCTTGCCCGCCCCGATAACGACCGCGCGGCCCTTCGGCACGGGAGGCAGATGCCGGACAAGGGTCTCGCGCGGATCCGCGGCGGCAACAGCCACCTCGAATAGCTCCGTCAGAAAAATTTGAGTGTCCTGAACCATTTATCCCCCATCCGTTGAACTGTCTGTTTCTTAACGGAAAACGGGGCCAAATGACCAGAGATATTTCAACCCGGCTCTACTGCATCCTCAGGAAGGCGCGCCCCGGAACGCCGGGGCAGGTCATCGGTAATCTCATAATAATCGCCCGCGAACTCCGTAAAAACATGCATCGCCGTCTTGAGACCGGTTGGCTCATCCAGAGAAGCTGGGGAAATACCCATGTTTCCACCGGATTTATAGGTCCAGAAAATACTGGAGCCACATTTATTACAAAATCCGCGCTTCGCTTCCTCCGAGCTCTCATACCAAGTCAGCGTTTCATCGCGGGTGAAAACGAGATTCTCCGGCAGACAGACGGTAAAGCCATTAAGGTAACCCGCCGTCTGACGACATTGCTTGCAATGACACACGTCGACAGGCCGTAACGACTGGTAAATCTCGAAACGAATCCCGCCGCAAAGGCAGCCTCCTTTTGCCCGAAGGTTCTTTTCACTCTTGTCACTCATGTTTCCTCCCAATGAAGTCAAGCGGCCACAACCTCGACCCGGCAGTCATTAAAGCAGGCACCTTCGGAGAGGTCCGCCTTGAATGTCGGGGCAAGCGCCGAAACCGTCTGGTTATTCGTCGTTGTCTTGAACCAGGATCCTTTAGGAGAATAGAGCACACCGGGGCGGACATTATCACTGATTTTTAGTGGCAGGTAAACTTCGCCTAACCTGTTATAGACTTTGACCTGCATGCCATCTTTAAGCCCGCGTGCCGCGGCATCCTCCGGATGTATTTCCAATTCCGGCACATCGTCATTTGCCTTCACACCGCCAAAGGTCGAGGTAATCATCTTATTAGATGATGGCGTGACGAGAGAGAGCGGAAAACTATCCTCCACCGGGTGATAGGTCGGAATCTCCTCCCCGAAGGTGTCGCGGAGATAACCTGATTTCAGCTCAATCCTGCCGCTGGGCGTTGCCGGCAGGGCGTTCTTGAACAGGATCGTGTCTTCCCCGTTCCGCTCCATGGAGAGGGCGGTCCCAACCGGAATTTCGCTTGGGCGATAGCCTTTGAGGCGCGGATCATTGTTGTCAATGGCATCGTCAATGAGTTCCTTGTCCGTCGCCTTGAATATCTCCTCGTTAAAGCCGAAGCGGGCGGCTAGACGGCGGAAAATCTCCGTATTGGGGAGCGATTCCCCGACCGGAGCAATCACCGGTTCCGCCCGTTGCAGATAAGGCTGGCCATAGGCGCAGAAGATATCATCATGCTCGAAATGGGTCGCGGCCGGCAGGATGATATCGCAATATTTCATGCTGTCGGTCATGGCGACATCGCAGCCAACCGTGAAAACATCCTCCCGCGAGAGGCCCTTCTTCGTGAGATTCTGGTCCGGAGAGACGACCACCGGATTGTGGTTGTAGATAAACACGCCCTTCAGCGGGATATCGAGATCATCCTCTGCCAGATGTCGCCCGATATCGATGATATTGAGGGTGCGGGTCCCCTCCGGGATCAGGTCCGGCCGCTGCAGCTTGTCGATTGTTTTCGGGAACAGGTTGCCTGCCCCACCAACGATACCGCCACCGGCCACGCCAAATTTCCCGGCAAGCGCCGGTAGCGCGAAAATTGCTCGGATACCGTTGCCGCCATTGCGGTTCCGCTCGATCCCGTTGCCGACGGAGATCGCGGCGGGGGCCGTCTCCTTATAAAGCTTGGCAAAGGCGCGGATATCCTCTTCAGACACCCCGCAAAGTTCCGCCGATTGCTCAATGCTGTATTTGAGGGCCTCGGTCATAAACTCCTCTGCACCCTCGACATGCTGGTCGATAAAGGCCTGGTCAAATCCGCCAATGCGTTCAAGTTCCACCGCGATAGCCCAGGCGAGGATCAGGTCCATGCCCGGCCGAACTGGAAGATACATATCCGCCTGCTCCGCGATCTTAATCCGTTTTGGATCGATCACGACAAGCTTCGCGCCCTCTGCCTTTGCCTTCTTGATAATCGGTGCCAGATGCAGGTTGCAGTAGGTTACGTTGTTTCCCCATACGACAATCAGCTTCGATTTTGCGCATTGCTCGGGCTGCATGGCCCCGGCAAGGCCAAAGGTGCCCTTGAACGCCTCCGACTTGACGCCGCCGCACATGGCGCGCCGGAACAGGATTGACGCCCCCAGACGATAGAAAAAGCGCAAATCCATGGACCCCATCGCCAGCAAGCCATGTGGCCCGGCATAGTTATAGGGAACAATCGCCTGTGGCCCATGCTCCTGAATAATAGCGGTAAAGCGTTCATAAATCGTGTCGAACGCCTCTTCCCACGAAATCCTCTCAAAGTCCTCCCCGCCTTTAGGGCCGACACGCTTCATCGGGTAGGTCAGCCGGTTCTTGCCATGGACAAATTCCGGATAGTAGCGCGCGACCTTGTTGCAGACGACGCCATTGGTCAGCGGATTGGCCTTGGAGCCACGCACCTTCGCGACCTTGCCCTCCTCTACCGACACGGTGAAGCTACAGGTATCAGGACAGTCAAGCGGGCATACACTGGCGAGTTCAACAGACATGGTTTCATCCTCATCGCAAAAATCACGGTATTTGGTACATGTATCATGATCTGGAACTGGTTTGAAAAAAAGGGCCAATTAGCATGATTCAAAGGGTCCAATATGGGGGTTTATTCACAAGCTTATATATTAGAATGTGGTGACGTTCCTTTCGGATGGGGGTATAATTTTGAAAACTGTTGGGGGCATGCAATGGCGACACTACCCACAATCGGCGTGGCGGGCTGCGGTATAATGGGCCTGCCGATGGCCAAAAACCTGCATAAATCGGGCTATGATGTTTTTGGCTATGATGTCCGACCCAAGTCAGCATTTGGAGATTTTTCCGATCACATGCTGGAGGATGCATCTACACTCGCCGCGACCTGCCCGATCATCTTCTCGGTTGTTCGTGACTGGACCCAGACAAAGGAACTCTGTTTTGGGAATAAAGGCCTCTTTACAGGCGCCGCATATCCCGAAATATTCGTTGTCAGCTCGACCCTGTCACCGAAGATGGTCTTCCGCCTTCGCAAGTCCCTCCCGCAGGAAACAACGCTGATAGATGCGCCGATGTCCGGTGCGCCCTTTAGCGCCATCGATGGCACCCTGACTTTTATGCTGGGCGGCGACAAGGATGTCATTGCACGGTTGATGCCCGCCTTCAAGGCCATGGGAAGCGAGATCAACCACCTCGGCACCCTGGGACAAGGAATGATGTGCAAGGTGCTCAACAACATGCTGGCGGCAAGTTCCGTTGTTGCCGTGCGGGAAATATTGAAAGCCGCCGATGCGCTCGACTTTCCCCGGAACCGCCTGCTGGAAGTCGCCAGTAGCAGTTCCGGCGCAACATGGTTCGGGGATAATCTCGATAAAATCAGCTGGGCAAAGGAAGGCTATTCCCTCGTCAACACCATCGGCATCCTGGAAAAGGACGTCACTGCCCTGATAGATACAATGGCAGATTTCCCGGAACTCCGGATCAATGAGTTCGCCAGAAGCGTGATCGCGGAGCTTCGCAACCTCCCGGAGGAGTGACGCGCCGTTCTCGACCCACGACGACAGAAAGACGGGCGGAACACATGTATGAGTATATCGAGATTGGAAAAATGAATTCCAAACAATAAACTGCTACGGGAGAAAGCCATATGTTCATCCAGCTTGTTATCGGGACGGCTCTCATAATCTTATGTGTGGTCAATCACGCGATCTGTCTGGAGCTGTTACTCCGTCGCCTGAAAAATATTGGCCCGAAATGGGACCGGCGTATGCCGGTATATGGGCATATCGTCATCATGATTGTTGTGGTCATTGGCCTATTTGCGGCCCATACCATTGAGGCTTGGCTCTGGGGATTCTTCTATTTTTTCAGTGGCGAGCTCAACGGGTTGAGCGAGGCCATCTATTTCTCCACTGTCACATATACCACACTTGGCTATGGCGACATTGTGCTTAGCGAAAAATGGAACCTGACGTCGTCCCTTCAGGCCGTGAGTGGCATTATCCTGTTCGGCTGGAGTACAGCCTTCCTTGTCAACGCCCGAGCCTTCTTCTGGAAGAAATATGGCATGGATCATTACCAGGGATAAAAAAAGCCGCCCCGATGTCTCGGAGCGGCTTAGTTATCTCTAGCTCTGTTCAGTCCTGCTTGATCAGGTGAACATCGCGTTGTGGATAAGGAATAGAAATTCCTTCCTTGTCAAACGCCTGCTTGATCGCCTTGGTTAACGCGAATTTGAGCGGGAAATAATTTCCGCTATCGCACCAGACACGTACGGTAAAATTAACCGAGCTGTCGGCCAATTCCGCAATCTCGACCAGAGGCGCAGGATCTTTATGAGACCGTTCGTCTGCCTCGATCAACCGGAGCATGATGTCGCGCGCTTTGTCGATATCATCCTCATAGGCAATACCCATGACCAGATCCATCCGCCGCGTGGGATGAAAGCTGATATTCCGGATCGCACTGCCCCAGACCGAGCCATTGGGAATGATGACCTGTACATTATCCGGTGTCGCCAATTCGGTCGTAAACAGGCTGATGGACTTGACCGTGCCGCCATGACCGGCAACTTCAACATACTGGCCCACTTTCATTGGCCGGAAGATCAGCAACATCACGCCGCCCGCGACATTGCTAAGCGTGCCCTGTAGTGCAAGACCGATGGCAAGGCCTGCCGCACCCAGAACCGCGATCAGGCTTGCCGTCTGAACCCCAAACTGCGCCAGCACCAGAAGCAGGGTGATCGCAAGGATAACAAAGCGTGTCAAGCTACCCAGGAAACCGCTCACCGTTGGATCGATGCCGCGCTTGTTCATTATGTTCGTTAACATAGTCGGCACCCGCTTCGACACGATATAGCCGATCAGCAAGATCACCAACGCGCCGATCACGTCGAGTCCATATTGCGTGACTATAAGGACAAGTTCGTCCGTTATTTCTTGTAAATCCATAAATACCCCTTTTGTCGCCAAGACTTTAGGCCATGGCGATTTCTTCATTTAGTCTGCGTTCATAGTAAGTGACTGTTAACGTCAATAAAAGCTGGAAATCAAGGACATTTTCGATTTCCGCGCAATTAACTATAGCCCTTATATATTCTTGACATTAAGGGCAAATCTGCGCATATGAGCAACGCACAATGTTTTTTTACATTGGCATCTGGTGCTGACGGTGAAAATGCCGTTGAAACCAATCATCAGGTATATGAACAGTATTTCCACAGCGCAAATGCGTTGCTGACAGCGAGGGCCTCTCCTACAGGGGACACGCACGTAGGTCAAGGAGGCACGGTTCTCACCTTTTTTGGCCTTTATGTTGCCCTGCACCAAGCGGCGACGACGATTTTGTTTTTTTGAGGACTTATATTCTATGACCGAGTTTACCGAGCTCAACCTGGTTGGGCCGCTTTTGCGTGCCATCGACAAACAGGGTTTTACCACACCAACGCAAATCCAGATGCAGAGCATTCCGGCTCTCATGGAAGGGCGCGACCTGATGGGCATTGCCGAAACCGGCGGTGGCAAGACAGCCGCGTTTGTGCTCCCACTTCTGCAGCGCCTTCAGCATGAGCGCCGCAAGCCGAAACCGAACCGGCCAACAGCCGTTATCCTTGCGCCAACACGGGAACTTGCCCACCAGATCGGGCTCTGTATCCGCGTCTTTACGCGCGGCATGAAACTCTTTCACACAGTTGTTTATGGCGGCGCGCCTTATGGCCCGCAGCTACAGCAGCTTTCGCGCGGTGTTGATATCCTCATCGCGACACCGGGCCGCATGATGGACCATATGAAACGCGGCACCGTGCAGTTGGATAACGTGGAGACACTTATCCTTGATGAAGCGGACCGCATGATGGACATGGGGTTTATCGATGACGTCAATTTCATTGCGGAAAAGTTACCTGAAGAGCATCAGACAGTGATGTTCTCGGCGACCATGAGTGCCGGCATCAAGCGCCTTTCTGAAAAACTCCTGACGGATCCCGAATTCGTCGAGGTACAGCGCAAGACCGCTGTTGCCGAGACCATCGACCATTCGGTCCTTATGGTGCGCGGGCATGACAAGAAAGACCTGCTGATGCACCTTCTTGGCCTGGGCGATAAGGAGCGGGCCATTGTCTTCGTTCGCACCAAGGCAACCGCAGACAAGCTCGCCGAGGAAATCGAGGCAGAGGTCGAGGGCATCAAAACTGCGGCTATTCATGGCGACCTCCATCAGCGCGCCCGTGAACGTACGCTTCGCTCTTTCAAGAACGGTCGCTTTTCAATCCTGGTGGCTACGGATGTCGCCGCGCGTGGGATTGACATCAATGGCATTACCCATGTCATCAATTATGACCTGCCGATGGAAGCCGAGAACTATATCCATCGCGTCGGCCGGACAGGACGCGCCGGGGCAACCGGTATCGCTATTTCAATCTGCGAGCCGCGTGAGCGCAACCTGCTGAGAAATATTGAACAAACCATCAAGCAAAAGGTACGTATCGATGAAGATCATCCCTTCCCCGCACCAACGGCCAAACCCGAACAGAAGAAGCATCGTTCGCGGCGAAATGGACCTCCTGCGGGCGCCAGGCGTGACAAACTACCAACGGGCGATGTTAAACCATTTCGCAAACGCCCGAAGAATACCGTCAGTAAGAATAAAGGCAAACCGGGATTTAAGTCTGGCAAACCCGGAAATTCGTCTGCAAATGCGGCGAATAAACGTACAAATGCTCGCCAGCAGAAATTTAAACGCGCTGGCTGATAGTCAGTGGCAATAAGAATAAGGAAAGGCCGGTTTTATCCGGCCTTTTTTTTATGCGCGGGACGCACCGTAATAGAGGCCGACTGTGTGCCGGGCTTCCGCAAAAAAGAGCCAGCGTTCCGCAACAATCCCGACGACCGAGGCCAAAACTGCCAAAATGACCGCGATCAAGGACAGGACGCCCCCCATCATCAGGCTGATCAGGATCAGGAAGAACGGCAGGGCAAAAGCCGCCACAACGGTAATCAGCCGAAGTTTGGCCGCATGTTTCCGGGCAATCTTGAAGCCCATTTCCTTCATCAGATAGTTCGCTTCGGTATGCGGCGCCTCAAACAGTTTTACCGAGCCAAACTCCCCAAGCCCTGTTGCACTTTCGGGCGTAGAAATACTTTGGCTGCTATCCAGAAACCGCCAGTAGGCAACCTTCCATGCAACCCCCAGACCGAGGATCAACAGCGTCACCAACTGCAACAGCGCAACCGTCCCTCCCCATACCGCCAGCAGGCCGTTGAGAAGGACTAGTCCACTCATCAGGGCGAGGAGAAGATACCCCGCCGGAACATAGCCGTTCGACCAGGCATGAATGGGCTTCAGGCTCGCATAGATCATCGCCGTGCAATAAACTGTAATGACACAGGAAATTATGCCAACAACACCGACTATTCCCATCAAGCCTTGCAGGATGTCGGCAAAAAAGAGTTGATGAAGCGCATAGAGCCCCGTGGGAATGAAGGTCAGGATAGCCATCACCCCTTCCCGGCTGAGCCAGGAAGACCGCCATTGAGTCAGGGCGCGCCAGGCCCTCTCTGGATGACCCAAATGAAAGGTGGACGAGAGAAGCCCGCCGGTGATCAGCACATAGCTTACCGCATAGCCGGTGAATGCCAGCCAGAAGTCCACTGGCATTATCCCCAGAATATTGCCCGCGATCAGCAGGGCTAAAAGCCCATATCCCGCGCCGGATGCTGTGGTGAAGAAAATAACTGATTTTGCCGGATGCATCGTGGCCTCTGTTTACGCGGAAAGAAACTTGTCGACCCAGCGGGCAATAACGCCAGCGGAGCTGTCGGCGACCGGTGTAAGCTCAGGCACCGGTCTGTCTTCGCCCAGCTTCTTGGGCCGCGGCGGCAGATACTTATTGGTGGGCTTACATTCCTGCTCCGGCATCAGGTCATAACCGCCACGTTTGGCGACCAGCTTGCTGACATCCGACTCAGGATCGCCCAAATCCCCGAAGGAGCGGGCACCCGCGGGACAGGTCGACACACAGGCTGGAACGCGGGATTCCTCGGGCAGGTTCGGATTATAGATTTTATCGACACAAAGGGTGCATTTCTTCATCACACCCGCATCCTCGTCATACTCTCGCGCGCCATAGGGGCAGGCCCAGGAACAGAGCTTGCAGCCGATGCAATGATCCGCATTGACAAGCACGATGCCGTCCTCTTCGCGCTTGTAGGACGCACCCGTTGGGCAAACGGTGACGCAGGGCGCATCGTCGCAATGCAGGCAGCTTTTCGGGAAATGGACCGTCCGACCGCCGGTTTCCTCATTCTCCACTTCAAAACTATGGATACGGTTGAACCAGACCCCTGTCGGGTCCGCGCCATAAGGTTCCGTATCGGTCATCGGGGCAGAATGCCCGCCGGAGTTCCATTCCTTGCAGTTCACGGCGCAAGCATGACAGCCGACGCAGATATCAAGATCGATAACAAGGCCGAGTTTCTTTTTCGGCGGATTTATTGGAAGTGAGGTCATTCTTTTTCCTTCCCAGCTTCGTCGGCAAGCTGATTGCCGTGTCCGGGTTTGATACCACTTTTCTGCCCGGCATTTTCCTCTCGGTTGCCGATCCAGTCCTTCATAGGCACGGGCTCTAGATCACTCGCCTCGCCCTTGAGATCTGCACCGTATCGTAATAGCTCTGTCGGTTCTGGAAGGCCGAAATGATCCTGCGGGTCGAGCATCGGCTCTGTTTCCCCATATTCATCCGCCGCGCATTTCTCGACTTTTACACGCAGGTCATACCAGGCTGCCTGCCCCGTCACCGGATCGGAGTTGGAGTAACGATAACCATCCTCCCGCGCGGGTAGCAGTTGGGAAATAATATGGTTCAGCAAAAAGCCCTTTGTGGCCTCTGGCGCGTCATCCTTCAAGTTCCAGGCGCCTTTGCGCTTGCCAATCGCGTTCCAGGTCCAGACTGTATGCGGGTTGACCCCCTGCATCAGCTTTGCCTGCGCCTTCACCCTGCCATGGGGCGAGGTTACCCAGAGCCAGTCGCCATCCGCGATGCCTTTCGCCTTCGCGGTCTCCGCATGTATAAACAATGGGTTGCGCGCCGTTATCTGACGAAGCCAGGCATTCTGGCCGCCCCAGCTGTGGTACATATGCATGGGCCGCTGAGTTACGGCATGAAGCGGGAACTCCTCCTGCGGGAGACCTTCTTCCTCAAGCGCGGAATACCAGATCGGCATCGGATCGAAGAAGGTATCAATACGCGGGCGCAAATGATCGGGCGGTTGCAGATCGCCAAAGCCTTGAGCCGCAAGACGGAATTTCTGCAGTGTTTCAGAATAAATTTCCATCATCACCTGTCCCGGCATGGCAAGCCAGCCCATATGGACGGCCTCCTCCAGATAGGATTTGTTGGCGAACTTGTAATAGGACTGTTCTGGCGTGAATTTCTTCTCCCAGAAACAGCCATTAGCGATATAGGCGTCCAGCTGCTTCATGTTGGGCGCTCCGCGTCCCTGCCCCGTTCCGTCTTCACCGCGCCAGCCCCCCAGTGGTCCGGTATCAGGCGTGCGTTCATGACGGACCATATATTCCGCATAGCCACCGGGATAAAGCGCTGATCCGTCTTCCGCTGCTATGCCGGGAAGTTCCAGCATGACGCCGAGTTCCAGCAGGACGTCCTGAAACGGCCGGACATCACGATCAAGGGTCACAACAGGCTGTCGAATGGCATCCGCCGCCCCATGGGCCGAGGAAATCGGCCGATCCAGCAGCGAAATACAGTCCCAGCGTTCCAGATAGGTCGTATCCGGCAGCACCAGGTCGGCGTAAGCCACAGTTTCAGACGAATAGGCATCGGAATAAATGATTTTCGGAATTTTATAACTGCCATCCGGCTTCTTATCCGTAAGGTAGCGGATCGTGTCCGGCACATTCATCGAGCTGTTCCAGCCCATATTGGCCATATACATGAACAGGACATCGATTTCCTGCGGATCGCCCGCCCAGGCATTATGGATCACACTATGCATCAGGCCATGGGCCGAAAGCGGATATTCCCAGCTATAGGCTTTGTCTATCCGTTTGGGGTTCCCCGCGTCATCCACCAGCAAATCCGCGGGGCCCTTCGGAAAACCGAGCGGCATACCGTCAAGCGGCGTATTCGCCTGGGTTTCCTTTCCTGCGGGGGTCGGGCCCGGCGGACAGGGTTTCGGATACGGAGGCTTGTGCCGGAAACCGCCGGGCACATCAATCGAACCCAGGATCATCTGTAATAGGTGAATGGCGCGGCAGGTGTGAAAGCCGTTGGAATGCGCCGATATCCCGCGCATCGCATGCATGGAGACCGGGCGTCCGATCATTTTCTCCTGGCGCCGGCCAGCCCAGTCTGTCCAGGGGATATCGAGCTCGATCTCCTGCTCGAAGGCGACTTCGGCTATCTCTGCCGCAATCCGCCGGATGGTCGCCGCCTTGATCCCTGTTTTTTCCGCGACAGCGTCGGGAGAATACTTCTCATCCAGATACCGCGCCGCCATCAACTGAAACGCGGGAACCGCCGTCTGTCCGGAGGGAAGCGTATAGGTCCCGACGAGCGCCGGATCGGCTTTCCGGTCACTGTTCGGAAGCAGCTTGCCCGACGGGGTCGCAATCAGGGCCGTGCCGGTCGCATCCCGTGCAAAAAGACCGTTATCCGCCTCGCCCTCTGCCTGAATGACCAGCCATGATGCATTTGTATAGCGCTTCAGATACTCCCAGTCGATTTTCTCTGCACGGAGCAGCTCATGAATAATCGCCATGACGAACAGGCCATCAGTGCCGGGTGTGATGCCGACCCATTCATCGGCGATGGCGGAATAACCGCTCCGGACCGGATTGACGGACACGAATTTCGCATCCTCACGTGTTTTCAGCTTACCAAGACCGATCTTGATGGGGTTGGAGTCATGATCCTCCGCCACGCCGAACATCAGGAAATATTTCGTCAGGTCCCAGTCCGGCTCGCCAAACTCCCAAAAAGACCCGCCAATGCTGTAAAGACCTGCCGCTGCCATATTGACGGAACAGAACCCGCCGTGGGCGGCAAAATTACGGGTGCCATACTGCTTTGCCCACCAGCCGGTAAAGCTCTGGGACTGATCACGGCCGGTAAAGAAGGCGAGCTTCGATGGATCATCCGCGCGCACATCCTTGAGCCAGCCCGCCGCAAGGTCAAGCGCCTCTTCCCATTCGATTTCCTTGAATTTTCCCTCGCCCCGCTCGCCCACACGGAGGAGCGGCTTTTGAAGTTTTGCCGGGGAATTCTGCTGCATGATCCCGGCAGAACCCTTGGCGCAGAGAACGCCTTTATTGACCGGGTGATCCGGGTTCCCCTCAATATAGCGGATCTTGTTGTCTTTGAGATGCACTTTTATCCCGCAACGGCAGGCGCACATATAGCAAGTCGTGTATTTTACCTCGTCCGATACAATGGGCGAAGTGTCCGCGCGGTCGTCACGCAGAACGATACCTTCTGTCATTGAAAATAGCTCCCCAGCTACTTGAGAACGGCGTACAGCCGAAAGTACTCAACAATATCGTTACCCGATTTTCCCAGTGCCTGTCGATAGGGAATAAAAAATATTCTATTCCCCCAACCCCGGATCAGTTACTCCTTGAGGCTTTTAAGACTATCACGCAGGAGGCTCCGGCCCTGCTGTACCCTTTTACGGACATTATCATTTGTAATACCAAGCGCTTGCGCAATATCGTCATACTCTTCCCCTTGAACCAGGCGGAGAATAACCGGCGCCTTTAACCGATCGGGAAGATTTTCAATGGCTGCCCGTAATCGCCGACTAAGTTCTGAATTCAACAAGTTGCCTTCCGGTGTCTGATACCGAATATCAAATGCCGCCATATCAACAGAATTAACTTCCTTCACCTTGTCATAGAGATTTCGCAGACGTTTATTGGCACGATGTTTATCGATACAGATGTTATGAAGTAAACGGGCAAACCAGGCTCTCTCATTGCTGATCTGGGACGCATGGGCCGCATACTTCTCATAGGCCCGGATTGTAGCGTCGCTAAAGGCATCTTCCGCATCCTCCGCGCTTACATTCATCCAAATCATGCTAAGCCTTATTAAATACTCCCTATGAGAGTGCCACGCGGACCAGAAATCTTCAAGGCAGGCACTATTTTTTTCATCAACCAAAGGATTTTCGGAGCCAGCATCAATGGCGGGATCTAACGCGGGAATTTCTGTTTGTAGCGTTGTAACGGATAAAGACAGGCTGGACCTGGTGGGGGAATCTGAGTTGGAAAGTTGGGTTTTGGGTATAGTTTCTTGCCTGAGCGGATTCACAGCGACCCCCTAGAAGATTTGAATTAATGGAAAACAAAACTGAACTAAGGGTGACCATTCTTTTTATGCCACCCGCTTTCTCTCATTTCATTTGGGGGCGATTTTTCACTTTTAAAGTGTAATTCTTATTTTTTATATATTATATACGAGTGTATGAAGTAAAGTAAATTTTAAATAGTTTTTACTATTTAATTCACACATATGAATTATTATTAATATTTAAATTTGAAATTTATTTATTAATATTTATTTACTTAATTATATTAGGTTTTTTATGACAGGAATATAATAATGGGAAATTCAAATACAGATGATCAAATATTAAATTCGATCTTATCAACTAATGAAATATTAATAGGAAGCTCTACATCCAAATCAATGGCAGCAATGTACCTGAATTTGTCTCATGCTACCGGAATGATGGCGCATAACGCTGTGAGCAACCAGCAGCACCTGAATATTCTGGGTGCTGCCGCCGCAGCTGCCGGGGCCACCGGTCTTCTTCGAAATGGTATGGCGGACCAGATTGAGAAAATGACTCCCAATGAGCGTCTGAATTATTTGCAAAAACTTTTAATCCTCACCACCAACCCGACGGGTGAACCCACCTCACCTGCTGACGAAAGTCCTGCTCAATCTAAAACAAAGAATAAGGATGATACGACAACACCCGCGTCCGGTACGACAGAAATGTCTGACGACTCCGCCGCTACGGATACAACAGCAACATAAATCGTCTAATTATATTTTTTACAACTTTAAGTACGCATTCTTCCTGAAATTATTTTTTAAAATTATACATACTGGATATCTATCATGGCTTCTACTACCCCCGGGGGAAATTCCGGCACCACACCGGCAAAAATCGAGGACTCCGCACAATTTGCAATGGGTCTTCTCTATCAATTCGCTGCCCATTCTTCTGGCCTCGCGCTTGAAAATGCGACGGCAAATTCAAACATGATGAACAGCGTCACCAACGCCGGCGCCGCTGCCCTCACCGCCCTTAAAAATGCGGAAGCAGTTTCTATTTCCGCACAAAAAGCAACTATCGGTGAATCCTATAACGCGCAAACCGCCGCAATTACCCAGGCCCTGAATGCCCAAACCCAGGCGGCAGTAACCAGCCTGAATGCGGTAACCAGTGCAGGGGGATCAGCGCTTGCCTCCCAAACAAGTCAGGAAATCGCCGGCATCACCGCCGATGCGGTCGCGGCAACAGCAGTTGCGATGGAGAAGATCGTCAAACAAATGGGCGGATAATACCGTTATCCGGCAGGGCATTGAACGCCCTGCCGGCATACCGGGCGGCTGGTTTTTATGGGTTAGTTGTCTTGACAGGTATGCCCTGCCAGTACGCCTGCTGCCTTTCGGCATCGATCATAAGATTTCCGATATTTCTATACTTTAGGCTCTTGCCATTCATCCTGTTGAACCATTTTCTCGCGACTATTGTAGAAAATAGTGTTCATCGAAATACGTCGTTACTATCCTCGCAACCCGCCAAATTCCGGGATTCTCATTACTATCTGAATATAAAGATCAGGTTCCTCAAAAGCTTTCTAGACATATTGTCCGGCGGTTCAACCTGTCGCACGACAATTGAGAGATTTCGCAAATGGGAGAAGAAAATCTCATCCCCGCGTCACATTTTCTCACAGGCCGTCGTCTTCAGCACAATGAAAGAGGAAACATCCTTTCACTCGACACTGACAGGAACGAAAGAGGATTAATCAATGGCAAACGACATACCCGTCAACAGTCAGATTACCGATGCCATCACACAATCCAACCTGACTGTGATCGGCGGTGCGCCCGCCCAGTCGATGGGAACAGTTTACCAGCTAATGGCGCAATCCGTCGGTGTTTCCATGCAAAACGCAGTTGCGAACCAGCAGAGCATGAACACCATCGACAACGCCATCGTCAGTCAGGGGATCGCAATGCTTTTTAGCATGGACGCCTCCGTTGAAGCTAAGGCCTCACAGGAGATCCTGTCTGGCAACGTTAACGCAGAAATAGTCTCGGCGCTTCAGGCTATCATTGTTGAATTGAAGAAAGCGCAATCTGAACAGAAAACAGAAACCTAACAATCCACTTAACAGGACTATACACCTGATTTTTAAAGGAGAATGACCCATGCCAGGGGATACACCAGTCAATGCCCAGATAACCGACTCCGTTACCCAAGCCAATGTTAGCATATTGGGGGATGCGCCCGCGATCGCTATGGCGAATGCCTATCAGGTCTTTGCCCAGGTCGTTGGCGCCAGTATGCAGAATGCTATTTCGAACCAGCAGGGCGCCAACTCAGTCGATCTTGCCATCACGACGCAGGGTACGAATGTCCTGTACGCGATGTCGACCGCAGCAGATGCGAAAGCAACATCCGAGATTCTCGGGGGTAATCCGGTCGCCGAGGCCCTCTCCTCACTTCAGGCTGCCACAAGCGCATTCTGATTTGAAGTTTCTTACAATTCAAAACCTAAAGGAGATAGATAATGGCGGACAACACTTGGATGAACAGCCAGATTACGGATGCTGTCACACAAACGAACGTAAAGGTTCTGGGCGATGCACCCGCAGAATCAATGGGCATGCTGTATCAGATGATGGCCCAGTCAACGGGTATGTCCATGCAGAACATGGTAGCCAATCAGCAGCATAAGAATTCCATCGATTCCGCGGTTGTAACCGGTGCCGTAACCATGCTTTATACCCTGGACGTTGCGGCCGAGAGTAAAGCGACCCAGGAAATTTTAAGCGGAAATCCGGTGGCGGAAACAATGGCCTCCCTGAAAGGGGCCTTGTCCAGTTTCAAGAATAATAATCCCAACGCCCCGAGATTTAACACTTAATCCCGACAGCTTGAGAAGCCAGCCCTTCTCAAGGGTTTTTCGAATATTGCGCCGCCGGCCTGTTTTCTTCCGGATCGGCGCAATATTCGGCCCACCGACAACTTTGACGACAGGATCATCCCATGACAGCGCACAGAAAATCGGAACATGTCAAATCGGTGAACAGCCAGATTACAGATGCTATCACCCAGTCAAACACAATGAATATTGGTCTTGCCCCCGCACAATCCTTGGGGACCTTATACCAGACCAATGCCCAGGCCGTCGGCATGTCAATCCAGAACGCCGTCTCGAACCAGCAGAACATGTACAGCCTCAGCCTCGCCTCCACGGCGCAAAACCTGAATTCTCTCTTAGCCCTTTCCGCCGTCTCGGCTGCACGCAGCACGACTGGATTATTATCAAGTAACCTGCATCTAGTGGCGACGGAGCCTGGCTATGGCGCCGGGCACAGCCATCATGCGGATAGGATGCCGCCCAAGGCGCCCTCCGCCCCGCTGCAAACACCGCCGAAAACATAAGGCCCAGATACCCCCGTAAAATCCGGAATTTCCAGTAGACGAGCAGGAGAGCGGCAATGACGTCAGAGTCATATGTAAACAGCCAGATCACAGGATCTATCGCACAAACAAATTTAAGCGTTCTCGGGGATGCTCCCGCAGAGGCCATGGGCATACTGTATCAGCAAATGGCCCATACAATCGGGCTGGCGCTACAGAATGTCATTTCCCAGCAACAGCACAGCTATTCCATTCATAACGCCATTACCATCGCAGCGTCCAAGCAGCTCCTGAACTCGGACCCGGCCGCGGCCGCCAAAGCATCGCAAGAGCTGATCGCGGGTAGCGCGATCCCGGAAAACCTCGCAGCTCTCCAGGCTGTCGTCAATGAACTCGGCAAACAGCAATAGGAGACGGATAGAGGCTGTAGGAATGCCGGAAGTTGAAGGCGAGATACCGAGCCAGAAAAAGCGAGGCATAATGGCAAGATAGAAACATTAATGTAAGGACGTTCAGTCTCATGGAACGCAAATACTATTCTCAGCAGGAGATCAAATTGATCCTTCATGACCTCTCTGAAGGCCAGACGGTCGAAGACGCGGCAAAGCAACACAATATTTCCAAGGCGACGATATACCGCTGGAAAAAACGTGCCGAACAAACCGGTGTGGAGGAGATTAATCGCCTGAAAAAGGTTGATGAAGAGAACCGACGCCTCAAACATCTGCTGGCCGAGGCAGCGCTTGAAATCCAGGCGTTAAAGGAACAGCTCAAGCAGTGCGGCTGGATCACGCCAGAGGAACGCGATTAACGGTGTACTGCCCTGACATTCGATCATTGATCGTGGGGCGGATCGCTGTATAAAGGGGTATGTCGCGTAACCCGTCAAAAATTCTTTCCACTGTTTTTGGTTATCCCGCCTTTCGCGGGGAGCAATCCCAGATTATTGACCATATCATTGCCAAGCGGGACGCCCTTGTTCTGATGCCGACCGGAGGTGGAAAATCCCTCTGCTATCAGATACCTGCGCTTTGCATGGACGGAACCGCAATTGTCATCTCACCGCTGATCGCCTTGATGCAAAACCAGGTTGAGGCACTGCAACAGCTTGGCGTTGCCGCCGCTGCGTTGAATTCCTCCCATTCCATGGAAGAGCAGGCGACCGTCCGAACCGCCCTTTTAAACGGCGAACTCAAGCTTCTCTATATCGCACCGGAGAGGCTTTTCTCAGGCGGATTTATCGATATGCTGAAGCGGTGTGACATTTCGCTTTTCGCCATTGATGAGGCGCATTGTGTTTCCCAATGGGGGCATGATTTCCGCCCGGAATACCTGCGCCTTGAGATATTGGCCGAGACATTTCCAAATGTGCCCCGCCTCGCACTTACCGCGACCGCTGATGCGCCAACGGAAAAGGATATTATCGAGCGGCTGGGCCTGTCTTATGGAAAGATCTTCCGCGCCGGATTTGACCGACCGAACATCCGCTACCGCCTCACGGCCAAAACAAACGGTGTGTCTCAGCTTCTCTCCTTTATCGGTGCGGAACATGGCGCAGATGCCGGCATCGTCTATTGTATGTCGCGACGGAAAGTTGAACAGGTCGCCAAAAAGATTGCTGCGACAGGCCGTATCGCCCTTCCCTATCATGCCGGCCTCGATCCGGAGGTTCGGCGAGAAACACAGGCGCGGTTCCTGAAAGACGATGCGGTTATCATTGTCGCCACCATTGCCTTTGGCATGGGGATAGATAAGCCGGATGTGCGCTTCGTTGCTCATCTGGATCTTCCGAAAAACATGGAAAGCTACTATCAGGAAACCGGCCGCGCCGGACGCGACGGCCTGCCCGCCAACGCCTGGCTCGCCTATGGGCTTCAGGATGTGGCCAAGCTGAAATCCCTGATGCAGAATCCGGACAAGACCCTGCAACAACAGAAACTTGACCGCGGGAAGCTGGAATCCCTACTGCAATTTTGCGAAAGCGCTCTCTGCCGACGTCGCCTTCTTCTCGAGTATTTTGGCGAAACCCCACAGGAAGCCTGCGGTAACTGCGACAACTGCCTTGAGCCACCGGCGCTTTTCGATGCAACCGAGGCGGCACAGATGGCCCTTTCCTGTATCTACCGTAGCGGCGAGATGTTTGGCGCAGGCCATATCATTGATATCCTGCTCGGTGCCGATACCGACAAAATCAAGAAGTTCGGCCATGATCGCCTCAGCACCTATACTGTGGGAAAAGGCTTTTCTCGCGCCGACTGGCAATCCATTCTGCGGCAGTTGTTGGCCCTTGGCCTCCTCAATATCGATACCGAAGGCTATGGTAGCCTCTCCCTCAACGAGAACTGCCGGTCTGTCCTTAAAGGAGAGACCAAGCTGGAATTGAAGAAAAATCCGGTCCGGCATCGGAAGGAAAAGTCGACTTCCGGCCCGTCGCGCAATTTCGGGAATGAGCAGGAAGAGGTACTCTTTAATTACCTTAAATCCGTTCGGCTCAACCTGGCGAAGGAGCAAAACGTTCCTCCCTATGTGATTTTTCACGACAAAACCCTGATCGAGATGGCACAGCTTAAACCACAATCTTTATCAGCATTTGGGGAGCTTCAAGGCGTCGGCCGGAGCAAGCAGGAGAAATACGGCCCGGCTTTCCTAAGGGCGATTGAGGAAAACTTCTCCTGATCCCTGCCCATTACGCAGCGCCCTTCTCTGATCCCTCGGCCGGGACATAAGTAATTATCGTTACCGAACTGACAAAAACCACCCTATATAACAAACTGGGACAATTTACTCTTGATAGACTGCGAGCGGGAAAATGCTGCGACTTGATATCAACGGAAAACCCTTTGATGTGGATGTGGAGGAGGATACCCCTCTTCTTTGGGTCTTGCGGGACACCGTTGGCCTGAAAGGCACTAAATTCGGCTGTGGTATTGCGGCATGTGGCGCCTGTACTGTCCATCTTGATGGCGAGGCAGTGCGATCCTGCAGCTATCCGGTGTCCGAGGCTGTAGGCACCCAGATCACGACAATTGAAGGCATCGGCGGCGGGTCGCTCAGCCCGGTTCAACAAGCCTGGATCCAGGAACAGGTCCCGCAATGCGGATATTGCCAGTCAGGCATGATCATGGCCGTCTCTGCCCTGCTTGCGGAAAACCCGAACCCGAACGATGAGGAAATTGAGACAAGCATCACGAATATTTGCCGCTGTGGCACCTATCCACGAATTAAAAGAGCCATCAAGCGGGCCGCGGCGCTAAAGAGGGAAAACTGACATGAACAGATTTAACCTCTCCCGACGTAAGTTTCTCGTTGCCGGTGCCTTGGTTGGTGGTGGCCTCGCGGTTGGTTATGGGTTCCTTCGCAATGGAGAAGCAGATAACACAGCCCTTTCCGCGACGACAGATGATGGTGAAATAGCGCTGAATGCCTGGGTAAAGGTAGACAAATACGGCTTGGTTACTGTTGCCATTCCCCGATCAGAAATGGGTCAGGGCGTATACACCGCACTCGCCATGCTGGTTGCCGAGGAAATGGACGCAAATTTCGAAGAGGTCACGGTGGAGCAGGCCCCGGTCGCCGACATATATGCCAATATCACGATGCTGAAGGATAGTCTCCCCTTCTCCGACGGGTATCATGACGGGGAAGACACAATCGGCGCCTGGGGAATGACCAAGATCGGCCGCTTCCTTGGTGTTCAGGCCACTGGCGGCAGCACCTCCGTCCGCGACGCCTGGATGCCTATGCGCCAGGCCGGGGCGACCGCAAAAGCCATGCTTATCTCCGCCGCCGCCAGAACATGGGACGTTCCCATGGCGGAATGTAAGGTAAACAGCGGCATCATCAGCCACACAGGAACTGGTAAAAATGGTCGCTTCGGGGAGTTTATCGCACTCGCCGCATCCGAGGCCCCTCCCCGAGATCCTGTCCTGAAAAAAAGCAGTGAATTCACCCTTATCGGCACGCCCCAGCCTCGCCTTGACATTCCGTCCAAAGTCGACGGAACCGCTGAATTTGGCGTTGATATAGAGCTTGAGGGGATGGTCCATGCCGCAGTAAAACTCTCGCCAGTCCTCGGGGGCACTCTCGCAAATCATGACGCAGCGGCGGTCAAGGATATGCCGGGTGTCCTTAAAGTCGTGCCCTTCGAAAACGGCGTTGCGGTCATCGCCAACAGCTTCTGGCGTGCCAAGACGGCTGTCGAGGCCCTCCCCGCAACTTTCCATGATGGTCCGGCAAAAGAATATTCCTCGGCAAGTATTTTAGCCATTCTGGAAGAGAACCTCAAGAGTGAGGATGCGCGCGTTTACGCCGAAACGGGTGAGGCACGCAGGGAATTAGATGAAGCACAATCCCCTGTACAGGCAATATACAAAGTCCCTTACCTTGCTCATGCCTGCATGGAGCCAATGAACTGCACGGCCAAGGTGACGGAGAACGGCGTTGAAATCTGGATGCCGAACCAGGCCCCGACCCTGATTAAGTGGTTCGCCGAGAAAATCGCCGACGTTCCGGCAGAGAATGTCATTGTACACACGCCATTTCTGGGAGGGGGCTTCGGTCGGAGATCAGAGATTGATCTGGTTGTCATGGCGGTGTCTATTGCCAAGGAAATGAAAAACCAGCCGGTCAAGCTCCTCTGGACCCGTGAAAATGATATCCAGCATGACATCTTCCGCCCCGCGGCGGTCAGCCGTTTTGAGGGCGCCATCGGGCCGGATGGCAGGATAACGAGTTGGGCCAACCGGATCGTTAGCCAGTCAACCTCTGGCTCCTTCACCGCGCGGTTGCTCCCCTGGGCGACAATGGATATGCCCGATAACACCACAAGCGAGGGTGCCGCGGATATCCCGTATGAATTTGCCAACCGTATCGTTGAACATGTCCCCGTGAAATTGCCGATTGAGGTTGGTTTCTGGCGCAGCGTCGGCCACTCCTTCAACGGTTTTTTTACTGAATCCTTCATGGATGAAATGGCCTATGCCGCGCAATCGGATCCTATCGATTTTCGCCTCGCCCATCTCGAGAACCATCAGGATTTCACTAATGTGTTGAAACAGCTTGCGAAGGTAAGCAACTGGTCTGCACCGCTCGGCCAGGGCCGGGCACGCGGCGTGGCCCTGCATGAATCCTTCTCCTCCATTGTCGGGCAGGTCGTTGAGATTACCTTGAACGATAACCGGGAGATCACGATAGATAAGGTCTATTGCGTCATTGATTGCGGCACGGTCGTCAATCCCGATACGGTGAAGGCGCAAATGGAAAGCGGCATAATTTTCGGGCTCACAGCAGCACTCTTCGGAGAGATTGAGATTGAGGATGGCGCCGTCCTCAACAGCAACTTCCCCGGTTATGAAATGATCCGCCTTGCCAACTGCCCGGAAATTGAGGTTCATCTTGCACCGAGCGGCCGGATGCTCGGTGGTGTTGGCGAGCCCGGCACACCGCCTATCGCCCCCGCGCTGACCAACGCCATTTTCGCCGCGTCGGGAGAACGCATCCGTGAACTGCCTGTTTCCCGCTCCGGATTTATAGCATAGCGGCAAAGGACATCTGACGGTATTCTGCCTTAAGGACAGGATTATACGGATTGGATGATTGACGCCATGATCTCATATGAAGAAATCCGCGCAACCGCGGAAGAAAATGCCGGTGGTGTAAAGGCGCTTGCCGCGCGGATGCCCGAGCTTAAATCCGACGCGGACATTCGCAATACGCCCTCCGCAGTGTATTTCTCGGCCATGAGTTTTCGCATCTTCTCCTCCGGCCTGAACCAAACGATGGTCCGGACTAAATGGCCCGCGTTTGAGAAGGCTTTTCACGACTTTGAGCCGGCAAAGGTCGCCTTCATGAGCGAGGATGATATTGCCGCGTTGATGGATAACACGGCGATTATTCGCCATCTCGGAAAAATCAGGGCAACCCATCACAATGCACTCGCCCTTGTCGCGCTTGAAAAGGAATATGGATCTATAGGTAACTATCTCGCCGACTGGCCGCTGGATGATATCACCGGGCTTTATGAAGACATCAAGTCCCGCTTCAAACAACTTGGTGGCAATTCGGGCCCCTATTTCGTAAGAATGATGGGCAAGGACGGCTTTATCATGACGCCGGATGTGGTGTCGGCACTCAATCAACTCGGCGTGGGCAGTGGCAAGCTCACGTCCAAGAAGGACCGCGCCGCAGTACAGGAGGCTTTCAACCGCTGGCATGAGGAAAGCGGAGCACCCTACGCCCATATCAGCCGGACCCTCGCCATTTGGACGGGTTAGGTATGTGCTGCCCCTATTGATTAAATCTCCAAGGCGGGGCATAGATAAGAAAGTCGCAAATCAAGATTAAGAAGAAGATTAATATGTCCGGCCCTCTCGACGGTATTCTCGTCATCTCTCTCGAACAGGCAGTTGCCGCCCCTTATCTCTCCTGCCGCCTTGCCGATGCCGGCGCACGTGTTATCAAGGTCGAACGGCCAGAGGGGGATTTCGCCCGCAACTATGATACGGTCGTGAATGGCGAAAGCGCCTATTTCGTCTGGCTCAACCGGGGCAAGGAATCGGTTCAGATCGACATCAAGAAGGACGAGGATCTCGCGCTTCTGAAAAGCATGATCGACAAGGCGGATGTCTTTATCCAGAACCTCGCACCGGGCGTTGTCGGGCGTTATGGGCTTGACTGCGAGACGCTGCAGGCGCGCAATCCACGCCTGATCACCGTCGATATCTCTGGTTATGGAGAAGACGGGCCGTATGCCAAGATGAAGGCCTATGACATGCTGGTCCAGAGCGAGACTGGCCTGGCCATGGTCACCGGCTCTCCAGAAGGGCCCGGCCGTGTCGGCGTTTCGGTATGCGATATCGCGGCCGGAATGCATGGCCTTGTCGGCGTGCTGGAAGCCCTTTATGAACGTGACCGGACCGGCCGGGGCCGCGCCGTCAAATCAACCCTGTTCGCCGGCATGGCCGACTGGATGACGGTTCCGCTGCTGCATCAGGAATATGGCGGTAAAGCGCCGGGACGCGGCGGACTCTCCCATCCGTCCATCGCGCCCTATGAAGCCTATGAGACAGCGGAAGGCGGTCCGGTCGTCATTTCCATCCAGAACCAGACGGAATGGCAAAATCTTTGCGAGCATGGCCTGCAAAACCCCACCCTTGCCGACGATCCCCGCTTTGCCACCAATGAACAGCGCGTCGCCAATCGCCCTGCCCTCAATGCCGAGATCGACAAGATTTTCGGGCAATTGCCACGAACAGAGGTGATCGAGCGACTGCAGAAAGGCCGCATCGCCTTTGGCGCATTGAACAGCGTTGCTGATCTCTCAGATCATCCGCAGCTTGAACGGACTGTAGTTGAAAGTGGTGCAGGCCCCGTAAACCTCATTGCCTCGCCTGTCCATCTCACCGGCGAAACAGGGAAATACGGTTCCATTCCTTCCCTTGGAGAGCATAACCAGAAAATCCGCGACGAGTTTTCGGCCTGACATGTCGAGCAAACGGCTAGAGCTGCTGGAACAAAAATACGGCGCCAGTTTTAAGTGGTTCGCAGTTCTCGCCGTGATATTCGGTCTGTTGGCGAGTATTTTTTCCTCGACCATGATCAATGTGGCGCTTACCAACATCATGGCCGACTATAGCGTGACGCAGGCCTCGGCCCAGTGGATGTCGACCGGTTTTCTCTGCGCTAACGCTGTCTGCATGCTAACCTCCGCTTGGCTGTTGCAGAATTTTGGGGCGCGAAAAACTTTTCTATTTGCCTCAACCCTATTCTTCACCGGCTGCATGATCGGCCAGTTCGCCCCGGCGTTTAACCTGCTGATCTTCGCGCGCATTCTGCAGGGCGCAGGCGCCGGGATTATCCAGCCACTTTCCATGGCGCTGGTCTTTATGCTCTTCCCCGAAAACAAGCGCGGTTCGGCCATTGGTACCTTCAGCATGGTGGTTGTTCTCGGGCCCGCTGTCGGGCCAACCATTGGCGGCGTCATCACCGATGTATTCGACTGGCATTATACCTTTACGGCGGCGCTGCCGCTCTCGCTCTTTGCGGCCATCGCGGGATGGATTTTCCTTCCCGACCGGGATGACAATCAGCAATCAAGCCGGTTCAATATCATCAGCTTCTGCCTTATTGGCCTCACTGTCGGTACCTTGCTGACCGGGCTGTCCAACAGCCAGTTTTACCCGATGGAAGATCCGCAGGTCATCGTTTATCTCGTCATTTCGCTGATCAGCTTTATCCTGTTTTTCCGCCGGGAACGCCGCAGCAAGTCGCCGCTTCTGCGCCTCGACATGTTCCGTAATCTCAAATTTACTTCAACCGTCATCGTTGGCGCCATTACCAGTGCCGGCATGTTCTCCACCATTTATATGCTGCCGCTTTTCGCCCGGACAGTGCAATTAAGTGATGCGACGGACGCCGGATTACTGCTGCTACCGGGGGGCCTCGCGCTTGCCATCGTCTCGCCAATTGCCGGACGGCTGGTGGATCGCCTGCCTGCGCACAGGCTTCTCTTCACCGGCATCATCCTGTTCGTGATCTCGATCTACGCCCTTACCCTCGCTGATAAGGCAAGTGGCTTCTGGATGATTGCCGGCTGGGTTGTCATCGGGCGCGCGGCGCTTGGCCTGATCCTGCCCGCCAACAGCACCTTATCGCTCTCGAGTGTCGCCGGGCCACAAGTACCGCAGGCCTCCGGCGCACTCAATTTCTGCCGCATGCTTGGCGGCACCATCGGGGTCAATATCATCGCCGTGCTGATCACCGCCCGCTCCGCCCATTACGGGGCCGAGATCATGGCAGCAAACGGCGGTGAGGCTCTAACTGTTGAGCAAACGGTCGAGATGATGACCCTCACCTTCCATGACTGCTTCATGGTGTCCGGTGTCGTCTTCGCCTTTGCCCTGATTCCCGTCATCTATCTCGCGCGCCACGCCAAACAATAAAAAAAAGCCCCGCGACAATGCGGGGCTTTCTTCATCAATTGCTTATCCGGCTTAGAGATCCTTGAAGCCCTTGCCTTCCTTGACCAGCCTCTCAAGGAGCGGTGCCGGCGTCCATTCGTCCCCATGCTCCGCCTTGAACTTGAGCATATCGTTATAGATATTCTCAAGGCCAATATGGTCCGCATAGCGCATTGGCCCACCACGGTAAATCGGCCAGCCATAGCCATAGACCCAGATCACATCGATATCGCTGGCGCGGGTCGCAATGCCCTCCTCCAGGATTTTCGCCGCTTCATTGATCATCGGATAAATACAGCGCTTGAGAATTTCCTCATCTGAAACTTCCCGACGGTTGATCCCGGCATCACGGGCCGCCTTGACGATAATTTCCTCGACGATCGGATCAGGTTGCGGTGTGCGACTACCCTTTTCATAGTGGTAGTAGCCATCGCCCGTCTTCTGTCCAAAGCGGCCGAGCTCACAGATCGCATCCGCAACCGGGCTGGTCACGCCCCTGCCCTGACGAATACGCCAGCCGACGTCATTACCGGCAAGATCCGACATCGCAAACGGTCCCATCGGGAAGCCGAAGTCATAGAGAACGCGGTCTACATCTTCCAGTTTCGCTCCTTCAAGGATTAGCTGCGCCGCCTGATCACCGCGCTTGGCGAGCATTCGGTTGCCGACAAAGCCATCGCAAACGCCTACCATGGCCGGAACCTTGCCGATTTTCTTGGCAAGCGCCATACAGGTCGCCATAACGGTAGGGCTGGTTTTCTTGGTCCGGACTTCCTCCAGCAACCGCATCACATTTGCCGGTGAGAAGAAATGCAGGCCAATGACATATTCTGGCCGGCTCGTGGCTTCACCAATTTCATCGACATCAAGCGTTGATGTGTTCGTCGCAAGGATTGCGCCCTGCTTACAGATTTTATCAAGCTTGCCGAAAACCTCTTTCTTCACGTCCATATTCTCGAAGATGGCCTCAATGACGATATCGGCGTCCTTCAGATCCTCAAGATTGGTCGAACCGGTCAACAGGGACATATACTTGTCCATCTTCTCCTGCGTCAGGCGACCCTTGGAGACTGTCGCGGAATAATTCCCCTTGATAACGCTGAGCCCCTTGTCGAGCGCTTCCTGCGACGTTTCCACGATTGTCACTGGAATACCCGCCTGCAGGAAATTCATGGCGATACCGCCGCCCATGGTGCCGGCGCCGACGATACCCGCAGTCTTGATATCAATCAGTGGCGTGTCTTTCGGAACATCCGGGATCTTGTTGGCAAGCCGTTCGGAGAAGAAGAAATACTGCTGCGCTTTCGCCTGCTCTCCGGCTAACAATTCAGAGAACAATTCGCGTTCGCGTTTCAGCCCCTCTGGGAACGGGAGGTTAACCGCGCCCTCGATGGCCTTGATGCAGTTTTCCGGCGCTTCAAAGCCACGGAACTTCCGCGCATTCTTTTTGCGGAATTCATCAAATATTGCCGGGTTTTTCTTAGCTTCTTCCAGCTTGTCGTTCTGCTCGCTGATTTTCACGAGCGGCCGCCCTTCGGCAGCGACCTTTTTGGCAAAAGCGATGGCGCCTTCGGTCAGGTCACCTTCGATCAGTTCATCGATAAGCCCGGCTTCAAAAGCCTGGGGTGCCGGTACATGCACACCGGAGGTAATGAATTCAAGCGCCTTTTGCACACCGACAACGCGCGGCAGGCGCTGCGTCCCGCCGGCACCCGGTAGGATACCGAGTTTCACTTCCGGCAGGCCAACCTTGGCGGAGGCAACCGCAACACGGTAATGACAGCCAAGTGCTGTTTCCAGACCACCGCCGAGAGCTGTGCCGTGAATAGCGGCGACAACTGGCTTGGTGGCACTTTCCATGGTGGCAATTACATCGTTCAGCGCTGGCGCTTTCGGTGGTTTGCCGAATTCCGTAATATCCGCACCGGCGATAAAAGTCCGCCCGGCACAGGCCAGAACGATTGCAGTGACGGAATCATCGGCCACTGCCGCCTCTATCCCGCCCTGGATACCGGCGCGTACGCCTTGGCTCAAGGCATTAACCGGTGGACTATCCACGGTAATGACACCAACGGTTCCATGCGCCTCGTAACTGACAAAATCAGTGATGGCAGTCATTTTCTTTTTTCCTTCCTTTAGGGTCTTTATTGACTGTATCTGTCTCTTTTAGTTTCTTGTCGGGTCATCGGCAACACGTACCAGCAACTTTCCGAAATTCTTGCCTTTCAACAGACCCATAAAGGCCTCCGGCGCATTCTCGATTCCCTCGACAATATCCTCGCGATATTTAAGCTGGCCGCTCTTAATCCAGCCGCTCACATCTTTAAGGAATGCGGGCAAATGGTTGAAATGATAAGAAATAATAAAACCCTGTATCAGAATACGGTGGGTCAGCATCGCGCGCATCAGGGCAGGCAGCATGTTTGTGCCTTTCGGCAGTTCCGTCATATTATACTGCGAAATCAGGCCACAAAGCGGCATGCGGGCATCATCATTAAACAGTGGCAGAACCGCCTCGAAAACCTTACCGCCGACATTCTCGAAATACACATCGATCCCATCCGGGCAGGCCTTCGCGAGCTGTTCCGGGAAATCTGCATCCTTGTAGTTAAGGCAGACATCGAAACCGAGTTCCTCCACGACAAAGGCGCATTTATCGGGTGATCCCGCAATACCAACGGCGCGGCAACCCTTGATCTTGGCGATCTGGCCAACAACACTACCAACGGCGCCAGACGCCGCGGCGACAACAACCGTCTCCCCGGCCTTCGGCTTGCCGATTTCGAGAAGCCCGTAATAGGCGGTCAGCCCCGGCATTCCAAGAACACCAACACCGGTCGAGATCGGCGCTTGCTTGGGGTCGAGCTTCATCACGCCGGTTCCATCAGACAGGCAATAGCTCTGCCAGCCGGTCCCGCACATTACATAATCGCCGACCTTGAATTGATCATTATTCGATTCCTCGACCACACCGACGCCGCCGCCAACCATTGGCGCGCCAAGATCCGCGGTCGCGGCATAGCTTTTCTCCGCACCCATCCGGCCGCGCATATACGGATCAAGGGACATATAGATGACTTTGACAAGAAACTGGCCCGCGCCCGGCGTCGGCACCGGTGTCTCTACTAAATCAAAATTGGCGGCGGTCGGCTCCCCGTTGGGACGGGATTTAAGCAGTATTTGCTTATTCATTGCTGACATTGTGAATGCCTTTCATCTAATTGTTATTATTGAGGTTAATGACACCGACTTCTTGCGCGTCGGCAAACAGGCGGGTGACAAGTTCGGCTCGATTGGAAAGAACGGCTCCCTGGTTGATATATTGTTTATCTGTTATCTCATTCTTATCGACGGAGAGTGGGGCTGCCATGATCAGCGCCCTGCCCACCCGTCTACTAGGTGACGAGTTGTTCTGATTATAGCGGCTGAGCTTCTCCTGAACAGCCTCAATCAGCTTTGGCGCCATAAACTTTTCGCCATCCGCCGACAACGCCCCCTCCTGTCCCGAATATTGCCTTTGCATGGATTCTGTCAGGAGGATCATGATCCCGATTTCCTCCCGGTCATGGCCCGCAATCACCACATCACGAGCGAGTGGGTCAAGCGCATCGATTAGCGAAAGGCGCAAGGAGCCAGTGCTGACCCAGGTGCCGTTGGAAAGCTTGAAGTCCTCCGCGACGCGACCGTCAAAGATCATGCCGGCGTCCGGTCGATCCGGATCGACCCATTTCACCGCATCCCCGATGCAGTAAAACCCCTCTTCATCAAAAAACTGCGCCGTCAGGTCCGGACGCTTGTAATAACCCCCATGGACATTCGGTCCCTTGAGACGGATCTCGAGTTTTTCTCCAACCGGTAGGATTTTTACCGTAATGCCGGGTGTTGGCAGGCCGATCAGCCCAACTTTCTCGGCATTCCAGTGAACCGCCGTGCCGGTCCCAGTCGTTTCCGTTGCCCCCCAGCCTGTGCCGAAGGGAATACGCATGCCCGTGTATTTGATGGCGAGTTTCTGCATCCGCTCAAACATTTCCTGGGAAAGCGCTGCACCCCCGTACTGGCATAACTTGAGGTTCTTGAAAAAGGCGCGACCGAGTTCCTCATCCTCCTCTAACTGGTCCGCGAGGAAGCTGTAGGCCGCCGGAACGGTACTAAAACGCGTGGGCGAGACAATCTTCAAATTAGCGATGGTTCGCCCGAAAAGTGCTGGAACCGGCTTTCCATCATCCATGTAGAGCGTGCCACAACTTCTGGCGATACCGAAGAAATTAACCGTCCCCCCATAGGTGTGATGCCAGGGCAGCCAGTCGAGCACGCGAGTTGGGTCATTTTCAGGGTCCACTGGCTCGCCTATCAACTCAAGGGTCTTCTGCGCGGCGCAGAGCATTTTCTGCGTGTTTGGCACTGCCTTGGGCATGCCGGTAGACCCTGAGGTAAAGAGAATCATGGCGAGTGTCTCACCAACCACCGCATTATAGGCATCTTCTACTGCCTGACTGTCGGTGGACCCCAGCATATCGGCGACTCTCTTGCCACCATGAGAGGCTCCCGTCACGGTCACCAACTCAATATTGGAGAGATCAAGAGAATTCAACGCATCGGAGAAGTCATCCCCGTCTTCTGCAAAAATCATTCCCGGCTCAGTCAGTTCCACTGCATATTGCAGCCGTGCATAATCAGACCCCATCAAGGAATAGGACGGAGAGCAGGCCGTTATCGGCACGCCGACCTGCAGCGCCGCCACTTTCAGGATCGCATGGGAAAAACTGTTTCCGGAGAGGATCATAACGGATTTTTCCGGGCCATATCCATTGGCAAGCAGATAGCTGCTAACCTGGTCCGCCTGCTCAATCAGCCGTTTATATGTAAGTTCCGGCCAATCTCCTTCCGGCTGGCATTTCACCAGATAGGGTCGATCCGGGAATTGCTCCGCCGCCCGACGATAATATCCCCCAATATTGGTTAAATACTCGCCTAACGAGATATTACTATTGACAATCCAGCTTCCATCGTCATTTTGGGCGACCGAAATATCGGGAGTCGGCCGGTTTAATGGCCGAAATTGAATATTTGTTGACATATGGGGAACAACCTCAGCTTATTTTTTTGTTCTATTTTACGTATCGGACTGTTATTATAAGAATACTGACAAATTGTTGTAATAATTGCCAGCAATAGACGCGAAAAAACATAAAAATAAAAAGGTGGGACGCGGATGAATCATTCAACACCCGTCACGGTGGCGTCAGACAGGGCCAGCAAACGCAAGGAAGAAAAGCGCAACCGATTATTAGCGGCTGCCCGTAAGCTCTTCGTCAGCAAGGGATATCACGAAACACGACCACAGGATATCGCCAAGGCCGCCGACGTTGCGCATGGAACTTTCTACAGTCATTATGCGGACAAGCGGGAAATTTTTCTCGCTTTCGCGAGTGGGGCACAGGAAGATTTGCACTCTTATGTTCACGCGCGCATACCAAAGGTCGACAGCTTTGAGGAATATATACGCTACAGCCTGACGTCCATTCAGGAATTTGCCGAGCAGAATCCCGGCTTGCTCCGTTCGGCCCTCGTTGACACCAAGGTTTTCGACCCGACGGACTCAACATCGAAGGAAGTTCGCAGCAAGTTTGCGTCGGGCTTTATCGCACAGTTGAAGAATGCCAAACTGAACGGGGAATTGTATGAGGACATTGATCCGGACCTGATCGGCCATGCCATGATGGGCTTGATCCAGTTCTCCGCCCCGATGGCTTATCGCAAGGGACAGAGCCGGCAGGAATATGTCGACCATTTGAGCCGCTTCCTGACGAGGGCGCTCGTTAAATCACCGAAAAACCTGAAATAATCAGCCCCAAGGGCCCTTCTTGGGGCGGGGACGATTGGGCGGTTCATCGGTATAGGGAGTGGTGCCGCGCGGGCCTTTTTTCCTGAACATCCCCTCATGAGAATAGCGGTCATTCCGTTCCGTGCGGGCCGGATGATTTCGCACCGAACCAATTGACTTGGCAAGCTCCACCAACCGGGCCACACGATTGGCTGTCGATGGATGGGTCGAGAAAAGGTTGTCCGCCCGATGTCCATGCAGGGGATTGACGATAAATAGACTAGCTGAGGCAGGATTCTTCTCTGCCGGAACATTTTCGATCCCGCGCGCCGTGCTTTCAAGCTTTTGCAACGCACTTGCCAACCATTTTGGATTGCCGCAGATCTCTGCCCCCGTTTGATCGGCGGAATACTCTCGGGTCCTGCTAATCGCCATCTGCACCAGCATCGCGCCAAGTGGCGCCAGAATCATTATGGCGAGAGTGCCGATGATACCACCCCGGTTATCGCGGCTACCGCCGAAGAAAAGCGCGAAATTGGCAAGCATACTGATCGCACCGGCGATCGTTGCCGTTACTGTCATGGTCAGGGTATCACGGTTCTTGATATGCGCCAGTTCATGGGCGATGACACCCGCTGTCTCCTGTTCATTCAAAATACGCATGAGGCCGGTGGTCACGGCAACAGCGGCGTTATCCGGGTTGCGGCCTGTTGCAAAGGCATTTGGCTGCGGATTCTCCATGATAAAGACTTTCGGCATGGGAAGTTCCGCCCGCGCCGCCAGGTCCTCCACCATCCGATAGAGACCCGGCGCGTCACTCCGGCTGACCTGCCGCGCGCCGTACATCTTGAGGACCATCTTGTCCGAGTTCCAATAGGCGAAGCCGTTCATCACAATCGCAACAGCAAAGGCGATCAGCATACCCGTTGTACCGCCGATCATAAATCCGACAGCCAAAAACAACGCAGTAATGGCAGCAATCAGTAATCCGGTCTTGAAATAATTCATGTCCCTCACCCAGCAGGCTTACCTTTGCAGACGCCTTTTATATGTATTGGAGAAGCCTCAAAATACAAGCAGCGGCGAAAAATTCCGCGGTCATGAAATTATCTGATAATTGCCGCTATATCGCCGGAATATACCGCCAAATACCCATTCACCGATTTTCTGGAAATTAGCTAGCGACCGACAACGTCAATGTAAATATACGCCGACCCTGCCAATACGACCCCGATTGGATCGGGACGGCACAGTCGATTAACCAGTAGCGTAAGCGCCGGCAGGTGAGCAGACCTGCCGGCTTCATGACGAAATTACTGTCCAGCCAAGACCTCGCCGGAAGTCAGCTTTGCGATCAGGTTCTTGATGGCCATAACGGCCTCCTCACCTTTTGAGCCATCCGGGCCACCGGCTTGTGCCATATCAGGACGACCACCACCGCCCTTGCCGCCTAGCGCCTCGGAACCTGCGCGGACCAGATCCACCGCATTAATTTTACTCGTCAAATCACCGGTCACACTGACAACAATGGAGGCCTTGCCCTCATTATTGCTGATCAGGACGATAACGCCGCTCTTCAGCTGCTTCTTGATCTCGTCCGCCATGGGCTTCAAATCTTTCGGCGGTACATCGCTCAAAAGACGGGCCATCAGCGAGATATCGCCGACTTTCTCGGGTGCCTCTGCTGCACCACCGCCGCCGCTAACCAGTTTCTTGCGGGTATCTGCGAGCTCGCGTTCCAACTTTTTCCGCTCTTCCAGAAGCCCCTGAATTCGATTGCCAAGTTCATTCGGTGAAATCTTGAGTGTCGCGGCCGCCTCGGCCAGGATTCTCTCCCGGTCGTTGATATAATCAAGCGCAGCCTCTCCGGCCACCGCCTCAATCCGGCGGACACCGGCAGCAAGACCGCCTTCGCTGATGACTTTCAAAAAGCCGATATCGCCGGTACGGCCGACATGAGTGCCACCACACAGCTCCGTTGAGTAATTTTTCCCGGCACCTTTATTCTCATCCAGCCCACCCATGGAGACCACGCGGACTTCATCGCCATATTTCTCGCCAAAGAGGGCCATGGCACCCGCCTTGATCGCTTCTTCCGGGGTGGTGAGATGCACATCAACATCCGCATTCAAACGAATTCGGTCATTCACGGACTTCTCCACCTCGGCAAGTTCGGCATCACTCATCGGCTTTTGATGGGCAAAATCGAACCGCAGCCGATCCTCCGCAACAAGGGAGCCTTTCTGCGTCACATGATCACCCAGCGTCTGGCGCAGCGCTTCATGTAGCAAATGGGTTGCCGAATGATGCGCGCGCAGTCGGTTCCGGCGGCGGTGATCGACATGAGTCTCCACCACATCCTCAACCTTCAGTTCGCCCTTGGCGATCTGGCCGATATGGATAAAGAGGTCCTGCTTCTTCTGGGTATCTTTCACCACCATGGCGAAGCCATCAGCAGATTTCAGCATGCCATGATCGCCTTCCTGACCGCCACTTTCGCCATAGAAAGACGTCTGGTTGAGAACAACCATGATCTCATCGCCCTGCGCGGCTTTGTCAATTTCCTTGCCATCCTTGATGATGGCCTGAACCTTGCCTTCGGCGGTTTCGGTCTGGTAGCCCAGAAACTCTGTTGCGCCGACCTTTTCATGCAGGTCAAACCATAGCGTATCCGTCGCGGCCTCACCGGAGCCGGACCAGGCGGCGCGTGCGGCCTCTTTCTGCTTTTTCATGGCGGCATCAAACCCGGCCTCATCCAGCTGGCGGTTCTGTCCGCGCAAGATGTCTTTTGTCAGGTCGAGCGGGAAACCAAAGGTATCATAGAGCTTGAACGCCACATCACCGGGAAGCGGATCACTGCCGCCCAGCTTCTCCGTCGCATCGCCGAGCAGTTTCAAACCGCGGTCAAGCGTCTCCTTGAAGCGGGTTTCCTCCAACTTCAGGGTTTCTTCAATCAGTGACTGGGCGCGGGCGAGTTCTGGGAAGGCATCGCCCATTTCATCGACCAATGTCGGCACCAGCTTGTGAACCATCGGCTCCTTCGCCCCCAGCATATGGGCATGACGCATGGCGCGGCGCATGATCCGGCGGAGGACATAGCCCCGCCCCTCGTTCGAGGGCAGTACGCCATCGGCGACAAGGAAGGAGGAGGAGCGCAAATGATCGGCGATCACCCGGTGGGAAACCTTGAATTCCCCATCCACCGCGATGCCGGAGACATCGGCCGACGCCTCAATAATATGGCGCATCAAGTCGATGTCATAATTATCATGCTTGCCCTGCAGGACGGCCGTTACGCGTTCCAGCCCCATGCCGGTATCAATAGACGGGCGCGGCAGATTTTCGCGTGCACCGCCAGCCAGTTGCTCGAACTGCATGAAAACGAGGTTCCATATCTCGATAAAGCGGTCGCCATCCTCGTCCGGGCTGCCGGGCGGTCCGCCGGGAATCCCTTCCCCATGATCAAAGAAAATCTCGGAACAGGGACCGCAAGGGCCCGTATCGCCCATGGACCAGAAGTTATCGGAGGTCGCGATGCGGATAATCCTGTCGTCTGAAAGGCCCGCAATCTTTTTCCAGTGGTCCGCCGCCTCGTCATCGTCATGATAGACAGTGACCAGCAATTTTTCCTCCGGCAGGCCGAACTCCTTGGTCAGGAGGTTCCAGGCCAGCTCAATCGCCTGATCCTTGAAATAGTCTCCAAAGGAGAAATTCCCCAGCATCTCGAAAAAAGTGTGATGGCGAGCGGTATAGCCGACATTCTCCAGGTCATTATGCTTGCCGCCAGCGCGGACACATTTCTGCGTTGTCACCGCCCGGTTATAGGGCCGTTTTTCCTGACCGGTGAAAACATTCTTGAACTGTACCATGCCTGCGTTGGTGAATAGCAAGGTGGGATCGTTCCGCGGCACCAGCGGGGAGCTGTCCACTTTTTCATGCCCATTCTTGGCGAAATAATCCAGAAAGGAGCTGCGTATTTCTTTTGTCGTACTCATTTTGCCAATTCCGTTCACCTACACAAGGGACTGTCACGTCTATGCCACATATAATGCTGTTTGGCGGCAGTATTACCGCGCTGCGGGCCTGCTGTCCAGTTGGATTGCCCTAGCAAAGCGCGGACGAGCCTGCTATGGAATAGGTAATCTTTTTTAACCAGTGAACAATAATAATAACATGGAACCGATACGTGACATTCATTGATAAAGACCCAGCAACCGCCATCGACCTGATCAAAGAGGGATTTGAAACGGCAGGTTATATCTGCGATCGCCATATCGCCACATCCATCTATTTATCGCAGAAGCTGGATAAACCCATCCTTGTTGAGGGTCCGCCTGGCGTCGGCAAAACGGAACTGGCCAAGGCCGCCTCCGAAATTCTGGCGGCGCCCCTGATCCGACTGCAATGCTATGAGGGGCTGGATGAATCCAAAGCGCTCTATGAATGGAAATACGGCAAGCAGCTTCTCTATACCCAGATCCTGAAGGAAAAACTCGGTGATCTGCTGGAAGATGCGGTCGGGCTGGAGCAATCCATGGAAAAACTGCACCAGTTTGGTGACAACTTTTACTCCGAGAGTTTTCTGGAAGCCCGTCCCCTCCTGCAGGCGCTGAAATCGGAAGTAAAAACTGTCCTGCTGATTGACGAGATCGACAAGTCGGACCATGAGTTCGAGGCCTATTTGCTGGAAATCCTCTCTGATTACCAGATAACCGTACCCGAGATTGGAACGATCAAGGCGAAAACCAAGCCGCTCGTCTTCCTGACCAGTAACAACAGCCGGGAAATGAGCGACGCGCTGAAACGCCGGTGCCTGCATCTCTATATCCCCTTCCCTGATGCGTCGCTGGAACGACGGATTATCCAGACGCGGGTACCGGAACTGGAAGAAAATTTACGCAACCAGCTTGTTTCCTTCGTGCAGCAGCTGCGCACGCAGGACCTCAAAAAACTTCCAGCGGTCAGCGAGACCATCGACTGGGCGCGGACATTAATGCTGCTCCATGCGGACAAGCTCGAAGTGGATCTCGTCCGCAATACACTCAACATGCTGCTGAAATTTGAAGAAGACATCGACAATATGCATAGCGAAGTTCCAAAATTCATCGCGGCGGCGAGGAATGAAAGATACTAATGGACAAGGCTCTCGCTGATTTTGTTGAAATGCTCCGTTACTCGGATGTGCCGGTATCGATCAGTGAAAGTGTCGACGCCGCCGAGACGGTACGCCTCTTCGGCTATAGTGATCGTACGCTGCTGAAAACCGCGCTTGCGCAGGTGATGGCGAAAACGATCGAGGAACAGGAAAGTTTCGAACGTTGCTTCGATGAATTTTTCAGTTTCCAGATCAATCCGGACCTCAACCCGGATGGTGAGATCGCTGAGGATGCGGATAATAATCAGGAAGGCCCTGAAAAAGCTGGAGATTCGTCTGAAAATTTGGCGGCGAATGACGATTCGAGCATCCCTAATCCGGCTTCGGGCGGCGGTGAAGGTGGCGGCGGATTTTCAGGAGAACAAAGTCAGGGAGCCTCGACAGACTCCCTCATCGACATGCTTGAGCGCAATGACCGGACGGAGCTCACAATGGCCATGACGGCGGCGGCGAGCGCAGCAAACCTTCGCAATATCGTCCTCATGACCCAACGAGGGCTTTATACTCGCCGCATTTTGGAGGAGATGGGCCTGGATGAAGCTAACCGGGAGATCTCCCGCCGCAACAAGGAGGGCGATGAAGCGGGGGCAGATCAGCTCTCAGGCCGACTTGAGCTTCTCTTCGATTCTGTGCGGGATATGGTGGAACGCCAGCTCGCGTTGACCAGCAGCGGCAAAGGGAAACAATTCCGCCAGGATATTCTGAAGAACGTCAGCCTGTCCAATATAGAACAGCGGGATTTCAAGCATATGCGCGATATGGTTCGACGCATGGCAAAACGACTGACCGATATGAACTCACGCGTGCGAAAGGTGAAGAACCGGGGACATCTCGATATTCGCAAAACCATGCGACGCAATGTGGCCTATGACGGTATCCTGTTTGAAACCCACTGGAAACAGAAACACAAGGACCGGCCTAAAGTTCTGGCGGTTTGTGACGTGTCTGGTTCCGTTGCCGCAGTCGCACGGTTTCTGCTGCTTTTCCTCTACAGCCTGAATGAGGTGCTGCCCAAGGTCCGTTCCTTCGCGTTTTCCGGCGACCTTGGGGAGATCACGGACGAATTTGACCGCATGGGACCAGAGGATGCGATTCCCTACGCCATTGAAAAATTTGGCGGCCGATCCACCGATTATGGACGAGCGCTTGAAGACTTCAAGGAGCTTTGCCTTGACGATATCGACAATCGGACAACCGTTATCTTTCTTGGTGATGGTCGCTCCAACGACGCGGATCCGCGCGTCGATATATTAAAGGAAATCAAGCTCCGGGCGAAGCGAGTGATCTGGCTCAATCCGGAGCGGAAGTCGATCTGGGGTTCCGGGGATTCGGAAATGCTCAAGATCGCCCCTTACTGCACCAAGGCAGAAACCTGTAATTCCCTCAATAAATTGGAACTTATTCTCCGCGATCTGCTAAAAAGCGATTGAGGTAAGGTTTTACCCCCCAAAAAACGGTTATTTTATTTCGACAAGATGGAGTTTGAACTGAATGTTCGCTGATGTTTCCCTGCCGCTTTTGATCGGCCTGATCGCGGCACTTATAGGCACTGGTATGGTTGGCGGTGTTCTCGCCGGACTTCTCGGGGTTGGTGGCGGCATCGTCATTGTTCCGGTCCTTTACAATATCCTGCCGTTTTTTGGCGTAGATGATGCGGTCAGGATCCATATCGCCATCGGCACATCACTCGCCACCATTATCCCGACCTCCATCTCCTCCGCCCGGTCCCATTTTAAAAAGGGTGCGATTGATACGGACCTTCTTAAAAGCTGGGGACCGGTGATCTTTATCGGGGTCATACTGGGGACGATCGTTGCCGCCTATGCCAACAGCAATCTGCTCACCCTTGTATTTGCGACGCTCGCCCTTGTCGTGGCCGCGAACATGGCCTTTCGCCCCGATAATATACATATCTCCGAAAGTCTGCCGAAAACGCCGTTCAAACAGCTTATCGCCCTTTTTATCGGCGGCTTTTCGGCGATGATGGGAATTGGCGGTGGTACCTTTACAGTACCCATTCTCACCCTGTTCAACTATCCAATCCGAAAAGCCGTTGGGACCGCCGCCGCCATCGGGTTGATTATTGCCGTGCCCGGCACCATTGGCTTCCTGATTTCCGGACTTGATGCGACAAACTTGCCTCCCGGAAACATCGGATATGTAAATATTCTGGGCTTTCTACTAATCTTTCCCATGTCGACCCTTTTTGCGCCGCTTGGTGCAAAAATCGCGCATCAGATTAACGCGGATGTCCTCAAGAAAGCCTTCGCCTTTTTCCTCTTCCTGACCTCAGCCCGCATGTTCTATAGCCTGTACGGATAATGGCAGCGGCGCGGCAGGACAGAAAACCATTCGCCCTCCGGGACCTGGAATGGGTTATTAGGTCTCCCTTTCTGCTGAAAGACGCGCCGGTCCCAAAACTTGGCCAGCATGCTGAAACAGAAGCCTTGCTTGCGCGCCTGAAGGCTGACCCGGAGCCTTTACTCGCGCATCTTGCGGCGACGTCCCGCCTTAATCTGGGCCGGTATTTCGAGCAGTTAGTCATTTTCTGGCTTACCAACCTGCCCTCTATCAGTTTGGTTACGAGTAACATCCCGATTTTCAGGGAGAAGCGCAGCCTCGGCGAAATTGACCTTGCCTTTCTTTATGAGGGAC
Organism: Sneathiella litorea; assembly: GCF_009882915.1. GTDB lineage: Bacteria > Pseudomonadota > Alphaproteobacteria > Sneathiellales > Sneathiellaceae > Sneathiella > Sneathiella litorea. Next base: position 68,588 of record NZ_WTUW01000009.1, read on the forward strand.
AAGCCTATCATTGGGAGCTTTCGATCAAGTTTTACCTCAATATTGGGTCAACTGAAAATGAGGCTGATTTTGTTGGCCCCATGCTCAAGGATACGCTGAAGAGGAAACTGGACCGGCTTTATGATCACCAGCTGCAACTACCTATCCAACAAGAAACCGTCATCGCGCTTGCTGAGCGCGGCCTGAAAGATATCATCTCCTCCCCTTGGGTGAAGGGTTGTCTGTTCTATCCGCGAACTGGCGATAATGAGACCTCCATTCCGCCATACCGCGTCTCAAAGGATAGCCTTACCGGCGCGTGGCAGGACAGGTCCCATAATATGGATACATCCTTGCCCGACTTTGATCATTTCCTGATCCTTGATAAAAAACGATGGTTGACGCCCTATTTTTACGGCGAGGAAGCATTAAAGGGTAACAAGGCGGCGCTTTTTGAAGCTGTTGACCACGCGTTCAGCCAACGGCGTATGCCCTATCTCGTCCAGCTGATGCGCGATGACGGAGACAACATCCTGTCCCCTCAAGGTCCCCGCCTGTTTATCGTTCCCGAAGGCTGGCCGGGCTAGCCGGGCTAGCCGGGCTAGCCGGGCTAGCCGGCAAAGCGGACCCGGGTCAAGAATTTAGCAATAGAAAAAAAAGTAGACTGCAGGTTACTTACATCCGTCACATGAAAATAATGCCCTACTGTGGTGGCGCAAGTTTGTAAAAGTGCGGAGGTGGTCGCGGGCGCCAGATAACCAATCACATAAAGGGTGATGTCATTTTGTTTCATTCGCGTACAACTATTTATGAGCCGCGAATCCTCCCCGACCTCTGCGGCGCTGGAACCAACGACGAGGATAGCTATTTTCTTGATCGTCTCGTCGTCATATCCTGCCGGCAAAGTGGTATCGCTGCTCCATATCCCTTGCCAAAGGGGCGATAACGCCCGCTCCGCCCAGATCATTCCGCGCCCATAGGCAGTGCCGCCATTCCCCGCGAGAGACGCAACTGCCGTGGAAATCGGAAGGCTACCCGTAAGGCCCCTTATTCGCTCGGGCCGGCAATCTGTTGATGTGATATTGCTGTAGTGCGGCAGCCCGGTTCCCGCGTTAATTTCCGAATGAAGTGCAAGGACTAGCGGAAAACTGGTTGTTCCAGGGGGCGTGTCATCTTCCCCCGCCGCCCCGGCGCGAGGCGCCACGCACCAGCGATCCTCTGCCAAATCTCCGGTCCATTCTGTCGTACCGGGCCCCTCCGGTGGAATATTCAGAGGCCAGACACCTCCATCCACCCAATCCTGATACGGCGCAATATTCACCATGGCATTTCCGAAGGGTACGAGGCCCCATTTAATGCCATTACCTTGTGTAGCCTTGGCCGAAAGCGTCACGATAAAGTCACGCGCCGCAGACTTTACCTCGGCAAGCGCACCGGACGCGGCCATGGCGTTGGAGGCCTCAAGAACCAGCACGACTTCCGCTTCCGGCTGTTCCTGAACTGCGTTAATTTCCACCGCCACCGTTACATTTTCAAGAAAATTCAATGCCCTTAACAAAGTTGTCGAAACTTCCGCGCGAGTCCTTAGCGTTACTTCGCCAGTCTCAATATTCGTGGCAAGATTAACCGACAGCGGGACAACAGTATCACCGGAATAAGCGTGCAGGCTCGTACGTCGATAGTTCACCGAGACAACATCGGTCGCCAATTGATCAAGGACTGAAGTCTCTAGAAAATGTAAGTTCTGTGCCACCGCGACAGCCGCCATCTCGGTTGCATTGCCAAGGCGCGCTTTCGCCGCAAAAAAACGTGAAACATCAATCGTAAAAGCGATTCCGCCAATGACGATAAAAAGTGCCATTGAAAATATCAATAACGCTGTGCCGTCCTCTGCTTTGTGGAAGTTGTGAAATTTTTTCAGCATTCGTTTGCAACCTCTATTGCAGGCGACGAAGGGCCGGCCCTCGACCAGTCGCAACCGCACGGGCATGTATGGAAAAATCCAGAACGCTGATCACGCTTGACAGGAAGAAGCCATCACCCGGTGTGGTGCAAAGATCAACCTGTATCAGATAGAGAATACCCGCCCCCATCATTTGCCCCTCCGGCGCTGTAAAAGCGGGATCTGCGCCCGAACAATCTCTCCCTCCATCCGTGCGGTACCGGCTCCAGAGCGTTGTCATACCGGTGACGGGATGCAGCTCTATCGCTTTTATGGTGATGCCGGACGCCACCTCGAACCCTTCTGTCCCGATCATGGTCGTGGTCGCCATCAGGGCCGTATCGAAATCATTCTCGGAAAGGGATGTTTTCTGCGAGAACTCATCAGCAAGAACGGCGGCGATACGGTCCGTCGTTCGGTCAAGCTGAACTACATGCGTTAAGGTAACACCCGCCAGCAGCAGGAACATGATCGCCGGTACGAACAACGCCACTTCCACCATCACGCTGCCGCGACAGTCCTTGATGACGTGATTGATTTTGTCGTCAAAGGCCATTCTTAACAACCACGACGGCGCTCTTCGTCACCTCTTCTGAACTATAGAGATAGTTCATAAACGGAGTTATTAAGGTAACTGCATAGTCAAGATGATAGGCGGTTAGCGCACCAGGGCGCCCCTCCTCCAACAATACATTTCCGCTCACAAAATCTGCAAGGCTGGCATAATGGCGAACCGACACGCCAAGGCGGGTGACATCAATCAATCCACCCACCAGATCAGGAGCAAGAGTAGAAAGTTTTACCTGAAGCGCCTCTTCCGTGAGACCGGAGCGCACTGTCTCCGGCGCCCTGAACTTGACCTCATCGGAGAGCGACACCGCGAGATGATCAAGTAAACTGCGGGCCAGCAGGACACGGCTGACATCAATCACACCGAATACCAGCGCAAAGACAAGGGGCAGGATAATCGCGAACTCAACGGGAAGTGACCCGCGGCAATCCGAAACAATCTTTCGAAAACCAGGTGCAATCGCGCTCATGTCTCCCCCGTACTATCCAGCCTGGGGCCGAGCAGGAATCGCCTGAGCAAATCCCGATCCTTCATTCGTCGGATCATGTTGTAGAATTTTAGATTGTTGTTCGTGGTTTCAGGATCGAGATCAAGGCGGGCAATTCTCGCCGCTGCCGTCTCATCCCCCGCAAGCCCATAGGCCATGGCCAGATTCTGGCGGATCTGGGGTGTTGATTGCGGCGTAAAGGCCAGCTCCGACAGGGAATTGACCGCCGCCTCATATTTTCCTTCCATTAGATAGGATAGGGCGACGTTGTTCCTGATACTGAGATCATCCGGCGCAATAACAAGGGCCGCGGAATAAAGCTTACGCGCTTTTAGATGATTTCCCGACATATCTTCAGCAATGGCAAGACCACTTAAAACCTCGGTATTCTCCGGCTCCAATTCTATGGCCTTCAAAAAATAAAGTGCCGCCACCTCCGGTCGATACAGGAAGAGATGAGCACGACCGAGACCGAGATGGGGCCGAATATTATTTGGTGCGACTGATTCCAGGTTTTCAAATACCGTCACTGCCTCCTGCGGCGCGCCAGCCTTCAAATATGTTGACCCCAGGGCGAAAAGGACGGTTTCATCTACCTTATTCTTGGAAAGAAGCTTCTGATATATATCTATGGCCGCCAGAAAATTTCCGGAATTCACCGAAACATCGGCAATTTTAAGTGCCCTCTCCCGCGCGGCCTCATCCTGAAAAAGGGCCTGCCCTTCCAGCCCCTTGCCCGGCAGGGCACAGCCCCCCGCCAATAGCGCCGTTATTAATAAGACAAATAAGCGTACCAACATGACGTCAACCTCCGATTGCCCGCATCATCAGCACAAATCCGGGACCTGCGGATAGCACGACAACGGGCGGTAATATAAAAAGGATGAGGGGGATACTCAGCAGCGCCGGCATCCGCGCCGCATTATTCTCCAACTCTAATATTGCGTGCTTTCGATTTTCCATCGCTACCGATTTCAAGGCACCGGTGATCGATGTGCCGTAGCGTTCTGATTGACGCAGGGAGAGGACGAGATATTTCAGGCTCGGCGAGGCGGTGCGCGTCTCAAGGTTTGTCAACGCCATCGATTTATCGGGCAGTATCCTCAGCTCGCTCAGGGTAATTTTCATTTCCGCTGCCACATCCGGCGAGAAAGGCTCCAACCCCTCAACGGCTCGGGCGAGCGCTACTTCAAGGGTCAATCCAGCCTCAACGCAGAGGATCAGTAGATCAATCATGTCCGGCATTGCCCGCTCAATCCGTCTCTGCCGTTGCCGGATATGATAGTTCAGCAATACAAAAGGTAGAAAACTTCCCCCAACACCGACCGCGAAAATGATGAAAACCGAAGCAACATAATTATTTGCCAGAGGTACCTGGGAGTGGAGAAGAAACCCTGCACTTAAGGCGGAAAGAATAGAAAAGATAAACCGTGCGAGTAGAAACTGGCTCCGCCCCCGTCTGGGGTCGATCCCGGCCCGGATAAAACGCCGATTGAGACGCTGCTTTCCCGTCCCGCCATGCCCGAACGCAAGTCGCCAGAGTCTTTTTGGGGTCGCGGAGGTTTCCACCTCCTCCCGTTCCAGCGCAATCTTCGGAAGTTGTCCGGATTTCTCAACTGTTGCGGAAGTTTCCGGGGCAAATTGACGGAGCCGCGAGTCGATGCGCTCGGACTTCTTGGCGCGCAAGGCTTTGATATAAAAACCAAACGAAAGACAAAGGAAAATCGCAATAATGCTGAGAGTAATAGCCTCCTCCCTTGATTCAATCCAAATTCCACTCATTGCAACGACCTCAGCAGGCGGGAGATGGCGAAGAAACCAATGAAAATACAAACACCTGAATATATCAGCAGGTCATGGCCGAGTGGATCAACGAACAGGAACTCAAACTGCGCCTTATTGGTCAGCGCGAGGATCGTCAGGACCACTCCCGTTACGACAGTGACAATCCGCGCTGACACACGCGCTTCAGAGGTCAGTGCCCTGGCCTTAAGATATTGTGCGCGGCGATCGCGAAGCACCCTTGCGAGATTCTCAAGGACTTCCGCATATTGCCCCCCTGTCTGCCGTTGCAGGATCAAGGTTGTCGCCATGAACTGCAGTTCCTTCACGCCGATCTCGTCAACAGCAGAGAAGAGTGCCGCCTCGAGATCAATTCCAATGGTGAGTTTCTCGGCCAGAATACGAAACTGGCTGCCGACCGGATCCGGCATTTCACGTGCGATAACCTGGAAATTCTCCTGCAGGGACATACCGACGCGGGCGCCGCGAACGATGATGTCAATTGCCTCCGGTAGTTGTTCAACCAAACGTTTACGGCGCGTTTTGTTCTGGTAATGGCGAAGGGCAAAATACCCTCCAACAAGACTAACCCCGCCCCCGGCAATTATCAGGGTATGGAAAGGATACTCCCTAATGGCAAACAGAAGAAGGACAATGCAGATCAGGATCATTATGAGAAGAAGCAGGACCCGGCCTTTCAGCTTCTGTCGCCATCTATCGGGGTGATTGTCTTCCCGATAAAGCGGAGCAAACTCCGGCAGGGCAGTGAGAGATTGGGTCTCTTCCTGTGCCTGACCCGCCCTAAGTCCGGCAAGGCGCGCCGCCTGCTGTCGCGCCCCTTCTCCCGCCTTACGAAAAATCATGAATAACAGAATAAGGCCACTTGCCAGAAAAACGGTAAAGACGATTTCCCGTGACCAGTCCGCGGAAACAATTGCTATCAAATCCGGATTCATGGGCGAAGCACCGTGCATAGTTCTTCCAGTAATCCGAATTTAGCTATCTTGGCTTCAAAATGGGGACGACTGCCAGTATATCGAAAGGCATTTCCACCGTCCTTATCGCCGATTGTTTCTCCCGCATATTCAAACAAGGTCTGGCTGGTGATAACATCCCCCTCCAAAGAGACAATCTCGGATATTTCCCGGATGAAACGTTGCCCGGTAGCCCCCCGTTCCACATGAATGACAAGATCAAGTGCGCTTGCTATCTGCTGGCGGGCGCCGCGACTCTGGTAGTTCACAAGACTGGAGAGCATCAGGTTTTCAAGGCGCAACAACGCATCGCGCGCACTATTGGCGTGGATTGTCGACATGGAGCCGTCATGACCCGTGTTCATTGCCTGAAGCATGTCGTAAACTTCCGCGCCGCGTACCTCCCCGATGATAATCCGGTCGGGCCGCATCCGAAGGCTGTTACGCAAAAGATCCCGCTGCGAGACCTCCCCAGTTCCTTCCGTATTCCTTTGGCGTGTCTCCAGACTAACCACATGCGGGCGCTGCAAGGCGATTTCCGCCGCATCCTCAATCGTGACGATCCGCTCATTCTCGTCGACCAGACCAGAGAGAGCGTTCAACAATGTTGTCTTGCCCGATCCTGTCCCGCCGGAAACCAGTATATTCAGCCGACAACGGGCGGCAATTTCTAGAAAGCGAAGCATAGCTTCGGAAAAGGAGCCGCCCTGACAAAGCCCGTTCAGGCCCATAAAATCCTTGGAGAACTTCCGGATCGATATGATGGTGCCATATACAGAAAGAGGAGGTGCAATAACATTGACGCGGCTACCATCCTTAAGACGTGCATCCACCATGGGGTTTGCTTCATCTACCCGCCGGCCGATAGAGGCCGCAATACGCCGCGCAACCTCCAACACATGATTATCATCACGAAATTTATAACCTGTTAGTTCCAGACGGCCGCCACGTTCGACATACACAGTGTTCGGACCGTTAACGAGAATATCCGTAACCTTCGGGTCTGACAGCAGAGTCTCGATAGGACCGATGCCCACAATATCGTCGAACAACTCGCGCGCGATGGCGCTTTGCTCCATCCAATTAACCTGGAGCTTTTCCGCATCGACAATTTTCGAGACGGCGTCGGTAATGCGCAAGGAAAGTTGTTCCGGCGGCATGTTTGAGGCGGCAGTCGGATCAATCCTGTTAAAAAACTGCTTTCTGACCCGTTCCACCAACTCAGGAGCGATATCGAATTCACGCGACTGCGAGGGGGCTTGGCCGAGAAACCCCTCCTCTGTTTCCGCGAGCCCGCCCCGCGCCTCGCTTTCACTTTTGCGGCCAAACATCTCAGCCTCCTCTCAGTCCCGAGAGCCAGTTCGACCGGGCCGGTTTTTCCCGCTGACCGATAAGTTCCGAAGCCAATTTCAAATAGGCATCGGTGATCGGAACTTTCGCCCGCGCGACCGGTTCGGCATTCATGCTGGCGACAGCGAGCTTTTTCTTATCGAATGGAATAGTGATATCAATCTGATGGTCGACAAACTGGGTGATCTTTTCAATTGGCAGTTCCACACCCGAACGGGCCCGCGACCGATTAAGGACGAGGAGGGTCTTCTTCTCTTCCGCTTCCGATTTCAGGAATTTTAGTATTCGTGCGGCATCCCGCACCGCCGCCAGGCTTGTATCCATCACCAGCAATCGCACATCGGCATTTTTAAGCACCGTCATCGCCGTTGCCGGTGCGGACCGGTCAATGTCATGAATAATGAAGTGATAACGACTGCGAAGATGCTGCATCAACCGCGCAACTGCGGCGCCGTCGTAGGTATGAGCTGCATCAATCTCTGTTTCTGACGCGAGCAGTTTCAGCTTCTCTTCTGCTTCCAGTGTCGCCCGATCAACGAAAACATTATCAATCCGGTCAGGATCCGTCAGCAGTTCTGCAAGGCCGGAAGTGGGTTCAAGTCCTAATTCCAGGGCAAGCGTACCGCAGGTCAGGTTAAGATCGGCGAGCATCACCTGACGGTTATGGTGATTGGCAAGCAGCCATCCCGTATTCAATGCGGTGGTTGTCGCGCCTACCCCGCCCCTTACACCATATACGGCGACGGACTTGCCAACCCGTGGCTCCGCGTTGCGCGCGGCGATCTGGCCACTTGCCCGGGCAACCGCACGATAAAGCAAATCACTCGGTACCGGCTTGACCAGATAGTCGGTCACGCCAATTTCCATCAGGTCCCGGTACAGCCCGACGTTATCCCGTGTGCCGAGCACCACCACATTAACCTGCGGTGGACAAATATCGGCAAGGGCCTGCAAATCTGAGAGGGGTAGCGCCACCTTGGAGATATCGACAATCAGCACTGTCGGCATGGCTTTATCGGTGTAGTCCCGGATAGCCTCTGGAAGGGAACCACGACGAATTTGACTATTCGAGTAGCCCCATTTCGGCAAGAGGTCTTTCAGCTGTTTCTCTGTCTCCTTGTCCGCAACGTAGGCGGCGGCCCCGGCACTCTTTTCGGCATTCGGGAAAGTGACAATTTCAAGGGAATTGCGTACAGGCATTATTTGTGATCCGGCTTATTGATTAGCAGGTGGAAATGGCACCGGTGCAAGTCGTTGGTAAGTCGTCACGGCCTTAACCTCCGACCGGGCAAGCGGCGGTGCGAGATAATTTCTATTCTGCGTGCTACCCGGATTGACGAGGCTCATCATCCGGTTCCGGTTCACGGCACAGCCAAATCCCGGCGACGTCATTGCGGTATGATCCAGCAGCCGTTGATCGAGATGGGCGCCGCAATTACCAAGGGTGTAACTGTAATAAGTCACAACAACATCGAGAACACGCCCTTTTGTTGTTGCAAGGGTACCGGGCATAATGTCCACGGCGCTCCGCCGATGCAGGCCCGATTGCTCAAGGAGAGTCACAATATCCCGCTCCGTTAGACTATTCCCCACTGGCTGAAACTTCACATATCCGGGCGGGTCCAATGTAAGTTTCTGAAGGAAGCTTGACAGACCTTGGCCGTTTTGTGCCCTTAAGAATCCATCTGGACCGTTGCTATAAAAGGACAGATGATAACTTTGACTTTGCAATTCGGTTTTCGCAAGATTTTGAGGAAGAATTCTTGACATCTCTGAGCCACTGCAACCCGTTAAAAGCAAAATGCCACAGAGGAGAAGGAGCCCGCCTTTCGATAAATTTTGCATTGTCGCAGAATTCCTTTTCTTCAATAGATATATCCTGCCGGGCCTTTCAGGGTGAGACCATCTTGCCCTTTACCCTGCGGAATCTCAGGCGCAAGCGTTGGCAGAGCCAGCTTTCCTGTCATCATTTTTTCTTCCAGGTCCGTCGGCCGGTAGTTTTCTGTCGGGCTTGCGAATACGGCATTGTCACGCGGCGCGACGATATTTGCTGTCGCAATAATCACGAGTTCCGTCTCCATATTCTGATAACGGCTGGATCGGAACAGCGGTCCCAATATCGCGAGGTCCGCAAGCCATGGGACTTCATTGACCAGGTTGCGCGTCTGGTTCTGCAGCAGGCCGGCAACGGCGAAACTCTGTCCACTGGCAAGCTCAATTGTCGCCTCTGTCCGGCGAACGGCTATGCCCGGTATTCGAAAGTTATTCACGACAACGGCCCCGGCCTCGGAAATTTCACTCACTTCAGGACGAATATGGATACTGATCCGCTTATCGGAGAGCACGGTTGGCGTGATATCAAGAATAACCCCGAATTTCTTGAATTCGATCGTGACCTGATCGTCCGTCGCGGAAACGGGTATCGGAAACTCCCCCCCGGCGAAGAAACTCGCGGTTTCCCCGGAACGTGATGTTAAATTGGGTTCCGCCAGAATGGTTAGAAGCTTTTCCTCCGCCAACGCATCGATGACAACCGAGGCCGAGCCTTGGCTTCCCTGATACCCAAACAACCCGCTCCCGCCTAAACCAGTACTTGACGACCCCGGTATCAACTGCCCCCCAATCAGGGAAGGCCAACGGTTGGTGATTAACCCAATGGCAAGCGAACCCGGATTCAATAGTATATCCCAGTTAATGCCGAGGTTTTTGGTTGCCTCCCTGTTCATCTCAACGATGCGGACCCGGATATTTACCTGTGAAGGTGCCAACATCTCCATGCGGTTGATAATTTCCTCCCCCTCGCCCAAAAACCCTTGCACTACGGAGACAATTTGCTCTGCCTGGACAGCTGTGCGCGCGAGACCGGTGAGTAAAATGCGGCCTGGAGTGGACTTGACAGCGAGATTACTGCCGGGAAACTGTTCTTCTAGAAGCTGCAACAGCGTCACTAGGTCGCGTGTGACCGTGATAGATTGGTCAAATAAAACCGCGCCACCCTCCCCCAGTGCCATGACATGGGTCCGGCCGGGGGTCTTGCCAAAAACAAACAGCCCGTTGGAGGCCGTAACCTGAATATCAGCGATTTCAGGATTAGTCACCAGAACCTCGGTGACGGGAACACTGAGCGGAAAGAGCTGTCCCTGATTGACGTCAAGCGACAGATGCGCGTTATTCTCAATGGCGCGCGCGTAACCCGCGGGCGGGGATAGCAGAAAGAGAACAAACAGCATTAACAGGATATAACCGATTGTCTGGAAACTAACTCTCATGATGGCGCCCTACTTTCCGACCGGGGGAGTCAGGGTAACAACCGATGTCTCCCCGCCACGCATTATTCGTATATCGCGCGCGCGCGTCTGCCCGAGAACCGCGGGAGCAGGTTTCAAATTCGGGAAAAGGTCACTTGCCGAAATCTCTGCTTTTTTGGTGGTTTTCTCAGTTTTTCCAGAGACCGCTCCCCCATGAAGGGCAATACGTAATTCGCCGACGGCCTCCGCCATGGAGACAAGTTCAACGTCTTCTGGCGAAAGTGCCAGTGACAGCGGTTTTGCTGTTGATTTCCCGCCTGTGGCGCTTTTCCCGCCATCCGCCTCCAAGGCAATGACACGGTTTTTTTCAAGAATGGTTCTGACAACCGTTTCCCCGGACCTTACCGCATGGGGCGGTGTGACATAGGTGAGAATAAGGTCGACATAATCGCCTGGGAGTAAACCTTCGAAATCATCCAGATTTTCAATAGTCACCGGTCGCACACGCATTCCCTCCCCGAGTAGCGCCTTGTGATAACCGTTTTCGTAAGGTCGGATAAAATGGGTGTCTTTAAGGAAAACATCCTTTTTCAGGGATCTCGTAAAAACCGCGCCCTGCCAGTTTGTCAGATCCATTTGTTCCATTTTGAGAAAAGGTGCGCCGTCCCGATCGGAAGGAATAAGACCCCACTCCACCATTGATTTATCCAGGATGGCGCCCTTGCTAACGTCAGTCACCAGCCGCAGAGCCCAAATGTCCGCCGCGCTTTTGGGTAAAGTTGGTGGAAAGCCAATATTCTTATCGCGATCAAACAGATATTGATTACCCAGGTAGGCAGCGGACCCCAAGAACAGGGCTGCGAGGAGTATAAAAATAAAACTTCTCATCCTTTCCCCCTAGTTGCCCGAAATAAAGCTGCCAAAGAGCGCCACTGTGCCACCCATCGCAATAGCAACACCATATGGGACAGACAAATCGGCGCTTTCTACTGATACAGAAGTGTATTTCTGAAACGGGGAAAACGCCCATTCCCATATCATCCGAAAGATCGGAATCACGATAGCCAGAGCAAGAATTCCGCCGCAAATCCCTGTTATTACTAAGAAATCAAATCCCGAAACCGGCCCCACCCAAAGCATGACTGCCGTTGCCAACTTGACATCGCCACCGCCGACCTTACCGAAGGAAAAGCCCGTTGCCAGCACAATGAACAACATGCCCGCCCAGATCACATGACCAACAATATCGATTGAATGAACCGAGAAAGAGGCATAGAGAACAAAAAGCAGCACAAGCGCCAATGAAATCCAGTTGCGTATTACGCGACGCGTCAAGTCGGTATATGCAGCCAGCCACAGCAGCAAAATTGCCAAAATGGGATAAGCAGGAGTCATGATGCCCAACCCCTCCCGACGCGGGAAATCCCGGCCGGGAGGTAATGTGATGTAATATTATTCAGTTCGAACTGCCGCCACTGCTTCCCGATCCGGTAATGTCTATGTCATTAAAGGCAGTTTGAAGCTTGGTATAAAAAGCGGTCCCCGCAACACCGACCACGGCTGCCGCTGCGGCCGCCATTAACGCATATTCAACAGCCGTAACGCCGCTTTCATCCCGGAAAAGTTTGGTTAGACTCTTTTTCATTTTGTTCTCCTTCACATCAGCTAATTATGGGGCATGAATCCCGCCTTGCAGGCACAACACCCTTAATGATTGTTATTGAACCAAATTGGATCCACAAGAACATCATTCTTTATGGAACAGGCAATCAAAACATCGCCGGCCAACATGGTTCTAACTTTGGATCTTCACTAATTACGCAACAAAAGGAAACTATGATCACTACTTATAGATAGAGTCACTATAATCCCCTATTTCTGTTCATTAATTTCAATTTTCGACTAATTTTAGTATTAATAGAATTAATAGTGATGTCAGTATAATTATCCCTAATTTATAGTTAATGGTGTATTTAATTATGGTTAATACTCGTTTAAAATACATTAGCGTGTTTTAATATATTATTTACGCACTTTATAATTGCATATTTTTTGATATTTCTCTCTCGCAATACTAGATTCTAAGAATCATTGCCGTTCCTGCACGGCGTCATATTGTATCTTATTTGCACTCCCTGCCCTGGTCCCGGTGTTCCCAAAGACTCTATTCTTCGTGTAAATGTAACTGACCGAAGATATAAAGTTGAACTATCAGGCATAAGCTCGTATATGCGGGGCGGAACAAGCGGAGGCCGACATGAACAAGATCGAAAGTGCAAGACGCATCTTGATCTATAGCCACGACTCATTTGGCCTTGGCCATTTAAGGCGGTGCATGGTGATGGCCAACTCGCTGGTTGAGCAAAACCAGAACATGTCAGTCCTCATCCTTTCCGGATCCCCGATAATCGGCAGCTTCGATTTCAAGGCCCGCGTCGACTTCGTCCGCATCCCGGGCATTATCAAGTTACGCAACGGGGAGTACACCTCGCTCAGCCTGCATATCAACACCGAACAAACGCTAGCCATGCGGGCCTCCATTATCAAACATACGGCGGAGACATTCGATCCGGACATCTTCATTGTCGACAAGGAACCCTATGGCCTGAAAGGCGAGGTGACGGAGACACTCGAAATGCTGAAGGCCACCGGCACCCGTCTTGTGCTGGGGCTTCGCGATGTTCTGGATGATCCGGCCCTGCTGGCACCAGAGTGGGAACGCAAGAATGTCCTTCCGGCCCTGGAAAATCTTTACGATGATATCTGGATTTTCGGCGTCAAGCAGATTTACAACCCGCTCATAGGCCTCGAAATCCCGGCAAACGTTAAACGGAAAATCACCTATACCGGCTATCTGCAACGTACGGCACCCGCAATATCAGGACCCGCCATCCTGGAGGAAATGACCGAACCCTACGTACTGGTGACGGTCGGCGGCGGCGGCGATGGCGATGTCCTGACGGATTGGGTCCTCCGCGCCTATGAAGGAAACCGGCAACCTCCCTTGAATGCCCTGTTTGTTCTGGGCCCTTTTATGCCGCCAGATACACGCGCAAGCTTTCGCGACCGCATACAGCAGTTGCCGCGCGTGCGGGCTGTTACCTTCGATAGCCATATGGAAAGCCTGATGAAGGAGGCAACCGCGGTTGTTGCCATGGGCGGCTACAATACTTTCTGCGAAGTCCTTTCCATGAACAAGCGAGCGCTCATCATCCCGAGAACGGTGCCGCGCCTGGAGCAGTATATCCGCGCAACCCGAGCCGCAGAAGCCGGTCTCATTGGTGTTCTGGTTGACGATGACGAACGGGCAAGTGACACAATGTTGACGGCGCTCCGTCACTTATCCCAACAAAAGAAGCCTTCGGAAGTCGTGATTCCAGGCCTATTGGACGGCTTGCCAAACCTGAACCGGCTTGTGCGACTGCGCTTCAAGGCTGTTGATAAAAGACGGGCGGCCATGTCCGCAGGTCAGGCTATCGCTTCTGATTGATCCTTGGGTCGTTATTTCAGCGTCACATACATTATTTTCTCATCCGCAATTCTGGCTGCATCTAGTGGCGACAAGTCATTGTGGGTCATGATCGCCTCGATATTCTTGACGTAGGCTTCCCCCCTTTCGGAGTATCTGATCAAGGTGCCCACCAAATCGGGACCAGTAACTGTCTGCTCTTGTGCGCGAAGGGTCGCCCGGGCTTTTCGAAAATCCGCATAGGCATCATGGGAATTGAGATTGAGCATATAGGCCTGTACCGAGGCGAGCGGCGTCTTAAAGGCTTCAACGCTGTAGTTGCCTTTGCTTTTGCGCTGCTCCTTTGGCTTGATGCCACCCTTGTAGCTCCATTGTCCAAATAAGGCATTTCCCTCGGTCGCAAAGCGCGACGTACCCCAGCCGCTCTCATCCACCATTTGCGCGACAATCAGGGATGGCGGAACGATATCCACCCGATGCTTGAGCTCGTGCCAGAAACTTTCATCAATATCGCGCCCCCCAAGACCATAGTTATCGGCCTGCTCCAGAAGCCATTTTTCATCGGCTTTCGATAGCGCCTTGCCAGCGGCGTGATCCTCCTCCAGAGTCTTCAGATGTTTCCTGTCCTCGCGGAGGGCGTGGTTGGCAACGAAGGCAAGCGGAATGGAGAGCCGGAGAAAGGTGCGCTTTTTCTCCGCGACCGGTAATTCAGGGGCCACTTTCTTGCGCCACTCCTCCGGGATATCAAGGATAACGTAGGGCGGAACAGGCTGCGTTCCCTCTTTCCATTTCGCTATCGAATAACCCTTGCCCTCAAAGAAACGGGAGAACTCATCGAAGTTCTGCATAGTGATTGTTTCCGCGTGAAGCGGTAATATGGTCCCCAACAGGAGAGTGCCGACGACAGCCCCGCCAGCAAGCCCTTTGATCAATTTTCTGTTGTTCATTCTATGACGCTCCCCAAACTCTCCGGTTGAATGAGAATACTATGCCATGAATTTGCGCCTGTCGGGAACCTGTTCTGTATTATTCTCTCCGCGACTCTCCCCTGAAAACAGAAAACCCCACAAATATCGGCTTAATACAACGATCCGCGGTGGGAATAATTTATACCCCGCCGACCCGCTTTTTATTGAGAACGACATGACTTTCGTTTTTTCGTACTAATGTATGGCGATTGGGCAGTTTCCACTTGCAAGCGATCTTCCTCAGGTGAAATATTTAAGAAGTTCACCGAACATGCGGTTAGGGAGAGACAGCCAATGAGCGACAAATATGATGCCGTGATCATCGGTGCCGGGGTTATCGGGGCCTGCATTGCCTATGAACTTTCCAAGGCGGGCCGCAAGGTGTTGTCGATCGACCGCCTGCCCGCTTCCGGCTTCGGCTCAACATCTGCCTCCTGCGCGATCATCCGCACCTATTATTCCGCGCTGGATACCTGCGCCCTTGCCTATGAGGGGTGGTTCTACTGGAAGAACTGGGCCGACTATATCGGCGTTGAGGATGAGAAAGGCCTGATCAAGTACCACGATACGGGCGCATTGATCGTGAAGACACCGCATAACGACTATATGCAGAAAATCTGTACCCTGATGGACAAGATTGGCTGCCCCTATGAACATCTGACGCCGGAGCAGATGCGCGAAAAACTGCCGATTATCGACACTCATCAGTTTGCACCGGTAAAACGACCGGAAGACCCCACCTTCGGGGAACCGACGGATGAGACAGTGCCGGGAGGCGTCTTTTTCCCGCGCGGCGGCTATGTCAGCGATCCGCAGCTTGCCGCCCATAACGCCCAGCGCGCGGCAGAAGCCCATGGTGCAACCTTCAAATTCAACGCCGAAGTCACCACGATCCGTCAGTCGGGCGGCCGCGTCACCGGGGTTACATTGAAAGACGGCACCGAGATTGACGCGCCCGTTGTTGTCAACGTTGCCGGACCGCATTCGGGGAAGGTCAATGAAATGGCCGGGGTGCTGGAGGATATGAAAATGACCACCCGCGCGCTTCGGCATGAGGTGGCGCATGTCCCCTCTCCCGACGGGTTCGATTTTGAGTCCGACGGAGTCGTGCTTTCCGACAGTGACGTCGGGGTCTATTGCCGGCCCGAACTTGGCAATCATATCCTGATCGGATCGGAGGACCCGAAATGCGATACGCAGGAATGGGTCGATCCGGATAATTTCAACGAGGATTTTACCGAGCAGTGGAACGCGCAGGTTTTGCGCCTTGCCCAGAGATTTCCTGCGTTGGGCATACCACGGAAGACAAAGGGCGTTGTCGCGCTCTATGACGTGACCAGGGACTGGGTACCGATCTATGACAAGACCAGTCTCGATGGTTATTACCTCGCCATCGGGACCAGCGGCAACCAGTTCAAGAACGCGCCGGTTGCCGGGCGGATGATGGAGAAACTGATCCGCGAATGCGAGGCGGGCCGCGATCATGACGCCGATCCGGTTCATTTCCATCTTGAAAATATCGATTACGATCTTTCCATGGGGACATTTTCGCGCAACCGGGAGGTCAGCAAGGACAGCAGCTTTACCGTCCTTGGATAGAAGATAGAACAAATACGGGGGAGCAAAAACATGAAATCCCATGTCAAGGTAGCCGTCATCGGAGGGGGCGTTGTCGGCTGTTCCGTCCTCTATCACCTGGCCAAGCTCGGCTGGACCGATATCGCGCTGATCGAGCGGTCGGAGCTGACCTCCGGCTCCACCTGGCATGCGGCAGGTGGTTTTCATACCATCAATTCCGATACCAATATCGCCGCCCTGCAAGGCTATACCATCAAGCTTTACAAGGAGCTGGAGGAACTTTCCGGACAGTCTTGCGGCCTGCATCATGTCGGCGGTATTACGCTTGCGGGCACACCGGACCGTATGGATTACCTGAAGACCGAGCGGGCAAAGCATCGTTATATGGGGCTTGATACCCATATCATCGGGCCGGCGGAGATCAAGGAACTCTCCCCCATTACCAATGTCGAGGGCGTGATCGGCGGCCTCTATGATCCGCTCGACGGTCATCTCGATCCCTCCGGCACCACCCACGCCTATGCCATGTGCGCGCGCAAGCTCGGCGCCGAGATTTATCTTCGCAATCCCGTTCTGGAACTGAACCCGCAACCAGACGGAAGCTGGCAGGTCGTCACCAAGGACGGCACGATCAACGCCGAATATGTGGTCAATGCGGGCGGACTCTGGGCGCGGGAACTGGGCGAGATGGTCGGCATCTTCCTCCCGCTGCACCCGATGGAGCACCAATATCTGATCACCGAAGATATTCCCGAGATCTATGAGCTCGGGCGAGAGCATCCCCATGTCATGGACCCCGAGGGCGAAAGCTATCTCCGGCAGGAAGGGCGCGGTCTCTGCATTGGCTTTTACGAACAGGACTGCGATCCATGGGGCGTGAATGGCACACCGCTTGATTTCGGCCATGAACTGCTCCCCAACAAGCTCGACCGTATCGAGGACAGCATGGAATTCGCCTTCAATCGCTTCCCGGTCCTCGGCACGGCAGGCGTCAAGAACGTGATCAATGGCCCCTTCACCTTCGCGCCGGATGGCAACCCGCTGGTCGGACCGATACCGGGGCTCAAGAACTACTGGTCCGCCTGTGCGGTGATGGCAGGATTCAGTCAGGGCGGCGGCGTCGGCCTCACCCTCGCCGAATGGATGATCGAGGGCGAACCAAGCCGTGACGTCTTCGCCATGGATGTAGCGCGTTATGGCGACTACTGCTCCCGTCCCTACGCGCGCAAGAAGGTCACCGAGAATTACCAGCGCCGCTTCAGTATCTCCTACCCCAATGAGGAACTGCCCGCTGCGCGTCCCTTCCAGACAACACCCGCCTATTCGATCTGGAAAGATCAGCGTGCCGTCTTCGGGCAGGCCTACGGGATGGAGGCGGTCAACTATTTCGCGCCGGAGGGAGAGCCGCTACTGGAGACACCTTCCTTCCGCCGGTCCAATGCCTTTGACGCGGTTGGCACAGAGTGCCGGGCCGTGCGCGAAAAGGTCGGAATCACGGAAATACACAACTTCGGCAAATACAAGGTGATGGGCCACAAGGCGGCGGAGTGGATCGATATGATCATGGCGGGACGCGTGCCCAAGGTCGGCCGGATGAGCCTGAGCCCGATGCTGAGCCCGAAAGGACGCCTGATCGGCGACTTTACCATCGCAAGGCTGGGCGAAGAAGAGTTCCAGCTCACCGCCTCCTTCGGGGCGCAAGGCTATCATCTTCGCTGGTTCTGGGATCATTTGCCGGAGACAGGCGTCGAGATCGAGAATGTCAGCCTCAAACGCATCGGGTTCCAGATTGCTGGCCCGCGGGCGCGTGATTTACTCGCCAAGGTAACCTATGAGGATGTCTCGACAGCGGCCTTTCCCTTTATGGCGGTGAAACGCATGGGCGTTGGACTGTCCGATGCCATTGTCCAGCGGGTCACCTATACCGGCGATCTCGGCTATGAAATCTATGTCCCTGCCGATGAACAGATCGGCCTCTATGAAGTGCTGGCCGAAGCCGGCAAGGAATTTGGCCTGACGCCGTTCGGGATGCGCGCGATGATGAGTTTGCGCCTTGAAAAATCCTTCGGCTCCTGGATGCGGGAGTTCAAGCCCGACTACACGGCAGAGGAAACCGGCCTCGATCGCTTCGTCGCCTATAACAAGCCTGCGGATTTCATCGGCAAGGCCGCTGTGCTGAAAAAAAAGGCGGAGGGCGTCAAACGCAAGCTGTCCACCTTTGTTGTCGACGCGCTGGATGCAGATGTCCATGGGGATGAGCCGATTTGGAAGGACGGCAAGGTTGTCGGCTTCGTCACTTCCGGCGGCTATGCCCATTATGTCGGGAAATCCGTCGCCATTGGGTTTACCCCGCCTGACATGATCGAGGAAGGCGGCGAGTTCGAGATCGAGATACTGGGAGAAATGCGGCCCGCGAAAATGGTGCTCGAGCCGCTGCTCGACCCGACGGCGGAACGGATGCGGGGATAAACGTCCCGCTCTATTGAAAGGAGATAATGATGACGGCAGGAAATGAACGCTCTCCCGGTCGGCGATCCCGGCGCGGCCACCGGGTCAAGGCAAGCTTCACCCAGCTCCCCCGCCAGAAAGTCGTCAACACGTTCAAGCCCACCGAGCTTCTGTCCGAAGACCAGATCGAGGATATCCATAACGCCTCCATGGAGATCCTTGAAAATATCGGCATCATGGTCCGTTTGCCAAGGGCGCGGGAAATCCTGAAAAAAGCCGGGCAGAAGGTCGATGAGGATACCCAGATCGTCTATTTCGATCGCGGCTTCATCATGGAGGCAATGTCGCACGCACCATCCGAATTCACCCTGCATGCCCCCAACCCCGAATGCGACCTCGCCATTGGCGGACAGAATCTCGTATTCTCCATGGTGGCGAGCACGCCCAACGCGATGGATATGGATGGCGGACGGCGGACCGGCAACCGGGTGGATTTCCGAAATTTCCTGAAACTGACCCAGAGCCTCAATATCCTTGGGACCAGCGGCGGCTATCCAGTGGAGCCGGTAGACATCCACGCCTCTATCCGGCATCTGGAATGCGGGCGGGATTTTGCGACGCTGACGGAAAAGGTGCCCTATATCTATTCCCTCGGTCGGCAGCGAAACCTCGACGGGATCGAGATGGCGCGGATCATGCGTGGCATTTCGATGGAGGAAATGCTGACCCAGCCGAGCCTGTTCACCATCATCAATTCCAACTCCCCCCTGATGCTGGATTCCCCCATGCTTGAGGGAATTATCGAGATGGCGGCCCATGGGCAGGTTGTGATGCTGACGCCCTTTACCTTATCCGGCGCAATGGCCCCGGTGACGCTCGCGGGTGCACTCGCCCAGCAGAATGCTGAAGCCCTCGCCGGAATGAGCCTCGCCCAGACCGTGCGGCCCGGCGCCCCGGTCGTCTATGGCAGCTTTACCTCCAATGTGGACATGAAGTCCGGCGCACCCGCGTTCGGCACACCGGAATATGCCAAGGCGACCATCGCCAGCGGGCAGCTTATCCGGCGTTATAATATTCCCTACCGGTCGTCCAACGTAAATGCCTCAAACGCGCCGGATGCACAGGCGGCCTATGAATCGGAAATGTCGCTCTGGTCGCTGGTCCTTGGCGGGGCGAATTTCGTCAAGCATTCCACCGGCTGGCTGGAAGGTGGCCTGAGCGCGAGTTTCGAGAAAGTCATCATGGATGTGGAAATGATCCAGATGATGATCGAGATGATGAAACCCATCGACACCTCGCCGGACTCACTTGCCCTCGATGCCATGCGGGAGGCCGGGCATGGCGGACATTTCTTCGGCACCCAGCATACACAGGAACGGTATGAAACCGCCTTCTACACCCCGATCCTGTCTGACTGGCGGAATTTCGAGAGCTGGGTCGAGGCCGGCTCGCCGGACGCAATGAAACGCGCCAATACCATCTATAAATCCATTCTCGCGGAGTATGAAGAGCCCCCTCATGATCCGGCCCGGCTGGAGGAGCTCAATGAGTTTATCGACAAGCGTATTGCGGAAGGCGGCGTCAAGACAGACTTCTGACGACTACACGAGTATTTTACGTCGTCGACATTGTTTCACCGCTAAGACAACATAGCTTTAAGGAAAGATCCTTTTCCGGAGTTATCCTGATGCGCCGTCCATTCCTTCTGTTGATCAGTTTCTGCCTCGTCAATTTCTCAGTTGTTCCCCTGGCCGCGGCCGATCTCACAAGTGCACGCTGCCAAACGGAAATTAAGAATGAAATCGCCAAGCTCTCCCTGCCGCCGGAGCGAATCGAGAGCACAGAGATAGTCAATATCTATGACAGCAACGGTGTCGGCGGCGGGCGTATTGATCGTGTCGAAGGCTGGGTTTCCTTCACCGATTGCAAGGGCAACCTCGTCGTCAGCGTCAGCGCGGCCTGCATCCCGCTGCAGACCTACACGACCTATGAATGCCGCGTGCCGGGCGTCAAAAATTTCTGATCCTCACGCGTCGTAATCGACCACCACATCGTCTGTTAGCGGGTGTGACTGACAGGTCAGGACGAAGCCGTCCGCCACGTCATCATCTTCCAGCGCGTAGTTGGTGTCCATGCGCACCTCACCACTGATGACCTTGGCGCGGCAGGTGGAACACACCCCGCCCTTGCAGGCATAGGGCAGATCAAGACCCTGATCGAGCCCAGCCTCAAGAATGGAATTCCCCTCTTCCGTCACTTCAACATCCGACCGGCGGCCGTTCAGGATAATCCCGACCTGACGCAACGGCCCTGCTTCCTCCATTTGCGGCGTCTGGATCTCCGCCATTTTCGCAGCTTCCGTGATGAACAGCTCAAAATGGATATGAGACTTGTCCATTCCTCTGGCCTGAAGGGCCGCTTCGGCGGCATGGATCATCTCCTCCGGTCCGCATAGGAACGCCTCATCCAGTGACGCAACATCAATCACACTCTCGAACAGAGCGGCGCATTTTTCCGCATCGATCCGGCCGTTGAACAGCTCCACATCCTGATGCTCCCGGCTGAGGATATGCATGATATTGAAGCGATCAGGATAGATATTCTTCAGATCCTCAAGCGCCTCCAGAAAGATGATGCCGGAAACACTCCGGTTGCCATAGACAAGCGTCACACGGGAGGCAGGCTCTGTTTTCAGGATCGTCTTGATAATCGACAGGATGGGGGTGATGCCGCTGCCCGCCGCGATGGCGAGATAATGTTTGGCATTCTCCGCCGAAAGCGGCGTGAAGAAACGCCCCTGCGGTTCCATCACGTCGATCACTTTGCCCGGACGGAAATTTTCATTGGCGTAGTTCGAATATTTTCCTCCGGCAATCTTTTTCACGGCGATACGTAATTCAGGTTCCCCCACGGCGCTGCAAATCGAGTAGGAACGACGCACTTCCTCCCCATCCAGAACTTCTTTCAGGGTCAGATGCTGCCCTTGCGTGAAACGGTAGGCCTCCTTCAAATCCTCCGGCACATCGAAAGAGATTGAAATCGCGTCCTTTGTCTCCTGCACCACATCCTTGATTTTGAGAGGATGGATAATCGTCATTGATACGGCCTACACACATTTGAAGTAATCGAAGGGTTCCAGACAATCGAGGCAGCGATACTGCGCCTTACAGGCCGTGGAGCCAAACTCGCTCACCAGCTCGGTCCGTTTAGAGTGGCATTGCGGGCAGGCAATCTCCTCCTGCCCTAGAAGAGCCGCCTTTCCCTTGTTAGCCGGCGGGGCGACGCCATACTCCGCGAGCTTTCGCCGCCCTTCCGCTGTGATCCAGTCCGTCGTCCAGGCGGGGGAGATTTCCATTCTGATCTCGAAATCGGTAATGCCGTGGAGTTTCAGCATGCTCGCGATATCCGCCTCGATCACCTCTGTCGCCGGACAGCCCGAATAGGTGGGCGTGATCGCGATGATGGGATGGCCGTCCTCTCCCGTCTCAATCCGGCGGATAATGCCGAGATCGGCGATACTCAGCACCGGGATTTCCGGATCCTTCACAAGGGCGAGGATATTCTCGATCTGATTATATGTGGCGAGGGCTACCATTTCGCATCCGGATAGGCGCGCGGCAAAAACTGCATCTCGGCGAGGATATAACCCAGATGCTCAGAATGCTTGCCCTCCCGACTCCCGCGGACCGACCAGCTATCTTCCGGGCGGGTCAAGGTTGCCTCGGTCAGCACACCGTTGACATACTCATCCCATTCAGGGCGAAGCGCTGCCACATCCGCGCCGATCCCGTCCACAACCATCGCCTCGTCCACCGCGTCCATGTCGAACATTTCAGGGAGATAGCCCCAGAGCGCCTCAATCGCGCGCTGCATCCTTTCATGGCTTTCGTCTGTTCCGTCACCAAGGCGGATGATCCAGTCCGTGCTGTGGCGGCGATGATATGTCGTCTCTTTCAGGGATTTGGCGGCAATCCCGGCCAGACGTTCATCCGTAGAATTCGAGAGGGCCTCAAACTGAAGATACTGGAAGCTATCGAAGAAGAACTGCCGAGCCATGGTCATCGCAAAATCGCCATTGGGCTGTTCCAGTAGCAGGAGATTGCGCCAGTCTTTCGTATCCCGGAAATAGGCGAGCCGGTCCTCGTCCCGTCCATTCCCCTCGACCTCCCCGGCGTAGGAAAGGAACATCCGCGCCTGCCCCAGCAGATCGAGGCCGATATTGGTGAGCGCGAGATCTTCCTCCAGCATCGGCGCATGGCCGCACCATTCCGCGAGCCGCTGACCGAGGATCAGGCTGTTGTCCCCAAGGCGCAGAAGATAATCAAAAAGCATGTCTTTGTCAGTCATCCTGCCTCACAAATGGCCGACTTCATCGGGAAGCTCGAAAAAGGTCGGATGGCGGTAGAGCTTGTCGTCAGCCGGGTCATAGAAACTGCCCCGATCCTCCGGGGAGGACGCGACGATGTCTGTCGATTTCACGACCCAGATGCTGACTCCTTCGCCGCGCCGCGTATAGACATCGCGCGCCGCCATCAGTGCCATTTCCGCATCCGCCGCATGCAGGCTGCCCACATGCTTGTGATCGAGGCCGTTCTTGCTTCGGATAAAGACCTCATAGAGCGGCAGTTCGCCTTTATTGTTCTTGCTCATACATTCTCTCTCCTTACGCCGCGGCCGCCGCTTTGCGGGCCTCTTGTTTCCGGGCATGGGCAAGCGCAGCCTCGCGCACCCAGCGTCCCCCCTCATGGGCGTCCACACGGGCCTGCAACCGCTCCCGATTGCACAGTCCGTTGCCCTTCACGACATTGCGGAATTCCTCCCAGTCGATTTCCCCAAAGTCGTAATGTCCTCTGTCCTCATTCCATTTGAGCTGGTCATCCGGAATGCGCAAATTCAAAAACTCCGCCTGCGGCACCGTCGCATCGACAAATTTCTGCCGCAGCTCGTCATTCGACTGGCGCTTGATCTTCCATTGCATTGACTGGGCAGAATGAGCGGAATTGGAATCATTCGGGCCGAACATCATTAAAGTTGGCCACCACCAGCGGTTCAAGGCGTCCTGCGCCATGTCCCGCTGTTCCTCCGTTCCCTGCGCCATAGTCATCATGATCTCGTAGCCCTGCCGCTGATGGAAGCTCTCCTCCTTGCAGATGCGGATCATCGCTCGCGCATACGGGCCGTAGGAGCAGCGGCAGAGTGCAATCTGGTTCGTAATGGCCGCCCCGTCGACCAGCCAGCCAATCGCGCCAATATCCGCCCAGTTAAGGGTCGGGTAATTGAAAATGGAGGAATATTTCGCCTTGCCGCTATGAAGTTGATCAAACATCTGGTCGCGGGAAATGCCAAGGGTTTCCGTCGCACTATAGAGATAGAGGCCATGCCCGCCTTCGTCCTGGATTTTCGCCATCAGGATCGCCTTGCGCTTCAGGCTCGGCGCGCGGGTCAGCCAGTTGCCCTCGGGTAGCATCCCGACCACTTCCGAATGCGCATGCTGGGACATCTGGCGGATCAGGGTCTGGCGGTATTTCTCCGGCATCCAGTCTTTCGGCTCGATCCGCTGTTCGGCCTCCACCTTTGCCTGAAATGCCGCTTCGAGTTTTTCAAACTCTCGATCAACTACACCCATCTACCTCTCCCAAAATAGAACGTCCTTATTATGATACATATTAGATATTTTTTCAATTATATTTGTATCGTTTTAAACAGGTACACTGGACTGGCGAAATATGCGGGTCGATGTATACTCGCCTTTCATAATAAAAATAAAAACACATACCGCATTGGGATCAAATTCATGCTGAAAACTTCAACAAAACAAGACAGATACTCGGCTGTCGCCTCCCTCTATCACGCCTATTTCACCGGATTGCTCCTGACCCTTGCGCTCCGCAAGGGCCATGCGGCGGCGGGTGACCTCACGTTCCATGTTTTCCGCCGCCAGCATCATGAGAAGTTTCTCTCAAGTTTTGAAAAGCTGGGCCTGAGTGATCTCCCCGACGCGGTCGCCTGTGCGCAGTATCATTATCTATCGAACGGCGTCGGCGGCGTGCCTGTGGAATATATGTATGAAAGCGATGACAAGGCCTGGGTCCATTTCTGTCACCCTCGCTGGATATATGATGGCGCGGCCATCTGCGGTATCCCGCTAGAAGTAAATCATGGTTACCTGAAGGGTTGGTATGCGCAGAACGGGGTGAGCCTCAAAAACCCCCGCCTCGGTTTCGTTTGCACCTCACAGGATATGGACGGACAATATGGCATGGCCGGATACTTTAAAATGTTCGATCATGACCTCGCGCCGGAGGAAAGATTGCAGTTCGCTCCGGGTGAGATTGCACCTCCGTTTGACCCGTCCACCACGCCAACGCTGGACACGTCTACCTGGCCAGAGGAACGGCTCCAGAAAGCCAACCGCAACTATTCCATGGAATATGCCAAGAACAGCCTGATTATCCTTGCTGATATCTTCGGCCCGATGGAAGCCAATGCCCTTGGCGGCATGACCGCACAGCTGATCGGCAAACAATTCTATCGCAGCACTGCCGACAGCCTTGGGATTACCGGCGACAGCATCGAAGGCTTCGCCCGCTATCTCGCCGGGATGATCGACGGCCACGATGATGAGGTGGAGATAGAAAAAGACGGCGACGCATTCATCGTTCGTCAAAAAGGCTGGCGCCTGATGCGCGGCACAGGCCCACATCCAACCAGCGTCTTCGATAGCTGGAACCAACTCTGGCAAGGCGCCCTCGCCGTTCATAACCGCTATCTTGTGCTGGAAGTATTACAACGTCAGGATTATGGTGATGACTGTTTTGAATGGCGCATACGGATGAGGAAACACGGATGAAGATTGTCATTACAGGCGGTGCCGGATTTCTCGGCAAACGACTTGCAAAAGCACTGCTCAGACGCGGGAACCTCGCCGGACCGAAAGGGGCGCAGCAGGAGATCACTGAACTTGTTCTTTTCGATATCGCGCCTGAGATAGATATCAAGGATGACCGGGTTCGCTATATCTCCGGCGATATCTCCGATGCCGGAGAGATCAACAGCCTGATCGATAAGGACACGGCGAGCATTTTTCATCTCGCCGCGGTGGTGAGCGCGCAGGCCGAGGAGGATTTCGATCTCGGCTTTCGCATCAATCTCGACGGAACCCGCCATGTGCTGGAGGCGGCGCGCGCCCTCCCCCATGCGCCCAAACTTCTGTTCACCAGTTCCATCGCCACCTATGGCGGCGGCCTCCCCGATGTGGTGACGGATGAGACCGCGCAGGTCCCGCAAACCTCTTACGGAACCGCGAAGGTTATGGGAGAGTTGCTGGTGCAGGACTATAGCCGAAAAGGCTATATCGACGGGCGGTCACTCCGTCTGCCGACCATTTCCGTGCGCACTGGCCTGCCGAACAAGGCGGCGTCCACCTGGGCGAGTTCCATCATCCGTGAGCCGCTCTGTGGGCGGGATGCCGTCTGCCCGGTAAGCGAAACGACGCCGATGGCCTGCATGTCACCCGACAAGATTATTGAGGCCCTGATCCATGCCCATGACCTTCCCGCAGAAGCCTTCGGCCCCACCCGCTCCCTCCTCCTCCCCGGGATATCGATCACGGCGGGCGAAATGGCAGCGGCAGTGGAGCGGCACAAGGGCAACCGGCAGCTTGGAAAAATCCTCTGGCAGCCGGATCCCGCGATCCAGAAGATTGTCGATGGCTGGCCCCGCGCGACACATTCCGCCCGCGCCGAAAGCCTTGGTTTTGAGAAGGACGACAATCTCGATGATATGGTCCGCGCCTTTATCGAGGAAGATCTCGAGGATCAGCTCGCCTTATATTCGAGCCGGTCGTAGAGCCGCGCGAGCCCTTCTTTTGACGCGTCGGCGACACCGCGTTCAGTAATCAGACCCGTCACCAGGCACGCCGGGGTCACATCAAAGGCATAGTTGGCGGACGAGCTTTCTTCGGGCAATATCCGCACCTCACTCACCTGCCCTGCGCTATCCTTCCCCTGAATATAGTCCACCTCATGACTATCACGGATTTCGATCGGGATATCTTTCACCCCGTCATCAATTTCCCAGTCAATTGTCGGCCCCGGCAGTGCGACATAAAAGGGCACATTGTTGTCCTTCGCCGCGAGCGCCTTGAGATAGGTGCCGATTTTGTTGCAGACATCGCCCGCCGCTGTCGTCCGGTCCGTGCCGGTGATACAAAGATCGACCTGCCCATGCTGCATCAGATGTCCGCCGACATTATCCACAATGAGAGTATGTTCAACGCCATGTTTACCAAGCTCCCAGCAGGTGAGATGCGCCCCCTGATTACGCGGCCGTGTTTCATCGACCCAGACATGCACCGGTATTCCCGCGTCATGCGCCTTGTAGATGGGAGAGAGCGCGGTGCCCCAATCCACTGTCGCAAGCCAGCCCGCATTGCAATGAGTGAGGATATTAAGGGGGCCCACCTTGCCCTTTTTTTCCCAGATCGCTTCGATCACGCCAAGACCATGATCGCCAATGGCGCTGTTGATCGCGACATCCTCATCGCAGATTTGCGTCGCCTTCTCATAGGCCGCCGAGACCCGTTCGCTTTCCGGCAGCGGAAGGATCAAATCCTGCATCGCGCGGATCGCCCATCGGAGATTAACCGCGGTCGGCCGGGTCGCGATTAATGCCTCGCACATTTTGTTGAAGGCGACATCCCCGGCATCGGCCCTGAGGCCAAGACACACACCATAAGCCGCCGTCGCACCAATAAGTGGCGCGCCCCGCACCAGCATCGCCTTGATCGCATGGGCCGCCTGATCAACGGTTGTCAATCGCTCGACATG
This sequence comes from Sneathiella litorea, assembly GCF_009882915.1. GTDB lineage: Bacteria > Pseudomonadota > Alphaproteobacteria > Sneathiellales > Sneathiellaceae > Sneathiella > Sneathiella litorea. Next base: position 96,212 of record NZ_WTUW01000009.1, read on the forward strand.
GAACTCATGGGGAAGCCGGGTCTGATCGATGATATTGACCGACCAGCCATCGTCATTCAGCCATATACTACGATAAGATGTTCCGTCAATTTTCATGCACTGCTCCCGCCTCAAAATACGCACGAAGTTTAACCGGAAAAGCCTTGCTTCGACAGCCCAAATCTGCAAACTCTGGATCAACAATAGACGTAGTATCAAGGAAACGAACAATGGACGTTAAAGCAGCGGTTGCTCATAAAGCCGGAGCCCCCCTTACCATCGAAACAGTCACTCTCGACGGCCCGCGCGAGGGCGAGGTCCTGGTCGAGATCAAGGCGAGTGGCCTCTGCCATACCGACGCGTTTACATTGTCCGGCGAAGATCCAGAAGGAATCTTTCCCGCTATTCTCGGCCATGAAGGCGCGGGCGTTGTTGTCGATGTGGGGCCGGGCGTCACGTCCCTGAAAAAAGGCGATCACGTCATTCCGCTCTATACCCCGGAATGCCGCCAGTGTGATTACTGCACCAGTGGCAAGACCAACCTCTGCCAGGCGATCCGCGAAACGCAGGGTCAGGGCCTGATGCCGGATGGATCCAGCCGGTTCAAGATCAATGGCGAGAAGGTATTCCATTACATGGGCTGCTCCACCTTTGCCAACTACACGGTCGTGCCGGAAATTGCCCTTGCCAAAATCCGGGAGGATGCCCCGTTCGACAAGGTCTGCTACATCGGCTGCGGTGTGACCACCGGTATCGGTGCGGTCATCAATACGGCGAAGGTAAAGCCCGGCGACAACGTGGTTGTCTTCGGCCTTGGCGGTATTGGCCTCAATGTAATTCAGGGCGCGCGGCTTGCCGGAGCGGACATGATCGTCGGTGTTGACCTCAATCCGGCCCGCAAGGACCTGGGTGAGAAGTTTGGCATGACCCATTTCGTCAACCCCAATGAGGTTGAGGGCGATCTCGTTCCCTATCTTGTCGATCTGACAAAGGGTGGTGCGGATTACTCCTTCGAATGTATCGGCAACGTCAATGTCATGCGGCAGGCACTCGAATGCTGCCATAAGGGCTGGGGCGAGAGCATCATCATCGGCGTCGCGGGTGCGGGGCAGGAAATCTCCACGCGGCCGTTTCAGTTGGTGACCGGACGCGTCTGGAAAGGCACAGCCTTCGGCGGCGCGAAAGGCCGCACGGACGTCCCGAAAATTGTCGACTGGTATATGGATGGCAAGATCAATATCGATGACCTCATCACCCATGTCATGCCCGTCGAGAAAATCAACGAAGGCTTTGACCTGATGCATGAAGGTAAGTCCATCCGCAGTGTCGTGACATTCTAAACAGAAAGACCATGGAAATTATTTCAGAACAGGCTTGCTTCGGCGGCACGCAAGGTTTCTATTCGCATCTTTCCTCCGTTACCGGGACAACCATGCGCTTCGCCGTTTATCAGCCTGCGCAAGCGCGTGGTATGAAGGTTCCGGTCCTCTTTTACCTTGCCGGGCTTACCTGCACCGAGGAGACCGCGACTATCAAGGCGGGTGCACAACGGCTGGCGTCGGAGTTCGGTATAATGCTTGTCATGCCGGACACCAGTCCGCGTGGTGTGGGCCTCCCCAGAGAGGAGGATGACTGGGACTTCGGGACCGGGGCCGGATTTTACCTCGATGCGGTGAAGGAGCCCTGGGCCGACAGTTACCGGATGTACAGCTATATCCGGGACGAGCTTCGCTTGCTGATCAATGAAAAGTTCAATACCGACCCCGACAAGACGGGCATTTTCGGCCATTCCATGGGCGGTCATGGGGCGCTGACCATCGCGCTTAAAAATCCGGACATCTATAAATCCGTCTCCGCCTTTGCGCCGATTTCCTCTCCCATGCAGTGCCCCTGGGGGGAGAAAGCCTTCACCGGCTATCTCGGAACGGACAAGGCGAGTTGGGTGGACTATGACGCGTCGGAGCTTGTCAAAAACGGCCACCGGACGAGTCATATCCTGATCGATCAGGGCAAGGCCGACCAGTTCCTGGAAGAGCAGCTAAAACCGGAGATTTTTGAGGCAGCCTGCAAGGAAGCGGGACAGCCCCTCACCTGCCGCCTGCATGACGGTTACGATCACAGCTACTACTTCATCCAGACGTTTATGGAGGATCATATCCGCCATCACGTGTCGATCCTGCAAAAAAGCTAGACAGACGCGAGATGCGCCCGGACGTTTCGGTTGAACTCTTCGGGCTTGTCGATGGCGAGTTGATGCGCGGCATTGTCGATCACCACCAGATTTGATCCTTCAATCTGCCGGTGGATCAATTCTGATGAGCTGAGCGGCGTGCCCATATCTTCCCGCCCGACGATGACAAGCGTCTTTTTCTTGATGGCCGGGATGCGGTCTTTAAGGTCGATCCCCGCAATGGCATGGCAGCAGCCGACATATCCATCGATAGAAGTATCGACGATCATCTTACGTACACGTTCGCCCAGTTCCGGCCGGTTATCGAGCGATCCTTCCACGAACCAGCGGGACATGGTCGGCTCGACCGTCGCTTCCAGCCCTTCTTCCGAGGCCAGACGAATACGTTCCGGCCAAAGCGCGGCGGCGCCGTCCGGCAGCGCACAAAGGGAGCTTGAAATCACCAGGCTTGTGGTTCGTTCCGGATAGCGAAGCGCAAATTCCTGCGCAATCATGCCACCGATGGAAAGACCAACGAAATGACTTTCCGCCACCCCATAGGCATCCTGTATCGCCGCCACGTCTTCCGCCAGCATCTTGAAGTCATAAGGCCCCTTTACAGGGGCGCTTTTCCCATGCCCCCGCAGTGAATAGCGAAGCACGCGATAATCCTTTTTGAGATCCTCGGCTAGTTCGTCCCAGGCGGTGAGATCGCAGCAAAGCGAATGGCTCATCGTGACGACTGGCGCGCCCTCCGGCCCTTCAAAGCTGGTTTCAAAGTCTATTCCGTTTGCCGTGATTGTCATGATCCCTCCCTTGTTATTATTTGACGGGTGGAATCATTATGTCGGAAAAACTACCTTGTTGACAAGCTGCGCGCCGCGGCTCGCCATAAAATAAAGGCCCATATAATGGGTTACGTCCTGCGGGTGGGCCGCCGCCGCTCCATAGCCGATCTCTTCCGCGACGCTTCGCGGCAAATCATAGGTGGAGCAACCCTTGTCATAGACATAGATATCCTTGAGCCCCGGCATCATATCGTGGTTGCGCGCGCTTAAACTGGTGAGGACAAAATCCATCACGCAGATATCGGTGCAAATCCCGACGACAAGCAGGTCGGTAATGCCATTTTCCGCTACCCAATCGGCCACTGCATTGCTGCCGTCTTTGCGTGTCGCGCCGATAAAGCCATTGATACAGTCCTTACGGACCAGCGTCGTATTGGCATCCTCTTCCAGCCATTTAAGTTCCGGCACCAGCTCCTCTTCGCCGGTCCCTGCCTCGCAATGCGGCGGATAGGGCGGTTCGGGCTTTCCCGGCACATGGGTATCTAGGAAAGCGAGGATCGGCCAGCCCTGCCCCGTGAAATGCCGGGCAAGGCTGACTGTCTCCGATACCATTGTCGAGACCTGTTCATTCGGCGCTGGTGGCGCAAGTGCGCCAGCCCCGACGGTTGCAAACCCGTTCACCTCATCCACAATCACCAGACCGACCTTCCGCCCTTCAGCAGCAGGATCGAATTCGGTAAAGGCAAGCGGCATGGCCGCTGCCAGATCATCTGTAAGGTCTCGGGTCGTCATGGTATCTCCTAACTTATCCGCACTGCGGTGCAGGGTCGATAACACCAAGTTTTTTCGCCACATTCAACGTGCCGTTTTCCGTCTTGGCAATATACATATTCATGGCCGTGTGATGATCTTCCTTTGTAATCATCGCAGAGCCCGTCGGAATTTCAAATGACAACCCGGCCATGCCATCGATCAGGGCCTCCCTATCTACCTTGCCGGCTTTTTCAAGGCCGCCCTTGAGGGCAATCAGGGAATTATAATGGGTCATCACATAGAAGGAAACAACCGCATCGTCGCCATTTTCTTTACGGATCTTGGCGACAAAATCCTGCACGCCCGGCTCCGGTGAACTCGCAACGAAAGGTACGCCAGCGTACATCCCCTCACCCTTGCCCGGGCCAAATGCGCCGAGATAGGTTTCCGCAAAGCCAAGGAAGGCTATTGTCACATTCTTGGTCAGGCCGAATTCTTCTGCCTGCTTGATAAAGGTGATGCCATCGGCCCCGGGAAGCGCGAACAGAAGAACTTTTGCACCCGAATCCGCAATCTTGCGAATGATGGAGGAGAAATCCTTGACGCCGAATGGCGTATATTCCTCGCCAACGGTTGAGCCGCCGATGTCGCCGATAATGGCTTTTGCGGTTTTGAACATGTTCCGCGGCCAAACGTAATCTGCCCCGAACATGTAATAGCTGTCGCCAACCCCCTCTTCCTTGAGATAAGGAATAAGTGGGGCTGTATCCTGGTTCGGGACGGTGTTGAAGGAGAAGAGATAGCGGTTGCAGATGCCGCCTTCATAGTTGGTTGCGTAGAGCAGCGGCGTCTTGCCCCGCTCCATCGTGGCGGCCATCGCATCCCGGCCGGCGGATGTAATCGGGCCTGAAATAGCCAACACCTCATCCCGCTCGATCAGCTTTTTGGCCTTCTCAACGGAGGTTTTCGGGTCTGTCTTACCGTCCTCATACAGCATTTCGACCTGATGACCGAGAATACCGCCGCCTGCGTTAATTTCCGAAACAGCGAGATCAAGGCCCATTTTGGCCTGATTTCCAAACAATTCCAGACCGCCGGAGAATGGCTGCACTGCGCCAATCTTGATGGTCTTGCCGGCGGCAATAGCGGGCATTCCGAAAGTTGAAGCCGCCACTGTGGCCCCCACGGCACCCATAAAATTACGTCTGGAAATATCAATCATCGCATTATCCTCACTAACTAAGAAATACCAATGTTTCGGCACATAAAACAGTTGTTTGTTAAATTGAATTGTGCATGGTTATGCCAGTTACTGTAAAAGAATCAATTAATTACCATTATACAACGACATATTGACCGGATTTTGGCGAAAAATCCTGAAATTCAACGGTACACATACTAAAACTTTGTATGTGCACGTTCTTGATTTATTGGTGTACGTATAAACTGGAATGAATCGGCTGGCTCTGCATGGCTTTTCTGGAATTAAGATCCCTGGTTAAGAATTTCGATGGCCTTCGCGCCACCGATAACTTTACACTCGACATAGCGGAAGGGAGCCTGAACGCGCTGGTCGGCCCGAACGGATGCGGAAAATCGACCCTCTTTAACCTGATAACCGGCGTGCTGACACCGGATAGCGGAGAAATAAGATTTAAGGGCCAGAACATTACCCGCTGGCCACCACATAAGATCGCCCGCCTTGGTATCGGCCGCAAATTCCAGGTTCCGGCTATATTCGAGGAATTGACGGTTCGAGAAAATCTGATTGTTGCCGCGAAAAACAAGAGCCAGCAGGAAATAATCGCGGAAATCCTCGCTCAAATAAACCTTACCAAAGATCCGGATATGCTCGCGGGAGAATTGGCGCATGGCCAAAAACAATGGCTTGAGATTGGTATGCTTCTGGCGCAGGCGCCATCCCTGATCCTGCTGGATGAACCAACAGCCGGTATGACAGGCGCGGAAACACGCGCAACCGCGGACCTGATCACCCGCATCAACCGGGAGCGAGGCATGACGGTTCTGGTCATTGAACATGATATGGGCTTTATCGAGCATCTCGCCTGCCCGCTTCATGTTATGTCAAAAGGGCAGATCTTAAAGTCAGGGAATTTTACGGAAATTCGGAATGATGACGAAGTAAAGGCCCTTTACTTTGGCCAAACGGAGGCCATGGCCAATGCTTGATATACATAAACTTTCCGCGGGCTATGGGGAGGCAATGGTACTCCATGATATTTCCTGCCGGATCGACCCCGGTCAGGTCACGGCACTGATGGGTCGAAATGGCATGGGGAAAACAACCTTGCTAAAAACCATCATGGGGTTGATCAAGGCAAGATCGGGGCAAATCATTTTCAATGGCGCGCCCATCGAAAAGCAACCGACCCATCTTATTTCCCGCGCGGGTTTGGGGTATGTGCCTCAGGGCCGGGAGATATTTTCAGACTTCACCGTCGCCGAAAACCTTCATTTAAGCCAGCTAGGACACAACACCGGTGCCGTTCTGCCACTTGAAAAGATTTATGACTGGTTTCCGATCCTGAAAGAACGATCGGAACAGCGGGCCGGAACCTTTTCCGGTGGACAGCAGCAAATTCTCGCCATCGCGCGGGCGCTGATCGGAAAACCAAGCATGCTCCTGCTTGATGAGCCGACAGAGGGAATTCAGCCCAGCATTGTCCATGAAATTGGCCTACAGCTTCGCCGCATCGCCCGTGAAACCGGGCTTGGCATTCTCATCGTGGAGCAGAATGTGGATATGGTCCGGACCCTCGCAGAAGAAGTATTCTTCATGGAAAATGGTGCGATACAGGAACGATGTGATATTGCGGCACTTCGCCAGGATGACAGTCTTCTGCATCGCTACCTATCGGTATAGAAAGTTAATGCTATGAATGAACTTTTCCCGATAATCCTTGATGTTTCCTCTTACATCCTGATTCTGGTACTGGTCGCGCTCGGCCTGATGATCGTTTTCGGCATGATGGGGGTAATCAATATGGCCCATGGCGAGCTGTTCATGATCGGCGCTTATGTGATGGTGGCCTTGCAAGACGTTGGCCTTCCCTTCTGGGCTGGAATACTCCTTGCCCCTGTCATTGTTGGGTTTTTGGGCCTCCTGATTGAGGCAGCCTTGATCCGCCATATCTATCTCCGGCCACTCGATACCATTCTGGCGACCTGGGGCCTTTCCATTGCCCTTAAACAGCTTGTGGTGCTGACCTTTGGTCCGGAATCGCAAAGTGTCACCCTGCCCGTCGATGGCAGTCTCGAAATCGGGGCGTTCAGCTATCCGCTCTACCGACTGATCCTGATGGCGTCATCGGTCCTTCTTATTGGTGCCACCTTCTGGCTCTTCACCCGGACGGATTTTGGCCTGATGGCCCGTGCCGTCATTGCGCGGCCCGCAACCGCGGCGACCCTCGGGATCGATACCCGGCGCATGTACCGCTGGAGTTTTGTAATCGGCACTGCGCTTGCGGGTCTTGCTGGCGCCCTCGTCGCCCCGATAATCAGCGTCGATCCACAAATGGGGCTCGGGTATCTGGTGCCAGGGTTCCTCTCAATCCTTGTTGGGGGCGCCGGGCCGCTCGCCGGGGTATTGGTGGGCGGCGCTGTTGTCGGCGGCGTCAACAACCTGCTCGCCGTCTGGATATCTCCTGTCGCGGCGATGATCACGGTCTATGTCATTGCAATTCTGATTATACGCCTGAAACCAGAGGGCATCATGGGAGGGCGCCGTGCGAAATAACCTGGTTGCTCTTCTGATCTTTGCGGCCCTTGCTGCCTCACCGCTCGTCATTGGGAGTTACTGGACAGGTCAACTCACGGCCTATCTCGTCTATGGGCTCCTCGCCATTTCCTTGTCACTTGTTTGGGGATATGGCGGCATCCTGTGTTTTGGGCAGGCAATGTTTTTCGGGATCGGCGGCTATATCATGGCGGTTCTGACCAAGGGAATGATCCTGCCTGACCTTACCAGCAGCTATATCGGCCTGCTCGCCGCGATGGCGGGGGCAGCGCTTTTTGCCCTTGCGCTGGGCTATTTTCTATTTGCCGGCCGGGGGATTAGCGGCGCCTATCTCGCCATTATCACGCTCGCCATCACACTGGTGCTGGAACGGCTGATGAATAACTGGTACGCGCTTGGCGGCTACAACGGCCTGCTCAATGTCCCGCCAATCAAGCTCACCTTCTTCGGCGCAAGCTTTGAGCTTTGGGATCGCCTACCGACTTTCTATGCTGTCCTTGGCGTTGTCACCGTTGTTTATTTTGGAACCTCCCTGCTTCTCAAATCCGCCTATGGCCTCAAGCTCACAGCCAGTCGCACCCATCCCGACCGGCTTTCGTCACTTGGATACAGCGTCCTCAGCATCCGGCTTTCCGTTTTCGCGTTGAGCGCTGCTATTGCCGGACTGGCGGGCGCCATCTTCGTCACACTGGATGGATTCGCCTCGCCGACTCTGATCGGCTTCACCCTCTCGACAGAGGTGCTGATCTGGGTCGCTATCGGTGGCAAGGAAATGCTGCTCGCGGCATTTCTTGGTGCTATTCTGACCCGAACGGCGGAAAGCTGGCTTTCCGAAATATTTGGCAATTACTGGATCCTGATTCTCGGGCTCACCTTTATGGTAAGTGTTGTCCTGCTTCCCAAAGGACTTCTTGCGACACCCCTTGAATGGCTTACAAAGGGGAAAGGTAAACGCTCTGGGTAAAACACGCTCAAATCAAATAATGTCGAGCATAATTAATTTGCAATAAAACAGAATCATAATAGAAAAGGTGAAGAATTCTCCGAGGGATTGACATGAACCCTTTCCACCGACTTTAAGAGGGGCAGGTTTGAGCGACATTAAGCTGGAAAAAAGCTGGCTCGAGCAACTAAGGCCGGAGTTCGACAAGCCCTATATGCATGATTTGCGGCAGTTTCTATCGTCCGAGAAGGCGGCTGGGAAAATCATTTATCCGCCAGGCGACAATATTTTCGCGGCACTTGATCATACGCCTTTCAATAAGGTCAAGCTGGTTATTCTGGGGCAGGACCCCTACCACGGGCCGGGTCAGGCGCATGGCCTCAGCTTTTCCGTTCTACCCGGTGTCCCCACTCCGCCATCGTTACGGAACATCTATCAAGAATTGAATCGAGACCTCAATATCCCTACTCCAAGCCACGGCAATCTGGAACATTGGGCTGATCAAGGGGTTCTGCTGTTGAATGCCGTTCTTACCGTGGAAAAGGCGACCGCCGGAGCGCATCAGGGCAAGGGCTGGGAACGGTTTACTGACGCTGCCATCGCGGCGCTGAATGAGAAGCGCGACAATCTCGTCTTCATGCTCTGGGGCAATTATGCACAGAAAAAGGGTCGATTTATTGACCGGAAGAAGCATCTCGTGCTGCAAAGCCCGCATCCGTCTCCACTCTCCGCCCATCGCGGCTTCATCGGCAACGGCCATTTTTCAATGGCGAATGATTATCTTCAACGCACTGGACAGGCACCGATCGACTGGTCAGCAGGAGAATTGGTATGATACAAGCAGACGCAGTTTTTAGCCAAATGCCGAAAATCATCGGCCATCGCGGCGCCAGCGGCCATGCGCCGGAAAACACACTGGCCGCCCTACGCAAGGCGGCTGAGATAACAACCTCCTTCGTTGAAATTGACGTTACGATAACACGCGATTCCGTCGCCGTGATCCAGCATGACAGTGATGTACGCCGATGCACTAACGGCACAGGGCCTATCCTGCTCAAATCGCTTGAGGATGTCCGCGCCCTTGACGCCGGAAGCTGGTTCGCGCCTGAATTTGAAGGCGAGCGAATTCCGACCTTGAAAGAAGCGGTCGGTCTTGTGCAGGAACTTGGCCTTGGTCTTAATCTTGAGATCAAGCCCACAGCTGGCTGGCAGATCCCGACCACAAAGCAGGTCGCGAAGGAACTTCTCGATTGCTGGCCAGATGCACTGCCGCTGCTGATTTCTTCCTTCGCGGTGGAATGCCTGATTGAGGTAAGGCGGTATCTTCCTGATGTCCCGCTTGGTTACCTTACTTCTGCCATTCCGCCCGATTGGGAACGTCGGATGGCGGAATATGACTGCGCCTCCCTTCACTGCGAACGGCATTATGTGACAAAAGATCATGTCGATGCCATCAAGAGCGCGGGATATCGCGTGCTTGTCTATACTGTGAACGATCCGGAAGAAGCCAAGAAGCTGCTCGACTGGGGGGTGGATGCGGTCATTACCGACTTTCCCGACCGGATATTCTCCAAACTCGGGCAATAGCGCGGATTACTGTTCTTTCTGACCGGCGACTAGATAGGCATTCGACGACAGGACCGAGTTGATCCGCCGCATGTCACTGAGCAGGCTCAGGTGAATAGCACTTGCTTCCTGGTCAAGCATCTGATCATTTCTGAGGCGCCGCAAATGATCATTAACCGCCTTCCTTTCCGCTTCGCGGAATATCTGCTTGCGCTGGATCAGGTTACTGGCCGAAACCGCATTACCCGTCATCATCACACTGAACGACATGCGCAAATTATCCAGAACCATATCAAGCAGGCGCAATTCGTCCTGCAAATCCTCATCAGAAAGAGCAATCTGGTTTTTGTGAACCGTCTCCACAAGCTCCAGCATATTCATCACGACGATATTGCTGATATGGTCGATGGCTGTGGTGAAATTCAGGATTTCGGTACAACGTTTTTCATCCTGCTCATCCAGTGACTCCCGGCCAAGCTGCGTCAGGTAAGTTTTGATTGCCCCATCAAACTCCTTGATAATCGCGTTGTCTTCCCGGATTTTCCGGAAAAGATGTGTCTCTTTCCCGCCGAAGGTTTGACGGAGAGACCGGCACATCTTTTCGAGCACATCTCCCATCCTCAAGGTCTCGCGCACCGAGTTCGCCATGGCGAGTTGTGGGCTTTCCAGGGCGGCCTTATCAAGATATTGCGGTTGCGGCATATTGACGTCTTCTTCCGCATCCTCGGGGAGCAGACGCTCCGTCAACCGGCCAAGGGGACCCACAAAGGGCAGGAAAACCAAGGCACAGGCGAGATTGATCAAGGTATGGAAATTCACGATTTGACGCGCATGGTCAGCCTCGAAGGCGGAAAGCTGCGGCTCAAGCAACCCTATAAAGGGAATGATCGAAATAACAATAATCAGGCGACAGATAAGATTGGCAAGAGGGGCCCGGCGCGCGGCTTTTTCCGCCTTGAGTGTTGCCATTATCGGCGGTACGGCACCGCCAAGGTTGGCACCAAGAACAATCGCATAGGCAACATCAATCGGGAAATGACCGCTCAACGACAACGACAGCGCGAAAAGAACCGTCGCCAGGGAGGAATGCGCAATTAGGGTGATAATGGCCGCAATCAGGACCACAAGCACAGGCTCTCCGGACAGTGAGCTCAACACAAACTGCGACACAGAGGAATCGCGGATTGGTTCCGATGCGAGAGACAGCATTTTAAGGGCGCTCAACATGATGCCCAGACCCAGCATTATGCGCCCCAAATTCTTCGATCTTGTGGAAATTGCCGTGGCATGGCGAACATATCCGATAAACAGCAACACCGGCGCAAGCATCGAAAGATCAAGGCTAAGCACCTGAGCGACAAGGGTCGTTCCGACATCCGCCCCAAGAATGATGGCAATGGCCGCTGTCGCCGGCAGCAGGCCCCGTCCGGCAAAGGATGCCGTCAACAACGCCGTTGCTGTACTGCTTTGCAGCAGCATTGTCACCGTCAGCCCTCCAAAGAAGGCCCGAATACGATTCTTGAGACAGAATTTCAGAAAAAGGCCAAGTTCACGGCCAAAAGCGCGCACAACTCCCGTACTGACCATTCTGAGGCCCCACAGGAGAAGGGCCACGCCGCCCAACAGATTGATAAGAACAATTGTTCCGTCCAAAACGCTTGCCCCTTTGCCCGGTGAGCACCACCGGATTTATTAAAAAAACTTACTCAGTCTAATTGCATGCATAAACCCAAGAAAATCAACATTTTCCTGCAAAAGTCCCACAGAGTTTACCAGGGAGGACGATCACTATGCGTTCAAATCACCAGTTACTGCCTTTTCAAACAGACGCGCATACTCCTCTGATGTGAGTGAAATAGGATTACCACCCGCCGAAGGGTCCTCAACAGCCATCCGACCGACAAGCTCCGCCTTTGCCGTGTCGATATTCAGGGCTGACAAATCATTCGGGATTTCCAGTTCCTTACGGATCGCGAGAACCCAGGCCAGGAATGAGTCAAAGGATGGATTGGCAAGTCCAAGATAGGCGGACAACCGCACCATTCGATCCTTAATCACATCGCGGTTCCGAATCAACACATAAGGCATCAGGATCGCGTTCAGCATGCCGTGATGCGCATCGTAAAGCGCTCCCAGAGGGTGAGCGAGCGCATGCATTCCACCGAGACCACGCTGAAACGCCGTTGCGCCCATGGAGGAAGCAATCATCATTTGGCTGCGGGCGATAAGGTTATCCCCTTCAAACGTCGCTGTTGGCAGATATTCCTTCACCAAGCGAATGCCTTCAATGGCAATTCCTTCCGCCATCGGATGAAAATGCGGCGAACAGAACGCCTCCAGATTATGCGACAGCGCATCAATACCCGTCGCAGCGGTTATCATTTTGGGCAAGCCCACGGTCAGCGCCGGATCTGCAATCACGACGGCGGGCATCATCTTCGGATTGAAGACGATCCGCTTCACATGATTTGCCTCATCGGTGATGATGGAGGCACGCCCCACCTCGGAACCGGTACCTGATGTGGTCGGGATTGCAATGATTGGCGGCACGTCGCCTGCTGGAATATCTTCCCAATCACGGCCACCTTCAAGATAGCCGAACACAGTTTCCGTTTGATTGGCCATCACTGCAACGGCCTTGGCCGCGTCAATCCCGGACCCGCCGCCGAAGGCAATTACGCCATCATGACCACCAGCTTTATAGATCGCGACACCCTCATCGACATTTTCCCCAACCGGATTTGCCTTGATATTACTGTAAAGGCCGCAGCCGATACCCGCCTCTTTGCAGGAGTCCATGGCTTCCTGAATCATCGGAAGCGCCGCAAGGCCCGGATCCGTTACCAGAAGCGGGTTCTTCATCCCCACTTCCTTGCAGGTTTCCCCAAGTTCCCGCAGTCGACCAATTCCGAACCGCATGGCAGTCGGGTAGTTCCAGTTCCCTATGAGGGCGCTCGCGTCAGTTGCCATCTATAACCCCTTAAATTTTAGTCCGTAAATGATATGATTTTGGCCGCGTCAGGCTTTCATAGCCCACCGACGACAAGGTACAGCCGCGCCCCGAATTTTTCACACCCGTCCAGGCAAGCGCCGGATCAAGATAATCGCAACGGTTCATAAACCACGTACCGGTCGCGACCTGATCGCCAATGCGGATCGCCGCCTCTTCGTCATTTGTCCAGACGGACGCGGTGAGGCCGAACTCACTATCATTCATCAGGCGGATCGCTTCCTCATCGGAGGCAACTTTCATGATACCCACAACCGGGCCAAAGCTCTCCTCGGTCATGATCCGCATGCTGTGATCAACATCGACAACCACATCCGGGGCGAGATAAGGCGTACCCGGCTTGTCTTCCGGGAAAAGTTTCGGGTCAATCAGAGATTTAGCCCCTGCCTTCACCGCATCAGCTACCTGCCCGCGCACAAAGTCCGCGGCCTTCGCATTGACCAACGGGCCAAGTGTTGTCTCCGGATCAACCGGGGAGCCGAGCTTATACTCCTTCACCACATCAACAAACTTTGCAACGAAGTCATCATAAACGTCAGCATGGACATAAATCCTCTCAATCCCGCAGCAGGACTGACCAGAATTGAACATTGCGCCATCAACAAGATTTTCCGCGGCATAGGACACATCGGCATCGGCGCGGACATACGCCGGATCCTTGCCGCCAAGTTCCAGCCCGACACCAATGAAATGCCCGACGGCGGCCTCTTCAATGGCTTTACCCGCCGGGACGGAGCCCGTAAAACAGACAAAGTTTACCTTGTCGGATTGAATGATAGACGCAGCGGTCTGGTGACTGGCGACAACGACCTGGAATAGATCTTTGGGTAAGCCTGCCTCGACAAAGGCTTCGACCATCCGCTCCCCGCAGAGATGAGTCTGCGTGGCATGCTTCAGGATAACGGCATTACCCGCCATCAACGCCGGAACAATGGAATTCACCGCCGTCATATAAGGGAAATTCCAGGGCGCAATGGTAAAGACCACGCCAACAGGCTCTCGCTTGATATAGCGTGTAAAGCCTTCTTTTTCGGGAACCTCAACGGTTTGCAGCGCTTTCTCGGCAATTGAGATCATATGGCGAGAGCGTTCCTCAAAGCCACCTACCTCACCTGCGCCGAATTTGACCGGTCGGCCCATCTGCCAGGCGAGTTCCTCAACAATCACATCTTTCTTGGAAACAAAACGATCAACGCATTTTTGAAGCAACGCCGCTCGTTCCGCAATCGGCACCAGGCGCCATTCCCGCTGGGCCGCCTGCGCGGCATCAAGCATATCATCAATCGTCGATAGGGGCGTATAGGCTCGCTCTACATAGAGACTACCATCCACCGGGCTGAACGTTTTTAAACTTTCCGACATCTATATTCTCCAATCTAGGCGATTGATATGTCTATCATTATTCAAAAAAATTCTAACCTGATTTTTTTGCTAAAACATGATTTGTGTAAGTATTTTTGTGGCCTGAAAGGGCCAAGAATGTGGACTTCCACAATTTGCTGTAATTATCTCCAAAAGATGCTACTTTTCCTATGAAAAGTCTTCTATTGGTTGTTCAGGAGGGGTGGCAAGATGAAACAGACGAAACGACAACTCGCCATTATGAACATGCTACAGGTTGAAAAATCCTGCGGGATAATCGATCTAGCGAAGAAGTTAGGGGTTTCGGATGAAACGATTCGCCGCGACATCAAGGAAATGGCGAAATTCGGTGCCGTGGAAAAAATCCACGGCGGCGTGATGCTCCCCAACACTGCACTTGAAGCACCGTTTTTACGTCGCCTTGAGGTTCAACGCCCGGTCAAGAAACGAATTGCGGAACTTGCCGCCTCTCTCATCCTCGACGGAGAAACCCTGCTGATTGATAATGGCAGCACGTCCTGCTACGTGGCGAAAGCACTGAGTTCGCACCGAAATTTGACGGTGGTCACCAACTCGACAGAAGTCGCGCGCGATCTTTGCGCCCGCAATAATAACAAGGTATATATGGCGGGCGGTGAACTCCGGGCGGACGATAGCGCGGCCTATGGACCGACGGCGGTGAACTTTGCCAAACAATTCGCAACGGAACGGGTCATACTCTCGATTGCCGCGATTAGTGCCGAACAGGGGTTTCTGGATTGTGATCTTGGCGAGGCTGAGTTCAAGCGGGCGATCCTGCCTCAGACCGCCAGTGTTATCGTCGTTGCCGATCATACAAAATTCAATCGACCAGGAGTAGTCAAGGTATGCGATTTTGGCGCTGTTGACCTTCTCCTGACCGATCAACTGCCCCCGCAGAGCATTATTGACAAAATTGGTCGCGACCGAATCCTGATTGCCTGAAATTTTACCAGACTGTATTCCTAATCGTTCAGGCGGGGATGAATTTTTACTTTAATCCAGTTGCGAACTTCCTGCTGCTTGATGCTGTCTGTCAACACATCGTCATCCACGCCAAGCTGCCATCTCAGGTGGCTGGCGGCCGGATGTTCATGTAACGCCTGCATCTTGGAGATAAACCGGTCCGCATCCTCCAGCGACGCAAAATTTCCCTGCTTTGTCAGCCCCTCACGGCGCCAGCGGCAGAGGCTCGCCACCTCGTTGAAGTCATACTCCGGATGATATTGCACCGCCCAGAAACTGCCGCCCTTATGGGTCACGTCAACCGCCTGCACACGGGTGAAATCATTTCCGGCAAGCAAGACGGCCCCCTCGGGCAGCTCCGAGACTTCATCCTCATGACTGGTAAAACCATCAAACACCAATTTTTTGCCAGCAAACATCGGATGGGCCCGTCCCGCGTCATTCAGACTTATCTTGCGGGCAAGGCCAAACTCCCGCCCTTTGGGATTCTTTGCGCATTTGCCGCCCGCAGCTGTTACCGCCATCTGCGCCGCCCAGCAGCTTCCGAACATGGGAACCTGCGCTTCATAAGCCGCCTTGGCGAACGCGATCTGGCGGGTCACGCGCGGGTCCGCCTCATCATGAATGGTCAGGCTCGATCCCGTCCAGCAGATTCCGTGATAGCCATCAAGAGCAGTGCCGGAAGGAAGCCTGCAATCTGCATCCGCCGGAAAAACGATGTCCACCTCGCATCCAGACTCGCACTCTTTCAGCATTTGCGCATAGAGATCACCCGCAAGTGTTCCGCCATTGTCGGCCAAGGGACCGCGATGATCCTCCGGATAGCCGTCAAGTACAAGAAATCGCGCCGTTTTGCCCACCATTTTCAGACTTATCCTTATACAGGGCGCGTATCGCCGCCAATGGTGACCCGGCGCATAAACCGCCGATATTGAACATAGTCATTCATCGCATAATGCTGGGTGCAGCGGTTATCCCACATGGCGACGGATTTCTCCTGCCAGCGGAAGCGGCAAAAAAATTCGGGCTTGGTCGAGAACTCATAAAGATATTTCAGCAGCGGCGCGCTTTCCGCATCCGTCATGCCCTTGATGCGAAGGGTGAACATCGGGTTGACGAAAATGCTCTTGCGGCCGGAAATTTCATGGGTCCGGATCAGCGGATGCTCGACTTCCACTTCCACTGCCTCAGAATATTTATACTTAAGGCTATGCTTGCCTTCATATTTATCGCGCGTGTGACGCGGATCGAAGGCCACACTCGCCGAATGCACGGCAACCAGACCATCCAGAAGCTCCTTCATGCCATCGGAGAGAGCGTCATAGGCCGCCTCCATGCTGGCCCAAAGCGTATCACCGCCAACTGGCGGGATATCAATCCCGTAGAGCATGGTAATAATTGTCGGCTTTTCGAAGAATGTGTTGTCCGTGTGCCAGCCTGTCCCGAAGGACGCGCCCTCACCCGCCGGTTTCAGAACCTCAATCAGTTCAGGGTGGGCGTTCGAGCCTTCGACGATGGGATGCACTTCCGGGGTGCCAAAACGACGGGCAAATTCAAGCTGGCCCTCCGGCGTGATCTCCTGATTGCGAAAGAAAACAACATGATTATCGACAAGCGCATCATGAACATCCTGAAATTGCTCGTCAGAAAGGGTTTTTGATAGATCTACACCAGCTATCTCCGCGCCAATACAGGACGTAAGTGGTTGAACTTCAATTGTATTATGACCCATGGCAACCCCCGTTTTCCGGATTTGTTGAATATGTCGATAGAAATTAGGTAAGTCATTCCTTGCCAAGATCATAGTACCAGTTTTACCCATTCATATCTACCAGATTGACAGCGGATCAGCCCTACATTAGGGCGGCAAGCCGTTTGATTCCCTCCTCTATTCGGTCAGTCGCGATGGAGGAGAAACCCAGACGGAAGTGCCGCAGGCCTGCTTCCGGCGCCATGAAATGAACGGCGCCCGGTTCCAGCACCACTCCCTGATCGAGGGCCCGGGCCGCCAGTTTTTCTGAGTTAAGTCCCTCTGGCCCCTTGATCCAGAAGCTGGTGCCGCCAAAACGCGGAGCCGTCGTCATGCCGGGCATATGGGCTGCCAGCGCCGCCTCCATGCGGTGCCAGCGCTCACCATAAGCCTTGTGAAGCTTGTGGATGTAGGAGAGATGATACCCTTGCGCAATGAAAAGGGCCGTCGTCCGCTGATTATTGCTGGGCACATGACGAAGCATCAAGCGCCGAAGGGCCCGCAATTCTCTTATCAGGCGTTCCGGCGCGACAATATAGCCGAGCCGAAGGCCCGGAAACATGGATTTGGAGAGACTGCCGACATAGATGATCCGCCCTTCATCATCCTCCGATTTGAGGGCAGGAACAGATTCCCCTCTATAGTTGGTATCGCTCTCGAAATCATCCTCGATCAGGAGGGAGTTATTTTCCGCCGCAGACGCGAGAATTGCCTTGCGCCGCTCTGGTGACAAGGTCACCGTTGTCGGGCACTGATGACTGGGCGTGATATAGAGAATATCTGATGTCGCAACCTTCTCATCGATCACGACCCCGTCACCATCAACATCAAGTGGCAGGAGCGATACACCGCGTCGGTCGAAGATATTGCGCGCGTCCGGATACCCCGGATTCTCGACCCCAACAGTTACACCTTCCCGCATCAGCAGGGCCGCGATGAGATAGAGCGCATTCTGTGCACCGAGGGTAATCAGAATTTCATTCTTTTCAGCATAAATCCCGCGCTTTGGCAGTAGCTTTGAGCGAATCTCACTGATCAATTCGGGGTCGTCCGCCATCACGGCATCATTCGCCCAATCCCGCATGACGAGCCGGCTCATTGCCTGACGGGAGCATTCACGCCAGGCCGGCAGGGGAAACAGGCTGGCATCCGGTTGTCCATAAACGAAGGGATAGGGATAGTCCTGCCAATTCAGGGGCTTGACGACGTTTCTTTGCGTACCGAGACGACCATCAAGCCAATTTTCCCAATCCACCTTGCTCCCATTTGCGCCGCCCGAGTCCCTCAACTGCGGCGTCTCTATTTTTGCGGCGATATCACTGACGCGATAGCCGGACCGAGGCAAGGCAATCAGAAAACTTCCCTCAACCAGCTTGTCATAAACGATCATCACGGTCGTTCGCGAAATCCCGAGATCCTTCGCGAGCTGCCGACTGGACGGCATTTTTTCACCCGCAGCGATCTGGCCATTCATCAGGGCCGCAATAATCTGTTCTCGCAATTGATTCTGAACCGGTTTTTGTAATTCCCGATCAATAGTAAAAAGCACCTTGCCGAACCCCGGATAAAGGAAGATAAAATATTGCCATGGCCCATGATAGGAATATTTTCGAGATGTTGTCACCGCCGAAGATTAGACCCGCCGCGGAAAAAGATTGTCCGGCGATGACAGAAGTTGCGCTGACATCGAAGGCTTTTTGGGGGTATTCCGATGACTTCATGAAAGGCTGTGAAGCCGCCCTTACCGTGAAGCCGTGGATGATTGAAGACTGGCAGAGCGGCGTGGTGGAAGATGATGGCAGCATTGCCGGATTTTATCTCGCTTCTTTTGATCTGGAGGAAGCGGAATTGCAACTGCTTTATGTCTCCCCCCTCGCCATGGGGAAAGGATACGGGCGGGCTCTTATCAGGGACGCGTCGGAAAAGGCAGTGCGCCTAGGCTATAAACACCTGCGGATTGAAGCCGATCCGAATGCCACTGGCTTTTACCGGAAAATGGGCGCAAGGCAGATCGGGTGGTGCCGGTCAGAGGTTGAGGTTTCCCGTGAACTTCCCCTCCTGAACCTGCCATTAAGACCGATCAAATAATCTCGAAATAGCGTTGCATTTCCCAGTCGGTAATGGCTTTGCGGAACTCCCGTTCTTCCCATTCACGGGTAACGACGTAATGATCGACGAACGCATCACCAAAAAGATCCCGCGCCGCCGTCGATTTTTTTAGTGCCTGGGCCGCGTCCCACAATGTTTTGGGCAACGTGAGTTCATCGGGGAATTCCTGGTCATAGGCGTTGCCGACAACCCCCGCCGTCGGCTCGATCTTGTTTTCGATCCCCCAAAGGCCGGAACCAAGCGCGGCGGCAATGGCAATATGCGGATTTATATCAGCAGCGGCGATCCGGTATTCAACACGTTGCGATTTGCTGGACCCGGGAATTGCCCGAAGCGCGGTAGTTCGATTATCGATGCCCCAGCTTGCTTCCGTCGGCGCCCAGAAACCGGGTATCATTCGTGTATAGCTATTGATCGTCGGGGCAATCATGGCAAGGAGTTCCGGCATCAGCTTCTGCTGACCGCCGATAAAATACCGCATTGTGTCGCTGAAATTTCCTTCTTTACTCTCATCGAAGAAGAGCCCTTCTCCATCCTTGCCCTGAAGCGAAAGATGGATATGGCCGCTCTGGCCGGGAACGTCCTTTGACCATTTTGCCATGAAGGTCGCCATCAGATCATTTTTCTGCGCGAGTATTTTGGTGAAGGTCTTGAACAGCGCACCCTTGTCAGCAGCTTTCAGCGCCTCATCATAGACAATCGCCGCCTCCAGCACCCCAGGACCGGTTTCCGTGTGCAATCCTTCGATCGGCATATCCATTTCCTCGCAGAGGGCGAGAAGCTGCTCATAGAAATTATGCTCGACAGAAGCGCGGAGGAACGAATAGCCGAAATTACCCGGCGTGAAAGTATTGAGATCAGTGTAGTTCTTCTCGCGCACCGAATCCGGTGTCTCGTTAAAGAGGAAAAACTCAAATTCACAGGCGGCGGTTGCCTTTATTCCCATACCCTCTGCCCGCTTGATAACCCGCTTCAGGGTCTGCCGGGGGCATACATGAGCCGCTCGATCCTCAAACTCCAGAAGGAAAAACAACATGTTATCTTCCATCGGGAGTTCCCGACAACTATCGATAACAGGCTTTACCATGGCATCAGCATAGCCGTTCGACCAGCCGGTATAACTATCCGTATCATAAAGCTGGTCATTCACGTCCCAGCCCAGAACCACGTCACAGAAACCAAAACCACTTTCAAGAATGCTGAAGAATTTATCTTTGCTCAGGTACTTGCCGCGCAGAACACCATCGATATCAAAGATGCCAACCTTCACGAAACTAAGGTCGCGATCCTCTATGATACTACGGGCATCAGTTACTGTCTTAACGAAACGCGCGTCCATTAATTCTTCCTTCTTGATACGCCAATTACCAGTTTAGGCTAACCGCCCAGAAAGCTAAGTGCCTGTTGATGAAGTTCCTTGGTTGCTGCTGCGATTATTGTGCCGTTTGAATTCAGATCAGGCCGGTTCCCTGACCAGTCAGTGATAACCCCGCCAGCCTCTTCGATAACCGGGACGAGCGCCATATAATCATAGGACTGCAAGCCGGTCTCTATTGCCAGATCGGCCCAGCCGGAGGCCACCATTGCATAGATATAGCAATCCCCCCCATAGCGACGGATGCGGGTTTTCTCGCTCAACTTGTTAAAATTTGCCCGGTTCTCAGGTGAGAAATACTCGACTGAAGTCGTCATCAGGATAGCATCTTCCAGCGATTTACAATCGCTGGTCCGGCAAGGCACACCGTTGAAAAAACAGCCTTTTCCCTTAACCCCGACCCAGAATTCTTCAAGCTCTGGCATGGAGATTGCGCCGATTTGCACATCCTGGTCCCGCGCATAGGCGATCAGCGTCCCATAGAGCGGCAAGCCCGAGATAAAACTCTTGGTACCGTCGATCGGATCAACCACCCAGATTTCCGACAGCTCTGCGCCGTCAAATCCATGTTCTTCGCCAAGAATACCGTGCTCCGGATAACGCTCCGTAATCATCTCCCGAAGACGGGTCTCGCATTCCCTATCGGCAATAGTCACCGGGGAATTATCGAGTTTCTGGATAACATCTATGGGTTTACGGAAATAAGACCGGGTGACCGAAGCGGCGGTCGCGGCCAACGAGCAGGTAAAATTCGCCAGATCGGCGAGCTCACCTTCGACAGGGGCTGTCATTAAATTTGTTTTGGACATGTCCTCACGAGGCGCCAGTGGGTTCAGGTTAATCCTACATAGCAGCAGTGACGATGCAACTCCACATTTTTCCGCAACTTTTCAGGGTTAACCAACAAAATCCATAAAAACCGGTCAATCGGCCAGACGATACTCGGCCAGTGCCTCCGCCAGCCAGGCCCCGACATAGCGACTGAAGGAACTACGGACATAAATGTGAAACCTGTCCTCTTCCACCTGTTCAACGATAGCCTGTGCCTTGGCTATCAGGGTCTGAAGACAATCACCGGGCGCAAAAACACGCGGATGAAAATCCACCTCGGAACTTTTCATCAGCGCATGGTGACAATGTGGGCCAGATAACTCAAAAATCGTGCGATTGGCGCTCAAGTTATTAACAGCAAAATGCTGCCCTTTGAGAGCGCCTTCAAGGTTCTGGACAAGCGTTGCCGCCTCCCCCTCACCGACCAACAGCCATTCATCCGGGGAGAGCCAAAGCGCCTTAAATTCTTTCCCTGTCGCAGCTTTGTTGGGCGTTTCCGGCAAGTCGATACCGGTTGCGGTCTTCACTGCCGTCATGAAGGACGCATCCTCCGCGTCCCCGCGTAAATTTACCTGTGCGCGCGGGGAAAGTTCCGTCAAGCCGTCGGGAAAGGCACTCGCAATTGCGGCAGCGGGGGTGATCCAGAATTCTGTCTCAGCCATTTAAACGATCCCCTTCCTTGTCATAAAAGACCGGGTCGACAATCTCGGCCGTCACGGTCCGTTTATCCAGCGGAGCAAAAATCTTCTGTCCCTTACGTCCATGTCCACCCTTGACGAGTGCGAGTGCGATCGACCGGCCAAGCGCCGCGCTGTAATAACTCGACGTCACATGCCCCGCCATCGGAATAGGCTTCGGTACATTCGGATCAAAAACAAGCTGAGATCCTTCGGGTAATACGTCGTCTGGAGTTTCGGTCAGGAGCCCGACCAACTGCTTACGATCCGGGCGGGCCGTATCACTCCGCGTGAAGGACCGTTTACCAATAAAGTCGGGCTTTTTCTTGGAGACAATCCAGTCCATGCCAAGATCTTGTGGCGTGGTGGTACCGTCGGTTTCCTGCCCGACAATGATGAAACCTTTTTCGGCCCGCAGGATATGCATGCTTTCCGTGCCGTAAGGGGTGATATCAAATTCCGCGCCCGCCGCCATCACGGCTTTCCACAGCGCAAGGCCGCAGGTCCAGGGCACATTGATCTCATAGGTCAGTTCGCCGGTAAAACTGATGCGGAAGATGCGGGCATTGATCCCGGCAACCTCTCCTTCCTTGAACGAAAGGAACGGGAAGTTCTCGTGGGACAGGTCCATCTCCGGCGCGAGCTTTTCAAGCACTGCGCCTGCCTTCGGCCCGGTAATGGAGACAGTCGCCCATTGCTCGGTGACCGAGGTACAGTAAACTTTAAGCTCCGGCCATTCGGTTTGCAGATATTCCTCCAGCCAGTCGAGAACACCTGCCGCCCCGCCTGTGGTCGTCGTCATCAGGAAACGATCCTCCGCCAGCCGCGCCGTGGTGCCATCATCAAAGACCATGCCGTCCTCATGACACATCAGGCCGTAGCGCACCCGTCCGATCCCGAGTTTAGCCCAGGCGTTGGTATAAATGCGGTTCAGGAACTCCGCCGCATCGGGCCCGCGAATATCGATCTTGCCGAGGGTTGAGGCATCGAGGACCCCGACACTATTCCTGACGGCAAGACATTCCCGGTTTAGTGCTTCCTGCATCGTCTCACCCTGCTTTGGGAAATACCAGGGGCGTTTCCATTGCCCGACATTTTCGAACAGGGCGCCATTTTTCACATGCCAGTCATGGATGCTGGTCACGCGGACCGGGTCGGACCAGTCGCCAAGGTTGCGCCCGGCCAGCGCGCCATAGGAGACCGGCGTATAGGGCGGACGGAACGTCGTCGTGCCGACCTTGGGGATTGGTTTGTCGAGGATTCCGGAAAGAATGGCCAGTGCGTTGATATTCGATGTTTTTCCCTGATCCGTCCCGAATCCCGTCAAGGTATAGCGTTTGATATGCTCAACGGACTCGAAGCCTTCGCGCACCGCTAGCTCGATATCCGCCGCTGTGGTGTCATTTTGCAAATCGACAAAATGTTTCGCCATCCCCTCCCCAACTGGGCGTGAGCTTGGGACGATCCAGTACGGCTCAACGCTGCCAACTGCAGGTTCATCAATTTCTGGAGCTGCGGGCTTGCGCTTCGGGGTGAAACCAGTCGCGCGCGCCGCATCCGCCCCCGCCTTGTATCCGCCCGCAAGACATTCTTTTACAGAGAACTGACCGGCGAGTGCGCCAGCCACCTGTTGCGCCTGCCGGGACTTTCCGGGCAGGAAACAGACTTTTTCCTCATCATATTCCAGCTGGCCCTGTGACTGGCTGAAAAGATGGACAACCGGGCTCCATCCACCGGACATGGCGACAAGATCGCAATCGATATTGCGCTCTATGGTCGTATAAACCTTTGCCCCCTTCTGAATTTTGCGAACCTCGACGCTACTCACCCTTTTGCCGCCACTGGTCCCGGTGATTGCATGCCCCGCCAGTATCTCGATATCGAGAGCGCGAGCCGCATCGACCAACTCCCCGGTTGGTTCCGTTCGACAATCGATTATCGCAACGACATCGCCGCCCGCCGCCTGCAGGTCAATCGCCGCCTCATAAGCCGTATCATTATTTGTGAACAAAACCATCTTCTTGCCCGGAAGGACGCCATAGCGATTGACGTAAGTCTGCACAGACCCCGCCAGCATGATTCCCGGACTGTCGTTATCGGCAAATACCAGCGGCCGTTCATGAGCCCCGGTGGCGAGCACGACTTGTCCCGCGCGAATATGCCAAACCCGCTGTCGTACCTTACCCTTTCGTTCTGCTGCGGGAAGGTGGTCCGTCTTCTGTTCCAGTACGCAGAGATAGTTATGATCGTAATAACCGAAGGCCGTTGACCGACGCAGCAAGGTGACATCGGGCATGGCCTCCAGCTCCGCGACCATGTCGGCAATCCAGGCTGTCTCATCCTTGCCGCCAATCTGGCGTTTTCTGGAGAGTAGGCTCCCGCCGAATTCGTTCTGTTCATCAACCAGCAGGACCCGAGCCCCCGCACGCCCCGCCGCCATCGCCGCCATCAGGCCCGCCGGACCGCCACCAACCACCATCACCTCCACATGAAGATGCATATGATCATAGATGTCGGGATCACCCATTGCGGGCGCCTTGCCCCAACCCGCAGCGCGACGGATGACCGGTTCATACAGCTTCATCCACATGGAGCGCGGCCACATGAAGGTCTTGTTATAAAATCCCGCTGTCATGATCTTGGCAAAGAGACCATTGATCGCGCTGATATCAAGCTCCAAATTCGGCCAGACATTGACGCTGGAGGCTTTGAGACCCTCGTAAAGTGAAATCTGTGTTGCGCGGATATTGGGCTCGGTTGTCGCCCCCTCCCCCAGCTGGACCATGGAGTTCGGCTCTTCTGCCCCGGCGGCGACAATGCCGCGCGGCCGGTGGTACTTGAAACTCCGCCCCAGAAGATGCACACCGTTCGCCAGCAGGGCCGAAGCAAGCGTGTCGCCCTCATAGCCGATGTAGCTTTGGCCGTTGAAGGTGAAATTTATTGCCTTCTTGCGGTCGATACGCCCGCCTGAGGTGGTCCGAAAGGCTTGCGTCATTTCGTACCTCCTGCGGATTTCGGCAGTTTGGGTGGTTTCTCGCCCATCTTGTAGGAGCCAACTATCTCATGAGTGACCGTGTTGCGGAACACGTTGAACCAGCGACGACAACCATGGCTGTGCAGCCATCGTTCGGCGAAGTAGCCTTTCGTATTGGTCCGCATGAAAAGAAACTCCGCCCATTCCGTATCTTCGAGTTTGGCAGGATCCTCTGGACGGGCGATATGCGCCTCTCCGCCGTAGCGGAATTCTGTTTCGTGCCGTTTGCCGCACCAGGGGCAGTCGATATTAAGCATCTTGTCCCCTCCTAATGGGCGACGCCAGCGGCGCCATGTTCATCGATGAGCGCGCCACTTTCAAACCGCGAGAGGCTGAACGGCGCGTTGAGCGGATGCGGCTCGTCTTTTGCGAGCGTATGGGCGAAGCACCAGCCAGAGCCCGGCGTTGCCTTGAACCCGCCAGTGCCCCAGCCGCAGTTAAAATAGAGCCCTTCCACGGAGGTGCCGGACAGGATCGGCGACGCATCGGGGCAGGTATCGACGATGCCTCCCCATGTCCGCATCATGCGCACCCGGCTGAAAATCGGGAAGAGTTCAAGACAGGCACCAAGCTGATGCTCGATCACATGAAAGCTGCCCCGCTGGGCATAGGAATTATAGCTATCTATGCCTGCCCCCATAACCAGTTCCCCCTTGTCTGACTGGCTGACATAAACATGTACCGCGCCCGACATCACCACGCAGTCAATCACTGGCTTGATCGGCTCGGAGACGAGCGCCTGGAGCGGATGGCTATCGACTGGTAAACGGATACCCGCCATTTCCGCGATGACCGAACTGTGTCCCGCCGCTACGACGCCAATTTTCTTCGCTGAAATATCCCCGCGTGTTGTCTCCACGCCTGTGACCTTGCCGTCTTTACGCTTGATGCCCGTCACTTCGCAGTTCTGGATAATATCAACACCGAGCGCGTCCGCTGCACGCGCAAATCCCCAGGCGACACTGTCGTGGCGGGCAACGCCCCCACGCCGCTGCAGGGTTGCGCCAAGAACTGGGTGACGCGCTGATTTAGAGATGTTGATGATCGGGCAGAAGTCCTTAACCCCCTCTGCGTCCAGCCATTCCGCATCGACGCCATTGAGACGGTTTGCATTGACCCGCCGCACGCCCTCACGGACATCGCCGAGGCTATGGGCGAGATTAAGCACGCCGCGCTGGCTCAGCATAACGTTATAGTTGATATCCTGCGACAGCCCTTCCCAGAGCTGGAGCGATTTCTCGTAGATCGCGGCGCTTTCATCCCAGAGATAGTTGGAACGGACAATAGTCGTGTTACGTGCTGTATTCCCGCCACCGAGCCAGCCTTTTTCCAGCACGGCGACATTGGTGATCCCATGTTCCTTCGCGAGGTAATAGGCGGTGGCAAGGCCATGACCGCCCCCGCCGATGATGATCACGTCGTATTCCGGCTTCGGCTCCGGGCTGCGCCACTGCTTCGGCCAGTCTTTATGGCCGGTAAGCGCGTTGCGCGCGATCGTGAAGATCGAATATTTCACCATAAAAAACCTCGCTCAGTCGGCATCAACGGGACCTTGCCATCTTAGCAACTGAACTATCTGTCGCAAACGGTCATTTACTAAAATATTAGCGACATCAGCATTTTCACTATTGAACGTTCCGCTTGTTGAAGAGTAAATGTCGTTTTATGAATAGCCCCTTGATGGTTGTATCGCCACTGTGACGAGAACAGGTTATAAAACAATGGTTGCCGGCTTTTTAGGGGGAGAAGAAAGCATCATGACGAACCAGCATAAAAACCCGAAAAGCGATATCGAGATTGCACAAGCCGCCTCCATGAAGCGGATTGCCGAGGTGGCGCAAGACAGTCTTGGGGTAGATGCCGATAATCTGGTGCCCTATGGCCATTACAAGGCAAAACTCTCCCTCGACTATATCAAGACCCTGCAGGAAAAGCCTGACGGCAAGCTTATCCTCGTCACGGCGATGACGCCAACTCCGGCCGGCGAAGGCAAGACCACAACAACTGTAGGACTGGGGGATGGACTTAACCGTATTGGCAAAAAGGCTATAATCTGCCTGCGCGAACCCTCCCTTGGCCCCTGCTTCGGGATGAAGGGCGGTGCGGCGGGCGGCGGATATGCGCAGGTCGTGCCAATGACCGATATTAACCTTCATTTCACCGGCGATTTTCATGCGATCGGCGTCGCCAACAACCTGCTCGCGGCGATGGTCGACAACCATATCTACTGGGGCAACGAGCTTGATCTGGATGAACGACGGATTATCTGGCGGCGGGTCGTCGACATGAACGACCGGGCGCTCCGCAATATCGTCAACAGTTTGGGTGGTATCGCTGACGGCTTCCCCCGCGAGGATCATTTCGATATCACCGTCGCCTCCGAGGTGATGGCGATTTTCTGTCTCGCCACCGATCTTGAAGACTTGAAACGCCGCCTCGGCAATATCATCGTCGGTTACACCCGCGCAAAAAAACCGGTGTTCGCCAAAGACCTCAACGCCCATGGGGCGATGACCGTGCTTCTAAAGGACGCGTTCCAGCCCAATCTCGTCCAGACACTGGAAAACAATCCCGCCTTTATTCATGGTGGCCCTTTCGCCAATATCGCCCATGGCTGCAATTCTGTACTGGCCACGAAGACCGCCCTCAAACTCGCCGATTATGTAGTGACGGAGGCCGGCTTCGGCGCAGATTTGGGCGCTGAGAAATTCCTCGACATAAAATGCCGCAAGGCGGGGTTAAAGCCCGAAATCGCCGTCGTGGTGGCCACGATCCGGGCCCTGAAAATGCACGGTGGTGTCGCGAAAGAGGATCTTGGCAAAGAGAACGTCAAGGCAGTTACCGATGGCATGGAGAATCTCTCCCGCCATGTCGAGAATTTGAAGAAGTTCGGCCTGCCCGTGATTGTCGCCATCAATAAATTCTCCGCTGATACCGAGAGAGAAGTCGATGAGGTCCGCCAGATTTGCGCTGAACTTGGCGTGGAGGCGATTGAGTCCGATCACTGGGGCAACGGCGGTGCTGGCGCGGAAGATCTTGCACGCGCCGTCGTCGATAAACTGGAACAAAACGGCGGCAATTACGCCCCGCTTTATGAAGATTCTCTGCCACTCTGGGACAAGGTGCGCACCGTTGCCCAGACCCTGTATGGCGCGCAAGGGATCATTGCCGATAAGAAAGTCCGCGACCAGTTCAAGGATTTGCAAGACGGCGGTTTTGGCCATTACCCTGTCTGTATCGCCAAGACGCAATACAGTTTTTCCACCGATCCGAACCTGAAGGGCGCGCCCAGCAATCATGTTGTCCCGATCCGCGAGGTCCGTATCTCCGGTGGGGCGGAATTCGTGGTGGCCGTCTGCGGTAATATTATGCAAATGCCGGGCCTCCCACGCGTTCCCGCTGCCAATTCCATCAATGTGAATGAAAATGGCGACATCGTCGGCCTCTTCTGACCCGCCTTTATAATTTTGGCGGAGGCGTTGAGTGCGCAGGCTTTTTGTTTGAATACATCAAAAAATGTTTGTCTTTTCCAGAAACTGAATTAGCGTTTAGATACTGATGGTAAATTTTGCTGGAAGTCGCGGATTTGGACAGTAAGACAAATGACACAGGCGCAAAGCACAGAATTGGCTTCTGCCTGCTGCCGGAATTTTCATCCCTTGCCTTCATCTCGGCCGTTGAGCCGCTTCGGCTCGCCAATCGCCTCAGTAACGAAACGTTATATAGCTGGGAATGCTTTTCCATTGATGGCAAACCTGCTGTCAGTTCCGCCGGGATAGAATTCTCGGTTCAGGGAAGCATCGCTGACATGCCGGCACTGCCAACCGTATTCACCTGTGGCGGTGTCAATATCCACAAACATACCGAGCCGCAGATCATTGCGACGCTTCGGCGGCTCTCCTCCCACGGGTCCAGCCTCGGGGCTATTTGCACTGGCCCGCATGTGCTCGCCAAGGCGGGCCTTTTAAAGGGCTATCGTTGCACCATCCATTGGGAGAATCTGTCCGGCTTTATCGAGGACTTTCCCGATCTCGACATCACTTCTGAACTTTTTGAAATCGATCGCAACCGCTACACTTGCGCAGGTGGCACGGCCTCGCTTGACATGATGCTGAGCCTGATTGCGAAGGAAACCAGCCAGGAACTGGCACTCAGCGTCGCCGACCAGCTGATCTATCATCGTATCCGGGAGGGAACGGAACGCCAGAGAATGGAGCTGCGTGCCCGCCTCGGCATTTCCCACCCGAAGTTGCTCGCCGCCATTGCCTGCATGGAAGATAATCTGGAAGAACCCTTGAGCTGTAGCGATTTGGCGATAACAGTAGGTCTCTCCACACGACAACTCGAAAGGCTTTTCCAGAAGTACCTCGATTTCTCGCCGACGCGCTACTACCTCGGACTCAGGCTTGACCGGGCGCGGTATCTCTTAACCCAGACCAGCCTGCCGATTATCGAGGTCGCCCTTGCCTGCGGTTTCGTGTCGGCCTCGCATTTCTCCAAATGCCATCGAGAGCATTTCGGCCGCACCCCAAGCGATGAGCGGCGCATCCGCCACTAGTCTGCGACTGCCGTCCGCTCCCGGCGACGCCGGCGACGACCACCCTCCGCGCCTCTATCTGACAGGACTTTTGGCGCCGGTAATGTGACCACCTTGGCAAGCTCGGTGCTTGGAGCTGTTTTGTGCGGGATGGCCATTGCGTCGACAAAATATTGCTGGAACATCGGCTCCACGGCTGTCTCAATCTTCTCGACCGTTTTCACCAAATTTTCAATCTCGTCGCGTGCCGAATTGTTGAGGAGCGCAATCCGCGCCCCGATACCCGCTGCATTACCTACCGCCTGAACCTCCTGCAGATCGCAGTCGGGAATCATACCGAGCACCATGGCATATTTCGTGTCAATATGGCTGCCGAACGCGCCTGTGAGCTGGATACGTTCCACTTTTTCGAGGCCGAGTTTATCCATTAACAGTTTTGCGCCCGCATAGAGTGCCGCTTTTGCGAGCTGAATTGCCCGAACGTCCGTCTGGTAAATCTTGATCTCATTCTCGCCTTCGCGGATGACGTAGGAGAATGTGCGCCCATCGGCGACAATTCGCGGGCTTCGCGCAGCCATGGTACCATCGATCACGCCATCGGAACTCAGGATGCCGGAAAGATACATCTCGGCGATCACCTCGATGATGCCGGAGCCGCAGATGCCGGTAACACCGATCTTGTTTGTCGCCTCCTCAAATCCTTCCTCATTCGACCAGAGGTCTGAGCCGATCACCTTGAACCGAGGTTCTAGCGTCACCGGATCAATGCGCACCCGCTCAATCGCCCCGGCCGCTGCCCGTTGCCCACAGGAAATCTGCGCCCCCTCGAATGCCGGTCCGGTCGGGGATGAGGCTGCGAGCAATCGCTCGTTATTGCCAAGAACAATCTCCGCATTGGTGCCAACATCAATGATCAGGGTCATCTGCTCCTGCAGGTAGGGCGCCTCGGAAAGGATCACCGCCGCCGTATCCGCCCCCACATGCCCCGCGATACAGGGCAGGAAATAGGCGCGGCAATCGGGGTTGGAGATCATGCCGACTTCACTCGCCCAGACGATCATGCCGGTGTTGGTGGCAAGGGCGAATGGCGCACCGCCAAGCTCTGTCGGGTCAATCCCCAGAAGGAGATGATGCATGATCGGGTTGCCAACAAAAACGGCATTCAGGATATCATCCGGATCGACCTTCGCCTGTTTGGTCACTTCCGCAATCAGGTCATTGATACCGCCTCGCACGGCCTCAGTCAGCAGGAGTTCCCCGCCCGGGTTCATCATCACATAGGACACCCGGCTCATCAGATCCTCGCCATAGCGTATTTGCGGGTTCATCATCCCCGCCGAGGCGATCACCGCCCCGGTGGAGAGATCACAAAGATGCATCGCGATAGTGGTTGAGCCAACATCGACGGCAATGCCATAGGCCTGACTATTGAAGCCGGGCCAGATTTTCGTAATCCGTGTCCCACGATGCACAGCAACGGTGACGTTCCAGTTCCCCTTCCGCAGGTTTTTTTGAAGAGATTGCAAGGTGCGGATGTCGCATTCCAGGTCATCGAGATCCCATTGCTGCTTGAGCGCCGCGCAGAGCCGCTCGAAATCGCCGGTCGGGTTATGCATATCCGGCTCCAGCACCTGCACGAAATGCAGCCGGATGGCCGGGTCCATCTCGATCTTGCGATCATCGGCCTGCTTCACCACGACCTGCTTATGCACCTGGCTGGTGGCAGGCACATCGATGACCGCGTCACCCAGCAACTGTGCCTGACAACTGAGGCGGCGTCCCTTCTTCAGCTTGCGGCGGCCGTCATATTTCTGCTCAACCTCGTTAATGGGAGAGAGGGAATTTTCCCGGCTGGTCACCCCATGCTTGGAGAACCGGCCAACGGTCATATCCACCTGACAACGGCCGCAAATACCCCGGCCACCGCAGACACTGTCAATATCGACACCGAGAAGGCGCGCAGCCTCCAAAACGGGTGTGCCATGGGGAAAACGCCCGCGCTTGCCCGAGGGCATGAAGGCGATCAAATGGGTTTTCTGTTTTCCCAGCGTTCCGTTAGGCATTTCGCCTCCGTCGCCGGCCCGCGCGGCGGGCCTCATCACTACCTTCTGCGGCGGGTTCGCGGAACGTCTTGATCCAGTTGACGCAGTTCGGATCATGCCCCATGACCACATTCGCGCCCTTGATGGCGGCCATTTCCGGCTCATGCAGCGGGTTGGTAATGGCGGACGTCATGCCGGCGCCGATAGCCATGGAAAGAAACGCCGCATTCATGCCATGGCGGTTGGGCAGGCCAAAACTGAAGTTTGATGCACCGCAGGTCGTATTGACCTTAAGTTCCTCCCGCAGGCGCCGGACGAGCGACATCACCTGCCGCCCCGCATCGTTGAGCGCGCCAACGGGCATTACCAGTGGGTCAACCACGACATCGGAGGCCGGAATGCCGTAATCCTGTGCCCGCTCGACAATCTTCTTGGCGACCGCAAAGCGCACGTTCGGGTCCTCTGAAATACCGGTTTCATCATTGGAGATGGCGACGACCGCCGCGCCATATTTCTTGACCAGCGGAAGAACTGTTTCCAGCCGATCTTCTTCCCCGGTAACGGAGTTCACAAGTGGCTTACCCTGATACACGGAAAGGCCCGCCTCAAGCGCGGCAACAATGGAACTGTCAATGGAGAGAGGGACATCCGTCAGGCTCTGCACGAGCTGGATCGCCTCCGCCAGAATGCGTGGCTCATCAGCGAGTGGGATGCCCGCATTCACATCGAGCATTTGGGCCCCGGCGGCGACCTGTGCCAACGCATCCGATTCCACGCGGCTATAGTCCCCATTCTTCATTTCCTCGGCAAGGAGCTTGCGACCGGTCGGGTTGATGCGTTCCCCGATAATCACGAAAGGGCGTTCAAACCCTATGATAACTTCCCGGGTTGCTGAGGAAATAAGGGTATCCGTCATGCTGCCATACCTTCACTGAACGGGGCTTTCGCCGATTGTCACTCTTTTTCATTAAACGGCAGAACCGCTTATTCTCTTGTTCAGGACCGACTTAGTGTTCCTCAAAAGCGGCAGCGACCGCCTCCTCCGGATCAATGGGATGCTCTGACTGGTCCTTGACGGTTTCAATGGCTTCGGCGACCGCCTCGTAATCGGGGTTGTTTTCACGTGTCCAGGGACGGCGCCCCTTTAAAATGCCGGATTCATGGACGATCTCGGCGACCAGTTCCTCCTGTCGGTAGGCCATGACATGGGCGCCGGAGACGCCCTTCATCTCCCGTACCTGCTGGAGCATCTCGATGCAGATTTTCTTGCCTTCCAGCTTCTGGTCCTCCGCACCTTCCAGCCGGTCGATAATCGCATCGGGAATATGGATGCCCGGCACATTGCTGCGGATCCATTTCGCAGCCCGCGCGGAGGCGAGTGGTCCAACCCCGATCAGGATATAGCATTGCTCATCAAGGCCCAGATCGCGCACCTGCATCATATAGCGTTCCAGCATCGGGATATCGAAGCAATATTGGGACTGCACGAACTGCGCCCCGGCCTCGATCTTTTTCGCAAGGCGCAAGGGCCGAAAGTCGTAGGGTGGCGCGAAGGGATTGATCGCCGCGCCCAGAAATACCTGCGGCGGCGAGGTGATCTTGCGCCCGGACAGGAACCGTCCCTCATCTCGCATCAAGCGAATGGTCCGAAGCAGCGACATGCAATCCAGATCAAAGACCGGCTTCGCCCCCGGTTGGTCCCCGGCCTGCACCCCGTCCCCGGTCAGGCAGAGGATGTTATTCACTCCCATCGCCGCCGCGCCCAGCACATTTCCCTGAATGGCGATGCGGTTATGGTCGCGGCAGGAAATCTGCATGATCGGGGAATAGCCGACACGGGTCAGCAGCGCGCAAATCCCGACCGAGGACATATGACAGTTGGCGCCAGATCCGTCGGTCGCATTAATCCCGTCGACCCAGCCGTCAAAAACTGCGCCGCGGTCAAATACCTCGTTAGGATCCGCGCTGTCCGGCGGGTTAAGCTCGGCCGTGACAGCAAATTCCCCGGCGCGCAGCACCCTTTCCAGCCGCCCGCGGGAGGTATGTCCCGGTAGCGGCGGCAAGGGTGAGCTTATGTCGTGGGGCGCAGGCGTACTCATGTCAAACGGCCTCCGCCTTCTGCGCATCCTTCTCTTCTGCGGACTGGGCAGTTGCCCGAAGCCAGGCGGAGGACCCGCGCCAGGAATGATCGACCGGTGGCTGGACATGCAGGATGTTATCTCCCGCACTCATATTCCGGCTGCCCTTCCAGGCCTGAACCCAGACGCAGGGCATATCCGGCTCCACCTCGCAATTGCCGTTCGCCCGCACCCCGCCGCACGGACCGTTGCGCAGGGATTTCGGACAGTTCATCGGGCAGGACATGCCGGTATCGCTGAGCACGCATTGCCCGCACATCCGGCAGTCAAAAAGAAAGCTCTTCACCGTCTTCTCTATCAGCACCACCGGCTTTTCCGCGCGCTTGTAACCAACGAATTTCCAGAACGGGTGCAGTTTCAGAAAAACGCCCGCCAGAAGCTTGTAGATTCGCTCCAGCCCGCGGGAATGGCGCACGGACCAGAGCCGCACCGAATAGAAGGCGCGGGAGCGGGTAACAGGACTGCGGCTTGCGGGCTGGTAGGCGGATTTCGGCATCAGCCCTCCTTCCGGCCGCCGGAGACGACCAGCGCCCGGAGAGCCGCGTCATCATAAGCCGCCTCAAGGGAGGTAGCGCATGCCTCCGCCAATGATTGAAGATCGCCGTCAACACTTTCGGGGTCGCCCTTGCGCCATCCTTCCAGATACGCGTCGCTGTCATGGGACTTGTCGCGCATGGCAGCCATATCGATTGCCTCCTGAAACCGGCTGGAAAGCAGGATCTTGGCGTTCTGTCGCCCCTGTTTGACCACGACCTGGGACGGGATATCGCGCCAATACAGAATGGAAAGTTGCGCCATCGCCCTACCCCGCCTTCTGTTTCAGGAAGTCCCCCAGGCCGGAAAGCCCCGTAAACCTGTATTCATAGTCAAGGAAGAGTCGCTCCGCCGCGGCTCGCGCCTTATCCTGCAGTTCCGCATTTTCGATCTGGGACAGGTAGAGCAGCTTTTCATAATTGCCAAAATAAAGCGGCAACAGCTCCGGGTGCTTGTCAATGCCGAGCCCCTCGATAATCAGCCTATCGAAATGCCGGGCGAGAAAGTCCGTTAGATAAAAGGTGGCGGGTTCCGCATCGGCAATTGCCGCAAACGCCGCCGCACCGGTGTAGAATTCGTAGCAATGAGCGCCCGCAATCCGCTCAACGCCTTCCTCTTCCAGCACCTTGTCCAGCCCGCCGCCCGTTCCACAATCGCCATAGAGAGCGAGAATCTGGTCGAACTGGTCGCGATTTTCATGAATTTTTTTCCGCATCGCCTCGGGGATCAGGGCGGGCCGGTTATGCAGCTTGGCCGGCAGGCAGGTTACTTCCATATGATCCCAGCCATTTGCCCGGATCACGGCGAAGCATTCCTCTGCCAGTGCGCCGCAGGCGATTAAAAGCGTTTTCCCCGGCGCAGCTGTCATATCACGCTCCTCCGGTCATGGCGTCAGGCCGCGCGGCGTTCGGCGACCATTTTCTGCGCAATCTCCACAGTCATGGCCGCATCCCGGCCATAGGCATCGGCCCCGACGCTTTCGGCAAATTCCTCATTCAGCGGGGCGCCACCCACCATGACGATATAATCGTCGCGGATGCCCTTTTCCTTCATCGTGTCGATCACGACCTTCATATAGGGCATGGTGGTGGTCAGCAGCGCCGACATACCGATGATGTCGGGCTTATGTTCCTCCAGCGCCTCAAGATATTTCTCGACCGGATTGTTGATGCCGAGATCCACCACCTCGAAGCCTGCCCCTTCCATCATCATGATGACAAGGTTCTTGCCGATGTCATGGATATCGCCCTTGACGGTGCCAATGACCATCTTCCCGGCCTTTGGCGCGCCGGTTTCAGCGAGCAGCGGTTTCAGGATCGCCATACCCGCCTTCATCGAGTTGGCGGCCAACAGCACTTCGGGCACGAACAGGATACCGTCCCGGAAATCAATGCCGACAATGCGCATCCCTTCAACCAGAGCCTCCGTCAGGACCCTGTAGGGTTCCCAACCGCGTTCCAGAAGGATGTTCACCCCCTCGCAAATCTCATCCGCCAGTCCGTCATACAAATCATCATGCATCTGTTCGACGAGTTCCCCGTCATCCAGGGCCGAGAGGTCAATATCATCATCTTCCATCGAAATCTCCACAGACTAATAAAAACGCATTCTGCTCTATCCAAAAAGTGTCATATAAGCCGCCGCGCAAAACTATTCCCGCGCAGACATGGAATAATTTTCCTGCGACACTTTTGTCGAAATTGGAACAAAGCCTCCAAATTTCAGGCCCTCAACCGTTCATTTTCAGGGTCAAAGACCGATTCCTCAATGACGGTCGCGGGATAGCGCGTCCCCAGGATTTCAATCTCCAACTTGGTGCCAATAGCCTCCATCCCGGCCTTGATATACCCTTGCGCGAGACTTTTTCCGACCCAGTGGCCATAGGCCCCCGCCGTTGCCCGGCCAACAATATTTCCGCTTATATCGTAAAGCGGCTCGTTCCCGAGCGGATCCGCATCCGTGATTCCGTCCACCTCAAGGCAGACAAAGGATTGGGGCACGCCCTCCTCCTTCTGCCTGATCAACGCGTCCCGGCCAATGAAATCACCCTTATCGAGATGGACGAAGCGTTCCAGACCGGCCTCAAACACGGAATATTCACGGGTCAGGTCCTGCCCCCACATACGATAGTTCTTTTCCATGCGCAGGCTGTCCATGGCGCGCATGCCGCACATGCCGAGGCCGAATTCCTCCCCCGCCTCCACAATCGCGTCATAGATATGGTTCTGGTACTCGATCGGGTGATGCAGCTCCCAGCCGAGGTCGCCGACAAAATTAACGCGAAGGGCCCGGCAAGGCGCCAGACCGACGGTGATATGCTGTCCGGTCAGCCATTTAAAGCCATTGTTGGAAAGGTCGGCATCGGTGATTTTGCGGAGGATATCGCGGGATTTCGGCCCCGCCAGCACCAGCACCCCATGCGCCGTTGTGACGTTATCGAGGCGGACCGAACCGTCATCCGGCAGATGCTTCAGCAGATAATCATGATCAAATCGTTCCGCCGCCCCGGAACTGACCAGATAGAACGCTTCCGGCCCGTCGCGCATGATGGTGAATTCAGAGCGAATACCGCCCCGCTTGTTCAGCGCGTGGGAGAGGTTAATACGCCCGACGCCTTTCGGCAGCTTGCGACAGACAAGCCGGTCGAGATAGGCCTCCGCTCCCGGTCCCGTCACCTCGAATTTCGAGAAGCTGGTGATATCGATTAGTCCGGCGTTTGTTCGCATATTCTTCACTTCATTACCCACATGCTCGAAATAGTTGGAACGGCGGA
Source organism: Sneathiella litorea (assembly GCF_009882915.1). Lineage (GTDB taxonomy): Bacteria > Pseudomonadota > Alphaproteobacteria > Sneathiellales > Sneathiellaceae > Sneathiella > Sneathiella litorea. The sequence goes on from NZ_WTUW01000009.1 coordinate 133,324, forward strand.
AGCTCCATTGATCCTTCGGCTCCACCCCTTCTGGCGCAAACCAGTTAGGCCGTTCCCAGCCATAGCGCTGGCCGAACACCGCCCCACGGGCCGCCATGCGGTCATGACAGGGGCTCATCTTGAGTGGCCGACCGGCCCCACGCTCCTCATCGGGATAATGAATTACGAAGACATGCTCATAACATTCCTCATTCTTGATCTTGGTATAGGGCTTGGTGGCATAGGCACCGAAGCGGCGCGGGTCGACATCCATCATGTCGATACCGGGCTCGCCTTCGGTGATCCATTCGGCAAGCTGCCAGCCGGAGCCGCCCGCCGCCGTCACGCCGAAGCTATGCCCCTCATTAATCCAGAAATTCTTGAGGCCCCAGGCCGGGCCAATCATCGGGCTGCCGTCGGGGGTATAGGCAATGGGTCCGTTGACAATATCCTTGATCCCCGCATCGGCAAAGGTCGGCACGCGCTTGATCGCCGCCTCCACATGAGGCATGAGCCGTTCGAGATCGCCGGGGAAAAGATCCTGCCCGAAGCTTTCCGGCACCCCATCCACAAAACAGGCGGGCGCACCCTTCTCATACGGACCAAGAATGTATCCCTGCCGTTCTTCCCGCAGGTAATAAGACGCGTCACTCTCCCGCAGGACGGCCATTTCCGGCAGGCCGGCCTTCTTGCGCTCGATCAGTTCCGGCACTTCGTCGGTGACAATATATTGATGCTCCACGGGGATAACCGGAATATCGAGCCCGACCATGGAGAGCGTCTGGCGGGCGTAGTTGCCGGTGCAACTGACCACATGCTCGGCGGTGATGTCGCCCTTGTTGGTGCGGACCAGCCATTCGCCGTTCTTCTGCTGCTCAATGGAGAGGACCTCTGTATGGCGGTTGATCTCCGCCCCACCGTTCCGCGCGCCGATCGCCATGGCGTTGGTCACATCCACCGGCGCGATATGGCCGTCATCGGGATGATAGAGCGCCCCAACCAGACCATCGGTATCAGAAAGCGGCCAGAGCTCCTTCACCTGTTTCGGCGTAATGATCTCATACGGCACGCCAATGGTGTTCGCGGTGCCGCAGTATTTGAGATATTCATCCATGCGCTCCTTGTTGGTCGCAAGACGGAGGTTCCCGGTCACATGGAAGCTGACATTCTGTCCGGTCTCGGCCTCCAGCCTTTTATAGAGGTCAACACTGTATTTATGAATTTGCCCGACGGCATAGCTCATATTGAAGAGCGGGAGAAGCCCCGCCGCATGCCAGGTTGATCCGGCGGTGAGTTCCGTCCGTTCCAGCAGGACCACATCTGACCACCCCTTCTTGGTCAGATGGTAAAGCGTGCTGACCCCGACAACGCCGCCGCCAATGACAACTACCCGCGCATGTGATTTCATTTTGTCCGTCCCCTTTGCCCTGCAGCATGCCCGAGAGGCATAGATTTTCCCTCCGTCCACCGTGGCGATTGCGCTTTTAAATCGCTAACGGGTCTCCGACGCTCCCTGTTCCTTAGCCGTCATGCCCGACAAGCCGTCCTGTCGTCCCTTTCGGCGACTGTTCTATATTCGCCAGAGAAATTCGGAAAAAGACGCCCACTGGCTAGTCCGCGCGCGGATATCCGATTTAATTTCATGAAAGACGCGCTTCTGTCTGGTGAGACAAGCTGGAGGAAATCATGAGTGCAAGAGAAGGTCGCAGCAATCGGAGAGGGCGCGATGCCCGCCGTGAGGCAAGGGCAGTCAACCAAAGTCGCCATATCCCCTATATTACGCGGAATATACCTGTCACCAATCTGGTGAGTGACGAGGCGCTCGAGATTATAGAGGCAAATGCCGACACGATCCTGGAAGAAATCGGCCTTGAATTCCGGGAGGATCCGGAATCGCTCGCGCTCTGGAAATCTGTCGGGGCGGATGTGCAGGGTGAACGGGTGCATTTCCCGAAAGGCCTCTGCCAGCAGCTTTTGAAAACCGCGCCGGCCGAGTTCACCCAATATGCGAGAAATCCCGCGAACAATGTCCAGATCGGCGGCAATAATACGGTACTGGCACCAGTCTATGGCCCGCCCTTCGTGCATGATCTCGACAAGGGTCGCCGCTATGGCACGATCAAGGATTTCGAAAATTTCGTGAAGCTCGCCTATATGGCACCCGCCATGCATCATTCCGGCGGAACCGTCTGCGAGCCGGTCGACCTGCCCGTCAACAAGCGGCATTTCGACATGGTATACAGCCATATCAAATATTCCGACAAGCCCTTCATGGGCTCCGTCACCGCACCAGAACGGGCACAGGACAGCGTGGATATGGCCTCCCTCGTCTTCGGGGAGGAGTTCGTGCAAAACAACTGCGTGATGCTGAACCTGATCAATGCCAACTCCCCCATGACCTATGATGCGACCATGCTGGGCGCGCTCAAGACCTATGCGGCGAATAATCAGGCCTGCGTCGTCTCTCCCTTTATCCTCTCGGGCGCCATGAGCCCGGTTTCAGGAGCCGGCACCCTCTCGCAGCTTCTGGCCGAAGCCATGGCCGGTTGCGCCCTTACGCAGATTATCAAGCCGGGTACGCCCGTCATCTTCGGCACCTTTGTGAGTTCCATCTCCATGCAGTCAGGCGCGCCGACTTTCGGCACTCCGGAAAGCAGTCTCGTCCTCAACGGCGCGGCAGAACTTTCGCGCCGCTTGAACCTGCCGTTCCGTTCCGGTGGATCCTTCACGGCGTCAAAGCTGCCGGACGCGCAGGCCGCCTATGAAAGCGCGCAAACGCTGCTGATGACGCTTCTATCGGGCGTGAATTTCTCGCTCCATGCGGCGGGCTGGCTCGAGGGCGGGCTCTGTTCATCCTATGAGAAATTCGTCATGGATATCGATCAATGCGCAATGATGGAAGTGTTGGCCCGCGGCATTGATGTCAGTGAGAACGGTCAGGCCATGGATGCGGTGCGTGAGGTTGGGCCCGGTGGCCATTTCCTTGGTTGTGCCCATACGCAGGCAAATTTCGAGGATGCCTTCTACCGGTCCCGTACCGCCGACAACAACTCGGTCGAGCAATGGCAGGCGGACGGCTCCAAGGACACGGCCACGCGGGCCAACGCCATCTGGAAGCAGATGCTCGCTGATTATCAGGCGCCCGCCCTGGATCAGGGTATTGATGACGCCCTGCAGGAGTTCATGGCGAAGCGAAAGGCATCCTTCGCGGATTCAAATGTCTAGCGGTCGGCGGTAAAGGTCCCGCCAAAGGCGAAACGGCTGCCCGGATGATACAGGCGCACCGTGGTGATCATCTCGTCTCCGGCGTAGGTGTGCCGCTCCAGCGTGAGGACCGGCTCCCCCTCTTTCAGGCGAAGCAGACGCTTTTGCTCGGTCGTCGGGATATCGGCGCTAATGCGATGATCGGCATGGCTATATGGCATGGTGCGGATCAGGAAGCCGCTTGGAGTCTCGCCCGTGAAATCCTGATCGATAAAGGCCGGCACAAGACATGGATTGACATAGCGTTCCTCCAGTTCCACCGGTAGGCCATTTTCCGAATGCAACATCAGGCAGTGATAGAGACGATCCCCCTGCCCGGCCATCGATTCCCTTAACTCAATCGGCACGGCAATTTCTTTCAGGCTCAGGAGTTCCGCGCTATGCTCCCCGCCGCGGTCGGCAATTTCCGCCGCTATATTGCGGATTTCCAGAAGGCCGGATTCAAGCTTGCTCGGCGCGACAAAGGTGCCGGAGCCCTGCCGACGTGCAAGAACCCCTTCCTGCGTCAGTTCCCGCAGCGCCCGGTTGATCGTCATTCGAGAGGCATCAAGCTCAGCCACCAGCGCATGCTCGGTTGGGATGCGATCACCTGCGCACCATTCCCCGCTCCCGATCTTGCGGAGAATCAGGTCCTTGATCTGCTGATAGAGCGGGCCGGGTTTTTGTATTCTGAGGTCGTTTATATTGTTCATTCCTAGTCCAAATATCAGTACCCGGCTGCCAGTTCCTTCATCACCCGGCGGAACCGATGGGTGATGGCCTCCTCCTCCAAATGGTGACGGTCCCGGATCACCAGTTTACCGTCGACCGCGACATCCTTTACCACAGTGTTATCGCCCGCGAACAGCCAGCTATCGAGAATTTTCCGGGCCGATTTTCCGATCAGTGCCGGATGATTTTTATCAAGCACAACAAAATTTGCCCGGCTGCCAACCTGCAGACCCGGTTCGCCAGGTCGGCCAAGCGCCTGATGCCCGCCCAGGAATGCCTTTGAATAAATCTGCATACCGGTCGAGTTTGTCTCGTTCCCAAGGACATTTCGCGATTCATGCGTGAGTCGCTGACCATACTCCAGCATCCGCACCTCCTCGGCGAGGGAGATATAGATGTTGCTGTCCGAGCCAAGGGCAATGCGTCCGCCATCCTTCAGGAAAACGCTCGCCGGGAAAACCCCATCGCCGAGATTAGCCTCGGTGATCGGGCAGAGCCCCACCACCGCGCCAGATTGCGCGATAGACTTTCGGCCGGATTCCTTGATATGAGTCGCATGAACAAGGCACCAGCGCTCATCAACCGCCACATTCTCAAACAGCCAGTCTACCGGCCGCAGGCCCGACCACTCAACGCAATCGGCCACCTCCTTCTGTTGCTCTGCGATATGGATATGACAGGGCATATCCGCCGGCACCTGCGCAATAAGATCACGCAGCAAGGTCGGATCAACCGCCCGGAGCGAATGCGGCGCGACACCCACAATGCAAGATGGCTCCGATTTGCAGGCCTCCTGCAGCCGCTCAACAAGGTTGAGAAAATTCTCTCCCTCCATAATGAAACGGCGCTGATGTTCCTGCGGAGGCTCCCCGCCAAAGCCACCATAGCGATAAAGCACAGGCAGGAGGGTAAGGCCAATTCCCGTTTCTTTGGCCGCGGCAATTATCCGGCCACTCATTTCCGAGGGATCGGCATAGGCCGCACCGTCCCTGTCATGATGGAGATAGTGAAACTCCCCGACCGAGGTAAACCCCGACTTCAGCATTTCAAGATAAAGCTGTGACGCAATCGCTTCCAGCTGATCCGGGGTAATTGCGCTCAGAAAGCGATACATAACCTGACGCCAGCTCCAGAAACTGTCTGCCGATGGCCCCGCCATCTCCGCAAGACCTGCCATGGCACGTTGAAAGGCGTGGGAATGCACATTGGCCATGCCCGGCACGGCGAATCCGTGGTGGACAATATCCGCCTCATGCGCGGCCCCATCCCTCGCTGCCAGAATTTCCCCGTTTTCGGCAATATCAAGGAGCTGATTTTGCCGCCACCCGTTGGGAGTCAGTATTTCGTCAAAAAAATGCTTGATCATAAGATAAATCTTATCATAATAATTTGTATATACAAATTTAAAATAAAGGCAGGGGAGAAATGGCGAAAGCGGTTTGCGACAGACTATTCATCAACGCACATCTTGCCACTATGACAAAAGGGGATGAACCTTACGGCGCGATTGATGCCGACTCCCTCGCCATATCTGGGGAAAAGATCAGCTGGATGGGCCTTGCGGAAAGCGGCGCGCCGGAGGCAAGAGAGGTGATTGACATCGAAGGCCGCTGGATGACGCCGGGCCTCATTGACTGCCACACCCATCTTGTCTATGCCGGAAATCGTGCACAGGAATTCGAGATGAGCCTCAATGGCGCGACCTATGAGGAAATCGCCGCGAAAGGCGGCGGCATTCTTTCCACGGTCAAGGCAACACGAGAGGCCAGCGAGAGCGATCTCGCCGCCGAAAGCCAGATCCGTCTTGAGGCGATGATGGCCGCAGGCGTGACGACGGTCGAGATCAAGTCGGGCTACGGCCTCGATCTCGAAAACGAAGTCAAAATGCTGGAGGCCGCCAAGCATCTGGGTGAGATCAATCCGGTCCGGGTCGTTAAAACCTTTCTCGGCGCCCATGCGCTGCCGCCGGAATTTGCGGGCGACAGTGATGGCTATATGGCTAAGGTCATCCACGAAATGCTGCCGACCATCCACGCGCTCGGGCTCGTAGATGCCATCGATGCCTTTTGCGAGAAGATCGCCTTCTCTGAAGACCAGGTGCGACAGCTTTTCAAGGCCGCCGACAAGCTGAATATCCCTATCAAGCTCCATGCGGAACAGCTCAGTAACCAGCGCGGCGCCGAACTGGCCGCCCATTTCAAGGCCCTGTCTGCCGATCATCTGGAATATATCGACGAGAGGGGCGTGAAGGAGATGGCAAAGGCGGGCACTGTTGCGGTGATCCTTCCCGGTGCCTTTTATTACCTCCGCGAGACGCAAAAGCCACCAATAGAGCTATTTCGGAAATATAATGTGCCCTTGGCGCTTGCCACCGACTGCAATCCCGGCTCCTCGCCAACGACGAACCCTCAGTTAATGATGAATATGGCGGCGGTGCTATTCCGAATGACTCCGGAGGAATCCCTCGCCGGTTTCACGCGCAATGCCGCCAGGGCGCTTGGTCTTTCGGATAAAATCGGCACGCTGGAGATCGGTAAACAAGCTGATCTCGCCATCTGGGATATCGAGCATCCTTCAGAACTCACACAAGCGATTGGCGCGAACCCGCTCCATTCCCGGTATTTTGGAGGTCATAAATGAATATCCACTCGACAAACATTATTCTTTCTCCGGGGCATCTCACCTTGGATGAACTACGCCTGATTTATGAGGGGGAGCGCAAGCTCACCCTGGACCCCGCCTGCCGTGATGTAGTGGATGCGGGCGCCGCGGCCGTCCAAAAAATCGTCGAGGACGACCGCACGGTCTACGGTATCAACACCGGATTCGGCCGCCTCGCACAGGAGATTATTCCGCAGGACAAGCTGGAGGCCTTGCAGAAAAACCTCGTCCTGTCTCATTCCACCGGAGTGGGCCCACTGCTGAATGACAATATCGTCCGCCTTATCATGGCGATGAAGGCGGCCAGCCTCGCGCGCGGCTTTTCCGGTGTTCGCATGTCGGTGATCGATGCCCTGATGACTTTTCTGGAGTATAAAATCTATCCCTGTATTCCGGCGAAAGGCTCTGTCGGGGCGTCCGGCGACCTTGCCCCCCTCGCCCATATGACCGCAGCCCTGATGGGAATCGGGAATGTGCGCTTCGACGGGGAGGTTGTGCCTGCCGACGCCACATTGAAAGCCCTGATGATTACGCCGCTCACCCTCGGCCCCAAGGAAGGGCTGGCGCTTCTGAACGGGACGCAGGTCTCCACCGCGCTTGCCCTTGCGGGCCTGTTTGAAACGGAAAAGCTTCTCGCTGCGGCAACACTCGCGGGCAGCCTCTCCCTGGATGCGGCGCAAGGGACCGATGCGCCGTTCGATACAAGAATTCACGCAGCACGCGGCCAGATCGGGCAAATGGAGATGGCGGCGAGCTATCGCGCCCTGATCGAGGGGAGTGAAATCCGCAAATCCCATGAGGACTGCGAGAAGGTGCAGGATCCCTATTGCCTGCGCTGCCAACCGCAGGTGATGGGCGCCTGTCTCGATCAGATGCGCCATGCGGCAAAGGTCCTCATCATCGAGGCGAACTCCGTTTCCGACAATCCGCTGGTCTTTGTCGAAACCGGCGAGGTCATCTCCGGCGGAAATTTCCACGCCGAGCCGGTGGCACTCGTTGCCGATAATCTTGCACTCGCCATCGCCGAAATTGGCTCCATGTCCGAACGGCGCATCGCCATGCTCGTCGATACTTCGATCAGCGGCCTGCCGGCCTTTCTGGTCACCAGCGCCGGGATCAATTCGGGCTTCATGATTGCCCATGTGACAGCCGCCTCACTCGCCAGCGAGAACAAGCAGCAGGCCTATCCCGCCTCTGTTGACAGCATCCCGACCTCCGCCAATCAGGAGGATCATGTCAGCATGGCGACACATGGCGCGCGGCGGCTCCTGCGTATGGCAGAGAATACGGCGGCCATTGTCGGGATTGAATTGCTGGCCGCGACACAGGGGATAGAGCTTCGCGCACCCCTTAAAACCTCCGCCCCACTGGAAAAACTTCATGCGGCAATCCGCAAAATTGTCGAACCCTATGTGGAAGATCGTTTTTTCGCGCCGGATATCGAGGCTGCGAAAAAGCTCGTGCTGAGCGGCGCACTCGCGACCGAGTTCGCCGACTTTCTTCCTGATACATTGGAGAGTTAGCATGCAAGGCGAAGTATTTACATTAACACGAGGGTCGTCCCCTCTCCTCCTCAGCCAGCCGCATGCCGGGCTCGACGTTCCCGTATCCATCGAACGTCGCCTGACGGAGGCCGCAAAGACCCTGCCCGATACGGACTGGCATATCGACCGGCTCTATAAACCGATGGCGGAAGAGATGGATGCCACAGTTTTAACGGCGCGGTTTTCGCGTTATGTGATCGACCTCAACCGCGACCCGAAGGGCGTTTCCCTCTATCCGGGTCAGAGCGTCACGGAACTCTGCCCGACCACGCTTTTTGATGACTCGAAGCTGTATCTAGACGGATTGGAGCCGGACGAGGAGGAGATCGAGATCCGGCGCGGTGTCTTCTGGCAGCCCTATCATGACGCACTGACGGAGGAGATCGAGCGGATCAAGGCGCAACATGGCTATGTGCTGCTCTATGACTGTCATTCCATCCGCTCCGTCATCCCACGCTTCTTTGACGGACGTCTGCCCACCCTGAATATCGGCACTGGGGATGGCAGCGCAGCGGATACGGCTCTCACCGATACAGTTGAAAATATCGCTGCCGCGTCCCCCTATAGCCACGCGCTCAACGGGCGGTTCAAGGGCGGTTATATCACGCGCCATTACGGCAGCCCCGCAGAGAATGTTCAGGCGCTGCAAATGGAGCTCACGCAAGCCGACTACATGCAGGAAGAGCCCCCCTTCGCCTACCTGCAAGAGAAGGCGGCGGCACTTCAGCCGACCTTGAGAAAGATATTGGATAGCCTGCTCGATTACGGGCGGAACCGCATAGCCAAATAAGGATGGACCCATGACGAACAGACGTGACAACAGCCGTGTGATTAAGGCCCCAACGGGCCCGGAACTTTCCTGCAAGAGCTGGCTGACCGAGGCCCCGCTCCGTATGCTGATGAACAATCTCGATCCGGATGTCGCGGAAAATCCGGCGGAGCTGGTGGTTTACGGCGGGATTGGCCGTGCGGCGCGCAACTGGGACTGCTTTGACCAGATACAACGGTCTTTACGCGATCTCAACACGGACGAAACTCTGCTTGTCCAGTCGGGCAAGGCCGTCGGCATCTTCAAGACCCATGAGAATGCACCCCGCGTCCTGATTGCCAATTCCAACCTCGTGCCACATTGGGCCAACTGGGACCATTTTAACGAGCTCGATAAAAAAGGCCTGATGATGTATGGCCAGATGACGGCGGGGTCCTGGATCTATATCGGCAGTCAGGGCATCGTGCAGGGCACCTATGAGACCTTTGCCGAAGCCGGGCGACAGCATTTCGGCGGCGACATGTCCGGCAAATGGATCCTGACCGGTGGCCTTGGCGGCATGGGTGGCGCACAGCCTCTGGCCGCGACTATGGCGGGTGCCTCCATGCTTGCCGTGGAATGCCGGCCGAGCAGTATCGATTTCCGGCTGCGTTCAGGCTATCTCGATGAAAAAGCCGTGAGCCTGCCCGAGGCTCTTGCCATCATCCGTGATGCCAATGAACGCGGGAAACCTGTCTCCGTTGGGCTTCTCGGCAATGCCGCAGATATCTTCCCGGAAATTCTGGAAGGCGAGATGCTGCCTGACCTCGTGACCGACCAGACCTCTGCCCATGATCCGGTCAATGGCTACCTGCCGCAGGGCTGGACCCTCGCCCAGTGGGAGCAGATGCGGGAAAATGATCCCAAGTCCGTCGAGATTGCGGCGCGCAAATCCATGGCGGTGCAGGTGCGGGCGATGCTGGAATTCCAGGAGCGCGGAATCCCGACTGTTGATTACGGCAACAACATCCGTCAGGTCGCGCTGGAGGAAGGGGTCGACAGCGCCTTCAATTTCCCGGGCTTTGTTCCCGCCTATATCCGCCCTCTCTTCTGCCGCGGGATTGGACCCTTCCGCTGGGCGGCACTTTCCGGCGATCCGGAAGATATCTTCAAGACCGACGCCAAGGTGAAGGAGCTGCTTCCCGATGATGCGCATCTTCATAACTGGCTCGACATGGCGAAGGAGCGCATCAAGTTTCAGGGCCTGCCGTCGCGCATATGCTGGGTGGGCTTGGGGCAGCGCCATCGTCTCGGCCTCGCCTTTAATGAAATGGTGCGCTCGGGCGAGCTTTCCGCCCCTATTGTCATTGGCCGCGATCATCTGGACAGTGGATCGGTCGCCAGCCCCAATCGGGAAACGGAGGGGATGAAGGACGGGTCGGACGCGGTTTCTGACTGGCCGCTCTTAAATGCCTTACTCAACACGGCGAGCGGCGCGACATGGGTCAGCCTGCATCACGGCGGCGGTGTTGGGATGGGCTTTTCCCAGCATGCCGGTATGGTAATTGTTTGTGATGGCACCAAAGAGGCGGACGAACGGATCGCCCGCGTTCTCTTCAATGATCCGGCGACGGGCGTGATGCGCCACGCCGACGCCGGTTATGAGGAGGCCATAGAATGCGCGAGGGAGAATGACCTCAATCTCCCGTTCCTGAAGAACGGATAGGCCTGACCGCTAGATCTTGATGCCGAGGCCGTTGGCGGCCTTGGTCAGCATATTCGTCGTCTGGTCATTGCCGCTGGTATATTCTTCCTGCGTAGCCGCATCGGCAATTTCCGCCCAGTTTTCGGCAATCTTCTCCGGTGTCCGGTCTTCCTCCGGCAGCCATTTTCCACCTGTCTCATAAACGATGGTACGCGCATAGGTACCCGCGCCCGCAGTGATGATCGTGCGGTTGGGACTGTCGTCAGAGACAATGTAGAGAAGTGCCGGGGTGACGGATTCCGGCGTCAGCAGTTCCAGAAGATTTTCAGGGATGATATCCTCGGTCATGCGGGTCGCGGCGCAAGGCGACAGCGCATTGACCTTGATACCGTACTTCGCCCCCTCGATCACCAGCGTGTTCATCAGGCCAATCACGCCCATCTTGGCCGCGCCATAGTTGGTCTGGCCAAAGTTACCATATAGACCGCTGGAAGAGGTCGTCATGGCAATACGGCCATAATTCTGCTCCCGCATGATGCCCCAGACAGCTTTCGAGCAGTTGACCGAGCCCATCAGATGCACATCCAGAACGAAGGAAAAGTCATTCAGTTCGACGTTGGAGAAGGATTTATCGCGCAACACACCGGCGTTATTCACCAGAATATCGACGCGCCCCCATTTCTCCATGGTTTCGGCCACCATGGCCTCGACCTGCGCCATGTCCGTGACATTGGCGCCGTTGGCAATCGCCTCGCCGCCTGCGGCCTCAATTTCGGCCACAACAGCCTTCGCCGCATCGGACGACCCACCGCTACCATCGACGGAGCCGCCAAGATCATTGACAACCACCTTGGCACCACGCGCTGCAAGCTGCAACGCATGGCTTTTGCCAAGCCCGTTTCCGGCACCGGTGACAATAGCCACCCTGTCATCAAACCGAATACTCATCTTCTCTCCTTAACGTTCTGATTTTACGTAAACTTCTTATTCGTCAACAAAGGACATGCCAAGCCATTCAACGATCAGGGCTGGTTTGTCAGATCCCTTGATTTCGATCGTCACCTCGGTTTTCGTAAGATATTGACCGGGACGCTTTTCTTCAATGCTGAGGATCTTGGCGGAGGCGCGGATTTCGCTATCCACCTTGACCGGTTGCAGGAAGCGCAGCTTATCAATGCCGTAGTTGATGCCCATACGGACATTCTCGATTTTGGGCTGAATTTTCGGAACCAGCCCGGCCAGCATAGAGAGGGTCAGGAAGCCGTGGGCGATGGTTGAACCGAAAGGCGTTTCCGCGGCAGCCCGTTCCGGATCCACATGGATGAACTGGAAATCATCCGTTGCCTCGGCGAATTTATTGATGCGGTCCTGATCGATCTTGAACCATTCCCCGGGTCCATAAACAGTGCCGACAGAATTAAGAAAATCGGTTTTGGATAGTGTCATTTTCATTATTGTTTTCCTTCCAAATCAGTTTCAGATAATTTTTCTAGCGAATTTTGGCTCTGAACGATAGTCCCTATCGGGCAGTCGTCAATTTTATGCCCGGTTCCAGCGCTCAATCGTCTTGCTTGAAATCATCGGTGTGACCGTCTTGATAAACTCGGCAAAATGGCGGGAGGCGAGATGCTCCTCAAAGGCGGCTTCGTCTCCATACAGCTCATAAAGCAGGATACGGCCTGGATTATCCACATCGACACAAATATCGAAATAATGGCATTCAGGCTCCAGACTGAGGGAGTTCTCCGCCTGCTTCCTCATTTCCTTCATAAAGGCCGCCTCCTGACCGGGTATTACATCAAATCGCGCTGTTATCGCCAATCTGCTGGCCATTTTACTTTCCTCCCTGTGGCATACCGTACCCTTTTTTAAATTGTTCTTTTACATCTTCCATTTCCTCATCCGTCAACAGTTGAGGCTCCCCAATCTGGAGAATGCGCCAGTAGGTGTCGCAGAGTGTCTCTACCTCAACAGCGAGCGACAACGCTCGCGCGAGGTTTGCCTCTCCGGCCAAAAGCCCATGATTGGCGAGCAGGCAGGCCTTGCGCCCCTTAATCGCCTTCAATGCATTGTCGGAAAGTTCCTGCGTACCGAACGTCGCATAGTCGGCGCAGCGTATGGTATTTCCGCCCGCCACCGCGATCATGTAATGAAAGGGCGGGAGTTCCATCCGTTGACAGGCGAGAGCCATGACGGCCTTGCCATGGGTATGCACCACCGCGCCGAAGTCCGACCGGGCTTTCAGGAGGTCCTGATGAAAGCGCCATTCACTCGACGGCTTGCGGGACCCACTTGCCTTACCGTCAAAGGACATCTCGACGATATCGTCGGGCTTCAGATCGTCATAGGCCATGCCGGATGGCGTGATCAGATAGCCTCCAGCAATGCGGACGCTGGCATTGCCGGAGGTTCCCTGATTGATGCCAAGCGCATTCATCTGCCGCACCGTAGCAATCAGTTCTTTCCGCTCCGCAAGGTTATCCATACTGCCCGCCGATCAATAAAGCCGATGACCAACGAGGCCGTTATCCGACGCGCTCAGGTTCACCAGCTCCCCATATTCATAGCGCATCCGCCAGGAAAGGAGCTCCTGCACGCAATCGAGCACGACGCCCTGATAGTCCGGATCCTCCGCGAGGTTCCTGGTCTCGTCCGGGTCGTTCTTCATATCGAACAGCAGCGGTGGCAGCGACGCGAAATGCACATACTTGAACTCCGCATCCCGATGAACGAGAAGATTGCATTCCGAGGACGTGAGGTTGAGCATTTTTTCCGGCATCCCGCTGACCGGATCGCGGAAATCATAGAGCCAATGGACGGCCCGGCGCCAGTTCGCAGGCGTCTCCCCCCGTAGGAACGGCATCAGGGAATGGCCATCGCACTGGCGCGGGATCGGCAATTCGAGCCCGTCCAGAATCGTCGGCATCAGGTCGACGGACTCCGTAAAGTCGCTTACCTGCCGCCCGCAGGCAACATCCCAGCTTTTCGGCGGCTTGATAATCAGCGGGATATGGAAACTCTCGTCATAAAAACCGATTTTTCCCCATAGATAATGATCGCCGAGTTGCTCCCCATGATCGGAAGTGACAACAATCATCGTCTCGTCATAGCGCCCCTGCTCCTTCAATGTTGCAATAATGCGGCCGAGATTATGATCCGCCTCGGTGATGAGGGCCTGATAGGTTGCGCGGATCTGCGCCGTCGCGGCATCATCGAGATCCACGGCGTGCCCGTCCCCCTCCATGAAAAAGGCATCCTGAGGGATTGCCTCATACATCAGGGCGATGGCGGGATGCAGGTTTCGCATCTCGTAACGTGTTCCCGCCTGAACCGGCTTCGCCATCTCCGCCGGGTCATAGAGATCATGATATTCCGGTGGCGAGATAAAGGGCGGATGCGGCCGGAGAAAAGCCAGATGATGAAAAAAGGGCGTGTCAAGGTCTTTCTCCAGCCCGTCGATCAGTTTGTCCGCGAGCCAGTGTGTCTCGCTATCCTCCGCCTTGAACCGGCTTGGCGCTGATAAGGAATGGCGGCCCGGTGGCAGTTTATACGCCGGATCAGGATAATAGATCGCATAACCCGGCCCCGGTATCTCATAGCCCTTCGCCGCCAGATACTCGAGCCAGGGAATACTGTTGGCAGGCAGCTGCTGGCCTACCGTAAAGCCCGGCATGACCCCTTCATAGGTCAAAAACGCCTCATGATCCTCCCCCAGTAGGCGGGGGTCCGGCGTCGTATCTGTATAACCCCAGAGGGTCGGGTCGTATCCCCCTTTTCGCACTTCCAGCGCGATGTTTGTCAGGCTGTGATTAAGTGGCGTGCCATTCCGGATGGAGCGATGATTACTCGGGTACATGCCGGTGAGAAACGTCGTCCGCGACGGGCCGCAGGGCGCAATACAGGTATAGTGATTGAGGAAGGTAACGCCCTCGCCCACCAGCGCATCCAGGTTTGGCGTCTGTATGGTCGAATTGCCGGTCGCGCCAAGGTGATCGGCGCGCCACTGATCCAGAGTGACGAAAAGAACGTTCGCTTTTGTCATGAGGAGAGGTTTGTTCCGTTAAGGGAGGAAGCGATATCTTGCGAGAATTCCGCCAAGAGCAGACTTAACGCCTTGGCGTAGCTGTTGTAATCGCCGACAACAGCCGGTGCTTCATAAACTTTCGCATGGCGCGAGAGAACCTTGTTGTCATAAAGCGCCTTCACATGCCAGCGCACGGAAAGGCGGGCGACACCCGTTCCCGTCTCGGTGATATCGATGACATTCACTGCAACTTGAAGGGACTGTTTATCAGGGCGAAAATCAGCCGGATAGGAGAAGACGCTCTCCTCCCCGATCAAGTTAGCGACGTTGCTGGTCAGTACCCGCTTAATGGCATCGCTCAAAGGTTCGGCCCAGTGATCGAAGTCGGACACATTAATTTCGGCCCCACTACCGAACGTCACAATCTGCGGCCGGTCCGCATAGCCCGGGATCTTTATCGGACCAACGCCCACGGTGACCCCATCAGCCACAGCGACCGGGGTGCCCTGCGCCTGTAATTCCGCCATCGTCTTGAGGATATAAAAATTAGTTGGCGCTGAGCCCGGCAAACCGCCACAGGCGGCAACAGGAAGAGCAACAAGCAAGAGGATAGCGAGGTTCCGCCCCAACGGGCGCAGACGAAATAGGGACATTTACTTATCTCTTTCCACTGATCAGGGAACTCGGGTTACGTTCCAGGAAATCTGCAAGGCTGCGTACGGCCCGGCTGGCCGCTGCCAGTTCCTGCAACATATTCATCAGATCATATTTGAAGGGCGAGCCATCGGCAATCAGGTCATTGACAGAGGTGAACATGGTCTCGGCCGAGGCCAGCGTCGCATCGATTTTTGTAATAGCCTCCCTTACACCGTCGATTGTCTTGCCGATATTCGGAAGGGTCTTGGTATCGATATTTTCCGCCACCACCCGGACAGAGACCGCCAGCTTGCGATATTCTTCGATGGTTTGCTGCAATTCACCCGAATTTACCAGCTTGTCCAACCCCTCCACCGTATTGGTCAGGCTATTGCCGAGGCGCTCAATCGGCAGCTTGCCGAGTTTTGACATCAGCTGTGTCACCGAGCTGGTAATTTCATCCAGATCCGCCGGGACTGTCGGAATTTCAGGATAGCGCCTGTTGGAGGCGACATAGACTGCTTCGCGGTCTGGTACTAGGTCGAGATCGACGATAAGCTGCCCTGTCAGGAAATTTGCATTTTTCAGCTTCGCCTTCAGGCCGCGCGCGATCAGGTCCTTGATGATTTTCTGGCGCAACTCGCGCCTCTCCAGAGCCGAAAGGATTTTCTTGCCATCATCCGTCAGCTTGATTCTTTGAGGTTCGATTTCGATCAGTACCGGGATGTAGTACTTCTGCTTTGCCTCGTCGATTTCCAGACTGATTTCGCGGACATTGCCAACCTTGATCCCCTTGAACTCAACACTGGCGCCAACTGCGAGGCCGCTGACAGATCCATCGAAATAAAGGACATAAACGACCTTTTCAGTAAAGCGAGCATCGTTTTTGGCCTGTTTATTATCATAGAGCTTGAACGGGTGGCGGCTTTCCGCCTTGAAGGTACCCTGGTAAAGCTCGTCAGTCCCGAATTCAATCGCGCCGGCGATCAGGGCCTGCACAGAATCCGCTCCCACTTCAACGCCAGAGGTGGAAACGGAAACATTGATACCGCCAGCGTTCCAGAAATTCGTCCCCTCCAGCACCAGTTCGTCATAGGGTGCCTTTACAAAGGCATAGACTTCAATGGCTTGCTTATCCTCCGCCAGGCGATAACCAAGCACGCTGCCAACCTGGAGGCCCTTGTAAATGACCGGCGTTCCGCGGTTGATATTACTCAGCTTCTCCGTCGAAAGGACATATTCTGTTCCCTTGGCATCAGACGTAATCACAGGCGGTGTATTCAGGCCATTGAACTCAGTTTGCCGGTCACCGCCCTTACCCGGATCAATCTCGATAAAAGAGCCGGAAAGAAGGGTTTGAAGACCGGTAATTCCCTGAAACCCGATGGCCGGCGCAACGATCCAGAATTGTGCATTTTCTGTCAGGTACTTTTCCGCCTCGCGGTTTACATCGATCACCATCGACACCCCCTCGTCATCGTCGAGAATGTCAATCCGGCTCAGCGTCCCTATGCTTACATCCTTGTATTTAAGTTGTGTCTTGCCGGGCACCATGCCTTCTGCGTTGTCAAATTTGATGGATATTTCAGAACCCCGTTCCGCGAGCGCCTGAAATATCAGATAGGCGGCCACGGCAAGCGCGATTGCCGGAACGATCCAGATGCTCATCATGCTCACGTAGCCACGGCGCACCTTCGCATCTGGTAGTTTCTGACCGCTATCATCCGTCATTATCGTCCCTCTCGTCATCCCAAATCAAACGCGGATCAAAGGTCATCGCCGCGAACATCGTAATAATCACGACGGCGGCGAAGGCAATCGCGCCCGGCCCTGCCGTCACTGTCGCCAGCGCCTGTAACTTTACCAGCGCGATCAGGATTGAAATCATAAAAATATCAATCATCGACCAGCGGCCAATAAACTCCGTAAAGCGATACAGTAACGCCCGCTTCCGCCGCCGTACTTTCATGCCCAATTGCACCGATACTACCAGAAAAAGTAAAGCAAGGATTTTGAAAATGGGCACAAAGACACTGGCAATAAAAACAATCACCGCAATTACCATCTGTCCCGACTGCGCCAATTCAAGCACGCCCCCCATGATCGTGTTGGTCGTTGACTTGCCAAAGGAGATCAATGTCAGTACCGGATAGACATTGGCCGGAACATAGAGGATTCCCGCTGCGATCAGGAGCGCCCAGGTTCGGCTCAGGCTGTTACTCTTGCGACTATGGAGAGCCGCTTCGCAACGCGGGCATTCGGGCGAATGTTCCGCGATAAAACGGTTCGACACCAGCAGTCCGCAAACATGGCAGGAGACAGCACCGATCGATTTTGCGGTGACGGGCGCGGTCATGCGCGGATCTCCTTCAGCCGGGACCAGAGGGCCTCCTCATCCAGTGTCATATAGGCCATCACTGTCGCCGCCACCATCAGGACAAAGGCAAATAGCGACAGGCCGACGCTGACATCAGCAAAATCCTGCAATTTGACGAAGGCAACGATGATACCGAGAATAAATATCTCTGACATGGCCCAGGGTTTAAGATGTGCCAGAAGCCGAATCTGCATCTGCGGGCTATAGGGTGAACGGTTCAATCGCATCGGCAGCAGCAGGGTAATCAGGACAAGCAGGACAGCAGAGGGCGCGACCACGCTGGAGATAAAAACGACAATCCCGAGCTCCCAATACCCCGCCTTCCAGAAAGCAATCGCGCCATCGATCAGCCGGTTCGACTCCGCCTGACCTTCCATCTCAAAGGTAAGCAGCGGGAACACATTAGCCAGAATAAAGAACATCAGGCCGGTCAGGGCGAAGGCCAGGGATCGATCGAGACTGTTTTTATGACGAACAAAAAGTAAGGCGCCACAGCGGATACACCGACCTTGTTCCCCCTCCTTGATCCGTGGGACCGAATGAATAAGGTCGCATTCCGGGCAAGCTCTGAAGTCCTCGGTGTAATTAAAATCCTTGTCAAAGGCCATACGTTACTTTCATCCGTCGATTGCGCCTCAGACAATAGTCCGCAAAGGTGCCGCATTCAATTGATTTTCATTGTGAAATTTCCCCCATTAGTATTCAGCCGAAGACCATGAGCGTGGGCGGAACCCTATTGTAATGGACGGGGTGGTTCCCTATCTTGGCATTTAAACGATATTTTTATGCAAAATGCATTATTTCACATTTATTTGTCGTTAAATAGGATTGTTTCTTCTTGTGAGAACAACCGATATTATATAAGCCCTTGTGCATAACGGTGCAGGAGCGCCCGGATACTGGAACAAGAGACAGACTTATGAGCACATCGCGGTTGACCCATTTACGCCAGTTGGAGGCGGAAAGCATTCATATCTTCCGGGAGGTCGTCGCGGAATTTGAAAAACCGGTGATGCTTTATTCCATCGGCAAGGATTCAGCCGTGCTGCTGCATCTTGCGCGGAAAGCCTTTTATCCCTCTCCTGTCCCCTTCCCGCTTCTGCATGTGGATACCACCTGGAAGTTCCGGGAAATGATCCATTTCCGCGATACCATCGTGAAGGACTACGGCCTTGAGCTGCTGGTGCATATCAACCCTGATGGCGTTAAGCAGGGCGTTGGGCCCTTCACCCATGGCTCGGCCCTGCATACCGACGTGATGAAGACGGAGGCTCTGAAACAGGCGCTCAATCAATACAAGTTCGATGCAGCCTTTGGCGGCGCGCGCCGGGATGAGGAAGCAAGTCGCGCGAAAGAGCGGGTTTTCTCCTTCCGCAACGAGGCGCATCGCTGGGACCCGAAAAACCAGCGCCCCGAGCTTTGGAACCTCTATAACGGACGGGTCCGCAAGGGGGAGAGCATCCGCGCCTTTCCGCTCTCTAACTGGACCGAGCTCGATATCTGGCAATATATCTATATGGAGAATATCCCCATCGTGCCGCTCTATTATGCGGCGGAGCGCCCGGTCGTGGAGCGCGAAGGCATGCTGATCATGGTCGATGACGACCGGATGCCGCTCAATGACGGCGAAACGCCGATGATGAAATCTGTCCGGTTCCGCACCCTCGGCTGCTATCCGCTGACCGGCGCGATTGAATCGACCGCCTCGACCCTGCCGGAGATTATCCAGGAAATGCTCGTCGCCCGCACATCGGAGCGACAAGGCCGCCTGATTGACAAGGATCAGGCCGGATCGATGGAGAAGAAGAAGCAAGAGGGGTATTTCTGATGGACCAGAGAACCGATACGGTCACGGCGGAAATCGACGTCTATCTCAAGACACAGGAACAGAAGAACCTCCTCCGCTTTATCACCTGTGGCAGCGTGGATGACGGCAAGAGCACCTTTATCGGCCGCCTGCTCTGGGATTCAAAGCTGTTGTTCGAGGATCAGCTCGCCACCTTGACCGCCGAGAGCAAGCGCGTCGGTACGCAGAATGGCGAGATTGACTATGCCCTCCTACTCGATGGCCTGCAGGCCGAGCGCGAACAGGGCATCACCATCGATGTCGCCTATCGCTTCTTCGCGACCGACAAGCGCAAGTTCATTGTCGCCGACACCCCGGGGCATGAGCAATATACCCGCAACATGGTGACTGGCGCCTCCTCCGCAGATCTGGCCGTTATCCTGATCGACGCGCGAAAAGGAGTCCTGATCCAGACCATGCGGCACAGCTATCTGGTTAACCTGCTGGGTATCAAGAAAGTCGTGCTGGCCGTCAACAAGATGGATCTTGTCGACTATGACGAGGCCGTATTTGAGAAAATCCGCAGCGACTATCACACATTTGCGGAACAACTCGACTTTGAGGAAATCATCCCGATCCCCGTCTCTGCGCTGAAAGGCGACAACATGATCGGTGCGAGCAAGGCCATGCCTTGGCATAACGGCTCCAGCGTGCTCGATTATCTGGAAAATGTCGAGATTGGCGCGGAGGATCTCTCCCGCCCGTTCCGCATGCCCGTGCAATGGGTCAATCGACCAAACCTCGATTTCAGGGGCTTCTCCGGCACCATCGCCAGCGGCACGGTCAGTGTCGGGGATGAAATCGTCGAGCCCGCGTCAGGCCGGAGCAGCCGGGTTGCCCGCATCGTGACATTCGATGGTGATCTCGACGAGGCCATTGCCGGCCAGGCCGTCACCCTCACCCTTGAGGACGAGATTGACATCAGCCGCGGCGATATCCTTTGCGCGACGAAAGATCGGCCGTCAACTGCTGACCAGTTCGAGGCAAAGATCGTCTGGATGAGCAGCGAGCCCATGCTGCCGAGCCGGACTTACCTCCTCAAGCTCGGAACGGGAACAACTGCTGCAAGAATCAGCGACCTGAAATACACCGTCAATGTCAACACCATGGAGCATATGGCGTCCAAGAAGCTGGAGCTCAACGATATCGCCGTGTGTAACCTAGCGCTCGACAAGGCGATTTCCTTCGATCCCTATTCGGAGATACCGGCGACCGGTTCCTTCATCCTGATCGACCGCTTCACCAATGCGACAGTGGCGGCAGGAATGATCGATTTTGCGCTGCGCCGGGCGGAAAATATCCATTGGCAGTCGGTGGATATCCATAAAGATGCTCGCGCTGAACAGAAGGGGCAAAAGGCTTCGGTCCTCTGGTTTACCGGGCTTTCCGGTTCCGGCAAATCGACTATTGCCAATTTGGTCGAGAAAAAGCTCCATGCGATGAACAAACATACCTATCTGCTCGATGGCGATAACGTGCGTCATGGGCTGAACAAGGATCTCGGCTTCACCGATGCGGACCGGGTGGAGAATATCCGCCGTGTCGGTGAGACGTCGAAGCTGATGGTCGATGCAGGGCTGATCACCCTTGTCTCCTTTATCTCCCCCTTCCGAAGCGAGCGGCAGATGGCGCGCGGCCTGCTGGAGGACGGAGAGTTTCTCGAAGTCTTCGTCGATACCCCGCTGGAGATATGTGAGGCGCGGGATATCAAGGGCCTCTACAAGAAGGCACGCGCCGGGGAAATCAAGAATTTCACCGGAATCTCATCTGATTATGAACGCCCGGAAAATGCGGAGATCGTCATTGACGGCGGCCGGATCAGTCCGGAAGACGCCGCCGATCAGATCATCGAAATACTTGAGCGACGGAAATTGATTTAAGACCTATTTCAAAAGATTAAGCAGATACTCGCCATAGCCACTCTTCTTGAGCGGTTCGGCGAGGGTTGCAAGCTCGTCTGCGGTGATGAACTTTTTCTGATAAGCGATTTCCTCTGGGCAGGCGATTTTAAGTCCCTGCCGCTTCTCGATTGTCTGCACGAAATGAGACGCTTCCAATAGGTTATCGTGCGTCCCGGTATCGAGCCAGGCACTGCCGCGGCCCAGAACCTCCATGCTGAGTTCGTCCTGATCGAGATAAAGCCGGTTAAGGTCAGTAATTTCCAGCTCTCCGCGGGCGCTCGGTTTCAGGTGTTTTGCAAAATCAATCACCTGATTGTCATAGAAATAGAGCCCGGTGATCGCAAAATTCGATTTCGGCTTTTTCGGCTTTTCCTCGACCCCGATGACTTTACCTGTCTCATCAAATTCAGCGACGCCATAGGCTGTCGGGTCGGAAACATGATAGCCGAAAATGGTCGCGCCGGTTTCCCGCGCCTTGGCGCTTTGCAAGAGCTGGCTGAACCGGTTGGCGTAAAAGATGTTATCGCCGAGAATCAGCGCGGAATGATCATCCCCGATATGATCCGCCCCGATGATGAACGCCTGCGCCAGTCCGTCCGGCGACGGCTGCGCCGCATAAGAAATATTCAAGCCCCATCTGGCACCATCGCCCAACACGCGTATGAACACATCCTGTTCCTCCGGCGTGGTTATAATCAGGATATCCCGAATATCTGCCAGCATCAGGGTCGCCAATGGGTAGTATATCATCGGCTTGTCATAGATTGGCATCAGCTGCTTGCTGACGCCAAGTGTCAATGGATGCAGCCGGCTGCCTGTTCCGCCCGCGAGAATAATACCTTTATGCGCCATAGGGTCCCGTCTCAATGTCATTAGTTTGATTATTGTAGCAATAGCATATCAGTAACGTCATTGGGTTTAAATTTTCTTACCTGATTTCGTGTTTAGGTTAAATATTCTTATATCTTATACCCGGAGATTCTTTTCTGCTTCCTCGGCGATCCGTTCGAACAGAAGCTGCGCTTCACGGTTGCCCGGCTCCCGCCGCAAAAGATATTTCAACGGATCGAGCGCTTCACTGACCCGACCAGCCCGGCACAAAACCTCAGCGACCAGCAGCAGCCCTTCCGGGGTCGACTCAAGAAACTGCCGGTTGCGCTCAATGATTTCCAGCGCGTCGTCTGCCGTGCCTGCCTCCGACATCAGGCGGAGGATCAGGATCGTCGGCTCTGGGATAGAGTCGCACCTGAAATAGGCTTCATCCACTAACTTCAACGCCTCAACTACCGACTGTTTCTGATGCGCGCCTGCCATGGGCAGTGCCTTTGCAAGGGCCTCTGCGCAGCCACGAAAAACCTTGAAATCGCCGTAGCTCAAGCGAAGAAGCGCGAGAATTTGCGGCAGGCTGTGATTGCCAAAATTCTCTTCGGCAATTTTTTTCAGCATGAAGAATTCGTCCGGCCCTGCGGTGCGAATATGACTATTGAACTGATGTTGGAGATGCTTC
Source organism: Sneathiella litorea (assembly GCF_009882915.1). Lineage (GTDB taxonomy): Bacteria > Pseudomonadota > Alphaproteobacteria > Sneathiellales > Sneathiellaceae > Sneathiella > Sneathiella litorea. Next base: position 156,227 of record NZ_WTUW01000009.1, read on the forward strand.
GCCTTCCTCCGCCCCTTATTCATCAGAATCCCTGCCATTTCCAGCGAAGATTTTGCATGCCCTGAAGTTATAAACTGCCCTTTCTTGCGCTCAACATACTGCGAAGTCGCGTGATAATTGACAGGCAGGTTGAAAGTGCCGTTTGTTGGAACCTTTCGCGGCGGCAACTCAGAAAGAGCGAGAAGGTCAGTCACCCCGAAATCCCCAGACAATAGAAACATCGGACCTGTTGTCAGCTTTTCCAGTCGATCAATCATCTGGAAGCCGCCGACAGGAAGGGAGAAGTTCCACTCCCCCTTCATTCGCCGGTATTTTTCAAGGATGCTATTCCAGTCCTTGTTTTCGTATATATTCGTCTCTGTTGGCTGTTCGCGATAGTCAAACCGGGTGGATTGGATAATTTCTGCGATTTCATCGCTGTCTGTTTCGATGCGGTGACAGACCTGCCGCTCGAAGAGCCTGTTATCCCGGACAGCGTAGAAATCATGCGGCAAGCTATCGATGACATAATTCGCAATCACTGAAAGCGGGTTCGACAGGGATCCTGGCTTAATCTTCCGTTTTGAGACCAACAGGCGGATCGGGTCATCCTTCAGAACATCAAAATAGGCGAAATCCAGAACCCCCTGATCGACAAACGGTTTCAACTGCGGATGCTGCCGCCAGAACGCGATATTCATCTCGCAAACATCGGTCATCACATAGACGACATTTCGCTTCCGCGCGACTGACTGTTCCTCCGGTGAGAAGAAATGGCGCAGGAAGCCATAGGAAAAGCAACCCGGCCCTGCTCCCAGTTCCAGAATATAATGAGGCTCCTGCCTCTCCTGGGCCCTGCCACCCTGACCAAAATCATCGAGAAAGCCGCGAAGAACATTGGCATAGGCACGCCCAATGAACGGGTTTGTTGTCACATAGTTGGGAACCCTGCCCGGCGCCCAGGCCTCAACGCCAAGTATTTCATAGTAGCTTCGCATCAAGTCCCAGACTGGTGATCGAGACAGGGGTACATAATTTTCACTATTTTCATCTACCGTCATCTTGAGCCGCTCTCCTGATATTCTGATGGCTCAAAAACGTCTGGCGCCGCGATTTCGTGAAAGGGGCGAAAACTTTCGGCAATACGGCTTTACCTGCGTCCATGCCAGATGATAAGAATTTGGAGTATCCGGTGGCGCGAATCAGGACCTTTACGGCTTCAGTTGAGAGAAAACATGACAGAGATAATGGATGAATCGGCGACGAAGGAATGGCAGTTCTGGGTTGATCGCGGAGGCACCTTCACCGATCTTGTTGCGCGTAAGCCGGATGGCAGTATCGTCACCCATAAGCTCCTCAGTGAAAACCCCGAACAATATGAGGACGCGGCACTTCAGGGCATTCGCGACCTGCTCGGCCTCGACAAAGATGATGATATCCCGGCGGCGCAGATAGAGGCCGTGAAGATGGGCACGACGGTGGCCACCAATGCCCTTCTGGAACGGAAAGGCGAACCGCTGGTGCTAATCACCACAGAGGGGTTTCGCGATAGCCTCCGTATCGGGTACCAGACACGCCCCAGGCTGTTTGCGTTGCATATTGAACTGCCGGAAATGCTGTATGAGCGCGTAATCGAAGTGACGGAGAGGATCGGCGCGACCGGAAAGGTGATCCGCACTCTCGATACCGAGACCGCACGAAAGAACCTGCAAGAGGCCTATGATGCTGGACTTCGGGCCTGCGCCATTGTCTTCATGCATGGCTATCGCTTTCCTGAACATGAACAACAGGTCGCGAAAATCGCCAAGGAGATCGGCTACACTCAAATCTCCACCAGCCATGAAACCAGCCCCCTGATGAAACTGGTCAGCAGAGGTGACACCACGGTTGTTGACGCCTATCTTTCCCCTATCCTGCGCCGTTACGTTGATCGGGTCGCGTCAGAACTTGGCGATACGCGCCTGATGTTCATGCAGTCCAACGGCGGGCTGACAGATGCGCATTTCTTTCAAGGCAAGGATGCCATTCTCTCCGGCCCGGCGGGCGGGGTGGTCGGTATGGTCCAGACCAGCGCCATGGCCGGGTTTGACAAGGTCATCGGCTTTGATATGGGCGGCACCTCCACCGACGTCTCCCATTATGGCGGGGAGTATGAGCGCACCTTCGAGACCGAGGTTGCGGGCGTGCGAATGCGGGCGCCAATGATGCTGATCAATACGGTGGCGGCGGGCGGAGGCTCGATCCTGCATTTCGACGGGGCGCGATACAAAGTGGGACCGGATAGCGCCGGGGCCAATCCGGGGCCAGCCTGTTACCGCAAGGGTGGCCCGCTAACCGTTACAGACTGTAACGTGATGCTCGGCAAGCTCGCGCCGGACTTCTTCCCCAAGGTTTTCGGTCCCAATGCCGATGAAGCCCTCGATGTGGAGACGGTCCGCGAAAAATTCGCCGCACTTGCAGCGGATATCAACACTGCCGCCGGCGACAACCGCAGCCCGGAAGAAGTGGCGCGTGGGTTCCTTTTCATCGCTGTCGAGAATATGGCCAACGCCATCAAGAAAATCTCCGTCCAGCGCGGCTATGATGTGTCCGAGTATGTACTCACCTCCTTCGGTGGCGCAGGCGGGCAGCATGCTTGCCTTGTCGCCGACAGCCTCGGCATGAAGAAGATCATGCTGCACCCCTACGCTGGCGTTCTGTCCGCTTTTGGCATGGGCCTCGCGGATCTTCGCGTTTTAAAGGAAAAGGCAATGGAAGTGACGCTGGAGGAAGCCGCGCTTTCCAGTATCGCAGCAACGCTGGACACCCTCGCGACGGAAGGCCATACGGAAATGCGGGCGCAAGGTGTTGAAGAGGCACGGATCGTCATTGAACGCAAACTCCATATCAAGTATCAGGGCTCCGATTCTACGATGATCGTCGATCACGGTCCGCTTGATACCATTGTCGCTGCGTTTGAAGCGGCACATCGGCAGCGATTTGGCTTCACCACACCTGAAAAGGCAATGATCGTTGAGGCCGCCGCCGTTGAAGTGGTGGGTGTCGGTGACAAGATCGACGATCCGCTTTGCCCTAGCGGAGAGACGGGTATTACCCCCCTCGCCCGGCAGGAAATCTATATTGGGGATGGCTGGCAGAGTTGCCCGTTTTACGATCGCGACATCTTGCCCTCCGGCGCGAAGATCGACGGCCCGGCTGTTATCGTCGAGAAAACCGGCACAAATGTGATTGAGCCGGGATGGCAGGCAGAGTTGACGGATTATGGCCATCTTGTCCTGACGCGAACCGAGGAACTCAAGCGAGAAATGGCAATCGGAACCGCGGTTGATCCGGTGATGCTGGAGATTTTCAATAATCTCTTCATGAATGTGGCCGAGCAGATGGGCACGGTGCTGGAGAAAACCGCCTATTCCGTGAATATCAAGGAACGGCTCGATTTCTCTTGTGCGGTGTTTGACCTTAACGGTGACCTGATCGCCAACGCCCCGCATATGCCGGTGCATCTGGGCTCCATGTCCGAGAGTATCAAGGCGGTCATTGCCAAGCATAAAGCAACGATGAAGGCGGGCGATGTCTATGTCCTGAACGCCCCCTATAACGGCGGAACGCATCTGCCCGATGTTACCGTGATCACGCCGGTGTTTGATCTTGAGGGGACTGATGTCCTCTTTTACGTCGCGAGCCGGGGTCATCATGCGGATATCGGCGGAATTACGCCGGGCTCCATGCCGCCAGACAGCCGCACGGTTGAGGAAGAAGGCGTCATCCTCGATAACGTCATGCTGGTCGATGGTGGCCGGCTGTGTGAGACGGAAATCGTCGACATCCTGAAATCGGGCAAATACCCCTCCCGCAACACGGACCAGAACATGGCCGATTTGAAGGCGCAGATCGCGGCTTGCGAAAAAGGCATTCAGGAACTGCGCAAGATGGTCGATCATTTCTCTCTTGAGGTTGTCCATGCCTATATGGGACATGTGCAGAACAATGCCGAGGAATCCGTGCGCCGCGTGCTGGATGTCCTGAAGGACGGGTCCTTCACCTACCCGATGGATGATGGCTATGAGATCAAGGTTAAAATCTCGATCAATAAGGAGGCCCGCACAGCCCGAATTGATTTCACCGGTACCAGTGGTCAGCACCCGACCAACTACAACGCGCCCAGGGCCGTGACCACGGCGGCGGTGCTCTATGTGTTCCGCTGCCTCGTCGAGAGTGACATTCCGCTCAACGCCGGTTGCCTGAAACCATTGGAAATTATCGTGCCGGAAAAATCCATGCTCTCACCGGAATATCCGGCGGCCGTGGTCGCGGGCAATGTCGAAACCTCGCAATGCATCACCGACTGCCTGTTCGGCGCTCTGGGTGTGATGGCGGCGGCGCAGGGCACCATGAACAACTTCACCTTCGGCAACGCGACCTACCAGTATTACGAGACGATCTGCGGCGGCTCAGGCGCGGGCCCTGAGTTCGACGGTACTAGTGCCGTTCATACCCATATGACCAACTCCCGCCTGACCGATCCCGAGGTTCTGGAATGGCGTTTCCCCGTTACGCTGGAGAGTTTCGAGATCCGGCGGGGCTCCGGCGGAAAAGGTGTGTTCAAGGGCGGCGACGGGACGCTTCGCAAAATCCGCTTTCATGAGCCGATGTCGGCGGCGCTTCTCTCCAGTCACCGCGTTGTCCCGCCCTTTGGCTTGAAAGGCGGCGAAGATGGCGAGGTCGGTAACCAGTGGGTGATCCGCACAAACGGCGATATCGAGTATCTTGAAGGCCGCGACAAGACCGAGATGGCGGCGAACGATATTTTCGTTATCCAGACGCCAAGCGGGGGTGGTTACGGGAAGTAACTATTTACTGGCGAGATATTTCTGCCAGTTTTGATCTGCGTCCCTGATCCGCTCGGCAATCCCCGTGTTTTGCCAGCGGATGCGGCCTGCATCATGCCCGAAGAGATAGAGCTTGCCGTCATAGATCAGCCAGACGCCGGGATCAACGTCCGATAAATTGCCAAGGCTCATCTGGTTGGAGCAATAGCCGCCATACTGCGGGGCATAGCTTTCCGGATCGGCGGCGAACAGGTCACGGCTTTTCGCGTCGACAAAGCGCCAGGTCGCGCCCTTGTAGTCGACGCTGTACTCATCCTCCCCTTCCGCGGGGCCCGATTTCGTGAAATAGGCCGTGCTGTCATGGCCATCGACGGCAAGTCCGCCGAGAAAACTCTTGTTCACTTCCTCAAAGGCAACGGCCGTGCCTGCCCCTGTAAGAGCAAGCAGCAGTGTGATTGCGGCGATAAACCCACGCATAATATCCCTCCGTCTGTGACCGACCGCATTATCGCCGCGGCACCGATCACCGGAAAATCAATTTTGCGTCATCTGCTTAGGGCGCTTAGCTCGCCCGGCGAACCCGCTCATAGGCGAGATTGGACGCAAGCAGCCGCTCCGCCGCATCAGGGGAAATATCCTTGCGCTTCGCATAATCCTCCACCTGATCGCGGCCGACATTGCCGATCCCGAAATAACGGGCCTCCGGGTGGGAGAAATACAGCCCCGACACCGACGATGCCGGCATCATGGCGAAACTCTCGGTAAGCTCAATACCGACCCGCTTTTCTGCCTCCAGCAGATCGAACAGCCCGCGCTTTTCCGAATGTTCCGGGCAGGCCGGATAGCCGGGTGCCGGGCGTATGCCCTGATAGCTTTCGCGGATCAGTTCTTCGTTGCCGAGTTGCTCGTCACGGGCATAGGCCCAGAGCTCCTTGCGCGTCTGCTGATGGATATATTCTGCCATGGCCTCGGCCAGCCGATCCGCAAGTGCCTTCAGCATAATACTGCTGTAATCATCATGGGTTCTCTTGAATTCCTCAAGTTTTGCTTCAATACCGAGACCCGCTGTCACGGCAAAGGCGCCAATATAGTCCTTCAGGCCGCTTTCCACCGGCGCAATATAATCCGCGAGGCTGTGGTTGGCGCGCCCGTTTTTCCGCATCATCTGTTGCCGCAGGAAGTGGAAGCGATGTTTTTCCTCAGTCCGACTGTCATCCGTATAGACGATCACGTCATCCCCATCCCGTGCCGCCGGGAACAGCCCGACAACCGCCTTCGCGGTCAGCCATTTCTCCTCAATGATCTTGTCCAGCATGGCCGTCGCATCGTTATAAAGCTCGGTTGCGGTTTCCCCGACAACCTCATCTTTCAGGATTTTCGGGAAATGCCCCGCAAGCTCCCACGTCCGGAAGAAGGGCGACCAGTCGATATACTCCCGCAAGCGCGCCAGGTTGATGTTCTGGAACTCATTCAGGCCCGGAAAAGGTGGCACTGGTGGCTGATACTCCGACCAGTCGATTGGCACGGCGTTGGCGCGTGCTTCCTCCAGCGTAAATTGCTGATCGGGGCGGGATTTTTTCAGGTAATTCTCCCGCACCTGTTCATACTCGATCTTGATGCTGTCGCGCAGCTCCTGGTTATTCTCGTTGCTGGTCAGCTTGGTGGCGATGCCGACGGCGCGGGACGCGTCCGTCACATAGATTGTCGTCCCGTCATATTGCGGCGCAATCTTGAGGGCCGTATGCACCTTCGAGGTGGTCGCCCCGCCGATTAGCAGCGGCAGTTCAAATCCCTGACGCTGCATTTCCGCCGCAACTGTCGCCATTTCCTCAAGCGACGGCGTGATCAGCCCGGAAAGACCAATGATATCGACCTTTTCCGCAATCGCCGTCTCTAGAATTTTCGGGTATGGCACCATCACGCCGAGGTCGATCACCTCAAAATTGTTACATTGCAGGACGACGCCAACGATGTTCTTGCCAATGTCATGCACATCGCCCTTGACCGTCGCCATCAGGACCTTGCCCTTGGTCTGGGATTCCCCGCTCTTGTCCTTCTCTGCCTCGATAAAGGGCAACAAATGGGCCACCGCCTGCTTCATGACGCGCGCGCTTTTCACCACCTGCGGCAGGAACATCTTGCCCGACCCGAACAGGTCACCGACCACATTCATGCCGTCCATCAACGGCCCCTCGATCACCTGGATGGGCCGCGGGAACTGAAGGCGGGCCTCTTCCGTATCCTCGATGATATAATCGGAGATTCCCTTTACCAGCGCATGGGTGAGCCGTTCACCGACCGTTCCTTCGCGCCAGGAAAGATCAACGACATTGCTCCGCTTCTGGCCAATGGCCTGTTCCGCAACCTCAAGCAGGCGTTCCGTCGCGTCGTCGCGCTTGTTGAAAACCACATCCTCGATGCGATCGCGCAGGTCTTCGGGGATATCTGAATAGACGGCAAGTTGGCCCGCGTTCACGATGCCCATATCCATCCCCGCCTGGATCGCATAATAGAGGAAGACGGAATGCATCGCCTCGCGCATGGGGTTGTTGCCCCGGAGCGAGAAAGACATGTTGCTGACGCCGCCGCTGATCTGGATATAGGGCAGCGTGGCCTTCAGCTCTCGCGTGGCCTCAATATAGTCGCGGGAGAAATTGCGATGCTCATCAATACCGGTCGCAATGGGAAAGATGTTCGGGTCGAAAATGATATCTTCGGGAGGAAAATCAACGACTTCCGTCAAAATCTTATAGGACCGTGTGCAGATCTCGATCATCCGTTCCTTGCTGTCCGCCTGCCCGTCCTCATCAAAGGCCATGACCACGGCCGCCGCGCCATACCGGCGGATTTCCCGGGCATGGGCGATAAACTCCTCCTCGCCCTCCTTCAGGGAGATGGAGTTGACAACGCCCTTGCCCTGCACGGTTTTCAGCCCGGCCTGCAACACCTCCCATTTGGAGCTGTCGATCATGATCGGCACCCGGCTGATATCCGGCTCCGAAGCGATGAGGTTGAGGAAGGTCGTCATGGCGGATTTGGCATCCAGCATGGCGTCATCCATGTTCACATCGACAATCTGTGCCCCGTTAATCACCTGTTCCCGTGCAATATCGAGGGCAGTGTCGTAGTCCCCCTCCATCACCAGCTTCTTGAACTTGGCGGAACCCGCGACATTCGTCCGTTCCCCGACATTGATAAAGCCGGCCACATCGTCCAGATAAAGCGGTTCCAGCCCGCTCAAGCGGCAGACGGGCTCCAGTTCGGGGATCTTGCGCGGCGCAACACCGTCAACCGCCTCGGTTATCGCCGCAATATGTTCGGGACGCGTCCCGCAGCACCCGCCAACGATATTCACAAGGCCGCTTTTCGCAAACTCGCCCAGCTGTTCGGCCATATAGGCCGGGGTATCATCATAGTCGCCCAGCTCATTGGGAAGCCCGGCGTTCGGATGGACGCTGACCCGCGCGGTCGCAACCTGAGAAACTGATTGAACATGGGGCCGCAAGTCCTTGGCTCCCAAAGCACAATTGAATCCTATACTGATTGGCCGCACATGCGACATGGAGGCCCAGAAAGCTTCCGCCGTCTGTCCCGAGAGAGTCCGTCCCGACGCATCGGTGATGGTGCCGGAAACCATAACGGGGTGGCGAACGCCGGTTTCCTCGAAATAGCTGAGCACCGCATAAATGGCGGCCTTGCAGTTGAGACTGTCAAACACGGTCTCGATCAGGATGATCTGCGCCCCGCCATCGATCAGCCCGCGCAGCGCCTCATCATAGGCCTCGACCAATTCATCAAAGGAAACATTGCGATAGCCCGGATCATTCACGTCCGGCGAGATCGATGCCGTCCGGTTGGTCGGCCCCAGAACGCCAGCCACAAAACGCGGCTTGTCGGGTGTTTTCTCCGTCCAGCGGTCAGCCACCTTGCGGGCGAGTGCCGCCCCCTGCCTGTTCAGCTCATAGACCGCCTTTTCAAGCTTGTAATCCGCCTGCGCAATCGAGGTGGAGTTGAAGGTATTGGTCTCGAGAATATCCGACCCCGCGGCCAGGAAATCATCATGAATCTTCTCGATCACCTCCGGCTTGGTCAGGGTCAGAAGGTCATTATTGCCTTTAAGGTCATTACTGACATTCGCATAGGCCTCCCCGCGATAATCCTCCTCCGTCAGGCGATATCCCTGGATCATCGTGCCCATGGCGCCATCGAGAACCATAATCCTCTTGTCAAGAATAGCCTCTAGTTCAGCAAATGCCGGTGACTTCTGCATGGAATGACCTTTATTCAATAAATTAATTTAAGCAGTTACAGTGCTTTGTTCAGGCCGAAGCCCAAGTGTATGACAGACAGAATAGACAAGATCCGCCCGGTTCAGCGTATAGAAATGGAAATCCGTAACACCGGCCCTCTGGAGTTGCAGGCACTGCTCGGACGCGACCATGGCAGCAACCAGGTTGCGCGTCGCCGGGTCCTCATCCAGATCCTCGAACAGATGGGTCAGCCACGCCGGCACCTGGGTGCCACACTGACTGCTGAATTGACGGATTTTCGAGTAGTTCGTCACCGGCAGGATGCCCGGTACAATTGGTATCGTGATACCGTGGGCCCGCGCCCTGTCCACAAATCGCAGATATACTTCCGGATCAAAAAAGAACTGCGTGATTGCCCGGGTCGCGCCCGCGTCCATCTTGCGCTTGAGATAATCGATATCAGCAAGGCTGGACTTGGCGTCGGGATGTATTTCCGGATAGCAGCCGACGGAAACCTCGAAATCATGCTTTTTCCTCAGGAACTCGATCAACTCGACCGAGCCTGCAAATCCGCCTGGATGCGGCGTAAAGCTGGCATAACCTTCTGGCGGATCTCCGCGCAAGGCGACCAGATGTCGTATACCGCTCGACCAATATTGCTCGGCAACTTCCTCAAGCTCATCGCGGGTCGCACCAACACAGGTCAGATGTGCCGCCGGTTCCAACGCTGTCTCCTGGCGGATACGGCTGACAAGTGAGTGGGTCCGCTCCCGCGTTGAGCCGCCAGCCCCATATGTTACTGAGACGAACTTCGGGTTCAGCGGCGCAAGCCGGGTCAATGCCTGCCAATGTTTCTCCGCAAGCGCATCGGATGTTGGCGGGAAAAACTCGAAAGATACCTCTACGCGGTTGTTCGCTTTTGCGCCCAGCAATTTGCCGGAAACCTCTCTATTGTGTGGTATTCCTGACATAATCATAATGCAATGGTTCCTTTGGATTGGGCAGCGGTTACCGAAACGGCCGTCCAGATATTTACGGTAAGCGGGTCACCCTTCAGCACCTTGAAATCTTTGGGCTCTAACTCCGCCGCGGCACAGTATTTCAGGATACTTTCCTCATCGAATCCCATATGGCGATGGGCATGTTCCGTGCGCAGGCTCTCTAGGTTGTGGGGCGCGAAATCTACGATTGCCAGAAGGCCGCCGCTGCGCAAGAGACGTGCGGCCTCCCCGATCGCAACAGCCGGATCCTCAATATAATGCAGCACCTGATGAATGATAATGGCATCTTGTGATTGGTTGGTGAATGGCAGGTTATACATATCCGCAAGGCGAACCTGGCAATTACGCAAACCCGCATCCTCAATCGCGGTGCGGGCGAAGGAGAGCATTTCCCGGCTCGTGTCGACGCCAATCGCATGGGTAACCTTGGGCCCGAACAACTCCAGCATCCGGCCGGTCCCGGTGCCAATATCGAGAAAATCAACTATCTTGTGACCATTCGTCAGTGTCAGCAGGGCCTCTTCCACGGCCTCCTCTGGCACATGAAGGGAACGAATCTCATTCCAGTGGGCGGCATTTTCCCGGAAATATTCCTCTGCCGCTACGGTCCGTGCCTTCTTGACCGATTCCAGCCGGTCGAGATCACGGGAAACGATGGGGTCAGCCTCCGGCACCAGGTCAACAAGGGTGCGCGCCAGCAAGGACGCACTATTCTTTGCAGACAGGCGATAATAAACCCAGCTCCCTTCCTGATAACGATCAAGGAGGCCGGCGTCGCACAGTAGTTTTAAATGGCGGGAGACGCGGGGCTGGCTCTGCCCGAGAATCTGCGTCAGTTCACTGACGGTTAACTCTGAATGGCCGCAGAGAACCAGCAACCTGAGCCGGGTCTCTTCCCCGGCAGCACGCAATCCCTGAAGCAAGTTTTCCACATCAATCCCAACAAAATCATTAATTTAAATGATATAAACATATCCTTATATCTTTGTACAGGGAAAAATTTGCCCGATGAGCGACTTTTTCGCCACACCATCGAAGGATTCTGTTAACGTAAAAAAACCGTGACTCGCCAAGGTTTTAACCATGTGATACCAAAAACTGCAGGTTTTACCACTGTCTAAGCCACTTGTTATATCGTAATATGCGCCTAAACAGGATTTGATAAAAAGATTAAAGACTTTAGTAACTCTTGCTGGATACATTAGGCCTCGTTTCCGGAACATAGGTACTGAGTTGGAAAAGATAAAAATGGGTTTGCGTTCAAAATCATCCTCCTTTAAAGCCGGATTAACGGCTCTTGCGCTTCTTGTCGCTGTCACTGGTTGCGCGACACCGCAGCAGAAGGACGGAAAAGCCGTCGCGGTAATGTATGACGAGGTGTATGATCCGCTGGAACCGATGAACCGTTACTTCTTTGATGTGAACTATGCACTCGATGCGCTGTTCGTCAAACCGGTGTCGGAAATGTACCGGGGTGTTTTGCCAGAGGCTGTGCGCGACAGCGTGTCCAATTTCCTGACCAACCTGTCGCAGCCGATTTACCTGATTAATAATGTCCTGCAGGGCGACCTGAACGGCGCCGGCGACAATATGGGCGCCTTTTTCACCAATACGTTCCTGGGGGTTGGCGGCCTGTTTGATGTCGCCAAGCTGAATACACCGTCCGAAGACATGGGCCAGACATTAGCCGTCTGGGGCGTTCAGGAAGGACCTTATCTCGTCGTTCCCCTCCTCGGACCGAGAACAACCCGTGCCGCCGTTGGTGGCGTTGCCGATTACTATCTGGACCCGATCAATTACGCGGCAAAAGAAAATGATATTGAGCACTTCGGCGCTGTTCGCTGGGCGGTAAACGGGATTGACCAAAGATCTCGTGCAATAGAAGCTCTTGATGAAATCGAGAAAAACTCAATCGATTTCTATGCGGCGATCAGAAGCCTGTACCGGCAAAACCGCAATAACATGATTCTCAATGGTGCCAGCAATTCGACACAATTGCCGGATATGTCCTTTGACGATGATGACAATCCGGTCAAGAGAAATTAGCAGCATTTAATTTTTTCTTTCCTAGTTTTATAATCCGTTTAGGAAGTAATTCCCGTCGGGGGTATTGTAAATGTTTACGAGAAGAAGAGTTTTCCTTGGAATGCTGGTCGCTGTTTCGGCAATGACCGGATTATTTCAGTCGCCGGCCTTTGCCGAAGACTCAAAGGAACAGGCTGCCCTGTCGATGGTCAAGAAAATCGGCGATGAGGCTATTGCAACACTTTCAAATGAGTCCTTGAGCGACAGCCAGAAACAGGATCAGTTTGAAAAATTCCTGGATTCAAGCTTTGACATGCAGCGCATTGGCCGCTTTGTCCTCGGTCAGTATTGGCGCAGCGCCACTGAAGCCGAGCAAAACGAATTCCTGGTGGTTTTCCGGGACTATATGGTCGCCAGCTACGCTGAGAAAATCGGCTCTTATACCGGTGAGAATCTTGATATCAAGGATGCGACCTCACTCAATGATAAGGAATCGCTGGTTCATTCCGTGATTGTTCGGCCGAATGGCCCGCCCATAAAGCTTGACTGGCGTGTTCGCAGAACCAACGACGGCGAAAAAATCGTCGATGTTATTATCGAGGGGATCAGCATGGCGCAAACCCACCGTTCTGAGTTCTCATCCGTGATCAGTCAGCCCGGCGTCGGGATCGAAGGCCTGATCAACAAGCTGAAAGAGCAGATCAAGACTGCATCAAACAAGTAATTTAACCGTTTGAATTGAAAAGCCGCCCGTCATTACACGGGCGGCTATTTTTATGCCTTCTCGAAACAATAGCCCACGGCACGCACGGTCCGGACCAGGTCGGGCTCTCCCTTTTCATTAAGGGCCTTGCGCAAGCGCCGGATATGCACATCAACTGTTCGGTCTTCAACATAGACATTCTGCCCCCAGACACCGTCCAGAAGCTGCTCCCGTGTCAGGACCCGCCCTGCCCTCTCCATGAAATAACGGAGCAGCTTGAATTCCGTCGGCCCCAGGCGTATTTCGCGATCCCCGCGTTTCACCTTATAGGCAACCAGATCGACAACCACATCGGAAACGCTCAGCGTCTCGCTTCCCGCGTCCGGATTGCGCCGCCGCAAAACTGCCCTTATACGGGCCATCAGTTCGGCGGGGGAAAAGGGTTTCGACACATAGTCGTCGGCCCCCACATCAAGCCCCCTCACCCGATCGGCTTCCTCACCACGCGCGGTAATCATGATAACCGGCAGGTTGCTATGCTTCTGGTCCCGGCGCAGACGACGACAAATCTCTATCCCGGATACCTTGGGCAGCATCCAGTCGAGCAGGAGCATATCGGGCTGCTCTTCCTCAATCGCCAGCATCGCTTCATCGCCATCATGAGCAGACGCAACATCGAACCCCTCGCTCTCAAGATTATACCGCAAGAGCTCGACCATGGCCGGCTCGTCTTCAACTACAAGTATCTTCATCGAATTACACTAACACCTCAAGGGGTTTCATTGTCTATCATTGTGACGCTTGTCTTATCGCCCTTTGGGCGCGGTTCCTTCGGCATCTCGCCGGTCACCTGATAGATGATGATCTCGGCGATATTGGTCATATGATCGCCGATCCGTTCTATATTCTTTGCCATGAAGATCAGATGCGTACAGCTTGTGATGCTGCGCGGATCCTCCATCATGAAGGTCAGCAGTTCCCGGAACATGCTGTTGTAAAGCTGGTCCACGTCCTGATCCCGTTTCCAGACATCATACGCCAGGTCTGAATCGCCATTGGTATAGGCTTTCAGGGTGTCATCGATCATCCGGCGGACCATCTCGCCCATGCGCGGAATCGAGGAGATCGGTGCAATCGTGGGCGCCGTATTCAGCGCGATCACACGCTTCGAGATATTCGCGGCATAATCGGCAACCCGTTCCAACAGGGACGCAATCTTAAGCGCGGAAATCACCAGCCGCAGGTCATCTGCAACCGGGTTTCTCAGCGCCAGCAACCGGATAGACATGTTATCAATTGCAAGTTCCAGTTCATCAACGGCCTTATCCCCCTCAATCGTCTTGAGGGCGAGCTCCGTATTCCGCTCTGTTAGGGAGCGGACAGCGGCTTCTAGTTGGGTTTCGGCAAGTCCGCCCATCTCAACGATGGTGTTGCGAACCTCTTCAAGCTCTTCGTCAAATGACTTAACGATATGACCGCTATTCATGTTGAAATTCTCCTGTTCCTGACTGTGTGATCAACCGAACCGGCCGGTGATATAGCCCTGCGTCCGTTTATCGGAGGGGCTGGTAAACAATTTCTCGGTATCGCCCGTCTCGACGATTTCCCCAAGATGGAAAAACGCTGTCCGTTGGGAAATTCGCGCCGCCTGCTGCATCGAATGGGTCACGATAATGATGGTATAGTTTTCCTTGAGCTCATCAATCAGTTCCTCGACCTTTGCGGTGGCAATTGGATCAAGGGCTGAACAAGGCTCGTCCATCAGAATAATATCCGGTCGTACGGCCAGCGCACGGGCAATACAAAGACGCTGCTGCTGTCCGCCGGAAAGGCCCGTGCCAGAGGAATGCAGGCGATCCTGCACTTCCTTGATCAGGCCCGCTTTCTCCAGGCTGGTCAGGACCATTTCATCAAGATCGTCCTTGTTATCGGCAAGGCCGTGAATCCGCGGGCCATAGGCAACATTGTCATAGATCGACTTGGGAAACGGGTTCGGCTTCTGGAACACCATGCCGACGCGCGCCCGCAACAGAACCTCGTCCACTGACGGCCCATAGATATCCACACCATCGAGCAGGATCTCGCCGGTGACACGGCAGCTGTCCACCGTGTCGTTCATCCGGTTGAGACACCGTAAATAAGTCGACTTGCCACAACCGGACGGACCGATGAGGGAGGTCACCTGATGCTTGTTGATATCCAGCGACACTCCCTGAAGGGCGTGATTGTCGCCGTAATACACATTGACATCCCGCGTCGAGATAATCACTCCGTTGCCCGTATCAGGCCCGTTTTCCACATTTGCTTCTGCTTGGGTTAGCACGTTCATTTCCTTCTACCAACGACGTTCGAACTTCTTGCGAAGAACGATCGCAAAGGCGTTCATAATGATAAGGAACCCGAGCAATACCATAATTGCACCGGATGTTTTTTCGACAAAGGCCCGCTCAGGGCTATCCGCCCAGAGGAAAATCTGCACCGGCATAACGGTTGCCGGATCGCTGAAACCGCCCGGGATGTCAGCGATAAAGGCGACCATGCCAATCATCAGCAGCGGTGCCGTTTCGCCAAGTGCCTGCGACAGGCCAATAATCGTTCCCGTCAGAATGCCCGGCATGGACAGCGGCAGGATATGATGGAATGCCGCCTGCTGGTTTGAGGCACCGAGGCCAAGTGCGGCCTGACGGATGCTGTCCGGCACAGCGCGGATGGCAGCGCGGGCAGCAATAATAATCGTCGGCAAGGTCATCAGGGCCAGCGTCAGTCCACCAACGATTGGGGCGGATCTCGGCAAATGCGCGAAGTTCAGGAAAATCGCAAGCCCGAGAAGACCAAACACAATTGACGGTACCGCCGCCAGATTGTTGATATTCACCTCGATCAGGTCGGTGAGCTTGTTCTTAGTGGCAAACTCCTCCAGGTAAATCGCGGTCATCACACCGATGGGGAAGGATATCAGCATGGTCACGATGAGCGTGTAAAAAGATCCCACCATGGCACCGGCAATACCCGCCTTTTCTGGCTCCCGGCTGTCGCCATTGGTGAAGAAGCCGGAATTAAACCGTGTCTCGATATCACCTTCCGCTTCCAGCACATCCAGCCAGGCCAGTTCCTGATCCTTCACCCGCCGATCGTCTTCGGCAAGGCTCCGGTCAATATATCCTTTTTTGAGCATATCCACATCATCGCCCGCAACAAGGGCAACAGGAACGGTCTTGCCGATCAGGTCGGGATCATTCTCCACCATTTCACGAAGCGCACTATCCGCGTCATTGCTGATGAGGCTGAACAGCTTCCGAAGGTCCCGGCGCCCCTTCACGTCGGGGAATTTCTCCCGCAGGGCATCCTGAACCAGCTTGGCATAGTTTGCGCCACGAAGTTCCGCCGCATCCCGGTTGCCATTCGGGTCGATAACCGACTCGGCAAAGGTAATGTCCAGCGTGATCGTTGTCTGTATGAAGGCGCTATGCCCCTTGCTGACAATGCTGAACAGCAGGATCCCCAGCAATGTCAGGGCGGTAAGGATCGCCAACAGACCTGTCAGGCGGAACCGGCGTTCCGCTCTTTTGCGCTTTGCCAGGTTCTTGATGAACTTTTCTGATTGCCAGCCGTTACCGGCAGCTTCTTGCACTTGATCAGTCATATTCTTCCCGATATTTGCGAACCACCATCAGGGCGATGACGTTCAGACATAAGGTGACGATGAACAGCACCAGGGCCAGCGCGAAGGCAGCCAGTGTCTTGGCACTGTCGAATTCCTGGTCGCCCACCAGCAGGCCGACAATCTGCACGGTTACTGTTGTAACGGCTTCCAGCGGGTTGGCCGTCAGGTTGGCGGCAAAACCCGCGGCCATCACCACAATCATGGTTTCCCCGATTGCCCGGCTGACAGCCAGCAGAACCGCGCCGACAATTCCCGGCAGGGCCGCAGGCAGGATCACTTTGCGGATCGTTTCCGATTTCGTCGCGCCGAGGCCATAAGAGCCGTCGCGCAAACTCTGCGGCACGGCCATGATGATGTCGTCACTCAAGGAGGAAACGAAGGGAATAATCATCATTCCCATGACCACACCGGCGGCAAGCGCACTTTCGGACACGACATCAATCCCGAGGGAATCCCCAAGATCGCGGAAGAAGACGCCAACCGTCAGGGCGGCGAAGAAGCCATAGACCACCGTCGGGATACCCGCGAGAATTTCAAGCAACGGCTTGACGACAGCGCGGAACCTGTTGGACGCATACTCGGTCATATAGACCGCGCTCAATAGGCCGAGGGGGACGGCAACGCACATGGCGATAAAGGTAATCAGCAACGTCCCGGTGAACAGTGGAATTGAGCCGAACGCCCCGCTTGATCCGACCTGGTCGGCGCGAAGGGCTGTCTGCGGGCTCCAGTTAAGCCCGAAGAAGAACTCGCTCATCGGCACCTTGCCGAAGAACTGGATCGTCTCGAATAAAAGCGAAAGGACAATGCCGAGAGTCGTAAGAATAGAGATGATCGAGGCCAGAATCAGAAGTACATAGACCAGCCCTTCGATCGTCTTGCGCACCCGAAGGTCCGGATTAATTCTTAAAATCGAAAAGTAAAGCCCCGCCCCGGTGGCCAGTAACAGCATGACCGGAAAAACAACCTGGTCGATCTGGCGCATGGCACCCGTGTCCGTCTCAAGTGGCGTCGTCTGAAGGACGGCCCAGATCACCCCGAGGATGACGGGCGGCACAAGAGACCAGATCACGACGTAAAGCCCAAACTGATGCGGGCGTGGCGTCAGGAAATTTGAGGATTTGCGAACAGTACGGAGCGCCTTTTTCGAGCCAAACCAATATCCAGCCGCGGACATCAGCAAAAGAACGATCACAAGAGGGTAAAAGCTCATAACGGTTTCTTTTTCGTTAGTAAAAAGGACGCTTGGAAGGTGAAAAAGGCGGGCAACACATGTCACCCGCCTCCTTCGGATAAGATTACATAAGTTTCAGAGGCGCCAGAGCCAGAGCATCTGTGCGAACTTTTTCACGTTCAGCCTCGGAAAGCGGGATCAGGCCCTTCTCGGTCAGGTAACCGAATTCGCCAAAGGCTTTTTCGCTGGTGAATTCAGAAATGAATTCCTTGATGCCCGGTACTTTTCCGACATGAGCGTCTTTCACATAGAAGAAAAGTGAGCGGGAAATACCATACTGACCATCTGCGATATTTTCAAACGTCGGCTCAACACCACCAACCATTGCACCTTGCAACTTGTCAGAGTTCTGGTCGAGGAAGCTGAAACCGAAGATGCCGACGGCGTCCTTGTTTGCTTCAAGCTTCTGAACGATCAGGTTGTCGTTTTCACCGGCTTCGATGTAGGCACCGTCTTCACGAACAGCGTGAGCTGCGGCCTGGAATGCCTTCTTGTCTGATTTGCTCAGGGCGCTCAGCATTTCGTAGCCTTTTGCGCCACCTTCCATGCCCAGCTCAACAAACGCGTCGCGCGTTCCGCTGGTTGGGGGCGGGCCGAGAACTTCAATTTTTGTGTCCGGGAGAGACGGATCAATGTCGCTCCATTTCTGATAGGGGTTATCAACCAGCTTGCCGTCAATCGGAACCTGCTTGGCGAGAGCAGCAAAGATCTGCTTCTTGGTCAGGTTCAATGCACCAACAGCCTTGGAGTTGGCAAGAACGATGCCGTCATAACCGACTTTAACTTCAGTGATATCGGTAACGCCGTTTTTCGCACAGGTTTCAACTTCTGAGCTCTTGATACGACGTGAAGAGTTTGTGATGTCAGGCGTATTCAAATCCACACCTGTACAGAAGAGCTTCAAGCCCCCGCCAGAACCGGTGCTTTCAACAACCGGTGTTTTGAAATTACCGGTGTTGCCAAAAGCTTCAGCAACTGCGGTTGAGAACGGGAAAACAGTTGAAGAGCCGACGATCCTGATCTGATCGCGAGCCATAGCCTGCCCTGAAAAGGCAACAGTGGCGACCGTTGCGGCGATTGCCAGACCGAAAGTTTTATTTAGCACGTTTAATTCTCCGTTAATTGCATACGACAGCGTTATCTGTCGTTGAGCGGGACAATGCCCTTTGTCGAAGACACAATTACTACAGTTTCATGACAGTAATGTTACAGCGAAAAAGTGGCTGATTTCTGCAGTTTATGCGCCTGACGACGGCAACCTAACGGAAAAAGTGGACCCTTTTCCGACCACGGAGTCGATCTCCAGATGGCCGCGATGGCGACTCACAATATGTTTCACGATGGCAAGGCCCAATCCCGTCCCCCCGAGTTTACGGCTGCGATCGCTATCCACCCGGTAAAATCTCTCTGTCAGGCGGGAGAGGTGCTCCTCCGGGATACCTTCCCCTTCATCAATGACCGAAACACGTGCTTCCCGCGCGCCGATCTCGACCTCCACCCGAATCTCGCTTTTCTCAAAGCTGTATTTCAGGGCGTTATCGACCAAATTGGTGAATACCTGGGTCAATTGATCGAAATCACCGGTTACGAACACCTCATCCGTCGGCATTTGTACCGCGATTGTCTTGCCCATATCAGTCGATTTCGCCTTGATCAGGCTGTTCACGCCCTGCAACACCTTACCAAGATCAACCCGGTCGGAGGGGCGGCTGTGCTCATTGATCTCGATATGCGACAGGGAAAGAAGATCGTCTATCAGCTGCGACATTCTTAAGGATTGCGCCTGCATCATGGAGAAAAACCGCTTATGTGCCTCCAGATCGTTGCGGGCCGGACCCATCAGGGTTTCCAGAGCCCCAATCAGGATCGCCAGCGGGGTTCTGAGCTCATGGCTGGCGTTGGCGACAAAATCAACCCGCATCTGCTGCATCCGGCGCGACTCGGTCAAGTCATGCAAGGTGACAATCAGGCGAAGCCCCTCACTGCTTTCATCTTTCAGGTTAACAATATAGGCCGCGACATGTCGGGGAACAACATCGGTGACGGTAAACTCGATCCGGCTATCCGGATCCTTGCCTTCATAGGCGGCATCAACGGCCTTCAGCAGAGCCGGATGACGTAGAAACCGGGTCAGGTCTCCTTCCATTTCCGTCACATTGAAGAACCGGTTCGCCGCCGTGTTGGAGCGACGGATGCGGCGCCGGCTTCCGAGCACCAGCACCGGATCAGGCAACATATCGAACAATAAGGACGCCTCATCCTGGCGCATCTGCGCTTCACCCAGCATATGCTGCAACACACGGCGGTACTGCTGCATAGTCAGCAGCAAGTTATCCAAGGGCAACAAGCCGGTCCGCAGTCCTGCGCGCGTGTCCTCTTCAAGCGGTGACATAATCGCCGCGCGCTCCATCCTGAAAGCCACTGCCTGCATCTCCCTCACCAGCCGGGCATAGAGAATAAGGGCCGGCAGAACCGCCGCTGTAATAATCAACAAATATTCTTTGAAAACGAAGTTCTCATCTGAATATAAAAAAAATGTGACGATGGAAACAGGCGCCGCCATAGCGAAAACGAACACCACCATTTTCCATAAGTAATTATTACTGTTATACATTTTATATTCTCATTGCGGTCACGCCGGGAAATTAGACAAATCTCTATCCTTCTTATGAAAGCGTTCTTTTACAGTTTTGTGACAGAAGCGAGTGTTTCCCCTATTTCACGATTAAGCACCAGGTCCGCATACGCGTCCAGCGGTGTGGCCTCCCGATTGAGAATAACCAGTTCCGCCCCACCCTGCTTGGCCATTAACGGAATATCTGCCGCCGGGTAAACAACCAGAGAGGACCCGATTGCCAGTAACAGATCGCAAGATCGGGCTGCAGTGGACGCCCGGCGCATTTCCTCCACCGGCATCGACTGACCAAAGGAGATGGTTGCTGTTTTGACGATCCCCTCGCATTTGCCGCAGGTCGGCAGCGTCTCAGCCTTTGAGAAGATTTCCTCCACCTCCGCGAGTTCCATGCGTGCCCCGCAGTCGAGGCATTTTGCATAGGTGGTATTGCCATGCACCTCGATCACATCCTCGTCACGAATGCCGGACGCCTGATGCAATCCATCGATATTCTGTGTGATCACGGCGGAGATTTTTCCTCTCTCATAGAGTGAGGAGATCGCCATATGGCCCTTATTGGGCTTGGCTTTCGATAAAACCGGTTCCATCGCGAACTTGCGACGCCAACTCTCGCGCCGGGCTTCTTCCGATTGCAGGAACTCGGAAAAATCGATCGGGCGGTTCTTCTCCCAAAGCCCGCCAGGGCTGCGAAAATCCGGAATTCCGGATTCGGTGCTGATCCCCGCCCCGGTAAAAATGACGATAGACTGGCTGTTATCGATCAACTCGGCAAATTCCTCGAGATCCGCTGACATTCCTCTCTCCTTGAACAAGGGTGTTGCGTCCGTTTCCCCGGTGCCGCATGACTATCTTCCCATTATAGGGATAAAGCGCGGATCACCCAAATTCAGAAATTCAGCGCAACGCATTCACAAATCGCGGAGCGGAGCGTTATCTGTACATGTCAAACGGCACCGCTTCCATGGGATGCGCGTCATCAGGAGTACAGCATGAGTAGGGAAAACATGAACAATATTGTCGCAAAGGAATTTTCAGACGCCTTGGCCCGTTGCAACCAGCAGGGCATAGACGCCAGCACGGTACGTACAGGCCTGCTGACCATCGCCATTGCCAATTTCGTCAATGGAATTGGACTCGCCAACACGGTCGCCCTGTTCGATGCCCTGCCAGAACAAATCCGTTCCGGCATGTTTGACCGTTTTGTGAGCCCTTCCGCAGCGCAGCAGGCGACCTCCTCGCCCAACTACCCCGCCCCTGTCAGCGTAACACAGCAGCAGCCGGTGGATGTTAACCGTTTTGGGGCGGCATCCCGGCCATCTGCGGCTCCGTCAGAGGCTCCCGCCATCAAGCGACGGCGGCTCTAGGCCGCATAAAATTCCGGAAAACATCCCTTCACCTCGTTTTTGTTGAATTTTAGAACAATTTTCCCAAACCATTAACCGTTTTTAAGGAAGATGTTCGTAAGCTGTAGCATGGATTTGTTCTATTTCTTTTAAAGAGAGGCCTCAGCTGTGCCGCAGAATATACAATTTGCCGCCCGTCTCCGGACAGTTCTTCTCGCCACAACCGGTCTGGTTGCTGCGGGATGTAACACAATTGCCGATCAATCCGCCACTGCAGACCCGGCAGAGGCTCGCCCCATCATCGCGACAAAGGCTCCGAGCAATAGCTCTTCCTCAGAGGGCCTGACGTATGAAGCGATGTTGCGAGTTGCCCATCGCGCCTGGCAGAAAAATGATTCTGCCACGGCACTCGGGCTTTTTGCAACCGCTGCCAAGCAACGGCCAACAGAAGCTGCGCCGTACCTTGAAATTGGGAAAATCCTCCGAAAAACAGGGCGTGCAGACGAGGCAATCTCCATTTATCAACGTGTGCTTGCCTTTGACGGCAACAATATTGCTGCCTATCACGGTATCGGGTTCAGCCATCTACAGATGGAAAAGCCCTATCTGGCCTCCCAGTCATTCATGAGATCCCTTGAAATCGATGGCGATAACGCGAAATCGCTGGGCGGTCTTGCTGTCGCCCTTGATAAGGCGGGCGATCATGAAAAAGCGCAAAGCTATTATCAGCAGGCCATCAAGGCCGACCCCGATAACCTCAATTACCAGAGTAATCTCGCCCTTTCACTTGCCCTTTCTGGCAAGACTGAACAGGCGATTGCTATTTTGAAGGTTGTCACCCAACATCCAAACGCGACGGCAAAACATCGCCAGACTATGGCGCTTGCCTATGGACTCGCCGGTAAATCCGCTGAGGCCATGAAGTATTCACGTATGGATCTTTCAGAAGAAGACGCTCGCAATAACGCGCTTTATTTTGACGCCCTGAACAGTAAGGCTGACGAACAGGTCGCCTCGCTCGACGATCAAATCAAGCTGATGAAAGCCTCCCAGGATAAGGTAGTCACCGAGGCACGCGAAGAATCCGCAATGCCCCGTATGCCGGAAAACCCGGATGTTCTGGTGGCGCGTCTCGAAAATGAACAGTTGAGTACGAACGCCAGGACAAACAGTAAACCTGTGCCAGCTCAGGCAGATCCGAAAAGCCTCGTCCCGGCGCCCACTGCGCCAATGATGATCGCACAGTCTGAGACACCCACCAAGAAAGCGGCGCCGGTAAAGGACATCACGCCCGTGGTTGTGACCAAGAAATCGGCCCCGGTACTGGAAGAAAAGCCTGTTGTCATTACCAAGAAAGAGGTTGTGGAACCGGAAGACAAGCCCGTTACCTTAACTAAGAAGGAACCGGATGCACCGACGGAAAAACCTGTCACATTCGTGAAGAAGGAAGCCATCGCGCCGGTTGACGTTGAGAAGCCGGAAACAGTCGCCAAGGCGGAGGTTCCGGCCCGTGAATGGACACTCGATGCGAAGCCGGAGCTGGTTTCCAAGAAAAGTGAACCCGTAGTCTCCGACTCCGTCATCGCGGAGGTTTCTGCGGACGACGTAACTGCCATCGAGAAGGTTGGGCTGACACCAGGCAATATGTCCACCAATGGCGATTTAAAGGCCTATACCCCTGATGGCGGTAACTACTTCCTCCAGATTGGTTCCTACAAGGAAAAGGCCGACGCCGATAAAGGCTGGAAGATTGTGCAGACCCAGAATGTTGACCTGCTCGGCGAGATAGACCCGATTATTCAGGAAATTGATCTCGGCGAGGAAAAGGGTGGCCTGTTTTACCGCCTGAAAATTGGGGGGTTCTCGGACAAGGTTCGAATGATGCAGCTTTGCGGCAGCCTGCGCGACCGCAATTTTGACTGTTTTATCCCGATGACTCCGAAGGTGAAGGCCCCAACGAAGGAAGATAGCGCCCCCACCCTCGCGCCGAACCAGCGTATTGCGGAGGACGGCGACGTCACCAAGCCAGTAATATCGGATGACACGAACAACATGACGGCGGACTTTGAAGAAGGCTTTAGCGCTCTCTGATAGCCTCCCCAGACAACAACAAACGGGCCCGTCTTAACTAACGGGCCCGTTTTTTATGGGCAGTTTACGGTGGGTGGACAAAGAAAAGCCGGCGCCTGAATTCTCATCAGACACCGGCGGAATATTTATCTAACCAAGTCGTGGCCCGCGATACTCTGAGAGAGATCAGCCCGCGCCGCCGAAAGCATCAATGGCCTTCAGGACCGCAGGACCGATCAAGACGATGAAGAGCGCCGGCAGGATGAAGACGATCATCGGAACCGTCATAATGGCGGGTAGTCGTGCCGCCTTCTCTTCTGCCTTCATCAGGCGTTCATCTCGCATTTCAACTGCCAGCACCCTGAGGGCGACTGCCAGCGGCGTACCGTATTTCTCGGTCTGGATCAAAGTGTTCACCAGCGTATTCATGGCCTGGAAATTCACCCGTGCAGAAAGATTTGCAAGCGCCATTTTACGGTCCGGCAGAAAGCCGATTTCAATAGACGTCAGGCCAATCTCATCCGAGAGTTCAGGCGCGGAATTAGCAATTTCCCGGCAGACCCGATCAAGGCCGCTGTCGAGGTTTAGTCCTGCTTCCGTACAAATTACCAGAAGGTCAAGCGCGTCAGGGAGCGACTTACGGATGGCCTCATACCGCTTTGCAATCTGGTTCTTGAGCAGGGTATCGGGCAGAAGATAGCCGACAAAACCAGCAAAACCTGCGGCCAGAAGACGCACAGGAACCGACCAGTCCACAATATCTGTACCAAGTAGATAGGCGGCGGTCAGCACCGCGAACAGGAGTGGCAGGGAAATCTTGGCGAACAAATAGGCCACCAGGGCATCCTTCGACCGCCAGCCGCCTTTCGCAAGCTTGGCGGCCATTACCTTCGCACGCTCACCTCGCATCAGCTGCAGCTTCTTGACGACGCGATGCATCATGTTTTCGCGTACGACAAGCTTACTGCGTTGCTTTGTATGATTGACGATATCGGATTTCAGTTTCGTCCGTCGTTTATCAAGATTCTTGATCCGCCCCGGTAAGGCGTCCTTTACAAGAAACGCATTCCACATCATCAGGACAACTGCGAAGGAGGCAACACCGGCAATCAGCGCCAGCATATTTTCAGAGCGGAGCCAATCAGGAAACAGCGTTACGATATCGACCATATCTCTCTCCTAAATCTCGAAGCGGACCATCTTGGCCATCACGCCAACACCGGATCCGATCATGCCGAGACCGGCACCGATCATGTACATCCCGCGCGGATCTTCAAGCAACGTCATCACATAGGACTCATTCGCCAGCCACAACATGCCAAACATGATGAAGGGCAAGGAGCCAATAATCCAGGCGCTGGCCCGGGCTTCCGACGACATTGCCTTGATTTTCAGCTTGATCTGACGCCGTTTGCGCAGGGTATTGGCAAGCCCGCCGAGTGTTTCGGCAAGGTTACCGCCCGTTTCGCGCTGAATGGATATGGCGATAATCAGGAACTTGAAATCCGGCAGATCGATCCGCCGGGCCACGTCCCACAGACCACTTTCAAGGCTCTGGCCGACCCGCATCGCATCAGCTACGCTACGGAATTCCTTGCCGACGGGATCAGGCGCGTCATTACCAACCGTGACAATGGCCTCGCTGATTGGAAGACCCGCCCGCAAGCCCCGGCAAAGCAGCTCGATTGCTTCAGGAAAGGTTTTCATGAATTTATTGACCCGCCGCTTGCCCAAATAACCAATAATGAAATGCGGCAGGAACAGCCCACTGGCAATACCTACGGGGGTCGCCAGAAACATCGACATGCCATAAACATAATGACCCGCGAGAATGATCGCGAGGATCAGCACACCGGTCAATGTCGCATATCTGGAAATCGGAATTTTAAGGCCTGTTTTCTCGAGCCGAATTTTCAATTGCTCCGGCTTGGGAACGAGAGCCTGGATCAGGCTATCAAGGATCTTGATACCGCTGGTATCCTGGGCCCGCCGCGCCGTGCTGCGCGCTTTTACCTTACCCGTTGGTTTCTGACCCTGGCTAATTTCATTCAGGCGGCGCTTAATTTCACTTGAATGGCTGTCACCGCCGGCGAAGGCGAACACCAACAGCAAGGAAATGAGGAGTGTCGCCCCGCCAACAACAAACATTATGGTCAACAGATCACCCGATCCGGCAGACTCAAACATTACATGACTCCCAAAAGCATTTTCTCCAGGCCAAAATAAGCTGCCCGTGGTGCGAAATGTGGCCGCAGACCAGTCGATTTGAACTCACCGAGCAACCGTCCACCCTTGTCTTCACCGTGGAATTCGTACCAGAAGAGGTCCTGCATGGTGATGACGTCCTCTTCCATGCCAACCACTTCGGAAATATAGGTCACGCGCCGGACACCGTCGCGCATGCGGCTGATCTGGACAATCAGGTCAATGGCGGACGCAATCTGGGTACGCACGGCTTTCGCGGGTAGATTGACACTCGACATCCCGACCATATTCTCCAGCCGGGTCAGCGCTTCACGCGGACGGTTGGCATGGATCGTTGAGAGGGATCCGTCATGGCCCGTATTCATGGCCTGCAACATATCAATGGCCTCACTGCCGCGGATTTCGCCAAGGATAATCCGGTCAGGGCGCATGCGCAGGGCATTTTTAAGAAGGTCCCGCATTGAGATTTCGCCGCCCCCTTCAAGGTTGGCGGAGCGGGTTTCGAGGCGAACCACATGCGGCTGCTGCATTTGCAGCTCGGCCGCATCCTCAATAGTGACAATACGTTCACCCGGATCGATCAGCTGCGAAATCGCGTTCAACATGGTCGTTTTACCGGAGCCCGTACCACCGGAAATCAGGATATTCAGCCGCGACCGGCCAGCAACCCGCAAGACCGTTGCTGCTGCGGGCGAAAGATTCTGCTGTCGTTCCATGACATCAAGGGTGATTTTCTGTTTCGCAAATTTACGAATGGAAATCGAAGGACCGTCAATCGCCAGCGGCGGAATGATGATATTCACACGACTGCCGTCTGCAAGGCGTGCATCGACAAGTGGATTGGATTCATCAACCCGGCGGCCGACATGGCTCACTATTCGCCCGGCGACCTGCATGACATGGGCATTGTCACGGAACTGGCAATCGGACAGCACCAGCTTGCCCTTCTGCTCGATATAGACCTGCTTGGGACCGTTGACCATGATATCCGTGATCGTCTCATCCGCCAGCAGCGGCTCCAGCGGACCGAGGCCGAGCATGTCATGCATCAGGCTTTCGGTTAGTTCACGTTGTTCCCGCTGGTTGAGCTGAATGCGCTCCTCGATCAGGATATCGGTGATGATGTCAGAAATATCCCGCGCCAGGTCAAGCCGGTCCATGGTCACGGCCGCGCTGATATCGATGCGCTCCATCAAGAGTGGCTGGACCACTTCCTTCACGGTCTCAAGATGTTTGTTCATCTTGTTGCCCGTGGTTTCTGGCGTCATATCGACGTTAAAGAGGGAGGCCGACTTGTCGTTGTGATCCGGCTCGCTTTCCTCTGCCAAAGATTTGGCAAGCGGGACGACCGGTTCGACTATTTCGTCCTCGGCGCGGCGGTCGCCGGACGATTTACTCCCCATATCCTCCGTGTGCTCAAAATCGACTTTTACCTCGACCGGAGCTTCCGGGTCCGCCCCGAAGACTGTCACGCCCTCTTCGACAATTTGTGTATAGGCCGGGCTTTCACCGGTATCTTTTACCTCAACCGTGGCAGCCTCATGACTTACCGGCGTAGCAGGTTCCACAATCGGTTCGGCGGGAACAGATTTCTTTTTCTTTTCAAGCTCAGCCCACAGGGACTGAGTAAGATCATTAACAAGGGTCCGTTGTTCAAGAACGTTCAGGTCGACCTTGGCACTCTTCATGGCTTCACGCAGATAGGCCTTTACCATCTGCGCAACAACAGACCGGTTTTCATTCACATCGATTTCAGGCAGCAGCTTTTCAGAGACCTCCGGCGCAAACCTCGCCACGAGCTCAGCCGCCTGCGGTCCAGCTACACTTGGTGCAACGGACTTGGTCTTGCCTTTACTGACCGATGAAGATGAACGCCATAAACTCACGCTTTAGGTCCCACTTCTTTCTTTTTCTTGCCGCCTGGGACCAAGGTAAACAGCCCCTTCTTTTTCGGCTTTTCATATCCGGAAACATCCGCCGCCAATTCCTGCAATACCTTAGCAATTGGGGCCTTCACCGACACCTCACCGACGGCCTTTCCCGCATTGGCGCAGACGGTTAAAGTTTTCCCATCCTCCGGGATGACATAATCAACTGATTCGTTCAGACCGCGTTCAAAATCTGCCTTTGAAACCTGCGCTGAACGTTCAGATCCAACCCGGCTGACCACCTTGAGAATGCGGCCCTTGGTCTGCAGCGTCGTCATGGCCTGGGTGATCCGGTTGATATCCCGAATACCCGCAAGCGACTGATCTGATACCAGGATGACAGTATCCGCTGACGCCAGGAGAGCCCCCTGTGTGGGCAGGAGATGCCTCGGAAGATCGACGATTACCTGATTATAATCCTGGCTGATCTCTCCGATCAGCGCATCTATGGATTCCTCGCTGACATCAACAAGCTCATCGATCGGTTCCTCAGTTCCCAGAACCGCGAGATGATTACCATCCTTCACAATGGCGCTGTCGAGGAACAGTTTGTCGAGACGGTGCGGATTTTCAAGTGCTTCCCGAAAACCGCCACCCGTTTCGATATCAAGAGAGAGCGTCGTTGTGCCGAAATGCAGGTCCAGGTCCATCAGGGCCGTCGGCAGCTTTTCTTCATTCGCCATGATCCAGGCGAGATTAGTCGCAATTGTTGTCGCTCCGACGCCACCGCGCACGCCGACAACAACAGTCAGCTTGCCGCTCTGGGCCGCATTGAGCGCCTGTGACTGCCGTCCGATATTTTCAATCGCGTCCTTCAGAACTTCCGCGGTTAGGGGCTTGACCAGATAGTCCTTCGCGCCCAGCGCTATCATTTTGCGGAACTCACTCACCTCATTGGATGTGCCGAGGACAATCAGCGTATTGTCCGCCCCCATTTTACGAACCAAGCGGGTGATATCGCCATCAGGATCAACACTCTCGGTTATATCTGCCAGCACTACTTTCGGGGAATTTCCAGGTTCAATCCGGCCCAGCGCCGCCGTGATACCGCCATCGAGGGTGGCATCATCCGAATACTCAAGAGCGGCGCAAACCTCGCGATTGACTTCCAGGGACTTTTCATCCTCAAGAAAGCCCATGTACTCTTCGCAAACCGAATTGCCGAAAAGTGTACTTAAAGATGATGATTTAGCCATTTCCTGTGACTCCCTTACTGGCTGGAACCGCTTGCAGAACCAGCCGAACCCTTCCGATATTGTTCAATTGCTTTCGCGGCCCGTTCGCCTATTGCCGAATCGTTCGTTGCCGGGTTCACAAGGTCCTTCGGATTGGCGATCATACCCGCCAGAGCCTCCGCATTTGCACATCCCATATAGGGAAGCGGGAGATTCTCATGGCCAAGCCCTTTTGGCTTGTACCAACCCTTCTGGCAGTTCGGATCGACGGTCGCGACATACTTTACAAAATAGACCCGCAGAGAATTAGCGGCGTTTTCCCTGGTTGCACGCGGCGCAACAGAGAAACCCTGAACTTGTAGAAAATGGGCAACTTCGGCAAAGCGCTGTTCGTTCAGGCCACTATTACCTTCGAAAGATGGCAGCTCGACCTCGACTGTCTCGCCAAATTCAATTTGCTGGGCATCAATAAAACCGAGCAGCTTGCCTTTTTCAATGTCCGCAAGACCAGACCGACCGGCCTCGAAACCAACGATGATGGTCGGCGTTAATTCGCTCACCGTGATTTTCTTTTCCAGCTTTGCTTTTTCCGGGCTGGCCGTTTCACCATTGGCACCCACCAACCCTTCCGGCGATGTGCAGGATGCGGTTAATAAA
Source organism: Sneathiella litorea (assembly GCF_009882915.1). Taxonomy (GTDB): domain Bacteria; phylum Pseudomonadota; class Alphaproteobacteria; order Sneathiellales; family Sneathiellaceae; genus Sneathiella; species Sneathiella litorea. The sequence continues at coordinate 185,925 of NZ_WTUW01000009.1, forward strand.
AGCAGTCCTGCCAGGCCGACCAGCATCTTCGATTTTCTAACTAGTTTCTGTTGCATCAGGTCTACTCCAGGATAAAGCCAGCAGGGCCAGCAAGCTTAATATCTTTTGTGGGGGCAGCGGCAGCGGCAGCATCGCGGCCATCCTTTTCTGGTGCATTCTCGCCCAGAGTCGGCCGGAAGTTTTTACCATCCACATAAAGATCATTATCATTCGGCGGAATGTAACCGTCTGTCGGCTCTGCAATCCGCGAATTGCTTGGTTTAACAAGATACGGCGTGACGATGATCAGCAATTCCGTCTCGTTCCGCTGGAAGGAAGATGAGCGGAAAAGCGCGCCCAAAATCGGAATGTCGCCAAGAAACGGCGTTTTGGAAATATTATTATCCCCGTCACTGCTGAGCAGCCCACCGATAGCAAAGCTCTGCCCGCTTGACAGTTCTACGGTAGTTTCTGCCCGACGGGTCAAAATCGACTGAATAAAGGAGCCGCCGACATTAATAGCAGAGGAGGAGGAAAGCTGGCTGACTTCTGGTTTGACCTGTAGATTGATCAGGTTGTCATCAACAATAATTGGCTTGAATTCAAGCGAAACACCAAAGGGCTTATATTCAACGGTAACTGCGCCATCTTCCTGGGGAACCGGGATGGGAAATTCACCACCAGCGAGAAACTTCGCAGTTTCACCGGATAACGCCGTCAAGTTCGGTTCAGCCAGAATAGTGAGCAGCCCTTCTTCATCGAGCGCATCAATCACATTCAGCATATCGAAATTTTTACTGGAATAACCGGAAGCGTAGTTCGTACCGGAGCCAAGCCGGGTGACTCCCGATGCCCCGCTACCGACGATATCGGTTGGCGTGGCAAACCCGAGGAAGGCATCACCGATACGACCAAAGACTTCCCAGTTTACGCCAAATTGCTTCGTTATCGAACGGGAAACCTCCGCAATCCGCACCCGCAGGTTAACCTGCATGGCGCCGGCTACTTCAATCCGGTTAAATACTGTACCTCCACCAAGATAAAGTTCCGCCAATCGCCGGGCATCCTCAGCTTGCGCCGCAGATTTCACACGACCGGTCAACATAATGCCGGTGGGAGTTGAACGTGCCGCCAGGCCGCCATTGGGGCTCACACCCTGAAGCGCATCATTCAATGACGTTACGTCATGAGTAATAGAAATTGGCGAATTGAGTAATACCCGACCCTGAGCATCAAGCGCAAAAAGATTGGTGCTGCCCGTTCCTTTTCCGAAAACATAGATAATTGTCGGCGACTGGACCTGCACATCAGCAAGTTCAGGGTTACCAACAAATACCGAGGTTGCAGGCTTATCCAGTTGAACAAGTTTCCCCGAATTCAAGGTCAGGGAAAGAATGTCACCCTTGGAATTAATAACCTGCGCGGCATGGATCTGCGTCGGAGCGCCTAGCGCTAATACCAATCCCAGCGCAATTGCGGCAAACGGTTGCAATAGTCTTGTCAGCATCGAAATTACTCCTTAGTCGAACAATTTCTGCTTGGCTTCGCCAGCGCGTACGACATTGATGACTGTTGTCGGAATACCCATCCGGGGGGATCCGCCGGTTATCAGACGGCTTGCCTCGTTGTCCCAGGTATGACCCCGGCCGCGTTCGGCCTTGAAGGCGACCTGACCATCCTTGCTTTTCGCTTCATCCTCTACGCGTGCGAGAGCGCGAAGAGACAGGGACAGCCCCCCCAGCTCCCTGGCGACGGCAACAATTTCCGCGCCCTTTGGTGAAACTTCCAATGTGGCAACGCGGCGAACCGCTGCTTCCTGGTTCTGATCATTGGTTGACTGGTCCATGGCCACCACCCGAACATCGGTCAGGATGGTTTCACTGGCCCGTCGGGCACCGCTCGTCTCGCCCTCCATTTCCGATTCCTTGACAATCGAATGAGTGAGAATGACGTCGACCCGGTCACCCGGAAAGACGAAACCGGCAATACCTGATGTCATATCAACGGGAATAGAAACAGCGCGCTTGCCGGGATTAAGGACCGCGGCGAGAAAGCCGCTTTGCCCCGGCTTCACCATGCGGGAATCGGTAATCGGTTCACCGGCAATGACCCCCTGACGAACAACTGTCCCGATAAAATCGCTCAATTCTCCAACCTTTTCGACAACATAAAGATCTTTAACATCATCGTCTTCAGGCCATGCCTGCCATTTCAGATGTTGTTCCTGCACCAAAGTACCGGCCGGAAGGTCTGTCGCCGCAACGAGAATTCTAATATTATGCTGTACTGGCTGGGCCTCTACTGTGGCCGTTTCGGTGACGGGCGTTCGCTGGTCCGCCCAGCTACGCACAAACCACACAGTCGATCCGGTAATGAGCAATGCAAAAACGATCAGTATTAATTTTCGCGCCATGGTGTTAATTCCATAAGGTTTCAAATATGAACCACCCTACACATGAAGACATTAATTTCCGGTTAAATTTATGGCGAATTACGGGCTATAATTTCGAAGATATTGTCGCGGAATACGACCTTAAAACTGGTCGAAAATGCGCGTAAAAACTGTATAAAATTTGAGATATTTGGGTGGGAAGTGCCATCATGACACCTAAGCTGCGAAAGCAGGTCTCGCTACGGGGGAGAAGTTCGCAGCGGATCAGGAACAGCTATCGGTTCCATCTTCAGAAAGAGAGTAATCTCCGCCAATCGCGACGCAGAAATCTTCTGTAATGCCAGAAAAAGCTTCTAGTATAGTTTCGCCCGTTGAACCGAAGGCAACAACTGCGGCAATCGAAACGAGGGCGGCAATCAGTCCGTATTCAATGGCTGTTGCACCGGTTTCGTCTTCAATAAATGACTTCATAAAATCAACCATAGCAACCTCCAGATCTATATAAGCAATATCAATCCTGGATATACGGCATGTAATACATATGAGAGCCGAAATGGAGAGGACGCTGATCAATCAGCGTCCTCAACCAGATAGTTATATTAGCTACCACCAGAAGCGGCTTCACCACAAGAACCGGCGACACCAGTTGTAGTATTAGAAGCAGTATAAGTACCACCAGTACCTTCACAGAGAGCTTCTGCGATATCGTCGAATGCACCGACGATCGTATCACCGAGTGCTGTAAAAGCAACAACACCTACCAGAGCGACGAGGGCAGCGATCAGGCCATATTCAATAGCCGTAGCACCAGACTCGTCTGTTACAAAAGAACGGATTACTTTAATCATTTTGAGTCTCCTAAAATTCAGGACCTTCGTCCTGACACTTAACAAAACTTGGTTTTAGTCCCGCCGGGTTTTTAAGACCCTTTGGTATCCAGACTTTTTAGCCCGCGTTGAACCCGCAACCTGAAAAGCCCCTTAAAGTTAAAGCGCTTCCCAAGTTCGTCTTGCCTCGCGCCTTGGATGCCATTTAAACCGTAATTCATTAATCAATAGTTAAAGGGTTATCTTTTTTTAGGAGTAAAGATAGTGAATAAAAGGTAAAAATTTTACCTAATAATAGATATTTTGTTAAATTACTTAAATTTATTCATTTATTTAGTTTGAATTTACCTTTTTATTTCAATAACAAAAAAATAAACATAACAAAACATACATATTCGTCATTATTTAATATAATTAGTACGATTTTACTGAATCCACCTCTTGATATTAATAAATTCTTAATTTTTTTACCTGATCCTGTATGCAGGAAAATTTATTTTGATTGCATGGTGTCAGCATGAACAAGAAGTTTACATTCGGTTCGCTACGCCGGATCATCACACGATTTAATAGAGATAATCGTGGCGTATCCGCCGTAATCATTGCATTTCTGGCAATTCCCATTTTTGGGGCAATTGGCCTCTCCATTGATCTGGGGCGCGCCTATGTTCTTAAATCAAAGCTGTCAACCGCACTTGATGCGGCCGGGCTTGCGGTGGGCCGGAATATCTTTGCCCCAACAGACGCAGAGATATATGCCGATGCCCAAAAATACTTCGATGCCAATTTCCCCTCCGGCTTCATGGGTACCGACCCGATTACCATGAATTCAGAAACAGTCACCTGGGATTCAACGCGGGAAAATATCTCCCTGAATATCCGGGCGGACATGGGGACTACCTTTATGAATGTTCTGGGCCAACCGTCACTCGCCGTCGGTGCCGTCACAGAAATCAAACGCGACAACCGCGGCATGGAACTTGTTCTGGTTCTGGATAACACCGGGTCAATGGGTTCAAGCCTTGGAAGCAGTACGCGCCTGGATGAACTTAAATCCGCGTCAAAAAATCTCGTGGATATTCTCTACGGCAACGACCAGACGAAAGATAAGCTCTGGGTTGGAATCGTACCCTATACAATGGCCGTGAATGTCGGACCGCAGAATATTGACTGGCTTAAAAACACTTATAAGACGAACCTGACCAATAATTCGACAAGCATCTTCACCGCGGATTCGTCTAATACGTCCCTCGGCCGTGATGTGACCGGTGATGGTGTCAATGATACCGTCTATGGGTGGGAAGGGTGTGTTGAGATGCGCGATCACCTCCTTGGAGGCACTGAAGACATTTCCGACAATCCGCCGAACAACGATTTTGTTCCTTATTTCTGGAATGATTATTTCCGGGATTCGGACAATGATTTCCATGGCGACAACAGTGGCGGCGATACAGAAACGAACAATGACTGGAAAAAATACCAGTCCAAAAAGGGTAATTACTATTCTGTTACTTCCAGTACCGGCCCCAATAGATACTGCCCTGAGAGTATGGTTCTGCCACTGACCGCTGAAAAAGATACAATAAAATCTCATATAGACTCGATGGATGCGGATGGCGGTACGGCCATTAACCTGGGCATGGTTTGGGGTTGGCGCGTGATCTCTCCAAGATGGCGCGGTGAGTGGCAAGGATCGTCTACCCTAAATCTGCCGACCGGATACTCAGCCCTGCCGCTCGATTACGGCGAAGAATTTATGGACAAGGTTGTTGTCCTGATGACCGATGGCCTCAACACCCTCGGTACAAACAGCAGCGCCTATGATATTTATCATGCCTATGCGAGATCAGAACTCTTTGACACAAACCCGACGACAAACAAGTATGATTATCGTGGTTTCCTCAGACAGGCTGCGCTCAGCGGCAGCGGCTATTCAAACTACCCTGATATAGTCGATGACAAGGTTCTTGCTAACTGTACGGCCATGAAGAATGCCGGGATCATTGTTTATACCGTACTGCTCGTCGACGGAAACTCGAGCATGATGCGGGACTGTGCAACATCACCCAAACATGCCTTCGTCGCCACCTCCGCGGAAGAGCTCGCAGACAACTTCAACACCATCGGTGAGGAACTCAGCAACCTGCGCATCTCGAAATAAGACGGTGCGCAGTCCAACAACAACGAGCGGTGGTTAATCCTACCGCTCTTTTTTTGTGCTCCTGCTGTCAGGCCTTCCAGTCGCTTGCTCATTCCCCCGGAGGATAAGAGCCTTGCCCCCAAGGGATATGCGGCCAGAAACCCAAGCGGTAAAGACCTGGAAAGCATCGCCAGCCGCCTTCTCTCTCACATGGAATGCTCCTGCCACGCTCACGCGGACAGGTTAATACTCCATCATACTTCAGCAAATCGCTCTGTTTGCCGTTAAGCAGACCACCTGCATGTAAAAAAGGCCACCCCGTGGGATGGCCTTGGCTGGTGACTGGATCCGCGTGCGTAAGGGGCAGCGGTTAAACCGCCTCTCAGGACGCCGAAGGGAAGGTAATCGTGTCGGTAAAGCGTGGGCGGAAATAGGCATGTGCGCGCAACAGCATATCACCGAAAAAGCCTATATCGCCTGTCAGGTAAGGTTCGTAGTCGAAATAAACCTCGGCAATGATGAGTGTCTCGCCGTCCGAGAGGGTTTCTCCCGATCCGGCATCCGGGAAAGCCGCAGGAAGCGTTGCATCTCCGCCAATCCCATTTCCGATGTTACTGCTAACCCCATCCACTGCACCGGAAACACGCTGGCTTAATATTTCCGGCGCTTGCCCTGCCCGGCCCTGAACCGATGTCAGGATGATCATGTTACCGGTGCTGATGTCGAAGGGCTGCGCCATATAAAGCGCGGAGTCGATAATGTTGGAGATTTCAGTTTCTGTAATATTTTCAATACTGGAACGGGCGATCAAATCCGAGAGCGTCGCGGCAATGCGGTCCAGCTTCTGCGTCATCAGCGCATAGCGCGCCACCTCAAAACTGCCGGCGGCCAGCAGCATCAGAACCGGTAGCATCAGGGCGAATTCCGCCATGGCGACACCGCGATGATTGCGGATAAAACCACCAACAAAACCACAAAATCGATATCCGATAGATTTAAGTAAACGGCTCATTTCAACCTCGATCAGCCCTTAACAGGCAATACCTTAATAAGGCTCGTTACGAACCACGACAGACGCACGCATGGGAATAAGGCCACTCAGGACCGGGATGACCTGACCACTGAGGAAATTCCAGTTATATTCAACGGTATAAAGAACGATATCACCCTGAGCGCCAAGCCCGGCAACGCCGAAATCCTCGTCATAAATGCCGTTGCCATTCACTTCGACCCACGGCTCGCCATCGGGATAGACCGTCCCGTCACTATGGGTATAAGGCCCTGGCGTCCAGGTTCCATCATCGTTCAGGTCCGTATATTCCTCGCCCTGCCCGACATAGGAAAAATTTTCATAAACAAGCGTTGTCACATCGTCGGTCGTGAGACCGAGCAATCCGAGAGACGCCTCGTTAAGCATATCGACAAGGGCCTGGGTATTGCTGGACCCGTCCTGTATCTGTCCGGTCAAGCCAAGACGGGAGGCATCCTTAAGACTGCCTTCAACCACCGTATTGATGAACATCGCCATGCTGAGCTCGATAATACCGAACAGCAGAAGGATCAGCACAGGCGCGATCATGGCCAGTTCAACTGCCGTCGCGCCGAGGGTATCCTGCGCAAACGCGTTCAGGATCCTGCGTTTTAGAAGTTTGCCTACCGTCATCGCCAAACGATCCTTTTACAAAATAAGTAAAAGAGTATCGAAAAGGCGTTAAGGCCCCGTTAAGAACTAGGGTTAAATTCGGGATAATTCGCGCAAGGGTAAAAGCCGGCGGGTGGTGACGTCCCTACTCTTGCCCGCCAAAGCGTGCTTCCCAGGTCGCGATTTCATCATCGGAAATCTTGCGGAAGAGCACCTCGGGAATGTCGAAGCCATGACCAGCCTTGAGGGTTTGCAATTCCTGCATCATATCCCCCTCAATCCATTCATCGGGCGCAAGGGTAAGACCGAGACAGTTGGCCATTTTCGCGGCGGCATTCGGGATAACCGGTGCACTTAAAACGGCAAAAATGCGAACCAGGTTGATGGCAATGCGCAACGACTGGGCCGCCGCCTCCGGATCGGTCTTGAAGGCCGTCCAGGGGGCCACTTCGGTCAGATACTCATTGCCGAGCGCCCATATCGCACGCAGTTCCTGCATCGCCTTACGGATCTGCAACTCCCCCATATGGGTATTGTAGGCGTCCAGCCGTTCTGTCAGCGCCTTGGCAAGCGCCGCCTCGGCCTCGCCCGGCTCGCCGCCCTCGGGCAATTGATCGCCGAACTTGGAAGAGCAGAATTTCAGCGTCCGGTTCACAAAGTTACCGAGAATATCCGCAAGATCCTTGTTCACCGTTCCGGAAAACCCGTCCCAGGTGAAGCTGGCATCCGAGGTTTCAGGTGCATTGGCGAGCAGATAATAACGCCAGTAATCGGACGGCAGGAGCTCGACCGCGTCAGACATGAAAATGCCGCGCTTCTGGCTGGTCGAGAATTTTCCACCATAATAATTTAACCAGTTGAATCCCTTGATATAATCAACCATTTTCCAGGGCTCGCGACTGCCGAGGATGGTTCCCGGGAAAGTGACCGTATGGAACGGCACATTATCCTTGGCCATCACCTGCACATAGCGCACGTCGTCGGCCTCATACCACCAGGATTTCCAGTCGCGGTTATCCGGATCCTCATCCGCCCATTCCTTGGTCGCCGCGATATACTCGATCGGCGCATCGAACCAGACGTAATAGACCTTGTCTTCCAGCCCCGGCCGATCCACGGGCACGCCCCATTTCAGGTCGCGGGTAATGCCGCGGTCATGAAGCCCCTCGTCCAGCCATTTGAGCGCGATGGAGGAAACCAGCACCGGCCAATCCTGATGCCGGTTGACCCAGACACGGATTTCATCGGCCAGTTTGGACTGTAACAAAAAGAGATGCTTGCTCTCGCGTACTTCAAGATTTGTGCTGCCCGATACTGCGGAACGGGGCTCCAACAGGTCTGTCGGATCGAGCAACCGGGTACAGTTTTCACATTGATCGCCGCGCGCCTTGTCATAGCCGCAATGGGGACAGTTTCCCTCCACATAGCGGTCCGGCAGGAAACGACCGTCATCGATGGAGTAAACCTGGCGGGTAATCCGTTCGTCGATAAAGCCATTCTCGAGCAGCTTCTTGCCGAAATGCTGGGTCAGTTCCTTGTTCTGCGGTGAGGAAGACCGGCCGAAATAATCAAACGAAAGATCGAAGGCGGCGCCGAGATCGGCCTGCACCTGATGCTGTTCAGCGCAGAATTCCGCAACATCCTGCCCTTTTTCACGGGCGGCCAACTCGGCAGGCGTGCCATGTTCGTCTGTGGCGCAGATAAACAGCACCTCTTCACCGCGCGCACGCAAATATCGGGCATACAGGTCTGAGGGCAACATCGACCCGATCAGGTTTCCCAAATGCTTGACACCATTGATATAAGGTAAGGCGGAGGTAATAAGGTGACGGGTCATCTTGGCAGCTACTTCCTCATTATTCTTGGACTTGATCTTGCTTGCGCTCTTTTACAGGAAGTTACATAGCGGAGCAAAGTAAACATTGATATCTGTTTGAAAAAGGCCCGAAAGCGCCTATCCTGATAGATGAGGACGCTCCATGACCGCTGAATCAGGCGGATTACGACTGAAACCGCTTCATCGCGGAAAGGTAACGGGCCATCGTGATACACGGCAATCGCAAAAAGGGAAGCATTAGTTGGACGAACAGCTTGGCGGCGGTTGCGGTCACCCTTCTCACCTGGACAGCGGCCCAGGCAGAGGAGATAATCGGGACTGAGAAAATCTATACCGCGGAGAAGCTGCGCACCCTCTCCAGCATTGCCGTGGCGTCTGGTATCGGCTATGTCGAGCTCCGCAGTGTTAATCCGGCAACCGATCCTTGGGATGTCAAGCCAAACGAAAAACTGCTGATCCCCGACCGGCATATCCTCCCCCGCAACCTACAGCCGGGCTTCACCGTCAATATTGGAGATATGCGGCTCTACTACAAGGGAAAGACGGAAGGTGAAATCCGCTCCTGGCCCATCGGGATTGGCCGTGAAGGGCGTCGCACGCCCGTTGGGGCAATGACGGTAACGGAACTGCGTGAAAACCCGACATGGCGGCCAACCCGGAGAATGCGCGAACTTGATCCAGACCTGCCCGCGGCCGTACCACCCGGCCCCAATAATCCTCTGGGCAAGTACGCGGTGCGCATCGGCTGGGACGGATATGTCCTCCATGGCACCAACAAAGAACCCGGAGTTGGACGCCGGGTCAGCAGTGGCTGTGTCCGCCTCTATGACAAGGCAATCGAGGAAGTGTTCAATCTTGCCAAGGTTGGCATGCCCGTCACCCTGATTGACGAACCGCTCAAGGTCGGATGGGACGGCAAGGCGGTTTATCTTGAGGCACATCCAACCGGCCCGCAAGCCGACCAGATCGAATTGACTGGAAAATTCGACCCCAGCCCGGCCGACCTCTCCGAGATACAGCGCACTGCCGTTGCCAAGGCCGAAGCCCACGGCCTTTCCCGAATTGACTGGGCCGCATTTGACCGCATCATTCAGGAAAGGCGTGGTTTACCCGAAAAAATCGCCGAGTAATATCCCGGTCGATTATTTACGCAGGTGCTTGCTATGCATCGCTTCGAGTTCTGCCGCGATCCGGGCAGCCCGGTCCGCAGATTCTTTCGCAGATCTCGCTGCTGCTGCGGCCTCATTGCTGGCCTGCATGGTTTTCGCATTCATGGCTTTCAACTCTTCCATGACCATCAGCGACTTGGCTGCATCCGCCTTGGCCTGTGCCGCGTCCATCTTGGCGGCTTCAATTCCCATACTGTCGGTAGCAGACATATCCGAAGCGCAGGCGGTAATCCCGAGGCACATGCCGCCAATAAGAATAGCACGCAACGGAACAGTGGTTACAGATGTCATAAGTTGTCTCATCATCTCACTCCTTTTCTATGATTTAAAGGCACTTAATCGATCCGCCAGACTGATTTCAGCGACACCGATCAGATTCTTGGGCCATTCCTCCTCAATTTTTGCCCGCGCCGCATCGGTCATATCCGATTTGAGACGGGCCATTGTCTTGGGCAAGGCCACCAGAATGAGTTTATCTATAATATCACGAGTAACGGCTTCGTTTACCTCAGCAGCAATTTCCCGCAAAAACAGGGCGCTTTCCTGTTCCGGGAAATCCGCATGATCCTCATAAGCGTAGCGCGCGGCAACCGTCGATTTCTGACCGCGCCCAGGGCGCGATGCGCCTTCTTCGCTCTGCTTGCCCTGGGCGGCAGGATGCGACTTATCCAGAACCTGCGTCAACGGACCATTGATCCCGTTGCGCGCGTAAATCTTTGCATGGGCTTTATCGGCGAGCAGAATCCATTCCCTATTCTTCCCAAAGGGCATTTTACCCTCTCCCTGATTATTTTAACACAACCGTATCACCAGCCTCCCGCCAGCCTCTCAAGCACAGCTTAATCGCCGGGCAGCTTATAGATTTCCTGTGCCTCCGCAGACATGTCAGAGCAAATCTTCGTTAACTCCCCAGCCTCATCCGAATACTGCTTGAACGCGGTCTGGTAGAAGGCAAGACAGACATCCATCATCTCCTGCGGGGTTTTGCAACTTGCCAGTTTCTGCGGCATGTCCATGTCCTGTTTCAGCCGGTTGCGGCCAAAGGTCATGAGCTCCTCATTGCAGGTCATCATCAGCTTGTAGAATTTCTGGTTCATCCCGGCCATGGCCTCGACATCGAATGGAACACCTAAAGCCTGAAGTTCTCCCCAACTCGTGGATTTTTCGGATTTTTCGGTCATGAGCTGCCTCCTAAAGCTGTCATTTCAGTTTATTAACCATAAATAACTACGCGACCAGTTGCTTTGATTTAGGTCAAAAGAATGGGAGATCAATCACGCAGCCGTCTATTTCAGAGATGTGACGACTTTCACACCGCCATCCTTATGAATCCCATTGCATATATTAGTAATTTCTAAGATAATTCACGCGAGAATCTGCGGATTCGGGGCTAAAAAGTTAGGAAAGATACGTCAACTCTCCTTTTCAGGATACGCACATGAAAAAGCTGGTTATTGCCTTTGCCCTGGCTGCAGCCATGCAGTCCCAGGCAATGTCTGCCGAGACCCCGCTGGAGCGGGGCACCTACTTGATGAAAAGTATCGTTGCCTGTGGCAACTGTCATACGCCGCAAACGCCGACCGGCCCGGCAGCGGGCATGGAACTGGCCGGCCAGTTCCTGGTTGACGAGCCGGGTTTCTTCAAGGCCTTCGCGCCCAACATCACCCAGGACAAGGAAACCGGGATCGGAAACTGGACGGATGAGCAGATCATCGCCGCCATTCGTGAGGGCAAGCGCCCCGACGGCACGATTATCGGCCCGCCCATGCCGATCGAGCTTTACCGCAATATGTCCGACACCGACGTCAAGGCGATCGTCGCCTATCTCCGGCAGGTGAAACCCATAAAGAATGTCGTCGAGAAATCGACCTACGAGATCCCGCTGCCGCCTTCCTACGGGCCGCCGGTCACACAGGTGCCAGATGTGCCACGCGATGACATCGTCGCCTATGGCGCCTATCTCGCCGGACCGGCCGGGCACTGCATCGAGTGCCACAGCCCGCTGGTCAACGGGAAACCGGATATCGAACACCAGCTTGGCGTCGGGGGCATGTCCTTCCCCGGACCCTGGGGCGTGTCGATTTCCGCCAACATCACGCCGCATGAGGATGGCATCGCCCACTACAACGACGCCGACCTAGAAAAGGTTATCCGCACCGGCGTCCGGCCCGACGGCTCACGCCTGCTGCCGCCGATGGGCGTCTATTACTACGCCAATATCTCCGATGAGGACATGGCCGCGCTGATCGCCTACCTCCGGCAGCTGGAGCCAAAACCGAGCCCGGAATAACGGGCGGCCACTGGAAAAAGCCTGCCCGGCATCACCGCCGGGCAGGTGCGGCGGCGTTATTGTGCCGCGAGCGCCTGTTCACTTGCCGGGTCGCCGGCAATGCGCGAATGCAGCATGATGCGAGGCTCCGAAAAGTCCCATTCACAGGCCTTGTGCATCAGGCAGCGGTTATCCCACAGAACGACGTCCCCCGCCGTCCAGCGATGCTGATAAATCCGCCGCTCGTCGGCCACGGCAAAATTGTTGAGCCGCGCGATCAGCTCCTCCGATTCCGCTTCTGACAGGCCCGGAATGCCATAGGCATGACGCCCGACGGCCAGCGCCTTGCGCCCCGTTTCGGGGTGCGTCTTGACCAGCGGGCGAAGCGGCACGTCGGCCACATTCATGCCATAGCCGAAATATTCGCTGTCTTCCTTTTTCGTCTCCTCCCCCACAGCCCGCTGGCTGTATTCGAGGGAATGATAGGCCGAGAGGGAGTTGATCTGCGCCTTCGTCGCGTCATCCAGCGCATCATAGGCGTCGCGCATATCGGCAAAGGCCGTATCGCCCTGACGGTTGGGCACGACATGAGCGCTGAACACGGCGCCTTTCGCCTGTACGGGCATATAGGTGCTGTCCTGGTGCCAGTACATATTGCCGCGGATGATCTTCATCATGTCATCGTCAGGCGCATCCCGCAGGCTGCCATCCGGCTTGACGTTGCTGATCTCCACCGCCTTCAGTTCTTCCACTAAATCGCCGAACCGACGGGCAAAGGTGACCTGCTCGCGCTTGGTGAGGTTTTGTCCCGGAAAAATAAGGAGGCCGTGAGCAAGCCAGGTCTGATACAGATCGTCGAATGTCGCGCTATCCAGTTCCCGAAGATCAATCTCCCGCACCAGAGCGCCAAAGGACCTGTCCAGAGGTTCAACACTGAAGCCGGTAGCGGATTGAAGGGTTTGTCCCATCTTATTCTCTCCCCTTATTGTGTTTTTATAATTCTAGCCTCAGTTGACGCCATCGAGCAACCCCTCTTTGTGAACGGAGCACGGGGAAACACAGGGCACGCCCAAATCTGTGAATCACCCAAGTCATTATAGAAAATGAATAATTTGATGTGATGAGGCGTATTCTATGCCTGCTTGTGCCGGGCTTCAGATGCCCGATCTTTAATATGTCTGTCATTTGACAAATCAGGTCGTGTCTATAGGATAAGGGCGATATTTGAAAACATTCAATTTCTTGTCGACTTAACACTCGACACTTCATAGGGCGAGTCTCTGGCCGCATGGCCCGGAGTCTAAATCCCCAAGCCCGCTGTCATTGATTTGACATAACTTGCTGAATGTTTGGGTAAATTAATTATCCATGCCGCCAGATTCCTTCGGGCCTCTGGAAAGGGACACGTGTGCCCGTTGGTTCAGCTCGGAAACGATAGGAAAGCTTCGTCAATACGTCGGTTCGCAACGAAAGATTAGCAGGAGAAAGTAGCCTAGATGTCTGTAAAACCAGTAGAAACTGCAGAAGAAGTCTCAACAATCGCCTTTGGGTTCATGGCATCGAAGGCGATGTTCGCCGGACTGCACCTTGATGTTTTTACACAGCTCGCCTCCGGGCCCAAGACATGCCAGGAACTGTCCAAGGCAGTGGACGTTCCAATCAACCGCATCGTCACACTCATGACCGCGCTGAACGGGGTCGGCCTGGTCGAACAGGACGACAACCTCTATTCGAATTCAGCGGGTGCCGAGGCTTTTCTGTCCCGCACCTCGAAATATGAGTTCGGGGATTACCTCCGCTACCAGATTGATCAGCAGATGTATCCGTTCCTCGGACAGTTGAACGAGGTTCTGGATGGCTCCCTTAACTCGGATGCTGTTGACTCCTATCAGCACTGGATGTCAGACCCTGAACAGGCCGCCCTCTACAGTAACGCGCAGCATGCCGGATCCCTTGGCCCGGGGCTGACAATCGCCCGCACTGTTGACCTCTCCGGCGCAAAGTCTCTGCTTGATGTCGGCGGCGGCACAGGTGCCATGACCATTCGCCTGCTGGAGGCCAACCCGGAACTTAACTCGACCATTATCGATTTCCCGAATGTAAGTGAGATTGGCTGGCGGTTTATTACCGAGGCGGAGATGACCAACCGCGTTCGCTACATCCCCTCCAACGCGCTGACCGTTGAATGGCCGACCGAGCAGGACGCCATATTGATGTCCTACCTGTTTAGCGGCATTCCGGGAAGTGAAGTCCCGCGGCTCGTGAAATACGCCTTTGATTGCCTGGCGCCGGGCGGAAAAATTCTCGTTCATGATTTCATGGTCGAGGATGACCGGACAGGCCCCGTGATGGCCGCACTGTGGCAGTTGCAACATATGGCCTTTACGCCGGAAGCTCGCTCCGTCACGGCCGGTTGGTTGAAAGCGGAGATGGAGAAGGTTGGTTTTGTCGACATCCAGGATGAACAGACAATCCCCGGCATGACACACCTGGTTCACGCCCGCAAACCGGATTAGAGAGCGTCCGGGCGGAACGGTCACTCGGAAAATTCAGGAATGAATATTCAGTTTTTCTTTGGTTTTAGGTTCATATCCCTATATCTAAACCGGAAATGAACACTGAGGCCCCTGTGACAAAACTGAACCGCACCATAAGTATCGCCCCGATGATGGACTGGACGGACCGGCATGACCGGTATTTCCTGCGCCTCATTTCTAGCCGCGCCCTTCTCTATACGGAGATGGTGACGACGGGGGCGATCATCCATGGGGATGCGGACCGGTTCCTGCGCTTTGATCCGGCGGAGCAGCCGCTTGCGCTCCAGCTCGGCGGGAGTGAGCCGGACGCCCTCGCCCGCTGCGCAGGCATAGCGGAAGGCTATGGCTATCAGGAGATCAATCTCAATGTCGGCTGTCCGTCCGACCGGGTGCAGAACGGCCGCTTCGGCGCCTGCCTGATGGGAGAGCCGGAGACGGTGGCGGATTGCGTCGCGGCGATGCAGGGGGCAACCTCCCTCCCCGTCACGGTCAAGACGCGTATCGGCATCGACGATCTCGACAGCTATGATTACTTCAAAAGCTTTATCGAGCGGGTGGCGGAGACAGGCGTCTCTACCTTTATCATTCATGCGCGAAAAGCCTGGCTTACGGGCTTAAGCCCCAAGGAGAACCGCACTATTCCGCCGCTCGATTATGAGCGCGTCTACCGCCTGAAGCAGGAAATGCCGGAGCTGGAGATCATCATCAATGGCGGGATTTCAAGCCATGAGGAGATTGAGGCCCATCTTCAGCAGGTGGATGGCGTGATGATCGGGCGCGAAGCCTACCAGAACCCCTATTTTCTTGCCGAAATCGACCGGCGCTATTACGGCGCCGATGATGAAAGCCCGGAACGGCGCGAGGTAATCGAGCAGATGCTCCCCTATGTCGCGCGAGAAATGGCGGCGGGTGTACCGCTCAACTCGATCACGCGCCATATGCTCGGCCTGTTTCAGGGCCGACCCGGCGCCCGCGCCTGGCGCCGCCATATCTCGGAGAACGCCCATAAGAAAGGCGCCGACATCGACATCCTGACCGAGGCAGCGTCCAAGACCCGCTAAAAAAAAGCCATTATTGGCCTTCCGCACAACGCGGAAGATTACGAAATCTTAATTTTTACGCTCCATGATTGATTGAATTGGAAAAATTCCGTTCACAAGGAGCCCGGCTTGTCCGTCATACTCAAAATGAAGCGTCCCTCGCCCTGGCAGCGCAACACCAGGCGGAAAGGCTATCTTGTGCCCTTTGCATTGGTTGGCGTCATCAGCCTGATCGCAGGAACGGCAATCGGCGTAATGCCGGATATCTCCTTCCTTCATAAGAACTCATCCGATACCGGAGAGCTGAACGGCCTCGCCTATGTGGTTGATGGAGATACGATCCGGTTGGCGGGTGAGAAAATCAGGTTAAACGGGATCGATGCACCGGAGTCGGGCCAAACCTGCCTTGATGGACACACAGAAGCCTACGCATGCGGCACTGAAGCCGAAGATTACCTTAAAAACCTCGTCGGGTCGCAAATGCTCCGTTGCGAGGGCAAGGATAAGGATAAATATGACCGCCTGATAGCCACCTGCTACCTGCAGGATCGCGATATCAATGCGGAAATGGTGCGATCGGGCTGGGCCGTCGCCTATCGCCAGTACTCTATGGAATACATGCCCGATGAAGAGAAAGCCAAATCGGCCCGTCTTGGCCTCTGGCAGGGGAACTTCCGGATGCCCTGGGCCTGGCGGCAGGATCAGCGCCAGGCATCCGCGGAACACATAAACTGCAACATCAAGGGCAATATCAGCGCGAACGGCAGGATATATCACCTGCCGGGCAGCCGCGACTACAGCGCAACGCGGGTTAATGAAAATCGGGGGGAGCGCTGGTTCTGCACAGAGCTTGAAGCTCTCGCTGCAGGGTGGCGCAGCCCCCGCTATGATTAGGTTTTTACGCCTTCTTTAGCCGGCGATCGACACTGAACGCCCCGGCGCCATTAGCAACGAGAAACAGCAGGCCACCCGTGATGGCGACATTCTTCATGAACATGATCATCTGCATCTGATCATCCGGCTGGAGATGAAAGAGCAGTCCAGACACCAAGGTGAAACCCGCAAGCAGAAAGGCCACGATCCGTGTCTGCCACCCGGCGAGAATGGCAAGGCCGCCGCCCAGCTCCAACAGAATAGCGATCGGGAGCAGAATGCCCGGAACGCCCATGGATTCCATATAGCCGGCCGTGCCGCTATAGCCGGTAATCTTGCTGAAACCTGCCGGTACAAACAGGATCGCGATAAATATACGACCCGCAAGGTCAAATAAAGGGTTCAGTTTCTCTAACATCGACTTCAACTCCACCATCAATCAGGAACAATGTGCAGAATATATGTTCAATTCATAGGATATAAATTGATTAATTTCGGCATTTACTGTCTAAATAATAGACATGTTAACCACGACACTGACCCAATGGCAAATTTTTAACGCCGTCATCGACCATGGAGGCTATCTACAGGCGGCGGAGAAGCTGAACCGCAGCCATTCCTCGCTCCATCACGCTGTGCAGAAACTGCAGGACCAGCTTGGTGTCCAGCTTGTCACCGTCGAGGGCAAGCAGGTCCGGCTTACCCCCATCGGCGAGGTGATGCGGCGGCGGTCTCAACAGCTGATCGAGGATGCCGTAAATCTTGAACGGCTCGCCGAGACAGCACAGCAAGGGTGGGAAACTGAAATTACAGTTGCCGTTGAAGGCATTTACCCGAAAAGCCAGTTGATGGCAGTGCTCTCACAGTTTCACGCGAAGGGTCACGGGACTCGCCTCAAGATCGAAAATGTCTTTCTCAACGGCGCGGTGGAGGCGATCCGAAATGCAGCGGCAGACATGGTCGTCAGCCCGATCGTGCCGTCAGGCTTCCTTGGCACCCCGTTGATGCGTGTGCCCCTCACCCCCTTTGCCGGACAGGGTCATCCCTTGATGACGCAGAACACCCCCATCGAGACGGGCGAGTTGCAGCGACATTTGCAGATTGTCATCAGCGACGGAACCAAATCAGAATTACCGGTCACAATCGGGTGGTTGAAATCGGAGCAGCGCTGGACCGTCAGCGGCTTTTACGAGGCGCGGGACATCCTGCTTTCCGGTATCGGCTTTTGCTGGTTGCCCGCGCATCTGTTGCTTGAGGATATTGAAAGAGGTGAACTCTGCCGCATTAACACGCGCGACAACCTGGAGGCGCTGATACCGCTCAGCCTCGTTATCCCGGCGCCGGAAAAACTCGGCCCGGCGGGCAAGCTTCTCGCCGATCTGTTCCGAAAGGTCCCGGCCGAAAACAGGCCCTAGCGTGCCTGTGAGTGATAGGCCTCGTTCGGCATCATGTCGATGGCCATGGCCATGCGGTTGCTCATGTTGAAGAAGGACACCGTTGCCGAGATATCCCAGATATCGCGATCGGTCCAGCCGGCATCGCGCAGCGCCTGCCGGTCGCTTTCCTCCATCTCGTTCGGCGTCTTGGTCAGCTTATAGGCGAAATCAAGCATGGCGCGCTGCTTCGCGGGCAGTTCCGCCGCGCGGTAGTTCATCACCATCAACTCACCGAGGATCGGGTCGCCCGAAAGCTCCCGCACTGCTGCGCCATGAGCGGTCAGGCAGTAAAAGCACTGATTGACCGAGGAAACCGCGACCGCAATCATCTCCCGCTCCAGCTTGGTCAGGCCGGACTCACCCAGCATCAATTCCCCATACATGTCCGAAAAGGCGCGAAGTTTTGCGTTATCGAAGCTGTAAGCCGCGAGCACATTCGGCACCATACCGAGCTTTTCATCGCATACCGCGAAATATTTTTGCGTCCCTTCATCCAGTTCCTCACGGGCCGGAACCGGAACATCTTTCAGGGCATGAACATATTTAGGCTGGGACATGAGGAAATCTCCTTAAAATTTTCTTGTTGATATTGGGTTTAGCCGTTCTGGCCCCGGTGACGCAAGAGATGATCGGCGAGAACGCAGGCCATCATCGCCTCCCCAACCGGCACACCGCGAATACCAACGCACGGGTCATGACGGCCCTTGGTCTGGATTTCCGTCTCGTTGCCGTTAATATCAATGGTATCGCGCGGCTTGAGGATAGAGGAGGTCGGCTTCACCGCGAAACGCACAACAATGTCCTGTCCCGTTGAGATACCGCCCAGAATACCGCCCGCGTGATTGCTTGAAAACCGCGGGAAGCCTTCATTACCGCTGCGCATTTCATCGGCATTGGTCTCCCCGGTGAGCGCGGCGGCGGAGAATCCGTCACCAATCTCGACACCCTTGACCGCATTGATTGTCATCATCGCCATGGCAAGATCGGAATCGAGTTTACCATAGATCGGGGCACCAAGCCCGGCAGGCACACCCGAGGCCACAACCTCGATCACCGCCCCGACAGAGGATCCGGCCTTGCGGATCGCATCAAGATAGACCGTCCATTCCTCGACAATGCCAGGATCGGGCGACCAGAAGGGGTTGTTGTCAATCTCGGAAAAATCCGCGCGAGTTCGGTCGATCACCCTGTCGCCGATCTGGGTGAGATAGCCCTTGATCTTGACGGAGTCGCCGAGGACTTTCCGCGCAATACCGCCCGCCGCGACCCGCGCCGCTGTCTCGCGCGCGCTGGAGCGGCCGCCACCACGATAATCGCGAATGCCGTATTTGGTCTGGTAGGTATAATCCGCATGACCGGGGCGGAACTTGTCCTTGATATCCCCGTAATCCTTGGAGCGCTGATCGACATTCTCGATCATCAGGCTGATCGGCGTGCCGGTGGTCTTTCCCTCAAACACGCCGGAGAGGATTTTTACCGAGTCGGGCTCCTTCCGCTGGGTCGTGAAGCGCGACTGGCCGGGCTTGCGCCGGTCCATCCAGACCTGCAATTCCTCGGGCGTGACCTCGATCAACGGCGGACAGCCATCAATGACACAGCCAAGCGCCGGGCCATGGCTTTCCCCCCAGGTTGTCACCCGAAAAAGATGACCGAAACTATTGTGAGACATAAGGACTTCCGCCTGAAAAACTTGCTTACTTGGTGATGTCTGGGGCGTCTTCCGCCTTCATGCCGACAACATGATACCCCGCGTCCACATGATGGGTTTCCCCGGAAACACCTGCGCCAAGATCGCTCAGGAGATACAGTGCAGATCCGCCGACATCATCGATGGTGACATTGCGTTTGAGCGGTGAGTTATATTCGTTCCATTTCAGGATATAGCGGAAATCGCCGATTCCGCTCGCCGCGAGAGTCTTGATCGGCCCTGCGGATAGCGCATTTACGCGGATATTATTCTTGCCCATTTCGACAGCGAGATAGCGGGTTGCCGCCTCAAGTCCGGCCTTGGCAACGCCCATGACGTTATAATGCGGGATCACCCGCTCCGCCCCGTAATAGGTCAGTGTCACCATGCTGCCGCCATCGGTCATCAATTCCGCAGCGCGCTTGGCCAGCGCAATGAAGGAAAAGCAGGAAATCTCCATTGTCATGTTGAAGTTATCGCGCGTCGTGTCGGAAAAATTGCCCCGCAGCTGGGTCTTGTCGGAAAAACCAATGGCATGGACGAAAAAATCAATCTTGCCCCATTTTTCTTTCAGCGCGGCAAAAACGGCATCCATGGAGGCATCATCGGTCACGTCACATTCGAGCACCGTATCAGACCCTACGCTTTCCGCGAGTGGAACCACACGTTTTCCAAGCGCTTCGCCCTGATAGGTGAACGCGATTTCTGCGCCATGCTCATGCAGCGCTTGAGCAATACCCCACGCCAGCGAATGATTATTGGCCACCCCCATAATGAGGCCCCTCTTACCAGCCATCAAACCCTTGTGCTGCGTCATACGCGCCCCCTAACTACATTAAACGAAATCTAATTGTTCTATCTTTTTTATAGCGCTTGTGTGAGGCAGTCAAAAGACTTATGCCCCGGCGCGGTATATACGACTATTTCGACTTCAATTTGGAGCGAGCGTCATAGGCGTGCTTTTCTGCCCATTTCGTCACCCAATCCTGAAGTTCTTTATCCTGCTCGTCAGGCAAAACGACTTTCAGACTGACCATCTGGTCCCCGCGCGCGCCACCCTTCGGGCCCGCGATGCCCTTGCCTTTCAGGCGTAGCTTGGTCCCCGTATTCGATCCGGGCGGGACTTTGAGGTTAACCGTGCCATCCACCGTCGGCACCTTGACCGTCGCCCCCAGCACCGCCTCGGGCAAACTGATGGGAAGCTCGATCAGGACATTCATTCCGTCACGGCGAAAGAAGCTGTGCGGCTTGACCGTGACATTGATCATGATGTCTCCGGCCGGACCGCCAGCGGTCCCGGGCTCACCCTGCCCGCGCAGGCGGATCTGCTGTCCGTCGGTCACCCCGGCAGGAATGGCCACGTCAAGCGTCCGGCCGCCGTCGCCCATGGTCAGGCGCCGTTTGCCACCGAGGGCCGCTTCCATAAAGTCGATCTCGATCGCGAATTTCCGGTCGCGCCCCTTTTCGGGCACACGGCCGCGAAAACCGCCACCGCGAAAATTACCGAAAATCTCGGAGAAAATATCTTCCGCGCCGCCACCGCCGAACCCCGCGGAGGAGGACCCCCGCTGCCCATGGAATCCGGCCATTTTTTCCTGGCCCGATTCATCGATTTCGCCGCGGTCATAGCGTGCGCGCAATTTTTCATCGCCCAGAATTTGATAGGCGGCGGAAATTTCCTTGAATTTTTCTTCAACCTTGATGTCGCCCGGGTTCGCGTCCGGGTGGTGTTTCTTGGCCAGCTTGCGATAAGCGGATTTGATTTCCTGCTGGCTTGCACCTTTTGAGATACCAAGAATACTGTATAAATTTTTCATCCGTTGCCATGCTGGACGCACAAAACGTCCCTTACTTCAATAAATCCCATCGAAACCAGTATATAAAACTTTTCTCTTAGAATTTAACTAATTCGCCCGATCAATCTGCCTTTTTTCGAGATGCGTCAAGGAATTTTCCAGACTGGCAAGCGCGACCGCCGCCTCACTGGAGCCATTGTTTCTGGCCTTTTCCCACCAATAATAGGCCCGCACCCGGTCCACCGGAACGGCCATGCCGGCATTAAACAGGGAGCCAAGGCGATACTGGGCCTCTGCATTCCCCTCCGCGGCCAATTGCGCCCAGATACTGAGCGATTGCTGATACTGCTTGAGTGTATAGGCCAGATCCGCCATTTCCAGCTTCTCCGCAGCGCTGAGACCCGTTCCGGCAAGCGCCGCGGCGGTGATCACGGGTTCCGCTTTTGGTATTGTTGGGGCGGGTATGGCCGCAACCTTGACCGGTTCAATCGGCACGGCCGCCACTTCAGGCTTCAAGGCCGGCTTTGGCGCAGCGACTGTTTGTGTCTGTGGTTTTGGTGCTTTACCCGGTGCGGAGTCTTGTGCTTTTTCTGTTGCCGCTGGCGAAACCTCGGCTACCAATGGTGCGGATAGGGCCTCTTTAACTGCCGGGTCGGTGGTGGTAACAGTTGACGCCGTTGCTGCTGCAGTCTCTCCTTCCTGCTGTTTCCTGACCAGGGAGCGAAGAGCCTCATAAAACCCTGCTTTCTGAACGGTTTTTGATGACGTGCCAGCAGGTGGCGTTGCCTCTACTTTCTCTGGCGCCTCTGCTTTCTCTGGAGCTTGTGCTTTGTTCGGGACCTGCACAACGGTTATGGTATCGCTCGGCTCGTCTTGGGGGGCTGCGACGACGCTACTCTGAGCCAGTGCGACCGGTTCGGCCTGTTGAGTCTTCGCCTCTGCCTCAGCCTTCTCACCGTCAGTGGATTGAGGAAGCGGTCCGCCAGAATCCTCACTCGCCGTCTCAACGGGCTGGTTTTTGATAATAAGGGCCAGTTCCGCCGCTTTTTTCTGCGCCCCGGGATGCCCGGCCTTGGCCGCGAGGGCAAACCAGCCGAGGGCCCTTTCCTCATTCTTCTCAACACCGAGCCCGTTTTCCAGCAGAAGGGCCAAATTATACTGGGAGACAACATGGCCCTGCTGTGCCGCGCGAGCGAACCAGTTGGCGGCCTGGGCATAGTCCTTTTCCACCCCTTCCCCCGCCAGATACATCCCCGCGACATTTGCTTGTGCCCGGTCGAAACCGATTGTTGCCGCGCGTTTGTACCAAGTCATTGCCTTGGGGAAATCCTGTGCGACACCAAGACCGCGCCGGTACATATGGCCGATGTTGCGCATTGCCGCCGGGTCATTATTCTTTGCCAGCGGCAGCCATTCATTGAACGCGGCCGTATAGTCCCCGGCTTCATAGGCCGTGACGCCGTCATTAAAATCCGCCCGGACAGTCGGGCTTGTCCAAAGTGTGACAAGCACCGCCGCCGACAGGGCAACCGTGAATAGCTCAATTCGTCTCATTGAATAACGTTGTTCGGCCCGGTCCAAGTTGATTTCGCGAAGACGCGGGCCGCCTTCCACCCCTTATTTCATAATCTGCCAGGAACCATCAGGCTGCCGACAGGCAGTTCCATAACCTTTTTCAAGCTTCCCGCCAACTTCAATCGTTTGCTGGAATTCCCGGCAATAACGGCCATCCATATGATTACCATCGCGTACCGGCGTAATTGTGCCAGAATTTCCACTCTGCGGATTATTCCAGGCAATCGTCTGGCCCATCGGCGCGGTTGTCGCCTGCTTCTCGGCCCGGTCAATCTGCGCGCGATCCGCGGCGTCAAGAGTTTTACCGACCTCACTACCGATCATCGCACCGGCAAGCGTACCAACGCCAACGGCGACAAGCTGGCCCGTGCCTTTACCAAACATGGACCCCAGCAGCGCACCGCCGATACCGCCGATAACAGCGCCACCTGTTGTTTTGGGCGCGTTCTGGCTCGCGCAGCCCGCCAGTGTAAGCACTGCCGTCATTGCCGTAACCAAAAGTAGTTTTGATTTCTGCATTTTTAAAATCCTTGTCATCGTGTAAATTCTCACCTGACAACATGTCAGAATATTCCCTTCCCTACTATATAGGGTTAGGACGCACTTTTATACCAATAGGCCCATCACAATTAATTTCAAATGCTTTCGGATAGACCTATCTTACTTTAAACGTCGCCGGTCGACAATTCCGTCGCGGCGCATTAAGTTTGGCGATAAATTGCGGCAATGCAGTGGCATACAGTAACATAACGAGCATCCAAAAATGACTGTGAAAAACTTTAGCGACCTCCTGACAGAGTTTCAGGAATGGATGGCGGAAGCCGAGAAAAGCGAGCCCAACGACCCGACCGCCATGGCGCTGGCAACTGCCGACGCGGAAGGCTACCCGTCGGTTCGCATGGTCCTCCTCAAGGGGGTGGATGATCGCGGATTCGTCTTCTACACGAATTTCGGCAGCCAGAAGGGCCGAGAATTGCTCGCCAACCCGCGCGCCGGGCTGTGTTTTCACTGGAAATCCCTGCGCCGCAGCATCCGTGTTCAGGGAACCGTCGAAAAGGTGACAGATGCCGAGGCCGACGCCTATTTCGACAGCCGGCCGCGCGATAGCCGTATCGGCGCCTGGGCCAGCCAACAGTCCCGCCCGATGGAGGGGCGCTTTACGCTGGAGGCGGAAGTTGCGAAATATGCTGCAAAATATGCCATCGGGGCCATACCGCGACCCGATTACTGGTCCGGGTTTCGGATAATACCGGAGCGTATCGAATTCTGGCGCGACCGCCCGTTCCGGCTGCATGAACGGCGGCGTTACGAAAAAGGCCCCGAAGGTTGGACAGAAAGTGTCCTTTTCCCGTAATATCGATGAATGGCGCTTCGTGCATCAAACAGGCAAACATAGGACGTAACCCACTGTGACCGCAGACTCGGACAAAGTATTCGTGCAAAATGGTGATGCCGAGAATGGGCGGCTGATGAAAAAGGCAACCTATGCCGCGGTCGGTATCGCGCTTCTCCTGATCGCGATCAAGAGCTATGCCTATTTCGCCACCAATTCGGTCGCGATGCTCTCAACACTGGTCGATTCCATGCTCGATCTCGGTGCCTCCGCCATCAATCTTATCGCGGTACGCCAGTCTCTTGTTCCTGCTGACCGAGATCACCGTTTCGGCCATGGCAAGGCGGAGGCTCTGGCCGGGCTCTTTCAATCAGCGATCATTACCGGATCGGCCGTCTTCCTCCTGTTTCAGGCCGGGGAACGCCTGATCAACCCGAAAACAGTTTATGCGGGGGATGTCGGAATCATCGTCATGGTGGTCTCCATCGTGCTGACCCTCGTTCTCGTCCTCTATCAGCGAAATGTGATCCGCAAGACGAACTCCGTGGCAATTTCCGCCGATTCCCTGCATTATGTCGGCGACGTACTGATCAATGGCGGCGTGATTTTAGCTCTGATCCTGGACACCTTCTTCCACCTCCGTTTTGCCGATGGCCTGTTCGGCATCTTGATCGCCCTGATCCTGTTGGTCAGCGCCTGGAAAATCATTCGCACCTCCTTTGCCGACCTGATGGATGAGGAGCTTGGCGATGAGGAGCGGGAAAATATCAAGACTATCGTCCTGCAACAGCCCGGTGTGCTTGGCATTCATGACCTGCGCACCCGCCGCTCCGGTCAGCAGGTATTCATACAGATGCATATTGATATGGATGGCGGCATCAGCCTGCATGACGCGCACACCATTTCGGACGCCGTCGAGGCCCGCCTGATGGCTGAATATCCTGAGTCAGAAGCCATTGTCCACCAGGACCCTATCCGTGTTAATGACGTCCCGGAGACGTTGAATTAAAGGCCCTTACCTACAAAACCCTTTATGATTTAGGGTCTTAGTGTTACATTTAAGTGAATCTTCACAGGCTGAGGTATTCAATGCATTTTAAAAATATACTTGTCCCAGTTTCCGGTGCGAAAAACGACAGCGATGCCAAGGCGCTCGAAAGTGCGTTCAATCTCGCCATTCGTTTCGGTGCCCACGTCAACACCCTTCATATCAAGATCGACCCACGGTCGGCCGCCGCCTTTGTTGGCGAAGGGATGACGTCGACCATGATCGAGAGCGTGATCGAGATGGCGGAGAAGGACGGGGAAGAGCGACGACAGCGTGCGAGAGAGCTGTTCAAGGATATTTCAGGCCGCATGGGAGTGCCGGTCATACATGATATCATGGACCGGCCATCTGGCGATGGTGCGTCCACCCGCTTCGTCGAAAAACAGGGAAATAGTGAAGATACATTACATAGTTACGGCCGTTTGTTCGACCTGATTGTGATCTGCAAACAGGAAGGTGAGGAACAGATCAACAACTCACTGCTGATCAATGCGGCGCTGCGCGAAACGGGGCGTCCCGTCCTGTTGCTGGACAAGGCCCTGCCGAAGGATGTCGGCAAACGGGTTGCCTTTGCCTGGAACGGATCGGTGGAATCGGCCCGCGCCCTCTCCTACTCCCTGCCACTTTTACAGACTGCTGAAAAAGTCATGCTGATTTCCGCCGTCGATGACCTGGACGAGGATATCCATCCTGAAGCAGTGCAACGTTATCTGACCATGTACGGAGTGCATGCGGACCGCTGCGAGATTACCGGGTCTAACGGCAAGTCAACGGCCGAATCGATACTTTCTGCAGCCGGTAAATGCAATGCCGACCTTCTGGTGATGGGTGCCTATACCCGCAGCCGCCTGCGCCGCCTTTTCTTTGGCGCCGTGACCGAGGAAGTGCTGAATAACTGCCCCATTCCGGTCCTGATGGCCCACTAGAGAGTGATTGGTTGAGAGAGAGACAGGATCAACACTGATCACATGGCCGCGATCACCGTCGTATTGCGACCATTTGTCCCTTGTCACGGAACGGTCGAAAACTGTAATTAGTAACTCGCAATTTGATTGGTACCAATACAGCTTGAGGTCGGAAGATGGATTACGAGAGCATATTCGAGCAGGCAATAGCCGCTCTGAAAAACGAAAAACGCTATCGCGTCTTTACCGAACTCGGCCGTCATGCCGGAGACTTCCCCCGGGCGACCCGCTTTCTCGACGACGGCACCACACAGGATATCACCATCTGGTGTTCCAATGATTATCTCGGCATGGGCCAGCATCCGGATGTGCTCAAGGCCATCAAGGACGCAACGGACCAATTCGGCGCCGGTGCTGGCGGAACGCGGAATATCTCCGGCAATACCCGCCTGATCTGCGAGCTGGAACGGGAGCTGGCCGACCTGCACGGGAAAGAGTCAGCACTCGTGTTCACCTCCGGCTTTGTCTCCAATGATGCGACCCTCTCCACCCTCGGCAAGCTGCTGCCCGGATGCGTGATCCTCTCCGATGAACTCAACCATGCCTCCATGATCGACGGCGTGCGTCATTCGGGCTGTGAGAAGCGGATATTCCGTCACAACGATGTGCAGGATCTGGAAGACAAGTTGAAGACCATCGATCCGAGCCGTCCGAAGGTCATCGCCTTTGAATCGGTCTATTCCATGGATGGGGATATCTCCCCGATCAAGGAATTCTGTGATCTCGCCGATAAATACAACGCCATGACCTATCTTGACGAAGTGCATGCGGTTGGCCTCTATGGCCCCTGTGGCGGCGGTGTCGCGGAGCGCGAGGGGTTGATGCATCGCATCGATATTATCGAGGGAACCCTTGGCAAGGCCTTTGGCGTGGTTGGCGGCTTTATCACCGCGAGCAAGAATATTGTCGATGCCATCCGTTCCTATGCGTCGGGCTTCATCTTCACGACGACCCTGTCACCGGTGATGTCCGCCGGGGCACTGGCGAGCGTCCGTCACCTGAAATCAAGCCAGGTCGAGCGTGACCAGCATCAGGAACGTGCGGCCACCCTGAAAAGCCTGCTGACCGAGGCGGGCCTGCCTGTCCTTCCCTCCGTTACCCATATTGTGCCTCTGATGGTTTATGATGCGGAGCTGTGCAAGCAGGCGAGCGATATGCTGCTCGATGACTACGGCCTCTATATCCAGCCGATCAACTACCCCACGGTTGCGCGCGGACAGGAACGCCTGCGCATCACACCGTCGCCGTTTCATGACGATGCCATGATGGCCGAGCTTGTCAGTGCATTAAAGAACGTCTGGAGCCGACTGGACTTGCGTCAGGCCGCCTGATCAGACAAAAAAGTCGGGGAGAAGGTCTTTCTCCTCCACCCCCTCGAAGCGATACTGCGCAAAATCCGTAACCCCGGCTTCTTTCAGTATCTCATCATCGATACAGAAATTCCCGGTGAAGTCGCGGGATGGTTTGGTCAGGATGAAATGCGCCGCATCGGCCATGATCGTATCCTTGCGGCATTTGGTGCGCACATCCGGCCCGCCGATTAAATCCATCGCCGCCGTTGCAACCGCCGTGCGGGGCCAAAGTGCGTTAAAGGCAATGCCCGCCTTCCTGAACTCTTCCGCCATCCCAAGGACACAGAGACTCATGCCATATTTTGCCATGCTGTAGGCAACATGGGGCGAGAACCAGTGCGCCTCGAAATTAAGCGGCGGGGACAGGTTCAGTACATGCGGGTTTTCAGCTCTTTTAAGATGAGGGATCGCCTTCTGGGAACAGAGGAAAGTCCCACGGATATTAACCTGATGCATCAGGTCATAGCGCTTCATCGGGGTTTCCAATGTCCCTGTCAGGCTGATGGCGGACGCATTATTGACGAGAATATCAATCCCGCCGAAGGTATCTACCGCCTTCTTTATCGCTGTATCGACCCCCTCCTCGTCGCGTACATCGACAACGAGAGGGAGCGCCTTCCCGCCCGCCTCCTCGATCTCGGTGGCGGCGGAAAAGATAGTGCCTTTCAGCTTTGCATGGGGTTCGGCGGTTTTGGCGGCGATGACAACATTTGCGCCATCGGCGGCGGCACGCTTGCCGATGGCAAGACCGATGCCCCGACTTGCTCCCGTGATGAAAAGTGTTTTTCCCTTCAGATCCGCCATAACCGTCTCCCTGTTCTGCTTCAGAACCGGAGCCCGTTAGTTGCCTTTATAATCGGGCTTCCGCTTCTCTTTAAAGGCTGTTACGCCCTCGACCCAATCATTGCTGGACGCACAGTAGGCAAAGCCTTGCGCCTCGAGCGAGAGCTGTTCTTCCAGACTATTCCCGAGTGAGGCATTAAGCAACTGCTTCGTCCGGCCGAGAGCCACTGTCGGGCCATTGGCAAGCCGT
The DNA here is from genome assembly GCF_009882915.1 of Sneathiella litorea. GTDB lineage: Bacteria > Pseudomonadota > Alphaproteobacteria > Sneathiellales > Sneathiellaceae > Sneathiella > Sneathiella litorea. Next base: position 214,855 of record NZ_WTUW01000009.1, read on the forward strand.
TTGGCAAGCTTTGCCGTTTCCGCTCCTAATTCCTCAGTCGGAACCACAAAATTGATGAGGCCGAGATCCTTGGCCTCTGCCGCCTTGATCCGGTCGCCGAGCATGGCAATTTCCATTGCCTTCTTCAGCCCGACAATCCGGGGCAGCATGTAGGAGCCAGAGCCATCCGGCGTTGTGCCGATCCCGATATAGGCGAGCGTGACAAAGGCATCTTCCGAGGCAATCACCATATCGCAGGCCATCATTAGCGACAGGCCGAAACCCGCCGCACCGCCGCGCACGCTGGCGATAATCGGCTTTGGCATCCGTGTCATCGTGAAAATCGTCGGATGCAGGGTATGGATACGCTTTTCAAATACTTTACGGCGCTCTTCCGGGTCCATCTTCGCATATTCATTGAAGGATTTCACATCACCGCCAGCCTGGAAATGCTCCCCTTCGCCGCGCAGGATAATACAGCGAACGCTGTCATCATTCTCCATATCGACAAAGGCGTCATACAAAGCTGAACGCATTTCCATCGACAGGGCGTTGCGTGCTTCCGGCCGGTTCAGGGTAATCGTCGCAATACCGTCTTTCATTTCAATCAGAAGATCTTTTGTCATATCCTTGTTTCCTTTATTGTTTTTGTTATTTGCCTAAGTTTTCATTCTTCAGGCGACGGCCTTATAGCGCGCGCCGCTTTTCTGGAACTTCCAGATGCCATCCTCTCCGATCACACGCTCCAACTTGCCTTTAACGACAAGATAATGGCAATGGGCCAGCCCTTCGGCAATGCCCAACCCCTTGTCTTTCTCATTCAGCTCCCTGTCAAACAGTACAGGCAACAGGTCCATCGCCGACTGCGGCGTATCGCAAGCCAGAATTAACCGGTTAAGCCTATCTTCATGGTGTGATTGATAGAAATCAAGCTGGTTATGCAGGCCGTAAAATACATCATTATGGGCCGGCAGAACCAGAGTATCTCTCGGCAATTGTTTAAATATTTCAATGGAGTCCATGAATTTCTTCAAGGGATTGGCGAACGGTTCTGCCGGATAAACGCCGATATGCGGCGTGATCCGCGGCAGCACCTGGTCACCGGAAATCAGGATTCCATCCGATGCGGAATAGAGGCAGGCATGCTCGGGTGAATGACCCGTGCCGACAATCACCTGCCAGTCGCGCTTGCCAATCGTGATACTGTCGCCATCCTCGATCCGGTTGAAGCCCATGGGCACCTGTGACATGGCCTGGCGGAAGTTGTTAAAGCCGCGATCGCGGACCTTTTCCAGCATCGCCTCGCTGAATCCCACAGATCGATAGAAATCGATCACATAGTCCGGCGTTTCCTCCTGCGCCTCCAGATAGAGCATGCGGCCAAAGGTCCATTCGCCAAAAGTCATGGTCAGCGGAATCTTCCATTTATAGGTGACCCAGCCCGCCTGTCCCATATGATCGGGATGAAAATGGGTGCAAAGCATTCGGGTGATCGGCTTGCCTTTGAGATATTTCTCATAAATATTACGCCAATGGTCACGGATCTCGCCGGTATTGAGGCCGGAATCCACCATGGTCCAGCCATCCTCATCCTCGATCAGGTAGAGGTTGATATAATCGAGGCCGGGGATCGGGATCGGCATGCGCACCCAGAGAATCCCCTCGCTGACTTCCAGAACCTCGCCATCACCGGGGCGAGTGTCGAAGGGATAGGTTATTTCGTTATACGTCATACAGTACTCGTTCTAATGGCGGCTGGGCGGGACGCCTGCCGCTCTTGTTATTCTATTTTATGTTTACGTAAACGTTAGTGTCAAATCGCCCACCCGCTTAAGCCGAGAGCAATTCCTCGTCAATCGCAAACAGGGTGTCCGCACCTGCAGTGACCGGCCCAAGCAGCGCGGTCGCCGTCGGCAGGATCTGGCCCATGAAAAAGCGGGCGGTGACGATCTTCGATTTCAGGAAGTCCGTATCGGTCGCTCCGTCATTCAGCATCGCCCGCGCTTTCAAGGCCGAGCGACCCAGAAGATGCGCCCCAACGGTGGTCGCGAACATACGAAGATAGGGCGTTGCCCCGGCTGGCGCCGCGTGCGGATCATTCGGTGCATTGCCATAGAGCCAGTCAGTTGCCTCCTTCAGCGCCGTAACCGCGAGATTGAGCTGCATCGACATCGCCGTCATCTCGTCCCCCGCCTCGGCGAGCGCCTTTACCGTCTCCTGCATATCAGCGAACATGTTCTTCACCGGCTCCCCGCCCTGCAGGCCGAGCTTGCGGCCCACCAGATCGAGCGCCTGAATGCCGTTCGTCCCCTCATAAATCGGCAGGATGCGGGCGTCGCGATAATATTGCCCGACACCGGTTTCCTCGATAAAGCCCATGCCGCCATGCACCTGCACCGCGAGGGAGGCCATCTCCACCCCAAGATCGGTGCACCAGCCTTTTGAGAGCGGCGTCAAGAGTTCGGCCATCCCCATGGCTTTCGTCCGTGCGTCCTCATCCGGGCCATGATGCGCCCGGTCAAGACAGGCACCGTTCAGATAAATCAGGCAGCGCATAGCCTCGATATTCGCGCGCATGGTCATCAGCATCCGACGTACATCCGCATGATGGATAATCGGGGTCATTTCGCCTTTTGGCATGCCGGGGGCCTGCCCCTGCTTGCGATCGCGGGCATACTCAACCGCCTGCTGATAGGCGCGCTCGGCGATCGCGAGACCCTGCGTTCCCACACCGAGGCGGGCACTGTTCATCATCGTGAACATGCAGGCCATGCCCTTGTTCTCCGCTCCAAGAAGATAACCGACGCAATTACCGTTATCGCCGTAGGACATCACCGCCGTCGGGCTTGCATGAATGCCGATTTTCTCTTCCAGAGAGACGCATTTAAGGTCGTTCCGCTCCCCAAGCGTGCCATCGTCATTGACGAGATATTTCGGCACGATAAAGAGCGAGATACCGCGCGTTCCGGCAGGCGCACCGGGCGTCCGGGCCAGCACCAGATGAATGATATTCTCGCTCATCTCATGGTCGCCATAGGTGATGAAGATTTTCTGCCCCGAAATCCGCCAGCTACCGTCTTCTGCCGGTTCCGCCTTGCTACGCAGCGCGCCAACGTCCGATCCGGCCTGGGATTCAGTCAGGTTCATGGTCGCCGCCCATTCCCCACTCACCAGCTTTTTGAGGTATTTATCCTGCTGTTCCTTCGTGCCATGGGCAATGATGCTCTCGATCGCGCCCTGTGTGAGCAACGGGCAAAGCGCAAAGCCGAGGTTGGCGGAATTCCACATTTCAACCGTCGCCAGAGCGACTGCGCTCGGCAGTCCGCCGCCATCATATTCCTCCGGGGCGGAAATCCCGTTCCAGCCCCCTTCGACAAACCCGGCATAAGCATCAACCCAGCCATCCGGCGTTGTCACCACCCCATCCTTGACATGAGAGCCCTGCATATCGCCCGACTTATTCAGCGGCGAGAGGGCATTGGAAGCAAACTTTCCAGCCTCTTCCAGAACCGCATCCACAACATCCGATTCCGCATGCTCATAACCGTCCAGTTTGGACAGGGATGCAAGATCGGCAATATTATCCAGAACAAAGCGCATATCTTTGAGGGGGGCGCTATATTCAGCCATGGAGATACCTCTTATAAAATGGTTATTCTTACCTTTAGGATGTTATGACATATCCCGCGATGAGAAAAAAGACTTTCACGCATGGGAAAGCCTATCGACGGAGAGACGCAATCGGGTAAACTCCCGCCAGCAAAAAACAGAAACTGACAAGTAATGAGAATATTTAAAACGGACAAGGAAGACTTGCAAGAGGCCGCGGAGAATATCCGCGCGGGCCGCCTTGTCGCCTTCGCAACGGAAACAGTCTATGGCCTGGGGGCGGATGCAACGAATGATCACGCGGTCGCCTCGATATATGAAGCCAAGGGCCGGCCGAGCTTTAACCCGCTGATTATCCATGTCCCCTCCCTCGCGAAAGCGAAGGAGTATGTCACGTTTAACGACGTGGCGGAACGGCTCGCCGCCAGCTTTTGGCCGGGCGCCCTCACCCTCGTCTTGCCGCGCGTGGAAAACTGTCCCGTCTCCCGGCTCGCGAGCGCGGGGTTAGAAACATTGGCGATCCGCGTGCCGGGGCATAAACTCGCGCTTGAGTTCCTGCATGCCTGCGACCGTCCCCTCGCCGCGCCGAGTGCTAACCCGTCCGGCGGGATCAGCCCGACCAAGGCGCAGCATGTCATTGACGGACTTGAAGGTAAAATCGCAGGCGTACTCGATGGCGGGCCCTGCCCTGTTGGAGTGGAAAGCACGGTGGTGGGTTTTTCCGAGGCCGGCAAGCCTGTGCTCCTCCGGCCTGGCGGCATCACCCGCGAAGCACTGGAATCAGCCGTCGGTCCGGTCCTCACCCATGACGCCGACGGCACCACGCCGAGCCCGGGAATGCTGCTCAGCCACTATGCACCCAACGCGACGGTGCGGCTCAATGCGACAACGAAAGAACCCGGCGAAGCCTATCTCGCCTTCGGGCGAGACTATGATACCATTGCCGATGTGAATTTGAGTGTAAACGGCGACCTGACCGAGGCAACGGCGCTTCTCTTCTCGGCACTGCATTTCCTCGACGAGATGAAGTTTGAGAGGATCGCTGTCGGCCCGATCCCGGAGATTGGTCTCGGCGTCGCCATCAATGACCGGCTGCGCCGTGCAGCAGCCCCAAAAGAAAATAAGGAAGCGGTAGGCACATGACAATCATAGAAAAAATGAAAGCCATCGTCGGCGAAAAACATGTCATCACCGATGAATCCGATATGCAGGGCTTCGTCGTCGAGTGGCGCGACAAGTTCGTTGGCCGTGCCCGCGCTGTGGTGCAACCGAAGACAACGGAGGAAGTCGCCGCCGTCGTGAAACTCTGCGCCGAGACAAAAACCCCGCTGGTCCCGCAGGCCGGGAACACCAGCCTCGTCGGTGGTTCCATCCCGTTCACCGGCGGGGACGAGATTATCCTTTCCGTCGCGCGGATGAACAGCGTGCGCGAGATTGACCGGCTGAACGGCACGCTTACCGTTGATGCGGGCTGCATTCTCGCTAATCTGCAGACGACCGCGGAAGAGAACGGCTTTATCTTCCCGCTCCGCATCGGATCCGAAGGAAGCTGCCAGATCGGCGGCAACATCTCCACCAACGCGGGCGGCGTGCAGGTGCTCCATTATGGCAATACCCGCGAGCAGGTGCTCGGCCTTGAGGTTGTGCTCCCCGATGGCCAGATCTGGGACGGCCTCACGGGCCTGCGTAAAGACAACACCGGATACGACATCAAGCAACTTTTCATCGGCGCGGAAGGTACCCTCGGGATTGTCACTGGCGCAGTTGTAAAGATGTATCCCAAACCGAAGTATCAGCAGGTGGCGCTCGCCGCCGTGCCGTCTGTTGAGGCGGCAATTGAGTTCCTGAGCCTTGCCCGTGCGATGAGCGGCGATCAGGTGACGGCGATCGAGCTGATCTCCCGCTACTGCGTCGATATGGTGATGCGGCATGTGCCGGATTTCACCGACCCGATGCCCGCGCGCTATGACTGGCATATTCTGGTCGAGCTTTCTTCCAGCGCAACACCGGAGCTGAAGGAGCTGATGGAGAGCATTCTCGAGGCGGCCTTCGAGAAAGAAATTGTGCTGGATGCGGTAGTGCCTGCGAGCGAGGCACAGCAGCAGCATCTGTGGCGCCTGCGCGAGGAAATCTCGGCCGCGCAGAAGCCCGAGGGCGGCAGCATCAAGCATGATATCTCCGTTCCCGTTTCGCGCTTTGCCGATTTCATCCGCGAGGCCGATGTCGCCGTCGGCAAGATTATCCCGACGTTCCGCACTGTCGTCTTCGGGCATATCGGCGATGGCAATGTGCATTACAATCCAATGCAGCCCGAGGATATGGGCCGCGAGGAATATCTCTCCCACTGGGAGGAGGTAAGCCGCGCCGTCCATGATATTGCGGTCAGCATGCGTGGCTCGATCAGTGCCGAGCATGGCATAGGGCGGCTCAAGGCGGACGACCTTGTGCATTACAAGCCGGCAATCGAGATTGACCTGATGCGGCGGATCAAGAAGGCGTTCGACCCCGACGGGATCATGAACCCCGGAAAACTGTTAAAATAGGCTTGTCTGAGCGAAGCCAGAGCGGCCTGTATCGCGGATAAAGGGCAATACCTTTTCCGCCGCAACCGGTCGTGAGAAGTGGAAGCCCTGCGCCATATGGCATTGGGCGGACCAGAGAAATTCCACCTGCGCCATGGTCTCAACCCCTTCCGCCAGCACCTTCATCCCGAGGCTCCGTCCGAGCGAGATAACCGTTCGGGCGATCGCTGCATCATCGTCATTTTCCGAAAGGCCATCGATAAAGGCTTTGTCGATCTTGAGCGCCGAGACAGGAAGCTGGCGCAGATAGCTTAAGCTGGAATAACCTGTGCCGAAATCATCAATGGCGAAGCTGACGCCAAGTTCGCGCAGCTCGCGGAAATTCTGCAAGGTCTGTTCCGGGTTTTCCATGATCACACCCTCGGTGACCTCAAGTTCCAGAAGACCCGGCCGACAGCCGGTGTCCGCCAGCGTCTTCTTGATCAGCTCGACAAAATCATCATTCTTGAAAATCGAGAGGGACAAGTTGACCGCGACCCGAAAATCTTCCGGCCCCTGATCCAGCCATGCTTTTCGCTGGTGACAGGCCTCATACAAAACCCATTCACTGATCGGCGCAATCAGGCCGGAACTTTCCGCGACGGGAATAAATTCATCCGGTGAAACGAAATGCCCGTCTTCCCGTTGCCAGCGGATCAGGGCTTCCACCCCGATGACCCCACCACTCTGCAGGTCGATTTGCGGTTGATAGTTGAGCGACAGGTCCTTACGGCCAATCCCCGCCTTGAGCGCATTATTCATCTCAACCCGGGCGTTAATATCATTGGCGATGGTGTTGTTATAAAAACAGAAGTAGGAGCCGTTCTGCACCTTGAGATTAGCGAGCGCAATATTCGTATTACGCCAGAGCGATGTCGCGTTATCGGCATCTCCCGGATAGAGCGCGAGGCCGATCCGCGGGCTGATATGCGGCATATTATCCCGGTTTGTCGTTCCAGACTCGAACAGGCTGTAAATGGTTTTCGGGATCTGCCGCAGGTCCGTGTTGCGCGTATACGGCAGGCACAGGCCAAATCCGTTCCCCGATGTCCGCGCAATTGACACCGCGCCGGGAAAAATAACCACCAACTGTTCGGAAACAAACTGCAACAACTCGTCTCCGGCGTCATGACCAAGCGCTATATTGAGCTCAGGCAGATGCTCCAGCGTGAACTGAACCACCACGAAACGATGCTTGTCCGGCTTGGCGACCTGTTCGATATGGGCCTGCACTTCGGTGCGGAACTTCGCCCGGCTGTCAAGGCCAGTCAGGCTGTCGTTAAAGGCGAGCCGCTTGATCTCCTCAAACATATCGGCATTTTCAAGGCCGAGCGTGATATTGGCGCAAATCAGCTCTATCTGCCGCATTTCCAGGAAAGTGAGCGGCATCCTGTTTTCCAGCACAACAACCCCCTTCAGCTTGTCGTCCCGGCAGATACAGAGAATACTCTCGTTCAGGTTAAATATGTTTTCCCGGCGAACAGAGGCGCCAAGGATCATCTCAAACAATTCTTCGCTGACGATATCCGACACCCGCTGCTTGTTTGCCGTCACATAGCGGCCCTTGCCTGCCGTAACGGAAAGTTCGCCTGAGTGTTCGTTGGGAATGGCGAAAAAGCAATCTTCCACATTTTTGCAGATGACCTGAAGCTGTGTCAGGATGGTCAGGCAGAAATCCTCAACCGAGCGGACATCATACAGCTCTTTGGTGATGTCCAAAATGGTCTGCAGGGACTTCTTGCTGTCCTCTTCAGAGATCAGCCGCTCATAGGATTGCAGGGCAATGGTCAGGCTGGTGAACAGCTTGGGCATGTTGATTACGGAAACATCGCGGTAGTCGCTGACGTCATACTCAAGAAACAGGTTCTGTGTTTCATCCGGCGTTACCGACTCTCCCAGCAGGACCACCCGCAGGGCCTTGTTGTGCTGCTCTTCGCGCATATGGCGCACCAGGGCAAGGCCGCTCTCCCCCTTCTCACCGGAAACGTCAAGAATCAGCACTGCAATATCGGGATGTTCCTCCAACATCTTTCTTGCCGCTAACGCCGTTTCCGCAATCAGGAAAACCACCGGCACAGGGCCGAACACAAAATTATCGAGGGAGCCATAGGAATTATCATTTTTAGGAATGCTTATGGAGACAAGCAGTACTTTCCTTGCCGTCGCCTGGTTTATCTGGCGGGCATTTCTTGCTACCGACAGCGCCGGCATCGGATTTTCAACTGATTGAATTATCATACCGATATTTACGCTTACTATCTCCAGTGGCGGACATAGTGAGTCAAATCGAAAAAATTCGCAAACAGTTTCGACAAACTTGGCAAAAAAACGGTCTAACCTCCTATATCTTGGGGGATTTGGGAGTTATCCACACAACCGGAGAGGGCGTTAAATCCTTTATCAGGGTCGCAAGATAGTCCGGATCGGGGGTTAGCCAACCCTATTTTATGACGAGTTCAGGCCCCATGAAGGTTGTCGGCAACCAAGTAGAGAGGAACGGGATATAGGTCACCATGATCAGGAACACGAACAGGATTCCGAGCCAGGGCAAGGCCGCCTTGACGACCCGCATAATCGGCATCCCCGCAATCCCCGAGGTGACAAAGAGGTTCAGCCCGACCGGCGGGGTGATCATCCCGATTTCCATATTCACCACCATGATGATCCCGAGATGAATGGGGTTGATCCCAAGCTCCATCGCGATCGGGAAGACCAGCGGCGCAACAATCACGATGAGGCCCGACGGCTCCATGAACTGGCCACCAACCAGCAGGATCACATTGACGATGATCAGGAACACCCACCAGTTAAAACCCGCATCCAGCATCGCACCGGCAATCTGCTGCGGGATCTGCTCGTCCGTCAGCACATGCTTCAGGATCAACGCGTTGGCGATGATGAACATCAGGGTAACGGTGAGCTTGCCCGCCTCGAACAGGGTGTCGCGTGTATCCTTGTGAAAGAACACGGTGATCAGCGCCTGGGGTTTGCGCCAAAGGGGGATCGAGTCCTGCCCCTCCCGATGCAGCGGGCCCATGTCACAATAGATGAAATTGGCGATCAGGAAGGCATAAACTGACGCCACCGCCGCTGCTTCCGTTGGTGTAAAGACACCGCCATAGATGCCGCCAAGGATAATCACGATCAGGAACAGCCCCCACCCCGCGTCACGCGCGGCAGAAAAGACCTCTCTCCAACCCCGCCAGACGCCCTTCGGTAACCCCTTGTATTTCGCGGTAACATAAATGCCGACCATCAACATGAATCCCGCAAGCAGCCCGGGGATCACACCAGCAAGGAACATGCGCCCGACCGACACATCCGTCGCCGCGGCATAGACAACCATCACGATGGAGGGCGGGATGAGGATCCCCAGTGTTCCCGCATTACAGATAATCCCGGCCGCGAATTCCTTCTTGTAGCCAACCTGCGTCATCCCGGCGATCACGATGGAGCCGATGGCAACCACCGTCGCGGGGCTGGAACCCGAGAGTGCGGCGAACATCATGCAGGCGAACACTCCGGCAATGGCCAGCCCGCCACTGAAATGTCCGACAATGGCGATCGAGAAGCGGATAATGCGCTTCGCAACGCCGCCCGTGGACATAAAGCTGGAGGCGAGAATAAAGAACGGGATCGCCAGCAGGGTGTAATGCCCGGCCATGGCCTCATAAAATGTCTGGGCGACGGAGGCAAGCGAACTGTCCGATGCGGACAACAGAAAAACAATTGAGGTCAACCCCAGCGCAATGGCGATGGGAACGCCAAGAACCAGAAGAACAATGATAATGGCGAAAAGCAGGGCTATTTCCATCGACTATTTCTCCTGGCTCGCTTTGGCAGCGGCTTCCTCGACTGCGTCCTCGGCCTCATGACTGACAATCAGCAGGCCCTGTTTACCCGAATAGACAGCCCACCCGGCCTGCAAAAAACGAAACAGCAGCAGCCCCATGCCAAGGGGCAGCATGACATAGGGGATCAGGCGGGGAATTTTCTCATACCGCTCCCCATCATTGAACCAGTCGGCCATGAACTGAAATATTTCGGGCATGAAGACATCATTGGTTTCATACCAGCCCTTGGCGAGGAACTTTTCCTGAAATCCGGTCGGGAACCAGCGCCCGGTGGTGGCCGGCAGGTTAGCGAAGTTGGCCCAGAAATCCCATCCCCCCTTCAGCAGGAGGAAGGCGTAAGTAATACAAAGCACGACAGCGATCAGGGTGCAGATCTTTCGCGCTCTCGCCGGGAGAAGATTGACCACGGCATCGACGCCCAGATGTGCCGTCATCTTGACGCAATAGCTGATGCCCAGAAGAACAAGCCACGCGAACAGGATTGAGGTAACTTCCAGCCCCCAGAGGATATTGGAATTGAAGACATAACGGGCCACCACATTGGCGAAAGTGACCAGGGTCATCAGACCCAGCGTAATGGCGAGCAACGTCTCTTCGAGCGTATCAACAACGGTTCGCGCTCTCTGTGGAGTGTGTCCCGACATGGCTCCCCTTCCCTTAGCCGCTATGTAAATAGAGGCTGGCGCGGCTCCCTACACCGCGCCAGCGGACTACCAACCTAGTTGGTCATATTGAACTTCTGCGCCTCGGCGATATTGTCGGCACCAACATCAGCCTCGAACTGGCTCCAGACGGGCTTCATCGCTTCAACCCATTCCTGCCGCTGTTCCGGTGTCAGGGAGCGGACAACGCCACCGGCGGTAATGATCGCCTGCTTGGCTTCCTCATTGACCTTGGTGGATTCCGCATTCCGGGTCTCTGTCACTTCATCAATGATGGTCCTGAGCTGAGTGCGGACATCATCCGGCAGGCCTTCCCAGAACTCGGTAGAGGTGACGAGAAGATAGTCGATCACGCCGTGGTTGGTTTCAGTTGTACCATCCTGAACCTCAAAGAATTTCTGGCCATAGATATTCGACCAGGTGTTTTCCTGTCCGTCCACGGTTCCCTGCTGCAGGGCCCCATAAACTTCGGAGAAGGCCATTTTCTGGGGGTTCGCACCCAAGGCATCCATCTGCGCGACCAGCACGTCAGAAGACTGCACCCGGAACTTGAGACCCTTCGCATCGGTTGGCGACACCAGCGGCTTGCTGGCCGAGAACTGCTTCATGCCGTTATGCCAGAAGGCAAGGCCCAAAAGTCCGCGCTTGGTCATGCTTTCCTTCATCGCCTGACCGGTGTCAGAATTCTGGAAGGCATCCACCGCGTTAATGTCCTTGAACATGAACGGCAGGTCGAAGATACGGAACTGCTTGGTGAATTGCTCGAACTTGGAAAGTGACGGCGCGGCAAGCTGGACATCGCCGTTCAGCAATGCTTCCAACACCTTGTCGTCATTATAAAGGGTTGAGTTTGGATAAACTTCCATGCAGGCCTTGCCTTGCATCTCGTCATTTACCCGTTGTTGAAGAAGGCTACCGGCAATTCCCTTGGGATGCTTGTCAGTGTTCGTCACATGACTGAACTTGATAACAATTTCACCCGGTTCACAGGCCGCATAGGCTGCGGAACCGGAGGCCATCAACACGGCTGTCGCAGCCGCAACCATTAATGCTTTACGCATAATTATCTATTCCTCCCGAAAATATGAATATCATTAAGCTAATTGCGCCTTAACAGCGTCTTGAAGGCCATTATAGTCCTTCTCTAGTATTTTCCACTAATTTTTATTATTTGCAACAGAAACTTAGCGGACCTAATTTGCATTCTGACGCGACAATCCAGCGTCTGGGCAACGCCAGATCGAGGAAGGCGGAATGAGTGAGATAACCATTCGAAAATTTGCGACAGAAGATATTGCATCCACCGCACAGCTCTTTTTCAAGAGTATTCACCGCGGAGCGGCCAGCCATTACACAAAGGAACAACGCGACGCCTGGGCCCCGGAGATCCCGACTCCCGAGGACTGGCAGAAGCGTCTCGCTGATGCCGCCACCTGGATTGCGGAAGCCGGAGGAAAGACAATCGGCTTCATGAGCCTGTGCCCGAACGGCTATCTGGATTTGGCGTTTGTCCACCCCGACTGGATTGGCAAGGGGGTCGCCGCGCGGCTCTATGAGGTATTGGAAGCCTATGCGCGGACCTCCGGGATAACGGCTCTCGACAGCGATGCCAGCCTCCTCGCCCGTCCCTTTTTGGCACGGCAGGGTTGGGAGGTCATCGCGGAACAACACCCTGTACGGCATGGCGTACCCTTAACGAACTTTCGTATGAAAAAGAAGCTTAACTGATCGCGCTTACTCCGCTATAGTGAGAAAAATCAATAATAAGAACGGGAAGTTACCATGGATTTACCTCTCACAGCCCTCGAAGAAGGCATGCTTGCCCGCGCGGTTGACTTTGCCCAAAGCGAGGTCGCGCCAAATGCGCAAAAATGGGAGGATGAGCGCCGCCAGCCGATCGAGACATTGCAGGCGGCATCCCTTGCCGGGCTCGCAGGGCTAGAGGTGCCGGAACATCTTGGTGGCTTTGGCGGCCGCTTTCGCCTGAAAGCCCGGATCGCCGAGGAGGTCGCACGAGACTGCTTCGCCTTTTCCTTCTCCCTGATCAATCATATGGGACTGGCCGGCAAAATCGCCCGCGACGCACCCGAAGAAATCGCCAAGAAATATCTGCCCGAAATGCTGGCCGGGGAGGCTATCGGCTGCACGGCGCTGTCCGAACCGGACGCGGGTAGCGATTTTGCCGCGATTACAACGGTTGCGAAAAAAGTCGAGGGCGGCTGGGTTATCAACGGGGAAAAAGCCTGGATCACCAATGCAGCCCATGCGAACCTGATGTTCCTTTATGCGCAGACGGATCCGGCGGCGGGCTGGCGCGGTGTGGCGGGCTTCCTTATCGACGCGCGGGAGGATGGCGTGACGCGCGTGCCGCCATTCGAGATTATGGGCGGCCATACCATCGGCACCGGCGGCTTTGCCCTCAAGGATCATTTCGTGCCCGATAACCGGATGATGAGCGCGCCGGGGGATGGCTTCAAGGCAGCAATGAACAGTGTTAATGCCGCACGAACCTATGTCGCCACCATGTGCTGCGGCATGACCGAGGCGGCAATTGATCTCGCGGCCAGCCATGCGAGCGAGCGGGCCGCCTTTGGGGGCCATATCGCCGACTTCCAGGGGCTCCGCTGGCGGCTTGCCGATGCCCAGACGGAGGTGGAGGCCGCGCGCCTTCTCGCCTATCGCGCCGTTCTCGCGGTAGAGAATGGCACAAACGCCGAGTTACCCGCCGCCCATGCCAAGAAATATGCTGCCAGAATGGCTGATGAACAGCTCTCTCGCTGCATGCAGGTGATGGGCGCGGCGGGGCTCAAACGCGCCTATTCGATCGGTCGGCAGATTGCCTGCGCGCGCATCGCCAACTATGTCGATGGCACGACCGAAATCCAGAATGAACGGATCGCCCGTGCCCTTTTCAGTAAAAATAAGAAGAATAAGTAAAAAGGAAATTCTCAATGGTCGAAACACACTCCTTCAAGCGTAGCCATAGTATCTTAATCAGCGCTCCTGCGGGGAACGTTCTTGACTATGTCTGCAACCCCAACAGCTGGCCCGAATGGCTCGCGGCCTCGCACAAGATCGACAGTCCTGATCGCCCCTTGCGCAAGGACGACACCTTTGTCGAGGAATGGCACACGAGAAGTGGCCCGGCACAGCTAAACTGGGTGGTGACCGAGTGTGAACCGCCTCACCTTTGGGTCGGGGAAACCCAGACAGACTTTATCGGGACGATCATTGTCCGCTATGACGTTAAGGAGGAAGGGGATCAGGTCCGCTTCACCCGTACCATGATCAACCCGGCCCGGCCGAAACCGCCAACCCAGGACCAGATCAACCGGCTGAACAAGGAAGCCGATATCGCACTCGCTAATATCAAGAAGAATGTCGAGGCCCGCATCGCGAAAGCTTCATAATTTTCCGATTGACAGTCGTCCCGGCTGTTGCGTCTATCTGTGATGACTTTTCATAGGCGCAGCAACCGGGCTTTTCTTTCATGAATAGTAAGGCGACCCATAAACCGGACGGAAACGAGCTTTTCTCAGCCTTTGGCCGGATTGGCCTCCTGTCGTTCGGCGGGCCAGCGGCGCAGATTGCCCTGATGCACCGGGTGCTGGTTGAGGAAAAAGGCTGGTTGAGCGAGAAACAGTTCCTTAACGCGCTTAGCTTCTGCATGTTGCTGCCCGGGCCGGAGGCGATGCAGCTCGCGACCTATTCCGGATGGCGTCTTCACGGGATCCTCGGCGGGCTGATCGCGGGCTTGCTGTTCGTCCTGCCGGGCGCTGCCGTCATCCTCGTCCTTGGCAGTATCTACGCCTTCTATGGATCAGTGCCGCTGGTCAGCAGCCTCTTCCTCGGGATCAAGGCCGCGGTGGTCATCATCGTGATTGAGGCATTGCTGAAGGTTGCGAAACGAGCGTTGAAAGGGGTAACACCCTGGGTCATCGGCGCGCTTGCCTTTATCGGGATATTCTTCCTTGAACTGCCGTTTCCGCTGATTGTCCTGCTTTCCGCGCTTTACGGCTTTTTCCGGAAAGGCGACACGCAGCCTCGGGAGGCGATGCCCCTGCCCGCCGGCCGGTCCCTGTTAAAAACCTCTCTCTGGATCGGATTCTGGCTGGTTGTCTGGTGGCTACCGGTATTGCTGATCGGCGCCTTTGCGGGTGTGCCGATCCTGACCGAGATTGCGCTGTTCTTCTCCAAGCTCGCGGTGGTGACCTTCGGCGGCGCCTATGCGGTGCTCGCCTATATGGCGCAGGATGTGGTCAACCAGTTCGGCTGGCTGAGTGCGGGCGAGATGATGGACGGCCTCGGCCTTGCGGAAACGACGCCCGGCCCGCTTATTCTCGTGACGGAATTCGTCGGCTTCCTCGCTGCCTTTTATGAGGGCGGCTTCCTGCTGGGGCTCGCGGGTGCGGCGCTCACCCTCTGGGTAACCTTTGTCCCCTGCTTCCTCTGGATCTTTACCGGCGCGCCCTACATCGACTGGATCTCTCATCAGCCGCGGTTGGAGCGCGCGCTGAACGGCATAACGGCGGCGGTCGTGGGCGTCATCCTCAACCTCTCCATCTGGTTCGCGCTGCATGTCTTCTTCACCGAGGTGACGAAAGAGGAACTCGGCCCGATCACGCTCTGGCAGCCGACCCTTGAGACGTTCGATGGGAAGGTGCTGATCCTCGCCGCGATTGCCGCCGTGCTGCTGCTCTACCGCCATTGGTCGATCACCCCGGTCCTGCTGGTCTGCGCCGTCGGCGGTTTCCTCCTCGATTATATGGCATGAGATATTTCTTTCACAGAATGCGACGGAATTGATCCGCCTGTTCGTTTGTAGGACAGGTAATTAAATTACCACACAATCTATTCACAATTCCCCATCCGATTGGATAACTCGCCAATGAAATCATTCATCAGACAGGCCCTTTCTCTTGGGTCACTCGCACTTGTTTTCGCGCCTCAAATTGCCTTTGCCCACGGACTTTCCGAGGGTGTAACCAAATCCGCTCTTGTCGAACCGGCACAGATCGTTGACTGCACCCTTACCGATGGCAGCGCTGCCCAATGCACGAGGTTGGTTGTCAGTTATCTGCCGGACGATCTCGAAATCGGCCCTTTTTGCCCCGCAACTATCGATGAAGAAGGCGGAATCTGGGAATGGACGGGCGAAAATGCGGGTCTCTATCGGGTGAACAAGGAATATTTCCAGATGCTCGACAGACTCGGTTATCGTTTCTATGACGATGATGGCACCGTGCATATCGCAGATATTGCTAAAGCCCAGCCAGTCGACGATCACGCCTGCATCAATGTTGCCCTCGATGAAACGGTGACCATGACCATGCTGATCCCGGTCAACCCGGTTATGGCGGAAGAGCCCACACCCCTCGGTGTGGTGTCAAAGGTCGGCGTCGCGCTTGACGGGGTTCCCATCTTCTCTGATGCCCCCAGCATTCAGCACACTGGCCATATGCCCGCCCTCGATACCTGTGGCGGCCATGTCGATCCCGGTGGGTGGTACCACTGGCACGCCACCTCGACCGATATCGAAACCGTGTTCAAGAAAGAGAATGTTGCCGCAGACTGTGCATTACCGCAGGATTCAAGCGCCAAGTTCGGATACGCCTTTGATGGTTACGCCATCTATGGCAGCACAGACCCGGACGGCTCGACCCCTACCGATCTTGATGCGTGCCGGGGTCATGTGGGCGTCACCGAAGAAGGCCATGAAGCCGCCTATCACTATCACGCAACGGACGAGTTTCCGAACCTTCCCAAATGCCTTGTTGGCTTGGTAGCACAGGACAATTTCAAGACTACGGCGCAGGCCGGGATCGGGGCGGAACCGGATCCTGACACCGAAATCACACGGAATGAACCTCCGCGTCCGGGAAATGGCATGGGTCAACTCCCTCCGGGATTTGAAGAGGCTGCCCATAAACTTGATGTATCTGTTGAGGAATTGATGAAAGCGCTGGACGGTTCAAGAGGACAGCGTCCCGATCTGAAGGCGGCTGCCGCCCGCCTCGGGGTGAGCGAAGAACGCCTGCGAGCGGTTCTGCCTCCGCCTCCTCCCGGACGCTAACAGCGACCTAAAAGGCACCCTCCCCCGTTCTGACCTGAGTGTCAGGGCGGGAGTTGCAATGCCAAATCATTAAGGCGGCAGGCTGCAAATCGCGCCATAAGGATAACGCTCCTTGAGGAGGCCATTATAGGCGAAGATATCCATGGTCGCTTCATAGGCGCTCTCAGTTATTTCCACATGCGGCGTCCAGCAGCCGAGCTTCTGGTATGTGGCAATACAGGCTGCCAATGCCGCTTCATCAATATCCGGGAAATAGCTCTTCTCCGCCTTTGCGATTTCGGCGGCGGGCGTCTCGTTCATATAGGCCCGCGTCTTGCGATAGGCGCGCATGAAGGCTCGCGCCATGTCGCTCTCCAGCCAGTCCTTTCGCGCCGCAAGGCTTGAAAAGCCGCACGGACCGATCTGTTTTCCAACCTGCGCCACGATATGGCCGATACCCTCCGCCTCCAGTTGCTGCGGGAACGGGCCCTGTTGTTGCACATATTGGCCTTGTCCTTCCCGGAAGGCCTTGTCCATGGCCGCTGCGCCGCCGACATTAATCACCTTGATCTTGTCATAGTCTATCCCGGCCTTGTAACAGGCGTATTTAAACATCACCAGCGGCTGACCACCGCCGAAGAGGACAACTTCCGCCCCTTCCAGTTTTTTCCAGCTAAAATCCGGGTCCGGTTCCCGCGCGGTCAGGAAGAAGCCGTCCATCTCGTTGATCTGCGCAAAGTGGGTGGTTGTCAGCGTCTCCCCGCGGGCGAGCGCGTTAAATCCCTGACTGAGCGCCGACTGCACCACATGGGCGCTGCCATCCTTCAAGGCATCAATCGCGGTGGCGCCGGGCGCCGAGACAGACCATTTAGGCGCCAGCCCCTCTTCCTTCAGGAAACCGCCGGACATAGTCGAAATCAAAGGCGAGTAAAAGGCAGAAAAAAGCGTGAACTGGATATTGATCTGTTCCATAATCTGTGTCCCCCTGTTTATCTTTCGCACCCTGCGGCGGCGATTGTTTTGAGGCAGGCTAACACGCGTTTTATTCGGCGGCAATTACCTCTGAGTCCGATTTACCCTGCTTTTCCCTGTCTTCCGCGTCCCAGCGAAGCGCGACCTTGTTCAGACCCTGCAATACGTCATGCAGTTCTGCCCCCCGCTCTGTCAGGGAATAATAAACCGTCGGCGGCACGGTTGGCTGATAATCACGATGGACAAGGCCGGAGGCTTCCAGCTTGCGCAAGCGGTCCGTCAGCACCTTGGCCGAGATATCCGGGATAAGCGCCGACAACTGACCAAAGCGCAAACTCTCCTCATTGGAAAGCAGCCACAGGATATAGGGCGTCCAGGGGCCCATGATCTGGCCCAGAATGCTTTCCATCGGGCATTGATTGGGGTTGTGTGTTGGGGCCATCGAAATTTTCTCCGATTTTTCTCAATACTTACCAAAAGGTAACTACTTGCAAAAAGAAAGTAAAGCCTTTATGTGCCAGTTATCGCAAAAATTCTTACTCGAGTTTACAATTCTACAGGATTTCAAAATGACCAAAATCGCAATTCTCTACTTCAGTGGCTACGGCCACACCGCCAAGCAGGCCGAAGCCGTCAAAGAAGGCGCCGCGCGCGTCAACAGCGCCACCGTCACAGACATTCAGATCTCTGAAAACGGCGAACTGAACGATGCCGAGTGGGACGTCCTTAAAGACGCCGACGCCATCATCTACGGCAGCCCCACATATATGGGCGGGCCTGCGTGGCAGTTCAAGAAAGTCGCCGACGCCAGTTCGAAACCCTGGTACGCCTCCGTCTGGAAGGACAAGATCGCGGGCGGCTTTACCAATTCAGCTTCGGTCAACGGTGATAAAGGTTCAACGATCAATTACTTCTTCACCCTGTCGCAGCAGCATGGCCAGATCTGGGTTGGAACGGGCCTGCTTCCATCCAACCAGAAACAGCATGGCCCGGACGATGTGAACTGGACAGCAGGCTTTGCCGGGGCATTGGCGATTTCACCCTCCGACGCGAGCCCGGAAGAAGGCCCTCGCTCCGGTGATCTGGAAACCGCCCGGCTCTACGGGGAACGCATCGCGCAATATGCGGTCAAGACCAGACAGGCCCTCGCCGCCTGATTTACCTCGCTCCTGGAAAGCGGTCGCCGGTTTACACTGGCGGCCGTTTTTTATTTGAAGCCGGTTGTATATTTCCCTGACATGCGACATTGTCGGGATTAGAAATCCCCTTCATGTAAAAAGGTTTGAAGATGTCCGAAACCCGCTCCCCCCGCCTTGCTGTCCTGATTGATGCCGATAACGCCTCGTCCAAGATCGCCGATGGCCTGTTCGAGGAAATCGCCAAGATCGGCGAAGCCAGCGTGCGGCGGATTTACGGCGATTTTTCGCATCCTCGCTCGAAAAGCTGGGCCGAGATCCTGTCCAAGCATGCCATCATGCCGCATCAGCAGTTCGCCTATACGACGGGCAAGAACGCCTCCGACATCGCGCTGGTGATCGATGCCATGGACTTGCTCCACAGTGGCCGCTTCGACGGTTTCTGCCTGGTCTCTTCGGACAGCGACTTCACCGCCCTCGCCGCCCGCATCCGCGAACAGGGAACCGACGTCTATGGCTTTGGCGAACAGAAAACGCCGGAAAGCTTTCGTCAGGCCTGCCGCCGCTTCATCTATACGGAGAACCTGCGCGGCGTCGCCGAGGAAAGCCCGAAAGGCGGCGGCACCCCGAAAAAATCGCTGGAGCAGCTCTCGAAGGCCACCCAGCAGATCAAGAAGGCCATTGCCGAGCTTGACAGCGATGACGGCTGGTTCGCGCTCGGCCATGTGGGCAACCAACTCCTCAACCTCAACTCCGACTTTGATTCCCGAAACTATGGCGTCCCAAAACTGAGCGATCTTGTCCGCAAGACCGGCGCCTTCGATGTCGAGCAACCGAAAGGCCGCGCCATGCGCATCCGCCTGAAAACAAACGGGAAATAGGAACAACTCTCCCCTGCCTGACAGCGCGGCCCTTTCCGGTCGGCAAACTTCCTGTTGACTCTTTTTGTTTTTCTAATATGTTAATTAACATTATTGTTAAATTAAAGAGACGCCATGTCCAACTTATCAAGTACATTTGCCGCGCTCGGCGATGCCACCCGCTTCGCCATTGTCGAGAAACTCCTGCAGGAGGGAGAGCTTCCCGCCGGTGAGCTGCGGTCCGTGGGGCAGATTTCCGCCCCCGCCATCTCGCGGCATTTGAAAGTTCTGCGCAAGGCGGGCGTTGTCGAACAGCGCATCGATGCCCAGCGCCGGCTTTATTCTGTTCGTCCGGAAGCCGTGCAGGCCATCGGGTCCTGGTCGATGAGCTACCGCGAGTTCTGGCAGAAGAGCCTCGACCGGCTTGAAATGGCCCTTAATCAGGAAATGAGGAAGAAATGAGCACCTTAAAAATGGAACGAACCTTTTCCGCAGATCCCGCAACCGTCTTCTCCTTCCTTACCCAGCCGCAGAATATTCTGAAATGGTGGGGACCGGAGGGGATGACCGTGCCGGAACATAATCTCGATTTTTCCAAGCCCGGCAAATGGATGTCGGTGATGGTCAATGCGGAGGGTGGCCGTTACAAGGTCACCGGCGAGGTGATCAAGGTTGACCCGCCCCGTTCTGTCGAACTTACCTGGGGCTGGCATGACGAAAATGACTCGCGCGGCCATGAAAGTCATGTGCGGCTGGAAGTCGAACCGAGCGACACCGGCGGCGCGGTGTTCCGCCTGATTCATTCTGACCTGCCCGATGACGAAAGCGCCGCAAACCACGAGCAGGGCTGGACATCGGCGTTGAACAAACTGGAACGACTCTTGAGCTAACTATTATCAACAGAAGGAGGAGAAAATGCCAAAATTCGTATTTGCCTATCACGGCGGCGGAAAGCCCGAGACTGAGGAAGAAGGCGCGAAGGCCATGGCCGCCTGGGGTGCCTGGATGGAAAAGCATGGCAAGGATCTCGTTGATCCGGGAAATCCTGTCGGCATGTCCAAGACCGTGACCGCCAACGGCGTTGAGAATAACGGCGGCAGTAATCCCCTGTCCGGCTACAGCCTTGTCAAGGCATCCGATATGGACGCGGCCCTTGCGATCGCGAAAGGCTGCCCGATCCTCCATCATGGCGGAACCGTGGAGGTCGTCGAGGCCATAGATATGTAATGATGCCGTTGTGGCGACCTAAAAAAGCCGGACAGAGTGATATCTATCCGGCTTTTCCATGCCGGGTCAGCTCCGGTTTATCTTCAGCAACACCACGCCGAACAGGGTCATGAAGGTGGCGGCAAGCTTCATCAGGCTTAGCCGTTCCTTCAGGAAGAAGACCCCGAACAGCAGCGCGAAAATGATGCTGGTCTCCCGCACCGCCGCGACAAGAGCGATCGGCGCAACTGTCATCGCCCAGATCACCGACCAGTAGGCGACGAGGCTCATCAGGCCCATCAATGTGGCGGTTTTCCAGACGCGGGCAATCTGCGGCAGGGCCTGCGATTTCCGTGTCATCAGGACGTAGGCGATAAAGGGAATCCCCTCCAGACCCATCATCCAGGCGGTATAGCTGTGGGCGCTGCCGGCAAGGCGCGCACCAATCCCGTCGGTCAGGGTATAGGCCGCGATAAACAGCCCGGTCCCAAGCGCGAAGAAGACGGCCCAGGGGTTCCAGAGATTTTGCGCACCGCGCGTCAGCGACAGGCTCATGATCCCAAAGGCCATGATCAGGACGGCGATGACGGCCTGATGGCTTAACACATCCCCGATATAGAGAACCGAAACCAACGCGACGATCAGCGGCGCGGACCCGCGCGCGAGCGGATAGACATGGCTCAAATCCCCAAATTTATAGGCCATCAGCAGAAACAGCGGATACCCGGTATGAAGCAGGACCGACGTCGCGATATAGGGCCAGCTTTCCGGCGCGGGCAGCGGCAGGAATATGGTGGCGCCAAAGGCGACCACCGCGCTTCCCGCCATCATCACCGCCATGAACAGGAAGCGATCGCCGTTCATCTTGACAAAGGCGTTCCATGAAGCGTGCAGCAGCGCTGCCATCAGCACGATCAAGAAAACCGGCAATTCCATCTTATACGCTCCAGAAAATTTACTCGGACGGGTCGTTTAGTGCTGCTCTACCACAGCAAGCCGGTCCAGCGCCATGGCAAAGGCGGCGCTGTCGGGAAAAACCTGATACCCGGCAACGCGGCCATCGCGGATGGTGAAAATATTGCTGACCACCGCCTGCACCCTGCGGCCTGTCGCCTCGATTGTCATCTCTGTCATCTGTTTTCCCAGAATTTTCCAAAAAGAAAGGCCGCGAGGATATTCCTCCGGCCTTTCGCGCTCTATGCGTAAAAATTACGTCTGGTCATCAGTCTTGGCCCCATCTACCGCCCGGCCAACTGCCTTGGCACCCGCTTTCGCGCCACTTTCGTCGGCATAGGCCTGACTGGACAGGATAACCTGCCCGTTCGAGGCTTTCAGGTTGAAGTACCATTTGCCGTTCTTGCCTTCCTTGTATTCGTACCGGCCCTCTTCGGCGGCATTCTTCTTGACGGATTCAATGCCGTTTTCCGCGCTTGCCTTCGCCTTATAGCCTTCCGAGGCGCCGACTGCTTCGCCATTGCCCGCTTTCAGCCGGAAGCGGAATTCCCCGCCCTTGTCTTTGTAAAGCTCGAACTTGCCTGCCATTTATCTTCTCCCTGTAAATAGTCTTTGGAACTTCGATAAAATTATACTGCCCTAATTAAGGCGATCTTCGCAATGACAACTTGATGAAACTTGTCTTAGAAAATCATTACTACCAGTACATGAATCGCCAAATAGATCACGATCACGCTGCCAATGCTGTAGAAAGTCGCGCGCATCTCATGGCTCTGCTTCGTGGCATAGGCAACCGCGTGCAGTAACCGCACAACCACGAAACCATAGAACAGGATCTGTGCCCAAAGCAGGTTTGGGTCTACCGCGACAAACAGAAGGCCGGCAATCAGGAACGCCGGTATATTCTCAAGATCATTGCGATGCATTCGCCGCGACCGGTCCACATAGTCATTGACATCCAGCTGCTCGGGCCGCGGGTTCTTGTTGATTGGGCCGACACGCAAGTCTTCCGGGCTGACGAGGCCGGAATCGCTTTTCGACATTCTGTAAACGGTCATCCATCCCTGCCCCATGATCTTAAGGACCATGAGAGATGCCGCAATGGCATATGCGACGAAAACAGGATTTGCGAGATTAAAACTGTTCATGACCCCTTCTCCCCATAAGGGCAAAATGCCCATCCTATATTCCCATATAAGAGCCCTCACGCGCAATTGACTATTGCGGAGCAGGTTGAGTTCGCTATTCTATTAGCTAATAACGAACAACGCCGAAGGCGATAGGGAGGAGTGACCATGGATGCAGCGGTCGAGAGTGCCCAGGAAACCAAGGGCGAAATCCTTTACTTTGATGTGCTGATTGTTGGCGCTGGCATTTCGGGCATCGACGCGGCCTACCATCTTCAGAAATTCTGCCCGCACAAAAGCTTTGCCGTGCTGGAGACACAAGACACATTCGGCGGCACCTGGGCGACCCATAAATATCCGGGTATCCGCTCGGACAGTGACCTTTTCACCTTCGGCTTCAAGTGGAAGCCTTGGAAGGATGATCCCATTGCAGCGGCGGACAAAATTCTCCGCTATCTCGATGAAAGCCTCGATGAAAATGACCTGCGCCGCCATATCCGCTTTTCCCATGAGGTGAAGACCGCCGTCTGGTCCAGCGAGGAGAAACGCTGGACACTGGAGGTGCTGGATAAGGAAAGCGGCGATATACGGCGTTATGCCTGCAATTTCCTCTGGATGTGCCAGGGCTACTACCGCCATAGCGAGGGGTACATGCCCGACTATCCGGGCAAGAAGGATTTCAAGGGCGAGATTATCCACCCGCAGACATGGCCGGAGGATCTGGACTATAGGGGCAAGAAGGTGATCGTCATTGGCTCCGGCGCGACGGCAGCGACCCTGATCCCCGCGATGGCGGAAGACGCTGGGCATATCACCATGCTGCAACGTTCCCCCACCTATTTTTCCGCCCGCGCCAACCGCGACGAACTGGCGGAAACCCTGCGCGAACTCGACGTGCCGGATGAATGGATACATGAGATTGCGCGGCGCAAGGTCCTTTTCGATCAGAAGGAAATCACCCGACGTTCTTTTGAGGAGCCGGAGAAACTGCGCGAGGATCTGATCAAGGGTGCGAAGAAGTATCTCGGCGACAGCGTGCCGGTTGATCCGCATTTCACGCCGACCTACCGCCCGTGGCGGCAGCGGCTCGCCTTTGTGCCGGATGGGGACCTGTTCCAGGCGATCCGCGATGGCAAGGCGTCGGTCGTCACCGACCAGATCGATCATTTCACGGAAGATGGCATATTGCTCAAGTCGGGCAAGGAGCTAAAAGCCGATATCATCATTTCCGCAACCGGTTTCAATATGAGCGCGCTCGGCGATATCGCCTTCACCATCGACGGCAAGCCGCTCAATTTTGGCGACTGCTGGTCACACCGGGCGATCATGTTCTCGGGCATCCCGAACATGGCCTGGGTCTTCGGCTACCTCCGCACCAGCTGGACCATGCGCTCGGACATGGTGGCGGATTTTGTCTGCCGCCTGATGAAACATATGGCGCAGAAGGGCGCACGCATGGTGGTTCCACAGCTCCGCGAGGAGGACAAGGACATGCCCGAAAAGCCCTTCGTCGATCCGGAGAACTTCAACGCC
This sequence comes from Sneathiella litorea, assembly GCF_009882915.1. Classification (GTDB taxonomy): domain Bacteria; phylum Pseudomonadota; class Alphaproteobacteria; order Sneathiellales; family Sneathiellaceae; genus Sneathiella; species Sneathiella litorea. The sequence goes on from NZ_WTUW01000009.1 coordinate 239,360, forward strand.
GGATACCTTACCCGCGCCCTGAAAATCATGCCCAAGCAGGGCGACAAGGACCCCTGGGTTCATACGCAGGATTACTATGTCGACAAGGAAACACTGGCCAATGCCGACCTTGACGACGGGACATTAATCTACAAGTAAGCGGCTCGCCCCAAACGCAGGGATCCTTGACCGGTGTCATAAAACTGTCATATAAAATGTATATACATACGATATGCGTTCGATATACTTATTGCCATGTAAGGAGCAGATGTACCAATGGCAGCAGACAAAAAGCCGAAGAAAAAGGAACGGAAGGACAGCCAGTTGATCATTCGCATCAAGGGCAAGGAACGGGACCAGTTTGTCGAACTCTGTGACGAACTGGATACCAGCGCCGCCCGCGAGGTCCGGCGGTTTATCCGTGACTTTCTGAAGCAACACGCTACGTCGGACTGATTGCCCTGCATTTTCCAATCAATAACCTAGGATAAACGTATCATGGCGAAGAAAGCGAAAATCAAGGACCTGAAGAAAGAAATCAAAAGCCGCAAGGCGAAGATTGTCAAACAGGAAAGCAAGCTGAAGAAGGCGAAAAAAGCCCTCAAGAAAGCTGCCTGACGCCGTTTGAACCCACATTAAGGCCGGCCTTTGCGCCGGCCTTTTTATCCGTGCGAAAAGGATAACGAATATGCTGACAGTATTTGACGTTAAAGGTGTTGGCCCGACGACGGGCACGGGCCTCCTCGATAAAGGAATTACCACCGCCGAGCAGTTGGCCAAGGCCGAGGTTGCCGATCTCCTCTCCGTCCCGGGCATCGGCGAAGCGCGGGCGAAAGTATTGATCAACGCGGCGAAAGCCTCCCTTGTACCCACGCCCGTCTCCAATATCGCGGCGGCGCAGGTCAAGGCACCTGTCCCGAAAACAGCCGCCCCGAAACCGGCCGTCCCTGTCACCGTGATCAAGGGCGCATCTGCGAACACGGATACGGACACGGCCGCGAAACCCGCCAAGGCAAAAGCAAAAAAGGCGGAAAAGACCAAGAAAGCGGACACGGCCGACAAGCCAAAGAAGACCAAGAAAAAGGACAAGAAGAAAGATAAAAAGAAGGACGCCAAGCCCGCCAAGGCGAAAAAAAGCGAAAAGTCCGGAAAGGCCGACAAGCCGAAAAAGAGCAAGAAGGCTAAGAAAGACGCAAAGTCTAAGAAAGACGGCAAATCCAGGAAGAAAGACAAGTGCAGTAAAAAGAAATAGCAGCGACCCTGCCCTAAAGTTGTCGAACAATGGAGATTGTTATTTCACTGCAGGAGGTATAAATTAGGACATTCTAATTATTTAAATTGGAGGGTACTTTGATGGAAAGATCCTATACCGGAACTTGTTTCTGCGGCTCTGTCGAAGTGAAAGTGACAGGCGTGCCGGAAGGAATGGGCTATTGTCACTGCAGCTCCTGCCGCTCCTGGTCGGCGGGCCCCGTTAATGCTTTTACCCTCTGGAAACCCAAGGCCGTCAAGGTCACCAAGGGCGCGGACCACCTTGGCACCTACACCAAGAACCCGAGCAGCGAGCGGCAGTTCTGCAAGCTCTGCGGGGGTCATGTGATGACCAATCATCCGGGAATGGGGCTGGTCGATGTCTATGCGGCAACTATTCCAGACCTGAAATTCGAGCCCGGCGTCCATGTGAATTACGCGGAAACGGTGCTGCATATGAAGGACGGCCTACCGAAACTCAGGGATTTTCCGGCCGAACTTGGCGGCACCGGCGACATGGTTGCAGAGTAACGGAGGATAGCTGCAAAAATATGCTATGCTGCTCACTGTGGATTTCCCCTTTCCGGAGGTAGCATGACCCTTTTCCGACCCGTCCTTCTTCTTGCAGCCCTGCTCACATTCACGTCGTCACTCGCCGGGGCGGATGGCGATCATGCGCCGATTGGCGCGGCGATCAAGGACGTCCCGCTGTTTGATGCCCATATCCATTATAAGGAGCCTGCCTGGGGCCCCTACCCCGTGAAAAGCGTCATTGAGCTAATGGACCGAAACGGCGTCGCCATGGGTCTTGTCTCCTCCACCCCCGATGAGGGGACAATCAAGCTCTGGGAGTACGCGCCGAACCGCATCGTGCCGGAGCTGCGCCCCTATCACGGTTCCGCTGGTTCCAGCAACTGGACGAAAGCGCCCGGAATGGAGGAATATCTCGAAGAACGCCTCGCGAAATATCCGCATGAGGGCCTCGGCGAGTTTCATATCCATAATCTCGACCCCACCGATCGGCCGCTGCTTCAAAAAGTGACCCAGATGGCGAAAACGCGCTCCATCCCCATCCATATCCATTCCGGGGCCGATCCGGTGCATCTCCTGTATGAGCTGGAACCCGACCTCACTGTCATCTGGGCTCATGCAGGGATGAGCGAACCGGCAGAGGTGGTGGAGAAAGTGATGGAGACCTATCCGACGCTTTATGCCGATACCTCCTTCCGGGAGCGGGATATCCTTATCGCCGATGATAAAATCGATCCGGCCTGGCGGCGCATCATTATGCGCTTTTCCGACCGGCTGATGGTCGGCACGGATACCTGGGTCAACAGCCAGTGGGACAATTATTCGGAGCTGATCGCGCTTAACCGGCAATGGCTGAGCCTGCTGCCCCGCGAAACCGCCGAGCAGATCGCCTATAAAACCGCCGAGAAGCTCTTTAACCGCAAGGTCTCCCTCGATCAGATCGGCACACGTTGATTTGCAAAGGCTTGACCGCATCGTGCTAGGGTCATAACCTGTCTCATATGGAATGGAAATCTCATATCAGGCCACGTGTATTTGTGGTGAAGGAATTGCGCATGGGCAGGTAGCGGATACCAGACCGTTCCCCATGCGCCTCCGATAATTCGGGGGCTTTTTTATGCAGAATAGTAACGAGAACAACATGCCCCTTGCCGCCACTCCCCCCCGGATGATCACGCTGGTTGTTTTTACGGCCCTCTCAACCTTGTCACTTAACATGTTTGTGCCGTCCCTCGCCAATATGGCCCGGGATTTTGACGCGGACTATGCGCTCCTCACTCTCGCGGTCGCTGGCTATCTCGGGATCACGGCGGTGCTGATGCTGATCATCGGCCCCTTATCGGATCGGTACGGGCGGCGGCCTGTCATGCTCGTCGCGCTTGTCATCTTCGTGATGGCGTCCTTTGTCTGTACACTCGCGACGAATGTCTGGGTCTTTCTTCTTTTCCGGGTTATGCAGGGAACAATCATTGCCGGATGGGCCATTGCGCTGGCCGTCATCCGCGACACGTCCGAGCATAAGGAAGCGGCCAGCCGCATCAGCCTCATTACCATGGCGATGTCCGTCGCGCCGCTGCTCGGCCCGATGTTGGGCGGGGTGCTGGACGAGCTGTTCGGCTGGCGCGCAAATTTCATCACCTATACCCTGTTCGGTGTGCTGGCGCTGTTCCTCTGCTGGTTCGACCTGAGAGAAACCAACCTGAGCCGCAGCGAGAATTTCCGCCAACAGTTCAGAAGCTACCCGTATCTGCTGAAATCCGTGCGCTACTGGGCTTATGCCGTTTGCATGGCCTTTTCCAACAGCGGCTTCTACGTCTTTATCGCCGGGGTGCCCCTGATTGCGGTGGTCATGCTCGGCCTGTCGCCGGCCCTGCTCGGGGTCTACATGGGGACGATTACCATCGGCTTTACCTGCAGCACCTTTCTTTCCAGCCGCCTCGCCCATCGCGTGTCGTTGACCAGCCTGATCCTCGCCGGACGCGTCATCGCGGTAATCGGGGCGGTTAGCGCCCTGCTCTTCTTCCTCGCCGATATGGGAAATGCCCTGACCTTGTTCGGACCGTTGATATTGATCGGCGCCGGAAATGGCCTGACCGTGCCAAACGCCAATGCCGGTGCCATGTCAATCCGGCCGGAGCTTGCCGGATCCGCCGTCGGGCTCATCGGCGCGCTGGCCGTCGGCAGTGGCGGCGCACTGACCGCTCTCACCGGCACCCTAGTGAGCGAGACTTCGGGGGCCATCCCGCTGCTCACCCTGCTGATGGTGATCACCCTGATCTCCCTCGTTGCCGGTATTTACCTGAAATGGCTTACCCTCCGGGGCGGGCATGACGACTGACCATCCGCCCGCGCAAGCGAGAGGATTTCCCCCGGGATGGCAGCAGCGCTAGCCTTCAGTCGGTAAATCCCGCGCGCCGCATCGCGCCGAGCAGGCGATCAAGATCGTCCGGCCGCCGGAACGGCAGGTTCTTCTGAACCGAGCCGAGGCGCGCGTCCGGAATGATCGCATAGGTCGCGGCGACGGCGGCCTTCGCCTCCTCCTCCCGGCCCAGAAGGGCGAGACTGGCGGCAAGGCACATCGGCGGATGCGGCGAGGCCGGATTGAGATCCGCCGCCCGCTTGATGAAGTCCGCCGCCTCCTCATAGCGGCCCGCGACGAAATAGGCCTGGCCGCGATACAGCGGATAATAGAAGGGATAGACGGGATTGAGGCGCGACGCCTTGGCGATCAGGTCATGGACCTTTTCCGGATCGCCGTTGAACACATGGGCTCCGGCGAGGTTGGCAAAGGCCTCGGCGCTGTTCGGTTCCAGCTCGATCCAGCGCAGGAAGGCCGCAATCGCCTCGTCATGGCGGCCGGTGAACAGATAGGCATTGCCGAGCGCCTCATAGACCAGCGGCAGGTCGGGATTGAGGCTCGCCGCCTTCAGCGCCAGCTCGAATGTCGTGTCAATTGCCGCCGCATCGCCAAGGAACCATTCATGCAGGCACACCTCCGCAAGACCGGCATAGGGCGCGGCATAGGCCGGATCAATGGCGGTGGCCCGCTCGTAAAGGGCGCGGGCATTGGCCAGCGCCTCTTTCGTAAAGAGCCGGTACTGCTCGCGCCCACGGAGAACGCAGTCATAAGCCTCGGGCGCCGCCGTCTCCGCCCGCTCCGGCAGTTCGTCTGCACCCACAAGGCTGACCTTCAGCGCCTTGACGATCTTGTCCGTCACATCGTCCTGAACCGCGAAGATGTCGGCAAGATCGCGATCATACCGCTCCGCCCAGGCATGGCCGCCGCTCTTGCCGTCAATCAGCTGACCGGTCACGCGTACACGGTTGCCCGCCTTGCGCACACTGCCCTCCAGCACGTAATGCACGCCAAGCGTCCGCGCGACATCCTGAATATTGCGGCTTTCTCCCTTGAAGGTGAAGCTGGTGTTGCGGGCGATTACGAACAGGCTCTGGAGGCGGGCAAGCTCGGTGATGATATCCTCGGTGATGCCGTCGGCGAAATAGTCCTGTTCCGGATCGCCGGACATATTGGTGAAGGGCAGCACCGCAATGGAGGGTTTCTCGGGCAGCGCGAGAGGTTCCACGACACCCGTGGGCGCGCCGCCGCCGACCGACCAGCGCCAGACGGAAACCGGCCGCGCGATATTCTTGAGCGATTGCGGCCCGCAGTCCGAAAAGACCGCCGCCGCCTTGCCATCGAGGCTGTTCCGCGCACTGTCGGAAATCAGCAGCCCCCCGGGCTCGGCCAGCGCTTCGAGCCGCGCGGCGATATTAACGCCGTCGCCATAGATATCCTCCTCCTCGAAAATGACCTCACCGATATGGATGCCGATCCTGAGGCGCAGGAGATCATGGTCCGCGAGCCCTTCCTGCACCTGCATCGCGCAGTCAACCGCATCGGAGACGCTGACGAATTCGACCAGCCAGCCATCGCCCATGCGCTTGACGATCTGGCCGCGATGGTTGGCGACGGCGGGTTCGAACAGGTCCCTCCGCATTGCCCGGAGCGCCGAGAGCGTGCCGGTTTGATCCGCGCCCATCAGGCGGGAATAATTCACCACATCGGCGGCGAGAATGGCGCTCAGGCGGCGTTGCACGGCTATGCTCTCCTTTTCACCGCAAGTTTAGCCGAAATAAATGGAAAAGATAGAGCGCCCGCCTATAGTGGAGAAAATGATCAACCGGGAGAAAGATAATGGCATCGGAAAAAGTGGCTCTTATCACCGCAGGCGGCAGCGGCATGGGTGCGGACGCGGCGCGGAAACTCGCGGACGACGGCTTTAAGGTCGCGATCCTCTCCTCCTCCGGTAAGGGCGAAGCGCTCGCTGAGGAACTTGGTGGCGTTGGCCTCACCGGCTCAAATCTGGAAAAGGAAGATCTTCAGAAACTGGTCGATCTGGCGATGAAGACATGGGGCCGCATCGATGTGCTGGTCAATTCCGCCGGGCATGGACCGAAGGGCGACGTGCTGGAGATCAGCGATGAGGACTGGCACAAGGGGATGGAGGTGTATCTCCTCAACGTTATCCGGCCTGCAAGGATGGTCGCCCCGATCATGGCGAAACAGGGCGGCGGGACGATCATCAATATCTCCACCTTCGCGGTGTTCGAGCCCGACCCCCTCTTCCCGACGTCGGGCGTGTTCCGGGCCGGTCTCGCCTCTTTCACCAAGCTGTTCTCGGACAAGTTCGCGGGTGACAATGTGCGGATGAATAACATCCTCCCCGGCTTTATTGACAGCCTGCCGGAGACAGAGGATCGCCGAGTTCGTATCCCCATGGGACGCTACGGGAAAGCCGATGAAGTCTCCGGTTTGGTGAGCTATCTCGCCTCCGACGTGGCGGCCTATATTACGGGGCAGAATATCCGTATTGACGGCGGGCTGACACGAAGCGTCTAACCCCGTGCTCTTACACCCGTTTCTTCTCTACTGCGAAGGGGCTGAGGCCGAGCCATATCTGCATGTTTTTCGCAAGACTGCTGTTGCCCTCCAATTCAAGGTTGTTCCGTTTCTTCTCCTCCGCCACGGTTGACAGGCCCATCCAGATCGAGGTCATGGTCCGCAATGTAGTCTTGACGTAAAGCTCCACCTCGAAGCCCGGATCAACAGAGCAGATATCCACCTCGCCACCCGGATCCACGATCACCCACCAATATTGCTGTGACGTGGGCAGGTCCGTGTATTGAAACTCGAACACATTGCGGACGGACGGCAACGGTGTCGGGTTGAGATTGCGCCGCATATCCCACATCAGCAGGTTCGGATCGAGATTGTCGAGCGACAGGTCGGTGCTGACCCATCGCTGCCCCCAGATACCGATGCTTTCGATCACCGTCTGCAAGTCACGCCCCGCGTCCGTCAGGCGATATTCATGGGTGCTGCGGTCAGCTTCGAAAGGGAATTTCTCGATAATCCCTGCGCCCTCCAGATCCTTCAATCGTTGCGAGAGCAGCGCCGTCGACATGCGCGGCACACCACGCCGCAGGTCATTGAAGCGGGTGGACCCCGCAATCAATTCCCGCAACAGGACGATTGTCCAGCGGGTGCCGAGTATTTCCGCCGCCATGGCGACCGGGCAGAATTGCTTGTAGCTTGCCTGCATAATGTCTACCTCCCGTCAATGGCGGACACCCCCGCCGCGCCAAACATTCCCCGCACGTCCATTAAGGTTCAGTTTCTGAACTAGACGGCTTTCTGAGCTTGCAATAGACTTTCCTAATACGCAATCAGAAAATGAGGAGTTGATCTATGGGCGCATCACTATACGAACGGCTGGGCGGCACTGAGAAAATAGAAAAAATCGTGGACGTGCTGGTCGACAATCATATCAATAACCCGGAAATCGCGAAGCGGTTTGTCGAAACCGATGTGGCGAAGGCAAAGCGGTCTGCGTCTGATTTCTTCATCATGGGAACCGGCGGGCCAAATAACTACACCGGCCCGGACATGGTCTCTGTCCATAAGGGCATGAACATCAGCAATGCGGAATTTATAGCCGTCCTCGACGATGCGCTGGACGCGCTCGAGAAAAACAATGTTGGCCAGCGGGAGAAGGAAGAGGTACTCTTCATCCTGTACAGCATGAAGAACGACGTCACCAAGCAATAAGCGCCGCCGTCCGATTGCCCGCCCTCTGATAAGCGAGAGGCTCTGATTTGACCTATCCGGTACCGGAAAACGAAGTCGAACGTAACGAGGCCCTGCGCTCCTATCGTATCATGGATACGCCCGTGGAGGCCGCGTTCGAGGATATCTGCCAGCTCGCCGCGCAGATCTGCGATTGCCCCGTCGCCTATGTCAGCTTCATTGAGGACGACCGCTTCTGGTTCAAGTCGAAATACGGGCTGCCCGCCGATTTTGAGGGCTGCCCGCGGGAGATTGCCTTTTGCTCGGTCACTGTCTGCGGCTCCGAGCTGGTGCTCGTCCCGGATCTCAAGCAGGACGACTATTACAAGGATTTTCCCTTTGTGGTCGGCGATCCTTTCCTCGGCTTTTATTGCGCTATGCCGCTGGTGACTCCGGACGGTTTCGCCATCGGTACCATCTGCGTCATGGATTTCAAGCCCCGCGAACTGACCTTTGAATGCCAGGAGGCAATCCGCCGCCTCGCGCACCAAACCATGGCCCAGCTGGAATACCGCCGCCGGATTATCGAGTTGGACGAGACCATGCGGGCACTGGACGTTACCCATGCCGCGCTGGAGAAAGAAAAGGCGCGGGCCGATAACCTGCTGACGACGATCCTGCCGGAGTCCATCGCCCATGAACTTCTGGAATCCAACAAGGTGGCCCCGCGGTTTTTCAACGATGCAACGGTCCTGTTCGCCGATGTTGTCGGATTTACCAGCCTGACGGAAAAGGCAGAACCGGCCACGCTGATCGGGATGCTCAACTCCTATTTCGCCGCCTTCGACGACATTATGGAGCAATTCAACCTTGAGAAAATCAAGACCATTGGCGATGCCTATATGGCCGCCGCGGGCGTGCCAAGTAGCGACCGGCTCCATACGTTAAAGGCCTGCCTTGCCGCGCTGGCCATGCAGGATGTGGCGGCGAAAAAGAAGGCGGAACGGCAGAAGTTGAGGCTACCCTATTTTGAGTTCCGCATCGGTATCCACAGCGGGCCGGTTATTGCGGGCCTTGTCGGGCGAAAGCGTTTCACCTATGACATCTGGGGCGATGCGGTCAATGTGGCGGCGCGACTGGAGGCACACAGCGAGCCCGAAAAAATAAATGTCTCGGAGCGGGTCCACCACCAGATCGCCCCCTATTTCGACTTCACGGTCCGCGGCTCGGTCGTGGTGAAGAACAAGCTGCCCATAAACATGTATTTCCTCGACCGGCTTCAGGACATCTATTCAGAGGATGAGGCTGGCCGCGTCGCCAATAGGAAGCTCCAGATGATGAGCGACCCGACAAAGCTTCTCTTCAATAAATAACGCAACCCGCCCTAACCACCCGCGAAATATCCAGTTTATTATCCAAAAATGTGATATAATACGCTTGTGAAATTGGCTGCCCTCCGGACGATACGGCGGTGCCCCCCTGAAAGCGGGGTGACATCTCGCGGCAGCAACGGCGCGCAGCCATACTCTCACTCGATTTTGTCGCCCTTCCCGGATTGAGGCGACAAGAAGCCGGACAGGACGCCGTAACACCCGTCCGAAGTCGGCAAAAATTATCCGTGTAAATAGCGACCAGCTTCTCTTGAAAGGGAAATCAGATGTCCAAAGGTAACAACAAGCGCGGAAACAAGGAAATCAAGAAACCGAAACAGGTGAAGGCCAAGGTTCTGGCCACTGCTGATTCCAACGCCGGCAAGGTCTCGCTGAACATCAACCGCAAACAGCCCAAATAGGCAGCGTCGCAGCCTGATACCACGAACCGGAAAGCTTACGGAGCGATAGCGCCGCTTGTCAGCTGCTTTTCGTCAAACGCGGAGATAACCTCCGGGTCGGGATGGGTGCAGTCGAGGTCTTTCTCCGGGTAGTCGACATGGGCCATGATATGGCGGATGACATTGATGCGCGCGCGCTTCTTGCTGTCCGCGCGGACCACATGCCAGGGTGTCACCGGGTTATGGGTGCGCCTCAGCATCTCGTTGCGGGCGGCGCTATACTCATCCCATTTTTCAATCGCGACGGCATCGATGGGGCTGATCTTCCAGGTTTTGAGCGGGTTCCGCCGCCGATCCTCCAGCCGCTCGATCTGCTCCGGCTTGGAGATATCGAGATAATATTTCAGAAGCTGCACCCCGCTTTTCACCAGCAGATGCTCGAACGGAAGGACGGAGCCCATAAAGGCCTCATATTCCGTATCGGTGGAGAAGCCCATCACCCGCTCCACCCCGGCGCGGTTGTACCAGCTCCGGTTAAAGAGGGTCATTTCCTGCGCCGCGGGCAGATGCGCCGTATAGCGCTGGAAATACCAGCTCGCCTGCTCCCGGTCCGACGGCTTGCCGAGCGCGACGACGCGCGTCTCCCGCGGGGAGAGATGCTCGGTGATGCGCTTGATCGTGCCATCCTTGCCGGCGGCGTCCCGCCCCTCGAAAATGATCAGGATTTTCAGATCATGGGAAATGATATGCCGCTGCAGCTTCACCAGCTCGACCTGCAGCTTATAGAGCTCCTTCTTGTATGTCTTCTTGTCCATCCCGCACCCCGCGCCTCACCCTCGATCAGAGCAGTCTAGCGACGCGCGCGCCAAAGCCCAAGACAAAAGACGGCGGACTTGCAGGGGCGAGGTGGGCGTGGGTTTTTGAGGAGTGTGGTTGAGGGGGATACCCTTAGCCGAAAATTTATTTTGGCAGCACACCAAATTCGCGGATATATTCGATAATATTATTGCCTGCGTGGTTAGGGGGAACCCAATTGAGCGACGAAAAACCGACATTACTGGATTGGCTGCATATTAATCGAGAGCCCGATTTTTCAAAAGCGAGAGGCTTAGGCGGTATAGTATCTGGAAGCTTATTTGTCGTCGCCTTTCTATCGGTATTGATTTTCTTCGCTGGATTGATTTCCATACTGCTGTCGTTCTTCGGAACAGGCCCATTCATGGATGAACCAACCAGTCAAGCGATACGAAATGTCGGTCTGGTTTTGGCCGCACTTGTTGGCCTCCCCTTCATTGTATGGAGGTCAATCGTTGCCCAAAAACAGGTCAATGTCGCCGAACAAAGCCAAATTACAGATCGAATTAATAAAGCCGTCGAAGGACTCGGGGCGGAAAAAACTGTCAAAGAAAACTTTGAAATTCCACTCCCAAATGAAGAACTAGCCAGCGGCCCCGCCTTTGTAGAGCAAAAATTTGATAAGAAGGCATTTGAACGCACGGTTCCAAACCTAGAGGTTCGTATTGGCGCAATCTATGCGCTAGAGCGTATCGCAAAAGATAGTTTACGGGATCACCTGCAAATTATGGAAATCCTTTGCGCTTACATCAGAGAAAACTCTCCATTGGATAATTTCGAACCATCCGAATCACTATCCGACATTAAAAAACCTAGAGTTGATATTCAGGCAGCAATCACCGTGATTGGAAGGCGCGAGAAAAAACAGCTAAAGTTAGAAGAAAGTAAGAAATTCAGACTTGACTTAAGGGGAAGCAATTTATCCCATATTGATTTTTCTAAAGGAGACTTCTCCGCTGCAAATATAAGTTTTTGTAAAATTGAGAATGGGAATTTCAGCGATAGCAATCTTTCAGGAACTTTATTCTTTAGTACATTGCTAAATTATTCCGAATTCTTTAACTCCAAGCTATGGGCGACTAGGTTTGACGGAGCCATGATAAATAGACCTATAACGAAACCTGGCGCATGGATACCATCAATTAATGTGGCTGATTATAGGGGAATCTCAATTATGGGTGCAGATTTCTCTTCCGTTCCTTATTTAGGGCCTAAACAAAAATTAAATTTAATTTTTGGAAGTAGAGATACTTTACTCAACGCCAACTATAGATTTGACGTAAATGAGTACGAAGAACAAATCGCCCAACTTGACGTCTTAATGAGCAACGGCGAAGATGAAAAAGCCAAAGAAATAGACAAAAAAATATCTAAAAAGTTCCAATTTAGAAGTTGGTCAACCGCAGACAGTAAAGATCCTGCTAGTCACGGGGCATACAGAAGCTTTTTGAAAAAGCTCGAAATAACTAACTGGCCCTATTTAGACGACTAGCCCCTCAAGCAAACGCCTCGTCCCACGTCCCCTTTGTCGCGGCTTTCGAATACTCCGTGGCGCGGTTCTCGAAGAAGTTGGTATGCTCCACCGCGTTGAGGATGGCGTCGAGCCAGGGGAGCGGGTTTTTCTCGATATGGTAGATTTCATCGAGGCCAAGCTGGATCAGGCGGCGATCGGCGATATAGCGGATATAGCCCTTGATCTCGGCGGCGGTCAGCCCCTCGATATCGCCGGCGCTGAAGGCGAGGTCGATGAAGGCGTCCTCATGGACGACGATCTCGCGGCAGGTCGCATAGAGCTCCTCGCAGAATTCCTTCGTCCAGATTTCCGGGTTCTCGTCGATAAAGGTCTTGAACAGCTTGACGATCGAGGCGCAATGCAGGCTCTCGTCGCGGACTGACCAGGTAACAATCTGCCCCATGCCCTTCATCTTGCCGGTGCGCGGGAAGTTGAGCAGGATGGCGAAGCTGGCGAACAGCTGTAGCCCCTCGGTAAAGGCGCCAAACACGGCGAGGGTCTTCGCGATCTCCGACTTGTTCTCGACATTGAACTGCTGCATATAGTCGTATTTGTCCTTCATCTCCTTATAGTGGAGGAAGGCGGAATACTCGGTCTCGGGCATGCCGATGGTGTCGAGCAGATGCGAATAGGCGGCGATATGCACCGTCTCCATATTGGAGAAGGCGGCGAGCATCATCTGCACCTCGGTCGGCTTGAACACGCGGCTGTAATGGCGCATGTAGCAGTTGTTGACCTCGATATCCGACTGGGTGAAGAAGCGGAAAATCTGCGTCAGCAGATGGCGTTCCGACTCCGACAGGGTGTTATGCCAGTCCTTCACGTCATCGGCGAGCGGCACTTCCTCCGGCAGCCAGTGAATCTGCTGCTGTTTCAGCCAGGCATCATAGCACCAGGGATAGGAAAAGGGCTTGTAGACCGGCTTGGCATCAAGGAGGGACATGTCTGCTTCAATTCTTCACGTAATCGGTTGTGGGGACACCCCGCCCTACTGGCAGGCGAGGCATTCTTCGTAATCGGTGGTCTCGCCGGCGGCCTCCACGGCCTTGGCGACAGCGGGGGCCAGGCTCGCGGCAAGCTCACGCAGTTCCGCTGGCAGTTCCTCCTTCGTCGACACGACTTCCGCACGCTGCATGGATTTGGAGCGGCAGTAATAGAGGCTTTTGACCCCCTGCTTCCACGCCAGGAAATGAATCTGGTGCAGGTCGCGCTTATGCACGTCGGCCGGCAGGAAGATGTTGACGGACTGCGACTGGTCGATCATCGGCGTGCGGTCGGCGGCCAGCTCGATAATCCAGCGCTGATCCAGCTCGAACGCAGTCTTGAACACGTCCTTCTCATGATCATCAAGGAAATCAAGATGCTGGACGGAGCCTTCATGCACGGTGATGGAACTCCAGACGTCCTCGTTATCCTGTCCCTTCTCTTTGAGCAGTGCCTTCAGATGCGGGTTGCGCACGTTGAAGCTGCCCGAGAGGGTCTTGTGGGTGTAGCTGTTGGCGGCCGCCGGCTCGATTCCCGGGCTCGCGCCGCCGCAGATGATGGAGATGGAGGCCGTCGGGGCAATCGCCGTCTTGTTCGAAAACCGCTCGTTAAAGCCGTAATCCGCCGCATCCGGGCAGGCGCCCCGCAATTCGGCGAGGGATTTCGACGCTGCATCGACGCCCTTCTGGATATGGGTGAAGATCTTGTTGTTCCAGACCTTCGCCATGACAGATTCCAGCGGCACGCGCTTGGCCTGTAAAAATGAATGGAAGCCCATCACGCCGAGGCCGACACTGCGTTCCCGCGCGGCAGCGTATTTCGCCCGCTCCATCTCGTCCGGTGCACGGTCGATGAAGTCCTGCAAAACGTTATCGAGGAACAGCATGACATCCTCGATAAAGCCGTCCTGCCCTTCCCACTCGTCATATTTCTCAAGGTTGAGCGAAGACAGGCAGCAGACCGCCGTGCGTTCCTTGCCCAGATGATCAATCCCGGTGGGGAGCGTGATTTCCGCACAGAGGTTGGAGGTTTTCACTTCCAGCCCGGCGAGCTTGTGATGCTCCGGCATCTGGGCATTCACCCGGTCATTGAAAATAATATAGGGCTCTCCGGTCTCGACCCGCGCCGTCAGGATCCTGATCCACAGGCTACGCGCACTCACCGTGCGGACAACCGCTTGGTCATGCGGGCTGGTCAGCGCCCATTCACTATCTTCCTCAACCGCACGCATGAAAGCGTCAGAGACAAGGATGCCGTGATGCAGGTTCGGGGTCTTGCGGTTCGGGTCGCCGCCAGTCGGGCGACGGATTTCGATAAACTCCTCAATCTCCGGATGGGAGATGGGCAAATACACGGCCGCGGACCCACGACGGAGCGATCCCTGGCTGATGGCGAGGGTGAGGCTATCCATCACGCGGATGAAGGGCACCACACCAGAGGTCTTGCCAACCGCGCCGACGCCTTCGCCGATGGAACGCAAATTGCCCCAGTAGCTGCCGATGCCGCCGCCCTTTGATGCCAACCAGACATTCTCCGTCCAGAGGTTGACGATCCCCTTCAGGCTGTCGTTGGATTCGTTGAGGAAGCAGGAAATGGGAAGCCCGCGGGTTGAACCGCCGTTTGACAAAACCGGCGTTGACGGCATGAACCAGAGCTTGCTGATATACTCATAGATGCGCTGGGCATGGGAATCGCCTTCGCCATAGGCGCTCGCCACCCGGCCAAACAGGTCCTGAAAACTTTCCCCCGGCAGAAGATAGCGATCTTTCAGGACCGCCTTGCCGAATTCTGTCAGGTACTTGTCGCGACTATGGTCAATCTGGACCCGTGCGCCATCTTTTACCTGAACGATATCCGTCAACATATCGACCGTATCCAGCATTCCTCTTACCCCTTCTAATCTCTTGTACACTCCAGAATCGGACTGAGCCGGCCCTGATAATAATATTTCGCGCCACTTGCCTTATTTGTGTAATAATTTCCCGGTATGCTGGTTGTTTATCCGGTAATTACAAAAATGAGCCATTTTTAGTATCGTTAGCGGACTGAAACACTTACTCAAACACGACATTAACCACTACATATTGTATAAACGCTGTCGGGGCGTCAACTGGTTGTGGAAAAATTTTGAAAATTTATACGCTTGACGAATCGCCAAAAAGGATTTTACGCAGGAAATCCCTAATTCACCTGTTTTAAACCGTGGCAATTCTATCGCAATCGGCCGGCATTGGATACCCTTCCCGCTCTCTTTTCCCGGAAAAAATTAAACTCCGCCGCACCCTGCCAGAGCAGCGATAGCGTTCGCCCACAAAAAAGCGCCGAAACCAATTTCGGCGCTGGCTTGTACCCCTGTAGGAGGTTAGATAAGGTCTGTAAGTCCTTCGTTAATGAGTAACTTCTCCCTCCGCCGAGAGTAAGGATATCTTCTCCTTAATCTTGAGTTTTTTACGCTTGAGTTCACTTATATGCACATGATCTGCGGACGGGCTGGCCATTTCATTTTCGATTTTTTCTTCGATGCGGTGGTGTTTTTCGGTCAGCTGTGCAACATGATCTGCAGTGCTCATAGTGTATCTCCTCTGTAAAAAAGACAGGACGCTGGCGGACCAGCGGTAGACAACTTTATATTACAGATTTATGAACAAGCTGGCCATGATTCAATACCCTTGGAGTGGAATATTTTGCCGGAAAATCGGATGACGATGGAAAATCAACGACTTGCTATCGGCATAAGCGGGGCGTCCGGTGCTGCGCTTGGCATTCGCCTGCTTGAGGCTTGCCAGAATCTCAATGTCGAGACCCATCTGGTGATCAGCAAGGCCGGGGAAATCACCATCACGCAGGAAACGGATTTCAGTGTCTCGGAGGTGAAGTCCCTCGCCTCCCACACTCATAAATCCGCCGACATCGGCGCGGCCATCGCATCGGGTTCATTCCAGACCATGGGGATGATTGTCGTGCCCTGCTCCATCCGGTCCATGTCGGAAATTGCGACGGGCGTGACCTCGAGCCTGCTAACCCGCGCCGCAGATGTTTGCTTAAAAGAACGGCGTAAACTTATTCTGGCCGTGCGGGAAACACCGTTTCATACCGGGCATCTTCGCACCCTCACCCAGCTATCCGAGATGGGCGCAATCATCGCTCCGCCAATGCCCGCCTTCTACACAAAGCCCGAAACGACCGGCGAGATCATTGATCAGTTCACTGGCCATCTGCTCAACCTGATGGGGATCGAAAATGACCTCGCGCGGGAATGGACGGGGCTGAAAGGCGGCGCGTAGCTCTCCCCTATTTCCCGAGTTTTCGGTAGACGTTGTAATAGGCTGTCTCGCATTGACTGACCATCTTCTCCCGCAGTTGATCGGAATTATTTGCGTTATTGATCCTCTTGTCGAGACAAGCCCTCTTACACCTCATGATCGCCCGTTGCGTGCCGGCGTCGTGACTATAGCTATCCTTCGCCTTGCAATAGGCGCCTTTGTCGTTCATCAGGGCGATGCGCTGCGCCAGGGTCATGCTTGCCTCCGGCTTGGATTTGGGTTTGGGTGGCAGATGGGCCGCGACAACCCGCTGGTATTCGCCGTTGCATTGCGCGACCAGCTGAGCATTCGCCGGATCGCCCGCCGCGGCATTGCAGGCCTTTGCACAGGGGGCATCCCGGTGGCCGGTACAAATATTGCTCTGGTGCCGCATTTTTTCGAACGTGGGGTCCCCGCGCTTGAGCCTGCCGCCCATCGCGGCTTTCTTGTGGAGCCAGAAGCAATTGTCCACACCGGCCTTATCGGCAATATTTTTGGACGCCGACTGGCAGGCATTTGCACATATCTGATCGCCCTTCTTTGCACAGGCCTGCCCGTTCGTGATCAGGGCATTGCGCAGGTCGTCTTCTTTACTGGCCCCATTGGCCGGGGCAGCGAGTGAGAGGACGACAAGGAACATCATGGGAAAAAGGGTTTTCAAGAGCATATCAAGCTGTCTCATTCTTCTTCGTCCATTATCCGTCTATATATGGGGTCCGAACAGGTCGGTCAGGCGGGGGTCGGCTCCGGGAAAAGCCTGCTGCCAGATCTGCAGCAGGTCGGACAGGTCATCCTTATTGATAACTTCTGTAACCTGGGGGAGATAAGCCGCAAGATTGTCCGCCGCCGCGAGGCCCCGCTCCTCCATGCCGAAGGAACCGGTGGCCGGCCGTTTCAGGATTTCATTCAGGAATTGGATTTCTATATGCTCTGCGAAAAGCTCGCTTTCCGATACGCCGCGGCCCAGTTCTGCCGAAAGACGATTTTCGGCCGGGGCAGTCGGCCCCTTGAGGTGGCGACGGACATGACGAAGGGGCACCACCACCTCGGCCTGCCAGCGTGCGCCCGCCTCGATTCCGGCCTCCAGCTCCTCTGGTGAGAGATGGCCCCGACCACTCGCCGCCGCCCAGAGACAAAAGAGCAGCATGTTCACATCCACCCCTCGCCGGTCCTGAAGTCGGATGCAGGCGGCCGCAACGTCGCGGTTATTATAGAGCTTTACCGCGTAATCCCAGAGCTGGCTGGGCGGAAACACGGCAGAGGAATATATCGCCATCTTGAACTACGTCCCCTTACCAGAAAAATATTCCCTTTCCGGCCCCTGACCCTAGGCTTTCGCGGGAAAAACTGCTAATATTTACACGCTACTAAGTCGTTACCCGCGTTAGGGTAGCATAGCTGTCGCTTCATTGGAAAATAGTTGTCGGAGTGCCTTTTTATTATGGCGGAAATTGACGAGCAGGAAATGCTTCGCGCAAGGCTGGAACAGTTGAAAACCGAGCATGGTGATCTCGACCGGGCAATTGACGCGCTGATCGAAACCGGCAATTACAACTCGCTGCAACTGCAACGGTTGAAAAAGCGGAAGCTGATCCTGAAGGACCAAATCTACGCAACACAGAATATGATGCTGCCGGATATAATCGCCTGATTAAAAGCTGCGCGCCATTCAGGCTTCCGGTCGGCTTGCCTGCTGTTTTCTCTTATACATTTCAGTATCGGCGGCACTCAGGGTCTTTTCCGGGTTCTGCCCCGCATGGATGGACACAACGCCGGAGGCCAGCGAGGTCTCCAGCGCGGCCCCTTTCCAGATAATCGGTTTTTCCGCAAACAGCTGCGGCAGTCGGTCGATCAGGTTACGCGCATCTTCCGGCTTGGTGCGGGACAGGATCAGGCCGAACTCATCACCGCCGAGACGCCCGACAATATCGGTGTCACGCACGCATTCCTTCAGTCGCATCGCCACTTGGGCCAGCACATAGTCCCCGGCCTCATGGCCAAGATCATCATTGATCGACTTAAAATGGTTAAGGTCGAGATAGACGAGGCTTGCCTCCGTCTGGTATCGCTCGACAGAAGCCTGCACGCGGGTCAGTTCACGAACAAAGGCGCGGCGGTTATAGATCGGCAGCAGCGGATCCTGATCGGCAATCTGTTCCGTCTCATTCAGGCGACGGGTCAGGTCCTTGATATTCTGGCGCAGGGTATCAACCTCCGACATCAGCGTGAAAATAGCGTCCCGCACCCGCGGGGTGAGCTCTGTCTCCGGAATACCAAGGACGGAGGCGCTGTCATCGATCTGCCGGGGGGCACTGTAACGGCTTATTGCACTTGCGCGCGCCTTCTCGGATTTTCTGCTGCTTTCCGCCACAGATCGGTTTTGGCCGCTTGGTCCGATTTTCATGAAATGCCCCTTGTCCCCGGCAAATTATATTTATAGCTACAAGTTTATTATAATTTGTACGAAAACTCAAAGATTTACACAGTGTCGCTGTAATTAAGCCTGTCGCATGGCAAAGGCGCAAGCTTCACTTGCGTCTTTTGACCGCATGCCTATAATCTCCTGCTTCAAATCGCAAGGGGCACAACAGGGAACCGCATTAATGACTAATCGGGATGCAGATGTCGGAATTATCATGGGTAGCCAGTCTGACTGGGAGATCATGAAGAATGCCGCAGATACGCTGGAAACACTGGGAATTCCATTCGAGTCCAAGATTGTATCGGCGCACCGGACACCGGATCGTCTTTATGAATATGCTACCCATGCGGCGGCGCGCGGGCTGAAGGTGATCATCGCCGGCGCGGGCGGCGCTGCACATCTTCCCGGCATGGCCGCGGCCCTGACGAGCCTGCCCGTTCTCGGCGTGCCGGTAGAAAGCAAGTCCCTCAAAGGCATGGACAGCCTGCTTTCCATTGTCCAGATGCCGGGCGGCGTCCCCGTCGGCACCCTCGCCATCGGAAAGGCCGGCGCGATCAACGCAGCGCTCCTTGCGGGACAGATCCTTGCTCTTCAGAACAGCACCTATGCAACGGCCATCAATGAATGGCGCATGCGGCAGACCGACGCCGTCGCGCTTGACCCCAAATAAAGGCAACCCCCTTCATGACAACAATTTCACCCGGCGGACATATCGGTATTCTGGGAGACGGTCAGCTTGGCCGGATGATGGCTATCGCCGCCGCGGAGATGGGCTATTTCGTCCATATTTTTGGCCCTGAGGAAAACAGCCCTGCCGCGCAGGTGAGCCATCGCTCCACTGTCGCCAGCTATAGCGACAAGGACGCGCTCAAGGCGTTCGCCGAAACCGTAGACGTGGTCACGCTGGAATTTGAGAACATCCCGACTGACACGGTTCGCTTCCTCAACGACATTGTCCCTGTCCGGCCCGGCGCGAAGGTGCTGGAAATCACCCAGGACAGATTGTTCGAGAAAAGCTTCATCAACAACCTCGGGATCGAGACGGCGATTTTCGCCAATGTGGAATCCATGGACGAGCTGATCCAGGCTATCCGGCAGATCAAGACGCCCGCAATCCTGAAGACCCGGCGGCTCGGCTATGACGGCAAGGGACAAGTGAAGATTACGGAATCCAGCGATCTTGATGATGTATGGGCCGGGATGAAGAACACCCCCTCGATCCTTGAAGGGCTGGTAAACTTCAAGATGGAAATTTCCGTGATCATCGCGCGCAATGCACTTGGAAAGACCGCCGCCTTCTGCCCGGTCGAGAACCGCCACAAGAACCATATCCTCGACATCACGCTCGCGCCCGCCGATATTCCGGACTGGCTGACCGAGAAGGCAATTGAGATCGCCGAGAAAATTGCCATAAAAATCGATCTTGTCGGGATGATTGCGGTCGAGATGTTCATCTCACAGGATAACCAGATTGTCGTCAATGAACTCGCGCCGCGTCCCCATAACTCCGGCCACTGGACCATCGAGGGATGCGCGACGAGCCAGTTCCGCCAGATTATCCGCGCCGTCTGCGGCCTGCCCCTTGGTGATCCCGCGCATCATTCAAACGCGGTGATGACCAACCTGATCGGGGACGATGTGCAACGCTGGGGCGCCCTGCTCGAAGACCCGGAAAACAACCTCCATCTCTATGGCAAGAAGGAAGCCCGCGAAGGGCGCAAGATGGGGCATGTGACCCGTCTCCTGCCCCTCAACCAGAAACCAAAAGCCTGACGCCTAAACCGCCCAGCCACCGGCGAAGTAAAGCACCTGTCCGGTGATGTAGTTCGACTTGTCGGAGACGAGGAACAGCAGATAGTCGCCCGCCTCTTCCTGTGTGCCGAGACGGCCAAGCGGAATCTGCGAGGTGATCTTCTTGAACGCGGCCTCATTCTCCAGCAATTCCTTCGGGAAATAATCCGGGCTCTCGATGAAATTCGGCGCCAGCGCATTGACCTGGATATTATAACGCCCCAGCTCCTTGGCCAGCGTCTGGGCCAGCGCATTGGCGCCGCCGCGAGCCGCCACATACATGGAGTAGTTGGGAATGCCGTTCTTCGGCGCGGCGGAGGAAATAAACAGGATCTTGCCCTGCCCCGCTTTCTTCATGTGCTTTGCAACTTCCTTCGCAAAATGAAAGCCGCGCACCACCAGCGCCTCCAGCGTGTTGCGCAAATCGCCGAGATCCACCTCGTCAATCGCGGCCTTGAGAGCGGGAAAGGCGTCATTGTTGATCATCACATCGATCCGCCCTTCCGCGGCGATGACCTGATCGACGATTGCGGTCGGGTCCTGCGCGGCGAGTGGTTTGACGCCCGGAATCTCGGCGGCAAATTTTTCGCGCGCCGTCGCATCGGTAAAGGCGTTGTCATGGGCGTAGACGGTCGCCCCCTCGGCTATCATGACGCGCGACCCGGTTTTTCCAAGGAAATGCAGGGCGTCGGTGATCAGGATGACTTTTTCATTCAGCATTGTTATGTCCCGATTGTTGCCAGAATTGATCCGCCAACAATAGGACCTCTCCCGCCAAAGGCAAGACGGTTGTTATGCGCCTAGTGGCCGCCGCTCAAAATCCCGGTCTTGACCGAATAATTGACGGCGACGCCATAAGTCGGATCGTCATCAGAATCGACCATCAACTGTCCGGCCCGGTTCAAAAGCCGGTGGCAGTCCCGCGACAGATGGCGAAGCTGGACATGCTTGCCGAGCGCGTTGTATTTGGACGCCAGCACCTCGATCGCCTGCAAGGCGGACTGGTCAACGACGCGGCTGTTGATAAAATCAACAATGACAAGATCAGGGTCGCCCTTCACATCGAAAATCTCCGCGAAGCCATCGGTGGAACCGAAGAACAGCGGCCCCTCGATCTTGTAGACCTTCGAGCCATCGGCGAGGATTTCCGTATTCGCATGAATACGCCGCGCATTGTTCCACGCATAGACAAGCGCAGAGACAATAACGCCGACGACAACCGCCACGGCAAGGTCGCTTAGCACCGTTACCGCCGTCACCAGGATGATGACCAGCGTATCGGACAGCGGGATAATCCGCATGATGCGGAGGCTCTGCCAGGCGAAGGTGCCGATCACGACCATGAACATCACCCCGACCAGCGCGGCGAGCGGGATCTGCTCGATCAGCGGGGAGGCAAAAAGGATAAAAACCAGCAGGAAGAGCGCGGCGGAAATGCCCGAGATCCGCGTCCGTCCGCCCGACTTCATATTAATCATCGACTGGCCAATCATGGCGCAGCCCCCCATGCCGCCGAAAAAGCCGGTGACCGTATTGGCGAGGCCCTGCGCCACACATTCCTGCGACGCGCCGCCGCTCTGCTCGGTAATCTCACCAACAAGATTGAGGGTCAGCAGGCTCTCGATCAGGCCAATCGCGGCGAGGATCAGGGCGAAAGGAAAGATGATCTTCAGGGTTTCCAGATTGATCGGGACCATCGGAATGTGAAAGTCCGGCAGGCCGCCCTTAATGGAGGCGAGATCACCAACGCGCGGCACATCGACACCAAAGGCAATCACGATTGCCGCGACAATCGCAATGCCGGCAAGTGGTGCGGGCACGGCTTTCGTAATCTTCGGCATCAGCCAGATGATCGCCATGGTCGCCGCAACGAGGCCGAGCATGGTCACCAGCGGTGTGCCGCTCATCCAGACCAGGGCGCCGGAGGCATCCGTCATTTTAAACTGGGTAAGCTGCGCCATGAAAATCACGATGGCGAGGCCATTCACGAAGCCCAGCATCACCGGATGCGGCACCAGTCGGATAAATTTCCCAAGCCGGAACACGCCGGCGAGAATCTGCAATATCCCCATCAGCACAACGGTGGCGAACAGATACTCCACCCCATGCAGCGCGACAAGGGACACAAGAACCACGGCCAGCGCCCCGGTCGCCCCGGAAATCATTCCCGGGCGGCCACCGATCAGCGCCGTTATCAGCCCGACAATAAAGGCCGCATATAGCCCGACCAGCGGATGCACACCCGCAACAAAGGCGAAGGCGACTGCTTCGGGCACCAGGGCCAAGGCCACAGTCAGGCCCGACAGGAGTTCCGTCTTAATGCGGGCGGGTGTAAAGCGGATTGGATCGGCGTGTTTGCGTCCGGTAGACAATAGGCCAGCAACGGCGGCAAGCGTTGGCTTGATCACGTGATAAACTTCCAAGTTCGAAATTTCTGAATATTTGGCCGCACCATAGGGCAGAAGCGCCGGAATGCAAAGAAATATATTGCGGCGCAGCATGGAAACTGCCGCAGTTCGCCGCGGTTTCGGCGCGACTTCGGCGCTATTTCGGCAGGCCCGCCGCGATCAGGTCATGGCGCAGCTTGCGGCGAAACGCCATGTCCCGCCATGTTTCCTTGAAAAAGAATTCAGCGGCCGTCAGGTCCTTGTTCACCGCCAGCGCCTTCTGCATCACGACCTTGGCGTCCGCCTGCCGTCCGAGCGCGATCAGCGCCGCACAATGATACAAGCGGCTGCGCGAGGTTTGCGAGGGGAGTTCCGTCAACGCCTGCACCGCCTGCTCGAACTGGCCGGCGCAGAAATAGGCGATCCCGCGCTCCTCGACGCACCAGACCGGCAGCAGGCCGTCCAGATCCTCGGCCTTTTCCAGCAGTTTCAGCGCCTTATCCGGTTCCCCGTTAAACGAATAAAAGGCCGCCGACCGGGCAAGGAGGTAAGCATCCGACGGGCTCAGCGCCATGGCCCGCTCATGATGATATTTCGCGGCCTCGAAATTTCCCTCCATCATATGGACCGTTCCCATGATCCGCTGCGCCTCGGGATTGTTGGCATCCAGTTCCAGCGCCTTCTCGATATAATGCCTCTCCTTGGCGAGATCGAATTCCGGCAGCCAGGAGGAAGCGCAGATCCGCCAGGCATAGGCCGGCCCGTAGGTCGGGTCTTCCTCGATCGCCTTGTCAAACCACCGGACCGCCTCCCGCGAGGCTTCATAGGTAATGCCGCCGATGCGGTGCATATCCAGCCCCCGCAGCATGAAATCATACCCCTTCATATTCTCCGGCGGCTTGCGCCGGGCCGTTTCAATCGCGTCTGCCTCCACCCGGCCGAGGATGGTGGCGGCGATCTGCTTTGTCATGGTATCAAGCAACTCGAACAGGTCGGCGAACTGCCGCGTAATCCGGTCGGTCCAGACGGCAATTCCTGTCTGTCCGTTTGTGAGTTCCAGGGACAGCCGGACCTTGTCCCCCAGCCGCCGCACCTGCCCTTCCAGCACATAGCTGACGCCGAGGTCACGGGCAACGTCGGAGGGGTTGGCCTTCATTTCCCAATAGACGAAACTGGCGCTGCGCGAGGCGACATGCAGTTTCTTGAAGCGGGCCAGCTCCAGAATGATCTCCTCGGTCAGCCCTTCCGCGAGATAGCGCTGGTCCTCGTCCCCGCCTGCCGAGACAAAGGGTAGCACTGCGAGGGAATTCGGATGAATGGTCTTGAGCGCGGCGGTGCGCTGGCTCGGGGCCGACAGGAACACATGGGCGCCCAGATGTCCCTTCAAGCGGTAGACGTGGATCGGGTCGGATATATTCTTGAAATGCCGTTCCCCCAGATCATCAAAGGAAAAGGGCGAATTGCGCTTGATCTGGTCGAACAGGGTTTGCGACAGGTGAATGCTGTCGGGGTCGGCTTCCTGCTGGATACGGGCGGCGAGATTGACGCCATCGCCGAGCAGGTCCGAGCCGGATACCATGACATCGGCAAGATGCAGGCCAAAGCGCATCTTCATGCTGTTGGCGATTTCCGGCACTGACCCGGCGAGGCCTTCGCGAATATCAACCGCCGTCTTGACAGCATTGATCGGGCTTGGAAATTCCGCCAGGGCGGCATCGCCGGCGCGGTTGAAAATGCGGCCACCGCCGGCCGAGACTGACTCGGTGATCAATTTCTGACACACATCAAGACGCGCCGCTGTCTCTTCTTCCGCCTTTTCCATCATGCGGCTGTATCCGACGACATCGGCGACCATGATCGTAGCAAGTCGACGTTGCAGTGTCATTGCCTTGAGCCTGTTAGGTTTGGAATATACCAAAAAACTAAATTAATAGTGTCATAGGCCTCCGGCAATAGCGAGGATTTACTTTTTTATTCGGCACCAGAACTGGTACATCCCGCGAAACAGCGTGGGATTTTCCGCCTCGATTTTAACCCAGTTATCGAGGGTGCGGCCCGACGGGTCCTTCGGATGGCGCGCGCGGTAGGCGGTCATGACCTGCGGATCGGCAAACTCGAAGCCGAGAAACTCAAGCCGCAAATCCTCCATCGCCGTTTTGATCCGCGGAAGATCGAAGCGCTGTTCATGCTGATGAAAGAGAAAATCGCGGCAACCGCTGAGACTGAAGAAATCCAGCTCCCTTGTCACGGACGCCGCCGGGTGATCCTCCGGCAGGGCCAGCAACTTTTGCCGGAGCGCGCGGATATCATCAAGAGTGAGCTGATCGAGCCTCTCCCCCACCATCTCGCGGACCACGATCACATCCTGCCGCGCCTGCTCGCTATAGAGCGCGATCTTCATCACCCCGTTCGGGGCGAGGAAGGACAGCAAGCCTTTCCACGCGGCTTCAGGATCGGCCATATGATGCAGCACCCCGCTCGCCTCGATCAGGTCAAACTGGCCGAGACTGTCCGGCAGGTCGACAATATCCGCCTGGGCGAAAGTGACATTGCTGATATCATGCGCCTCTGCCTGCCGAGCGCCATAGGCCAGCGACGCGCGGGAAAGATCGATCGCCGTCACCTCCGCCCCGATAATCCGCTTGGCCGTGCGCAGCGCATGCCGCCCGGTGCCGCAGCCGGCAACCAGCACTTTCGGGTTCTCGGCGGGAAACGGCGGCGTCATGTCCGGGAACAGCCGCTTCAGGAGGGCCGGAAGGGTTGTTTCCCCGCCGCTTCGAAGCTCCCGCCAGCGTGGATAGGGACTTTCCTCATACTGCGCCTGCACCGCGCCCGACACCGGATCGCCGCTCGCGGATAAACGCGGCAGGGTCGCCGCAAGTTCCCGCTCCCGCGCGGCCTGAGGGCCCATCCGGGTCAGCAGCAGGCGGCACCACGGCCGGGTGGCGAGCTGCTCCGCCTCTTTCTCCAGCAGTTCCGTCGCCACCTCCGGCGACAGCGGCGCATAGAGCGCGGCACGCAGTGCCGGCTCCAGCGCGTCCGGCGCCGGGGGCGTTCCCGGCGGGCTTTCAAGGGCATATTCGGTGAGTGCAAGCTGCAGCGCGAGCAACGCCATCAGTTCCTGCGCCATTTCCCATTCCTCCTGCAGCAGCTGTTCGCGTGCTTCAGCAATCAGGGCGGATATGTCCGCAGAAGGCAGGATCAGCCGCGAGAAGGCGGCTGCGATCACGGGCTCATTGAGCGCCCCTTCCAGCCCGGCGAGCCCACCCGTTCCGTCCAGCATCCTGACGATACCCTTCTGGCGATGGATGCGCGCAAGCAGGGTCACGATAAAACGGTCACTCTCCACCTCATCGGAATTGAGGCAGCGGAGCATGGCCTCATCCCCGGCGGGGCCAAGATCGCCGACCGGCACCAGTTCCAGAAGATCGGCCAGCTGCTGCAGGGACGCGGGCAAAAATTCGTCAAGGGCAGCCAGTTTCAGCCCGGCGCGGATGGCTTCCTTCGGCCGTTTCCGTTCGGCCAGGAATCGTGCATACCCGCGCCAGCCAAGGGCATAGGCCGGATCGACGGCAAGCGCGGCCTTGAAGGATTTTTCCGCCGCCTGCCATTTCCCCTGGTCCTTTAACAAAAGTGCGAGATTGTAATGGGCTGGCGCGATTTTGCGCTCTTTCTTCAAAATCTGGCGGTAAATCGCTGCCGCCGCATTCTTGTCCCCGCGCCGCTGCAACGCGGTCGCTTCAGCCAGCCTGCGCTCAATGTCCCCTTGCACTCTACGCTCCTTCTCAATGATGACGCCAATCTAGGCGAAATCCCCGGCAATCGCCAGCCACTTGCCGCCTATATTTTGAACAAAAATATTGCATTGCAGCATTTGTTGCTGAAATTCTGGGCATCTTGCTGGCGCTCGCCGAAAGTAATTTACATAAGTTATTGAAATATAACAATTTAATTTTCTGGCACAGTGCTTGCTTTGTATAAGGCATGATTACGGTACCGCGTCTTCGAAACAATTTATCGGCAACGCGCGTCCCATTATTTTAGAGATTCCCGCGGGTCATGTTGAAGTCTCCCCTTCCATGATCCTTACCTTGGCCGTCCGGCGATCTACTCCCGCTGGACGGCCTTTTTTTTGCCGCTTGCCATCATTTATCACAGAAGCAGTCTCTTCGCCGTCTTAACGTCATTCAACCCATAGATGGAGATAAAACATGGCCCAGATTACACTCGACCTGTCCGGCAGCAAGATGACGGACGTCAAGAAGATCATTATCTATTCCAAGGATCAATCGAAAGAGCTCGCCACCGCCGAGGTGACGAATGGTAAAATCGATAGCCCAGACAGCTTCCAGATTGACGCGACAGAGATTTACGTTGTGGTGCTCTATAAGGGGCTGGAAAATAATGTCGGCAAGAATCACTATTATGACGTAAAGATAATCGGCAATGGAACCCTCGTCATTGCTGCGGATGGTGATGGCAATAGCCGTGTTAATTTTCGCGCATAACGTGTTGTAAAACACTCAAAAAACCTCTGGACACACTCTCCGGCGAGATGTTAAGCCCCCCGCTCTGCCGGTGTCCGATTGGACTTCGGAAGCCATGTTTGCTAATTTTTTAGGCACACTGGCAATCGTTCAGAGTCCTCCTGGCCCTGCCTCCCCGTCCGGGGCGGCGGCCTGCCGGGAGAGAAAGAGGGGTAGTATGAGTGATGTAGAAGACCTTTATGAAACCGACTTCGAGGTCGGGCAGAGTAATCTGCAGCGCTGGGGGATGGATGTTCATCACCCGGTGTTCTGGGTATCTGCCGGGCTGGCGATCCTGTTCGTGGTCGGCGTCCTGATGGCGCCAGAGGCCGCGAAAGGCGCTCTTGATGGCGCGAAATGGTGGTCAATCGGCGCATTCGACTGGCTGTTCATGGCGGCAGGCAATATTTTCGTGATCTTTTGCCTTGCCCTGATCGTCCTCCCTGTTGGCAAGATCCGTCTGGGCGGAGAGACTGCCAAACCTGAATTCAGCCGCCCGTCCTGGTTTGCGATGCTGTTCGCGGCGGGCATGGGCATTGGCCTGATGTTCTGGAGTGTGGCAGAGCCCACGGCCTATTACACCGGCTGGTATGAGACGCCCCTCGGCGTGGAGGCGCGGACCCCGGCCGCGGCCGACATGGCGATGAGTGCAACCATGTTCCATTGGGGGCTTCACCCTTGGGCAATTTACGCGGTTGTGGCACTGTCACTTGCGTTTTTCTCCTATAACAAGGGCTTGCCGCTGACCATCCGGTCCGCCTTCTATCCGCTGATCGGCGATCATAGCTGGGGCATTGTCGGCCATATCATCGATACGGTGGCGGTTCTCGCAACGCTTTTCGGGCTGGCGACATCGCTCGGCTTCGGGGCGCAGCAGGCCTCGGCCGGTCTTGCGTATCTCTTCGGGTTCGAGGCCGGGATCAACACCCAGATTGCCGTGATCATCGTGGTGACGGCGCTGGCGCTGTTCTCGGTTATTCGTGGCCTTGACGGTGGGGTGAAGCTGCTCTCGAACATCAATATGGGCATTGCGGCCGTGCTTCTGCTGTTTGTCTTTATTGTGGGTCCGACGGCGGTGATTATTGCGACCATGGGCGACACCCTGATCGGCTATCTTGGCCAGATCGTCTCCTACAGTAACTTCGTCGGTCGCGAGGACGAAGCCTGGATGCACGGCTGGACAGTGTTCTATTGGGCCTGGTGGATTTCCTGGTCCCCCTTCGTCGGCATGTTTATCGCCCGCGTTTCCAAGGGCCGGACGGTGCGGGAATTCCTGATTGCCGTGCTGATCATCCCGACGATCGTCACGCTGGTCTGGATGAGCGTCTTCGGCGGTTCCGCCCTTGACCAGATCCAGAACGGTGTCGGCTCCCTCGCGGGTGGGCTGGAATCGGTCGAGCTGGCCATGTTCCATATGCTGGAGAATTTGCCCTACGCCACCCTCACCTCGGTGATCGGGATTGTGCTGGTGCTGGTTTTCTTCATCACCTCATCGGACAGCGGTTCCCTCGTGATCGACGCGATCACGGCGGGCGGCAAGGTCGATGCGCCGGTGGTGCAGCGGATCTTCTGGGTGATCATCGAGGGTGTCGTCGCGGCGGCGCTGCTGTTTGGCGGCGGGGCGGATGCCCTCACCGCGCTACAGGCGGCGGCGATCACGGTCGGCCTGCCGTTTACGGTGGTGCTGCTCGCCATGTGCGTCTGCCTCTATATGGGGCTCCTCCACGAGAAGAAATACGTGGTCGAAGGCACCAGCGACTAACGCCAGACGCCTCTACAGGCACAAGCAAAAAGGGCCGGTTCTCCGGCCCTTTTTTTATGGTGTCATTCGCCGTTCCATCGTTCAATGTGCTGACAAAGCGTATCTAACTGTTGCCAAAGATCAAGATGCGACCTCATATCATCCGCAGTAACTTCTTCCACAACAGCGTGAGCCAATGCGACTTTCTTCTGCTTGTATTTCTTTAAGTTCGGATGTTCTGTCATTTTAGTGTACTGATCTATATTAGAGAACTTTTTACTCACTAATCTCTCAAACACCGTGACAGGCACATAGTTTTCTATTTCTCGCCCTTCCGTGATCCAAACGAAACCATCCATAAATTCAAGTTCGTCCCGAATGCGCTTTTTTGTCTCATTCAAATTCATTCGAGGTTTTCTGGTTGAAGTGCCTCTATGCCGATCACTATCCATTACGACAGCCGCATTACGATTTATTGACAGCAAGGAAATTAATGTTTTGCTTTCATCTTTAGGAAGTGCATCAAGATGACTAAGTAATTTTCCCCCATAAAACATAATCGAATAATGGACACCTTCCTTAATTTTTCCTTTAGAAAAAAGGTCAATCCATTTTTTCAAATATATTCTTTCTGTAGGTCCTTCTACCCAAATAATTCCATTTGCTTGCAGAATATCTGAGGCTCTAATATCCAAATCATCGAGAATTTTTCTATTATGCTCATACCCAATGGCCGACGCTGCAATCGCTTCTTTGCCGTTATGGCGAACATGAACAATCTGGCTATTTTCATTCTTCACGGACCAATCTATCCCAACAGGGGAATGAGTCGTAATTAGTAAAGTAAACCTTTTTTTTCTTTGTTGAACTGATAAAAAGTTTAGCAAACGCCGTAACAACGCTGGATGAAGATTATTTTCTGGTTCTTCAATTGCTAAAACCACGGATGTCCAATCTACTTCGTCTATAATTGGCATAAGCCGAAGCATTGCTAGTATAATGAAGATAGATTTAAGACTACTACCTGATTGGGAAAGCCGAATATCGCCTTTACTTTCTTCCTTCAGAAATATTTCCCAAATATCACTATCATTTTCATGGCACAAAATTTTTGAGAATTCGCAATCGCCTGAATAAACAAAATTTAGATCTTTTAGTAGCCCAATTTCCACTTCATCGCGGTCTAGTTTATCGCTATTGATAAAAGCCCTAACTAGGTTAGTAGTCCCATAACCATTGGATTCTAGTTTGTGTGTAGAATTTTTTTCTTCTGGCTGAACATCCCGTTCAGCATCGATCCTAAATAAATTAATATCACTAAACGGGATAATAGTTTTTTCAACCAATGCATCGGAAAATGCTTTTACAGAAGACCGTTCAATAAAGTCCATACTAGGAGTACTGACTTCACTCGTATTCCATGATTGGTCAATTGCCCGTTCAATAAGTTGTCCGACAATTTTTTTTCCAGCCTTCCAATGATCTATTGGAATTCCGCCGCCTACATAGCCCTCCCGAAAAACGCTTCCTACCGACTGCTCATCTAATACTTGTTTTACAAAAATTGAATATTCTCTGCTTCCTTTCTTATGTACTCTTGAATCATATTTTTTGCCTTTGGAAACACATAAATCAATTATGTCAATTAATGCCGACTTACCTGAATTATTTCGTCCAATAATTATATTAATGGGCAAAAAATTTATGTATTCGTCCATAGAGTCGCCGAAGCACTTAAAATTTTGGAACTTAAGTCCTACATCAGCTAGTGGATGGTTTGAATAATTCAATTTTTCCCTCACCAAAACCGTAAATTTGATGAGGATTATACACTCATTTGGTGTTTAGTCTCTACCTTTTTACCGCTCCGTCAGGTTCCGCCAAAATCTCTTTGCACTCGGTAGATGCGAAAAGTCGGGTTTTTGCTTTAGTTTTTCGCGGCATTTGAATTTGGCGGTCTCGATCTGCATGACATTCTCGATCCGGCGGTCGAGGAATTCCCATGTTTTCTGGTGCCCCGCCGACTTGTCGGCGAGCCAGTAGAGCAGCGTCGCGCCATAGACGGCGGACAGGGTAAGCCGCTTGGTGTACCAGTTGTAATCGGCGGAGGTATCGCCCGTCGCCCACCACACACGGCTGACCGTGTTGGCGGTGAGCTTCAGGGCGAGCGCCGCATTCTGCGGGAGGGCAAGAATATTGACCGCGCGGCGCACCGCCTCCTTATGCTCCGCATAGAGCTCCAGCCTCACCTTGATGGCGAGGGTGATACGCTCCCGGATTTTGAGGGAGAGCACGCCCTGCTTTTGCAGCTCCGCCTCCATTTCATCATCCGCATTCTCGATAAACAGCCGGATCATGTCCGTCGCGCCGTCGGGGAAGGCGAGATCGAGACGCTCGATATCCTCGCCCAGATCCGCGGCGCCTGCTTTCATCGCCTTGCGGCTCCAGCCGTCGAACAGCACATGGGGCAGCACCGCCTCCAACAGGCGCAGTCGCCATTCCCGCTCGGTCTCCGCCTTTTTGCTCATGTCTCGTCCCTCGCCGGTTCGGATTTGGCGCGCAAGTCCTCCATAAAGGCCTGCACCTCACTTTCATACATCAGAAAGCGCATGTCTGTCATCCGCTCAGGGTACAGAATGCCGAAAAGATGGTCGCATTCATGCTGCACGACGCGGGCGTGGAAGCCGCGCGCCTCGACCGAGATTTCCCGGCCGTTGAGGCCGAGGCCTTCATAGCGGATATGGGTCGCGCGCGGGACAAGGCCGCGCAGGCCCGGCACCGAGAGGCAGCCCTCCCACCCCAACTCCGTCTCGTCGGAGAGCGGCTCGATTTTGGGGTTGATCAGCACGGTGGAGGGCACACTCTCCGCCATGTCCCCCTCCTCCATCTCGACGCGATCGGCCGGCACCTCGAAGATGACGAGGGATTTCGAGACCCCGATCTGCGGCGCGGCAAGGCCAACCCCGCCAACCGACTCGAGGCTGTCGCGCATGTCCTGCACAAGCTGGTAAATCTCGTCACCAAAGGGCGGAATGATTGGTTCCGCGCGCTCTCTGAGGATCGGGTTGCCCATTTTCAGGATGTCTCGAATTGCCATAAGCCCTTCCATTTTCGTGTCTTTTATGTTATTTACTCTTTTCTTTGAGGAATTCACCTTAAAAATGCGGTTTTTCCCCTTCACAGGGGAAATGAAGCGTGCTACACCCGCGCCACTCCGTAACCGGAACAACTAAAGTTTTTAGATAGGAGCACGATTAACTGTGCAAGTCTCTGTTCGTGACAACAATGTAGACCAGGCGCTCCGGGCGCTGAAAAAGAAAATGCAACGCGAAGGCATCTTCCGTGAGCTGAAGCTCCGGGGCGCCTATGAAAAGCCGTCTGAAAAGCGCGCCCGCCAGAAAGCGGAAGCCATTCGACGCGCCCGCAAGCTCGCTCGCAAGCGGATGCAGCGCGAAGGCTAAAACGCGCCTCCCGGTTCGCCGGGATATATAGAATTCAAAAAGCCGCCCCGGGCTCCGGGTTGCGGCTTTTGGCGTTTTTGGCCTTATCCACCGAAAAGGGCGTTACCCCTTCTCTGCTCTCAATAAAGCTCAGGTGCCGGGCCGAGCTGGCTCATTCCCTGAACCTGCCGCCAGTGCTTTAAGAGCCGACCGAGCTCGGGCACCGGGGTTTGCAAGGCAGACGCAGTCATTTTCTCTCCTTTCACTTTATTTCGGCATCCAGAATAGCCCGAAAAAAAGATCCGGAACATTACCCATGAGGTAATTGAGAAGATAACCTCTCCCCGCCATCCTGCTTCCAGTGGCCACCATGGCCGGTCCAACTGAAAGGAGATCAAGATGTCGGTTAAGTCTTACCTGCTACGAAATACCCTGCTGATCAATGCAGGAACCTCGCTTCTTACGGGAGGGGTGGCGCTCGCCTTCGCGGACCCGCTCGCGCGCTGGACGGGGATCGCTCCATGGATCCTCTACACGCTTGGGGTGGGCTTGGTGCTCTTCGCCGCCGATGTCGCCTGGACGGGCACGCAGAAAAATATCAATCCGCTGTTCGCCCGGCTCATCATTGCCGCCGACGTTGCCTGGGTGGTGGGGAGTGGTCTGTCCCTCCACTTGTTCCAGGACCGTTTGACGACGGAGGGCAGCTGGGTGGTCGAGATCCTCGCCATTGCCGTTGCTGTCCTCGCAGTTCTTCAAACCGTCGGCCTCAAGCGCCTGGGGGATCACCATCCCCGGACTGCCTGAGATCCTCCCGCTCACGCAGAAAGCCGCGCCGGAGAAATCATGCGCGACTTCCTAACGCCTGATCGTTGACCGAATTACGATAGTTTGCCACGATTAGGAAAGGCGTATATACTACTTTAGATTTAGATAAATGTCAAGAAATTTGCCTTTGTACAGGACATTCACTTACTTCAAAACACGCAGATGCTGAAATCATTACAACAAAAGCCCCCAGCGGAAGCAAACAATGACGGATAAGTTCAAAGTTTGGGAATATTGGAGTGCATTTCTCGGCATCAGTGCAGCGTCTGTTGCCATAGATAGGTCACTGTTCTTGCTTATCCGCAACGTAACAAACTCCACTGACAGCAATTCCAACACAATTCGCATTGCCAGTGATTTCGCCCGCCCCTATACTCGCAAAATGAGCTTTTCAGTTCGGGAGTTATCGGTTTGAGTGAAAACCAACAGAACGGGGTGCCTCTTCTGATGGTACCGAAGGCCATTTTGGCAGCGGGGGCATTTGTGTTCGAAAATGTCGGGGCCTGCCTCCGGCGGGGTCTGCCGATCTTTCTTGTGGCGCTGCTGATCGAAATCGGACTCGGCGTGCTGACGACGGACTTCTCCATCGCCCTGCAGTTGATTAACATAATCCTGTTCAGCATCTTCGCTGTATCCTGGCACCGCTATACCCTGCTCCCCGCCGAGCGGGGACGCAAGGCCCTCGCGCTCGGCTTTGGCCTTAGGGAGATCAAGTTCGCCGGGCTCGGCGTCGGGACGGCGGTTATCGCCCTCGCGGTTTTTTTCGCCTTTACGGCGTTGCTGAAATCTGGGGCCGGCGCGATTATCAGCCTTCTGCTCATGTTGCCGGTCTATATGACGGTCTTGTTCATGTATCCGGCCATCGCGCTCGATCAGCCTATAAATCTTGGGCTGTTCCTGAAAAAGGGCATGTCACTGATTGTTTCCTATGTTATCGCCGTCGTGATGGTCGTGCTGATCCTGATAGCGCCGATGGCGATCCTCTATTTTGCGATGAATTTGATCACCGACATCATCGATCAATCTATTGTCGCAATGGTAATTCTCCTCCTCGTGAACTTACTTATCTCGATCTTCTTCGTTGCGATTTTGGTCTCGACCGCGTCGTTCCTCTATCGCGACGTGATCGGGATGGAAGAGATGCAGAACGGCTGAGCCGCCCACTCTGCCCGCCTCACGGGAAAGTGTAGAAAGTTGCCTTTCCTTCCCGGCGGGGCGGCGTAACATGAGGGCATGAAAAACGAGAGCTTGTTAAAAATCGGGGTTATCGGCAGCGTTATTGCTGCGCTTTGCTGCTTCACGCCGGTGCTGGTGATCCTGCTGGGCGCGGTGGGATTGTCCGCCCTGCTGGGCTGGCTCGACTATGTGCTGCTCCCCGCCCTTTTCCTGTTTATCGCAATAACGGTCTATGCCCTATGGAAACGCAAGAAATATCTATCGAGCTCACCTCCGTCCTGACCTGCCCCGAATGCGGCCACAAGGAGGTCGAGATCATGCCGACTGACGCCTGCCAGTGGTTTTACGACTGCAAGGGCTGCGGCGCGCTGCTCAAGCCGAAGGCGGGAGACTGCTGCGTCTATTGCTCCTACGGGAGTGTTCCCTGCCCGCCGAAACAGGCAGGGGATAACTGCTGCGGCTGAGGCGGATTAGTCCGCAGCGAAGCAGTAGAAATAACCGTTGCCGCCCGTGGTTTTGAGCGCATCAGGGCTGCAACCACGGCTGTCATGCGCCGCATTCCAGGACGTGTTGCCCCCGCCGTGGCGGTCATGATGGCCGACAGTGGCGCTCCCCTCACCTGAGCTGGTCCAGTTGCTGCAGGTCTTGTCGTCGGTCACGCTCGGGAAATAGGCGGTGCCGTCGGACATGGTGCCGGTCAGGATGTCATGCTCGTTCGCGCTGTCGCCCCGGCCCTTGACCGGGTTGCCGTTTTCATCAACGGCGGTGCGCTTGATGATGTTGGGGCTCAGGTGCAACGTGTCGAGATCACTCGCGATCAGTTCCCCGTTGGCGTTATACCACGGGCCAAGACCAATGCGCTCGCGGGCGGAGATACCGCGCTTGCCCTCTTCCTGTGTGCTGAGATAGGCGCGCCAGTCCCGCGCCGGAGCGCCGGCATCGGTGGCCAGCTTCGTGCACCAGGCATCCGCGCCCTCAAGTCCGCCAAGATCGCCGCCGTTACCCGGCCCGACGCTGGTGACAAAAAAGCCCATCGGATGATCCTCGGCGCTTGCAACGGGAAAACTCGCTACGAGCAGCAGGCTGGCAGCGGTCAGTGTTTTCAAGAATGTCATGTAGGTTTCCTCTCCGTAAAATGGCTGAAATCAGGGCAGGCAACGGCGAATACCCGCGCCTAGATTAGATTTAATTGACTATAAAAAGGCAACGGCAAACCAACAGGCTCACAAAGTTGTGAACAATGTGCCCGGCGGGGCTAAAAAAGCCAGAACTCAAGAACGATTGTTTAGGGTTTGTTAAAGATATGTTTACTAGACTGCGCGGGATGAAAAGACGTATCGACCGTGACAGTTTTCACCGCTTTGTCAATCGCTTACCGCGTTACACAATTGGGGTGCCAATCGCTATTGGGCTAGCGATGATCCTGCTCGTGGTCACGGCATGGGTGATGACACCGACGGATTATACCCAGGGCCATGTTACGGAAGCGCGCAGCGATCTGGGGAACTTTGCCGCGCGTCTGGAAAGCCATATATCGACCCGCCTCGCCATCGGCAGGCAGATCCGTAATTCCCTGACAAACGGCCAGATCAGGACCCGCGAGGATTTTCTCACCCAAGCCTCCTATATGCACGATATTTTCAGGGACTTTCAGGCCATTAACTGGGTCGACTCCATGGGAGTAATCCGCTGGGTTTCTCCGCTGAAGGGCAATGAGGCGGCGCTCAATCTGGATGTCAGCACACTCCCGCTACCGGCCGCGACGCTGGCCGCGGCGGAACGTACCGGCCGGTTACAGATCACGCCGCCGGGCCAGCTTACCCAGGGAGGAGACGGCTTTGTCGCCTATATCCCGGTGGTCCGGATGGAACGGTTGACAGGATTCGTGAATATCGTCTTTCGCACCGAACCGTTAATCCGGGAGGCGATGCCGGATGGCCTTCTCAAAAAATATAACGTCATGATCCAGGACAAAACGCGGCGCGTGTTCGGCACGATTGATACGCTGGCTGGATGGGACGACGATAGCGTCCTACACAAATGGATTGTAATCGGTAATCGGGTATGGACGATCAGCCTGCTGCCGACGGCCGAGACAATCGCGGCCCATGCCTCCCTGGTGGATGAGATTGTCCTGATAACGCTGATCCTGCTCTCTGTCGCGATTGCCTATCTCATACATCTGGCGATGGTGCGTCAACTTCGCATCAAGGCGAGTGACAAGCTGTTCCGGACCTTTATCGAGAATTCCCCCTCTGCCATCATCATCAAGGATATCGAGGGGGCATATCTTCATGCAAACTCTAAATGGCATGAATGGTTCAACCCGGCGGGGCGCGACATTAAGGGACGCAACGCCTCGGATTTTTTCCCGGCGGACTACACTAAACTGGTCATGGAGCAGGAAAAACAGATTATTGAAGAGAAAAGGATGGTCGAGCAGGAATATATCAGCCCGACCGTCCAACAGGGCCCCCGCCCGACCTTCGCACAAATGTTTCCCATCCTGGATGATGAGGGCGCGGTGATCGCGGTCGGTGGCTCCATCACCGATATCAGTACCAACAAAAAGACCGAGGAAGCATTGCGCAACGCACTGATGAAGGCGGAGGAAGCCAACCTCGCAAAATCAAAATTCCTCGCGACCATGAGCCATGAACTCAGAACACCGCTCAATGCGATAATCGGTTTCAGCGACATTCTGATTGGCCAGTATTTCGGCCCGGTCGGGAACCGGAAATACACGGAATATGCCGAGGATATCAACCATAGCGGCCGCCATCTTCTATCGCTTATTAACGAGGTGCTGGATATCTCCGCCATCGAGCTGGGCAAGCGTGAATTGGTCCTGGAACCGGTTTCAATCCGTGACCTGCTAACCGAATGCGTGAAATCGGTGCGCCACCGCGCCGCCAACCAGGGGATCATGGTGGCGCTGGTCGCCAACGGTTCCCTGCCGAACATATACGCCGATGAGACCGCCCTGCGCCAGATCTTCCTGAACCTGCTGACCAACGCGATCAAGTTCTCCTATCCGGGGGACAAAATCAGCATAACCGCGACAGTGACCGACAAGAATGTATCGATTGCGGTCAAGGATACGGGGGAAGGAATCAAGAAGGAACAATTACCCCATATCACGCAACCGTTCGTCAAGGGCAACAGTACCTCCCATATTACTTCTGAAGGGGTTGGCCTTGGCCTTTCAATCGTGAAGTCCTTCGTCGCCGCACACAACGGCCAACTGCATATCGAGAGTGAGGTCGGCCGAGGCACGACGGTGACCGTCACCTTCCCCAAGGAAACCGACCGTCAGGTTGCCTGAACAAGTAATTGTGAAAATACTCCGACTCCCCCCTCACACACGTTTTATTAACTGTAATTAAATGGATTGCATTCAGTATTCTAATACATATAGAAAACACTTGGTTTTATTAATGTTTACTACGAAAAAATGATCCGCCACCTGGAGCCTGCTGAATGATCCTCAAAGCCTTCGTCCGTCTTGTCGCGATGTCTGTCGTCATCGGCCAGTCGGCAACCGCATTCGCGCATGACTATAAGGTTGCTATCGCAGATCTGGTAGAAAGCGAAATCCGCGATTGGGCCCAGGTTGACGAGGTGGTCAATGCCATCCGGGAACAAAACAAGCTTTCCACCACGCTCAGTCAGGCCGATATTGACGCAAGAGACCGGCAATGGCGTGAGGAAGTTAAGGTGGATAATCACAAGATGATAAAGGCTGTCCTGTCGAACAGTCTGTCCAGCTATCTCAAAAGCATCAAGACTGACTCGCACGGCAAATATACAGAAATAATCGTTATGGATAAGAAAGGGCTCAATGTCGGACAGAGCGACATTACCTCTGACTATTGGCAGGGCGACGAAGACAAATGGCTAAAGTCCTATGGCGCCGGCCCGAAAGGCGTTCTGATCACGGAAGTCGATTTTGATGATTCACAGCAGGACTATTTTTCTCAGGTCAGCATCTCCATTGTCGACCCCGCCACATACAAAGCAATTGGCGCGGTGACGGTTAGCATTGACATAGGGAAACTGGAATAGACATCTATCGACACAAAATAATGTGCGCCGCACTTGAGTATCAGTTAATCCGATACGATATAATTTCTCAATAAATTCAAGGAATTACAGAATCCCGAATCACGTCAGGCGTCCGGTTTCTTTTTGCGAA
Organism: Sneathiella litorea; assembly: GCF_009882915.1. Classification (GTDB taxonomy): domain Bacteria; phylum Pseudomonadota; class Alphaproteobacteria; order Sneathiellales; family Sneathiellaceae; genus Sneathiella; species Sneathiella litorea. The sequence continues at coordinate 278,116 of NZ_WTUW01000009.1, forward strand.
TACTGAACATCGGATGGATAATCCGGTGCCCAAGAATTTCATGCAGGACCGACGCACCGACATGAACCACAAGATAGGCCCACAGGACCGGTCCAAAGAACTCATGGACTTCTTTAACAAGAGCGAGCCAGCTGCTGAATTGCCCGTTTTCGCCAATATTAAAGAAGATCAATGTGCCCGTCGCCGCCATCACGGTGGCAATCACCAACCCGACCCCCTGTATGGCCCCCGCGAGAGGGCTCGGCTCATCCACGCCGGGAAGACGCAGTTTCAGGATGGACGCAAGGTAATGCTTGATATCCTGCCAAAGCGCAGCGCGGCGCGTGGCGCTGGCCCACGGGAAAACCTGGCCGAACGGCACCGGACCACGACGGACCAGCGACCAAAGCCAATGGATAACCAGCACGACCAGCAGCGCGACGCCCAGCTTCTCATGAATTTCATAGAGAAAATTGGCGGCCCGGTCCGGCTTTGGATGGACCATCCATTCACTGGTTAAAAGCTGGGCGACAATACCGAAGGCAAATAGAAAATGCAGGAAACGGGTAAAGCGATCATAAAACACGGCGAACTCCGCGATATGGGAAGGAGAGTGGCAAAAGTGTAGACCAAATCATCTGCGTCTGGCATTGATCCACATCAAAAAATCTCCACTATAACTACGCGCGTAAGGCGGGTATGATACCCGGGCTGAAAGAAGAACAAGCAGGGAAATAACCATGACAGAGCATACAATTACCACCGTCGAGGAACTGTACGGCATTTACAAGCAGCCGGGGGAACGGGCCATCAAGAAGGAGATTTCCCGGCTCGACAAGCATTGCCGGAACTTCATCGCGCTTTCGCCCTTTCTGGTGATGGGAACCGATGGCGGCGACGGCACGGCCGATGCCTCCCCGCGCGGCGATGCGCCGGGCTTTGTCACGGTGCTGGATGACAAGACCCTGCTCATCCCCGACCGGCGCGGCAATAACCGTCTCGACAGCCTGATCAACATCATCCGCAATCCAGCCGTTGGCCTGATCTTTCTGGTGCCCGGAATAAACGAGACCCTGCGCATTAATGGCAACGCGACAATCACAACCGACCCGAAATTTCTGGACCGGCAGGCCGTTGATGGAAAGCCTCCGACATCGGCGCTTCTGGTTGAGGTAAAGTCGGCCTATATGCATTGCGCAAAGGCGCTGATCCGCTCCAAGCTGTGGGCGGAGGATAATAAGGTCGAACGCTCAAGCTTCCCGACGCTGGGACAGGTGATGGCCGATCAGATCGCCGGGATGGACGCTGCAGAGGCCGACGCCTATCTTGAGGTCGCCTATAAAGAGAATCTCTACTAGGAGAGCGCCTTCACCGCTGGTTCACGGATGCTGGTGATTGCCCCAGGTACAGCACATCAGGTCCGGGTCCTGCTCCGCCGTCGTCGTCTGGCAGGCCGCGAGCAGAAACAGCGCCGCCCCGATCAATAAAATACGCATTTTCTTATCCTTTATAATCTCTCTCACGGAGATGGCCCTTTCCCTGACAGGGTCAAGTGAGCGAGATCACAAAAAAAGCCGCTGGCTCTCACCAGCGGCTTTTGCTTTGGGTGGCGCGGTTGTTAGAGCGCCTTGATGATATCCTCGACCATTTTCTTCGCGTCGGCGAGGAGCATCATCGTGTTGTCTTTATAGAAAAGATCGTTGTCGATGCCGGCGTAACCGGATGACATGGAGCGCTTCACGAACAGAACCGTCCGCGCCTTGTCCACATCAAGGATCGGCATGCCGTAGATCGGGCTGGACGGGTCATCGCGCGCGGCCGGGTTGGTCACGTCGTTCGCCCCCACCACCAGCGCCACATCGGCCCCGGAGAAGTCGGAGTTGATTTCCTCCAGCTCGAACACCTCGTCATAAGGGACCTGAGCCTCGGCCAGCAACACATTCATATGGCCCGGCATACGCCCGGCGACCGGATGAATGGCATAGACAACCTCAACGCCCTCTTCCTTCAGGGCATCGACCATCTCGCGCAGGGCATGCTGCGCCTGCGCCACCGCGAGGCCGTAGCCCGGCACGATGATGACCTTGCCTGCATTCTTCATGATGAAGGCCGCATCGTCAGCAGAGCCCGCCTTGTACGGACGGTCGCCCTTGTCGGGACCGGCCGCTGCCGTATCGCCGCCGAAGCCGCCGAGGATCACGCTGAAGAAGGAGCGGTTCATCGCCTTACACATGATGTAGGAGAGGATCGCACCGGAAGAGCCGACCAGCGCGCCGACGATGATCAGCGCGGTGTTTTCCAGCGTAAAGCCGATACCCGCTGCCGCCCAGCCGGAATAGCTGTTCAGCATCGAGACCACCACCGGCATATCGGCGCCGCCGATCGGGATGATGATCAGGAAGCCGATGACGAAGGCCAGGATGGTCATCGCCCAGAAGATCGTCGGGTCAAGATCAAGGCAGAACCAGATAATCAACGCGACGATGGCAAGGCCGATCAGCAGGTTGACGAAATGCTGCCCCGGAAAAATCACCGGGTTGCCGGAGACCAGCCCCTGCAACTTGGTAAAGGCGATGATGGAGCCGGAGAAGGTGATGGCGCCGACAACGATACCGATAGACATTTCCACGCGGGAAAGAACGGTCAGTTCGCCGTTCGCGCCGAGAATACCATAGGCGTCCGGGTTGTAGAAAGCGGCCGCAGCGACCAGCACGGCGGCAAGACCGACGAGACTGTGGAATGCCGCCACAAGCTGCGGCATGGCGGTCATGGCGATGCGCTGGGCAATCACCGCGCCGATGGCGCCGCCAACGACAATGCCGCCGATGATCCACTCATAGGAGAGAACGTCGGGCCGCAGGATAGTGACAATGATGGCGATGGCCATACCGGCCATACCCATGATATTCCCGCGCCGGGAGCTGTCCGGTGAGGACAGGCCACGCAGCGCCAGAACGAAAAGGATGGCGGAGACCAGATAGGCAAGCGCCGTAAAGTTAGCTGACACGGATTGTCCCCCTTATTTCTGTTTTTTCTTGTACATGGACAGCATCCGCTGTGTCACAAGGAAGCCCCCGAAGATATTGACCGAGGCGAGCACGATGGCAATAAAGCCGAAGATCTTGGCGAGGTTCACCTCTGCCGGACCCGCCGCAATCAGCGCCCCGACGATAATCACCGAGGAAATCGCGTTGGTCACCGCCATCAGCGGCGTATGCAGGGCCGGTGTCACGCTCCAGACCACATAGTAGCCGACAAAAATGGCGAGCACAAAAATGGCAAGCCGGAAAACGGTTGGATCTACCATATCCATAATCAGTTCCCTCCCTCGGTTAGTTGTGGGTGGATAATGTTGCCATCGCGGGTGAGCGCGGTGCCGAGAATAAGCTCGTCCTCCCAGTTCAGGTTTAAACTCCCCGTTTCCTTGTCGATCATGGGATTGAGGAAGTTGAAAAGATTCTTCGCGAACAGGGACGAGGAATCGCTCGCCAGCCGGCTCGGGACATTGAGATGGCCGACGATCTTCACGCCATTGTCGGTGGTCACAACCTCGCCCGGCTTCGACTGGGTGACATTGCCCCCCGCCTCAACCGCGAGATCGACGATAACCGAGCCCGCCTTCATCACGGCGAGCATTTCATCGGTGATGAGGATCGGTGCCTCACGCCCCGGGATCAGGGCGGTGGTAACAACGATATCCTGTTTCTTGATATGCTCAAACACAAGCTCCGCCTGGCGTTTCTTGTAGTCGTCGCTCATTTCCTTGGCATAGCCGCCTTCGGTCTCGCCGGTCTCGTCACTTTCGACCATGACGAATTTCGCACCGAGGCTCTCAACCTGCTCCTTCGTCGCGGCGCGCACGTCCGTCGCGGTCACGATAGCGCCGAGGCGACGGGCGGTAGCGATTGCCTGAAGACCGGCAACACCGACCCCCATAATGAAAATCTTGGCGGGCGCGATGGTTCCGGCCGCCGTCATCATCATTGGCAGGGCCTTGCCATATTCCGACGTCGCGTCCAGCACGGCCTTATAGCCGGCGAGGTTTGACTGGCTGGAGAGAATGTCCATGGACTGGGCGCGGCTGATGCGCGGCAGCAGCTCTAACGAGAGCGCTGTGATTCCGGCCTTGGCATACTCCGCAGCCTGATCCTTGTTCTGCAGCGCGGCAAGATGGCCGATCAGAGTTGCACCTTTCTTCATCAGGGCAATCTCGTCCTCACCTTCTTCCTTGGTAAGCGGGCGCTGGATTTTCAGCACGATATCGGCGTCTTTCAGAGCGCTGGCCTCATCGGGGGCAATGGTTGCGCCCGCGGCCTCGAATTCCGCATCGGAGAAGGAACTGGCGACACCGGCTCCCGTCTCGATAATTACCTCGGCGCCCAGACCAACGAACTTCTTTACAGAGTCCGGCGATGCCGCGACGCGCTTTTCATTTTCCCTACGCTCCCGGGGGATGGCGATCTTCATAATCGATCCTTTTATCTGTTATTTATTGCGGGGTAGAAAGGCGCCCCGCCGTGCCAATGGATGCTACCGGCCACGCCAGCAGTCGGCTTGCCTCAAGTAAGGAAAAAGCCCATCAGAGACAGAAGAATCACCAGGAAAATTGTGCTGTATTTAAACAGCTTGATGAATGCCCCGTAAGATTCCCGCTGCGCCGAAATGTCCATATTGCCTTGTTCACTCATCTTGACAGACCCCTCTTTTCTTCAGGTAACGAATAATTTGACCTGAAATATACCGAAAAATGCCTGTCGGGCAACAGATTGTCGTGTGCAATGCAATAAAAAGCGACCAAACAGCCGCCTAAAGCGCTTCCAGTTCATCAATAAAGCCCTCGATCACGCTCAGACCTTTCGACCAGAAGGCCGGGTCCGACGCATCGAGATTGAACGGCGCCAGCAATTCCTTGTGCCGGAGCGTCCCGCCCGCCTTCAGCATATCGAAATATTTGTCCTGAAAGCCGCTCTCCGCCTCCTGATAGATGGCGTAGAGCGCGTTCACGAGGCAATCGCCAAAGGCATAGGCATAAACATAGAAGGGCGAATGGATGAAATGCGGGATATAGCTCCAGTAATACTGATACTCGTCATGCAGCCGGATCGCAGGACCAAGGCTTTCCTTCTGCACATCCATCCAGATCTTGCCGATCTGGTCAGGAGAGAGCTCCTCTTCTTTTCGGGCGTCATGCAGGCGCCGCTCAAATTCATAAAAGGCGATCTGGCGAACTACGGTATTGAGCATATCCTCCACCTTGCCGGCCAGCATGATCCGCCGTTTGTCAGGATCAGTTTCCTTTTCAAGAAGTGCACGGAAGGTGAGCTGCTCCCCGAAAACACTGGCCGTCTCGGCCAAAGTGAGCGGCGTATCGGCGAGCAGGCCGCCCTGCGGCGCTGCCAGAAGCTGATGCACGCCATGGCCCAGCTCATGGGCGAGCGTCATCACATCGCGGATATTGCCCTGATAGTTGAGCAGGAGGTAGGGATGCACGCTTGGCACTGTCGGATGGGCAAAGGCGCCGGGCGACTTGCCGGGACGGACAGAGGCGTCAATCCATGGTTTTTCAAAGAACTCCTTGCCAAGTTCTGACAGTTCAGGCGAGAATCGGCCATAGGCCTCCAGCACCGTATCGCGCGCCTCGTCCCACGGGATGACACGGTCATCGGAATCAGGCAGCGGCGCATTACGGTCCCAGTAATCAATCTTGTCCTGCCCCATCCATTTTGCCTTGATCGCGTAATAGCGATGCGACAGCCTCGGATAGGCATCCTGCACGGCCTTGGAAAGCGCGTTCACCACGTCAGCCTCGACCTGGTTGGACAGATGGCGCATGGTTGCGGGCTCGGGCGCGGCACGCCACTCATCCTCGATTGCCTTGTCTTTCGCAAGGGTATTGGTAATCAGCGAGAACAGCCGGACATTTTCCCCAAACACCTTGCCGATGCTTTTGGCAGCTTTCTTACGGACTTCCGCATTCGGATTGGACAGCAGGTGCAACGCCTGCTGGGAGGCCATTTCCTCGCCATCAATCTCGAACTTGAGGCCGGCAATCGTCTCATCGAACAGGCGCACCCAGGCGCTCCGCCCGGAGATATCCTTCTCATGCAGCAGCTTCTCGATATCGTCGGAAAGCTGGTAGGGCTTCAAGGCCCGGACATTATTGAGCCAAGGCTCGTACTTCTTGAGGCTGCTCGCCTCATACATCGCCTGCAGCCTGTCTTCCTCAACCCGGTTGAGTTCCAATGTGAAGAACAGAAGGTCGGTGCCGATGGCACTGATTTTCTCCTGCATGGTCTGGAAGAACTTGCCGATATCCGGGTCCGACATATTACCCGCATAGACCAGATAGGCATAGGACATGATCCGTCCTTCCATCTCGCCGATTTCCTCATATTTGGCGATGGCGAGATACAGCCCCTGCCCGTCCAGTTCGGTGAGTTTTCCCTTATACTGCTCGGCGAAGGCCTTTGCATCCCGCGCCGCCGTATCCAGATCCTCGATCAGTTCCGGTGAGGTCCGCGACGGGTAAAGATCGCTCAGGTCCCATTCGGGCAAATTGGCAAGGGCAACTTCGGTCATGTAAAACTCACTCCAACAAAAAAAGGCGCTCTCTGATCATTTAGGAAGCATTCCCTAACTGACAAGGAAATTGGCATGGGCGGCGGCAATCGGCTTGTTCCGGTCTTTCTGCCAGGCCTCGATCCGCATATTGGCAACCCGGCGGCCGGGCTTGGTGATGATGGCCTCGGCATATGTGTCGATGGGCTTGCCGGAGCGGAGATATTCCACCGTGATATTGATGATTTTCGGCAGGCGGGTCACCTCCTGCGTCGCGAACAGATGGACCAGGGCGGTGCTTTCCAGAAACGCCCCCACGACCCCGCCATGCAGCGCCGGCAGGGTTGGGTTCCCGATAAACTTCTTTTCTTCGGGCAGGACGCAGATCAGCTTGTCGTCAGACGGTTCAAGCCGGAGGCCGAGAAAGGAGAAATACGGGATGATGTCGAATACCGGCTGCCAGTCCTTGCTCGCCTTCGCCGTTTCGATCAGGGTGACGAAATCTTCCGTTGTCAGGTTTTTCATGATTTCCCCCTTTGGGCAGCCGCCTCATTAAGCGGTGTCCCCTTGGAGGATTTCAGCATGAAAGTCCCAACGCTGTTGGCGATCGGGTCATCCGGGTCACTGTGATAGGCAATGGCGCGGGTGAAGGCGATTTGCTTGGTCACCCTGTAACAGGTTGCGCGGGTGAACACATCCTCCCCCGGCGTCGCGGGCTTCAGGTAGTCAATGCGCAAATCCAGCGTCGCAATCGGCATATATTTCTGCAGTCTCGCATAAATACACATGCCCGCCGCTGTATCGATCAGGGTCGTGATAATCCCGCCATGCAGGACGCCACTGATGGGGTTCCCCGCAAACCGTTCCTGATACGGCAGACTGAACGTCACCCCGTCCGCATCCATGTCATGAACCTTCACGCCAATTTCCGCACAATGGGGAATACCGTGATCGATAATATTCTGTATCTGGCTGATATCGAACTCTGCCGACATAAATCGTTAATCCTTGCTGTAATCCTGGTACCATTCGACGAATTTCGGCAGTCCCTCCTTCAGGGATGTTACGGGTTCATATCCCACATCCCGACGGATCGGGTCAATATCGGCGAAGGTTTCCTTCACATCGCCCGGCTGCATCGGAAGAAGTTCCCGTTGCGCCTCAAGGCCGAGAGACTTCTCGATAACCGCGACGAAATCAAGAAGTTTTTCCGGCTTGTTATTGCCGATGTTATAGACCCGGTGGGCCGGTCCTGCCGCAGTTTCAACCGGCGGATGCGCCAGCACCGAGAGAACGCCGGACACCACATCGTCGATATAGGTGAAATCCCGCATCATATCGCCATGATTATAGATCTGCACCGGCTCCCCCTTGACGATTTTATCGGTAAACAGCCAGTAGGCCATATCCGGGCGACCCCAAGGGCCATAAACAGTGAAGAAGCGCAGCCCCGTCAGCGGCAGCCCATAGAGATGGGCATAACTGTACGCCATCAGCTCATTCGCCTTTTTCGTCGCCGCGTAGAGGGAAACGGGCCGGTCCGTCGCCTGAGACACCGAATAAGGAAGCTCGTTATTTGCGCCATAGACGGAGCTGGAACTGGCATAAACCAGATGATCCAGCTTTCTGAGGCTGCGGCAATATTCAAGGATGGTAAGGAATCCCGTGACATTCGCGTCCGCATAGTCAAACGGATGGGTCAGGCTGTGGCGGACCCCGGCCTGCGCCGCCAGATGCACCACCTCGGTAATATCCGTATAAACCTCCAGCGCCGCCGCAAAAGCCGCGCGATCAGCGATATCGACCTTGTGGAAGGTGAAGTTCTCGTAGTCTGTCAGCCGTGCGAGCCGGGCCTCCTTCAGGCCGACCTCATAATAGTCGTTCATATTGTCGATACCGACCACCCGCCTGCCCGCACCTAAAAGTGCCTCGGCAACATGCATGCCAATAAAACCTGCCGCCCCTGTCACCAGAATGGTCATGACAAACCTTTTGAAAAATCAGTTGAATTTAATTGCCTCTTCAAAAGCACCTTTGCCCCGGAAAAGTCAAAAAAAATCCGATGAAATATCCATGAAAAAATATTTAAGTCAGCATTATTGACCTTTTTTGCCTTTCATGATAAACTCCTTATATCATTCAAAGTAACCGTCTTTTTCTAATGGGAGTGAGGCAAGAGATGACGTTAGCCAATGTGTCGCTGGATGACAAATATACGCTCGAAGAGGGCCGTGTATTCCTGACCGGTATTCAGGCGCTGGTGCGCCTGCCGCTAATGCAGAAGGAGCGCGACCGCGCGGCCGGGTTGAATACGGCGGGATTTATCTCAGGCTATCGCGGCTCTCCGCTCGCGGGTTATGACCAGTCTCTCTGGAAAGCCTCCAAAATTCTCAAAGAAAATGACATCGAGTTTGAACCGGGCGTCAATGAGGACCTCGCGGCAACAGCCGTCTGGGGCAGCCAGCAGCTTAATTTGTTTAAAGGCGCGCGCTATGACGGCGTGTTTGGGCTGTGGTACGGCAAGGGTCCGGGCGTTGACCGGACCGGCGACGTCTTCCGCCATGCAAATAGCGCCGGCACCTCAAAATATGGCGGGGTTCTCGCGCTTGCGGGTGATGACCACGGCATTGTCTCCTCCTCTATCGCGCATCAGAGCGAGCATAGCTTTGCTGGCTGGATGATGCCGGTGCTGCATCCCGCCAATGTGCAGGAGATTCTCGATTATGGCATGCTCGGCTTTGAAATGTCGCGCTTCTCCGGTCTCTGGATCGGTTTCAAATGTATCTCCGAGACGGTGGAGGGTGGCGCCTCCGTCTATGTCTCCCCGACCCGCGGTAATTTCATCCGCCCGAATATCGAGATGCCGGAGGGGGGCCTCAATATCCAGCCCCATGACAACCGCTTTGATCAGGAAGTGCGCCTCAACCAGCATAAAATTTACGCCGCCCGCGCCTTCGCCCGGGCCAACAATATCGACCGGGTGACCATGGACAGCCCCAAGCGCCGCTTCGGTATCGTGACGGTCGGCAAATCCTATTATGACGTGCGGCAGGCGCTCCGCGATCTTGGCATTACGGACGAGCTCGCCGCAGATATCGGCCTGACCGTCTACAAGGTCGGTATGCCTTGGCCTTTGGAGCCAGACGGAATCCGCCAGTTCGCCGAAGGGCTTGAGGAAGTGCTGGTGATCGAGGAAAAGCGCGCGGTCATCGAAAACCAGATGAAGGAGCAGCTCTATAACTGGGATACCGGCATTCGCCCGCGTATCCTTGGCAAATTTGACGAGAACAAGAAACCGCTGCAACCCTCCACCGGGGAACTGACCCCGGCCATGGTCGCCCGCGTGATCGCCGCCCGCATCCGTCGCTTCTACACCTCGGACTCGATTGAGAACCGTCTCGCCTTCCTCGACCGCAAGGAAAAGCAGCTCGACGCAAAACCGGCCAAGCTGGTGCGCACCCCGTTCTACTGCTCCGGTTGTCCGCATAACACCTCCACCGTCGTGCCGGAGGGGAGCCGCGCCGTTGCCGGGATTGGCTGTCATTTCATGGTCACCTGGATGAACCGCAACACGGACACTTTTACCCAGATGGGCGGTGAAGGCGTGCCGTGGGTCGGGCAGATGCATTTCACGGACGAGCAGCATATCTTCGCCAACTTGGGCGACGGGACCTATCACCATTCCGGCATTCTCGCGATCCGGCAGGCAGTCGCGGCGAAGGCCAACATGACCTACAAGATTCTCTATAACGACGCTGTCGCCATGACCGGCGGACAATCGCTCGGCGATAACTTCACGCCCTGGCAGATTGCCCAGCAGTTGGAGGGCGAAGGTGTTTCTGTCATCCGCGTGGTGACGGACGAGCCCGAAAAATATCCCGAAGGCACGCCTTGGCCAAAAGGCACGACCATTCATCATCGCGATGACCTCGACAAGATCCAGCGTCACCTGCGGGAGGAAAAGGGCGTCTCCATCCTCATCTATGACCAGACCTGCGCCGCCGAGAAACGGCGCCGCCGCAAGCGCGGTACCTTCCCCGACCCGGCCAAGCGCGTGATTATCAACGATCTCGTCTGTGAAGGCTGCGGCGATTGTTCTGTCAAGTCGAACTGCCTGTCGGTCGAGCCGATCGAGACAGAATTCGGCCGCAAGCGGACCATCAACCAGTCCACCTGCAACAAGGACTATTCCTGCGTCAACGGCTTCTGCCCGAGCTTCGTCACCATCGAGGGTGGTGAGCTGCGCAAGGCCGCCCCCCATGCGGCGGAAAACCCGGCGGACGGTATTCCCATGCCGGCGATGCGGGAGTTGAACGCCCCCTACCGCATCCTGATCACCGGGATCGGCGGCACCGGCGTTGTCACTATCGGCGCGCTTCTCGGTATGGCCGCCCATCTGGAGGACAAGGGCATTTCCGTCCTTGATCAGGCAGGCCTCGCCCAGAAGGGCGGCGCCGTCACCAGCCATGTGCATATCGCTCCGAAACCGGAAGACATCAACGCTGTCCGCATCCCTGCGGGCCGCGCAGACCTTCTCATCGGCTGCGACATGGTTGTCTCGGGCTCCTATGACAGCCTTGCGAAATTCGATGTGAATGTCGCCCATGCGGTGATCAATGCGCATCCCTCCCCGACCATGGATTTCACTCTCAATCCCGACGCGCCCTTCCCGGTGAAGGACACGCTCGATCATATCCGGGAGGCCATCGGCCCCGATCAATGCGACCTGATCGAGGCGAGCGAGATTGCGACCACGCTGCTCGGCGACTCCATCGCCACCAACCTCTTTATGCTGGGCTTTGCCTTCCAGAAAGGGCTGATCCCGCTCACCGAGGAAGCGATCTTGCGCGCAGTGGAACTGAACGGCGTCGCCGTTCCGTTCAACAAGAAGGCGTTCGGCTGGGGCCGCGTGATGGCCCATGATCCGGACCGGGTGCTGAAAGAGGTTGAGGAGTTGAAGGGTCCGAAGTTGCGGACGGCACCGACGGAGGATCTGGAGGAAATGATCTCCCGCCGGGTCGAGTTCCTGACCGGATACCAGAACGCCCGCTACGCCCGTCGCTACAGCGACTTGATTGGCCGTGTCCGCGACCGGGAAAGCGAAGTATTGCCGGGCAGCACGGCCCTCACCGAGGCGGTGGTCCGTTCCTACTTCAAGCTGCTCGCCTATAAGGATGAGTATGAGGTTGCCCGCCTCTACACCGACACCAGCTTCATGAAACGGGTGGAGCGGATGATGGACGGGGATTACCACCTCAAATTCCATCTCGCCCCGCCGCTGTTCGCGAAACGCGACCCGGATACCGGGGAGCTGAAAAAGAAGGAATACGGCCAGTATATGATGAAGGCCTTTGGCTTCCTCGCAAAGTTCAAGGGATTGCGCGGTACCCCACTTGATATCTTCGGCTATCAGGAGGACCGCAAGATCGAGCGTGCGCTGATCAAGGAGTTTGAAAGTATCGTCAATGAGCTTCTCTCCGGCCTGACCGCCGCCAATCACGCCATCGCGGTCGAGATTGCGGCCCTGCCCCAGCAGATCCGCGGCTACGGCCATGTGAAGGACAAGGCGATTACAGTCTATCGCGGCGATCTCGATAACCTGCTCGCCAGCTTCAAGAGCCCCGAGCCACAAAAGCAGGCGGCGGAATAAAGGAAAAGGTGCGACGATGCTGGAGCTGAGGCCCAACTGCGAGACCTGTAACACGGACCTGCCAAATGGCGAGGTCGATGCCTATATCTGCAGCTTTGAATGCACCTTCTGCGAGACTTGCGCGCAGGGGGTACATCAGGCCGTCTGCCCCAATTGCGGCGGGAATTTCACCCACCGTCCCGTTCGACCCGCCGCGCTGATGGAAAAATACCCGCAGAGCACCAGGCGGGTGCTCAAGAAAACATAGTCAGTCGGGAAAGCGGACCCAGTTGGGGCGGCTTTTCGGGCTGGAATTACTGGACGGGGTAGCCTTCGCGCTGTCCCGCTGTTCGCGAAATAGCGGCTCAAGGCCACCTCCAAGCGCGCGGATCAAATGCGCCGCCTCCATATTGAGGGCGATTTTCTCCTCCGGACCATCCGCCGCATCCTCATGGCGGCGCGCGGCGGAAACCAGCAGACGACGTGCCTCCTCCGCCGTGAACAGGCCGGACAGCACACATTGCTGCAACATCAGCTCGGAGATGGTGAGGGCCGCAAAGCCCGCCGCATCTGTGGAAAATTTCGTCATGGCTCCTAACCACCTGTGGATTTATAACAGGCTCTTTATGCACTTAATTATTGCACCCTCGAATACAAGAGGCAGCAATCCGTGACAGGCCGGCTGCGGCGGAGATATATTTCCATATCCGGAGTGACCGAAAATCCTGTCAGGCTTGCAAGCAGGAGACGCCTGCGTTACCGTTGCCGGAAATCCCAAACCTTAGAAACATAATCAAAGAGAAACGGAAAATAAGAGATATGATGTCTAAATCCTTTACAACAGCGATTGCCGTCGCCGCCACCAGTCTTCTGTTGGCCAGTCCAGCCTTCGCCCATACCGGTGCGGGTATTGCCGGAGGGTTCAGCAGCGGTTTTGCCCATCCAGTGTTGGGTTGGGATCACGTTGTTGCCATGGTTGCCGTTGGACTTTGGTGCGCCTTTCTTGGCAAGCCCGGGATCTGGGTCCTGCCTGTCGTTTTCCCGCTCGTGATGGCCTTGGGGGCCCTTCTTGGCTTCATGGGTATCGCTTTTCCCGCTGTTGAGGCCGGCATCGCCGCCTCCGCGATCGTTCTGGGGCTGTTGATTGTCTTTATGGTCCGCCCACCGGTATGGATTGCCGGGGTTGTCGTTGCCTTCTTTGCCATGTTCCATGGTCATGCGCACGGCGCGGAATTGCCGGCGGCGGCCAATGCGGTTGCCTATGGCGTCGGGTTTGTGCTGGCCACGGGTCTTCTGCATCTCTGCGGGATCGGGATTGGAGCGCTTGGCAACTCCCGGGCCGGGAATATCGCCATCCGCATCGGTGGCGGCGCAATCTCCGTCGTTGGTGGGGTGTTCCTGATCGGCGCTGTTTAACACCGTTTCCGCAAGGAAATTAAAGAATCTGGCTGATGCGGTTCATATGGAAACTGCATCAGCCTGTCCTGTCATCGTAAAAACGATTTAGTCTAGAACGCGGCCGCTTCGGCTTCGTTCCCCGCGTCCTCTTCCGCCGGATTTTCCTCGGCGGCCATGCCAAGCGCATGCTTGTACAGGTCAATCATATATTCCTGTTCCTGCACGTCGGCCTTGTCCATCTTGCGAAGGCGGATTACGGCGCGCATGGCCTTCACGTCAAAGCCCGTGCCCTTGGCCTCGGCGAAGATTTCCTTGATATCGTCCGCGATACCCTTTTTCTCTTCTTCCAGACGCTCAATTCTCTCGATATAGGACCGCAAATGATCCGCTGCGACACCGCCGACGTCAGCCATAACTTACCTTCTCCGTGAATATATATATGCGAACTGACCGGAAATATTTCCGGACGGGCTTTCTAGCATTTATGGGCAGGGCAAGTACATGCCTTTCGGCAAATTTTTTGCCCCCGCGCCGTCTAGTGGTCCTTGTGACTCTGTGCAAACGCGGCCTTCTGCTCCGGCGTCGCCTCGTTCTGGTATTTCGCCTTCCATTCGTCAAACGGCATGCCGTAGACAATCTCGCGCGCCTGCATCTTGTCCATCTCGATGCCCTTCTCGTTCGCCGCCTCCATATACCAGTTGGCGAGGCAGTTGCGGCAGAAGCCGCCGAGGTTCATCAGGTCTATATTCTGTACATCGGTGCGTCCGCGCAAGTGATCGCGCAGGCGACGATAGGCCGCGGCTTCAAGTTCCAGTGTTTCCTGGTCCATTTTCTTCTCCCTTTATCAATGCGCCATTGTTTATGAGTCTATGCCGGAAACGGTTTCGTTCAAGACCTGATCGACAACTTTTATCAGTGCTGCCTCCTTGCTGTCCCCAGCCGCAACCGCCGCCCGGTAGCAGGCGATCTGTCGATCGGCAGAAGAGCCGCGGCGGATAATCTCGCGTGCATGCTGCACCTCCGCCTCGCAGCCAAGTGCGGCCGCATCCTCCGCGGTCAGCTCGATAATCTCCTCGATCAGGTCAGCGAGCGGCACCGGCGCGGGAATGCCGAAATCGATCAACTTCCCCTCAACGCCGAAGCGCTGCGCAATCCAGCGGTTCTCCTCCACCAGTGTCTGCGGATAAATGCGCCAGCGCTGGTTATTGCGGCGCAGCCGGTACAGCATGCGAAGGATGCAGGAATAAAGCGCGGCGACGGTCAGCGCATCCTCAAGCAGCGGGCAGACATCGGCAAGCCGCATCTCCAGTGTCGGGAATTTCGCCGACGGACGCATGTCCCACCAGAGCTTCGTGCCATCCTCGATCGTGCCGGCCTCGACCAGCGTATCGACCAGCCGGGTATATTCGCCAAAGCTCTCGAACCGGTCCGGCAGCCCCGTCCGCGGCAGCGCATCGAATACCGTGACACGATAGGATTTGAGGCCGCTCTCCTCCCCCCGCCAGAAGGGCGACGAGGAACTGAGCGCCAGTAAATGCGGCAGGAAATAACTCGCCTGGTTCATCAGGTCGATGCGGAGCTCGGGGTCCTCGATCGCGCAATGCACATGCATCCCGCAGATCATCATCCGCCGTACCGTCGCCTGCAGATCGCGGGCGATCGTATCGTAGCGCTCCTTCGGGGTGTGCTTGAGCTGATGCCAGTCCGCGAAAGGATGGATCGACGCCGCCATCACCCCAAGGCCATGCTTCTTCGCGACCTCCGCCGTGGTACCGCGCAGTTCTTTCAGCGCGTCCCTTGCCTCGGAAATATTACTGCAGATACAGGTGCCGACCTCCAGCTGGGAGCGGAGAAATTCCGGTGTCACCAGATGCTTGGGCAGCCGCTTTTCGCATTCGGCGAGAATATCCTCGCTCGGCTCGATGGCAAGGTCGCGGGTCTCCAGATCGACGAGCAGATACTCCTCCTCAATCCCGATGGTGAAGGTCGGCTCCTTGATACTCATCCTGTCTCTCCCGGTTCATAGGGTTCAAGCGGCCCCAGACGGGTCAACGCATCGGCCATGATGGATGCCCATTTCTCGGCCCCTTGATGGGTGTCGATCAGGTCCTGCCGGATTTCGATGGCGACATTGGGAATACCCCGCTTCATGCCATGTTCATTCATGGTGTAGCCGAGGGGCTCTCGCGCCGAATAGGGCTCGTTATCGCCCACCACGAGGGAACTGTTCTCGCGCAATATCTTCAGCAGCGGCAGGGCAATACGCGGGTCCCTGTCCCACAGCACGCCGATATGCCACGGCCGCTCGAAATCATTCATCACCGGGGTGAAGCTGTGCATGGAGATCAGCAGCGGCACCTCATGCGTCTCTCGCTTCTTCCCGATCAGGTCAGTAATGGCGCCTTGGTAGGGCGTGAAATACGTCTCGACCCGCCGGGATTTCTCCGCCTCGGTCATATCCTGATTTGCCGGGATTTCAACGCCATCGCTGATCACGGGCGTACTTGCCGGATCGTGCGGGTAGCGGTTGGCATCCAGCAGCAGGCGTGAAAAGCGCGCATAGATCGCCGTCGCCTTCAACTTGTCGGACAGCCTGCGGGTCACATCCTCGATCCCGATATCCCAGGCAATATGCCGCGCCAGCACGGAGTGATCAGCCAGGCCCAGATTGTTATAGTCTTCCGGGATATGGCGGCTTGCATGATCGACGGTCAGCAACAGGGCGCTGTCGCTGTCGGGATGCTGAATGTCAAATACGGGTGAAGTGCTGTCTGTCATGGGTCTCAATCATAAATTACGGAACCGGATGATACTATCCCAATCGCGGCGCGACTTACAACGACGGGAATCTGAAAGGTCCAATTTTAGAATAAAGCTGTTGTTTTCTGTTCCTGCCACTGCATTCACACCGCAAAAGGCCTGATGCTATTCAATGTTTGGGGTCCCTTCTATTCCGGCTTGTGAAAAAACCGATAATGCCCCTCACATGAGTGTCATAAAAAGAGTAGTATAAGTCACCATGCATAGAGCAACCTCCAGTAACGAGTAGTAAATCAATGCGACGACTTAGGAAAACAAAGATCATAGCCACCCTCGGCCCGGCAAGCTCCAGCGCCGACAGCATTGAGGCCTTGCATCTGGCAGGTGCGGATGTTTTCCGTCTCAATTTCAGCCATGGCGACCATAAGGATCATGAGGAACGCTATACCGCCATCCGCAAGCTGGAGATGCAGGTTGGCCGTCCTATCGGCATCCTCGCCGACCTGCAGGGTCCGAAAATCCGCATCGGCACTTTCGGCAATGGACCGGTCATGCTGGACAATGGCGCGAAATTCCGCCTTGACCTTGATGATACACCCGGCGACAAGAATCGTGTCTCGCTCCCCCATCCGGCTGTCCTTGAAAGCCTTGAGAATGGCAGCATTCTTCTACTCGATGACGGCAAGCTCAAGCTCACGGTGGTCACGGCGGGCAAGGATTTTGTGGAGTGCGAGGTCACCGTCGGCGGCAAGATTTCCGACCGCAAGGGGGTCAATATCCCGAATGCTCTCGTGCGAATGAGTCCGCTCACCGACAAGGACCGCCGCGATCTCGATTTCGCCCTCAGTCTTGGTGTTGACTGGATTGCGCTGTCCTTCGTGCAGCGGCCCGAGGATATCGCCGAGGTCAAGAAA
The DNA here is from genome assembly GCF_009882915.1 of Sneathiella litorea. Classification (GTDB taxonomy): domain Bacteria; phylum Pseudomonadota; class Alphaproteobacteria; order Sneathiellales; family Sneathiellaceae; genus Sneathiella; species Sneathiella litorea. Next base: position 295,354 of record NZ_WTUW01000009.1, read on the forward strand.
ATCGCTGCCGGGCGCGCCGCCGTCATGGCGAAAATCGAAAAGCCCGCCGCCGTTGAGGCGCTGGACGGAATTATCGACCTTGCCGATGCGATCATGGTGGCACGGGGGGATCTGGGCGTCGAGATGCCCATCCAGGAGGTTCCCTCCATCCAGAAGAAAATCATCGCCCGCGCGCGCGAGGCTGGTAAACCCGTCGTCGTCGCAACGCAGATGCTGGAAAGCATGGTTTCCGCGCCCGTGCCGACCCGCGCCGAGGTGACCGATGTCGCCAACGCCATCTATGACGGAACGGACGCGGTCATGCTCTCGGCGGAGAGTGCCGCGGGAGAGTTCCCGCTGGAAGCGGTCTCAATGATGAGCGATATCGCCGAGGTGACCGAGCGTGACCCCATGTACCGGAGTATTATCGACGCCAAGCATGGCGAGCTGGAGGCAACCACCGCCGATGCGATCAGCGCCGCCGCCTCACAGGTCGCCAGCACCATCGGTGCGGCGGCCATCGTCACCTACACCACCTCCGGCTCCACCGCTTTACGCGCTGCGCGGGAACGCGGGGAAACCTCGGTTCTGGTGCTGACCCCAGCACTCAAGACCGCCCGTATGCTCGCCCTCGTCTGGGGCCTGCATTGCGTTCACACCTCTGACGCCAAGAATTTCGCGGAAATGGTGGATAAGGCATGCAAAATATCCTTTGCCGAAGGCTTCACAAGGCCCGGAGACCGGGTCGTGATCATGGCAGGCGTACCATTTGGCACACCGGGATCAACCAATATCCTGCGTATCGCCTGGGTTGGGGAACAGTAAGTCAGATGTGAAGGATCAGATTCGCTTCTTGTCCCTCTCGACAATAAGCTGGTCGAGCCGCGCCTTCACGCCGGGCATATGGGGGTTGAGGTTGACCGCCTTTTCATAGGCCGAGAGCGCACCCTCCTCAATGTCCTGCAGATCATAAATCTGGCCTAGTCCGGACAGCGCGCCGAAATGGCGGGGTTCCAGCTCCAGCGTCCGGCCGATATCCTCGATCGAGCTGTCATACTCCCCGATCAGGAACAGCACCGTCGCCCGCTTGTTCCATCCTTCGGAGAATTCCGGGTCGACCTTGATAACAGTGGAGAAAAGAGAAAGGGCCTTGCCGAACTCCCCCCGGCTCATATAGCTGATCCCCTGAAGCATCAGGAAATCCACCGTGTCGCTGCCCGAGGTCAGCCAGATTTTCCAGATACTCCCCTCGATCACCTTTGCTTTCTGGAAGTCCTCCGTCTCGGCGAGCTGCTCGAACAGCTCATCCAGCTTCGGGTCATCCTGCCGGGCAAACGCCGGGTTGCCCCAGAAAAGGAGCCCCGCAATCAGGATAAGCTTTAGAATTTGTCGTCCCATACAATAAGTATAGGGCGTTTTGGCGATTTTGGTAACGCCACAAAAATACACAAATTTGTGAGCGGACGCTCAGCCGCCTTTTTGTAACGCAGACGGCTTCGGTCCGCCCGTCACCCAGTCAAGAAGCTCCACCGTATGCACCACGGGAAGGTCCATGCCGGAGGCGATCTGCGCGATACAGCCGATATTGCCCGCCGCGACGAGGTCCGGCGTGGTTTTCGCGATATTTGCGACTTTCCGTGCCTTCAGCTTGGCCGAAAGTTCCGGCTGCAACAGGTTATAGGTGCCCGCAGAGCCGCAGCAGATATGGGATTCCGGGATATCCGCCACCTCAAAGCCCATCTGGGCAAGGAGGTCTTTCGGCTCCTTGCGGATTTGCTGGCCATGCTGGAGCGAGCAGGCGGAATGATAGGCAACCTTCAGCCCGGTTGTCACTTTCGGCGGCGTTAGCTCAATGCGGCTCAAAAATTCCGTGATATCGCAGGCAATCGCGGCGACCTTCCCGGCCTGTTGGGCAAGCTTCTTGTCCTTGTGATGGGCGAACAGTTCGCCGTAATCCTTCACCGTGGTCCCACAGCCGGAGGTGTTAATGATGATGGCGTCCAGCCCGTCCCCCTCCATCTCGCGGTCCCAGGCGCGGATATTGGCCTGAGCGAAGCCTTGCGCGTCCTTCTCTTTCCCCATATGCAGCGGCAGCGCGCCGCAGCAGCCAGCCCCCTTCGGGATGATCACCTCGACCCCGTGGCGGTTGAGCAGGCGGATGGTCGCGTCATTAATCTCGGGCGCGAGCACCTTTTGCGCGCAGCCAGTCATCAGGACAACGCGCATCTTTCGTTTCCCGCCCGCCGGATTAACACGGCGGCTATCCAGGCGGGAGGCAGGCGGCAGCTTTGTCGGCGCCATGTCCAGCATCGCCTTCAACGGCCCGCTAAAGAGATCCTTTGCCGGGCGCGCCAGCTTCGCCCCGAAGAGCGCGAGACGGAACAGCGTGGGGCGCGGCAGCACGATGCCGAGCACACCGCGGAGCAGCCGGTCAAACAGCGGGCGCTTATAGGTTTCCTCGATATAGTCGCGGCCATGCTCCACCAGATGCATGTAATCCACACCCGACGGGCAGGTCGTCATGCAGGACAGACAGGACAGGCAGCGATCGAGATGCTGCACCGTGGAGGCCGGGGCGGGTTCCCCGCTTTCCAGCATCTGCTGCATCAGGTAAATGCGCCCGCGCGGACTGTCGCGCTCATCCCCGAGTTCAAGATAGGTCGGGCAGGTCGCGGTGCAGAAGCCGCAATGGACGCAGTTCCGCAAGATATCGTTAGAGCGGGCGAACTTCGGATCGGCAAGCTGAAGGATGGAAAATTCTGTTTTCATCTCAGCTACTTACCTTCACATCTTCATGTTCGTACATGCGCCCGGGGTTGAGAATGTTTTCCGGATCAAAGCCATCCTTGATGCGCGCATTTATTTTCTGGATGGCCGTCGGCTGCGGCTGGAACGGCGCAATCTTTCCCCGCAAGGCTTCCGATCCGCGAATGAGGGTCGCATGACCTGCCCCGTCAAGCGCGCCCCGGACGAGGCCTTCACCGCCATCCGCCAGCCCGTCGGGCATCTGCACCCAGACAAGACCGCCGCCCCAGTCGAGGAAATAGTCTGCCTCCTCCGCCTTATCGCGAATGGCGGCAATTACTGTTGCGGCATTCGCAGGTGGCAGCGAGACCTTCCAGAGTGGCCGCTCCGACCCTGCAAAGGCGCTCGCATTGCTGACAAAACGCCAGAAGCTTTCCGAATTATGGCCGTGCAATTCCTCCTGCGCGCCCTCCCCCTCGAACATTTCGCGGATGGCGGTGCAACGGAATTCAGCAGACGGGCCCGGCCCCTCTATTTTAAGGGCCAGCACCGACTTTCCCGGACCCCGGATATAGTCAATATCGCATGTGGCGGCGATATCGGCGGGCAGATACGCCGCGGCGGCTATATCATGGACGGAGGATAGCCCCCGGTTCATGATCGGCTGCGCCTTCTCCAGCGGTACATCATAAAGCAGGACCGTTCGGGTCTTTTCCGGGCGTGGCAGCACCTTGAAGGTGAGCGAGGTGGCGATGGCGAGGGTGCCGTAGCTCCCCGCGACCAGCTTGCAAAGGTCATAGCCTGTGACATTTTTCATCACCCGGCTGCCGGTCTGGAACGCTTGCGCGCGGCCGGTGAAGCCCTGAACCCCCAGTAGATGATCACGGGCGCTACCCGCCTTGATGCGCGCGGCACCGGAGAGATTGGCACTGAAAATACCACCAAGTGTCCCCGCCTCCGCGGCTCCGCCGAGCAAGGGCCCGTAATCCGGGGGATCAAAAGCAAGGCGCTGCTCGCTCTGGCGGAGGAGCGACTGGATCTCGGAAACCTTCGTGCCCGCCTTCGCCTTCATCACCAGCTCGGCCGGTTCATACATCTCAACCCCGGTGAGGCCGGAGAGATCAAGCCCCTGCTCTGTCGTGACGGGACGGCCGATCCCGGCCTTGCTGCCCGCGCCCTGGATCGTGAGGCCATGCTTGCCCGCGAGCGCCCAGTCGAGCATATCGGCAATTTGCTGTTCTTCGGTGATTTTACTGATTTGCATATCGGCCTAGAATCTCGGGATGTCGGGGAACGGCAATTCGCCATTGTGAACATGCATCTTGCCCAGCTCGGCGCAGCGATGCAGCACAGGGAAGACTTTCCCCGGGTTAAGCCGCCCATCCGGGTCAAACGCGCATTTAAGCCGCTGCTGCTGCTTGAGGTCCTCTTCCGAGAACATCTCCCCCATCAGGTCGCGCTTCTCGATCCCGACGCCATGTTCGCCGGTCAGCACGCCGCCCACCTCAACACAGAGTTTCAGGATATCCGCGCCAAAGGCTTCGCATTTCTCAAGCTCGCCGGGATTATTCGCATCGAACAGTATCAGCGGATGCAGGTTGCCGTCGCCGGCGTGAAAGACATTGGCGACGCGCAGGCCATACTGTTTCGACAGCTCGTTCATGCGCTTGAGCACCTTCGGGAGCTGGCTGCGCGGGATGGTGCCGTCCATGCACATGTAATCCGGGGAAATACGCCCGACCGCCGGGAAGGCCGCCTTGCGCCCGGCCCAGAAGGTCATGCGTTCCTCTTCGGTCTCGCTGATCCGGCTGACGGTCGCGCCGCAGTCCTTGGCGATGGCGTCAATCTGGGTCTGGTAATGGGCAATCTCGACTTCCGGCCCATCCAGCTCGACAATCAGCAGCGCTTCCACATCCAGCGGGTAACCCGCGTGACAGAATTCCTCCGCCGCGTGAATGGCATAGCGATCCATCATCTCCATGCCCGCCGGAATGATGCCCGCGCCGATGATTTTCCCCACGCAATCGCCCGCCTGCTCGCTGGAGGGAAAACCGATCAACTGCGCGGAGATATGTTCCGGGCTGCGGAGAATGCGTACCGTTACCTCGGTAATCACGCCCAAGAGCCCCTCAGAGCCGGTCATCACGCCGAGGAGGTCATACCCCTCCGCATCGAGATGCTTACCGCCAAGGCGGATGATCTCGCCGTCCATGGTCACCATCTCGATCCCGAGGAGGTTGTGGGTGGTCAGGCCGTATTTCAGGCAATGCACGCCGCCCGAATTCTCCGCCACATTGCCGCCGATGGAGCAGGCAATCTGGCTCGACGGGTCCGGCGCATAGTAAAAGCCGTCGCCCTTCACCGCATCGGTAATAGCGAGGTTGGTGACGCCGGGCTGCGCGACGACACAGCGGTTGTCATAATCGATCTCAAGGATCTTGTTGAACTTGCCAAGGCCGAGCAGTACACCGTCCGCGAGCGGCAGGGCGCCGCCGGAAAGCGAGGTGCCGGCGCCGCGCGGCACTACATTGACCCCTTCGGCCTGGCAATATTTGAGGATATCGGAAATTTCCCGCACAGTGGCGGGCAGGACGGCGATCATGGGAAGCTGGCGATAGGCGCTGAGGCCATCGCATTCAAAAGCGCGCAAATCGTCCTTGTCGTCGATAACACCTTCAGGATCGGCGACGATCCGCCGCAAACCCGCCACCAGCGCATCGCGCTTGGCCAGCACATCGGCGTTCGGTTTTGGCATTAACATGACGGCTCCCCTTTTGGGTTTACTCCCTGATCCCTTGACATAGGGCGGAACGCCGACATGATGCAAACAAAAAAACCGTTAATGCCGGAGCATCACGGTTTTTTCCACATTACAGAACCTTAAGCGTCGAAGGCAGGTTAGCCCTGACGCGCCTTGAAACGGCGGTTGGTTTTGTTGATAACGTAAACGCGACCTTTACGGCGTACCACGCGACAATCGCGATGACGTTTTTTCGCGGACTTGAGCGAGTTCAAGACTTTCATTGTCCAGATCCTAACAACTTGGTGAATTTGAAGGCCGGAACATACTGACCCCTGCGCGCCCTGTCAATGACCAAAAAGCCTGTTTTAGGGAAGAAATTGTCGAGGGGGCGCAAACACCCTCACTCACTTGATATCAAAGGGTTTACGCGCATAGATCCGGAAAACCTTGAGATTACCGGCATCCATCATCTTGATCCGCCGCATCCACAGCTCTCCCTCATTGAGAATCCATTCATGCAGATGGCCGCTTTTCTCGCCATTGCCGGTCCGGGTCGCATAATCAGCGAAGGACTTGAGTACATTCGATTTATATTCAGCCGTCACATTTTCGGCGATGCTGATCTCGAACCCTACTTCCGTCAGCAGCCTCCGCGTTTCCTCTACATCGATCGGATTCGCCGGAATCGGTTCCGCGTCCTGCCAGGGTTTTAGCTCTGGCGCCGTCGGTTCTATCCCCTCCAGCATATAATCGGACATCATGAACTGGCCCGCGGGCTTCAGCATCTTGAAGATTGCGGCAAAACAGGCCGCCTTGTCCTTCACCGTAAACAGCGCTTCGGAGGCATAAACCACATCCGCCGAACGTGGCTTCGGATCCAGATTGTTGAAATCGCAGTGCAGGAATTTAACCTTGCGATGCAGGCCCGCATCCTTGGTCATCACCGCCGCAGAATCCCGCAGGGCCTCATCTGCCTCATAGCCGGTTACATAGGCGTCATACTCACTAGAAACCCAGCGCGTAAATCCGCCCAGGCCACTACCCAGTTCGGAAACACTTAATGCCTTGTTGATGCAAAGCGGCTTGGTCAGCTTTCCCTTGGTATCGTCAGGAATACATCGGGTCATCCCCTCGCCAAACAGGGTGACAACCGATCTCTGGCGACTAAGACTCCATCCATTGACAGAGGGCGGACCATCCTTGATGACAATCTTCTCTTCTTCCGAAAGATCATCGAAAGACTCTTCATTGGCGTTATCGCCTGCCACATCAACGCCATTCCACCACGCCTTCAAGCGGTGCTTGAAGGACGTTTTGATCTCGTCATCTGGGCTCGCAGTTTCTGCTCTCATCCAATATTCCTGAAATCACTCTCAGTCCGGTCCAGTCATCTCGACCAGATTCGGGAGTATGGCAGAAAGAAATTAACCGTTCGTAAAGCGTGTTACCCCGCCGAAACGGGGCACGCCGAGACGGAGATACGCCAATCAGGTGGCGTTCACCGCCTCCCAATAAGGAACCCGGAGTTCGCGCTTCATCACCTTGCCGATCGTGCTGCGCGGCAGGGAATCGCGAAATTCAACCCCGCTGATCCGCTGGGTCTTGCCAAGGCGGTCATTGACCCAGTCCTTAAGCGTCTCCTCGGTCAGCGTGGAGCCTTCCTTCGGCACGACCAGCGCTAGGGGTGTTTCCCCCCACTCCTCGCTCGGGATGCCGATCACGGCGACATCAGCGACATCCTCATTCTTGGTGAGTTCCACTTCAATATCGGCGGCATATATGTTGAAACCGCCGGAAATGATCATGTCCTTCTTGCGATCCAGCAGGAACAGGAAGCCATCCTCATCAAAGCGGCCCATGTCCCCACTTTTATAAAAAATCTTCCCGTCGGGAGAGCGCCAGATCATGTCGTCGGTCAGGTCCGGACGGCCATGATAACCCGTCATCATTGCATCAGACCGGCCGACAATTTCGCCAATTTCGCCTTGTGGCAATTCCACGCCCGCTTCACTGAGGATGCGCAGCTCGACCCCCTCACCCGGCTTGCCGACGGAGGCCAACTTGTCCGGGAATTCCGTGCAGGACAGCGCCGTGCCGATCCCGCCTTCGGTCAGGCCGTAAATCTCGACCATCTTGCCGGGCCAGCGGCTGATAATCTCGCGCTTTACCCCCTCACGCAGCGGCGCGCTGGTGGAGAGTTTCACCTCGAAACTGCTGAGGTCATAGGACTCAAAATCCGGATGGGCAAGAATGCGCTGATACTGTACCGGCACCAACATCGCATGGGTGACTTTCTCGGCCGCCGCAATCTGCAGGAATTTCTCGGTATCGAACTTGGGCATGATAATGACCCGTCCGCCCAGCGCGAGCGTTGGCAACAGCGCGACAAGCGTGGTGTTCGAGTACATCGCCGTGGAAACCAGCGTCACTGCGCCTTCGCGAATGCCCATCCCTTCAAACCGAAGGATGTGCTGGCTGCGCATTTTATGGCTCTGCTCAATCCCCTTGGGAACCCCCGTGGTGCCCGATGAGTAGATCAGGTTAAACGGGTCCGTCTCCTGCACATCGACATAGAGATGGTCCGTCGAAGCCCCCTTGATCAGGTCTTCATAGGCGGTCCAGCCCTCACCTTCAAAGTCGAACGCGACATAGCCATCGTCCGCCACGCCGTCAACCCGGCCCCGGAAGGGTTCGATCAGGTCCCGCGTCGATTGGGACGCAAACACCAGCTTCGAGCCGGAATCGCGGACCATCACTTCCAGCTGCTCACTGGAGGCCATACCCGAGAGCGGCACGATGCAGAGTCCGGCCTGCAACGCGCCGAGGAATACTTCGAGATACTCGATGCTGCTTTTTGCCAGCACCGCCACCATGTCACCGCGGCCGAGACCACGGCTGGCCAGCATGTTAGCAACCATGTTCGTGCGGGGCAGGAATTCGGCCCAAGTGCGCGTCTCTCCCTCGCATTTGATTGCCTCCAACGACGGGTGCGCCGCCGCGGCAGCTCGGATACGCTCCGCATAATGCACAAAAGGAAAGTTCTCACTGGTCGTATCGGCGGGATTTGACTGGCTCATTTTTTCTCCATTTTCTTTCAGCCCCAGGGGCCGTGGCAATATTTTTATCGCAGACTAGCCTCTGCCCCCCGCCAAGAAAAGCAAAGAATTAAGGCGGAAGGGCAGTTTTAGGATAGGACAGGCGTTACTTTTCCGTGATGCGGCCGCCGGGGACCTTGTTAATCCCGTCCATATCCCGGATATAATTCATCACCGTTGTCGCCATCAACGTGCCACCCGAGGCATCAATCAGCTGCTTCTTGCCTTTCAGCACCGCATAGCCATCGCCGCCATCCGCGATATAGTCATTGGTCGCGACGGTGTAGATCTTGTCCATTTCCAGCGGTGCACCGCCGACCGTCACTTCGGTAATCCGCGCGCCGGATGGCAGGGCTTTGTCATAGGTAAAGGCCACGCCGGATACCTGCCCGAAACGGCCCGCGACATCCTCCACCTTGGAGACCCCCGTCTCCAGCATCTCCTTTACATCCGCGCCAGAGAGTTCCAGCAGCACCGTGACATTGCCAAACGGCAGCTCGGTCAGGATATCCTTGCGCGTCAGGACTGTGCCCGGATCATACAGGCGGTCACCGCGAATGCCGCCGCCGTTGGTAAAGCCGATATCCGCCTTGACCTCGGCGCGCATGGCATCTGAAATCAGGCTCCCGATTGCCGCCTCGGTACTGCGAACCGTGCCGCGCGTCGAATCCAGCAATATCGCCGTCTTGCCAATGGGGACGCTAAGTTCCTTATCAAGGGCCGCTTCATAATTATCGATAATCGCCTTGATTTCCGGATCAGGGGTCACCCCTCTCGTCGCCACCATCTTCCAGCTTGGCAGGACGGAAAGACGTTTCTTGCCGCGGCTCTCAATCCACTCCACATCGAGATCCAGCACCCCGAGATAAATCCCGTCTGCCCCGGACTGCATCACGGGAACATCGTTTTTCACAAAGGTCGCCGCCACATGGTCATGACCAGCCAGCACCGCGTGCAACCCCTCCACCTGTTCGGTCAGGTCCTCATCTTTTGCAAGATCAAGATGGGTGAGCGCGATGATAATCTCCGCCCCGCTTTCCGTCAGCGCCTTAACCGCCGCATTGGCCGTACCGACCACATCACCGAAGCGGATATCCTTGCCCGGCTGGGACAAAAAGACGGTCTCCGGCGTCAGAATCCCGAAGAAGCCCACCTTGAAGCCGCCGACTTCCATAATCATGGCCGACTGCGCCCCGAGTGCCACATTGCCCGCCCCGTCGAATATGTTGGTGCCGAGCCAGGGGAAAGTTGATTCGGAGATCCGTTCTGCCGTTACCTCGGGGCCGAAATCAAACTCATGATTGCCGAGCACCGCAATATCGGTGCCGACCGCATTCATCAGGGCGATCATCTCCGTCCCCTTGCTGAGGCCCGACATGATGGACGGAGAAATCAGGTCACCCCCGAAAGTCACAACAGTGTTGGGAGAGCGCGCTTTTTCCGCCTTGATCAAAGTCGAAAGCTCGGCAAAGCCACCATTGCCCTTGACCCCGGATAATTGATAGATGTCGTTAAAATGCAGGAAAGTGAGTTTCGTTGGCTCCGCCGATACAGACGCGGTAAGCAACAGGAACACCGGCGCCAACAACAGAAGAACGCGATTAAAAAGCGATTTATGTTTCATGAGAAATCCCCTACCCTGATTGAGCTATCAGTTTCATTATTATCGCAGGAATTATAACGATGTTCCAGCTTCATTCGCAGCTTGCCAAAGACACCTTCCCCGTCCTGACACTACCGCTCTCGCGCGTTCTGCTGATGAATGACGCCCGCTTTCCCTGGATCATCCTGGTACCGGAGAAGCCGGGCCTCGTCGATCTCCACGATTTAAAGCATGCCGAATATAATACCCTGACGCGGGAAATACGTGCCGCCTCCAAGGCGATGGCACAGCTTTTCTCGGCGGACAAGATGAATGTCGCAACGCTCGGAAACATGGTGCCGCAACTACATATCCATGTAATTGCCCGTTATCGAAGTGATGCCGCCTGGCCCGCGCCGGTCTGGGGGAAGGGCGAAGCTGTTCCCTACGAAAAGGGCGTGGCGGAAGCGCGGATCACTGACATTCGCAAGATGCTGGAGAGTTTATAGCACCTTATAGCCGAACTGGGCGGCGCGGAGGGTCAGCCAGCGCCAAAGTTCCTGCGCATGCGAGCGCGGGACGAGAAGATCGTAATGCGTCGCATCTGGCCTGAGAAGCAGGATATCAATCCCGCCGATATCTGCCGTCAACACCGTCCCTGCGGCGACAGAGGTATCGCGGAGATCCTGCCGGATGCCCCGTTTGAGAACCGCAACCGCCATCGCTCCACTGAGACGCAACAGGCAACGGGCATGGCCGAGGGGAACAACGGCGCCCTCTTCCGGCGTGATCGCAACCTCCAGTATTTCCGCCGGTGCCGCCGCGCCAAGATAGGCGAATGACCCGGTTTGAAGATGCAGCAAATGCCCCTCTTTCAGCCGCTGGATTTTCCCGCTTTCCGGCAGTTCACTGATACCGAGCAGTTCCGCCAGTTTGGAACGAAGGCTGGCCCGCCGCCAATCCCACAGGGATATTTCAAGATAGGAGAATTCCCTTATTTCCTGAAAAGTTACGCCCGGATGCTCACCTGCCGCCCCAAAGCGGCCGTGAATCCGCTGTCCGCGGAGTGCTGAGTTGCGATCAGGCATGGCGGGCCTCCTTATGTGCCATAAATCCGGGCCGGCCGACCTTTACATCGACAATTGTCTCCCTGTCCTTGCTCACGGCGCGGATCAGGGTTCCTTCGCGTTCCCGGCCCTCATTCAGCAGGGCAAGTGCAATCTCGCGGCCTAGGAACGGGCTATGGCAGGCAGAGGTAATATGGCCGATGCCCGGTCCCGTCGGCGCTGTTCCATCCCCCTCGAACAGGGTCATCCCCACGGAAAGTGGCGGCGTCTTTTGCCCTTCCGGGCCACTTGAAACGGCTTTCAGGCCAACAAGTTGCGCCCGGATCTTATGATCCGGGTTGGTCTCTCGAGATACCGGGAAGCCAAGATCGTCCGCGGTGGTCTCTCCGTTCAATTCCTGCGGTCCCGGTCGGCCCGTCTCGATCCGCAAAATCTCTCTCGCTCTTGTGCCGACAAGGGTCAGCCCATGCGCTTTTCCCTTTTCCGTCAAAAGGGTCCAGAGATTATCCACAAAGCCTGCACGGGTGAAAATTTCGTAGCCCGGTCCGGTGGCAAGGCTGATCCGGGCAAGGCGGACCGGGAATTCATCCTGTGAAAAATCGCGAAATCCCATTGGCGGGAGGATCTCGGCCATCACCGACATCGGCAGGGTATCCGCGAGCAAGGCCTCTGACCCGGGGCCCATCACGGCAAGGCCGCCCCATTCATCAGTGACATCCGTCATTCGCAGGCGACGCGTCGTATCCTCCGCCTCCGACAGCCGCAAAAGGCGGTCCTGGACGGCGTTGAAAGATGTCGCTGCCATTGTCAGCAGGAAGTGATGCCGGGCAATTCGCCAGCAAATCACCGGAGCAATAACACCCCCACTTTCCTTGCAGAGCAGGACCTGCCGCATAAGGCCCTCGTTCAGGGCCGCCACATCACCGCCGAACACCTGCTCCAGAAAACCGGCCGCATCCGGGCCCTGAATATCGATCTTGCCGAGATGGGAAAGGTCCGCCATACCGACAGTATTATGTACCGCCAGCGCCTCGCGGGAGCCCGCCGCCAGGGCATCCTCTCCCGTCGCGGGATAGGCTGCGGCAAGCCGCCATTTACAAAGGTTCTGCGGCACCGCGCCCGCGCGCGATTGCGCCTCGCAAAGGGGGCCGCGCCGTGTTTTCGGCAGCGCTTCGGCGCGCATCTTTCCCGCGGGCCCGACGGCTGTACTTTCCTCCCCGATCTCGGGAAGGCTGCGCGGGAAAACGCCCGCCGACTGGATCAGGCTGTCACATTCGAGAAATATATTCCGCTGGAGCGGGGCATTTCCGGATTTTTGAACCGCGATCCGCCGAAGACGCCGGAACCCTTGCGCCCGGACAATCCGGTGGCCGGGATAAAGCGGGATACCGGCATGGCGGGCAAACTGATGACAGTGCGTCGGCACCTCGTCGCGGGCATCAATAATCGCGGCGAGCTGGATGCCCCGAGCAAGGCAGGACGCGGCCAATCGGTAGCCGCCGGTATGACCAACATAAAGTATCATTTTATGCCCCGGCAGGACTGCCTGACGATTAATCAAGGTAAGCGCATATTCAAGATTAAAAACACCGGACAGTCCATTGTTTTCAAAAGGAAATATCTGGTCTTCTTTACCCATCGAAAAAACTATTTCCCGAGCCTGGACATGACGCAGCCGGAGGAAGGGCAAATGCGGATCAGCCGCCGCCAGATGGTTCTGAGGCTGCTCTTCCACATGCAGAAGGGTTTCCCCCTCCCGCGCAACGGCCGTGGTCCGGTTCAGCATCCGGACATTCGGCATCTCTGCGAGCTTGGCCAGCATGTTGTCCCGCCATTCGTCGGGAGCCTGCCCGTCAATCCACTCCTCGGTATTCAGCAGGCTGCCGCCAAACTCGAAATCCCGCTCAATCAAAAGGACATCCGCCCCCGTCTCCGCCTGCTCAAGCACAGCCTTCAGGCCCGCGGGGCCACTGCCGACAACAAGATAATCCACATAGTCATAGACATGCTCCGTCTCGACCAGCCCGTCGGAACTAAATGGCGGCTCCTTATCGGTTGTCGATATGCGGGCAAGCCTCAGGAGCCGGTGGAGCCAGGGATACTGGCTTTTCGCTGCAATACCTTCATAAAGTTCCTGTGCCGCGGTAATGGCGGTGGCGTGCTCCTGCCCGTCCCGCGTGACAAGGACGCTATCCGGGACGTCGACGCCCTGCGCGAGAAGTGCCGAGGCCAGCGTATCCCCGCCAAACCCCTCAAACGCCAATCCGTTGAAACGGAAATGCAAAGGCCGCGCACGATCGATCAGCCCGCCCGCGATCCGGTAATCGGGCGTACTGCGCCCCTTTCCTGATGCAAATTTAAACGGCCAGATACGCGCCATTGTTACTATCCCCTCATCGCCTTCTATCTAGCAGAAACGACCTCCTTAAAGCTACACAGGATTATGTTTCTTTTTAGGCCCGCTGCCAATTGACTTGCCCCTTTTCTGGGCCTAGCCTTTTACAGCGCAGTATTGTCAGAAAAAGGATAAAAACATGACCAAGCAATCCTGTCTCGTCGTCGGTGCGGGGGATGCGACCGGCGGCGCCATTGCCAGAAGATTTGCCCGAGAAGGGTTCGAGACCTGCATCGTGCGCCGCGCGCGGCATATCGATAGTCTGAACGCCCTCGCCGAGGATATCAAGAAGGAGGGCGGCAGTGCCCATGCCTTTGGCGCTGATGCCCGCGAGGAGGAGGAAATTGTCGATCTCTTTGCGAAGATCGAAAAGGATATCGCCCCGCTTGGCGCCGTCATCTTCAATATCGGTGGCAATGTCAATTTCCCGATTACCGAGATGACCAGCCGTGTATATCGCAAAGTCTGGGAGATGAGCTGTTTTGCCGGGTTCCTCACCGGGCGGGAGGCCGCGAGAGTCATGCTGCCGCGCGGAAAAGGCACGATTTTGTTTACCGGCGCAACGGCCTCGATCCGGGGCGGCGCGGGCTATTCCGCCTTTGCTGGCGCCAAACATTCGCTGCGCGCCCTCGCCCAGAGCCTCGCACGGGAATTGGGGCCACAGGGCATTCATGTCGCCCATGTCATTATCGACGGGGCGATCGACACCGCCTATGTGAAAGAGAGATTCCCGGAGCGTTATGCCTTACGCGAGAAGGACGGCATCTTGCAGCCCGAGGATATCGCCGAGAATTACTGGCATCTGCATGCCCAGAACCCCTCTGCCTGGACCCATGAGATGGACCTGCGCCCCTGGATGGAGAAAATGGCCTAACCTCCCTTTTTCGGCCAGCCCTGCCAGTCGATCCAGCGACCGTGGAAATCGGCACGCCCGACCAGATGCTCCTCCCCTGACGGCCAGAGTATGAGGGTCAGGCCGGTGCCGGGGGAGTTGCCGTCAATCTCCATCCGCGCCCAGGCGAGCGGGGCCGCCTCGGTTGCGCGGGCCCCGGCGGCGCGGATAATTTTCTCTCCCCTTGCACGGGCCTCCTCCGGCAGATACTGCCAGGCAATCGTGCTGTAGATAACATGGGCGACTCCCTCCCTTGGCCTGGCCGTCCGCGTTTTAAGCCAATCGAGGGCATCGGCCTTCTCCACCCGCTCGCCTTGCCCGGCGGCAATATCGAATGCGGCGCGCGTGCGTTGCAACCGATCCGCCTGATCCGGCCAGATGAAGGACAGCATCCGCTCCCGATCGGCGGCATGACCCGGATCGACGGGCAAGAGGTCACATCCCGCCCTCTCCCGAATATCAAGTGATATGTTCAAAGGCGGATTGCCGATCCATTTCGGCTCGATCTGTACGGCGGAGGAAGAATCGCCATAGCTTTTCGCACCCAGAGTGATGTGAAAATGATCGGGATAGAGATTAAGCCCTGCACTCGCCCCGACTTCCGAAATCATCAGCGGCAGGCCGGTCTGCTCCATCACCTCCAGAAACATCGGCAGGGTCGCGCTTACGCGCCGCACCTCGTTGGTTTGCGGTGGGCCTTTCAGGCGGTGCAGGATAAAGCCCTCGTCCTCGACAAGCGCGGCGGCGATGGCCGCCCAAAGATCCTCGTCTGAAGCGGCTTCATGATGCGGCGGATAAACAGACGCGAGCGCCGCATTTTTGCCTGCGAGAACAAGCGCATGCAGCGCCCCGCAGAGCCGGAGCGGCACTGAATCCCCACGCGCGGAGGCATCGCCCGGCCAGCCAAGAATCATATCGGCAACCGCGCCCCCGCCTGTAAGCCGGACGCCCGCAAGGCGGCACACCCGCGCCGTAAAGGGTGAGCCGAGTTTCTCGCAGGCCTCCCCCTGATCGGCGAAAATATCGCGTATCTGTTTTTTCATCACTCCGCCCCTTCGGCGTCATTTTTCCGCCGCCTCATGGCGAATACGGAGCTGCAGAATATGACGGTGCAGCAAGTCAGCACGGCAAGCGAGACCAGCGGCAAAACGTCATATCCCCAGTGCACGGAAACAAAATTTGATATCCAGGAGCCGACGGAGATACCGAGATAAAGCGCCGCCGCATTCAGCGCGAGCAGCAGACTGCGTCTTTCGGGATCGATATTGGCAATGCGTTGCTGCTGTGGCGAATGGAACATCATGCCGAAAGTCGACCAGATCATAATGGCAACAAACGCCAGCCACAAGTTCGGGCCAATTGCCCAGATCATAAAAAAGCCCGTGCCAAGACCGATCAGCGTAACGAAGATAACCTTATCCGGACCGAACCGATCGCTAAGCCGTCCGGCGAAGACATTGCCCAGCACACCGGTGAACCCGTAGGCGAGCAGCACCAGCACGATCAAGTCCTCGGCAAGGCCGAACTTGTGCGACATAAAGGGTGCGATCAGGGCGTAGGTGCAGAAGATCGCCGTCATCTGCACGAAGGTGGTGAGCACGGCGAAGGAGGAACGCACCCGCGTCAGCGCCTCAAAGATATGGGAGAAGGAAATCGGTGCGCCGGCCTGCCGATCCTTCACAAAATAGAGGATCGCGGCCATCGAGCTGAGCGCCACCAGAGCCAGCAGCAGGAAGACCAACCGCCAGCTCATCAAGGTGCCAAGATAGGCGGAAATCGGCGTCCCGAGAACGGAGGCGAAGGTCAGCCCGGCGAAGACGATCCCCATGGCGCGGCCCTGCTGTTCCGGCGGGGCGAGCCCGGCCCCAATGGCGGAGCACATCGGGCTGATCGCCGCCGCGCTAAGGCCCATCAGGCCGCGCGAGATGAACAGCATCTCATAGCTGGTCGAGGCCGCGCCCAGAATCAGCGCCAGCGCCAGCAGGCCAAGCCCGGTGCATAGTATTTTAATGCGCGCATAGCCGCTGAAGATCACCTGGGTGAGCGGTGCGGCGATGGCGAAAGCGAGCGCGAATACGGTCACCAGAAAGGCGATATCCGACGGCGGCACCTGAAGCCCATCCGATATCTGCCATGTCAGGGCAATAACGGACAGGCTGGACGTACCGACCATGAAATAAGCGGAACTGAGCGACACAAGCGCCCAGAGCGGAAAGGGTTTTTTTATTATTTTTGTTTCCATTTGAAGGAACATTAGCAAATGTCGACGCCTTCACCTAGTCCCAAATACAACCGGCAATCGCCAGACGGTCAATTCCCTCCCGCGCTGTAGTAGCTTGCATATTACGCTATTTATAATATTATTATTCTCTCATATATAAATAACCCCTGGGAGGATAATCATGGCATTCTGGAAAATACTCACCGCGACGGCGGTGGGAATGACTTTTCTTGCAGGCACGGCGTTCGCGGCGGATTGTACCCCGTCAAAATGGGGCGCGGATGACGAAATCGGGTCCGCCAACCTGGTCACACCGGAACGGACCCTCGCCGCCACCAAGCTGATCAAGCAGGGCAAGAGCGTCCCGCTTGGCATCGTGATCGATTCAAAAACACCCGCCTTCCCGCCGCGCGGACTCAGCCTTCAGGTGGTGCAGCCGAGCCAGCAGGGCGGACAGAAGCTGTTTGCCTTTAACGGTAACTATAACGACGATCTGGTGCAGCTCTGGCTCGGCATCGGGTCGCAGATCGACGGGCTCGGCCATCTTGGCGAGAATGGCCTCTACTACAACTGCAATGACGAGAAGGAAATCTCGCAGATCACGGGCCTCACCAAGCTCGGGACCCATAATATCCCGCCGCTGGTCAGCCGCGGCGTCATCATTGATATGGCGAAGCATTTCGGCGTCACCGCGATGGAGGCCGGGCAGTTCTTCACCGCCGCCGATATTCAGGCTGCGGCCAAGGCACAAGAGGTTGAAATCCGCGAGGGTGACGTGGTGCTGTTCTACACCGGCTGGACAGACGCAAAATTGGAGAGCGATCCCATGGCCTGGGCCAGCGCGGAACCCGGCACATCAGAGGATGCGGCTGAATGGCTCGCCGCACAGAATGTGATGGCCGTGGGTTCGGACACCTGGGGCATTGACGTTATCCCGCCGGAAAAAGAGGGCCGGCCCTTCTACGGCCATGTCACCTTGCTGCAAAAGAACGGGATATATCTACTGGAGACCATGAACACCGGCCCGCTGGTGCGTGACGGCGTGAAGGAGTTCATGTTCGTCCTCGGACAGGCCCGCATACGCGGCACGGTGCAGATGATCATCAACCCGGTCGCGCTCTACTAGACGACACCAACAACCTGCAAAAGGGATCGGAAAACCGGTCCCTTTTTTTTGGGCTTAACCTTGCTTCTGTCCTGCCGCCACGGCCATATGGGTGTAGGCGATTTTGAGGAGGGGGCAGTCGATATTATGGGGCGCGCCTTTCTCGACGAGATCGCCGAGGATATGTTCATGCTCCGTGCGGAGGCCGCCGACAAGATCGCGCATCATCGAGGCGGTGAAGGGAGAGCCTTCCCGGGTCAGCATGGCGAGTTGCCCTTCCTTCACTTTTTCCGGGATCGGGTGGCCATTCGCGGCGGCAATGGCGCAGGCCTCGCCGTGGGTGCGACGGGCCATCTCCTCCCCATGGCGGGTCGCGACGATCTCCCCGACGGACCCGAGGCAGAGCGTTGTCATCGCGGCCAGCGTCGCCAGCATCACCCATTTCTCCCAGAGCGACTGCTCGATATCCTCACTATAGGTAAACTTGAAATCAGCCTTCTCGCAGAGCCCTGCGAATTCCCGCGCGGTTGCCTCCTGCGCTGGCGTCCGATGACCGGCGATGAGCCCGGCAAGATCGCCCATGCGCTTGACCGCGCCGGTCTCGGTGATCATCGCCGCGATATGGGCGACGCCGCCCATCACCCGGTCCTTGCCATATTTCTCATCCAGGAACTCGAGATGGTTAAAACCATTCAGGAACGGCAGGAACAACCCCTTCCCGCCTGCCTTTTCAAGAGAGCCCAGCGAGTCCCGCAAATCATAGGATTTCGGCGCCAGCATGATCAGGTCATAGTCAGGGGTGAGCTGATCGGCGGTCACGGATTTCGGATGGACGGTGAAACTGCCGTCGTCATTCTCGATGGTGAGGCCGTTCTCGGAGATGAGCTTATGGCGTTTCTCCCGCAGCAGGAAGGTAATATCAGCTCCCGCCTCCATCAGTTTCGCGCCAAAATATCCGCCCACGCCACCGGCGCCTACGATCAGTATCTTCATGATGTTTACCCTCTAGAATGCCACGTTGAAAGGCCAAGGTCTGGCCCTGCGGCGTTTCCCCATTATGACAATGCCGTCCGGGAAAATATACCCTAAATCATTGTTAAGGCGACAAATCGCCGGGTTATTTCCCGGCCTCCTCCAGCCGTTCACGGTTGGCCTTGCGAATGAAGGGCGGAAGGACTTCGACCACGCTTTCTATATCCTCCGGAAGATGATCAGTCTTTTCAACCTCCCGAATCAACAGCAGGGCATGTTTCGTCAACAAATCCTGCACATTCTTGCCGCAGGTCGCACAGAGCCGCGAGTATACGCGCGCCAGGCAGATCGCCATCAGGATATTGCTCCCCGAGGCTTGACGTAGCGGATGAAACGCCTGGTTAATCAGGTTTGCAAGCGACAACTCCTGTACCAGCAGGCGGATATTTCCCTCTTCATCCTTGCGGACAAAAGCCTCGGCATCATCCTGCGTCGCCGCCTGCGACAGGGCATCAGACAGGCTGTCAATGGCGGCAATAGCAGTATAGGTATCGTTGACGCCCGGCGACAAGGCCCGCAGCGCAATCTCCAGCAGCAGATTAATGGAGAACTCGACCGGGCTGTCGGCGGAGCGCGCCGGGCGGATTGTCACCTGCTTCTGGATAGTTTCGACCGTGTCTTCATCGAGCTCTGCGGTCGCCTTGATCAGTACTTCCTCCGCCAGGGTATAGGCGCCCATCGGCTTTCGGATCTGCAAGGTGATATCCTTCTCCGCTGCTATCTCGATCAGCTTGCGTTCATTGATCATGCCCAGATAGCCGGGTTTTCCCGCCATTATCTCGAAATCCAGCTTGTCGATTTTCTTTTCCTTGAGTTTTTGCACACCCTCCTGCTCTTCGCGCCGCTTCCGTCGATCTTCAAGCGCGGATTTCAGACTGCTCGTTATCCCGGCAATTTCCTCATCTATGGCAACACTTTGGGAGACATTGCGAACAAAATAGATAAGCTGCATGACGCATAGCGCCGCCAGTATTTCCGCCCCCAGAATGGTAATGTCCGGCACAAAGTCCGGCTCGATGAAAGTGAGGGAAAACAGGGCATACAGAAATGTTCCGCCAAATATGCCCGCTGTCATCTGGTTGACGAAATCCGACGTGAACCGTTTCAGCATGCGTGGGGCAAGGGTCCCGGCGGCAAGAGCAAAAACAACCAGAACAATCGAGTAGGTCAGTGTCAGTGCCGACATCGCCCCGCCGGCAATAATGGAGAGGAGTGTCCGCGCTGTCTCCGGTGCGAGTTCCTGCAAATACGGCTTGAGTATCGCAGGCTCCCAATAGGTCTCCAGATAGCCGATCACCAGGGCCATGGCACCGATCGATAAGGCTATGCCCGCCGGAACAGTTTGCAGCATAATAAATGGATGGCGCAGAAAGGTAAAATTCATCTTGTTTCCCGCTTGTTTGGCAGCGCGCCCAGGGTATCCCTTGTGTTATCCTGGTCACGCCTTCACGAAGATTGAGCGTTTTTGCGCAACGCCTCTTGTTTTTTACTGTTGGCCGGTTAGATAAGTCACCGGAATATGCACAGATAGTTCAGTTCACCGCATATTAATTTTGCCCGCGCGTCAAGAGCTGTTGCGAAGGCGAAGAATTTAAGTAATATTATAATTACCTAAACTATACAATTTACGGCTGAAGCACGACCAAGATGAAATATCGGATAACACTGGAACAGTCATTCGAAAACTGCACTCTCCAGACACGCGACTATGGCGACGAAAAGCTGCATCAGATCACAGCCACCGGGGCAATTGGTCGCTCACAGCGGGCTGCGGTTTTCAAAGAAGTGCTGAAAGGCAATCAATCCGAAAACTTCTTCTACATCCTCGACAATCGGGGAGGCTTTGAGATTGAGCTGTCCTTCGCCGACATGACCTTTCTCAACGGCCTGCTGTATGACGGCGGCATCCGCTATATACGCGGCAGCGTCATCACTCTGGATGTTGCTTACAACATTCTGGTCTCCATGGCCAAGGCGAAGGCAAGGGCCGAGAGTTTTGAGGTTGAGCTGATCTCAACCCCGACCTTTGCGGAGGGAGAGGAGTTCGTGACATCGAAACTGCTGGAACTGCTGAAAGTCAAGCAGAACTGACACTTCAATCAACTCAGATTGTAACCTCTCCCCAACTAAAAGGGCCCAACTCTCCGGGATATCCGCCTTGCCGGGAGCATATACGCGTTCGCCCCACCCTCTTCTCGTCCATGAAATGGGTGTGACCCGCGATCCAGATGTCCGGGGATAACGCACCGGATTGTATTTCAGCAGTCCATTCATTGTTGAAATAAGGCGTTAGAGGACTATCGGCAAATTCAGGTGCACTCATGGGCACTGGCGGAAAATGCGTCACAATGACAGTCGGGCCATCATATGGTTCCAACAGCATGTTCTTCAAAAACTGCTTGCTCTCAGCATTCCACCGACAGGTATCATCGGGGATAATATCTCTTTCCCCCTCACCCGCATCCATCAGCTTTATTCGCCTGTAATCATATATAATCTCTCGTACGGTGTCCTTTGCCTGCGGCATGTCATCTGCCATTGCAAAATCAGACCACAGCGTGCAGCCTAAGAACCGAACCCCATCTATATCCAGAGCTTCATTCTCCAGGAAATAGATACCCTCTATTGCCTGAGAGATGTCGCGGCAATCGCGGATATATTGCTGAATTTCCTCGCCATATAACTCATGATTGCCACAGACCGTCACGACAGGTATTTCCAGTTTCTGATAGCATTCCTCGGCATATTTCAGAATCTTTGGCCACCCGGTTTCTTCGCACCGCCCCTTAAAAATATCCCCCGCAAGAACAAGAACATCCGCATCACGAATATTCTCCAATTCCGGTTCTGAAATTCCAAGTTCCAGATGCAGGTCGCTTCCATAGGCAATTTTCAAGGATACACTCCCTTCATTCCACGGGTCTTCTCCGCACACAATCTTAACGCGATATCCCGCTCGTCACCAGCTTTACAAATTGGCTTTGCCGTGATTTATCCAGACTGAACTCTCCTGTGTACTGGGTCGTAATTGTATCAACACCGTGTTTCAACACACCTCGTGTGGACATGCACTGATGTTCTGCGGAGATCATGACAGCCACGCCCTTCGGGTTAAGCACGGCCTGAACTGTATTGGCGATCTGCGCTGTCAATTTCTCCTGAACCTGCAGACGCTTGGCATATAGATCGACAATGCGCGCCAGTTTCGATAATCCGACAACCTTCCGATCTGGAATATAGGAGATGTGAACCACCCCAATTATGGGCGCCATATGATGCTCACAATAACTTTCGAACTGGATGCCGCGCAAAGTAACGGGCTCCGCGTAACCCTCGACCTCTTCAAACGTCATTGAAAGAATTTCCTCTGGCTTCAGGCGATAGCCGGAGAACCATTCTTCGAATGCCCGAACGACGCGCGCCGGTGTATCCAGCAACCCTTCCCGCAAGGGATCATCTCCAAGCCACAATATCATTGTTCGAACGGCTTCCTCGGCCTCCTCTCTACTGACTTTTCCGGGAGATAGAATTGAACTGCGAATATTTCTGGAAGTAGGTTGACTCAGATTAACACTCGACACGGGCTGCTTTCCTATCAGTTACAGATTTACAATTAACTCCAACTCTCGCGCCGAACATCAGGATCTGGCGTCAGTTAAGGGAAACAGGATGTGAAAGGATAACTTTCATCTGTCTGAATTTATCAAATGAAGAACAATCCCAGCATTGATGACAAACCACTGTTTTCCTCTGCGGCATCTTTACGGTCTCTTTATCCCATTAGACGGCAGGCAGCGAAAAAGGTTCCCCGCATTATTGTTAAATGGTGTCAGGAACCTTTTGGCTTGAATAGCAAATGAGCGAAAGCCACGCTGAAGCCAAGGAACGCCAGCACCCAACCTATCGCCGCGATATCAAGCAATATCTGCTGACCGGAGGGGTAATATACGGCAGCAATCCGGCTAGCGACAGATACCCAGATCATGGAAAAAATCAGCTTGGTATAGACATCAGCCTTCAGGGGTCTGCCGGTGTGTCCAAATGTTGCGCGGGTCATCACGGAAAGTGTCATCGACCCGATTGCCCCGATGCCAAATGCATGCATTCCGGCAACCGAAGAAAAATGTTCCGGCCAGAGGCTGGCAAGGGCGATCAAAACAAATCCGACAGGAATGAAAAGATAGCTAATATGTAAGACGACAACGAGGAAATCACCGCTTGTCCGATCCCCGGCCCAGCGGGCGAGCCTTATGAATTGCAAAATTCCGGCAACCGCCATGAACCCGGCAACGATCAATCCATCGACTTGGATGATCCAAACGGCAAAGGCCACAACACCCGCAGCAATTGACACGGCATCGAACCGACTGAAGGGCGCCGGGAGTCGCCCGGGATTCTTGCGAACGAGATAATTCCGTGTAAAGCTTGGAACAATTCGCCCACCAATAAGCATGATCAATGTAATGGCAACGGCCATGGCAAGTCGCTGACTGTAATCGGTCACTCCAGTGAAATTCGCCTCGAGATGAAACCCGAGGTTAGCCAGCCAAAAAAGTGAAACCGGTATCAGGACCTTCAGGTTGCGCCAGTTTTTCCCGGCAATCACTTCATTTCCAATAACTGCGACAATGGCTGTCAGAAAGGCGAGATCAATAATCAGGGCTGGCAGCCAGCCAATATAGGCAGAAAATGTGACGGCGATGCGCCCCGCAGCCCAGATCAGGACAAGGAAGAGCAAAGGGAGTCCCTGAATAGGTAAGCGCCCTGTCCAGTTTGGAACTGCCGTAAACAGGAAACCGGAGATGATCGCCGCCAGATACCCGAAAAAGATTTCGTGAACATGCCAATCAATGGGGCCGAACAAGCTCGATATTTCCAGGCTTCCGTAGAACACCGGCAACCAGGCCATCATTGCAAGAGCGGAGAAAAGAGAGCCAAAAAAGAAAAAGGGTCGAAATCCGTAGCTTAAAATTGCCGGGCCCTGAAAGTCGCGCAATCTGGGTATTGCCATAACTCAATCCTTTGGAAACAAGATGAAAAACTCTGGTGATTTTAAAAGCACCGCCCCGACGGTTAAAAAGTATCAGCGTAAGTCCTTATAGGCATGCCAGGTAGCATGACCCAAAACCGGAAAAATCAGGATCAGGCCCAAAAGTCCTGTCAGCAGGCAAATTATAAATGAAACCAGAACAATAGCTCCCCAAACCACCATAACCGACAGGTTGTTCCAGACAATGGCCATACTGAGGCCCATTGCGGTCAAGGCATCCGTTGGTTCATTCAGCAGCATCGGAACGGCGAACACGCTTATGGCAAAGGAGAAGGAGGCAAAAAGCCCTCCGACCAGGCTGCCGACGACCAGTAGAAGAATGCCTTCCGGCGTCATTAAAATTTGTAAAATATGATCCAGCCCCGGAAATGGCAGCAACCCAAAGAACAGCGCATACAGCAGGACAGCCGCGCGCATCCACAGCAACATCAGCAGACAGAGCATGACGCCGATAAAAAGAATCTGGGCGCCGGATCTCGGCCGGACAAAGATCATATTGAACAACGACGCGGTCGTTCCCTCGGCAATCCGGCGGCTCTTTTCATAAAGGCCGATTGCGAGTGCGGGACCGATGACCATAAATCCTGCCAACGCCGGAAACAGAATATAATCCAGAGAAAGCGTATAAAGGCTGGCCACCACAAGAAGGGAGACAATAAAGACCGCGACACCATAGGCCAGACTTGTTACCGGGTTCGTCACCATGTCTTCCCACCCAGCTTTC
This sequence comes from Sneathiella litorea, assembly GCF_009882915.1. Taxonomy (GTDB): domain Bacteria; phylum Pseudomonadota; class Alphaproteobacteria; order Sneathiellales; family Sneathiellaceae; genus Sneathiella; species Sneathiella litorea. Next base: position 319,984 of record NZ_WTUW01000009.1, read on the forward strand.
AGCCAGCGAAAAGCAACGTCGCGATCCAGATGACGGTCCAATGACACCTCCCGCGGCAATGGAGGAACTGGTTTAGGTATCCTTGTCATTACACCCACTCCTTACGGGGTTGTTTCTGTATTTGAAAAGACATCTTCAACAACCGGACTTTACTGGCCGATAGATTTTGCCTGCCAGCTCGACATCTGAATTCGTGACAATGCACTCCGGATCAGATGTCATCGCGACATAGACAAGATGGGCATTCGCAGCCAGGATGATGGCCAGCCCCACCAATACACCCAAAATCACCAGCGACCGTTTGCCAGACCTTTCCGGCCTTTCAACCGCCTGCGTGTTCCGGCTTTCCATCAACGCTCCTCCACCGAAATATCCAGCAAATAGAGCGTCAGTATTTTTTGATCCACTTCTGAAATGCGCCCCTGCCATGATGGCATATGCCCTTTGCGCCCGTTCCATATGGACTTGAAAATCGTCTCCCGGGTCCCGCCGTATATCCAGTGGCTGTCGGTCAGATCCGGGGCCCCCATTTCTATGTTCCCCTTTGCATTTTCGCCGTGGCAAGCGCTGCAATTTTCAAGAAACAGTGCTTTTCCAGACGCAATATCGTCTTTCCTGGCCTCCTGATCAGGAGAGGCGTGCGACAATGACTGCACATAGTCAGTTAACTTGATGATCTCACCCCGAGCGAGCATTTGATCGCGACCGAAGGCCAGCATTTCACTGGTCCTACTGTTTTCATGTTCAGAATTGATACCAAAACGAATTGTGTCAGAAATGGCCTCCGGCGTGCCGCCCCAGAGCCAGGCCCCATCCTTCAGGGCCGGAAAACCCGGTCCGCCCTCCCCCTTTTCCCCATGACAGGCTGCACAGTTGTCAAGAAAGAGACGGCCACCATTCTCCCGCACGATCTGCATTAACCCCGGATCCGACTGGATTTCGCCATAGTCCAGACCCGTTATTCTGTTGGTCCAAACCACCCTCTCATCAATCGCCCGCTCGACCACCTGATCAACCCGCTTTAGTTGATCGGTCTGAAGTAGTCCCTTTGTATAGGTATCGCCTAACGGCCAGGCGGGCCAAAGGATCCAGCAGATGACCGAAAACACGAATGAAATAAAAAGGAATATCCAGACCGCATTCGGAACCCCGGTATTCAGCTCCTTGATGCCGTTCCAGTCATGACCCGTTGTCATGTGGCCCGTGTATTTATCCCGCTCCTCTATTTCCATGGCCGATCCTCATCTTCGATGATGCTTTTGGCGGCATGATCAAACGGCTTTTTGTTGGATGGCCAGAAGCTATAGACAAGCACCAGAATGGAGAGGCCCAGCAGATAAAACAGCCCATAGGATTTTGCAAAACCAACCAGCATTTCATGATCGATATTCATTCCTGGCCTCCCAATTTTTTCATAACCGGATTTTGATGGGCAACGTCAGTCAGACGGCCCAAAATCTGGAGATAGGCGATCAGTGCATCCAGTTCGGTCACCCTGGTTGGGTCGCCATCAAAGTCGCGTAGGTTGGTTGCCTCCCCATAACGGTCCAGAACCCCTTCCATGACATCGCTGTCTGGTTTTGCCTGTCCGAGGAGGTCATTAATGGCATTCTCCACCATCTCATCAGTATAAGGCACGCCCACCTTCTGCTGCGCCCGCAAGTGTAGGGCAAAGTCTTTCCCGTCCAGTTCATTCCGGCCCAGCCAGCGATAGGAAGGCATGACTGACTCTGGCACCACATCGCGGGGATTATTCATGTGGACAACATGCCAGTAGTCAGAGTATTTGCCCCCGATCCGCGCCAAATCCGGGCCCGTTCGCTTTGAGCCCCACAACATCGGATGGTCATATTGGGATTCAGCCGCCAGGGAATAAGGGCCATAACGCTCCACTTCATCCCGCAAGGAACGGATCATCTGCGAATGGCAGGCATAACATCCCTCACGAATGTAAATGTTCCGCCCGGCAAGCTCTAGCGGTGTATAGACGCGCATATCCGGCGCTGGCTCGACCGTTTCATCAATCGTAAAAAGCGGCGCAATCTCAACAAACCCGCCAATGCTCGCAACGATGACGACCATTATTGCAAATCGGATTGAATACCGTTCCAGGCGGTAGTGAAAATTGAACATGACCTATTCCCCCGCCCTGATATCCTGACCCGACGCTATGCCGAGATCTGGCGTTTCAAATTCAGCTTTTGTCATTAGCAATCGGGCTGAACGGGCTGTCATCCAGATATTGTAGCAACCCACAATCGCCCCGGTGAGGAAGAACAATCCGCCGATTGCACGAGCTATATAATAGGGATGCATCTCGACCATGGATTGAACAAAGGAATAGGCCAGCGTTCCGCTTTCATTATAAGTCCGCCACATAAGCCCCTGAATAATACCGGAGTTCCACATAGCGAAGACGTAGATGAGCGTACCCGATAGCGCGAGCCAGAAATGAACTTCAACCAGCTTTGGCGAATACATGCTCTTCTGTTTCCAAAGCCACGGGACCAGCGCGTAAATCGCCCCGAACGTTATCAATGCAACCCAGCCCAACGCCCCCGCATGGACATGACCAATCGTCCAATCCGTATAATGCGACAGGGCGTTGACTGGCCGGATCGCCATGAAGGAGCCCTCGAACGTGGAAAGCCCATAGAATACGGCGGCAACCATCATGAACCTGAGCGTCGCATCGTCGCGCACCTTGTGCCAGGCACCGTTCAGCGTCAGCAGTGCATTCCCGGCGGCGATCCAGGACGGGATCAGAAGCATCGCGGAAAAGGTCATACCGAGAGTCTGAACCCATGTCGGCAATGCGGTATAATGCAAATGATGCGACCCCACCCACATATAGAAAAACGTAATTCCCCAGAATCCGACGATCGACATCCGGTATGAATAAATGGGCCTGCCCGCCCGCTTTGGCAGAAAATAATAGAGCATCCCCAAAAAGCCGGCTGTCAGGAAAAAGGCGACGGCATTATGGCCATACCACCATTGGGTCATAGCATCCTGAACCCCGGCGAAAGCGGAGTAACTCTTGACATGCACCAATGAAATCGGGATCGCCAGGTTATTCACGATATGAAGAATGGCAACCACCAGAATAAAGGCCATATAATACCAGTTGGCGACGTAAATATGAGGCTCTTTCCGGCGAGCGAGAACCCTCAGATAAAGCAGGAAATAAATGCTCCATACGATGACCAGCCAGATATCGGCATACCACTCCGGCTCCGCATATTCCTTCGATTGCGTGATCCCGAGGAAATAACCCGACACCGCCAGAAGACAGAACAGGTTGTAACCGAAAATCACGATCCACGGGCTCAGGTTGTCCGGCATTCTTGCCCGGCAGGTCCGTTGAACAACATGAAAAGATGTTGCGATCAGGGCGTTCCCGCCAAATCCAAAAATAATGCCTGTGGTATGAACGGGCCGCAAACGCCCAAAACTGGCCCATGCCGCATCGAATGTCAGTTCAGGGTAGGCAAGTAACCACGCAACCCAATCCCCGATAAACATGGCGAAAACCGCCCAGACCATCGCAAGAATAATTCCGGCCCGCGTCGGGTCATCATAATAATGATGGATAGTATCAGCATCTGGTGGTGGCAGGAAAAAGCCGGAAATAACGAGAAATATCCCGCCAACTCCCGACAGGAAGAAAATCAGCCCATGAATCATGAAGAGGCTATCTGCGCCCGTAATGACCATGACCATGCCAAAAATGGTAATCAAAACAAGTATTATAAATGCTAGTTTCCGCTCATTAACAGTCAATTGTCCAACCATTAACAGCTCCTCTAATATTTAGGTCAGTCAGTATTTGTTACTTCTACTAAGTCAGGGAACAGACCTGACCTACGGATTATCTTTTACTGGTGGGTGTTTTCCAAAGTTAATGGACGAACTCTTGATGAGGCTGCCCTTTTCATCAGTGATCATCTGAAACTGGCGGCGATCAAAGGAAAATGTCAATCGAAGGCGGCCCTGATCTTCATCCACGCCCCGCTCAAAGCGACTTGTAACTCTTCTATTGCGCATTTCAGCCTGAAGCTTTGTTACTGACAGACCGAGCCCATTGGCAATAACCTCCGCGTCGATTTCTATGTCGTTATCCAGTCCCTTAAGGAGGACGCCATTCACCATATCTATTCCCTCTTCCCCTGACGTTCCTGCCTCTAACGCGACATTTTCTGATGATCACCCGGATAGGCGCAATCGGCAATTGTTGAGGTATCCAAAGAAGCAAAGAATGCCTCCCTCGCCTTATGTAAGCGGGATTTCAAGCGGCATTTAGGCATCAATCGACAATTTCCACCGTCCTGACGAAAGCACTCTACAAGAGCGTGTTTTTGCTCCAGATACCGAACGACCTCTCCCAATGTGATGGAGTTCGGGGATCTGGCAAGGCATATACCGCCGCCAGCGCCATGCTTGGTTTGCAGAAATCCGCCGCGCACAAGATCCTGTACCACCTTGGTCAGGTGATGATAGGAAATATTGAATTCTTTCGCTATTTCACCGGTTGTAAGCAAGGTATCCGGATTATCAGCCAACCGCATCATAACCCTTAATCCAAAGTCTGAGAACGCCGCTAATCGCATGATCTATCCTGTATCTTTATAAAATCCGATGTTGGTTTTATATGGTAATGCGATGACATCCTCCATCAAACCGTTTCAAAACGGGGGAAAAGAACATTATTCTCCAAATGAATTTCTTCCCGCAGGTCCTCGTTCAACTTTGAAAGGCCAATATACAATGCCTGCCAGGAGCGACAGGCGCCTTCTGGCAAAGTGAAATTGTCAGTCAAGTCCGCCAATCGCTGAAGATAGACGCCAAGATCGGCGTGATCCTTGCGCATTTGGGAGATGGGCGCGTCTAAAGTCGTATCTGACCAGCGCATTGCCGGAAAAAGAATGAGATCTTCCTTTTTCATATGGCCTTCTAATTCTCGTTCCAGTTCCTTCAGGAGCACAGCGGTACCAGCCGGGACCTTGGGGTTTTCCCTGTGGACAGCCTCTACCTTGCGGGCAAGCAATATTAATTCAGGAATTTCCCGCCGATGAATATCGTGAAACCGGCTCTGAATATACTCTGTCAAATCACCCGAAGACAATTTGGTCAAACCTGGCAAGTCATCTGTTTTCAATTCTGATAAAGCTTGTTCAACAAAGTCGGCATCAAGACCTAGATCTTTAGCCGCCCTATCCAGCGTAACGTCTCCATGACAACAGAAGTCAATCTTGAATTTTCTGAAAATTGCCGCCGCCCCAGGAAGGGACGTCGCAATAACCCCGACCGTCTGGTCCTGCAGGGAAGGATTGGTAATCTGAACCGTCATCATGAACCTCCGTCCTGGATAGTTTCGACTGGAACCTAGGCGGAAAGTAAACTGCTAACTCCAGACCTGTTTCCGCGAAAAGCCCTAGCTGTAAATATTCCGGCCTGCCGAGTAGCAGGCATCCAATTTACATCTGACTATTGAGAAATCTAAATAACTAGCATCTAAAATACTAATTACAGCAGTTTAATTAGTATTTCAAACACTAATTTATCCAGACGGAAAATGATGGGCGGCGTATGGTTGCATCAACCATCAACTATGCCTTCAGGGCATAACCCTGAAGGTGTTAAACAATCACACGCCAAAAGAAGACAGCGCTCATTGAAAAACCGACAAAAGCAATGACCAACCGTATCAACGGTCTGGGGAGAATTCTCGAAATTGGCGCCCCCAAATATCCGCCTATGGTAGATGCGATCATCATCAATACAGCCTGATACCATTCAACCAGGCCGCTCATTGAGAAAATCACAACAGAAATTGCAGAAAGCGCAAATGAAAGCCCGTTTTTCAGCCCATTCATTTCCAAAAGATTAGACATCCCCCAGAGGGTGAATATCGCCAGCAGGACAATGCCAAGACCCCCATTGAAGTAACCGCCATAGACACTTACAAAGAAAAGCCCGACGGATCCAAACGGCTTTACAGAACGACTTCTTCTCGCCGCCCACCTCCTGAAATTGTCACCATAAAGAAAGGCCAGTGTGGCCCCGAACAATAAAAAAGGAACAACGACAGAGAACGCTTTGTTTGAGGAAACGGTCAACAGAAGAGACCCGGCGAGACCTCCGGCCAAAGTCACCATAGTCAAGCGTATTAATGTTTTTCGATCGAATTTCGCCAGCTCTTGCCGAAACCCAACCGCCCCGCCTAGATACCCCGGGAACACAGCGACAGCGCTTGTCGCATTTGCCGCAACCGGCGGTACGCCCGAAAAAACCAAAGCGGGAAAGGTCAAGAATGTTCCGCCCCCTGCAATCGTGTTCAAGATACCGGCCCCGAACGCTGCAGACAGAATTAAAGCTATTTCCAACTTACAACCCTTCAAATACAACTGATAATGGAACTATAGGTTGCTTTATTTGAAAAGCCAGATATTAGAAAAGCGATACATTACCGATTAATGATTTTATCCAGAAACTGAATGAACCCAACAACCCAGAATATCGTGCCAAGGCAGATCAGATTCAGACTATCCCGGATTGTTAATATCTCTCGTTGTCCCGTTTCCGTGAGGTAAGACGCAATCAAGCAAGAGATCAAACCAATCACAGAGACAAAAGCCCCGTTTATAACCAGCTGGGTATGCTCATGGGCTGAAGAATTCGACATATTTGGTCTCCTTTTCATGGAAGTTAAGTAAATGCCGTTTCCCACAAACCGTGAAATCCATTGAAATATCATTAGCTTGTGGAAAAAATACTATGATTCACTCTCGCTTATTGAACATGTTTGCGACCTTCATCTAGTGTGCCGTAACAACGCCGCATCTTCTATATTCCGTTCATGAACTTTGAGCATATCCAGCAAGTCACCCTGCAGTTTTTCATCGCCAATGCGCGGCAGCACACCCTGCAGTTTACGAACGACCCAGGACTGACCACGATCGAGTAATGCCAGCTTCTCATCGAAGCTTTCCAATGCCAGAATTTTTTCAAGAAATTCGCCGGCTCTCAAGCTAGGGAGACCATCGAAACGAACAATATGGTGCGTTAACATGGCACAAAACCGCCCTTCGTCTACGGCAATACCATGCAGTGTCTCTTTATCTACAGTATCGTTGCACTGATGGCTGAGCGACGAAACTGCACGCGCGCCCGCCCGTTCCGCCTCCAGTAAGGAATTCAACAGCTCCAGTATTTCATCTCTGGATAATAATTGGTTTTCCGCGTTCTCATCCGGAGACGGAGGCATATCGCGAACGATACCCTTGTAATTATCCTCTTTTCCGGGACCTTCTAAATTCCTCATCTGTGATACTGCCTTTTTATTTTTCATTTAACATTGCACCAAAGCATCTTCTGGAAAGCACGCCTATGAAGCGGAGAAACCGGTTAAATTGATCTTTACCCAATTTAATTGCGGTTTCCCGGAGCGTGCGTAGGCGGAGTCCGGCTCAGCACGTCAAACTTCCAATCTGCCAGAGCCTCGAAACAGGTCGATGTGACCGTCGCCTAACCTGATTTGATATACATATAATTCTAATATTTAACAAACGATATTAAATGGTTTATAAAATCGATATTATAAATATAAAATACCCAGTTTCGGTATGAAGGGATGAGATTTTGGATACTGAGTTAGCCCGGACTTTCCTGACGGTAATCGCCACCGGCAGCTTTATCAATGCGGCGGACAGGCTCCATGTGACACAATCCACCGTTAGTGCGCGCATTCACTCACTCGAAGAGCAGCTCGGATGTACTTTATTCATCAGAAACAAGGCGGGCACGACGCTTACCCTTGCTGGCGCACAATTCCATAAACATGCCTCCACACTGGTACGTACCGTCGAGCAGGCACGTCAGGATGTGGGTATTCCAAGCGGGTTTACCGGTGCAATAACAATTGGCGGCAGGTTCGGCCTCTGGGATCAGTTTCTTCTGGACTGGATACCGCTGATACAAGAACAGGCACCCAGAATATCTATCCGCGCCGAAATAGGTTTCGAGCCGGATCTCATGCAGGGTCTTATTGAAGGCCGAATGGATATTGGCGTCATGTATTCGCCGCAAAACCGGCCTGGACTAACTGTCGAGCCATTGCTGGAAGATCGGCTTATCCTGGTTTCAACCACCCCAGATGACCCTCCTGAACCGGGTTCTCGATATGTCTATATTGACTGGGGGCCAGAATTTTATGTCCAGCATAGCGCAAGTTTTCCTGATTTCACCGGGGCGGCGCTATCTGCCAACATAGGTTGGCTGGGCCTCAATCAAATACTCAGGCATGGCGGCTCCGGTTATTTTCCGGAGCGTTTAGTTCGCTCGATAATTGACGATGGCCATATGACGCACATTGAGGGCGCTCCGGAATTTAATCTGCCCGCTTTCATTGTCTACCCCTCCAAAAGTGAGAAAAATTACCTCGCTTTAGCTGTGGAAGCGGTTCGGACAGTTACGGCAGAAAAATAGCAAGTCACCCATCAGAGAAACCAATGGGGTTTTATTGAACTGGAGATGCCCACGAGGAGACGGGGGCGATGATGCTGGCGACGACACAGAGCGGCAAGGCCTTCAAGGCGGATTATTTCAGGCACTTCATGCGCGACGCGTTTAACGCGGCAGGCTTACTAGAGGTAACAACCCACGGCTTGCGCTATACCTCAGCAACGATTCTGAAAGAGCTTGGCCTTGATTGGGAAACCATCGGCGATATTACCGGGCATAAGACGGCGGAAATGGTGCGGCTTTACACGGAGAAAAGACGGCGCGTTGCACGATCAATCGCGATGCTGGATGCGTCGGAATTGCAAAACACGACTGATGAAAGTGCAAAACCCGTTGAGTAATGTTTTGCAATATCCCGGAAAATGTAGTATTATCAACCGGTTATATGGTGGGCGCTACAGGGTTCGAACCTGTGACCCGCTGATTAAGAGTCAGCTGCTCTACCAACTGAGCTAAGCGCCCACAATAGGATATTCTATCGTGATAAATCAAAAGAGCATGACCCTTTCGATGGGGACCGAGTGCCGGAAACCGTAAGCTTCCAGACCGGGAGCGACTATTTAGCACAGGAATTCCACCCCGACAAGAGGGGAGTTTAGCGATTTCTCCGGTCCTTAACGCTTGCCCGGAATGTCGATGTCGCGGTGGATATAGACACTCATAATCAGGCCGAAGCCGATGAGCAGGGTCAACATCGCCGTCCCGCCGTAGGATATAAGCGGCAGCGGCACACCGACCACCGGCACCATCCCCATGACCATGGCGACATTGATAAAGATATAGAGGAAGAAGATGCCGGTCATACCAATGGCCAGCAGCTTGCCGAAATGATTGCGCGACCGGTAGGCGATGGCATAGCCATAGGCAATCAGCAGGATATACAGCGCAAACAGCAACAGCCCGCCGACCATGCCGAATTCCTCCGCCAGCATACTGAAAATAAAGTCGGTCCGCATTTCAGGCAGGTAATTAAGATGGCTCTGCGTGCCCTGCAGCAACCCCTTGCCAAACACCCCGCCCGAGCCGAGCGCAATCTTGGACTGAAGGATATGATAGCCCGCGCCAAGCGGGTCATTCTCTGGGTTGAGGAAGGTGAGAACGCGCTTTTTCTGATACTCATGCAGGAACTGAAAGGCGAAAAAGCCGGCCGGAATAGCCGTCCCGATAACAACAGCGAACTTCCAGAGCCGCACCCCCGCGACAAAAAAGACAATCCCCGCCCCTGCCGCGAGCAGAAGCGCGGTGCCAAGGTCAGGCTGGCGCAAGACCAGCGCGACCGGTGCCAGCACCAGTAGGAGCGGCGGGATCAACCAGCGGATCCGGCGCACATCCTCGAGGCCAATATTGTGGAAATAGCGGGCTAGTGCCAGAATAATCGCAATTTTCATCACTTCGGACGGTTGCAGCTGGAACGGGCCAAAATCAATCCAGCGCCGCGCGCCCATGCCGATGACGCCCATCACCTCCACGGCACCAAGCAATATCAACGCGACGGCATACAGCGGATAGGCCAGGTTAAGCCAGATACGTATATCAACGAGGGCGACCACGAACATCAGGATCAGTCCGACCCCAAAGCGCATCATCTGCCGCGAGGCCCAGGGTTCCAGATTACCGTTGGCCGCCGAGTAGAGCATCAGGAAACCGATGGAAGCTGTCGCACAGATCAGCAGGACAAAGCCCCAGTTGATTTCCCAGATTTTCCGCGACAGCGGCAGTTGAACATTCTTTGCGCCAAGCTCCCTAAGCATCCCCGCCTCCTTTCTGGCGGCGGATGGCGATGTCGTAGCTCGGCTTGCGCAACGGATCGAGACGCAGTGTTTCCTGCAACAGGTCACGCGCAATCGGTGCCGCCGCACCGGATCCGCTCCCGCCATGTTCGACGATCACGGAAACGGCATAGCGCGGATCATCAAAGGGCGCATAGCCGACAAAGAGCGCGTGGTCCCGCTCCTCCCACGGTTTTTCATCCGATTTACGAACACCTTCGATGCGTTCCTTCCGGGAAATACGGCGAACCTGCGCTGTGCCGGTCTTGCCTGCCATTTCCCAGCCCTCGACCCGGATTTTCGCCGCCCGTGCGGAGCCGCGCGGACCATTCACGACCTTATACATTCCGTTAAGAACATACTTTAAGGAGTTCTGGCTAATGCCTAAATCGAGATCTTCGAGATTCAGTTGCGGATGGGGCTGCATGGCCCCCTCCAGGGCTTCGCCGTTGATAGAGCGAACAAGGCGCGGTGACACTTTCTTCCCGCCATTGGCCAGCCGCGCTGTCATTACGGCAAGTTGCAAGGGTGTCGCCAGAACATAGCCCTGGCCAATCCCGGTGTTATAGGTTTCCCCCAATTGCCACGGCACACCCTGCACGGCTAGTTTCCAGGCCTTGGTCGGGATCAGACCATCACGTTCGCCCAACATATCGATGTCCAGCTCTTCCCCGAGGCCGAAACGATGTGCCATTTCGGCGATCTTGTCGACGCCGACTTTGCGTGCAATATCATAGAAATAGATATCGCAGGACTGGGAAATCGCATCTTCCAGATCAAGCTTGCCATGTCCGCCGCGCTTCCAGCAATGAAAGCGATGCTTGCCGAGCTGGGTATGGCCGCTGCAGAAAACCTGGTGGCCGGCGTTGATGACGCCCGCCTCCAGCGCCGCAAGCGCGACAATCATCTTGAAGGTGGAGCCCGGCGGATATTGCCCACCGATCGCCTTGTTGCCCAACGGTCGTTTCGGATCCTCAATCAGCGCCTTCCAGTCGGCAGAGCTGATGCCGCTCGCAAAGGCATTGGGATCAAAGGAGGGTACGGACACCATCGACAGCACATCGCCGGAGTGAATATCCATGATAACCGCCGCCGCGCTTTCCGTGCCCATGCGACGGACCGTGAACTCCTGTAATTGCTTGTCGATGGTCAGCACCGCGTCATTGCCGGGAATGCCTTCCTGACGGTTCAATTCACGGATGATACGACCAAATGCGTTGGCCTCCAACCGGCTAAGTCCGGCCTTGCCGCGGAGAGTCTTGTCGTAATATTTCTCGATCCCGCTCTTGCCGATGCGAAATTCAGGCAGTTCCAGAAGCGGATCATACTCCTGGGTTTGCAGATCCCGCTCGGATACCGCGCCGACATAGCCGACGATATGGGCAAAGAGAGGGCCGTAGGGATAATCCCGGGTCGAGCCGACATCCATCTGGATACCGGGTAGGTCCGGACTATTGACATTGATCTTGGCGAACTGTTCCCAGGTCAGGTTATCGACAACGGGAATAGGCACGAAACTCCGTTTGCGCTTGACGTCTTTCAATACCCGTTCGCGATCGATTGAACCGGGCGGAACATAATGTTCCAGCGCATCGAGCGTCGCCTCAACACTCTTGGTCTGTTCCGGAATCAGGACAACACGATAATTATGGCGGTTACTGGCAACCTCAAGCCCGAACCGATCAACAATCCGGCCCCTGAGCGGGGGCAGCAATTGCAGGTTCATCCGGTTTTCATCGGCCATTGTCGAATATTCATCGGAATGAATAACCTGCAGATAGTAAAGCCGGCCCGCCAGCGCTGACATCAGGACTGCCTGACTGCCCGCCATCATCAGGGATCGGCGGGAGAAGACCCTTCCCTTCTCCTTATGCTGGTCACCGGCCATCAGGTCAGCCTCAGCAGATTATTCTGGAGCAGGCCGAACCCCCATGCGAACAGCGGGAACACCAGCAATGACAGGGCGTATTGTACAAGGATCGGCGTCAGCGGCAGCAAGGCCAGCGAATAGAGGCAGACGATGATCCAGCTCAGTATGGCGATGAGAAAGCCGATCAGGAAAAAACCAAACCAGGTGAGAACAAAGGCTTTGCCGATAAAGATTCGTCGCTGTGATACCGCGATAGCATGGATCATCAGATACAGGAATGAAGAGAGGCCGAGCGGCGCACCAGTCAGGCAATCGGACAGAAGGCCCAGCACAAAGCAAATCGGCGGCGCCATCAGATAGGGCCGGTGAATGCTCCAGTAAAAAACGGATATGGCCACAAAGGATGGCGTCACAATGGCATAGCCCGCAATCCCGATAGGGACCACACTCATCAACGCCAGCAATACCGTTATCGCAAACGGCACACTGCCGCGGAGTAACCGGTTAAACTGGTAGGCGAGTGTCGGGCTCACTTTGCATCCAATCTGCTTTCGCCAAGATCGCCGGGATTCATATCCGGGCTGCTCATCCCCGGCAGATCATAGCGCAATACGCTGACATATTCCAGACGGGTCCAGTCGGCGAACGCCTGCACCCGGATACCCCGGTCACTGATTGAGGAGACAAAACCGATAGGCCGCCCGGCCGGTAACATACCGCCATCGCCAGACGTCACCACGCGATCGCCCGGCGCAACTTTCGCATTGGTTGGCAGGAAGTCGAGTAGCGGCATAGAGGAGTTATCCCCGATCAGGATGCCTTTATGGCGCGATTTTTCCATCACCACGGGAATGCGGGAGTTGAGGTCGGTCAGCAGCAGGACCCGCGCCGAACGTTCCCCCACGTCGGCGATACGACCGACAAGACCAAGCGGCGCGACGACCGCCTGCCCGACCCGGACCCCGTCCCGCCGTCCGGAATTCAAAAGCAACGTGCGAACAAAGGGTCCGCCGGCGTCCCCAACCACACGCGCCGTGATCGGCAGTACCAGCGGATCGGAAAGGGCATTCAGGAGCTGACGGAAATTCTCGTTTTCCTGCTCCAGCGTGCGGCCCGCAGCCTGCCATTTCAACAAGCGTGCGTTCTCTTCTCGCAGGCGTTCATTTTCCTCGATCAGGCTGGTGAACTTCTGAACACGGGCGACGCCCTTGTGAAAGGCGTCCACTGGCTCGGAGATTGTTGCTAGGATCGGGGCAAGAAAGTCGGTCGCTGACGTGCGCATTTTCTCTACAACGCCGATATTGGCCTTGCCGATAAAAAGAAGCGCGATGGCGAGGGAAATCAGCGCAAGAAAAGCTGAACGCTGAATAATTGTCTTCAGCGGCCATGCAAGCTTGAATACCTTACCCTGTCGAGGTGCCATCTATCTGCCCTCCGGACCAAAATTACGTTTGCCCAAGAGTTTAGTTTTCTCCGCTAAGTACGTGACGTAGCGTTTTAATTTCCTCCAGTGCGCGGCCTGTACCGATTGCGACGCAGGAAAGCGGCTCTTCCGCAATGGAAACGGGAAGACCCGTCGCCTGACGTAGTACATGATCAAAATTACCAAGAAGCGAGCCGCCACCCGTCAGGATAATGCCCTTATCGACAATATCCGCCGCCAGTTCCGGCGCGGTATGTTCAAGGGCGACCTTCACCGCCTCGATAATCGCGCCCACCGGTTCGGCGAGGCTTTCGGCAATCTGCCGCTGGCTGATGACCAGTTCCTTTGGTACGCCGTTCATCAGGTCGCGGCCGCGGATTTCCATGGTCTCGCCTTCGCCGTCCTCTGGCGCGCAAGCCGATCCGATCAGTTTCTTGATCCGCTCCGCCGAGCTTTCACCGACGAGCAGGTTATGATTGCGGCGGATATAGGCGATGATCGCCTCATCCATCTTGTCGCCGCCAACGCGGACACTTTTCGAATAGACAATACCGCCAAGGGAGAGAACGGCAACTTCTGTCGTCCCGCCCCCGATATCAACCACCATGGAGCCGGTCGGCTCGGTCACGGGGAGCCCGGCGCCAATTGCGGCAGCCATCGGCTCGTCAATCAGGATCGCCTGGCGTGCGCCGGCATTCTCCGCGGCTTCCTTGATCGCCTTGCGTTCAACAGCAGTGGACCCCGACGGGACACAGATAATGATCAGCGGGCGCGCAAAGCTGCGGCGGTGATGAACTTTCTGAATAAAATGCCGGATCATTTCCTCGGCAATCTCGAAGTCAGCGATGACCCCATCGCGAAGTGGACGAATGGCCTCGATATTGCCCGGCGTCCGGCCCAACATCATTTTCGCTTCATCCCCAACGGCCAGAACCTGTTTCTTACCCTTGGTATGCAGGATTGCCACTACTGAAGGCTCATTCAGTACGATACCGCGGCCCTTGACATAAACCAGCGTATTCGCGGTTCCTAGATCGATGGCCATATCAGCTGACATCCAGCCGAGTAATCCGTTTAACATTAAGCTGCCTCACACACTCATTTCATGAAGCCCGGCCTTCGGGCCCCGCAATTACCACACAACGCGTACCAACATCCCATACCAGCCGCAGACCAATCCAAACAATCTCCTGCCTGCGGTGCCGACACCCGCGCCCATGCGCCCCCAATGAAGCCTGTTGAGACAGATATTGGTAGCACAGGACAATTATTGCAGAAGATAGTTAATTTTTTCCCACCATACGCAGACAAATATGATTTCTTCACGCTTTCCGGCAACTGATTTGTAAAGCAGATGATAAAATTACGCAAACGACATTAACCATATTACCGGCAGGATATTCGAAAAATTTTATCGTTTGCCCCACATCCGGCCCATCCATAGCCAAATAAAAAAAGCCGGCACGAAGGCCGGCTTTTCACTCTTAGGCTGTAAAGAGCCTCTAGTTCTTTGATTTGTCGACCAGACGGCCTTCCGCGATCCAGGGCATCATGGCGCGCAGACGCTCGCCGACTTCCTCGATCTGGTGGGCGTCGTTGCGGGCACGGATTGCCTTGAAGCTGGTCTGGCGTGCCTTGTTCTCCAGCATCCAGTCGCGGGTAAATTTACCGGTCTGGATATCATCCAGAACACGTTTCATTTCCGCCTTGGTTTCCGATGTTACAATGCGCGGACCGGTGACATACTCGCCATATTCCGCCGTATTGGAGATGGAGTAGTTCATGTTGGCGATGCCGCCTTCATAGATCAGGTCAACAATCAGCTTCACTTCATGCAGGCACTCGAAATAGGCCATTTCCGGCGCATAGCCGCCCTCGACCAGTGTTTCGAAGCCCGCGCGGATCAGCTCAACAAGGCCACCGCAGAGAACAGCCTGTTCACCGAAGAGGTCAGTTTCGCATTCTTCCTTGAAGGTCGTCTCGATGATACCCGCACGGCCGCCGCCAATCGCAGAGGCGTAGGAGAGCGCGATATCAAGCGCGTTACCAGAGGCGTCCTGATGAACAGCAACAAGGCAAGGTACGCCGCCGCCACGCTGATATTCAGAGCGAACCGTATGGCCAGGGCCCTTCGGTGCAATCATGAAAACGTCCATGTCGGCGCGCGGAACGATCAGGTTGAAATGAACATTCAGGCCATGGGCGAAGACAAGCGCCGCGCCTTCCTTCATGTTCGATGCCAGCTCTTCTTCATAGATGTCCGCCTGCAGCTCGTCCGGCGTCAGCATCATAATCACGTCGCCCCATTTGGCAGCATCAGCCGGTGTCATGACCTTAAGGCCAGCCCCTTCCGCCTTAGAAGCGGAACTGGAGCCCGCGCGAAGCGCGACAGCGATTTCCTTGGCACCGGAATCTTTCAGGTTATTGGCATGGGCATGACCCTGGCTGCCATAGCCGACGATGACAACTTTTTTGCCTTTGATCAGATTAACATCGGCATCGCTGTCGTAGTAAACGCGCATTATATCATTCCTTCTCGATTATAAACTTCCGTATTCATTCTAATTCTGTGGTAACCCGCCCTAGATGACCTCGGTGCCGCGATGCACCGCGACAACACCTGTCCGGCAAACCTCGGCCTTACCGAGCGGTTCCATCAGCCCGATAAATGCCTTCACCTTCTCGGGAACCCCTGTCACCTCGAAGACAAAGGAATCCTCTGTCGTGTCGACAGCGCGGGCGCGAAAAATATCCGCCATGCGGAGAGCTTCAACCCGCTTCTCCCCCTTGCTGACAACCTTCACGAGGGCCATTTCACGTTCAACGCTTGGTCCGTCGATGGTCAGGTCGGCAATCTTGTGAACCGGCACCAGACGGCCCAATTGCGCCTTGATTTGCTCAATAACCATAAGCGTGCCGGTTGTGACTATGGTAATCCGCGAAAGGTTTTCCGACTCATCCACGCGGGCCACTGTCAGGCTTTCGATATTATACCCGCGACCGGAGAACAGGCCGACCACGCGCGCCAGTACACCGAACTCATTATCGACGAGAACGGAGATGGTATGGCGGAATATTTCGGTATCTTCAGTCATTGTTCAGACAACCCCTTTGCAAGCGCGGGTCTCTTGTAAACCAGCATAAGCGTTAAATCCATAGCTTTTCGAATGAAATTCGGCAGGAACTAGACCAGCGACAAACCGTCGGAGGTGACTTTCGGTCCGCTGCCTTCCGTTTCATCCCCAAGCAGCATTTCATTATGTGCTGCGCCAGAGGGCACCATCGGGAAGACATTTTCCGACTTATCAACGATCATGTCGACAACGACCGGCCCCTTGATGGAGAGCATCTCCTTGATGCAATCGTCAACCTTGTCCGGATCAGAACAACGAAGACCCGTTGAACCGAACGCTTCCGCCAGTTTCACGAAATCAGGCAGGCTCTCCATATAGCTCTCGGAATAGCGGCCGCCATGCAGCAGCTCCTGCCACTGGCGCACCATCCCCATATACTCGTTATTGAGGATAAACACCTTCACCGGCAGGCGGTATTGCAGGATGGTGGAAAGTTCCTGGATATTCATCATGGTCGAGGCTTCACCGGCGACATCGATCACCAGCGAGTCGGGATGGCCGATCTGTACGCCCATGGCGGCTGGCAGGCCGTAACCCATGGTGCCAAGCCCTCCCGAGGTCAGCCAGCGGTTCGGTTCCTCAAACTGAAGATACTGCGCCGCCCACATCTGGTGCTGCCCCACCTCGGTGGTGAAATAGCGATCCATGCCCTTGGTCAGTTCGTTCAGTCTCTCAAGCGCGTATTGCGGCTTGATCGCCTTGCCCTTCTGTTCAAACTTGAGGCAGTCTCTCTTGCGCCATTCGCCAATTTTTGCCCACCATTTCTTGAGGGCCGGATTGTCAGGCTTGTGAACTTCTGTTTTCCAGACCTTGATCATGTCTTCAAGCACATGGGCAACGTCGCCGACAATCGGGATATCCACCCGTATGTTCTTGTTGATCGAGGACGGATCGATATCGACATGAATTTTCTTTGAATTCGGCGAGAAGGCATCGAGCCGCCCCGTAATCCGGTCATCGAAACGCGCGCCGATACAAACCATCACATCGCAGTCATGCATGGCGTTGTTGGCTTCATAAGTGCCATGCATCCCGAGCATTCCGAGGAACTGCTTGTCAGACGCCGGATAGGCACCGAGCCCCATCAGGGTATTGGTGATCGGATAGCCGGTCAGCCGGACCAGCTGCGTCAACAGTTTCGACGCCTTCGGGCCCGAGTTGATGACACCGCCGCCGGTATAGAAGATCGGCCGCTTGGCGTTCGCGATCAGCTTGATTGCTGCCTTGATCGCCTTCAGGTCGCCCTTGACCTGCGGCTGGTAGCTCTTGTGCTTGACCATCGACGGCGGGATATATTTACCCGACGCCAGTTGAACATCCTTCGGGAGGTCGATCACGATTGGGCCGGGACGGCCATTTGTTGCGACATGAAAGGCCTCATGCATGGTGCGGGCCAGATCATTCACATCCTTCACCAGGTAGTTATGCTTGGTGACGGGGCGCGTGATGCCGACGGTATCCGCCTCCTGAAATGCGTCGTTGCCGATCATATGGGTGGCCACCTGCCCGGTCAGGCAGATAATGGGGATACTGTCCATAAGCGCGTCGGCCAGGCCGGTTACCGCATTGGTCGCGCCGGGACCTGATGTCACCAGAACAACGCCGGGCTTGCCGGTCGAGCGCGCATAGCCCTCCGCCGCATGCACCGCGCCGCCTTCCTGACGGACAAGAATATGACGAATGCTGTTCTGCTTGAAAATTTCATCATAAAGCGGAAGCACAGCGCCCCCAGGATACCCGAAAATCACCTCCACGCCCTGATCCTTGAGCGCTTTGATTACAATTCCTGCTCCTGTCATCTCCTGGTTCGCCATTTGCCTAATCCTAATCTTTTTGCTTGGCCGTCTATGTTTCGTTCCAATAGAAAAAAAGCGCCCGGCGCAATACCGGGCGTCACTTTCATGCCATGAACCCATGGCTACAGCGGTGAAAACTAGACCTTCAGGCCTCTGCCGTCAACAAAAATCGGCGAATAAATGGAAAGAAATCGGACTTTAAACTTTCCAAATCTTGCGCAGAAGATCGATTTGCTTCGCACATCTTATTCCGCACCCATGTCAATTGCCGTTTCGCATAGCGCCGGGTGAGCATTTTGATTCGCGCCAGTGCCATATCCCGCTCCATCGTGCCATTCAGTACCGCCATGAGTTCCGGTACACCGAGGGCTTTCATCACAGGAAGTGCGGGATCAAGGTTGCGCTTCATAAGCGATTTCACTTCCTCCAGCGCACCGCCCTCTGCCACCATCCAGTCAAGACGACGGTCGCAACGCTCATACAACCAGGCGCGATCCGGTGTAAGGGCGAGCCAGAGCCGAGGCCCTTGCAAAATAGCGCCCGAGGGGCTCCGTTTCTGCCAGTCCCCAAGCGGAACGCCCGTTTCCTCCACCACCTCCAGCGCCCGGAGAAGCCGCTGACTATCCCCTTCATTGAGGCGGGCGGCCATGTCCGGGTCCTTCGCTGCCAGCATCTTGTGGATGACAGCGTTCCCCTCTCGCTTGTGAAGGTCACGAAGACGATCCCGCACGGCGTCGGAGATAGGCGGGATATCGGCGATGCCCTTGGTCAGGATATCGAAATAAAGGCCGGTCCCGCCGACAACGATGGGCAACTTGCCATCAGCGCGCACGCGTTCGATCTCCGCGAGCGCCATATCCCTCCAGCGCGCGGCATTACAATAGTCGGTCGGGTCAAGCACCCCATAGAGCCGATGTGGAGCACGGGCTTCCTCCTCTGCGCTCGGGCGGGCGGTCAGCACACGCAGGCCGTCATAAACCTGCATGCTGTCTGCATTGATGATGACACCATCAAATTCCTCTGCTATGGCAATGGCCAACGCGGATTTACCGCTGGCGGTCGGTCCGGCCAAAAGGATCGCCCCCGTTTGGCGTTGGATCGGCGATGCATTTTCGTCCTTCAAGGAATGTTGCCCCTAACGATGATAGAAAATTCTGTTCTTACTCTCGTCGCTGATCATACAGCGCATGGTTCAATTCGCAATATCGCCGACGCCGCCCGAAAGGTCCTGGTCGAGGCCGGTGCCGACTGCGCCGAACCAGACTGGCTCAGCGAGGAGCACGCCGTCGATATCCCCTTCAGCAAGCTGGCACGGGACGCGGCGAAAATGCGGCTTGAGGCGGCCGGCCTCCTGTCGGCAATCGACTACTGCCTGCAACCGGCGGACTTCCGCCGCAAGAAGCTGTTCCTCGCGGACATGGATAGTACCATCATCACCGTCGAGTGCATTGATGAGCTAGCCGATTTCGCAGGCTTTCGCGAGGAAGTCTCGGCAATCACCGAACGGGCGATGAACGGGGAACTGGACTTCAACGAGGCGTTCCGCGCCCGTGTCGGAATGCTGAAGGGCCTGCGAGAGGAAATTCTGCAGCAGGTGTTTGACGAACATGTCACCCTCACCCCCGGCGCGCGCACCCTGGTCCAGACCATGCGGGCAGGCGGTACTTATACGGCTCTTGTCTCCGGTGGCTTCACCTTTTTCACTAACCGGGTCCGCGAAGTGGTTGGTTTTCATATGGATATGAGCAACGAGTTGTTGTTCGAGAATGGCGCGCTGACCGGTGTCGCGGCAGAGCCAATACTGAATTCAAGCGCCAAGCTGAATACGTTGGAATCCTTGCGTCATGAATATTCCCTGCGGCGGGAGGAAACGGCAGCAATTGGCGACGGCGCCAATGACATCCCGATGATTGAGGCGGCGGGCCTTGGTGTCGCCTATCACGCCAAGGAGAAAGCTGCGGCAGCGGCGGATGCGACGATCCGCTTCGGCGACCTGACGACCCTGCTCTACTATCAAGGCTATCGAGAAAGCGAGTTCGTCCAGGCATAAAAAATGGCGCCACCTCATCCGAGGGGCGCCATCATTCTGTCAGAGCAGCTAAAAGTTAGCTTTCCTTGTTCAGCTTCAAGGCGATAAAGCGGGAATTATCGCCACGCTTCAGAAGCAGCAGGACCGATTTCTTGTCCGTCTCCTGAATTTCCGCAATACGGTCCTTCATCTGTTCCGGGCTGCTAACGGGTTCAAGCTGTGCCTCGGCTACGATATCGCCGGGACGGATCCCCTTCTCCGCCGCTTCGGAGTTTGGATCAACATCCGTCACCACAACACCGCTGGCATCCGGCCCCATGTTGAATTGCTCCCGCATGCGATCATTGACTAAGGCCAGTTCCATCCCCAACAGTTCCACCTTGTCCGTGCTGCTTGGTGTCGATGACCCATTGGCCATGGCGGTTTCCGCTTTTTCAAGCTCGCCCAGGGTGACTTCCTTGGTCACGGTCTTACCACTCCGCCACAGATCAACGGTTACCTTGGAACCAACCTTTGATTCCGCCACCAGACGGGACAGTTCACGCGGCTCACTTACCGTTTCGCCGTTGAATTTCAGGATAACGTCACCAGCCTTGATCCCGGCCTTGAACGCAGGGCCATCTTCAGGAACGCCCGCAACAAGAACGCCGTCAGTATCTTTCAGGTCAAGCCCCTCGGCAATTTCTTCGGTGACCGGCTGAATAACGACGCCGAGCCAGCCACGGCTGGTCTTGCCGAATTCAATCAGCTGCTCAACGACCGGTATCGCCAGCTCGGAAGGAACCGAGAAACCAATGCCGATGCTGCCACCTGACTGCGAGAAGATCGCAGTGTTGATGCCGATAACTTCGCCGTCCATGTTAAACAATGGACCGCCTGAGTTACCCTTGTTGATGGAGGCGTCTGTCTGGATGTAATCATCATAGGGGCCAGAACGGATATCGCGGCCGCGCGCCGAGATAATGCCCGCCGTTACCGTGCCACCAAGACCATACGGGTTCCCGATCGCGAGCACCCAGTCACCGACGCGGGATTTGTCGCTATCGCCCCAGCCAACATCAACCAGTGGATATTCCTCAGGGTCGACTTTCAGAACGGCAATATCTGTTTTCGGGTCGGTTCCAACCAGAGTCGCCGCCACGCTCTCGCCATCCTTGAAGATAACCTTGATTTCTTCGGCGCCGTCAATCACGTGATTATTGGTAATCACATAACCATCCTTGGCATCGATCACGAAACCGGAGCCAAGCGATGTCGCCTTGCGTTCGCGCTGCTCGCCATTCTTGTCACGATTGCCGAATTCCTTGAAGAAATCCTCGAAAGGATGGCCTTCGGGAAGTTTCGGGAATCCGCCGCTCGGACTTTTGACGGTCTGGGTTGTCGAGATATTGACAACCGCCGGAGAGAGTGTCTCCACGAGATCGGCAAAGCTATCGGGAGCACCCCGTGCCTTTGCACCCACCGCAAAAACCATCATCAGTGTAAAAACCGTCAGGGTTGAAATGGCGATTACGCCAAATTTACGTGTGCTCGCCGCAGAATTTACCTTTGGCTGAGCAATAATCTCCGCCGATTTTGGCAGTGCTGAGTATCGGTTATACAAGTCCATCTTCCTTCTATAATTCGATTCTCTGCCGGGGTCCAAAGATCGCGAGCAGAGGATCAACTGACTATATTTTCCCCTCTTGTATACATCCACCGAGATACCGAAAGATGCATTGCGCTGTATGTACCTAGAAATCAATTAAGGCAGAAATGTGCAAATGAAACCCGTTTTATAAATTTTGTTGGTTAAGACAAAATTCCTTTAACTTCAATGCGCAACTTCCCGTTATATCCGGATCAGCCAAACAAAAATGACACCAAGGATCGCGAACACCAAACCAAAAATGCGCAGAATATGGCTTGGTGTATTGAGCGCCGAAACCATCATTCGCTTCATGCCGTCAGGGAACAGGGCATAAAGCGCACCTTCAAAAAACAAAACCAGCGCAGCCGCCAGCAGGAAATCAGTTACCACAACTATCGCCTCTTACGAAAACGGCCCGTAAGTAATATACGGGCCGTCTGTGTTTTTAGTTACCTTGTTTCGACTGGACATCCTGCTGATTGAAAAAGCGGAAGAATTCCGATGTCGGGGACAGCACCATGGAGGTATCAGTATCCGACATGGATTCCCGATACGCCTGCATGGACCGGTAAAAGGAAAAGAAATCTTCATCCTTGCCGAAAGCCTCGGCGAAGATACGGTTCTTTTCCCCGTCGCCTTCACCGCGGAGGATTTCAGAATCCTTCTGCGCATTGGCGATAAGCACCGTACGTTCCTTGTCCGCATTGGCCCGGATACGCTGGGCGATTTCTGCACCCGTTGCCCGGATTTCCTTTGCTTCCTGCTCACGCTGCGACCGCATACGATCAAAAACCTTTTCACTGTTTTCTGTTGGCAGGTCCGCGCGGACGATGCGCACATCGATCACGTCGATACCGGAGGCCTTGGCTTCCTTGTTCACCTGTTCCCGGATCGAGTTCATGAGATTTGAACGTTCACCGGAGACAATGTTATTCAGGATCTGTCGGCCAAGATTTTGCCGGAGCTGCGAGTTCAGGATCGTTTCAAGACGCGCATAGGCGATCTGAATATTACCATAAGACTGATAATATTGCAGTGGGTTGGCGATGCGGAAACGGGCAAAGCTGTCCACCATCAAACGTTTCTGGTCGAGAGTAACAACCTCTTCACGCTGGGTGCTGACGGAGAGGACACGCTTGTCCACATAGACAACATCCTGCACAAACGGCAGCTTAACATTAAGTCCCGGCTCCTGGATAACCTTCTGCGGCTTACCAAACTGCATGACGATAGCCTGCTCTGTCTGGTAAACAGTGAAAAGTGCACTGGAGGCGACGACACCGGCGGCCACCAGAATAACGGCGATAACTGTCAGGAATGTTTTATTCATTTGTTGGTCGCCCCTTTCTGCAGTTCATTAAGTGGCAGGTAGGGAACGACACCTTGCGTACCGTCCTTCCCGCCATCAATGATGACCTTGTTCTTTCCGGCGAAGACTTCCTGCAGGGTTTCGAGATAGATGCGTTGACGCGTCACGTAAGGTGCCTTCGCATATTCGTTATAGATGGAGAGAAAGCGCGCGGCTTCACCCTCGGCTTCTGCAATGACTCTCTGCTTGTAGCCTTCGGCCTCCTGACGGATCATTTCCGCCTGGCCACGAGCCCGGGGAATAATGTCATTTGAATAGGACAAGGCCTCGTTCTGTGCCCGTTCCTTGTCGGCTTCCGCCGCCTGCACATCCCGGAAAGCCGCGATAACCTGACTTGGCGGTTCCGCATTCTTCAGCTGCACCTGCAGGATACTGACGCCCGCGCTATATTCATCAAGCACTTGCTGAAGACGTTTCAAAACTTCCGTCTCAACCAGCAAACGACCTTCCGTAATCGCTGCCGTCAGGTCCGTACGACCGATCACTTCACGCATCGCGCTCTCGGCGACTGCCTTGATGGTCAATTCCGGCTGATCAACATTAAACAGGTACTTGCCCGCATCATTGATACGCCATAGCACCGTAAAACCAACATCGACGATATTCTCGTCCCCGGTCAACATCAGGCTTTCCGCCTCTACCGGGGTAGAGCCGCCGCCGCGCGTTGGCCGGAAACCAATTTCGACACTGTTGACCTTGGTGACTTCAGGCGTCAACACGGTTTCAATCGGATAGGGCAAATGATAGTTCAGGCCCGGCTGGGTCGTTTCCGACCATTTACCGAAGCGAAGCACGACGCCCTGTTCCGTGGTCTCAACCTTGTAAAAGCCACTGATCAGCCACGCTACCAGAATAACCAGTATTAGTATAATGAGTCCAATCCGACCGCCACCGCCGCCGGGGATGATATCTTTCAGCCGGTCCTGGCCCTTTTTGATAATGTCTTCGAGGTTGGGGGGCTGTTGACCACTTGGTCCCTGCCCCCAAGGCCCACGATTTCCACCGCCGCCTTGCCAGCCTCCGTCATTACCACCCTGATTACTCCAAGGCATTGATCGCCTCTCCTTCATTCATGCGCTATTTTGCGCGTTTGCTAACTTCAACTAGTCGCGTTATATGACACCCTGCAACATTCTGCAACGGAACACGGACTAGAGAACGGCTTTATTTCTCTTATTCCGCGATCCGGCAGATTTTTTAGTCTATGCCTACCATTTTGTGTCGAAAGCGGAGTTTTCAAGCATGTCATCGATAAATGAGCAAACCATCCTCAATTGTCTCGAGCAGATCATTGACGAAAAGTCGGGCAAAAGCGTGGTAACGCTCGGCCTGGTTGCCGGCCTGATGATCAAGGACGGGAATGTTGGTTTCGCGCTTGAAATCAATCCAAAAGACGCGGGCGAGATGGAAATTCTGCGTAAAAAATGCGAGGACGCTGTCTTTGCCCTGCCCGGCGTCAAGTCGGCCAGCGTTGTGCTCACGGCCGAACAGGCCCAAGCGCAGACGCAGGCACCGTCCCGCGCCCAGCCACAACAGCAGCAGCAACAGCCGGCACAAAAGCCCGACGTACCGGGCGTTGCCGCCATTGTCGCCGTTGCCTCCGGCAAGGGCGGCGTTGGCAAATCAACCTGCGCCGTTAATCTCGCGCTCGGTCTTTCCGCTCTTGGCCTTAAAGTCGGGATGCTGGACGCGGATGTGTATGGCCCTTCCCTCCCGCGGATGCTGGGTCTGAAAGGCAAACCTGACTCCAAAGATGGCAAGAAGCTGATCCCGATGGAGAAATGGGGCCTCAAGGTCATGTCCATGGGCTTCCTGGTTGAGGAGGACACGCCAATGATCTGGCGCGGTCCGATGATCATGAGTGCGCTACAGCAGATGGTGTTCGATGTAGATTGGGGAGAATTGGACGTGCTTGTCGTCGACATGCCGCCCGGCACCGGCGATGCCCAATTGACGCTGGCGCAGCGGGTCCCGCTGACCGGCGCGGTGATCGTTTCGACACCGCAGGATATCGCCTTAATTGATGCCCGTAAGGGATTGAATATGTTCCGGAAAGTCGATGTGCCGGTATTTGGCATTATCGAGAATATGAGCTACTTCCTCTGCCCGTCCTGTGGCGACCGATCAGATATTTTCGGTCATGGCGGCGCGCATGAAACAGCCAATGAACTGGGGGTCGATTTCCTCGGTGAAGTGCCGCTGCATATGGATATCCGCAAAACCTCAGATGCGGGAACGCCGATCACCGCCACCGAGCCGGACAGCGCCCACGCCAAAATCTATCGCGATCTTGCCGCGAAGGTGCAGGACAAGATCGAGGCTAATCTCGGCGCCTCCGGCCCCAAGATCATCATCGAGTAAAAAAAAGCCCGGAGCGATCCGGGCTTTTCTTTTATTGTTTCAAGCTGCCGTTCAGGCTTCGGAGACCCGTTTCAGGCCGAGGGCGGCCTGTGCCGCCGCAAGTCGGGCGATCGGCACGCGGTAAGGTGAGCAGGAAACGTAATCGAGGCCGACCCGCTCGCAGAAATCGATACTGGACGGGTCGCCGCCATGCTCACCGCAGATCCCGAGCTTGATATCGGCGCGGGTTTCGCGGCCACGGTCAGCGGCAATCTGCACCAGTTCGCCCACCCCTTCCTGATCGAGGGAGACAAAGGGGTCTGTTTCATAGATGCCCTGTCCGACATAATCCTCCAGGAAGGAGCCGCTGTCGTCCCGGCTGATGCCGTAGGTCGTCTGGGTCAGGTCGTTGGTGCCGAAGGAGAAGAACTCCGCCTCCCGCGCGATGTCACCGGCCCGAAGGGCGGCGCGCGGCAGCTCGATCATCGTACCGATCAGATACTCGATATCCTTGCCGGTCTCGTCATGGATCGCGCTTGCAACGGCCTTGATCTTGTCTTTCAGGATTTCCAGTTCCCGGTCTGTTGCAACCAGCGGGATCATGATCTCGGGGATCACGGTGTCACCAAGCTCCTTGCTGACCTCAGCGGCCGCTTCCAGAATGGCACGTGCCTGCATCTCGTAAATTTCCGGGAAGGAAATGCCGAGACGACAGCCGCGATGACCAAGCATCGGGTTAAACTCATGGAGCTGCAATGCGCGGTGACGCAACTTTGCCGGTTCCGCGCCGAGTGCCTCGGCAAGCTCGTCAATTTCCTCATCCGTCTTGGGGAGGAACTCATGCAGCGGCGGATCAAGCAGCCGGATAGTGACCGGCAGGCCCGCCATGATGCGGAACAGCTCGATAAAGTCGCCACGCTGATAGGGCAGCAGCTTGGCCAGAGCCTCGCGCCGCTCCTCGCTGGTTTCGGCCAAAATCATCTGGCGTACGGAGACAATCCTCTCCGCATCAAAGAACATATGCTCGGTCCGGCAGAGGCCGACGCCTTCCGCGCCGAATTTCCGTGCGGTTTCCGCATCGAGCGGTGTTTCTGCATTGGCGCGCACCTTCATCCGCCGGATTTCATCGGCCCAGGACATCAACTCGCCAAATTCGCCGGAGAGTTCCGGCATAATCATGTCGACCGCGCCGTGCATCACCTCGCCGCTGCCGCCATCGATGGTAACAGTCTCGCCCTTCTTGTAGGTCTCGCCCAGCACACTGAGGGTTTCATTCTTGTAATCAATATTGAGAGATCCGGCACCGGACACACAGGCCCGACCCATGCCGCGCGCAACAACGGCCGCATGACTGGTCATGCCGCCGCGGCTGGTCAGAATGCCCTTCGCCGCATGCATGCCGTGGATATCCTCGGGGCTGGTTTCAACACGGACCAGAATGACCGATTTCCCCTCGCCAGCAAGCGTTTCCGCCTCGTCACTGTTGAAGACGATCTGGCCAGAGGCCGCACCGGGACTTGCCGGCAGACCACGAGCGATGACATTTCGCTCGGCGGCGGGATCAAGGGTCGGATGCAGAAGCTGGTCAAGAGAGGCAGGATCGATACGCTTGATCGCCTCATTCTTGTCGATCAGCCCTTCATTCACCATATCGATGGCAATTTTAAGGGCGGCCTTTGCCGTACGCTTGCCGGAGCGGGTTTGCAGCATCCAGAGTTTGCCCTGCTGGACAGTGAACTCGATATCCTGCATATCGCGGTAATGGGCTTCGAGCTTTTTATAGACCTCGACAAGCTGGGCGAAGACATCCGGGAAGACTTCCTCCATTGAGGGAGCCTCAGAGCCCGCGTCAAGGCGAGACTGCTTTGTCAGGTTCTGCGGCGTGCGAATACCGGCCACCACGTCCTCACCCTGTGCATTCACCAGGAACTCACCATAGAAAATCTTCTGACCCGTAGAGGGGTCACGGGTGAAGGCAACGCCGGTCGCGCTATCATCGCCCATATTGCCGAACACCATGGCCTGAACATTAACCGCCGTGCCCCAGCTGGCCGGGATATCATGCAGGCGGCGGTAGGTGATGGCTCGCTGGTTTGTCCAGGAACTGAACACCGCGCCGATGGCGCCCCAGAGCTGATCCTGCACATCCTGCGGGAAGGGCCGACCGAGTTCTTCCTGGACCTTTTCCTTATACTGCCCGACGAGATTTTCCCAATCGTCGGCGGAAAGATCGGTATCAAGATGATACCCGTTTTCCTCTTTCAGGATTTCGAGCAGTTCCTCGAAATGGTAATGATCGACGCCGAGCACGACATCGGAATACATCTGGATAAAACGGCGGTAGCTGTCATAGGCGAAACGCTTGTCGCCGCTCTGGGCCTCCAGCCCTTTTACGGTTTCATCATTGAGGCCGAGGTTGAGGACGGTGTCCATCATGCCCGGCATCGAGGCCCGCGCGCCGGAACGTACCGACACAAGAAGCGGTTTATCCGCACTGCCGAAGCCGCCACCGACGGAGACTTCAATATCGGCAATCGCCGCATCGACCTGCGCTGCAAGGGTATCCGGATACGTCTCGTTATTCTCAAGATATTCCGTACAGACTTCCGTGGTGATGGTAAAGCCCGATGGCACCGGCAGGCCGAGATTGCTCATCTCCGCCAGGTTCGCGCCCTTGCCGCCCAGCAGATTGCGCATATCCGCAGTACCATCCGCCTTGCCATCGCCAAAAGAATATACCCACTTCGTCATCTCGATATCGCCCTTCTGATGTTAAATTCTTTCACTTTTCAGTGTCATACAGATGCTCATACCTGCAAAAAGTAAAAATTAGCCTTCTATTTTCGAAAAATCCGCGAATTGGTCCAACAGGTTACGGATGGTGGAGAGAAGCCGTAGTCGATTGGCCCGGAGTGCCGCGTCTTCGGCATTCACGGTGACCTTGTCAAAGAACGCATCAACAGGCTTTCGCAATGTCGCCGCAGCCGTTCCCGCTGCCTCAAACCCGTCATGGGCGAGTGCGCCGGAAACAAGGCCGGAAACTTCCGTGATCCGCTCGTGAAGCGCAGTCTCGGCAGCATTGTCAAGAAGCCCCTCCTCCACTGGCTGGCCGTAGGAAACGCCGTCCTTCTTCTCCTCAATCCGGAGGATGTTGGCGGCGCGACGGTATGCGATCAAAAGGTTCGCCCCGTCATCGGAACCGAGGAAGTTAGACAAAGCCCCAACCCGCGCCATCAGACGGACAAGGTCATCCTCCCCGCCCTGCCCAAACGCGGCACTGATATAATCATGGCGGACGTTCTGTTCCTTCAAGTGGACTTTCAACCGGTCGGCAAAGAAATCAAGCAGCTCGTTGGCATCCAGTATTTCGGACACCGATTGCAACGCGCCGGCCTTTTCGAAAATCTCCAGAAGCGGCAGGCGGAGATTATTCTCCAGCACCAGCCGGATTACACCCAGCGCCGCGCGACGAAGCGCATAAGGGTCTTTCGATCCCGTCGGCTTTTCGTTGATCGCATAGAATCCCGTCAGGGTATCAATCTTGTCGGCGAGCGCGACGATAACGCTTGTCGGTTCGGACGGGCAGGTATCCTTCGGTCCGAGGGGGGAATAATGCTCCTCAATCGCTGTGGCGACGGCGGCATTCTCCCCGTCATGCGATGCGTAATAGCGGCCCATCAGCCCTTGCAGATCGGCAAACTCACCGACCATCTCGGTGGTCAGGTCGGCTTTTGCAAGCAAGGCTGCCCGCGCTGCCAGATCGGCATCGGCATTCGGCACAAAGGGCGCAATCTCAGCGGTCAGCTTGATAACCCGCTCCACTTTCTCGCGGACGGTGCCGAGCTTGGCATGGAAGATGATTTTTTCGAGATCCGGCACACGGCTTTCGAGGGTTTTCTCCCGGTCCTTGTCCCAGAAGAACTTGGCGTCCGAAAGACGCGCGCTCAGCACCCGCTCGTTCCCGGCGGTGATCAGCTTGCCACCATCCTCGGCGCGAAGGTTTGCAACCACGATAAAGCGCGGCGCCATCTTGCCGTCTTTCCCAGCCAGCGAGAAATATTTCTGGTGGCTGCGCATAGCGGAGATCAGGGCCTCCTGCGGCACCTCAAGGAAGCTGGTATCGATCGAGCCGATCAGGCTTTCCGGCCATTCAACAAGACCGGCCACTTCCGTGAGCAATGCCGGATCATCAATGAGCGTCAGCCCCTCGTTTTCTGCGAGTCGACCGGCATCTGCCGCGATAATTCTCTCTCGCTCTGTCGCATCCAGCACGACAAGGGCGGTTTTAAGACGCGCCTGATAATCAGCGAAATCTTTCACCGTTATCGCCTCCGGCGCCATAAAACGATGACCGAAGGTCTGGTCATTCGCCGTCAGATGCTCCCAGCTCATGGGGACTGTCTTGCCGTCAAACAGGCAGAGAATATTGTGGAGCGGACGCACCCAGCGCGCGGAATAGCTGCCCCATTTCATCGGCTTTGGCCAGGGCACGGCGGAGATTGCCGCATTCAGAAGCGCCGGCAAGACCTCAATCGTCGGGCGGCCCTTGGACTCGATCACGGCGTAGTAAAAGCTGCCCTTCTCGGTTTCCCGTTCCTCCAGTTGGTCGCGGGAGAGCCCGGCGGATTTCAGGAACCCTTCCACCGCCTTGTCCGGCGCGCCAACACGGGGGCCACGCCGTTCCTCCGATGTGTCCTCTTGCGCCACCGGCAAGCCGTCGATGACCAGCGCAAGGCGCCGCGCCGTCGCAAAGCCACGGGCGCTTTCGAATGCGAGCCCGGCGTCTTTCAGTCCGGCACTGACCAGCCGGACCAGATCATCCGCCGCCTTGTTTTGCATACGCGCAGGGATTTCCTCGGAGAAAAGCTCCAGCAACAGTTCTGCCATTTACGCTTCCTCCGCCAAATGTCCGCGACTCTTGAGCCACGCCGTCGCACAGCCCTTGGCCAGCGCCCGCACGCGCCCGATATAGGCGGCGCGCTCCGTCACGCTGATGACGCCGCGGGCATCGAGAAGGTTAAACAGATGGCTCGCCTTCATGCATTGGTCATAGGCCGGAAGCGCAAGCCCCTCGGCCAGAATCTCCTGACACTGGATTTCCGCATCCTCGAAATGACGCAGCAGGATATCCACATTCGAATGTTCAAAGTTATAGGCGGAGAATTCCTTCTCGTTCTGCAGGAAGACATCGCCATAGGTGACGCCTTCGCTGTTCCATTTCAGGTCAAACATGCGATCGACGCCCTGCACATACATGGCGAGACGTTCAAGCCCGTAGGTCAGCTCACCCGAAACCGGGCTGCATTCATAGCCGCCGACTTGCTGGAAGAAGGTGAACTGGCTCACTTCCATCCCGTCGCACCAGACTTCCCAGCCAAGGCCCCAGGCGCCCAGCGTCGGGCTTTCCCAGTCATCCTCGACAAAGCGGATGTCGTGATTTTTAGGGTCAATTCCGAGGGCATAGATGCTCTCAAGGTAAAGTTCCTGAATATTTTCCGGGGATGGCTTCAAAAGAACCTGAAACTGATAGTAATGCTGCGTGCGGTTGGGGTTCTCGCCATAGCGGCCGTCGGTCGGGCGGCGCGAGGGCTGCACATAGGCGGCTTTCCATGGCTCCGGACCGAGCGCGCGCAGGGTCGTCGCCGGGTGAAACGTACCGGCACCTACTTCCATATCATAGGGCTGCAAAATCACGCAGCCTTTCGAAGACCAGAAATGTTGTAGGGTCAGGATCAAGTCCTGAAAGGAGTTGGACGGCGCGGAGGCCAGGTTACCCGCCATAATTACAGACCACACTGCTTGAGAGAATTCGCGGTGCAACATAAAGCGCCGCACCGGATGGGTCAACCGGCCTCAGCCAGCTTTGCGCTATTTATCCTTGCAGCTATGCTCATTGAGGTCAGCAACGAACGCACCACAGCGCGGACATTCCTCAAGATCCAGCATTTTATCGGACGACTGTCCCTTGAATTCCCCGTTCTTCCTTGCTTTATCAAGAGACGGGGCAATGGTGTTGCGATAAAAGCGATGGGCGAAGAAGACACCAACCAGCACAAGCACGATCAGAATGATTTTAACTGGCGAGAACATCCTGTGGTCCTACCCTTTCCATCGCGCCCGAATCACAGGCCAAATCGGCCCCAGACGGACCGATTGCGGATTGTCGTGATCAGGGCCTCAACCGCATCGGCGCCGATTATCTGTTGCCCGAGACCCAGCTTCTTGGCAAGGAAGCCCTGCCGCCCCTCGATCTGCTTGAATTTAACCTTGTCGCCGTATTTTTCACGACAGAAGGAGCGCAAATCCGCGATGCCATCGACAAGGCCGAGATCAACGGCTTTTTCCCCGATCCAGACATCGCCGGAAAACAGTTCCTTGTCTTTGCGTTTTTTAAGTCGCTCGCCGCGCCGGGTCTTCACCAATTCCTTGAAATTGTCATGAATATCGCCCTGAATTTTTTTGAGCCAGAGAATATCATCCTCTTTTTCGGCGCTGAACGGGTCTAGCTTGACCTTATTCTCTCCCGCCGAATAAAGCCGCCGGTCGACGCCGAGTTTCTCAAGAAGTCCCGGAAAGCCAAAACCCGCGGACACAACGCCGATGGAACCAACGACAGTGTTCTTGTTTATATAGATCTCATCTGCACAGAGGCCGAGCCAATATCCGCCCGAGGCCATTACATCCTCGGCAAAGGCATAAACGGGAATTTCCTTCTCATCGGCGAGCTGACGGATACGGTCAAAGATCAACGATGACTGCACCGGCGACCCGCCCGGCGAGTTAATGGCCAGTGCCACAGCACTTAAATTCTTGGTTTCGAAAGCAGATTCAATCTGGCTTGCAAGATTTGCCAGATTGAGATGCTCGCCGCGGAGCTTGTTGCCCCCCGGCGCGATGACACCGTAAAGCGGCAATACAGCCACTTGCGGCGATTTTTCCAGAAACCGCTTAAGCGGTGTTTTCTTGAGAAGATTTACTATTTTCATGGGCGTAAAGGTAAGGATTTAACCGCTCTGTACAAGTCTTTTTGTTACATCACGGATTTGAGGGCGGCTCCCTCCCGGGCGATGGTATTGGCAACGGCCGTGGGCCTGCCGTCTTTTTCATGTAACACCAGACCACGTGTGAGCTCCAGCGGGCCTTTATCCCCCTTGATTCCCTGCACGATAACGCGCTTCGCCGACTGGTCCTGAGCAGGCCAGAGAGGAATGACCTTCAGTCGGCCGCAGCCTTTCTGAAGAACGGCAAGGATATCACCCAGCCGGTCCGCACGATGAATGACCGTGACGGTTCCCTTCGATTTCGCCCGCGCAACACAAAACAGCAACCATTCGGGTAATGCGACGCTTCCCTCGATATGGGCGAGCGTCTTAATGTCCGACTTGGCGACTCGCGCCCGGCCCTTTCCGTAAAAGGGCGGATTGGTGAAGACATGATCGAAGCCGGCCTCCAAAAATGGTTTTTTCTTTGGCCCCACCTCCCCCGCAAAAGATGCCCGCATGCCGATATCCGCTTCTATTATTGACGTCTGCTCGGCGAAACCATTCTTTTCCGCATTCAGGCGGGCGAGCGCGGCCAGTTCCGGTTGCAGTTCAATCCCCCAAAGCTGGCAGTCCGGTATCCGGTGCAACGCACAGAGGCCTGCCGTTCCAACCCCCGCGCCAACGTCAAGAAGTGTCTCCCCCGCCTTGGCATCGACCGCCGCGCCAAGCAATACCGCATCGGAGCCAGCGCGAAAACCATCCTTTGGCTGAGTAATCTTGAGGGCACTGCCCAGAAACTGGTCTTCCGTGCAGGGTGTCTCATCCCCGGCGGAAACATTTAATTGCCGCGTCCCCACCATCAGGCCTGTGTCTCCCCCTCACCGATATCCACCAGAATCTGCTTTGCCCGGTCATGATCTTCTTCGGTCACCATGATCCGGCGCGGGATCGCACCGATACTCCCTTCCAGAATCGAGGTATGCTCATCAAGCACGATTGCCTCAATCCGTTCATCCTCCAACAAGGCCAGAATATAGGAGATCAGCACCGGATCATTACACCTAATCAGCTCTTTCACAAAATTCCCCTTGTTCCTTACCCGGATATGACCGCCGTCACTTGACCCGTCGCCATCTTAAGCTATGCTCAGGCGAAATATTTGAACGATCCCGCCACCCTTTAAACGAGGCACCATTGGCCATCATCGTAAACCTGGATAAAAGAAAAGAACAGCCCGCAAAAGCAACCCTGAAACGCCTGTTGAATATCGTCGAAGCGGATCTGGCCGACACCAACGATATCATTCTGGAACGGATGCATAGCGAGGTGGAGTTGATCCCGACCCTGGCGCGTCACCTGATCGCAGCGGGCGGCAAGCGATTGCGCCCGGTTCTGACCCTAGGGGCGGCAAAGCTCTGCGGCTATGAAGGCGACCGCGCGAAGAAGCTCGCAGCCTGTGTCGAGTTCATCCATACCGCCACCCTGTTGCATGATGATGTGGTGGACGAGAGCGATCTGCGCCGCGGCAATGAAACGGCGAACGTCCTCTGGGGTAATCAGGCGAGCGTGCTGGTCGGGGACTTCCTGTTTAGCCGCTCCTTCCAGCTGATGGTCGAGGATGGCTCACTTGAGGTTCTGGCGATCCTGTCCAACGCCTCCGCCGTGATTGCGGAGGGCGAAGTCATGCAGCTCATGAATGTGGGCAATACCAATACCACCGAAGACAGCTATCTTCAGGTGATCGCCTCCAAGACGGCGGCGCTTTTTGCGGCGGCCTGCGAGGTGGGCGCCGTGGTTGCTGAACGTCCGAAAGCGGAGGCGCAGGCGCTCGAGAGCTATGGCCGCAATCTCGGCATCGCCTTCCAGCTTGTCGATGACGCGCTTGACTATTCTGCGGAACAGCAAGCGCTCGGCAAGGCCATCGGCGATGATTTCCGCGAAGGGAAAGTGACGCTGCCCATCCTCCTCGCCTTCCGCCGCGGCAATGCGGAAGAGCGCGCCTTCTGGAAACGGGTGGTTGAGGACGGGGATCAGCAGGACGGCGACCTGGAGCAGGCGCTCGAGATCATCGGCAAACATTCCGCGCTTGAGGACACAATCGAGCGAGCCCGCCATTATGGCGCGATGGCGAAAGATGCGCTCGGCATTTTTGAGGACAGCGAGATCAAGGAGTCCCTTCTGGAGGCCGTTGATTTCTCTATCGAGCGGGCGTTCTGATTATTTAAGGGAAAATTGGCGACGGGCTCATTTCGTCCTTGCGGAACCCGTCCAAACCCGATTATAACGCTTCTGCTCTCGCCGAGCCCAACTTACCACGGGCCGGCACGGTCGGGGTGTGGCGCAGCCTGGTAGCGCACGTCGTTCGGGACGACGGGGTCGGAGGTTCGAATCCTCTCACCCCGACCATTTCTTCTAAGATATTGATTTTTCGGCGAGCATGAGATCTCGAGAAGAAGCGTGCCCTTCTTCCTTCGGCGCCAATATTATCACCCCATTTACCAGCGGCAAAACCTATCATTTCCTATAAAATAGTTTCAGCATCGAAGCGAACTTTCTAGAATATTTCCCGTTATAATTCCCGCTTAGGAAGTATTATATTTCCAATAATCAGTAGAGAATCATTTCTATTATAAAATTTAATAATACTAATATGAAAGTTTGACTCTAATTCTCTCTCTGACTTATATTATAAATGCATCATAGAGAGGGGTTACAAATGCAAAAATTTGTTACTGTCTTGTTGATATTTATAATGCTTTCCATGCCAGCAAGATTTGCTGCGGCAAGTGGCGGTGACGGCGGCGGGATGGTAATCCTCAATACAATTTCAGCCTTTGCAAAACCAGAGGTTTTTACGTTGGTTGTCTTGACCAATTTTTTCATCGTCAACACTGCTTTCTCACCGATAATTTCCCAGTTACCGCCAGCGGTGCGGAGTAAGTATGCGTTGACGTTAACAGCCGTATTGACCCTGAATTATTTTAGATATGCTATGCTGGAATTTACCCGCTACTTCCTCTATGCCCTGTTTTCCCCCGGATTCTATTTTCAAGAAAATCCTGACAGCCGTTCTGTGGCTACGCCTGAGAAGGCCCAAGAAGGGCTTTGGAGTGCCTCCAATCCAGACGTGATGACAAATGCCGTTGCACAGAATGAGGAAAAGGAAAAACAGGAACTGATCAATAAGGCGGTCCAGGCCGCCCTGCGCGATCCGGAAATTGCCCGGAAATATCTGGAATACTCAACACCGGAGGTGAAGGCAGCCGTTACCAAGGCGCTTGAAAATCAGGCCGCCGACCGGGCGCGTTTTTAAGGGGGCAATGATATGAAAAAGACACTGCAATCCATCACCATTAGCCGCTTCCTTAGTGCTGCAGCCTTGTCACTGTCGTTGTTGCTGGCGGGCTGTCAGGGAAATGTATCCGAGACGGTTGGTGATCTCCTGACAAACCCCTTCGGTTCGAGTGACGAAGAGGAAGAAGTCATTAACGTTGTTGCTCTCACTCCACAAGAAGTCCCCTGGCACATACAGGCAACCGTTGCCGCAACGGTGTTACGGCTCAAGGATGAGGATCCAGATGCCATAGACGAGAAATTCAGCCTTGTCGGCAGCGGCGGGATAGCGACTGACGAGAACAGCAGTCTTGCAGGTTTCGGCGTTGAAAATGTCCAGATTAATGACTTCTTTCGCCCTCAGGAAGCTCCGGAGATTAACCGTCTCGGGGCACGGCTAATCCTTGTGGACCCGACCGGACGGCGTCTCGGCGTATCCTTCGTGGCCGATTATGAACTGGCCGAGGACCAGGTCATTCTCAAGGGTCATCAGTGGGGATATAGCCGCGCCGAAACCCCCGCGGTGGAGACCTATATTGTCCGTACGGCGGCAATCGAGGAACTCGATGAAGCGAGTGTGCGCGACTATCAAACATTCCGGAGCCATATCCTTTCAAATGCCGCGCCGACCGGCGATCCAACGGCCTCGGCGGATATAGCCGACTATACGGTTGTCACTTTCGTCATGGACCGTATTCTTGACGGTGACAAATTTGAAGTCCGCCTCAGCGCTGTTAAGGACGGAACCGAGGGTTTTCCCGATGCAAGCCGCTATATCCTTCATGATAACGGGTGGGTTACCGGCATTGTCCCGGGCAGGTTTTCCCTTGCCGGCGAGAAGTCTTTCTGGGTGAAGGCAGTTTACACCCCAAAAGAGGAGGAGGATGGCGGATTTTTCGGAAAACTGCTGACGAATGAAAGGCTGATCGGGCTTTATAATACGGCAAACCTTTCAGAGTCAGCGAGTTAACTCTGTCTTGGCGAGCAGGCAAACTATCCTGGAAAAATCGGAATTTCCGCCCGGGCATAGCTTCGACCAGCCCCGCATAGAAGAGCCTGAAACCCTATATAATCTGCGGTTGTCCGCTGTTTTTGAAACCAAAAATTAACGAAAAATTAGCCTTTCCGGCAATAGAATCGATCGCAACATAAATGATCTCCGAACAGTCACTTTGCTCGGAATCTTTAGGGACAACAGGGCGAGCAGATTTAATTGATCCTGCTCGTGGGAGATCGGCACAAGGAGGCTCCATGGAAATTGCCAAACTGCCAGCAGACGAGGCAAATCGGCTTGAGCGTTTACGGGGATATAACATCCTCGATACAGAGACTGAAACCAGCTTCGACAGTATAACCCGGATAATTTCCAAAACCATCGGGGTTCCCATTTCCCTTGTCAGCCTGATCGACGAACATCGCCAATGGTTCAAATCACATTATGGTATAAATGTCCGGGAAACACCGCGCGACATGGCGTTCTGCGCCCATGCCATTCTCCAAGAGGAAGTTTTTGTCGTTAATAATGCCCTGGAGGATATACGCTTCCATGACAATCCGATTGTCGCGGCTGGCCCGTCCTTTCGCTTCTATGCAGGGGCACCGCTGATCACACCTGATGGATTCAAGATCGGCACTCTCTGCGCCATTGACCGCAAGCCACGGGAATTGAGCGAAGATCACCAGCAGCTGCTGACAGAGCTTGCCGGCATCGTCATTGACGAGTTGGAATTGCGCAAAACCCGTGAGGATGCCCTTCGTATTAACGAGGATCTGCAAAACAAGATTGCGGAGTTGATGGATACACAGGAACGACTGGAAACCCAGAGCACTGTACTGGTCGACCTTGCGGAAAATGAAGCCCGGCTGAAAACCAAGCTGACGAAAGAAATCGCTATTAAGGATCGATTCTTTTCCATTATCGCCCATGATCTAAAAAGCCCGTTCAACTCCCTTCTGGGGTTTTCCGATTTTCTGTCTAAACGGGCCGACAAACTAACGCCGGAAGAGATCATCGAGTATGCCTCGATGATTAATATCTCCAGCCAAACCCTCTTTACCTTGTTGGAAAATCTTCTTGAGTGGGGACGCTTTCAGATGGAAAAAGGCAATCACCAGCCCGTTTCACTCAGCCTTCCAGAATTGGTTGAGGAAAGCATGTCTCCCCTGCGAACCTGCGCGGACGACAAGAATATTACGTTCTCCAGCAAAATTCCCGAACTGACTGTCGTTGCCGATCGCAACATGATCCTTCTGGTAATCCGGAACTTATTATCCAATGCCATCAAGTTCACGCCCGCGGGCGGGCGCATCGAGGTGAGTGCGGAGCTCCAGAACGATATGGTCGAAATCTCGGTCTCGGATACCGGTGTGGGCATCGCGCCACATATCGCAACGGATAGCTTTGCCATCGACAAGAAAACAACTACCCCCGGCACTGAAGGAGAGATCGGAACAGGCCTTGGCCTGCCGCTTTGCAAGGAGATGGTTGAGCTTAATCGGGGCAACATCCGGCTGGAAACTGAAAAGGAAAAAGGGACGACTTTTCACTTTACCCTGCCAATTGCAGCCTGAGCCATTTTCCACCCGACCTGAGCCTCGCGACCGTTCAAGCCGGATCATTCCCAGAAGCGGTCCGTCTTCTGGAGCTTTTGCCAACGTTTTCTGGCATCCTGCCAGGCAACGTCGGCACGGCCTTGATGCCAGTTGTAGATAAGAGTGG
Organism: Sneathiella litorea; assembly: GCF_009882915.1. Taxonomy (GTDB): domain Bacteria; phylum Pseudomonadota; class Alphaproteobacteria; order Sneathiellales; family Sneathiellaceae; genus Sneathiella; species Sneathiella litorea. Next base: position 358,902 of record NZ_WTUW01000009.1, read on the forward strand.
CCTGGGAGGTGATATCCTCTCCCGTGTCCTTGCTTTTTGCGACGATCGCAAACAGCTTTCGACTTGTTTCGACATCGTTGAGATAACCAAAGACATCCTGCAGGCGTTGCAGCTTCTTCAGGAACGGTTTCGCCGTCTTTGCCGAATAGAGGGGCAGGAAAAATTCAGTAACATAGCGAAGCGATTTCAGTTTCTTGCGCATGCTATGGCGCTCTTCAGGGCTTAGCTCATCTATCCGCTTCCCCCATTTATTCACGCGGCGCCATGCCTTTTTAAGGGCCTTATTCGCATATTTCAGGACATTGGCATCCTTCAAATCGCTACCCGCCCGTGCGATTGCCCGATCCATCAGGAAATCAAAGAACAAACAGTGTAGCTTCAGCTCTGCCCAGTCGGCACTTTGCAGGCTATCCTGCACAAGGCGTCTTTTCTCCTCAATATGAGCGTTGAGAACATCGCGAAATGCGCCGCCTTCGGGAATCCCCTCAAGATGATTGGCGGCGGAGTTGAAAATATCGCTGAGCAAGACATCTGCGTCACGCAATTCGCCAACTATCCGGGCCAGTCCTTGCGCCCTTTTTTCCAGCACCGCAAACTCTGGTCCCAGTTTCTTCGCGCTCAGCATATGCAGGGCAATGCGCAGGCGCCGCAACCCGATGCGCAAGTGATGCGCCCCCTCGGCTGACGGACTCTTGAGCATGAGCTCCCAGTTTTTTAAGATCTGCTCTGTTGCCTCGTTCCCCACAAATCGAAGTGCCTCCGCCCCCGACATGCCATGGGTGATTTCCGTTTTCCCAGAGGATGTAAGAGTGGCCTGCTTCTCTTCCTCCGCATCGGCAAGCCCAATCAGGATAAAACCCCGCCTCGCCTTGTGCAGTGTGCCCGGCGCAACCACCACACCCGCAAAGAGTTTCTCTGCCGCGCTTAGCATAGTGTATGGGGCGCCTGATTTAAGCTCCAGCTCCACTTCACTCAATGGCGCGCGTTTATCTCCAGCCCGGACCTCGCCTATATCAAGGGCAAGTTCAACCGTCCCCTCACCGGCAATGTCAATAAGGGCGGCGGTGCGGTTGATATATGTCTCAAAAAGCGGGACAAGAAGCTGATCAGCAAGAGCAATTTCAATTCGGCGTCTCGCTGTTTCATCCTTGATCAGGCCAATATCCGGCACCTCTGTGGTAATCTCATCTTCATATTCCAGCGTCTGTGAAAGCCCTTTATTCAAACCACCATCCAGCTTGGCCGTCTGGACCCGGGTCTTGCCATTATCCCGAATGCGCAAGGATATTTTCTCACGGCCAAGAGCGGCATCAGGCGTATCGTAATAGACGGAACGTAACAGCCGGGTCGATGCGATACCACCAGTCAGGTCGGTAAATTCCGGACTTGACGCCAGCCTGCGAATGTCCTCTTCCGACAGGGTCAGTTTCAATTCAATTTCTTGTGCAGACATAAGACTTTATCTCATACTCATCGATGCCGCGCCCGTTCTTTTAACCGCGGTGACCAATCCTTAAAGCACCAACCTGTTCAGCCAGGCGTCATGCTTGTTGCACAAGGATACAGCATAAAGAACACTTGTCATGCCGGAGATATCATATGTGGAGATCGGCGCGTCGGTCTCGGGGTTAAACATCGTCTCGGCAACAAAGTCGAGATTTTCATCGAGCAGGATATGCTTGACGATGTAATGTGTGTAACCGTCCATTTCGTGGCCGGTTGTCACCTCGATCATATTTCCGCTCCGCTCGATCATGGGGACGTGGCCGGCTTCTTTCCCGGCCCAGCGGCCCGGCGCCTCCATCGTATAAAATAACGATCCTGCAAATCTTGACTGCATTGGCTCAAGCTTGCCGCCCGCCATGGCGATCCCCGGGCTGCTCAATGACGCCGCAATGCCAACCAGGCCCTTTATAAATAAACGTCTCTGCATTCTGCCATCCTTCCATGCGTTATATCAGGACCAGTCCGCCCGTCCCTTATCTGAGCGCATACGCCTCAACAATATCCAGCTTTCCCTTGCCCTTGATATCGATGATGCCGAGGGAACGGGCGTCGCATTCATCCTGGATTTCCTGCCAGGCCGCGGCGGTCATGGCGACCGCTCCGGGCGAGCTATGTTCCACAAGCCGCGCCGCAATGTTCACCGTATCCCCCCAGACATCAAAAAGGAATTGCTGCTTACCGACAATGCCCGCAACAACAGGGCCGAAATGCAGGCCAATGCGCACCTCCCAGTTCGGCTCCATTTCCCGGGCGGCACGGGACATCTCCAGCCCGCAACGTACCGCTGTCAAAAGCGGTGCATCCACCGGTCGCAGCAGGCCGCTCGTCGCCATGAAGGCATCTCCGATAGTCTTGATTTTCTCCATCTGATGATTATCGACAATCTTCTCAAACGCCTCTATGAGCGCCTGCAGATGCGCAACAACCGTTTCAGGCAAATTACGGTCGCAATAGGCCGTAAATCCCACGATATCGCAGAACAGGATCCCGACAGCATTAAACGTGCGCGGGCGCACCACGCCGGTTTGCTTTAGTTCTTGCACAGCCAGTGCCGGAATGATCGCATGCAGCAGATCATCGGTGCGCTTTTTCTCGGCGACGATCTGGGCGCGGTAAGCCGTTTCCTGATCCCGTAGCGTCTTTTTTTCAAGCGAGGCGGAAACGCGCGCGCGCAACAGCGTCGCGTTAAAGGGTTTGGGCAGAAAATCCTCTGCGCCCAGCTCGATACATTTAACGACACTTTCAAGCTGGTCAGCCGCCGAGATCATGATGATCGGGATATGACGGAGCCGCATGTCCTTCTTGACCGTTTCCAGCACCTCATATCCATCCATTTCGGGCATCATGATATCAAGCAGCACGAGGTCGAAGGGCTGCGCCGCCAATTTCTCCAATGCATCGCGCCCATTGACCGCAATTTCCGGCTTCTGGTAGCCGAGCTTTTTTAGCCGCCGCACCAGTGTAAAGCGGTTATCCTCATTATCATCGACGACCAGAATGCGGGCGTCTTCCAGATTCACGGTGCCTCTCCCGTCTTCAGAAAGCCTTCTATCTTGGCCATCAGGCGCGTAAATTCGACCGGCTTGGTGTCAAAATCATTACAGCCGGCCTCCATCGCCTTCTCCCTCTCCCCTTCCAGGGCGTGGGCCGACAGCGCGATAATCGGAATGGCTTTCGTTTCCTCCGCTGCCTTGAGCTGCCGGGTCGCCTCCCAGCCATCCATCTTCGGCAGACTGAGATCCATCAGGATCAAGGCGGGCTGCTCACGGCGCGCGGTATCAACTCCGGCAACACCGTCCCCCGCGATCAATACCTCGAAGCCTTTGCGCTTGAGGCGGCGAGACAACATATAGATATTGTCCTCATTGTCTTCGACATAGAGGATTTTTGTCATTCAGATTCTCCAGATGTTTCGGCACGGACGGCCAAATGCTGGCCGACATAGTGGCGGACCTCCTCCAGGAATGCCGGCGTCCCGTCAGCGGATTTCTTGATAATTTGCTCAACCCCACCATTAAGACGTTTACGGTCGTCATCAGTGAGATCGGCGCCGGTTATCACCACGACCGGCACGCCCTTTGCCTCGGGGAGCGTTTTCAGGGAGTCGACAAATTCGAAGCCATCCATTTCCGGCATGATCAGATCGAGCAGGATCAGGTCGGGAATGGCGTCCTGTACGAGTTGCAGCCCGGCCCGTCCGTTCACGGCCTCACGCACACGCCAGCCTTCACTCACAAAAACCCGGCGCATCTGCTGGCGGGTGGCGCCGTCATCTTCAACAATAAGGACATTGCCGCCGCTGCCATTAAGCTTATACCGCTCCAGCAGGGTCAACAGGCGCTTGCGATCAACCGGCTTGGTCATATAGTCGGCAACCCCAAGCGAAAAGCCCTTGTGCTTGTCATCAACAATGGAGACCATCAGCACCGGAATATCCTTGAGATCAGGGTCATCTTTAAGTGCCTGCAACAGTGTCCAGCCATCCATTCCCGGCATCACCACATCCAGCGTGATAACGGCAGGCCGGAGGGCGCGGGCCTGCTGAAGCCCCTCCTCCCCATTGATAGCGGTCACCACCTCATAGCCTTCGGCGCCAAGAAAGCGGCGCAGGATATCGCGGGCGACCGGATCGTCATCCACGACCAGCACGACGTTTCCTCCCGGCCTCCCATCCACGGCGACCGGCGAAATCGCCGCCGGTTCCATCGGCTCGACCTCATGCTCCGCGGGGATTTCACGCGGCAGGCTGACGTGGAAAACAGATCCCGTTCCGGGCGTGCTTTGCACCGTGACATCCCCACCCATCATTCGGCAGAACCGCTGGGAAATTGCCAGACCCAACCCGGTGCCGCCATATTTGCGGGTCGTCGATGAATCGGCCTGTGAGAAATCACTGAAAAGACGATCGAGCTGCTCGGGGGACATGCCGATCCCTGTGTCGGTCACATCGATTTCTATAATATCCCGGTCTGTATGCGTCACAGCTATGCCGACCGTACCGTTCTCCGTGAATTTACAGGCATTACTGAGAAGGTTGAAAATAACCTGTCGCACCCGCGTGACATCGGACGTCATCGGCGGCAGGTTCTCTGGTAGCTTGATATCGATGTTATTGTTATTGGGCGTTGCAAGTGGTCCGGCCATATCCACGCAATCGCGAATAACAGTCGCCAGGTCGAAACTCTCCACATGCAGTTCCATCTTCCCGGCCTCGATCTTGGAGAGATCCAGAATATCATTAATCAGCTTGAGAAGATGCTTGCCCGCCCGGCTGATACGTTGCAAGGGTTCAATCAGGTCTTCATCGCCATCCTCAATTGCATCCTCTTCCAGCATCTCAGTTATGCCGATCACGGCGTTGAGCGGAGTCCGGAGTTCATGACTCATATTGGCCAGAAACTGGCTCTTGGTGCGTGTCGCCTTCATCGCGACATCCCGTGCCTCTGCCAGTCGGTCCACCATTTCACCCAGTTCCGTCTCGCGCGCCTTGGCTTCGGTAATGTCGGTAAAGACACCAACAATACCGCCATCAGCCGTTTTCTGTTCGTTAATACGGAGCCATTTTCCATCAGCGCGAAGATGCTCATATGGTCCGGTCGGGTTTCGGTGGCGGATGATCCGTTCTTTCAGCCACTGCTCTGAATTGTCCTGCGCGGCGACAATCATTTTCTTATCAACCGCCTCCGAGATAATTTCCTCGTAGCTGATGCCCGGTTCAATGGGCAACCCGAGGTGTTCATACATTTCCCGGTATTTACTGTTACTGATGACGAGCCGGTCCTCCGCGTCATAGAGGGCGAACGCATCGGTCACGGCCTCAATCGCTTCAAGCAGCTTTTCCTGTGCCCCCCTCGCCTCAGCTTGTGCTTCCTCCCGCTCCTGGGCGAGACGGTCCCGCTCGATCAGGCTGTCGCGAAACAGGGTCAGGGTGCGTGTCATCTCTCCGATTTCATCACGTCCGGCGGCCGGAATCTCTACTGTCAGATCGCCCTTGGAGATCGAGCGCATGGCCGTCACGAGTCGCGACAGCGGCGTGCGGATCGAACGCAGGACGAGGATCGTCAGCAACAGTCCGATAAACGCGCCAACGATAATAATGATATGGGAGAGACTAACCGCCTCTCGCGCCGAGGCAAGGCCGGCACTGCTGCGCACCCGCGATTCCTCCTCCAGCTCATCAACGATACTGGAGAGCTGTTCATCAATCATTTGGATATGCACACGCGCCTTGGCCATCAGGGAATTGCCGATCACGCGCCGCTCATCCGTATAGGCATCGACAGCGAGCAGGGCCTCGTTCATCAGCAGGTCAAGCTCCTGATTGATCACAGCCACCCGCTCAGGGTCGTATTCTTTCATTTCGTCAAGCCTGGCGTTCAGGGTCTTCAACGCCGCATCCGCGTTCCGCTCCGACAGGGTAAGCAGACTAACGGCAAGATCGGCAAGCCAGAATTTCAAATCCCCGAAGGATTTACTGGCGGCATTGGCCGTCGTTATTCGGCTGACAAGCGCCGCTTCATTGGCAATCGTATTGGCATTTTGCGTCAGGCGGTTATCAAGAAACAGATTAGATCCAATTAGAATAGCCAGCAGTGCCACACTCAGGATCGATAACCGTGTAAGGATGGAAAAGTTACTCATCGCGATATCCGCCTATAGCGTAACACCGTTATTTGCGAAACAGCGTTACGCTGATAACGCCGCCAAGATCACCCAGGTTGCCGCCCTCTTTCGGGTAGCCCGTTATATCAAGCTCGCCTTTCGGCGATCCATGACAGGCGAGACATCCCTGACTGTAATATTCCGGTACGAGAACACGAAAGGCCGGGCGACCGTTGCCAGTCGCTTCGGCGGAGAATATTGCGCCTTTTTCCCAATCCGGCGCAGAGAGCTTGTTCCGAATGGCCTCAACCTCCCATTCATCGGGGCGGGCCTTGCGGTTGCGGATCAGTTCGGGCGGCGCGGTAACCTTGACCTCCGCCTCTTCGCCCATTGTCCGCTTGAATTCTTCATTCACCAGCCGAGCGAAAACCGCTGGTACGAATCCCTTAAAGGCAATACCGGGCTGGTTAATCGTCTCCTGATGCTCGGTCATAACCTTGGAAATAGCATCAACCTGTGCTTTTAAAAGACGGCTTTTAAGGCTGTCCCCCGATAAATCCGGCATTGCGCCCCCTTTGGCCGCACTGAATTTCTCGAGTGCCCGCTCTCGGACGACCGCAGCGCTCAGCCCCTTGTCACCAAGAGTAGGGTCATTGATAAGATCTTGATTTCCGCCAATAATTGACCGGGCGGATTGCAGCATTGTTGCTAGGTCTATCGCAATGTCATACTCACTGACTGTTTCATCAGCAAGGACTGAAGACGGGGGCACTACAAGAGACAAGCCGCACATCAGGATCGCTAACTGTATCAGCTGTCCTATCCGAGCCATCCCGCTCTCCCTATTTTGAAGTCAATTTTGTAAAAGAAATCTCCAGACTACCAACTGCAGCCATATATGCAGAAGTCTTCATATTCGATCCTAGCGAGTCACAAGCAATCCGTAAAGCTTCACTTCGCATGTATGGGGTAAACCATTCCTGAAAAAGCAAAAATAACTGTCCCTGAAAAGGGGAAATCTGCAAAAAGAGTTTCTTCAGAATGCTTGATACTCCTTCATATTGCCGTTAAGTTCGGAGCATATAGGTTGAAGTTTATTAAAGTTGCTGGAAGGCGGCAATTTAGTACTGAGCGGAGTTGAAGTATGAAGTGGCGCCAAGTATCGTCCGGCTCTTTCACGAACATTCGTTTTGAAACGAAGGAATATGGCGGCGAATTCCTGCATATTGTAACGCAGGTCGGCACTTTAGACTTAGAAGATCGCGCGCCGATCCTGAAGGAAACACTGGACCTTAATAAATCAGAAAATTATTTCTGCATTCTGGATAATCGCAAAGGAAAGGAAAGCTTCCTTTCCATAGCAGATATGTCCTATTTTGCAGACCGACTCATTGATAAAGGAATCAAGCGGTTTTTCTATGCGGTCGTAACCAACGATCCTGCCTATGATAAAATCATCAAGTTGATTAAAGCGATCGCGATCACAAAAGATATGGAGGTTGAAGCAATGTCGACCGCCGATTTCGCAACTGCGGAGAGTTTTATGCTGACGCGGATGAAAAATTTTGTAAATGCAAGCTAACCGGTCACGGACTTTGGACCTTCCCGGGCCTGTGCATTGCTGAGATCGACTTGGCTCTCTTTTGCGATCTCCGCATAATCCGTTATAATAAGCATGGATTGCGGGAGTATCGGAAAACTTTTCTACCTTGCAAGATGAGGGGGAATTCTAGGTATCCTGTTCACAAACAGATTGAATAGAAGACCATTTGCAATAGGGTCATCTTGAACCGGCCTTCGTTATCCCAGATGAAACCCCTGTTTTGTCTTGCCTCCAGATCCCGGACGGAGCGTATAAATTGAAGAACTCGCATGCTTTCCATATTAGTGTATTCTTATTTTAAAAGATGCCAGTTGAATCGTATGTAAAGACACATTCCTGTTGCCGCCTCAGTTCTTATCAGTACAATTGCCAAAAACCGGAAAGTAGAAACATGGCAGTTAAAGTCCCCTTCAAAAGAGACTTGGAGTTTGAATATGGCGTATCAGAGGAGCTTAGCCCGCTGATCCGGCGGGTGATTGCCCAAAACCCGAGCGCCTTCACCTTTCACGGCACCGGCACCTATATCATCGGCAAGGGAGAAGTGGCGGTTGTTGATCCGGGCCCGCTCGACGGCGCGCATGTCGGCGCGCTGATGGCGGCGCTGAAGGGCGAAATGGTCACCCATATCCTGATCACTCACACCCATCATGATCACTCCCCCGCCGCAGAACCCTTGAAGCAGCTGACCGGAGCAAAAACCTATGGCTTTGGTCCGCATGGCGGCGGTGTATCCGACTTCAAAATTGAGGAAGGTGGCGATACCGACTTTATGCCCGATGTAAAGCTGGAGGACGGCGATGTGATCCTCGGAAACGGATGGACCGTCGATGCGATTCACACTCCGGGACATCTTTCCAATCATGTCTGCTTTGGCCTGCGGGAGGAAAATACCCTCTTTACCGGCGATCATGTTATGGGCTGGTCAACGACCGTCGTCTCCCCTCCGGACGGGAACATGAGTTCCTACATGCAGAGCCTCGAGAAACTGCTGGGCTTTGATTACCACACCTACTGGCCGACGCATGGCCCCGCAATCACGGAAACCAAACCCTTTGTCGAGGCCCTGATTGCCCATCGCCAGGAACGCATGGACCAGATCCGCAGCTGCCTGGGCTCCGGCCCCATGACCATCAAGGATATGGTGAAGCGGATGTATGTGGATGTGCCGGAGAACCTGCATCCGGCGGCGGCCCGCTCGGTCTATGCCCATATCCTGCATATGCTGGATACGGGAGAACTTCGCGCGGATGGCAATGGTGATGTGCTGGACCTCTATAGGCTGGTGTAAAAATCAGCCGACCCGGAAAGAAAATTTCCAGATCGGCTTTTACCCCTCATACATTCGGAAGAGTTACGCGGGTTTCTGGAAGAGCGTCTCCGTGACATCACCCCGCAGGAACTCGGGCTTGCGCCTTGCATTCCAGCGCTTGAAAGAGGCGAAAGCACATCCGCACGCCATACCAAAGGCAACAATGGCAAGATATCCCGCCATGATATGCAGATATGGAAACGTATAGTTGAGCTGCGAGACTGCACCAAGGGTCATCGCGCCGATCCAGCTAAAGCAGCTAAGCGTGCCAAAAAGGATCAAAGAGTAATAGGTCACCACCGGCAGCTTGATGATAACCATCCCCTCCCGGAAAACCCGGTTGTGAAAAAACATGTGAAACAGCAGTCCGTTCAAAGTCACAATCATGACAATAGTCAGTTTCGCCATGATCTTCGGGTTACCCAGCTTTTCCGGTGAAAACAGCTGATACTCGACAAAAAAGCCGACTCCCGAAATCCACAGCATCATCAGTCCAAGAAAAATAATTTTTTCCAGATTCTCCAGCAGCCTGAGGTCACCTTTTGTAATAGCTTTGTTGAGTATCCCAAGAACAAACAGATCGGAAATAATCGCTCCGCCTACTCCAAGTGCAAGGCTTCCTATATGAGTAAACTTTAAAATAGTATGCAGTAAATCAATCATAACAATCGTCCCGTTCAAGTAAGAGAGTCTATTATTGAAAAAATACAGCCCTAAAGACACAATCTGGCGGTAATGTGGTCGCCGCAAAATGACCTTTATTTGCCATTTCGGAGGGATATTGAGTATTATCGTGAGAACTAGAATTTATGGGAGAGGGGTTGTCATGCAACAAAGAGGATTTGTACGCGGGGCGCTGGTCGCGTTTATTGGAGTTTTACTGCTGACAGCCTGCAGTACCTACAATTCACCGCCAGGCACGACAACGACGGTTATCCTCCTCCGCCATGCGGATCGGACGCCGCTTCATACCGAGCTCAATGAAAAGGGCAAGGCGCGGGCCCAGGCCCTGCCCGCCGCGGTCGCCGACCTTGATATCGACGTGATCTACAGCCCCGACAAGAAGCGCAATCTCGATACGGTCAAGCCGCTGATTGAGCAGCGCGGGATCGAGCTTCGGGTAATTGATGTCAGCAATGTCGCCGAACGACTGATAACGGAAAATCCCGGCAAGACGGTGATGTGGGTCGGCAATACGGATAACCTGCAGAGCATCTACGGGCAGCTTGGCGGCCGTGACCGTGAACCTAATATATATGGCGAGATTGCCATCATGCGTATCCATGACAGCGGGCCGCCGGATATCGAGCTTCGCAATTTCGGCGGTAAGGGGACGCTGTAAGCGCCCCTGGCCTAGTCGCGGAAATTCACATATTGCAGCGGCAGGTCCTGCTTTAGCCCCTTGCAGAAGGCAATGGTTTCCTGCAGGTCGTCGCGCTTCTTGCCGGTCACACGTAGCTCATCACCCTGAATCGATACCTGCACCTTGATCTTGGAGCCCTTGATTTCCTTCACCAGCTTTTTCGCAAGGTCCTTGTCAATGCCCTCACGAACAACAACCACCTGCCGGACGCTCTGGCCGGCTGACTTTTCTGGCGTCTGGTAATCGAGAACACCCGCATCGATCTTGCGGCGGGTAAAATGCGTCGCCAGCAATTCATGCATCTGCTTGAGCTTCAAATCGTCATCCGCATGGATGGTGATGGCCTGCTCAGCGCGTTCGAGCGTGCAGTTGCTGCCCTTGAAGTCGTAACGCGTCTCGATTTCACGGCGGATGTTATTCAGCGCGTTATCAACTTCGGCCATTTCGGTTTTTGAGACTATGTCAAATGAGGGCATGGGGTTTCTCCTCTATTCAAGATGATTGTTCTTTTGTTTTAAGGAATGTGATATTCGGCCAATCTTTTTCAGCCCGCTCCAAATGCCAGCTATTACGCGCAAGGAATACCGGCGCGTCGTCATGATCCTCGGCGAGAGAAGCCTGGTTGGCATCGAGAAATTTCTTCATCTCCCGCGTATCCTCGCATTCAACCCAGCGGGCAGTATAAAGCTCCGTCTGCTCAAAATTGACCGGGATATCATATTCCGTGCGGATACGGTCCGCCAAGACCTCGAACTGCAGCGCACCGACAACCCCGACCACCCAGTCGGAGCCCATGCGTGTCTTGAAAGTTCGGGCTGCCCCCTCCTCCGCAAGCTGGATTAGCGCGCGACCGAGATGCTTCGCCCGCATCGGATCGACGGGCCGTACCTTCTGCAGAAGTTCCGGCGCAAAGCTCGGAATACCGGTAAAGCGAATTTCCTCCCCTTCCGTCAGGGCGTCGCCAATGCGCAGGTTGCCATGGTTGGGAATACCAATGATATCGCCGGGCCAAGCCTCCTCCGCCAGTTCACGATCCTGCGCAAGGAAAAGTACCGGATTATGGATATTCAACGTTTTCTCGCTGCGCACATGTTTCAGCTTGGCGCCGCGCTTGAAATGGCCGGAAACAAGGCGCATGAACGCAATGCGGTCACGGTGTTTCGGGTCCATGTTGGCCTGTATCTTGAAGATAAAGCCGCTGACCTTGCTTTCAAATGGGGAAATCTCACGCCCGGCAGCCGGGGCTGCACGCGGGGATGGAGCTGCTTCTGTCAAGCCGTTCAGCAGGGTTTCCACACCGAAATTATTAATCGCACTGCCAAAATAGACCGGGGTCATGGTGCCTTCAAGAAAGGCCTGCATGTCAAATTCGGGGCAGAGGCCACGCGCCATCTCCACATCCTCGCGGAGTTTCTGCACCGCATCGGCAGGCAAGAGTTCATCGAGCTTCGGATCATCCAGACCGTCGCAGGTGACACCCTCATCCATATGATTGTTCTTACCCTTGGAAACCAGCACCAGCTTATCATTGAACAAGTCATAGCAACCGAGAAAGTTCCGTCCCATGCCAATCGGCCAACTTGCCGGCACCACGTCGAGCGCGAGGGTCTGCTCAATATCATCAAGGAGGTCAAACGGATCCAGCGCCTCCCGGTCGAATTTATTGATAAAGGTGGTGATGGGCATGTCGCGCAGGCGGCACACCTCGAATAGTTTTCGGGTCTGGCTTTCAATACCCTTCGCCCCGTCGAGCACCATAACGGCGCTGTCTACCGCGGTCAGCGTGCGGTAGGTATCCTCGCTGAAATCCTCATGGCCCGGGGTATCGAGCAGGTTGAAGGTTTTCTCCCGGTAGTCAAACGTCATGACGGAGGAAGCAACGGAGATACCCCTTTCCCGCTCCACCTTCATCCAGTCCGAATGCGCACGCCGCTGCTCTCCGCGCGTCTTTACCGCGCCGGCAAGCTGAATGGCGCCGCCGAACAACAGCAGCTTCTCGGTCAGTGTTGTCTTGCCCGCGTCCGGATGGGCAATAATCGCGAAGGTCCGCCGGTTGGCAACCCGTTCTTCCAGCATCGTCATGGTATGTCCTGATCCCCGTCCGGATTTGTCCGCAGCGGGATTAAAAAAGAGCCAGCTGAAGGGAATTTTCCCATCGCGGGCTCGCGCTTAAATAAGGCTTTTTCGGGTAAAAATCAATCCTTGCCTTTGGCACGCGCCTTAGCCTTACCTTTGCCAAGCGGTAGCTTCGGCCCGTCTTCCGGGTCGGCAATCAACCTGAGCCACCGCGCCGCAAGCGAGATAGTCCAGCCTTGCAGCAAAAGGGAGGCGACAACCACAACAAAGACAACGTCAAAAAACCCACTGGAGACCGGCCCCGGACTGATCACCGGGATGATGGCGAGGAAAATTGGCACCGCCCCGCGCAAACCCACCCAGCCGATAAACGCCTGTTGCCGCCAGCCGATACCGAAGGGGGCAAGAGATATAACAGTGGCCAAAGGGCGCGCGATAAAGATCAGGACTGCCGCAACCCCGAGACCAAGAGGCACATGATTTAGAAGTTCCTGCGGCGTGACCAGAAGGCCAAGCATCAGGAAAAGCACAATCTGACTGATCCAGGAAAGGCCGTCATGAAACTGGCTGACCCGCTCGGTCTGGTGTGTCATGCGATCACGGAGGATGGCCCCGCCGATAAAGACCGCGAGAAAGCCACTTCCACCGCTCAGGGCGGTCAGGTTAAATATCAGCAAGCAAGCTGCCATGGCGAAAGGTGCAAAAAGGCTGACCGGCATTTTAACCCGATTGATCAGCAGTGCCGTGATAAAGCCACCCAGGATACCGGCCACCAACCCAAGGCCCAGCTGCTGCGCCAACTGCGGCAGGAAGGAAATAAAGGTCGCCGCATCCATCGCCAGTTCATTGTCGACAATCGTTACCATTGTTATGGTCAGGAAAATGGCCATGGGATCATTGATCCCCGCCTCAACCATCAACGTCTCGCCAAGCCCGTCCTTCAATTGGATATTACGCTGGCGCAGTAGCAAAAAGGTTGCCGCGGCATCGGTGGAGCCAACAACCGCCCCGAGCAGCAGACTGAGGGCGAGCGGTACAGAAAACAGGAAGTTAATCAACAGGCCAACGATAAAGGTTGTGGCAATCACCCCAACGACTGCCAGCATCAGGGAGGGCATCCCCGCCTTCTTGAAACTTGCCCGCGTGGTATCCAGTCCGCCGGAAAACAGGATCAGAGCCAGCGCGATCGACCCGATGTCATAGGCAAAAGTGAAATCATCGAACTGAACTCCACCAATTCCGTTCTCCCCCATCATCATTCCAATGAAGAGGAAGAGGAGCAAAAACGGTGCCCCTAACCGATCGGCGACAGGAGTTAACAGGCACCCAACAAGAAAGAGAAAAGAGACAAATACCAGTATTACCTCAATCGACGTGAGTAACTCCATTAACACTCCATTTCTTAGAAAAATCCGATAATAGCAGATTACAGAAAAAAGGCGCCGCCGTAAATCAGCGACGCCCTCTAAATGTCAGTATTTATTATAAAATCTAGTCTTCAATGATTTTTAGGACCAATTTCCCGGTATTCTCTCCCTTGAAAAGCTTGAGCAGGACCGCGGGAAAATTCTCTATGCCTGTTTCCACCTGCGTACGGAACTTAAGGTTGCCTTGCCCATACCAGGTCGCCAGTTCCTTTACACCCTCGCCATAACGCGTGACATAGTCAAAGACGACGAAGCCTTCCATGCGGGCATGATGGACCAGGAGGTTGATATAATTCTGCGGCCCGCGCATTGGTGTCGTGTTGTTATACTGCGAAATGGCGCCGCATATAACGATTCGGGCATGGCGGTTGATCCGGGCGAGCGCTATATCGAGAATTTCGCCACCCACATTATCGAAATAGACATCAACACCGGCTTTAAGCGGCTCTTTCAAATCCTGCAGGAAACTGTCCGACTTGTAATCGAGACAGGCATCGAAGCCGAGTTCATCGACGACATAGGCGCATTTATCTGGCCCGCCCGCGATACCGACAGCGCGTGCGCCCTTGATCTTGGCGATCTGACCGACAAGAGAGCCAACGGCACCGGCGGCACCAGAGACAAGGACCGTGTCCCCTTCCTTCACCGCACCGACGTCGAGCAAGCCGAAATAGGCAGTGAGACCCGGCATGCCAAGGCCGCCCAGATAAGTTTCAATCGGTGCCAGCTTTGGATCGACCTTGGTCAGGTCCTTGGCAAGCGCCTTGCCATATTGTTGAATACCGAGCATGCCACTCACGAAATCACCGGCTTTGAAGTCGGGGCTGTTAGAGGCAACCACCTCGCCCACCGTGCCGGCGCGCATCACCTCGCCGATCTTGACCGGCGGGATATAGGACCGCCCTTCGTTCATCCAGCCGCGCATGGCGGGATCGAGGGAGGCATAGTGAATTTTCACAAGTACTTCATCGGCACCGATTTCCGGCAGCGCTTCGGTCGTAAACTCCCAGTCGCTATCTTTCGGCACACCAACCGGGCGGGCGGCAAGACGATATTGCTTGTTCATAGTTGACATGTCATTTTCCGTCATTCTCTGTATGTGTAATCTGCGCCTCTAACAGATATGGATACAACCACGGAAAACAAGCAACGTCGCCCCGAAAAAGAAAAGCCGGGCTGAACCCGGCTTTCTTGCTTGACCGCATCTGGATGGTTAAGCGTCGCCGCTAACTTTTATGGATTGGACAACGCTGTCAAAATAAGGCCGCCGTTCTTCATAGTAATGAGTTTCCCGGGCCGCGAAAAAGACCGCCATTAACTTGCCGTTTATGGTCGCGAACAGGAGATTGCCCTTGAAATCCGATCCTTCTTTGGACGACAGATTGAGATCAATCAGATATCCCTCCCTATTGCCAAACGACGCCGGTTGGAGATTACCGATGAAAGTCGGCGTTGCCGGCGTCAGGGAGAAGCCGTTCCGAACCAACTCGACAATTTCTTCCGGTGTCATGTCGGAACGGAAAGTTCCCGCGCGTTCCTCATTCCCGGCAGGAAAGACGAATGGCAATTTCTCCCCATCCGATATCGGGGCCCAGAACTCCACTCTTTCCAGTATGGGCCCGTCCTGCGTCCACATGACGGATTTATCGGTCTTCAACTCATTGATATATTCCGATGTCACCACCGAATAGCTGTTCCACATAGAGCTATGACCCGTTTGCTTAAGCTGGAAGGTCGGTGCACAGCTGGCTATCGTCAGGGTAAGCAGCAGGATGATAATATGTCTCATGATTGCCTCAATTGCTTGATGTAGGACTCGACCAGGAAACGATCTGACGCCTCCGGATAGCGAGCGAGGTAAATTTCGAAATACTCAATAGCCTTGTCGTCTTCTTTCTGGCGCTTGGCGACAAGACCAAGGTTCTTATATGTTCTGGCGGGCGCCCCCGCGGACTCCGCCGCCTTGAGATAGGCGTCCTTTGCCTTATCGAGATCGCCCTCTTTGCTTCGTCTCCGGTATACATCGCCGCGATAAAAATCGAGTGCCGCCGGGTTAAACTCCCGCTTTTCCAGGTTGTCGATGACAAATAGCGTCTCTTCATATGATCCTGTATCGATCAGGTCCTCAACCCAGCCTTGCCATCGGGCATCAACAAGTTCGCGAAATTTTTCGTCACCTCTTTGCTGCGCCTGAAGCGTGCGTTCCGGATAGGCTTCCGCTCTTGACTTCAGGTTCTCAACCCGATCCTCGGCCGGCGGGTGTGACGCAAAAAAGATGGCCGTAGACTCACGATCTCCCGCTTCCGCCTCGCCTTTTATCTTCTCCCAAAGCCGCCCGGCCTCCGCCGGATCATAACCGGCGCCATAAATGTAATCCTGCCCGATTTCATCTGCTTCATTTTCCAGTTCTCGCGAATATGCCTGAATGGAGCCCGCGGCGCTAAGACCCGCAGCAAGGCCAACAAAGCCATATCCGATACCGCCCGTGGCGATCGAGAAAAAGGCTAGAAAATCTGTTGTATTCCGCGCGCTGTTCCACATCTTGATGGAATGGCGTTTCTTGTAATGGGCCAACTCATGCGCGAGGACCGTTGCGAGTTGCGCCTCGTTCTCCACCCGCAACAATAATCCCGTCCAGACCTGCATAACACCATTCGGCGCCATGGATGCGTTGAAATGGGGGATTTTGACAATATAGAGACGTATATCCGGGCATATTTTCTCTGCCAGGCGGCAGACAATACCATCAAGATAGTCATGCAGTTCAGGATCCTTGATAATCAAGGCGCTGGCGGCGAAACTTCGTTCCGCCTCGTCCATCTTCATGCGCAGGCCGGCCTCTACGGTGTTCAGCTCCGGTTCGTCACCCGGCTTCACATCACCGATCGGACCAGTGCCCGCACAGGCCGAAACCAGTAAACCCAACCCAATGACGGCCTTGCCAAGCTTCATAAAGGAATATCTTCCAATAGATTTTCTGTTGCATCGAAAGCGGGCTCAAAGGTGCGAAGATCACCGCCGCCCGAGACCAGACGGTTATACCACAGGATATTCCCGGTCTCGAGATCTACCAGCGAGATAAATCCGACCTGTTGACCGCCCGGTATTCCAACCCCCAGAATTGCGGCAGCCAGAAACTGGGCAGCAACGCGCGATCCGCTTGAATAGGAATCGCGCATATAAACGAAGACCCCAAGATCTGCCCCATACGCCTTTTTCAGGTCCTGCGCCGTTTTACCCAGCTTCCAGTTAAAACTACCGTCCTTTTTTGTCGGCAGTTGAAAGAGCGTGTTGTACTGATACAGAAAGATTGATTTTCCAACATCCTCATGCAGATCTATCAGATCCTGCGCTGTCTCTGTCGGGACAAGTTGCGCGTCGTCGGAGTGGATGGCCACGCCATAGCCCATATCCGTGAAGTACTGCGCCATGAATTCGGTGACGTAGCCCTTGGCCGTCGATGTCCAAAGGGCATTCGGCTCCGTCAGCCCGCCGGCTGTAAGCAGACTCAACTCCACATCCGGCGTCATGATCAGGATCTTTTTCCCGTCTAACCCGCCGTCTATCTTTTTGCCAACAAGCTTTAATGTCTCATCGCTAAGTTCTACTTCCCCAATAATATTTTCTGCTGGACTGGCACTGGTCCCGGGCCTGCTTTCACCAGATATGTTATTGGCATTTGTCGCAGCATTTATACGAACCGGAACACAGTCTGTGTCCGTTTCACATAGCCAGATCTCTTTACCAAATCCTGGCAGCATCTTGATGCGAACTTCGTTTCCGGCTCCTATTTCACCTTCCGTCACTTCTTTTACAGGCCGATTTGTTGGTGCGGAGCCTTCATTCATATCCCGAACCTCAGAGAGGGTCAGCGTTTCTCCACCGGACGACGTGGCGACCTTACCTGCACCACCGCTATTCGCGGTCATGCTTTCGGTAAAGGTAGGCGCGCAAGCGGATAACATGACTAGAAGAGTGGAAATTGTAAAAAGAGAGGAAACCCGAGAAAGTAACATTGGACGACACCTAAATCTATTTTTTAGGGATTTTAAAACGTCCTGCGTAAACAATCAACACTTTGAATGTGTGAATTTTCTCGTGGCCATTGAGTAGAAAAGAAAGCCGGGCTGGACCCGGCTTTCCTTGCAGTTAATGCCCGATCAGGCTGTTGGCAGTTTGTAGTCCTTGAAGTCCTCACGGAGCTTGGTCTTCAAGAGCTTGCCTGTCGCCGTATGCGGGAGCTCTTCAACGAAGACGACATCATCCGGGAGCTGCCATTTGGCGAGTGTGCTTTCCAGATGCTTGATCACGTCGTCGCGGGATACAGAATGGTCCTTTTCCTTCACCGCTATGACAAGTGGCCGTTCATCCCATTTCGGATGAGGAATGGCAATTACGGCGGCCTCGACTATACCGGGGCAACCCAAAGCCTCGTTCTCGACATCAATGGAGGAGATCCATTCACCGCCGGACTTGATCACATCCTTGGAACGGTCGGTGATCTGCATATAACCGTCCGGATCTATGGTGCCCACATCTCCGGTGGTGAACCAGCCATCTTCATCCAGAACCTCACCGCCCTCACCCTTGAAATAACCGTTAGTAATCCAGGGACCCCGGACCTTCAGGTCGCCAAAGGCAACACCGTCGCGTGGCAGTTCCTTTCCATCATCCCCGGTGATTTTTAGTTCAACCCCGTAAACAGTCCGTCCCTGTTTGACACGGATATCTGTTCTTTGCTTCTCGGAAAGGTTTTCGTGCTTTTTGAGGAGGTTGCCGGTGGTGCCAAGGGGACTGGTCTCCGTCATGCCCCAGGCGTGGATCACCTCAACCCCATGTCCCTCGACAAAGGTATCAATCATCGAACGTGGCGCCGCGGAGCCGCCAATCACTGTCCGCTGCATGGTTGAGAATTTAAGGTTATTCTCCTTCACATAGCCAAGCAGCATCATCCAGATTGTTGGCACACCGGCAGAGAGCGTCACGCCTTCTGCTTCCATCAGTTCATAGAGCGAGGCACCGTCCATTGCCGCGCCCGGCATCACCATTTTCGCACCACACATAGCGGCTGCGTAAGGCAGGCCCCAGGCATTGGCATGGAACATCGGCACCACAGCAAGGATGGAATCCCGGTTGCTTACGCCAAGGCCGTCATTGGTGCAGACGCAGAAACTATGCAGGACCGTTGAACGGTTGGCATAGAGCACGCCCTTTGGGTTGCCCGTCGTACCGGAGGTATAACAGAGGGAGCAGGCCGTCATTTCATCGAACTGCGGCCAGGCATAATCGCCATCTTCCGCCTCCACCAGGGTTTCGTAGCAGAGCAGATTGTCAAGGCTGCTGTCGGGCATATGGGCCTCATCCGTCATGATGATAAAGCCCTTCACATTCGTGAGGTGATCCTTCAATGCCTCGATCAGTGGCACAAATGTCAGATCAACAAAGATGTACTTATCTTCAGCGTGATTGACGATGTAGGCGATCTGCTCAGGGAAAAGCCGCGGGTTGATTGTATGGCAGACGGCGCCCATGCCAGACACACCGAAATAAATCTCCATATGCCGGTAACCGTTCCACGCAATCGTGCCGATCCGGTCGCCCAACTCAACGCCAAGCCTGCCCAGTGCCTGCGCCAGCTTTTTCGCACGCAAGTTTACGTTGCGATAATTAGTACGGTGGATTGGCCCCTCAACGGTGCGCGAGACAATCTCCACATCGCCATGATTAAGACCAGAATATTCGATTAAAGAAGAGATCAGCAACGGCCGATCCTGCATAAGACCTAGCATTAAGTTCATCCCATTTTGGTTATTTGTTAGACTATTAAAGTCAGCATAAAACTGCACTCGCGTCACGTAAAGACCCTTTGAGATTCGTGATAATTTACTGCGCGATCAAGACCTTTACGTAGGGGATTGGCGAAGTTAACGCGATTGAATACCCTGAAATTTGTTAAACCGCGGTAATTTTTGTATCAATAGCGCAGAAAACAAAGAATCAAGGAACACCGGGAATGGCTATTGATCCGCTGATCCTCCTGCCCGCGTCCGCGCTCGCAGTGCTGTTTGTGATCCTTTTTATCCGGCTGGTTGCTGGCCCGCGCGAGGCATACCTTACACCGGAGAGGCTGGCTGCATTCCTGAGCGATCAGGAGCCGGACGACAAAATCGTCAGTTCCGTCATCAGCGGCGATAAAAGATATGCTCTGGTCCACTGGCAGAACGGTAAAGGGATCGGACTGGTGCGGAGTTTCGGGAACAAGTTGGTGCTGCAAATGCTGGGAAGAGAGATGCTGGAAAAATGTACATGGCGCGATAACGCTACTGTCCTCTATATCCCGCGTCAGGGGTTCGCCTTCCCGGCCGTCAAGTTCGCCTGTGATCCGTCAGATCTGGGAACACTGGAACAGTATCTGGACGGAGAGAATAATGCAGCTACCTGATCCGGTCACTTTCGCTATCCCGGCCTTTGTCCTTTTGATCCTGATCGAGGCGGTTATCGGCCGCTATGCGCCGAAGAAATCCAATTACGAGATGCGGGACAGCGCCGCCTCCCTGTTGATGGGGCTTGGTAATTTTGCCATCGGCCTGATCAATTTCGGGATTGTCGGCGGGGTCTCTCTCTGGGTTTATCAGTACCGCCTGTTTGACATCGGCTACACATGGTGGGCCTTTGTCCTGATCCTGTTCGCCGAGGATTTCGTCTATTACTGGTTCCACCGCCTCAGCCATGAGCATCGCATCTGGTGGGCGGCGCATATCAATCATCACTCCTCGCAATATTATAACCTGACCACCGCACTACGCCAGACTTGGACCGGCGCATTTATCGGCACCTGGATACCCTGGCTGCTGCTATCCTTCATCGGCTTTCCACTTGCGCTGATCCTTTTCCAGAAGGGGGTCAGCCTCGTCTACCAGTTCTGGATCCATACCGAGGCCATCGACAGAATGTGGAAACCGGTTGAGGCGGTGATGAACACCCCGTCCCATCACCGGGTGCATCATGCGACCAACCCCAGATATCTCGATGCCAACTACGCCGGGATTTTTATCATCTGGGACAAGCTGTTCGGCACCTTCGTCCCCGAAGACAAGGCCGAGCCCTGCCGCTATGGTATCGTCAAGCAGATCGCGAGCTTTAATCCACTGATCATCGCCTTTCATGAATGGGCCGGGATCTTTACTGATCTTTTCCATGCAAAGAGCTTCAAGGCAGCCTTCATGTATATCTTTGGTCCGCCCGGCTGGAGCGAGGATGGCTCCCGCCTCACCTCCCGGATGATCAAGGAGCGGGAACGGACACGTCTTGCGGGCCAGACCGCAGATGCCGCAGATTGATATGCTTTACTGGCGCGGATAAATCATTAGACTGCGCGAAAATCAAGAATATAGACTTCCCGCCGACGCGAAAGGTTTCAAAAAATGTATATTGACGGAAAATGGATTGCTGCGGATAGCGGCAACAGCTTCGATGTTCTCAATCCAGCAACGGGAGATGTGATCAAATCCGTTGCCGATGGCGGCGCAGCAGAGGCTACCCGCGCGATCGAGGCCGCCGATGCCGCCTTCCGCGATTGGTCGAAAACTACCGCTTATCAGCGCAGCGCCTATCTCTATAAAGCATACCAGATCATGATCGAGCGGAAAGAGGATCTCGCCCGCACCATGACCGAGGAACAGGGCAAGCCACTGAAAGCCGCCCGCAATGAGGTGCAGTACGGCGCAGACTTCCTGCTCTGGTATGCGGAGGAAGCGAAACGCATAAACGGGGAAATCCTCCCCTCCGGTCGCGGGGATCAGCGGTTCATGGTGCTACATCAGCCCGTCGGTGTGGTCGCGGCGGTTACCCCCTGGAACTATCCGATCTCGATGATCACGCGGAAAGTCGGCCCGGCGCTTGCCGCCGGCTGCACGGTCGTGCTGAAGCCTGCCGAAGCGACACCGCTCTGCGCCGTCGCCATGTTCGAGATTTTCGAGGCCGCGGGCATCCCGCCGGGGGTCGTCAATATGGTCACGGCAGCGGACCCGAAACCGGTTGGCGAAGTGTTCACCAGCCATCCGTCCGTCCGCAAGCTTACCTTTACCGGTTCCACCAATGTCGGCAAGATGCTCGCCGGGCAGGCCAGCGCCAATATGAAGCGCGTCTCGGCGGAGCTTGGCGGCCATGCGCCCTTCGTGGTGTTCGAGGATGTGGATCCGGCCCATGCGGCCAAGGGCGGATCGCTCGTCAAGTTCCTCAACACCGGTCAGGCCTGCATCAGCCCAAACCGCTTCTTCGTGCAGAATGGTTCCTACGATCAGTTCGTCGCCACATTCGAGGAGCGCGTCTCCAAAATGAAGGCGGGCAGCGGGTTTGAGGACGGCGTCGCCATCGGCCCGCTCGTCAATCAGGCCGCCATCGACAAGGTGGACCGGCAGGTTCAGGACGCTCTCTCCAAGGGCGCGGAACTGGTGACCGGCGGCGTTGCGCTTAAATCCAACGGGCTCGACAAGGGCTATTTCTACGCACCCACCGTGCTCGCCAATGTTACGGAGGACATGCTGATCTATCGCGAGGAAACCTTCGGTCCCGTCGCCCCGGTCATCCGCTTCGACAATGAGGCCGAAGTGCTGGAAAAAGCGAATGATACAGAATATGGCCTCGCGGCCTATGTCTATACCCGCGATATCTCCCGCGCCATGCGGATGTTTGAAGGGCTTCGCTTCGGCATCATCGGCATCAATGATATCAACCCGACCAGCGCCGCCGCCCCCTTCGGCGGCATGAAGGACAGCGGTCTCGGCCGTGAAGGCGCCAAGGAAGGGATCATGGAATATCTTGAAACCAAGCTCGGCGGCTTCTCGATCTAGAGCCTAGCTGAGGATTTTAACTCCCGCCTCCCCGATCAGGTCACCCACAATGTCTTTGGCCTCCTCGGGGAGCGCTTTATAGCGTGCCTTCAATTCGCCCAGGCATTTGACCTGATACCTGAAGACCCCTTGCGAGTATGCCCTGCCGTCAAGTTCGACGGAAAAGGTCTCCTCTCCGTTTTCGACCGCCGCCGCATTGGCCGCAAGGAACGGAAGATAAACCTCCGCGCTACAAGTGATCAGCCCCTTCGTCATCGGCGGCAGGTCCCCGACAGCATACCAGTCCCCTTCAATGCCCGACGCATCATCAAGCTGCCGGAGCCAGCTTTCCGCGCGCTGTGCCTCTTTTCGCATGATCGACATAGGCGTCGGATCGATGGAAAGGGTTCTTAGCTGCCCATAGAGCCCGAAATCGGCAATGGAAGGCCGCGTCCCGAACAAATATTTATACTGGCCCACATCCGCATGCAGCAGCGCCAGGATATGACGGAAGCCCGCCTCGATGACCGGGGCATTTTCCGGGGTGCAGCCGACAAGCGGCATACGACCGATCTGGCGGTCGGCGAAATACTGGGCAAATTTCTCGCGTTCCTCATCCGTGGCATCAGACGAACGATCATCGGCGATCCAGCGGCTGGCGTAATGGATATCCGCGTCATAGGTCCAGCGGTAATGGAACATCATCTTGGTGACCCATTCGTCGGCCATATCCTCGACCAGATGCGCAAGGAAGGCATGGGCAGGATGATCGGGAATGACCGAGCGGCCATCCGGATGCCGCTCCTCCAGCATGTAGATCAGCCGTGTGCTGTCGATATGTAGGCTGCCGTCTTCAGGAAGTTTTAAAACTGGCACCAGAACCGGCCGCAATACCGCCAGCAGATGATCATTCGCTTCTGAACGAAGGATCCAGTTATAGGGCAACCGCCGGTAATGCATATGGGAGCGCATTTTCAGCGAATAGGGAGAGGCGTTGCCGCCAATGAGGGTGTATCGATCCTGTGCCTGTCCGCTCATATTGTTTTTCCTTGTTTATTGAGAGCGGAAAAACATTATGGCAACAACAATAGCTTGTCCAGCACAAGCAACCAATCGAAGAAGACCAGTAATCCTAGCCGATGACGCTGTTAGCCCAGGCAATAAAATCCGTCGTGACCTCGTCACAGTTGATCTCGTTCAACATCTCATGCCGCCCGCCAATATAGAATTTATGGGTGACCCGCGTGAAGTGATGGCGATGATAGGCGGCGAGCAGTCGCTTGACGCCCTTGGTATTTTCGCCTACCGGATCCTCAGTTCCGCTGAAGATAAAAATCGGCATCTGCTTGTTCATCTTCTTGAGCGCTGACCGACTCGCGATTTTTGGTAAGGCGTCCAGCAATCCGGTCCAGGTGGCGACGGAACAGTCGAACCCGCAAAGCGGATCGGCGACATATTTGTCCACCTCTGCTTCGTCCCGGGAAAGCCAGTCGAATTCCGTCCTGTTGGGGGCGAACTGCTTGTTGAAGGTCTTGAACGTCATGCCGGCGATCAGCGGGCTATGCCCCTTAGCCCCGAAGCGCAGCTTTTCAAAGCGGATCATGAGCTGACCGATCCGTCCCAGCGTGCCCGGCGGCCCGTTGGTGGCGGAGAGCGCGGCGCCAGCAATTGTCTCACCATGCCGCGCCATATATTGCTGCACCATGAAGGAGCCCATCGAATGACCGAGCATGAGGATTGGCAAACCCGGATGCTCCACCGCAATTTCCCGATTAAGCAGATAGAGATCCTCGACCGCCTTATTCCAGCCATCGCGATCCCCCATATGGCCGGGAACCTCACCCGCAGGGATTGTCTGGCCATGCCCGCGATGGTCATTGGCATAAACAATATAGCCAAACTCATTCAGGGTTTGTGCGAAGCGGTCATAGCGGGCTGCATGTTCGGCCATACCATGTGTGATCTGTATAATCGCCTTGGGTTTCTTCTCGCCAAGCCACTGGTAAAGATGGATTGCCATACTATCGGCGCCGGAATAGGTAAAACACTCACTCATACGACCACTTCCCCGATTATTTCAGCTATTTAGCCATGAACTGAGAGGTCAGACAAGATAGTTATAAACGGGCTTTGACAGCAGCTTGATTTTCGCTCTACTAATAAAGAAACGTTCCCAATTCTTAACCAAGGAATTTGCGATGACCAGCCCGAGCCTACTTCAGGGAAATTCCCTTGCCGCACGCGATGCAAAAAGCGTGATACATGCCTATACCAACCTTTCAACCCATCTGACCGAGGGTCCACTGATTATAGAGACCGGCAAGGGCATCAATGTCTTTGATGAAAATGGTAAGGAATATATCGAGGGGCTGGCCGGCCTGTGGTGCGCCTCCTTCGGCTTCGGCGAGGAGGAACTGATCGAGGCCGCAATTGACCAGATGCGCAAGCTGCCCTTCTACCATTCCTTCGCCAGCAAATCTACAGAACCGGGTATCCGTCTTGCAGAAAAGCTGCTCGAAATCGCCCCGGCGCCCTTCTCCAAGGTGTTCTTCGCCAATTCCGGATCGGAAGCAAACGATACGGTCGTCAAGCTGGTCTGGTATTACAACAACAGCCTTGGCCGGCCGGAGAAAAAGAAGATCATCTCCCGCCAGAAAGCCTATCACGGTGTCACGGTCGCCGCGGCGAGCCTCACCGGTCTGCCACCGCTGCATAATGACTTTGACCTGCCAATCCAGAATATCCTGCATACCTCCTGCCCGCATTACTACCGCTATAGCAAGGATGGCGAGACGGAGGAGGAGTTTGCCGCCCGTTGCGCCGATGATCTGGAGAAACTGATCCTGAAGGAAGGGCCGGACACAGTTGCCGCCTTTATCGCCGAGCCGATCATGGGCGCGGGTGGCGTGATCATCCCGCCCGCCACCTATTTCGAGAAGATACAAGCTGTTCTCCGGAAGTATGACGTCCTGATGATCGCCGATGAAGTGATCTGCGGCTTTGGCCGGACAGGACAGATGTGGGGATCGCAGACCTTTGATATCCAGCCGGATATCCTGTCCTGCGCAAAGGCCCTTTCCAGTGCTTACCTGCCAATCTCGGCAGTGATGGTGTCACAAGATATATTCGATGGAATGGTTAAACAGAGCGAGAAGCATGGCGCCTTTGCTCATGGCTTCACCTACTCCGGCCATCCGGTGCCGGCGGCCGTCGGCATGCGAACAATGGAGCTCATGGAGGAACGCAATATCCTTGGCCATGTGCGCCATGTTTCCAAACGCTTTAACGAACGGTTCAATGCTCTCGCCGATCATCCCCTTGTCGGCGAAGTCCGGACGATGGGATTGATTGGCGCGATCGAGCTGGTGGCCGACAAGAAAACAAAACGTTCCTTCGATCCTAAATTCAAGGCGGGGCCGAAAACGGCGCAGGCCATGCAAGACGCCGGCGTTATCAGCCGGGCGGTCGCCGGTGATAATCTCGCGCTCTGTCCGCCACTGATCATTACGGAAAGCGAGATCGACGAGATGTTTGATCGCTTTACCAAGGGTCTGGACGACGTCGCCGCGATGGCATTCAGGGAAAACTGGCGCGAAGACTAAGCAACCCATCAGCTGCCTGCGACTGCAGGAAACAAACAACCTTCCTGCAGTCGCAAGTCTGTTGATTTCCATCAACGACGGAGAGTGAGTTGGAGTTATCTGTATTTGGTATCGTCCTGATTGCGGCGTTATTTCATGCTGCCTGGAATACATTTGTTAAAAAAAATGAAGACCGTGTCCTGTTCATGGCGTTGTTGATGGCTTCAAGTGCGACCGGTGCGTTGGTTACCCTGCCATTTTTTGATTTCCCAGCGCCGGAAAGCTGGCCTTATCTTGCTCTGTCCGTCCTCATTCATATCGGTTATCTGGTGTTTTTCCTCTCCGCCTATAAATACGGGGATTTAAGCCATGTTTATCCGCTATCCAGAGGTTCCGCGCCTTTAATCGTGGCCCTCCTTTCAATCCTTTTGATCGGAGAACAACTCAGCCAGATTGCCTGGATCGCCATTGTCATCATGGCGATCGGGATAATGAGCCTGTCCATCACCCGCAATACCCAGAAACTTCGAAACCCAACCGCTGTATTTTTTGCAATCGGGACCGGGCTATTCATCGCGGGCTATACGGTAACAGACGGTGTGGGCGCGCGCCTTGCCGGAAGTGCCCATAGCTATGCTGCCTGGATGATGGCTCTGGATGGTTATCCCATACTGGCCTATCTCTTCGTGAAACGGGGATCGAAAATCTTCTCTCAGTCCCGCCCTCTCTTGAAAACGGCATTTCTCGGCGGAATGCTGAGTCTTGCGGCTTACTGGGCGGTAATCTGGGCGATGACAGTTGCCCCCATTGCCCTCGTCGCGGCGGTCCGGGAAACGAGTATCATTTTCGCGCTGCTGTTCGGTGTATTACTGCTGAAAGAAAGACTGAGCCTGATGCAGTATTTCGCGATTTTCACCACTATGCTTGGAACCGTGCTGCTGAAACTGAACAGATCCTGAAGCAGGCTATTCCGCTTGATTGTTGCTGCCCAAATCGCTTTGGATTAAACTAAACCGGATTGAAGGGACGACATTTTCCGTTATTTCAATCCGCCACGGGAGGGGCGTTTATCATGCACTATCTCGTATATGTCAGTTCGGCTCGACACCTCATGGATGAAGAGGAATTATTAGCAATCCTGGAGACGAGCCGTTCCAGCAACACCAATGATTATATCACCGGAATGCTGCTTTATAAGGATGGTAGCTTCATGCAGGTGCTGGAGGGGGAGGAAAGCACGATTGAGCGAACCTATGCCCGGATTGCGAAGGACCGGCGCCATGAAGGGCTTATCCTGCTCCGCAAGGGAAAAACGGAAAAGCGTTACTTTCCCGGCTGGTCCATGGGGTTTCGTTCTGTAAACGCCGAGGATTTGAAAAATATTCCAGGTTTCCAGAATATAAAAGACGGCCGCTTCACGGACCCAGCCATCGTTGACAACCCCCATATCGCGATGACCGCCTTGAAAGCCTTCAACGATTAACGCGGCCATCAGGCGCATGGTGATCAGACGAAATCGGACCTTGCCGAAGGCCCAAGTTGCCGCTTCACGGCATCGATATCGCCCAGCACCCAAAGTTCGGTAATCTGGCGGCCATCGCCCTTGAAGAAGGCCCCTCCTGCCCATTCAATCATCTTGCCTGTGCCGGGGACGCCATAGAACAGGCCCTTGTGGGTACCGGAAAATTTCATCCTTGCGGCAGCGCTGTCGCCTGTGTCCACCACTTCCACAATATCGCACCGAAAATCGGGAAGACCGACCCAGAGCTCCCGCATATACTGGATAAACCCCTCCGGCCCGGTCCGGACCGGACCCAGAGACCCGCGGAAATCAAAATCCTTGTGCAAAATCTCGCGGGCACAGGCCTCATCCTTCGCGTTCCACGCCTCATGATAGAACCGCTCAATCAGCCGCGTCAGATATTTATCGGAACCATTCACTTCACGATCCAACTACACATGCTGGCCGCCGTTGATATGGACTTCCGCGCCCGTCACATAGGACGATGGTGCATCGCAAAGAAAATAAATGGTGGACGCGACTTCCTCCGGTTTTCCCAGACGACGAAGAGGAATATCCTGAATCATGTCTTCCGTGCCGGGAGACAGGATCGACGTGTCAATCTCGCCGGGTGCGATGGCATTGACCCGCACACCATGGGGGCCAAAATCCGCCGCCATCTCCCGCGTGAGGGCGGAAAGTGCGGCCTTCGAAGTACCATAAGCTGAGCCCGCAAACGGATGCACCCGCCCCCCGGCAATTGAGGTGACATTGACGATTGCCCCCTTGGCCGCAACCAGTTCCGCGAACAATCCTTGTGCCAGCATCAACGGCGCAAAAAGATTGACATTATAGACATGCAGCCAGTCGGCATAACTGGAATTAAGGGTACTGAACCGCTCCCCGTCCGGGCCCTTGGGTGAAACGCCAGCGTTATTCACCAACGCATGCAGCGGAGCGCCTTCCAACTTCTCACGTATATGATCAATGGCCTTTGGCAGCTTTTCGATATCCGAAAGATCAATCTGCAGATGGTCCTTCTCGCCCCCCTCCCAGGGGCAATATTCGGAGAAAGCCTGCCGCGAGACTGTCAGCACCCGCCAGCCCGCCGCGCTAAACCGCTTGACCGTTGCATGCCCAATTCCCCGGCTTGCCCCCGTCAGCAAAAGAACCTTTCCTTTGTCCGGCATTTCCCCTGTTCCCTGTAAAAAAAGCTTTTCATTTCAAAGCAGCGCCTATCATAGCCCCGCCAACCCTATGATGGAACAGTGATTGCTGTCAGCCCTAAAAAAGAATTTTCCGCCCCGTTTTCGGGCCCTATTCATGTACTTTCACATGCGTGTTCTCGAGTTCATTCAGTTTCGCCGCGAGATAACCGGAGGGGCGGCTAAACCGAGCCAGCAGGATATAAACGACCGGCACCACGAACAGTGATAGAATGGTCGAGAAAATCATGCCGCCGATTATCACGATCCCGATAGCCTCGCGGCTTTCCGCACCGGCGCCCGTCGCAATGGCCAGCGGTACGGCGCCCAGCGCGGTTGAGATCGTCGTCATCAAAATTGGGCGAAGACGGATAATCGCCGCGTCCTGAATAGCGGTGAGGATATCGGCGCCTTCATCCCGTAGCTGGTTCGCAAATTCCACGATCAGAATGGCATTCTTCGCCGTCAGCCCGATCAGCATGATCATCCCGATCTGGCTGTAGATATTGAGCGTCAGCCCGGCCAGCAGGATGGAGCCCAGTGCCCCGGTAATGGCCAGCGGCACCGTCGTCATGATGATCATCGGATGGATGAAACTTTCAAACTGTGCCGCAAGGGCGAGAAATACCACTAACAGCGCGGTAACAAATGTGAAGATAAGCGCCTGATTGGAATCCTTGTAGGACCGGCTGAGGCCGCCATAGGAGATTTTTGCCTCGTCTCCCGCTTCCTCCGCAATAATCGTCTCAAGATAATTAAGCGCCTCTTCCAGGGTATAGTCAGGCCCGAGCGACGCGGAAATCTCAACCGAGCGCAATCGATCTGTACGGTTAAGTTCGCCGGGTCCAGCCTCTTCCCTCAAGGTCACGAAACCCGAAATCGGAATGAGCTGGTTGGCGATTTCAGAGCGCACATAAACATTCGACAGGTCGTCACGGCTGCTGCGATCCTCTTTTCGGGCCTGTACGATCACCTCATACTGCTTGCCACCCTGATCATAGGTAGTGACATTACGCGCGCCCATCAAAGTTTCCAGTGTCCGGCCAATGGTTTCAATCGTGACGCCAAGATTGGACGCACGAGCCCGGTCGATATCCACATGGATCTGCGGCTGGGTTTCCTGAAAATCCTTGTCAACGTTAAGCAATTGCGGATTTTCCTGTGCCCGCGCAATGACCCGGTCGACCCATTCATTGATCACGTCATAGGACGGGCCGCCCACAATAACCCGGACCGGTGCGGAAAATCCACGCTGGCCGAGGCTGGCAGGATTTATCGCGAAAACCCGGGCGCCTGGGATGGCGATCAGCTTGGGAAACACCTCATCGACAATTTCCTGCTGTGAGCGTGTCCGCTCCTCCCACGGAACAAGACCGACCAGCATGAAAGCTTCATTCACTGGTCCCGGCTGACGGAAAGTACCGAGAA
Source organism: Sneathiella litorea (assembly GCF_009882915.1). GTDB lineage: Bacteria > Pseudomonadota > Alphaproteobacteria > Sneathiellales > Sneathiellaceae > Sneathiella > Sneathiella litorea. Next base: position 389,334 of record NZ_WTUW01000009.1, read on the forward strand.
AAGCAAAGATCCGCGACGCCTCCCCGCTTTCTTCAAGGGGTTTCAGAACCTTCTCAACCTTGTCGACATTATTGCGCGTATAATCCAAGGTCGCCCCTTCAGGGCCTTTTACCGGCATGTAAAAGACGCCACGGTCCTCCGTTGGCGCAAACTCCTTGGGGATAATCTCATAAAAATTAAACGCCAGCGCCGAGAAGCCGATGGCAATCGCCACGACCACCAAGGGGATCTTCAGCGTCCATTTCAGCGCGCGCCCGTAAAGGGAGGCAAGCCCGGTAAACAGCCGTTCGGTTGATCTATAGAACCAACCTTCCTTGTTCGCCTCGACCAGTAGCTTCGAGCAGAGCATCGGCGTCAATGTCAGCGCAACAAAGGAGGAGAACATCACGGCCGCGGCAACAGCAACGCCAAACTCCCGGAACAGACGACCCGTCGTGCCTTCCAGAAATGAAATCGGGATAAAGACGGCGATCAGCACAATCGTCGTCGCCACAACTGCGAAACCAACCTGCTTGGCCCCCCGGCTCGCGGCGAGAAGCGGCGGCTCCCCCTCCTCTATTCGCCGGTGGATATTCTCCAGCACGACAATCGCGTCATCCACGACAAGACCGATTGCCAGCACCAGCGCCAGCAAAGTCAGTACGTTCACGGAATAGTCAAGCGCCCCAAGGATCGTAAGCGTTGAGATGATCGACACCGGTATGGCGACGGCGGGAATGAATGTCGCTGCAATGGAGCGCAGAAAGAAGAAAATAACCAGAATAACCAGCACCATGGCAATGCCGAGGGCAAAGAACACCTCCTTGATTGACTGGCTAATAAAGACCGACTGGTCATAGGAAACTCGTATGTTAAGTCCGGGCGGAAGATTGGTCTTAAGCCGCTCGACAATCTCCTTGGCGCCATTAGCAACTTCCAGCACATTGGCACCGGATTGCCGGACGATACCGAGGCCGATGGCCGTCTGTCCATTGACGCGGAGACTGGTACGGTCATTTTCGGGTGCTATTTCAACTTCGGCCACATCCCCGAGCCGGATCCGGCCATCAATATAATCGTAAACGATAATTTGGCGGAAATCCTCAGCCGTCTTCAGGTCGGATTGAGTCTTGATACTGAATTCACGCATGTTCGATTCGATCCGGCCGGATGGAATCTGGACATTCTGCTCGCGGATGGCATACTCGATATCGGAAATGGTTATGCCCCGCGCGGCCATGGCTGGCGTATTAAGCCAGATCCGCATGGCATAACGACGAGCGCCCCCGATACGCACTTGCGCCACACCATCCACAGTTGACAGCGGGTCGACAAGGTTCCGCTCTGCATAGTCGGTCAATTCCAGCTGGTTGTATAGATCGCTGGTCAACGACAACCAGAGGATCGGCCGCGCGTCACTTTCAGATTTGGAGATTCGGGGCGAATCCGCCTCCTCAGGGAGCTGGTTGACAACGCGGGATACACGGTCCCGCACATCATTTGTCGCTGACTCAATATCCCGGCTCAGCGAGAACTCCACGTTGACTGTCGAAAACTCCTCGCGACTGGTTGAGGAAATCCGCTCCACGCCGCTGATACCGGCGACCGCATCCTCGATAACCTGGGTGATCTGGCTTTCTATGATCTCCGCGGATGCCCCGCGGTAAGCCGTCTGAATTGACACATTCGGCTTGTCGATATCCGGATATTCCCGCACGCTCAGGGACTGATAGGAAAACAAACCGAAGAGGACCAGCACCGCCGAAAAAACGATCGCTAGAACCGGACGCTTGATGGCGAGATCAGGTAACCGCATTACGAGGCCTCAGAAGTTTTAATTGAAGCACTGGTTTGAACCGGCGCACCATCCTTAACTTTCTGGAGCCCCTCAACAATAACCTCGTTTCCTTCATCCAGGCCATTAAGAATTTCGGCAAACCCTCTGATGCGCCGACCAATTTCAACAGGAGTCCGCACCGCCTTTCCATCAACTACCCGATACACAATCGGACCGGAAATGGTCAGTGTAATAGCTTCTTCGGAAACCACCAGCGCATCCTCATCGACGCTGACCTGCAGCTCAACCGAGAGAAACATGCCCGGTTTGAGCAAACCTTTGTCATTAGGAACAGCACCGCGCACACGAACGGTGCGTGTGGATTCATTCACCCGGGTAGAAATTGTATTGACCACGCCTTCAAAGACCCGATCGCGATAGGCGACATTTTTCGCCGAGAACTTCTGCCCCGGGCTGGCATCGGCAATATAACTCTCCGGCAAGTCGAAATCGACCTTAATTGTATCCATATCGTCGAGCGTCGTAATAACGTCCCCGGGCTGCACAAGAGAGCCGACACTCACTTCACGAAATCCCAGAACGCCGGAAAAGGGTGCGACGATCCGGTAATCACTGATCCGCGCCTTATTCGCCGAGACTGCGGCCTCCGACGCCTGCAATTCGGAAAGAAGCAAATCAACCTGGGCCTTCGCTACATTGCGTGTGGCGTAAAGCTTAAGCGCGCGATCATAAAGCTTCTGCGCGTTATCTCGTGCGGCTTCCGATTCGGTCAAATTGGCCCGAAGTTCCGTATCGTCAAGTTGCACTAACAGCTTGCCGACCTTAACTTTCTGCCCTTCGCCAAAATCCAGATTGCTGATTTTACCGGAAACCTTCGACGTAATCACGACAGATTCATTAGCCTTCGCCGTGCCAATCGCCGTAATGGTGCGGGGTAAAGCCATGTTCATAACGGCAGAAACAATAACATTCTGCGGCGGCCGCTGGGGCTTCTTGGTGTCCTGCGCTTCCCCGTTACCGCCTCCGATAAAGGGAAGCTGGTCCTGATAGTGCCAGACACCATAGCTCAACGCGGCAATTACCACTATGATGGCCAATTGTGCTGTTTTATTCATTTGATTTACATTTCGTTCTGCAACTACTTTAACAGGATTGAGGATGGATCGCTTGAAAAGCAACAAAAAAATTAGCACATACTAAAAATTGAACAAACTGGAAAACTTGGATTGACCGCGTATGACAACCTATCTTTTTACCCATCGTGATTGTCTTTTTCATGATACCGGTACCGGGCACCCGGAGCGTGCCGATCGTTTACGCGCTGTACTCCACAAGCTTGATCTCGAAAACTTCCCAATGCTGGAACGGCGGGACGCTCCCCTCGCCTCGCAAGAACAACTTGCGCTTGCGCATGACAAAGCCCATTTGGATTATCTGGTAACGCGGGCGCCCTCGGTCGGTATAATCGAACTTGACCCCGACACGAAGATGTCACCGGGATCCCAGACAGCGGCCCAGTACGCAGCCGGTGCCGTCATCGCTGCTATTGATGTGGTGATGGACGAGGCAAAAACCAACGCCTTTTGCGCTATCCGTCCGCCGGGTCATCACGCCGAAGCAGATCATGCCATGGGGTTCTGCCTCTATAACAATGTTGCCATCGGCGCCTATTACGCCCGAAAGAAGTATAACCTGGAACGCATTGCAGTTGTCGATTTTGACGTCCATCACGGAAACGGGACACAGGCAATATTCGAGCGGGATCCGGGCATGTTCTATGCCTCAACCCATCAGGCGCACTTTTATCCCGGTACAGGCGATGCCAGCGAAACGGGCGTCGGTAATATCGTGAATGTTCCCCTCGTGGCCGGATCGGGTTCGCGCGCCTTTCGGGAGGCTTACGACAATGTTATACTCCCCGCCTTGGAAGCCTTCCGGCCGGAATTAATTATTATTTCTGCCGGGTTTGATGGCCATGAAAAAGACCCTCTCGCCAACCTCAATCTAACCGCTGCAGATTTTGGATGGATAACGAAGAAACTGGTGGCAATTGCCGACAGTCAGTCAGGCGGACGCATTGTCTCCGCCCTCGAAGGCGGCTATGACCTCGAAGGTTTGGCTGAAGGGGTCGATGCCCATGTGAAAGCATTGCTCCGGACATAAGAGAAGGGTATAAGACGGCAAAGGAGAAACCATGTCTGATCCGAATAGCCAAGAAATCCCTGCAGATATCGCCAAGATGAGCTTCGAAGAGGCTTTGCAGGAGCTGGAAAAAATTGTCGAAAAACTCGATTCCGGCCAAGTCGATCTTGATCAGTCGATCGATATCTATACACGCGGTTCCCTGTTGAAGCAGCATTGCGATGCCAAGCTCAGGAATGCGCAAGAACGGGTCGACAAGATCGTCGGCAAGAACGGCAACCTATCGGTCGAACCGGCAAATGTCGAATAGACATTTACGTATACGTAACGGGTTGAGACATTCAGATGGAAGATGATTTCGGCAAGGCCCTCCGTCAGACTGCGGAATTGATGGACCGGGAGCTTCGCGAGTTCCTGCCTGACAATAACGGACTTGAAAAGCAACTCTATAACGCGATGCGCTATTCGGTTCTCTCCGGTGGCAAGCGATTGCGCGCGTTTCTTGTGATCCAGGCTGCGGATCTTTTTGGGGTGCCGCGCCTGCATTCGACGCGGGTCGCCTCGGCGCTTGAGATTATCCACAGCTATTCCCTTATCCATGATGATCTCCCTTGCATGGACGATGATGATTTGCGCCGGGGAATACCGACGGTGCATAAGGAATTTGATGAGGCAACCGCCGTGCTTGCGGGGGATGCCCTGCAATCCCTTGCTTTCGAGATTATCGGCGATGCAAAAACCCATTCTTCGGCCGAGGTGCGCGTTCAGCTTGTCTCAAAGCTTGCCTATGCCATCGGCGTTCGCGGCATGGTCGGCGGGCAGACGATGGATATATATGCTGAAGGGGATGATATCGATATTGTTACCATTACCCGGCTGCAACAGTTAAAAACCGGCGCACTCATCACCTTCGCCTGCGAGGCGGGTGCGATCCTCGGGCATGCATCTCCGCCACAGCAGCAAGCCCTTAAAGCCTATGCACATGATTTAGGGCTGGCCTTTCAGATCGCCGATGACATATTGGATACCGAAGGCAGCGCGGAAGAATTGGGCAAGGCGACCGGTAAGGATGACGCCGCAGGCAAGGCCACCTTTGTCTCGCTCATGGGCCTTGATGAAGCCAAGATCCATGCCCGTATGCTGGTTGATCAGGCAATTGAGCATCTGGAGCCTTTCGGACCGAAGGCTGATCTGTTAAGACATGCGGCGCGCTTCGCGATTGAGCGCCGTAACTGAAGACGGGTGAATATATTGACGACAAGACCGGAAACACCATTACTGGACACCATCGAGTATCCTCGGGATATGCGGGATTTGACCCTGCCGGAACTGGAGCAACTGGCCGATGAGCTGCGCCAGGAAACAGTCAGCGCCGTTTCCGTAACCGGCGGCCATCTGGGGGCAGGTCTCGGTGTTGTCGAACTGACGGTGGCGCTTCATCATGTCTTCAACACCCCGACGGACCGCCTGATCTGGGATGTTGGCCATCAATGCTATCCGCACAAGATCCTGACTGGGCGACGCGATCGTATCCGCACCCTGCGCCAGCCGGAAGGCCTTTCCGGCTTCACCAAACGGGCGGAAAGCGAATATGATCCTTTCGGTGCCGCCCATTCCTCAACATCAATTTCCGCCGGACTCGGCATGGCTGTCGGACGCGATCTCCAGGGGCGGCATAACAATGTTATCTCCGTGATCGGCGATGGCGCCTTGAGCGCCGGCATGGCCTATGAGGCGATGAACAACGCTGGCGCCATGGACGCACGGCAGATCGTTATCCTCAATGATAATGACATGTCCATTGCCCCACCGGTCGGTGCGATGAGTGCCTATCTCTCCCGGCTGCTGTCGGGCAAGCCATACCGCAACTTGCGCGAACTTGCGAAACAGGTTGCCTCCCTCCTCCCCGACCCGCTGGAGCGGACGGCGCGACGCGCAGAGGAATTCGCGCGGGGTATGGTCACCGGAGGCACATTGTTCGAGGAACTCGGCTTTTATTATGTCGGGCCGATTGACGGGCATAATCTCGAACATCTGATCCCGGTCCTGAAAAACGCGCGGGAATCAAAATACGGGCCAATCCTGATTCATTGCGTGACACAAAAGGGCAAGGGTTATCCCCCCGCCGAGGCCGCGCCGGACAAATATCATGGCGTGTCAAAATTCGATGTCGTCACCGGCGCGCAAGCAAAAGCAAAACCGAACGCGCCCTCCTACACCAAGGTCTTCGCCCAAAGCCTGATCGAGGAGGCAAAACAGGATGACAAAATCGTCGCGGTGACCGCCGCAATGCCGGACGGCACGGGCCTTGACCAGTTTGCCAAGGAATTTGCAGGTCGTTGCTTCGATGTGGGCATCGCCGAGCAACATGCGGTGACCTTCGCCGCCGGAATGGCAACGGAGGGACTAAAACCTTTCGTGGCGATTTACTCAACCTTCCTCCAACGCGCCTATGACCAGGTCGTGCATGATGTCTCGATCCAGAACCTGCCGGTTCGGTTCGCCATGGACAGAGCCGGGCTCGTTGGTGCGGATGGCGCGACCCATGCGGGCTCCTTCGATATTACCTATCTCGCCACTCTGCCCAACATGATGGTCATGGCCCCGGCGGACGAGGCGGAGCTGAAACATATGGTGGCGACCGCCGCCGCCTATGATGACGGTCCCTGTGCTTTCCGATATCCGCGCGGTGAAGGTGTCGGTGTGGAAATGCCGGAAAAAGGTGAAGTTCTTGAAATCGGCAAGGGCCGGATGATCAAGCAAGGCGATAAGGTCGCCATCCTTTCCTTCGGCACACGCCTGAAAGAGGCAGTAATCGCAGCAGAAGAGTTGGACGCCAAGGGAATTTCCACGTCGGTCGCCGATGCGCGTTTCTGCAAACCGCTGGATGAAGAAATGATCCGCGACCTTGCCAACCGCCATGAAGTTCTGATTACCGTGGAAGAAGGCTCGATCGGCGGTTTCGGCAGCCATGTGATGCAGTTCCTCGCCATGAACGGCCTTCTTGATGACGGGCTGAAGGTCCGGCCGCTGTGCATGAAAGACGCTTACATAGATCAGAAAAAAATTGAAGATATGTATGAAGAGGCGGGGATTAACCACGGGCAAATTGTCGACGCGGCCCTTTCCGCGCTGGGCGCCCCCAAGGCGAAGCGGCATATTATCTCCGCCCTTTAGGCCGGAATAATGACAGAATCCCGACAAAGACTTGATCTCGCGCTGGTCGCCCGCGATTTGGTGAAAAGCCGTGCAAAAGCGCAGAGCCTGATTGCGGAGGGGCGTGTCTCCGTCGATGGCACCGTCACCACAAAGCCAACCCGGAAGGTCACTGCCGATATGGAACTCACTGTTGCGATACCGGACACCGACTGGGTCGGGCGCGGCGCGCATAAGCTCCTTCATGCACTCGACCATTTTGCAATTGACCCAAAAGGCAGAATTGCCGCCGATATCGGCGCTTCAACGGGTGGCTTTTGCCAGGTATTGCTGGAACGCGGCGCCACACGTCTCTATGCCGTCGATGTGGGTCATGGTCAGCTTGACCCCCTAATTGCCGGGGATGATCGTGTTATCAACCTTGAAAAGACGAATTCCCGCGATCTGGATACGGACCTGATCCCCGACCCGCTCGATCTCATCGTCGCGGATGTAAGCTTTATCTCGCTTCAAAAAGCGCTGCCCGCTGCGCTTGCCCTTGCGGCCCCCGGGGCGTATCTCCTCGCGCTGGTGAAGCCACAGTTTGAGGTGGGCAAGGGCAATGTCGGTAAGGGTGGCATCGTTCGGGACGAAGCGTTAGTCGCGGCCGTTCCGGTTAAAATCGAAAACTGGATCAACTCCCTGCCCGGCTGGACAGCTCTTGGCACGATAGACAGTCCTATTTTTGGCAGCGACGGCAACAAGGAATTTTTACTGGGAGCGCGCCATGACAGTTGATTTAACAATCGATCACATCGGATCGTCTGGGGACGGCATCGCGGAAAAAGACGGGAAGCGCTATTATATCCCCTTCACCGTCCCGGGAGATCGCGTAAAAGCATCCCTCGTGGAAGAGCACGGGAATGGTTTCCTCATGGCTGTTGAGGAGATTATGACCCCCGGCCCCGACCGCACCGCCCCCGCCTGCCGACATTTCGGGACTTGCGGCGGGTGTAGTTTACAACATCTCGATCCTACGACCACCGCAGCCTGGAAACGCCAGCGTATTGTGGACTGCCTGTCGATGGCGGGAATTGAGAAGGCGGAGGTTCTGAAGACGATATCCTGCCCCCCCGGAAGCCGACGGCGCGTTGAGTTTATCGCATCAAAGCGCAAGAAAGGCGTGATGATCGGCTTTCACCAGCGCCGCAGTCACCAGATATTCGACGTTGGCGACTGTCCCGTGATTGATCCGCAGTTGCTTGGCCTGGTGAAACCTCTTCGGGCCCTGCTACCATCCCTTCTACCTCGCAACAGCGAAGCCAGGATCCTGGCGACGGTCACGGAAAATGGGCCGGATATCCTGATCACGGCGAAGAAGGAGCTTGATCTCGAGGTCCGCGAAACTCTGGCAAACTTCGCTACAGAGCAAGCCCTCGCCCGGATCGCCTGGCGACAAAATGCCAAAGAGACGCCAGAAGTTATCGCCGCTCGTTTACTGGCTGAGGTTAAGCTTAATAATGTCCCCGTCACCCTGCCGCCCGGAAGTTTTCTGCAGGCAAGCAAGGCAGGAGAGACCGCGTTGGCGGATTTTGCCCGAAGCGCTCTTGGCGATGCCCGAAATATCGCCGATCTCTTTGCCGGGGTCGGCAGCTTCACCTTTCCACTTGCGGCCAATGCGCCTGTGCATGCGGTTGAAGGGGATGCGGAATTGGTAAACGGCCTGCAAAATGCAGCGAACCGCGCTATCCTTCCTGTTACCTCCGAAACGCGGGATCTTTTTCAACGCCCGCTGTTGACGGCAGAGCTGAACAGCTATGACGGCCTCCTTTTCGATCCGCCGCGCGCCGGCGCCAAGGCACAGGCTGAGGAAATTGCTAAATCCAATATTCCGGTTGTTGTGGCAATCTCCTGCAACCCGGTCACCTTCGCGCGGGATGTCAGAATATTGACAGATGGGGGATACCGATTAGACGAGGTTTTGCCTGTGGATCAGTTTCTTTTCTCGCCACATATCGAGATGGCGGCAGTACTCAGGCAGAATTGACGGGTTATTTCGGCAGGGAAAAAGGCTTGGCGGGAGCGGCCTGAACGGCACCGAAAATCGGCCCGCTTACGTAGTCGATCTTCATTTTGAATGCTGCCCGCGCCAATGTATCATTATCGACAGACCGCCAGATGCATTTTCTGCCATTTTTCTTGACCCGATTGAACAGCGCTTCAACCTCCCTGAGATGCAGGTTCTCATGCCCGGCGAGCACGATCGCCAGAATGGGAAGATCACGAATGGCCGCAAAGTCCGACCAATGCGGCCCAACCTCGAAAGTGAAGCCCAGAACCAGGCGGCGCATTGCTGTGAATATCTGTCGATAGCGACTGTTTGGAACCCCAGTGGTGACCTCCTGAACATTAAGGATCAGACGACGCTCGGTATATTTCGGCAGGGCCGCGAGTTGGCGAGCATACTTGCTTCTGAAATAGCTGTTCGCCAGTGTCTCGAAATGAACAGAAAGTAAAATTGCTGGCTTATTCCCCGTATCACCCAGATTTTCAATAAGTTTGCCAGCTTCACGCAAAATCACGCAATCCATCTCGGCGCGAAGACGGGGCGAGCCGTTGAAAAGCGGATCATCGGCATCAATGTCAGCCTGAGCACCATTTGCCTCGGATATGCTCACGGCCTCATAAATGCCAACAAAGCCCTTCTGACGGTTAATCATCGGGCGAAAGCGAACGCTTAGCTCGGTTTCTCGCTCCTTGAAATCGCGACTTTCACGCGTCTGCGCCTTGACGATAGCCTCACGAAAACATTTAACCAATCCTTCAAGAGACCGGATTTTGCCTAAACCGTCAAAATCCTCAACCTTCAGCATGGCAGCTTCGACGGAAATCAGCTCCCCGCCCGGCAATTCACCGAACAGCTTGTTGACGAGATCCTTGGAAATTATTTTGGACCGTTCCAACGCCTCCTGTCGCGATGCGTCGGCAAACAACAGGGCAAATTGCCCCTCATCAAGGGGAACGAAAATATCGTGGCGATCAAGCTTGCGGCTGATATACGCCTCGGTGATCTGCATGACGTTTTTCTTGATGTTGCCCCATTGCTCGGCATACTGCGCTTTGACTTCATCAAGGCCAATAATTTGAATGCTGCCGGTAACCAGATTTTCCAGGGCTTCTTGATAAGTACTCCCAAACGGCTTGAGGAAGCTTGTCGCCTCCCCAATTTCATAATGTTTTACTTCTCCAGCGGCAGAATTCGGCTTTTTAATCTCCACCGTTCTTCCCTGGTTAAAGTAGTCGGATTTTTTGTCCGACTGATGCCCGTTCTGAATTCGCATCACAACTCTATCTTAAACAACAATACTAGATTTCTAATAATTATCTGGGTGCACTCCAAGTGCCTAATTCTGCCAAAATAGAGTGTACAAAGGGTTAATTCCGTGATTAGAGGAAAATCAGGCCCGGTGCAGGAATTCACCTGTTGCAGTAGGACTGACGGAGCGCTATTTTGCAGCACATATACGGAAAGACATCGCAGAAAAGTAGGAAATAATGGCAGACTTACCGCATTTTCTCGATACTTCGGGGCTCAACTGCCCCCTGCCCGTCCTGAAGGCAAAAAAAGCGATGAAAACGTTAAAGGAAGGCGAGCGGCTTAAAGTGCACGCAACCGACCCGGCCTCGGCCATCGATTTTCGTCATTATTGCGCGGTTAGCGGCTATCTTCTTGAAACCATGCGCGAAACGGACGGCCTGTTCGAATATATCATCGTCAAGACAACAACGTCTTAGCGGTCCTCATTGCTTTGGCCTGCCAATGCTGATCCCCTTTCCATGCCCGTCCTTGTATCCGGAAGGCGGCACAAACGGATCAGGCTCCGCTGCGCCAATGCCCCGGTAGACTGACACGGACGGGAAGGCAAAGCTGGTGCCCGCCTGCTCTACTATCCCCTTGATCGCGTAAGCGAAATTCTGCTTGATATCGAGCCATTCACCCCAAACCGTTGTCCTGGTGAAGCAATAGATCATGACATCGATGCTGCTGGCATTGAAACTGTCCGTCACGACGAAGGTCAGCGCTTCGCCAGACTGTGCAAAATCCTCGTTCCCGACCAGATAATCCTGAATTTTCTCAGTGATTTCCTGAAGTTGCTCCACGGTCGTTGAATATTCCAGACCGATTTTCCAGTAGATGCGACGATAAGTCATTTCCGAGAAGTTGGTCACGGCTTTGTCCGCAAAAACCGCGTTTGGTACGATGGTGATCGCCTTGTCAAACCGCCGAATAACCGTGGAGCGAAAGCCGATTTTCTCGACCGTCCCCTCGACCACACTATCAACAAGCACCCAGTCCCCTGCCTTGAAGCGCTTTTCAGCCAAGATGAGAAAGCCGCTGATCAGGTTTTTGAACAGATCCTGTGCGCCGAGGGCGACAGCGACGCCGACAATACCGAAACCGGCAATAACCGGCCCCACCTGTATCCCCCAGAGTTGCAGCACAGTTGCCCCGCCAAGGCCAATAATCAGCCCTTTCATGATCTTGACGAGAAACTCGACCATCTCCGCCGAGAACAATTCTTCCAGCTTACCAAGCAGGAAGGTCAACGGGCTGATGGCGCAGTAGATTGCCCAGAAGATATTAAACACAATCATTGACCGGACAATTTTTCCGGCCAAGGCTGAAAAACTCTCCTCATTCCCGAAATCCGGGACTTCGAGCGCAAAATAAACGCCAATCACGACCGGTATGAAGCGAATCGGGCCTTTCATCGCAGAAACCAGTTGATCGTCGATCTTGCTCTCCGACCTCTCAGCGAACCGGATCAGGCGATTGATCACGAATTTGGTGAATACACCGCGGATCAACAAGGCTGCCAGCAGGATACCGAGGGCGATTATCAGTGAGCTGAAATCGATGCCTGCGTATCCCTCACGCCAGACTTCTTTGACGATTTCCCAAAAATTCCCGAAATTCTGCACGTTCTGCCTATCCCGTTCGTCGCGTTACACTGTTTCATTGCCCTGAATAGCGGGTGAGGAGCATGAAATCAAACCATGTGGATGAAAAATCGTCTCGCCTGTGAAGTTCAGGTAATAACCTTAAGCAGGTGATCAACGTCCTGCGCACTCGTATTCCACGACGTGACGAGACGGACCTCTCCCGCAGAATCCTTTCCATTGCGATAATAAAGCACGTCTGAAACGGCCAGGGACTCAAGCGAGGCTTCCGGCAGCCGCGCAAAAATCAAGTTAGCCTCAACAGGGTAAAGGACCTCTGCGCCGGGTATCGCGGATATCCTGTCGGCAACCTCCCGTGCCATCCGGTTGGCATGTCCTGCAAGATCTAGCCAAAGACCATCGGTGAGGTAGGCATCGAGTTGCGCCGACAAATAGCGCATTTTCGAGAAGAGATGTGCCCCCCGCTTGCGCCGGAACTCAAACTCTCGCGCTTTCTCCAGATTGAAGAAGATCACCGCCTCGGTTCCCATTGCGCCATTTTTAGTCGCGCCGAAGGACAGGACGTCTACCCCGGCACGCCAGGTGATATCGGCGGGGGCGCAGTCCAGGAATGTCAGGGCATTGGCAAATCGCGCGCCATCCATATGCAGCCCCAGACCATGCCGCTGCGCCACAATGCCGATTTCTGCGATCTCCTCCGGCTTGTAGACAGTGCCACTTTCTGTTGCCTGCGTAATGTCAATAACAGCTGGCTGCACATGATGAACATTGCCAGCGCCTGCTTCTTTTAGAACATCGTCGAGTTCTGCCGCCTGCAGTTTCCCGCCTTCACCATCGAGCTTAACAAGCTTCGCACCATGGGTGTAAAACTCGGGAGCCCCACACTCATCCTGTTCGATATGGGCAAGCCGGTGACAGTAGATGGCCCCGTAAGGCGGCGTCATCACGCTGAGACCAAGCACATTGGCCGCCGTCCCCGTCGCGACAGGAAATGCCCTGAGGTCGCATTCGAAAATTTGTTTTAGTTTCGCCTCCACCCCACTGGTGAGAGGATCGTCGCCATAGCTGAGCATTGGGCCCGCATTGGCTTTTTGGATAGCCGCAAGGATTTCCGGGGCGACTGGCGCCGCATTATCACTTGCAAAATTGACGAGTGTGCCGTTCTTCACCATCTATACTCCGTCCTTTTCTCCTCCGCCCGATCCGGGAGGGGGGTGGGAAAGCTTCCTTTATTGCAGGCCCTCTTTATCAAGGTTGAAGCTGCCTAGAATGCTGCCATCATTCAGGCTTACCACCAGGATCAGGCGCGCAGCCCCCTCTGTGCCGACGGTGACAAACAGGCGTTCCTGTGACGGGGTGAGGCTAATCAACTCCATATCGTCGGGAATTGGCAGGTGGATGTCCCCGAAATTGCCAAGCTGCATCTCGCCGGACACCGAAATTGTCTTTTCCTGCATCTCGGACGCGGGTTCGGTTTCCATTGCCGTCATGCGCTTATATATGGTAACCGCTATGACAGTGGCGAACAGGATGATGAGCGCACCGAGGACACCGACAATCCATTTCAGCAAGGTGAGATTGGGTCCGGAATTTTCGGATGGCTTTTCCGACATATGATCGCCCTCTTTTAACAAACGTTTCTGGTACATTTGTATGCCATCCATTGAGGGTACACTTCAAGTTGAAGTTTCAGCTGCAGACGACGGCACCCGGCTCGACCGGTTGCTGGCGTCATCGCTTGACGACTTGTCACGCAACCGGATCAAGCCGCTGATCAAGGACGGCCAGGTCTCCCTCACAGACCTTCCCGTCACAGATCCGTCCCGCCGGGTCCGCGCGGGCGAGGTTTATGAGGTGGTGGTTCCCCCTGCAGTCGAAAGCGAACCGGAGCCCGAAAATATCCCTCTTAATATTCTGTTTGAAGATGAGCATCTGATCGTCATCAACAAGCCAGCCGGTATGGTGGTGCATCCGGCGGCCGGCAACTGGTCCGGGACACTTGTCAATGCGCTACTCTATCATTGCCGCGACAGCCTGTCTGGCATCGGCGGGGTGAAACGCCCCGGCATTGTGCATCGGATCGATAAGGACACCAGCGGTGTCATGGTGGCCGCAAAAAGTGACGCTGCGCATCAGGGTCTTGCCAATCTCTTCGCTGCGCATGATATAGAGCGGCGCTATAAAGCAATTGTCTGGGGCAGGCTTTATCCCGCCGCCGGTAAAATCGAGGGAAATATTGGTCGCGATCCGCATAATCGCAAACGCATGGCCATGGTGACCAAGGGCGGCAAAAGCGCTGTTACACATTATAGGCTCGACGACAACTTCCAGGATATCGCCGGGCTTGTAACTTGCGAGCTTGAAACCGGCCGAACCCATCAAATCAGGGTCCATATGGGCCATATTGGACACCCGTTGATCGGTGATCCACTTTATACCCGCCCAAGGCGCAGCCGCGTGAGCTCTCTCTCCGACGAAAGACAGAAAATCATTCTTTCTTTCAATCGTCAGGCGCTTCATGCCGAAACCCTCGGTTTTGTGCATCCTGTCACAGACAAGCGCTTGAAATTTGAGGTAGATTTCCCATCTGACTTAATGGAACTAATCAAGGCATTTAGGGGAAAACACCCAGCATCATAGAAATGCCATGGTTCCTGAGTAGACAGGAATGTAATCCGGGCCCGTTTTTTGGGCGTATAATACGACGAAAACCGGGTGCCATGAATAGAGAGGGTCCTGAAATGAGCACATCTACTTTACCTGTATTGACGCCGGAAGGCGGCCTGTCCCGGTATTTGCAGGAAATCCGCAAATTCCCGATGCTGGAGCCAGATCAGGAATATATGCTGGCAAAAGCCTGGAAGGATCACGGCGATACCGAGGCGGCCCACCAAATGGTGACGAGTCATCTCCGACTGGTTGCGAAAATCGCAATGGGTTATCGTGGTTACGGCCTGCCGATCGCCGAACTGATCTCGGAAGGCAATGTCGGAATGATGCAGGCGGTGAAAAGATTCGAGCCTGAAAAAGGCTTCCGTCTTTCTACCTACGCCATGTGGTGGATCCGCGCAGCCATTCAAGAATATATCCTGCGGACCTGGTCCCTCGTGAAAATGGGAACGACTGCCGCACAGAAAAAGCTGTTCTTCAACCTGCGCAAAATCAAGGGCCAGATCGAGGCCATTGACGAAGGTGACATGACGTCGGATCAGGTTAAGACCATCTCCAAGAAGCTCGGCGTGACCGAGGATGAGGTGATCAGCATGAACCGCCGCCTGACGGCACCGGATCACAGCCTCAATGCCCCGATGCGCGCCGAAAGCGAAGGTGAGTGGATGGACTGGCTGGAGGATGAAACACCAAACCAGGAAACCGTCTATGCCGAGAGCGAGGAGCTCAAAAGCCGGCGGGCGATGCTGGAACAGTCGATGGATGTTCTCAATGAGCGCGAACGCCATATCCTGACTGAACGTCGCCTGCGGGATGAACCACTCACACTTGAAGAGTTGAGCCAGCAATATAACATCAGCCGTGAGCGGGTTCGCCAGATTGAAGTCCGGGCTTTTGAAAAGCTGCAGCGGGCGATGAAATCCAAGGTTATGGAAGAACGGCTGAACTAATACGCCGTTGTGAAACGTAAAATGAAAAAGGCGCTTGCCATAGGCAGCGCCTTTTTTTGTTAGCGGGAGAAACCTCCGATTGACGGCATTCTGACAGCCCCCAGCTGCGACAGGCCCTTAAGCACTTTCTCGGACGGATCACCGTAAACCGTTACCTTTTGCGGCGTCAGCACGCTCATAAAGCGGGCGGCAAATTTACTGCCGAAATTACCCATATGTATCAAGGTCGCGTCCGAACTTTCGAACCGCTCCAAGATGTGACAGGTTTTATTGTCCTCACTTACCGACCACTCATAGTTAAGCGCACCCGGTTCATCGGCCTTCGTTGCCGCAACCATCTCATGCATCAATTTTTCGAAATCTTCATGTTTGCCGTCTTTTATCTCCAACTCAAATATCCAGTAGACATGGCCTGACATTCTTGTGCTTCCTTGTTTCTGATTCTGCTTTTGTTTCTTTGACGTCGGCACTATGCCCAAGACACCGTTTTATTTCCAGTAATTAAGCCGTGATTTGAGGAGATCTGTTTACGGCTGCTCCTGCTCCAGGTCTTTAACATCTGTCACGAATTGGCCGCCCCATTCCTCGATCAGTTTGGCCCGTTGTTTCTGGAGCCTCCCCAATGTCGCCTTGGCCTGCATCTCATAGACAGCGAAGACGACTATCGGTACGCCCCAGGCTAAAAATACGGCAAGCCCTGCCCCGCTCAGCATAGCAAGCCACATATAAACATCGGAGAGAATCTTGAAGGCCTCATGAAACGTCTGGCCACGCTCCCAAAGTATCCCGATCACAGGAATGACACCGGCAAGATTAAAGGCCATCATTGCCGCGGGACCGCCCGGCCGGTCGTTGGGCAAAAGCAACGCGACAAAACTCGGTATCATTCCGGCAATAAGAACAAGCATGGTCGGCGGCACAAAGACAATACCAAGACCTGACAGAACCAGAATCCAGACGATTATGAAATTCTGGCCCATTTTGCTTTCTGTCGCTTGTTCTGCTTTCTTTGACTTGTTGGCCATGGCGTTATTCCAGGAAATAGAGGGCTGAAAGGATCATACTGCTCATGAGCGAGGTAATCGCCAGCACCGAGGTGATCCAGGCCCCGTAACGCATTGCAGCGGTTCTGCGCTGCTCAACCGATTTCTCAAGATAGACTGCGATACGGTCCCCCTCGTCGGCGACAGCAAGCGCCTCGTCATATTCGCGGGCATCAGCCGCAAGTTGTCTCTCGATATCTGTTGCGTTCAGGATTGCCACCATACTGCCGCTTTTCTTCGCCTCGTGAAATTTCTGACTCACGATCTCCCGGCGCAGACGAGAGCGGATTTTCGTAAATACGGGCTTTAGCATTTCCTCAGTCCAGCGGCAAAACCCTGGCAGCGGCAACGGATGTGCGGCCGCCTGTAACTTAGCAAGGATCCTCAGCTGCACCAGCATCTGCTCCGCACTGCCGGGTGCTTTATGGGCGAGTATTTTCAGATGTTTATCCAGACCCTTTGATTTCACCGCGACAAATGCCGCGATATGCCTGTCAAAAGGATTCCCCTGTCCATTCGACGAAGAAAGCTTTTTCTCTGCAACATCAATCAATTGTGGGATATTCCTGACATCCCCGCCCAGTACAAGCGGGCTCAGGCACGGAGAGCCGGGATTAAGGGCATAAAGGCACCGCTCAAGTCCGAACCCTATATTTTGTTTCTGCTTCATGTAATCATTGCAGTTGGAAATAGAGCTTGCCGGCATCCACTCTGCGTTTCTTTCCTTGTCTGTGCGTACTTCATTGACCGCAATCGTATGCATCAGATTGGTCTCCAGAAGTTCCGCGATCGTCTTCTTCAGTTCGGCATTATCGTCCTGAAATGCCGATAACATCAGGGAACCAAGCGCGCCGCGCCCAAAGACAATATCGCGATACCAACATGCTCCGTCAGGATCCAGCAGATGGATAGCTCGCGCAACAGCAGTGTGCGCATAGTGTTTTTCACTACGCACCAACGTACCGCCCTCGTAAATAAGGACCATTTTCTTCGCAATCGTCTCATCCCGAAGCGATCCATTGATCCATTTCGTGAGCCTGCCGCTCTCTATCAGTTCCAGCGCGGCTTTCTGGTTTTGCGCCATGGCATAGGCGAGAAGCCGCGGCGAATTATATTCCTCAGATTCAAACAGTATCTTGCCAAAAGCCGGACTATCCCCGCGTCCACGCCGAGGCGGATCTGCAATTGCATCTCGCCAACGGGCCAGCGTAGCGACGTCCCAGCGCCGTTTCGGATCATCATGCAAGAGTCCGGCAAGCACATCCTTTACGCGCGAAGAAAGAGAAATACCTTCTGTTAGAGCTGCGAAACTGCCAAATTCAAGTTTTTGCTTATAAATCTCACTTGCGCTCAATTCCGCGGCCGGAAGCTTACCGCACAAGAGATGTAGGATCAGAACCCCGACCGCGTAGATATCATCCGCTGGTGTTCCCTCACCTCTCCCCATAGGATGTGCCATCGCACTCGTAATCGGTTCGTAAACGACCGGTTGAGCTGAACCTGGCGCACTGGTGACCGGCTCCCCCAGGAGAAGATGTTCCCGGTTTAAGTCCGCGAAGAAAATATTATTCGCGCGGATGCCGCGATGGGCCAGCTTGTTCTTATGTAGTATCTGCAGGCAATCCACCACTGCTGGTAGCACTCTATCGAATACCATATTCTCTGTAAGCGGTTCACTGCCATCGCGATACAAAAGACCACCGCGCGGCATTTCAAAGATCGAAACATAGCAAGCGTCAGTGTCGGAAGTACGGATAGATCCATGCGCCAAAAGTTCGACCATACCGGGGATGCAGCTTTCACTCATTAGCTGAGCCAAAGATTGGCGATATGTACTGTAAGGGCTTGAAATAACGGCGAAACATTCAGACGATGAATCCTGAAGATCGTTTGCCAGAACGGCCGTATTGGCACTACTTTCCAGGTCGGCAAGACGCCGTGAAAAATCAACGCTATATCGCCCTTCGAGGACCGCGTCCGTGCTCGCCGCCTCTTGTTCGATCGGCTTATCTATTTTTTCGGCAACAGTCATTCGCGCGCGACTTTAATCCATCTGATAAAATTCAGCGGCGATTGTCGCAATTCTACGTTAATACGACGTTAAATTCAGTCCGAAGACGGAGACGGGCAGAGCTGCTTCCTCTCATCGACCCGCCACACGAGCAGCGAGGAAATCACCAATACCCCGGCGGCGATCAGGGAAGCGATGAAAAAATCACCGAAATAGTCATACACATATCCGGCAAATCCCGGCCCAATTGTTTGTCCGACACCAAAGGAAAGAGTCATCACCGCCAGAATCTGCCGTCCGTGGTACGGTGCCATAGCGCGCGCCTCCACCAGGCCAAGTGCTGTGATCCCGACGAGCGTATTGCCGAGGATAACTGCCGAGAGAAGGAGAATGAAGGGATGTTCCCATATCACACTGGCGGCGACACCAAAGGCGAGAATCAGACAGGCAACGGAATAAATCCGGCCATTTCCATAAATCCCGCCGAGCCAGCCCCACAACGCCACTGAGGGAATGGCCGCAACCCCGACGACGAGCCAGATAATGGATTGCATCCATTGTACTTCCGGTATCTGACGGACAAGGGTGGAGATGAATGTGGCCGTGATGATATAACCAAATCCAAAAAGGAAATAGGACAGGATCAAGGCTTTCAGCGGTCGGCTGTAGCGAAGCGACCTGCCAGCCTCACCCCCAACTATGATCTCAGGTGCGGCGGGCACAAAGAAGAAGACCGGCACGATAAAAACGAGAGAAAGCAGGCCCGACGCGATCCACATGATATCTACCCCGACCGCCATATTCTCAAGGAATATAATCAAAAGGGAGGAAAGCGAGATACCTGTGCCGACGCCTGCAAAATAAAGGGCGGACAGGCGCGGCCGGCCCTCGGCCGCAAGTCGGCTCAAGATGAGAGCGGATCCGAATACCATGACAAAGGCGGAGGCGATCCCGCTAATCAGCCGGATAAACAGGAATAACTCGAAATTCTCCGTGAAGCCCATGGCAATCGTGGTCAGCGCGCAAATAATCAGGGAGAACAGGAACCAGCCACGCGTGCTGCCGGGCAGGCTTTGGCGGATACCCAGAAGCGCGCCCAGCAGATATCCGAGATAATTTGCCGACGCGATCAGCCCCGCGTCAGACTTGCTCACACCAAGGCCGGCTTCCATAAAGGGCAGTATCGGGGTATAGACGAAGCGGCTAATACCTATGCCGACGGCAAGGGCTAGCAGCCCTCCGACAGCGAGCCGCCCCATGTGTCCGGAAGAATTCATCATTCCGGAACTTTAGCATGAGGAGGAAACGGCGGGCAGCCTGTTTCTGTTCACTTTTAGGTTAATCTTCGAACGGATTGCGGACGAGGATTGTATCTTCGCGCTCCGGGCTTGTCGAGAGAAGTGCAACAGGTGCCTCAATCAGTTCCTCCACATGGCGGATATATTTCACTGCGGCGGCCGGAAGGTCTGCCCAACTGCGCGCACCATAAGTACTCTCGCTCCAGCCTTCCATTGTCTCATAGACAGGCTTTACCGCCGCCTGATCTGCCATGTTGGCGGGAAAATAATCGATCTGCTTGCCGTTCAATTCATAGCCAACGCAGATTTTGAGTTCGTCCATACCGTCCAGCACATCCACCTTTGTCAACGCGATGCCCGTAATACCGCCGGTTTTCACGGCCTGACGCACCATTACGGCATCGAACCAACCGCAGCGGCGCTTACGCCCTGTCACAACACCAAACTCATGCCCGCGTTCGCCAAGCCCTTTACCCACGTCATCAAAAAGCTCGGTCGGGAATGGCCCTTCCCCAACACGAGTCGTGTAGGCCTTGGTAATGCCAAGAATATAGTTGACGGACCCCGGCCCGACGCCGCTACCTACGGCCGCCTGTCCGCCGAGTGTGTTGGAAGATGTCACGAAGGGATAGGTGCCGTGATCGTTATCCAGCATAGCCCCTTGCGCACCCTCGAACAGGACACGTTTGCGAGATTTCTTTGCTTCATCCAACCGGCGCCAGACGATATCAGAAAATTCAAGAACCTTTGGTGCAATTTCAATAAGTTGTGCGAGCAATTTATCACCATCCACCAGCGGTGCACCCAGACCTTTACGAAGCGCATTGTGATGATCGAGCAAGGTCGCGATTTTTCGCTTCAGTAGGTCCGTATCCGTCAGGTCGCAAACCCGAATCGCACGACGGGCCGTCTTGTCTTCGTAAGCCGGACCAATACCGCGCCGCGTCGTCCCGATTTTTACAGCCGAACTCGCATCCTCCCGCAGGGCATCAAGTTCCCCGTGAAGAGGCAGGATCAGCGTCGCGTTTTCCGCGATTTTGAGGCTGTTGTGGTCAACGCTAACGCCCTGCGCCCGCACGGTGTCGATCTCTTTCATTAATGCCCAGGGATCGACAACAACGCCGTTACCGATGACCGATATCTTGCCGCCGCGGACAATGCCGGAGGGAAGCAGGCTGAGCTTATAGACCTTGCCATCCACAACGAGCGTATGGCCGGCATTATGCCCGCCCTGAAAACGCACAACGACATCTGCGCGCTCGGACAGCCAGTCAACAATCTTGCCTTTGCCCTCGTCACCCCATTGGGAGCCAACCACCGCTACGTTCGCCATAATCCTCAGTCCTTGAATGTAAAATTTTGATCAGGAGAGTTTTGTAATTCCATCCGGCCCGAGAAACTGGCCGCAATTGAGGCGTCGCGCCTCCGCTTCTATGTCAACTTCAGGCGCAAGCCCCGCAACCGTTTTCCAGCCTTCCTGACGCAAGGCATATCCTTGATCGAGGCTGGTTCCAAACGGAAGGTAAAGCCGGTCATCAGCAGGCCGACGGGGCACTGCACGCATCAGGCTATCAAGAAAGAGTGTAAAGCCGGACGCAGATTCCCCGTCCATAAGACAGTACCGTCCGCCACGGCCAAGTTCCCCGCGCACACCGCGCGCAAAAACCGTAAAGCTGAGACCGGACTGATATTCAAAGCCCCGGAATTCACCCGGATCAATCGTCAGCGTCAAATCCGGTGCCGATTGCTGTAGTTGCGCAACCACATTTTTCAGGGCCTCGATCTGTGCGGTCGCCGCTTCGGGAAGCGATATGTCCTCAAGCGCCTCAATCGCGCTATCCGCCGGACCCGCCGCCTTCAAAAGTTTAATCAGGATTTCATTAAGCGGTGCCTTATAGCTCTCAAGTGCTACCGCGTCCTTGTGATCCAGAGCCTCCCGCGCAGAAACCGCAATTTCTGGATCAATACCGAGCTCCTTGCAAAGGGTCGGAACCAGGGTCGGCAGCGTCAGGTCAATGGAAAAATTCTCAACTTCAAGCGCGCCCAAGGCTTCGGCCGCGAGCAAGATCAGCTCCGCATCAGCAGAAGCTTCAGATGGACCGATCAGTTCGACCCCGGTTTGGGCAAATTGTCGCTCCGGCCGGAGCTGGGACCCATAGACCCGCAGGACCTGCCCGGAATAGGAAAGCCGCAAGGGACGTGGATCCTGTTTCATCCGGGTTGTCGCAACACGCGCTATCTGCAAAGTGATATCCGTTCGGATGCCCATCATCCGGTGCGAGACCGGATCCATCACGCGAAACATCTTGGAGGCAAGCGCCGCACCGGAGCCTTCCAGAAGATGCTCTTCAAACTCGATCAGGGGTGGCTTAACCTGCAGGTAGCCATTCCCTGCGAAAACATCCATCAGGGTACGGTTAATGCGCGCTTCGCGTGCAGCAGCGGGCGGGAGCATATCTGCCAAACCGGCGGGCAGCAGGCCTTTTTCGGAATAGTCATTCATTACGTGGGCCTATAAAGCATATTTCCCTGCGAACGCCAACAGGAACAGCAAAAAAGCGGCAGTTTTTAACCGCCGCTTTTACGCAAGCACCCGAAGGCGCAACTTTCTATCACATAGAACCTAGAAATTCAACGGCTTGACCTGATCCACATGGGGCAATTTCCGCACCGTATCCAGTGTTTCGGCCGACAATTCCGAATCTATCTCGATCAGGGCGATCGCCTCGCCCGCGCCCTTGTGACGACCGAGATGGAATGTTGCAATATTCACGCCCGCATCACCGAGAACCGAGCCAAGCGCGCCAATGAAGCCCGGCTTGTCCTTATTCGTGACATAGAGCATATGGGGGCCAATTTCCGCCTCCATATTGATACCCTTGATATTCACGATACGCGGACGGTCATCCCCGAACAGCGTTCCCGAAATATCGCGGGTCTGGTGCTCGGTCGTAATCGAGAGGCGGATCAGGGTCTGGTAATCCTCTTCACGGTCATTATAGCTCTCGGTGACGTCGATCCCCCGCTCTTTCGCAACCAGTGCTGCATTGACCATATTGATGCTGTCCATCAACGGGGCAAGCAGGCTCTGGATGATGATCGAGGTAAGCGGCTTTGTATTCAGGCCAGCTGCGGCGCCTTCATAATCGATGCGGACAGACTTGATGCCGCTTTCCGTGACCTGACCGGCAAATCCACCAAGTTGGGCGGCAAGGTCCATATAGGGTTTCAGCTTCGGTGCCTCTTCCGCCGTAACGGATGGCATGTTGAGTGCATTTGTGACAGAGCCAACCAGCAGGTAATCGGACATCTGCTCGGCCACCTGAATGGCAACATTGACCTGAGCCTCATCCGTGGACGCACCCAGATGCGGCGTTGTCACCACATTGTCGAGACCGAAGAGGATATTTTCCTTCGCCGGCTCTACCGCATAAACGTCAAGCGCTGCCCCGGCAACCTGCCCGGATTCAAGTGCTACCTTCAAATCTTCCTCAACAACGAGGCCACCACGTGCGCAGTTGATCAGACGCACGCCCGGCTTCATCTTGGCGATATTCTTCGCGTTGATGATATTGCGGGTGCTGTCGGTGATCGGCGTATGAAGCGAGATATAATCGGCCCGGGCGAAAAGATCGTCCAGCTCCAGCTTCTCGACACCCAGTTCCTGCGCCCGTTCCGGCGACAGGAACGGATCATAGGCAACCACTTTCATTTTAAGGCCCACGGCGCGGTCCGCGACAATGGAACCGATATTACCGCAACCGATGACGCCCAAGGTCTTGCCATAAAGCTCGACACCCATGAATTTTGATTTTTCCCATTTGCCATCCTGGGTGGAGGCATTCGCCGCCGGGATATGACGGGAGAGAGAGAACATCATCGCGATGGCGTGCTCGGCCGTGGTGATGGCATTACCGAAGGGCGTATTCATCACGCAGATACCGGCCGCCGTTGCCGCCGGGATATCAACATTATCGACACCGATACCGGCGCGGCCGATAACTTTCAGGTTGGTTGCCGCCGCAATAATCTCGGCGGTTGCCTTGGTGGCGGAACGGACAGCGAGGCCGTCATATTCGCCGATGCAGGCTTTCAGCTCTTCCGGCGTCATGCCGGTTAGTTCATCTACTTCTACTCCGCGATCGCGAAAAATTTCAGCAGCGCGCGGGCTCATCTTGTCAGAGATAAGGACTTTGACCATTTTATCGATCCTTCGTTCAGGATTATTTCTGGAATGTGTTTTTAAGTGTCGCGTAGCCCCAGTCGAGCCAGGGCATCAGGGCTTCAAGATCAGCGGTTTCCACCGTCGCACCCGCCCAGATCCGAAGACCCGCTGGCGCATCACGATAATGTCCGATATCGAGCGCCGCGCCTTCCGCCGCGAGAAGGTTGACGAGCTCTTTCGCTGCCTTTGGCTGATCTTCAGCGGGAAGCGCCGTGAACCAGTCATCAGTGATCTTGAGGCAGACCGAGGTGGTGGAGCGGATGGCCGGATCACCTGCAAGATAATCCACCCAGTCGGTTTTCGCGACCCAGTCGGAGATCACCTTGGCGTTGGCGTCCGTACGGGTAACCATACCTTTGCCACCACCAACAGTTTCGGCCCAGTCAAGCGCATCCAGCGCATCCTCAACCGCCAGCATGGAGGGGGTGTTGATCGTTTCGCCCTTGAAGATACCTTCAATGAGCTTGCCGCCCTTGGTCATGCGGAAGACCTTCGGGAGGGGCCATGCGGGGGTGTAGCTTTCCAGCCGCTCAACAGCGCGCGGGCTCAGGACCAGCATGCCATGCGCCGCCTCCCCGCCCAGCACCTTCTGCCAGGACCAGGTTACAACATCGAGTTTTTCCCATGGCAGTTCCATGGCAAACACGGCGGAGGTCGCATCGCAAATGGCAAGACCTTCGCGGTCGTCCGAAATCCAGTCGCCATTCGGTACCCGGACGCCAGAGGTTGTACCGTTCCAGGTAAAGACCGTGTCGCGGGACCAGTCGGTCGCGGCAAGGTCCGGGATTTCGCCATATTCGGCGTTGATCACTTCGGCATCGTTCAGTTTTAGCTGCTTGACCACATCGGTAGCCCAACCAGCGCCGAAGCTTTCCCACGCCAGCATAGTCACGGGACGCGCACCCAGCATCGACCAGAGCGCCATTTCGACGGCGCCGGTGTCGGAGCCCGGCACAATACCGATCTTGTAGTCATCGGGAATGCCAAGCAGCGCGCGATGTTTGTCGATCACGGCTTTCAGCTTGGCTTTACCCTCACCCGAACGGTGGGAGCGACCAAGACACGTATCTTCAAGATTTTGGAGGGACCATCCGGGGCGCTTCGCGCAAGGGCCGGATGAAAACAGGGGAGAGTTAGGGCGTCTCTCCGGACGCATTTGTACTGTCATAATAAACTAAACCTTCCAGTCTAGAGCATCCCGGTGGGGGGATGTGGCCCGCCGTTCATAGACAAAATTTCGCGGGCTATGTCAACGGGATTTTTTGCACTGCGACATTTTGCCGGATATTTGCGCTGAGAATGTCCGCTACCTGCATAAATATTCCGATAGCGACAGTGATTTTTCTGTGAAAGACAGAATCAATCTGATATTCCATCACGGCATTCGGGTATATCCCTGACCGCTTAGCCACCAATAGCGGCTATCAGTTCTGCATTAAGCCGGTGACGTAAAACTACCCGTCATTAAACCGAACGCCGACTATCTCCAATTTTTGTAAGCTCTACTAGCGGCTTCGCAGGCAAAGACGACTTAAGATTCCAGATCACTCCATTTGATCCGCAGTCGTTTCCCATTGGTTTTTGGAAGCAGTTTTCGATCAACTAGTCGATGGCAGATTTTAAAATCTTCATTGATATTCACAACTAGCAGCTCGTTGAAGTGCCCCTTCAGATCGACTAGCACTTCGTCACGAGCCTTAAAGGGCGTAATTGTCTTAACTTCGATGAAGTCATTCCCCAGTCGCCCATCGGATCCTTGAGCATAATTTTTATGAAGTTTGATACCGTATGTTATTGCACCGTACAATTCACCAATATCCCCGTAGACCTGCAAGTGCAGGCCGGTTTCTCGGTAATAATTTTCCGCAGTGGTTAAAAGCTGTTCAAAAATCGGTATTAGGGCGAAGTTAGCCTTGGGATACCTCGCCCTCCATTCCTTGTGCTGGATTTGCCGGTCTATTTCATCCCAGCTAACCCACTCATCACTATCCCAAAATGCGTTATCGGGGCCGAGCATGATATACCTCTAAAATATTTAAAGCTTCGGGTAATAGAAGCGTTAATAGCGCGACTATGCATCGATGAATTTAAACGATAGCCGTACTATATTTCTCACCTTCCTTACAGACGACCATCCTCAACTCATAATTGTAATTCAATCTAGGTGATTGTTACCCATAATAGAACAAACGTCTAAACAATCGCTTAATTGTCCCGGTGACAATTAAGGGCTGGTCAAAGGCATTGGGGATAGAGAGAATACGGGATAATCATACACTTGAGGTTGTTTCCCATGATTCCCAGCCAACGCCATCTATTCGAAATTCCGGATAACATCGCCTATTTCAACTGTGCGTATATGGGACCGCTCCTGAAAGCCGCACGGGCGGCTGGTCATATGGGAGTGGACCGCAAAGCCCTGCCCTGGAGCGTCTCGCCGGAAGACTTCTTCACCGAATCGGAACAGGCACGTTCGCTCTTTGCTCGGCTGATCGGCGCGGCAGCAGATGATATCGCGATTATCCCGAGCGCCTCCTATGGCACAGCCGTTGCCGCAAGGAATCTCCCGCTCAAAGCGGGCGAGAAAATCCTGCTTCTTGAAGATCAGTTTCCCTCCAATGTCTATTGCTGGACAGAGCGCGTGAGGGAAAATGGCGCCGAGATCATGACCGTTCCGGCTCCTGCCGACCATGACTGGACGTCCGCTGTCCTCAAAGCCATTGATGATAAAGTCGCCATTGCCGCCCTCCCCCATAACCATTGGACCGATGGCGCACTCCTTGATCTTGAGGCGATTGGTGCGAGGCTGCGGGCGCAGGGCGCGAAGCTGGTTCTTGACGTGACTCAATCGCTCGGCGCGATGCCGCTTGATCTTGAAAAGATAAAACCCGATTTCATGATTGCCGCGGCCTATAAATGGCTACTCGGTCCCTACAGCCTCGGCTTCATGTATGTCGCGCCGGAGCATCAGGGCGGCGACCCGCTGGAATATAACTGGCTCAACCGCAAGGGTTCGGAGGATTTCGCCGGGCTTGTAGAGTATGTCGATACGTATCAGCAGGGCGCGCGCCGATTTGACATGGGGGAACGGGCGAATTTTGCCCTGATGCCTATCGCGGTGGCGGCGCTTGAACAGTTACTGGACTGGGGTATCGCCAATATTCAGGAAACACTGACTCAGAAAACCCGCAACATCGCCGCGCGATGCGCCGATCTGGGCCTGACCTCCCTGCCCGATGACATACGCGCGGGGCATTTCCTCGGCCTCCGCCGCGATGGCGGCCTGCCAAAAGACATACTCGAACGGCTGCGGACTGAGGATATCCATGTTTCTGTGCGTGGGTCCAGCATGCGGATTACCCCTCACCTCTTCAATAATGAGGCGGATAGCGATAAACTGCTCGCGGCGCTGAAAAACATCCTGTAACGGAGATAAAAATGAACCTCAAGCGACTGGGCAACACGGGCCTTCATGTGAGCGAACTCTGCCTTGGTACCATGACCTATGGCGACCCGAAATGGCGGGACTGGGTGCTACCCGAAGACGAGAGTCGCCCCTTTATCAAGCGCGCATTGGAGCTCGGCATTAATTTCTTTGATACCGCCGATATGTATTCCGTTGGCGTATCGGAGGAAATTGTCGGCCGGGCCTTGAAGGACTATGCCAAGCGCGAGGAAATCGTGATCGCGACGAAGGTCTTCAACCGCATGGGGAAAAGCCCGCTCACCGGCGGTCTCTCGCGCAAGCATATCATGCATTCCATTGATGATTCCCTGAAACGGCTCGGCACTGATTACGTCGATCTCTATCAGATTCACCGCTGGGACTATGACACTCCGATCGAGGAAACACTGGAAGCGCTCAACGATGTGGTGCGCGCCGGCAAGGCCCGCTATATCGGCGCGTCTTCCATGTTTGCCTGGCAGTTCATGAAGGCGCTCTCGATCTCGGAGAAGAACGGCTGGGCGCGCTTCGTCTCCATGCAGAATGTCTATAACCTCGTCTATCGGGAGGAGGAGCGCGAAATGCTCCCCCTCTGTGAGGATCAGGGTATTGCCGTCATTCCATGGTCTCCGCTGGCGCGCGGCTTTCTCGCCGGCAACAAGAAAAAGGGAGCCGAGGGAGAAACCATCCGTTCACGTTCCGATGAAATGTCCAAGCGAATGCGAATCGGACAGGATGCGGATTACGACGTCCTTTCCATTGTGCAGGATATTGCCAAGGGGCGCGGGGTCACCCCAGCGCAGGTCGCCCTCGCCTGGGTGCATCACAGCCCCTCTGTCACCGCACCGATTATCGGGGCCAGCAAGATGTACCAATTGGAGGAAGCCGTTGCTGCACTTGATATCTCGCTGGAAGTAGAGGAACTCGCGCGGCTGGACGAAGCCTATGTCCCCCATGCAATTGCCGGGCACCGCTGATACGAACGTCATGACACTTGATATCGACAAACTCAGGGCTGAGACGCCGGGCACCCGAAACCGCCTGCATCTCAATAACGCGGGCGCGGCCCTGATGCCGCGCCCCGTGTATGAGGCAGTGAAAGATCATCTCGATCTGGAGCTGGCAATCGGTGGGTATGAGGCACATGCCCGCGGGCGGGCCGCGTTTGAGCGGACCTATGACGCCATCGCCGAGCTGATCAACTGTAGCCGCAGTGAAATCGCGCTTACGGAAAACGCGACAGTTGCCTGGCAGATGGCATTTTACGGCATGAAATTTTTGCCCGGCGATCGCATCCTGACGGCAGAGGCGGAATATGCCGCCAATGTCATCGCCTACTTACAGGTCGCGAAACGAACCGGAGTCAAGATCGACTTCGTGCCGAGCGATGAAAGCGGCCAGATGGATGTGGCCGCGCTCGAAAACATGATCGATGATACGGTAAAACTCATCTCCATCACCCATGTCCCGACAAATGGGGGCCTTATCAATCCGGCCGTGGAAATTGGCAGGATCGCTCGGAAACATGACATTCCTTATTTGCTGGACGCCTGCCAGTCCGTCGGGCAAATCCCGGTGGATGTGGCGGAAATCGGCTGCGACATGCTCTCGGTGACGGGACGGAAATACCTGCGCGGGCCCCGCGGCACCGGCTTTCTCTATGTCCGCAATAGCTTCATGGACAAGCTGGAGCCGCCGTTTCTCGATATGCATGGTGCGGAATGGACGTCGACGGACGGATATGAGATGCGCCCCGACGCCCGACGGTTCGAGAATTGGGAATTTAATGTTTCCGGCTTCATCGGTCTTGGTGTCGCTGTTGATTACCTGCTCGATCTCGGCATTGAGGAAACCTCGGCCCGGCTTTGCGCCCTCGCCGCGACTGCGCGGAAGAAACTCTCACAACTCCCCGAGATCACAGTCCGGGATATCGGCACAAGAAAAGGTGGGATTGTCACCTTT
This sequence comes from Sneathiella litorea, assembly GCF_009882915.1. Taxonomy (GTDB): domain Bacteria; phylum Pseudomonadota; class Alphaproteobacteria; order Sneathiellales; family Sneathiellaceae; genus Sneathiella; species Sneathiella litorea. The sequence continues at coordinate 418,954 of NZ_WTUW01000009.1, forward strand.
GATCACGTCACGAAATCAGCCGACGAAATCAAGGCCCATCTCGCGGAGCATAAAATTAATGTCTCCGTCACCGGTCTTTCCAGCACTCGCTTCGATCTTGAGAAACGGGGCATAGAGGCCATGGTAAGAGCCTCATTCCATTACTATAATACGGAAGAGGAAATCGACCGGCTTATCGAGATGTTGAACGAACTATAACACGCTCAGACAAACGGTCCCACCGTATGCCCATGATTAAGGGGGCCATGTCCCGCACCGAGGCCGGGCGCCTCAAAGATCGCATTTTCCACGTAGCGAATGGCCCGCGCGACCGCGTCCGGGATGGTTAGTCCCTGCGCAAGGCCAGTCGCGATTGCCGAGGAGAGCGTACAGCCTGTACCATGGGTATGGGGGGTATCAATTCGCGGGTGCGAATAGGTATGTATGCCTTCCGCAGAGACAAGAAGGTCGATGATTTCCGCGCCTTCGCTATGCCCGCCCTTCATCAACACGGCCTTAGGCCCCATATCCAGCAGGAAGCGACCTGCTTTCTCCATATCGGCAAGACTATTGATTTTCATGCCGGTCAACTGTTCCGCCTCCGGGATATTCGGGGTCAGCACATGTGTATGAGGGGCGATTAATAGAGACTTGATAGCCTCACTCGCTTCCGCCGCGATCAGGCTCGCGCCGCCTTTGGCAATCATTACCGGATCGAGAACGACCGGCGGCAATCTATCGAGCTGTTCGAACAGCTCGGCAACGGTTTCGATCACTTCCTTGCGATGGAGCATTCCGATCTTGATGGCATCGGCGCCAATATCTTTCAGGACAACATCAATCTGCTGTGCCACGAAAGGTGCGGAGACTTCCTCAATCGCCTCGACACCGAGCGTGTTCTGCGCCGTGAGTGCCGTTATCGCGGTGGCCGCATAGCCGCCAAGCGCCGTTACTGTCTTGATGTCCGCCTGAATACCTGCACCACCGCCGGAATCCGATCCGGCGATAACCAATACGCGCCCCTGCATAACTACCCCTTAAACTTTTATTCAGCCAACCGAGGCCGTAACCTCATTGACGATGTTATCGACAATCTCATTCACCAGACTGTCGTTTGTTCCCTCTCCCATCACGCGGATCAACGGCTCAGTACCGGATTTACGGATTAAAAGGCGACCTTCATTGCCAAGGCGGCTTTCACCGTCGCGGATGGCCTTTTGCACGGCCGCACCAGAGAGCGGATCACCCGCGCCATAGCGTACATTTTTTAGGATCTGCGGCCAGGGATCGAAATTATGGCAAACCTCACTTACCGGTTGTCCCTTTTCGACGATCACCGACAAGATCTGCAAGGCGGCAATCAGGCCATCCCCCGTCGTACTGTAATCGGAAAGCACAATATGCCCTGATTGTTCCCCGCCGACGTTGAAGCCATGCTCGCGCATATGTTCAACCACATAGCGATCGCCAACATTAGTGCGCGCAAGTGTCAGGCCAAGCCCCTCCAGGAATTTTTCAAGCCCCATGTTGGACATGACTGTCGAGACAATACCACCGCCACGTAGATTCTCACGGCTCTGCCATGTCCGGGCGATAAGCGCCATCAACTGATCGCCATCGATCATCCGGCCTTTCTCATCGCAAATCAGCAAACGATCGGCATCCCCGTCGAGCGCGATACCTAGATCGGCACCTTCCTCCACAACACGCTTGCACATGGCGCCCGTCGATGTTGATCCGCAGCCATCGTTGATATTTAAGCCATTGGGCGACACACCGATGGAGATGACATCGGCCTCCAGTTCCCAAAGCACCGTTGGCGCCACCTTGTAGGCCGCACCGTTGGCGCAATCGACAACAATTTTCAGGCCTTTTAAAAGCTGATTGCGCGGAAAACTGCTTTTCGCAAATTCGATATAGCGACCACGCGCATCGTCCAGCCGCTGCGCCCGACCGAGATTGACCGGTTCCGCCAGCACGATGTTACTGTCATCGATCAGGTCGGCCTCGATACTTTTCTCTACCTCATCGGACAGCTTATATCCGTCCGGGCCGAAAAGCTTGATGCCATTATCCTCAAATGAGTTATGGGAGGCAGAAATCATCACCCCGAGATCCGCGCGGAGCGACCGGGTTAGCATGGCAATCGCCGGTGTCGGCATCGGCCCAACCAGGATGACATCCATTCCGACAGAGGTAAAACCGGCGGTCAGTGCAGGCTCCACCATATAGCCCGAGAGGCGCGTATCCTTGCCAATGACGACGCGATGGCGAAAATTGCCACGTCCAGCGAATTTCTTGCCCGCAGATTTCCCTACTTTCAAGGCAATTTCGGCGGTCATCGGCTCTTGGTTGGCGGTACCGCGAATGCCATCGGTCCCAAAGTATTTTCGTGTCATAGTTCAACTCATTTGAGAAAATTTTGGCAACACCCTAACAGAAAACCCTTAAAAGATGTCTAAAAAGAGGCCGATTGAATTGCCTGCCATATTTCAAGGGCTTGGCGGGTCTCTTTAACGTCATGGACACGGAGGATATGAACCCCGGCAGTAGCCCCGTAAAGCGCCACTGCCACCGATCCGATAACCCGCTGCTTTGCTACCGGCTCATCTGTAAGTTGACCGATAAATTTTTTCCGGGATGCCCCTAACAAGACCTCACAACCGAGGGCGTGAAATTCTGGCAGCGCCTTGAGCAGGGAGAGGTTATGATCAATCGTCTTGCCAAAACCAATACCCGGATCGGTAATGATATTATCGCGTGATATGCCCGCCGCCTCGCAGACCGCAATGCGTTCCCGCAAATAGGCCAAAACCTCGGCCACCACATCATCATAAGTCGGATTGTCCTGCATGATCTTCGGATCCGCCAGACTATGCATCAGGCAAACCGGCAGGCCGCTTTTCGCCGCGAAATCAAGGCTTTCAGGGTCATACTCAAGAGCACTGACATCATTAATGATCGTCGCGCCCGCCTCGACCGCCGCGGCCATCACAGCCATCTTCCGGGTATCAATGGATATCGTCACCGCAAGATCACGGCACCCTTCAATAACGGGTACAACGCGCGCACATTCCTCATCAATGCTGATCGCGTCCGCGCCTGGTCGGGTACTCTCCCCGCCAATGTCAAGGATATCCGCCCCTTTTGCCACAAGCTTTCGGGCATGGGTAATGGCCGCCGTAGTATTAGAATGCTGGCCGCCATCGGAAAAACTATCCGGCGTGACATTGACAATCCCCATAATCCTGGGGCGCACACAGTCCGCCGTCTCTACTTTCGCCATAGAAGAAAGGCCCCGCTGTATCGCGGAGCCTTTTTCACTCTGTTTCATAGACCCGCCCTAGTTACCAGGTTGTGGTTCTGCTTCAAGTCCCGGACCATCTGGTTTTTTATGGCCATCGGCTTCGGGCACGGTCGAACTTGGACCCTTGTCAACGGGGGTATCAACATCTTCCGGACGGTTAATATCACCACCATCCATCAAAATCTTGATTTCATCCCCACTCAAGGTTTCATATTCCAGAAGTCCCTTGGCGACCCGGTGAAGCTGGTCCACATGGTCGTTCAGGATTTTACGTGCGGTCGCCTCGCCTTCCTCGACAAAACGGCGAACTTCCTGATCAATCAGCTGTGCTGTCGAGTCAGACACGTTCTTCTGCTGCGAAACGGAATGGCCCAAGAAGACCTCTTCCTGATTGGCACCATAGAGAAGCGGACCAAGTTTATCGGACAGACCCCATTCAGTAACCATCCGGCGCGCCATATCGGTTGCCATCTTGATATCACCGGAGGCGCCTGTCGTAACGGCATCATGACCGAAAATCATTTCCTCGGCAACGCGGCCGCCCATGGCCACCGCCAGATGCGCAAGGCACTGATCACGGCGCAGGGAATAGCTGTCTTTTTCCGGCAACCGCATAACCATACCGAGGGCACGCCCACGCGGAATGATGGTCGCCTTGTGGACCGGATCGGACGCCTTCATATGCATCCCGACCAGTGCATGACCACCTTCGTGGTATGCAGTGAGTTTCTTTTCTTCCTCGGACATCACCATGGAACGACGTTCAGCGCCCATCATGACCTTGTCTTTCGCTTCCTCAAATTCCTGCTGTGTTACCAGCCGGCGGGATTTGCGTGCCGCCAGAAGTGCCGCTTCGTTCACAAGGTTGGCAAGGTCCGCACCGGAAAAGCCGGGTGTGCCGCGAGCGATTGTGCGCGCATCCACATCCTGTGCAAGCGGGACTTTACGCATATGGACTTTAAGAATCTTCTCACGGCCAATGATATCCGGGTTCGGCACAACAACCTGACGGTCAAACCGGCCTGGCCGCAGAAGCGCCGGGTCCAGCACATCCGGGCGGTTAGTCGCCGCCAGCAGGATTACGCCTTCGTTTGTCTCAAATCCATCCATCTCCACCAGCATCTGGTTGAGGGTCTGCTCACGCTCGTCATTACCGCCGCCTAAACCGGCGCCGCGATGACGGCCGACAGCATCGATTTCGTCAATGAAGATGATGCAGGGCGCGTTCTTCTTGCCCTGTTCGAACATGTCGCGGACACGACTGGCGCCCACACCAACAAACATTTCAACGAAGTCAGAACCCGAAATCGTGAAGAAGGGGACATTTGCCTCACCTGCCACAGAACGGGCCAGCAGCGTCTTACCAGTACCGGGAGGACCGATCAGCAGGACACCTTTCGGGATCTTGCCACCGAGACGCTGATATTTCTGCGGGCTTTTCAGGAAGTCGACAACTTCTTCCAGTTCTTCCTTCGCTTCCTCAATACCGGCGACATCCTCAAAGGTGACACGGCCATGCTTCTCGGTCAGGAGCTTGGCCTTTGACTTGCCGAAGCCCATGGCCTTACCGCCGCCGCCTTGCATCTGGCGCATGAAGAAGATCCAGACACCGATCAAAAGCAGCATCGGGAACCAGGACAGAAGGGTTGCCATCAACATGCTGCCTTCTTCCTGCGGCGCGGCATTGATAACAACACCATGATCGCTCAGTTTGCTGACCAGCGTGCTGTCTTCCGGGGAGTAGGTGGTAAAGGAGCGGCCGTCATCAGTAACACCCTTAATATTCGGGCCCTGAATGGTGACATTTTTAACCCGGCCGTTTTCAACTTCATCCAGAAACGTCGAATAGGGCATCGACAGTCCGGCATTACGCGGAGAAGGATCATTGAAAATGTTGAAAAGCGCTACAACGAGTAATGCGATGATTACCCAGAGCACTATGTTCTTGCCAAAAAGATTCACGAAATTTTTTCCTTCCACGTCGGACTATGTCCGATCTGTCCGTCGTATGATGCATCCTGTATTCTGGATTAGTTCTAGATATAATCCGTTAACATCAAGTTCCAATAGGGCATTTTGTCAATCGACGATAATTATCACGAAATTGGGTCAGTCATCCAGTAAAATGCCCTAAATTGCATCTTGAAACGCTGATTAAAAACAAAATTATCAGTTTTATCTGTCAACAACAGGGGCGCCGCAACCATTTTATCTTCAATCCAGAGGGCAGGCAGACTATTTCGAACCTTTGCGGGAACAAACGGTAGCCGGCTCATATCCGAGAATTCCTTTATCTGGCGCCACCCCTCAGCACCGAGAGCGTCAATATAAAGTCCTTCGGGCAATTCTTCCCCAGGCAAGCTATCCGTGATCATGAACCGGTTATCCCAGATCCAATCCTCCTGCTCCGCCATCACCTTAATGTTCGGCAAACCTGCCCGACCGGGTTCCCGGCAAAACAACCAGCCATTTCCGGATTTCTGCATTTGGGCCCCGGCAATTGTGGCGCTTTTACCCGCCCCCTCCTTAAATAGCCGATGATAGAGTTGTTCAAGCGTCGAGAGCTTGATCCGCTGCCCGCCGCCGACACACCGCAGGAGCATGGAGAGAATACGGAGTGAAAGCTCCTCCGGGCAGTCATCAAGCATACGATCCGGCATCTGGATAAAACCAAGCGGACTGATCTCACATTCCGCCTGAATCTTTTGCCCAGCGAGCATCTCAAGACTGTTTGATGCTCTTTGCAGCCGCGCAAGAGACAACGCAATGGTCTCCATATTACTGCCCGGTAGTTGTTGCATCTCCGATAAGACCGCCCCGACACGCGTGCGTGTGTAAACCGGGTTTTCATTGCTCGGATCATCAATCCAACCCTGACTATAAGCGTTTAGGTACTCGCGTAGCACTGTGCGCCGAACAGTCAAAAGCGGGCGAAGCAGACGAAGGCGTCCCCATTCGCTTACCCCTTGAATGGCGGCAAGGCCTTCCAATCCGCTCCCCTTGGAAAGCCGCATTAACAATGTCTCAAGCTGGTCTTCCAGTTGATGACCGAGCAGCAATGCGCCTATGGCCTCATCTGTGCAGGCTTTAGCCATCAATTGATAACGGGCATTGCGCGCTGCTTCCTGAATACCGGATTTCGGATAGGGACCCTTCCAGGTAAGAACGCGCGTGGTAATCCCTCTGGCTTCAAGCCAGCGTTTGACTTGCCTTGCTTCCCCGGCAGCCTCTGTACGCAATCCATGATTTACGGTGAAGGCGGTAAGAATAACCCCTTCCCGATCCGCCCAGTCTTTCGCCAGCAAGGCCAAGGCCATACTGTCCGATCCGCCGGATACCGCCACAGCCAACCGTCGCGGAAACCCATGCGGTAAAAGACCCCGCATTGTCTCCGTGAAAATATGGGGCAGTCCGGAAACGGCCAAAGGGTCAGCCACGGCGGCGCATCATTTGCAATTGAATTTTTGTTTTTCCCGATCTGCGGTCTGTCGCAGTCTGGCAGGTATTTGATTGAACTGCTTATCCATCTGACCAAAGGTGGCGCAGGCTTCCTCCGTTTGATCCATGCGGCCAAGAGTCATGGCGAGCTTCAAAAGATTGTCCGCAGCCTTGGAACTATCCGGATAGTTCTGATACCCTTCAAAAAAAGCCGATGCGGCATTCGGATAATCGCCCCGGACATAGAATGTCTCACCCAGCCAATATTGGGCATTGCCGGCCAGATCATTATCTTTGTGAGTTTTCAGGAACTCGGTAAAGGCCGCCTCGGCATCGTCATAGCGATCCTGTCGCACGAGGGAAATGGCATAATTATACTGATCTGAGGCGGAACCTGCCGGCAAACCACCTCCCGTGGATGCGGTTGAAGCGACTGCAGTTCCCGTTGTCGCCGGAGCAGAAGTGGTGGCCGCCGTGCCGCTGTTGTTCGCCGGCAACGTACCCAGAACCTTGCTGCCTTCTGGCAAGCTGTCCCCGCCAATCACGACAGGTCCCGTTGACGACCCGCTTCCGCTGGTTCCGGAAGCAGTTGCCCCTGTTCCGGCGAGTGGCGTTGGTGCACCCGTTGCGTCCGTTGTGGCACCAGTTGTTACCCCAGGAGCCCCGAGGCGGCGCTCAATATCCGTCAGGCGGAAATCAACATCCTTTACCAGCTTGTCGAGGCGGGTGGTCATCTGATTTATCTTGAAGCTTGTTTCTTCCTGCGCGCCCGTCAGACGGCGCTGCTCTTCTTCAAGGGTACTGATACGCTGCAGCAAAAGCGCGAGACCATCCTGACTGACTTTGCCACCAGATGTTGCAGGCAATGTGGAACTGCTTGGTGCGGCGGGGCGCGGCGCCGGGGCGGCGCCACTATATACGGAACGCTGCATGTCCGTAACGTCCTGTTCCAGCCGGTTGATCCGGTCAACCAGTGCCCGGACCTCGCTATTGCTTTGTGCCAGCGCGAGTGTCGGCAGCATGAATGTTCCCATTGCCAGCATAAGGCAGGGGATCAGGAGACTCATTTTCCCGGAAGGACGAGCCTTCCCGGTTACGGTCCTTGAAACAGTCCAAATCATCGCGGCGCACCCTTTCCTCGATCCGTAGGGTATTTTTCACAAGATACCAAACTTGTTCGAAATATTGGCAATTTTATGATCAATATTTGGCGCTCCGTTATAACCCGGCCCGCCCGTCTCAAAAAAAACGCCCGCTGGCGTCACTAAACAAGTTAGTGCGACAGCGGGCGCCGGAATAGATGGTCGCGATTAGTTTACAACCGAAACCGCCCGTCTGTTCTGTGCCCACGCGGCCTCATTATGACCGAGAGCGACCGGACGCTCCTTACCATAGGAAATGGTCGAGAGGCGATCTGCAGAAATACCCAGGGTTACCAGGTAGTTCTTCACAGCCGTTGCCCGGCGATCGCCAAGCGCGAGGTTGTATTCGCGTGTTCCGCGTTCGTCAGCATTTCCTTCAATCACAAGCGTAACCGTGGGATTCGCTTTCAACCAGGCTGCCTGACGCTGCAGGGTTGCCTGTGCTTCACTATCCACGTCGTACTTGTCAAATCCGAAGAACACACGATCGCCGACATTAAGAACCAGGTCTTCCTGGCTGCCAGGCTTAACGGTAGTTGTTGTGGTTTCAGTAACAACTGTTGTTGATGAACCAGATCCGCTCGTCTGGGTAGTCGCGCCCCCACCTGAGCTGTCACCGGTTTCTGTTGGTGCCGTTTCACAAGCTGCAACCAGCAGCAGTGCTGTGAAAATACTTAAGGTTTTAAGGCCTAGATTGAGCCGCATGTAATTAACTCCCATCCTCTGGAAATCTCTGAACTTTGGGTATCTCGCGTTAAACAAGGATACGGAATGTATCTATGAGAAACTTGTAAAGATGGTCCCCCGAAATATTATAACATCGCAAACTATAGTGATTTGATCTCACCTATTCAAGTTATACGGTGGAGACCACGCCGGATCAGACCCGTCACCTGGCGTGATAACCTCTCGCTCGTTATATCCTGTAAGGTCTACTGACCACAAGCGAACTTTATCACTAGTGCCATCATTTTTACCCTGAATCTGGCGGAAGAACATCAATACGCGTCCGTTTGGCGCCCAGGTGGGGCCTTCGTTGTGAAAGCCTTCGGTCAAAATCCGTTCCTGCGAGCCATCAGTGCGCATGACACCGATGGAAAACTGTCCCCCGGTAAGCTTGGTAAAGGCAATCAGATCGCCGCGCGGGGACCAAACCGGTGTACCATAATTGCCACTACCGAAGCTGATCCGCTTCACATTTGATCCATCCGCGTCCATGACATAAATCTGCTGGCGCCCACCGCGGTCCGACTCAAAGGTGATTTGAGTTCCATCGGGCGAAAAGGACGGTGCCGTATCAATGCCGGCATAATTGGTGAGGCGCTTGAGCTCCCGTGTCCGTAAATCCATCAAATATATTTCAGAATTGCCGTCCTGCGCCATGCTCATCACAACCTGATTTCCCGATGGTGAGAACCGAGGCGCAAATGTCATGCCCGGAAACTCCCCAAGGATTTCCTGCTGCCCGGTATCCAGATTGTAGAGATACACCCGCGGCTTATTGTTGAAATAGGACAGGTAGGTCAGTACCTGCTGTGTTGGTGAATATCGGGGCGTCAATACCAACTCATTTCCACTGGTCAGGAACTGGTGGTTCTCGCCATCCTGATCCATGATCGCAAGGCGCTTAACCCGCCGATCCGCCGGCCCGCTTTCCGAAACATAGACAATGCGGGTTGAGAAATAACCATCTTCCCCGGTCAAGCGCTTGTATATTTCATCCGCAATCAGATGCGCGGTCCAGCGCCAGTTGGACGGCGGCGTCGTGTATTGAATACCTGTCAGATGTTGTTCCGCGAAGACATCCCAAAGGCGGAATTGAACATTGATCTGTCCATCCCCAAGTGCCTGAACAAGTCCTGTGGAGAGAGCCTGTGCGGCAATCTTGCGCCAGTTGGCGAAAACCGGCACGGCCTGTAAATCCTTCGGCTGCTGCAAATAAGCGCGCGGATCAATCGGCGCAAACAGGCCGGAGCGTTCCAGATCGGCGCGGATGACATCGGCCATCTGCTTGCCGATTTTTGCAGTCGCCTCGTTATCCGCATAAAAATCCGTTATCGCGATCGGCATCGGCTCGATATTGCCCTGCGTGATATCTATAACAAGCTCGGCCCGTGCACTGTTCGAAACGGACAGCACCAAGAGCAGGCCCATCAAGAAACCGGAGATTTTTTGTACTCTACCAATCATCATTCTTCCTATCACCTAGAACATGTCCTTCGGATTGAAATTCATCGTGACCTCGCGCCAGCTCTCATACTTTTCAGCCGGCAGATTATAGGGCTGGCATTGCAAGACTGCTCGCCGTGCACTATCCGAAGCCGCCAAAACATAAGGGTCATCCAATCCACCATTAACAATTTCCGGAGGTCCGTTCAATGATCCGTCCTGATTTAACTGAATTCGAATTGACACAACCAGCTCTTCCGCATCCACCGCTCCTGTCGGCACGTTCCAGCATCTCTGGACTTGCTGCCGTAGCGCATCTTTTTCGCTCAGCGTCAGCGGCAGGGAACTGTCCATAGCCTTGCTTGAGGAGTTCGGCACCTTTTCAGCAGAATTGGGCTTTTTTATGTCTGCTGTATCCTGAGACTTCGTCGCCTGCTCCCGCTTTTTCTTATCAAGCAGCGCCTTCATCTGATTCAAATCAAACGCCGGCTTTTTCGGCTCGGGCTTCTTCGGCTCGGGCTTCGGCTCAGGCTTCGGCTCTGGTTTCGGTTTAGGCTTTGGCTTGACCGGTGGCTTGGGGATCGGCTTCTTTTCTGCCTTCGGCGCAGGTTCGGGCTCCGGCTCCGGCTCAGGAGCAGGTTCAGGCTCTGGTTCCGGTTCCGGTTCAGGGGCAGGTTCCGGCTCAGGCTTCGGTTCGGGCGCAGGCGTTGGCTTGGGCTCCGGCTTTGGGGCTGGTTGTGGTTCCGGTTTAGGTTCCGGCTTGGGTTCCGGTTCCGGCTTTTCGATCTTCTCCGGCTCCGGCGCAGGTTTTGGCAGATTGGTAATATCAGCCACATCCACAATCTCGACATCGATGACAACCGGTGGCTCAAACAGCTTCGGGTCCGTAAACAACGGCAGGCCGGTATACATGATCACAAGGATCAGCATATGCAATACGGCCGAAGCTAGGGCGGACACTCTCATCAGTTGGAGGACCCCATACTAATTGTTGTCTTGTTGCGCGCCGCTGGCCGCTTTGCCGGGACCGGCAGAGATCATCGCAACGCGCTTGAAACCGGCGTTATGAATTTCGCCCATGACCGAAAGAACCCGACCGTAGCTCACATTGGTATCACCGCGTACAAAAATGCGCTGATCCTGCTTCGCGCCGGTCACCGCCCGGAGTTTGGGCACCAGGTTTACAAGTTCGATCTCCACATCCTCAAGGTATAGCCGCCCTTCCCCATCGACACTGATCACCAGCGGTTCGTCATTACCCTGAACCGTTGCGGCCTTACTGCTCGGAAGTTCCAGCGGTACGCCGACGGTCAAAAGCGGCGCCGTCACCATGAAAACGATAAGCAGAACAAGCATCACATCGACAAATGGCGTGACGTTGATTTCCGACATCTGGGTATGGCGTCGCCGCCTGCCCTTGCCGGTAAAGGCTTTATAATGATTGGCATCCATGATCAGTCGCCCAAATCAAGCTGGCGGGACAGGATGGCGGAAAACTCGCCGGCAAATCCTTCCAGACGGGTAATAATCCGCTGCAGATCGTTAGAGAACTTATTATAGGCAACAACAGCCGGGATGGCCGCAACAAGACCGAGCGCCGTCGCGAACAAAGCCTCTGCAATACCCGGGGCAACAACAGCGAGACTGGTATCCTTGGTGGCGGCAATCGACTGGAAGCTGTTCATGATCCCCCAGACGGTACCGAACAAACCAAGGAAAGTAGCCGTCGAACCGACAGTTGCGAGAAAGCCCAGATATTTCTCCAGCCGCTCGACCTCACGGTCAATGGTCACCCGCATCACCTGATGGATACGTGCCTGCAGACCCGTATGCGAATGCTTGCCAATCCCTTTCTCGGTTGAGCGGGACCATTCTTTCATCGCGGCGGCAAACAGCATGGCAAGCGGATTATCAGGGCTGGACCCGACCCGACGTTGCAAATCCTCCAGATTACCGCCGGACCAGAATTCATTCTCGAATTCATCCGCATCGGCCGTTATCCGGCGAAACCGAAGGATCTTGTCGATAATGATCGCCCAACTCCAGAAGGAGGCCAGTACCAGTACGATCATCACTATCTGCACAACAATATCGGCCTGAACAAACAGGCCGATCATTGATAAATCGTGAGCACCGCCGCCCATCTGGGTGACGACAATAGCATCATTTTCCATTTACTCTTCCCTGGCTAAAGTCTTCGCATATAAAGCCGAATCGCCCAAAATCGCATTAAACTTCTCATTTATGGCAGAAGAAAGACGCTGTGGCCTACCTTCTCTATCAAGGCAGGCGATGCGTACTTTTGTCTCCACGAGCAAGCCCCCATCACGGTATATATTCTGCGCCATCCTGAGGGACGCGCCGCGCAGATCGGTCACCGAGGTCACGATTTCGAGTTCATCTTCCATCTTAGCGGGTTTAAGATATTCTATTTCACAGGCGCGGACGACAAAATTCGCGCCCTCCTCTTCCATCATCGCCTGCTGATTAATACCGAGCCCCCGAAGCATGTCTGTTCGGGCCCGTTCTGTAAACTTAAGATAGTTGGCGTAATAAACGATCCCGCCCGCATCCGTATCCTCCCAGTAAACAGGAACCGGAAAGATATGCTGCGTCCCTTGAACTCCTGTCTCAAACCGGCCGAGCATATTACTTTTACTCATTCCGGCGCTCTTCATCGATGAGTGAGAGTTGCTCGCTCATCGTCTTCGGAAAGGACAATCCCAGATGATCAAATGCCGCCTTGGTCAGCATCCGTCCGCGCGGGGTGCGCTGCAGAAATCCCTGCTGGATCAGGTAAGGTTCGATAATATCCTCGATCGCATCGCGCGGTTCCGACAAGGCGGCGGAAAGAGTCTCCACACCAACCGGACCACCGCCGAAATCCTCGGCAATGCGGCCTAGGTAACGCCGGTCCATGCTGTCGAGCCCGCGTTTATCCACTTCAAGCCGGTTGAGGGCCGCATCGGCCTTGACCGCATCAACAAGATCTGCCCCGGCAACAGCGGCAAAATCCCGCACCCGGCGTAGAAGACGCCCGGCAACACGCGGTGTGCCGCGACTGCGTCTGGCAATCTCAATCGCGCCGTCTTCACTGAGATTGAGGCCCAGAACCCGGGCGCCGCGCGCCACAATAAGCTTAAGTTCATCCGGCTCATAGAAATTCATCCGCAGCGGAATACCAAAACGCTCCCGGAGCGGGGTCGTGATCAGGCCAGAGCGGGTCGTTGCGCCGACCAGCGTAAACGGTGGCAGATCAATGCGTACGGAACGAGCCGCGGGCCCTTCCCCGATGATCAGGTCAAGATGGAAATCCTCCATCGCCGGATAGAGAATTTCCTCGACCGCGGGGCTCAGGCGATGAATTTCATCAATAAAGAGCACATCGTTCTTTTCGAGGTTGGTAAGCAGCGCCGCAAGATCCCCTGCCTTGGTGATCACCGGTCCGGCAGTTGCACGGAAATTAACGCCAAGCTCACGCGCGACAATTTGAGAGAGCGTCGTCTTTCCAAGACCAGGAGGCCCAAAAAACATCACATGGTCAAGGGCTTCGCCGCGTGATTTCGCAGCCTGGATGAAGACGCTTAAATTCTCGCGCACCTGTTTCTGGCCGATAAAATCATCCAACACCTGAGGGCGAAACTGAGTCTCGATATCGTCCTGGGTACTGGACGCCGCGCTGACAAGCCTCTCGTCACTCATGCCGCAAGCTCCTTCAACCCGGCAGTTATCAAGGCCTCAACCGACGCGTCGGGCCCCAGGTTCCGTGCGGCTGCGGCAACCGCGCCAAAGGCATCCGCCCGGCCATAACCGAGATTGACAAGCGCGGACACCGCATCGCCAGCCGCAGCTTGTGCCGGTTTCGGTGCCGCTGCTGAGACTTCCGCATTAAAGGCAACAGGCCCCAGGTCCATCTTTGCGACCTTGTCTTTCAGCTCCGCCGTGATCCGGCCTGCAACTTTTGGCCCAACACCGGAAACACGGGTGAGCGCCGTCTTGTCCCCTGCCGCAACAACCTGCGTGAGTTCTTCCCCGCCATAAAGAGACAGAATGCCCAGCGCAACCTTCGCCCCCACGCCCTGCACGGTCTGCAGCAGATTGAACCAGGACCGTGCCGCCACGCTTTCAAAGCCATAAAGATGGATATGATCCTCACGCACATGGGTCTCGATATGAAGTGAGACAATGCCGCCTTTTTCCGGCAGGTTCCGGAGCATCCGTCCTGAACAGAAGACGAGATAACCGACGCCGCCGACATCAACAATGACCCAGTCTTCACCGATTTCGTCCAGTTTACCAGTCAATTTCGCAATCATGGCGCCCGTCCCGCCATCATGGTGGCTTTCTTAAGGTTGCGGTTACTTCCCGCATAATGAGCATGGCAAATAGCAACAGCGAGCGCGTCGGCCGCATGTTCGTTCGCAATGGTGCACCCCGGTAGAAGCATTCCCACCATCGCGTGGATCTGGTCTTTTCCGGCATGGCCCGCACCTACAACGGATTTCTTGATCTTGTTGGGGGCATATTCCTCAACCGGAAGACCATTGAGCGACGGAACCAGCAATGAAATCCCGCGCGCCTGACCAAGCTTCAGGGTCGAGACGGGATTCTTGTTCACAAAGGTTTCCTCAACCGCTGCCTCGGCAGGCTGCCAGTCAAGAATAACCTTGGAAATTCCGTCATAGAGCTGAACAAGGCGTTCAGAAAGGCTGAGATTACCATCAGAAGAAATTGCGCCATTGGCGAGATGCCGGAGGGTATTGCCCTCTGCCTCTATGATCCCCCAGCCGGTATGGCGAAGTCCCGGATCCAGCCCCAATAAACGCATGATAAAATTACTGTCCTTCTAAAAAGTTACTCGCCCAGTTTCTCCATGATTTCTTCGGGAATATCGAAATTGGCCGACACCTTCTGCACGTCGTCGTTATCTTCGAGCACATCCACCAGCTTGAAGAGGGAGTTGGCCAGATCCTCCGTTTCCACCGGGATCGAATTCTGTGGCTTCCAGACGATGCCCGCTTCCTGCGGCGTGCCGAATTTCTCTTCTAGCGCATCGCGCACGTCGTTAAAATCCTCCATCGCGCAGGTTATGTCATGGATCTGGGTATCGCTTTCGACATTCTCCGCACCTGCTTCCAGCGCCGCTTCAAACATTTCATCGGCGTCTATCGCATCAGCGGCATAGATAACCTGCCCAATCCGGTCGAACATGAAGGCGACAGACCCTGTCTCCCCCATTGTTCCGCCTGCCTTGGCAAATGCGGCGCGCACATCAGCGGCGGTGCGATTGCGGTTATCAGTCAAAGTCTCGACAATAATGGCAACGCCACCCGGGCCATAACCCTCATAGCGCATTTCCTCATAGTTATCCGCACCTGCCTCGCCCGAGGCGCGCTTGATCGCACGGTCGATATTATCATTTGGCATGTTGTCGCCGCGGGCGGCGGAGATGGCGCTTCGAAGCCGCGGGTTCATGGCGGGATCCGGCAAGCCGGTTTTCGCCGCGACCGTCAGCTCCCGGATATGTTTGGCAAAAATCTTCGCCCGTTTCTTATCCTGCGCGCCCTTGCGGTGCATGATGTTCTTGAATTGTGAATGTCCGGCCATATTCCGTCTCTTGGTCCCACTACTGTTTGCTTACTGTTTCGCCGTTTGTACCCGATCCGCACTCAAGAGGCACGTCCTTTTTGCATCCTGTGCGGGCTTCAGGAACTCTCTGGCCATATCTCAATCAGGCGACCGCCGACACGTAAAGGGGAAATATATCTCGCAAGGCCAGTTTTATCGTCCGTCTCAACGAAAACTCCGCAAGCCGTCCCTTCACCCAGCGCAGGGGAAAACCGCCCACCCGGAATTTTCCGGGTAAAACGACGAAGCGGCTCCTCCTTGTCCATGCCAATCACGGAATTATAGTCACCACACATGCCGGCATCCGTCTGATAGGCCGTACCGCCCGGGAAAATCTGCGCGTCCGCCGTGGGCACATGTGTATGACTGCCAACCACCATGGAAACCCGACCATCGCAAAAGTGCCCCATGGTCATTTTCTCCGATGTGATTTCCCCGTGAATATCAACCAGGATGGCATCATATTTCTTACCCAACGGATTTCCGGTGAGCAGCTTTTCCACCGCCGCGAAAGGATCATCTAGCGGATCCATAAACAGCCGCGCCATTACCTGCACCACCAGGATTGTCTTGCCGCGCCGTGTCTTGAAGGCACTGAAACCGCGCCCGGGCGTATCTTTCGGGTAATTGACCGGCCGCAGGATACGGGCATCCTTTTCGAGAACCGGCATGATCTCCTTTTGATCGAAGCTGTGATTACCAAGAACAACACAGTCTGTTCCCGCAGAAAAGAATTCCTCGGCAATTTTTTCAGTGATACCAAAGCCTCCCGCGGCATTCTCACCATTTACGACGACAAAATCAGCCGACAGACGTTCTCGGATTTTTGGCAGCTGCTGGACCAGCACATCCCGCCCTGCTCGGCCCACGACATCTCCGAAATAGAGGATTTTCATTCTATTATCCTAAAATCTTTTTCTGTTAATATGCCGGCAAGCCGCTGGTCAAAACAATCAGTCACGACCCGTTCTACCTCTTGCGCAGCGTAAGCCAGGCCGATCGCACGGCTTCCTGCCTCATTTCGAAGCTTTTCAAGCGTCCGATCGTAAAAGCCACCACCATAGCCCAGTCTATTACCCACCGCATCAAAGGCAAGCATCGGCGTGATCACAAGGCCGGGAATGACATAGTCGTCGGTTTTTGCCGGAACCATCACATTAAAGGCGCCGGGTTCCATCACTGTTTCCGGCGTCCAGCGGCGAAACAACAGCGGATGGTCCTTTTTCTCGACCACGGGCAAGGCGCAATCTGCACCCATTTCATGAAGAACCCGCAAGAGCGGCCTTGAATCCAATTCACTTCCAAGGGGCCAGTAAAGGGAAACAGTTAAAGAGTCCAGTGATGGAAAGGCTTTAATGAAGTGGCGAGCGGCCTGCACCCCCGCATTGCCCGCGACAATTGATGCCCGACGGGCAAATGCAGAATCGCGCTGTTGCTGTTTTTGGTCTCTGATGGTCAGTGTCACAGGCTATTTTTCGGCAGGATCGAGATTTAGGTAGTGCTGCACCAACATAGCCGTCGACGCGTGGAAATCGCTGTGGCCTGACAAGTCAGGTGGGCGCCGATATAGTAGGACCACGGTCCAGTCAGGGATCAGCTCCCGGGATTTCGTTATTGGCCCCAGGATATCATTCGTCTAACGCACGAGTCAGTGCAACACTGCTCATTTAAGCACTTTCGAGCTTTTGTGCAATAGCCTCAATTTTTTCGGCCCAGACATCCTGGGAATCGGAGCCTTGCGCCTCATCTATTTCTTCGCGAAGTTTCTCGATCGATTCATAGGCCTGCGACAAGTCATCCGCGATCAACAGGCAGGCCATCAGCAAAAGCTGTCCCTCGCTCGCACTGCCGATCGACTCGGTAAGATCCTGAACCTTCTTATCGACAAATTCGGCGAGGTATTCAAGATGTGGCTCCTCGCCATCGCCGCAAACGATCGGATAACTCCGTCCGTTAACATTGACTGTCAATGATCCCATGCTACTGCTCCAATATCATGCTGAGCTGGTCGATAGACTTGTCAAGGCGTCCAGACACTGTCTGCGTCTTCTTTTTCAATAACTCATACTTGTTCCGCAAACTCTCAAGCTCACTTTTTAGCGCCTCGTTCTCGGCCGCAAGGTCGGAACCTACCGCGCCAAACCTTCCCTGCTGCTTTTCCCGCGTTAAGGTGGTGGCGGCCTTTTCAAGCCGGGCAATTGCGGCCCCCATCCTCGATTCGCTGTCCTGCTCGTTCGCCATCAGACTATTCCACACTGTTTATGGTCAGTTACCGGAAATCTCTCATCTTTGACAATACGATCTTGCTGTAACACTCGTCAACCTTATTGGTTGAGACGCATTTTAAGGGGATTCACGGTATTTCCATGAACTAAGCGGTTGACGTACCCGAGTTTGGGCGGCATCTTCCCCCCGATTCCGAAAGGAAACCCTTTTGGCTTTGCATTCCGTATGCCGACGCGCCACCGCGCGAAGGCAATTATTGACTGGAATGATCTGACGAACGGATACATTTTGAAACCAACCCGAAGACGGGCACCAGCAATCTGAAAGCAAAATGCGGGCAATTGATTTCTTATCGTGCGCGCAATGCTATTAAGAGAGTAATATCAAGATTGCCTGGTGGATGGAGATGAGCCAAGTATGAACAAGATCGGGCTTAAGTCGTCACCGAACTCAAGCAAACATGATAATATGGCAAATGCCATCCGGGCATTGTCCATGGACGCCGTGCAGGCCGCAAATTCCGGCCATCCCGGCATGCCAATGGGAATGGCCGATGTCGCGACTGTCCTGTTTTCCAAATTCCTGAAATTCGACCCGGCAAAACCGGACTGGCCCGATCGCGATCGTTTCGTCCTGTCGGCCGGTCATGGGTCCATGTTGCTTTACTCGCTGTTGCATCTGACCGGGTACAAGGACATGACCCTGGAGGAAATCAAGAATTTCCGCCAACTGGATTCGAAAACTGCCGGACATCCCGAATTCGGGCATGCCGATGGCGTGGAAACGACGACTGGACCGCTCGGCCAGGGTCTCGCCATGGCCGTCGGCATGGCACTCGCCGAAAAGATGCAGGCCGCCCGCTTCAAGGAAATTGTCGATCATTATACTTATGTGATCGCGGGTGACGGCTGCCTTATGGAAGGAATCAGCCATGAAGCTATTTCTTTCGCCGGCCACCTCAAGCTAAACAAGCTGATCGTGTTGTGGGACGATAATTCCATCAGCATCGATGGCTCCACAGATCTCGCGGTTTCCGACGATCAGGCGAAACGCTTTGAGGCCCATGGCTGGGACGTTCTGTCCGTAGACGGTCATGATGCTGCACAGATCGAAAAAGCAATTGCCGCGGCGCAGAAGACGGACAAGCCGTCTATGATCGCCTGTCGCACGACTATCGGTTTCGGTGCCCCCAACAAACAAGGCACCTCCGGCGTTCATGGCGCCCCGCTTGGCGATGAGGAAATCGCCCTCGCGCGGAAGGAACTGGGATGGCCCCACGAGCCGTTCGACATTCCGAACGACATTCTCGATAAATGGCGTTGTGTTGGCACTATGGGTGCCCGTCACTCCGCCGCTTGGGAAGAAACCCTTAAGGCTTTGCCCGCTGACGTACAGTCAGACTTCAAAAACAGCCTGAGCGGTAATCTGCCAACAGATCTGGAAGATACGCTGCTGGAATATAAACGGCAGCTCAGCGAAGATGCCCCGGCCTGGGCCACACGAAAGTCCAGTCAGGAAGCACTCAAGGTCATTAATGAAAAAGTCAGCATAACAGTCGGCGGCTCCGCCGACCTGACAGGCTCCAATCTTACGCTGACGCCCCAGTTGCAGCCGGTTACTGCCGATGACTTCTCCGGACGCTATATTTATTATGGCGTACGTGAGTTTGGCATGGCGGCAATCATGAACGGAATGGCGTTGCACAAGGGCTTCATCCCGTATGGCGGCACGTTTATGGTCTTTACAGACTATGCCCGTCCGGCCATCCGGCTTTCAGCCCTGATGGAACAACGGGTTATTTATGTGATGACCCATGATTCCATTGGTCTTGGCGAAGATGGTCCGACCCATCAACCGGTGGAACATCTTGCCGCGCTGAGGGCAATGCCGAATGTCCAGGTCTTCCGTCCCGCGGACGCCGTTGAAACGGCGGAATGCTGGCAGGTTGCCCTGCAATCGAAATCTTCCCCCTCCATCCTGTCACTCAGTCGTCAGGGGCTGGAACTGGCGCGGAAAACCCATACAGCAGAAAACCTGTGTGCCAAGGGTGGCTATGAGCTGGCCGCGGCCAACCTTGACGTAAAGGTTTCCCTCCTCGCCACCGGATCAGAAGTGACAATCGCACTGAAAGCACAGAAGATGCTTGAAAGCGAGGGCATCGGCACGCGTGTTGTTTCAATGCCAAGCTGGGAATTGTTCGAAAAACAGGACGATGCTTACAAAAAAGAAACACTTCGCGAGGATACTGTAAGGATTGCTGTTGAGGCAGGCTGCTCCATGGGCTGGGAAAAATACACTGGCACAGACGGTGGCTTTATCGGTATCAACAGTTTTGGCGCCTCCGCCCCGGCAGGCGATCTTTATAAACATTTTGGTATTACTGCCGAAGCAATTGTCGCAGCGGCAAAAGACAGGCTTTAACCATAAGAGCAAACGGCCGGCGAATGAGAAAGCCCGGCAATCAGGAGTAGAAGAAAATGACTGTTCGTGTAGCAATTAACGGTTTTGGACGGATTGGACGGAATATCCTTCGGGCAATCTATGAATCTGGGCGCACCGATATCGAAGTTGTCGGCATCAATGATCTCGGTTCTGTCGAGGCCAATGCCCATCTTTTGAAATATGACAGCGTACATGGCCGCTATCCCGGCACTGTCACAGTGAATGGCGATACCATTGATCTCGGCCGTGGCCCGATCAAGGTGACATCCGTCCGTAATCCTGCTGAACTTCCGTGGGGCGACCTCGGTGTCGATATCGCGTTTGAATGTACAGGCATCTTCACCAAGCGTGACGCCGCCGCGAAGCATCTGGAAGCGGGTGCAAAGAAAGTTCTTATTTCCGCTCCGGGTACCGACGTTGACCTGACCGTTGTTTACGGTGTCAATCATGACAAGCTGACCAAGGACCACACGGTTGTGTCCAACGCCTCTTGCACGACAAACTGCCTCGCGCCGGTCGCGCAGGTCCTCAATGAAACTGTCGGCCTTGTTCATGGCTTCATGACAACGGTTCATGCCTATACAGGCGACCAGCCGGTTCTGGATACGCTTCACTCTGACCTGCGTCGCGCCCGCGCTGCCGCCATGTCAATGATCCCGACATCAACCGGCGCCGCCAAAGCTGTTGGTCTGGTTCTGCCGGAACTTGCCGGCAAGCTCGACGGTACCTCGGTTCGGGTTCCGACACCGAATGTGTCCATGATTGACCTGACGTTTGTCGCTGGCCGTTCTACCTCCAAGGAAGAAATCAACGCGGCCATCACAGAGGCAGCAAACGGCCGTCTGAAAGGTGTCCTTGATGCAAACAACGATCCGGTTGTTTCCATTGACTTCAACCATAACCCCGCCTCTTCCACCTTTGACCTGACCCAGACACAGGTGATTGATGGTACATTCGTGCGTGTCCTGAGCTGGTACGATAACGAATGGGGCTTCTCCAACCGGATGAGCGACACGGCACTCGCCATGGCAAACGCCAAGTAATACGCGATCAGGGACGGAGTGACAGTATGGTTGATTTCAAGACTCTCGACGATCTTGATGCCAGCGGAAAAACGGTTCTGGTTCGTGTTGATCTGAACGTGCCGGTGGAGGATGGCAGCATTGCCGACTTCACCCGCATCGATCGGATCCTGCCCACCTTGAACGAACTGGCGGACAAAGGTGCGAAAGTCCTTCTGCTCAGCCATTTCGGACGACCCAAAGGCAAGGTCGTCCCGGACATGTCCCTCCGTCCCATTGCCAACGGATTGGCCGACCATATAAAGCGGCCGGTTACCTTTATTGACGATTGCGTTGGAGCGCCTGTAGTGGCGGCCATCGCCTCGGCCAAGGCAGGAGATATCCTGCTGGCCGAGAATGTTCGCTTTCACGCGGGCGAGGAAAAGAACGACGCAGATTTCGCAAAGGAACTCGCCGCCGCGGGCGATGTCTATGTGAATGACGCCTTTTCCTGCTCCCACCGCGCCCATGCCTCTACCGAGGCGCTTGCCCATCTTCTTCCGGCCTATGCCGGACGGAATATGGAAGCAGAGCTGACAGCACTCTCAAAAGCGCTTGAAAAGCCTGCCCGTCCGGTCATGGCGGTTGTCGGCGGGGCAAAAATCTCCAGCAAGCTCGACCTTCTTTTCAACCTGATTGAGAAGGTGGACATTCTGGTGATCGGCGGCGGCATGGCGAACACCTTCCTGAATGCCAAAGGTGTTGATGTGGGCGCCTCCTTATGCGAGCATGATCTCGCTGAAACCGCATCTGAAATTCTGGTAAAAGCGGATAAGGTTGGATGCGAGGTTTTATTGCCGTCCGAGGTGGTGCTCGCTAAAGAATTCAAGGCCGGAGCAGCCAATCGTGCGGCATCGGTTGACGAGGTACAGTCCGACGAGATGATCCTGGACATTGGCCCCAAATCCGTTGCTGAACTGAATGCCCGGATCGCTTCGGTAAAAACACTGATCTGGAACGGCCCGTTTGGCGCCTTCGAGATTGACCCCTTCGGCGATGGCACGAACGCTGTTGCCCTGGAAGTTGAAAGACTGACCAAAGCCGGCACCCTGATTTCCGTTGCCGGTGGCGGGGATACAGTCTCGGCACTCGCGAAGGCAGACGTTACCGATGGATTGACCTATATCTCAACCGCTGGCGGTGCGTTCCTTGAATGGATGGAAGGCAAAACTCTGCCAGGTGTTGCTGCGCTCAGCCGTTGATCAGGTCAAATTTACGAGAGGTGAAGAAAATGGATGACATGGAATTAGAAGATATTGCGAAAGCACTTGTCGCCCCCAGCAAGGGTATCCTGGCCGCTGATGAAAGCACTGGGACCATCAAGAAACGCCTTGATACAATCAACACACCCAGCACGGAAGAAACCCGCCGCGATTACCGCGAACTCCTGCTCTCCTCCAAGGGCGCAGGCGATTATATCAGCGGCGTGATCCTCTATGATGAAACCATTCGCCAGACCGCAAAAGATGGGCGTCCGCTCACGGAGCTTATCAAGAGTCAGGGCATCATTCCCGGCATCAAGGTTGACATGGGCGCCAAATCTCTCGCCTTTTCCGAAGGAGAACTGGTGACAGAAGGCCTGGATGGCCTTAGGGACCGGCTGAACGACTATCATAAAATCGGCGCACGTTTCGCAAAATGGCGGGCCGTGATCTCCATAGGCGATGGCGCCCCCAGCCAATATTGCATCGATACCAATGCCCATGCCCTCGCCCGCTATGCGGCGCTATGTCAGGAAGCTGGTCTCGTCCCGATCGTTGAGCCGGAAGTGCTGATGGACGGTGATCATAATATTGACGAATGCTATGCAGTGACTGAAACGACGCTGAAAACTGTCTTCGATGAGCTCTATAAGCAGCGCGTTGTACTGGAGCAGATGCTGCTGAAACCTAATATGGTGATTTCCGGTAAGGACTGCCCGGAGCAGGCCGGTGTCGAAGAAGTCGCGACCAAGACACTCTACTGTTTCGAGCAAACCGTGCCAGCAGCTGTCCCGGGTATTGTCTTCCTTTCCGGCGGACAAACCGAACAGCAAGCGACCGAGCATCTGAATGCCATGAACAAGATGGGTAAGTTCCCTTGGGAGATCAGCTATTCCTTCGGCCGAGCACTTCAGGCCTCCGCCCTTGCCGCTTGGCAGGGCAAGCCCGAGAATGTGGAGGCTGCGCAGGCCGCCTTCCTGCACCGCGCGAAACTGACCAGCGCTGCCCGCGACGGCGAATACAGCGCAGATATGGAATAGGGCTTTATGGGGACAGCACCTGAAGACGGACGGGAGCGTCCCCGTCTCTACCTGATTTCACCGGCGGTCATTGACCTTGATACTTTCGAGATGGCCTTTCGAAACGCAATTGCCGGTGGCGACATTGCGTGTTTCCAGCTCCGCCTGAAAGATCGTCCGGCCGAGGAGATTATCACCGCGACGAAGCGCCTTCTGCCAATTGCACAAGACGCCGGCGTTGCCTTTCTCCTCAATGACGATGCAGAACTTGCCAAGGAACTTGACGTTGACGGCGTGCATGTCGGGCAGGATGATATGCCCTATAAAAAGGCGCGCGATATTCTGGGGCCAGAAGCTATTATCGGCGTGACATGCAAGAACTCCCGGCATCTGGCCATGATCGCGGGTGAAGCGGGAGCAGACTACGTGGCTTTTGGCGCCTTCTTCACGTCTTCCACCAAATCCAACACGGTAAAGGCCGAGCCTGAAATACTTGAATGGTGGTCGGCAACAACCCTGATCCCGTCTGTCGCCATTGGCGGCATTACGGTTGCGAATGCAGAAATCCTGTTGGAAAGCGGAGCGGATTTCCTCGCTGTGGCCGGCGGCGTTTGGGATTATAAGGACGGGCCGAAAGAAGCGGTTACTGCTTTTAATCGGATGATTGATAAGGTGATGGCAACCTGATAGGTTCCGCGCAGAATTTTTTGACAAGAGCGATGAAAAATCATGAAAATTAACGGAAATGCTGTTCGTCCGGGCAATGTGATCGAACATAAGGGTGGCCTGTGGGTCGCAGTGAAAATTCAGCATACGCAACCGGGCAAGGGTGGCGCCTATCTGCAGGTTGAACTCAAGAACCTCCGCGATGGTACGAAGTTGAACGAGCGTTTTCGCGCCTCCGAGTCGGTGGAACGGGTCCGTCTGGAACAGAAACCGCACCAGTTTCTATATGAAGACGGTGAACTGTTGACCTTCATGGATACAAGCAACTATGAGCAAGTATCCATTTCCAAGGATATGGTTGGCGAGCGCGCCGCATTCCTGCAGGACGGCATGGATGTCGAGATCGAGTTTCATGAAGAAAGTCCGTTGACCGTTATCCTGCCCGAGCAGGTCACTCTGGAAATCACCGAGACCGAACCAACCGTGAAAGGACAAACGGCAGCGTCCTCCTATAAACCGGCGATCCTGGAGAACGGGATGCGGGTGATGGTGCCACCATTTTGCGGCACCGGCGAGAAAATCGTTGTCAACACGGAAACATCCGAGTATCTCAAGCGGGCGGACTAAGCGCCGTATAAATCCCCGCATTCTGACTTAAAGTAAGGCAAAAGCCGATGGCGAGAAAATCCGCAATTATTAACGCAATGGAGCTTTCGGCGCGAAAAGCGGCCCGAAAACTTCTCCGTGACTTCAACGAAGTTGAACATTTGCAGGTTTCCCGCAAGGGCCCGGCGGATTTTGTCTCCCAGGCAGACCTGACCTGCGAGGCAACATTGCGTGAGGAACTTGGCCGTCTGCGCCCGGATTTCGGATTCATTCTGGAAGAAGGCGGCGTTGTCGAGGCAAAAGACGGTACCCACTATTGGGTTGTCGATCCCCTCGACGGGACAACAAATTTCCTTCATGGCTTGCCTCATTTCGCGATCTCCATCGGCGTAAAAGCCGGAAAAGAGATTATTGCCGGGATCATTCTTGATCCGGTGAAAGACGAATTGTTCTGGGCGGAAAAAGGTGGCGGCTCCTATATGAATGATCGCCGCCTTCGGGTATCCAGCCGCACCAAGATGACGGACTGTATTTTGGCGACCGGCATTCCCTTTGCAGGCAAGCCGGATCACGGGAAATTCCTGAAGGAACTTGAAGAGGTGATGGCGATGTCCGCAGGCGTGCGTCGTTTTGGAGCAGCCTCGCTCGATCTGGCCTATGTCGCGGCGGGTCGCTATGACGGTTACTGGGAACGGAATCTTGCCGAATGGGACATTGCAGCGGGCATCATCATCGCCCGTGAAGCAGGTGCCCTGGTTTCGCAGCTGGATGGCGGGGAAAAAATGCTGGAAAAAGGCGATATTCTTGCCACCAACAGCGGCATCAACAGCGCTGTGATGGAAATGCTCCGGAAAGTCCGTCTCGGAAGATAAAAACGGCCATTAGCAACTTGTCCTGAATTAAAGCTCGGCTATAGTAAGATCCGGTTTTTCAGATAATAAAGATAATAATAAGTCAGGATCAACGTGACATGCGTGCTATCGTCATCAATGAATTCGGTAACTACAAAGAAGTTGCCAAGCTCGAAACCCTTCCCATTCCAAATCCCGGCCCCGGTGAAGTCGTTGTCCGCAACAAGGCGGCCGGGGTAAGCTTTGCTGCCTCCCTCAATATTGCGGGTAAATATCAACGAAAGGCCCCCCTTCCCTACATCCCCTCAACCGAGGCGGCAGGGATCGTACATGCTGTCGGGGAAAATGTGACCCGCGTCGTCGTTGGCGATCATGTCATGTGCAGTGTCGATCATGGCGGAGCGGCCGGATTTTGCAAGATTGAGGATGTCGCCTGCTTTAAGATACCGAAGGAAATGGATTTCGCCGTCGGTTCTGCGCTTATCACGTCCTACAACACCTCATATGGGGCCCTCACGCGCCGGGCAAACCTGCAAAGCGGAGAGATATTGCTCGTCCATGGCGCAGCAGGGGCCGTTGGAACCGCTGCCGTTGAGATTGGCAAGGCCCTGGGTGCGACCGTGATTGCCGTTGCCGGCGGGGAGAAACATTGTGAAACCGCGCGCCATCACGGGGCGGATCATGTCATCGACCACCGGAATGAAAATTTCCGCAATGTCGTTATGGACATCACTAATGGACGCGGGGTTGACCTTGTCTATGACAGCATCGGCGGTGACGTAACAATCCAGTCCATCCGCTCCCTCGCCTATGAAGGGCGACTGTTGACAATCGGTTATGCCTGTGGCGAGATTCCTAAAATTGCCGCCAATACCCTGCTGTTGAAAAATGCGTCCGCGATGGGCTTCAACCTCGGTCATTTCTTCGGCTGGTCCCCGGGTGAAAACCGGAAACAGCATATCGAAGCACTTGATGGCATGACAGCCGGTGTCCTTGATTTATATGCAAAGAACCAGATCAAGCCCGAGATTGGCGCCCGCTTCCCGCTCTCGCAGTTTGTCGACGCGCTTGATGCCGTGATCAACCGCAAAGTTGACGGTAAATGCGTTATTGAAATGAACGAGGAAGACTACTAATTCGGTCATTCCAGATGACGGCGGCAGCGGATCAGGTCTTTGGAACCAGCCGCACCGCCGTTCCATAGGCGAGAATTTCAGCAGAACCCGCCATCACCATTGACGTCGTAAAGCGCATTCCGACAACCGCATCCGCCCCTTTTAACCGAGCCTCGGCGATCATGCGATCCGTTGCCTGTTCACGGGCCTCCCCCATCATCTTGGTATATTCCGTGACTTCCCCGCCAACCAGATTTCGCAATGCAGCGATAATATCCGTTCCGATATGCTTGGCACGGATTACGTTACCCCGCACCAGACCGAGCACTTCGCCAACTTCCTGGCCGTCGATCTTTTCTGTGGTCGTTACGATCATACTAACTCTCATTTATCGATGTTTTTTTCATAGTAGTCATCTTCGGGGTTTTTCCTTCGTTGGGATATAACGCGGGTCAGCAGGTAAATGAAAATCGCCACCACGATAAAAAGGATACCCCCGAATGGAAATGAAGAGAAGACGCCAGCCAGGATCAAAAAGAGCAAGTAAACCGCGCCGCCGAAGACGGCCAGTATCAGCGCAATTGTATCGAGTTTCATGAAATCAGGCTCCTCTTTCAGAAATCTCTGTTTAATTGAATCGATTCTCAATCAGGTAAATCTAAAATAGCAAACAATCCTTTCACAAAACTAAACAACCGCAAATTATTGGGGGTGGCAGCTTTGGAGGTAACTTAGGGGATTGTGGGCGCGCGCTGGCTAAGTTATGGTGCAAAACGGTTCAGCGGCCTGCCGCAAAGTTGACAATTTCAATTGGCACATAGAAATGCTGGGCACAAAATTCGCGTGAATTTGATGACAGCCGACTGCTAAGGGGAAAGGAAGGAAGCCAATGACCAGATTAACGGCGGCAACATACTCCGTATCCCTACTCGCCTCTCTTTTGATTTCTGTACCCGCCAGTAGTTTAGTTGCAGGCAATGTCTGGGCCCAGACGGACAAGTCAACGCGCCCGGCGGTTGAAGTTAATCTTGAGGCGCTTAAGTACTCAAATCCTCTATTGAATGCACCAACCCGGATCGTGGATGGCAACTCTGTCATTATCCTGACCCCGCCTTCCTTGCGGAAAAAAGCTGCTGTCACATTGCCACAAAAAGTGGTTAAGCCGCTTGTAAAACCGGCCCTCACGCTTTCCGAACCGATTGCCGTGGCGGTAGCGCCTGTCCCCCTGCCGACTGTTAATCCGGCAAAGCGGCCTGAAGTTACCGAGGAAACAAAGTTCGAGGATGTTGCGATCCCCGTTGTCAAAATGGACACGGCCCCTATTCCAACACCTGAAGTCAGCCGGGACCTGACGGAAGATGTCGCGGAAAAAGCGGCGGAAAAAGTAACGGAAAAAACGGATCTGCCCCTTAAGTCCGTTGTATCCGAACCGTCGCAAGCGGCGCCTGCCTCTCCCGAGGTTGAGATGGCACCGGAAACCGTGATGAATGACGAAAAAATCGTGGCAGAAAAAGAAATCAAGGTTGCCGCCGTCGCGCCGGATGCTGGACTTCCGGCTTCAAAATCTGTCACAGACACCAATGATCATCTGACCCGCATCCTGTTTGCCGAGGGCGCGGCCGATTTGCCATCTGAGGCGCAGACAACCCTGCAGGCCATCGCTGACCAAATAAAGGACGGGTCGCGTTTAAATGTACAGCTCCTTGCCTATGGCCAGGGAAACAATGTCAGTGCAGCACGCCGAATTTCTCTGGGACGCGCACTCGCCGTCCGATCGAAGCTGATGGAACTTGGTGTAAATAACAAACAAATTGAAGTAAGGGCGCTTGGCGCGCCAGAAGGCGGCGGGCCGTCAGACCGCGTTGATCTCCTCTTGATTACAAGGTGACCATGTCAACATTTTCCAATGTCGAAACTCCCAGCCTGGCTGGTACGCCTAACATTAAGAAACCGCGGCGGTACCTGATCCGGATGACCATCTTTATCGGAATTGCCGTCGCGATCTCCGCCTTTCTCTATCCGCAGCTCAAGACTGCTTTTCTCGCCAACCCGTTGCTGAATGGCCTGATCTTATTTGTCCTGTTGTTCGGCATCCTGTTCATCTTCCGCCAGGTGTTCATGCTAACCAGTGAAATCAACTGGACGCAAAGCCTGCGCCGCCTTGAATCAACGCAACCCACTGTACGTCCGCCGCGCCTGCTGGCGCCGCTTTACACGATTTTCAGCGATAGCAACGGTCCCATCAGGTTAAGCGCCGTGACGATGAACACCTTGCTCGACAGTGTAAGTGCCCGCCTTGAGGAAGGCCGCGATATTTCACGCTATCTGATTAACGTGCTGGTGTTCCTCGGGCTGCTCGGCACGTTCTGGGGCTTGTTGGAAACCGTGGCTTCTGTTGGAAATGCCATTTCCACGCTCAATGTTGGCGGTGGCGGTGATTTCGTTGCGATTTTCGATGAGTTAAAGCTCGGCTTGGAAAAGCCTCTTTCAGGTATGTCCATTGCTTTTTCCTCCTCTCTTTTCGGGCTGTCGGGATCGTTGGTGCTAGGCTTCCTTGACATGCAGGCTGGTCAGGCACAAAACCGCTTTTACGGCGATCTGGAAGAATGGCTGACGTCCATTACCCGATTTACCAGCTCTGGTTCCTCGGTCATCTCAGATGGGGATCAGAGTGTTCCCGCCTATGTTCAGGCCCTGCTCGAACAAACGGCGGAAAGCCTGAATAATCTTCAACGTACCCTCACCCGTAACGAGGATAAGCGCGGGTCGGCGGAAAACGCCCTCATTAACCTAAGTGAACGTCTGGCTGCCCTTACCGATCAAATGCGGACGGAGCAGGATTTGCTTGTCAAATTGGCGGAAGGGCAGACGGAGTTGAAACCCCTTTTGGAACGGCTGGCCAAGTCCGCCGAAAGTGCCGGAATTGATCAGGCGAGCCGCAATCATCTTCGTAATCTGGATGTTCATATGGTCCGAATGTTGGAAGAAAGTGCCGACGGGCGGGAACAGGTTGTTCAGGAAATCCGTGGCGATATTAAACTTCTAACCCGCACAATTGCGGCAATCGCAGAAGAAAGCCGCCGTGGTTGAGATCATGCCCGCCGTGCGAGATGGAGTAAATTATGGCTCGTAGACGCCGCGGACTGCGCGCCCCATATGAGATCTGGCCGGGGTTTGTCGATGCGTTGACGACGCTCCTGCTGGTGATAATCTTCCTGCTGGTGGTTTTCGTACTGGCGCAGTTTTTTCTCTCGCAAGCCCTATCTGGCCGGGATGCTGCCCTTGAAAAACTAAACCAGCAGGTTAATGAACTCGCCGATCTTCTAGCGATAGAACGGCAGGAAAGTGCCAATCTGGAAAACCAGATCAGCCAGCTCACCATCGATATGACAAAGCTGGAAGAAGAGCGCGATAACGTTATTATCCAGCTCGATACCCTGACCAGCCGTGCTCTCTCCGCCGAAGAGGACCGCGATCGATTAACGGTCCTCCTGCGGGAGGAAAAGGAGAAATCCGCTGCGGTGGAGGATAAGCTCAACGTCAGCGAGGACAGCCTCAAAGCCAGCCTCGCAGAGCTGGAAAGCCTGAAGCGGGATATTGTCGCGCTGGAGGAAACTCGCAAAAGCCTTGAAGAGGAAGTCGGCAAACTCGCCGCAACGATTGAGGAAAAAGATACTGTAATTGGCAATCTGCGTGATCGCAGCAAGGAGCTGGAAGCCAGCATCGCCGATGAACAGGAACGCACTGTCCTGGCCCAGAAGGATATCGAGGAACGTGAAATCCGCCTTGCCGAGTTACAGACCCTCTATCTCCAGACACAGGACAAGCTGACCGAGGAAGAGGCCCTTTCCGCCGCCGCGCGCTCACAGGTCGCGGCCCTGAATGCCCAGATCAATGCCCTTCGGAATGAACTCGCCAAACTTAATCAGGCACTTGAAGCGAGTGAGGCGAAGGATGTGGAACAAAATGCGCAAATCGCCGATCTTGGCAAACGGCTTAATCAGGCGCTCGCCGCCAAGGTACAGGAACTGCAGCAATACCGGTCCGAGTTTTTCGGGAGACTGCGGGAGGTGCTGAAAAACCGGCCGGGCATCAGCATTGTCGGCGACCGTTTTGTCTTCCAGTCGGAAGTCCTCTTTGATGCAGGTCAGGCAGAACTCGGGCCGGAAGGCAAACAGGATATGGCGAAATTTGCGGCCACCCTGCTGGAAATCGCCAAGGATATTCCGAAGGAAATTGACTGGATCCTGCGTGTTGACGGCCATACGGACAGCCAGCCCATCAGCACGGCGCGCTTCCCGTCCAACTGGGAATTATCGGTCGCCCGCGCCCTTTCGGTGACGAAATTCCTGATTAGTCAGGGCGTCCCGCCTAAACGGCTCGCCCCAACCGGCTTTGGCGAGTTTCAACCGATCGACACCCGCGACGATGAGATTGGCTATCTTCGCAACCGCCGGATCGAGCTTAAGCTGACGGAGCGATAAGTGGCAGGCAAGGGCCGGAATATTCTGGTCATCAAGCATGGTGCGCTTGGTGACGTGATCCTCGCGCAGGGGCCATTCCAGGCGATCCGCGCCCATCACGGGGATGCGCGTATCGTCTTGCTGACAACACGCCCCTTTGCTGCCTTTCTTGAAAAGTCAGGCTTGTTCGATGAAATCTGGATCGATGAACGGCCCAAGATCTGGCAGTTGTCCAAACTCATTCCATTGATCCGCAAGTTGCGTGGCGGACGGTTCGATCGGGTCTATGATCTGCAAACCTCTACCCGGACGAATAGCTATTTCAACTTCTTCCCAAAACGGCGAAAGCCGGAATGGTGTGGCATTGCGAAAGGCTGTTCCCATCCGCATGACAGTCCACTTCGCACCAAGATCCACACGATCGAGCGGCATATAGATCAGTTGAAAGTCGCCGGGATTGATACAGTTCCTCCTGTCGATTTTTCCTGGGCCATGACGGATATTTCAAGATTTGGCCTGCCTGTGAAATACGCCCTTCTGGTACCCGGCGGTTCGGCGCATCGACCGGAAAAACGCTGGCCTGCGTTACGCTTTGCAGAGTTAGCTGAATATCTTGATGAAAAGGGAATCACGCCTGTCCTGATTGGCGGCAAGGCCGAAGCAGACGCCATCGCCAAAATCATGGAATTCTGCCCCGGTGCGATCGATCTTTCCACCAAGACAGATTTTGGCGATATTGCCTCACTTGGCGCGGGTGCGGTTCTGGCGGTCGGCAATGACACGGGACCGCTGCATCTGATCTCTGCCGTCGGCTGCAAGACGGTTGTCCTCTTTTCCCGCGCGTCAGATCCGAATATGTCCCGCCCACGTGGCCGCGATGTGCGGGTCCTGCGTGAGGATGATCTTGCCGATCTGTCGCTCGGTCATGTGATCGGCGAGCTGGATCTGGAGGCATGAGCAGCGACGCGGATAAAACCGTACTCTGGTGGGGCCGTTTCGATCCTGACTATTCCCGCAACCGCATTCTGCGCCAGGCTTTTAGCGCGCTCGGTTGGAGAGTTATCGATTTCCGCCCCGGCATCAGCCCCCTCGGCGATCTGGAAGCAACCCTTAAAGGCGTGCAGAAGCCGGATATTCTCTGGCTGCCAGCCTTCAGGCAGCGCGATATGGCCGCCGCAGCGAAGTGGGCCCGCCGCCGAGAGTTACCGGTCATTTTCGATCCCATGATCTCCGCCTATGACAAGCAGGTGTTCGAACGGCGGAAATTTGCGGAGAAAAGCCGCAAAGCGATAGATCTCCGTAAAAAAGAACGTGGCATCTTTTTAAAGGCCGACAGGATCATCGCCGATACTGCGGGTCATGCGGTGTTCTTTGCGGATACCTTCGTCCTTGACCCTGATAAAATCCACGTCATCGCGGTCGGCGCGGAAGAAAGCCTGTTTACATCTGCCCCCCCGGCTGAGAAACCACCGCACGAACCGTTGGAAGTGCTCTTCTATGGCAGTTTCATCGGCCTGCAGGCACCGGAGATAATTGTCGAGGCGGCAAAGCTATGTGACATCCCCCTCCGCTGGACCTTGCTTGGGGATGGCCCGCTTAAGGCCGCATGCGAGACGGCAGCGGCCGGTTATCCCACGATCACTTTTGAGGATTATCTGCCGTATGAGAAATTGCCGGCCCGCATACAAGAGGCAGGAATCCTGCTTGGCGTTTTCGGGACTAGTGATAAAGCGGCACGGGTAATCCCCAACAAAGTCTATCAGGCGCTTGCCTGCGGCCGGACAGTGATAACGCGCGAATCGACGGCCTATCCCACACCGAAAAGCAAAGGGCTAATAGAAATTCCTGCAGGAGACCCCAGGGCGCTCGCGGATCATGTCCAACGACATGCACTAGCCCAGAATGAGCTTGTGGCATGTGGCGCCGCCGCACGGGCCTATTATGAGCAACATTTCAGCCAGCAAACCATTCATGGCCAGCTTGCAAGCGTCCTCGAGGAGATTCTAGGCGGATAACGCATTCCGACCCACGTCGAACTGCAGCTTGGCCAACTTCGCATAGAGACCGCCCTCGGCCATCAATTCTTCATGCGTTCCCTGATTAACGATCCGACCATTTTCCAGTACGATTATCCTGTCCGCATTGAGAACCGTAGCAAGCCTGTGCGCGATTACGAGCGTCGTGCGGTTCTCCATCAGATGTTCAAGGGCGACCTGCACTTGCCTCTCGCTCTCCGCATCCAGCGCCGAAGTTGCCTCATCCAGCAACAGGACTTCCGGATCCCGTAGAATAGCACGGGCAATGGCTATGCGCTGTTTCTGGCCACCTGAAAGCTTGATTCCCCGTTCCCCAAACTCCGTATTGAACCCGTCAGGCATGGTTTCGATAAACTCTGTTGCAACAGCGGCTTCCGCAGCGGCGCGCACCTCCGCATCGCTCGCGTCGGGTCGGCCATAACGGATATTCTCCATTGCGGTATCGGCGAAAATCACCGCATCCTGCGGCACCAATCCCATCAGCGCGCGCAGGCGAACCGGGTCAACATCCGCGATGTTGGTTCCATCAAGGGTAATCTTTCCAGATTGCGGATCATAGAAGCGAAGAAGAAGTTGAAAAACAGTCGTCTTGCCCGCGCCACTCGGCCCGACAAGGGCCACGGTCTCGCCCTTACTGATATCAAAGGAAAAATCATTAAGCGCCGCCTGGTTTGGCCGCGACGGATAATGAAAAGTGACCTTATCGAAATGGATATTACGCTCAATCCGGGACGCAATCGGGACTGGATTTGCTGCAATCTCAACAGTTGGCTCTTCTGCGAGAAGCTCAAGTAATCGTTCTGACGCGCCGGCGGCCCGCTGCAATTCGCCCCAGACTTCACTTAACGATCCCATGGAACCCGCAACAACAACCGCATAAAACACGAAGGCGCCTAATGTTCCGGCCGTCATGGTGCCGTCAACCACAGCCGTCGCCCCACTCCAGAGTACGAAGTCAATGGCCCCGAAAATCAGCAGAATGACAAGCGCCGTCAGCCATGCCCGCGCCGTAATGCGCTTGACGGCGATCTGAAAACTGGTCTCAACATCCTTGCCGAATTGCGCACGATCATGATCTTCATGGGTATAGGCTTGCGATGTCTGAATGGCGCGCAACGTCTCATCCGCGCGGGAACTGACGGCGGCAATGCTGTCCTGGTTGGCGCGGCTGAGCTTGCGTACCATCCGGCCAAATACAATAATTGGGACAAGGACAGCCGGAACCACGAGTAAAACCATGCTCGACAGCGCAGGGCTCGTGTAGACAAGAAATGCAAGGCCACCGATAAACAATAGAAAATTCCGAAGCGCGACAGAAATGGAGGACCCAATCACCGTCTGGATCAGGGTGGTATCGGTTGTCAGTCGCGACAAGACTTCCCCGGTACGGGTAATCTCGAAAAAGGCCGGGTTCAGGGTCAGGACATGGTTAAAGACGGCCTTCCGAATATCGGAAATAACCCGCTCTCCAATCCAGGAGACCAGGAAATATCGGCTAAAAGTTGCGATAGCAAGAAGGGTAACGACCCCCATCAGCCCAATAAACACACGATCAAGGCTTTCCGGTCCGGCGGTAAATCCCTTATCCAGAAGGTCGCGGATCGCCTGGCCGATCCAAAGTGTCGTCCCTGCCGCGACGGTCAGGGCGATTAACGCACCGAAAACCTGCAATCGATAGGGCCGAACGAATCGCCAGAGCTGCGAAAGGCGGGTGACCACCCGTTTGGATTTCTCGTTGTTGTCCTCGTCGCGGGCGATTCCATTTACTTCAGTCACGCAGCAAATCCTGCCATTAATCCATTATAAATTCCAGTTCTTGGGTGTAACGGTCATAGCCAGGAATGCAAGAAAAAATGCTAAAAAACATATCTTTGCTTGCCATAGTGCCTAAGCTTTAATATAAGGCCCGCTGAACGAACTTTAGCGTCCCCCAAAGGGTGAACCGACATGAAAAAAGAAATACATCCCGATTACCACATGATCACCGTCGAAATGACCGATGGATCGACCTTTGAAACCCGCTCGACTTACGGCAAGGAAGGCGATGTTCTGAAGCTGGACATTGACGTAAAAACGCATCCGGCCTGGACTGGCGGTCAGCAGCATCTGCGTGATGATGGTCAGGTTGCAAAGTTCAACAAGCGGTTTGCGAACTTCGGTATCAAAGCCAGCTAACAAAAATTCGAGCCTGCTTAGGTTCCCGGATCAGGCGCTCAAATTGAGCGCCTTTTTTGTTGCCCGTGTCAGGAAATGGAATCATCCGGTGAGATTCGAGCGCTGTTAGGCAAGCTTCCCCTGCTCATCCAGCCGGACAAGCCTTTGATAGAGGCGCTCACTCCGATCCAATAGAGACCGCAATTCTTCCGGCAACAGGTTCAAATCGCAAGACGGTTCATCCGCCAGGCACACATCCATGTGCTGGAGATGGCATTCATCCTCCTGCGATTCCTCCAGCGTGATTTCCCCTTCCTGCAAGGCCCGCTGGAACAATAGCCAGGACATGCTTTCGGTCAGTCTCGTCGTAAGCCGCAAAGTTTCTGCTGCATAACCGAAACTCGCCTCAGCTGACATAGTCCGCGCGACCGCCTGCCCCGGTCCGTCAAGGTAGGAGCGTGCCTCCTTCACCAGATCAAGCGTCTCATCATATGTCCGGGTGAAAAAGATGGTTTCCGACCTCACCTTAGTTCCCTCATCGTCGCCGAACCCCATCAGCCGCCCTTTTCTGCCTTCTGTTAAAAGAAATTCAATTCGATTGAGCCAGAAAACCTAGTCCCCAGAAGTTAATTTTCCATATTTTCGGCTCTTGAATCCATAAAAAAATGCCACATATACAGTTCGTCGGGTGCCAATTTAGGGCTTGATAACAAGGGTTTGCCCCAATATGGGGAAATCCGCATCTATATTGCTTCATAGGAGGATATAACAATGCGTACTTATGATTTTTCACCCCTGATGCGTTCAACCGTAGGTTTCGACCGGATAGAACAGCTTTTTCGCGGCCTCGAACGCGCATCTGCCGACAATAACTTTCCGCCCTATAACATCGTGAAAACGGATGCAGACCATTTCCGCATTACGATGGCGGTGGCTGGTTTCACGGAAGATCAACTAGACGTGGTCACCAACCAGAATACCTTGAAAATCAGTGGCAAATCAGCGGATGAGCCAGAAAATGTTGACTACCTGCATCGCGGCCTTGCAGCCCGTTCCTTTGTCCAGAATTTCGAGCTTGCCGAAACGATCAAGGTCGTTGGCGCGACGATGGAAAATGGCCTGCTGCATATAGATCTCGTTCGGGAAATCCCTGAGGAACTCAAACCTCGCGCTATCGAGATCAACAAGGGCAAGAACAAGGATAAGCTTATCGAAAATAAAGCTGCCTGATCACCAATATTGAGAACTAGAATAGCCCGCCACATCGGCGGGCTATTTGTTCTTTGTCACAGTTTGATAATTCATCCATAGCGCCTGCCATACAGGGTGGGTATAGTATGAGGAAAAGTTCTCTTTTACTGTAGGTATCCAATTCATGTCCTCGCTTATTTCCACAAAAATAGATTTTGACAAAGACGGAATCCAACACGGATATCTGCAACTTCTTCATTCCGTTCACCGATCTGCCTATGGTTATATCCCGATCCCGATTGCCAGCCTGAAGAATGGTGACGGGCCAACAGTATTGCTGATGGCGGGAAACCATGGCGATGAGTATGAGGGGCAAGTGATCCTCTCCAACCTTATAAGGACCCTGCCCCTCGACCAGATACGTGGTCAGTTGATTATCCTGCCGATGGCAAATTTCCCGGCTGCCGAAGCGGGCCTGCGCACCTCCCCGCTCGACCAAGGGAACCTTAACCGCTCCTTTCCCGGCAGCGATACCGGGACGCCGACCCAACAGATCGCCCATTATATCGAGCATACCCTGCTCGAGCGCGCGGATTACCTGTTTGACCTCCATTCCGGCGGCAGTTCCCTATTTTACACACCGACTCTGCTGTTTTCCGTGTCGGAGGACGATCCTCACTTATCACTGAAGCGGGAAATTGCGGACGCCTTCAGCCTGCCACTTACCCTGTATTTTCAGCGAAGCGATGCCGGCAGTTTTTCCTCTGCGGCAGCGTTTCGCAAAGGCGTTTGCAGCATTCTGACGGAACTGGCGGGCGGCGGAACAGTTTCCAAGGGCCTTCCGAAACTTGCCGGAGACGGTCTTTTGCGCTCCCTCCATCGAATTGGCGTCATAACCACGGCGCCGGAATCCCCTCCCAAGAAGGGCCGTATCTTCAACGAGGAAGGCAGTATTTTTGCAACAGAGCCCGGCGTCTATGAACCGCTGGCCGATCCCGGCGAGGACGTCAGGAAAGGACAGCCGGCGGCGCTCATCCATCGCACAGAGACACCGGGTCGGGAACCAGTTGAGTTGTTTTTCGAGGCGGACGGAGTCATCCTCGCCAAGCGGCAGCCCGCGCGGGTCGTGCGTGGGGATTGCCTTTTCCATATCGGGCAAGGCGAAGAGTAAAGCTGAGCAACCGGAATTAGGGCTAATTCGGAAAGCTGACAATGGATGACATTCTCCTTGCCATAACTGTTAGCTTTATGGCCTTTCTCTCGACCAGTCTCGACAATCTCTTCCTGCTTGTCACCCTGTCACTGCATTCGAAATATGGTGCCGCCAAGGTAAGGCTGGGATATCTGCTGGCTATTGTCGTGATGATAGGAGTTTGCCTGATATTCGCGCAAGGCGTTCAGCAGCTCCCCTCCCAGTATATTCCCTATATCGGTCTTGTTCCACTGGGTCTCGGGTTGCATGAGCTTTGGCAACTGATAAAGCGCGGTATCTCCAAGGCGGAAAAAAAACCTGATATCGCCTCCAATTATAGCGGCAGTTTTCTTACCGTCGCGCTCATTATGTTCACTCATAGTTGGGACTCAATCGCGGTGCTGGCCCCGCTTCTCTCTGATACCCGTCCCGGTTTGCTTGGGTGGATGGTGACAAGTGTCCTTCTGGCGGCAACGGTCCTTACCCTAGGTGCACAGAAAGCGACAGGCCACCCCCGGTTCCGCGGACTGCTGGAACTCTACGCTCCAAAAGTCCTGCCTTTCCTGCTGATCGGCGTTGGCCTCTATATCCTGACCAACACCCCAACCGATATTACGTAAATATCGACGCTTAAGACTTTATCACTTTACGGGAATTCGCTACTTTGACGGACTAACCTTCAGTTGTTTCGGGATAAGTCTATTGAAACTATGCTTCCGCGTTCTAACTCTCGTCTTTGTTGTCTTCCTCGCCAGCGGCTGCCAGGAACGGATACAGCCGGTCTACAACCCTGAAAATGTCCCAATTCCACAAGGCCTTGCCTTTACGTCACTTGAAGAGGTTGGCAAGGCAATCAAACAGGCCGGTGCCAGCAAGAATTGGAAAATGACCGACACCAGCCCCGGCAAGATCGAAGGCGTGCTTAGAATTCGAAATCATCAGGCCGATGTTCGAATTGATTATTCATTGATCAGCTACTCCATCACCTATGCTTCAAGTGTCAATTTACTGGCTAACGGATACGGGATCCATCGCAACTACAATCAATGGATCCGTGATCTTGAAGCGGCAATCAATGTGAAGCTATTAACTCTTGCAAACACCACAAAGAACGAAAAATTGTCGTCTGACGATAAAACAATGTTGGAAGCTTGGAAACGCGTGCAAAACAGCAATGACCCTCTGCCAATACAGGAGTTTATGGACACCTACAGCGACGGCCCCTTTATAGGGCCTGCACAGGATCGACTTGACCTTTTGGCGCAGCGACGCGTAAGCGGGGTAAAGACTTTTGATCCGACAGGTAACTGGCAGGTTATAGTTCGATATCAAAGAGGGCCTGATAATATTAGTGCCTGCCCGAAAAGCGCCCGGTGGAGTTTCATCCTCGATTTCAGACGAGGAAAATTCTCAAATACTTATTGGGATGGCAACCTTCCGCTCTATCTAACCGGTGAAAATTATGATGATCTTGTCGATTTAAAACTGAACGGTCCACTTAATTCAGGTGAATTTGAATGGAAGGATAGATTTAAAATAAACAGCGACGAGGAATGGTTTGAAGCAAGTGCAAATGGAGCTTGCCCGGGAATAATGAAACTCCATATGAAGAAAGCTGATACAGTCGGCGACATATCAGGTGCCTCCGGCCAAGTTAGTGAAAACTACAATGGATTTGATCCAACAGGTACCTGGCAGGTTTTTGCCAATTATAAATCATCCAGCGGGGCGTCGGCGTCCTGCATTCAAAATGTCAATTGGAGTTTTCCTCTGGATTTCCATCGGGGAATTATCTCAAAAGCGGTCTATAGCGGACGAACCGCTCTCCATCTGAATGGTGAAAACAATCCCGGACATGTAGATTTACAAATAAACGTGCCGGCTGGCGGGACTCTGTGGCGATGGACCGAGCGTTTCGTTCTCGACGGCCCGGACAAGTTTTTCCGGGCGGAGTCACCCAGCGGCGGCGGGCACTATGGCCAGTGCCACGGTGTTATCAGTATGCGGATGCAGAAAACAAATTGACAGAAGAATGATAAGGCTGCGCAAACGCGCTATTTCTTTACAGTCTCGAACGTTTCGAACAATTCAAGGAATTCGTTATCGACGGGTTCGGGTTTATGGGTGGTCTGGTCGGTGTTGACCCAGACGATCTCCCCTGTGCAATAACGGGTTTCCTCGCCTTTTGCAAAAATGGCCAGAGCGAAAGTGATGGAGGATCGGCCTATTTTCTCAATCCGGACACCGACCTCAATCTCAGCGTCGAACAGGATCGGCTTTTCATACAGGACCAGCGATTTCACGAGGTGGAAATCCTTCCCGGTCCGTTTCACATAGCCCTGATGATCATAACCCAGATGGCGGAAAAATTCCGTAATTGCCGTATCAAAATAGGTCAGGTAATGAGCATTGAAAACAACGCTCTGCGCGTCTATCTCGGAGTAGCGCACACGAAAAGGGTGAAAGAAGCGATAGTCCTGCCGGGCCATGGGGGGTGTCCTTGTTCTGAATTATTTTCCCAATAACGCCGATAATGCCTTTTGCCAGTCCGGCTGGTCAATGCCGAAAATCTGCTTGATCTTCGTGCAATCGAGGACAGAGTTTTTGGGTCGTTCCGCGGGAACCGGATAGCCCTCCGTCGGAATGGGGTTCAATGTCGGGACCTTCTCACTATGGGCAAATATCGCCTTTGCGAAGCCGTGCCAGGTCAAGGCGGGTGCGCCGCAATAATGGAAAATGCCCCAGTCCTCAAATCCAGGCTGCGTGACAGTTTTGGCTATACGGAGCAGGCTATCTGCAATGTCATCCGCCGCCGTCGGTCCGCCGGTCTGATCATCAACAATGTTGAGTTCGTCATGGCTTTCCGCCAAACGGAGCATGGTGTTCACAAAACTCTGTGCGCCGCCAAACACCCACGCTGTCCGCAGAATTATGTATTTTTGTGATACCGCGGCGGTGCGGGCTTCCCCCTCCGCCTTGCTTTTCCCATAGACACTGAGCGGCGCGATAGCATCTTCCTCCAGATAGGCGCCGTCCTTCCTGCCATCGAATACGAAATCCGTAGAGATATGCAGGAACGGGATATCCTTTTTCGCACAGGCAAGGGCCAGATTTTCCGTACCCTGGGCGTTGATGGCGAAGGCCGCCTCAACCTCCTCTTCTGCCTTGTCTACAGCCGTATAGGCGGCAGCGTTGATCACTATATCCGGAGAGATTTCACCAACTCGTGCCTGAACGGCGGACAGGTCCGTAATGTCGAGGGCCTCACGGTCGAGCGCAATGACGTCGACCTTATGAGTCGGCGCAAGTTTCTGCAGCGCCTGCCCTACCTGGCCGCCAGCCCCGGTGACCAGTACCTTCATTGGCCTGTTGTTCCGAGGCCAAGGCGTTCCTGTGTATAATCTGCGGCAACAGCCTTCACCCAATCGAGATTTTCGAGATACCAGTCCACGGTTTTTTCAAGGCCGGTTTCCAGATCCAATGACTGGGACCAGCCAAGCTCCGCCTCTATCTTCGAACAGTCCACCGCATAGCGTGCGTCATGCCCCGGCCGATCTGTGACATAGCGGATCAATTCCTCATGTGGCGCTTTTTCCGGGAATTTCTTGTCCATGATCCTGCAGATGCTGAGGACCATATCGATATTTGTCCGTTCGGCCCGGCCGCCAATCATGTAGGTCTCTCCGATTTCACCGGAGGCCACCACCTGCTGCAGGGCGGCGGCATGATCCTCCACATAGAGCCAGTCACGGATGTTCTCCCCCTTGCCGTAAACCGGCAGTTCCTTGCTTTTCAGGCAGTTCAGGATAATCACCGGCAGGAGTTTTTCGGGGAACTGATACGGTCCGTAGTTGTTGGAGCAATTGGTTACCAGAACTGGCAGGCCATAGGTGCGGTGCCAGGCCCGCGCCAGATGATCGGACCCGGCCTTGCTCGCTGAATAAGGTGAGTTGGGATCATAGGAACTGGTTTCCGAAAACAAGCCTTCCGGGCCGAGTTCGCCATAGACTTCATCCGTCGAAACATGCAGGAAACGAAAACTGTCCTTTGCTGCTCCTTCCAGGGCGCGCCAATAGTGGTAGGCAGCGTCCAGCATGGTGAAGGTACCGACGAGGTTTGTCTGGACGAAA
The DNA here is from genome assembly GCF_009882915.1 of Sneathiella litorea. GTDB lineage: Bacteria > Pseudomonadota > Alphaproteobacteria > Sneathiellales > Sneathiellaceae > Sneathiella > Sneathiella litorea. The sequence goes on from NZ_WTUW01000009.1 coordinate 460,971, forward strand.
TCCGCCGGACCATCGATCGACCGGTCGACATGGGATTCCGCCGCCAGATGATAGACTGCGCTGGGCTTGTATTTGGTGAACAGTGCACCGATTCCATCACGGTCGCAGATGTCAGTTTGCGAAAAGTGATAGTGCGGGCTGTTGCTGACGGGTTTCAGGCTTTCAAGCGATCCGGCATAGGTCAGCTTATCGATAATCAGAACATCTTCTTTGCCTTGATCAATCAGGTCGCGGGCAAGGGCGGATCCGATAAAGCCCGCTCCTCCTGTGACAAAAACAGTCATCTGGTTTCCTTGAATTCAAATAATCTTGTCTGATCTTTTAATAGAGGCAAAATCTTATCTTTTTCTGAAAGAATCGCCTTTTCCGCCGATACGGACCAATTAATATTCAAATCTGGATCATTCCAGAAAATGCCGCAGTCATGCTCCGGGCTGTAGTAATCTGTCACCTTGTAGACAATTTCCGTATCAGGTTTCAACGTGCAATAGCCGTGGGCAAAGCCGGCCGGCACCCAGAGCTGACGCCAGTTGTCAGCAGACAACTCCACCGCCACATGCTGCCCAAAGGTTGGGGAGCCCACCCGTATATCTACCGCAACATCGATAACAGCGCCGCGCAGAACCCGCACCAGCTTGCCTTGTGCCTTCGGGTCCAGTTGATAATGCAACCCCCGCACAACTCCAGCCTCAGCGTTATAGGCGTGATTATCCTGCACGAAGTTCAGGTCTAACCCCGCGTCCTTCATGGTTTGTGCGTTCCAGACTTCGGAAAAAAATCCTCTATCATCCCCGAATTTCTTCGGATAAAGAATTTTTACATCTGCAATATCCGTCTCTTCAATCTGCATGCTTCGTCAAGTCCTCAAACAATACCTTCCGGAAAACCCGGCATACTGTCTTCCCTGCTTCTTGTTATAAAGTAAACAATTAAGATAGCTAACCGTAAAAAACGACGCGTTCCACAACTTCTTTCATTAAACATGTAATTGATCCGCTATCTAAAGATCGTCCCCACTGTTATTGCCACAAATGACGCCATGTTTGCACAACTCTTCGCAAGGGTGCACCCCTTGAATTTCTGAATCCTATATTTACTATTCTTTATGGTATTTTTTTGTTCTTTGGCCATGTAAAACGTCAACATGAGCCTATCTTCTTTTTGAGCGAAAGGTCGCCCAAATCTGGCGGATCATACTTGCCGGGCGTCACGCGAAACATGCTTTCATTCTGCCTCTGGTAAGAGAGGAACGACAATCAGTCCATATATCCCTTCCGTTTCTTCATCCATTAAATACCATCGTCAACATCACAAATTAAATAATCCCCTTCCGCGGAATTTACGGCTATTGTGATCGAAAATAAAACACAAGGACAGGAAATGCTGAAACTATACTATAATCCCGGAACCATCGCGCTCGCATCTCACATTGCACTTGAGGAAAGCGGGGCAGACTACGAGGCTAAAAAGTTAAATCCTGCGATAATGGAGCACACCAAGCCTGAATATCTGGCGATCAACCCCAAAGGTCGCGTACCCTCATTGGTGACGGATCGTGGCATCCTGACGGAAACTCCGGCAATCCTGCTCTATATCGCGCAAGTTTATGGCGCCTCCGCCTTTCCGCCGCCAGAAGACCCTTACGATCTAGCGCAGCTCCAGTCCTTCAATAACTATCTCTGCTCCACCCTGCATGTCAATCATGCCCACCGCAAGCGTGGACGGCGCTGGGTGGATGAGCAGAACACAGCCGCGATCAAGGCAATGGAGATCAAGGTCAAAAGCAATATGGAAGAATGCTTTCAAATGATCGAGGATGAGATGTTCGAAGGGCCCTGGGTGATGGGTCCGGATTACAGCATCGCAGACCCCTACCTATTCACCATTACCCAATGGATGGAAGGCGACGGCGTTGACCCTGCGGACTTCCCTAAACTTCTGGCCCATCGCAAGGCCATGCTGGCCCGCCCCGCCGTTGCGCGGGTCGTGGCCGAACATGCCGCTAAATAACCTCTAGCGGCTTATAGGCTTGTATTTAATGCGGTGTGGTTCGGTCGCTTCCTTGCCGAGGCGTTTGCGCTTGTCTTCCTCATAGGCTTCGAAGTTGCCCTCGAACCATTCCACATGGCTGTCGCCCTCATAGGCAAGGATATGGGTGGCGATCCGGTCGAGGAACCAGCGATCATGGCTGATGACCACGGCGCAACCGGCAAACTGGAGGAGCGCCTCCTCCAGCGCGCGGAGCGTATCCACATCTAGGTCGTTGGTCGGCTCGTCGAGCAACAGGAAGTTCGAGCCGGATTTCAGCATCTTCGCGAGGTTGACGCGGTTGCGCTCCCCGCCTGAAAGCTGGCCGACCTTCTTCTGCTGGTCCGAGCCCTTGAAGTTGAAGCCTGACACATAGGCGCGGCTGTTAATTTCCTTCTTACCGAGGTAAATTATCTCGTTCCCCTCGGAGATTTCCTCCCACACATTCTTGGTCGGGTCTAGCGTGTCACGGTCCTGATCGACATAGCCGAGCTGTACCGTCGGGCCGACCTTGAAACTGCCGGTATCCGGCTTTTCCTGGCCTGTCAGTAGTTTGAAAAGGGTCGTTTTACCGGCGCCGTTGGGCCCGATTACACCGACAATCGCCCCGGCCGGGAGCTTAAAGTCCAGGCCGTCGATCAGCAGTTTCTCACCGAACGCCTTGGAGACATTCTCCGCCTCTACCACCAGGTCGCCAAGACGCTGACCCGCCGGGATATAAATCTGCATCGCATCGGCCTGCTTGGAATTCTGCTCGGCCAGCAAATCCTCATAGGCACTGATACGGGCCTTGGATTTGGTCTGGCGGCCTTTCGGCCCCTGCCGGATCCATTCCAGCTCCCGATCCAGCGTTTTCCGCCGCGCATCCTCGGCCTTGCCTTCCTGCGCGAGGCGTTTTTCTTTCTGCTCCAGCCAGCTTGAATAGTTGCCTTCCCACGGGATACCGTGGCCACGGTCAAGCTCTAATATCCAGCCCGCCACGTTGTCGAGGAAGTAACGATCATGGGTCACGGCAACAACAGTACCGGAATAGTCATGCAGGAAGCGCTCCAGCCAGGCGACACTCTCGGCATCGAGATGGTTGGTCGGCTCGTCGAGCAGCAGCATATCCGGCTGCGACAACAGCAAACGGCACAGCGCAACACGGCGGCGCTCCCCGCCCGAGAGCTTGGTAACATCGGCGTCGCCTCGCGGACAACGCAGCGCGTCCATGGCAATCTCCACCTCCCGGTCGAGATCCCAGAGGTTCTGCGCGTCGATCTGCTCCTGCAGCTCGCCCTGCTCCGCGATCAGGTCATTCATCTCATCATCGGTGAGGTCCTCCGCGAAACGGGCGGAAATCTCGTTAAATTTATCGAGGAGCGCCTTCTTCTCGGCCACCCCATCCATGACATTGCCGAGCACGTCCTTTGCCGGGTCCAGCTCCGGCTCCTGCGCGAGATAGCCGACCTTTACGCCATCGGCGGCCCAGGCCTCCCCGGTGAATTCCGTCTCGATCCCGGCCATGATTTTCAAGAGCGTCGACTTACCCGAGCCGTTCAGACCCAGCACACCGATCTTCGCGCCCGGAAAGAAGGAAAGCCGGATGTCTTTAAGAACCTGCTTGCCACCCGGGTAGGTCTTCGACAGACCGCTCATCACATAAATATACTGGTAAGACGCCATGGGGATTTCCGCTCCTGATCCACAATTAATTCGCTGCGCCCCTTTTAGCGAAGACGCACGATTTAAGCAATTGCTGTGATGGAAGAAGACCGCCTAATTCACAAATAAATCTGCTGGCATCAGGCCAGTGGTCATCGCATACAGTAACAGTGTGACGGTCAGGACAGAGAGCATGGTGGTGAGCAGAACGGCGGCGGAGGCGCGCTCGACCCAGACGCCATATTGCTGGGCAATGACAAAGACATTCGTCGCGGTGGGCAGCGCCGCCAGCAGGACGGCGGTATAGACCCAGACGGGGTCAAAATCCCCGAACCAGCTTAAACTTAAGTACATCAGCACCGGATGCACCACGAGGTTGAAGGGGATGATAAAGGTGAGTTCCACCGGTACACGCTTGAGCGGCCGGAGGGCCAGCGTGACCCCCATCGCGAAGAGGGCGCAGGGCGCGGCGGCCTGGGCGAGATAGTCAATCAATCGCTCAATCGGCGTCGGCGGCGTAAACTCAATGATCGCCGCCGCCACACCGACAATGGTGGCGATGATAAAGGGATGCAGGAAGACCTTCTTCGCGATCTGCCCGAGCAGCGCCGCGACATGCCGCTCCTTCCCGCCCGAAAGCGCCATCATCGTCGGGGCGACGATAAAATGCAGGACATTCTCGAAACAGAAGATCAGCGCGAGGGGGACGGCGGCCGCCTCCCCGAAGGTCAGCAGCGCAATCCCCGGCCCCATATAGCCGATATTGCCATAGGCCCCGGCGAGGCCCTGAATGGTTGCCTCCGGTGTGGTTGCCTTCACCAACAGCCGGGCGATGGCATAGACCATCAGGAAGATCACAAAGGTGGTGGAGACGTTGGTGGTGATAAACTCCCAGCTTGTAAGCTTTTCGATTGGCGTTTTCGAGAGCAGCTTGAAGAACAGGCAGGGCAGCGCGACATAGATGATAAAGGTGTTGAGCCAGCCCATGGCTTCGGCTGGCTGCTTTGTGATCCGCGCCGTGAGATATCCGAGCAGGATCAGCCCGAAAAGGGGAAATACAAGCCCGGCAATTTCGGCCATTTAACGCCTACCCTGTTGTTGTACTAATAGTCCTGCCCGACTTTTACAGCAGGCAGGACTAATTCCTAAACCTTTATTCCGCGGCGAGGGTTTCCACGTCCCCTTTTTCAAAGCGATCGAGCAGGCTTTCCCGCTCGGCTTTCGCGGTTTTCAGATGCTGCTCCTTCACATGGCCAAAGCCGCGAATATGCTCCGGCACAGACGCAATCTCGACGGCAAGCGCAAGATTGTCCTTGGTGAGCTTCGCGGCGATATCCGTCATCGTATCGGCATATTCGCTGATCAGCGCCCGCTCCATTTTACGTTCCTCGGTCTTGCCGAAAGGATCAAGCGGGGTACCGCGCAAACCCTTGAATTTGGCCAGCAGGCCGAAAGCCTTCATCATCCATGGGCCAAACTCCTGCTTGATGAGATGGCCGTTCTCCGGGTTTTTCTTCGCGAAAATCGGCGGGGCCAGATGGAATTTCAGCTTGAAGTCCCCCTCAAACTGGTCATTCAGCTTTTTCGTAAAGCTGCCATCCGTATAGAGCCGCGCAACCTCATACTCATCCTTATAGGCCATCAGCTTGAAGTAATACCGCGCAACAGCCTCAGTCAACATCGTGGAGCCGGGCTGAACTGCCGCCTCCGCCTTGCCGACCGTCTCGATCAGCTTCAGATAACGTTTGGCATAGCGGCTATTCTGGTAGCCTTTCAGGAAATCACTGCGCTTTTCAATCATGCTGTCCAGCGTCTCAATCTCGATAACGTCTGCCGAGGATTCCGGCAAGGCGATTTTCTCGACCTCTTTTCGGCTGGCGGCGGCCTTTCGGCCCCAGGCGAAGCTTCGCTTGTTGGCGTCAACCGCGATGCCGTTAAGCTCTATCGCCGTTTCAATGGATTTGAGCGACAGCGGAATGGCGCCCTGCTGAAAGGCGTACCCCAACAGAAACAGGTTCGCCGCGATGGAATCCCCCATTAAAGCGGTCGCGAGTGTCGTGCTGTCGATAAAGTCAGCCTGCTCCCGCCCGAGGCTCTGGCTTAGCAGATCGGTCAGGGTGTCCCGGTCCATAGCGAGGTCCGGTGTAAGGGTGAAGGCCGCAACAGGGACGACATAATCATTAATAATCGCCTTGGTCCTGCCGAGATCGTATGTCTGCAGCGCATCCTGACTGGCGGCGACCACAAGATCGCAGCCAACAACCACGTCGGTCTGACGGCTCGGGATACGGGTACCGGCAAGCTCAGACGCGGAACTGGCGATGCGCACATGGCTCATCACGGCGCCATTCTTTTGCGCAAGGCCTGTCTGGTCGAGGATCGAAGCTCCCTTCCCTTCCACATGCGCCGCCATACCAAGCAGCGCCCCAACGGTGATCACCCCGGTACCGCCGATGCCTGTCACCAGAATATTATAGGTGCCATTGATAGCGGGAGCTGCGGGTTCCGGCAGCCCTGCCGCCGGGTTCATTATATCGATATCGCTGGAGGAGACCTCTCGTTTCTCCGGCTTTTTAAGTCCGCCGCCTTCGACGGTGACAAAGCTCGGGCAGAAACCCTTTACGCAGGAAAAATCCTTGTTGCAGCTGGACTGGTCAATCACGCGCTTGCGGCCAAACTCGGTCTCAAGCGGTTTCACGGAAACGCAGTTTGAGACAACGCCGCAATCACCGCAACCTTCGCAAACCAGATCATTGATGAAAGCGCGCTTCGCCGGATCGGGGAACGCGCCCCGCTTGCGCCGGCGGCGTTTCTCTGCAGCACATGTCTGGTCGTAGATCAGGGCCGACACGCCCTCAACTTCCCGCAGGTCCCGTTGCACCTTGTCGAGATCGTCGCGGTGGAAAATCTTTACGCCCGGCGCCCATTTCGTATCGCTAGCGTATTTATCGGGTTCGTCCGTCACGACGACGATCTTCTTCACACCTTCCGCATGCACCTGCTGACTGATCAGCCAGGGCGAGAGTGGCCCATCAAACGGCTGGCCGCCCGTCATGGCGACGGCATCATTAAACAGGATCTTGTAAGTGATATTCACATTCGCCGCGGAAGCCGCCCGAATGGCCAACAGACCGGAATGATAATAAGTCCCATCGCCCAGATTCTGGAAGATATGCTTCTCGTTGGTAAAGGGCGACTGGCCGATCCAGTTGGCCCCCTCCGCACCCATATGAGTATAGGTTTCAGTCCGTCGGTTAGGCATATAAACCGCCATGGTATGACAGCCAATCCCGGCCATCGCGCGGCTTCCTTCCGGCACATTGGTAGAAGAATTATGCGGACAGCCCGAGCAGAACCAGGGCGAGCGGGTCACCGGCGCGGCGGGCATGGCATTGCCGCTTTCGCGCGCCTCGGCGACACTGATCCCTTCCATCACACTTTCAGACAGATCGCGAAGTTTAAGACGGGAGGCGATTGCCCGGGCGACCAGCGCCGGCGTCAGTTCGCCGTCAGAGGGAAGTAACATCTCCCCTTCCTCGTCTTCCTTACCAACGAGCATGGGGTGCACTTCCATGCCGTACAGGATTTTGGCTATCTGATCCTCAATCAGGCTGCGTTTTTCTTCAACGACAAGAATTTCATCCAGTCCCACAGCAAATTCGATGAGCCCTTCCGGTTCCAGCGGCCAAGTACAGGCCACCTTATAAACGGACAGGCCGATTTCCTCGATCTCTTTCTCATGGATCCCGAGATCACCCAGCGCCTGCTCCACATCCAGCCAGGATTTACCGGTGGTCACGATGCCGATGCGGCGGTCGGTAGAATCATGGGTTATCCGGTCGAGCTTGTTCGCGCGAACGAAAGCTCTGACCATCGGGATTTTGTGCCGCATCAGGCGGCTTTCCTGCTCGAGGGAGCTATCTGGCCAGCGGATATGCACACCGCCAGCGGGCGGATCAATTTCATCCGGAATAACAATATTCACCCGATCAGGACCGACATAAGCCGTTGCCGAACTTTCGACCGTATCGGTCAGGCATTTCATGCCGACCCAGGCACCGCTGTAGCGGGACATCGCAATGCCATATAGCCCGTAATCGAGATATTCCTGAACTGTCGCAGGGTTGAGTACCGGTATCATCGCTGCTGCCAAGGCTTGCTCGCTCTGATGCGCCACGGTCGAGGATTTGGCCATATGGTCATCGCCCATCAGGACGAGGACACCACCATGTTCCGATGTGCCGGCCATATTGCCATGCTTGAAGACGTCACCGGAACGGTCAACGCCCGGCCCCTTGCCGTACCAGATACCGAATACGCCATCGAAATCCGTCTTGCCAAACATGGGAAGCTGCTGCGTGCCCCAGATACTGGTCGCGGCCAGATCTTCATTCACGCCCGGCTGGAAATGGATGTCATTATTTTTAAGAAAGGGTTTTGCTTTCCAGAGACTCTGGTCATAAAGACCAAGAGGGGAGCCGCGATAACCGGAGATAAATCCGCCGGTTTTCAGGCCCGCCGCCGCATCACGCTGTCGCTGCATAATTGGAATGCGCACAAGCGCCTGTGTCCCGGTGATGAACACCTGACCACTCTCAAGCTCATATTTGTCATCAAGACTGATGTTAGCCGCTTCACTCATTTTTCTTATTCTCCCGCGCCCCGGGATAATTTTGTCAAATGGAGCCGCCTAGACTTCCAGCCACTCCTTGCGGATCTGTTCGTTGGCCTTCAACTCATCCGGGGTTCCTTCGTATACCATATGCCCATGGCCCATGACATACAAGCGGTGAGATATTCGCAATGCAATGGCGAGTTTTTGTTCAACAAGGAGGATGGAGACGCCGCGTTTGGCAATTTCACTAAGCAAATCGCCAACCTGCGCCACAATTTTCGGCGCCAACCCCTCCGTAGGTTCGTCAATCATGACCAGGTCCGGGTCCCCCATCAATGTCCGGCACATAGTCAGCATTTGCTGTTCTCCCCCCGAAAGAACGCCCGCATCAACATCCGCGCGCTCCCGGAGATTCGGGAACATCTTGAACATATCCTCCATCGCCCAACGGCCCTGCTTCTTCATGTCCTTGATGCCCATGATCAGGTTCTGGCGGACCGTCATTCCCGGAAAGACATCCCTGTTTTCCGGGACATAGCCAAGGCCCCGATGGGCGATCTCATGCTCCTTCAATCCGGATATCTCCTCCCCGCGGAACTTGATGGACCCATGCGGCGGCACTTCGCCCATAATCGCCTTGATAGTGGTTGAACGGCCCACACCATTGCGGCCAAGAAGCGAGACAATTTCTCCCTCCCCCACATTAAAGTTTACGCCTTGCAGGATATGGCTTTTCCCATAGAAGGCATGTAAATCTGTTACTTCAAGCATTACTCATCTGCCTCCGCACCAAGATAGGCTTCCTGAACCGCCTTGGAGTTTCTGATGTTTTCCGGTGTATCACTGGCAATAATTTCTCCGTAAACAAGGACGGAAATCCGGTCAGCGAGATCAAAGACAACGCCCATATCATGTTCCACCATGACAAGGGTTCTCCCTTCCGTGATTTTGCGGATCAGCGCGATAGCCTGATCAGTCTCGCTATGGCTCATCCCCGCAGTCGGTTCATCAAGCATAATGACGTCGGCGCCGCCTGCCGCGGCAATGCCTATTTCAAGCGCCCGCTGCTCCGCATAGGTCAGGACGCCGGCTGGAATATGCTGCCGGGATGTCAGGCCAATTTCCTCAATGACCTCGGCCGTTCTCTCGTTAAGCTCTTTTTGCCGGTCAATGAGGTGCCAGAAGGAATATTTATAGTCATGGACCCACATCAGGCCACAGCGGACATTCTCGAACACGCTCATGTTCGGGAAAATATTGGTGACCTGAAAACTGCGCGACAGGCCTTTGCGGTATATTTCATAGGGTGGCAGGTTACTGATGTTCTCGCCATGCAGACTGACCGAACCTCCACTAACGTTATATCGCCCACTGATCAGGTGAAACAGCGTGGATTTTCCGGCGCCGTTCGGGCCGATGATCGCATGCCTTTCACCTTCTGCGACAGAGAGGTCAACACCACGAATAATTTCAGTAGGGCCGAAGCTCTTGCGCAGGCCTTGAAGTTCAATAGCAGCGGTCATGATCCCCCTCCTTCCCTCTGGGCCGGAGGCTTGTTCGCTGTCTCCCAGGCGTCCCTCAGTTGCGGCAACTGACTGCGCGTGAGATAACCTCCGACGACGATCAGGGCCAGAATGACGATCCAGGCGACAATACTGTGGCTGTTAAACTCGATCCCCATCAGGCTCATCGCCGTATCACCCTCAACAGAGCTGCGCATATGATGAATGGTTTCCAGAAAGGCAGCAATGCCCGTCAACATGGCAAGTGCCGGAATTCCGATACGCAGGTACGGCATTACAAGTGCCCCGACCTGCCTCATGCGCCACGCTGCTGTATGCATCATGATGATACCTGTCAGCCCCTGCGGCACATACATGACCGTCAGCACAAACAGAATGCCGACATACAACTGCCAGATATCCGTGTAATTACTAAGGATGCTTTGCAAGAGTGTAAAAACAACCGCGCCAACAATCGGACCGATGAAAAACCCGACCCCGCCAATATAGGCCATCAGAAGGACCGTGCCGGAAGTCAGCGCATTCAGATTCTCTTCCGTCACGATCTCAAAATTCAGAGCGAACAATCCGCCGGCAATCCCCGCAAAAAAGCCCGAGGCGCAGAAGGAGACGAAGCGTACCTTGCGCTGGCTGTAGCCAACAAACTCCGCCCGCTCCGCATTGTCACGGACCGCATTCGCCATCCGTCCGGCTGGCGTACGCGAGAACAAATACATTAAGGCAACTGTCACGAAGACCCATCCGGCAATCAGGTAATAGATATGGATATCCTGCCCGAAATTGATTCCCGCCAGCTCAGGTCCGGTGGTGCGGTCCCCGCTCACCCCTTCCTCGCCGCCGAAAAAGGCAACGAAGATAAGGGAGCTGGCCGCCATCAGTTCCCCGACACCGAGGGAGATCATCGCGAACACTGTTCCGGCCCGCCGGGTCGAGAAGCTGCCGATGATGATCCCGAATACCAGTCCGATCAGTCCGCCGAATATCGGGATCAGATACATCGGGAAGGTGAAATCTCCATCCTCGATATAATTCATGAAATGAACGGACATGAAACCGCCCAAGCCAAAATAGACAGCATGGCCAAAGGACAGCATACCTCCCTGCCCTAACAGCATGTTGTAGGACAGTGCGAAGATAATGAATATCCCCATCAGGTTCATCGTATAAAGCCCGACGTTTGACGAGAAGATATTCGGCAAGGCCAGAAGCAGGATAAAGAAGCCTATCCAGGGCAAAAGGGTTTTCATCAGTGGCCGGGCCATTACCGGCGATGCTGTTTTGGTAATTTCACTCATGTTTCACGATTCCCGAACAGGCCCGTCGGGCGGAAAATAAGGATCAGGATCAACAACAGATAAGGCAAAATCGGCGCAATCTGCGGAAGCGACAGCGTCCAGAGATCGCGGAACGCACTATCCGCATCGAACGAGATGTTAAAAATCTGAAGCAAGTCATTGACCGAATAATCAAGGGCGATCGCAAACGTCTGCAATAACCCGATAAGAAGGGACGCGACAAAGGCTCCCGTCAGGGACCCTAATCCGCCGACAACGACGATCACAAAGACAATACTGCCGAGGACAAATGCCATGCCCGGGAAAGTCCCGAGTGCCGGCCCGGCAATGACCCCGGCCAACCCGGCCAGTGCACAGCCAACACCGAATACGCCCATAAAGACCAACGGCACGTTATGGCCAAGCATGGCTGTCATATTCGGCTTGTGAATGGCCGCCTGAATAATCAATCCGACACGTGACCGGGTCAGGATCAAAAGTAACATTATGAAGATACCGATTGAGATCAGCAGCATGAAGGCCTTGTAGGCAGGGAAATTCTGTCCGAAAAAGGTAAAGAGTGGGAATTGCAGAATTTCAGGTTCGTGATAGGCCTTGGTGTCTTTCCCCCAGATAAATTGCACCACTTCCTCAATCAGGAAGGCCAGGCCGAAGGTGAAGATAAGTTCCGCCACATGGCCCCAACGATGAACGTAGCGAAGGCCATATCGCTCCACCACCGCCCCCATCAGGCCAACCAGGATAGGCGCGACAATCAAGCCGACCCAGAATCCGAGATAGATACTGATGGTGTAGGCAAAATAGGCGCCGAGCATATAAAAGCTGGCATGGGCAAAATTCAAAACACCCATCATAGAAAAAATAAGCGTGAGTCCACTCGCCAGCATGAACAGCAGCAAACCAGTCACAATGCCGTTCAACAGGGAAAAGAAGATCAATTCAAGCATCGGCTGAATCTCTTTTTTACATATTGAATTATGAGTTGTTGACCGGTTTTGCCCGGCTCGAAACTATCTGGCCGGACAAATGCCCGGCCAGTATTTCGTTCAAAATGTCGCCTAACTTGCAGGGCGCTCCATATTGCAACCACTGGGCGGAATATCCGCATCCGCGGCCGAAATGGTCTTTTCGGTGACCAGGCCATAACCAGAATTATCAGAGTCCAGAACGATGTTCTCGTCCGTATGAACGGAGATGCTGATCGGCTGCATCAACTGATGATCCTCCGCCCGCATGACAACCTTGTCACCCTGAATGGTCGTATATTCCATTCCTTCGAGAGCCATGGCAACTTTTGCCGGATCCGTGCTTTTGGTCTCATTCATCGCATTGGCCAGCATGACCAGCGCATTCGCGATACGGAACTGGGAAATATCAGCTTCGGGATATTTCTCCTTAAAGGCCAAATGGTAGGCCTTATATTCATCCGTAGGCGGGGGGTTTACACGGCCTTCATGAACCAGCCGGATCTTGTCCTTACCCGATGCGCCGATGGTTTTTGTAATACCATCATTTGCCGCGTAGTAGGTGTAAACAGGTGCGTCTATGCCCGCATCGCCAATTGCCTTGGCAAGGCCGACCATGTCCGCGCCCCAGTTACCGGTAATGATAGCATCTGCCTCCGATGCCCGGATTTTCGTGGCATAGGGGGTGAAATCCTTCACCTTGCCTATCGGGTGGAGTTCGTTGCCGACAATTTCAATATCCGGACGCTTCTCGCCAAGGTATTTCACGGCACCAGCCGCAACAGCCTTCCCGAAGGAATAGTCCTGCCCGATGATATAAACCTTCTTGATCGAGTCATCTGCGGCAATCACGTCCGTCAACGCGTTCATCTTGATATTCGCGTTGGCGTCAAAGCGGAAATGCCAGAAGTTGCATTTTTCGTTGGTCAACGCCGGATCGACTGCCGAATAGTTCATGAACAGGACAAGATCTTCCGGATTCCGGTCGTTATGCTTCTTCACGGCATCGGTCAAGGCGTTTGCCACACCCGAGCTATTGCCCTGCATAATGTAGTGAATACCCTCGCCAATGGCCCGTTTTAATTGGACCAGGCTTTCTTTCGGGCTGATCTTATTGTCGAAGCCGACAATTTCGAACATCTGGCCATCGATGACGCCGCCCTTCTTGTTAATCAGCATATCAGCCGCAAACTGCGCCTGTTTGTAACCGCTGGTACCTGTCGCGGCAAATGGACCGGACAATGGATCTATAAAGGCAATTTTGATGGTATCTGCGGCTTGCGCAGTGAACGCGGTCAGCGCGGCAACCGCCGCACTAATAAGTATCGTCGATCTAAGTTTCAATTTATCCTCCCAGAACTAAATTGAGCTATATGTAATGTCGACGCGGCTTCCCTTTTCTTGATTGTCTTTCTTTTTTTATGGCTCACGGCAACGCCGAAAGTCGAGCGAATGCTTTCCTCCGTAACTTATGAAAGCCCAGATTGCCTTCAAGATCAACGAAAAATTTGGAATTATCACCCAATCGAGATAATGCGCACAGATCTCTCAACCCGTACTTGTACGGCATTCAAGTTACGAGAAAAATAGTCGTTATACCAAGTATATAGGACATCAAACCAAAACTAAGATCACGATTTGCTTTTTAAGAATTTACTTATGAAATATTGTCCGTGGAATTTATTTCGCATTCAACGAGAAAGCGAAAAAGTGATATTTTGATCCGTCTTTCATTTTTTTGGCTATATTCTTTGAAATAATGTGTATGACCACTGTACCGAAAACCGATTCTGGAAAGAAAGCCCATTGAATGACGGCACATACGAAGAAAATAGTCCTGCTGCTGATAGGCTGGTTCTTTGTGATTATCGGCGGTATCGGGATTTTCCTGCCCGTTCTGCCAACGACGCCGTTCCTGCTGATCTCACTCTGGGCCTTTTCGCAAAGTTCAGAGCGCTTTCATGACTGGCTTTACCATCACCGTGTCCTCGGACCACCCCTTCAGGAATGGTCAGAATATGGCGTGATACCGCTTCGTGCAAAGATAGTTGCCCTTGCGACAATGGCCGTGAGCGCAACACTCGTGATTAGCTTTTCAAGCACTCCCTGGTATGGACTCGCTGCTATGGTTATCCTGATGCTGATCGGTGCAGGATTTATTCTCTCACGACCGAGCCGACGAAAGCAAAAGGACGGAACGTAACCCTTTCGTTTATATTAGCATTACCGGTGAATTTTGCTGCGATAACAAGATCGCCAGGCGCTCCAATGCTTTGGACAATATCTGGTCCCGTGGTTCAGCCATCAGGCATATTCGGATATGATTTACGTCGACAGTCCTATTCATTGCAAATGTATCCCCGGCAACGACAATAATATTCTCCCGGCGCGCTGAAGAAACAAAGCCAGACATGGATTGCCCCTCCGGAAGTCTGATCCATAAATGTGAAAGCGGTGAATGGGCAGGCGAAAGTGGCCTGTCGAGCCAGTGCCCAATTATATCATGCGCCAGCTTTTCCCGCCGATGGCAGATTTCAACTAAAAGTCGCCCCTGTTCTTCGACCTGACCAGACTGAAAAAGGAAGTTAGCCATGTCCAGGATCAAGGGAGATGTCATCCAGTTCATCGTCGTCATTTTTGTCGCCAGACGGGGCACCAGATTATCGGGAGCAATCATATACCCGAGCCGTAGCGCCGGGCTCATTACCTTCGACATTGTAGTCAAGAAAATGGAAATATCTGGCGCTAGATCACGATAGGATGGAATGCCCAGGTTTTGCAATGGAACATATACCCCGTCCTCTGCGATAGTTACACTATACCGGCGCGCAATTTCAATTATCCGCTCCCGCCGGAACAGCGATTGGGTGGCGCCCGTCGGATTGTGGTTGCTTGGTACCGTCACCAGTATTTTTACATTACCACGCCGACAGACATCCTCAAACGCCTCCGGGATAAGCCCCTCCTGATCCATCGCCACGGGCGCCAGTTTAAGGTCCAGCTCATAGGCTGCGGCACGGATCCCCGGATATCCAAGAGCCTCCGTCGCGACTGTTTCCCCTGCGTGGGCCAGTGTCGCCATCGCCAAGTAAAGACCCGACTGCGCCCCCTGAGTAATGATAATGTTTTCGCGCTCAACTGGCTTAACCAACGTAGAAAGCCAGCGCTCTGCCACCTCTCTATCACGCGGACGGCCTCGGCTGTCGTGATAGGAAAAATAGGCTCCCGGTTCATTGCGCCTCAGAAGACGTTGCGCCGCATCCCGAAGACGGCTTTCTGTATCGACGTGAAAATAGCTGTTTTTGGATAAATCCGTGAGACCATATGCACCCTCGTTCCAGCTTTCCTTCGGAAATATGGCTCCTTTGCCGATAGCGGCCTCATCTTTAAGCGTTCCATACACAAAGGTCCCCTGTCCAATCCGGCCATAACATGCACCGCGTCGTTCCAACTCGGCATAAGCCCGGCTGGCCGTACCAACGGAACAGCCATACTCATAGGCAAGATCACGATGGGTCGGCAAACGATCGCCGGGCTGGTATTCACCGTCCTCTATTTTCCGGACAATGAGCGCCGCGATTTCCTCGAATTTTTTCACCCGTCCTCCCTTAAATTGTCACTAAGACAATATAGCATTTGACGGAGACATTTTTATAACAATATTGAGACAATGTAAATTGTATCATTCTTACTTATATGACTCGCAGGATTAACCCATGGAATACGGAAAAATGGCTTTGGTTGCACTGTTCGCCATTTCGATGGTGGGTTCTCCGGGTCCTGTTAATATGCTTCTGATGGCGTCCGGCGCCAATTTTGGATTTCGTCGGTCGTTTCCCTTCCTTATCGGGAGCATTTCGGGTTTTTTGCTTGTCTGCATAGCGACGGCGCTGGGGCTTGGCACGTTGTTTACGACCTCCCCCGTCCTACAACTTGTCTTCCTCGGCGCGTCGCTTCTTTACATTCTCTATCTTGCCTATCGGGTAGCGATGGCAACCCCGACCCTTGCTGAAAGCACGGACCGGCCCGGTTATCTTGCCGGCTTGATCGTACATCCATTGAACCCGAAAGCATGGGTAACCATTGTCGCGGCCTATTCGCAATTCATTAGCCCAGGGGAAAACTACACGATGCAAGTCGTCATCATTATAATGATTTTTCTGGTTGTCAGCCTGCCGTTTAACTCTCTGTGGTGTTACGGCGGAAACATACTGCGGCGGCTCGTCACATCGCATCATATCATGCGGACAATCAACGTCATGCTGGCTCTGCTAATGCTTATCGCTGTCGGGCTCGCTCTGGTTCAGGCGGATGTTATAGGACCCTTGCTTGCGTCCCTGCCCGCTTAACCTGCTTCCGCAAGGCGCACGGTCCGCTCAGGCGGAAATACCACTGTACAGGTTGTACCGACGCCGACTTCACTTTCCAGAATAAATTGACCACCGTGAATTTCGCATAGCATCTGGACGAGGGTCAGACCGAGGCCCGTTCCATCATTATTGCGAGCATAGTTAGTCTGCACCTGACCAAACCGGTCGAGCACCCGGGGAAGATCCTTCTCTTCAATTCCAATGCCGGTATCCTTAATGAGCAAATTGATTCCGTTGTCCTTGCGGACTTCAACAGCGACAGTAACTTTACCGTCCTGATTAGTGAATTTCACCGCATTAGACACCAAATTTGCCAGGATTTGCTTGATCCGGATTTCATCCCCTATGAAAACCGGCATGTCCTTGGGAAGTTCCGTCAACAGGCTGACCCCCGCTTCAGTCGCCCGGACGGACAACATTCTAAAGCAGGACTGAATTACCGATGAGAGGTCAATCTTCCGTTCTGAAAGCTGTAGCTGGCCAGCCTCAATCTTGGCAACATCCAGTACATCATTAATCAGCCCAAGAAGATGTCGCCCTGCTCCATGGATATCCGTTGCGTATTCCTTGTAGTTAGGATGTCCATGCGGCCCGAACGCTTCCGATGTCAGGAGTTCGGAAAAACCGATGATGGCGTTAAGCGGCGTACGCAGCTCATGACTCATATTGGCAAGAAATTCAGACTTTGCACGGTTCGCAAGTTCTGCAATTTCCTTGGCTTTACGCAAGTTTACTTCGGCGCGCACGCGATCATTCATATCCGTCAGCGTGCCCTCCAAATAGAGAAGCTTGCCGTTATCATCAAACACCCCATGGGCATTTATCGCCCCCCAGGTATACGAGCCATCTTTCCGCCGCCATTGATATATTTCGTCAATTAAGTACTGTCTCTTGCAGATCAGCATATAATGTTTACGGGCAATATCGGGGTTGATGTAAATATCGTCCTGAAGTGCTGAAACATCTTGTTTCATCTCCTCAGCCGAGCTGTAGCCAAGGAAAAAAGCCAACGCCGGATTGGCATCAATGAGCCTTCCATCGGCATAGGCTTGAAAAATCCCTTCTGTGGCGTTTTCAAATATCCTGCGGTGCTTGAGTTCACTCTGCTCCAGTGCAACGGCAGATGTCCGTCGACTATAAATATAGTAGATGAGAACCGCCGCAAGACCGGCCAACCCAATTAGGACCAGCAGTACAGCGTCCCGGAAAACACTGATCTTGTCAGCCTGGATTCGTAAAAGCTCTACCGCTGCGTTATTAGATTGCGCATGCAGGTTATCAGCCTTGGAAAGCGCTGTGCGGACTCTGTCCAACGATGCTGTAAGAACAATATCCGACGTTGGTGGCAATCCGCCTATTCCGTTATGCAGCCATCCCTTCAGATCAAAAAGCGCAGGCCGCAGGACACCGTAAATCGCCGCCGTACCAATCAGATTATCAAACCCGTACTTCACACGCTTCTGCTCTAGAACAATACTAACTTCCTGAAGCTTGGCTTTAACTGTCGCAATCTCCTTGGACCGTTCGGTCCCAGTTGCAAGTTTGGCGACAGCGACATTCTGGATAATATCCTCAATTTCAAAAAGGATCGACGCCATCGACTGCGAGTCTTCGATAACCTTGAGCGGTATCGATTCTTCAATATTCGAAAGCGTTTCCTGCACATAGCGAATAGTGCCGACGACAAATAATGTAAGCGCAAGTATTGCAATCACATAGCTATTCTGGCGTCTAAGCAAGCTTTTGAACTTAAACTTGTCGGCAAGACGAAATTTCGGGAGGACATACATATTCAAATACACTCAGTTCGTAGTCGCACTTGCAACCGACTCCCGAATTTCCTTATAAAATTTCAGCGCACCAGGGTGTAACGGCACACTCATTGAAACGAACGCCGTTTTCTGGGAAATTTCTGAAAGTTTTGGGTGAAGCGCCATCTTCTGGATTGCCGGAAGGTTTTGCCAAAATGTTTTCGTAATTTTGTAAACTTCCTCATCACTCTGCTTTTTATTTACAATCCAGAGTGCGGCAACGCCAAGAGTGCGTACAGCTTCCGTGCCATGATAGCTGCCGGAAGGTATTGTCGTTGTTGAAAAGAAAGCATTTTCGCGGGTCAGCATTGTGGCGACGGGTCCGTCTATCGGGATCAGCTTTATGAGATTTTCGGCACTCAGTTCTGAAATTGCTTTCGATGGACTGCCCGCGACAAGAAAGAAAGCATCAAGTTCGCCTGCCCGCATCTTCTTGATGGCATCCACGGCCTTGATGTACTGTGCATCAATATCCCGTTCCTGGACACCAAAGGCTTCCAGTATTAATCTAGCGTCAACAAGCGTGCCAGACCCTGGATCGTCGAGGGATACACGGCGGCCTCTCAGGTCTCTAACGCTCTGAATCCCGGACCCTTTACGGGCAACAAGATGAATATCTTCCCGGTAAAGGCTGGCAATCGCCATGATATTCTGGGCTGGCCCAAGGTTCTTGAAAATCCCGGTGCCCGAATTTGCCCAGTAAGCGACATCCGACTGCGATAAACCGCTTTCTATTTTTCCAGTCTGGACATCCTCAATATTTGACACCGATCCGTTCGCCGTCTGGGCCACCGCCAGCAAATAAGGCACGCCACAGGGATCCGGTGTACAGTCGGTTTTGTTCATTGGATTGGAAATTGTCCGGGCAATCGCGTTGCCGACAGGATAGTATGTTCCTCCCTCGCCACCAGTCCCGATCCGGAACAGGCTCATATCATCCGCCATTGCTGGAGTACTGGTCCCGAACAATGCCATGCACGTGATGACAACACCCATAACTTTGAACCGCATCACCCTGTCCTTTAACTACAGTGAAATTTGTGCTTTATTTTCACAAGTCTTCAACTTCATATATTTTATTCCTTAACCGAGGGTAGCATTTGCTAATTAATGAGCGGTAAACAAAATCAAAAATAGATAAGAGCAGGCAAAGGGCATGATATTGGAAGGCTTGACAACACGCGAGATTAACGAATTGAACATTGAGTATCTGCCGCGCCATACGGTCCCGGATATGCAGCGCTACTTCGATGAAGCCGCCCGACGGAGCGCCGCGGCGAGAGAGCGACTGTCCGGCCATTATGACCTGGCATACGGCGATACAGCCTTGCAAAGCGTCGATATTTTCCCGGCAACCAACCCCGGCGCACCGGTCTTCGTCTTTATCCACGGTGGATACTGGCGGGCGCAGGACAAAAGCACCTATAGCGAGATTGCCGAGCCATTTGTCAACGCCGGGGCGACTGTTGTCCTTCCCAATTACGATTTATGCCCCGCAGTCACAATCACGGATATTGTCCAGCAGATGAGAGAGGCTCTCGCCTGGATTTATGCGAACATCACGCAATTTAATGGCAACCCGGAAAAACACTATCTTTCCGGCCATTCAGCGGGCGGACATCTTACCGGCATGATGATGGCAACGGACTGGCCTGCCATGGGCCTGCCCAAAGATCTCCTGAAAGGCGCGAGCCCCTTGAGCGGCCTTTTCGATATCGAGCCGCACCGTCATACAGAATTGCAGGGCGACATCCGCCTGACGGCAGAAGAAGCGGCGGCCAACAGTCCACAATTTCTGCCCCTAACGGCGACTTGTCCGGTGCTTTGCGCGGTCGGCGGCGGGGAGAGTGGCTCTTTCCATCGGCAATCCCGGGAATTTGCCGAGAAATGCCGCGCGGCAGGTCTTCCTTGTGAGTATCTTGAGCTCAACACTGACAATCATTTCGATATCACCGACCGCCTGCACAAGCCGGAGGACCCCCTCACCCGCGCACAGCTCAAATTAATGGGATTATAGGAGGCCACTGTGCGCGGCGGGATATCCATTCGACAGGAAAGCACAGCGGATACGCCTGCCATCCATGCGCTTGTTGCCGCCGCCTTTGGGCAAGAGGACGAGGCGACACTCGTCGATGCGCTCCGGAGGGATGGCGATCTCTGGCTCTCGCTGGTGGCCGAGGCAGATGGCGAGATCGTTGGCCATATCGCGCTCTCGCGGTTGAAGTCCCCGAAAAATGCCCTTGCGCTCGCGCCTGTCTCCGTCGCACCTGATCTGCAAGGACAGGACATCGGCAGTACGCTGATAAGGCGCGCGATTGAGGAGTCCCGCCGCGCTGGTGAATCGCTGATCTTCGTCCTCGGTGAACCCGCCTACTATTCCCGCTTCGGCTTCTCCCGCGAGACCGCCGCGCCCTATGACTGTATTTACGCAGGCGAGTATTTTATGGCGCTGGAACTCGCCGCCGATAATGTGGAAATTGCCCCAGTTGTTTATGCGGATGCATTTGGAGGACTGGGGTAGATTGCCAAGATAACGTCAGTGCTGACTGCATTTCCGACCTTCAATTTGAAAGACGAGAATTTTCTCAGTACCTAGTTATCTAATTTATCGAGAATTGAGTGAAATCGCCTAGCAACATGCTCGTCTCTGAGTGCAGTTCGGACCTCTTTACTATCGTTTTCCATATCGGCAACCATTTTACTTACCTGTTTAGTAGTGTTAGCCAATAATTCCAAAGCCAAGGGCGCGCCCACATTACTATAGAAGACCTGCCGAACATTACCATATCTTGTTAATCCTCCTGGCGTGCCGATATAACATAACACCAGCCACTCAACGAAATCTTTTAATAATTCATCTGGACAATGATTGAGGCCTCCGACTTCCTGAATATTTCGCAATAAATCCCCGTGCCTATCGTATCTCTCCCAACGATACCCGCAGTCTTTTATTCCAGTAAGTACGTGACTGTAAAATTCTCTGATTTGAGCTTTTTTTAGGTAAGGCAGTAAACCAGAAATATAGGCCACCCTAAATTCAACTAGTAATGGTCTCTTTTTACCTACACGCTCAATCATGTGGAGAGCACACTCAATCAAAACATTTGTTTGAGCATACGGTCTCAATTTACTCAGCGCTTGATAACAATTTTCACGCACAACGTCAGGATGACCATCGTCAAGTGAATAGCTAATCAGAAACTTGTAGATTTCTAATTGGCGCGGACTTGGAGCATGGGAGAATTCCTCTACGATGACATCTGTCAGAGTAGCCGACTCTCCGATACTAACTATGTCCTTAATATCGACCAACTTAATAAGCTGTACTGGGTCTTTCTCTAAAACTATTTCAATACAAGTTTTAAACATATAAAGGCAATCTTCGACATCAGCTTCATATTCGTCGTCCTCATGCTCTAGGTCCTTTCGAATATCATAAGCTCGTAGAAGTTTCCTCCACTCCGGTCGGGACAAAAGACCCATTCGATAAGCCAGATCAATCACTTTTGACGTAGAATAGCTTTCAATATCTTCTGCTTTGGAAATCGGGGGAAGCTTATTCTGTTCCGCAGCTTCCGTAGCAATATCAATCCCAGCTACAACAATTTTTTCCCTTAAATCATGAATTGCAGCATTGAAAATTCTTTGGCAAGCGCTGCTCGGATCGATAGGAAGTATTCTCTTGACCCGCTCAATCAGTTGTTTTGATTGCCATGCAGGTCGCACTCTATCGAGTAATCCACCTGCTCCGGCAGCCCTAACAATTTCGGCATTTTCTTTTGGAATTAACTCTACTTCAGTTCCCAACTTCACGCCCCTTCGCCGCGTTTTAAGAAAAATTTCTCAAATTTAAATATTTCCTCCATATAGTATAATAGCGCGATATTTCAACTCAGGTTAGCAAAAATCCCCTTACCCTACTCTCTCCAACTGTCGGCCATACAGCCGTGAGAGCAGCTATAGGGCGAGGATGGCTCCGGGAAGGACGAAAGCCATATCGCTCTGGGTGTCCCAGATATCGCCCTGCATCTTAAAGAAGAGGGCCCCATATTTACGCCACCTCCGCGGGCCCTTTCAGCTCCACCACATTCCCTTCGGGATCGTTCAGATAGTAGGATGGCCCCTGCCCATCCGCGCCATAGCGGCTCTTGAGATCACCGGGGTCGATGCCATGGGCATTCAAATGAGCGCGGATAGCATTTGCGTCGAAATTCTCGATGGAGAGGCAGAAATGATCAAGATTGCGTCCCTCTGCACCCGGTGCCGCACCGCCCATCCGGCCCAGCGTGCCGTCAATCGGTACCAGATCGATGAGCGAAGCTCCTGCACGAAGCTGGTAAAGCCCGATTTCTTCCTGTGTTTTCTCCAATGTGCAGCCGAGTGCCTTGATATAGAAATCCATCATCTCCTCGATATCCCTGACCCGGAGAACCAGATGGTCGATATGCTTGATCTTGAACATGTCGCACTCCCGTTTGATAGATCTGATTTTACAGCTTTTGCCGCGCCCGCCAAGCTGCTACGTTAGTTACATAAGAACAAGAAAAGGAAATTTCCAATGATTACCCGTGATGACCTGATTGGCTGCTGGCACCTGAAAAGCTGGACCAGCCTCAAGAATGGGGAGCCAGTCGGCTACCCGATGGGCGAGGATGCAAAGGGCCAGATTATCTACACCACCGAAGGACGGATGAGCGGCTTCCTGATGCGCACCGATTTCGCGGACCAGCCGCGTGACAAGGCAGCAAGCCCGGATATCTGCCTCGCTTATGGCGGTAACTATCGCGTTGAGGGAGATGAAGTCATTCACGATGTCGATGTCGCGACGGTGCCCTACTGGATTGGCGGGCCGCTGATCCGTAAAGTGGTTCTGCAAGGGGAAAATGTCCTCCTCAAGACCAAGCCGGAAACGACCTCCTCGGGCAACACCTATGAGCATCACCTGCTGTGGGAGCGGGTCAGCGCTTGATTAAACCACCGTTTTCTATCGACCTTTCCAGTTGGGGGGGCGCTTCTCGGCAAACGCGCGTGGCCCCTCCACCCGGTCATCGGACTGATACCACTCCTTGAAGGCGGGATAGTCCTTCTGGTTCTGGATCGCCGCTTCCAGGGAGGGTTCATCCAGGCTCTTCATCACGGTCTCCTTGGAGGCGCGAATGGCATGCGGGCTGCCGCGCAGGATCAGGCCACACCAGCGGTCAATCGCCTCCTCCATCGCGTAAGGAGCCACCACTTCATTCACAAAGCCGAGTTCCTCCCCCTTCATGGCATCCACGCTGTCGGAACTCAAGATCATCCCCATCGCCTTTTTCAGGCCAATCTGCCGGGCGAGCCGGTGAAGGCCGCCGCCGAGCGCCACCGCCCCGACCAGCGGTTCGGGAAGGCCAAAGCGGGAGTTTTCCGTGGCGATGATGATGTCGCAGGCGAGCGCAATCTCGAACCCACCGCCGAGCGCAACGCCATCGACCGCCGCGATGATGGGCTTGCTCAGATCAAAGCGTTCAATCAGGCCTGCATAGCCGTTCTTGGGATATTCCCGTGCTTTCGGGTCCTTGCTCGCGGCAATCGCCTTTAAATCACTGCCCGCGCAAAAGGCCCGATCCCCGCGCCCCCTCAGGACACAGATATACTGGTCACTATCGGCCGCGAACTCATCCAGCGCCCGCTGCATTTCATCATGCATCGGCTTGTGGATTGCGTTCATCACCTCCGGCCTCTCGAAGGTTATCCGCGTGATATGGTTCTCCGCCGTGACGGAAATGAATTCGTAGCTCATGAGTCTCTCTTCCCTGACATGTGTACATGTTCTTGTTCTGTCGTCATCATAACAAGGTGGGAAGAGATACCTAGTGAAAAAGGGGTTATCTGCTAGCTTTTGATTTTCCAGCTTCCATCAACCTGGCGACAGGCGATGCCATAGGTCGTTTGCTTTTTTCCATTGATGTCAGCCTGGGCGGTGTATTCACGACAGTATTCACCGCTTTTCTGTTGGTAGGTACGCTCAGGACTCACCTCATAGACAGCGCCACTCTGAGGATTGTTCCAGATGATATCCTGTCCATCCTCGGCATGCTCCATAATCTGGCCGATGCAATTCTGATCCACTTCATCCATGCTCCGGCCGATTGCGCCTCCCAGAAGATAGCCAATGATAGTGCCGCCTGCTATGGCAACAAGTTTACCGTCCCCCTTACCAACCTGCGATCCTGCCGCTCCTCCTGCGGCCGCCCCGAGTATGCTGCCAAGACGTTCGCGATTGCATTGGCCAACATCAATTCCAAAAGGAACCGGAGCCACAACAACTTTCTTGCTTTTTCCCTTGACCTTATGCTTGTTGCGGTAGCCATGTGCCGGCGCCCAAGGGGGCGGGTCGGCTTGAACGGGTACGATGTCGACAACCGCAAATCCGAGTGCAAGCACACAAACAAGTGCCGTTTTAATTGGTCGCCCTTGTGCTTTCATCGTATTGGTAATCCTCACAATAGAACCTCGTAAATATTGACAAGTACATTGATGAGAAAGAGTACGGTTGAAATATGTCTTAATACGGGCAGCTAGTCTCGTTCACGTGCCCTTAGTAATCCCACTTCCAGAAAATACCAACACTGCTGTCTGTCGACTGCCCCATCTCGCTCTCCACTGAGATATTGGGTGTCAGTTCTATTTCCACCTTGGCCCGCGTACCGCCGGACTGGGTTCCCTGATCAACACCAACATAGATATTGTCGGTGACATATTTCCCGACACTTACCTCGGCTTCGCCCGTTTCCTGGTTGGTGCTGGCGCTGACCACATCCACACCAAGGGTATCACGGACAAAGCCCGTAATCCCGCCGCCGCTTCCCATTTTACCAGAGAGCGCCGCAACAGTTTCAGCAAGTTGGACCGCCTCCACCGCCGAGAGTTTCCCAGAGGATTTGCCAAATAATACCTGCGCCAGCACTTCATCCTCAGGTCGGCCGTCTGTTGATGAAAAACTAATTGTAGGGTTTGAGGCGGTGCCAGAAATTGTCACAATGGCCGTTATATTGGAGCCAGCATACTCTGCTGTTAACGACAGCTCAGGATTGATGGTTTCCCCGCCCAGGAGGGAAATTTCGCCGTCCACCAGTTTAAAACTTTTACCGGCAAAGGCGAACTGTCCCCGCACCGGGCTGATGTACCCCTCGATAACCGGTTTTGCTGCCGTGCCGCGGATTTTAAAATTCCCTTTCCATTCGGATTCAAGCCCGCGGCCACGAATGAAAACCCGGCTTGGCATATCAAGATCGATCTTCAGGAAAATCTTAGAAGG
The DNA here is from genome assembly GCF_009882915.1 of Sneathiella litorea. GTDB lineage: Bacteria > Pseudomonadota > Alphaproteobacteria > Sneathiellales > Sneathiellaceae > Sneathiella > Sneathiella litorea. The sequence continues at coordinate 486,516 of NZ_WTUW01000009.1, forward strand.
CTCCGTCTCTTCAAGTTCCTTTTTGGCTATTGCGCCGGGTTTGTTGACCTCCTCATACTTTACCTCAACGATATTTGGCGCAACGGAACCGCCGATATTGAGCTGTACATCTCGGGTCATCGCCATCCCGCCCACGTTGAGTTTGCCGGGATTCCCCTTAATGTCGATATTTCCATCGGTAATGACTGTAAATTCGTCGCGATTAACCGCGAGAAGATTGGAAAGGACGATATTCAGATCAACATCCGGATTCGTCAGTTTTGCAAAATCCACCGTTCCTGAGGTTGCGAGGGTGCCGCCCTGATTATCGATTGCATTGACCTCAATTTTTAGCTTATCCGCATCGGATATATCGGCGTTCAATACAATATTTTTCAGGATTGTGCCCTGTTCGACATCCTCAAAATAGCCATTACCAAGGCGCGCCTGACCAGTAATTTTTGGCACAGAAATCGTCCCGCTAACCGCTGCACTTGCAACAAGCTGCCCTCTCGCTATCTGTGTATCCAGCGCAAGAAGAGGCCATATCTTATTGATATCACTATCGATGTCTATTTTTAATTTAACCGGTTTATTTTCATCAATTAGTATTCTGGATTGATCCAGAGAAACGTCAAAAGGCATCCGGCCAGACAGATCAATGCTGGTGGCCTCCAGTCCCTTGACATCCCCATTGAACGCAAGCTCTCCATCTTTCAAGTCTGCATTTATTGTGTTCGCAAAAGACGGCAACTCTGCATACTCATCCCCCAGCAGCTTGATATCTGTCACATTGATAGTGGCCGTGCCCACCGCTGGAGCCCCTCTCCTTACCTGCAGCGCAATATCTCCATCAAGCCCCCCGGTGAAGGCATATGCCGAATTGACAAGGGAGACTAATTCGAGCGGAAGATCATTTATGTTAATATTAGCGCGAGCATTATCAGGTGAGTATTGCCCAGATCCTTGCACGCTCCCCGTTCCGAAGGACAAGGCAAACATATCAAGATCAATTTTCTTTCCTTCCAGATTGAGGGAAAGAGGAGTGGTCAACTCAATTTTTTGATCTGCAATAGCGCCGTCAAGCGCCGCGAGACGCAGTTTTGTATACCGATCTGTGAACGCCACGGACCCGCTGCCGGCAAGCTCAAGCTCAGGATCGAGACCACGTGTTAAGTCAAAACGATAATTAAGGTCGGACAAATCACCGGTCGCGCTTACGTTCAGTTCTTTTAGCTTTTGCCCGGCCGCCGCGATATTATCCGCATTTGCCCGGACGTCTAAGGTCGGTGTGTTGAAAGCGTCTGTCACGACAATATCGCCAGTGACTTTTTCCACGCTGAGGTCCGCAGAGGCCAAACTGAGCGCATTCGCCCCGAGTGTGGCTTTTACGGACTGCTTTCCATCATCATTTGCGAATGTCGCATCCAGATCGACGGACCCTGCCGCTTTCTCATCCAGGAGCGCAGCAACAGTCGCCAGATCCGGGATATTTGCTTTAAGAGCACCGAACAGCGGCATGCCGTCAAAAGGAATCGTGAGATTGCCCGTGACTTTGTTTTTCTGCTCAGACAAGGCGATATCAGATAGTTCCAAACGGCTGTAATCGGGGATGGCAAAGCTGGCCTTTGCGTTTGCAGTCAGGAGTTCATGGCGAAGCTTTGCTGCAAACTCCCCAATCGGCGAACTTGCCAGTGCTGATGCGTTATAAGTTACCTCAGCTATCCCCAAAGACGTTCCGTCGACGGCCAGATTTGCAGCCTTGAGACTCCCTTCGATGGAAGGGTCAGTAAGCGCGCCCGTCAGCCGTGCGTTTAATGCTGCCTTCCCCGCAAGAGATACCCCGGACAGATCACTGAGCTTTGCTAGGCTTGGCAGGGTTGCGACCAAATCAGCATCGATAGTGTCAAAGGCAAGTGGCAGGTTTGCTTTCCCGGCGACTCCTCCGGCACCGGTTGCAAGATTGATGTCCAGGACAGAAAGGGACTCATTCACTAGGTCAAGGTCAAGAGACAGGGATAACGCTGGTTCTTTCCCGATAAGGACCGTCAGCTTTTCTTCGCCCATATCAAGGTTGGCCATACGCGCCTTGAGCTCACCCAGTAGCTTCTGACTAATGTCGGAACTTGAGAGAGAAAGATCTGCGATGAGCTCCCCGCCCATGGGGGCCACAAGTGAAAGATCGTCAAGGCTAACCGATAAATCAGCCGTTGCGCTCATATCCGATGTATTCAGATTACCACGCCCTTCCGCTCTCACATGCTGGCCCAGCAAGCGCAGGGAACTAATAGTAAGCTGCTCACTCTCGACCCCATAAGCCAATTCAAAATCAACATCGAGGTTTTCCCCGACAAGGCTTTGTGCCTCATCAGGAAGCTTGGACAGGCTAACAAGGGCCGCAGAACCCGTTAGCGGCACGGTCGTCAGCGCGGCAAGGTCCAGCTCGGATGTGAAGGTGCCAGTTAGCGACTTCGCGGCAAGACTATTATCAATATCCAGATCGACTGCGGTTAAAATTGCGTTGGCCGTTAGCTTCTCAAAAGTCCCCAGGATATCAAGGTCGAGCGTTCCGTCCGAAATTGTCGCGGGCGCAATCAGGTCGTTTACCGGCGCAGTATTGCGCAGCGTGGTTTTAGTCGCCAGCTTGATTGCATCATTTGACGGATCAATATTGCCGCTCGCCTGCAAGCGAAAGACCCCATTTTCAATATTGGCGGAAGTGAGCGTTACCTCTGTGTTTGTCGTATCAAAGATCAGGGCCGCAGAGACAGAGATCCTCGACGTATCTAAAAGCGGGATATCTGCCGTGAGGGATTGGTCCAGCGCGCCGCCCCCATTCAGGTCAATAGTGATTTTCTCCGCACCTTGCGTCGCGACAGCAAAATCGGCGTCAAAAAGCTTGCCTGCACTCGCGCTAAACTGTCCCCGCCAGGCATTAAGGATACCATTACCAACTAAATCGACCTTAATCGCCGGGTAGCCGGGCAATGCCAAAAGCCGCGAAATAACGCCTCCTTCGGGCTCATCCAGCTTAACGTCCAAGGCAAGGGTTTCACGCGCCGGATCAAAATCCACGCTGCCGTCAAGAAGGATACCAGGCCCGCTTAATTCCGTCAGTTTGATCTCGCTGTGAATTATGTCGTTGATCTTGGCATTGAAATTCATCAGCAGAGCAAGGTCCGCCGGTTGACCGACAACTGGTTCCGCGATTTTTATCTCATTTATCTCAAGGCGCGACAGCCGGATATCTATAGGGAGGGAAGGCATTCCGGCAGGTTCTTCGCTTGCCTCAGAAGCCGGTAGCTCCGGCTGACGATTTACAGAGAGGGTTTTCGCGGTTACCGCGTTGACAGTGAGCGTCCCGGAGAAAAGATCAATAGGCGCCCAGGAAACAGCGATGTTCTCCGCGCTCAACCATTCACCTTTTGCATCCCGAAGCCGCATATTCTGGAACGTGAAATCGCTAAAAATATTTCCGTCCAGCGGTCCAAGCTCTAATTCAAACTCTCCCGGGGAGGAGGCTACAGTATTGACCTGGTCCACCAGCAAGGCTCGCCCGCTATCCGTTTGCAAAAAGACATAAACGCCCGCAATCGCAAGAAAAAGGATCAGGAAAGGCGCAAGAATGATTGCCGCAATAAGCTTTTTACGTGTCATCAAAATGCCTGACCAATACTGATATAGAACTGATAGGAATCATCTACATTCTTGCGCGGGTTCAAGGGTACCGCGACGTCAAAGCGGATCGGACCGATTGCGGTGTAGTATCGAAACCCGAGTCCCGCCCCCCAAAGAAACTCTCCAGAAAAGTCTGGCGCCATACTTTCAAAAACATTGCCGCCTTCAATAAAGGGAACAAGACCGATGCTGTCGGTAATCCGTGTTCGCGCCTCAAACCCGACTTCCAGGAGAGATCTTCCGCCAACGGGGTCATTGCTCGCATCAAGTGGCCCTACTGTCTGGTACTCGTACCCACGAACCGACCCGCCGCCGCCCGCGTAAAACCGTTTACTTGCCGGGATCGCGCCGGCGCTGTCTCCTGCCATCAGCCCAAGTTTACCGCGTGCCGCCAATACCAGGCGATCTTCGTCAAGCACGGAATAATAGGTGGAGCCGTCCATCTCAAACCTAATGAAATCAGGGGTATTATCATTAAGCCCGATATAAGGCACCAGAGATGCGGCGAAACGCCGACCTTTTGTTGGGTCTAGAAGGTCATCGGTGGAATCATAACGTGCCGTCAAGGGTAACCCGCCAAGCGCAAAATTTTCGGTGACACCACTTTCATCAATCTCGGAATACTCAGCGGTTACGCCTGCACCAACAACCCATTTTTTTCTCCACCGCCTGTCCAGCCCGACAAAGACAGAAATCGCATCTTCGTCATAGGCATCCGTGGTTTCGTTGCGAATGTCGACATTTGCATTGAAATTCTGGTCAATTTTCATGAAATTCGGTTTGACAAAGGTTACCTTTAACTCACGCCGGATTTCTGCGACCGTAAGATCAGCTCGAAGCGTCTCCCCTTCTCCGAAAAAATTACGATTTTCCCAATAATATTGTGTGCCAAAACCTTCACTGGTCGAGAAACTTGCACCCAGCCCGATAGACCGCCGATCCCGTTCCACGAAAACAAGGGTGATGGGAACCGTACTACCGGGCTGTTTCTTATCGCGGGACTTCAGCCGGACACTGTCAAAAAGGCCCGTCCGGAGGTAACGTCGCCGAAGATTATCAAGGACACGGTTATCGTAAAGTTTGCCTGGCTGCCATTGGGCGAGCCGCCGAATGTAATCTGTTTCGACCGTTTCAAGCCCCTCTAACCCGAGTTCCCCCATATAAAGACGGGGGCCCGCATCGATAGTGAGTGTCACTTCCATCGCATCAGTCGCAAAATCGACAATTGCATCCTGCTTCGCAACCGTCGCATCGGGAAAGCCGCGGTTGGCGAGATCGACAATTATCTGGGTTTGCGCATTGATGACAGGTTCTGCCCTTGCGGGCATTCCGATTTCTATGTTGAGACTGGATAACTCCGGAACGGAAGGAGTATCTTCCTCTTGCGTATAAAGAATCTCGAATTTTGTGATCCTGAAAAGCGGCCCCGGCGTGATATCAAAATTGATTTCGATCGGCTGCTGCTTGTTATCAATGCGCAGCTTTACTTCATTGCCATAGTACCCTTCCGACCGGAGAACCTTTTCAAAGCCTTCAACATCGGTTTCCGCCCGCCGGCGCAATGCGGCGAAACTGGGCGGAAGCTTGTCTGAAAGTTGCGTAAGACGAGAGGATTGTTCCAACAGGTCCAGCAATGCATCTGTTGGCGCACCCTTTATATTTACGTCATAGTCGAGATCTAATTCCGCAGGGGAAGCTTCCGCGGCTTCCGCAGCCCTCAAAGGATTTGCAGCCGCCATGGGCAGTGCGATCATCAGGATGATCAACAGGCAAATATTTTTAAGGTGGTTGAGCGGCAAGTGTCAAATTCTCGGAAATAGCCCGGAAATGCGCCCCGGACATTGGTCAAAGCTCGTTCTTTGCGACATAATCTGTTATCTTTAACCTAATGTTCCCTCTGTCCAGAGTCTAGGTCGCGCCCCAATAAAAAGCGCGGAAGAGAAGGAGAACAGCAATGTTTTCAACTTTAGGTTTATTAGGAAAGTTGGCTTATGACATATGACTTTAACATTTACCAATTCCTGAGAGAAACCGTTGCCGGACTGTATAATACAGGTCGCAATTAAGGAGAAGGATAATGTTTCGCACTATTTTGGCTCTGCTCGTTTTTATCACCCTGTCAACCAGCGCGGTATTGGCCGATCCGGTTAAGAAAAACCAGTTTGCCTCGGTCTATCTGAAAGGAGACAAAATCGGCCAGGTCCATCTGACAACAATACGGAACGAGAAAGGTGAAATTGAGGAAATGCACGCTAATGCTTCTGTCTCCTTTCTCGGAATGGAAGTCTATGGCTTTACCCAGAACCTGAAAGAAACCTGGTCCAACCGGGAACTCCAGAAAATGGAAGGGAAAACCGATGATAACGGCACCGCCCATCATATTTCCCTCAGTCGCGATACGGAAAACTATCTGGCGACCTATAATGGCAAAGAATCGACCCTGCCACTCACTGCCTTTCCAACATCCCCCTGGCATTACTCGATCACCGAAAATACGCTACTGTTCAATATCGTCGATTTTAAGCTTCTAAACGTAAAGATCGAAAAAGCGGCTGATACCATAAAAGTTGGCGATAAAGACATTAATGCCGAGAAATTCACCTTTACCGGAGACTGGGAAGCCAAACTCTGGTTCGATGCGAACAAGGAGTTCGTTAAGGGCGAATATGACGTCTCTGGCCGTCAAGTGACGGTTATTCTGGATTGAGAAATGCAGCAATTTTGAATTAAATTGACCCGAATTTTTCAATCGATATTAATCTCTTTTCGATTTACTGGCTTCTCGTTTATAGTATGTTCACAGGGAATAGTTGATTGGGTGGAACAATTTCGGATTTAAATGACACCGGGCCTTCCGGAGCGGACAAACGGAAATATAAACGCAAGACCGTCATGTGGAATGGAAAGCTGTCACTCCTATGGGGTGCCCGCCTGATGGGGAATGAGCAGACAGTGCCGGGTGTCGTTCGCGATATGTCGGTGACTGGCGCCAGATTTCAAACTAAACAAGATTTTCGCCCGACCAGTGATGTTATCCTCGAAGTCCCCCGTTTTGGCGCCTTCAACTGCCAACTCGTCTGGCAAAACGGTCATATTGTTGGTTTGAGTTTCGTCGATCCGCCAGAATTTATCTACAATACGATAAATTCAGCCTTACCCGGTATTTCACTCGACCCCAATCCGGTTCACTAGGCTGCAAGTTCCGCCGCATTCCGGAAAATCAGAGAGCTGTTAATCCCGCCAAACGCGAAATTGTTGCTCATCAGGTGACGAACGGAAATTTTTCGCCCCTCTCCCATCACATAGTCAATCTCGGCGCAGGCATCATCGACCGTATCTAGGTTCACCGTCGGCGCGAACCAGCCCTCCCGCATCATCTCTATGCCAAGCCACGCCTCGATCGCGCCGCAGGCGCCCAGACTATGCCCGAAATAGCCTTTAAGCGAATGAAAAGGAATATCCTGACCCATCACTTTCCTTGTCGCCTGGGATTCTGCGATATCCCCCTGCTCTGTCGCCGTACCATGGCCACTTATAAAATCAATGTCCGAGGCGGACAGCCCTGCATTATCGAGTGCACCCTGTATGGCGACTTCCATCGTTGCCTGTGTCGGATTGGTGATATGGCGCCCATCGGAATTGGTGGAGAAACCGACGATCTCGGCCAGGATCGGTGCGCCGCGCGCAACGGCATGGTCAAAGGATTCCAGCACCAATGTCGCCGCCCCTTCCCCAATCACAAGGCCATCGCGGTCCTTATCAAAGGGGCGCGGGGAAAGATGTGGCGTATCGTTCTTGATGCTGGTCGCATAGAGAGTATCGAACACTGCGGCCATGGTCGGGCAAAGCTCCTCGGCCCCACCTGCCACCATCAGGTCCTGCATTCCGTATTTGATGGCTTCATAGGCGTAACCGATACCCTGACTTCCGGATGTGCAGGCACTCGACGTCGGAATAACGCGCCCCGCAAGACCAAAGAAGACTCCTATATTAACCGCCGTTGTATGGCTCATCATCTTGACGTAACTGGTAGCCGTAAGTTCACGGGAATGACCGTCGCGCATCAGGTCGGTAAAGGCGACAACCGGCTTTGTGCTCCCGAAGGACGATCCGTAAGCGACGCCCATTTTTCCTGAATTCAGCACTGGATCGTTTAAAAGTCCCGCCATCTCCAGTGCACGCTCGGTCGCGTAGACTGCCATCTTCGAAACAGGCCCCATGCTTCGAAGCGCTTTTCTGGAATATCGCTTATCGACATTGAATTCCTCAACTGGACCGGCTAGGCGGGTATTGAGACCGTGATAAAAATCCCAGCTTTCCATGCGCCTTATGCCGGTTTCACCGTTGCGCATCTTTGCTGAAATCGTCTCCCAATCTTCCCCAAGGGAGGTGACCCCGCCCATACCTGTCACAACAACGCGCTGCACTATGCCATTCCCCCATTTACCGAAATAACCTGACGCGTGATATAGGCGGCGCCATCGGAGCAAAGAAAAGAGACCGTGGCCGCCACTTCGTCAACATCGCCCAGCCGACGGAGCGGGATCATCTTCATAATCTCGTCCAGCGGCAGATCATCCGTCATCGCCGACTCAATCAGGCCCGGCGCCACGCAATTGACAGTGATTTTCCGTTTTGCAAGTTCCAGTGCGAGCGCCTTCGCTGCCCCGATCAGGCCCGCTTTGGACGCGCTGTAATTTACTTGCCCACGATTACCCATCTCACCTGAAACCGAGGAGATCACAACAATTCTTCCCCCTTTGCGAGCCGAGACCATCGGCATGGTGATCGGTTTCAATACATTATAAAAACCATCCAGATTGGTATGGAGAACAGCATCCCAATCGTCATCGGTCATTGCGGGAAAAGCTGTATCACGGGTAATACCCGCATTGAGCACCGCGCCATAAAAGGCACCGAAGTCCTCCACTTCAGCCTCCAGGACATCACGGCATTGATCGCGGTCCGCAATATCAAACTGCACCAGGCGAGCCTGTCCACCGGCGGCCTCAATCAATTCAACGGTCCCTAATCCCGCATCACGATTCTGACCGCAATGGGCGACAATCTCATATCCGTCTTTAGCAAGCCTGAGTGCAATTGCCCGTCCGATACCACCGCTTGCGCCTGTAACTAGAATTCTGTTTTGCATCCACTCTCACGCGATAAATTTCAGGGTTGGTATACATTAAGCCGGGCTTCGGCGACAAGTTTTTCAGCCCTATGAATAGTACCGTCAAAAACAGCCATGGGCTTTTCGTCGTAAACCAGTTTAACTGTGACATCAAGTCTATCTCCAATCGCGAAAGCAGGGCACGAAAGTATCATGCTCCGCGTGCTGACGAGATAGCCGATTTTAACCCCTTCGCCTGCGTTGCGCGCCTTGATTCCACTATAGGCGGCAATCGATTGCGCCATATATTCAACACCGACATAAGCCGGGACCACGCCGCACTCAAGAAAGGGGCTATCTGCCCAAATATCCACCACAGAGGCTACTGTAGCCGCGTCATATGCCTCTACCCGATCGATCAGGATCATAGGTGGTGCATGGTAGAGAATTTCCGTAATGTTATAGGGGCAGGGCTGCATCAATTAGTCTCTTTACTTAAAATGACGCTAATATTATTGCCCCCGAAAGCAAAGGAATTTGTCATCATCGCGCGGGCATTGGACATCTGCGTCCCCTTTTCCACGAGGTTCATCGGCGGCAGGGCGGGGTCAACCTCGCCATCCCAGATATGGGGTGGCAACAACCCACCATCTGACTGTAACGCCAACCACAGGAACCCAAGCTCCGTACTGCCCGCTGCGCCAAGCGTATGGCCAGTCAGCGGCTTGGTTGAACTGCAGGGGACGTCGCCCAGCAACTCGTATACAGCCTTAGCCTCTACACTATCATTCAATTCCGTGGCCGTTCCATGGAGATTAAGATAGGCGATGTCCGTCGGCGCAAGACCACTTTCATCAAGTGCGCACCGCATCGCATTGTAAGCCCCAGTTCCTTCGGGGTCCGGGGTACTCATATGATAGGCATCCGACGTTTCCCCAACTCCGGCAAGGCGGACGGGCGCCGGCTCCCGGCTCATCAGGAATACGGCAGCACCTTCGCCAATATTAATACCATTTCGATTAAGACTGAACGGATTGCAGCGGGTGGATGAGATCAGGTCGAGAGAAGCAAAACCATTCATCGTCAAGCGGCAAAGCGTGTCCGCCCCACCCACGATCGCCGCATCGCACAGACCCGCCGCCATCATCCGCCGGGCCGAAGCAAGTGTCTTGGCGCTGGATGTACAGGCCGTGGAGATCGTCATGGCAAGCCCTGACAGGCCAAAGTAGGATCGGGCGAATAAGGCAAGGGAAGCATTATCCTGCCGTTGGTAATCGAACCCCTCAGGGAACGCTCCTGTTTGGACTTTCTCGGCGATCCCTTGTTCATTATCACTAATGCCGGATGTGCTGGTGCCAAGAATAACAGCGACCCGATCCGGCCCATACTTCTCAATGGCTGTGCGGATATCCGCTTCAATCTCCTGCATCGCCGCGAGTAACATCCGGTTATTGCGACTGTCGTAGAAGGCTTGCTCCGCTGCTATTGTCGGCAACGGCTGGCGAACAGTGCCAGTCATGACTTTCTGATTGAGCAGGAATCCGTCCTGCATCTGCATTCCGGCAGTATCACCAAGAAACAGCTGGTCGCTGACTGCCGCTTTACCGGCACCAAGGGCGTTGATCAAGCCGAGGGCGTTAAGATAAAACCCCTCCGTCATTCCGGTAACTCGTATGAAACAATGGTCATTACATAGCCAACCTCGGAATCACTGATCTGCACTGTTTCATTCCAGGCATTGTCCCGTCGGCTCTGGTAGTTAATCTCAAGATTTCCTGCACGGTCCCTGACTTTTTCCTGCATCGGATCATTCTCCGGCCAGTAGGTCGCAACAATGACTTTCAGGATATCGACGGCGTTGAGCTCTTCAGAGATCCAGTCTGCCTTTGCCGCACGCACACCAGCGTCATCCCAGAGAATATCAAACGCCCGTCGCCCCAGCGGGTCCACGCCAGCAATGAGCATCTTGTCTTCTCTCATGCTCAAGCGGATTTGCAAAGAAAATGGTTTATCGCCATATCGACCATCCAAGAGTTGGACAACCTCTCGCGTTTGACCATCGGGAAGGTCCCAAGGCAGGAAATCAGCTTCACGCACTGTCTCTGTCGCACAGGCCGTAACCCCGAACAGAAATAACAGAAAGAGAGATTTTATGCGCATTGCTGTGCCACCATATCCAGATATCGTCGGCCTTCGATCACGAAGGGATTCTTCTCATCCCAAGCATAGCCCGCCAGGATCGAAACGACCATCTGCTTGATCGGGTTATTATCACTGGGCGGATTAAAAATGATATCCTGTAGATCTCCGCGATACCAGGCTTCAACGAATGCACGAAAGCAATCCACGCCGACCTTAAGCGGCTGAGCGAAATCCTGCTCCCAGTCAACTTTCTCCCCAGACAACTGGCGCATCAAGGGTTCGATCAAAAGATCTGCCGATTTGAACGCTACCGTCACGCCAGATGAAAAAACCGGATCGAGAAATTCCCCGGCATTGCCGAGAAGTGCAAATTGGGGTCCGGCCATACGGGAAACCTTGGTCGAATAGCCCGATATTTCAGAGACCGGACGACGTTCCCGCGCGCCCTCCAGAAGCGTGCGCATACTCTCTGATTCTCGTATAATCGACCAGTATTTATCCGATTTACTTCCATCATACTGCGCGAGCTTTTCTGGCGGCACAATAACGCCAACAGAAGATTTCCTGCCTGAAAACGGGATCAGCCAATACCAAATATCCCGATATTTCGGATGTACTGCGATGAGGATCTTGTTACGATCAAAATCCCGCCCCTCCAATTCATCGTCAACATGAGTGAAGAGCGCATGACGCACGGGAAAATCCGCCGGTGCATCCAACTTCATCAGGCGCGGCAAGACGCGACCATACCCGCTTGCATCAACCAGGAACCGCGCCGTATGTTGAAAAGCACCTTCCGGCCCCTCCCCCGACACCTCAGCACCGGAGCTGTCAAATCTGACGGCCGTTACATCCTGTTGAAAGCGGACATCCGCTCCTGCATCCGCAGCTGCTTCGGCGAGCAAGGTGTCAAATTTTTCCCGCTCCACCTGGTAAGTTGTTCCAGGGCCTGCCGTGAATTTCCTTGAGAAGTCTATCGAGCTGAAGCGCCTGTCATCGGAGAAGTTGGCGCCATTCTTGTGCTGGAACCCCGCCGCATCAATTCGTGGCAGCAGACCTGCCTTTTCCAGAAATTCCATTGATTGCGGTAACAGGCTTTCGCCAATAACAAAACGCGGAAAGCTGCTTTTTTCCAAAACGGCAACCTTCAGTCCCTGCTGTACAAGGCGTGTCGCCGCAAGTGCCCCCGCAGGTCCAGCACCGATAATAATTACATCGAAATGATCAGATTTCACCGACATATTACAAGGGCTCCTTCATGGGGTGCTCAAGGTCTGCGGCACGCGGTGCCAATATATAAGCCAGCGTAATTCCGACCAGAATGGTAATCCCAAAAGCATGGATGGCGAATGTCTCGCTCAATGCCAGCAGACCGAACGCCAAAAGCGTAGAAATAGTTGAAAGTCCATTAGCCAGCATCGCGCGGCGCCGTCGTTCCCCTGCTGCTTCACGGTTAAAGATCGCGTAGTCAAGGCCGATGGCGAATATCAACATGAGTGACATGGCGTTGAAAAATGTAAAGGGTTCCCCTATCAAGGCAAGAAGGCAGGGCGCGAGAGCCACCGCCCCAACAGAAGGCATCATCACCTTCAGGGCGCCAAGAATACCGTAGCGTAAGGATAAAAACACCCAGACGACGCAATAGGCGATCCCGAGCATAACTAAAGCCCTTAGCCGGTATGCGCCAAAAGTCTTGCTCAGACTGTCTGCCTGACTGATCAGCGCGACAGTTGCCGATTTCTCGGCAAGTTTTACGAGCGGCGCCGTATCCTTCACTTCGGAAAGCGACACCGCATGAACCACAATGCCAGGAGTCGTATAAATTTTTAAGTGGGAAATCAGCCCCGGCATATCAGCTTTAGAAAACTGGTCAATGGTCAAAACACCCTCAATTTTCTGGTAGGGCAAACCTCCGGAAAGACCAATTGTGGCCATATGATCGGCGAGTTTTGGCATCAACAGCTTCTCAACAAGTGCCTGGTTTTCAAGTTGGCGCGATTTTGACGGAACAAATTGCGATATCATCCGATAGCTGCCAATGACCCCACTCGCTCGAAGTGCTTCCAGATCCAGCGCAAGAGTTTCCTCAGCCTGTAAAACCTCTTCCGAATTTGATCCGCGCACAAAAAACCGATGAGTCTGGTTCTCAATCCCGGCAAGATGACGGATCGCCTGTTCTTCCGCCTGAAGGCCCTTGGGGAGAGACTGTAACCGGCGGACGTCATCATCCACCGTAATTTGTGTTGCGCCGAACAATCCCGCTATTACAAGCAGCACCACAAATAGCAAACGCCACTTCCGGGTGCTGTCCTGCCACCAGAAATTATGGAGCGTCATCGACAATTTTAAATAACGTTCTCCATGTTGAAAGGGCTTGGTGCGATCCAGATAAGGAAAAACATACAACACCGTTAAATAGGCCAGAGTCAGACCGGAGGCCGAGAATACGGCTATTTGCTGAAGTCCGGGAAACGGCGTGAGGGCAAGCGTAACGAAACCGAGGACCGAGCTCACCAGACCTAGCGTCAGACCGGAACGAATGGCTCTGGCCCGCGCGCCAGGAACAGTTGTCGTCTGATTGAACCGTTCACAAAAATAATGAAATGCATAATCTACGGAAATACCAATCAGTCCTGCACCGAAAACGAGCGCCAGCAGCTGCAACGTGCCAAAGAAAAGAAGCGTGACAGCCAGACCGCCCGCAATTCCCGACACGATCGCCAAAAGGCTGAGCGCAAGAGGCTGAAAACTCCGAAATACCAGGAAATTCAGAATGACAATGCCAATCAGCGAAATCATGCCGATAAAGCCTGCTTCATCCTCAGCCTGCCGATAGGCATGCTCTCCATAAAAAATGGCACCGGTCTTCAGTATCTGAATATCGCCATAACGTTTCTGAAGTCTACTCTCCGCCTCATCAAAGATGTGGCGGGCGCGCGATTGAAACCCCTTGTCGAATGGATTTTCAACGAGCCTTCCCCTGACCAAAACAAACCATTTTCCGTTTTCTTCAACCGCGAGGACATTGGCACGGCTCAACAGTTTCGAGCTGTTTTCTGTACTCGCGGTCAGATAGTTGGGTAGGAGTAGAAATGGATCCCGCCGGATCAATTCCGCATCTGCCAAGGAAAGCGGCGACAGTATCTGCACCAAGGCCCGATTGACGAGAACCTGCTCCTGTCCCGCGGAAAGCAAGCGGCGGTCCCCTACTCCCAGTAGTCCGGTCCGATAAGGAAAAAGGGATTCTGTCAGGTTTTGAAGATTTGAAAGTTGTGCCGACTCCTGCGCTAAATTGACAATATTGTTTTCTGCCAGTGTTTTGCCAAGATCCAGAGCTGCGGATCGCGCGGTTTCAAATTCCGGATGTCCGACGAGAACGATCAACTGATCCGTTCCTTGAGTTCTCTCCGCTGCTTCTGATCGGGAGACCCATTCCGCCTCCTCTGAATGAGGAAGCATCGCCACAATATTGGTATCGAGCGGAAGGCCATCCTGCAGGCGCCAGGAAATAATTGCGACCGCACTACAAAGCAAAGCTATATAGACCCAGAGACCCGCGCGGTTCACGGCTGCTTTTCCTTACTGCTTTCGGCTGCCGTATTGATCTCCGCCATCGGCGCTTTTCTTTGCTCTGAAAAGGTAATGACATCGCGATCACCATTGCTCTTTACTATCTCCACGACGTCCAAAAAATCACTAATCTCGAAATTCAGATACGCGAAGGGTAATGTCAGGCCACTGGCCTTCGGTGAGAAACGCAACGAATATTTTCCATCGGCAGGGGTAAGCTTTGCTCCCGCCATTTCTTCGAGTGGCTCCCAGTTACCGCTCAAGCTGTTCTCAAATGTATCGCGTAGTATTTTAAAGCCCGGAAATTGCTTGAAGCTGAGACGTGTCACCTCTGCTCCCTTCAGGCCCTGCCGCAGCCCTTCATCATCAATGACCATCCTGCTGAAAAACGGCTTTTCGGTTTGCCAGATTAACGCCGATCCCGGCAGCAGGAAAAACTCGCCTTCGGACACGATTGGCTTGTCAAATCCCCGCAGATATCGAGCTTGCTCGAAGCGTCCCATCAACGCTTCTCCATCTGAGAGTGTAATTGGCACTGCCCGGGCTGAACCTGTAGCCACCACTATCACAACAGATATCATAAAAAGGAGCGATTTTAGCACAACAGGGCTTCAACTTTTCGGTATAGAATTGATGGAGACTGGAATAACATTTCCTCCGAATTCTTATCAATCGCTACCTGAATTGTAAATCCCCGAGTCAACCTCTCCTCTGTAGTCGCATCCGTGATCTGATATTGAATTTTAAGTCGATTTTCATATTCAACGAGAGTGGCGGTCACCTTGACTTCCTGAGCAAAGCGGATCGGGCGGATATACTTGATGCGCATATCAACAATCGGCCAGGCAAAACCGCTATCGTTCATCTGCTCATAATTGAAATCCAATTTGTCAAGGAGGGCGCAGCGGGCCTGCTCAAAAAACCGGGCATAGTTTCCATGCCACACAATCCCCATCGGATCGAGATCATAGAATTGACTCTTTACCGTAATATCCGCCGATATCATGTTGTTTCCTCATGCTTTTTATCTGGCATGTTTATTTGTTCTGGAACGGCCCAGAAATCATAGAAATTGTACCACTGATCCGGATATTTTTGACAATTTTCCTGCAAGATC
This sequence comes from Sneathiella litorea, assembly GCF_009882915.1. Lineage (GTDB taxonomy): Bacteria > Pseudomonadota > Alphaproteobacteria > Sneathiellales > Sneathiellaceae > Sneathiella > Sneathiella litorea. The sequence goes on from NZ_WTUW01000009.1 coordinate 502,115, forward strand.
CTTACATATTCTGTCATTGGCGCTTCAAGGCCGTCTTTGGGCGGCCTTGGTCGATTGACGCGATCAGTGATTTTGTCAAAAAGGATGCGGAATTTTTCACCGTCGCGCAAGCAATGAAGCGCATAGACCGGGCTCCCGAGCAATGCCGCGATTAACCAGCCCCCTTCAGAAAAGGGGGCAGGTGCTCCTAAAAAGTCAAGCATCCGGATCCGCTTACTTCCCTCAAGAGGGATTCTGTCTCCCGCAATAACGACCCAGTTACCCGCTGCTAGTTTCTCTTGAAGTTCAATCAGCGTCGCAGGGCCGATGTCCTGTACTTCCATAATATCTACGGTTGCAGCCGGATTAGCCTTACTCAATATGTTGGTAAACCGCACGGCATTGCGCGTGTGAGCGAAAACAGTAATGTTTTTAATGCCACGTGCCGCCCCGACGGCACGCAGGATATCGACATTTCCCAAGTGTGAAGTCACAACCATGATGCCAGGTTTACGATTTGCCAATGCATCGAGCGAGGCCAGATCTTCACTAAAAATATCGTTGATTTGGATAGTGCCAAGCCAGGCGGCCAATTTATCAAGGGCCATCGCAGCAAAGGAACGGTAATGTCGCCAAATATCCAACAGGCTTGGTTCCCGATCCTCTCCTCGCGCAAGGTAAAGGCGGCGCCAATAGATGCGAGAAGCTTCCCGTTGCTCCCGTCCGGTTGCAAAAAAATAAAGCAGAACCGGTTGCATCGCATACCAGCAAATCCGGCGCCCGGCAATTCGGTATATCGAGAAAAGGATTTTCAGACCAAGAGTGGCACCGCGCTCATTAATACGCCCCCAATGACTTAGGCTACGGCTATCTTCTTTGCGATTAAATGGAAACTTCGGCAATCGGCGCAACATGCCAAACACTAGCCGAGTATGCATTTTGGTAATTAGCCAGTTATCTGCACCGAGCCGAAAGTTGGAGATATTATCCTCCGGATAGGTCACATGGATCGGCAGCATCCGGACCGGCGTGCCCCGCCAGTACATCCGCACCATGATCTCCGTGTCAAAATCCATGTAATAACCGACTGTTTCGCGATCTATGATGTCGACTGCAGCCCGCAATGGATATATCCGATAACCGCACATGCTATCGGTAATGACGGTCGAGAGCGTCTCGATCCAGACCCACACATGAGTGATCCATCGTGCAAACTTCCGCAAGACCGGAACTGTCTCATCATAGATCGGCTGGCCACTGATGAGCGCTTCGGGGTGAATCTCCGCTAGCTGGATCAGCGCTGGCAGGGCCTCAAGATCATGCTGCCCATCTGCGTCAATTTGCAAGACATGCGTATAACCTTCATCAGCGGCCAGGCGAAACCCCGCCATCACTGCCGCCCCCTTGCCGCCATTCTCCGGCTGACGATGAAGGGTTATGCCCTGCGCCGGATCATCAAATTGCGCCAAAGCAGACTTCGCCGGCTCCTGACTGCCGTCATCAATTATGAATATCCGAAGGCCATGCGCCTGCAAGGCATCGACCACCGTCGCGATATGGCGGTAGTGATTATAGCTCGGGACTATCGCCGCAAGGGAAAAACTCATAGATCCGTCAGTTCAAAAAAGCCCGACGAACATTTTTCACTGCCCTCGTGATAGGCAAAGTGGAGCCGCCCTTTCTCCCGGTGCCATTCTAGTCGGAGCCGAAGTAGCGCTCCCGCAACGATAAGCCTTGAAAATTTGAGTTGGCCAAGACGCGTAAAATTGCCCGTAATATCAAAATATTTTCGCGCAAAAACTGCCGCCCAGTCAATTTGCGCGACACCGGGAAGCACCGGCTCCTCCGGAAAATGTCCCTGGAACTGGAATAGGTCGGCATTTGCGAAAAGTTCCAATTCGACGATATCACCATCAAGCTGTTCCGCGCGGATGTCCGGAAGAGTGCGGCTATCAGACCATTTTATATTGGAGAATTCTGTCATAACCGGCACAGTTTAGTCTGCCCCTTCTTCGCTCGCAAATAATTCATCGAGAGAGGCCTGCTGTCGTTTTCCCTGTGCATTGATCGGCAACCGCCCCACAAAACGCCAGCGCCGTGGCAGCGCAGCATTCTCCAGATAGGGTGACAGTTCCCGTCGCAAAATTCGGTTCAGGCGAAAGCCCCCGATTTCCTGATGTCGCTGCCAACCGGGCGCGGATAACTCTACTACTGCGACAAGGGTTGCCCGATCTTCCTTGAGGATAAACACAGCGGCATCCCTTACATAGTCAGACTGGATCAGGTATTTTTCAACTTCGATCAGGGAAATGCGTTTCCCCTCAATCTTGACGAACTGATTGGCACGCCCTGCCAGTATAAAGCTTCCATCCTCCAGCAACTCAACAATATCATTCGTGACATCCCAGTCTGCACCGTCGGTATAAATCGATTTCACACTAAGCAACTGCTGCGTATCGATCCGGGTTTGCACGCCAGGTAATGGCGTAAAAGGTGTGCGCGGGTCTTTCTGTTGACGGTGGGCGACACCCCCGGTTTCCGTACTTCCAAAAATTTCCGTTGGCAGGGTTCCGAATTTTACAGAGGCATCTTGCGCGGCTTCAAAGGGCAAAGGACCGCCAGCCGTAAATATCACAGGCGTCCTTTCTTCATGAGGCAACGGATCAAACGGCGGAATACGGGTCAGATGCGCCGGGCTGGAGACGAAACAGGACCGGGGCGGCGCAGCGGCAAGCAATTCTTCCCAAATCTCAAATATTTCGGGGAAAAACACCCGTCCTTCGCAAAGCGGTAACAGACATTTAAAGTAAAGCCCAAAAATATGCTGGTGGCTGACAGTGCCTAGTGTCGCAGCACCGTTAAGCTTTGCGCCGAATATCTGATCAAGAACGATCAACTCATTCTCGATCTGAGCAAGGCTTTTCGGAACGCGTTTGGGTTGGCCCGTGGATCCAGACGTGTAAAAATCAAGATAGCATTGGTCAGGATCGAGTTCCTTGAAAGTTGGTTCAACACCTGATTTGCCATCAATTACTATCTGGTTGTCATCCCCGATATCGCAAATATCGGACATAAGCGGACATTCCATTTTAACAAAATGCGTGAGCATTCCGGGAAGTGCATTTGGCGGCACGATAATTCGGCAATCGGTTTGAAAGGCTGCCAGCATGCCGCACACAAAGGCGTAGCTGCTCTTTGTTGCAAGAACGACCTGATTTACACCCCGGCTCCTGATGTGCAGGCACAAATGTGCGATTTCGGCTGTCAAGTCAGCAAAGCTGCGATCCTCACCGGAAATCCGGGCAACGGGTGTATCCCCAGCACGATCAGAAATCAGCAGCTTCGATATGGGAATAAACAACTCTCAACTCACTTTTTTTCGTTTTACGAACTGGCGAAGGACAAATTCACCGCCAAACATAAGACCGATCAATAGATAGGAAATAAACCCGTTATAAAGCGTCCATATCGCCAGATGGGCATACAGCGCGGTCCAGAGCGAGACGGCCGCATTAAGAAGAAAAAAAACGATCCAGGCCACTGTTACATGACGCGTATAGACAATGGCCCGCGCGTCAAGCTCGCCTTCCATTCTTCTGGCAAAACGTTCGATTATCGTAGGTGGGTAAATCAGGGAAAAACCGAAAACCCCCGCGAACGAAAGGCTAATTAACACCGGATATACCTTGATCGCCAACATGTCATTTACGATCAAAAGAACCGTAATAACACCAAGGATAACCGGATAAATCCAGAATTCAGGCTTTCGTCCTGATTGCTTGCGGCGAAGTAATAATCGCAAGATCAGAAAGGCTATCAATGCGCTGCCCACGGCCAGTGGGGAAAATTTCATAAGTCCGAAATAAACGACGAATGGATAGGCCAGTCCAATAAGGACAAGCAGAAGGTCCAGCAGCCGAAATTTATGCCGCCAAGAGAGCATGGACCCGGTCCACCACGTCACCTACTGAGCGTACTGTCCGGAATTCGTCAGGCGGTATTTTCTTTCCTGTCAGATCCTGCAACTTGACCACCAGATCCACCGCATCGATGCTGTCCAGATCCAGGTCGTCATAAAGCTGTGCCTCTTCGGTGATTAACTCCGGAGGAACTTCAAACATATCTTCCAGATATTCATGGAGCTTTTCGTAAATCTCGTCGCGGGTCATGCGCCCAGCTCCTTCCTTTCGGATGTAATGAAGCGGGCGAGACTTCGCACGGAAGCGAAATGCTCTTTCAAATCATCATTCTTGGCGTTAATTTTAATGCCATAGGATTTCTGAATGGCGACTCCTAATTCCAACGCATCAATTGAATCAAGACCCAATCCATCAACGAACAGGCGCTCCTCGCTGTCGATCTCCTCGGGTGTAATATCCTCTAGGTTGAGGGTCTTAATCACCAGTTTCTTAATTTCCAGTTCAAAATCATTCATTACAGAGTTTTCCAATATAGTACTGCTCCAGTTCGCGCGTTAGCTTGCGTACTTTTAATGATCTCGGTTCATGCCTTAGATAGTCCGTCATGTCCAGTTGTTCGTTAAAGGTTATATCAAAGCAAGCCTGATGCGGCGGGATAGCATACCACGGACTTCCTTTCGTTAAGGTTGACGGTTTGCATATTATGGTGACGAGTTGGATCGGGGCGCTGAAATGCGTCGCAATATTGGCGAAGCCCCGCTGGAATTTAAGCGCCTGCCCGGGCACCGACCGCGTCCCTTCAGGAAAAACCAGAATATTCTGCCCATTTTTCAATGCTTTTTCGCATTGCGCCAGCATCTTTTCTGCATCGCCATCATTGCGGATGTAGCCCGCCGCGCGCATCACTCCGCCAAGGTAGATATTATCCCAAAGCTCATGTTTGACAATGCATTGTACATCGGGCATCCGCGACATCAAAAAGACCGTATCCAGCAAGGAAGGATGATTGGCAACAATAAGAGCGCCGCGTACATCCTTCAGTCTATCCGTATCGTGAAAACGGGAATCGATAATGCCGCCAACCCGAAGCAAATATACGAAAACACGGAAGGCGTAATAAATGGATTTTCTCACCCGCCGAATGCGCAATGCTTCATCCCTGGTGAAGAATGCAATGGATGTAAAAACAAAGACTGTCATAAAAATACCGCCGAGACCGAAGAAGGCAAAGGCAAGCCCCGTCCCGATCAAGCGCCAGACATAATTCAACCGTTCAAGCATGACGTCTGCACCACCAGTCACCCTCCGCGCCGGACCAGTTCCAGTTGGTCTCCCCCCGCAACAGGAAGCGGATAAAGCTTGTCATCGGGTCGCCCGGCATGTCCCGCGTCTGTGTTCCGGAAAATCCGAAGGAGTAAGCCCCCTCGCCTTGCGCCGCCGCATCGATGACCAGAGCCAATGCACAAACGGGGACTTCCCGATCCTGAAAGGGTGCATAGAAATCAGGGAGTGTTTCATCCGCATGCAGCAAGAGAACCGGTGATGATGGATCCTCATTAAGGCAGGCCAACGCTTCTATCAGCCCCAGACACAAACTTTCCCCACCCGCAGCAATTGCCGTTTGCGCCGCGCGATTTTTACGAACGATGGAAAGCATTCCCGCAAGGGAATTATGAACCGACATGCCAAATCCTGTGGGGGAAATGGGCTCCTCCACCGCAAGACTTTGCAGCAACGATAGCATCTCGTTGACATTGCCATTGCGGGAACTGAAAACGACACGAGAATTCTCTTCTGGCTCGACATCCATCGCAACGCGAAGTGCAATTTTACCCAATCGTGATAGACGCCGACGCAGTCCGGCCGGGAGATCACGGACATCTGGCGTAACCTCCCCCACCGGAATATCAGCTTCACCGCGGGCCCACTGCTGCCATGCCTCGGGCCCGTCGAGTGATGGTGCCCAGGCAGACCATCGCCGAACTGTAAAGGGAATTCCGCTCTTCACCTATCGTCCTTATACCTGGAGAGCGGCGACGTTCAGGTTCTTATTTATGTCATTCTGCAAGGTACGGATCCATTTATTATAGTTCCTGTGGATTTTCGACCCATCATACAGCAGATCATCGCTGGAAACATAGTTGATTGAGTAATCTGTCTTGGTATAGGTGATTTCAATGACAGCCACATGAGTACGATTGTGTAATGTCGCTTTCATCTTGCCTGGCTCGACATCATTGACAATCCAGCCACGATTGATGGCGGATGTCTGGATAATTGTACCGATATTTTCCATCGACCCTTCTTGAAGCTTGACCGGAATCGGATTTGCTTCGGCATTATAGACCGGTTCTATACGTCCCATACACCCGCTGACTAAAATGGCGAGCGCGGCCACCATCGCCACATAAAAAAACTTTTTCATCACTTTCGTCCTTCCAAAGGCTGTAAAATCGATGCCCAATTCCCCGGTCGGGCCTTCGGGCTGCAAAAGATTTACAACTCTTGAAGATGGATTGCTAGGGCGAAACTGATATTTTAGAATCAATGTCAGGTAGACCCTAAGTATCCCCTCGCAGGATTCCTTTAGAACTGCTGGAAAGCACGCAACCGCAGCAGGAAAAATAAAAACCCGGTTGTGGTCAGGTCACAGACTGTGCGGCGGTGTTAGCCCACAATTTACTTACGCAACAAAAAATTGGAGCCTAGTTTAATCGTCAGCAGATATACTGACCCTGATAAAACAAAGTCAGCATGCTATCTTTTGCAAGGCCAAGCATGACATATATATCTGAACCGATTACCGTTTATGACGCCTATATCCCGAATACAGGCTGCAAAAGCCGACTGAAAAAGCCGGAAAACTTCAGCGGGGCGTTGGTTGCTATCAGGCAGATGCAATCCTCCGCCGTGTCTGCTACCGGCTGATGAAGGGTATCACTGTCGAGGTCGGCCAAATCTCCCGCCTGAAAGCGACCGAGGTCATCAATATAGGAGCCGCGAAGAATAAGCGTAAGTTCCTGACCCGTATGGCTGTGTTCCGGCATGGTTTTTCCCGGGGCAATTTTAAGCAGTCGTAACGTACCCTTCTCCTTGCTTGATCCGGTTCTGGGCAGGGGATAATGGCTAATACCGGGGATCAATGTTCGCCAAGGAATATCATCGAGCGCGGCTGGCATGCGATCGGCCAACGGCATTGGTACGCCCGTATTTGAATACCCTTGCGTCTTCTTGGGACGATCCAGGATACGATCTTCCTGTAATACGCCAACGGGAATCGTCTCCGCCATCGCCTCTTCCGCCGCCGAAAGAGATGCCGTTTCCGTTTCCATCAGTAATAACCCGGCCATATCCTCCATTAATTCTGCGCTTTTCCGGCACTTGGGACATATCGCCAGATGAGTGGCCACAACCACAGATAGCGACTCCGCCAGTGTTCCATTGACATATGCCATCAGCGTATCATCGCCGATATGATGCCGTATACTCATTACAAGACCTCCAATTCCGCACGAATTTTTCCGAAAGCCAGACGTATTCTCGACTTTACGGTACCGAGGGGAATATCCAGCGTCTCGGCAATTTCTCCGTGCGATTTTTCATCAAAAAAAGACATTTTAATAATTGTCATCTGTTCCGGCGGCAGCAAAGCCATCGCCTTTTGAATGCGTTCTCTATCCTGTTTTCGGCTGACCGCCTGTTCACCGGTTTCCGGAGCCTCTGAAACATAACAAGGATCTTCCGGGTCAGGCTCTGGGCGATTTTCCTTTCGCAGCCGATCAATCCTGACATTTCGCGCAATCGTATAAACCCAAGTTGAGGCGGATGCCTTGGAGCTGTCGAAAAGACCTGCCTTTCGCCAGACCTTCATCATTGTTTCCTGAAGGACATCCTCGGCAGCACTTTCAATCATGCCGCCTTTAATCAAAAAAAACTTCAGTCTCGGTGCAAGATCGGCAAACAAACGCCGAAAAGCCGTCGGGTCCTGTTCAAGACCAACTGCCATCAGATCCCTGTCGAGATCTTCCGGGAGTGCACGTGTTCCTGCCCTGCCCTGCCTGCTACCGTCCGGTGAGGTCATGCTTGCCTTTATGAGTCGTTACAACCACAGTATGTTCCACGTCAGTGTACCTTATTACGTTTAAAATTGATAATCGGATCATTTGGCGTAAGATTTTTTGTGATCCATCCAGGATTTTACTGCGTATCTCAATGTATCCAATAGATAATGGCGGATGGATTAATGAAAAAAATTGCAGTAATCGGGAGTGGTATTTCTGGATTGTCCGCGGCGTGGCTGTTGTCGCAGAACCACGACGTTACCCTTTTCGAGAAAGATGATCGCCTGGGCGGCCACAGCAACACAGTTGAGGTTGACGGCCAGTTCATTGATACCGGTTTTATTGTTTATAACCAACTGAACTATCCAAATCTTGTCGCGTTTTTCGAGCATCTTGACATCTCCACCCAGCCGACAGAAATGTCGTTCAGCGCATCTCTTGATGGTGGCCGGCTTGAGTATGCGGGAACGTCGTTGGCGGGCCTGTTTGCCCAGAAAGCAAACCTGCTCAAACCCGCATACTGGGGTATGATAAGGGATATTCTGAAATTCTACCGCAACGCACCGTCTGTTCTGGAACATGCCGCGACAGAACATTGGACGTTGAGAGAACTTCTCAGGTCTGGCGGTTATGGGCGCGCTTTTATCCATAATCATTTACTGCCAATGGGGGCCGCGATCTGGTCAACCCCGACAGAGGATATGCTTGATTATCCCGCCGCCGCCTTTATCCGTTTTTGTCAAAATCATGGACTATTGCAAATTTCGGATCGGCCAGAGTGGCGAACTGTTACAGGCGGCAGCCGACAGTATGTTGACCGTATTGGCGATATTCTTGCCGGGGCTGTCCGCCTAAACAGCTCGGTTGCCGCGGTCCATACTGACAAGTCCGGCGTGCTTGTGGAATGCAGAAATGGCCATATTCAGCAATTTGACGATGCGCTTTTTGCAACCCACGCGGATCAAGCTCTCGCCCTTATCGCGGATCCAACGCCAGCGCATAAAAAACTTCTTGGATCCTTTGCCTATGAGAAAAACCTTGCAATCCTGCATTGTGATGCGTCGCTTATGCCCAAACGGCGCAAGGCTTGGGCAAGTTGGAACTATTTGGGCGCCACCAACAAGGATGCCGGGAAAGAGGATCTTTCCGTTACCTATTGGATGAACCGGTTACAAAACCTTAAGTCAGACAAGGATTATTTCGTCACCCTGAACCCCGCAATTGAACCAAAAGACGGCTCCGTCTTGCGAAGCTTCCCTTACGATCACCCTTTGTTTGATAACGCGGCGATCGCCGCACAGAAGATGTTATGGAACCTGCAGGGGCAAAAAAACCTCTGGTTTTGTGGTAGCTATTTCGGATACGGTTTTCATGAAGACGGCATTCAGTCCGGCCTTGCAGTTGCGGAGGCATTGGGCGGTGATCTGCGTCCCTGGCAGGTAGACGCGTCACGTTCACGCATTTACTTGCCGAAAGATGCAACCGGCGCATCATTTGCGAAAGTTGCTTAAAGCCGATGCAAAAAAGCATGCTTTATAATGGAATGGTAACCCACCGGCGCCTTCAACCCGTCGGCCACCATTTTGACTACAGGGTTTTCTATCTGCTCCTTGATCTTGATGAGTTGAGCCAACTCGCACGCCGCATTCCCTTTCTCTCAGTCAACAAACGCAACCTCGTCTCTTTTTTCACGAAAGACTTTGGCGATGGCGCCCCAAATGACTTGAAAGCCAGTATTCTTGAAAAGGTAATGCAAAGTGGACTAAGCACCCCTGTCAAGTCCGTACGCCTGCTTTGCATCCCGCGTATTTTCGGGTTTGCCTTCAACCCACTCAGCACGTTTTATTGTTACGATTCAGAGGATAATCTTGTCGCTCTCGTCTATGATGTCAGCAATACATTTGGCGAAAAACATAGCTATGTCCTCCCTGCCGGTCTGGCTAATTCAAAAGGCGTAATGACGCAGGCTTGCAGCAAGGAGTTTTATGTATCCCCCTTCATGCCTATGAATTGCCGTTATCAATTCTCTGTCCTGCCGCCGCGTGAAACGGTTGCGCTTTCCATACGGCAGTTTCATGACGGCAAACCTATTATGAACGCATCCTTCGTTGGCCAGCGCAGCCCGCTCAACAGCCACAACCTTGGCTGGGCAATCGCGAGATTTCCTTTCAATAGTCTCAAGGTCATTGCCGGTATCCACTGGGAAGCACTGAAACTTTGGTTAAAAGGCTTGAAGCTCGTGGACCGTCCGGAAAAGAAGGCGCGCAAGCCAGTTCTGGCCAAACCATCCCTAATCGGAAAACGTCAGGAGAAATAAATGACCGATACCACCCCGCAAACTGACATAATCGCCAGTAGAACGCAGGATTTGGTCGCGACTTTACCGCATTTGACCGATGCCTGGATCAAGGCACTTACGATTGGGCTTTCCCAGATGACGGTCGGGCAGCTGACGCTAATTTTGCCGAATGGCGAAAAGCTCAAATTCGGCCCTGCAAACGTCGGGGCACCAGCTGCCACGGTGATTTTACATCGCAGCAGAGCAGCCAAACGCATCCTGAAATCCGGGGATATCGGCCTTGGCGAAAGCTATATGGATGGAGACTGGACGAGCCCGGATGTAACCACTTTGATTGAGCTGGCGCTGCTCAATGAAAAGGATCTCAAATCGGCGATGATTGGTAAGTGGCTTTCGGGCTTTGTCAATTTTCTGCGACATCTGCGTGCCCGTAACAGTCGAGCGGGGAGCCGGCGAAACATCGCGTATCACTACGACCTCGGAAATAGTTTCTATTGTCGTTGGCTGGATGAAACCATGACCTATTCGGCGGCCCTGTTCACCGAGGAAGGTCAATCACTCGCCGAAGCGCAACGCCAGAAATATCGCCGTATTGCTAACCTCGCAGGCATCGCGGAGAATATGACCGTTCTTGAAATTGGCTGTGGCTGGGGGGGATTTGCTACCCTTGCCGCACAGGAATATGGTGCCAAGGTTGAAGGAATAACGCTTTCCGAGGAACAGCTGGCCTTTTCAAAGACCCAGTCAGATCGGTTAGGCCTGCAGAATCAGGCAAAATTCCATTTCAGGGACTATCGCGATCAGAAGGGTCGCTTTGATGCGATCGTTTCCATCGAGATGTTTGAGGCTGTCGGGGAAGAAAACTGGGACAGCTATTTCTCGACAATCAAACGTAATCTGAAAGCCGGAGGGAAGGCTGCGGTTCAAGTTATTACAATTGATGAGAAGCGGTACCGTCAATATCGAAACTCCGCCGATTTCATTCAGCGCTACATCTTTCCGGGCGGACAGCTTCCCTCCAAGTCCGCCTTTATTGAAGCCGCGGCAAGGAATGGGCTAACGGCCTGTGTCCGGGAAGAATTCGGCGGTGACTATGCGACAACGCTCAAGCTCTGGAAAGAAAAATTCCTTGCGGAATGGCCGCGGATAGAACCACTCGGCTTTGATCTGCGCTTCAAGCGCATGTGGGAATTTTATCTTCAATATTGTGAGGCGGGCTTTCGCCAGAAATCCATAGATGTTGTCATCTTTGAACTCCGCTGAGTTCCCTCGCCGGGCATTGCTGTTCTACGCCCTGCCCGGTGCAGTGATGGCAATGCCGCTGATCCCGGCCTTTGTTCTTCTGCCCGCTTTCTATGCAGAAACAGTGGGGCTTGGCCTTGCCCAAACCGGCTTTATCCTGCTCCTGGTGCGGATTACCGATGTGATCAGCGATCCAATTGTCGGCTGGCTTTCCGATTACATCCGTAGATGGCGGCTGGGAAGGAAAATCCAGATTGGTTTCGGGGCGGTGATTTCCGGCATTGCCCTTTATAACCTTTTTACACCGCCTGAAGCTGCGGGAGACATTTATCTCTTCGTTTACTATGGATTATTATTGCTCGGCTGGACCATTGTACAGATACCCTACCTCGCCTGGACGGTGGAGCTATCCGGTAATTACCACACTCGCGTCAATCTCAGCGCCGCACGGGAAGTTTCCGGACTTGTTGGCATTCTGGCCCTGAGCCTTTTCCTCGTCGCCACTGCTGGCGATAGCGCCCCGGATCAGCTTGCCTATGCCGCTATTTTTGTCATTGGCTGCGGGATCATCGCCTTTCCCGCGCTTCTCAGTCTACCGGCCAGCCGACTCTCCCTACCGCCGCTTAAGTTCCAGAAAATTCTCTCCGGCCTCAAGAAAAACAAGCTCTTTTTCCGGTTGTTGACAGCCTGGTTTCTGAGCGGTCTTTCCATCGGCATCGCCACCGCTTGTTTCCCGCTGTTTATTTCCCATGTCCTTGAATTGCCAGAGGCATATAACTCTTACCTCCTGTTTATCTATTTTCTGTCGGGAATTCTCGGCATTCCGCTCTGGATGTGGCTGAGTACGCGTTTCGGCAAGCATCGAAGCTGGGGCATTGCCATGTCATTCGCCTGCCTTGCGTTTTTAACAGTGCCGTTGATCGGCGCAGGAGATATCCTTTTCTTTGGCCTTATTTGCCTGGTCACTGGCTTTGCACTCGGCGCTGATCTCGCGCTACCGCCTGCGATGCAGTCCGACGTTGCTGACTGGGATAATTATCTTAATAACCGTGACAGGTCCTCAGTCCTGTTCGCTCTATGGAGCATGGCAACTAAACTTTCCCTCGGTCTTGGCGTTGCCGCTGCCTTTATGATCCTCGGGCAAAGCGAAATGGGCCAATCGTCCACGGATACAAAAATAGACCCATTCCAACTTGCAGTGATCTATGGCTGGCTTCCCGCCGTATTAAAGATAATGGCTGTGGCGCTAATGTGGGGATACCCCCTTACCGCCCGGCAGCAGCAAGCGATCAATAAACGGCTCAAACAGCGCAACTGATCGCCATCTTAACCGAGCGAGGACAGCATGATCAGAGGCGCGTTGGTAGGATTGATCCTGGCATTTATAGCGGGGTGTAGCGGGATGAAGGCGGAACAATTTGCGGAGACCACCCCTGCTCTAGAACTCTTTGACTATTTTGAAGGCCGGACATTAGCCTGGGGTATTTTCGAGGATCGCTTCGGCAATCTCCGCCGCCAGTTTGAAGTTACGATTGATGGCAAAGTCGACGGGGATACCCTGACTCTGGATGAGTATTTCCTCTACCGCGATGGCGAAACAGACCGGCGGGTCTGGACTATACAGCGCGAGGATGAGCATAACTACACGGGTACGGCGGGCGATGTTATTGGCTCGGCAAAAGGCGTACTTTATGGCAACGCACTCAATTGGCGCTATGACATGGACCTGAAAGTCGGCGAGGATGTATGGCGTGTTACTTTTAACGACTGGTTATACCGCCAGCCGGGAGATGTGATAATCAATCGGGCAACGGTCAGCCGCTGGGGCTTTACGATTGGAACAATCACACTCTTCTTCAAGAAAGACGGAGTTTCCCCCTGATCATTCGCAAAATTACACCGAGAACGGGAAGTTTCTCATAAAAGTGTGACGCCGCATCCCAGTGATCGACATGGCTGAGAATCAAGCCGGCGTCATCGAAACAAACTTCCGACAAACCTTCGAAATCAAGCTTGCCAATCTTGTGCACCTCAGCTGCAAATCGCCATTTCAGAATGGCGGACTGCCCGCTCTCATTCCAATAGCTCGCGCTGATCTTGAAGGCAGGGCTATCCATTTCCAAAAACATCTGCCGAAACAGTCGTTTGGCGTCGCTTCGGCTAGTGAGGCGATTAAACGGATCTTCAAAGATAAAATCTTCACGCACCAACATATCAAGATCATCGACTGTCTCGGGAGTCAATGTCTCGAAATACTTAATATAAGCGCTAAGCCGAGGCTGATGCGTCTTTAAGACCGTCATCCACGCGTTCCTTTGCGGATTAAGGGGAGCGAAATCCAATAGGGCAACATTCGCACGAATTTTAGAATATACGCAAAACGCCGCGGAAAGGTGACTTCAAACGCATTACTGTCTATCCCGCGGATCATGCGTTCCGCCGCGGCCTCCACCTCCATCAGGAATGGCATGGGGAACTTATTCCCGGCGGTCAATGGTGTTTTAACAAATCCCGGATTTACAAGCTGAACGGTGACGCCGCTTCCCGTAAGCTCCACCCTCAAAGCCTCGCTGAGGTTGATCAGCGCTGCTTTCGACGGCCCGTAAGCAAGCGCGAGTGGCAACCCCTGATATCCAGCAACCGATGCGACGATGACAATTTTACCAACCTGATCTTCGATAAAATACGGCAGGATACGCTCAATCACCCGGACAACGCCAAAGTAGTTCACGTTCATCACCTGCATTGCTTTATCACCGGAGAAATGATCAAAAGACATCGGTTCATATGTTCCGGCATTCAGAATAACGGTCCTGGGTCCGTTCCCGTTAGCGTAGAGCTTATATGTCGCCAACCTGACGGAGGTCTCATCCGTAATATCGAGTGGCAGGGATTTTATCAGGTCGGGTTTAAGCGCAACAGTTTCAGCGAGCTTTTCTTCGCCCCGCGCACTGACCACAACCTCTGTCCCTTTTTCTGCATATTGCCGGGCGACCTCCCGGCCGATCCCGCTACTGCCACCGACAATCCATACGGCTTGGTCTTTCATTCCCTCGATCCAATCTCCACTGGACAGGTTTCGCAAAAGTAAACCATATCGGAGTTATCCTTTGCCTTGAATTCCATTTTGACCCAACGTCCCCTACGGTCATACCAGGAAATAATCTTTAGTTCGCCATCATATACATAACGACTTGCGCGCACAGTTCCCCCGCGTACTGCAACCGTCTCCTCACCGGTTTTGGTAATAGCGACATTATTTACTTTTCCGGTCAGCGTGTTAAGAATTTGCGATTGACCAACAATACCACTGTTCCAGTGATTGGTCGGATATATATCGGCACCGTGAGCGATCTCACGGGCCTCACCATTTATGATAAATTTATCAGGCTGACGCTTCCCTTTTATTTCCATACTTGTTCCATCGTCATCAATTTTGACGTCAATGGTCTGTAACTTACCCTCTTTCCAGATAGCCTCGCTCTGATAGTCGAAACGGTATAGGGAAATGCCCAGAAATTTAACTTCCACGTTGAAGAAACTGTCCACATGAACAGCCTCCCCAGTTTGCTGAAAGGAGATCAAATGCTTTCCGACAGGGATACCGTCACGAAGGACAGAAAATTCATGTCGTTCGCCATAAATTGCCAAGGGATCTGCCATGCTTTCTGTTGACGCCGAGGAAACTGTCGGCCAGATCGCGACCATAAGGAAGAGCATTGCGGCCGTTCCTTCAAAGATATGCGTACATACTCTACTGGAAATTTTATCGGTCATGCGCCAGCTCCGGTTATTATAGATACACAATTAATTACGCGCTGACCGCTTGTTTGGATCATTTTTATTGCGGAAAATATTAGCAACAGTAACGTGAGGCTGGCATTCAACCGGTTTCCTTTTTATGATCTGGAAAAATAATAAAAAGGCAGGTGAGAAATGAGTATCATAGAGGCAATTGAACAATCCCATAAATCCATGATCGAAGGCCGGGACATCCCGTGGCTTCTCCGCCAGTGGGTTGAGCGTTGTCCCGAAAAGCCTTTCATTATCTGGGAGCCGTTTGATGGTAAAAGCCAGACGTTCACCTATGCCGGGTTTAGCGCGCTGGTGGAACAGGTCGCCGCGGGCCTAGTTAAAAATGGTGTCGCCTTCGGTGACAAAGTCTTGATTCATCTGGATAACAGCCCAGAATTCCTGATTTCCTGGTTTGCCTGCGCCCATATCGGCGCCGTTGCCGTCTCCACCAACACCCGCTCTGTCGCCCGGGACGTGGTCTATTTCGCCGAACATGCAAATATTGTCGCCGCTATCACTCAACCCTCATACGCCAAGCTCGTGTCGAGCTCGGCGCCTCGTATAAAATTTCTCGCTGTTACCGATAATGACGCGGGGGCGCCGGCCAATATTCCTGATGAAGTACCCCATATTCCTTTCGCCAACCTGCTGGCAGAGACGGCTCCCTGCCCGGCGCGCAACGCAGAGCCCTTTGCGGATCTTGGCGTGCAGTTTACCTCCGGCACCACATCAAGGCCCAAAGCTGTGCTCTGGACTCACGCAAATGCAATCTGGGGCGCGCAGATGAATGTTGCGCATATGCGACTTCGTCATGAGGATGTCTGTATCGCCTTTCTCCCCCTCTTCCACACAAATGCGCAGTCCTACTCCATGCTGAGCACCCTGTGGATCGGCGGCACGATTGTTATACAACCAAAGTTCTCCGCTTCCCGCTTCTGGGATGTGGCACGGCGAAATAAATGCACTTGGGCGTCAACCATACGTTTCTGCGTGAGTGCCCTGCTCTCGCAGGACCCGCCGCCGGATCACAGCTTCCGGTTCTGGGGCACAGGAATACGGATTCCTCTTGTCGAAGAAACATATGGCATC
Organism: Sneathiella litorea; assembly: GCF_009882915.1. Classification (GTDB taxonomy): domain Bacteria; phylum Pseudomonadota; class Alphaproteobacteria; order Sneathiellales; family Sneathiellaceae; genus Sneathiella; species Sneathiella litorea. The sequence goes on from NZ_WTUW01000009.1 coordinate 518,500, forward strand.
AAGACCCTGGGCTGGTGGGGCATGACGGAAACCATCACGCAAGGTATCGTTAGTGACATGGATCATGCTGGCCCGGCGGTCGGCATTGGACGCGTATCGCCGGGATTTAGTATAGATATTCGCGATCCCGACGGGAACCATGTCAAACCGGGAGAGCGAGGTCTTCTCTATATCCGCGGGATCCGCGGTGTAAGCATGTTCAAGGAGTATTTCCGCAACCCTGAGGCCAATGCAAAATCCTTTGATGCAGACGGCTGGTTTGAAACCGGCGATTACGTCCGGATGGATGAAAATGGCGATCTCTTTTTCGGGGATCGTGAAAAGGATATGCTGAAAATCGGGGCTGAAAATGTCGCTGCATCTGAAATCGAAACTGTGGTGATGGAAACCGGCTGGATCCAGGAATGCGCTGTTGTGGGGCAAAAGCACAGTATGCTGGATGAAGTGCCCGTTGTTTTCGTCATTCCGAAAGTCACTGCACCAGACGACCTGAAGGACGCAATCATAGGCGTCTGTAAGAAGAACCTTGCCGATTTCAAAGTTGTAAGAGATGTTATTATCCTGGATGATTTTCCGCGATCAACGCTTGAAAAAATTGCCAAGAACGAGCTACGCGAAAGATTGCCCGCAATCGAGGCGTAATTTCGCGCCCTCCATTCAAGAAGGGAGGCAACCTCCATGTCGGATGAGAGAACGATATTCGAGCTTCTACAAATTGGTAGAGAAGATGCGGCCGCCATTGGCGCACCGGGACGCGCCCCACTCCCCTACAAAGCCCTGAGAGAGCTTGCTGCCCGTGTTATTGTTAAGCTGAACGACTTGGGAATTGGTCGCGGAGATAGGGTAGCAATTGTGCTACCTAATGGCCCTGAAATGGCCAGCGCCTTTGTTACGGTCGCCAGCGCCGCGACTACAGCCCCGCTCAATCCCGACTATAAGGCGGAAGAATTTGAATTCTACCTCAATGACCTGCAAGCCAAAGCCTTGCTCGTTGAAGCGGGAAGCCATAGCCCGGCAATTGATATAGCCCAAAAGCTCGGTATAGCGGTGATTGAACTGACCGTGCCAAAGGGCGCACCTGCCGGTTATTTTGAGTTAACAGGATCGACCATTGGTGAAACAGCGTCACCGGGTCCGGCGGAACCGGGGGATGTCGCACTGATCCTCCATACATCCGGCACGACGTCGCGACCGAAGATCGTCCCTCTCAGCCATCGAAATGTAACGGCCTCGGCGCAGAATATTGTTCACTCCCTTACGCTAACCCAAGCGGATAAATGCCTCAATATCATGCCGCTCTTTCATATCCATGGACTGATCGCAGCGGTGCTCTCTTCCCTACGGGCAGGCGCAAATGTAACCTGCACGCCGGGTTTCAATGCCTTGAAGATATTCGGGTGGATTGGCGAGGAAAAACCGAGTTGGTACTCGGCCGTACCAACCATGCATCAGGCCGTCCTCTCCCGTGGCGCGCGCAATAAAGAAATCATTGAAAATGCAAATCTCCGCTTCATCCGTTCCTCTTCCGCCTCTCTTCCTCCGCAGGTAATGACATCACTAGAGGAAATGTGGAATTGCCCGGTAATTGAAGCCTACGGCATGACCGAAGCGTCCCACCAAATGGCGGCGAACCCTCTTCCACCGTCAAAGCGCGTCCCGGGAAGCGTCGGCATTGCCTCGGGCCCCGAAATTGCGATTATGTCTGCAGAGGGCAAGATACTGAAATCCAACGAGACTGGAGAGATTGTTATCCGGGGAGAGAATGTCACGGCAGGGTATGAAAACAACCCAAAGGCCAATGCGGAAGCTTTCACTGAAGGTTGGTTCCGCACAGGCGATCAGGGCATAATGACGTCAGAAGGTTATCTCACCATCACCGGACGACTGAAAGAGATCATCAACCGGGGTGGAGAGAAAATTTCCCCACGTGAAGTTGATGAGGTATTGATGAACCATCCAGCGGTCGATCAAGTGGTGACTTTCGCTCTTCCTCATGAAAAGCTTGGCGAGGACGTGGCGGCAGCGATTGTCCTCAAAGACGGCCACAATGCAACAGAAGCTGAACTGAGAGATTTTGCAGCAATAAGCCTTGCCGCCTTCAAGGTACCCCGTAGCATATTGCTGCTGGATGAAATTCCAAAAGGCGCAACAGGAAAATTACAACGGATCGGCTTAGCCGAAAAACTAGGATTAGTAACATGAAAGTTTGTATCTATGGCGCAGGCGCAATTGGCGGTCTGGTGGGCGCATTGCTGGCACGAAAGGGGGATGCGGAAGTCTCTCTCATTGCGCGCGGCCCGCATCTAGCCGCTATCCGCGAAAAAGGCCTGACGATTAACGGTCCGGACGAGAGCTTTACGATTAGCAATATCAAGGCAACCGATGATCCTGCCGAACTTGGCCCTCAGGACTATGTCATCGTTGCCCTGAAGGCGCATTCCGTCGGCGGGATCGTGGACAAGTTGCAACCGCTTCTTGGTCCCGAAACAGCAGTCGTCACTGCACAAAATGGCGTTCCTTGGTGGTATTTCTATGGGTTAAAGGGCGATCAGGAAAACCAGCGGGTCAAGGCTGTCGATCCTGATGGTAAAATCTGGGAGGGGATCGGCCCCGAACGCGCTATTGGCGCGGTTATCTATCAGGCAGCAGAAGTCACGGAACCCGGCGTCATTTCCCAAATGGCCGGCGATCGTTTCCCTGTTGGTGAGCCGACTGGCGAACGAACCGAGCGGGTTGCAATCCTGTCCAGGCTCTTGATCAACGCCGGTCTCAAGGCGCCGGTCAGAACCGATATCCGTTCCGATATCTGGGTCAAGCTCTGGGGCAATCTCAGCTTCAACCCCATCTCGGCGTTAACCGGGGAGACGTTGGACAAGATAACATCGGATCCGGACACCCGCGCAGTCGCCCGAAAAATGATGCTGGAAGGCCAGGCCATCGGAGAAGCCCTTGGCGTCAAATACCCCATTGACGTGGACAAAAGGATCGAAGGGTCCTCAAAAGTTGGTCCGCACAAGACATCCATGCTGGTTGATATGGAAAGTCGCCGCCCGATGGAGGTCGATGCCCTTGTAACCGCGGTGCAGGAGCTAGGCGCCATTACCGGTCGGGAGACACCAACAATCGATACGATCGCCGCCCTTGTCCGGCAAAAAGCGCGAATGCTCGGATGCCTCAGCGGGTAACACACCCAACCTAAATATCTATCTGATTTTTCATCAAGAAAAGCCCGTCGTGAGAGACATCACGGCGGGCCTTTCTTGTTGTACCCACATCCTATTGAAATTTACTAAGTATTACTTATTATATGTATGCCTCAGAAAAAGGAGCCGGCAAATGAAACTCCCAGAGGAAAGCCTCGGCTTTCTGGTAAATGACGTCTCTCGATTGATGCGGCGAAATTTCAATCGGCGGGCGCAAGGCTTGGGGCTTTCACTGGCCCAGTGGCGTGCCCTGGCCTTTCTTTCACGTCAGGAAGGGGTCAAACAGGTCACATTGGCGGAGTCGCTTGAAATCCAGCCAATCACACTCGCCCGCCTTATTGATCGGTTGGAGGAAGCAGGACTTGTCACGCGCCGCCCAGATCCGGACGACAGGCGTGCGATCCGGCTTTACCTCACGCCCCATGTCCAACCATTGCTGGATCAAATGTGGGAACTAGCGGCGGAGACCCATGAAGATGCGATGGCTGAGCTTTCAGGAGATGCGCGGGATAATTTGATTAAGGCGCTTCAGCAGGCAAAACAGAGCTTACTGTCCGCTGAAGACCGCCTATGCGAAGAAGATGTTGAAGAAACGGAAATAAACGGAAATGACTAAAAGCGTGCCTGAAGCCTCCGATCATCCAGCTAAATCCGCTCAGGAAAATACAGAGGTCCCTACCGATCTGAGCATCACATCGACATCACCGAAGAAATCAAGGCGTCAACACCGCTGGATGCGAAGCTTCCTCCTCCTCCTCGGCCCGCTCGTCGTGATTCTCGTCGGGGGATATATCTATTTTACAGGTGGCCGGTTTGTTGAAACAGATAATGCCTATGTGAAGGCCGACAAGGTAATGGTTGCGGCTGAGGTTTCTGGACTTATTTCCGCGGTTTCAATCAAGGAGAACCAGCGCGTCACCAAGGGCGATATACTGTTCCAAATTAATGATCACCCCTATAGAATCGCGATGGCTGAGGCGAAAGCCGGGATTGCCAATGCCCAAGACAAAATTGCCAGCCTCAAGGCGACGTACCGACAGAAACTTGGAGAACTTACCCTCGCCCGCACCAACATCACCTTTGCAAAGAAAGAGTATGAACGACAGGAAAAACTGATCGCGACCAGTGCTGTCTCCCGCAGTAAACTCGACGCAACCCGCCATGATCTCGATATTGCGGAGCAGCAGATATTCGTCATTAATCAGCAACTGGCGCAAATTAGTGCACAGCTTGGCGGTAATCCGGATATCCCTATTGAAGAGCATGCGCTTTATCAGTCGGCCCTGGCGGCACAGGAACGTGCGGCTCTTAACCTGGAGCGGACAATTGTGCGCGCTCCGTTTGACGGGATCGCCAGCAACACGCCGCAAATCGGGCAACAAGTTATTGGCAATGGCGCATTCAGCAGTCCGGTTATGAGCCTGGTCGCCGACAGCAATATCTGGATTGAAGCCAACTTCAAGGAAACCGACCTCACCCATGTCATGGCGGATCAGAAAGTGATAATCCATGTGGACACTTACCCGGATCTGGAATGGCAGGGAACGGTAGAGAGCGTCGCCCAAGCTACCGGTGCGGAATTTTCTGTAATCCCACCGCAGAATGCGACCGGTAACTGGGTAAAGGTCGTCCAGAGAATTCCTGTTCGAATTAAGGTCATGCCTAAGGAAAACGATCCTCCGCTCCGCTCCGGCATGAGTACAACCGTTGAGATAGACACCGAGCAAATCCGTCCAACGCCCGAAATCATCAAGACTGCACTCAGATGGCTAGGAGAAACAACCGCTGCCAAGGCCGATGAGGCCGCCTCCCTCAAATGACAGCCAGAGCCACTACGAGCACTACCCCTCTTGAGCGCGGCCTGATCACTGTCTCCATTATGCTGGCAACAATAATGCAAGCGCTGGACATGACCATTGCCAATGTTGCCCTCCCCCATATGCAAGGCGCCATGTCAGCAACACAAGACCAGATATCCTGGGTGTTGACGTCCTACATTGTTGCCGCAGCGATCATGACGCCACCTACTGGTTTTCTTGCCTCCCGCCTTGGCAGAAAACGGCTGTTTGTCACGATGGTGATCGGCTTTACCCTTATGTCTATGTTATGCGGCGCGGCGACCTCACTTAACGAAATCGTTCTCTTCCGGTTGTTGCAAGGCGTTTTCGGGGCGGGGCTCGTCCCGTTGTCACAGGCCGTGCTGCTCGATACCTATCCGACGGAGAAGCATGGCTCGGCCATGGCCATGTGGGGCATGGGGGTAATGGTCGGCCCGATCCTTGGCCCGACGCTTGGCGGATATCTTACCGAAACATATAACTGGCGTTGGGTTTTCTATATCAATCTGCCCTTTGGGATTCTGGCCTTACTGGGCATTTTAGCTTTCGTACCTGAAACGGTCCGGAACCGGACACGCAATTTTGACTATTTTGGCTTTGCGTTGCTGAGTCTGGCTATCGGCGCGTTGCAAATGATGCTCGATCGCGGTGAATCCCAGGACTGGTTTGCCTCAAACGAAATAATTATCGAGGCTGTCGTTGCCGGGCTTTGCTTTTATATGTTCCTGGTCCATATGTTCACCGCCAAAATGCCCTTTATCGAACCGGGCCTATTCAAGGATCGCAATTTTGCCGTCGGTCTTCTCCTGATTTTCCTGGTCGGTGTTATTCTACTCGCGACAATGGCGTTGTTGCCGCCTTTTCTACAAAATCTTATGGGCTTTCCGGTTCTGGTAACCGGATATGTGCTGGCTCCCCGTGGCATCGGCACCATGATCGCGATGATATTTGTTGGCCGTCTGGTCGGGAAAGTCGATAGTCGCCTGCTGATCTTATTTGGCATCAGCCTCACTGCCTACTCTCTCTGGGAAATGTCCTCATTCACTACCGAGGTATCCATCGCGACCCTTGTCTGGACAGGCATTTCCCAAGGTGTTGGCCTTGGCTTTATATTTATCCCATTGAGTACCCAGTCCTTCTCGACGCTCGCCCCGCATTATCGAAATGATGGAACGGCAATGTTCAGTCTGATGCGCAATATCGGCAGCAGCATCGGAATCTCTATTGTCTTTACGATGCTGAGCCGCAATACCCAGCTCAATCACGCCGGCATGGCCGATCTCATGACGCCTTTTCGAGATGCGATGGATACCGCCATGCTACCAAACGTCTGGAACTGGCATGTGACATCTGGGCTCACCGCATTAAATAGCGAAGTAACCCGTCAGGCAGCAACAATAGCTTTCCTTAACGATTTCACACTTATGATGTGGGTGATGCTTGCGGCAGCGCCATTATTGCTACTCTTAAAAAAACCAGTTAAAAAGCACTCCAACGAACCGGCCATGGCAGAATAGTCATTGCCACGATCGCCGATAATAACCACAATGGCGAAATCAAAAACAAGAAAATAGTCATAAAAACGGCTATCGATTAAAAGGAAAAATGACTCCCTATGCAGTATTTTAATTTCGATCCGTATAGCCTGCCGCCAGAAGCGGAAGCGCTACGGCAGGAAGTGCGTGATTTCCTGAAAACAGAGCTCGCGGATTATCCGGCTGTGTTGAGATCTCGTTCCTGGGCGGGTCTCGATCCCGATTTCTCCCGAAAAATGGGAGAAAAGGGCTGGATTGGGTTAACCTGGCCGAAAAAATATGGTGGTGCAGAGCGCTCCTTCTTTGAACGCTATGCCCTGCTGGAAGAACTTCTCGCATATGGTGCCCCGGTTGGCAGTCACTGGATCGCCGACCGGCAGAGTGGCCCCACCATCCTTCGCTTCGGGACAGAAGAGCAATGCCAACGTATTCTTCCGGGTATCATCAAGGGGGAATCATTCTTCTGCATTGGTATGAGTGAACCAGACAGCGGGTCCGATCTTGCCTCGATCCGCACCAAGGCGGACAAAGTCGACGGCGGATATGTCATTAATGGTACCAAGGTATGGACAACGGGCGCACATCATTGCGACTGGATGATCGCACTGGTCCGGACAAGCCCTCCCTCTGACAATCGGCACGCCGGGATGAGCCAATTCCTGATTAATCTTAAACAAACTAAAGGGCTTACCATCGACCCCATCCTGAATATCGCCGGCGAGAAACATTTTAATATGGTGGTTTTTGAAGACTTCTTCGTCCCTGAAAGTGATCGGATTGGCGCAGAAGGTGATGGTTGGCAACAGGTGACGGCGGAACTTGCGTTTGAACGCTCTGGGCCGGAACGTTACATGTCCTCCATCCAGCTCTTGATTGAGATGATCCGCGAAGCAAAACTGGATCCGAGCAAGCGCGCACAGGAACAGATCGGGCGCCTGATTGCGCATCTCGCAACGCTGCGGCGGATGTCCATTTCTGTTGCGGGAAAACTTGAAAGTCACGCCAATCCGGCACTGGAAGCGTCGGTCGTCAAGGATCTTGGCGCCATCTACGAACAGGATATGCCGGAAATTGCGCATCGCTTTGCCCGAACTGAGGCCAGCATGACCGCCGCAACTGATTTCGAGCAGGTTCGCGCCTACATCACACAAGCCGCTGTTTCCTTCTCCCTTCGGGGCGGCACTCGGGAAATTTTGCGAGGAATTATTGCAAGGGGGCTCGGCCTACGATGAATGAACTCCGTCAAATCATGGCCGATACGGTCGAGAAGTTATTCTCTGATCAGGTCACAAAGAAATTGAAAGAACAGGCGGAAGCGGCTGTCTTCCCGGATGCCTTGTTGCAGGCAATTACCGAAAACGGTCTGTTGCATGTCCTTGTACCAGAGAATATGGGCGGGGTAAGCGGCCAGTTCGCGGATGCAGAAGTGATCGCCCGCGCAGTCGGGCGTCATGCGGTACCGCTTCCTGTTGTGGAACAAATTATTTCGAATTACCTCCTTGCAAGCGCGGGGATTACACCGCCCGACGGGATTACCGTCTTTGCCCCCGTCCGAGACAGTGAGACGATAAATCTGCATGACGGCGCCGTCACAGGAACAGCAACGCGTGTTCCCTGGGGACGCAAGGCGGACCATATTGCAGTGGTCACGGACGAAGGAATCGCGCTTATCAAGGCCGGAGATTTTTCACTCACCGAAAACCAGAGCATCGCTTCGGAACCGCGTGATACCCTGGAATTCAATGGTGCAACGGCCATTGCCAGCGGCAGTCTTCCCTCAGGGATGACCGCTCATTCCGTCTTTGCTCTTGGAGCAATGATGCGGGCCTCACAAATGGCGGGGGCCATTGAATGGATTCTGGAAGCAAGCGTACAGTATGCCAATGATCGGGTGCAATTTGGTCGCCCCCTTGGAAAGTTTCAGGCAATTCAGCAGAATATGGCGGAAATGGCGGGCCATGCCGCCGCTTCTGGCGCAGCGGCTCTAGGAGCGTTTCAGGCAGCCGACCTCGCACATGAAGGCAATGTCGACAGTACCTTTGAAATAGCTGCCGCCAAGACCCGGATCAGCGAGGCGGCGGGCATTGTCACGTCCCATGCCCACCAGATCCATGGGGCAATTGGCTTCACCTATGAGCATGACCTGCATTTCCGTACTCGGCGCCTATGGTCTTGGCGGGATGAATTCGGGTCAGACAGCTATTGGGCGGACTGGATTGGAGGTCGCATTCTGGCACTAGAGGCCGATGACCTCTGGCCGTGGCTGACAACCCGACCGACATAAGAAGAAAGCTACAGATACGCGGCGAATGAGCGGTAAAGGGCACAGAAGATGCCCTGCCGCAATAGGGAGAAAAATGATGTCACTCGATCTGAAAATTACAAACGGTACCATCATAGATGGCACCGGCTCACCCGGTTATATCGGTGATGTCGGCATTAAAGATGGCCGGATCGTCTCGGTCGGGAAAGTTGAGGGGGATGCGTCACGCGAAATCGATGCAACCGGCCTTGTTATTTCTCCCGGTTTTGTGGACATTCACACCCATTATGATGCGCAGGTGATCTGGGATCGGATGCTCTCCATTTCGCCCTGGCACGGTGTGACGACAGCCGTGATCGGCAACTGCGGTTTTGGCGTAGCCCCTACCCGGCCCGAGCACCGCGTCAGTATCATGAGAACTCTCGAGAAAGTAGAGGGCATGTCCTATGACGCGCTCGCGGAAGGTCTTGGTAGCGATTGGCCCTTCGAGACTTTTGCCGAGTATATGGACGCAATTGAGGCTCGTGGGAGCGCGATCAACCTGGCAGTTCTTGCTGGCCATACCCCTATCCGAACATACGTAATGGGCGATGATGCGATGGAGCGTACCGCCATTGATGATGAAATTTCAAATATGGCCGAAATCGTCCGTGAAGCCATGGAGGCCGGCGCTATCGGTTTTTCCACATCTCAGGCAACGACCCATCATGGATTTGGCGGCAAACCGGTACCGAGCCGTCTTGCCGACATGATCGAGATGGATAACTTGGTTGCGGCAGCGCGCCTCGGCGGTGCAAAAATCGTACAGGCAACAGTTGGCCCGACACTATTTCATGACCAGCTCGCGTTACTTTCGCAAAAGCATGATATTCCGGTCACCTGGACGGCGCTCCTGTCCGGCATGTCCGGCCCCGGCTCGCATCGCCGTCATCAGGAGACGACGCGCAAGCTCCGTGCCGAGGGGGTAAAAATCCATCCACAGGTCGCCTGCCGTCCGATCAATTTCGATTTTGAGTTTAACGAGCCCTTCCCTTTCGAAATGCGCCCGTTATTCAAACAGATTATGGAAGCCGACAGCGAAGGCCGCAAGGCAATCTATCGCGATCCCGCATTTCGCGCCGCCTTCCGGGAAGATACGGCGGTCAACGCGCGCAATGCTGTTGCCGGCTGGATTGACCGCTGCGTTATTTCCATGGCGCCCGGCAACCCAGAATGGGAAGAGCGTCCGCTTCGGGAGATTGCCGAAAGCCATGGCAAGGATCCTATCGATTTCGCTCTCGACCTGTCACTAGAGACAAATTTTGTTGCCCGTTTCCGTTTCCCTATTGTCAACTATGATGAGGACGAAGTCGCCGAGCTTCTGCAGGATGACAATCTCATCCTCGGCCTTTCCGATGCGGGGGCACATGCGAGTCAACTTTGCGATGCCTGCTATTCGACTCATTTACTGGGCTACTGGGTCCGCGACAAGGGCACGCTTGAACTAGAACAGGCAATCCATATGCTGACCCAAAAGCCGGCAGAACTATTCGGCATAAAAGACCGCGGTATCCTAGCGGAGAGCGCTAAGGCGGATGTGGTGATATTCAATCCCAAGACAATTGCGGCAGGTCAGCTTGAGCGCGTCCATGATTTGCCGACGGGTGCCGACCGTCTAGTATCCCCTGCGAGCGGAATTCACGCCGTGATTGTCAATGGTGAAATGCTGATAGAAAACAATGAAAAAGTCGGTGATGCGAATATACTTCCCGGCAGGCTTCTCAGAAATGGCTCTGCTGCATAAAGGTAATATCAATTTAAGGTTGTCAGAAAATGTATAAACAGACTTCTTTCCCTAGTGTGGACTTTATGGTCTAATCTACGGTATCTATTATATAGGTCTAGCTAGTGCGTTAAAATCTACCTGATCGATGGAAGGCCCGGTTCAGTGTATCAATCTTTTATTCTGGCCCTGTTACGCAACCCAAGACAAATGGGGGCTGTTTTCCCAAGCGGCCAATCGCTGGCGCGGGCCATGGCGACAGCGGCAAACCCATCAGGAAAGAGGATACTGGAAATAGGGCCCGGCACCGGCGCCATCACGGAAGCATTGCTGGCCGAAGGTGCCTCGCGCGAGCAGCTGTGCTTGCTGGAGCGTGACGACAAGCTAGCGGCCTACCTCACGGGTAAATTTCCAGATATCCGGGTCGTAAATGGTGATGCCCGTGCGATCGCCACATCAATCCAGCCTAATGCTGATGCCACATTCGATATTGTCATTTCGAGCCTTCCACTGCTCAATTTAAAGGCGGTGGATAAAATCACTATTTTGGAACAGATTTTCGCCATGCTGGGCCATCAAGGTCTTCTGATCCAATATACCTACTCGGCGAAGGCACCAATTTCACCACTGTTGGCGAACCGGTTCGGGGTCAAGGGCGAGCGCGCCGCCATAATTTTCCGGAACCTGCCCCCTGCGAGTGTCTGGAAATACAGTTATCCAAGGAACGATGATTTACAACATTAAATCAATCAGGCTGTAATGATGTCTTAATGCCCTGGCTCACTATTTCCTGCTTTTCTGTTGCTATACCATCCAGAAAAACCACCAATATCTTCTTAATCAGATCATCCAGTGACTTCGACTCTTCTGCTTTGTCCAAGTCCGGGTGATACCAATTGACACTCCAGTTCAACGCTCCCAATAAAAGCTGCTGCATCTGAAATATATTTAATTCATTGCGAATCTCACCACTTGCCTGAGCCTGTTTCAGGATTTGGTTCCAGGCGGCGGCATATTGCTGGCGTACCGGCCGATGTTTCTCCCTAATATCCAGCGGAAGTTGACCAAAGATACGGATATTCAGGGCAATGAAATCATTGCGGACAAAAAGATAGAGCATATGGGTACGGATAGCAGCAGCGATCCGGCTTGTATAATCAGGATAATCTATTTCATTCTCAAGAATATAAATCACACCTTCTGCAATTTCGTTCAATCCACGCGACAAGACATCGTCAATAATTTCCTCTTTTGAAGAAAAATGATAATAGATGCTTCCCGCCTCGATTCCTGCCACTTCGGCAATGTAGCGCAAGGTCACGCCGTCATAGCCCTTCTTCTGCAGTGCCCGTGTAGTGGAAAGCAGGATATGAAGTCGAGTTTGGGCTGCTTTTGAGCGTCCCGCAATCTTGGGGGACATTGGCTCAATCGTTATCGCCGCGGGTTCACGCCCATCCCAAAGGTTATCTGGGCTGAGCAATCCATCGAGAAGCAAACTAACAGTGCTATCAGTATATTCACAAATTGAAAAACTATCCCGATCGAACCACACCGCCGTCCAGTTCAACGCCCCGACTATCAGTTGTTTCAGGGTGATAGCACTAATATCCGGCCTGATTTCACCTTTTTGTTGCGCATTTTTGAATGCGTTGGTCCAGAGATCTCCATAAATCTTAAAGCTACGCCGTTGACGCGCCCGCGCTTCCGGCGACAGTATGGAAAAGTTTCGCATGATGGCCGCTGTAAAGTCACTGCCGCCGAGGATCTGGTCCAAATGCTCGCGAACCATGCCCGTGAATGTTTCCTTGAAACTGGCACCACTCGCCTCACATTCCTGATACACAGTTGATACAGCATCAGTAATCTGCCGACAGCCGATATCGAATACATCGTCGAGCAAATCTTCCTTGGAGGCAAAATAGTAATAGAGGCTTGCCGGCTCAATCCCCGCAGCGGTCGCTATCTCCTTGAGCGTCGTACCGACATACCCGTTCTCACAAAATAGCCGGGCTGCGGCGTCGAGAATAGCTTTACGCGTCTCGAATGATTTCCGACGAATACGCTTAGGTCCGCACCCACCTTCCCATAATACGTTCACGGATCAATTGTTCCTCATTATACGAGATAACTGGACAGTCTATTGACCAGTATAATAACGTTATTTCGCTGCGAAGCGAAAAGCAACCAAGAATGATAAGTAAATCATCATGTAACTAGGAGATGCAAAAAATGCGGGGACTTTCTGGAAAACGCGTCATCTTGACCGGTGGCGCGAGCGGCATTGGTCGGCAAGTTGCCCTTCGATTTGCGGAGGAAGGAGCAGACGTCGCAATTTTCGACCTGGATCGCAGCGATGCCGATGAAACAGTCCAAATGATTGAGGCGGTTGGTGGCAGGGGCACATCCTATCAGGTGGATATCACTGATCGTGCCCAAATTGACAATGCTGTTGCGTCGGTGGAGAAAAATGGGCCGGTGGATATCCTAGTCAATAATGCGGGCTGGGACAGGATGGAAACCTTTCTGGATTCAGACGTGAATTTTTGGAAAAAGGTCATCGATATTAATCTTTATGGTCCACTACACATGCATCACGCCGTTCTTCCGGGCATGGTAAAAAATGGCGGCGGGCGTATTATCAACATCAGTTCTGACGCGGGGCGGGTTGGCTCCTCAGGAGAGGCCGTCTACTCCGCTTGCAAAGGGGGCATCATTTCCTTTAGCAAGACTGTTGCCCGCGAGCTCGCGCGTGACGGCATCCAAGTCAATGTCGTCTGCCCCGGGCCGACGGACACACCGCTTTTTGACGCTGTTGCCGTCGGCGAAAAAGGCGCGAAGATTGCCGAAGGGCTTAAGCGAGCGATACCCATGCGCCGCCTCGCCGACCCATCTGACTTTCCGGGGATCGTCTGTTTCCTCGCATCGGACGATGCAGGATTCATAACCGGTCAGACGATCTCCGTCTCAGGTGGCCTGACCATGCATGGCTAACTCACCGGTGTTTATATCGGACAATCTTTTCGGAAGTTGGGCGCACGTTTCTCACGGTGAGAAGCGACGCCCTCTTTCACATCCTCGCTCATAAAGCCCAGCATCTCAAAGGCTGTTGACGCATCGAAAATCGGGCCGGCCTGCCGCAACCAGTTGTTGAGAGTATACTTGGTCCAGCGAATGGAGGCTTGCGAGCCGTTGGCAAGGTCCGTCGCGATATTGAGCGCTGTTTCCTGTAACTCGTCATCCTCCACACACATAGAGACGAGCCCAATCCGGTCAGCTTCTTCCCCGCTGACCGCTTTACAGGTCAAAAGATAATATTTCGACTTTGCCATGCCACAGAGAAGCGGCCAGATTATTGCGGCGACATCCCCCGCAGCAACGCCAAGGCGCGGATGGCCGTCGACAATTTTCGCCGATTTTCCCGCAACAGAGATATCGGCCAGGATACCGACGACAAGTCCCGCCCCTGCCGCCGGACCATTGATGGCGGAAATAATCGGCTTGTTACAGTTGATGATGTTATAAACGAGATCTTTCGCTTCCTTCCAGGTACGCATGATCGCGTCCATGTTACCGGTCATATTCTCGATCATCTCGAAATCACCACCGGCAGAAAACGCCTTCCCCGCGCCTGTTACGATGACCGAATTGATATCCGGATCACGATCGACTTCCCGCCAGACATCCGTGATCTGGGTATGGGTTTCAGCATCGACAGAGTTAAAAGTTTCGGGTCGATTGAACGTAATCCTGAGCACGCGTGGTGCGGGATAGTCAAATTTTAGTTTGTCGTAAGCCGCATAACGGTCAGCCATCTCGATATCTCCCTGATAATTATTGTTATTTTACAGTGAAAGCATCCTTTGCATTTGGACTTTTCCCGGTTTCGATATGGGCAACCATATTGGGGTATATCTTGCGGAAGTCACGGAGAAATTGGTCAATCGGGGCATCCCGAAAGACTCCCCGATCATTCACATATTCCATATGACGCTGATCGTCCTGATTAAATTCATGGAAAAGAGCATCTGACTTACCATCAAAATGAAGCGGCTTCACACCAAAGCGCTTGCACAGCTCCATATTAAACGCTGGGGTAATCTTATAGCTCTTCTCCCCCAACCAGACCTGGACATAGCCGTGATAGATGAAAAGGTCCGTCCCCATTAATTCAGTCAGTTTGGGTGTGTTGAGGTGGTTTCGCACATCCGCAAAACCGAGAGCGGCCGGGATACCTGCAGCGCGCAGACAGGCGGTCAACAAGATTGCCTTCGGCACACAGTATCCTGACGCCTCTTTTGCAATTGAACTGGCCCGATAGGCATCAGGCTCCAAGGATATTTGATAAGGATCATAGCGCAAACCATCTCGTACAGCCTCGAACAGGCGAATAGTTTTCACTGTATCTGAGGCCGTAATTTTCAACCCTTTCAGCGCTGCCGTAACGAAGTCCTGAACCTCAGGTGAATCACTATCAACAAATGCCTCCGACTGGAGAAACTCTCTCGCTTCAGATGGAAAGTTATTATGTTGTGCCTTCATTATTTATCCTTTTTGGCGGCAGAACTTAGCAAACTCCACATTAGTTGATTACTTCCTCAGAAAGTTACTGTCAATAAACCGCTCCCTCTCCTTTGCACGCAAAAAGTTCATTGCGACAAGTGATTTATTACTCTTTAATATAAGAAATTGCTTATCGTTAATTTACGATCCGGCTAAAGAATAATAAACAAGACCAGGAGCAAAACATGGTCCACAGCCCTAAAACGGATTACGAAGTCATTGTAATCGGCGCAGGAGTTGCCGGGATATATCAAATCAAGCGCCTCATTGATATGGGCATCAAGGCAACCGTCCTGGAAGCAAGTGGTGACCTTGGCGGGACCTGGTATAATAATCGATATCCCGGTGCCCGCTTTGATTCAGAGAGTTATACTTACGGCTATTCCTTTTCAAAAGAAGTGCTGGACGAATGGCACTGGAGGGAGCGTTTTTCAAGTCAGCCTGAAAACTTACGATATCTCAACTTTGTAGCGGACAAGTTTAGTTTGCGCGACCATATGCAGTTCAATTGCAAGGTTGAAGCCGCGCATTTTGTGGAGAATAGTAATATCTGGCAACTTCGGGTGAACGACGGCCGTACACTTACCTGCCGGTTCGTGATTATGGCAATTGGCCTACTCTCCCAGTCCACCTTGCCGAAACTGGACGGAATGGATGATTTCAAGGGCGCATCCTTTCACACCTATTACTGGCCACATGACGGGATAGACCTGACGGGCAAGAAAGTCGGCATTATCGGCACCGGTGCCACCGCCATCCAGATTATTCCGGTCATCGCCGAGGAGGTGGAAGAGCTTTACGTTTTCCAACGGCGCCCCAACTGGAGCGCACCCTTGAACAACAGCGAAATATCAGAAGCCGAAATGACAGATATCCGCACTCGATATGATGATATTTTCGAAGCCTGCAACCAGTCCCCGGGCGGGTTCGTCCATCGTCCAGACCGCCGTTCCTTCTATGAAGTATCCCGCGAGGAACGATTGGCGCTATGGGACAAACTTTATGATGAGCCTGGTTTCGGAATTTGGCTTTCCAATTTCCGGGAAATTTTCATGGACGAGAAAGCCAATGCGGAATTTTCCGATTATATCGCGGACCGCATACGTCAGCGGGTGAAAGACCCTGACACGGCAGACAAGCTAATTCCGAAGGACCATGGTTTCGGTGTTCAACGTGTCCCCCTGGAAACCAATTATTTCGAAGCCTATAATAAGGAAAACGTCCATCTGGTTGATATTCAGGAAGACCCTCTTCAGAGGGTTACTGAAAGCGGATTGCGCACCGCAGCTCATGACTATGACCTGGATGTCATCATCTACTCCACAGGGTTTGACGCGATGAGCGGTGCCTTCGATCATATCGATATTCGTGGGGTTGGCGGGGATAAACTAAAGGATAAGTGGTTTGAAGCGCCCGCTACATTCCTCGGGATGATGATACATGGATATCCAAACCTGCTCATGCCGAACGGTCCGCAAAGTGGCTCAGCCTCAACCAACTATCCGCGCGGAATTGAATGCGGCGTTAACTGGTTGATGGATTTGCTGGCGTATATGCGGGACCATGATTATATCCGCGCTGAACCGACAAAAATGGCTGAGCAGGAATGGACTGCTGAAGTTGTGGAAATGTATAAAATTATGCTGATGCGTAAAGCCAAATCCTGGTTTACCGGCTACAACTCTAATGTAGAGGGCCATGAGGCCGGCCATATCCGCCATCTCGTCTATAACGGCGGCGCGCCTAAATATATGGCCCGTCTGCGGACCGTGGCGGCTTCAGGCTATGGAGGCATCGAATTTGAAGGTGAACCAGCGGATCCGCAGGAAAAACCGCTCCAGTCGACGGCATGAAACAGGCTCGATCTAGGACAGCTTTACGACGGCCTTTCCGATCATCGACCGATTTTCGATCTGTTCGAGCGCGCCGGGAACCGCCGCCAGATCATCAAGCGGTTGCGCCGGCACTTTAAGGGCACCTTTTGCAACGGCATCCATTACAACTTTCGCCGCAATAGCGAGCCGCTCTGGTTTGTGCCAGCGATAGTAACCAAGTACCATTCCATGAACGGAGCGGTTCTTGACCAAAAGCCGGTTGGCGGCGAAAGCTGGAATTCCACCGCCCGCGAAACCAATAATCAGGTAACGTCCGTCCCAGTCAAGGCAATGCGCTGCGGTTTCCGCAAAATCACCGCCGACCGGATCAAGGACAATATCCACGTCCCGTCCCTCATTTGCCTCTTTCACGCGATCGCGCAAATCCGGACCATAAATAATTGCTGCATCTGCGCCCGCTGCCCGCGTGGCATCGGCTTTCGCGGTATCGCTCACGGCGGCAATCACTTTGGCGCCATGATACTTAGCAAGTTGCACACCGGTAAGGCCCACACCGCCGGCTGCACCCGAAATCAACACTGTTTCCCCTGGCTTTATCTGACCCTTCTCGACCAATGCCAGCTCAGAGGTGAGGGCAACCGACAGAACGGCCGCCGCCTGTACAGGATCGCATCCTTCCGGTAGGGAGAATACTTCGAATGATTTTGCACAGACATACTCCGCATGCCCCCCGTCATAGATCAGCGCGGCAACCCTGTCCCCGACACTGAAACCTGTCACTTCCGGCCCGAGAGCCGCAACCGTACCAACCACTTCCATACCTGTGGAAAAGGGAGGTTCATGCTTGTTCTGGTGTTTGTTTCTGCTCATCAGGACATCGACGAAACTGATCCCTGCGGCAATTACCTGAATTAATACTTCGCCATTGCTGGCAACCGGCCTATCCATTTCCGCAACCCGGAGTGAAGACGGTCCGTCATGTTTTGAGCAGATAAGGGCACGCATTTATTTCTTTTCTTTCTTCAACTGCCTGCTAGCGGAAAGGCACGAATTGTGCCGCTGCACTTGGGAGCGGCACAATTCATGGGAGAAACTTACTTTGCTTCCGGCGGAATGATATCTTCCGGAACATCGATGCCGATTTCTTTGTAGTACTTATACGCTCCAATATGCAGCGGCATATTCATCTGGCTTAAGGCATTTTCAGGGGTAATAACCTTCATCCAGGCTGCGGCCTGTGCCAATTCTGCATTATGGGTGAGAATTGCCTTGGTAATGTTATAAGCATCCTCTTCGCTCATCCATTTGTTTGTGCCAAGACCAACCAATGAATTCAAGACGCGCACGTCCGTTTCATTGACGAGGTTTTCATACAAACCCTTCGGCAGCATGATGAACTCACGACCCGGCAAGCTTGAAGCAGCTTTCATCTCATCGGATTCGAGCGCTGAGTCAGGAATGCCGAGGATCCGGATAGGGGCGATGGTCGAGAGTTGAGCCATCTGCGGGCTTGGAACGGAAGTTGGAACGAAATACGCGTCTACTTGCCTATCCTGAAAAGCCTGTAATGCAGAGTTAAAGTCTAGATTGATGGCCTCATAATCTTTTTTCGGTTCATAGCCGGTTGAGCCTTTAATAATCTGCTGGGAAACAGTCCGTGCTGCACCGGAAGGAGGGCCGGTAAAGACGCGTTTTCCCTTTAAATCTGCGAAAGATTTAATATCGGAATCAGCCCAGACAACCGCATGATATGGCCCGATCGGATAGTTCAGGAGGCCACGAAGCTCGCTGAAAAGCTCTTTCGAATCTGCCATTTTGGCATACATTCTCGTGCCTGTTTTCATAAAATGGTTGATCGATACAGCCGTTACGAACAGATCAAGATCTTTCTTCGCAGCGTCAACAGCCTGACGTGTCGCCGGTGCACCAGTTTGAAGCTGGATTTTATAGTCATGAGCCTTTTTCAGGATTTCAATTGCCGCAATGGAGAATGTCGTTGTCGAGTTTGCGGCACCGAGTGATGCCATTTTAAACGACTCCGCCGCGCTAGCGGTTTGTGAAATCGATAGTGTCGCCACGAGACCGAGTGCGGCTCCCCCCACTGATTTAAGCAAGCTTCTTCTTTTCATTATTCTCTCCCTTTTTTTTAGATAAACGGTAACACTTCCTAGCTTTGTAATTTACGACGAGACCTGAGAGTTCCGAAAGTGATCAACGACAAGCCGATCACCAGAAAGACTATCTGCACTGATGGTATCTGGATGAGCAATCCGGCGCCCGCAAGCCCTCGCAATACTCGCTCCGGCATTGCAAGCTCTTGTCGTTCATACCCAATCAACGCCGTATTTATGAGCCAGATCGCAAAGGCCAGGCATACGGCAACCCTTACAAAGCTCATCAGATCGAATGTGCCAACCAGTAGTAACGATGGCTCATAAATGAAGATAAATGGGATAATGAAACCAACCAGTGCCAGCCGCACTGCGTAGACGGCCGTTGTAAATGGATGGGCGTTCGCGATGGGCGCCGCTGCAAACGCCCCAATGGCCACCGGCGGCGTTATGGCGGACAGAACGCCGAAATAGAAGACGAACATATGCGCCGCCAGAAGTTCTGCGCCCATTCTTTGCATGACTGGCCCAAGGACCAGGATAATAATCAGGTAAGCGGGTAAAGTTGGCATACCCATCCCAAGGACCAGCGCTGCAAGCGCAGTTGTTAGCAAGGCCGCCATCAATGAAAATTCACTGAACTCCGCAACTACGGAAGCAAAAGAAATACCAAGCCCGGTCAGATTCAAAACGCCAATTATGACCCCAATACAACCAACGGCCACGATAATCCACGCGCAGGACCTCCCCGCTTTAACCAACGCGATCCAGACAATTGAGGGGTTTTCCCTGTTTTTCTTGTTGAAAGTACCCAAGATGACGGCGGCAACAATCGCCCAGAACCCAGCAAGTGCCGGAGATCGCCCCATCACCAAGACAAAGACGATGATGCCAATTGGTATGATAAACATCAGACAAGCCAGCAGGTCTTTGCTGTTCAATGGCGGCCGCTCGGATTCAGGCAAAGGTTGAATGCCATCCGCACCGGCCTGAATGGTGATCGCGGCAAACAGGGATCCATAATAGAACAATGCAGGAATAAGGGCAGCAATACAGATTGTTGTATAGGAAAGCCCGGTGAGGTCCGCCATCAAAAACGCTGCTGCGCCCATTACGGGGGGTACGATTTGGCCCCCGGTCGACGCTGCCGCCTCAATACCACCCGCCATAGGCGCCGAAAATCCGCGGCGTTTGATCATGGGAATAGTAAAGGATCCGGTACCGACCACATTCGCGGTCACACTACCTGACATACTGCCGAATATGGCACTGGCAAAAACAGCGGAATGGGCGGGCCCGCCCCGCGTTTTTCCGGTTAGAGCGACGGACGCGCGAATGAGCGCATCACTCGCGCCCGTGCTCTCCAGGATAACCCCGAAGACCACGAAGATCAGTACCACCTGAAGGACAACTCCCATCGGCAGGCCATAGACTCCCTGGAAGCTATACCAGATCGTCTGCATGGACCGGTTAAGGCTGAAGCCGGAATGATTAAGGAATCCCGGCAGATACTGGCCATAAAGGCAATATAGAATACCGAGCGACGCAATGATGACGATTGGCAGGCCGAATAGACGGCGTGTTGCCTCCAACAGCACAATAACGGCCGCAAAAGCGGCCCAGATATCTATCGATTCATACTCGAATATGGTTTCTTCGATGAGGATCTGTATATCAATGAATTTCATCGTACCGTAAATGAAGACGGCAATCAGGATCAGATCTATCCCCCAGAGGAGCCAGGCCGGAAGTCGGCTCATCGCCCCCGTGCTGTGCTTCGCCCTTTCAGCTAGAGGATTGCCCAACAAGGCAATAAGCACAGCGCCGCAAAGTATCCATGATCGACCATATGTAATGTCCCATCCACCTGAAATTGCGACATAAATTGCCTGTAAAGCGAGCACGACACCAATCAAAGCGACGGCCCAGGAAACGAGGGATTTGAAACTTAAGCTCACGAATACTCTCCTCTTTTCCTAAAAACCGCCCGGGGCAACGTAGGGGCAGTCGGCAATTTTCCATTCCGGAACCGGCTCAGTCTTGAAAATCTGTCTCAGATGCACCTCATCCGGGCCGTCACCGATGCGAAACCAGCGGGCATAAGAATGAGCATGATGGATTAACGTGTCGTCTGTCCCCCCCATAGCCCCAAAAAGCTGAACAGCGCGATCTGTTACTTTTTGAAGCATGCGCGGCACAGATACTTTGACCTGCGAGACAATGCGCCAAGTGTTTCTGTCCGGACTGGTATCGAGCAGCCACGCCGCTTTGTGGATAAACAAGCGATTAAGATCGATATCGATGCGCGCCTCGGCAATCCATTTCTGAACGGTATCATACTCAACAATCGGGCGTCCAAATGTTCGCCGCTCATGGGCCCGTGCCACCATTTGAGCGAGCACCATCTCCGCCATACCGATGCATCGCATGGCGTGGTGAATACGCGCAGGACCCAATCTAACCTGCGCCCCCTTGAACCCCTGCCCTTTTTCACCCAGTAAGTTGGATTTCGGAACACGGACATTTTTCAATTCAAACTCACCGATAGGCGCGACGAAATCTTCCCATCCCATGAAACGCAACTCACGGACCAAAGTCAGCCCCGGCGTTCCCATCGGAACAATCACCATACTATGCTGCCCGGTCCGTCCTCCGTCGGGATCTGAAATTCCCATTACGATGAGAAAAGAACAGTCAGGATGCGCGCCGCCTGTTGCAAACCATTTGCGACCGTTCAGAACCAGTTCGTCCCCTTCTTCATGAATTGTGGTTGCGATATTCGTCGCATCTGATGAGGCGACATCAGGCTCTGTCATGGCAAAGGAGGATCGGGTTTCGGAATTAAGTAACGGACGGAGCCATTTTTCCTTCTGCTCCGGCGTGGCGAGCGCTTGAAGCATCGCCATGTTGGGCACTTCCGGTGCATGGCAATTGAAGATCATGGAACCCCAGGGCAGTCGTCCCAGAATTTCAGCTATCGGCGCGAACTCAAGATTCGTCAGCCTCGTCCCGGGCTCATCATCGGCAAGTTGTGGCAAGGCAAGGTTCCAAAGCCCCTGCTCTTTCGCCTTGCCCTGCAATTCTTCAATAAAGGGCGCAGGCTTGCGTTCATGGCAAACAGTCTGAATCCATTCTCGATGGCGCGGCAGGATTTCCTGCGAAAAAAAACCCTCCGCACGCAGCCTGATTTCATCGGCTTCCGGGCTTAAGTTAAAATCCATGTTCCCTGTGTTTTATTTATTTTTATGTTTGACGGTTTTGTTTTATATATAGTAACAAATGATGTCAATAGCTCCAAAAATAAAAACAAAAGTCGGAAACATACATGACAGACAATAATTCAACCGGCCCACTTACCGGATTGCGTATTCTTGATATTGCGACAATTATCGCTGCTCCTTTCGCCGGTACATTGCTTGCTGATATGGGCGCGGATGTCGTTAAACTTGAATTGCCCGGTATTGGCGACGGCATGCGCGGCTTTCCCCCGTTCAAGGATGGCAAATCACTTTGGTGGAAGGCGGCGAACCGTGGCAAACAGTTTGGCACGCTCGATCTTAGGAAAAAGGAGGGTGCGGAGCTTCTCCTGAAGATGCTGCCGGAATTTGATGTTCTGATCGAAAACTTCAAACCCGGCACCCTTGACCGCTGGGGCCTCGACATTGAAACCCTGTGGAAGGCAAACCCGAAACTAGTGGTTCTGCGGACAACGGCGTTTGGCCAAACGGGCCCGTATATCGGCAAGCCCGGCTTCGCCCGCATATTTGAAGCAATGGGAGGATTGACACATATCACGGGCGACGCTGACCGCCCGCCCGTTCATACCGGTTATCCTATTTCAGATGCCTTTGGCGGGGTATTCGGTGCCATGTCCATCCTTGCGGCGGTCCACAAGGTCCGGAGTGACGAGAACGCCAAGGGTGAAGAGATCGATCTTTCCCTGACCGAAGCAACATTCCGCCTTCTCGATTTCCTGGCGATCGAGTATGATCAGCTTGGTGTCGTGCGTGAACGCAGCGGCAATAAGAACCAGTACTCCGCGCCGTCAGATGTGTACCTGACAAGTGATAAGAAATACGTATCTCTCGCCGGCAGTACAAACACAACGTTCCGAGGGAATGCTACCGCCGTCGGCCGACCGGATCTGCCGGATGATCCGCGGTTTACAACAAACAACCTTCGCGTAGAGAATGCAGCGGAGCTGGACAAGATATTCGGCAATTTTATTGCCACACATACCCTTGATGAAGTGGTAGAAGCCTTTGACAAGGCAAAGGGAACGATTGCACCGATTTACTCTGTTGAGCAAATTTTTAACGACCCGCAGTATCAAGCGCGTGAGGCAATAACATCCGTTCCGGATGATGATTTCGGTTCCGTCCGCCTACAGAATGTTGTGCCCAAGTTCGTTCAGAATCCGGGGAAGGTTAAATGGACCGCAAAGGATCTTGGTGCCGATAACGACGCCGTTTTTGAAAAACTACTCGGGCTCAGCAAAGAAGAAATCGATAACTACCGTGAAAGAGGCATTATATGAGAAGTGAGCATACCAACCTTATTGATCGTGTCGAAAGACGCCATATCTCTGTGGATGAAATGATCGATGGGGACAGTTCACTTTCAACCACCCTTATTCGCGGTCTGGATATCCTAGCCTGCTTTCTGGACGGGTCGGAAACCCTCACCAATGCACAGATTGCTGCGCGAATTGGCGTTAACAAGGCGACCGTATCCCGACTTTGCAAGACTTTGATTGCATTGCGTTATCTGCGGCGAGATCCGCAAGGCGGGTTTAAACTCGCCCCGGGCCTGCTCGCTCTGTCTTACCCCATGTTGTCCCACATGAAATGGAGACGTCAGGCGGTCAGCCTGATGCAGGATTATGCCGATATTTCAAAAGGTAACGTCTCGCTCGCCGTTTTCAACGGGGCCGATGCGGTCTACATTCAGACCGTTGGTGATATCACCAACTTCCCCCATGTTCCGGAAATGGGCATGACCGTTCCGGTCGCAGATTCCGCAACGGGCCGGTCCTTGTTGTCTCTCCTGTCGAAAGAGGAACGCGCGGAAAAATATATAGAGGTGGAAAGCGCTTATCCGGGTGCTCTCGAACGCTGCCAAGAGAGAATAGATGCTGCAATCGAAACCTGCCGGGAACACGGTTTTTGCACTTCCTACGGCGAATGGCGGGAAACTATCTATGCCATGTCGGCACCTGTCGGGCGCACGTCAGACGGACTTGTCGTTACACTTTCATGCGGCATCCCTACCTATCGGGCACGAAAAGATGAAATAGAAAGTGATCTGGCACCGCGTCTCGCGGCTGTCGCGGAGAATCTTCGTCAGTTCAACATATTCGGGACCTGATACAAAAAAATAAAAAGGAAAGAATGATGAGCTTAACGTCACCGATATGCGAGAAAATGGGCATTCGCTATCCAATTTTTGGTCTGGCGCATGATATTGACGTCATGGTGGCATTGGGGAAAGCGGGCGGATACCCTGTTTTTGGCGCCGCCCGCAGCATGCCCGATGAAATTGCGGAAGTCGCCCGCATCATGAAAAGCGAACTGGGGGATCGTCCGTTCGGCATTGACCTGATGCTGCCCTCGACTGTCGGCGATGATACCGATCGTGACGGCACAAAATCCAATCTGCCGGAAGAACACAAGCAATTCGTCAAAGAGCTGACGGAGAAATATAACGTCCCCAAGGCTACAAAACCGACCTTTTTTTCCTCACAAATCCGCTCCCAACAGCTATTCGAGGAACAGCTCGCCGCGACGCTTGAATCCGAGGCACACAGCTTCGCCTCCGCCGTTGGCATGCCCGCGGAGATGATCAAGCGGGCGAAGGATTACGGCAAGATCACCTTCTCCCTCGTCGGGGCACCACGTCACGCAGAAAAAGCGAAGGCGGCGGGCGTTGATGTGATTGTGGCCCAAGGTTACGACGCGGGCGGTCATACAGGCCCTATCGGGACTTTCTCTCTTGTCCCGCAGGTCGTTGATGTTGCCGGTGATATTCCTGTTTTGGCGGCTGGAGGTGTCGGCCATGGTCGGCATATCGCCGCCTCCTTCGGGCTTGGCGCGCAAGGGGTCTGGCTCGGCACCGCCTGGCTAGCCTCAAAGGAGCATGCGCTTTGCGATGCGCTCCTGAACAAGCTGTTGAAAGCAGATAGTCTGGACACCACCATCTCGCTCAGCCACAGCGGGAAGTCCTGTCGCCTGATCAAGTCTGCCTGGACGGACGAGTGGGATCAGCCGGATGCACCCAAGCCCCTTAAAATGCCTTATCAGCAAGTTCTGACGGCGGACATCATCGCCGGGATCAATGAGCATGAGATCGAGCCACTGATCTATGAAGCGACCGGCCAAAGTATCGCCTGGTTCAATGAGCTCATGACCGTGGAGGAAATCATGCAACGGCTGGTATCGGAGAGTGACGCAGCCCTATCCAACATGCGAAACCTTCTGGCCAGCTAACCAACCCTGCCTAACCCCCTATTCTAAAGAGAAAAGCATATGATTCGAGATAAAGAAGAACTGGAAAAACAGCGCCTCGAAGTGCGTGAGTGGGTCGAAAAAGTCGCCATCCCGAATGAGGATAGGGTTGCCGATCTTAACGAGGTGCCGCAGGATCTTGTCGATGATATGCAGTCAAGGGGTTATTTTGCCTGGGCTATCCCGGAGGAATATGGCGGGCTCGGTCTGACAACGGAGGAACTGGTCCTGATGTCGTTTGAGCTGTCATATTGTTCCGTCGCCTATCGCGCGCGGGTTGGCTCCAACACCGGGATCGGCAGCGAATCCCTTATCGTGGATGGCACCGAAGAGCAAAAACGCAAATATCTTCCCAAGCTGGCCTCCGGTGAGATTGTCGGCTGCTTCGCCCTCACTGAAAAGGAGGCTGGATCACAGGCAACCGCCCTCACTACGACGGCGATCAAGAAGGGCAACCATTATGTGATGAATGGCTCCAAGGCCTTTATTACAAACGCACCGATCTCCGATCTCTTTACGGTATTCGCCCGCACTGACCCGGATGACGACAGCCATCGCGGCATCAGCGCCTTTCTGGTGGATAAGGATACCCCCGGTCTTACAGTCGGTCCGGCCTACAAGATGATGGGGCAATCCGGCTCTCCAGTCTCCGAAATCCATTTTGACAATTGCGAAATAACCCCAGATCGTCTGCTCGGCGGTGAAGAAGGTGTCGGCTTCAAAACGGCAATGAAGGCGCTCAATAAGCAGCGTATTCATCTCTCCGCCCTCAGCACCGGTCCGGCCATGCGAATGCTCGACGATGCGGCTAAATATTCCCAGGAAAGAAAACAGTTTGGCCATCCGATCGGGGATTTTCAGTTGATCCAGGCGATGATCGCCGACAGCCATGTGGATATTGCCGCTGCGCGGTCTCTGATCCTGGACACCGCCCGCAAGCGCGATGAAGGGGAAGACATCACGTTGGAAGCCTCCATGTGCAAATATTTCGCGACCGAGATGTGCGGACGAATTGCCGACCGAGCGGTGCAGATATTTGGCGGTTCTGGCTATGTAGCCGACTACAGCAATATCGAACGTTTCTACCGCGATGTCCGGCTGTTCCGCCTCTATGAAGGGACCAGCCAGATTCATCAGCTCAACATCGCCCGCAAAACCTTTGACAGGATCGGCAAGACGGGCACGGTACGGCTGTGATCGCAACTGCCTGAGCAGTTGATCATAACAAACAACGCGCAAAGCGTGAGGGAGAGTAATATGGAAGAATATAAGCCTTTTTGGCCAGAGCCACCCAAAGCACCGGAAGGCGCTCCGAACATTCTTGTGGTTCTTTTCGATGATGTCGGTTTCTCAGATTTTGGTTGTTATGGCTCCCCCATTAAAACGCCGACCATTGACAAAATCGCCGAAAAAGGAGTGCGATATACGGGCTTTCACACAACGGCCATGTGCTCGACAACGCGGGCAGCGTTGCTGACCGGACGGAACCATCACTCCGTCGGTGTCGGATGTCTTGCCAATTTTGACAGTGGATATCCCGGCTATCGCGGCAAGATCGCGAAGACGGCCGGTACGCTCGCCGAAATGCTACGCCCGAATGGCTATCGCAACTATATGATCGGAAAATGGCATGTAAATCCGCTCCATGAAAGCGGACCGACAGGTCCATTTGATGGCTGGCCGCTTAGTCGCGGTTTCGATCGCTTTTACGGATTTCTCGATGCCGAAACAGATCAGTACGCCCCGGAACTGGTGCGGGATAACACCCATATTGATATACCGGGCACCTATGAAAGCGGCTATCACCTGACAGAGGATCTTGTGGATCAGTCCATCCGCATGCTCGCCGAACATCAGGCGGGTGCGGAGAAGACCCCCTGGCTTCTCTGGTGCGCCTTCGGGGCCTGTCATGCCCCCCATCAGGCTCCGAAGGACATAATCAAAAGCTACGATTCAATGTTCGAAGGTGGCTGGGACAAGGAGCGTGAGCGCCGTCTCTCCCGGCAGAAAGAACTTGGCATCGTGCCGGAAAATACCCAGATGCCACCCCGCAATGACGGGGTTAAGGCCTGGGATGAGTTCGGGCCGGATGAACATCGCCTCTACACCCGTCTACAATCCGCTTATGCCGGAATGCTGGATCATACCGATCGGCATATCACGCGACTGATCGACTTCCTCGAAGAAAGCGGTCAAATGGACAACACCCTTATTCTGGTGCTGTCCGATAATGGCGCCAGCCAGGAAGGCGGCCGAAATGGCCTGATCAACGCCATGGGCCCGTTCAACCTGCGACCTGAGCCGATGGCGGAAAAACTCGCCCGGATCGAGGATATCGGTGGCCCGGATACCCATACAAACTTCCCGCATGGTTGGGCCATGGCGGCGAATACGCCGCTGAAACGCTACAAGCAGAACACCCATGGCGGTGGCATTCGGGACCCGCTGATTATCAGTTGGCCCAAGGGCATTCCCGCCCGCGGAGAGCTGCGCCATCAGTTTGCCCATTGCTCCGATGTGGTGCCGACCTTACTCGAGCTTCTAAATATCGAACCACCAAAGGAAGTAAACGGGATCGAACAACAGCCGATCGAGGGACAGAGCTTCAAGGAGAGCCTGTTTAATCCGGACGCTCCGTCCCGCGACAAACCGCAATATTTCGAAATGTTCGGTCATCGTGGAATTTGGCAGGACGGCTGGAAAGCGGCTGCCTTCCACCCCATGGGAACACCGTTCGAGAATGATCAGTGGGAACTCTATAACCTCGATGAGGATTTCTCCGAAAGCCGGGACCTGGCATCGGAACATCCTGAGCGGCTGGAAAAAATGATCGAAAGCTGGTGGGAGCAGGCGAAGAACAATCAGGTTCTGCCGCTGGATGACCGGTTTGCCCCCCGATTTGCGGAAAATGCCGAGCGTCTCCAAGGGGACCGGAATATCGCGATTTTCCACCGGGGAGTCGGCCATATCCCCTCCGATGTCGCGCCAGACCTTCGCAGCCGCGACTACCGGATCGAGGCGGAAGCCGATATAGATAGCGAGAATACTAGCGGCGTCCTGATCGCCCATGGCGACACTACCTCTGGCTATAGCCTCTATATGAAGGACGGCCATCTGGTGCATGACCTCAACATCGGCGGGGAGCATGTGATTGTCACATCGGACCGGAAAGTTACGCCAGGCCGCCGCTTGCTCGGCCTCCGGGTTGATCGACTGACAAAGGAAGAAAAGCCGCGCATGGGCACCGGCATGGGCCGGAGCCGCTATACCCTCACCATCGATGGAGAGGATGCAGGCTCTGTCGAAAGCCATCTCGGCTTCTTCATGCTGATTTCATGGTCCGGCCTTGATATCGGGCGGGATCGTGGCAATCCGGTTGGTGATTATGCCTCCCCCTTCGAATTTGAAGGATTCCTCCGCAAGGTGACGGTCCATATGGGGACGCAGACCCTCGACGGTGAAGGGGTCGGCAAGGCGGAGATGGCGCGGGAATAACCTGCGCCACCTCGAACCACCTAGCTTCCCTCCCGAAGTTCCACCCGGCGGATCTTGCCCGAGATTGTCTTGGGCAGGCTGTCCACAAACTCGATCTGCCGGGGGTATTTATAAGGTGCCGTCAGTTTCTTGCAGAAATCCTGAATATCGGCGACAAGCTCTGACCCCGCCTTTTCCGGCGTCTTCAGGATGATAAAGGCCTTGACCAGCTGCCCACGTGTTTCATCCGGAATGCCAATCACGGCACTTTCGACCACTTCGGGATGCTCCAGCAAGGCGCTTTCCACCTCGAACGGGCTAATCCGGTAGGCACCAGAACTGATAAGGTCATCCGCCCGCCCCTCAAACCAGATATATCCATCGGCATCGCGCCTTGCCGTATCCCCGGTGAAGTACCAGCCATGACGGAACGATCCCGTGTCCGGTTCTCCGCCGGTGTAATAGCCATCGAACAGCCCCGGCGGCCAATTGCCCTTGTCCGCCCGTATGGCGATATGGCCAACCTCCCCATCCGGCTGGCGGTTGCCCTCGTCATCGATGATATCGATATCAAATCCAGGAACCGGCTTGCCCATGGACCCGAACCTTGGTTCCATACCCGGAAAATTGCCAACGATATTGATGGTTTCCGTCTGACCGTAGCCATCCGCGATGACATTTCCGGTATGTTCCTGCCAATAGCGGATTACTTCCGGATTGAGCGGCTCCCCCGCCCCGAGAGACCGACGCAAAGAAGATAGGTTAGCTTTGCTGAGATCATGTTGAGCAAACAAACGGTAGACGGTGGGTGGCGCGCAGAAGGTTGTCACCCCAAGCCGTTCAATCATCTTCAAATGAAAGTCCACATCGAACGCCCCCTCGCCGTCATAAAGGACTACTTTCGCCCCGGCGAGAAGCGGCGGAAACAGCAAGCCCCAAGCAGCTTTCGCCCAGCCCGTGTCGGTCAGGGTCCAATGCACATCTCCTTCCCGCAGGTCCATCCAGTAAAGCGCCGTGGCCACATGGGCCTGGGCATAGCCGAAATCCCGCGGCACCATCTTCGGCATGGAGGTAGTACCGGAAGTGAAATAAGCCATCATCATGTCGGAGGCGACCGTCGGCGGCGCGTCCTTGCGATCCAGCGTCGGCGAGGCATTGGCGACCAGTTCATCGAAAGAGAGCCAGCCCGGATGCGTTCCGCCCACTACAATGAAATGCTCCAGCGTCGGGCATTCATTGCGCACGCCGTCCACCTTCTCGCAATGCTCAGGCGTGACGATGATAAAACGAGCTTTAGAGTGCTGCACTCGATAGGCGATATCCTTCGCCGTTAAAAGGTTAGTCCCGGGCATAGATATGGCACCGATTTTCATGCAGGCAAAGAGAACCGTGTACCATTCCGGTATCCGGCCAATCACCAGACAACCGAAATCTCCCTTCGTTATCCCAAGGGACAAAAAAGCATTGGCGAGCCGGGCAGAATCTTTCGCATAATCCGAATAGGTAATTTCCTTTATTGTGGCGCCATCACGCGATACCGCGATAACGGCAGTGCTATCTTTCTCCGCTGCGCGCCCATCGATAATGTCAAAGGCAAAATTAAAATCTTCTGGAATATCAAGTTTATAATCTTGTACCGCAGACCTATAATCGCGGTTGAACTGCCCCAAATCCATCGTCACCTCCCATACTGACGTTGCCTTTGTTTTGTTTATTTTCCCGCAATCATAGCATAGACCCAAGGCCAGCCAGGCTCAATTCGTTTTGAATTTTGCAAGCGCAGGATCCTTGATATCACGCTCCCTCGCCGCCATTTTACCCATCTCCTCAAGGCCCCGCTCATCCACCATCAGGTCACAGAACAATGTTCTCTCCCGCGCGAAACCCTCCTCAACAGGCCGGTCGTCAATTCCCTGGATCAAATCCTTGATATGGCCCACAGCGCGGGAGGAGCGAGACGCAAGAAGCGAGGCAACCTCCATTGCCTTATCCAGAACATCCCCGTCCACGCAGACGCTGGCAAGTCCGAGGTCCACCGCCTCCCGCGGGGTCACTGTGCGCCCAAGAAGCATCAGTTCCAAAGCCTTTGCCTTTCCGACAAGGCGTGTCAGTCTTTGCGTGCCTCCTGCCCCCGGCAAAATACCAAGATTTACTTCCGGCAGCCCGAGATCATAAGGGCCGTCCTTCACGATCCGGATATCGCAGGCAAGGGCAAGTTCGAACCCACCGCCCATTGCGGTGCCGTTAATTGCCGCGATAAAGGGTTTACTCATCCCCTCAATGCGCCGGTAACATTTATGAATTGTTGACTCCGGCACCGGACGCGCGGGATCGAATTTGAGACCACGATCAGCCATTGCCTTACTGCGCTCATAAAGGGCACTAACATCATAATGCCGTATAAAAACGCTCTTCTCCGCTCCGGTAAAGATCACAGCCCGGATTTCGGGGTCACCTTCTACTGCCGTCAGAGCCGCATCGAGCTCACTTTCCGTCTCACCGTCCATATAACCATATGGCGGGTTACTGAAACGAATAATGCCTATGTTGTCCCGCCGGTCAATCGTGAGCTGTGCCATTCCCTGTCCTTTCGTTTTCTTGCTTTATTTATTATGGTTATGTTGTGTACGCTCGACCCCAATTGCGCCAGTATAGGAAATTATATGATAACGGGCGGGTTAAAATACTGAAGGAACTTTCTTCATGTAACAAAGGGAAAAACCTCCGATAACAATCCCACGAATATGGACATATTCTCACCATTATCTACGGATAAATCCAGCAAATGAAAATGTTTCGGCCCATTATATTTGCATCTGCGCTAATGCTGGCACCGGTATCCGCGGCGCTGTCCAACGAGGCGTCTGAAGCCGAGGTTGCGGATACGGGCACATTTACATTCGTTCTTGAAAATGATTTGTTCTTTGGGCTGGACAGGGACTATACCAATGGCGTTCAATTTGCCTGGATGTCAGAGCCCGATTATGCCCCGGTATGGGCCCTGAAAGCGGCAAGGCTACTGCCCTTTTTTCCGGAAAAGGGCAAGGTCCGATCGAGCTACGCCATTGGGCAAAACATGTACACCCCAAACGATATCACGGATGAAGATCCGCCGTTGGATGAGCGGCCTTATGCGGGATGGCTTTATGGTGCAGTCGGCATTGTCGTCGAGACTGGTGAAAAGCAACTTGATCAGCTCCAGTTTCAACTTGGTGTGGTAGGCCCCGCCTCCCTTGCCGAACAAAGCCAGAAGTATGTTCATAAAATTATTAACTCGCCGGATCCGCAGGGCTGGGATACTCAGCTCAAGAATGAACCCGGCCTGGTTCTCACCTATCAACGAAGTTGGCGGGCCCTTGTCTCAACTGAAATAAACGGGTTTTCAATTGATGCGACCCCGCATATCGGCGGAGCCCTTGGTAATATCTACACCTACGCCAACGCAGGCGCGACCATGCGCTTTGGCTGGAACCTCCCCAATGATTATGGACCGCCGCGAATCCAGCCGGGCCTTCCCGGATCCGGATTTTTTGAACAGCGAAATGAAATCGGCCTGTATTTTTTTGCCGGCCTTGATGCACGCGCCGTCGCAAGGAATATCTTTCTAGATGGGAACACCTGGACCGACAGTCGCAGTGTAGACAAAAAGCCATTCGTCGCCGACGCGCAAGTCGGTGTGGCCGTAACGATAAAATCTGCGCGTCTCGCCTTTACACATGTCTTCCGGTCGCGCGAGTATAAAAGCCAGACAAATGGTGACGAATTTGGTGCCGTGAGCTTATCGATTCCTTTTTAAAGTGGTCAATAGCTGCGGCATATTGGGTAGAGCGTTTACTCCCTCTTTTATCTTTCGCCAATAAACGATAAAAGAAATGGAATGAAGCGCTTCAACCGACTGTCGAGACATCTTGATTTAAAGAAGGAATAACTGTGATGAATATGGCTGAAGAAACTGCCCAACTTCTCGCGCGTCTTGGCGTTGCCAAGGCAGCCTATACCAGCGGAGATCTGGCCGTAACCAGCCCATTAACTGGGGAAGAAATCGCCACAGTTCCCACTGACAGCCCGGCAGACACCACCGCGGCCATAAAAAATGCAAAAACGGCCTTCTCAACCTGGCGTTCCGTTCCCGCCCCGCGCCGGGGCGAACTTGTCCGGCTGTTCGGAGAAGAACTCCGGGCGGCAAAACAGGATCTTGGCCGACTGCTCTCCATTGAAGTGGGGAAAATACCTTCCGAAGGAGAAGGTGAAGTGCAGGAGATGATCGACATCTGTGACTTTGCTGTCGGTATTTCACGCCAGCTTTATGGCCTGACCATCGCGACCGAACGCCCAGGCCACCGAATGATGGAACAATGGCATCCGCTTGGACCAGTTGGTGTCATTTCCGCCTTCAACTTTCCAGTTGCGGTCTGGTCCTGGAATACCGCGCTCGCGCTTGTCTGCGGCGATCCGGTCATCTGGAAACCCTCCGAAAAGGCACCCCTTACCGCCCTTGGCTGCATGGCCATCATGGCCCGCGCCTTAGAGAAGTTTGGGGATGCTCCCGAAGGCCTACTCAACCTTGTTATCGGTGCCGGAGACATTGGCGCAGCACTTGTGGAAAGCCCCGATGTTGCCCTTATTTCCGCAACAGGTTCAACCCGGATGGGAAAAATTGTCGGACCCAAGGTTGCCGAGCGGTTTGGTCGGGTCATTCTTGAACTCGGTGGCAACAACGCCGGCATTGTCGCTCCCAGTGCGGACCTCGATATGACGTTGCGCGCTGTTGCTTTCGGCGCCATGGGAACGGCGGGACAGCGCTGCACCACCTTGCGCCGCCTGTTCGTGCATAGCTCAATCTATGACAAGCTGGTACCGGGCCTAAAGAAAGCCTATCAGTCCGTCTCCGTCGGCAACCCGTTGACAGGAGAGGCTCTGGTCGGGCCGTTGATTGACAAGCAGGCCTTTGACCAGATGCAGGACGCTCTCGCCAACGCGAAGGAGGCCGGGGGTAAAGTGACGGGCGGTGAACGGGTTGATGAGGGTCATGCCGACGCCTATTACGCCCGCCCCGCTCTGGTGGAAATGCCGAAACATGAGGGGATTGTCCGGCAGGAAACATTTGCACCGATCCTTTACGTCATCAAATACGACAATCTGGAAGACGCTGTTCGCTGGCACAATGAAGTTGGCGCAGGCCTGTCATCCTGCATCTTCACGCTCGACATGCAGGAGGCGGAACTATTCCTGAGCGCAGCCGGGTCTGACTGCGGTATCGCCAACGTGAATATCGCAACATCGGGCGCGGAAATCGGCGGAGCCTTTGGCGGCGAAAAAGAAACTGGTGGCGGTCGCGAAAGCGGATCGGATGCCTGGAAAGGCTATATGCGCCGCGCGACTAACACAATTAACTATTCAAAAGAACTCCCCCTCGCACAGGGTGTCTCTTTCGATATCTGAGAATTAAGGCAAAGCATGACGCATCTTTGGGTTCGCGCGGAACAGCGTGAAAATGAACAACGGGTGGGCATCACACCGGAGGGGGTTCGCTCCCTCCTCTCCGCGGGATTTCGGGTGACCGTTGAGGAAAGCAGCAGCCGCGCCATTCCCATCGCTGCCTATCGCGACACAGGTTGCGAATTCGCCGCGGAGGGCAGCTGGCCAACTGCCCCGAAAGACACAATCATCTTCGGTCTCAAGGAGCTTCCCGATGATACCTCTCCCCTCATCCACCGGCATATCATGTTCGGCCATGCCTATAAGGGGCAAGCCGATGGCCCCGCGCTGCTCCGTCGTTTCAAGGAAGGCGGCGGCAGGCTCTATGACCTTGAATATCTGACTGATGAGACGGGCCGCCGCGTTGCCGCTTTTGGTTACTGGGCGGGTTTTGCCGGGGCGGCCGTTGGTATAATGGTCTGGCTGGCGGAGCAATTCGGCAAGGGGCCCGGACCCAAGAAAATCGATGTCTATCCAGGGCGCGATACTCTGATCAATCAATTGAAAGAAGACCTGTCCCGCGCATTGGCGGCCGGGGCCGATAAACCGAACGCCATTGTTATAGGGGCGCTAGGCCGGGTCGGCAGCGGAGCGTCCGATTGTCTGCAATCCCTCGGCCTTCAGGTCACGAAATGGGATATGGCCGAGACGGCCCATGGCGGACCTTATCCTGAAATACTAGACCATGATTTGTTTGTGAATTGCATTCTCGCGCAGGAAGGCGTGCCGGTTTTCGTGCCCAGATCAGCCCTTGACGCACCGCGCCGCCTCTCCGTCATTGCCGATGTATCCTGCGATCCCAGCAGCCCATACAACCCGATACCGGTCTATGATCACGCCACTTCCTTCGATAGTCCGGTCATCCGGGCGAGTGAGGGAACCCCGCCCCTTGACGTAATGGCAATAGATAATCTGCCCTCCATGTTGCCGGTAGAGAGCAGTGAAGACTACGCTGCACAACTCCTCCCCTCCCTGCTCACACTTGCAGAAATAGAAAAGGGAGTTTGGGGCAGAGCAGGCAGAATTTTCGATGAAAAATCATTAGAATTAAGTCACTAGAACATCAATTCACAACCATAAATTAATGGGTTATTTGAATTATTTAATCTAGAAACTTAATTCCATATTGGTGATTTTAACCGGTTAATATAAAAATAAATTTCCTGCTTTCCCTAACCCGCTCTTTTCGCGTTCCGTGATATTGCTTCAACCATTGTCGGCACGCCTTCATCCGGGATATCATGAGCCATCCCGTCGATGACGACAATCTCCGCACCGGGGATGGAATTCTTAACATCTTCCCCACAGGATAGGGGAACTAGTGGATCTTCCCGTCCATGAATAACAAGGGTCGGCGCGGTAATCTCGGACAGATGTGCCACTCGACTATCACCGGAAGCAAGGCTTGCGAGGAGATGACGGCCATTTCCTTCCGGATAGTAGGACCGTTTAAACAGAGCAATGGCGCGCTCCGCCAGTAGCTTTTCATCCACTGGAAAGGCTGGGCTGCCAATTGTCTTGGCGCTCGCGATCGCATCCTCTACCGCGCCTTCCCTTGTTCCTGCGGGGTTGCGAGGCTGCCCCAGCCATTTTGCCGCCGCTTCCGACGGGCGTGGCAACCCACGTCGGCCAGATGTCGCCATAACTGAAACCAGCGATTTCACGCATTCCGGACGCCTGTAGGCAAGGGTCTGCGCAATAGCCCCTCCGTTCGAACTGCCGAGAATATGCGCTTTGCCAAAATCGAGAGCGGAAATCAGTTCTGCGGCATCATCCGCCAAGTCTTCTAATGTGTAGGGCGCGGAAACCTTCTCCTTCGCCCGCGCCTGAGCAAAAGCCGCCGGAATATCTGCCGGACCCCAGTCATCAAATTTGGTAGACAGACCGACATCGCGGTTATCATAGGCGACAACATAAAAGCCAGCCTCTACCAGCGCCTTGATAAAAGTCTCGTTCCAGGAGGTCAGCTGCACACCGATCCCGCCCACAAGGACAAGCGGATCATTTGCGGCATCGCCCCAGGTTTCATATTCGATTTCGATACCATTTGCGGAAATTTTTGACATTTCTTCTCTTCTTTCTGTTGATGGGGTGATCCCGAAAGGATTTTTTTCAATCCGTTTTACGCGCTTAACCGGGCCAAGCGCAAGTGGCCTGATCAGGCAATTGTCAGAACCGGCTCTCCCAGCACGTCAAAGTCTGGCGTGATCCCAAGACCTGGCGCATCGGAGGCCGTCATCCGGCCATTTATCCGTTTTGGCGCACCTTCGGCGATTGTCACGGTGCCGTAGGAATTGAAATCCGTCGCGGAAAAACAGAACTCTTCCGGTGTTGATCGGGCAAGATGGGCAATGGCGGCTGTCGTGATATCCCCGCCCCAGGTATCCTCGATCGTCATGGGAATACCGGAAGCAACGCAAAGATCCCGCATCAGGCGGGCCCGTGTCAGGCCGCCCACTTTCGAAATCTTGAGGTTGATGACGTCCATCGCATCCTCGGCAATCCCGCGCACCAAAACGCCCGGGCCGTCAATGACCTCATCCAGCACGAAGGGAAGCCCCGTGCGCCGGCGGATCGACACCGATTCCTCATATGTCAGGCAAGGTTGCTCGATATAGACATCCAGACCAGCGATCGCGCCGACAACCCGCGCCGCCTCATGACGGGTCCAGCCGGTATTGGCATCCGCGACCAGAATATCGCTCTTCTTCAGGATCGCGCGGGTGGCGCGGATCCGTTCGATATCCTCATTCGCATCACCCCCGACCTTGAGCTGGAACTTTGTATATCCTTCTGCGCTGTAGCCCGATATCTTCGCGGCCATCTGCTCTGGGCTTTCCTGTGATATAGCACGGTAAAGCGCGACATCCTCCTGCATCGCCCCGCCAAGAAGCATATAAACTGGCTGTCCGGTCGTCTTGCCAAGAATATCCCAGCAGGCGATATCAATCGGCGCCTTGGCATAGGGATGCCCTCGCAAGCTGCTGTCCATCACCCGGTTGATTTCGTTTAGCGCGAGCGGGTTTTGCCCAATCAGATGCGGGCCTATCTCGGCGAGGCCTGCCCGCACGCCCTTCGCGTAAGAAGGAAGATAGGTCGACCCTAAAGGGCAGCATTCCGCATAACCGGTTAATCCTTCATCGGTCTCTACCGCGACGACCGTACTATCAAACACCTCAACAAAATTGCCATTGGACCAGCTATAACGTCCTTCTTTCAGGGGAAGGTCAATCTGCCAGGCCTTTATCGCGGTAATTTTCATGCATTGCTCCTTATCTCACGACAAACCCATGGGCAAAGGGATCGCGATCATCGATGATAATTCTGTTATATCCCGTCACACGCGCCCAT
The DNA here is from genome assembly GCF_009882915.1 of Sneathiella litorea. Lineage (GTDB taxonomy): Bacteria > Pseudomonadota > Alphaproteobacteria > Sneathiellales > Sneathiellaceae > Sneathiella > Sneathiella litorea. Next base: position 556,413 of record NZ_WTUW01000009.1, read on the forward strand.
CCCGCGATGGAAGGAATGATTGCGGCGGCATCCCCGATTTTTGCTGTTCCCTCAATCCAGCCATTAAAGATCGAACCGATTATGCTTTCATGTTTGAACTCTTCGCCAACCGCCAGGTCGCCTCGTGCGCACCATTGCGCCATGCGTGCCGAAGTTCCCGTACCGCAGGGAGAGCGGTCAATCGCCTTGTCCCCGTAAAAAACAGCATTGCGCGCGGTGGCACCCGACACTGTCGGCCGACCTGTCCACATGATATGGGTGAGACCCTTGATGCCCGGCTGTTCCGGATGAACAAAATCATACTTTTCATTGAGCGCGGCCCGGAGTTCCGGGCTCCATCTGATCAGGTCAGAGACTGAGTAATCGGCCATATCCGTGAAGTTCGCTTGGGGCTCCACTATCGCATAGAAATTTCCGCCATAAGCCACATCGACAGTTATCTCACCGAGATGCGGGCAAGTCGCGCTAAGACCTGTGGCATAAAGGAAGGACGGGATGTTGGTAATCCGTACTTCTTCAACATGCTTCCCTTCCATCCGGTATTCAGCAACCACCTTTCCCGCGGGAGTATCAAGACACAACTTCCCGGGCGTTTTCGGCTTAACAAGCCCTTCTTCAATTGCAATCGTTACCGTGCCAATGGTTCCATGCCCGCACATGGGCAGGCAGCCAGATGTTTCAATAAACAAGACAGCGACGTCACAGTCCGAGCGGGTCGGCGGGTACAGGATTGTCCCCGACATCTGGTCGTGCCCGCGCGGTTCATACATCAGCCCCGTGCGTATCCAGTCATAATCCCGCATAAAATGCGCGCGGCGAGCGAGCATAGTCTCGCCGTCAAGCTCTGGCCCGCCGGACGTCACCACCCGCACCGGATTGCCACAGGTATGACCATCTATGCACTGGAATGTATATTGTGTCATGCGACTGCCCTAAAAGCGTCGGGGACTATAGGGTGTGAGGTCAATGTCATTTTCGACGTCCATTACCAGATCAGCCACCAGTTTGGCGGTTCCTGCCGACTGGGTCAAACCAAGATGGCCGTGCCCGAACGCATAGGTAATACGATTTGACTTAGTTGCATGCCCGATGACAGGGATTGAATCCGGCAGGCTCGGGCGAAACCCCATCCACTGCCGACCGCCTTCGGTATTGAGTTCCGGCAGAAAATTCTTTGCCTTTTGTAGAAGCGCATCCGCCCGCCGATAGTTTGGCGGCAGTTTCAGACCGCCAAGTTCCACCGCACCGCCAACGCGAATGCCACTCGATAACGGAGTTACAACAAACCCATGCTCCTCGAAGGATAGCTGTCGTTTGAGATCGAAAGCACCGACGGGGAGTGTTGTATTATATCCTCGCTCGGTCTCCAGCGGAATATTATCCCCGATCGTCTTGGCTAGATGATGGGACCAGGCTCCAGCGGAGACAACAATATGATCTGCCGACAGTTCTGTTCCATCCTCAAGCTTGACAGAAACTCTTTCCGACCCTGACTGAAGCGCGACAGCCCCTGCAATAACAACCTTGCCACCTCTGGATTTAAAGAATTCACCAAGCTGGACCGTGTAATCCTTCGGATCGGAAATGCCATACCAGTCATTCGTCGCAACGGCGGCAACGAAGCGCCGGTCGATACCCGGTTGATATTCCGCAATCTGATCAGGGTCTGTCAGGGCCGTGAACTTGACCCCTCTCTTTGCTCGAGCGTGCCAGCACGGCATATTCACGTCAAACGATTTGCGATTTTCATAAAGTTGCAGATTGCCATGCTGGCGCAGCATATTATGGGTGCCGGTTTCCTCCATGAAGGAAACAAGACGGTTGCGGGACACGGTCATCAACGTCGTGAGCGCCTCTATCCCCGTCTTCACCTGTTCAGGCCGGCTCGCGCGCAAGAAGCGATACATCCAGGGAAGAATCGGGATGGCATAGGGCAGCGGAACGGAGAGCGGACCCAACGGATCCAGAAACCATTTTGGCGCCTTCCGGATAATACCGGGGGATGCAACCGGCGCCGCATCAGAAAAAGCGAAAGCCCCAGCATTTCCTTGAGACGCACCCGCCGCGACACCAGTTTTATCCAGCACGGTTACCTGCGCGCCTTTTGCCTGCAACTCGATGGCCGACGTGATGCCGATGATCCCGGCGCCGATGACAATAATCTCTGCCTTGTTCGCTGCTTTTCCAGACATCGTATTCTTCCAACCGCGTTTTATATAACGGAAGTCTGGCATGTTAATCTAAAGGTGCCGTTCCCCAAAGCGGAGATTAACAGAGTGAGTTAATCGGCAAACTGCCCGCCAAATCTCATGGCGGCATATTCTTTTGGAAGGTCAAAAATCTCAGAAATGATATCCGCCTTGATTAAGTCCTTGGAGTCTTCTCCGCCCTGTATCCCGCCATCCTTGATGAAATAGCAGTGGTCCGTACTGTAATAAGCGAGATTAAGATCATGCATGACAATGACGACCGTGAGGTTTTTCTCAGTCGAGAGAATTTGTACCAGTTCCAGCAATTGATGCTGATGTTTTAAGTCCAGCGCGGAAGTGGGTTCATCCAGAAAAAGAGAAGCCCCTTCCTGCTCCCATATTTGCGAAATGACTCGTGCAAACTGAACCCGCTGCTGCTCCCCGCCGGATAGCGTTGGAAATGCCCTGTCCCGAAGATGCCAGGCGTCGACGAGGGCCAGAGCCTCATCCGCGATTTCGGCATTTGAGGCGGTAGTCTTCTCAAGTGAATAGGGGTTTCGGCCCATGACGACAATTTCATGGGCAGTAAAGGGGAAACTGATCGGGTTGGCCTGCGACAGGACCGCACGGCGGCGGGACAGTTCTGTCAGGGAATATTGATGCAAATCCCTGCCATCAACGGTGACGGAGCCTTCATCTGGTTTCAAAGCACCCGTCAAACATTTCAGAAAAGTCGACTTTCCCGCGCCATTAGGACCCAGGATTGCCGTCACCCTACCAGGGTTGAAAGTCGCACAGATATTCGCAAGAATTCTATGTGAACCAATTGAATAGGTAATGTTTTCTGCCGTAATCACAGGCCGAACCTTCCGGAATATTGCTTGATAAGCAACCAAAGGAAAAAAGGGCCGCCGATCATGCTGGTCAGGATGCCGACCGGCATTTCCGCAGGAACAACAATTGTCCGTGCCACCGTGTCCGCCAACAACAGCATGATTGCGCCCAGAAATGCGGATGCCGGGATCAATAGTCGGTGGTCGGGGCCGAGCGTTAACCGGACAAGATGGGGAACCACTAACCCGATAAAACCAATAATCCCGCTAACCGAAATAGCCGCGCCGACCGATAGCGCTGTGCAAATGACGATTGTCCGTTTCAACCGTTCCACATCAACACCCAAATATTGCGCCTCATTTTCTCCCAGCAAAAGCACGTTTAACTCCCGCGCATTGCGTATAAGGATCAACCCGGATGGCACTATGATCGTTGTCACCACAATCACTGAAACCCATAACGCCCCCCCTAAACTTCCCATGGTCCAGAAAGTCAGGGTTCTCAGTTGCTGATCATCACTCAGGAAAGTCAGGAAACCCACACCGGCAGCCGACATCGCATTAATGGCTATCCCGGTCAGGAGCATATAAGTGACGGAGAAAGTGCCCGTCAGTTTCGCAAATCGAAAAATCACAAAACAGGCAACCAGCGCCCCGACAAACGCCGCGATACTCATCGCATAAAGCCCGAAATAGCCAGTGATGGGCCCTGCAAGGACGATGACAATCGCAACCGCAAGGGCGGCGCTTGTCGCGATCCCGATCAAGCCCGGATCAGCCAAGGGATTGCGGAAAAGACCCTGCATAGCGGCCCCGGACACAGCAAGGGCACTCCCGACAATGATAGCCAAAAGTACCCTTGGCAGCCGAATGGAGCTGAGAACCGCCATCTGTTGGTCAGTCAGGTCTGCACCAATTATACCTGTTAGAGGAATCGAGACCGCACCAATTGACGTGGCAACAGCCGCCACACCGAGCAATAAAAGCCCAAGCAGTAACAGAGCTGGAATTCTTACCTGCTTCAGGAAAGAGGGCATCGGGACCGTTCTTTCAAGCAGGCTCATGGTTGGCTCAACTGGCGTTTAAGCTCGAGAGCAGCCTCAGCCGTCCGCGGGCCGAAGCCGAGCAGCAGCAAAGCGTCCATCGCAATGATCCGCGCATTTTTTGCCGCCGGTGTCAAAGACACCCCCGGAGATGCCAAAAGGGCCGCTTTGCGCCCCGCTTGTTCGAGCCCCTGTGTTGTTACCAGTAAAATTTCAGGAGCCAGACTTACTGCCGCTTCCGGCGATAAGGGTTTATAGCCTTCATAATCAGCGACAACATTGGTCGCGCCAGCCAGATTGATAATACTGTCAGCCGCGGTTTTTTGACCCGCAACCATCGGTGCGCCGCCACTGTGCTGCAAAATGAACATGACCGATTTTGGTGGTTCTTGCGCTGCACTGGCCGCTTTCAATTTCTCTTCGGCACCATTTATATCGGCAATGAGCTGATTTCCCTCTGTCTGTTTATCCAGCGCCTTTGCGAGAATATCAATGCTATCCTTCACATCCTTAAGCGAACGACCTGCTTTAACAGTAAGCATATTGATCCCAGCCGACTTTAACTGTTCAAGCACGATTGGTGGACCAGACTCTTCGGACAAAATGACAAGATCTGGATTGAGGGATAGAATGCCTTCCGCATTCAATGCACGTTGATAGCCAACTTTTGGCGTAGATGCAGCCTCAGCTGGATAGTAACTGGTCGTGTCACTGCCAACGATCAGGTTCCCCGCCCCAATCGCATAGATGGTCTCTGTCAAGGGTCCGCCCACTGAGACTATTCGCTTGGGCGCATCCGCGTAGGCAGCCGTTGAGATAAACATAAGTAAAGCGGTAAGAATTCTAATCATTAATCTGTTTCTTTTTGCATAAGAATATTGGCGGCCTCTATCCCCTGCGATTGCAGGTATGTCAGCACTTTGAGTAACTCTTCGATGGCAACGCGGCGATCCCCGGCGACGACCACTTCATAATCCGGCCGCTCCGTGAGGGCATTGGCTATCGCGGCTTTAAGGTTTTCAAAATCAGCGATTTCTTCACCGTCAAGAGCATAAGATCCCTTCCGAATTTCGAGCATGAAGTGGCGAGGTTCGTTCAACTGCTCCAACTCTTTTTCCACCGCGGACGGAAGCTGTAAATCAAGCGCGCGAAGTGTCGTTCCGACGGTTAGCAGGAAAAAGACCAGCAAGATAAAAAGGATATCCAACATCGGAGTTAAATCCGGCGCAAGATCCCTCATCGTTCCTCCATTTGAGTCTTCGGATTGGAGCGTAATCATAGTCGGCGCGCCTCTGCGCTCAATTCAACGACTTGGGACTTCTGCTCTGTCTTCGCTATTTCAAACGTCAGGGAAAGACGATTGAGTTCCAGACAGAAACCTTCCAATTTCCGGTCACTGAATGCACTGAAAAAATGCGCCATCAACAATGCCGGTAAAGCGATCATCAGACCCGCCGCCGTGGTCAACATCGCTTCCCAAAGGCCATCAGCAATAAGCGCAGGGGAAACGGGCCCCGTCTGGATGGAGATGACTTTAAATGAGGCGATGATCCCGAGAATGGTTCCCAGCAGGCCAATAATAGGGCTGATCATTCCAATCAGCCGCAGGGTCTTGATGCCACTGTAATACGGACGCCTGAAGTCATTCAGCGCTACCCCGACAAGCTCGTCCCGCACAGCTTTTGGCTGGTTTTTGTTGGCGCGCACATAATCAGCAAGCCGGCCATATTGCGCCTTCGATTCTGCAACTGCCTTTATAGTAAACACAAGGCGCTCCAGTCCGACAGCAACGGTCAGAACGGAGCACACAGCCAGCGGCCAGGCCATCATTCCCATTTGGGAAAACCAGTCCGGACGCGAGAACGACAGCCAATCAGGCAACATTTGTTACCTCCTTAAGCGAAAGGCTATCAACAATTTCCCGCCATTCGGCAAGCTCCGGCACCCCGGGTTTACGCTTGCCGAAAAAGGTCACGATCAGATCATCGTTTTTATCGAAAACTTCAACGGCGGTGATAATCCCATCTGCAGACGGCTTCCTTGTAACCCAGGTATGGCTGATGCCGGTTTCATCCAGATGCAGGTTAAATTTTGGATCGAGAACGTTATACCAGCCCGCCGCCTCTACTAGCTTGTTTACCGGACCGGTGTGAATTTGGATGCAACCCTTATTACCAACGAAGACCATGATTTCGCAGTCGCTGTCCCGTGCCCGGTCAAGCACCAGACGCGCGGCGCTGTTATCGAGCTCGGCCGCGAAATCAGTGCCGATTTTCTTTAGAGCCTGAACGCGGCCCACCTTGAACTTCCGAAGCATGGGAAAGAAGTCATGGGTATCTTTCAGGTTTTCCCAAGTGGTACGAAATCCTTCCCAATCAATTTCTGAATCCGGGCGTTCCACCGGCTTTGGCTTCGCGCCCTCAATTTTGATAGATGTTTCCTGTTCAGCATGACGATGCTTTGAAACCAGATCATCATAGGCGGTCTCATTGGAATGGTTAGTGAGATAGATTTTATGGATGGCGTCTCCCGCTCCGTCAAAAAACTGCAAGCTCCTGCGAGCGCCAGCCTTTCCCATTTCGGTGACGGCAAAGGCATGCTTCCAATGGGACATGAACAGGCGGAGATCAATGTCCGGGTTAACGAATAATCCTGTCTTCATTGGTCCATGCTGAAAAAAGCTGGGATTTTCATAAATGCCTTTTCTTTCATGTACGCAATGCTCGTTACGAGTCAGCGCCATTACTTCCCCAAGAGAGACAGCGTCCTTCAAAATTACTTCTGCGTCGTCGCCCAGACGGACAACATCCTTCCCGACCCGCGCGGCAACCAACTGCCCCTCAGAAATACCGATCTTACTGGCAGCATTCCGAGCACGCATTCCGTCCTGCTCTTTGAGCCGATCATATTCAGCCCTGATTTCCTTCGGTGAAAGAAGAGTGTTGGTTAGTGTTGTATCCTTCATAAGATTTCCTGCCTTTTAGTGGATGACAAAATTCACGGGAACGCGGACCCAGCTGACTACGGCACTCCCGTCGACATTGGTCGGTTCAAACTTCCATTTTTTGACGGCCGCCAAAGCCGCCATATCAAGCAAGCGATGCCCAGACGATTTGGCAATTTTAAGCTCTCGTGGGGTACCGCTCGGCATTACTTCTGCATGCAACGTAACTGTCCCTTGTTGTCCAAGGTCTAGCGCGCGCCGGGGATAGGATGGCGGCACTTGATGGCGATAGTGCGCCTCATGAATGACAGTCGAGTTATCCTCCCCCTTGTTTTCAGCCGTTACCGGAGGCGACGTAACTGCCTGTGATTGAGGCGTAGGTTGTGTCTCCGGTTTGATAGCTACTTTCTCGACAACCATCTTTTCCGGCGCTTCTTCAGCCGCATTGGGAACAACCTTTGTCAATTCGACCGGTGGGGGTGTCTTCGCTTTTACGGATGTTGCTCTGGTTGCGCCAGGCCGAACCTTCGGAAGCGGTACTGGCTGGATTTTCGCCTCCGCAACAGGTTCGGCCTTCGGTTGCGGTTGCTTGGGTACGACCACAACTTTCTCAGGCGCAAAAGGAGTTGTAACAACAGGCCGGACGTGAACCGGCATTGACGAAAGCGGCGCAAAAGCAGGCTCCACCTTTGTCGGAACAGGTGGGGTTGACACCGCTGGTCGCGCCAATGCCATCAACTGAATTTTCATTACTGGCGCATCAAGAACATGCTCCATGTTGGAATTAAACTTTACAAGCGATAGGAGAAAGGCGTTCGCACAGATGGACAGGCCAAGAAAGACAACCCATTTCCTGCCCCAATCCACCGGTTGTGCGAACGCCGCCCCTACCATTTATAGGCCACCCTCACGTTGTAACTGCGTCCTTCCTCATAGAGGCCGGCATAGGCAGTCGTGTAAGCCTTATCGAGAATGTTTGAAACGCCCAGATCAACAGTCAGGGTTTCCAGCTCCTTCTCACGGGGGGCCCAGCGATAGTAGACGTCATATACTGAGTATCCGGGGGTCGGTACATCCGAACTGGAGACTTTATCATTCGCTCCGGCAAAACGTCCGCGTAGACCGAAAGTGCTATCAATTTCCTCGGCGTTGTAGGAAAAATCAGCGACCATTGTCAGCGGCACGTTATTGGAAAGATACTCACCCGTATCCTTGTCTTCCGCCTCGACATAGGAAAGGCCAAGTTTCGCCGTCACTGGATGGAGTTGATATTTTGCATCAACCTCGAACCCCGACAGGCGGGCATTCGGAATATTGACATATTCTGTCGTTCCGCCAAAAACGTCCACTTCCTGCGTAATGAAGTCGTCACCTTCACTGATGAACCAGGATCCCTTAATCGCCATCTTGTCATTTTCTGTAACAACTCCATCAAAGCTAACACCTGCCCCGATTTCAAAGGTGACAACTGTTTCCGGACTAAGATCCGGGTTTGGAACAAAAAAGTTAGCCGGAAAGAAGGGCGCCACTGCAGGAAAATGCTGTCCCGAAGCATAGAGCTCTGTCAGGTTCGGTGCCCGGAACGCCTGAGCCAGACTACTGAAAAACATCACGTTGTCGTTTGGCAGATAGCTAACGGCAATTTTTGGTGAAACCTTATGCTCGCTTTGGGAATTACCGGCATCATCACTGCTGCGATAGGAGTCAAATCGCGCCGCAGGAATAATCAGGAACCGGCCAGCAGATGTCATCAGGTCGACTTCATCCTGCAGATAAAAACCATAGTTTGTGGCGTCAGCATTCGGCACGCCGGGGCGCGTTCCACCGCCGGTTATCGTGCCAGTCTGATCATCATGGTAAACTTCAAAACCATAGGAGAAAGTATGCTTTTGTGACTCATCAATTGTGAGCACCGTCTGGTTATCCGCCGTAAAGCCGAGAGTGCTCATGTCCCGTGTTTGTACGCGCCCCAAATTCGTTCCGGAAATATCTTCTTCGCGAACTTCGGTAGTATTGTAATAAAGATGGAGTTTCGGCTTCAGCCAACTGTTAGCCGGATCTTCAAATTCGTACTTTAACCCGAATTGGTTATCATTGACTTTTTTGTCCACCACCGGGTTAGAGGCCGAGACAGCACTACCGCCATTATTCGGCTCCTGCCCGTCATTATTGAGGCCCTGGTATATAAACTTCAAACTGTTGAAGTCGTTAAAGCTATAGCCAACCTTAAAGGTTCCCGAAATCAGGTTGTCTTCCGAAATCAGCTTATTGCCATTACCCTGCTCGATATCCCCAGAATTCCGGAGAGCGGCCATACCGATTATATCCAGCGCACCTGTCCGGCCATAGGCAGAGACCACCGGCGAATATTCCTCGTTCGCTGTTCTGTATCCCATTGAGGTATAGACACCGAAATTCTCACCGGGATTCAGCATATCAGCTGCATCCTTCGTATCGAAGGCCAGCACGCCACCAATTGCGCCGCCGCCATAAATCGAAGAAGACGCCCCCTTGACGATTTCCACCCGCTTCAGAAGCGACGGATCAATAAAGAACCGTCCATCATGCGCTGCCTCAAAATTCTGGCGGCGACCGTCAATAAGGGTGATAATTGCCTCATCATCAAACCCACGGATTGAAACAGTTTGCCCGTTTCGACGTGGTCCGTCCGCTACTTCGACACCCGGTGTAAATTCAAGAAGATCTCCTGTGTCCCCCGCCAACGCGTTGCCCGGCGCTTCCGTATCGATATTCGACGTCATCGCCGGAACTTCAAAGGAAGACTGCGGGCTCCGCGTAGCGTATACCGTGACCGTATCCAGTGACACAGTTGGCGTATCGCTGGCTTCCGCAGCAACGGCAGGCGTAAGACAAGTACTTGTAAGGAGCGTGCCCAGGCAGGCAAGCGGCAGGGTTCGGCGCATAACAACAGCTTTCTATTTTATGTCGCTTTTGCTTGCTGCCTGGCTGCCGTGTAATCGGGTGGCTGGGTGGCGGGCTAATTGCTTATTTGGTTAGAATCAGTTTTCCATTTCCAGTAAGCCGCAACTTGTAGCTTTCACCATTGTGAGCGATCGTGAGTTCCTTGCTGCTCGCGAATAAGTCTCCGCTCTGCAAGGTTTCCTCTACAAGCATAATCATCCGCTTATTGCTTTTGCGATCGGATTGATTATCCAGCATGTTTTGACCGTTCTTTTCGTAAATAACTACAATATTTTAGCTTGTTTCTAGGAATGATTATCAATAGCGAAGATAAGAGTCAACTGCATTCTTGCGAATTATTATCAATAAGAAACTAGGAGCAACTTTAGAAAACCCCTCATCTCGCCCAAATTGTGGTTACAGAGTACTATTTTTCTCTATCTTTAGAGGTCCACACTGCCTAAATTGACTCAGGAAAATAACAGTTCTAAATCCCGATGCCACAGCAACACAAAAATATGGCTCAGGGGAACTTCATTCTCTGTAAAAAACAAAAAAAGGGAGAGATGAATCAAAATGAACCTTAAAGGAATTACGGCGATTATTACCGGTGGAGCTTCCGGTCTCGGTGCCGCAACGGCACGAAAGCTAGCGGCTGAGGGTGTTAAGGTCGGCATTTTCGACCTGAACGAAGAATTGGGCAATGCAACCGCAAAGGAAATTGGCGGTGCCTTTGCGAAGGTCAACGTCACCTCAGAAGAAGAGGTCGATGCAGGCTTTGCCACCATTCGCGAAAAACTCGGTCAGGAAAGAATTCTGGTCAACTGCGCCGGCACAGGCAATGCAATCAAGACCGCAAGTCGGGACAGGGAAACTGGAGAGATTAAACATTTTCCGCTGGATAAATTCGAGATGATCATCCAGATCAATCTAATTGGCACTTTCCGCTGTATTGCGAAGTCCGCGACCGGGATGATGTCCCTTGACCCTATCGAGGGGGAGCGCGGCGTGATTATCAATACAGCCTCCGTAGCCGCAGAGGATGGCCAGGTGGGGCAAGCTTCCTACTCCGCTTCAAAAGGCGGGGTAATCGGGATGACCCTGCCGATTGCACGCGATCTCGCGCAGGAGCTCATTCGAGTAAATACGATCTTGCCCGGCCTGTTTAACACGCCGCTAATGCAAGGGGTTCCGGATAAGGTCAAAGCCGCCCTTGCGGCCCAGGTTCCGAACCCGTCCCGCCTTGGTAATCCAGAAGAATATGCATCTCTGGCCCTTGAAATGTGCCGCAATGGATATTTTAATGGGGAAGACGTCCGACTGGATGGCGCAATTCGCATGGCGCCCCGATAGAAATAAACAATAAAAAGGATCAAAAGAATGACTGAAGCTTATATTATTGACGCCTGCCGCACACCGCGCGGCGTCGGCAAGGTTGGCAAAGGCGCCCTCGCCCATCTCCACCCCCAGCATCTTGGTGCAACCGTTCTGGGAGCATTGGCCGAGCGAAATGATTTCGATACAGCCGACGTGGATGACATCATCTGGGGCACGTCGACACAGGTCGGCAAGCAGGGTTATGACCTTGGCCGGATGGCGGCACTTGCCGCAGGATATGACACCAAGGCCTCCGGTATGACGCTGGATCGTTTTTGCGGCTCTGGGATCACAACCGTGAATCTCGCTGCTGCTCAGGTGATGTCTGGTATGGAGGATCTGGTCATCGCGGGCGGTACCGAGATGATGAGCTATACCGCCTCCATCGCCGATCCAAACAAACCTTCCATGCTTGACGGCGATAATCCGGATCTTCGCGAACGTCATCCTCAGTCCCAGCAGGGTGTCTGTGCCGATGCCATCGCCACGCTGGAAGGGATCGACAGAAGAGCATTGGATGAACTTGCAGTAGAAAGCCAAAATCGCGCTGATAAAGCCATCCAGGAAGGCCGTTTCGATAAGTCAATTATTCCGGTTAAAAACAGGGACGGTTCCATCGCCCTCGATCGAGAGGAATTCCCCCGGCCCGGAACGACAATGGAAAGCCTGGCAGGGCTCAAGACGGTCTTCAATATGTTCCGCGATGTTGTCGTTGACGAAGCGGGCAATACTTACGGCAGCCTGATTACCCGCAAGTATCCTCAGATCAAGGAATTTGACCATGTGCATCATGCAGGCAACTCTTCAGGAGTTGTCGATGGCGCTGCGGCCATTTTGCTCGCGTCCGGTGACTATGCGAAGAAGCATAACCTGAAACCGCGCGCCCGCATTGTTGCGACTGCCAATATGGGAGACTGCCCTACGCTGATGCTGAACGCACCGGTACCCGCAGCAAAGAAAGTGCTCGCCAAAGCTGGATTGACACCAGACGATATCGACCTTTGGGAAATCAACGAGGCATTCGCTATCGTTGCCGAAAAATTCATCCGCGACCTGAAACTCGACCGAAGCAAGGTAAATGTTAATGGCGGCGCAATGGCGCTTGGTCATCCGATCGGTGCGACGGGATCAATCCTGATTGGGACGCTTCTGGATGAGCTTGAAAGGCAGGACAAGAAACGCGGGCTCGTCACCATGTGTGCCGCCGGCGGCATGGCCCCCGCGATCATCATCGAACGGCTCGACAGCTAGAAACAAATCGGTACAAAGAAAAGGGCGAAGCGGCGAAAACTCCTGCTTCGCCCTTTTTTTGTTTTTCACTCTTTATGCGCTTATTCTTAGACCTGAGCCCAAATTTTCCGGAGCTTTGTGGAACTTGCCATCCTTCATGATGGCCACCAGGCGCTTCTTGTCTTGCAGAACCTTTACATCCCGCGACGGATCCCCATCCACAAGCAGCATATCCGCCAGGTAACCTTCGCGGATCATGCCAAGCTCATTGCTCATTTTCATCATCTCGCCGCCGATTTTCGTTCCCGAAAGAAGGGCTTCCATTGGCGTAAAGCCCAGCAAATCAACGAAATACTCCAGATCCTTCGCGTTTGTTCCCATTGGCGTCCAAGCAAAGCCGTAATCCCCTCCAATCGCGAGGCGGATACCGCGCTTGTGCATTTTCTTCATACTTTCAACGGCATGCTCGAGTTCCCGCTCGTAGGCGATGCTCAAGGGGCTCCCGGGCTTAATACCGTAATCGCCCGCGTTTCGCGCAGTATTGATCAGCCAGGCAAGGCCCGGAGCAACAATATGCTTGTCTTTTGCGGCCTCCAGCATGTCGAGCGCCTCCTCGTCCGTGAAGGAGGCATGATAGATCGTTTCAATCCCGTATTTAACGCAAAGCTTGATCGACTCGGCAGAGCGTGCATGCGCCGCGAGTGACCGGCCACGCCGCCGCGTTTCGGAAACCGCCATGGCAATTTCCTCATCCGACATCTGGTTTTCTTCCGCGCCCATACCGGCGACTTCTTCGCCGGAAAGATTAAGCTTGATTGTGTCATTGCCCCATTTGATCATCTCCCGGACTTTTCTCCGGACTTCCTCAGGACCGGATACCACGATGCCGAGGTTCAGGCCTTCATGCTGGATATGTGGCGGGGACGCATCGCCAAGACCGCCTGTCGTTGTAATCTCAGGGCTTGCCGCCGTATAACGTGGGCCCGGAAATCGACCAGCGTTGATAGCGTTGCGGATAACGACATCAAGCCGTGGCTTGGCCGCCGCCGCACCACGTCCGGCGGTAAAGCCAGCGTCCAGAACGATTTTGGCCATTTCAACGCAAACCAGCATATGCTCTTCCAGCGGCATCATCTGGATCGGATCAACGCCCGGCGCATTATTCCAACTGAGATGCAGATGAGAATCGATCAGACCCGGCATTAATGTCATACCCCGGCCGTCAATACGCTGTCCGCCGGTACTCCCCCAACTACTGCCCATGCCGGAACGGCTGATCGATTTGATCCGGTTGCCCGAAACCGTGACTTCTCCTGAGTAGGGCGCCTCCCCGGTGCCATCAATGATACGGACATTGCTGAAGATGATGTCGGAACTCCCATTACTTCCGTTACTTCTACCACTCCAGTCGGTGAATGTATTTTCAGCCATGATTTAGTCTCCCTAACTAATGCTGTTGCTGTCGAGATGGGCTCTGAGCAATTCAGCGGAACGCTCCGGAGCCTCCATCATCATCCAATGGGCTACCTCCGGTATGATTTCTAACTTCGACCTGGGTAGTTTTTGTTTCATTTGTTCTGCCATCGCAACGGGTGCCACCGGGTCTGTTTCCCCCGCTATCAGCAAAGTGGAACAGTTTATTTTTGCGAGGGTGGCTGCCTCCACGCTGCTGAGCGCAAGACAATGAGCTGCATATCCTTTGGCATCCTGCCGCAGTAGGCTTTCCCTGACAAAAGCAGCGGCGACAGGTTTGCCTGAGGATACACTTGCTTTATGAACGGCTTCGGCAATGCCTGCCATCCCCTCCCGCTGTGCCGTTGCCGCCCGTTCACTTAATCCGGTGCGCGCGGCCGCTGGCGGCTCCAGTATAGGCCCGAACAAGGTCAGGCTTTGCACTATTTTCGGATGATCAACCGCCAGATACTGACACACGATGGTGCCCATGGAATGCCCCACGAAATGCGCCTTGGTCACACCTGCAGTCTTCAGGCAATCCAGAACTGAAGACGCTAATCCCGCGATGCCCGGACGGCCGGGCCGTAAAGGAGATCGCCCTGCCCCCGGCAAATCAGGTCGGACTATCCGATATCCATTGACTGCAGAAATCAGGGTCTGAAAACTGTTGGATGTTCCGCCAAGGCCATGGATCATCACCACGGCTTCACCCTCGCCTTGATCCTCCACCTTCATGCTGCCAACCGAAATATCTACCATTGTTCAGTAAGCCTCGACCGGATTTTCCAACGTTCCGATGCCGCCGATTTCCACACGGACCTTATCACCGGGCTGAAGATATTTCGGTGGGTTAAAGCCAATGCCAACCCCCGCCGGTGTGCCCGTCGCGATTACATCGCCGGGTTGCAGTGTTATTCCGTTGGAAATCGCCGCGATGATGGTCGGGATATCGAAAATCAACAACCCGGTATTGGAATCCTGACGCAATTCATCATTGATCCAGCATTTTACTGGTGTGTCGGACAGATCAATGTCATCCGCCGTAACCGCCCAAGGCCCCATGGGGCAGAATGTATCCTGCGATTTACCGATCAGCCATTGGCTGTGATGCCCCTGCAGGTCCCGCGCGGTAACATCATTGACCACAGTGTATCCCCAGACATGGGAAAGCGCGTCTTCCTTGGAGACATTCCGCCCGGTCTTGCCGATAATCACCGCAAGCTCGGCTTCATAATCGATCGCGGTGGATACCGAGGCATCAATCAGGATTGGCGCACCCGTCTTTACCACTGTTTCCGGCAGCTTGGAGAACACAATGGGCGCCTCTGGTACGGTGCCCTTCGCGGCGGAGCTATCGAATCCTGAGGCGGCGAATTCCTTTGCATGTTCATGATAGTTCTTGCCCACACAGAAAATATTGCGCGAAGGCCGCGGCACCGGCGCCAGCAACTCAACCTCAGATATCGGAACGGTCTCAGTAACCTTCGGTAACGGCTGATCAATCAGGGCGGCCACACCATCCCGCACGATAGAAGCCTCAGGCATATCGAAGCATTCAATGGCGTTCCCTGCCTCGTTGACCCGCCCGAGTTGGGTTCTTCCCTTCAAGTTGAAAACCGCGAATTTCATTTCTGACCTTTCTTGTAATCATCGGGAATAAGGACGCTGGAACCTGTTGTCTCCCGCGCCTCCAATGCACGATGTGCATCTGCGGCCCGGGACAAGGGGTATTGCTGTCCCACTTCAATGGTAATGACATGCCGCCGGATGGCATCGAATAGTCGCTTAGTGATAGCGGCGACCTTTTCCGGCGTATCGGTGTAATGGCCAAAGTTTGGCCGGGAAATCGTTACGGACTTCGACGCAAGCGAACTGATATCGCGTGCTCCGATATCACCCGAGGCCTGTCCGAAGCTGACCAGATGACCGCAAGTGGCAAGGGCCGCGACTGAATGATCGAAGCTGTCCTTTCCGACTGCGTCAAATATCACATCTGCGCCATGGCCCTTGGTGATTTCCATTACCTGTTCTTCAAGGCTGCGATTACCCGGCAGGATCACATGATGCGCCCCTTCGGCTCGGGCAACGCGGGCCTTTTCCTCATTGGAGGTTGCGCCAATAACCTTCGCGCCAAGGCTGTTTGCCCATTGACAGAGAATACGGCCAACGCCACCCGCCGGGGCGTAGACGAGGACGACATCCTCTTTCTTGACCTGATGCACCCTGTGCAAAAGAAATTCCGCGGCCATCCCTTTCAACAGGGCCGCCGCAGCCGTCACATCATCGATATCATCGGGAAGAGGAACGACCAGCGCGGCTGACATGGTGCGAACGGAGGCATAGGCGCCGACTGGCGGGCAGGCATAGCCAACCCGTTGACCCGGCGATAAATGACGCACCCCCTCGCCTACCGACTCGACGATACCGACCGCTTCCATACCCGGTACACCGGGCGGTTTAAGCAGATCAAAATATCCCGATCGGCAATAGACATCGATGTAATTGACACCGATCGCCGTCTGCCGTAGACGAACTTCACCCGGCCCTGGTGGTGCGGCTGTCACCTCAATCGCATGCATCTCCTCTGGCCCGCCGTGACGGTTAATTCCGATTGCCATGCCAGAAAGGGCCGTGCCGCTTTGGGACTGAGTTGAAGGCGCAGAAGATGAAAAACTGTGACGCGATAAAGTCCGCGTAGTGGTCAAGCGCGAACGGACTGCCTCGAACCCGGCTTCATACACCCCTTCAGCAACCAGCTGCGCCAGTTCCTGTTCCCGCCCCCTTGGCGTATCGAATTTTGACGTCCACGACCAGAATGTGCAGTTTCCATCTGTCACCCGTTTGAGGGAAACTTCAGCGATGTAATTCTGTAGCGGAATATCGCTTTCAACGATCGCATATCGGAAGCTGTGATCCTTGTCCGACATCGACAGCAATTGCTCGCGAAGATTCTCCCCTTCCGTCAGTTCAAAATTCCGGATGGCACTGATCTGGTCGGTTCGCTTATTTCCATCCAGATGACTCCGCCGGACAGCCGGATGCCAGCGATCATGTCCGTTAAAATCCCGAAGGATCTCCCAGACCGCCTCAATCGGCGCCTCAATGACAGTGCTGCGGCGGACGGATACCAATTCAGCCCCCCATCTGGCTCTTGAGTGAGGTAAGCCCACCTAAGAAGACATTCGTGCTGATATGGTCAATCAGTTCCTGCTCCCGATCCGGTGCGCAATCAAACTCCGCTGACCATTCTGCAAAGGTATGCCCTCCATCGGTGATCGGAAAGAGCTTGACCGTCGCCACATAGTTTTCCACGCCCATCGGGCTTTCAAGAATGGAATAGGAAAAGCTGTAGTCATAATCCGAGAGCGCCAGAAGCTTCTCCCGGATAAAGCCGCCATTTTCAAGCCGGAAGGCCCGCACGCAGCCAATTTTATCCGACGGGAGCCCTTCCTCTATTCGGCTATCAACGACAAACTCAGTCCAGTCGGGCAATGCATTAAAGTCGCGGATGACAGACCAGACGCGGTCTGCCTGGGCGGCAATAACGGTCGAGGTATAGACGCTGGGCATGTTTAATCGTCCCCGCCTTTATCCGACTTCGCGCCTTTGGCAAGAGACTGCGCATCCTTGGCGGAACGGAAAATATCGCCCATTTTCGTTACGCCCGGATTTTCCACACCAATCTCCCGCATCATCTCGTCGATCAGCGGGGCCTGCGCCCGATATCTCAAGGCACTTTCGATGACCTCGTCAGTGGGTGAGCGATGGCTGTTGCCGCCGCCGTTCATGCCATCGACATGGAGGATCTTGATGCCTTCGATATTCTCCATCGGTTTGACGCTTTCGCGCACGATGCCTTCCAGGCGATCCAGCATCTTGGACCGCAGGCGACCGGCCCGTGCATCTTCGCTGAGAATGTTTTCTGCTTCATTCTGAAGACGCTGTGCCTCGGCCTGAACTGCCGCCGTGATCTTGTCGGTTTCTGCTGCGATTTTCGCCGTATCGGCGTCTTTCGCCGCCAGCAGTCGGTCAACAGAGGCAATTCGCTCGGCAATAACTGTCTCGCGAATGGTCGAGACTTTCTCGGCAGCCTCAACGGCCTTGGCCTCTGCGGCCTCGGTCGCAACACGTGTATCCGCGACGGATGCCTGCTCTTTCAGGATCAGGATCTGACGCTCGATATCCGCAAGTTCAAGGGCCTGATCCCGTTCGATCTCCAGCCTCCGAAGGTCCCGTTCCTTCAGGATGCGGGCCTCATCGAGACCGCGCTCAGAGGCGATGCGGGCACGTTCCAATTCTTCTTGTGCCGAGATTTCATTCTCTTCAATCTGCTGGCGGAAGGAAATCTGCTGCGACCGCAGGACACGATCGCGCTCGATACGCGCCTTGTCGAGAATCTGCTCTTGCGCAATCCGCGATGACTCGATGGCTTTCTGCGCAGCAATCTTCGCCGTTTCTATTTGCTGGTTTCGGGCGATATCGCGATTTTCCGTTTCCTCTTCGGCCATGATCCGGGCTTCCTGCAGCAACCGTTCGGAGACAATCCGAGCCCGCTCAACATCTTCATTCGCAGAAATTTCGGCAGAGTCGATTTCATGACGCTGCTGTATCTGCTTCTCCCGGATCATCCGGTCGCGATCAATACGAACAGCTTCAAGTTCCTGATCCTGCGCCACCCGCATTTTCTCGATTTCTTCCTGAGCCTTAATCTCCGCCGCTTGCAAGGCGCGTTGCCGGGCGATTTCTATTTCACGGGTTTTTTGCTCATTCAGTATGCGGGATTTTTCCCCCTCTGCTTCTTTCTCAGACCGCGTATGAGTGATCTCAGCCCTCTGTATGGCCCGCAGGGCTTCCAGTTCACGCTCCTGGTTAAGGCGGGAACTTTCGCTTTCCTGCTCAAGCTTCAGGGTTTCCTTTTCCGCCTCCAAATTACGGGCGCGTATGGCGACCACAGAAGACTGCTCTATATCATTGCGAAGTTTCCGGCGGGTTTCGATCGTCTCAATCAATTGGGTAAGGCCCTCGGCATCGAAACGATTGGCTGGATTGAAAAATTCCAGCTCGGTCTGATCGAGATCTGTGATCGCTACTGTTTCGAGCTCCAACCCGTTGCGCGCCAGCACGTCTGCCGCGCGTTCATTCACACGGTCAACGAACTCGCCGCGCTTTTCATGCATCTCATCGAGCGACATTTCGGCCGCGACAGACCGCAGCGCACCGACGAACTTTCCCGAAAGAAGATCGGCAAGTCCTTCAGGCGACATGGTTTTTCGCCCCAAAGTAGAGGCCGCAGCGGCGACAGCCTTTTTCTCCTGGATAACGCGAACGAAAAACTCCGCCTCGATATCGACACGCATGCGGTCTCGCGTAATGACGGCCTCTTCCTTCGTGCGGGTGACGGGGATCCGCACCACATTGAGGTTGACCGGGGTTACTTCGTGAATAATCGGCAAAACCAACGCGCCGCCGTTGATCACAACGGTTTCCCCGCCGAAGCCGGTCCTTACGAACGCCACTTCCTTGGTGCTGCGATGGTATAGCCAATGAAGAAGATAGGCGATCACTGCGATGACTATGATCGCAATGATAAGCCACAGAATTGTCGAGCCAATCACGCTGGTTGTCATTTTCTCAACCTCCCTTAACCTAAGCTCAAAGCCTTGAAGGCTTCTGTTTGTTTTGTCATTGCCACTTCCGTCGGCAAACGCTCCATTGAGGAGGCGCCATAGAAGCCGTGACATATTTTTGTTTTATCGAGGACAAATTGTGCATCTTCCGGCATCGAGACCGGTCCGCCATGCACAAGAATAATAACTTCCGGGTTTACATCGAGGGCCGCCGCGGCCCAGCGATCCACCAATGCCGGGCAATCCTCCAACTTAAGTGCCGTATCCGCGCCGATGGATCCCCCGGTTGTGAGCCCCATATGGCATACGATGATATCCGCCCCTGCTGCGGCCATGGCCGCCGCCTCTTCCTCGCAGAAGACATATGGCGTTGTGAACATATCCTTCTCGTGGGCGAGGCGGATTAACTCCACTTCCTGAGAATAGGACATACCCGTCTCTTCCAGATTGGCGCGGAAAGTTCCGTCGATCAGACCAACTGTCGGGAAGTTCTGTATCCCTGAAAACCCGATCGCCTTGACTTGGTCGAGGTAATTATCAAACTGGCAGAAAGGATCTGTACCATTGACCCCGGCCAGCACAGGGGTATGCTTGACGACCGGCAAAACCTCTTGTGCCATTTCCATGACAATTTCATTCGCGTTGCCATAGGCCAACAGGCCGGAGAGAGACCCGCGCCCCGCCATACGGTAACGGCCAGAATTATAGATGACGATCAGGTCTATTCCGCCCGCCTCCTCGCATTTCGCGGAAAGCCCGGTGCCGGCGCCACCACCTATAATCGGGACACGCCGTCGTTTCATATCCTGGAATTTCTTGACCAACTCCATTCGTTCAATACGCGGCATTACGCTTGCTCCTTGCGGTTGGGTAAATTTCTTCGAGTGCGGTAATAACGGCCTGGGTAAAGGCCGGATCGTTAATATGGTAAGGGGTGCGGATCAGACGGCGTTGTGCTGTCTCTTGGAACCGGGAGGAGAGTGCATCGAAAAGAGCGCGATTAGCTTCCGGATCATAAAACGGCTGCCCCGGGGCATCGAGCGCGGAGACTCCGCCTTCCGGAATTAAAAACCGTACCGGTCCCGTCATCTGGTTCAGCTTGTCCGCAATCCACTCTCCCATCCGGGCATTTTCTGCGGCCGTTGTCCGCATCAGTGTGATTTGCGGGTTATGCTCGACAAATTTTCTGTCACGGTAACGTTCCGGTACCGTGTTTCTTGCGCCAAAATTGACCATGTCCAACGCCCCAACAGAGCCGACATATGGGACACGGGTACGGATAAAGGCATCAAACCGATCTTCCGTCGCGGCAAAGAAACCGCCCATCATCATGTCGCAGATTTCGGTTGTCGTGAGATCAATCGCCGCTTCAAGCATGCCGCTGTCAACCAGCTTTTCCATGGAGCGGCCGCCTGTACCAGTGGCGTGAAAGACCATACATTCAAAATGATCCTCCAATTCCGCGGTCAGCTGTTGTATCGCCTGGGTGGTCACGCCAAACATCGTCAGCCCCAGCCCAGGCTTGTCATTTTTGGATAGCTTCGCTTCAGGGTGCTTCTTCGCGTCCATAACCATGCCAGATATCGCGTTGGCACCATTGGCAAGAACACGGCGGGATATCTTGTTCAGCCCCTGCACATCCGTCACCGAATACATCATCATAATATCCGTTGGGCCGACATACTGGCCAACTTCACCAGAAGCCACAGTGGAAATCATGACTTTCGGTATGCCAACAGGAAGCTGGCGCATGGCCGGCGTTACAAGTGCCGTGCCGCCTGACCCGCCAGCGGAGATAATCCCGCCCAGTCCTCGTTGCCGTCGGATCCAGTTCTCGAATGCCTCCGCCATCGCGCGCACGGATTTTCCCCGGTCGCCGGTAAAGACGGCACTTGCCCCCCCTGGATGGTAGGCCGCCACCATATGCGGCGGAACATCTGCGGAGGAAGGCTTTTGCGTTGTGGAAAGATCAACCGTCCTCACCCGCAGGCCGTGGCTGGCGACCCGGTCTCGGATATAGGAGAGCTCGACACCCTTAGTGTCAAAGGTCCCGACAACCAGAACATCGTCACCCGACATAGCATCAAAAGACAGTGGCGGTTCCTTGAAGAGAGGCTCCGGGACAACATCGAACGGCCGCGCCGCTTGCGGGCTGTCGTCCGGTTTCGAAACCCTCTCCTCCCACGCGGTTCGGGACCAGCGCGTCGGTGACTTGTAAACAACCGTCTTGCGGGCAGGTTCTTTTTCCTCCGGGGCCTGGGCTTTATCTTCCTCCGAAACAAGCGGTTCCTCTGTCGACGGCTCTTCGGGGGCCGCTATTTCCAACAATTGAGGAAGCTCAATATCATCATGAGAATGCCGTCCCACACCAAGAAGCCGTTCCTGCAGCGCCCGGTCCGCGGCCAGTTCACGGGCCGGCATAACCCTACTTATACGGCCATTCGCCATAATCGCCACATCTTCCGATATGGAAGTGGCGACCGATATATTCTGCTCAATCAGCAGGATTGCAACGTCTGCTTCCGCGGCAAGCTCAGCGAGCAATTTCTCGACCTGGTCCACGATAACCGGAGCCAACCCCTCTGTTGGCTCATCAAGTATCAGGAGTTGCGGGTCCTGTAACAACGCCCGCGAAATGGCCAGCATCTGCTGCTCGCCGCCGGAAAGCTGGCCTGCGCCGTTACGACGACGCTCAAAAAGCCGCGGAAAGACTTCGTATATTCGGTCAATGGTCCAGGATCCACCACTTTCACACAGTTTGAGATGTTCATGCACGCTGAGTGCTGGCCACAATCGCCGACCTTGCGGTGTATAGCCAATTCCTTTGGAGGCTACCTTGTAAGGTGGCAGGCCGGTAATATCCTCCCCCTGATAGCGGACAGATCCGCGCCGAACGGGTAGCAGCCCCATGATCGCGTTACATAATGTCGTTTTTCCCATACCATTACGCCCGACCACGGCATGAACGCCATGATCAAGAGTGAGGTTCACCCCCTGCAGGGCATGGGATTGCCCATAATAAACATGCAAGTCCTTTATTTGCAGGATGGCCGCAGGCGTCTGGCGCCTGTTATTACGATCAACCATGATCGCCTCCCTGCCCTAGATAAAGTTCCTGGACTTCGCTGTCATTCTCGATTTCTTCGGGTGTTCCTTCCTTGAAGATTCGCCCGTTGTGCATCATCGTCACCCTCTCGGAGACTTTAAGGGCGACGTCCATGTCATGTTCGATAATGATAAACCCGATATGTGCCGGCAGGCTTTGCAGTATCTCCACAAGCAACGTCCGTTCCGTTGGCGAGAGCCCCGCCGCAGGTTCGTCGAAAAGGATTAATCTCGGAGCCCCGGAAAGAGCGAGAGCGATTTCAAGTTGCCGCTGTTGTCCATAACTTAATTCAGCAACCTGCTTATCCTTCACATCATCAAGGTGAACCGCTTGGAGTAAAGTTTCCGCCAGTTCTAGTGAACTGTCGTCGCGTTTTGGCCGTCTTAGCGAGAACCGCCCGCGTGTCACTCCGCGACAGG
Source organism: Sneathiella litorea (assembly GCF_009882915.1). Taxonomy (GTDB): domain Bacteria; phylum Pseudomonadota; class Alphaproteobacteria; order Sneathiellales; family Sneathiellaceae; genus Sneathiella; species Sneathiella litorea. Next base: position 579,558 of record NZ_WTUW01000009.1, read on the forward strand.
CCAAATAGGTATTGTCCAAAACAGTTAAGCCATTGAACAAAAGTGAAATCTGATAAGTGCGACGAAGACCACGGCGTATTCGTTCATGGCTTGGCAAATCCGTCACATCCTCGCCAAATAACCTGACCCTGCCGGTCGTTGTCGGAAAATCCCCGGTTATTGCATTGAATAGTGTTGTTTTACCCGCGCCATTAGATCCCAGAACCGCACGCCTCTCCCCCGCTTTAACGGACATATTGACATCCGCCAGGGCTACCAGCGCACCAAAATGGCGGCTGACAGCTTCTAGTTCCAGCGCGAATTGGCCAGTGCTTTGAAGACGGGTGAGTGCGTCGGTTCCGGGCATTCTAGTTAGCTTTCCTTAGCCACAAGTTGGATTTTCACGACCGACCTGCCCATACTCCAAGAACTTGTCGTATGAGACACCGAGGGTCTGATTGACCTGTGGTATAACCTTGATGGTTTTATTCAGCAGGTTGCCATCCGGCCCTTCTGATACCTCCGTCAGGAAAATGTCAGCGATAGCATTCCGCCGTTCATCGACACTGACCATACCCGTGGGTGTTTCAAAGGACAGTTTGGAAAGCGCCTCACGGAATTTTTTCTCACCATCGGAAAGATCGCCGTTGACTTCGTTAAGCGCCAACAACGCAGCCTTCGTATTCACATAATAGGCATGGGCGAAAAGCGATGGGGACGGAAAGCCGTCCGGGAAAGCCTTCTGATAGGCGCCAACGAACTCCTTCCAACGCGGGTCATCCCATGTGTCAGAAACCGGCCCGGCAGAAGGTGTGCCGACAACGAAACTCCGTGCCTTGCCTTTTGAGCCAAGTACAGACTGGTCAACCGTGATAGATCCGCCAATAAGGGGAAGATCACCGCCAGACTGTTCATACTGCGTCAGGAAATTAACCGCATCTGCACCGCCAAGAGCAACGAAGATCGCGTCCACATCATCCGGTAACGCGGCAATTACTGAAGAGTAATCCTTATTCCCGATAGGGACCCAGAAACGGGCATCAATCGCCGACTTTCCACCCAAACGACAAAATGGCTCCAGAAAGCCGAACACTTGCGTATAAGGGAAAGAATAGTCTTCCGCCAAGACCGCAACATTACGGTAGCCTTTCTCATTGTAGGCGTACTCACCGAGACCAGCCATCCACTGCGCACCCTCCGTATTGAAACGGAAGAAGTTTTCAGCCGGGCTACGTAAGGTCGTGTCCTGCGCGGCGGACGAGCCGTTCAGGAAGGTTACATTTGGCTGCGTTTTGGCATAATCCTTCACAGCCAAACCTTCTGAGCCGGAAAGCGGACCGATAACGAGCTGCACTTTATCCTGTTCCACCAATTTTCGCACCGCACGAATAGCACTATCCGGCGAGGCATCGGATGAACCAGTAATCAGTTCAATCTTCTTACCGCCAGCCATATAGTCGAATTCCTCCAACGCCAATTTAACGCCGCGGAGTCCGTCCTCACCAAGGGCCGTAAACGCTCCTTCAAGCGTTGCAAGCGCACCCATTTTGATGTCTTCCGCTGCGGCAACCGCAGGGCCGGCAAGTGACAACGCTACGGTTGCCGCCAATAAATGTTTTAGTTTTCCCATAACCGATACTTCCTCCTGTTATTCAGTTTTTCTCCAGCGATCCGGTACTGGTTGGATCATTCTTACTGACGCGCTCATCTCCCAGCAGCGCGTTCCCTCTGAACCGAAACTTGTCACGGAAACGGTTCCAAAGTCCGAGTAAGCCATCCGGTGAGAACAGAACAACGAGCAAAAATGCGGTGCCTATCACCATATTGAAGCGCTCCCTGTCGATCAGGTCGATGGCAAAATTTTCAAGTAGTACAAAGGCAATTGCCCCAAGAAACGGCCCAACCGGATGACGCAACCCGCCAACGACCGCAATAACCAGGATATCAATCGCGACGTCGACACCTATGGTTCCGGGCGACACCCGGCCATTAAACCAGACGAGCAAGACTCCCGCGAAGCCAGCGATAACGCCGGCAAAGAAATAGGCTACAATCCGATGAAGTGTAACATTGAACCCGAGCGCCCTCATGCGCCGCGGATTATCGCGTATTGCCTGCAACGCCAGGCCAAACGTCGATCGTGCGCAATAGTAAACGGCGCCGAAAAACCCTACCGCAACTGTGAGAGTCAAATAGTAAAATGGCACTGGATCACGCCAGTAAATCCCGAATAGCGTCGGCGGTTCGACACCGGCAAATCCAGTGAAGCCATTAAACAACACATAGTTTTGTCGGACAAAATAGAAAAAGGCGACGGCGACGGCGAGCGTGATCATAATGGTATAGATCCCCTCTGTCCGCACAGAGACAGCGCCAATGAATGTGCTAAAAAGAGCAGCACCCAGAACCGAAACGATAACTGTCAACCACCAGGGCCAGCCAAGCCCCATTACGCCCATGCTGTTATCCCCAAGGATCGCCATCAAATAGGCCGCGAGGCCAGCAACGGTAAGCTGCGCGAGACTAACCATTCCGCCATAGCCCGCAAGCATCATGAGTGACAAGGCAATCGTTCCAAGGATGAGCGAATAGGCGCCAATCTGGAATATAAAGAAATCCGTGGCGAAACTTGGGTAGGCAACAAGGAAGACAGCTGTGATCAGGATGGCCGGATGAACGTCCTTGATAGAAAATGAGCCAGAAAAAAGACCTCGGGAATCCATGTATCAACGCCCTCCCATCAGGCCCTGAGGCCGCACGGCAAGCACCACAACCATAATCAGGAATGTCAAAACCACACCATAGGTTGGAAAGTATGCAAGCCCGAATTGCTCGGCGAGACCGATAATCAAAGCGCCGATTGCCGCGCCAGATATTGACCCAAGGCCACCAACAATAACCACGACCAGTGATGCCAGCAGATACCGGATATCCTCCCCCGGGGCTACAGAGAGTGCGGTTCCGCCGATCACACCAGCGAACCCGGCAAGCCCGGCGCCGATTGCGAACACTAAAACAAAAACCAGCTGCACATTCACACCCGATGCCGACAACATTTCCCGGTCATTAACACCGGCGCGGATCATCATGCCAATGCGTGTCCGGTTCAGGAAAACCCAGAGCCCGATACCAACAGCAACAGCAATGGCCAGCACAACCAGCCGGAAGACAGGATATTTTATGTAAACGGCCGCGCCAGATGATTTGACCACTGATACGACTGGAAGGGTTGTTGCGCCGAACAACCAATCAGGTGGTGAAAACTGATAAGTCGTCCCGGTCCAGATTGCCAGCATGGCATCTGCCGCAATAATCGAAATGCCGATAGTGACCAAAGTCTGCCGCAGATCATCATCTGCCATCCGGCGGAAAATCAGAACCTGAAGCAGGATGCCACTTAAAGCCACGGCAACAAAAGCGACGGCAAGTCCCAGGAACCAGTTACCTGTTCTGTCGGCAACTTCATAGCCAATATAGGCACCAAGAAGATACATTGACCCATGGGCCAGATTGACATTTCGCATTAGACCGAAAATCAAAGTAAACCCGCTCGCGACCAGAAAGTATAAGCCTCCAAGCGTAATACCGTTCAGCAATGTATTCACGAAAGTTTTCTTTCGGCCCATTGCCTCTACCAGCCAATCCGGCCAGACCGCGAAGATCATCAGAAGAAATAGCGCGACGACCAATAACAGGACAATCGCCCAGAAGGTATGGCGTTCGACGAAGTTTCTCATAACCCTCGCCATCCAGAATTTGTCCATAGATCGCTATAGGATCTGTCAATCCGGTGCATCAATTTTCAATCCCGCTACGCTTTTAAAAAAAGCGCACTCCCTGTTTTCCCTTTTGCGAATAGCAGCGGTATGTTGCTCATTTCGCTGAGTGGCGTTATCGCCTTTGTTTATTAAACACTGCCTTAGTTCTGTCTGGACGGGCAATATGCTATTTTTCAGTTATTGTGTAAAAATGGGTAATTTTTTTAATAAAAAAGTGAATCAGTGCGATGTATCGTTGATTATGGTCTTTCAATTATCTCGCATAAGTGAACGATAACCCTCTAAACTGCACCTACAACTCTCTATTTCTAAAAACTTCCATTTCCATCCAATATTCTCTCGCGCTACCAATCCAATTTTGAAAATTGGTGTCAAATTTTTTTAAGAAATTTAAATTTTTGATTATATTTCAATTAATTGACTTTTAATCCCGTGCATACCATTTTTAAAATTGGTATGTTAATATGAACTAATTATCGCAACACTAGAGAATCATCCAACATGTCCTCTAAAATTTTAACTGTGACTAAATTACGAAATTTGATCCGCACGTCCTATTTCGCTCCTCAGGCAAAATTGCCATCCGAAAGGGATCTTGCGACTGAGTTGCAAGTCTCCCGTTCAACCCTTCGGGCCGCTCTTGGGACTCTTGAAGCCGAGGGAGAAATCTGGCGTCATGTCGGAAGGGGTACTTTTGTCGGCAAACGCCCACCTGAGAATACCGAGGTATTCCCCCTCCCCGCCGATTTGACAAATCCAGCAGAAGTCATGGAAGTCCGTCTTATCATAGAACCGCAAATTGCCGACCTCGCAGCGCATCGCGCAACGGTTAACGATATTGATTTTATGAAACAGTGCCTTGAGAAAGGAGACATGGCTCAGGATACTGCAGATTATGAAATGTGGGACGGAGCTTTACATCGGGCCATTGCAGAAGCCGCACGGAATACTTTGTTGCTGGCCCTCTTCAATGCGGTCAACGCGATAAGGGAACACGCCGTCTGGGGCCGGCTGAAAGAAGCCACCCTTAACGACCAGAGGCGGCGGCGATATTCTATCCAGCATAAGAACCTGGTAAGAGCTATTGAACGTCGTGATGCCGTCGATAGTCAGCGATTAATGCGTGAACATCTTACGGGCGTGCGGGACGATATGCTAATTTAAACAGGTCAATCTGGCAATATCCGATGGCATAACCATTAGTCTGCCTGAAATTAGTGGGGTTGGAGCATGATAGAAGTAATGACTTGGCGTATTGTTCCAAGATCGGAGAAAAAAACAGAAATGGTGGATATTCCCGCCGCTGTCCTGACCGTTGCCCCACAACTTCGCCATGAAAACCTACCAAACGAAGTCGGTTTACTATTACCAACAAACAATGGGCCAAGGCAATTAATCGATGCAATCGTTGGCACACCTCAGATATGCAATGGGTCTATGCTTGGGCTGTTTCTTGCTGATCCTTTACTAAACCTCGCACGCGAGGAAAAGCGCCTATCAGCAGCGGGGGTTAAATGGATTACAAATTTACCCAGCACAGAACAGCAGGACGTCGATTTCTCACAGCAATTGTCGGATGTCGGGTTGGACATTCGCCGGGAACGGGATGTACTCGCGCGGTTGCGGTCACAAGAATTCCGGATCGCTGCTGTCGTTTCAGATGTAGCGGGTGCAGTCCAGATGTCTGAAATCAAACCAGAAGTGGTCATCGTCATACCACGCGTTGCTGACTTTGCCGCCGGGTTTCCGTCCTTGCACCAGCGCGGAACAGTGACGCAGGAAGTATCCCTCGCTTTACGGGACGCTGGCTGGTCCGGAGTTTTGTTAGGTTTGGGGGAAACCAGTGAACTATGCCACGAGCGCCAATGGCCGGATACCTTGGATGGCCTTATATGCCGCCCGGAACTGGTATCGCTTGCCTCAGCCTGACAGGCCAAACTTTTTTATTTTATTATAAAGTGTTTTACGCGATATCCCGAGAGCGCCAGCTGCTTTTGACCTGCTAAAGCCGTTCCGCCATAGCGCGTCAATAATTAAATCCTTCTCCGAACGCCCATTTTGCTGCTGTCCAACGGTTGTCGCTGATTGTAATAACGGCACCAATTCATCAGGCTGTACCGGTAGACTCGAAGGACGCCCGGCAAGACGTCCCAATATTGTGTAAAGCTCAGCTTCGTTGCCCGGCCAGTCATGGGCCTGTAGCTTTTGCAATGCGGCCGTCGAGAACTCAAGTTGGTTCTGAATTAATGGTTCATTCTTCGCCTTTTTTCCCTCTATCAGAAGTGCTAGATCAGAAACCCGGTCTCTGAGAGGTGGTAAGTGCAACGTCCACCCTGCCATATAGGATGAGAGTTCCGGGTCCAAACCCGCGCCAAGCAAGTCTTCACCCGACGTCTCTTCCCCAACATAAAAATTACATAACAACACAATTCGAGGCTCGATTTTCAATGAACGCCGAGACCCCGCCATTCGAAATATTCCATCCTTCAAAGCGCGAGCGAGACGCCGCTGAAGCGCCTGAGTCAACCGCTCCGGCGCATGAATGACGACGATCTCAACAGCCGGATCTGCAAGAACCGGTGGCCGTGTGGCGCTAGAATCCCGATGCCCGAACAATACATTACGCGCACGTGCCGGCAGGCCCTGCTCGGCAACATCAATCTGAATCATGTTGAGGGATCGGCTTCTGGCCTTGATAGCACCTAACGCGCGAACGGCCGGCAATGAATCCTGGCCGGGTTCTGCTACAATCAAAATCGGATCGCGCGCTGTCGACAACGCCCTCAGCCTTCGCAGCATGGCGACGTGGCTCTCGGACTGACCAACAAAGCCATACTGCTTGGACCAATTAACCAGATCGTGGCTTTCTCTATCCAATCTTGTCGGGCGCATGCTCGCCTGGCGAAACCCATCGATCATACTGGCAACGGAGGATTCCAGGGGCAATCTATCAATTGTGGAACCACCAACATACCCATCAAGAGGTGCGAGGCTCAGCACACGGGATAAATCCTCGGGCGCTGCTATCGGGCCGCCTTCTAGCAGAAAACGTGTATTTGGATTGATGCGCTTTATCAAGCGGCCAATCTCCCGTGCCTCCATCGCAACTTCTTCAATTGTCGAGCGGCTGCGGTGACCCACCGCGCCACCAACGTTCCAGCCAATATTGAGGCAAACAAGATCCAGCCCTGCATCCGCTGCCAGCCGTGCCTGCGTCCGTGATGAACAATAAAACATCGACATCATGCCCGCATCCTGAACTGCTTTGAGCAACGCAACTTCCTGTTCAATACCCCGACCGGCCCGTGATAAAATCTGCTGCATTGGCCGTGAATAATGCATACAACTCGGGAAGTTGACGGCACCCGCGAAACCAGCTTCAGCTATTGCCACCGCCTGGGCCGCGGGTTCAAACTCACGTCCCCAGACATTCACGCCGATAAGAACAGGCTTGCGACATAATGCAAGTAACTCCTCCCGGGCGAAATCTTCCGTCAGCGCATTGGCATCCAGAACCGGTAACATGCTCGCAATCGATGGTACGCCCATATTCCGCAAACGGCCGGCGTTTATTGCAAGCAGGAAATCCGCGCCGCCACGCTCAACCGCGAGCGCATTGCTGCCTGAGCCGATGGCCGCACCTATCAAAAATCCGGAATTCAGTTCTCTTGTCAGCAAAAAATATGTTCCTAGATTGACGACTCAATCCACACCATATGGTTTTTTTATGTCGCAACCAAACAGCTAAAAAAGGATGCGTGAACACATGATCATGCACGCATAACAGAATTTGTCGCGCCATTTATCTCCCGCATACCAACAAATTCTTCCCATAACCTCACCGGTATAGGCCTATTGGCAGGTTATAAAACGGGCTGGGTCTTAATACGATATAGGGATCCAAGAAATTCAAGAATTTATACGGCTTTACGGTTTCTCTTAAACGACTGTCAGTGAACGTTCCTTACAGATTTTCACTACCTCTTCCGGGTCGCGCTTCCACCAATCGAGCTCGGAAAAAATCTCGACTTCGTTCAACCCATCGAAGCCTGCTTCCTCGACCCATCCGCGCAATAGCGGGATATCAATCACACCATCGCCCATCATGCCGCGATCCGTCAGCAGATCCCGGGTTGGGACAAGCCAGTCGCAGATATGAAAGGCGAGTAATCGTTCCTTTCCCGCCCGTTTTATCTGGCTTTGTAGTTCCGTATCCCACCAGACATGATAAACATCAACCGCGACCCCAATCCCCTCGCCTGCACGCTCACAAATATCGAGGGCATGCCGCATGGTATTTACACAGGCGCGATCCGCCGCATACATCGGATGCAACGGCTCTATCGCGAGAGGTACCCCCGCCGCGCGCGCTTCGGGCAGTAGTACCGATATGGCTTCCTCAACCATTGCATGGGCGCCGGCCAGATCTTTCGATCCGGCGGGCAGCCCGCCCACGACTAACACAAGACATTGCGCATTCAGCGTTGCTGCTTCCTCTATTGCCTGGCGGTTATCGTCGAGCATAGCAACCCGACCTTGCGCATCTGACCAAGGAAACATGCCGCCGCGGCAGACACCGCTAACGGTCAGGTCCGCCTCTTTAATCGCTTTTGCTGCCTTGGCGAGGCCCATTTCCGCGATTTGGTCCCGCCAAGGGGAAATCCCGCCGACGCCCGCCCGCGCATAACCATCGATTGCCTGTGATAGATTCCATTGCACACGTGTCGTTGCCGTATTAATCGACAGGCGTGAGTGATCAGTTATGGGCCGCGGATAACTCATTGCGCAATCCCTCTAACGTTCATCACGGCCGCACAACGCGCCGCAGCCATATCAGGATCGGCAAACAATCCAGCCGTGTCGGCCAACCGGAAAAGTTCGGCCAAATGCTGTGTTGAACGCGCACTTTCCTGACCGCCGATCATCGTGAAATGATCCTGGTGTCCATTAAGATAGGCCATGAAGACAACGCCGGTTTTGTAAAAATTTGTCGGCGCTTTGAAGATATGGCGGGAAAGCGGGACTGTCGGCGCAAACAAGCGGTCATATTCCGCAATCTCATCTGCCGCCAGATGACCAAGTGCCGCCGCCGCAACAGGCGCGATGACATCAAATATACCAAGGAGTGCATGACTAAACCCCTGCTCATCGCCCTTGATCAGCGATGGGTAATTGAAATCATCCCCCGTGTACATGCTAACCCCTTCGGGCAGCACCCGCCGCATCTTTACCTCTTTCTGGTCGTCAAGGAGGGAGATTTTAATCCCTTCCACCTTTGCAGCATTATTTTCAAGAATACCAAGACATGTTTCCATCGCGGCGTCGAGATCTTCAGTCCCCCAATAGCCCTTGAGCGCCGGATCGAACATATCCCCCAGCCAATGGATCATCACAGGCTCTCGGACCTGAGAGAGCAACCGGTCGTAAACTTTTGCGTAGTCCTCCGGTCCTTTTGCAACCTTCGTCAACGCCCGGCTTGCCATCAGGATCAGCTTGCCACCGAGCTTTTCTATTGCCTCGATCTGTTGTTCATATGCGGCGATAACATCATCAAGAGTGCGCGCATCCGCAGGATCGAGGTGGTCAGTTCCGCAACCACAGGCAATTTTGTCTTCTGGTCCGGCTGCCTCCATCGCATGGCGGATCAGGTCGAGGCTTTCTGCCCAATGCAATCCACCGCCGCGTTGGGCCGTATCCATTGCCTCGGCAACACCAAACCCAAGATCCCAAAGGTGACGCCGATAGGCGATCGTCCGATCCCAGTCGATCGCAGGTGTTAGCCAAGGGTCATTATCCACGAACGGATCTGCAACAACATGTGCAGCTGCGTAAGCAATACGGCTTCGTTCACTGGATTTTCCCGTTGGACGCACGGGAACTCCAGTTAAACTGTAGCGCTCGGTCTTTCCATCACTTGTCGGTAGGATCAAACTTTGCATCGACCTATTTCTCCAATGCTGGAACGTCAACAAACCGCTTCTCGTCCCAGCTCTTTAGGGCAAGTTCCGCGAACTGCACACCTTTACAAGCCTCAAGCAATGTCCAGCGGAAGGGTGTATCGAGAACGACATGCTTCAGGAATAACTCCCATTGCGCCTTGAACGCGTTGTTGAACGCTTCCCGATCCGGGATCATCTGCCAGTCATCGAAGAAATCCATGGCCTGCTTCTCATCTGGGTTCCAGATAGGTTTTGGCGTAGCTTCGCGTGTCTGAATACGGCAGTCGGTCAGGCCTGCAACGGCAGAACCAAGCGTCCCATTGACATGGAAAGTTACCAGATCATCGCGGCGGACACGGGTGCACCAGCTGCTGGCAATCTGGACTATCGCGCCATTTTTAAGCTCAACAATCGCATAGGCCGCATCGTCGGCCGTGGCATCATAGCGTTCGCCATTCTCATCCCAGCGTTCTGGAATATGAATAGCCCCACGGCACACAACCGAGCTGACATCGCCAAAAAGATTGTCAATGACGTAGCGCCAATGGCACATCATATCGAGGATTACCCCGCCACCGTCTTCTTTGCGGTAGTTCCAGGATGGCCGCTGTGCCGGCGTCCAATCACCTTCAAAGACCCAGTAACCAAAATCAATACGGACATCCAGGATACGGCCAAGGGCACCATTATCAATCGCCTGCTTGAGTTTCAGCAGGCCCGGTAGCCAGAGCTTGTCCTGGACCGCTCCGTTTTTCACACCAGCAGCCTCAGCCGTGCGGGCAAGATCAAGGGCAATGTCAAGATCTTCTGCAATCGGTTTCTCGCAATAGACATGCTTGCCGGCGGCAATCGCCTTTTTTAGAAGCTCTGCCCGCATTTGCGTGGAGCCCGCGTCAAAAAAGATCGTGTCATCAGGATTAGCAAGCGCTTCATCAAGGTTATCTGTCCAGCGTTCAATACCATGCTCTTTTGCCAGATGTTCAACCTTTGCTGCGTTACGTCCGACCAGAATGGGATCGGGCATTAGCCTGTCACCATTGGGCAGAGGCATGCCCTTTTCCGCGCGAATTTCCAGGATGGAACGGATCAGATGTTGGTTCATCCCCATTCTGCCTGTTACACCATGCATGATGATACCAATTCTGCGTTCCATCAAAACTTTCCTTTCAGTCTATTCAATTGGGTTTCGTGATTTCGATACGGTTTTATTCATTAGTCCGCGAGCCATCTTTCGAGATTTTCCCGGACAAAGTCATCGTCATTCAATTCAGGGTATGATCTATAAACACGATCAATTTCTGCAAGCTGTCCCGGCCCAAGATCCTCTTCCGGGTCGAGACACCAAATTCCTTCCAGTAGGCCTTGTCGCCGTAATACTTCATGCAGTCCTGCAATAACCCCAACATAGTCGTTCGCCGCATCAAAGAAGGCACCGTTGCTATCGGTTACTGCCGCGTCGCGAGTCCACCATGTTGCGGCTAGTTTCTCATTGCCCCGCACAGCGGAAATTTCCTCAATCAACTCTACGGCTTTTCGGGTCCAGACTGACCAGTGACCGAGCAATCCACCAACGATGTTAATGGTTTCCGGCTTACCGTTAATCTGCACGGGAAACGGCGTTATGAGATCACCGACGATATGATCGTCATTGCCGGTATAAAGGGTGATGCGGTCTTTTGCCCCGGCATCCGCAACACCACGGACGACATCAAGAGTTTTGTAACGGTTGAACGGGGCAAGCTTAATTCCAACGACATTCTCTATTTCAGCAAATCTTTTCCAGAATTCATATGGAAGATTGCGACCGCCCACAGCTGGCTGCAAATAGAACCCGATGACCGGCATGACATCGGCCACTTTTCGGCAATGCGCCACCAATTCATCAACACTTGCGTTATTGAGTGCGGCCAAGCCCAAGAGAATGGCCTGATAGCCGAGCGATTTCGCTATTTTCGCTTCCGAAACCGCTTGCTCCGTCTTGCCAACGACCCCGGCAACCATAAAGGGCGTTCTCTCCACCCAGTTTTCCGCCTCTTCCGCAGCGAGACGCAGGACCGGTTCATAAAGCCCAACATCGCGGATGGAGAACTGTGTTGTATGTACTCCCACTGCAATACCAACGGACCCAGCATCCAGATAATAGCGGCTGAGGGCGCGCTGCCGCCGGACGTCAAGTTCCCTTTTACTATTTAGCGCAAGCGGTTGTGCCGGGATAACACCGCCGCGGCGGAAGGCAGCCAAGGTTTTTTCCGGAATATCATCAATTCGCATCACTTTATTTCCTTGATTTGACGTTGGGTACGGACGGTTGTGTTTCCGGATGGCAAAGATATCCGAGAATGACCTCCACAACATGGTTGCGTCGCTTGTCCAGCTCTTCACGTGACGACAGGTCGCGACCAAATATTTCTGACAGGGTATGCATGTTCGAAAAGTAGAGATAGGAAACGCCTGCGATCGAGATATATAACTCGACGGGGTCCACATCCGGCCGAAAATATCCCTCCTGCTCTCCCTTTTTCAACACTTTCGAGATTATGTCGACCAAAGGCATATTAAGGGTCAGAACAGAGTCACTGGTCTTCGCATGAACGGCGCCATGAAGATTTTCTTCGTTCAGGATGGCCATAAATTCTGGATGCTTGGCGAACCATTCAAAACTGAACGTGCATAACTCTGTCATGGCCGCAATCGGGTCACGCCCGGTTAAGTCCAGGTTTTCCTCCGCACTTCGGATATCGAGATAGATCTTTTCCAGTACAGCCTGGAAAAGACCATCCTTACTGTTGAAATAGTGAAACAGCATGCGTTTGCTAACCCCCGCCGCCCGCGCGATCTCGTCGGTCCTTGCACCTTCGATCCCCTTATTCGTAAACTCAACCGTCGCCGCATCAAGAATTCTCTTGCGGGTACGCTCAGGGTTACGGGTGCGTGGCTGGGAAGCTTCCATGGCTAATTAGTAATTCCCGTCATTTACTTCGAAATGCGTCGGTTTACCAAGACTCTCCTGGCCGCGTGCGACCCAGTCCGCCGTCCAGTCAATAAGCTTGGCTAATGGCACCGTCGGATAGCCGAATAAATGCTGTTGTTGATCGGTATTGACAAGCCAGGCTGTCTCACCTTCTTCACCTTCAAAAAGAGCAGGCTTGTTGAATCTCTTTGCGAAAAGCTGTGCGACTGAGCGAATACTTGTTACCTCAGGACCCGAGATGTTGATTGGCGTCATCGGCGTATCAGCATGGGCAAGACAACGGAGTGCATAGGCGTTTGCATCTCCCTGCCAAATGACGTTCACATGCCCCATCGCGAGTGAAACCGGTTCACCGCGCATCACGGCCTGCGCAACATCATGTAAAACGCCATACCGCATATCGATTGCATAGGACAGGCGGAACAGACGCCCCGGCGTGTTATGTCTCCCCGAAAAATACTGGAAAATTCTTTCCCGCCCGACGCAGGAATTCGCATATTCCCCCTGCGGCGTTGGCAAAACATCTTCGGTCGCCCCCTGATGACGTATATCAACAAAAGGGTACACACAGGCCGTAGAAAACACGACGATCCGGCTTGTCGTAAAATGGCTAGCGACGATTGCGGGCACGTGGCTATTCATGGCCCAGGTGAGAGGCTCATTTCCGGATGCCCCAAATTTCATGCCGGCCATGAAAATCACATTCTCGGTGACTTCAAGTTTCCGCACAGCCGTCTCATCAAGAAGATCACAGGCAACCGTCTCAATGCCAGAATCCTCCAGTTCCTTGCGAACGGCCGGGTCCGAGAACCTGGCAACGCCGATAATTCTGCGGTCGGGATCCACGCGTTTCGCCATGCGCGCAAGGGTCGGTCCCATTTTTCCGCCGATACCAAGAATGGTGATCGCCCCCGGTGCTTTCGCCAAGTCTTCAGCAAGCCCCTCTTGCGGCCGCGTCATGAATTCTTCCAACTCGGCTACATCTTCAAATTGGTCTGGCAGATCGCTCATTTCTTTTTCTCCAACATCTCAAATTTCCAGTCTTCCTCTGCCACGCCATCGTTCAGATCGGGGTGGTCCGCAACGCCAAGACCCGGCACCTGTAACGAACGCAAATCAAGCATTCCCTTGTCGATACGCAATGCACCAGATTTTCCATGTGGTTCATAAAGCCCTGCATGATGGGAAAGGGCTGCGGTCCATTCAGCTTCCGGCAGGTGATCAAGGCCGCAGAAATAATGGTGCCCGTTGCGCTCAACATGCGGAATGCCAAGTGTAGCAATAACGGCAAGATCGGCCTGTAAAGGTACAGCAGCCAGATTAGTCAGGTCTTCAGCCGAAAGGAAATAATGCTTGTCAGCGGTTGTACGGTTACGAACAGTCGCAAGTCCGGTATTAATCAAAGAACGATAGACACCTTTACAGTTCTTATGGCTGACACCTTCATATCCAAGCTCGATGGCATCATAGAAAGCTTCCGCCCACCCATCCGCCTCATCAATCAACAAGGGTTTGCCAATTGCCGAAACTGCGGCTGAGGGTAACGGAGCGGCCATGGCGACATCCCGATGCAAGGGCTGCTCTATGAACAGGACGGATTTCCACAAGGAATTCAGCTCCGGTGTCGATTTGATCCGTTCCACAAGCGCGACAAAATCCTCAAGGTTTTTATACTGCTCATTCCCATCGAAGGTCATCTGGATTGGCTGGCTCGCGGCCTTCACGACTTCCGCAATTTGCGTCAGGCGATCGATATCCTCCTCGATCTGGCCGCCAACCTTGACTTTCAGATACCCGATCTTATCGATCGCGAGATATTCCTCCAACGTGACAGGGAATCCGTCATTTGGCGCATCATCTTCCTTATCTGCGGCAGAGATAGGATCAACCAAACCAACGGTATGCCGAAGCGCAACATGATCAAGCGGGCGATTTGGCAACGCGCCCAGGATATCCTCGTACCCCACTTCTTCAAGCAGCGCTCCCGGCTCAATAGACAAACTATTGTTACGCACCATCTGATCAAAAGTCTGCCCGCTATGGCGACCGACAGCATCGATAATGGCCCGCTCCATCATTGAGCTTGCGAAGGATGCCCCCAGCCGATTGAAACCACGTGCAAGTGATTTGGCTTCTATTTCTGCACGGGTTGAAAGCCATAACCCATAAGGGGTTCCAAATCCTGCCTCCGAGTATACAGCGCGGGCATCACGGATTGCTTGCAACAAATCTGCGACGTTATCCGCGGGTGTCTTTTCCGGTGACTTATCAAACCATTTATATGCAAGAAAATCACTGGCGACGCCCAAGGCACGCGCACCGCCTTCGAACTCTACTTCAACCTGCAATATTCCGACAGGTGCCGCTTCCATGGTCACCACACCAAATCGGAAGGGAAGCCGGGTGAAGGCATTCCTTACAACAACACGACTTTCAACAAGACGGAGTTTTGGAATAGTCATACTAATGTCTCCATTACGCCGCGGATATAACCTGCCGCAAAGGCTGCAGTCGTGGCGCCATCTGGTTCATAGACAAATGGCTCAACGGCAACGATTCCATCGTGCCCAACGTCTTTCAATGCCTGAAATATGGGGGTGAATTCGTTATCGCCCTGGCCTGGCGCCCGCTGGTTCGTATCATTGACCTGAATATGGCCAATCTTCCCACTCGGCCACCATTTGCGAATGAGGGCGTCAACTGTCTCCTTCTCCGCAAGTCCAGCCGAGGCTGTATCAATCATTGTCTTGAAGGCAGGAGAATTAACCGCGGTGACGATCTCTGCACCCTCTTCAACAGTGTTGATAAAATCCGTCTGGTTCGGGCTAAGCGGCTCAATGCAGTAGGTTACTCCCGCTGCCTGTGCCCAGCTTGCCACCCTGCCAAAGCAATCCATCGCATTTTCACGCGCCGCCTCGGGGGATGAAGCGTGTGACAACAGGCGCTGTGCCGGCGAACCATGGACAAGTACCGATCCGTCCATGACGGTACAGAGCGAAATCAAATGCTCTATCAGTGACAACGTCTTAGCCTGCAGGTCTTTATCATCTGTCGTGATTGACAATCCCTCGGGCGCAACCAATAACCAATGAAGTCCTGTTATTTTTAGGCCATGGTCCTCGGCAATGCGTTTGCACTCTGCGGCATCGGCATCCGTCAACGCCATAGGATCGTCCCCCAGCGTAAAGGGAGCGACCTCCAGTCCCTGATAACCCAGCGCGGCAGCTATCCTGCATTGGTCCGGAAATGGATAATCTCGCAGCACTTCATTACATAAACTCAATAGCATATCGGATCAGCCTCCTGGCAGACGGACAAAAAACAAGTCCTGAAAAACGTAATTGATGAGGATGCCAGAGATAATGGCAAGTACCAGCGCGGTTAGTAGCTTTTTTCGGTCCGGCAGCCCGCCGTATTTCATTGATTCCGTTGCAACAACAAAAGCAAATATGAAAATCGGCGTCGCGATCCAGAACGGTACATTTGGAAACAACAGGATCGCATAAACCATCGTGATGACGATAGTTACGGCAGTTCGCATGACCATACTGGTACCGAGCCAACGAAGTGAACCTTCTATACTCGGCCTTATTCTCCAACCGCCACGTTTAATGGAGCGGATCAAAATAGCCAGGCCAGCCAGAGCCAGGAACAGACCAAGAAAGCCGGGCACTATCCCTGGTACTGTATATGAATTAACATTAAGGTTTTCGAGCCTTGGAAGGCGCAAACTTTCCACAACCACCCCGATGCCAAAGACTGTTAGAACAATCGAGGATATAAAATCCGCCTTATTCATGGAAGATTGGCTCATTTGGCCTCTCCCTTTGTTGATCGCTTGAAAATGCGGTTTAGCAGCCGGCGTACAGATGGCATCGTCAGCAGAATAAACAACAATGCAGAAATCCAGAGCACCATGCTTATGGGGCGATTAAAGAATTGGACAAGATCGCCATCAGACAAGACCAGGCCACGCCTCAGGCTCTTATCAAGTATGTCGCCGAGCACAATGCCCAAAATAAGCGGCGCCATCGGATATTTCAGCTCTCTGAGTATAAAACCAAAAATTCCAAAGAACAGCATTACCCAGACATCGAAAGTCCGGCTGGCAATCGCAAAGGCACCCACAGTACAAAGGACAAAGATGATAGGCATCAGCCGTTCCCTTGTTACCTTAAGCACGAGAACAAGTGGCCGTGTCAGGAGCAAGCCCAGAACGCCCATGGCAATAGTTGCCAGAAAGACCATCGCCACAACAGAATACACAAACCCCGGCGATTCAATCATGATCAGCGGACCGGGGCGAATACCATGAATAACCATTGCGGCCAGCAATACAGCCGCCGGCGCCGATCCCGGAACAGCCAAGGTCAAAACCGGAATGAGTGCGCCTGGAACAGCCGCGTTATTACCAGACTCTGCGGCGAGCAACCCTTCGACAGAGCCTTTACCGAATTCATCTTTGTTTTTGGACGACTGCCTTGCCGCTGCGTAAGACGCCCATGATCCCATATCTTCGCCAACGCCAGGGATCAGTCCCATCAGGGTACCGATGAGACCTGAGCGTATTGCCGTGAATTTATATTTATAGGCTTCTCGAATTCCAGCCCAGACGCTATCTGCTTTTGACCGGACTGCCTCAAACGCTTCCTGACGCATAACCGTCAGAATTTCTGCAAGACCAAACGCCCCCACCATAGCCGGGAGCAATCCTATCCCCCCAGCCAGGTCGGTGGAACCATAAGAGAAACGTGGCACAGCATATATGCCTTCCTGTCCGATGGTCGCAACAAAGAGGCCAAGGAATCCTGCAATCCAGCCTTTGATCGGATCATCCAGTGACGTGAGCTGACCTGAAATAAGGACGCCAAATACGGCCAGCCAGAAAAATTCGAAAGCGCCAAAAGAAAGCGCAAATTCTGCGAGGACCGGCGCGATAACGGCAAGTGCCACCATTCCGATCATGCCGCCGAATACGGAACCGGTTGTCGCAACAGCCATCGCCGACCCCGCTTTGCCTGCTCTGGCCAGCGGAAAGCCATCTAGGGCGGTTGCGGCATTTGCAGGCGTGCCGGGAATGTTCAGCAGGATCGCGCTCCGGCTTCCACCATAGATCGCGCCGACATACATGCAGATCAAGATAAGGATCGCCTGATCCGCCTCCATCTTGAATGTTAAAGTCGTTAGAAGGGCAACCCCGAGTGTGGCAGTCAGGCCAGGTAACATGCCAACGATGATGCCGAGCAAGGTTGCCCATACAACATCAAGGGCCGACCAGCTCGTAAGAATGGCGCCAACAGAGTTTGCAAAGGAAATGAGGCCGTCCATGAAATCACTTTCCTGATCCAGGGCCCTGCGTCTGGCAAGGCTAACAGACAAGTTTAAGCACTCCCTTGACGCAATTTACGTCAAGGGAGCTACTAAATTGTCAAACGCTACTCGCGTGTGAAACCGTACTTCGTCGGATCATTCTTTGTCTTGCCGCCATCAAATAGCAGGAAGACGTTCTGTGTCAGAGCCGGCTTAATCGCCGCCTGTGCTGCTTCGCCGGAAGACGGATCAAGAATTGCACCGCGGTTAGCAGCGTATTCCGCCATCGCCTTGGAATTGGCAATGGCATTTGCCCAAATCTTATCCATGGTTTCGATTACATTGGCAGGAACATCTGCTGGTGTCCAAATACCAAAATAGTTATTCGCGGTCTTGATATCCGGCACCCATTGCTTGATGGACGGAATTTCTCCATAGCCTTCGATAACCAGCGGTTTATCAGCAAGCACGGCAAGCGGTACCAGCCGGCCGGCACGAATCATTTCCGCCTGCTCTGATGCAAGCTGGGTCGTGAGCTTTGTTTCACCGGATACCGCAGCCAGGACGGCTGGTTTACCACCATCATAGCTGACATGCTTGTATTCGCCGCCAGCGGTCTGAGCGATCGACTCCATGGCATTATGGCCACCGGAAGTCACACCGGCTGTCGCAACGGAAACACTACTTGGGTCTGATTTCATTGCCGCGAGTACATCGCCAAAATCCTTGTATCCTGAATCAGGATTTGCACCAACCACGGCGACGTTGGCAATGTGCAAGTACATCTGCCAGTCAGTTGCTGGAACATCCAGCATTCCAAGCACCTGATACGCACCGACGTCAATTGCAGCGCCCGCAGCCCAGGTCAGGCCATCATGATCTGCCTGCCAGGCGTTCGACGTTCCAACGGAGCCCGCAGCGCCCGGCTGATTGACAATAACAACCGTCTGGCCAAGGGCTTCTTCGAGTTCACCTGCGAGAACACGTGTAACACTGTCCGTCGATCCACCAGCGGACCATGGAACAATGATTGTAACCGGCTTATCCGGCTTCCAAGAATACTCTTCTGCTGTTGCGGGCATGGCAAACATAGCCAGGGCAGCAACCATTGATATGATTTTTTTCATTTTTCATCTCCCTGTAGGAATAAGTAACCTGCTGGATACTTATGGGAAGATATTGAAAATTCGATAAATTTGTCAAGTTCCTATTTTTAAGGGCATTATCATGATGAAATACAAAGGATGCAGACCGCAGAAAAGCCCGTGACCCCCACTAGAAATACGTGGAAAATGGCGGCATACCCCGAATCACAGCCGCTGCAATTGCCCGCTATCCACCGATCGCTCACTTGTGAGGCTTCGCTACTTCTGCAACCTGTCAATATAGTTGGTTGTGATATTCACATTCCCGAAGTCAGGGTCTGCCAATACCTCAAGCAGGAAAGCGAGATTATTGCCGAGGCCCTCAATTCTTGTTTCCGAGAGTGCTTTTTGCATTCTGGCAATTGCGGCGGACCTATCTCTGCCGGAAGTAATAATTTTTGCAATCATGGGGTCATAGTATGGTGTAATTTTATCGCCCTGTACGACCCCTGTATCAATACGCAAGTCTTCAGTTTGTTCGGGAAATTCAAGTGTCGTAAGTGTTCCCGGAGACGGCATGAATTTTTTCTCAGGCCGCTCTGCATATATGCGGCACTCAATAGCATGCCCGCTTATCACTATTTCTTCCTGCTTGGCCGATGAAAATTTTCCACTCGCTGCTTCAATCTGGCAACGGACCAAATCAATCCCGGAAACCATTTCGGTAACCGCATGTTCCACCTGAATACGCGTATTCATTTCAAGGAAGTAGAAATCGTCCCGGTCACAATCATAGATAAACTCGACGGTTCCTGCCCCGAGATAGGATTGATGCTGGACAAGCGTCAACGCTGCTTTCTGCATACGTGCGCGAAGTTCCCCCGAAAGTGCCGGCGCCGGGGCTTCTTCAATAATCTTCTGAAAGCGGCGCTGAATCGTGCAGTCCCTGTCGAAGAGATGAATGCCCTCCCCATTGCCAAAGCCAAAAACCTGTACTTCTACATGGCGGGCGTTAGGAACATATCGCTCAAGAAATACGGAGGAATCCCCAAAAATTCGCGCGGCCAACTTCTGCGTCGTCTCAATCTGGCCCGCCAGCTTCTCGGCTGACGGAACAGCGCGCATACCGATCCCCCCGCCCCCGGCGGCTGCTTTCACCAGCAATGGATAACCAATTTTCTCCGCAATCCCTGAGGGGTCGCTCCCATCTTCAGGCTGGAAACGGCCACTTCCGGGAAGCACTGGCACATCCAGGCTGATGGCGAGCTCGCGCGCCCTTTCCTTGTCGCCCATGGTATCAATCGTTGCGGGAGCGGGCCCTATCCAGATGTAACCCGCCTGCTGGACCTCGCGTGCAAATCCCGCATTTTCAGCAAGCAACCCATAACCCGGATGAACCGCATTTGCCCCGCTTTCCTTCATCACATTGAGGATTGCCTTTATATCTAGGTAACTTTCATTTACCGGAGGCGGACCGATTTCAAAAGCCTCGTCCGCCATTTTAACATGGAGGGAATCGCGGTCTGCCTCTGAATGCACAGCAACGGTAGGTATCCCCATAATTTTACAGGTACGAATAATACGGCAGGCAATTTCGCCTCGATTGGCAATCAGCAATTTCTCAACGGGTGTCATTGTTTTCTTTCACTTATTTCTATTTTTATTATCGAAAGCTCATGTTCCAGTTCAACGCAAAGTAACGTCATTTATAGACTATTAGATTTTCGCTTTTTTACCAAGCCATACAGCTCTGCGCTGTGTCACTACGACCAACGTAAGCACCAAGATGGCGATAACGTCCATCCACCATTGATTTGCAGCAACCAAGGCCCCGATAACGCCAAGGAACAGGGCAATCGGGAGTGATATTCGCTGGCGGTAGAACCGCCCCCCACCAATCGCGAGCAACATCGATGCGACAAGCCCCATAACAAGCGACCATACAATTTCAATCGCACTCGCTTCCAGCAATACCGCCGGACGAAACACGAAAAACAATGGCATCAGATACTTCATCAAAGCGAGGCGGATTGATACAAGTGAAACAGACCACCAGTCTGTTTTGGCAATCACCGCCGCCGTGAAGACAGCAGTACAAACGGGCGGTGTTAAGGCCGACAGCAAAGCCGAGTAGAACACAACGAAATGGGCAACCAAAGGATCAACATCAAGACTGATCAGCGCCGGCGCAGCGACCGCAGCTGCAAGAAGATAGGCCGCGGTAGTTGGCATTCCCATCCCCAGAATTAACGCCACGGCCATTGACAGCAGAACACCGATGAATAATTGTCCATCACCAATACTGACGATCATTTCCGAAAGCTTGATACCAGAACCCGTCAACCCAATTAGTGACAACGCTACTTGTGCTGTTACCAGCAAGGCAAGAATTCCGGTAATGCCAAACGCGGCAGCTATAACCGCTTTTTGCAGGTTTAGAATTCTCTGCTTTATGTCTTTTCCATGGAAAATGCCAATCAGCAGGTAAAGCCCGACATTTGTACAAATTGCATAAAAGGCAGCAAGTGTGGGGGTGTTCCCCGAAAACATGCTGAACAGCAAAACAGCAAGCGTAACCACTAGCGGCCCGATACGACCAAGAGCGAGGACTTCCTTTCGCGTAGGAAGTTCCGTTTCATCGAAAGATCGCATATCTTCGCGGCGCGCTTCCACGTCGATTGACATCCAGACACAGGCATAGAATAAGAACGCCGGTATAATGGCCGCATACACAATGTCCAGATAAGGAACTGAGAGAAGTTCAGCCATGACGAAAGCGCCCGCTCCCATAATGGGCGGTGTAATCTGGCCCCCGGAGGAAGCTGTTGCCTCAACAGCCCCGGCAAAACTTGATTTATAGCCAAGGCGTTTCATTGCCGGAATTGTGAAGGCACCAGTGCTTGCGACGTTGGCAACGGCCGCGCCGTTCAACATTCCAAAAAGGGCACTGGAAACCGTTGCAACCTTTGCCGCGCCGCCCGGAAACCGACCGGCGGCAATAAGGGCCATATCCATAAAGGTCTGGGCAGCTCCCGTAGCCATCAGAAACGCGCCGAAAATGATAAAAATAGCGATAAGATTTGCGGAAAGGCCCGTAACAGTCCCCCAGATACCTTCTGTACCGAGATACAGATGTTCGATTACATATTGAAAATCAAAACCCGGATGCCCCCATGTGCCGGGGATATACTGACCAAACAGCGTATAGAGCAGCATGACAATGGCAAGAACAGGAAGTGCTGGCCCTGTTGTTCGCCAAGCAGCGACAAGCAGTATTATGGTCAGAATAGTTCCCAATGCCATATCCAGTGGCTGCACTGCGAGATTAAAAGATTCTGTTATTCTTATTTCCTGGGTCAGGATGTAAACGGTCGCGGCGATGGCAAGAGCGGCGAACACGACATCGCTAATACGCGCAAGCTTTTGATGCCCGTCGGCATGGCTGTAAAATCTGACGAATCCCAGAAATACAATGGCAAGGCCCAACCCGACATGAACGGCACGTTGGGACAAAGGCGGAAATTGTCCAAATCCAGCGGTGTAGATCTGGAAGAAGACGAGTGCCATACACAATACCCACATCAGGGGCTGATAAAGCCGGGGCATGGTATCGAAGCCACTATCCTCGCCTTCTGTTTTCAATATTTCTCCCGAGCTCATTTACCTGGATCCCTGCCGTTAATTTTGAGCTGATAATTGGATATTTTTTATTACTGACATTTTAGAATCTAAGTCAGCTTCGGCTTTTTAAAGTTTGCTACATAAGACAATATTTGTACCGTTATGCGGAGGTGTCCGACGCGCTATTCATGCGCCGGACACATAGCAACAATACCTAAACGCTTATTTCATTTCCGGTGGGATAAGGCGTTCTGGCACTTCGAGACCACGGGAGCGATAGAACTTTACCGCACCGCTATGAAGTGGGATTGTAATCAGGTTCAAGGAATCCTGCATAACATCTAGCTTGCCAAACGACGGGAATGCCGCCACTTGAGGACCCGGATTATCGACTACCCCTTCCAGAATGGCGATCACCTGCTCATCCGTTAAGCTATCGGCGAGTGCGAACTGGCCAATTACCTGAACAGGCGAAGTAAAGGCGGGAAAGCCTTCAACTTCATTGTCTTTATACTTCTGGAAGTTGATGAACGGGAATTTCTCTTTTACCTTTCCCACTTCATCATCGGTAAAGCCAAGCAACTTAATCGGTGTAAACGCCATCAATTCAAGCGTTGTTCCGTCCAGAACAGCCGTACCGCCCGCCTTCACATAGCCGTTGGAGCGGTTGTCCTTCACTGCCGCGACGGCATCCGCCAGACTGGCGCGATACAGTTCCGGCTTTACATCGACCGCTTCCAGCATCTGGATGGCGAGTTGTTCGGTCGCGGAACCACGCTGGCCGGGGGTGAATTCCTTACCTGCCAGCTCGGAGATTGACGTTATTCCGGAATCCTCCCGAACCACCCAGGCCTGCAAAGCCGGGGCATGCACCCAAAGGCCGCGCAGAGTGGGCATGGCATTGCCTTCGAATTTACCAATGCCTTTATAGGCCTGGTAGATTGTGGCGTAGGTGCCAAGTCCCATATTGATTTGGCCCTGACCGATACGCTTCAGATTATCAACGGCCCCACCTGTCGAAATGACGGTAATATCTACTGTATCACCTGATTTTTCATTTATGGCTTTTGCAGCTGAAGCCGCATATGTGTAATGCACTGATTTAAGCGCTGTTGTCCCAAACGCTATCCGGTCGGCGGCATTTGCCCCGCCTGCAAGCATGAATACGGCGCAAGCGGCCGCGATACT
This sequence comes from Sneathiella litorea, assembly GCF_009882915.1. Lineage (GTDB taxonomy): Bacteria > Pseudomonadota > Alphaproteobacteria > Sneathiellales > Sneathiellaceae > Sneathiella > Sneathiella litorea. The sequence continues at coordinate 603,430 of NZ_WTUW01000009.1, forward strand.
GTTACGAATTATCATTTTAGTTACCTCCCTCAAAAATCGTCAAGAATCGCTGCCGAACACCTCCAAGTAACGGCAACGATATGGCACCCTCTAGGGTGAAACGCCCGCCTTCCTTTTTGGGCCAAGATTGGCTCTGAGCCGACTTTCTGCGAGTGCGATATACTCACAAAGGATTGGACGGGTTTCGCTTGGATCGATTATCTCTTCAACCGCAAACGCTTCTGCTGTTCGGAACGGTGAGGCATAGGCCCTGAGTTCCGCTTCAAGTTCTTTTTCACGCGCCTTCGGATCGTCGGAATTCGCTATATCCCGACGGAATGCGGCAGCAACCCCGCCTTCCACCGGCAGGGAACCCCACTCCCCACTAGGCCAACTTAGTTTCAAATCGATATCATTCTTATTGCAGGTCGCCATTCCAGCCATCCCATAGCATTTACGGATAACCAGCGTGAGGGTCGGAACAGTGAGCTGGCCCGCCACATAGACGGCGCGCATTCCTTCGCGCAATGTCGCCTCTTGCTCCGCCTTCAACCCGACCATGAACCCCGGCACATCGACAAGGAACACCAGCGGAATATGAAAAGTGTCGCAAAGTTCCATAAAGCGGATCTGCTTATGGGCAGAAGAGGCATCCATGGCCCCCGAATAGAATTTCGGGTTGTTCGCAACGATACCAACCACGCGACCGTCAAGCCGCGCAAGAGTGGTTATGACCGACTTGCCGTTTGTCGGCTGAATCTCGAAGCTCGAGTCTTTATCCACAACCAATTCGATCAGATCATGCATGCTGTAGGGCTGTGTGCGCTTTTCTGGCACGATATCGCGGAGCGCCGTCTCGCATCGATCCACCGGATCATCGCAGGGGATGACCGGCGGCAATTCCCAAACATTCTGCGGCATATAACTAAGGAATCGACGGATCTGATCGAGCGCCTCTTCCTCAGTATCTGCCGCATTATGGATCGTTCCTGCCTTGTCGACCGCAGTCGCAGCCCCGCCAAGTTCTTCCTTATCTATGTCGCGCCCCAGCGATCTTTTCACAACCGGTGGCCCGGCTGCAAAAATCTGGCTCGTGCCCCGAACCATAACCGAAAAGTGCGACAGAATTGCGCGTCCCGCTGGCCCCCCGGCAGCAGTTCCCAACACAGCGGAGACGACAGGCACTTCACCCAACAGCTGAACCGAGCGTTCAAATCCATGCACACCCGGAAACGCGACATAACCGCGTCGCTTGGCTGAAGTTACCGTTCCTCCGGCCCCGTCAATGAGGTTGACCAGAGGAATTTTATAATAATGGGCCAGGTCTTCAATAAACCCGCCCTGCCCGCCTTTGCGGCGTGCGGCCCCAAAAGTCGTGCCACCGCGAACAGTGAAATCCTCACCGCCGATAGCAACAGTGCGCCCATTTATCCGGGCCATTCCCGCAACATAGGGTGCGGGTGTGACCTTAACCAGTTTATTGTTTTCATCATACTCGCCGGAACCGCCAAGCGTACCGACTTCGCGAAAACTCTCGCTGTCCGTTAACTCCTTGAAGCGCTCTCGAACCGTCAATCGACCATTCGAATGCTGACGTTCAACGGCTTCCTTTCCGCCCATTTCCAGGGCAGAAACCCGACGGAAGTACAACTCTTCATTAATCGGCGTCTCTGCAGACTTTTTACTATCTTCGTCACTTTCCGATTTTAGCTCTCGATCGTGCATAACACCTGATCCTCATCAATTGAATCCTCGGGCTGCACCATGAATTCGGCCAATTTGCCATCAACCGGCGCTTCAACCGGGATTTCCATCTTCATGGATTCCAGGATCATGATAGTATCGCCAGCCTTGACGGCATCCCCCACATTCATTTCCACTTTCCAGACTGAACCAATTACTTCGGACGTAACATTTGTTATTGTCATTTACGCGTCTCCAAATACGGCGTTTAAAAAGTTGTCGGCCAATTGGCCAGTTTGTGCTGGCTGATGCCACCACTGCGTCGCAAATGCTGAATTTTAAGCTCCTCGATGAGATATTTGCGGGTATCCTGCGGTGCGATGACACTCTGCGCCGCAAAAATCTGTGCGAGCCCCAGATAAGTGCTGTTGCGTTCCATATCCTCGCGGATAGCCTGCTTTTCCGTATCGCTGGCGCCCTTCCCCCAAGTAACGACATCCGTTGCGTATTGTGGGTCCATAAAGCTGACTTCCGCGGTCGGCCAGACAGCAACGGAATCCGAGTTCCGGCCTCCCCCCATATTCAGGTACGCCTGACCATAACTTTTGCGCATGATGACGGAAAGTTTCGGCACTGTGCACATCTGCAATGCCGTCATGAAGTTCATGATCTTACCGGGCGCTTTCTTCTTTTCTCCTTCAATGCCAATGACAAAGCCAGGTGTATCGACCAGCATGACAATCGGGATATTGAAACTGTCGCACATCACGAGGAAACGGGTCACCTTCTCACATCCGGCAACATCCAGCGCACCGGCCTTGGCCATCGGGTTATTCGCAATCACGCCCACAACGCCACCATCAAGCCGGGCAAGCCCTGTTACGGCTGTTCGGCCGAACCGTGGCTTGAACTCAAAAAAGCTCTCCTGATCGACAATGCAATTGATGATTTTACGGACGTCATAGCCACGCTTGCGGCTGTCCGGCATGATTTGCGGAATATTCGCAGCGGCGTCATCGCTGCCAGCAGGCACCTCGGCAACCGGTGGCGTTTCGCCATTATGGGACGGCATATAGGAAAGGAACTTGCGTATTTCGGCAAGCGCCTCCTCATCTGTGTCGACCACGCGATCAACCAGACCTGTTTCTTCACTATGCAGCTTCCAGCCCCCAAGATTCTCCGGTTCAACTTTCTGACCAATCGCAAGAGAGGCCAGCGCCGGGCTCGCCACTGCCAGAACAGCGCCTTTGCGCATCACCGTGAAATCAGCCAGGCAGGAATACCACGCGGAAGAGCCAAAACACTGCCCCAGAACCGCGGAAACCCATGGCGTTTCCCGTCCGCGCACATATTGATGCGGATCATTGCCAAGCATGGTGCCCATGCCTTCCGATCCCATATTGTCCGGCATCCGCGCACCTGATGACTCGCCGAGGAATATCAGTGGAAATCCGCGATCCGTGGCCGTCCGCTTCACATGACCAATCTTCTTCATATTGGTCGTACTGGACGACGCGCCTTTAACGGTGAAGTCGTTTGACACCACGCCAACCATTCGGTCATTCACAAGACCGAAACCCGTCACCTTCCCATCCGCCGGTGTTCTTTCCCGGTCTTCGTCAAAGACAGTGGATACACCAAGCAACCCATTTTCCGAAAAGGTGCCTGGATCAAGCAACCCATCGATACGGCTGCGCGCATTCATAATACCTGCGGCTGTTCGGCGGGCGATCTTGTCCTTACCCCCCATTTGCCGGGCATTCTCTTCAAGTTCACGAAGTTGAACCAGCCGTTCATCAAGGGTTTCAGGTACTTTTACGTCACTCATTTTGCTGCTCCGACAGGTTTTTTGTTTTTAGTTTCGGTCGGGGCCTGTTCCGGTCCCTTGATAATTGAATTGCCTGCAAGCCGGCTGATTTCATCTCCGCTAAGGCCGAGGTCCTCACTAAGCACCTCGAAGGTATCCTCCCCGCACTGCGCACCGGTCCGCCATATCTCGCCCGGTGATCCGGAAAGCTTTGGTACAATACCGGCCAGCGTGACATCTCCAAGGGCTGGATCCTCAACCTTCACCAGCATGTCGCGATCCTCAAAATGTGGATCATTAAAGATGTCTTCCATTGTGTAGATCCGCGCGGCGGGAACATTGGCCGAAAGCAAGTCACGTTCGATTTCCTCTACCGATCTCGATCGCGTCCAATCGGTGATGAGGGCATCGCAGTCATCCTCATTTTCTGCGCGGGCCACCGCCGTCGCAAAACGCGGATTCTCTCCCAATTCCGGCTTTCCGATAACGCCAGCCAGCCGCCTAAAAACCGGGTCCGATGCCGCGGCAATAACTACGAAGCGTTTGTCAGCCGTTGGATAAATCGAATTTGGTGTATTTCCGGGCAAGCGAGAACCCGCGCGCTGTGCGACAAGGCCGAGCTGTTGAAAGGCCGGAACATGAGGCTCCATAAAACTAAAAGCGGATTCATAAAGTGCGGAATCAATAACCTGCCCAACGCCAGTTCGGCTGCGCTCCACGACGGCCATCATCGCACCGAACGCGCCATAAAGACCGGTAATATAATCCGTTAGAGAAGTGGCAACTCTGGGTGGCGGCCGATCCGGATCACCAGTTATTTCCCGCAGGCCACTCACCGCCTCCCCGACAACCCCGTATCCACTCCGACTGCTATAGGGGCCGCTTTGCCCAAAACCACTGATGCGAACGAGGATCAGGCCTGGATTCTCCCTTGATAATTCTTCATATCCCAAGCCCCAACGCTCCAGCGTGCCGGGCCTGAAATTCTCAATAACAATATCCGCGCCGAGACAGAGCTGATGCACAAGTTGGCGCCCCTCTTCTTCACGCATATTAATAGAGACAAGCCGCTTGTTCCGAAATATCGACGCGCCATAAAGTGAATGACCATTGCGCCGCGTTCCCATGGACCGGACTGCATCACCTTCCGGCTGCTCGACTTTAATGACATCCGCCCCGAAATCCGCCATCAGACGGGCGCAAAATGGCCCCGCAACCGTCGATCCGAGTTCAATGACACGCAACCCTGTTAAAGGCCCGGCCCTATCACCTCTACTTTTGTTCTTAGTTGTCATTTTCGGCCCATAATCAGAGGAGAAAATCATTGTATTTAAGAAACCACTGGCGGGCGCTGCGAATATTATCGCGCTTCAGAACCTCCGCCTGCTCCGCATCTCCCGCCTTCATGGCCTGCAGGATTCCCTGATGTTGCCGGAACCCTTCACTGGCACGTCCAGGCACAAGCATCAAACGACGCGTCATGCTCAAAACCCGGTCGTAAATATCATCCAGAAGCCCGCGCAAGGTGTCGCTGCCTGCCGCCTCTATGCAGGTTTGGCGGAATACTGCGATCGCCGCCATATAGGCGTTGAAATCATTTTCTGCGACGGCTTTTTCCAGATCATCCCCGAACAGTTCAATTAGGTCGTCCCAATATTCCGGCTCGGTATTCTGAGTTGCCAGCCGAACCATCAGCCCTTCAAGCACCTCACGAACGTCAAATAATTCAAGGAAGCTGTCCGCCTCAAGACGCATGACCACCGCGCCCTTGTTCGGAATACGTTCAATTAGCCCCCGCTCTTCCAATATCCCGAAGGCATCCCGAACCCGGGATCGCGACACACCAAATTCTTCAGCCAGTTCATTTTCTCGAATGCGCGATCCGGGAGGCATTTGGTTGGTCACAATACGCCGACGCAACTCATCAACCAGCTTGTCCGTATTGGAGCCGGAAGACCTAGGATTAGAAGAAACTGGTGTCAGTTTGGTGACATTTCTTTTTGTCATGAATATTTGAATTTTCGCTGATTATGTTCCCTGTTGATCAAACGGTATGCATTGCTGATAATATTGTCAACAATATTTTTTGCAATTTTGTCGCCAGATATTTTGCTTCTAAATATCTAAACAATTACATCTTTAGATTGTTAAATTGAAATGGGGCGACAGTTTGAAATATTGCTATAGGTTTGATATTATTTATTGTTTTTAAACAATAATTTATTATAATAACAATAAATTTCTACCACAGAATTATTGGGTGAGGAAAACCGCATACACTCCTTAAAAGTGTATTCAATGCAGGCCAGAATAGCCTCCTGACTAACTTGAACAGGTTTATACTATGGCACTTATTACGTCTGACAAGCACTCATGGCCAATCATTCGTCGGGGCCATGGGATGGCCACCCGAACGACTTGAGACCTTGCTTTACCTCATCTTGTGGCTTATGGCCGCCGGAAGGCTTTATTCAACACCGAGCAAGTCATATATTGTGCGGGTATATTCGCCGAACTTCGGTTCGGTTTTTATCGAAAGTTGGCGAGGCACCTCAAGCTCAATCGGGAAATAGGACGCCATCCGCGCCGGCCCGGACGTTAAAACGGCACAATGGGTTCCCAGAAACACTGCCTCTTGGATACTATGAGTAACAAACAGCACCGTTTTCCCTGATTTTCGCCAAATTTGGTGAAGTTCTGTATTCATTTTTTCACGCGTTAGCGCATCGAGTGCGCCAAACGGCTCATCCATCAAGACGATTTCCGGGTCATGGACAAGGGACCGCGCGATGGCCGCCCGCTGCTGCATGCCGCCTGACAATTCATAGGGAAATACATTCTCAAACCCTCTCAAACCGACCATCTCAAGAAGATCCTTCGCCCGCTCTCTTGACTCTTTCATCGGTAGCCCCAGGATTTCCGCTGGCAAGAGAACATTATCAATGATTTTCCGCCACTTCAGAAGCAATGCCTGCTGAAAAACCATGCCAATATCGCGACTACGATCTATCGGGCGCGCCGCATTGCCGATTTCTATCGATCCCCCATCGACCGGGATCAGGTCAGCAATGATCTTCAGGATCGTTGATTTTCCACAGCCGGATGGCCCTACCAGAGAAATGAAATCACCTGCATTGATTTGCATACTGACATTGGAAACAGCAATCGTTTCCTTTTCTTTGGTGCGGTAAATTTTCTTGATACCGGAAAGATCTATTATCGTATCCGCAGACATATTTTCTACCTTCAATTCACAAACAAATAAACCCAAAATGAAGAACGCTTAAATTCATTGATTACCCTAGCTCCGGCCCGGCGGCTGCGAATGCACGGGACGTATCCCCAATAACCCTGGCAGGCCCACGTATCATTCTGGTAAAACCGCGCTGAGCCTCAAATCCACGGACAGAAATTTCCCGCGCAAACTCTTCCTGAGCATCATATGCATCGATGGTGACTGTACCGGACAGGGTCGCAAGCCCCGCATCCAGAAGGTCAAGCGCAACCCCGACATTTTCCGCAGAAACCGGGCCAATCTGTGTCACCCCTCGTCCTTCACGCCCGAGGAGCGTTCCAGCCTGATTTTCCGCGACGAATGCTGGCCCACGCGCCATCAGGCTACCGAGGATAGCCGGACGATGCGCCCCAAAAACCGCTGCGTCATATTTCGCAATCCAAGTAAGATCATCGGCGCGAGCCGGCTGTGCACTTGCGTTCGTATTGATGCTACCCTCTGTTCGACGCCATCGAGTAATACCCAGTTGATCAAAGAATCCCATTTGGGAATAAACTGCCCTGCCGTCGGGGGTGGCATCCAGTAACGGAGTAATTCCTTTAGATTCAAGCCAGCCGCAGCATTTCTCGACAATTTTTGTGGCCAAACCCTTTCGCTGCCAAGCCTTGGTGACGAGGACCATACTGACCCAGCCAATACTCTCATCCATGGGCAAGGCAACGCCGGAAGCGATAGGCATACCGGAGGGATCCCGGAAACCAATGCAATATCCGCGCGTCATCATCAAGGCCCAATCATCTGCTACTTGCGTCCATCCAGCCTCTTCTGAGAGCGCGAGAACGGCTTCAATATCATCAGATGTCAGAGTATCAAACGTCAATGTTTCTACATCCGTCATATCAACACCAGATGGCAACTTGCGCCTTCCCATAAACTAAATTCCATAGCTCGGCCTGAATTCTTCCCAAGGTAAAATTTTCTCGATTAGTCGCGCCGCGCGCAAAACGGCCAAATCTGCAAACTGAGGACCAACCACCTGCATCCCGATCGGCATTCCACTGGAAGAAAAACCACATGGAATACTGGCCGCAGGCTGGCGCGTAAGGTTGAAAGGCGACGCAAATGGTATCCAGTCATACCGGCCGCACCCCTCTGGCGCCTCTTGTTCTGCAGGAAAGGCTTGCGCGGAGATTACAGGCGTGAGCAACAGATCGTAGGTTCCATGAAATTCGGCCATTAACCTATGTAGCTCAGCTCGCTCCATTTCCGCATCGAAATGATCGACAAGGCTGGCGCCACGCGCGGCCTCTATTTCGGCAGCAATCAGAGGATCAACTTTGGCCATATCCTCTGAATTTAGATGGCGAAACGCGTAGTCAGCAAAGCCACGCTTTAGACGCTCCAGCATATCGATGGGGCTGTCCATCACCTTGTCAACTTGCTCAATCCGTGCCCCGGCCGCTACCAGTTTATCAACAGCCGCCCTGACGACACCCTCAACTCCCGCATCAACATCGGCGTACCCTAAAGTCGGGCTATAGGCAATTCGCAAAGCCGATAGGCTGCCGTTCTCAAGAAGGTCTTCATAGGCAACCGGGTCATAAGGAGATGCGCTAAAATCGCGAGGATCCGGGCGGGAAATCACGCTCAACATCATCGCAGCATCGGTAACATTTCGGGTAATGGGGCCAAATCCAGCAAGGCTTGCATAAGGCGTTGGCGGATACATGGGAACCCGCCCTCCACTTGGTTTATGCCCGAATACGCCGCAGAGACTGGCCGGTATCCTGATTGATCCCCCGGCATCCGTGCCTAGCGCCAGTGGCCCCAGGCCGGAGGCAACAGCCGCGGCCGCGCCGCCACTCGACCCTCCCGGTGTAAGAGCCGGATTCCAGGGATTTCGGGTGATGCCGGTCAAGGCGCTATTCGTAACCGGCTTGGAGGCAAACTCCGGCGTTGTTGTTTTGCCAAAAATCACTGCGCCCGCCTCACGAAGACGGGCCACCGCGGGACCATCAACATCCCAGGTCTGATCACGGTTAATTGTCAGAGACCCCCGCAAAGTCGGCCAGCCCTTTGTCAGGATAATATCCTTTATGGAAACCGGAACGCCATCCAGCGCGCTTAGAGGCCCGCCCGCCCGCCATCTTTTTTCAGATGCCTGGGCCGCTGCCATCGCTGCCTCCCGATCCAGAACACAAAACGCGTTGAGAACGGGCTCCAGCTGCTCTATACGGGAAAACAGATTCTCGACAACGTCTATTGGCGAAAGGTCTCCGGAGCGAAAGGACTTCGAGAGACTTTGTGCAGACTTGAAGGCGAGTTCTTCCGTCATTTATAAACCCTTAATCCGGCGTTTTTCTTGCGCGCCATTTTGCGCTAGCCCAACATCCCTTTTCTCCAGCGGCCAAGTCACGATCAGACTTACCCTCAGGAGTCGCTTTCAAGCCTTGCATCATTCGGTACAAAAATATGCTCAAGCAGTGAAACCATACCAAATAGACCTATCCCCAATATGCTCAGTAAAATGACCGCCATGAACATCGCGGCTGTGTCCAGCGTGGACTGAACCTGTATCATCAAATAACCAAGACCCTGACTGGAGGCGACAAACTCACCGACGATTGCCCCTGCCAGGGCAAGAATTGCCCCAACTTTCATGGAGGAGAAAATATACGGCATCGCACCAGGCAACTGAATTTTTCGAAAGATCTGCCAACGAGTACCCTTGAGCGCACGGACCAAGTCCAAAAGGTCAGGCTCGACCTCTCTCAAGCCGCGTCCAGAGGTTATCAGGATCGGAAAAAAGGATAGGATGAATGCAAAAAATATGTTCGTCCCAATGCCGTAGCCAAACCAGACGATCAGGAGTGGCCCCAAAGCAATTTTCGGGATCATGCTAAAGGTTACGAACAGTGGAAACAATGTCGTCTGCAAACTCTTGAACCAGGAAAACATCAAGGCAAGCATGACACCGACGACTACCGCCAGACAGTATCCGGCAAGAATTTCCCATGCTGTGACGAGTGTATTCTCCATCCATTGGTACTGTGGCTGAGAAAGCGTTGCAAGCGTGTCTCCCGGTGACGGCAAAATCAGTTTATGGACTAAACCTGTCGCAGTAACCGCGAACCAAACCACGACAACCATGATATGGACAAGTGCAATAACGGAATACCTTGGCAGGCTTGAAAGGAATAATGTCCATTGTTTTCCGACCCAGGAAACAGGCGGGCGGCGATCAAATTCACCCTCTTCCAGACTTGGTCTCGCGCCGTCACTCTCCATTTGTCCACTCATAAATTAGTTCCATACAAACCATAAAATCATCCAAACAGTTGGTTGATTATTGAATGTAAAAATGGCCACTGTCAATATCGAAAATTTACAGTTATCCGCGATTTTCAGCAGGTTTATTGCACAACTGCCTACTTGACGACCGCATCCGTTATCAACTTAACGACATGCGCTTTTCTCTTTGCAATAGTGTCCCGAGTGTCAAGCTTATGCCCAAAAATAGCGGAGAGAGTATAAATGTTGCTGAAGTAGAAAAAACCAAGAGCGGCAATGGAGATATAAAGTTGCTCCGGCTCCAGGCCACTGCGAAACGTTCCGTCCTTCCGCCCTCTCTCCAGTATTTTCTCAATCGCAGAGATCAGCGGAGAATGTAAGGATTCCAGATCCTGGATATCCTTCATATGCCGGCCTTTATGAACATTTTCGTCAATAAGAATGGGCGCAAAATCTCTATTCTTTGCCGTATAATCAAAAGAAAATTCAACCAGCTTCTGCAACGCTTCCAGTGGCGGGAGAGTATCCAGTTTCAGAGCTTGCTCGCGTTCACGGATTTCCTGATAGATACTTTCCAGGACATGACGGTATAGCTCGTCCTTGTTGCCAAAGTGATGATAGACAAGCTGTTTGTTTACCCCTGCTCGTTTCGCAATTTCATCAACACGCGCACCTTCGAGTCCGCGATTAGCAAACTCTTTCCGACCAGAGGCCAGCAGCTTCTTCCGAGTTGCCCCCGGCACACGTTTTTTGGGCGGCGCCTTATCTGCTAACTGTCTTTCATTTTGCTTAGTCGAAACTTTAGCCATCTTCCCTCAAAATCAACCAACCAGTTGGATATATATTGACTTACATTTTATCATAGATAACATTATTGGACGATCTGACAACTGTTATCGATCACTAATATTATAATTGATCTCAACTAGCCGCTAAAGGTTTATTAGTAAAAACCGTTATATATTTCTATTTAGAGGAGGGTGTTATGAAGAAGCTTGTAGGAGCCATGCTTGCAGGTGTGGCGATGCTGGGCCTTTCCGCCGCAACCAGTTTTGCCGAAGAAGTAAATCTTATTTTGAACTGGACACCTGGCGCTGACCATGCGCCCATTTATTATGCACTTGATCAGGGCTGGTATGCTGACGAAGGAATCGACCTGCAAGTAAATAGTGGCAAAGGTTCCGGGCTCGCTGCACAGACAGTTGGAATTGGTTCCTCGGAACTCGGGATAGCGGAATTAGGGACAGCATTTGTTGCTAAATCCAAGGGAGCTGATCTAACGGCGATTATGGTGCTATACGCCAACTCCCCTCTCACTCTTTATTGGAAAAAGTCTTCGGGCATTAACGACCCTAAGGATTTTGCAGGACGTACGCTGGGTAACCCTCCCGGTGACGCAGCGCGTGTCCTTTGGCCAGCCTTTGCAAAAGCTGTCGGCCTTGAAGACGGAGCTGTCAGCTTTGTTAATCTGGCACCACCTGCAAAGAATCCTTCTCTCGCTGCAGACCGCGTTGATATTATTAGTGATTTCTACAATGGTCATGATGCAAAAATAAACGCCTTTGGGGATGATCTGGGTTTTCTCCGCTGGAGCGATTTCGGCATTAACCCCTATGGCAACTCTTTCATCGTCAACACGGCCTTTATGAAGGAAAACCCCGAAATCGTCGGAAAATTTGTCGCCGTCACGCAACGTGCCTTTCACGCCTGCGTGGAAAATCCGGACCCTTGCGTCAAGTCGCTTATGGATGTGGCCAGTGGCCTCGATAAAGTTGCCATGGACGATCAATGGAAGCGGGTAAAAGAACTTATGGCGGACGAGACAACAACCACTGAGGGTCTAGGCGTTTTCAGTGGCGACCGTATTCAGAAAACCTACGATCTGATTGAAACCTATTTCGGCGTTGAGAAGCCATTTGATCCAGCTAGTTCCTACACAAATGAGTATCTTGATAAGAACATCAAAATGACGGCTCAGTAGGCTTTTCTAAATACTAAAAGATATGAGGCCAGCCTTTCCTTATGATTGGCTGGCCTTAAATTTTTTCGGCTTATTGGAAAATGAGAAGCATATTGAAACTTGAAATTACAGGTTGCTTCTTTTCAATCAACCAGAGAACATCTATCCTTTTAGAAGTCAGCATAGTGAACTTCTAAGGAGACAGAATGGATCTCAATAGGTTCCCGGAAACATTCGTTAATGAAGCTTCAGACGCAATCGTCGTTTCCGATGAAAGCGGTATCATTCAATTCTGGAATTCAGGGGCAGAACGGATATTTGGCTTCTCGTCAGAAGAGGCTGTTGGGGAATCTCTTGATATTATTATTCCGGCAAACCTTCGCAAAAGGCACTGGACGGGCTATTCGGAAACGATGAAATCCGGCAAAACAAAATATGGGGCTGGCGACCTTCTGTCAGTTCCGGCAGTCCGAAAAGATGGACAGCGTATATCTACCCAATTTTCAATTCTGGGTCTATCTGATAGCTTCGGAAAACTGACAGGCGTTGCGGCAGTCATGCGAGACGTTACTGATGATTTTGAAGAACGAAAAGAACTAAAAAAATCACTCGCTGAATGTAGAAAAGCCCTAAATGAGCAGCTCGAAAAATAAACAAAATCCGCTTTCCAGCGATCATGTCATCGGAATTTTTTGAATATTTGACGATGACCAGGTTATAGGCTCGCCTCCTATTGGTTATGAACACACATAGTTGTATAAGATCTATATTTTCTCAAGCATTCCCTTCCCTTTGACGGCAAATTCTAATATACTGATCAAAGACTTAACCGCGGTATTTCCAGGTAGTATTTAAAGATTTCTTGCTGGTACAAAGACCCGAGGACGATAATTCCTCATTTCCCTTGAGCGAGACTAAAGCGATAGAAAATCGTTATACGAACCCTAATATAACGCGCGAAATTAATATGTAGAAAGGGAGGAAAATGACAACTGTTTTAGGGTGTATCGCCGATGACTTCACGGGCGCTTCAGATCTCGCCGGATTGCTGGGGCGATCAGGCTTCAAAGTAAATCTCCGCATTGGAACACCCAACTCACCTCCAACCGATACTGCCGCATTCGAGGTTATAGCCCTCAAATGTCGAACGGCACCGGCTGAACAGGCCGTTGCCGAAACCCGCGCGGCCCTTTCGTGGCTAAGGGAAGCTGGTGCATCTCGTTTTTTCTGGAAATACTGTTCAACATTTGACAGCACTGAACATGGGAATATTGGCCCCGTTGCAGAAGCATTGATGGCCGACCTTAATACGGATCAAACCATTTACTGCCCCGCTTTTCCCGAGAATGGGCGATCCATTTTTATGGGAAATCTGTTTGTCGGTGAATTACCATTGGCAGAGAGCCCAATGAAGGATCATCCATTGACTCCCATGCGGGACAGCAATCTCATGAGGCTTTTGGCACCGCAAACAAAGCTGCCGGTCGGATTGGCAAACCGTCATTGCGTTGCACAGGGTTATGAAGCACTGCAATCACGATTAAACGATTTGAAGGGCGAAGGCATCGCGCATGTAGTCATCGATGCGGTTACAAATGATGATCTTTATACAATTGCCAAGGCTTGCCGGAACATGCCCCTTATGACAGGGGGCAGCGCGGTAGCCATGCCTCTTCCAGACCTTTACGCGATTGATGGATTGATATCCGCAACCACAGAAACGAAATCCACTCCTACGCTTGGAAAAGGAGCGATAGTGCTTTCCGGCAGTTGTTCCTCTATGACACGGAAACAGGTCGCTGCCTTTTCTGAAACGGCGGATTGCTACCAACTCTCACCGTTGGCACTTGCTGCCGATGGCCTGCAACAGGCTCGTAACTGGTTGGCTTCCCGATCGCCTGACGCTATTCCAATGATTTATGCGACCGCGGAACCGGATGCCGTACGACAGGCACAGGAAAAGCTTGGTGTTGAAAAGGCCGGCGAAATTGTCGAAAGCGCACTGGCACAATTAGCCATTGACGCACGAAATCATGGACGGCGCCGGTTTGTTGTTGCCGGGGGTGAAACATCGGGCGCGGTTGTGAAGGCGCTTAATGTAACTGAACTTACAATTGGCGATGAAATTGCTCCGGGTGTGCCTTGGACATTTACCCGGTCGAGCGGTGAAGATATCGCCCTCACCTTAAAATCAGGTAATTTTGGTGCGGAAAGCTTTTTTTCGGACGCCCTCACTAAATTGGAAATCTGATGTCGGAAATTACTCAACTACGAGAACAGATTTGCCTATTCGCAAAATCCATATATGACCGGGGGCTAACAGGAAGCGCATCAGGAAATATTTCAGCACGGCTATCTGATGGAAGAATATTGGTAACCCCTACGGGCAGTAGTTTCGGTCGATTGGATCCTGCGCGGCTAACCTTACTGGATACCAACTTCAATTTTATTTCAGGCGATCCGCCAACGAAGGAAGAGGCTTTACATTCTGCGTTCTACGAAACACGTAGCGCATCAACGGGAGCAGTCGTGCATTTGCACTCCAGTCATTCTGTTGCACTTTCAGTCTTACCGGATACGGATCCGGATAATGTCCTGCCACCCATTACCGCCTATGGGATCATGAAACTGGGTAAGGTGAAATTACTCCCCTATTTCATGCCCGGAGACCCTGCGATGGGAGATGCTGTGCGTGGATTGGCCGGAAAACGCAGTGCTGTATTGTTAGCTCACCATGGCCCTGTCGTTGCAGGAAAAGACTTGGAGGCGGCTGTTTATGCGATGGAAGAGCTTGAGGAAACAGCCAAGCTAACCCTGCTCACACGCGGCTTAAACCCGACCTTACTTGCCCCGGCGCAAATCCAGGAACTGGTGACCAAGTTTAATGTTGAATGGGACGATTAGGATACTCGTTTTAACCCGATTTCCCGCCATTCTCATTAAAAAGAAAGAGAACGTTCGAAAGGAAGTATCACTACTTCAATCGAACGCTCTTCCACAAATTTAGTAAATCTGGTTTTTAGTCGCGAGCTGCAATCCCTGCGATTTCAACAAGCAGACCCTTACCCGCGAGATCCGCACGCACAGTTGCACCGGCCATGATTGGACGCCGCGTTGAGGCATTGGAACAGCGACTGGGAATAAAATTGCTGCATCGGTCCACCCGTCGATTGGCAGTTACAGAAGAAGGCTCCGCTTACGCAAAGATCTGTCGCTTCCTGATTGATGACCTTGATCATTTGGAAAGCTCCATATCGGAACGCAAGTATAACGTGTCCGGACATTTACTGGTTTCAGCGCCGGCCTCTTTTGGTCGCCTGCATGTTGCAGCCCATGCGATGTCTTTCATGCAGAAACATCCGAACGTCGAAATGTCATTCAATCTGTCTGACGAAATGATTGATTTTGCAAAGGAAGGATACGATCTAGCAATTCGATTTGGCGACGTTGTGGACCCAAGTTACGTGGCTGTAAAATTAGCCCGAAACCGTCGGGTAGTTTGTGGCACGAAACCGTACTTGGAAAAATACGGAATACCTACATCGATAAACGACCTTGTGGATCATAATTGTCTTACCTTTAATCTGCGCGGCTCTCAGCAACGGCACTGGCAATTCATGGAAAAAGGGAAAGCTGTCAATGTAAAAGTAAAAGGCCACCTATCCTGTAATGACGGAGATGTATTGCACCAATGGACCTTGAAGCATATGGGGCTACAATGGCGATCCTATTGGGAGGTGGAGAAATATATATTAAGTGGCGAACTCGTTGCTGTCCTCGAACAATACGAACTTCCAGACTACGATATCATGGCAGTTTACCCACAAAGTCGATTCATACCTGCAAAAGTTCGGAAATTTATTGAGCATCTAAAAAACATATATTCAACACAGGAAGTATGGTGAGAAGCAAACCCGATCCATGAGTTTAACCAATTTTCAGTGCGATACTTCTCAGCAAATAAGAGTATTTTACTTGTCTGGTTGAAATGCAGGATTGCAATTAGCACAAGATAACTACACTATCAGTTCCGTATTCAGACCTTCGTCTTCCAAACAGCGAACCACACTAATAACTTTCTCATTCATCATTTAAGATCGCTTTCATTCGGAAGGCGAGAATAAAAGCAAGAACTCTAACCCGTAAACGGGGAGTCCAGTGACAGCATCCAACCTCAGCGCCGCAGAGAAACATAAAAATAACCTGACCGGTATAATGTGGATGCTTATCTACACTATCGCGATGTCAGGAATGCATGCCGGTGTCCGCCATGTTTCGGAGAATGTCCATCCATTCGAGACCGCTTTTTTTCGCCTGGTCTTTGGTCTTATTGCGCTGACTCCTTTTTTCTATCGTCACGGCTTTACTGTCCTGAAAACAAAGCGATTACCGATGCTATGCCTCCGCGGTGTGGTCAATGCGGGCTGTATGCTGGGCTTCTTTTACGCTCTCTCGATTGGCCCCTTGGCACAGGTTACAGCGCTCGGGTTTTCGGCGACCCTCTTTGGAATTATTTTGGCTGTCTTTATTTTTAAGGAAAAGGTAGGCCTGAACCGCTGGACAGCCATTTTTATTGGCTTTTTAGGGACGATAGTAATCCTCCGTCCCGGATTCGCCGAAATCGGAATCGAGAGTATCGTAACCCTTGGCGCCGCGTTCGGCTGGGCCGTCTGCATGATGATTATCAAGGACTTGGGACGCACAGAATCCGCGGAAACAATCACGGCCTATATGTCCCTGGTGATGGCGCCGATAGTCTTGATACCGGCCCTATTTTTCTGGACCACGCCTTCTCTTTATGATTTCGCATGGTTGTTGGCGATTGGCCTCATGGGCGGTGCCGGGCAGCTCGCAATGGCAAACGCACTCAAATACGGAGAGGCGCAAGTTGTCCTTCCTGTCGAGTTTTCCCGATTGATCTGGATCTCCTTGATTGCCTTTTTTGCCTTCGGTGAAGTTCCGGGGGTTTTCCTGTGGATTGGCGGGGGCATGATTATCGCGGCGACGACCTATATAACCATCCGGGAAGGTCGGGCCAAAAGGAGCTGATACCCCTTGTAGACACTCTCGCCTACTGTGCGTTAGCGGAAGAATCCGGCGCAGATGACAGGGATTTCAGATATTCAATAATAGCGTTTCTTTCCTCGGCCTTTTTCAGGCGGAATCCCATGGAAGTGCCCCTTGCGAAGGCCGTTGGATTTACCAGCCACTCATTCAGTGTTTGATCCGTCCAGATTACATCAAGATTTCTAAGGGCCTTACTGTACCTAAAATCCACAACCGCGCCGGCCTTGCGCCCATATACGCCGCGGTGCCGAGGGCCGATCCGGTTATTATCGAGGGAGTGGCACCCTCCACAACGACGCTTGTAAAGCTTTTCCCCTTCGACAACGAGTTGTTCGGAGACAGCGTAAGGGGGAACGCTGTCTCCTTGTGATGTCACCTGGGTTATCTCTGGGTCGGAGGCGTTGACTGCATCTTTCGCAAACACGCTACTGGATAACAGGACCGCTGAGAAACACAGGATGACATATGATAGTTTTTTCATTTAAACGTCTTACCGAAAAGAAATGAAATGCTGACTTAGCCGAACATTAACGCAGCTTTGGGGATCGGCTGGCCGAGTGCATTCGCCAATATAGCCGCATGAAAAGCCTCATCTCCGGCCATTTGAGCGGCCACCTGATGGTAGTCCGGACCTAGAGAAGGAATAAGCCCAAGGTACGCATTTGCCGCGCCACGTTCCAAGTCCAAAGCAAGACGCAGCACATCCGCCTGATTTTTAAGGGTAGAGGCCTTCAGATCCTTGGCATATGCCCCTAGGGATTTTTCTTCAGCCGGCTTTCCGCCAAGCGTTTCCACGGCTTTCACAAGGATATCCCGATGCCCTTTGTGATGCCCCTGGAACGTCACGCCGATATCGACAACAGCTGGATCCAGTAAGCCGCTGGTGGCCGCGATCTGATACGCCGCAATGCCTTCATGTTCAAGCGCTATGGCGGCATTCAGGATTTGAATATCCTGTGATGCATCCGCGGCATCGGCCGTTTTTATATTACTTCCAACAACCATGGCGAGGGCCGTCGCCGACAATGTTTTGCCGGTTGCGCCGAGAAATGCGCGGCGTGAAGACAGAATCATGCTGTTATTTGACATCGAAGTACTCCTTGGTAGGGGGTTGAACTTAAATATTAAGGGCGCACAAAACACGGTTGGTCATGGCGTCGCAGTCCGCACCGGCGAAGGCTATCGCATCGGCAAAGATTGTTTCAAAATTTAGCTCCAGATGTTTACGCAACTCGCGGCGGGCCCGGAAAAGTCGCGATTTAACTGTCGCTTCCTTGATTTGTAACGCTTCAGCAGTTTCGGAAACAGACATACCCTCTATATCGCGCAGGACAAACACGGAGCGATATTCATTGGGTAGGCGCGCAATTGCCGTTTTCAGCAGTTCAGAGAATTGCTTGCGCAATAGTTCCGATTCCGGAGATCGCAGATCTGATTGCGTCTCATACCGGGATTGGTATTCCTCAAATATGGCGATGTCCTGCTTGAGGTAATCAGTATGACGACGCTGTATAGCGCGACGCCGGTCGATCGCCGCATTGTAGACAATACGCGTAAGCCAGGTCGACAAGCTGGAATTTCCATCGAATGTTTCAAGAGAATTGAACGCTTTCAAATAAGCCTCCTGTACAACCTCTTCGGCGTCCGCGTGATTGCGCAACACGCTCCATGCCGTCCGAAACAAACGCTGGTTATTGCGGGTGGTTATCGTTCTGACCGCGAGCGGATCACGATTAGCCGCACGCCGGGCAAGTTCGACATCATCCATCTTTTCAACAGCAGCAAGGTTCTGGGGCATATTCGTCATTCCTTTTTGCCCTATTAGACGCCAGATCGACAGAAAGGTTCCCGGTCTTAAATATTATTTCGTTTTCTCTTCCTTTTGGGCTGAATTATAAATTGAGACAGGAAGGGACATTGGTCGAAAACGGTAGGCGTTTGCTGTATTTACGACGGTTCTCGCGATGCGGGCTGCATCGATACTTCCTTTTAGGACTATAACGTAAAAGGTCAGCCGTAATCAGATAGTGATTTTGCTAAATACATATTTATTATAGTCGGCATTTTTAGAACAAAGGCTTTACCGATACCCCTTAGTCATACAGCTCCGGTCGCCGATCTTGACGATAGGTTGCAACGGAACGCCATTTCTCCAGGTCCTCTCCCTTAAAATGGATATCCGCGATCGCAATATCCTCGCCATTTGGTATTGATGCCAGAATCTGGCCAGAAGGCGCAATAATACAGGAATGACCAAGGCTCTCGAAGCCCATCTCTGTTCCCGTACGGTTAGCCATGGCGACGATCACGCCGTTCTCCAGCGCTCTTGTCGCAGCCATGCCTTGTGTCGTTACCCCGCTCCAGCCCCAGGTTTCGCGTTGATAGGCATCTGAAATCCAATTTGTACTATTGATAATAATTTCAGCGCCGCGATTAACGAGAGTTCGAAAATAGTCCGGGAAAATCATGTCATAGCATATCGTCATACCGATACGCCCGAGGTCTGTATCGACGATTGTTGGCATATTTCCAAGCTCATAAGAGAGCCGTTCGGTGGAGAATAAATGCGCCTTATAATATGTCGCCAGCCGCTTCCCGGTTGGCGAAAAAATAACTTGGGCATTGTAATATTTGCCCTTGTCCGCAACGACTGTCCCCACCGCAAGATGAATACCGGCCCCTGCCGCAATTTCAGCCAGTTTCTGATCTGTGGGTCCATCAACAGGCTCCGCAAGATCCGCTAGATTGTCAGAGATGAAATACCCGGTTGTCGCGCATTCGGGAAATATGACCAAATTGACGTTCTGCTCGCTCGCTGTCTGCGCAAAATGATCTATTTTCTGCAAGTTTGCCGTTACGTTCCCAACGGCGCAGTCCATCTGCACGACGGCTAATTTCAGTTTGATATCCTCGGTCATTTCGGTACCTCTAGAAAATATATAATGCGCCGTTACGCGGCTGTCCCGGTCGCGGCCTGCAGCACCTTTTCTTCAGTAAGCTGATCGGTTGGCAAATCTTCAACGATCTCGCCTTCATGTAAAACCAGCAAACGATGCGCGGCTGCGAACAGCTCTTTCATTTCAGACGATATGAAAATTATGGCTACCCCCTGCTCAGCTAGACCAAGGAGCAGTTGATAGATTTCTTCCTTCGCGCCAACATCAACCCCTCGGGTGGGTTCATCACAAATCAGAACTCTTGGATTGCACAAAAGTGCCCGTCCAAAGATAGCCTTTTGCTGGTTTCCGCCGCTAAGGTCGCTTATAGGGGCATCCACAGAGCTTGCGACAAGATGCAGTCGATCAAGTATCTCGGTGCCGGCCTGTCTTTCATTCTTTTGCTGCAGGAACCCATATGAAGAAAACCTCTCCAGCGCGGATGCCGTCGTATTCTTTAGAACCGATAAATTAGCGAAAAGACCATCATATTTTCTGTTCTCGGTCAGATAAACAATACCGTGCTGAATGGCATGCCCTGGAGATTTGGGATCAATTTTATCCCCATGCAATATGACGTCCATATCCTCATCGGCTTCTAGTCCGATAAGCTTGCGGGCCAGGCGGGTCCGCCCCGCCCCGACAAGGCCGGCGACGCCCAGAATTTCACCTTCTAAAACCTTGAAACCCCGTCGGCGATCCTTGAAACTAACTTCCAGGATTGTATCGCCCGCACTGTTGGCTTTCAGCCCTTTGGATTGGTCTATATCGTGACCGATCATCATGCGAATTATATCTTGCGGTGAAATATCCGCTGTTTGAACCGTATCGATTTTCCTACCATCACGCAGCACAGTCACCCGGTCGGAAATCGAAAAAATTTCCTCCATGCGATGCGATACATACAGGATCAGCATTCCCTGCTGCTTCAAACTCTCAATAATCCTGAAGAGGTTCTCCTGCTCCGGCAAGGATAAAACAGCCGTTGGCTCATCAAGAATAAGAATGCGGGAGTCAACTGAGAGCGCGCGCGCAATCTCCACTAATTGCAAATTGGCAACGGATAAAGTCTCGACCAAACTCGTCTCATCCAGGTCAAGATTATACTTATCCAGAATTGCACGGGCATCGCTACGCATTTTCTTGTGACTGAGTATGCCGGATTTCCCACACGGTTCCCGCCCCAGAAAGATATTCTGTGCGACTGTCAGCTGTGGGATAGAGCTGAATTCCTGATAGACCGTACTAACACCACAACTAACGGCAACACCCGGCGAGGATAGCTGTACAGGTCTATTATCGATTAGAATCTCACCTTCGGTCGGGCGAAAGACACCCGACAAAAGGTTCATCAGGGTGCTTTTTCCAGCACCATTCGCACCGACAAGAGCGTGGACTTCCCCTGCCTCCGCAGTAAAATCCACGCCCTCCAGTGCCAACACTCCAGGAAATCGCTTCGTCAATCCTTTGATTTCAAGCAGCATTTCTATCCCTTCGTGTGGTTTTTGGTAAAATTATTGAGGCTTCCAGGCTTCAGGCAGCTCACTTGCCCACCAGTCGTCCGGACGATCCGTTTCCGCATAGACACCTGCGGCCCCTGGAGAAATATACTCTGATGGCACTTTCTGGCCACGACGCACATTTTCTCCGCGCAAGATGCGCATACCAAGACGGAGTGCTTCCTGTCCAACCCGTGTCGGGAAGGTGACGGCACCGCCCTGATTGTTCGTGCGCACCCATTTCAGCCAACCGTTATATTCATCACCCGGCGACATAATAACCTCACTCAGCCGACCGGCTTCGTCAAACGCTTCTGCAACGCCAATTGACATTTGTCCTGCGGGTGAGAATACACCATCAATTTCTGGATATTTCTGCAATAGGTTTTCTGTAATCTGCTTTGCTTTTGCGCGGTTCCAGTCACCGTATTCCGCGCTCAGCAATTCGATATCCGGATATTCCTCCATGACAGCCTTAAGGGCTGCAAGCTGATCAACAGCGGCTGTTGTACCGGCGATCGGAAGCATGGCGAAAATCTTTCCTTTGCCGCCCATATCCTGGAATAACCTGCGTGCGACCATCTCACCGAGGTTCCACTGATCGATAAAAACGCTGGCCGTAACGGACGGGCTGTTTACGAAACCTCCGCCGGTGTTAATGGTCGGAATTCCTTTATCCGTGGCTTTTTTCAACGCGCCTTCAATCGCCTTGTCGTCAACGGGCCAGTATAGAATTAAGTCCACACCTTTGCTGATCAGGTCTTCAATATCTGCAACCTGCTTGGTTGGATTGAAGGCGGCATCGGTGACAAGCACTTCGGTAATATCATCATGAAGAGAGGCTTCATACTTGATGTGCTGAAGCGTGAATACCACCCATGAGTTTCCCATATAACCCGCGGCAACGCCGATTTTATAAGGCCCCTCTTTTTTATAGGCAGATGTATCGACAATTTCCGCCGCCTGTTTTTCCTGCATAACCCGAGCTTCATCAGCAGCCGATGCCAGACCGGTCAATAGTCCGATCGCGACTACGGTGCTTCCGACAAATTCGATAAGTTTTCTCATTGCCTTCCCCTTGTTGTTATGTGCGCTGCATACCTAGCGCACTTTCTTGAAATAAATGTATGCTGAAGACGCAATAATGATTATGGCGCCCTTAACGATAAGCTGGGCGTTATAATCAAGCCCAACGATGTTGACTAAATTGAATGCGATTAACAAAACGAACACAGCGGCAATTGTACCGCCTATCCCGCCGCGGCCTCCCTGAAAGGTGGTTCCGCCGAGGATAACAGCCGCCAGCACGTCAAACTCCAGACCCCGGCCGGCAAATGTACTGGAAACACCGGAACGGGCCAGCAACGCAATTCCCGCCATAGCCCCCATCAGGCCAGATAAAGCATAGGCGATAATCGTTATTCTTTTGACGTGAAGCCCCGAAAGCTCGGCAGCCTGAGGATTGCTACCGATTAAGTAGAGGTTACGGCAGAATTTCGTTGTTTGCTGTAACCTTACTCCGACAAGTGCGAGCCCGAGGAAAAAGAGCGCAAGAACGGGAACAACACCGCCAATCCTGAAATTAAAGAACTCGCGAAAACCAGGAGAAACTATCCCTCGCGCCGTCCCGCCGGAATAGATCTGGGTAATCCCAGTAATCACAACTGCCATTCCAAGTGTCAGGATAAAGGGGGAAATGCGGTTATAGGCAATCAGAACCCCATTGATCCCGCCAATAAATGCTCCGACAGCCAGCGCAAACGTCACCGCAAGAGGGATATTCGCCACCTGACCATCCATCAAGACCGCCGTCAAAACAGCCGTCAAGGAAATGATCGCGCCCACGGACAGATCAACACCCCCCAGGATCATCACCAAAGTCACCCCAATCGCGGCAACCCCGACAGGTGCCGCCTGACGGACTATATTGAAAATATAGACAGGGCGGAGAAACGCATCGGAAAGCAGGGCAGCAACTGAAAACAGGAGGGCGAGGACGATCCAGATTGCATTTGAACTAGCCCAACGCCAAATTCTCGTTTGGAGGTTATCAGCAACTGTCCCCGTTCTGTCACTCATGACGCGACTATCCTTTTTGGCTGATTAAGAAGAATGGCAATGACGACGATCAGGCCCTTAACAAGGATTTGAACAAATGACGATATTTCCATAAGATTCAATATGTTGCTGGCAACACCAAGAACAAAGACAGCCGCTATAGTTCCGAGAATACTGCCTCGCCCACCAGCGAGTGACGTCCCTCCCAAGACAACGGCAACAATGGCGTCAAGCTCGTATCCAACACCAGCGTTTGGATATCCGGTACCAAGACGACCCGCAACGAGCATGCCCGCCACCCCAGCGGACAGGCCGGAGAAAATGAAAGCCCAGACCTTGACACGACCGGTCAGAATGCCTGCTCGACGCGCCTGTTCCTCCCCGCCTCCAACGGCAAAGATATGGGCGCCAAGACGTGTTCTGTATAATAGGAATGAAACGAATGTTGCGACGAAAATCAGTAAAATAATGGAAAAAGGAACACCGAAAATCGTCCCATTTGCCATCCAGGAAAATTCCGGCGAAACCTGTCCTACACTTCTATCCGTATAAACAAAAATCAAACCTTGCAGGATACTCAACATCCCGAAGGTCAGGATGAGGGGGTGAATACGCAGCAGATTATTAAGCAGGCCATTAATCATCCCGACACCGCCACCTAGCCCAAGTGCGACAAGAATGGCAAACGCCGTCATGCTTGACTGCCCCTGCATAAGATCGGCAATGATAACGACAATCAGCCCAAGCAGCATACCAACGGAGAGGTCGATAAGACCGGCAATGATAACGACCGTTTGACCTATTGCCAGTATCGCCAGCGGAGCAGACTGAATGGCAATATTAGTAAGGTTATTGACCGTTCCAAATTCCGGTACGAAAATGAAAGCGAACAATACTGTCATACCCAAAAGGACGATAATTCCGTATTTGCTGCTCAGTGCGGAGGTTATAGGGTCACGCATCTTTCATCTGCACCAGTACTTCTTCAGTGGTAGCTACCCAGCCAAATTTCATGGCAAAATTCTCCAATGTGGCAGCATGTAGATGGGGGGCAAAAGATGAAACGGCATCAGAGATCATGGTTGCTTTGAAACCATGATGAAAAGCTTCTCGTGCTGTTTCCTCAACGCATATCTGTGTGACCGTGCCCGTAACGACTACGGATTCTACATCCAGTGCATGAAGCATGTCGGCCAACGCTGTTCCATGAAAGGCGCCATAGCCAAATTTTTCGATGATATAATCATCGCTTTCGGGATAGATTTCGCTGATGATATCCGTGCATTCGAGCGGCTCATTTCGATCCTCAAAGCGCCGATAATGCCCTTTCCAGCAGCATTTCGTATCCTCCTCGCATTCTGGTGACCAATTCCAGAGCAGTGACCTGTAGGGTGTCGAGAGGAACTTGGTGTAAAAAATAGGACGTCTGGCAGTGCGAAAAGCAGAAATGAGTGATTGATGCTGCTTGATAGTCGCGCGGGCATCCGGCACTTCCAAAGGGGCGCCGGAGCGCACAAAATCATTTTGCATATCCACGATCAACAGAGCCGGATTGCCTATGTCTAGCAATGGTGCCACCCTTTCCCTCCTTGCCGCAATTATTTTTTGTTATTCACTCTGAAGATGTAATCTTCAGTTTCGTATTTATTTTAGGATTGGCGATTCACCCGATCTGACAGCACATATTATCGTGGTTCGCATTAATACCCTCCTCACTAACGTATCAATACTCTGGTTTTTCAGAAAGCCTTTACGCCTGATTTACGAGATTAATTAGAAATTTGCATCAAGTCAATATCACCCAACTGTTTGGTTGATAATGGGTCAAGTGACGCGGCTCCTTGAAAGTTGGGGCCTTGTCATGAATGTCCGCTTGGCTGGATTCCACCCCATAACTTTCTGATTCCATTTATATCAATAGTTGTTCTTTCAGATAGGGCGAAAGTTGGAATATTGCCGCCGTTAATTGACATGGCCCCAGAGAATATGAACCGTAGAACCCGTGTTATTCATCAATGAAAATCCCGTGAGGGGAACAGAGCCTTTATCATATCACGTGGATGCTTATGCAGGTTCACCGGACGGTTCTTCACTGGCTCAGCCTTGGATGCTTTTTTGAGAAAATTCTCATCGCCCATTTTTTCCAGCCAGGATGAATAATCCATAATATGATCTGCAATCAGATGGGTAACGATACCTTTTCGTTCAAGCACACCTGATATTTTAACCAGCCGCCCGGTCATAACCGTCCGCCGATAGCGTTCAAATACCTTGCGCCAGACGACAACATTAATGCTGCCTTCCTCATCTTCGAGTGTCATGAAGACCACCCCCTTGGATGTGCCCGGACGCTGGCGGGCGAGGACGAGTCCCGCAACACTCAGTCGCTGTTTATGGGGGACTGTCAACAGGGATTTAGAGTGCATGGTGCCCGGAAACTGTGGACGAAGGAGCTTGATCGGGTGATCCCGCAGGCTCAGTCGAAGAGAACGATAGTCCTGCAACACATTCTCACCAACATGCATTTCTGGCAAAATTACATCTGGTTCCATCCCCTGCTCATCTTCTCTCGCATATGAAAACAATGGCAACGGTTTCTCGCCCTTGATCCCGCTGGCCTGCCACAGCGCCTCTCGTCGGCCCAAATGAAGAGAAGAAAACGCATCTGCGTTTGCCAGCCGCTTGAGAGACCCCGGCTTTATGCCCGCCCTGACCCATAGATCACGCACAGTAACGTAACCGTTCTGCCTGGCCACAACGATCCAGTCCGCATCGTCCTTTTTCATTCCCTTGATCTGCCGCAGCCCCAGACGCAGCACCAACCCGCTCTCTCCGGGCTCCAGAATGCTATCCCACGCAGAATAATTGACATCTGCTGGCTTCACCGTCACGCCATGCTCTCGGGCATCACGGATAATCTGTGCGGGCGCATAAAACCCCATCGGCTGGGAATTAAGCAAGGCGCAGGCAAAGACATCCGGATGATGGCATTTCAGCCAGGCCGAGGCATACACAAGTAACGCGAAGGACGCCGCATGGCTTTCGGGGAAACCATACTCACCGAAGCCTTCAATCTGCTTGAAGCATCGTTCTGCAAACTCAGCATCATAGCCATTCCTTTCCATCCCCCGGATAAACTTGTCCCGGAATGAATTAATCGTGCCCATCTTGCGGAAAGTCGCCATGGCACGACGCAACTGATCGGCCTCACCGGGGCTGAACCCGGCACCGACAATGGCAATACGCATGGCTTGTTCCTGAAACAGGGGAACGCCGAGAGTCTTGCCCAAAACACCTTCAAGTTCTTTCGACGGGTAAACCGCCTTTTCCTCTCCATTTCGACGGCGAATATAAGGATGAACCATGTCACCCTGAATAGGACCGGGACGCACAATGGCAACCTCAATCACCAGATCATAAAAATTGCGCGGTTTCATGCGGGGCAGGAAGGACATCTGGGCCCGGCTTTCCACCTGAAAGACCCCAACGCTATCGGCCTTGCACAGCATATCATAAACCGCTGTATCTCCCTCGGGCAGAGAGGCCAGCGTATGGGCAACGCCATAATGGCTTTTCAAAAGCTCAAAAGCCCGACGAATGCAGGACAGCATGCCCAGCCCCAACACATCAACCTTCAAGATCCCCAATGTATCGATGTCATCCTTGTCCCATTCAATAACGGTGCGGTTTTCCATTGCCGCATTTTCAACGGGGACAATTTCGTCGAGGCGTGACTTGGTGACAATGAACCCACCCACATGCTGGGACAGATGACGGGGATAGCCCATGATCTTCTGGCTCAACTCCGCACAAAGTACCAGTCGCCTGTCATCCGGATCAAGGCCCGCCGCCTTTATCTGACCTCGGTTTGCCGCCTGCCCCGAAACTGACCAGCCCCAGACAAGGCTTGTCATCGATGACAACGTATCCTGTGACAGGCCGAGCGCCTTACCGACTTCACGAATGGCCGAACGGGTGCGATAACAGATCACCGTTGCCGACAAACCGGCGCGGTGTCGGCCATATTTCTCATAGATATACTGGATAACCTCTTCTCGGCGTTCATGCTCGAAATCAACATCAATATCCGGTGGCTCGTTACGCTCAACGGAAATAAACCGCTCAAACACCATATCAAGCCGTTCCGGCGAAACCGACGTAATGCCCAGAACATAACAAATCACGGAATTTGCCGCGGAGCCCCGGCCCTGGCACAGAATTCCCTGCTCCGTCGCAAATTTGACAATGTCATAAATGGTCAGGAAATAGGGGGCATAGTTAAGTTCCTTGATAACCGCCAATTCCCGCTGAATAAGCTCTGCTACCTTCTCCGGAACGCCGTGTGGGAATAAATGCGCCGGATACCGGGCGGGCAACTGATGGATGACAAGCCGTTCCAGTTCCGTTTGCGGGTCTTGCCCGTTTGAAACCTCATCCGGGTATTCATATTTCAATTCCTCCAGAGAAAAGTTAATTTTCTGGCTGATTTCCTGGCTCTGGCGAACCGCATCCTCATATCCAGAAAAAAGCTCCAGCATTTCTTCCGTGCCTTTAAGATGCCGTTCGGCATTTTTCTGCAGGCGTGTTCCGGCCTCATCAATCGTGCAATGCTCACGGATACAGGTCAGGATATCCGCAACCGGGCGATTTTCCGGCATATGCATCACGGCATGATTACTGGCAACAATTGGCACCTTATGCGCCTGCGCGACGTCATGCAGCCGGGCCAGCCGCAACTCATCTTGGCCCAACAGTAGATTTTCCGCCGCCAGATAAAGAGCTGCCCCCAACTCAGCGACCCAATAGCGCAGAGACTCCTCGAACTGGCCGTCAATTTCCTCCGGTGCCTGCAAGATGAAAATCATTCCTTCCGCCCACTCCAGCACATCTTCCTTATGGATCAGGCACTGGCTCTTTTCGGCCCGTTGCCGCCCACAGCTGATCAGACGGCACAGCCGTCCATAGGCATTCCGGTCCGTCGGCAGGGCAATCAGGCATTGCCCGTCAGACAAAAGCAGTTCCGCGCCGACAATAATCCGCTGGCCAATTTTTTTCGCTTCCGCATAGGCCCGGACAACACCCGCGAGAGAATTGCGATCCGTAATGGCGACCGCTTCCAAGCCTAACTCCTTAGCCCGGCGGACATAATCCTCTGGATGGGAGGCCCCTTCCAGGAACGTGAAGTTTGTTATTGTGTGCAGTTCGGCAAAGCGGAGCATTTTCTAACTCCCCAACCCATGAACAAACCATTGGGTCTTCATTCCATCGGACACCCGGTAAAGCCAGAATAACGCCCCGAAGTGGGTCTTTGCCCACCAGTAATCACGGGGCCCGTTCCGCCAGTCAGGATCATCACGCCACCAGTCCGGCTCTATCCGCTCCGGCCCCGACAGCGGCGTCAGATGGCATTTATGGCCATGCCAGAAAACCGTTTCAGGCGCCCTTTTTTCAATACCGTCAGACAGAAGAACTGAGACCGGCTTTTTCAGGATCCGAAGAGGCCGCTTGCCGGATGACGATATCCAGCGTTGAGATCGGGACGCATAAAGAGCAGCTTCCCGACTGAAGGCGCGCTCCGGAATATGGCTGTCCGCCGGAAAGAAGCGGTGAATATACCGGTAGCCGACCATGTTCGACAGTTCATTGATCAATCGCTCCTTATCCTGCTCCCGGTTCTGGGTTTTAGTATTTTCCAGGGACAGTTGATGAAAGGAGAGCGGTGCCGCCTGCTCCGCAATCAGGATCAGACGATCTATGCCGAATCCGACATCAATCTGTTCAAAATGATGCAGGAACAGTCGCTTCAAAAGGTTTACATCAATACTCGGCCGTGTGAGTTGAATGAAGAAAGACATGGTTTCATGGTCAACCCGTTCCAACTGCAGCCGCGCCTTGCGAATTCCCTGCTGCATCCCGGACAGACGTTGGCACAGCTTTTCGAGCAGTTCTTCCAACGCCGCCTCCACTCCGGCATTTGTCGCCAGAGGATCAAAAAACTGCGCCTCTTCAATCAATCTCTTTCTATGACGTGCAAACTCTGTAACCTCAGGGCTACGCCCAAAGAAACGGTCAAGCCGGTTTATCCCTTCCAGACCAATTCTTTTGGTCAGGGCCACGCGGGGCAA
This sequence comes from Sneathiella litorea, assembly GCF_009882915.1. Taxonomy (GTDB): domain Bacteria; phylum Pseudomonadota; class Alphaproteobacteria; order Sneathiellales; family Sneathiellaceae; genus Sneathiella; species Sneathiella litorea. The sequence continues at coordinate 633,070 of NZ_WTUW01000009.1, forward strand.
CACCACCAAATCCTCGATTTTTCTAATCCCCAGCCTCTGGCAGAGGGCGGTGGAGGCATAGGATAACCGCAGCGCCTCAACCGGCAGGTCGTTTGCCGCCTCCTGTAATATCTTCGCGGTAATATTGCTTTTACTCTTCCCGAAATGGGCAAACCCCCAGACCGCGGCTTTACTGTCCGCCAAGGCAAGCCGGGCCGTAAACCCGAAGTTTTTCAGCTGTGTTTCTAATGTATCCAGAAGAGTATCTTCCCCACCAAACAGATGGCTCGCGCCGGTGATATCCAGATACAGGTTATGTCCGCCACCACGTGAAACGCGGGGCGTAAACCGGCTTGCCCAGCGCAACAAGCCCTGCAGGCATCGGATATCCTGCATCGGGTCTGCATCATAGTAGAGCATATCGGGAGCGGCGGCGCGCACATCAGCCAGACTCATGCCCGGCGCAAATCCCATATTCTCCGCATTCCGGCTTAGCGCTGATATGAAGGCGCGATTTGCCTCCCGCATGATCAGGGCAAACGGTTTCAGCGCAAGATCATGGTTTTGCCGAATTAGCCTTTCACTCTCCAGGAACGGAAACCAGATGCAAATGATGCGTTGCATGGTCAATCTCCACGATCCAGCGACACGGAGACCCGCGTCGATTCTTTACCAGATATAGCTCGATCTGCGTTTTCTCATGGGACCAGTCCACAATCGTTACATACCAGCGGGTGATTGCGGACCCACATGCCCCTTCCTGCTCTGGAGAGGTCATCCCCACATGAGTGAACCGGGTAACAAGGCCCAGGGTGTCCGTATTCTGCACGGCAATCTGAAGTTTTCGCATTTGCGTTTGTGTAAGCGGCTTTTGCACCTCAAGCAGCACACAGCCCGCCACATTTGCCCCCAACACTTCATAGGCAACCTTCAGCAAGTCTCGTGTGTCCGGCAGGCAGATCGCGATGAAATCTTCCGGCCGACTGCCATATTGCGCCATCCCCGGCGGGTAATATTCCTCATTCGGGCTTCTGGTTGTCAGCCAGAACACCCCTCCCCCTTTTTGCCGCATAATCAGTTGAGTAAAAAAAACAGCCGCCGGCCCTGTGACTTCATGTATGGCGCCTAGATCCAGCCCTCCCTGCAATGCATCGTCAATCGCAGGCAATCCGAGAGGCAAAAGCTGACGTTCGCATCGCCCCAGCTCCAACGCAATAATCTGCTGCTTTAATGTTTCATGCCGCATTATGACCCCTTAGTATGTTCTTGTTTTGTTCTTACACAAAACCATACAAAGAGTCAAAAGCTGTTGCGGCATTAATGTCGTAGAAAAGAGACGCGCAGACACAACTCCCTCGAACAAATTATATGTCCAAGAGAGTTCGCCCGTTTAAATGGCTGCCTTACTGGGTCAGGTTACTTTTGGAGTAGCTAACCGCCTGATCCCGTAGTTTCGCTTTTTGAATTTTCAGCCCGTTCGCACTTTCTGTCGTCGGGAACGCCTCAATTACGATCACGTGAAGCGGTACTTTGTAATGCGCCAAAGTGGCTTTTGCGGTGGCCATGAGTTCCGCTTCCTGTGGCGGCTGGTCTGGGTCTGAAGATATTACAAAAGCAACGGGGCGTGTTTTCCCATCAACTTCAATTCCGACGACCTGACATTTCTCAACAGACTCATTTTGCTCGATGACCTCCTCAATTTCCTTTGGATCCGTCAAGAAGCCTGAAAGACGGAGAAAATCTCCATTTCTTGCCAGATACACAAAGGTACCATCGTCCCGGAGATAACCTACATCACTGCTGTGAAAGTAACCGTCTTCATCAATTGATTTTGAGGTCGCTTCTTCGTTTCGGTAATAGCCTATGAAATTTGTTGGCGCCCGAAATTCCAGGACACCGACCTCATTTACCGCGCAAAGCTTGCCTGTTTCCGTATTCCGAACGCGAATTTCGGCTGATGCACCACCAGCCGGCAATCCGCCGCCCTGTAAACGCTGCTCGATCGGCAGTGTCAGTGGCTGGGTAGAGAAAATTGCAAAAAGCTCGCTTGCCCCATACAGGCCAGCAAGAGGCACTCCTTTTGCCGCAATTTGACGGAGTTTTTCTTCAAGACCCGGGGTAAAGGATGCAAATCCACAGATTTGGGCATGGGCAAAGGCATCCTTATCCCTCTGCCAGATCTGTTGATACATCTCATCACTGCCAAAAAGATGAGTAATCGCATTATCTTTGACCGTCCGGATCAACAACTCAATTTCAAACTGGGTGTTGAGATAGACTGGTGCGCCCCCTGCGATAGCCGCAAGCGTTGGATTCAAACCGAAAACGCCGCAAAACGGCATAACCGCGAGAAATCGTGCGTCATCGTCATCAAAACCCAACGCCTTGGCACAATCATTGGCATGAATACCCACCGCGCGTTGATTATGCATAACCAGCTTTGGAGCGTTCGTTGTTCCGGATGTCGTAAACAACAAAATAGGAGTATCGGCCGTTCCTGCCACTTGCGACGTGCCAAGGGATGCATCGGGAGAGAATGTATTGATTTCAATATTATTGAGAGGCGGCAGCGATGCCCCATCCATATCTACGCACGCCAGCTTCTCAAGCTCAGGCAAAACTGAAAAGTCCAACTTCGATATCAGGGTATGAAAATCGGTGTAGCCGTCACGCCCCTCGAATATCAGCATTTTCGCGCCGCTGGACTTCAGAATATGTTGTAATTCGGCTGTGCGATATCGCGTATTCACCGCCGCAACAATTGCCCCAATTCGGGCACAAGCGAACAATAACATCATCCACTCTAACTTATTGGGGAGCCAAACAGCGACCCTGTCGCCACAGACAATGCCGTGCGCATCTAACCATGCGGCGGTTGCAGAGACCTTTTCTTCAAACTTGGTTGGCGTGATTTCCGTGCCATTCTGAGTGACAAATATTGGACGCCGGTCTCCTGCCTTTTCTGAAACCACTCTATTGGCAAGGGCACTATCAAACGTATAATCCGTAAAGACCATCAGTAGAGTTCCATAAGTCGCTCATTATCCTCAAGCTCGGCGGGTTGTCCCTCCCAAATCATGGCACCGGATTTCATGACAACCGCACGATCCGAAATTTTCAGCGCCTCACGCACATTTTGTTCCACCAGAAGGATAGAGAGCTTTTCACGTTGTTGAAGCGCGCGAATTGGTGCGAGCAAATCCTGAAAAAGTTTCGGAGCCAATCCAATGGAGGGCTCATCCATCAACAAAATACGTGGGCGATTAAGAAGGGCGCGACCGATTGAGACCATCTGCTGTTGCCCGCCGGACAAGGTCCCAGCCGGCCGGTTCATGAACTCCGTGATTGCGGGCAAAATATCCAGCACCCATTCAACACGATCTGACTGTTCCTTTTTGGGCACGCCGGACGCATGCATGCCAAGCGAAAAAATATCCCGAACAGACAAGCTTGGAAAAACTCCGCGCCCTTCGGGCACCATCGCGACGCCTCGATCAGATATTTCCCGGGCGCTTTCTCTTGTTGTATCCTGCCCATCAATCATGACGGAGCCGGATTCAGATGCAAGAAGCCCAAACAGGCATTTTAAAAGAGTCGACTTCCCGGCCCCATTATGGCCGATCAGGCAAAGAACTTCATCTTCACGGAGTTCCACTGTGATGTCATTAATGGCAGGATGTCCGCCATATCCCGCTGTAATATTTTGCGCGGCCAGAACGACAGAATTGTTCATGTGCGCTCTCCAAAATAAATTGCTCTAAGTTCAGGGTCATTCAAAACTGTCTGCGGCTCGTCATCAGCCAGTAATTTTCCGCGGTCAAGGAAGGCGATCCGATCGGAAATACCGATAACAATATCAAGATTATGCTCGATTATACAGACGGTTACCCCCTGCTTAACTTCTTCCCGTAGTATCTCCAGGAATTTCTCGTAGGAATTTGGATCAAGCCCGGAAGCCGGTTCATCCAACAACCAGAGCCGCGCATCCGTGGCCATCACCCGCGCCATGGAAAGGAATTTTCTTTCCGCATAAGCAAGATCTTTGGCCCGTATGTTTCGTTTTGAAAACAGGCCTGCCCTGTTCAGCGCATATTCAACCTTTTCACTGCGTGCAGTTCTCTGACTTTTTGTCATGGGAGCTGGCACCGAATTTGCCTCTACAGAGGTCAGAACATTCTCCTCCACAGACATTTCATTAAACAGGCGTAAATCCTGAAAAGTTCTTAAAATGCCCGCGCGGGCAGCCTTAAAGGGCTTTATCCGATTGATCGGCTGCCCCAACCATTTAATCGTTCCGCTATCCTTGGTCAGCTCCCCCGTAATCAGATTGAAAAGAGTCGTTTTCCCCGCACCATTGGGCCCAACAAGCGTGGTTATAATCCCCGCCCGTAGATCCATGGATACATTATCTACCGCCTTCACACCACCGAACGCCTTGTCAACGTTTCGTATTTCCATGAGGACTTCTTGTGTGTCCGTACTAGAAGAAACCATTACTCTTTTCCTGCTTCGGATTGCTTTTTGCGCCCAACAATTCCGCCTGGTCGATAGATCATCAACAAAGCCATACCCAGGCCATAAATAATTTGCTGAATTGATCCAATCTCGGTCTGCGGAAGGAAATCCAGGTAACTGATAATACTTGGAAGTATGAGCAATAGCGCAGCCCCGACAATGGGTCCGGCTTGTGTTCCAGTCCCACCAATGATCACCATTGCCATGATAAGAACGGACGTGTCCAACATGAAACTCTCGACATTGATGAAGCTGAGGTAACTCGCATACAACACCCCAGCCACAGCCGTAAGAGCAGAGGAAATAACAACCGATATTGTTTTAATTAGCGGCACATTCTTGCCGAATGCCGCCGCCGCACTCTCGCTGTCCCGTATCGCGCGAAGGCTCCGTCCGAAACTGGAGTGGACCAGACGATTAATAATGATGAGAACAATCACCAGCACTCCAACGGTCACGAAGATAAACTGGCTAGGCTTGAAAACCTCAAGCCCCAGAATATCCAGGGGTGGGATCCCGATCAGGCCGCCAATGCCCCCGGTAACAGCTTTCCATTCAGAAAAAATTGTTACGGCAAGGACTTGCAACCCCAGCGACGCCGCGACGAAATACTCTCCTCGCACCCGCAAAGCCGGCAGGGCAAGAATGAGGGACAGGACGGCGCCCGCCAACATTGCGACGGGAATCGTAATAAATATCGATGCGTTAAAATGCATGGCCATAAATGTGCCTGCATATGCACCAACCCCAAAGAATACAGCGTGAGCAAGGGAGTAAATCCCCGCATACCCCATAATGAAGTTAAGGGTCACGGCGAGGGTTGAATAGATTGAAATAAGAATAACAAGGTTTAGCAGATAGGCTTCCACGGTTCTCTCCTTCTTAATGAGCCGCAGAACGGCCCAGGAGGCCGGACGGACGAACAATAATAAAGAGGAAAAGAATCGCGAATGTCACAGCTTCGGTCCATTGCGAATCCACATAAAGCAAGGCCAGGCTTTCAGCGAGGCCAAGCGCAAGGCCCGCAAGCAAAGTCCCCGCAACACTGCCAATACCCCCGACGATTGTCGCGGCCAATGAGATCAGCATGACATGATGCCCCATTGCCGGGTTCAGGCCTGTCGTCGCTCCAGAAATAATCGCTGCCGGAACAACCAGAATAGATCCGATCGTGAAGGCGCATGACGATATGAAGCGTGGATTTAAGCCAAAAACACGGACAAGATCAGGGTTATCGGCAAGAGCCCTCAGCGACAAGCCCAAGTTACTGTACTTCAGGAAACACCACAGAATACCGAAAAAGATGGCTGCACACAGCATGGAGATCCATGCTAACGGCGACACATAAAGCCCATCCATCAATTCAACTGAAAATGAAAGTGGCGTTTGAACGGTAACGTAACCACGCCCGAAGATCATTCCAACAACATTCTGGATAACGATGCCAATGCCGAATGACGCGACAAATACGGTGAAGAAAGAGCCTTCATCTCGCTGGATCGGAACATATACGAACCTGTTCAGCAACAACCCGAAGACAATTGCCCCCGCAGTCGCGGCAATAACCCCCAAGGTCACCCCAAAGCCAGAGACATTCACAAAGTAGAACAGATAGGCGGCAATAATAAATGTCGCCCCATGTGCAAAGTGAAATATCCGGGTGGATCCAAAAATTAACGAAAAGCCCACGGCAGTGAGCGCGTAAAGAGCACCGGTCTGAAGACCGGTGATCATTAGCTGTAAAGCAAGCATTTTTATCTGTACCTACTTAATTTCCGAAATCAATTGTATCGAGAACTTCGGCTTTGCCATTCTTGACAGTTTTAACCTGAATCGGGAACAGCAAGGTTCCATTTTCCTGGAAGGAAACATTGCCCCCGACCAGATCAAAAGTCCCTATTTCCTTGCGCTTGGCAAGAAGGTTAGCGCCGGTGACTTCTTTGCCTTCTGCTTCCAACGCCTGTGCCAGAAGCGCAAACAGATAGGTAGCATTATAGTAGTTCACGTTATACGCCGTCGGGGCACTATTGTATTTTGCCGTGTAATCAGTGACAAAGCGCTTGGTAATTGGATCGTCTGACTCGTAATTCACGCCCTGCCCCGTGGCAATAATACCTTCCGTTTCCGGCAGTGCGAGCGCATCCGGCACCAGATATCCGGAATATGTAATGAGCTGTTGATCAACACCGTTATCACGGAGTTGCTTTACGATCTGAATCTGCTGGGCGCCGTAACTTGCAATGTAGACAGCATCCGGGTTGGCCGCACGAACCTTTGCCGCGATACCGGAGAACTGCTGTGCTGTCGTTGGAACAGACATGGTCTCAACCAATTCACCGCCTGCATTCTCCAATGTCGATTCCAGCTCATCAAGAATGGAGTTGCCAAATGGATCGTCGATGTAAATAAGAACGACGCGTTTAATACCCTTTTCTTTTATAAGATAAGGCATTACAGCGCGAACTTCCAAGTTTACGAGAGGAATAACATTCCAAAAATATTCGCCAAGAGCCGCCAGGTCCGGTCCAACACCGCCCCCGTTCACGGCAACAACTTCATTCCGGTTTCCCAATGTCGAAATTGCTTTCGACACACCGGTGAAAGCAGAAAGAACATATGGAACATTCGTGACATTCACGAGCTTCGTCATGCCCACGACTGCCGGCTGAGGAAGTCCCTGGCTATCTTCATATGCAATGGACATCGGCCCACTGAGCATCTTGTCCGCATTGATATGCTCGACTGCAAGATCAGAGCCGGCCATAAATACGTCACCATATGTCGCATTAGGCCCGCTTAACGGAAATAAAGCACCAATAGTATGATCCTGCGCAGCAGCTGTGCCAAAAGATAGGAAGCCGATGCATGAAATAACAGCAAATAGAAATTTTATCTGTTTCATTGAGAAGGTCCTGATGGGTTGTTATTGATTGTTGTTGGGCGCAAAATGGTTCTTTTTTTCTCGATTGTCAACTTGATAAGAAACTGAGGCCTTGACCTTGGGTAATAATCCCGCCGACGATCCACACGACGGAACTAACCGCGGCGTTGGCGCTATTCTCTCTATGGATGCTTGGTTAATAAGTAACTTGATAAAATTTACAGAGCCCAGGAACAGACAACCAAACATCTGCAGCCCTTCAGGCTAATAGAATTCTTCCAAAAAACGGATATGGGCATTGTCAGAGACAAATTGCTTAAACCCAGATGAACCTGATCGGAAGTCAGAAGCTCTGTTCTTGTCTGATTCAGGAGCGAACCTGGTTTTGAGCCAGGTTCGTCGGAGTTTAATACTGACCGTTTAACGTCTTGGAAAAAGCCAGTCAAAAGCCAAAACTTGCTAAATGTCGATACACTAGCTTGTCAAGACCATGTTATTTTATTGCAAAATTGCCCAGGTCAATATTTAGCATGAAGCTGGGATTCGACTTTCGGAGAGCTGCGCGCCAGATACACACATTCTTGCAAATCACTCAAGAACTCCTCACGGGATCCATCGTGCAAAAGGGACATCATTGCATGCATACCCTTGGGTTCACGGGTCAAGCCAGAGAGCCACCCCCGGCTCACCATATTTTCAGCAACAACAAAAATGTCGAATTCAGATGACCCGTAGTTGATAATCGAAAGATCCGGTTTGGACCACAGCTCCAACCCTTCAATTGCAGAAATTCCTTCACAGTACCGATCCGTCATCTCAGCTAAACGCCGCGCCGCATCTTCATAGCCTTCCGTTCCCAGATGATTGAGAACTGCCCAGGCTCCCGCGACCGCGCCGCCAGGCCTTGTACCAACAAGAGTCGCTGTTTCAAAAGGCCCATTTGGCCAAGAATTAGATTTGAAGGTCGCCCGTTCGAGGTCAGTGACGTCTCGATAAAACACTGTCGATGCCGGCTTCGGGCAATACCCGAATTTATGCAGATCAGCAGAGATTGAACGGACCCCTTCAAACCGAAAATCGAAATTTGGCGTTGGCCGCCCTATCCGCGTGAAAAAGGGCGCCATCCAGCCGCCGACACAAGCATCCACATGCAACCAAATACCTGCATCCAGAGCAATCGCGCTCAATTCGTCGATCGGGTCGACGACTCCATGCGGGAAACACGGCGCGGAACCGACCATCGCAATTGTCCGGTCATCAATCAGTTTCTGCATTTCTGCAGGATCGACCCGTTTGTCGGCACGAAGCGGCGCCCGCCGCATCTCCAGATCCATTGCATCCGCTGCCTTGTCGAAGGCTGGGTGTACGGTAATCGGGACAACAATGTTCAACGTTTCACCACGATGTGAAGGATTGAGGTCCCGATGGGCTTCGCGCGCGGCCTTAATTGCGATAAAAATGCTTTCTGTCCCGCCCGACGTAAACGCACCGGTTCCACTCTCCGGGGCGCTGAACAAATCCAATCCAAAATCAAGGACTTCCTTTTCCATTGATCCTATTCCAAAAAATGCTCTTTTTCGGCCTAGTGCATTTTCGCTGAAACATTCGAAAAACGCGTTGCGCCCGATTTCATAGGTTTCCTGATCATTCCGGAAAACAAACAAGGGAGTTCGCCCATGCTGCCAATCCACATCGTCAGCACAGCGTGCCCGAATATCGCGTTGCAGATCCGGCCAGTCGCGGCCACCTTTCGGGAATAAGTTTCTTGTGTTTGTCATGGGTTTTCCTTTCATATATTGGGCGTCTGACCTAGAGAGGCATTCTTGTTAGTTATCCCGTTCGTCCTCCGTCAGCACGGCGACAATTATTGCGGCCCCTTCTGAAAGGTCGCGTTTTACGGCGGCGGCGGCGGCGGCGGCATCGCGCAGTTGAATGGCCGCAATAATCCGCTTATGGTTTTCATATCCGATAAGGCGTTTGCGATAGCTATAAGATAATCGGTTTCGCGTCGGGCCCGCCCGCAGCCAAAGTGTATCAATGATACTCCGCATGAGCGGTTGTTCGGCTCTATCACAAATCAAGAGGTGGAATTCGGAGTCAATTTGCAGTGAATCATTGAACCGCTCCTGACTGATCATTTCCTTCATTTGCTCGTTCAGTTCAATCAGGCGCTTAATTTCCTCTTCAGCGAAAAGCGGCGTTGCTAATTCAACTGCTATTGGTTCAAGCGCGCTTCTAATACGCATGACTTCGCTATATTGCTCGCAATTTAGGTCAACGGTTCTGAAAGTTCGTTTCTCCGATACATCCAGCGCACCTTCATTAACGAGGCGCATAATAGCCTCGCGTGCAGGTGTGAGGCTGACTCCGAGATCTCGGCTAAGCTTTCGGGCCGTCAGCTTTTCACCCGGACTCCAGACACCTCTGAGCAACCCTTGCCTGAGCTTCTCATATACCTTGTCGGTTAGAGAGGGACTGCGATCCACCGCACCAAGCAGGTCCTTTGATGCAGGATCTACCTTCGGGGTGTCATATTCGGCAATCATTGTAACTTGTCCTTTGTCTTAATTTTTATTTGAATGTTCCCGCATTTCACGAAGCGACCGCTCGGTTTGGCGCCCGTACCAGGAAATACTCCCGCACATTAACGCATACACTATGCCTGCGAATACATATGTCTCTACATAAAAACCAATCCATTTCGGATCCGCGAGTGCCGCCTGAGCCGCCCCGAGAAGATCCATCATGGCGACGATGACGACCAGGGAGGTTCCTTTCAGCGCCCCAATAAACAAATTGACCATGGCAGGCAGCACCATCTCGAAAGCCTGTGGCAATATGACCTTCAGAATCATGGGCCAGTAAGCAACGCCAAGGGACCTGCAGGCCTCGTACTGGCCTTTCGGGATCGCCTGAAGGCCACCGCGAAGAACCTCCGCCATATAGGCAGCAAGGAACAGAACTAGCCCGATCAATACGCGGCCAAGCCCATCCGGCGTAAAACCATCCGGTATAATTAGAGGTAACAGCACGGAAGCCATAAACAACACACTGATTAAAGGCACGCCGCGGACTGCCTCGACAAAAACAATGGCGGAGAGCCGAAAAACTGGCAGTTTAGATTGCCGCCCCAAGGCAATCGGTACCGAGATTACCAGCCCGAACGCCACGCCAAAAACAGTCAGCAAAATTGTGAGTGGCAACCCGCCCCAGAGTGAGCTTTCCACATAGCTCAACCCGAAAACACCTCCCCACATTAGAATTCCATAAGAAAGGAGCCCGGCAATCCAAACCGGGAGCAGCCATTTACGCCAAAAGACCGGGTTGAGGGAGATGACAACCAGTGCTACCAGGATCACCGTTCCTGCAAGTGCGCGCCATTGCTCATCATACGGGAACCGCCCAAACAGAATTAGCCGAAGCTTGCTGCCTATAAAGGCCCAACAGGCGCCAGAGCCCGCCGGGCAGCTATCTCCGGAATCACCTGTCCAGACCGCGTCGATCAGAGCCCACTTAACTAAAGGGATTGCGATTAATAACAACATACCCAAAGCGACGACATTCAATATCGTTGACATTGGTGATTTGGTAACCTCGGATATCAACCTTTGCCACCAAGGAGAGCGATTTAGGGCAAGTTCTGTCATTATCGTTCCTCTCTGGATGAACGGGCATTCATGACATTCAGGATCAGAGACGTAATCAGACTCAGGATCAGGTAAATCAGCATGATTATCGAAATGCATTCCAGCGACTGGCTGGTTTCTGCCAGAGTAATATTGGCGACACGCACAATTTCGGGATAACCGATTGCCACGCCGAGAGAGCTTTCTTTGGTAAGATTGAGATAGGAATTTGAGATCGGCGGAATAATAATGCGTAAGGCCTGTGGAAGAACGATCTTCCTCATAACCTGTCCCGGATGAAGACCTAGTGAAAGACCGGCCTCGACCTGCCCTTTCGATACGCCAAGAATACCTGCACGGATGATCTCCGCATTAAAGGCGCCCGTGTAAATGCTCAACCCCAGAAGCATCGCGGTAAATTCCGGGGAAATGGTCATACCGCCGGTAAAGTTAAAACCAGTTAGCTGGGGAACATCCCAGGTAATTGGCGCGCCCGCGACATAAGTTGCAATAATGGCCGGTAAAAACGTAAGCGTCAGGCCCAATGGCCACAGACGAAAACCGGCATTTGTCTTCCGGTGCCAATACCATAATCCACTTGCGAGAATTATCCCGACCAACAGCGCGGCCATCACGATTCCAAAAGACGACTCTGGAACGGGAGAAACCAGGTAAAGCCCTCGGTTGGTTAGATAAATTCCGTCAACAGGGGAAAGAGCCTGACGGACTGTTGGCAGCCCGCGCAGCAGAAACGTGTGCCAGAATAACAGCTGTAGCAACAGCGGAATATTTCGCACCACTTCGACATAACCACGGCACAGGCGCGTAATAACAACACTTTTTGAAAGCTGCCCCAAGGCGATGATCAACCCGATAAATGTTGAAAGCACTATGCCCAGAGCGGCGACCTTCAAGGTGTTCAGAACTCCCACGACAAAGGCTTTGAAATAAGTATCGCCGGCACTGTAGGGGATCAGGCTTTCCCCAAGTTCAAAGGAAGCCTTCTGCCAGAGGAATGCGAACCCGGTTTTCCCGGAGGATTCCGCAAGATTGCTGGACGCGACGTGGATTGACCCCCAAATCAGCAAAATGGCTAAAATGATAAATAGCCCCTGCGACTGAAAATCACGTCGGGTCAGAAAGCGTGCAAGACGTACCCTCCCGGGTACGTCTTGATAGGCTGAGACTGGCTTCATTGCCAGCCGGGAGCGACCATTGCGCCGCCATCACGCCAAAGTGCATTCATACCACGCGGCACTTGAAGATTGGAATTCTTCCCAAGAGTATTATTGTAAAACTCTCCATAGTTACCCACCGCCTTGATGACCTTTACCATCCAGTCGTTAGGCACACCCATGTCAGATCCAATCGTTCCCTCTACTCCGAGAAAGCGCTGTACCACAGGATTTTTTGAAGACTTGGCGATTTCATCAACATTTGCCTGTGTTATGCCGAGTTCTTCCGCAGTGATCATGCCGTAATGCATCCATTGCAAGACCTTGAAGAACTTGGGCGACCCTTCGCGGATAACGGGGGCCTCAAATGATTTGGCAATAAGGGTCTCCAAAATCACATGATCATCCGGAGTTGCGGCCCGTGCACGGCGGATAGCAAGATAGGGCGGTTCCATCGTCACCGCATCGCACCGCTTGTCAAAATACATTGAGTACATCTGATCGCTGTTTTCCGCGGCCACAGGCTGGAATGACATTCCGTTTGCCTTGAACCAGTCGGCCAGGTACCGCTCGGTTGTGGTGCCCGCAAGCACACAGACCGATGCGCCGTCCAGCTGTTTAACATCGGTTACACCTGTGTCTTTATGGACCATAAATCCCTGACCGGTCATATGATTGGGACCGATAAAGCTGAACCCCAGTGTCGTATCGCGAGAGATGGTTTCCGTAACACTCCGGGACAGAATGTCGATTTCTCCTGATTGCAGCGCCGGAAATTTTTGTGCGCCGGTCGTGGCAACGAACCTAACTTTCTTTGGATCCCCAAGAATTGCCGCCCCTGCTGCCTTGCAGAAATCAACGTCAAAGCCACTCCATTCGCCCTTGTCATCGAGGAAGCCAACTCCCGCGATGTAGTTCAGCGTACCACATACCAATTCTCCGCGTTCCTGGATTTCATCAAGCAGATCGGCCGCGTTGGCGACACCACCTATCCCTACGCCTAGCGCTACTGTAGCAGCGAAAATCGAACTTCTTATCATATTGCATCCTTCCTGAGCATGAGTGACTTACGTTCATTTTTTATTTGGCTTGGCACACTTAAGACCGGCCATGATAAGAATTATGTCATTTGTTATATCATATTTCAATATTTTCCTAAATACTACTTTAGATTGTTTTGATGTAAGTAAAAATCTAATGCATAAATAGAGTTCTATTCTTTAGATGATCACGGGAATTTCAGGCTATATTTTATAACCTTGCCCGAATTATTGAGGTTGGCGGTGCCGGATAACCTGATTTTGGAGGGTGTTATGTCAGAGGGAAGGCCGCCTTCAGGAGTGAGGCCCTGATATCGCCTTTAAGACGATACCGTGCTGGATTTAAGCTATCGGAGGCCTTGCAGGCATACAGATATAAGTCGTTCCACAGCAGTGTAGACACGCACAAATCTCAGCGGATGGTCAGTTTATTATTAATTGAAACCGTCAATTGTCCATCTTGCGCGTCATACCCGATACTCTTATTGAACTCCCGGCTTCATCACTTATTTCGGCTGTTATCAGGGAGCGGGCGCCCATATCTTCCCCTTGAATGATTTTTATCTTTCCGCCATGCGGCCAGGCGATATCCCTTAAGTAACCGGAAAACGCCGCCGCGGCCGCCCCTGTCGCGGGATCCTCCAACACACCGCCTGAGGCAAATGCGTTGCGGACATGAAAGGTTGTTTCGTCTTCGCGCCATAAAAGCATAATGGTGATCAAATCCCGGCTTCTCATGAACTGCCGGCCGGAATCCAGTTCATATTGCATGGCACTCAAGTCATCCCGGTTTTTAAGGGCGAAAACATAATGATCTGCTCCACCGTGAATGCGCGCAGGCGGGATACTGTCATCCAGCTGGTCTTGAGAATATCCGAATAGGGCCAAAGTCGCCTCTACCTCTGCTTGGTCCAAGGGATCGCTTCTCGTTGGTGGTGACTGCAAGGCCGCCGCATAGAAATCCCCCACCAGTTCTCCTTCAACGCTAATATTAGCATCATTAAGGCGTAGCATATATTTTCCCGGACCAAATTTTTCCGCCAGTGTCGCCCCGAGCGCTATTGTAGCGTGACCGCAAAATAGCACCTCAGATTCAGGTGAAAAATAGCGGACACGCCATGTTTTACGGTCCTTTTCCAGCGCGGCAAATGCCGTTTCTGAAAACCCCACCTTCGCGGCAATCTCCTGCATTCTTTCCGGGGTCGGCAGCGTATCGCTCAGAACTACACCCGCCGGGTTTCCGCCAATATCTCCATCAGAGAAAGCGGCAATTTTCAGCACATTCATTACGGCCTCCAAACATCAAAAGAACACCACGGCTTGAAAAGACCAAACCTATAACAAGGCATTTAACTATTCCGTCAATGGATTTCCATTGACGCGCATTTGAGCTGCCGCCTTTTCCTAAGCAAGGCTCTGTCTATGCATCCAGTGGAACATTCAACTTTGTCCCGTCAACAATAATGCCGCCACGATTACCAATCTCAATAGTCCCATAGCGCTGCCGGAAGCAATCCGGCAGTGGCCGGTCGCCTGGCAGCGAAAGCCATAACCGCAGCAAGTGACGCTTTTTATCCGGTTCCGCCCAATCGACGAACGCCGTCCGATCATGCATAAGAGCATGATTATAAACGAACTGCATATCTCCCGGTTGCAGCTGCATAGACAGATGTAGCTCAGGATCATTTGCGAGAGAATCAAAAAAATCTAGGGCTTCGACCTGTGTGTCGGTCAATCGGGGAGCGTCAAGGAACCGCTGGGCACTATTGACATATTGCCGTTGGTAAAGGCCTGTTAAATACCCCTGATACCAGCTCAGAACCGGAATTTCAAAATAGGGCTTCTCACCAGAAGGAACCTCCCCACGGCGATCAGTTGCCACGGTTTTAAACATTTCTGTGGCTAAATCCGGTCTTCGCCGCTGCATTTCATTATAAATAGTCGTGGTACTGACCAGCTGAGACAACCCACCCTCCTTCGCCGTTCGAAGGCACATCAGTCCGACAACATCCGTTGAATCCGTATGGAAAGTCTGACGCTTTGATGTTTGGTAAATACGTGTTCCGGCATCATTAATATCCCTGCCGACATCCCGCACATGCCCGAGGATATGACCGGCGGCATTTTGCGACCGGGCGGCGCCAAGATAGGATCCAATGCCGCAGAATATTGTTGCCGCCACCTTCTGGCTGTATTGGTGCACGGGCAGGCCGCGCAAAAGTTCAAAGCCAATGCCGTGCATCAGATCGCTGCGTAATTGCACCAATTTCGGCCCTAACAGAGGAAGCGGGAAACTGTCCGGCGAAATTTGCGCCAGATCAAGATTATCAGCCTGAAAGCGTTCAGCGGCTCCTTCTAGTTCCGATACCTCGTTTGACGAGAGATCTGTCAGCCAGATATCTGTATTCTTCGCCATTTCATGTCCATACCATGCACTCGGCGCCTCGATCATCGGTGGGGGAAATTTCGTTTCATTCTCCATTATTACAACCTTTCCATCCGATCGCTTTTTTCATTTCTCCAATCCAAACATCTGAAACTCTATCACAAGACTCTCAGAATTTCAGAGCAATAACATTGACAGGCAATAATTTAACTCATATCAATATACGTATTCGTTACGTATATGAATATAACTGCCAAACTCAGACAGCCTTTTGCATCGGCGGCGCCGACAGGCATTTCAATAAATGGAGAAGAAAAAATAATGATAAACCCAATGTCACTTGAAAACCAGAACGTGATTGTGACCGGTGCAGGTCAAGGAATTGGCGAGGCGGTTGCACGGCTTGTCGTTGACCTCGGCGGCAAAGCGATTTTGGTTGACCTGCAGGGGGACAAAGTGAATGCGATTGCCGATGAATTGGGAAGCGACAAGGCAGAAGTTTACGTCGGTTCGGTTGCTGAGCCGGGATTTGTTCAGGATATGGTGGAGAAAGCCGTTGCACGTAATGGCGCAATTCACGGACTGGTGAATAATGCCGGCATTGTCCGCGCTGCGATGGCGACAAAAATGCCAATTGATACCTGGCAGCAAGTTATCGATGTTAATTTGTCGGGCGTCTTCTATTGTTTACAGGCCGTAGGTCGACATATGTATCAAAGAGCGCAGGATGGCGACACCAGCCCCGCCTCAATTGTCAATATTTCGTCCGATGCAGGCCGTCGCGGGACGATTGGACAAATCAATTATGGCGCCGCAAAGTCGGGTGTCATGGGCCTGACGATGAGCGCCGCACGCGAATGGTCGGCAAAACAGATCCGCGTAAATACGATTTGCTTCGGTGTCGTCGAAACCGAAATGACAGAAATGATCCGTTCGGACAAATTCCGTGACGGCGTAATGTCACAAGTCCCCATGGGGCGTTTCTCAACACCAGACGAGGTTTCGCAGCCAGTTTGCTTCCTTCTCTCGCCCGCAGCCAGCTACATCACGGGTCAGCATTTGTCCGTTAATGGCGGCTACACGATTGGCGTTTAGTTGAAATATGAGACAGGCACAGGGTTTTGTATCTATGCCTGTCTCTTTTACGGAGAATTGAAATATGGCGTCTGATAGCCCGAATAGAAAGCCTGCCAAACCGGCCTCCCGGGGTGGCCCGCAGTCGGTAGGACGGATATTTTCTATTCTGGAATCACTCGCCTCCATGGATGCAGGCGCGACACTATCTCAATTAGCTGTTTCCGCATCTGCTCCTAAAACGAGCCTCGTTGGTCTTCTGGCCGGCTTAACAGATGAGGGATGCCTTAGCCGGGATGAAAACGGTCGATACTATCTAGGCCCTAGATTTATTACACTCGCGATGCGGGCTGTTTCAGGGCGGGAGTTTCTGAAGCTGGTCCGCCCTACTCTTGTTGACCTTGCGCGGGAAACGGGTGAGACGGCGGTGATTGCCGCGTTAAACCACGAAGGGGATATGGTGACATATCTCGATAAAGTAGAAAGCACAAATTCCATACGCTATTCCGTCCCCATCGGAGAAAACCGCGAACTTTATTGCACTGTTGGGGGAAAACTCCTCCTTGCATATTTTGAGTCTGAACGGCTGCTGAATTATCTGCGTTCGCATCGTCGCAAGCGTTATACGGATACCACTCTCACCGGCAAGTCTGAGATCATGGCGGCCCTTGAGAAAATCCGGCAAGAAGGCATCGCCAGAACATATAATGAGCAAGTTCAAGGATCCAGCGGTCTGGCCGGCCCGATCTATTCAGATACCGGCGAGGTCATCGCGGCGATATTGATCGCGGGACCTTCAGAGCGCATGCACGCCAACGCCTTACAGAATGAACGACTTATAATTCAGGCAGCGCAAGAATGCACAAGGATAACTGGCGGTATACCGATAGATGCGTCTTTGCCAATACAAAAGAAACTAACCTAAAAAATAGCTGCCATCCTTTCGCGTCAAACCAATTAAAAATGATAAAAAACAGGGACAGGAAATGAGCTTCGCACTTACACCAGAACAAGAACAAATCAAGGAAAGTATCGCACGGATATGCAAACCGTTTGGAGATGATTACTGGCTCCAACGGGATACAGACGGAGAATTTCCCGAGGAATTCTGCCAGGCAATCGTTGACGAAGGCTTTATGGGCATCGCCATGCCGGAGAAATACGGCGGGAGCGGACTTGGGATCGCGGATGCGGCCGTCATGGCGCAGGCAATCACGGAATCGGGCGCCGCGAATGCCGGTTTCGCCGCCCTTATTATCGGCATTTTCGGTCTTAATCCCGTTGTGGTTTTTGGCACAGAAGAACAGAAGCAAAAATGGCTGCCCCCCATCATCAAGCGGGAGGATGTTGCATGCTTTGCGGTGACCGAACCGAACACCGGCCTTGATACGACGAGACTAAAAACCCGCGCTGTTTGGGACGGGAAGGATTATGTCGTCAAGGGAGAGAAAATTTGGACATCAACAGCCCTCCGGGCCAACAAAATGCTGCTCATTGCCCGGACAAAAAGGGAGGAAGAAACGAAACGTCCCATTGATGGACTTTCCCTTTTCTATACTGATCTTGATCGCGATTATGTCGAAATTCGCCCGATCGATAAAATGGGCCGGAAGTGCGTCGACTCCAATCAAATGTTCATCGATGGTCTGCGCATTCCGAAAGAGCATCTGGTTGGCGAGGAAGGCAAGGGATTTCGGTATCTTCTGCACGGATTGAACGCAGAAAGAATCCTGATAGCCGCCTCTATGGTTGGATTGGGGCGCGCGGCGCTCAAGAAAGCTGCGCAATATGCCCGTGATCGCGAGGTTTTTGGGCGTCCTATTGGCATGAACCAGTCAATCCAGCATCCTCTTGCAGAGTCCTGGGCGGAACTTGAAGCGGCAAACCTCATGGCCTTCCAGGCCGCGAATATGTATGACGAGGGCAAGGACTGCGGCCTTCAGGCCAATGCCGCAAAATATCTTGCGGCGGAAGCGACCTTCAAATCATGTACAAATGCCGTCATGACCCACGGTGGAATGGGATATGCCAAGGAATTTCACGTTGAAAGATACTTGCGTGAATCCCTGATACACCGTCTTGCGCCGATCAGTCCCCAGTTAATTCTGAGTTACCTTGCAGAAAATGCGCTGGACCTTCCGAAGTCATACTGAGAAGGTAGCCAAGACCTAATAATAAAATAAAAATAGAGGTTAAAACATGAGCCGAATGAGCAAGGCCTATATTGCGGGTATATATGAGCACCCAACCCGCAAGGCAGTTGACAAGACAATTCCCCAGTTGCATGCCGAAGTGGCTATTGGCGCGCTAAAAGACGCGGGCCTGACGAAAGACGATGTTGACGGATATTTCTGTGATGGAGATGCGCCAGGTTTGGGCGGCATGTCAATGGCCGAATATATGGGTCTGAACCTAACCTACACGGACACCACCGAAACGGGCGGGTCCTCCTATGTTGTCCATGTCGGGCACGCGGTCGAAGCCATTGCCGCCGGTAAATGTAATGTTGCCCTGATTACCCTTGCCGGACGGCCTCGGGCGGAAGGCCTCACGACGCTCGGCGCGCGGGATCGCGGCGGTGAATTGCCGGAGCGCGGATTCGAAATCCCGTATGCACCGGTCATAACCAATATGTACGGCATGGCGGCGATGCGGCACATGTATGAATATGGAACGACCAGCGAACAACTTGCCTGGATCAAGGTTGCCGCCTCTCATCATGCACAGCATAACGAGTACGCCATGTTGCGCGATGTTGTAACAGTGGAAGATGTAATCAACTCACCCATGATTTCCGATCCGCTCCACCGTCTTGACTGCTGCGTTATCAGTGATGGGGGTGGCGCATTGATTGTCGTCAGCCCGGAAATCGCAAAATCTCTCGGGGATCGCTGCGTCAAGGTGCTTGGACATGGCGAGGCGGTAAAACACCTGAACGGTGGCAATTTTGACCTGACCTATACCGGTGCTGCTAAATCCGGCCCGATCGCCTTTGCCGAAGCAAATGTAAAGCCGGCAGATATTGATTATGCCTCCATTTACGACAGCTTTACGATCACTGTTCTGGAAACCATAGAAGATCTCGGCTTTTGCGAGAAAGGCCAGGGCGGTAAATTTGTATCCGGCGGCAACCTGATTTCCGGTGTCGGCAAACTCCCTTTCAACACAGATGGCGGCGGGCTATGCAACAACCACCCAAGCAACCGCGGTGGCATGACAAAGGTAATCGAGGCTGTCCGGCAACTGCGCGGTGAAGCCCACCCCAAGGTCCAGGTCCCAGACTGCACCCTCGCCCTCGCCCATGGCACAGGCGGACAGATTTCAACGCGCACTGGCGCAGGAACCGTAATTTTGGGAAGGAACGACGCATGAGCCAGCAGGAAAGAGTTTATAAAGACCCCGATATCAACATGGAGACCGAACACTACTGGGAAGGGGCAAAAAATGGCAAGCTGCTAATGAAGAAATGCAATTCCTGCGGCAAGACCCATTTTTACCCGCGAGCGATCTGCCCTGTTTGCTCGAGCAACGATACAGAATGGTATGAAGCAAGCGGCAAAGGCAAGATTTACAGCTATTCCATCATGCGACGGTCGGAGATTCCTTATGTCATGGCCTATGTGACCCTTGATGAAGGGGTAACGATGATGTCGAACATTGTTGAAAGTGATTTCGACGACATCAAAATCGGCAAGGCTGTTGAAGTCACCTTCCGAAAAACCGAAGGAAACCAGTCCTTACCAGTTTTCCGGCTAAGTAAATAAACCTCGAAGGAGTTTCCCCATGACCAGGCCTCTTGATGGCGTCAAGGTAATTGACCTGTCCAATATGCTGATGGCTCCCTACACAACCCAGATATTGGGCGACATGGGGGCAGACGTCATAAAAATAGAGGCTCCGGGCGGGGATCCTATCCGAGGCATCGGTCCTTCCCGACATCCAGAAATGGGACCTATCTTTCTTAATTGCAACCGCAGCAAACGCAGTATTCTTCTGGATCTTAAACAGCCGGAAGGTCTCACTGCTGCGCTCGATCTGATACGAGACGCAGATGTTCTGGTTTACAATCGCCGCCCGCAAGTGATGGCACGCCTTGGCCTTTCTTACGAAACTGTCGCAAAGGTCAACCCCCGCATAGTTTACGCAGGTCTTTTTGGTTATGGACAAGGCGGTCCGTACGAGAGGAAACCGGCCTTTGATGATCTTATCCAGGGAGCCGTGTCAATTCCCTGGCTCTCCCACATGGCCGACGGTCGTGAACCAACCTATACGCCGACGGCAATCGTTGACCGTGCTGTTGGCTTATGGGCCGTCGGACAAATCAACGCAGCTCTTTACTATCAATGCCGCACGGGCAAGGGGCAACAAATTGATATGCCGATGTTTGAGATGATGGCGAGCTTTGTTCTTGCGGATCATCTGGCGGGACACACTTTCGACCCCCCAATCGGACCGCTCGGCTACGACAGGATGATTAATGCGGATCGTCGACCGTATCGGACGAAAGACAGCTATGTTTGCGTCATGGTATATACAGATCGACACTGGCGCTCTTTCTATCAGGCGCTTGGGCGAGAGGCCGAACTTGATGCCGATCCGCGATTTAAAAGCATGTCCACCCGCACGGAAAACATTAAAGACATCTATGCGGAGCTGGCACAGCTAATTGCGACACGCACAACAGCGGAATGGCTGCAACTCTTCGATGATGCAGATATTCCGGCGATGCCATTGCATACACCGGACACCCTGCTGGAAGATCCGCAGCTAAAAGCCATGAATTTCTTTAAAACGATCGATCATCCGAGCGAAGGGAAACTGCTGGATATGGCGGTTCCAAGTCATTGGTCAGAAACCCAGCCTGCGCCAACCCGGCCGGCACCGCGTCTGGGCGAACACAGCGCAGAAGTATTAGCCGAAATCGGCTATAGCGAGGAAAAAATCGCCTCTCTTTTCCACCAGGGTGTCTCTGCACCCTCCACAAACTAACCAAGCTTTACTTAACAGGAGAAAATAAGAAAAATGTCAGGACTTTATTACGAAGAATTCAAACCAGGAATGGAATTTGAACACCCACTGCGGAGAACTGTGACCGAAATGGATAACGTCATGTACTGCGCCATGACCCATAACCCGCAACCTCTTCATCTGGACGAAGAATATTGCAAGGAGACGATGTACGGTCAGCGTATTGTCAACAGTCTGTTTACGCTGGGTCTTGTCATTGGCGTGACAGTGGCCGACACCACGCTGGGAACCACGCTCGGAAATCTCGGCATGACGGATATCCGGTTCAAAAACCCGGTATTTCACGGCGACACCATTCGTGTGGTTACCCGTATTAAGGAAATGCGGGAGAGTGCCTCCCGCCCAACCACAGGGCTGGTGGTTTTTGAGCATATTGGCATCAACCAGCGCGATGAGGAAGTCGCCTATGTTGTGCGGACCGGCCTCATGAAAAAGAAACCGGCATGATTATCCGGTCATGGCTGTTCGTGCCAGGAGATAACGAACGAAAACTCAGCAAGGGTCTTGAAAATCCGGCAGATGCCCTCATTCTGGATCTCGAGGATTCTGTTGCCGATAACCGTCAGGAAATCGCTCGGGGAATGGTATGCGATTTTCTGAAAACCAATACGGAACGGTCGCGTCAACAACTTTGGGTACGGATCAATCCTCTTGACAATCCTCTCTCCCTGCCAGACCTGACCGCTGTCATGCCGGGCAAGCCGAATGGTATTGTCCTTCCGAAAGTATATTCGGCCGAGGAGGTCAATACACTTGATAAATACCTGTCGGTTCTGGAAGTCCGCGAGGGAATAGAACCAGGTTCTACGAAAATATTGTGCGTCGCGACAGAAACCGCGGCGTCGCTTCTTACCTTCCATACCTACCTCGATAACGTCAGTGAGAGATTGGTTGGCATGACCTGGGGCGGTGAAGACCTCGCCGCAGCACTCGGCGCCAGCGATAATCGTAATCCGGCTACGGGCGAATATGACGATCCGTTCCTGCTGGCAAAATCTTTTTGCCTTGCCACGGCGCGTGCTATTGATGTCCAGCCAGTCGGGGTTGTCTTTGTTGATTATCGCGCACTCGATGCGCTAAAGGCAGATTGTCTCCGGGATCGCCGATCCGGGTTCATTGGCAAGATCGCGATTCACCCAGCGCAATGCGAAATTATCAACGACGCCTTCACTCCTTCAGAGGAAGACATCGCCCATGCCCAAAAGGTCATTGACGTTTTTGAGCAGAACCCGGGACTCGGAACCGTCGGCCTAGATGGTAAAATGCTTGATATGCCGCATTTGAAACAAGCGCGAAATGTGATAGCACTCGCTGAGCAAATTAATTCACGGGGCTAGCAAGTTCGGGGCGACACAAGGATAAACCTGTGTCGCCTCAAATTCTTGCCAGCATTTACAAACCCAACCTCTTGGTTAATCAACGCGGCGACGCGGCTAGTAAAAGGAAAATAGAAGAAAATGGCGGGTGTTTTAGACGGGATACGCGTGGTCGAGCTGACCACTGTAATTTTGGGTCCATGGGCTACACAGATGCTGGGCGACATGGGAGCGGATGTGATCAAGGTGGAAACACCGACTGGTGACACAACGCGCCATACAGGGCCAAGAAAAAATCCCGGAATGGGCTCCCTGTATCTCGCAACAAATCGCAATAAGCGCAGCATTGTCCTGGACCTCACCAAGGATTCGGGACGGGAGGCGTTGTTCAAGGTGATCAAGACCGCCGACGTCTTCGTTCATAATCTACGCCCGAAAGTCGCAAAGAAGCTTGGGCTGGAATATGACAAGTTCAAGGATGAGTTTCCCGATCTGGTTTATTGCGCGGCCTACGGCTTCAGGGCTGGTGGACCGAAAGCGGACAAGCCTGCCTATGATGACATCATTCAGGCGGCGTCTGGCCTCGCCGATCTTTTGACAATCACCTCCGATCAACCGCGGTATGTGCCCACGATCATTGCCGACAAAGCCTCCTCACTCAACCTCGTTTCGGCAATATTGGCTGGTCTTGTAAACCGTGAGCGTGGCGGTGGTGGCCAGGCAATCGAGGTTCCCATGTTCGAAGCCCTGGTCGATTTTGTTATGGTTGAACATCTGTATGGTGCTTGTTTCGAGCCTCCTATTGCCAAGATGGGATACGAACGACTGTTAAACACCATGCGTAAACCCTATGCGACCACGGATGGATATCTCGCCGTTCTGCCTTATACAGATCGCAACTGGCAGGACCTCTTTGACGTCGCAGGACGAGATGATCTCAAGGATGATCCCAGATTTGAAAGCCATGCTTCCCGTGTCGACCATTCTCAGGAAATATATGGCTTGCTCGCCGATATTATTTCAACCCGGTCCTCAGCGGATTGGCAACGAGATCTAGATGCCAAGAATATTCCCGTACAAACAGTCATGACGAAGGAAATGTTGCTGGAAGACGAGCAGCTGAACGCAACGGGCTTCTGGCGCCTCGAAGAACACCCGACCGAGGGAACTTTGCGTATGATTGACCCGCCTATCCGGTTTTCAAAAACACCGTCAACCATTCGCAGCATGCCCCCTCACCTGGGTGAACAAAGCGGAGAAATTCTTCGTGAGGCAGGGTATTCTGAAGCGGAAATCGATCAATTCATGAAAGAGAAAGTCACGCAACA
This sequence comes from Sneathiella litorea, assembly GCF_009882915.1. Classification (GTDB taxonomy): domain Bacteria; phylum Pseudomonadota; class Alphaproteobacteria; order Sneathiellales; family Sneathiellaceae; genus Sneathiella; species Sneathiella litorea. Next base: position 657,418 of record NZ_WTUW01000009.1, read on the forward strand.
GTCGTAACCGGTTGCTACTTATAACAAGCGAATAACGCTTTCGGAGTCCTGAATGGAAAATTTCAAGAATATTATTTTCGAAATCGACAATAGTGTTGCAACACTTACGTTGAACAGGCCGGAAGCGTTAAACGCCATGACCTTCGAGTTGATGTATGAAATCCAGGATGCATTGAAAATCATCGATAAAGACCGGAGCATCCGTGCCCTGATCCTCACAGGAGCCGGCCGCGGCTTTTGTGCGGGTCAGGATCTTCGCAACCGTCCACCGGAGGGAAGCGATATTGTCGAATTGTACACCGGCTGCTATTTCGATGCGATCAATGCCATCCGCACCTGTCGGGTGCCTGTTATTACTGCCGTCAACGGCGCAGCTGCCGGTGGCGGCTTCTCTCTTGCGCTTGCTGGGGACATTTTGATAGCTGGCAAATCAGCCAAGTTCATTCAGGTATTCAGCCGGATCGGCCTCAGCCCTGATCTTGGGTCAACCTATCTGTTGCCGCAGGCTATTGGCAGAGCCCGGGCATTGAGAATGATGATGACGAATGAACCTGTGTCCGCCGATCAGGCCTTCGATTGGGGACTTGTCAGCGATGTATATGAAGATGACAAGCTCATGGACGAGGCAAAGGCTCTCGCCGACAAACTGGCGAGTGGCCCTACCTACGCGCTCGAGATGACCCGCAAGACTGTTGATGAAAGTGTCCATAATGATTTCAAGACCCAGTTTCGTCGGGAACTTGAAGTAAACGCAGATTTACGGGAACGATATGATTCAAAAGAAGGGGTCGCCGCATTTCTTGAAAAGCGTCCCGCAGTATTTAAAGGGGAGTAAGTGTTAAGGGATAGGTACGAATATCTCTCTTACTGCCGGGGAAGAGCCAGAAATGTTCCGTTGCTTCTTCGGGTAACCTCCCGCATCAGTATACCAAAGCGATCAGTTGTCCCGCCCGAGAGTATACCGATTGCATGAATACGGGCGAGTGGCTTGCCCGTTATACGATTTGTATTAAAGCGTTCCAAACGGTCTATAACCGTATCATAGGAACTGCCTGAATAATCATCCCCCAAGATATAAATGGAAAGACTTATTCCCGGCTTGGCATATCTCTGCAGCGCAATTTCCAGGCCCTCAACCGGACTACTATTGGAATTACTGCGCCAACCGGCAAAAACGTCGAAGATATTCTTGCGGCGGCTGGGCGTATCGGGGATCCATTTTCCATTGTAGGAAGAGATAAGATGAACGCCGTTGTCATTCATGATCTGAAATCCCTTTACCTTGGGATGAATAGCCAACACATTCTGCATTACACGGGAAACCTGCCCCCATATCCTCTGCATACTCCCGGAGGTATCGACAATGAACAGGACGTAATCGCTATCAACCGGAATACCACCGACTTCGTCATCGCGCTTTTCCGGCCTTGAACTAGGGCGAATAGACGCCCGATTAAGAGATTCCTCGACCAATTGTAGCCCTTCAAGATCATCCAGCGCTTTGGCTTCTGCCCGTTCCGCGGAAGATTTCTCCTGATTGAGTTCCTCAATTGTATTCTCCATCTGGCCAACCAGATTCTTACTTGCGGAGAGCTCACCCTGAACTGTACTGGTCTGTTCCTCCAGATCACTGATGAGGCGCTCGGCTCGCGTGATTTGCCCCATTATGTCCCGCGCCTCGTCAATGCCACCGGAGAATTCTCCTTCCCCCGGCTTGGAAATCAGTATTAGAAGAACTACAGCCCCGAACCCGCAAGACACAAGATCCAGAAATGAGATGCTGAAAATCTCTAATGTCCGATTACGGCGCCTCATGGCCAGCTCTCCGCCGGACTGATCATCAGACCATTCGTCGAGAAGGTCCAGCTCCAGAAAGCCGGAGCAGCCTTCGGATCGCCTTCTAGCGGCAAGAGGATTACATTAACAGGTCTCTTATCATGGAGACCATGCTTCTGAATTGTATGTTGAAACAGCTTTAGCCGGCAGTCTCCGGATATCGTCGCGGACTTTCCAAAAAGTGAATTACATTGGGAAAATGGATTCATCGAGACAAAATTGGACGTGCCCGCTGTCGGCAATCCATCAGTCACTAAATAATAATTGGTCGGTGGCTCTGATTGCGCATTCACGTCTTCCAGTACTGCCTCAAGGTTGGTCGCACCTTCTGGCACTATGGTTTCTATCCCCTGAAAAACACTTTCAATCGCAGTGGCATCTGATCCGGAAAACCAGCGAGTGGGTCCAATAGCAAATACCTTCTCGTTAAATCCAACGAACTTCGCTTTCGACGTTTTCGGGATACGGTTAGCGAGCCATTTGACAACCCTTTGTGTCCGACGCCATTTAGCGCCTTGCTTCTTCTCTGCGTCAGAGGCGACCTTCCGGCTGATAATGTCCACAAGCTTCTCATCAGTCATCGACGCGCTAGTATCGATAAGAAAGGCTATCCGCGTCCCTTCAACCTTGAGGCCCAGCAGATATTTCTCCTCCCCGCCCAGATCGGATTGCACGGGGTCCGCCTTTTGCAGCGGCGGTTTCTTGACAATACTTTCGGTTACGCTTTTTATCTCAGCGACCTTTTCATCCATTCGGCTTGTGGCATCGCTGATGGCCTCTGTCAGGGCATCTCTCTTTCCTGAAAGGCTGGCCAGCTTCGATTTTAACTGTTCAAGGTCGAGTTGATCTCTCTCCAGCGTAACCTGCAATTCCTCTGCTTTTTCATGGCGGATTTCGAGTTCCTTTTTGAGTGCGTTCACATCAACGGCCGATTTGTCCGGCTGGAGTTTCAGCAAAATCAGAATAAGAACAGCCGCGCCCAGTCCGCAGGACATAATGTCTAGGAACGAGAGACTAACCCCTTGTGTTTCACGACGTTTGCGCAGGGTGCACATATTTGCTAACGCGGTTTAGCAGAAATTTTTCGCAATATTCCTGGGTCTTGATCAGCTGTCCATCCTGAAAACGTTGCAAGCCATGCAACAACAGCATCAAAGGAATTGAAAGGCATAGCGCCACCAGCGTAGAGTTAAAGGCAACGCCAAGGCTATCCGTCATAAGGGTGATATTTCCCTGTAGAGCCTCATCCGCCTGGGTTAGAGCCGCGCCAATCCCGCGGACAGTACCGATAAAACCGAATGACGGGATTGCCCAGATCACATAGCGGATCATCGTACTTCCCGCATCCTGCCTGAGGGCTAACGCATCGACACTGAGCGAGATTGCTTCGGAAGTACTATGGACATCTTCAGTCATGAGATAACGACGAATACTGGCAAGCAGAGTCTGGATTACCGGAGTAGACGTAATTTTTTCCGGCAACGCATCTATTTCCTTCATGGTTTTACGTAAAGTCTGCTTCTCATCTTCGCCGTCGCCCGCTTCAATCATCGTGCCCAGAAAGTCGATGCCGTAAAAGTGATTATCACTGAAAATTTCCCAGTATTTGGCACCGAGCAGCAATAGACACCATAAGGCGAGCGTAATACAAATCTGCTGCTCCCAGTCCTTGATGATCACGATGAAGACCTGAGGCGCGGCACTTCCATTCTGCCGTGCTTCCGCAACCAGACGGGCCGATTCCGGAATGACAAGGGTTTCATAAACCACCCAGACGCCGAAGGCACAGAGCAGGAGAAGGGCCGTTGCGAGAATAAAGTTCTTCATCTAGATATCCACGGGGAATGCAACAGGAGAATTGAGCGTTATCGTAGCGTTATTTTGTGCATAGGCATATTGTAACAGGGCAAACCCTCCCAAAAGGGCAAAAATTGCTATGATGAGCTTTCTGCTTTTGTGCCGTCTCATTTTGTATCTCCATAAATATAGCGAGCGACCCTGAAGCCAATTCTGTCAGTCCCTTGCCCTGATGAAGCCCGGTAGGCAGGCCTAATTTCCGTCAACGTACCGGATGCCCAACTTGCCCCTTTGAACATGTGTTTATCGCCCACCTGGTCACCGAGGGGATCGGTCAGGACCTTGCCGGAAACGGGCGGTACAAGGGTATAGAAATCATGAACCCATTCGGACGCATTGCCAAACAAATCATGCAACCCGGCCTTGTCCTTGTCAAAGCTTCCAACCGGGGCAACAGCCGCATATCCATCGACGTAGCCGGGAACGTAAAACTGTGTCTTGCCATTGGCTGTCTCGTCGGCAATATTCCCTGCCCCCTTTGGAATCACGGCATCATCCCCCCAAGGAAAGATTGTCTGCTTATTCCGGCCCGCTTTCCGCGCAAGCCATTCCCATTCTGCTTCACTCAGTAGTCTATAGCCTGTCGACTGTGCATCAAAACCCCGATAGATCGCGCCATCAAACTTGTAAAATAACGGCAACCCTTCCGCTTTGCTTAACCAGTTACAGAACCGGGCAGCCTCTTCCCAGGAAATATTTGTTACAGGAAAGCTGTCGCCCTGTTTACGTTTATTCTGAAATTGGCTGTATTGCCCTTCACTAGTTTCAGTGGTTGCCACGTAAAAATGCCGTGTCAGATTTACAGACCGTAAGAACTCATTCGCGCGCTGGCCTTTTTCATGCCGTGGCGCGCCCAACACAATATCTGTCGGGGCAAATAAACGCATTTCCATACCCAGACTGTTCTTATAAACCGGTTTAGCCGACGCCAGTTTAGCGGCTCTCTCCGTTTTGAGGGTTATGTCGATCTTCTGCACTTTATCCGGATCAAGCCGTATTGTTTTCTTGAAACTCTGATAGCCCTGCTTTTCAATGGTAAAGTCGTGCACCATCGCTGGTAACCTGACTTTAAGAGGTGTATTCCCCGCCAGCTTGCCATCTATCGAGACTGCCGCCATTGGCGTGGAGTTGATATGGACCTCACCTATTTTCAGTGCCATATCGAACGCCACATTTCGATGTTCTTCAGGCTTCAGGGAAATTTCCTCTTCCTTTGAGCCGTAGCCATCCTTTTCATATTTCAGATAGTATTTTTTACCGGCAGACAGTTGCAGCTTTTTTCCAACCGCAACCGATTTGCCATTTAAGGTCAACCGCCCCCCTTTCGGTGAGGCAGAGACGGTCACATAGGCAGGCTTTATCTGTAACCGGTAGTGCCGTTTAACCTCGTTCTGCTGGAAGGTCAGAAGAATAACGTCCCGAAGTGTTGCATATCCCTCTTTTGAAATCTCAACCTCATATTGCCCGGCCTCGGTATTGATTTCAGCTGGAATTTCACTAACCATACGCCCGTTAAAGGTAACATCTGCATCAGATGGCGTCACATCTAGATGAATGCGGCCAACCGCTTTTTCGAGGGTGATTTCATCCGTGAGGCTTTCGCCGCGCGTGAGATTAAATTCCCTTTCAAAGGGTTGATAGTAGGAATGCTCCGCCCGCAGAACATATTGTCCGGCCTCCAGCTCAGCCGTAAAGATCTCTGCCGGTGGATAGGCCTTGCCATTGACGAACCAGTTGACCAACCCCACTGGTTTCGTAACCTTCACCACTAATTCCGCAGGAAGTTCCCGCATTGTGATTTCGACGGGCATCCCTTCCTCGGAAGGTTCAATCGTCCGCTCGACGGAGGCGTACCCTTTCGCTGTTGCCTGAATTACCGGATAGCGAGAAAGTGAGAAAAGTGATCCCTGAAAATGAAGCGCGGCCCCTTCACTCACGGTGACCGCTGCCTCCTGCGCCGCGGAAGACGGCAAAACCTTTATGGGCGTTGCCTTCACTAACAGAATAAAAACAGCAAATAGCAATATCAAGACGAGGCCAAAACCGCCGAAACCCAAAAGCAGGAGCCGTTGACGCTGGGCCGCTTTCTCGATCTGTACTTTAAAGTCGCTCATCACTTATAACCGTCACTTCAAGCTTACTATCTTCCGGTGAAACTGTGATATGGACAGACTTTGTCCTGAACCCTTCACGGCGGCCTTCAAATATATACTGCCCCGGTTTTAGGCGAATTGTGTAGCGCTCCACCTCACCAACCTTGCCAACGCTCCGCACGCTCACATTCGTTAATTTATCTGAAAGGACCAATACTTCAATTTCCGTATTTTGCCGGACAATCTCCGTCTTCAACTGATCAATATCTTCCGCGAGGGAAGGACTCATGGAACCATAGATATCTGCTTGGGAAACAGCCCGCTCCGCAGCCTCCCGTACACTATCCGTCGACAACCGTTCTGGATATTTCAGAAAGTTCCGAATGTCCCCGCTCCGCTGCAATATCTTCTGCGAAAGAGAAATAGTCTCCTGAATATCCGGATTATCCGGATATAGTGCTGCTGCATTCTGGTAAGAGTTCAAGGCGTCATTCCAGTTATCCCGCTGGATGGCCGTGTCACCCTCTTTTACAAACTTACGAAAACTCAGCTCCCGTTTTAGCTCTTTCAGAAGCGAGGCGAGGTTCTCTGTCTCTTCTCGTGCCGGGAACAGTTTATTTGCCTGTTCATATGCACTCTGGAGTTTCTCAAGCTGTTCATTTTGACTTGCGCTCAGGCCGGATGAAACGACTTTTTCAAATTGTCTTTCACGCAACAAATTTTCAATTTCCACCACCCGATCCTGATAAAGAACTCGCCTCGGATCAAGCAGCAAGATCTCGGAGGATAATCTCTGCTCTTCCACCAGATTGTTTTCCACTCTCGCAACGCGCGCTTTTTCCATCAAATCAAGGATTTGTGGAAGATTGTTAATATCACTTTGTAACTCCTTTGCAGAGATAGCGTCCGGTTTAAACTCAAGCGCCCTTTCCACCTGAATTGTTGCCTGTATCGGGTCATCTGCCTCATAGGCGCTTCGTGCGCTGACCATCGCCTTTTCAAAAGCGGCCTCAAATTCACCTATAGCGGTCGAGGCATCTGCAATCAAATTATTGACATTATCAAACGCACTGTCCGTCTCTCCATTGGCCAATTCAGTTATTATTTTATCCTTCCGGACAACGAGATCATCCCTAACCGGACCGTTCCATTTATTAAATCCTTTCGATAGGATTGTGCCTTCAAAATCTTCTTCATACCGGCTCAGGGCTGTCACGATCTCTTCACGCGTGCGATTTTGTGGTGTCTTGCTACCTTGAGGCTCTGCATGCTGGGTAGGTTGTTTGGTTTGCTTTTTGGAATGGGCAGGCTGTTGATCCGATGGCATCTCAGAAGGAGATGCGCCATTTTGGGTTTCGACCTGCACCCCGGAAGGGTCAGAAGGCTGATTGAGCGAAATCCGCGTACCAAGAAAAGCGACTGCTCCTCCCAAAACCAGGATCACAATCAACATCAATAAGATAAACAACTGTTGCCTGGATTTCCGGCCAGCTTCCTGTAGTTTTTTTTCGAACATTATGAGGGCTTAAAGCTGCTTTTCCGGAGTCTTTTCCTGTTCATAGATTTGTTTCAGAAATTCCCTCCATTCTGCAAACTGTTTTGCCGCATTACCCGTAAGTTTTTTAGTCTCGCCCTCAAACTCGACAACCTGTGGTGCCAGCTCTGCGTCCACGGATTCTCCCAGCTCTTCAAGAGTATTTGCATGAAACTTCGTTTCATTGCCTGTTTTAAAGCCTTCAGAAAATAGGACCGCGGATCCGACACCAGCAACGGCCGCTCCTGCCAAAGCCCCTGAGGATCTGCCGTAATTCCCACTGTTCCCGCTCGCCACCGCAAGCCCAACTCCCAAAATTGCCAGAAGAACGCCGCCAACGATTTGCGTCGTCTGCTTGACCCTTGCTTCATTCAGCGCGATTTGAGTTTCCTGGTTCTGTTGCTGCCAAACAGCATAGCTTGGGCCCATATTGGCATCGAAAGCCTCATAATGCTGTTGAAGATTATCCACATAGAGCTGATCCCGGACCCAGATCGCCCTGATGCGTCGCAGCATGGGATCATCTTCGCTTGGTAAGCCGGTCAACTCAATTTCGCCGTCTTCTTCTCTGATATACTCGGAAAATGCTTCCTCAGAAAAATTGGCGCCAAACCGCATTTCCGTTACAGGTTTCAACAAGGCAAGTTCGGTTCCATCCGCGTCATCCAGATGTTCGACGAGATCGTTGGCGGCTTCTATGAAAACAGGGTCATAAGGATCCACGCCCTTATTTCGGATAGACTTAAAAAACTTTTCCGGCACTTCATGGTCATAGTCTTCATCATACCATTTCGCCCCGGAAATATCGTATACATCCACGCTGATTTCCACATCCAGCCCGTTGGACTCCACAATCCGGCCGAGGACGTATAAATCCCCGTTGGCCTCGGCGTTCGGTGTCACGCGAACCGCACCAAACTTTCCTGTTTCTTCCAGTTTTTCCTTTAGATTCAGAGCAAAGCGAACGGCCTCCGCCCGTCGAAGTTCCGGCCAAATCTCTTCTTCATCGTCAAGTTCAAAATCATCCTCGGGGATACCCGGGTCGAACACCGGGATGACCACATCAAGCTTCGGCTTTGCCGATTTCGGGTCTACTTTGGTCGCCATCATAACTTCACTGGATACCCGAGGGCCAACGCGAGTCGACATTCCTGGTGTCACACAGCTCGTCAACATAAAGCAGCTTAGGAGTAGCCACCCAACCGAACGCTGAACAATCATTGTAATTCTTTCATCTTATCCAATACCCTAAATCTGCGACAAACCCTTCAGCTTTCGATACTCGTTCCACAACCTGGCGCGTTTATCCGGGTCGGGCTCATTTATTGCCGCTTCTTTCACTTTTTGCTGCAGCACGGTATCATTATCTGATGGTGGAATGTCATCAGGCAGCTTGCCATTTTGCAAGGTCTCAACCTGCTTTTGTTCTTCCGTTCTTCCATCATCAGCAGTCACAGCTTCGGCCTGGCTGGACTGCTCCGTGGCTTTACTTGTTTCTGTCCCTTGGATTCCGGTGGATGCCATTGATGATGAGGTGCCCGCATCAGTCTCGGCCCCGGCTCCGCTTCCCCCGCTCGCGGAAGCCGCCCCGCCAGATTGTGAATGTTGCAAGCAATCATCATACTTATTGAGCGATTCAAACAGAGCCTTATCCATCCGGTCCGTAATTTCTTCCTTCGTCAATCCTTCTGTCCGGCTGTAATCAACCCCATATTCCTTGCAATCCTGCTCATCTTCCCCCATCCCTGTTGCCTGCGCGATAGCAGCATTGATGTCGGCTAACAGAACGGCCATGAGAACAGCAGCTAAAGATGAAACAGTTACTTTCATTATCAAAATAGACTTTCAACAGACAATAGTAGAATTAATGTTCAAATAAAATCTATCATAACGTCGATGTGAGAAAAAAGGAACTTCATGCGATACATCGCCGCGTTACCGTATGGTGCAGGTATTGTAACATCAACACAGTGTTTGTGGAAACTAGCGCCCAATTATACTGAGTTATCGGGATATAGAGAATCTGTTATCAGAATGCGGCACAGATATTTGTTGCGAGAAAAGCTCGCAGAAAATTCTTCGCCTGCTGGAAGCTAGTGTAGCATTGCCCCTACAGAGGGTTATGCCAGTTTACTTTTCCGCTAACTGTTTCCTGAGTTCTGTTTTCAGGATTTTTCCGTAGTTGCTTTTCGGTAGTTCATCGACAAAGAAATACTCTTTCGGCCGCTTGAACCTGCCAATGTTATTCAGGCAGAGCTCTTCTAACTCTTCAGGAGTAACCGTCTCCCCTTCCCTCAGAACAACAAAGGCGACAACTTCCTCACCCCAGTCCGGTTCCGGGCGCCCAACAACCGATACTTCATCCAGCCGGCTGTCCAGGAGCAGAACTTCCTCTATCTCGCGGGGATAAATGTTGGTCCCGCCGCTGATGATCATATCCTTTGACCGGTCTTTCAGGGTGAGAAAACCGTCTTGATCCAGAAACCCGACATCCCCGGTATGAAGCCATCCATCCCGGATCGCCTGGCTTGTTGCCTCCGAATTATTCCAGTATCCCGCCATGACGACGTCACTTTTCAAGACAATCTCACCGAGTTCCCCGGTCGGGACTTCATTGTCCTCCTCATCGACAATTCTGACTTCAACGCCTGTGCGCGGGAGGCCAACGCTGGAGAGGCGCTTTTCATACTTCGGGTTATCGTAATCGGCATGAAGCTGTTTACTGAGGCTGGTGCCGGTATTAGGAGATTCCCCCTGCCCAAAAATCTGGATCAGGCAGGGCCCAAATGTCGCAAGGGCGCGTTTGGTATCCTCCAGATACATCGGCGCGCCACCGTAGTAGATTGTCTTGATATTCTCAGACTTGGCAGAGCCTGCCTTCGGATGGTTCGTCATCCGCGTCAGCATTGTCGGTGCCGCCATGAAGGTCGCATTTTTGTAGGTTTCAAGAAGTCCAAAAATTTCCTCTACGTCGAAACCGCCACTTTCCGGCACGACATGGTGCGACGCCTTGATTAGATGTGGAATGGCATATAATCCATCCGCATGAGACATAGGGGCCGTATGAAAATAGGTATCCTCCGGGGAAAGCTGATCGACGTCCGCGTAATATCTGAGTGTCATACCCAGTAAAGTCCGGTGTGTGAGCGTCGCCCCTTTCGGTTGCCCCGTCGTTCCGCTTGTATAGAAGATCCAGGCTGGGTCCGTCTCTGAGACATCCACCATCTCAATCGGTGGGTGCCTTAGCAGAGCTTCATATGCATCGTCATTTACGCACAGCACCCGCTCAAACCCGTCGATCGCTTCCAAAGACTCGCTGATACCGTCAATCAGATTTCCAGTGACGAAGCAAACTTTTACGCCTGCATTATCAATAATATAGGCAAATTCCTTGGGGTGAAGTTTGGAATTCATGGGGACGACACATAGTCCCGCATGCCAGCATGCTACCAGAATTTCCAGATACTGCGGCGTGTTTAACATGGCGAGACCAACCCGATCCCCCTCGCCCAGCCCAAGTTTACCACGAAGAGCCCCCGCGAGGCCTTGGACACGGTCGGCAAACTCGCTGTAGGTATGGAGCTGTGTCGTCCCGAGGGAGACGGCGGGTTTATCGCCATAAACCCGTGCTACACGCGATAGAAAATCTGAAATATTCATTACATTACGTCCCCAGTTATTATTGCTGTTTCAGGGTCATATGTTTCGACCGTCAGCCCCTCACTTCGAGATGCTAGATTGCCCGCTCGTTATTGGTCCAGAAGCTGGCGCGAATATCCTTTTTCCGCACCTTCCCGACCGGTGTACGCGGCAGGCTTTTCCAGATTTCAACGGACTTCGGTGCCTTTACGCTGCCAAGGGTTTTCTTACAGAGGCTGATAATCTCCTCCCCCTCAAGGCTGCAACCGGGTTTTAGCTCAATCACCGCCTTTACCGCCTCGCCCCATTTTTCATCGGGAGCACCAATGACGGCACAATCCTGAACGGAAGGATGTCCCCAGATCACCTGCTCAATCTCACTCGGATAGACGTTGAAGCCGCCGGTAATAATCATGTCCTTCTTCCGGTCAACAATGTAGACATACCCATCTTCATCGAGATAACCGATATCACCGGTATGGTGCCAACCGAAGGTAGAGACTTCTTCGGTCGCTTCCGGGTTTTTATAGTAACCTGTCATCACCAGATTTCCCTGCACGACAATTTCCCCGCGTTCATTCGGCGGCAGGAGATTGCCCTCATCATCCATTATCCGGACACGGGTCTGCAGGGTTTGGCGCCCGCAGCTTGCCAGACGTTTTTCCTTTGTATTACTACCTATTACGAGATGATCTTGAGGTGAAAGATAGGTGCAGAACATGGGTGCCTCGGCCTGCCCGAAAGACTGACTCATGACCGGACCAAAAATATCCAGACATTCCTTCAGCTTGTCGACTGACATCGGCGCCGCAGCATAGATAAAATGCTCCAGACTGCTGTAGTCAAATTTCTTTACATCCGAATAGGCGAGCAGCATGTAAATCGCCGTCGGCGGCAGGAAGAGATGCGTTACCCCCTCACTATCGATTGTCTTCGCAACCATTTCCGCATCAAACTGCGGAAGAATGACCTGAGTTCCGCCATTCGCCATAGAGAGAATGGCAAGCACACCCGCCGCATGGGACATCGGGGCAACAACCAGATGAACCGGCGATTTCTTCATCGGCATCGTAGTATAGAAGGCCGTAATCATGGCATCCCATATACGGTTGGTCCAGAGCACACCCTTTGGAAGGCCCGTTGTTCCACCGGATGAAAAGATAGAGGCTAATGTATCCTGATCGCTTGCGATATCCGGATCGGTGCTCTCCTCACCCTCTATCCAGTCTTCCAGATAGACGCCGCGACCACCCGACTTATCGATACAGATTAAATGCTGGATTTTCGGGCAAAGCTTGGCGAATTCTCCGGCTTTTTCCTCGAATTCACTATGATAGAAAAGTATTTCCACATCACAGTTATCAAGGATATAGGCGTTTTCCTTGACTTCATTTTTCGCGTTGAGCGGAACCCATACGATACCTGCGCGTAACATACCAAGACAGCATTCAAATGCCGGCACGGCGTTGGAACTAAAAACAGCGCCTTTCACCTGAGGCTTCACACCCAGACGGATCAGCGCATTGGCGATCCTGTAGTTGCGTTCCTGCACCTCCGCATAGTTGCGCGAAATGCTGCTGTCTTTCAGGCAGATCCTTTCCGGGTCCAGCGCAACGCCGCGATCGAAGTAATCAATTACACGCATGAAATTCTCTCCCGTCGTCTATTAATTCTTCTGTAGAATGGTGATGCAGGCGGCGGCCTCCTCATAGCCAAGGAATCCGCCCCCGTTTTCGGCGATCGCGGTGCGCGCCCTATCCACCTGACGAGGGCCCGCCTCCCCGCGCAGCTGCGTGACGAGTTCATAAACCTGCGCAAGGCCGGTGGCCCCGATGGGATGCCCGCGGGATTCCAGCCCCCCAGAAGGATTAACAGGAATGCGACCGCCAACCGTTGTATGACCTTCTTCGGACAGGCGCCCGCCTTCCCCGAATTCACAGAAGCCCAAAGCCTCGACTTGGAGCAACTCAGCAAAAGCCGTTGCATCATGGACTTCGGCTACGTCCATATCTTTCGGCGACAGGCCCGCCTTTTCATAGGCAGCATTTGCGGCCAGATGCGTAATCTGCTTGTTGAACTCGTCATGCTTCCGGTTTGTCCCCGACCGGAGGACAGAGGCTGCAATCCGTACGGCACGCCCCATACCAAGCTGGCGCGCCTTTTCCTCCGAAACCACAATTGCTGCCGCCGCGCCATCACTGATCGGAGCGCACATGGCAAGTGTCAGTGGCCAGGCAACCGGGCGATCCTTAAGCACTTCTTCCACTGTCATCTTGTTCTGGTATTGCGCCTTCGGGTTATGCTGGGAATGCGTATGGTTTTTTGCACAGGCGGCCGCAATCTGGGCCTGTGTAATGCCGAATGCGTTCATATGATTGCGCGCCAGCGATGCGTAGACATCCATAAAGACGCTGCGTTGTCCGCCATTATCTTCCGCATCTGGTGGCAAGGGCAGGTCTTTTGACATTTCCCGCAACCGGGCAATGGATTCATCTGCCGTATGAACATCCCAGCCGCCGTCAAATACCGCAAAGGAACGGGCACGGTCGGTTGAGTTCATCTTGTCAGTTCCGATTGCCAACGCAATATCGCCTTGCCCTGATTGTACATAGGCACAGGCTGAGTTGAGGGCCGTACTGGCGCTGGCGCAGGCATTCTCAATATTAGTAATCGGAATCCCCTCAAAACCAGCGGAACGCAGGGCAATCTGTCCCGGCACCAAGTACTGCGCCTCAACTGCCGCCTGGGAGGCGTTGGCAAAGAATGCGGCCTGAATGCTCTCGCGGTCCAATCCGGCGTCTTCCAACGCTTCGGCGACCACTTCTCTCGTCATGTCCTTGACGGAACGGTTTAAAAACTTACCAAACTGCGACATTCCGATGCCGATGATATATGCGTCTGACATATGTCTAACTCCCGATTTTAGAGACTTATAAGTCCTTCGATTTTTTCCCGTTCTGCCAGGAGGTCTTCCGTCTTGCCGGACCAGCGGATATGGCCGTTGTCGATCAGATATTGGCGCTTGGCCAGTTTAAGCGGCACCTTCAGGTTTTGTTCAACAAGCAGAATTGCAACGCCCTCGGCGTTAATGAGGGCCATAGCCTTGATAAGATCCTCGACAACCAGCGGGGCAAGGCCTTCTGTCGGCTCATCCAGCAACAGCAGTTCCGGATTGGTCAGCAACCCTCGGCCAACCGCGAGCATTTGCTGCTCTCCGCCAGACAAGGTGTCGCCGCGCGACGTCATCCGTTCTTTCAACCGCGGGAAGAGGTCATACACCCGCTCTAGGTTCCACGCGCCTTCCCGGCCCATCACCGTTGCAATCCGCAGATTTTCGTCAACGTTGAGCGTCGCAAAAATCCGCCGGTCCTCCGGCACATAGGCAATGCCCGAACGACCCAGCATTTCAGTGGAAAGCCGGGTTGCATCCCGGCCGTCATACATACGCTTCCCGGAGGCAATCGGGTTCAACCCCATGATCGCCTTCAGCAAGGTGCTTTTACCGGCGCCATTTCGGCCAATCAGAGAGACGATTTCCCCCTCTTCAACCGATATTGAAACATCATGCAATGCCTGAGCCTTGCCATAGAAAACATCGCAGTTTTGCATTTCCAGAAGGCTCATTCTTCCTCTCCCAGATAAGCTGTGCGGACGCGCGGATCCCGCTTGATCGTTTCCGCCTCGCCAGACGCCAGAACTTCGCCTGCTAGCATGACGATAATCTCATCGGAAATTTCCATCACCACGTCCATGTTATGTTCAATCAGCAGGACAGTCCGGCCCTGTGATACCTTGCGGATCAACTCAACGGCCGTTTCCACAACATCATGGCCAACACCGGCAAGTGGTTCATCCAGTAACAGGACTTTCGGTTCACTCAGTAACGCCAAGCCAATTTCGAGGGCGCGCTGATCCCCGTGAGACAGGCTTCCGGCGTTGACATGACCAAACCCTTCCAGACCGATCTCAGACAGGACCCGTTCCGCATCATTGGCAATTTCCTTGAACTTCCCGACCGGGCGCCAGAAAGGCTGCAGCCTGAAGCGGTGGGCCTGCGCCGCAAGCCGAAGATTTTCGAACACCGTCATTTCTGCGAAGATCTGCGTGATCTGGAAACTCCGGCCGAGCCCCGCCCAGGTCCGGGCATGAGGCGATTTCCCCGTTATTTCCTGATCATTGAGGAATACGCGCCCCTTGCTGAGCTTTGCCCGTCCAGAGAGCGCATTCATAAGCGTTGTTTTCCCCGCGCCATTGGGGCCGATCAGGCCATAAAGCAAGCCGGGCTTGAAATCATAGCTGACATTTGAGACCGCCTTGAAGGCACCGTAGGAAACCTCGATGTCCTCACAACGCAAAATGGAATTTTTCTCGGCTATAGCGTTCATGACTTACCTCCCGGCATGATCCGGTCCCAAAGCTGTATTATCAGCCCCGCGATCCCCTTCGGCATCCCAATGGTGCAAATTATGAAAACAAGACCAAGGATGCCGTACCAGTGGGAGGTCTGCATCGACAGCCATTCACGCATGATTTCGAAGATGGCAACGCCGAGAATGGGCCCGAACAAGGATCCCATACCACCCAGCAGCACCATGATCACCACATCACCGGACGTGCTCCAATGCAGCATCTGCGGGCCAACATAGAAAATCAGCGACGCAAGCAAGCCACCGCTCACCCCGGCATAAATGCCGGAAATTGTGAAGACTGACCGTTGCAGACGCTGAACATTAAAGCCTATCTGCTCGGCTCTCACTTCATTGGATTTAATGGCTTTCAGTGCCTGCCCCAGTGGGGATATCCGGATAAGACCAGAGATCAGCAGCGCAAGGACAAAAAGCGCCAGCAGGAAGAAATAGTAATTCCCATCGTCATAGAAATCGATACCGAACAGATCCGGGCGCGGCACACCTGCGATACCGTCAACACCCCCCGTTAGCATACGGAGTTTTGTACCGGCCATGATATAAATCAACTGTGACAGAGCGAGTGTCAGAAGCGCGAAAAACAGCCCGGATACGCGGATCGCGAAATAGCTGAATACCAGCGCTAATGCGCCACCGATCACCCCGGCTGCGCCTAGGGCGGGCAGAAAATCCCATCCCATGCGCATTGTCAGCAGAGAGAGTGTATAGGCCCCGACACCAAAGAATGCCGCATGCCCGAAGGAGAGCATTCCCGCGATACCAAACACCAGATCAAACCCGATGGCAAAGATCGACCAGATCAGGATAGCGTTCACCAGGCCAATGTTGTGCCCCCCCGGGAATAACAATGGCACGGAAATAATGATGGCAACGATGAGTGCCAAAAAGCGTTGCGCGTTCATGCCGTACGCCCCTTGCGACTGAACAATCCCTCGGGTCGGAGGATGAGTGTTCCAATCAACAGAATAAAGGTTAGAAAATCGACCCAGCTTGGCGCGTAGCTATAACCAAGAGCACGAGTCATCCCAATCAGAAGCGCGGCCATAACGGCTCCGCGAATATTGCCAAGGCCACCAATGATGACGACGATGAAGCTGTCGATGATAATGTTAAAGCCCATGCCAAGCTCAATCGGGAACAAGGGTCCGGCAACCGCACCGCCTAGGGCCGCGAGGCCAGCGCCGAAGGAGAAAACCCCTGTACGAACCAATGAAACATTAATTCCAAGTGTCCGTACCATCTCGGGGTCGCCGCTGGCCGCGCGAATGATCATGCCGTACCGGCTACGGTCCAGCATGAAAAACAGGGCCGCCGAAACAGCGGCACCAAAGCCGATAATGAACAGGCGGTAACTCGGGACGGAGCTACCAAACATCTCTATTGCGCCGGCAAACAGTTCCGGCGGATACATCTGCTTGTATTCCAGGCCCCAGATAATCCGGACAGCTTCGTCCAGCACCAAAATAAACCCAAAGGTCAACAACAGCTGATATACATGGTCACGGTCATAAACCGGCCGAAGCGCGATACGCTCCATCAGCGCGCCGATAATGGCCGCTATGATCGGAGCAGCAACCAATCCCGCCCAGAAGCTTCCAGTGACACTCACCATCTGGAAAGCGAGATATGCACCCAGCATATATAACGAGCCGTGAGCGAAGTTGATTACCCGTAGCATGCCGAAAATAAGGGTCAATCCTGCTGCCAACAGAAACAGCAGCATACCCATGGACAGGCCTATCACGATGGTAGACATAGCCGTATCACCTAACCTGGAATGGAGATAAAGGCGGCCGCAGCAAGATCCTCGCGGCCGCCCGTAAATTTAAGCCCGCTTATTCTTCACACGCCGGGAAGAGAACGTCAGGCTGGAAGATATTCGTGATCTTCATCTTGAGATCAGGATAAGGCGCCTCGCCTTTTTCAACGACACCCCAGAGGCCAACCTGCAGGGCCTGATGGTCACAGGCACGCATTTCTTTACGCCCCTCGACGGAATTCTCGCGGACGCTTCCTTCAAACGCCTTGACCCACTCTTCCCGGTCCCAGGAATTTGTGCTGTCAACAGCATCCAGGAACCAGCTCATGCCATCAAAGGCTTCGCCGGCAAAGCTATCCGGCCATTCGTTATACTTTGCACGATAGGCCTCAACAAACGCCTTGTTGGCAGGATTATCGAGAGAGTAGTGATAACGCACACCGGAGGCCGCGCCCACGGCATCGGGACCGACGGCAGCTGCAAGAACTTCATCCTGCAAGACCGGGCCGAACAAAACCTTATTCTTTCCAAGTCCTGCCTGACCGGCCTGCTTCAAGAAAGTAACACCATCACTTCCCGTCACAATCAGGATGACACCATCCGCGTCTGTTTTGGATATCTTGTCGATAATGACCGAATAGTCGCGATTGCCGAGCGGCGGATAATCAATGCCGACTATTTCAACACCTGCCTCTTCTGCGGCCGCCTTATAAGCATCCCAGCCATCCCGGGTAACCGCGTAATCGGCACCAACACCATAGACTTTCTTGAGACCGGCAGCCTTGGTAAATTCAAGCGCCATACGGATCTCCATCCCGAGTGTATTGGATGTCCGGAAAGTATAGCGATAACCATTTGCGCGCGTAATTTTATCATCCGCCGATATGGTCACCAGAAGCGGTATTTTACGTTGCTCGGTGATACCCTGCAATGCCGCCGTCGAGGCAGAACTCGCCGCACCGAAAATCATCTGCGCGCCGGATGAAATCAAACGCGTTGCCTTCTGCACAGCCGGCTGTGGTTTTGTTTCACTATCTTCCCATGTCACCTCGACAGGTTTCCCGAGAACCTCTCCACCGCGCATTTCAATCGCAAGCTGCGCGCCCTGCTTCATACCCTTACCGATAATACCATAAGGCCCGGAGAACGGCAGAACTGCGCCAATTTTGAAGGATTCCGGCTCATCTGCCATTGCATAATTGCCGCCCGTAAAAGCGAGCACAGCAGCACAAGCAGCCGATAGAATCGTAGACTTAACTATTTTCATGATCTCTCCCTTGAAATGCAGAAGGTTTGATTACAGGCTGTTTGCCCACCCACTTTTTTGATCTTTTATTGCACACGCCGCATTCACGACGCGATCCGTCAGATGCGCAAAATTATATAACAGGATACCTGTTTAAGTCAAACTGTTTGTTGTATTTTGATTGAGGTATCTGATAATGCAGTTTCCGCCCCCTTTGCTTTTCTGGATATACAATTTAAAGTAGTTCTTTTCTCATCACATGCGACACCGTCGCGTAACGGAACTTAGCCGGGCATGAAGCAACGGGCATATTTATAACAATATAATTGACCTAATAAGTTACGCTGTTGTAAATACAAATTTCAAAGATTGCGCCCAACCCACCCAGAGAGGGCTTACGGACTTATTGGACGGCGCATGGATGGACGGCAGCACAGACCAAATCCGAGAAACGGCCCAGCAGCCTTTTTTCGGACCGGTTTCATGCTATCATGTGCCCTGACGTCTTTGGACACAGAACGCAAATTAGGGGCAATTCACTTTCAATTGCCTCTCACAGATTAGGAGGAAGCGCCAGAATGTCGTTGGACGAAAACAACCTCTGCCCCGAGGATCATGCGCATTGGCTGTTTTCGGTCATGTATCTTGGGTATAATAGTCTGCTTGAGGTTGGAGATGAGTATCTTAAATCCATAGGTCTTCGCCGCCCACATTTTCGGGTGCTTTATGTACTCCAACGCAAGCCCGGCGCGACGATAAGGGAAGTGCTTGCTTTTTTGAATATCACCCAGCAGTCAATCAGCCCGATCATCAAAACCTTGATTGGCGACGGGTTTATTACCCAAAAAGAGGACCTTAAGGATCGCCGCAGCCGACATTTGTATCTTACGAAAAAAGGCCGGACTGCCTGGCGCGGAGTCATTGATACTCAAACGGAATATCTTAAACAGGCATATCAGAAAGCCGGGTTCGAGAATGCGAAGGGATATGCCCACACCGCCTATGCGATGATGAACGAGAAAAATCAACAGCAGCTCGAAGTCGTCTGGAAGAACAAAACCTATTTCCTGGATGATAACAAACCATAAGTCGGCGAACTCATTCCGAGGAAACTTCCCTTATTTTCATTTGCAAGGAATAAGGGAGCGGCATGTCTTGCCGAAGCAAGACACACCGTGGGAGGAGAGCATTAAGCCGCCTGATATAGTGTAACGACACAAGCCCCGCCAAGTCCGAGATTATGCTGAAGGGCTGTCCTTGCCCCCTCAGCCTGTCTCTTTCCGGCGTTACCGCGAAGCTGATTAACAAGCTCATAGCACTGAGCGAGACCGGTTGCTCCAAGAGGGTGCCCCTTGGAGAGCAAACCACCCGACGGATTGGTAACTATCTTGCCGCCATATGTATTTTCCGCGTCCCAGATGAATTTTTCTGCACCGCCTTCTGCTGCAAAACCGAGACCTTCGTAGGTGATAAGCTCGTTCGCCGTAAAGCAATCATGCAGCTCAGCAACATCGATATCCTCCGGCCCAATCCCTGCCTGTTCATAGACTTCCTTGGCTGCAGCGGCCGTCATGTCATACCCAACGACCCGCATCATGTCATCCTTATCGAAGGAGGATGTAAAGTCTGTGGTCATCGCCTGTCCGGTGATCACAACACTTGTATCAATACCATGCCTTTTAGCAAATTCTTCAGTGCAGACGATGGCGGCCCCTGCTCCACATGTTGGCGGGCAGCATTGCAGGCGAGTAAGAAGACTCGTCATACGCGGTGATCCCATGACGTCTTCAACGGAAACCTCTTTTCGGAAAATTGCTTTTTCATTGTGAACGGCATGGGTACTGGCCTTGGCGCGAATTTTAGCAAAGGTTTCATCCTTCGTACCGTACTTTTTCTGATGTTCAACCGCCGCACCACCAAACATCTTGATGGCCATAGGTGAGGTAAAGTCCTGAGTCAATTCGTCCGTCAAACTATTAAATTTTCCCAATGGACTTGGCCGGTCCGTCCAAACATCCGCAAGGGCACCCGGCGCCATCTGTTCAAAGCCAACCGCCAACGCACAATCAACCACACCCGATTCCACCGCCTGACGCGCCAGGAAAAGAGCAGATGATCCGGTTGAGCAATTGTTGTTTACATTCACAATAGGAATGCCCGTCATCCCCACTTCATAAAGCACGCGCTGACCGCAAGTGCTATCGCCGTAAACATATCCCGCATACGCCTGCTGAATTTTATCGTAATCAATTCCGGCATCTTCCAGTGCCATGTTGATCGCTTTTGCACCCATGACAGGATAGGCTTCATTCTGTCCCGGTTTTACAAAGGGGGTCATTCCAACGCCTGCGACGACAATTTTCTTACCCATAACTTCTCTCTTTCCTGATGATTAAATAAATTAAATTGACGTTACGTACCTTACTTTCCCAATAGGCAGCACAGATCTCTTTTCAGGACCTTGGCAGTCGTAAAAAAGGCGCCGGCTCAGTACAGAACTCCTCACTGCACGGGCATTTGCATCCAACGATTAACTCGCAGTAACGCTTGGCAATCTGCTCTTCCGTCGCCATCACGCCAGACCTCAGAAACAATCTTTATTTTTCTTACCAGCTTTTGCAGTGCGCCCCTAGCCCGGCAATTGACGTCAACTGCATGGATTTATCTCATCAAATTGTCCCTGATTTCGATCTGCCGCATCTGCGCTTCTAGATCCTTCCATCTAACCCTCCAAATATGTACCCCACTGGTGGGTTACATGTCAATAATTATGGGATATACTCCTATTTCTTGCAGCCTGCATATGTAATTATGGGCGTTCAGGCGAGACTTGAGACAGCAGAAAAGGCGGAATAGATGGCCACAAATGTATGGAGTGAGGTTAAGTTAGACCAGAATGATCTGCGTGAGCAAAAACGAATGGCGGTATTGCGCGCAGGAGCCAGGCTCTTTAACAAACATGGATTTGATCGAACTTCGCTGGAAGACATTGCCTCCGAGCTGAACGTTTCAAAACGAACGCTATACTATTACGTCAAAAATAAAGACGATATACTGTTTGAATGCAGCCGACTGGCACTTGAATTTATGCATGATACCTTGGCTGACAGCCAGGATAATAACCTCCGCCCTCTGGAGCGCATCGAA
This sequence comes from Sneathiella litorea, assembly GCF_009882915.1. GTDB lineage: Bacteria > Pseudomonadota > Alphaproteobacteria > Sneathiellales > Sneathiellaceae > Sneathiella > Sneathiella litorea. The sequence goes on from NZ_WTUW01000009.1 coordinate 678,956, forward strand.
ATGATCATGCGGAATTATATGGATTTACTCTCCAATGAATTTGGGGCCTGCCTGGTTTTGTCCAAAGATCGAATTCTATCTGAAGAAAGTAGACAGATTTTAAAGGATGGACGCAGAAAGCTCGATTATGCCGTACGGGACTTGTTGCAAAAAGGAATTGAAGATGGGTCGATAGCTCCGTGCGAACCTCGCATTGCAACTGCCGCTCTTTTTGGAGCCTTTAACTGGGTACCGCATTGGCGGCAGAATGGAACCCGTGACTCTTACACCGCTATCGCTCGTGATTTCCTCAAAATTTTTCTGAATGGCTTGCGCGCACGTGATTAAAACCCTTCAGGCCTAGTAGTTCGAGGAAAGCATCATTTCCTGTAAGCCGCGGATTATAATGAGGATAAATTCCTGTATTTCTTCATATAATAAACGCGAAACACAAGGGCCGTTGCCTACATTTTATTGAGGGTTCTCTGCGGCTAGCACAAGTTACTCGGATAATACCGGAAAGTGACAAACTGCATAATGGTCAGGATTGGGTGAAATCTTTACAGGTGCCGCGCGTGTACATAGGTCTGTACCGTTCGGGCACCTTCCATAAAAACGACAGGCCTCTGGATCCGGGTCAACAGGGCTGAGCGGATCCCCTTCCAAGCGATATTTGGACGCATCCTCTTTGTTTTGACCGGGAATAGCCGATATCAGGGCCCGTGTGTACGGGTGCAACGGATTGGTGAAAATTTCTTCGGCGGGCCCTTCCTCTATTATCTGCCCTAAATACATGACAATCACGCGGTCACAGAGTAACCGCACGACATTCAAGTCATGTGACACAAACAGGTAACTCATGCCTAGTTCCTGCTTCAGCCGAACCAGAAGTTTCAGGATCACAGCCTGAACCGAGACATCAAGCGCAGAAGTAGGCTCATCGAGAATAAGCAATTTGGGTGAGAGCGCAATAGCCCGGGCGATGTTCACCCGCGCCTTCTGCCCCCCGGAAAGCTGGTGTGGAAACCTGCCGAGCAACTGTAAGGGAAGATCGACCTGCGTCGCAACGGCCTCAACACGCGCCCGCAGTTCCGCCTTGCTCGATAGATTCGCCAACCGGCGAAGCGGTTCAGCAATGGTATCAAAGGCCGTAAAGCGCGGATTCAAGCTCTCATGAGGATCCTGGAATACAATCTGCAGCTCGCTTCGCTCTGGCTCCGCATGAAATTGTTTTGCGGGCACAGAGCCAATATCCTTATCTGCAAAATTGATTGATCCACTTGTGCTATCGGAAAGCCTTGCCAACATTGCCACCAATGTCGACTTTCCGCAGCCGGATTCACCGACCAGGCCCAGACTCTCCCCCTTGGAAATTTCAAAATTCACGCCATCAACCGCGTGAAGCATTTGCGTCTCTTTCGGTGCATTTGTGAACCGGTTTCGCACCCACGAGACCATGGCATTGTCGGAAAGGCCCTTTCCACCCAGCGCATAGTATTTCTTGAGGTCAGATACTTTTAGCAATGCAGTCATAGCGGCCTCTGACAATTAACGAAATGATTAGGCGATACTTCTTTAGCGTCCAAAGGGCCTGAGTCGCAAATTGCTTCATGTCTTTCACAGCGACCCGAAAAGCGACACGGAGGGAGCAATCCACGCAGATCCGGCAACCCGCCGTGAATTGAGGCAATGTCGTCAAGGCTGCCACCACCGTTTGGCGTGGCTTTCATGAGTTTGGCTGTATAGGGATGACGCGGCGACGTAAACAAATCATGTGATGAACCGCTTTCGACAACATGGCCCGCGTGCATGACAATTATCTTGTCGCAATAATCGGCCGCCATCGACAGATCATGGGTAATCAGCACGGTTGCCATGTTCCGTTCCCTCGAAAGATCCCGGATCAAATCCATGATCGCAGCCTGCGTCGTAACATCAAGACCAGTCGTTGGCTCGTCTGCAATCAAAAGTTCTGGACTGCAGGCAAGCGCCATCGCGATCATGATTCGCTGACACATACCGCCCGACAATTCGAAGGGATAGGCATCAAAGCGGCGCTCAGGATCGGGAATGCGCACTGTTTTCAGGGTCCTTATCACCATTTCCCGGAGATGCTGGCGATCAGCCATATTATGGCGGTGCAAGACATCACCAATCTGGTTACCGACGGTACGGATTGGGTTTAACGCCGTACGAGGACTCTGAAAAATCATTGAGGCCTGTTGTCCACGCATCGTCTGCAGAACAGCTTCGCTCGCGCCAAGGACATCCAGCCCGCCTAACGAAATCGAGCCGGCGGTGACATGGCCTGCAGGATCGAGAATACCCATGGCGGTGAGTGCTGAGACGGATTTACCCGATCCACTTTCACCAACGATACCAACGATCTCGCCCCGAAAAACTTCCAGAGAAACATTTTCAAGAGCTTTTACAACGCCGCTCCGGGTCCTGAATTCAACGGACAGGTTCTTGATATCGAGAATAGGCACAGAATTAGACATGGAGTTCCATTTCACGTTCGCCGTCTTGGATCGATCAGGTCCCGCAGCCCATCGCCCAGCAAGTTGAAGGTAAATACCGCGAGCATTAATGCGAGCCCAGGGAAAATCGCTAGCCACCATTCACCGGACACGATATATCCAGCGCCTTCCGCGACCATAATTCCCCATTCTGCGGTCGGAGGCCGGACGCCAAGCCCGATAAAGGACAAGCCAGCCGCATTCAGGATCGCCCAGCCCATGTTTAACGAGACCTGAACCATCAGCGGCGGAAGGGTGTTCGGGTAAATATGCGTTGCAAGCAGGCGGAGCGACGAATTTCCGGCAAGACGAGCCGCCAGCACAAAATCCGAGGAGCGTCGGATATTAACTTCTGTGCGCGAAACCCGGGCGTAAAATGGCAAGTTGATGATGGCTGTGGCGTAAACGATATTCTCCACGCTATTGCCAAGTGCTGCAACGATACCCATGGCAAGCACGAACAGCGGAAAAGCCATGATTGTATCCGTGATCCGGCCCACGATACGGTCTACCCATCCGCCAAAGAATCCTGCGAGAGACCCCAAAATACTCCCGAAGACAAAGGAAATTGCAACTGCCGAGACAGCAATGGAGAGATCAAGCCGGGTTGCGACGACAATCCTGCTGAATACGTCCCTACCAAGTTGGTCGGTACCAAACCAGTGCTCCCACGAAGGTGCCTTCAGGCTTTGCGATGCACTGCTTGCCATCGGATCATAAGGAACGATTGCAGGACCGATAATGGCCGCGACTATCAGCAGCACAAACATGGTTCCCGCAATCAGCGTTACCGGATTTTCGGTCAATACATAGCGCAGGTGTTTTAAAAATTCTGACATTGCAGCGCCTCAGCTTTCCAGTCCAACGCGCGGATCTACCAGCGTATAAATGATATCGATCGTCAAATTGAGCAGGACATAAAGAATTGCCATTGCCAGAACAAAACCCTGCACCGCCGCATAATCGGACACGATTAGCGCCTCAATGGCGAAGGAGCCGATGCCAGGCCAAGCAAAAACCTTTTCCACCAGTACATTCGATCCCAGCATAAAGGAGAACACCATTCCCAACGTCGTCAGGATGGGAAGCAAGGCATTTCGGAACGCATAGGTATATAAAACCGTCGAGCGCTTTAGGCCCGAGGCGCGTGCTGTTCGAATAAAGTCCGAAGACAAGACCTGCAGCATCGCACCGCGTGTCATCCGGGCGAGCGGCGCGAGGGTAAAAATGCCCAACGTGATTGCCGGAAGGATCATTTGCGAAAGAGCCGCGCCAAATGTCTCGATATCGCCGTCAAGCAAGGCATCGATCGTATAGAAGCCGGTTACAGATGGGGGTGACAGATATATGATATCCAGGCGCCCTAGCGGTGCCGGAGCTATTCCGAGAATGTAATAGAAAAGATAGACCATAAACAGGCCGGTAAAAAAGACAGGCAGGGAAACACCGGCGGTCACCACAATCCGGCAAAGCTGATCAACCCAGCTATTGGGCCGGGTGGCCGCTGCAATTCCAAGCGGAAGGGCCACGCCGATCGAAAACAAGAGAGCCAGGAATGTAAGCTCCAAAGAGGCTGGCAGTCGCCTGATCAACTCTTCCTTGACCGACAGTCCCGTGCTGACCGACACGCCAAGGTCCCCGCTGGCAAGGTTGCTCGCGTAAATCCAGAACTGTTCAAGCATGCTTTTGTCTAAGCCGAGAGATGTCCTGATTTCCTGTATGGACTTCTCGGTGGCCGCCGGTCCCGCAAAATAGACTGCCGGATCGCCCGGCAAGGCGCGGGTCAGAATGAACGTCACAATGATAATACCAATTATCGAAGGGATAGCCTGAGTAAGGCGTCCAAAGATTATGCGGAGCTTGTCATTGCGTTTCATATTTCCAACCCACGGCCTTGACGATATTTAAGCGACGATTTTTATACGCTCGCCTTGTTGAAAGAGCGGCAATCAAGCTGCCTGTGAGCATAATATTGATAGCCTGTGATGTTTTTTTGCATCGCAACATCAAGATAGGGCTGATACACCGGGATCAACGGAACATCTTCAAAGAAGATACTCAGGAGCTTTTTAATATTCGGCTCATATTGCGGATCACTCACTTCCATTTTCAAAGTGGCATCCGTAATTTTCTCGACTTCCGGATTGGAGTAATTCATCGAGTTGAATAGCCGATCCTTCTGATAAACCCAGAATGAATAATAGTCTGGATAGTTCAGCCAGCCGCCAAAGTCCTTGATGTGCATTGGCAGTTTCTTTTCGACCAATGCCGCCGTTCGCCAGTTTGCGCCCGGAATCTTCTCGATCGTTGCCTTGATTCCAACTTTCTCAAGACTTTCCTGAAGCAGCAAACACATAGGCTCTGACCATTGCGCGAGACCAAGATTAAAAGATAGGGGGACTTCAAACCCCTGCTCGTAACCGGCTTCCGTCAACAGAGCCTTCGCCTTGTCGTAATCCGTATTATACGGAAACGGTTGCGGCCATTCGATTGTCGCCGGTGTCAGGGACTTGCCGCCCCATAACGGAATTCCGCGTTCAAAAGCTGCCTGCTTGAAAATCTGGTCATAAGGTACTGAGTAGGCAATTGCCTGACGGACCAGTTTGTTGGCGAAAGGCTCAAAATTCAAATTCAGGCCAATGGAGATCATGGAGTTTTCGATTGGCACGCCGGTGATTGTGTATTTACCGGACGCATTTAGCTCCGCGAAATCTTTTGGCGGCATTTCGAGGGAGACATCTGCGTCGCCCTTTTCAAGCAATGCACGGCGCGTCGAGGCCGATGGAATTTCACGGATAATCACGCGCGATATTCCAGGTAACTCACCGTTCTTCCATCCCTCAAATCGTTTATATACAACCTGCTGGCCTGGATCCCAGCGCTCCAGCATAAAGGCGCCACTGCCTGCAGGTGTGCGATGCAAATATTCGGTTGCCCAGGGATCGTCGGCCGTCGCGTGCTTTTTCGCCAGCTCGGAATTAAAAATAATCGGTACTGGCACGCCTAGATCAGGCAGTGTCATCTTGTCGGGGCGGGTCAGCTTAATGACAAAAGTATCCGCATCGAGAGCTTCAAACTGCTCAGGTTTTTCCAGCGAACCGGCTTTCATCTGCACCGTTGGGAATCCGCCAAGGCTGACAGCCCTGTCAAATGACCACTTCACGTCATAGGCGGTAATGGGAGCGCCGTCCCAGAAGGTTGCGCCTTTGCGCATCTTAAAGGTAATCGTCATTCCGTCCGGCGATACAACCCATGATTCCGCGGCCTCTGGCTCCAGTTTGGAATAGTCATACATCAAGGTGCCGTTGGCCAGTGTCTTCGTTGAGTAACCTACCAACCGGTCATACAGATTGACAGCAATCTGGTAACTGGGCCGGTTTGTGCCTTTGCGCTGAATATCCATGCTGTTCGGACCGTTTCCGCTAACAACAACAAGCGTATCGTCCCTTCCCGCCGCTTCTGCCGGCAAAAATTTTAGAAATGGAATTACAGCGGCGCTGCTGGCAACGCCCATTGTTTTAAGAAAATCTCTTCTTCGCATGCTTCGTCTCCTGGATAGAACTCATGTCGATTTTAAGCTCAAGGTCTTTCGTATAGCGGCCTGCGGGAACAAAATTCCATGCGACCATTTCTCAAGGAGCACTACAGCAGGATATAGCGCTGCAGTATGCTGCTATTTTTTTTCAGCAATGCTGCAAAAAATGCATCGGATAAATATTTCAATGGGAAAGTTTAGGCGACAAGCCACTTTACTCGTAGCGAATTTGGAGTGCCTTGGTTATTTGATCGGCGAAACGCGCCACGGCAACAGGCAAAGTACGGCCGCGTAACTGGCCAATATAAATCAGGCCAGTTGGCACATCACGAAGGTCGATCGGGCGCGCGACGGATCCTTTGGGAATATCTTCCACTGGCAGGCCAATCGGAATTTGGAACGATATGACCCCTTCAGTTAGCGTATGATTGCGCAGGAATTCGAAACTGTCTGATTCAATAACCGGGTTCAGGACTATGGCCGAGTCCACGAGAGCCAGTTCCATCAAGTACCTCACACCATAGGGGTTGGTCGGCAAGGCAATCGGGTGTTGAAGGCAATCCCGCAGCCGCAGTGTTTCTTCGTTCGCCAGCGGGTGGTTTTCGGACATCACGCCATAGACCTGCTGGCGGACTGTTAGGATTGTCTGAAATTCCGCAAGCCTTACGGGTTCGAATACTAGCGCGAGATCGGCGGTATGATCGACAAGCGCCTGCTCGGCCGCGGCTCTGTCACGCAAGTAAACGCCAAATGTTACCGCCGGATGCTCTTTTCTGTAGATGGCAATTTGCTGCGGTAGGAAATAGGGAAGCAAAGCCTGGCTACAGGCAATTGACACATGTCCCCGCCGGATGCCTGAGAGATCGGCAATCTGGGATCTGACCCGTTCCATGTCCGAAAGCTGATTGCGAATATGATGAACGAAGATTTCCCCGGCACTATTGAGCCGCACACCGCGTGGCAGCCGCTCGAAAATGGGAACGCCAAGTTCCTCTTCTATGGCCAGAATGCGGCGGTTCAAAGCAGTGGACGTTATCGCCAGTACTTCTGCTGCTTTTCGGATTGACCCGATACGGGCGACAGTATCGATATAACGTATACTGGTCAGATGCTTCATAAGTGCCCTTCCCGGAGCAGCTACTGCTGCATTTTTTGCAGCGTCTTGATGAATATATAGCAGGAGACAGATGCACTCGCACCTGCAAAATTAACTTTATCAGAGATGAAAGATTGTGCTCAGGCGTGAAATTTCAAGCAATTGAGACGCGCCGTGCAAAATATTTTCAAATCGCTCAATTTCAGGAGAGTTTCGATGAGTATCCAATACAAAATCTCCCGCCGTAATATTTTAAAATCAACTGCTTCTTTCTGGGAGCGCGGGCTATCGATCCGATAATCACCTGTCAGGTAATTTTCACCGGTGAACCGTCCCTCGACGTCGATGACCGGCGCGCCTGCTGAATTGAGCATTACGAATTAAAGGTTCTTATGAATAAACAGACGACGAACACAGGTTCAATATTGGAGTTGGCGACATGAGTGTCATAGAAGCAGATCCCTACCCTTGGCCCTATAATGGCGATCTAAAGCCTGAAAATACGGCGCTCATAGTTATTGACATGCAGACCGACTTTTGCGGGGTTGGCGGTTATGTTGACCAGATGGGATACGACCTCAGCCTGACGAGAGCACCCATTGAGCCCATTTCCAATGTCCTCGGCGCTATGCGCGCCAAGGGTTATCATATTTTCCACACCCGTGAAGGCCATCGCCCTGATCTTGCCGACCTCCCTGCCAATAAGCGATGGCGGTCCCGACAAATCGGGGCTGGCATTGGGGACCCGGGCCCTTGCGGCAAAATCCTTGTCCGCGGAGAACCCGGCTGGGAAATCATTGATGAACTGGCTCCCCTCCCCGATGAAGCAATCATTGACAAGCCCGGCAAGGGTTCCTTCTGTGCAACAGATCTCGAGTTGATGCTGCGCGTCCGCGGGATCGAGAATATTGTCCTGACCGGTATCACGACCGATGTTTGCGTCCATACGACAATGCGCGAAGCCAACGACAGGGGATTTGAATGCCTGCTGCTGGAGGATTGCTGTGCAGCTACTGATCCCGGCAACCACGCCGCTGCCGTCAAGATGGTCAAGATGCAGGGCGGCGTTTTCGGGACGGTCTCCAACAGCGCTACTTTCATCAGCCAGTTGCCATGACAAACGGCACTTGGAAATAGACACTCTTGAGGTTTGCGCAGACAGAATCGTCGGCTGGGCAACAGATAACGATAAAATTTTGGAGGCAATTAGTGACCAAACCGGCCATATTCAGTGAGCTCGTTCCCGACGGGTGGAAAGACTGTATTTTTGAACCCTTCCAGCCAGGCGTGGAAATCTGCTGGTTGCTTAAAGGTGAACCTGGGATCGCCTTGCTGAAATATGCACCGGGCGCGCAGGTGCCAAGGCACCGCCACGCAGGTTTAGAAACCATTCTCGTTCTCGACGGATCACAAAGCGATGTGAACGGTCACTATACAAAGGGAACCTATGTTGCCAATCCCGATGGTAGCGAACATGCCGTCTGGTCCGATGAGGGTTGCGTCGTTCTTATTCAATGGCAACAGCCAGTCGTCTTTGTCGATGAACCAGTAGTAATTTCTAAAAGTAGCAATGCCGATGACTGATATATCCTTTGACATTAACAGCCTGCATCGCGCCTATGCCGATGGAACACATGTTTCTGAAATAATTGCAGAATGCTATCGACGCATAGAGGAAGCCGCTGATCCCGGCATCTTCCTGAAGTTGGTCGACCAGGATGCAGCCCAGGGGGAGGCGGAAAAGCTTGGTGCATTCGATCCAGTTACGAAGCCACTCTGGGGGATACCCTTCGTCGTCAAGGACAACATTGACGTTGCCGGCTTACCGACGTCCGCGGCCTGTCCAGCATATGAATATGATGCCGATGCGGATGCTTTCGTCGTCGCCCAGCTCAGAGAAGCCGGTGCTATCCTGATTGGCAAGACAAACCTTGATCAATTCGCGACGGGGTTGGTGGGCATTCGCTCACCATACCCACCACCCAAAAATGCCATTGATCCGGAAATTGTCCCCGGTGGATCGAGTTCGGGATCCGGCGTCGCAGTAGCCTTGGGGTTAGTCAGCTTCTCACTTGGTACCGATACTGCAGGTTCAGGGCGGGTGCCCGCCGCACTAAATAATATAGTCGGCCTCAAACCAACCCTTGGTGCGTTATCGGCATCAGGTGTCGTTCCGGCCTGCAGGACCCTTGATACGATCTCAATATTTGCCCTGACAGTTGAGGATGCCTATCGCGCCTTTCAGTCGGCAAGCGCCTATGATCCGCTGGATGCCTATTCACGCGAAACTCCTGTAAATGGTTTACAGGAAATGCGACCAGGCTTTCGCGTTGGTGTGCCGACAGTCGAAACAAGGGAATTCTTTGGAGATGCTGTCCAGTCCAACTCCTTCGATGCTGCTCTCGCCGCCATAACAGCGCTTGGCGGTGAAATTGTCGAGATCGACTTTACCCCTTTCTATGACATTGCAAATATGTTGTATGAAGGTGCGTGGGTCGCAGAGCGTTTCACTGTCATCGCCGATCTTCTGCGGGAAAATCCCGAGGCGATCCTTCCAGTAACGCGCGCCATTGTCAGCAAAGCGGAATCATTATCCGCAGCAGATGCTTTCTGCGGAATGTATAAGCTTCAAGAACTGAAGCGCATCATCGCCCCGCTTATCAATTCTGTAGATATTTTCTGCGTTCCCTCAATTCCGACATTCTATTCGCTCGCAGACCTCGAAGAAGATCCAATCGGTCCAAATGCGCGGCTCGGCACCTATACCAATTTTGTAAATCTTCTCGATCTTTGCGGAATTGCCGTTCCTGTAACCACCCGCACAGATGGACGGCCGGGAAGTGTTACCCTTCTCGCCAAAGCCGGCAAGGATGCCGTTGTTGCTAGCCTCGCTGCGCTTCTGCATTACCGCTCCGGGGTTCTTCTCGGGGCAACCAACTGGACACAACCGCTGCCACCACAGAACAACCCGGTCGTTTCCAAAGATGAAATCTGCCTAGCGGCCGTGGGCGCACATATGTCCGGCCTGCCGCTGAATGGCGAGCTTACTAAACTCGGCGGTCGGTTTCTGAAGGACGCCAAGACCGCACCAATTTATCGTCTCTATAGTCTTGCTGGCGGCCCTCCTTATCGCCCTGGCCTAGTGCGAAATAAAAAGGGGACCATGATCGATCTGGAAATCTGGGCAATTCCTGTGAAGGAGTTCGGGGAATTCATTCGAGGCATCCCGGCACCGTTGGGAATTGGCACGGTATCTCTTTCCGATGGGACAGCTGTAAACGGTTTCATCTGTGAAGCCGCCGGACTTGAGGGCGCCACTGATATTACAAATTTCGGTGGATGGCGAAAATTTCTTCACGCGGATTAGGGTTATGGTGGGTCCGAGTTGCTCGCCAGCTTAGAGCATGTCACGTAGTGGGTTCATTTTCATAGGATTGATCTACGGAAGCCAAGTGCCCTGCCCCGCTTTAACCTTTTTGATGAGGTCCAATGCGCTCGATACTGCGCATGGGCAGTATACTATATCCGACTCATTCCTTTTTCTGCTGCGCAGACGAGGAATCACGGTTGGATACCGAAACGATATACCGTGCCAAAGCGGCGCGCTCAACCTCGTCCCGTATGCCCGGATAGGACATCCACATGCCTGGAAACACTCCTTCCGGATCCGCGAGAAATTCTTCCAACAGTTGAGGGGTCCAGACCTCGCCGGCGGAATTCGCAGCGCGCAGAACCGGAGAATAATCAAATTCCGGATCTCCGCCAACTGCGCGGTCGATCAGGCCAGACAACGACGGTCCGGCCATAACCCCGGCATCCGCCTTCAGGCTATGGCAGGCGCGACAGGGGGCAAAAGCCTCACGCCCAGCAACTTCTCCGGCAATCGCCCCTGAGATTGGAGCATTCAAACCAATCAGGGCGATAACCATTGAAAATGGTTTCATGCAGCATCCCCGAACCGAATACGCACGATGCGATCATTACCGGATTCACCTCCCCAAACCTCGCCTGCGCGCCCTATCAGATGGCGGACGTTCGCGCCTGCCCGGTCACTTGGAAAGCTGCTGAAGCTCTCGCTTTCCGGATCGAACATAACGATAGCATTTGCACCAAAATCGGTTAGCCAGACCTTGTCGCGCTCATCGACATAAACGGCGTAGGCACGCGGCCCAGTACCCGGCAGTTTCCATTGCTGCCAAGATTCTTCGGCAGGGTCATACACGCTCACCTGGCCGCTGTTCCACTCGCTGATCCATAACCGCCCGCGCGAATCCGTCCAAACGCGGCGCGCTCCCTGCCTTGGCGTCGGGGGGTCGACCCGAGTTGTCTGTCCGGTCGCGGGATCGATGCGCGCGATATGGTTTCCGGCGAGAGAGGCGTACCAGATATCGCCGCCCGGCGTTACCGTGATCCCATACGGGCCGGGCCCGCCGGGACTCGGCCAGGCATCGAGCTTGCCGGTTGCAGGATCGACACGGCCATAAACTCCGTTTTGCCCGGTAAACCAGTATATGCCATCAAGATCGAATGTACCGGTATTGAGATTAGCCCGTGCAAATTCCGTGGGCAGCGGAAACAAATCGACATCGCCTGATGCCAGATCGAGCCGGGCGATGGCGTTCTGCCCCCCCTCCGTTACCCACATGGCCCCGTCCGGACCCAGCGTCACGCCATGTGGCGCTGCATTATCGCCGAGTGAAACCGGATGCAACGATCCATCCGCGGGATCGAGCCGGGTCAGCGTCCCGTCACGCTGACCGCAATACCAGACCATACCATCGCGATCAAAAGCCAGGTCGCGTGAACGGGATCCGGGTCGGGCGTCGAAGTAAGTCAAGCTGAAACCTGGAGCTGCCAGTGCGGCCTGGCCAATCGGCATTGAAAGCACCGCTGCGCAGGACGCGGCCGCCATAGTGAAGTCACGTCGCGATATAGATTTCATCAGATATCCTCCTCTGGTTTCACTGGAATCTGGTCATTAGGAGACCGGCTATGCCGCGAGAGAAATGTCACTCTACTACCTCCTTGTTTAGTATTTTCTCATGGGTCTTAAGGGGATGAACGGGAGCCGCCACACTACGTTCAAGCAGCCTCATATCCTTAATCCCCATATACAGTTCACGGTATAGACATTAGCACAATAGCGGCGACCAAGACTACTATACAGGGTACAGTTAAACGAAATGTGATTGAGCTTGTTTGGTGCGGAATTTAACGTCTTACTAAGAAAAAACCGGTTACCGAATTTAGGTTGAGATACCGGTGCCAGAGCAATCTGCTACAACTAAAGGTTCAAGTCTTAGGTAAAGATATACCCTCTCGTAATTATAGTGCTGCCCTGCAGTTCATTCCGCATGGATGAGCGCATTAGTCCTGAAGTCTGGGTGGCACGACCAGAATATCATGATCCGACACGCACAACAGCTTTTCCGCAGTGCTGCCCAGAAGAGTTTTTGCCAACCCTGTCTTGCCGCGCGAACCTATGATGATGACCTCTGCAGAAATTTCTCGTGCGGCGGATAGAATGACCTCCTCGACTGACGAAATCGCGGGTTTAAGAATAGAAGGCACTGACCTTAAATCATGCTCCACCAGAAATGCTAATAAATCTAAGGATGCACGTTGTTCTTCATTGTACAGATAGTCTTGTATCTGGTCATCGCTCAAAGATGCCCTATTCATTAATCCGGTTGGTGGAGCGTCAAAAACGTGGAGTACGGATACATCTGACTTTTTAATTAAATCGAGCCCCACTGCGGCCCGAAGGGCATCACCTGAGCAGTCAGAAAGATCAGTCGCGATCAATATTTGTCGGTAAGCACCTGCTGGAACTGCGTTTGCCATCAGCACTGGCCGATCGCTTGTCCGGATTATCCGCTCGGCTGTTGTTCCCACGAAAACATCTTTCAGGATTTGCCGGCGATGTGGTCCGATGATCACCAGATCAACATCTTCCTCACGTCCTATTTGCATGATTTTCTCAAATGGGTCGCCAAGCGCGATACGGAACTCGCATTCAAGCCCGTCAATTTCACGCAGAGACCTTGCCTGTTCCTCCAAAAGTTTACTTGCTGCCTGCTCTTCCGCCTTAATGAGGCGTTTTGGTTGATCGTCATCAACTATATGAATAAGCATAACCGCCGCATCGTAGGTTCGCGCGAGCAATGTCGCCCGGCGGATCGCTCTGTCAGAACGTTCGGAAAAATCGGTTGCCACGAGTAAGCTTTTCATTTCGCACCACAATTTAAATGCGAATAACAATTCGCATAGTAAATTCTACCTTCAATAATCCAATCATTCTATGGTACCATAGAACAGGTTAATTGGCGATCAAAAATGGCGAGTGAGCGGCGCCCTGGTGGCGGAAAAAAGTGAGCTTTTTCAGCTTTTTATTGGTCTGATACCCCCCTGACTTAAGAATAACCGACCGAAGGAAATAGAAATTGAACAGGAATAGCGGATTGCGCAAAATAATTGGACCAGCTTCTGTCGATGCACAACTTTTCGTAGACAGAGAAATCATCATCAAGCGTTAGAGGCCTAAGAATAGCTAACGAGGGATTTTAGTTGTCAGAAATCATTACTCATTCTGTATTTGGAGAAGTCGCTGTCCTTCTCGTTTTGGCCGCAGGAATTGGCCTTATCGGTATTATTCTACGCCAACCCCTGATTGTCAGCTTTATCGCTGTGGGGCTGATTGCAGGTCCTTCCGGCTTCGACATGGTTCACTCCGATGCGCAAATCAGTCTTTTATCAGAGCTTGGCATTGCCGTGCTGTTGTTTCTCGTTGGTATAAAGCTTGATGTTAAATTAATCCGGTCTCTTGGTACCGTGGCTTTGATGACGGGGCTAGGACAGGTTGCCTTCACATCAATTTTTGGATTTCTGATTGGACTTGCGTTTGGTTTCGACGCTATTACCAGCCTTTATGTTGCAGTGGCGCTCACATTCTCCAGCACCATCATCATTGTGAAACTTCTATCAGACAAACGAGAGATTGATTCCCTTCACGGCCAGATCGCACTTGGCTTTTTAATTGTTCAAGATCTTGTTGTCGTTCTTGCAATGATCGTTCTGTCCGCTGTGGGTATCGGCACGGATGACGAGTTCAGAAATAGCGACATTTTGATCGTCTTATTTTCCGGCGTTGCAATGGTCGGCCTGGTGATGCTGTTTGTTCGTTACGTTGCAAACCCACTGACCGAACGGCTCGCTCGTGCGCCTGAACTTCTGGTAATTGTTGCGATCGCACAGGCCGCAATATTCGCAGCAATTGGAGATTTCGTCGGACTGGGCAAGGAAGTCGGAGGTTTGCTTGCCGGTGTGTCTCTGGCGTCAACGCCTTACCGGGAGACAGTTGCAGCCCGTTTGGCGCCTCTTCGCGATTTTCTATTGCTGTTTTTCTTTATCGCCTTGGGGGCAACACTGGATCTATCCCTTCTCGGAGCCCATGTTTCTGCGGCGATTGTATTCTCTCTGTTTGTCTTGATTGGTAATCCCATGATTGTACTCGCAATCATGGGAGCCATGGGCTATCGCAAGCGTACGGGGTTCCTCGCCGGCCTGACAGTGGCGCAAATTAGCGAGTTTTCCCTAATTTTCATTGCTATGGGCGTATCACTTGGACAAGTTGCGGAAGAAGCACTCGGACTTGTAACCTTGGTCGGGCTTGTGACTATTGCGGCATCAACTTATATGATTACCTATTCGCACAAGCTTTACGGTCTGTTTGAGCCGATCCTAGGCATATTTGAACGTAAGGAGACCCCCCGAGAACCGAGTGAGTTTGGAACGCATGACAAGGGAACCTATCCTGTAATCATTTTTGGTCTGGGCCGTTTTGGCACATCCATTGGCGTGCGCCTTAAAAAACGGGGCATTCCCGTGCTCGGTGTGGACTTTAATCCTTACGCCGTTCGGCGCTGGCGTGAGCTTGGTCTCGATGTTGAGTTCGGAGATGCAACTGATCCCGAATTCGTAACAGCGCTGCCGCTCTCACGAGCGGAGTGGATTGTCTCGACAGTTCCCGAGCATCCTCTTGGTCTCTCCCATGAAGACACTCGCATGACTCTCCTTCAGCTTACCAGAACAGCCGGTTTTAGAGGACGCATTGCGGCGACATCCCACTCGACAACAGATACTGAAGACCTAATTGGCGCCGGCGCTGATATTATCCTAGAGCCTTTTCAGGACGCTGCAGATCGGGCAGTTGAAATTCTTTGCGGCGCGCCGGAAGAAGAACGGGCAAACATTCCCCCAATCGAAACAGAAGAACAGCAGCGACCATATTAAAAGAATACTTGATATAGGCGTAAATAATACTCGTTTGGCATTATCACAGTAATTTGGTGGCGAGAAAATCAAGAGCGATCTAGCAATCAGGCTGAAGATAATCCTCATTCTGCCACATAAAGAGCCGGAAAGATGCTTAAGTTCGGGCCACCTGATCAATTGAGCCCATTTGATGCGATGCCCCCCCTACTCCAGGCTAACCGACTGAGAGCCTCTACTTCTTAGTGTAGTCTTCGCTATTGTTAAGAACAAGCGTAACGGCAGCAACATATTTCAATAGAAAAATGGCGAACCAATCGGCAACGGCAGATCTGTTCTTTTTGAACTTATATATAGGCTTAAAACCAAAGATTGATCGCAATTTTGCCCAATAAAACTCTTGCGTATACCGAAATGAGCCCGGCAGAGAATGCCGTTTACCCAATTTTAGAACCTCAGAATATGACAGATAGTTCGTAAAAAAGAATATGAAGTCCGCATGACTTTTAGCGTACTCGTTCAACGGCGTAGCTTTGGATTTATTGTGATTTTTATATTTTCCAAGTCCAATTTTACTCAAAACCTTTATGTAAGACACCATGAAATCATGATTTGAAATCATATGTACTAATGGTAAGTGCAAATGACTTTCATAAATATTGTGCCTTAAGGGAAATAGATGAACAGAAAAACCGTCAGGACATAAGGTTCTCTTAATCTCTGAAAAGAACAAATTGTGATCATCAACATGCTCGACAACTTGATTTGAAATGACAATGTCAAAAAAATCATCAGGATACGGCCATGTATCTCTTGCAGAGAAAACGCACAATCTATCTTCCCACGCAATGTCTGGAAATCTTTCCTCTAAAACCTCTATTGTTTTTACAAAATATCCTTCTGATTGCACTCCATGATCATCAACATCAAATCCAAAAATTTCGAAATTTAAGTTTGGATTTAGGACTGCAATATTTTCCATCAAATAGTTTATCAGATGCCCATCACCGCACCCAATATCCAAAATTCTAAGCCGCCTTAACTCAGAAAAACCTTCTGTCTCTGTGTTTAAGACACTTAAGAGATGTTGATGTGTTATACTTTTAGCCGCGCTTATCATTCAAATTGCCCGATCAAAAAACTACTGAAGGTTACCTCTAATGAGCCGGTAAAAATCAAACTTCCAAAGCAACCCACACGCATTGCAATATTTACAATTTTCTTAATGTCTTACTCATATTGACACTAAAATCAAAACATATTGGTTCTACTGCTTAGCATGAAATATAATTATTGTGCCTTATACTTTGATCTACACACCCTAAAGGCCCACGCCAATTAGCCTCGAAATGGATAATACACTGGCATCTCTGCCCCCTTACCCCCTGTCAAGATTCTCCCGCAAAAATAGCAAAAAAGCTAACTGGTTACTTTTCAAGAATTTGTTTAATATTAGATAGTTGACAAGCAGGCCAGTGAATATAAAAATCAACCAGAGGAATTATAGATACTTATACATATATATCAGAATGTGCTGTTTTTTTCTGGACATTAAATTAAACAAATGCATCACTAATATTATGATTATTAGGAAGTTCAACCCATCCGATCTTGTGCGCCATTCTTTTTTGAGGATATTGCATGGATTTTAACGAACTGCTCATACGACTTGGCCGAACCCTTGTCCAAAGGCGCCGCTTGTACCTTTCGATTTTTATGGTCTGCTTTCTGGCCGCAACCGCGGGTGCATATTTAAAATCGCAATGGTACAAATCCACTGCTACTATTTTTGTCTCACTTACCTCTCCGCGGCTTGACACAACGCATTCCGAACAACGCAATAGCGTCGCAACATTGCGATCGGAAGAATTTGTCGCCTCTCAAGTGGAATTGATGCGAACACGGGAACTCGCTGAAGAGTTGGTTAATTCAGTTCCAGCCTGGGTGTTTGAACAAACGCCATCTTCGAAGTGGTATATTCGCCTTGTGTCGGATATCGTCAATTCAGTGACTAAAAACATCAAGCTTTTGCTGGTGAAAATGCTCCTGATAAATCCTGACAATCCACACCACAAGAACATACAAACAATTGAAAGCGGCCTCGACATATTCCCGGTGCGTAAGTCACAGGTGATAGAAGTAAGTTTTTCATCAAAAAACCCCGAAGCTCCCAAGGTTGTCCTCGATACTTTTATCAACATCTATAAAAAACGCCTCGCCGATTTACGCGCTAAATCCGAGGGCGCTACAATCTATCTAGAACAAACAGAACAACTCAACAAGGAGCTAGAGCAAGCGGAGCGCGCACTTACCGATTTTATGGTTGAGAATGGTGTTGTTGATATTGCCCTAGAAAAATCACAAATTCTGGAGCGCCTCGATACTTTGTCATCTCTTGCGAAATCTTCGAATGCGAGTGAGGATGAACCGGGCAACATGATCTTTACAATCACCGGTCCAAATGCCCCTCCGCAAATACTTCAACAAAATGCTAATCTCAACGCACTGTTAAATGAACGGGTACGACTTGCAGCCAGTTTTACAAAAAACCAGCGAGATGTTCTCCGCCTTGATGCACAAATAGCAAGCATAAGAGAAGTGTTGAATGAAGAATTAAAAGCACTAGCCTATGTGATAGAGCAGGATCGTGCCGAATTGGAGAGACTGCTCGAAATTGAACCACGTTATAACTGGCTTTCCCGACAAGTGCGCTTGCTATCAACCTCATATGAAACCTACAGCAAGGCAGCGAAAGATCGTCAAACATTTTTTGATCGTGACAACCAAATTCTTGTTCATATTATAGATGCTCCAGCTGTTCCATTATTTCCACAAAAGCCTACTCGGCTCGTTCTTGTTGCTATAGGTTTTGCGTTGGCCGCTGTAATAGCCTTGATTGGCGTTTTAGTTGTTGAATGGGTTCTACTCATCCGCTGGATCTATGCATTCCACCCTCCAAGCTTTAACGATTTAACCACTGCTTCATCATCCAGCGAAGCAGATCACGTATCAGAAGAGACCGCACGTCAGACGGAAACCTCTGGGAAAACCGATATTCCTGCCGATGGTTCCAACTTACTCGACCGGAGGGCAAGCTTTAAAAGAAATTTGTTTGAACAGAATGGCTCCTGATATATTTCACCCGGTAGCGTGATGTATGGCTTTCTGATTTTAACGGTTTTGGGAATATGCGGACTGATCAGCCTGGCTGCATCGTTCGTCAGCCCCTTTATTGTTGGCGCAGGATTGGCTCTCTTTTTATTCGGTATATTTTTTGTCTGGTTAACCCTTGAGCATACTGTCGCTTCGCTAAGTATTGTCATTCTATCGCAAATACTGATACCGGTTTACATACGAGTTCCAATCCCCGGCATTCCTTCTGTTCCCCCGCCACTTATGCTGCTGGTAGCATTTATCGGAATACTTGTACTGAAGGAAATGCTGAAACCAGAGAAAATAGAAATGGGCGAATATGGGGGAATACTGACCCAGTCTTTACTCATATATTGTGGTGTATTGTTATTTTCTATACTTGTCGGTATTTCAGCGCCTACCGCACTACCAATGTGGATAAAAGCAGCCCTAATTCCTATGCTGCTTTTCTTTTCGCTCCTTCGAACGGTGCCAGATGAGAAGTCGCTTCAACTGGTGTTCGATGTACTACTTATCGCCGGAGTCGCTAATGGAATTTTATCTATCCATGAGTTTTTCACACACTCTAACATCATGGTTGATTTATTTGCGCCTCCAATTTCAAAAGACGAAGACTTTTTTCTTTGGTATCTTATTGAGGGCAACAGGGAACTTGGCGACCTAGAATCAGAGCCCTATCGAGTTTTTAGCTTCTTTACTCAATCCTTAGAACTTTCCGCTTTCATGATCATGCTATTACCTTTCGCCATGCTCAGCTTTGTGAACCAGACACGGCTGTCACGAAGGTTGGTTTATGGCCTTGCCACGCTCATTATCTTTGCAGGCTTTGTGGTTACATTCTCACGTGGCCCGACCTTAGCCCTGATTATTACAATAATCATACTGACTATTTTTGAGAAACGACTTCGGCGATGGGTAGCTACTGGCGCCTTCTGCTTATTAGTTGGCGTGGTTTTGGCGTCACCCTGGATATTCAGTGAAAGACTAATGAACAGGCTTCAAGGGTCTGACAATGTTTCTCTACGATTTCGCCTTTGGGAAAATGGTTTTGCCATTTTTCAGGATAATCCGATTATTGGTATCGGCTACGGTGCTTATCCAGCACACCATGTTGAGTCCATAAGGCATAACCAGATCGGACCAATGTATGAATATCCGTGGGAGCACATTGAGCGAGTAACAACACTGGAAAATATTTACATTACTCTAGCCGCGGAGACTGGGCTGATAGGACTAACCGCGTTCTTTTTTGTACTCGTAGTATACTTTAGTATTATCCGCAAAATCCTGCAAACGACACAATCAACACAGGCCCGCACACTCACTCTGGGGTCATTCGGTGGTGTTTCCGCTTATTTATTAAGTGGGCTAACCGTCGCAAACATTCTCCTTTACACAATTACCACGTTGTTTTTTGGCGTTTTCCTGGCATCGGCTGTAATCCTGTCGCGTGGCATCAAGAACCCGGGAGCTAAATATGGGAAAGAGAGGTCTCCTGGGTCTGTTCGAGTAAATTAAATTGCTCGGAGAAGTAGACGATGGTCAATAATGCAAGAAAGTTAAAAGATAAACTACGGCAATTTAAAGAGCTGAAAAAACCGGAAAGGTTATAAAAGCTCCAATCTACTTTGCGTGCCGAAGTCTACCTCAATCGATAGCGCCAGCGGTATATTAGCAGAGTGAGAAAATCTTGACTTAAGAAAACTTATAGCAAACCATATCCAGATTGACCTCTACATCCTGTTACTGAAAAACTAGGGCGGTAGAAATATTAGGTTCTTATTCTCGTCTACTACATAATAGTAAATACTATTGAACAATCGCTCCCTCCCCTCAAAAAATTAGATTTTTATTGTTTTATCATACGTTGTATATTGACTGCGTACTTTCAATTGCCTTATTCTCGAGAAAAGTCGTGAAACTATTTATTAACCATAATGATTTTTATTGCGCACTTTTTAACTATAACGCGTAAATAATTAAAATAATCTAATATAATATTACGCGCGTTGGGGAGGGATCCGAATGAATATCGCAAGCATCAGTGTTCCGAAAACAGCCCAAACGTTATTATTAGTTGATTTGATTATTCTTGGGGCCGCCGTTGGAATTCTCACTAATTTCACGGCACCGTTCAATATTAGCGAGAGTTGGAATAAGAATAACAACACCCTGTTTACTCCTATCATGCCAATTCTTCCTGCGGTAATATATAGCGTTGTAATTTTGGCATTTTTATTTGTTATGGGTCTTTATCAGCGTGTCTACATTCATGGCACGAGACTCCTGAAAAGCGGGCTGACGGCAGGTTTGTTAATTTGGCTCTGTGCTGGATGGCCTATTGCCGGGGCCAGACTGCTCAATAGTGATATATCTACCCATGAATTCCTTATTATACATGTGGTTCTGCTGGCGGTTCTGCTAGCTGCACGCCCTACCATTTGTTTTTATTACAATAGATTCGCCAGAAAGCGCCGCATTGCACTTGTAGGATCAGAACCAAAATTATCGGTTTTTTCAGGAATGATTTCCAGAACTGTTCCTTCTGAATTCGTCATCGTACAAAGCAAACAGGTCAATTCTGTAGAAGATAAAGATTACCTAAAAAGTATTCTCCACGATTTAAGCATGCGACCCGATATCGACCAAATTATTGTCGATCTACCATTTCAGGAATTTGAAATATTGAACGCCAATAACAAGCTGGTTCAGTTAAAAGGGAATCGTGAGGTACTAGTACCTATGTCCGCAGTCATAGAACAATGCGCGCGTTGGTCAGGGATCGAAGAAGCCGAGTATAATGTTGCTCATATTCGCCATGATCCAATAGCGCGCAGCGTCAAATACTGGGTTGAAACACTCATTGCACTTTGCGGGCTTATTTTTGTCCTGCCAATTATGATCAGCGTTGCGATCGCGATCAAACTTGATGATGGTGGCCCGATTTTCTATCGTCAAAAGCGTGTCGGCAGATTAAATCGCGTGTTTGTTGTTCTGAAATTTCGCTCAATGCTTCAAGATGCCGAAGCTGATGGGAAAGCCCGTTGGGCAACAATTGGCGACACACGAGTAACGCGGATTGGCCGCTTTATCCGTATGACGCGTATCGATGAATTACCACAATTAATTAACATCATTCGCGGTGACATGGCTTTGGTTGGCCCCCGCCCTGAACGCCCCGAGATGGTGAGTGAAATTGAAGCACAAATTCCGGGATATAGCTTGCGCCATCGTGTCAGGCCAGGGTTAACAGGCTGGGCGCAAATCAATCTCCCATACAGCGCCAACATAGAAGAAACTATGCGTAAAACCCAGCTAGATATTTACTACATCAAGCATTGGTCTATTTGGCTTGATCTTGCAATTATTGCTCAAACTATCCGCATCGTTTTGTTCGCAGAGGGGGCGCGTTAGAAAAGAGAAATGGGTAGAATTTAATGTCTCTAAGAATGGTTCTTCAATTGAATAATATACATTTTCAATGGCAACCATTGTCATACTGCGTCACGAATTTAAGGACGAAATTCCGGAACCCTGTGCAACAGTTTATGTTAATAAACACTTGGCTTTGAACTGAATTACATGATTACTTTAAGTACCTTTCTATCCCGAACGAGGCTGAGCATCAAAATAGTGCTCAAGTATGCCTTGGCGCCTGTAGGTCTCCTGCTTCCTAGAAAAAAAGATGGTTTGAGGGTCCTGTTCTATCATCGAATTAATTCTTTTTCTTTCTCACAGCTTGGAATGGTTTCACGCGAGATAACTGTTCAAAAGTCAGCGTTTGAACGGCAACTGGCCCATTTGGCTCAACAAGGCTACCGTTCAATAACGTTAACCGAATTTGAAGAAATGCTGACGGGACAACAACGCATGGATACAAAGACTGTGTTGATCACGTTCGATGACGGTTATGCCGATAACCTTGAAATTGCGGCGCCGATACTGAAGAAATATGGATTTACGGCGGTAGTGTTTTTGGTGTCAGAAATGATTGGGCGCAATAATTCCGTTTGGCCAATGGGAGACCCTCCAGAATTAGGCCAACTCATGAATGAAAAAGCTATCCGCCAATGGCTTGCAGAAGGTCATGAAATTGGCTCTCATACTTGTTCTCATCCAGATTTGACAACACTCGGCAATAAGGAACTTACTCGTGAACTAGAGGCATCCCGCGACATGATAGAGAAAACGTTCAACATATCATGTAAATCGCTGGCTTATCCGGGTGGTGATGTAAATGAACGCGTTGCCGCGGCCGCGGAGAAAACAGGATACTCGTTGGGCTTCTCAACACGTTCCGGAGCAAACTGGAAAGACACCTCAAAATTGAGATTAATGCGCACCGAAGTGTCCGCGAGCGATCACCACGCCCTATTTTGTTTGAAATTGAAGGGGGTATATGACTGGCTGGGATTCCGCGATACCGTAAAGTACCGAAATACAATGCGCAGAATAAACAGTCTATTTGCCCGCCACGGCCAAGCTAAAGACAGTACGGCGACATGATTACGCACGAAATTCCAGCTAATAATACCATTCGCCTGGCCATGCTTGTAACGCGCATGGATATTGGCGGTGTCCCAGATCATATTATGACATTGCTTGATGGTTTTGGCCGCAACATCGACGTTACGCTTATCACCGACAGTATTCATGCAGATCATCTAGCAGATATAGAAAATTCTGGCGTTAAGGTTCATCTATTACAAATGAAACGGCTAGTCAGTGTAAAATCGGACCTGAAAGCATTAAAAAACCTACGCCGTATATTGAAAGATGGCCAATTCAATATTCTACACACACATATGTCCAAAGCCGCTTTACTGGGTGCCATTGTCGGCACTTTTTCCCGGGATATTATTGTTGTTAATACGGCTCATAATCTTGGCTTTATCGCTATACCGCAATATTGGAAGAAGGCCGTCTTCTGGGCCTATGACAAAATTATCAGCGCACTTGGCTTTGATGCGATAATTACAGTATCGCAAATGGTCGCGAACAAAATCATCCGGGCCAAAGTCGCACCGGGAAACCGTGTTCATGTTATTACCAATGGTATCCGGCTTCAGGAGTTTAAAGCCAGCGCCAAAAAGGAAACAGAATTTCGGCGCGAAATTCTTGGTAATGCCGAAGGAGTCATTATTGTTTGTGTTGCGCGCCTGGTATGGTTTAAAGGCATTGATACCCTCATTAATGCCTTTAGCCGAGTTTTAAAAGAACACCCCAGCGCCCGGCTTGCCATCATCGGCGACGGTGAACTGCGCGATACTCTAATGGCACAAACCAGACAGCTTGGTATCGAGGAATTCATACATTTCTGCGGGGAGAGGCGCGATATTCCGGCCATTCTAAGCGCCTCCGATCTTTTCGTGCTTTCTTCAGTTTCAGAAGGATTACCCATTTCCCTGCTTGAGGCAATGGCTGCGCAATTACCAATTGTTGCGACAGATGTGGGTGGTATTTCCGAATTAATCTTGCACGGTGATACCGGGTATCTGGTTCCTGCCCGTGACCCTGTAAAATTAGCCAAGAATATTTCAGATTTACTTAGCGACCCTAACGCCCGTAGAACACTCGGCAAAGCTGGCTATAATCGCCTTTGTACTGAGTTCACTCAAGATGCAATGGTGATGCGGACTGAAGCGCTTTATCAGCAGTTGTTGGAAGGTACAACCGGGGAGTTTGTCAATGTCTGAACGTCCCTACCGCCCCGGCGAAGATGATAAAGCTGTACTCAAGCTAAGAGCAAAAGTGTGGGGTGCCGATCATTCACATACAGATGAATCATTCTTTAAATGGCTTTTCCAGGACTGCCCATTTGGTATGGGAAGCGGCGTCGTTTCCATACATGACGATGTAGTCGTTGGTTTTGCCGGGTTAATCCTCAGGCCTGCGCAGATAGGAACGCAGACCTTGCTCGGATGCCAAGGGGTCGATTTCATGGTGGATCCAGACACCACAAGTAATTTGAGCCGCGTCCCATTTCGAATTATAAAAGCGCATTCCCAGCGCACTAAAGATCTCGGTGCCGATTTCGCGGTCAGCTTTCCAAACGACAGCTCCGTTCGTTTGCAAACCTCCAAGCATTTTGGTTATCAAATTTTGTTTAAACCTCAAATGTTTGTAAGACCCCTGCCCTGCTTTCGCTTTTCCAGCGAAAACGATGACAGTTTACCTACTCAACTCCTAAAGACTTCTGCCGCACGATTGACCTCAGTATATTCATCTGTGCGATCCTGGCGGCGAAGCAAAGATATTACCTTAGAAGATCTAGATCATTTTGATGATCGATTTGATGAGCTAAATACAACCATCATGAGCGATGGAAAGTTACACTTGGATCGTGGTTCCCGATATTTGAATTGGCGATATACTCAACATCCGATTTACCAATATAAAATTCTGGCCGCGTCGTCAGCCAATCAGCTGTTAGGCTACATAGTCGTCAGTCCAAGACAAGTCTTTGGTACCCTTGCTGGCTTGATCTGTGAGCTATCTGTAGCAGGAAACGAAATCGCAATCTCAGAACAACTTATCAATGCAGCCGCAAAAGTTGCTCAGGAGAGTAAAATATCAATCCTTGTGGATCAACAGCATCCAAACAGTCCTTATTCGGATGCGTTAGTACGATGCGGTTTCATAAAAGTACCTCAACGGTTTAATCCCAAACAATTCCGAATGGTTGCCCGCGAAATAACATCAGCTGGCCATACAGCAATGGAACCTCACGTCTGGAGCTTTTCCTGGGGGGACATGGATGTCGTATGAACAAGTAGATATCAAGCATTGTGATGGCAAGGGTCTTTGCAATCTTGATTATGTCGAACAGTATGCTGAAATTCTTCAAAACCAACTGCCTAAAAAATTTTCCAGATTTGGGTCGTTCTTTGCGGGAACACAACGATTAAGAACACTTGCGTCGGTTCTGCAAAGATACATAAAAGGCCATGGGTTGGATGTGCTGAATGTCGGATGCGGCCCTTTTGCGACAGAACTGTTTGTTGAATCCCTGCAATTTCAGAAAATACAATCACTCGATTACACTCCTGAATTTGCCCCTATCCATCAAATTTTACAAGAAGAAGGCTACATCAAAAATACTTCTTTCCAACAAGGAGATGCCAAGGCAATAGAGTTCCCGGAAAGCAGTTTCGACTTAATGATCATACATGACGTTTTCTTCGAAGAAGCGCTTGAAATGAACAGCCTGATTTTAAGACTCCGCCCTTTCTTGAAGCCAGACGGATATATTTATTTTGATTTTATTAACTCTAGAACACATTGGATCTGGCGCCTTTTAGGTAAACGAGATCAGTTCCGACGCTATGATCCGGCGTCCGTCAAAGAATTTCTCAACAAGGCCGGTTTTAAAATTATTGCCTTCCAGCCGACACATGGTGCCAGCGCATTATCCGTACGCTTCCTGCACTGGGCACTATGGACGTTCTTTAGAGCAAGTAACAATTATTCAGTGCTGATACAGGGTAAGAATGTCTAATGACAAATAGAATTGAGACCGTTTCGGTGATAATCCCGAACTGGAATGGCGAACACCTGTTACGGCTCTGCTTAGACAGCCTTCGAAAACAGACATTTCAAGATTTCATTGTATATATCGTCGATAACGGTTCCATCGATCAATCCATTCACCTGTTAGAGGATGAATATCCTGAAGTAGTGGTATTACGGCATTGTGAGAATCTAGGGTTTTCCGCAGCTATAAACACCGGAATCGAAAATTCCCGTGGCGTATATATTGCAGCATTGAATAATGATACGGAGGCCCATCCAGCATGGCTTGAAACGATCGTTACTGCCATGGATACACGCACCGACGCAGGCTTCTGTGCATCGCAACTTATGGATTTCAAAAGCCGTGATAAAATAGATTCACTTGGTGATGGGTATTATCCGTTTGGAGTTTCATTCAAAATCGGAAGTGGGCGTCTAAATAATGTACATGAAATAACAGAAGTTCAAAGTGCCTGTGCCGCAGCTTCCGTTTACCGCCGCGAAATGTTAGAAAAAATTGGCCTCTTCGATACGGATTTCTTTGCCTATATGGAAGATATCGATCTTGGCCTTAGAGCCCAAATGGCTGGATATTCATGTATTTTTGTGCCAGGCGCTATTGTTTATCATATGGGTAGCGCTTCTTCCGGCGGCAAGGCTTCAGCATTTTCTGTTCGGCTTACAACCCGCAATACTTATAGAGTTATCCTGAAAAATGTGCCCGCAGTGTTAATCCCTGTTTATTTGGTCTGTACATTTGGAGCACAAATGGTTGCTCTCCTTATGAGCCTTATTGTAGGAAAGCCGCGGTCTCTTCGCGATCATCGAGCTGCATTTTTTTCAGGACTATTCGCAGCTCTAAAAGAGGCCGGGGACAGTATTAGAAAACGCAGGGCTCTTGCGACACTCCGATCGGAAACGGCAAGTCAATTCATTGCAACAACTATCCGTTCAATTCGCCTTAATCGATCGCTCTGATTTTGCTTAATTTAAGGTTTTATTAATAATTTCGTGCAACCCTCTCTCACGTGACTATATACAAGCATCAGAAATGAACCCGCATACCATTTGGGTCAAGAGAGGGCAGATAGTGCATAGTACCAGTGGCTTACAAAAAACACGATTTCAGAGCAAACCCGTGATTGCCAATGAGAGTACATTGCATGACATCAGCAATCATCAGAAAGACATAGAGCCTGTTAGCTGGCGCGTGAGTATACTGCTTATTACTACGGTCTGCGCTCTGTCTTGGGCATGCATTTTCGCGCTATGGCAAGCTATCTGAAAAACGCAGAAATCTCTTCCGTCATGTCTCGAAATTAAGAGTTCTATACCTTTCCGGCATTAACCGCCGGATAATGACAATTGAGACAAAGTAAGCTCCAAGAGCAAAGGGAAGCTTGGCGGCCTCCGATTCTAACGGCGCAATTACAAAAATTAAAACTATCACCAGCGCACCTACAACAGGAGCGACCAAGGCCATCCCAACTTGATCAGCATTCACGAAATTCTTGATGGTGAAAATAGTTGAAGCCACCGCCGCAACCCCCATAAATGCGAGAAAACTATACGCAGCCCCCCACAGGCCAAAACTACCTTGAAGAACCATGTTGATAGCAATTTGAAGGATCGCGAGTGCGGTTAGTAAGATGAGGGGCTTGGTCTGTTTTATTGCGCCAAACAGGACGAAGGTATTTAGCAGATAGAGACACGCCGCCGGATAACCTACAAAAAGCAACTGCAATAAGGGAACTAGCTGTTCAAAATCCCGGTCTGGCAGCACCCATATGACAGTCGATGCAAGACCATATGCCAGGGTAGCACAAGGTACTGCTATTAGCAGCAAGGCTTGTATACCAGATGCATATAAAGTCGTCAGGACTTCACGCGGCCGTGCGTGGGCAATTGAAAAACGTGGTGCGAGCACGGTTCCAAATACAATTGGCAGCAATAAAGAAGCCTCAACAATTTTTGTTCCCATGCCATAAATCGCGAGATCCTCAGCCGAACCAAAATACCCAAGCAACAGAAACTCCGCCCGTACCGCCAGCATAATGATCAATGCGGAGCAGAGGTAAGGAAAGGCGGGCTTTAGCAACTTAATGAAAGATTGCAGTTTGCTTCGGGGGAATGGCAATACACCGAGCCGTAAAACACCCCGTAACATCAGCATACAATAAAAGAGATTAGAAACTGAGAAAACGAACGCAATCGCAAATGTCGAACCATCCGCCAATATTACAAGTGCGCCGCTCACAATTTGTGCAACGCTGAGCGCCACATGCGCAAATGAAATTAGAGAAAATTTCTGGTGCGCCTGCATGATATTTTCAAAAAACATCGATGGCGCAGTAAAAAACACCGCCAGAAAAACGATCAGGAAAACGATGCCATCGTCATCAAAATCGCCCCACATTAAGATGGCATAGACCACAAATGCGTAGGTGCAAGTTGCCGCTAATAATTTAAATGGAAGAAGAATACCAATGAACCAACTTGTCTTTTCAGGGTATTTCGATATCTCTCGCATTGCATATCGCGAAAGCCCTAAATCTATAATGATATCAAGGAACACCACAACTGTTAGGGCGAAGTTTAGTATACCGAATTCAGCGGTGGGCAGGTTTCGGGCAAGCATGATGAAAAACAAAAAGTTAAGCGCCCGCGCCCCTAGTTGCGAGCCAAGGTAAACCGCACTGGCGCGTGCAACCTGGATCCTTCCCCCTACTGTTTTGGATGAATTCATGACCAAGTGGCTATTTTTATCGATAGGTGCTGCCTCGCCGCGAAGGTCATCTTTTTGCTGTCTCCGTCAATATCTTAAACAACACTGGGGCTGTCACCTCAAGCGAGTAGTGTTCTATTGCTCTTTTACGGCCACAATCGGCCATTCTTTTGCGTAGCAAATCATCCTCAATGAGCATCGCAATTCGACTTTCCCATTGCGACTGGGTATCAGCAAGAAACCCAGTCTTACCGTCTTGAACTATTTCGTTATTTGCCCCGACGGGACTGGCAACAAGCGCGACAGCACAACTCATATACTGTATGAGTTTAAAGCCACATTTCCCCCGTGTTTCCTCATCATCTGTTAGTGGCATTATACCAATATCAAATTCCGAAATATCCTTAGTTTCTCGCGCCAGAGACCAGTCTCGTATTTCGATAGGCAGGTTTTGTGTATCAAAAGGCTCAACCCCAACAAAAACCATGCGAAGTTGCTTAAAGCGTGTGCAGAGCCGCTTAAACACCGGCATTAAGTCCGCTACATAATGAGACCCTCTCGGCGTGCCTATCCATCCTAGAGTTATATACCCGTTATCGTCTTTACGTCTTGGATGATATAAATTGTGATCTACGACGGTTGGCAACACTTCAACGCGTGCATCCGATCGACAATGCTCCGTCGCATATCTGGCGAGATAAGAGCTTCCCGCGATAATCGTGTCTGCGGATCCAATAATCTTGGCTGTTTTCCTGAAGTCCCGAAGGCGATCTATCGGGTTTCTGTATGCAAGTGACTTCGTGTAGATTGCATCATCAAAATCAAAGATCATTCGACCACAAAATTTTTGCAATGCCAGTTCCACAAAGGGAGGCCCAAGCGCAAACGCCTCACGAAGGATGAATATCGCATCATAATTTGAAGCCTTAATGATATCTACCATCCGCGCCGCTAAGCCGCGTAAAGTAAGCGCAACTTTCGCACTTATTCTGCCAGTAGCATAAAGCGTATGAACCTGTTTAGACGATACAAAGGGCCGAATATCGCACTGTATTCCGCGCTCCCTTAAGTACGGAATATACTGATAAACTCTAAATCGACTAGACGGCCCCTCAATTGGATGGGGTAGAATGAATAGAACACGCATTGGCGCTCCCGAATATTTTGTTCGACCAAATAGTCACGTGCGATCTCACCGTTTACCGTCCACTCTGCACATTCGATACATTGAATACCGCCGTGGAAAAGAAATTTCTTATCATATTCAAGTTTACGAGCACCGAACAAACGCTCCGATATAAAAGAATCAACTTTACCTATAGTTACAATACTTCGCAAGGCAGGCAATTCAGGGAATGATTGTGAAGTTTCCGTCAAGTAAAACTGGCACAAGCACTAAAGGTGCGCGACTATAGAATATAACTTAGCGTTGTTAATTATACATTGTATTAACATTATGTGTTGATTAAAATGAGTAAGTATAAGGTAACAATTGCAAAAAAAGGAATATTCCATACCTTTTTTACACAATTCAATAATACTATCAGGGGATGCTAAATGAGTGTCCTGCTTACAGGCGGCGCAGGCTATATCGGCAGTCATATGGTTTATCAACTGCTGGATGAGGGCGAAAGCGTTGTCGTGCTGGATAATCTCTCGACGGGCTTTGATTGGGCTATTCCGCCGGCAGCCTTATTCGTAAAGGGAGATATAGCCGACGAAGCCTTGATTTCCAGAATAATCGAAAATCATAGAATAGACGCCGTAATTCATTTTGCGGGCTCTTCTGTTGTTCCGGAATCTGTTCAAGATCCGCTTGGATACTATAAAAACAACACTTTGAAATCATGCTCCTTAATAGCGTCCGCAATAGAGGGTGGAGTAAAGCATTTCGTCTTCTCCTCTACTGCAGCGGTATATGGTATGCCTGACAATCATATAGCAACCGAAGAAACCCCTCTGCAGCCGATCTCTCCCTATGGATCTTCAAAATTGATGATTGAAAGAATCCTTCAGGATGCATCCAATGCTCACGACTTCCGATATGTGGCTTTGCGTTACTTCAATGTCGCCGGGGCGGACCCTAATGGGCGAACAGGCCAATCCAATCTAAACGCAACCCATTTGATTAAAGTCGCTTGCCAAGCCAGTCTGGGCCTACGCTCACACATGGAGGTATACGGCTCCGATTATGATACCCCTGACGGGACCGGAGTGCGGGATTACATACATGTTTCAGATCTTGTTTCGGCGCATTCCGCTACCCTACGCTATCTAAGAAATGGCAAACCAAGTGAAATATTAAACTGCGGATATGGCCACGGACACTCAGTGCTTGAAATAATAAATACTGTTAAGGAAATTTCAAACTGTGAGTTTGACGTAAAGTTTTCCGATCGGCGCACTGGTGATGCAGCGGCGTTGATTGCAGCAAACGCAAAAATACTTAAAACTCTAGATTGGCAACCTAAATTTGATGACCTTAGAGTCATAACCCAACACGCCTTGGATTGGGAAAAACATCTGAAAAAATCAGGCCTTACTTAAAAGATATCAAACATACTTTTCGCGCTCTTACCAGCGCAGAATATACCATTGCAAACCGACAAAACCCTATAGCTCGGCGCAATATCAGTCGGCAAACTGACGTGCCAGCTTCAGAATGTCAGGCCAGGGAGCCAGCGACGCGTCTCGAAGTGCTGCCTGCCCCCACCAGACTATCATTTCAACTCCATGTTGATTGGCCGCAGTAACCATGTCTTCGAGTTCTTTGCTATTTGGCGGCCGGACGATTTTTCTAAGCGCTAATGGTACAGTCGATTTCAGAAATTCGAACTCATACATGTCAGAATATGCAAACCCCTGAAATACCATAAGTTTTCTTTTATCCGGCAAATTTTCTGACATCCATTGAAGGTACCCATCCACCGTATTTTCGGAGGCAACTATCTCTCCATCACTCAATGGTGTTGCCAGTTTCGCTATTATACCGGGGATTGGATATACATCAAAACCGACAACATCGGCATACTGACTAAAGCTTACAACGTTATCGAGATATCTTGCTCGTTTTGTTGACGTCGAAAACTGCGCCATATCCATCACCAATGGTCCATGCACCATTAAAACTGGAATATCTGCACTTACTTCCTTTACCTGTTGATACAGACGTTGCACATCGACCAGAGGTCGGCCATGATATGCCGCTTCATCGTAATTTGTCACAGCATATATATTGTCTCGCCCAACACAGGCAATCAGTTGTCTCAATGGATCGTTGCGATCGTTACGCAAAGGCAAAATAGACGCGTCCGGATACAAAAGCTCACCTGGGACTACAAGTTTGATATCTGCATTGCGAAGCGCCTTGAATGATGCATCGTTTGATGAACAAGGCGCTAGAAAATCGGATTCAAAGCCAAATGATTTAGGTTCTGGTATTTCCTGATACTGAAAGGTAGGGAAAAACCCGACAATGTGATTAGAACGCATCAAATTAAATAGTGCCTCATAATTCCTATCAACTACGATGGAACGAGGTGCGCCCGCTATTACAAAATCCATAGCTGGAGCTTGAGTGGCTGAGAACACAAAAAGCAAAATTGATGTTAAAATCTGTTTTACAGATAAACGGCCCAGCTGATTTATAGAACTATATAGAAATCTAATCACTTCTCTCTCATTCTATCCGAAACAGCATTATTTGAAGTTACATTGATGACGTCCTCAAATACATCCTTCATTCGTCCCCATGAAAAATCACTGAGCGCTCGAGCCAGTTTCTTCTCCATTCGACCGAGGTTTCCATAATGACGCCAGCGAGTTTTCAGATTCACCTTCGCTACCGGTTGTGATGGGTCGATTTCCCATGGATGGCAATAAAATATGAGCGGTTTAGCTCCTTTACTATTCACTGCTTTACCAAGGCTATTTTTAAATATCGAATAAGGCAACAAGCGAAACGATCCCCCGCCTGTTGGAAACTGCCGGTTAAAAACAGGAACGGTAGTAACAGGAATCTCGACTAGATTTCCACGTGCCGGAATGAATGGAGATGCGGGTATCGCAATATCCGAACGATCAAAACGTCCATTACACAAACTCGAACTATATTTATATCCAACCTCCTCCAGCACATCATATGCCCACCAATTTGCAGGCCCTATAGAGAAGCTTGCCGCTCTATAGCCCATTACCTCAATTCCTATGGTGTCTTCCAGGATAGACTTGGCTGTTGATATGTCTGCATGAAAAACCTTTGGCTCTTGATCATACGCCCGATGGTGATCCAGGCCATGACTGGCCACCTCATGGCCACGCTGGACCATTTCGCGAATAAGACTGGGAAACCGCTCAGCAACCGTGCCTAGCACGAAGAAGGTGCTCTTAATTTTGAATTCGTCGAACATATCCAGCAAACGATTGGTAGAACGCTCAGCTCGTCCTTCTAACGAGTTCCAAATGTCTCTGGGAAATTGTTGTTCCAAAGAGTGAGCATGATAATATTCTTCAACATCAACACTCATCACATTGATAATACGATTATTATCATCTCGTCTTGTCAAATATTGTGGTTCCCGATATTTGCTTGCTTGAACCATCCCTCACCCATGTCTTAGAGGCCAATCATCTACATTCCAAGGATTTCTTTTACTTGTTTCTAATCGTTATATAATTGCACTGTATCTGATCGAGAGGATTTTCGAATAACGATCAATGTGTCGCCGGGCAGAACCGGCGTATTAAAGTTAATCTCCTCATCCAGCAATATGCCATCACGGTAAATCGAGAAATCATATCCGATATTATCTGGCTCACTTGAACGCAACTGCCCATCATCTGTGTTATCCACAATGGCAATTTCCCCATCAATGGACGCTTCAAGAATTGCGATTTGCTCATTCAAACTGCGAATATCTTGTGCAATTTGTGCTTTATGCCCAAAGGTTAAGTCTATTAACTTTTCTTCCGACAAACTGAGAGCGACTTGAGATTGCCGTAACAAACTCATTGTATCCAAAACTCGCCCCCTTATCTCTAATTGTTCTCGAATAAGTCTGTTTAACCTCTCAATAGGAACGAGACCTTTTATTCTTAACTCTCGTACCTCTGTAATTTCCTTTTGGATATGTTCGCTAAGGGTGTCCTGAGAAGCACTCCTTTTCTTATAACTCTCAACTTCCAGTTTACCAGCCGAAATTGTGGCATTGACCTGTGCCACCTGGGCTTCATAGGCATCTCTTCGCTTCGCGAACAGTTCACGCTCCTCTATGAGCATCTTTTCAAGGTCAGGAAAATTAGCAAGCATTTCACTGCGAGCCTCGAAATTGAACGTTTCTTCGCCGGCTTCCTCTGCCAGTAGTCTTGCCAAACGAACCCGGGCAGATGCCAGAGAAACAATATTATTCCTAAGTGCCTGCTTCGCCCTTATATTGGATAATTGTCTTGTTAGTGGGTCACCGTCCTGGTTGTTACGCCTGAAACCCTTCGCAAGAGACACCGCTTTCAATACATTTAATTTAGAAATAAACGGGTATTGTCCCGCTTCAACAACTTCGCCAAGTACGAAAAAGGGACGATACTCAAGAATTTGTATAGCTAGTGATGGCTGCACTATCGTGTTAGCGATAAGTTCTCGGACAGAATTTTCCAGTTCACGGAGTGTTTTCCCGCGCGCCATCACAATACCGACACCCGGAAGGGATATGGTACCGTCAATTCCAACTTTAACGTCACCCGACATATCACTGCGTTCAAGCAAATTGATGTCTAACACATCCCCAGAATCCAGACGATATTCCTCCGCCATAAGCGGCCCAGAGATTAATGCCGTGAAAATCAATACGAAAAGTAAGAGTATTTTACTACCCAAGAAACGCGTTTTATATGTCAACTCGCCGACCATTTACTTCCCAAGACTAGCGATAATATTGAGGTTTAGCCAAGGCCAAACCGTAACACCCGATTATCGCTCCCGCAACTTAATAAAGAACCGAAATACTTTAATCATTTGTAGGTAGTAAACAGTTTATTTTTGGTCTTGCTCACTCCGGGAAAGAAGCAACCTCTCGGATTTTTTTAAAAATCTTTTAAGGATAATAACTATACTTGTAAGCTCAGGTTTGAGCTTTGATTAGCTTTTTTGCAGCTTGGTAATTTAACAGTCATAGGCTCTGCAAGCAATCAAGATGGCGAACATCAGCCAAACATAATATCGATATCTTCCCGTAAACTATCAGTTACACCGAGCAGGATAATACTATCATCCCCATAAGTTATTTGAGTGTGATCAAGAGTTCCGGAAATCGTCAAATCTGAAAAACTAATCTCTCCTTGAAACTGGAGATGATCCTGTCTTACATCAAAATCCACTATGTAATCAGTTCCGTCACCAGCGGCAAAAACGAAGGTGTCTCTACCCTCACCGCCCATAAGCGCATCATCGCCTAGATTTCCGGATAGTCTATCGTCACCAGCATCACCAAGAAGTTCATCCTGTCCATCCCCTCCCGCAATAATGTCGTCCCCATCACCGCCAGCAAGGTAATCATTGCCGCCATCACCGTAGAGTTCGTCGTTGCCAGCCTCGCCTACCATCGCGTCCTTACCCGAACCGCCTGAAATTGTATCATTGCCAGAACCACCGTAAATAACATCTGCACCATCGCCAGCGAAAATCAGGTCATCCCCGCCAAAACCACCAATCAGGTCATCGCCTTCATATGCGCGAATTTCATCAGCACCCTCTCCCCCAACCAAATAATCAGAGGAAGACGTACCCGACATAACATCCGCTACGTCGTTCAACTGCAGTGTTAGTTGTGTTTTACTCTCAGATCCATCCGCTGACCGAGCTGTCGCAGTAAATGAGATCGAACTCTCGACTTCAAAATCTAGAAATGCATCTTCTGCAACTCTAACAATGCCGAGTTCATCTACGAAAAACCGGTCATCGTCCAGGACGTAAGTAACAGCATCTATCGCATCACTATCCTGAACAGCCAATTGAATTCCCGTCGGCGATCCTTCTCCCGCATTTTCATTTACGATATCTGGGCTGCTATCTATGTCAATCAACTCCCCAAGCTGCGGGTAAGCTGTCCCTTTCATGGCCATTTCTGAGACCGTCAGAACTCCTTGCCATGTTGAAGCAGATTGAGCGGCTTGAAAACTCGGACCAAACCAGAAAACAGAATCAACACCCGACACAGCCTCTAACATGGCGTACATTTCAAATTCTGTCGGTTCACGGGACATCGCCCGTTCTTCGGCAGAAAAAGTTCCAAGCTTTTCGGTCGAGTATAGGTCAGCTATTTCAAAGGCTTGAAGGACCATTACATGCTCTTTGTCCGCGAGGTTAATGTCAAGCCAGCTGACATAGTCCTTAAGAGCTTCAGCCGGCTCAAGAATCTGCCCGCCACTATGTGGAGATTTCGCGCCAGAATGAGCGCCAACAGGATAAACATCAAACCCTACTGTATCTGCCCACTCCGCATGGTCCAGGACAGATTGAAGATAAGCGGACTGATCTGCTTCTTCACCGACAGGTGCATGGATCTGTTGAACATTTAGAGTAGAATCTATTGATTTGACATGTTCGTAAACAGCTTGTGAAAAGGCGGGATCCAAACCATTGTATACGGGCTCATCATAATTAATCACGCTGTGAATAATATCGCGCCCGCCCATGGCAATGATTGCCATTAGAGGGTCTGCGTCGGCACTTGGAATTTCTGTGCCTACCGGATACATAATATCTGCGCTAAAAGCGATTTTGATACCGTACTGTCGGGCCAGATCATAAAGCTCGGTAGTAGCTGACCCGAAAGGTGGCGGAAAAAAGTCTGCTTCCAAATGCAAGCTCTTTATCTCGGGTATTTCTTGATAAATTGTAAGCGGTAGAAATGCGTTTATTCCTGCATCCGACAATGTTTTGAAAATCAGTTCATAGTCTCGTGACAAAGCTAAATCGATGGGCACGCCGGCTGTACCCATTTCCATTTTTACTTGTTCGTCCGCCGCCAGAAAAGCGCCTGCGTTTACGTCCGTGTCTTCCTCATTCATGATATTATCCGCAGCGAGATAGCCGTCTTCTCCAACAGCTCCAACGGATATGCCTGCTATTTCCACATCATCATTTGAATTCTCGAAAGGTAGCTTTTCGTCTTCCATAGGCAGGGTTGCATCTGCTTCCTTTTGAGTTGGAGCATCGTCAATCACTGTATTTCCGATCGTTGGTGGATTACTATTTTCCGCATCCGGATCTTCAATAGTCCCAACAACAACAGGTTCTGGACTGTCCTTTAGTGAAGTAAAGGTTTCACGAAGATCGCTTTCGGAAACTAGGGTCATGCGATCAAACAGCGATTGAGAACCGTCGATTTCCAGGGCTTCGTCCGCTATTGTTACAGAAGCCACCTGACCGTCCAATTCAAACCGTCCGTTACGCCACCCCCCTGCCTTGACATCACTGTAAATGGAAGATGTCAACGCGACATGCTCACCAGAGCCGGAAAAGACAACCGCTCCATCAAGCCATATAATTAAACTTCCGACTTCAGCATCCAGAACAACCTGGACGTCATGCCAGCCCGCCTCATTAAATATATTTTGAATTGTTGTCGTATGTAATGTCCCGTCATCTTCACGCAGAGAGATTTTCAGATCATCATTTTTTACATGGATACCGTATTGCCGGGGATTCCAAAGCACTGATTGAAGATCGCCTGTAAGGCTATTTAACTCAAAGGTCGAACTAAGCGTAAAACTATTAACGGGAAAGAGCGTATTTTCCCGACCCAAATTTACTACACCTACCCCCAAATCCTTTGCGTATTGCTCAAGCAATTCCTTTTCTGCATCAGAAACCTCGGAGCTCATAAATATTTCTCCTGAATGTGGCGCTATTACCGTGAGCACCTAAAAAATTCGTTAAATCAATTTCATAGATTAGTATACAATGAATTAGTAAAGTAAATATTATCGAATTAAGGCATTTTTATGGATAAGTTATATTGATAAAATTTTAAATATTTTTTATACAACTTAATTACTAATTTTTTTATATAAATACTAAGTATTACTTACTTATTATTTTTACTTATATTTCATACGAAGAGGAACATTATATCCAGAGACCCCACATAAAGGTTGGATTCTACTATTGAACCTTGTCAGGGAAGAACGGCTCGGCTACCCTATTTTATCTTCCAACTAAACCTATTAACTGGACACCGAAACAGGACGGCAGTGACGAATGCCGACTTGCAGCTTAATTGCTCTCAAGTGAGCGTCTCTGTTCTGATTGAATATCGCCAAAATTCGCTGAATTGCGGGTTCATGGGCGAACCTGGACTAGATCCAGGTTCGCCTCAAGAATAGTGGTGGGCCCGGTAGGACTTGAACCTACGACCAGTCCGTTATGAGCGGACGGCTCTAACCAGCTGAGCTACAGGCCCTAATTTTTTATCATGCGACAGACAACGCCAGTAGCATGTATCCGAGACTATTTAGCCTGTTCGGAATGAGGACGCAATTGGCGAATTGACGTAATCACCAATTTTATCATCCTCCTTATCTAGGTCATCAGGTATCGAGGAAACTTCTCAGCTTACGTGAGCGGCTCGGGTGCTTCAATTTGCGGAGCGCTTTAGCTTCAATCTGACGAATACGTTCACGTGTCACAGAAAACTGCTGCCCCACCTCTTCCAGAGTATGATCGGTGTTCATTCCGATACCAAAGCGCATACGCAGGACACGCTCCTCACGCGGGGTTAGAGAAGCCAGAACGCGTGTCGTAGTCTCCCGTAAATTCGACTGGATCGCCGCATCCAGCGGCTGCACCGCATTCTCATCCTGGATGAAATCGCCAAGATGGCTATCCTCTTCATCCCCGATTGGCGTTTCCAGACTGATCGGCTCCTTCGCTATCTTCATGACTTTGCGCACTTTTTCAAGCGGCATTCCAAGCTTAACAGACAGCTCCTCTGGTGTTGGTTCACGGCCAATCTCATGAAGCATCTGCCGTGATGTCCGTACCAGCTTGTTGATCGTCTCAATCATATGCACTGGAATACGAATAGTTCGTGCCTGATCGGCGATTGAACGGGTGATCGCCTGTCGAATCCACCAGGTAGCGTAGGTTGAGAACTTATAGCCGCGGCGATATTCAAACTTATCCACCGCCTTCATCAGGCCAATATTCCCTTCCTGAATAAGATCAAGGAATTGCAGGCCGCGATTGGTGTATTTCTTGGCAATGGAGATCACGAGACGAAGGTTGGCTTCCACCATTTCCTTCTTGGCCCGACTTGCCTCCCGCTCACCTTGCTGGACCGTACTTACGATGCGACGAAATTCGTTCATGGGCATACCGAATTCAGAACTGATCTTGATAATCTCGCTCCGGATTTCACCTATACCGCTCTCCTCATTGGCAACGAAGTCTTTCCAGCCCTTGGCTTTCAGGGTTCCCATCTTGTCAACCCAGCCCGGATCAAGCTCATTCCCGAAATAATTCTCAAGGAAACTGACCCGGGAGACCTTGTGCCGCTCAGCGAGGCGTAAAAGTTTGCCTTCCAGGCTCATCAGTCGTCGGTTGATGCCATAGAGCTGATCAACAAGCGCCTCAATCCGATTATTGGTGAGATGGACATCATCCATGAGTTTCACCAACTCTAGCTTCAGCTTTTCGTATTTCTTTTCCTGGGAGTTAGAAACAGATTCATTTTCAAGTGCTGCGGTCAGGCGCGCTTCCTGAAGTTTGTGCAGCTTCTTATATGTCTTGGCGATTTCATCAAAGCGTTCAAAAACTTCTGGCTTCAATGTCTCCTCAAGAGCGGCGAGTGACATCGTGTTTTCTTCGGCATCGTCCTCGTCATCATCCTGATCTTTCCGACTGCTGCCTTCTTCGCCCTCTTCGTCTGTATCCTCGTCGTCATTCTCGTCGGAATCGGAGTCACTGTCTTCTTCGTTATCACTCAATCCCGCAGCGGGAAGTTCGTCATCCTCGCTATCCTCACTGAAACCTTCCTGCAATGCTTTTTCAGCTGCGGCGCCGGCTCCATAAGTCGCGTCAAGATCAATGACATCACGAAGCAACAGCTTTTCCTGAAGCATCAATTCGCGCCAGTTCAAAATGGCACGGATGGTGAGCGGGCTTTCACAAATAGCTCCGATTAGCTTACCGCGGCCCGCTTCAATCCTTTTGGCAATAGCAATTTCGCCTTCGCGCGAGAGCAACTCCACGGTTCCCATCTCACGAAGATACATCCGGACGGGATCATCCGTACGGTCACCCGCCGTCGACGCAGGTTTCTCCGGAGTTTCTTTTACGACCTTTTCCGTGACTTCGTCTTCGCCGTCATCGTCATCATCATCGCTTTTCTGGGCGGGCGCGTCATCCGCGCCTTCCTCGTCATTTTCGACGACATTGATACCCATTTCCGAGAGCAAGGACATAGTATCCTCGATTTGCTCCGACGACATCTGGTCCTGAGGCAACACTGCATTCAGTTCGTCGAATGTCACATATCCCTTGTCTTTTGCCTTTGCGAGCATCTTCTTGACGGCCGCTTGGGAGGCATCAATCAGCGGGCTGTCGGGGCTCTCATCATTTTGATCCGACGTATCGACGGCTTCCGCACTCTTTGTCGCCATAAAATTTAACTCCTGAAATC
Organism: Sneathiella litorea; assembly: GCF_009882915.1. Classification (GTDB taxonomy): domain Bacteria; phylum Pseudomonadota; class Alphaproteobacteria; order Sneathiellales; family Sneathiellaceae; genus Sneathiella; species Sneathiella litorea. The sequence goes on from NZ_WTUW01000009.1 coordinate 719,424, forward strand.
TTCCAGTTTTTTTGTCCCGCAAAGTACGGTCCGTATGGATTCTGTCTGCCTAAACACTGATATTACGTCCGGACGCCTGCCCGAACCCGTCAAGATTGGCCTCATTACCAGAGGCATCCTCCAATGCTTTTTTCGCCATTTTCAACCGATCAAGGTTTTCCGCCGTTGCATTTTCCCCCAATTGACGCTCTGCCGCTTTAACTTCTTTTTGTAGCGCCTCCAATTTATGACGAGCCACAATATGTAACCAAGCGTTTAACGCATCTTCATAAGCGGCCGCAGGATCAGCAAACCAGTCCAGCGACTTGGTCGTCGGCCCCTGCAAGCTCTCTACCTGTGCAGACAAATTACGTTCAGCTAGATGGTGCGCCATACCAGAATAGTCAAGGGATGATTCGACCGTTGCAATATCTATTATTGCCCGCCGCAGTCTGTCAAGCTGAGGACTGGCAAACTGCAAGGAAGCAATAGCGTCAAAGTGGTTTTCTATTATTTCCGGGTGATTTACAATGGTTAGCAGGATTAATTCTTCGCGCCGACCTCCACCGGGTGACGGAGGATTTCGCATGGAAATAGACGACATTTTATGCGAATCGCTCCTTTGATTCGCGAATCGCCCGAATCGGCTTTGTTTCGAACGACCATCGCCCTGCCATTCTTTGGGAGGCTTTTTCTGCCTAAATGCCTGCCAGAGTTTGTCTTTAAAAAAGCTCCGATAGTAATTCTGCACCGCCGGATCGCGCATTTCATCGCAAAGATCGTAAAGAGATTTTTCCAGAGCCGCTTTTCGCTCTGGGGTATCGATTGGACGGTCATCTGTTTCCTTGCGCCAGAGAATTTCGGAAAGAGGTAGCGCCTTATCGAGAATGGCCTTGATGGCCCCCGCCCCCTCTTTACGAATCAAATCATCTGGGTCCACTCCTTCCGGTAACAGGGCAAATCGGAGGGAATAGCCCGGACGCAAAAGGGGCAATGCACGTTCCGATGCCCGCAAAGCTGCCCGCCAACCCGCCGTATCGCCATCCAGGCACATAATTGGCTCTGCCGCCATCTGCCACAATATCTGCAATTGATCTTCCGTTATTGCCGTCCCCAGCGGCGCAACAGATTGCGTGAAGCCAGCCTCGCTCAAGGCAATGACATCCATATAGCCCTCGGCCACGATAATCGTGCCGGTATCGAATGCCTTTTGGCGCGCCATCGCCATATTGTACAGCACATGACCCTTGTGAAAGAGCGGCGTTTCCGGGGAATTAAGGTATTTCGCCGGCGCGTCGCCAAGCGCTCTGCCTCCAAAGGCGATAATGCGCCCTCGACGGTCTGTGATAGGAAACATCAAACGATCCCGAAAGCGATCATAACTCTCTCGCCCGTCGTCTGGCTTTATAACAAGCCCCCCCTCAATCAGGGTTGCCTCCGTGACGCCGCGGGCAATTAACGCTTCTTTTAACGCTGTCCGGCTATTCGACGCAAATCCGAGTCGAAAAGACGCCACCGCAGCCTCGGACACCTGACGGCGTGACAGATACTCTCGCGCTCGCCCTCCCGCCTGACTTGTCAACTGTGAGGTAAACCACTTTCCGGCCAGTTCCATCGCTTCATGTAGAGTGGCCGTCCGTTGCTGTCGCGCCTTTTCTTCTGGTCGTTCCTCGGGCACCTGAAGGCCAGCGAAAGCAGCGAGCCGCTCCACGGCTTCGGGAAAGGCAACGCCTTCAGTCTGCTTAACAAACTCAATTAAGTCGCCGTTCGCGCCACAGCCGAAGCAATGATAGAAACCCTTTTCCTCATTCACTGTGAAAGAAGGTGTTTTTTCGTTGTGGAAGGGACAGAGACCTGAGTGCTCCCTGCCCTTTTTGGTTAGCTTTGTCCGCCGCCCGATCAAATCCGCAAGGCTGACACGCGCCTTAAGTTCTTCCATAAATTGCGGCGGAAACGCCATTGCTACTTCCAACCTATTTTTTTATGTTAACCGGTTAATTGGATAATCAAGATTAACCAGTGCAATATGCCAGATTTATGCTCCGAGTATACTCTTTACAATGGCGCTCGCCTTGGAAAAATCCATTTGCCCGGCATGCCGCGTCTTCAGTTCAGCCATAGTGCGCCCCATGTCTTTCAGACCAGTCGCCCCGATCTCACTAATTGCAGCCTCTACTGCTGCGCGCGTTTTGGCTTCGTCAAACTGCTTCGGAAGATAGCCAGAAATAATGTCAATTTCTTCCTGTTCCGAGGTAGCAAGGTCAACACGCCCCCCTTTTTCATAGGCGGCGATAGAGTCTTTTCTCTGGCGAACCATGGTGGTCAGCATCTGCAGAATCTCCTCATCCGTGATTCCCTCTTCCGCACCTTTATCTCGGGCGGCGAGATCCCGGTCCTGCAGTGTCGCAAGGATAAGACGAAGCGTTGAAATTCGTCGCTTATCCTTTGATTTCATTGCTTCTTTCAGTGACTCTTTTATTTCGTTTCGTAACATAAATAACCGAATCCGTTATGAAGAAAGTCGCCATACTAGCCGAAACCTCCGCTTAAGGCAAACCAAATTTTATTGCTAAGTTATTGATATTAAACAATTTTTTTTATGTCTAAAAACTTGACGCGCACTTACAAACTGCTTATGTTGCTGCGCAATATTCAACTATCAGGCCAGAGAATTTTCGGCTCAGCGGAATTGCCGCAAGAGGGTCCCTATTATCATGTCTTATGTAAACAATGGCAACGCGGTCGATCTGAACAGCGAACGGATTGCAACGGCTGTTCTTGTTCTGGACGATGGCACTGTTTTTCACGGCTTTGGCATTGGAATGGAAGGCGAGACAGTCGGTGAGGTATGCTTTAACACCTCGATGACCGGCTATCAGGAAAGCCTTACAGACCCCTCATTTGCCGGACAGCTCATCACCTTTACCTTCCCGCATATCGGTAACGTCGGTTTCAATGACGAGGATATCGAGACTTCCGGCATTGCGGCAAATGGCCTGATTATTCGGGCAAGCATCACAGAACCGGCAAACTGGCGAGCGGTTGGTCCTCTTGATGACTGGTTAGTGTCAAGAAAACTTACTGGTATTACCGGGGTCGATACGCGCCGCCTTACCCACCATATCCGTAAATCCGGCGCACCAAACGGGATCATTGCGCATAGTAAGGATGGCAAGTTTGACATTGCCGCCCTTCAGGAGAAGGCCGCAAGCTGGCCAGGACTTGAAGGCATGGATCTTGCGAAAGAGGTTTCCTGTACCGCTCCCTATGAATGGTCAGAAACTAACTGGGATAGCAACACAGGTTTTGGCCAGCAGGAAACGCCGACCCGTCATATCGTCGCTGTAGATTACGGCATAAAGCGCAATATTCTCCGCTGCCTCGCTGAGCTTGGCTGCCGCATTACGGTAGTGCCCGCAAAGACAACATTTGACGACATCCTGGCGCTTAATCCCGACGGAATATTTCTCGCCAATGGACCTGGTGATCCCGCGGCCACCGCGGAATACGCTGTCCCTGTAATCCGCAAATGTGTGGATAGTGGCATTCCTACATTTGGAATTTGCCTTGGCCACCAGATGCTAGCCCTTGCTGTTGGCGCGAAAACCATGAAGATGCATCAGGGCCATCGTGGTGCCAACCAGCCCGTTAAGGATTTAACAACGGGGAAGGTCGAAATCACCTCACAGAACCACGGCTTCGTCGTCACCCGCGAAAGCCTGCCTGAAGGCGTAACGGAAACCCATAAATCCTTGTTTGATGGTGTTGTCGAAGGGATTGAGATCGACGGAAAACCTGTTTTCTCGGTGCAGTACCACCCCGAGGCGAGCCCGGGCCCACAGGACAGTTATTATCTTTTCAAGCGTTTCATAGATCTGGTTGATAGAAAAAATGCCTAAACGTACAGATATCCAGTCCATAATGATCATCGGCGCCGGCCCCATTATTATTGGGCAGGCGTGCGAATTCGATTACTCTGGCACTCAAGCCTGTAAGGCTCTTAAGGAAGAGGGCTACAGAGTTATCCTGGTTAATTCCAACCCGGCGACAATTATGACCGATCCGGGCCTTGCGGACGCCACCTATGTGGAGCCTATCACCCCGGAAGTCGTCGAAAAGATCATTGAAAAGGAACGGCCGGACGCCATTCTGCCGACTATGGGAGGCCAGACCGCGCTTAATACGGCCCTAGCGCTTGCCGAAAGCGGTGCGCTTGATCGGCTCGGTGTACAGTTGATCGGCGCCAATAAAGAGGCCATTGCCAAGGCGGAAGACCGAGACCAATTCCGGACCGCCATGTTGAAAATCGGCCTGGACATGCCCTTAAGCGCAGTCGCCCACACACTCGAGGAAGCCTGGAAGGTATTGGAAGAGGTAAAGCTCCCCTGTATTATCCGTCCCTCGTTTACCATGGGCGGCACCGGTGGTGGTATCGCCTATAACCGGGAAGAATTTGAAGAAATTGTCACCAGCGGACTTGATGCCTCCCCCACCACTGAAGTGCTGGTGGAGGAAAGCATCGTCGGCTGGAAGGAATATGAGATGGAAGTTGTTCGCGATAAAGCGGATAACTGTATCATTATCTGTTCCATCGAAAATGTCGATCCGATGGGCGTCCATACGGGCGATTCTATTACAGTCGCCCCCGCATTGACCCTCACGGACAAAGAGTATCAGATTATGCGCAATGCCTCGATTGCGGTGTTGCGTGAAATTGGTGTAGAGACGGGTGGCTCCAATGTGCAGTTCGCCGTTAATCCAGAAAATGGCCGCCTGATTATTATCGAAATGAACCCGCGCGTCTCACGCTCCAGCGCGCTCGCTTCCAAGGCTACGGGTTTTCCAATTGCGAAAATTGCGGCAAAGCTGGCCGTCGGCTATACGCTTGATGAGCTCAATAATGATATTACCGGCGTGACGCCGGCATCGTTCGAGCCAACAATCGATTATGTCGTCACCAAGATTCCGCGCTTCACCTTTGAAAAATTCACAGGCGCCGAAGCTAAGCTTGGTACAGCCATGAAATCCGTGGGCGAAGCCATGGCAATCGGCCGGACTTTTACGGAAAGCCTTCAGAAAGCCCTCCGGTCCTTGGAAACAGGCCTAACCGGTCTCAACGAACAGAATTTCGCAGGCCCCGGCGAGCAACATGCCGACAAACAACGCATTCAGGCTATACTCGCGCAGCCAACACCGGAGCGTCTTCTAAACATCGCGCAAGCCTTCCGTGAAGGGCTAACCCTTGAAGAAGTTCGGGCTGCCAGTAAATATGAGCCTTGGTTCCTCTCCCAGATCCAGTCCATCGTCGAGATGGAAAACGCGGTGCGCACTGGCGGCATTCCAACGACCAAAGGCGGCCTTTTGACCCTCAAGTCCATGGGGTTCAGTGACCATCGCCTTGCCGAGCTTGCCGGCACGCGCGAGGAACATGTGCTTGCTGCCCGACAGAAATTTGGGGTCGAGCCTGTTTATAAGCGCATTGATACCTGCGCTGCGGAATTTTCATCGCAAACGCCCTATATGTATTCGACCTATGAAGGCAATGAATGGGACGAGGCCGTCTGCGAAGCGGAACCGACTGAGGCAAAGAAGGTTGTTATCCTTGGAGGCGGCCCCAACCGCATCGGCCAGGGAATCGAGTTTGACTATTGCTGCGTTCATGCCGCCTACGCTCTCTCTGAGGCAGGTTATGAAACGATTATGGTGAACTGCAATCCGGAAACCGTCTCGACTGATTATGATACGTCTGATCGCCTTTATTTCGAGCCTTTGACGGTCGAAGACACGCTGGCAATTATCAGGAAAGAACAATCGAAAGGGGCGCTTCATGGCGTGATCGTCCAATTCGGTGGCCAGACACCGCTTAAACTGGCGGCAGGACTGGAAGCCGCAGGCGTTCCGATTCTTGGCACCTCACCAGATGCCATTGACCTCGCGGAAGACCGGGAAAGATTTCAACAACTACTTCACAAGCTTGGTCTTAAGCAGCCGGAAAATGGCATCGCCCGATCCGTGGCGGAAGCTTTCAAAATCGCTGAGAGAATTGGCTACCCGGTTGTTGTCCGCCCGTCGTATGTGCTGGGTGGCCGTGGAATGGAAATTGTCCGCGATGGTGAGTCCCTTGATCGTTACATGCGCGAGGCCGTAATCGTCTCCGGGGAAGATCCTGTTCTCGTCGATGGATATTTGCAGAATGCCATTGAAGTCGATGTCGATTGCCTGAGTGATGGTAAAGAGGTCTTTGTCGCCGGCATCATGGAACATATCGAGGAAGCGGGCATCCACTCCGGGGATAGTGCCTGTGCCCTTCCGCCGCATACGCTTTCTGGCGAAATTATCGAGGAGATCAAACGGCAAACCGAGGCAATGGCTCTTGCGCTCAATGTTGTTGGCCTGATGAACGTCCAGTTCGCGATCAAAGATGGCGTAATTTTTATTCTGGAAGTCAACCCGCGCGCAAGCCGGACTGTTCCTTTTGTCGCAAAGAGCATCAACTACCCCATAGCGAAAATTGCCGCGCGTATCATGGCTGGCGAAAGCCTTGCCTCGTTCGATCTCAAGTACCGGAAACTTGACCATGTAACCGTCAAGGAAGCCGTTTTCCCTTTCTCCCGGTTTCCCGGCGTTGATGTTGTTTTGGGACCGGAAATGCGTTCCACGGGTGAAGTTATGGGGATCGATAAAGATTTCGGCGCGGCCTTCCTGAAATCCCAGATCGCCGCTGGTGTCAAATTACCTACAGAAGGCACTGTCTTCGTATCGGTCAAAGATCTGGACAAAAGCCCCATAAAGGATGCCGTCGCCAAGCTTATTGGCCTTGGGTTCAAGATTGTCTCTACTGGCGGGACCGCTCAGTACTTGAGCGAGCAGGGTCTTGAAGTTACGCGCGTCAACAAAGTCATGGAAGGGCGGCCAAATATCGTTGATACCATGAAAAATGGGGAAATAGCGATGGTCTTCAACACAACAGAAGGTGCCCAGGCACTTCGGGATAGCTATGATATCCGCCATACGGCCCTGGTTATGAAAACCCCTTATTCAACAACTGTCGCCGGCGCCAACGCAACAGTGCAAGCAATCGAGAAAATTGTAACGGGCACACTTGAAGTTAATTCCCTTCAATCCTATTCTTAATTCCTTGACAAGCTGCGCACCAAACATTAGTCAATGCAGCTTTTGCGATTAACAAATTACGTAATCGAGATTTCAAATGGAAAGACTACCAATGACGGCTGCGGGATATACGCGGCTTGAACAAGAATTAAAAGAGTTGAAATCGACTGCCCGTCCTGCCGTGATTCAGGCGATTGCAACGGCGCGCGAACATGGAGACCTGTCGGAAAATGCCGAATATCATGCGGCAAAAGAACAGCAATCTCATATCGAAGGTCGTATCGCCGAATTGCAGGATAAACTTGGTCGTGCCGAAGTCATTGATGTAACGTCCATTTCCGGCCGTCAGATTAAGTTTGGCGCAACGATCTTGCTTGCGGATGAGGATACCGATGAAGAAACGAGCTATCAGATTGTCGGCGAAGATGAAAGCAACATTGAAGAAGGACGCCTTTCGGTAACGGCGCCGCTTGCCCGGGCTCTAATTGGTAAAGAACAAGGCGACAGTATCGAAGTAACTACACCTGGTGGCTCAAAAGCCTATGAGGTAATTGAAGTCAGCTACGTAGGCTAATAATATAGCCTTTGGAATTATGCCCATGGCGCGCCACGCCATGGGTATTTTATTTGTACATCAAACAAATTAGCGCGGATCATCCGCCGTAGAATGGTCTGTCGGTTGCGGTGTCACTGTTAGTACCGTAACCCCACCCGGTGCATGAAATCGATGCCAGCATCCTTGCGGAACCACCGTCATCATCCCTGATTTAAGGGTCAGTATATCCTCCGAACTATCTGATAAAACTGTCAGACGGGTCTCTCCCTTTAGGATATGAACCAGTTCATCGCCTCCGCAATGCCGCTCCCATGGACTTACCCCATCGAAACTACCTGTGAAAACAGCCCCGTTGTTAAATGACTCAAGAGTGGCGAAAGCTGCCTTTGCTTCTTCTTCTGTGGTTTCGAGGCCACGATTGCGAAGTGGAGATAAGGTATTAAGAATCGCATTAATATCAATGGCTTTAGGCATTTTTATCCCTTGTTTCAAAGACGACACTACACCGATAAACTAATATTCAGCTATTTACTATATATCGTAAATGCTTAATGTATCGCTTTATAAAAAATTAGGGATTTTTAGCTATCTTTCCGGGATAAACAGCATATTGAGACGGGTAAATAATCATAAGTTGAACGAATGACAAACTACTACAATTTTAGAAATCTCAATGTCATCTTCGTCGATGACAACAGAAATATGCATTTGCTTATGAGAAGTATCCTGCTGGCAATGAATATTGTCAATTCAAGGGGATGCTATGATGCGAAAAGCTGCATCGAGAAGATGCATGAGGAAGCACCAGATATTGTCATTTCTGACCTATCTCCCAATCCCGAAAATGGACTGGATTTAATACGACGTATCCGGCAGGGAGAACTAGGTGTTGATCCATACACCCCCATCCTGGTGATATCTGGCCAAACCAAGTTACAAAATGTCATTGAAGCAAGAGATGCTGGCGCAACTGAATTCTTGGCTAAACCGGTATCGGTCGGTTCTCTATATGATCGGCTGGTGTGGATGATTGAAAATCCGCGTGTATTTATCAAGGCATCTGAGTTCATCGGACCTGATCGCCGACGTGCAATGCGCGGCTATGAAGGCATGGAGCGACGGAAGTAGCATGAGATTATTTATGGCTCTAGCCCGAAAAAGCTGTACGTTAAGAGGATCCTTATGACTAAAATTGTCAAGATGGATGGGTATGAAATTCATCATCCAAGTGTCACACTAGACAGTAAAGTAGATAAAGAAGGCGGGTTATCGCTTCCTGAAATAGAAAAACGCATGTCCAAGAAGATGGATAGCCTGGGCGAACAATTTCTGGCTGGAATACCGGCCGTAATTGAAAATATCCAGGGAGCCTTGAACCAACTAGAAAATGGCAGTGGCGGAGATGCGGAAAAGGCAATCCTCTTTCGCCAAGGACACGACTTGAAAGGCATGGGCGGATCTTTCGGCTACCCTATTATGGGTACAATCGGCGAAGGCTTATGTGAGTTGACGAATGACGAAGTCAATACCTCGTCAATGAACCTGCCTTTAATACGGGTTCATTTGGATATATTGGGTTATGTGATGGCTAAACGCATCAAGGACGATACGGACCCAAACGCCGTACCGATTCTTAATGCGTTATCTGGAGCAAAGCCTAAATGACAGCAACGAGGAGAGACCTCTATCTCTCGGCAGGATAGCCCACTTTTGTCAGAACCTCTGTAATTTCTGTCAGTACTTCAGGATCATCTATCGTCGCAGGAGCTTTATACTCTTCTCCATCTGCAATCTTCCGCATAACCCCGCGCAGGATTTTTCCTGACCGGGTTTTGGGAAGCCGTTTCACGACAAGGGCAAGTTTGAAGGCTGCGACAGGGCCGATTTTCTCTCGAACGAGGGCAACCAACTCCTTCTGGATATCTTCTTCCGGACGATTGACACCAGCGTTGAGAACAACGAACCCCATGGGCACCTGCCCTTTCAAGCTGTCCTGAACCCCCATCACTGCGCATTCAGCAACATCACGGTGACCGGAGAGCACTTCCTCCATACCGCCTGTAGAAAGACGATGGCCCGCGACATTGATGATATCATCGGTTCGCGCCATGATGAAGAGATATCCGTCCTCATCAATATATCCGGCATCCCCGGTCTTATAATACCCCGGAATATCCGCCATATAGGCTTTGACATACCCGTCATCATTCTGCCAAAGCGTTGGTAATGATCCGGGGGGGAGTGGTAATTTCACGGCAATCACACCAATGTCACCGCGCTTCATTTCAGCAAAGCCGCCCTCTTCATTGATGATCCGGATATCATAACCTGGAACCGGGAACGTCGGACTGCCAAGCTTAACTGGCTTCATGCCGTACCCCATACAATTGGCACCAATAGCCCAGCCAGTTTCCGTCTGCCACCAATGATCGATGACGGGAACCTTAAGCTGTTCCTGTGCCCAACTGATTGTATCAGGATCTGCTCGTTCTCCTGCGAGAAACAAGGTATCAAAGTTACTCAAGTCATATTTTGATATGAATTTCCCCTCCGGATCCTGCTGACGAATAGCGCGAAAAGCAGTCGGCGCAGTGAAAAGAGCTTTAACCTTGTGATCCTGTATGACCCGCCAAAATGTCCCGGCATCCGGAGTCCCGATAGGTTTTCCTTCAAACAGAATAGTCGTGCACCCATGCAGGAGTGGCGCATAAACAATATAGGAATGGCCTACCACCCAGCCGACATCGGATGCCGCCCAGAAAACATCGCCCGGGTTAATATTGTAAACATATTTCATGGACCATCGAAGGGCAACCGCATGCCCGCCATTATCGCGAACCACCCCTTTTGGTACACCGGTCGTGCCCGATGTATAGAGAATATAAAGCGGATCGGTTGCCGCAACGGGCACACATGGTTCGGGCTCAGCCCCGGCCTCCAACTCACGCCAGTCATGATCCCGTCCGGCCTTCATTTCCGCTTCACACTCTGGGCGCTGCAAAATAATACTGTTGGCCGGTTTATGATTGGACATGTCAATCGCCGCATCAATCAGGGGTTTGTAGGCGATGGTGCGGTTAGGTTCTATTCCGCAGGAGGCGGCGATTATCGCGACAGGTTTGGCATCGTCGATACGTGTTGCCAATTCCTGTGGCGCAAACCCACCAAAGACGACAGAATGTATTGCACCGATGCGCGCACAGGCCAGCATGGCCACCAATGCCTCTGGTATCATCGGCATATAAACCAGCACCCGATCGCCTTTTTTGATTCCCAGACCCGTCAGAGCACCAGCAAACCGTGCCACCACATCGGTAAGTTCACGATAGGTATATTTCTTGATTTGGCCGGTTATCGGGCTGTCATAAATAAGGGCATCCTGATCACCTCTCCCATCTTCGACATGACGGTCGAGACAATTATAGCAGGTATTCATCTCCGCCCCTTCAAACCAACGGTAAAAGGGGGGATTATCTGAATTCAGCACACGATCCCAGGGTTTGCTCCAGCTAATCTCTTTCGCGGCATTAGCCCAGAACGTCTCCGGGTTTTGCAAAGATTCTTTGTAATCTTCTTCATAACTGGCCATGGATTGCCTCCCTGAGTTTCTTCTATTTATTTATAGAAAAACAATTGTCAGACGGGAATGTCAACAGAAACAAGCGAGACAAATTATCGCATCTCCAACAGTTGACATCAAAAAAATTCCCGCGGGAAATTGCATTCCCGCGGGTTTCGGTGGTTACTTCTTACTCAATCTTCTGAAGAAGATTTAAACAGATCATCAAACGTCTTGGCGCCGCCCTTCCGATCCTCCTCATCTTCCTTTTTCTTGGCAGCCGTTTTACCAAAAACTGCCTCAGCCTCAGCGCGCGGATCATAGGCCTCTTCTTTTTGAACCTGCTGCTTCTTCAACTCATAGGGTGTGAGTGGCACAGCCGCAGCTTCCGCCGCAACGGCGGCAGCAACTTCTTCCATCAATTTACCGCGATCTTCATCCGTACGGCGATGAGCGGATTTCTGGACAGCCTCGTCAAGTTCAAGCTGTGTACAAATGCCAAGGCTAACCGGATCCCGGGGACGAATATTCTGAGCATTCCAATGGCTCCGGTCGCGCACCGCCGTAATCGTGGTTTTTGTTGTTCCAACCAGCTTGGAAATCTGCGCATCAGTAAGCTCAGGATGAAATTTGATCAGCCAGGAAATAGCATCTGGTCGATCACCACGACGGGAAACCGGCGTGTATCGTCCTCCCCTCCGACGAGGTTGCGGAACATCGCCTGCGGGCTTGCTGATTTCAAGCCGCGCTGCCGGGTCGCCCTGACAGCGGTCAATCTCTTCTTGCGTAAGCTGCCCGTTGGCAATGGGATCCAGTCCAACAATACCCACAGCAACTTCGCCATCGGCAATTCCCTGAACTTCCAGCGAATGCAGGCCGCAAAAATCCGCGATTTGACCAAATGACAAGGATGTATTGTCAACGAGCCAAACAGCCGTCGCCTTTGGCAATAATGGCGTTACCATAAAGTCTCCTTTTCGGTCCGACTACTGAACATACGAACCCCTACATAATTCTTTTATGTATATGGCGAAAAACCGCCGCAAAGTCCACACCTAAACCTTTAAAACGATTTTCCCAATATGGGCGCTATCGTCGATACGTCGATGCGCTGCCGCGGCATCGGTAAGGGGGAAGGTACTATCCATCACAGGCTTGACGGTACCGGCAGACAGCAAAGGCCAGACTTTCGCCTTCAGCCGATCCCCGATATCCGATTTCGCCTGAACGGATTGGGGGCGCAGGGTCGATCCGGTAATTGTCAAACGTTTCAGCATCATGGGAGCGAAATTAACTTTAACCTCCGCACCGCCGAGGAAAGCTATATAGACAAGACGCCCCTCGACCGCCATTGCCGAAATATTTCGTTGAATATAATCACCCCCGATCATGTCGAGAACAAGATCGACGCCCTTGCCACCGGTGAGTTCCTTGACGACCGAGACAAAATCCTCGGTTTTATAATTGATTCCACGTTCTGCCCCGAGTTCTTCTACGGCGCGGCATTTTTCATCTGTCGACGCCGTCGTGAAAACACGCGCGCCAAACGCCTTGGCAAGCTGAATTGCCGTTGTGCCAATACCACTCGCACCGCCATGCACCAGGAAGGTCTCGCCCCCTGTTAGCCGACCACGGTCAAATACATTTGTCCAGACGGTAAAAAAGGTCTCCGGTATCGCCGCAGCTTGCACCAAATCAAAACCTTGCGGAACATCCAGACATTGCGCCTCGGGAGCAACGCAATATTCTGCATAGCCGCCGCCGGCAACCAGCGCACAGAGCTGATCTCCCGCTTTATATTTTGTAACGCCCGCGCCTACTGCTGCAACTGTCCCGGAGACTTCAAGACCCGGAATATCAGATGCACCGGGAGGTGGCGCATATCCACCCTTTCGCTGCAGCACATCAGGCCGATTCACCCCGGCGGCAGCAACTTTAATCAACACCTCATCATGACCAGGTTCCGGTACCGGGCGACTTGTCGGGACCAATTCTTCCGGCCCGCCAAATTCCTTGATTTCGATGGCTGTCATTGTTTCGGGCAAATTTGTCATTTTAATCTCCAGGATTTTTTAGAAAGTCCGACCTAAAGGCGCAGACAGTCGGATCATGATTCATTATCTTATTGAAATGGCTGCCTAGCATATTGAGGAATTTGGCGATGACAAGTAATGATGACGATAAACCTATCTTCGGGAACAGCCCCGTAAATTTCGACAGTATGTCAATTACAGATCTATATGAATATATTGCCAGCTTGAATGAGGAAATTGAGAAAACCAGGAAAATAATCACCAAAAAGGAAGCAGCCCAAAAAGCCGCCTCCGGATTCTTTAAAAACTAACGCTAAACACTCCAGTTTCAAGCCTCCTTAAGGGCGAATCAAGGCTTTGTTTTCTTCAAAAAAAACCTAAAAGTGTATATTCATTAATTGTAATTTAAGGAATGATGGTTAAATTGGATACTGTAACCCGGCTTGGGTTACATAAGGTTGGAATCCCTATTTCCAGTCTTTATGACGCCTCCCTGTTGACTTGAGCCGCCTTTTATAAGGGCGGCTCCTTTTTTGTATGATGGCATTTTCGATGCTTCATAAAAATGCAACATAGCCCTTGACTCTTTCGCGTATTCAGAGTTTTAATTTCGCCCATCAGAAGCAAGTCTGACAGGTTGAGGCATAAAAAAAAGAGGGGGCGTCGGAAATGACAGCCCCCTCAGCTATTTCTAGTACAATTTCCAAATTCTCATAAATGACCAATACGGGGCGGCCCCCCTTTTGATGCCTGGCTCGGCCCAAATGCCTTATCAAGAATGTTTGTGCTGTCTTCTGCCAGTAATACAGCATCCGTCAATAGGTTGAGGATACGCATATTGTTGGCCAACACTGCTTTCGCCTCGGTTCGCTGATCATCGGTGATCAATGCGCAGCGTTCCAGAATATCCTTTCGCACCATAGAAAGGACATCTTCAAGTTTTTTACCCTCAGGATTTTCTTCAGTTACCAAATAGTGGGTCACATTAATGCCCTCCTTACCAGGATCTGGGGATCAATATGCCTATTTTCGGTTAAATTTTTGATAATTTGCCAGTTTACTTCCAAATTACACTAAAAATTCTTCGCCCTTTCACGAAGAACAAACTTCTGCACCTTACCCGTAGAGGTTTTTGGCAGCTCGTCAAAGACGACCGTTTTCGGACATTTGAAGTGAGCCATGTTATCACGACAGAATTTGATGATCTCTGCCTCTGACACATTTCTTCCCGCGCGCAGCGTAATAAAGGCACAGGGAGTTTCACCCCATTTTTCATCCGGGCGCGCAACTACAGCAGCTTCCAGAACCGCCGGATGCTTGTAGAGCACGCTTTCGACTTCAATGGTGGATATATTCTCTCCGCCAGAGATAATAATATCTTTGGAGCGATCGCGGAGCTCCAGATAACCATCTTCATGAACGACACCAAGATCCCCTGAATGGAACCAACCGCCTGCAAAAGAATCCTGGGTGGTTTTAGGGTTCTTGAGATAACCCTTCATGATCAAGTTGCCACGCAACATCACCTCACCCATCGTATTCCCGTCCCGCGGGACGGGCGTCATCGTCTTTGAGTCCATGACTTCAAGATCGGCAAGCGCATGATAGCGAACGCCCTGACGGGCCTTGAGTGCAGCTCTATCCTCCACCGGTTTTTCATTCCAGTTGGAATTCCAGTCACATAGGACTGAAGGGCCGTAGGTTTCTGTCAAACCATACACATGCGTGACATCAAATCCCATGCTATCCATTTCGGCAAGAACTGCGGCCGGTGGCGGCGCCGCAGCAACCATAAATTTCACACCAGAAGGCGCCTTTGCCTTGTCTTCATCTGACGCATTGATCAACATAGATAGAATAATCGGCGCGCCGCACATGTGGGTCACCTGACACCTCTGCATCTCGCTATAAATCGCACTCGCCTCGATCTTGCGAAGGCAAACATGAGTGCCGCCGACTGCGGTCAGGGTCCAGGGAAAGCACCATCCATTGCAATGAAACATCGGGAGGGTCCATAGATATATTGGATGTTTCGGCAGACTCCACGAAACCGCATTTCCCATTGCCGCGAGGTACGCGCCACGATGATGATAGACAACGCCCTTTGGATCCCCGGTCGTCCCGGAAGTGTAATTAAGTGAGATCGCCTGCCATTCATCCTTGGGGCCACGCCATTCAAACTCCGGATCACCTGTAGCCAGAAAATCTTCGTATTCCATATCACCGATCATTTCACCGCCATCGGCAAGAGAATCATCGATATCAATGACAAAGGGTTTGACTTCAGCAAGAGATAAAGCCTCTTTGACCAAAGAAGAATACTCACGATCCGTTAGCAAGACCTTGCATTCTCCATGATCCAGAATGAAAGCGAGCGCTGCGGCATCAAGGCGAGTATTAAGCGTATTCAGGACCGCCCCCGTCATGGGAACACCGTAATGTGCCTCCAGAACCGATGGGATATTCGGCGCCATCATCGATACCGTGTCCCCTTCAGCGATACCGCGCTTCGTCAGCGCACTCGCTAGCTGACGCGACCGCGCATAGAACTCCCGGTAGTTATATTTGAGATCTCCGTGAATGATTGCGGTCTGCTCAGGATAAACTTCCGCCGACCGGGACAGGAAAGTCAGGGGTGACAAGGAATCGTAATTTGCGGAATTACTGTCAAGATCCGTTTGATATGGATTTTTAGTCAAAAGAGTCTCCCAATCTTTTTCCAGAACGTACTTCTGCTTGTCGGGCCTTTTCAGCCTTCTTTGCCATCTTCAAGGTTATCGCCCAGGTCCACTGGTACTCCGGGTAGGAATTTCGAAACCCGAATGCCCAGAGATGTCTTGACATGTTCGACATTCGGGGCAGCCGTTAGTTCATGCGTCAGAAAATGCTGGTATGTGTCCCAGTCCTTTGCCACCACTTTCAAGATAAAATCATTTTCGCCCGCAAGCATGTAGCACTCGCGAACTAATGGCCAGGATTTGACCAGCCCTTCGAAAGCGGAAAGATCAGTTTCCGCCTGACTTTGCAGTCCGACCAGCGCAAAAATAGTAACGCCATATCCCAGATGCTCAGCGTTTAACTGCGCATGATACCCTCCGATATACCCTGCCTCTTCAAGGGCCCGGACACGCCTGAGGCACGGAGGCGCGGAAATACCGGCATTTTTGGCCAGTTCCACATTGGTGATACGTCCATCTTCCTGCAGATCATGCAGGATACGGCGATCGATTTCGTCCAGCTTAACGCGTTGCATTATGTCCTCCGACTATCAGTTGCGCGCAATATTATTACAAAGATTGCGCAAGGCCAAGCAATAGAAGCAGGGACTATGCCAAAAAGAGAAAGAAAATTACACGAACCTGCCCCAAAACACTTGACCCATGCGGGATACAGGGCCTATGCCAGCAAAATGACTATGGAAAGCACAATCAAGGAGGCTTCCTGCTGGGTTCTCACCGATGGTAGCGCGGGAATGGAGATCCAGTGTATTGGCCTTGCCGAGGCTTTAGGGCTTGATTTTCAAGTGAAAAGAATTGTCACCACGAAGCCCTGGCGCTGGTTGCCCCCCCATCTTTGGATTAGCCCCCTAAAATTCCTCGATAAAAGCGGCGACTTACCAGAACCCCCTTGGCCAGATATTCTGATTACCTGCGGGCGACAGGCCATACCGATTAATCTGGCGATAAAAAAGGCAAGTGGCGAAAAAACATTCACTATTCATATCCAGACACCGAACTGCGATGCAAGCAAGTTCGACCTGGTTATTGTGCCCGAGCATGACAAGCTGCGCGGGGATAATGTGCTGGTCTGCCTAGGGGCACTAGGCCGGATCACACCGGACAAACTGCATGAAGCTGGCGAAAAATTCACCCCGCAGGTAGCACATTTACCCTCTCCCCTCGTTACTGTCCTGGTGGGAGGAAGCAATCGTTGCTATGACATGACTGATAAGGTGATGCAGGATCTTGCCGATAGGTTGGAAGCGCTGCATCAAGAGACAAATTGCAGTTTTCTCATAACAACATCACGGCGAACGGGTGCGAAAAATGAACGTATCCTGAAATCGGTGCTTAAGGACCTCCCACATCAACTATGGACGGGGGAGGGTGAAAATCCTTACTTTGGATATCTCGCCCTCGCTGAGGCGCTAATCGTAACAGGCGATTCTGTCAACATGGTGTGTGAAGCCTGCTCCATGGGAAAACCAGTCTATATTTTCGACCTTCCCGGGGGTAATCCGAAGTTCAACCATTTTCACCAAAGCATGCGTGATAAAGGATATATACGGCCTTTCACAGGTAAGCTTGAACATTGGAGCTATACGCCACTCCTTGAAACGCAAAAAATTGCCTGTGAAGTTGCAGAAGCTTGGAATAATCACTCTCAGGGTCGGTAAATTAGCAAAAAGGGCGTCTTGACCCGCAAAGTTGCAGCTGCCCCTTGCATGGCCTCTCCGCAAGCTATAAATAATCCTGTATCTTAAACACAGCACAATTGGTCCCGGAGTTCGGCATGGCGGAAATTCACCACACGGATGTTCTTATCATTGGCTCCGGCCCGGCCGGCGATACAGCTGCAATTTACGCGGCCCGCGCCTCTCTTGACCCAATTCTCGTGCATGGATTGCAGCCCGGAGGCCAATTGACGATTACAACCGACGTCGAAAACTATCCCGGATTCGCAGATCCTATCCAGGGCCCATGGCTGATGGAGCAGATGGAAGCCCAGGCCCGCAATGTCGGAACGCGCATTTTCAATGATTATATAGTCGACCTGGATATGCAGCAGCGCCCATTCGTTGCGACCGCCGATTCAGGCACCAAGTATATTGCCCAGTCCGTTGTTATCGCAACCGGCGCCGCAGCGAAATGGCTCGGCCTGCCGACAGAGCAGAAATACATGGGCTTTGGCGTTTCCGCCTGTGCGACCTGTGACGGTTTTTTCTATCGTGGCAAGGAAGTCATGGTCATCGGCGGGGGCAATACGGCAGTGGAAGAAGCCATCTACCTCACCAATCATGCGGATAAAGTCACGCTGGTGCATCGCAGAGACGAGCTTCGCGCGGAAAAAATATTAGTAGAGCGACTGAAAAAGAACCCGAAGATCGAAATTATATGGGATCATGTTCTGGAGGAGATTCTCGGGGAAGAGGATCCCTTTGGTGTTACAGGCGCGCGCCTTCGTCATACCAAAACCGGTAAGACACAGGATATTGCCGTCCATGGCGTCTTCATTGCCATTGGGCATTCGCCAAATACGGAGCTGTTTAAAGGTAAACTCGACATGGATGAGGAAGGATATCTAATCACCTCTCCTGACTCCACGGCGACAAATATTGCTGGTATCTTTGCCTGTGGAGATGTCCAGGACAAAATATACCGTCAAGCGGTCACTGCCGCAGGTACTGGCTGTATGGCTGCACTGGAAGCTGAGAAATTCCTTGCGGAAAATGAAAGCACCTCGGCTGAAGCCGCCGAATAGAGAGGTCGCAAGGCCAACGGGCACTACTGTCGGAACGCCACTGCGAGCAGAAAAATGGATTGGGACAAGTTACGCATATTTCATGCGGTCGCTGAGGCCGGCAGCTTTACGCGGGCCGGTGAAACTCTACACTTAAGTCAATCCGCTATCAGCCGCCAGGTAAGCGCGCTTGAGGAGAGTCTGCAAGTCGCCCTTTTCCATCGGCATGCCCGTGGCCTTCTGCTGACCGAGCAGGGCGAGTTGCTGTTTCAGACCGCCCATGAAGTTTTTGCGAAGCTTGCGATGACACAAGCCCAGCTGATGGATGCTCACGAGAAGCCCTCTGGAGAATTGAGGGTAACGGCAACAGTTGGCTTAGGTGCCAACTGGCTGACACCTCGGATAAGAGAATTTATTGAGTTATACCCTGAAATTACCGTCAACCTGATCCTTGCTGATCGGGAGCTTGATCTTGGTATGCGCGAGGCTGATATTGCCATTCGTTTACGCGCACCTGTACAGCCCGACCTCATCCAGCGCAAACTGATGACCGTCAATCATCATGTTTATGCCTCCCCGGATTTTCTCAAGAAGCATGGCACCCCCAAGAGCCTGGAAGACATCATCGAAAGCAATCTTATTATTTACGGGAATGAAGCTCCTTCCAATATATCAAATGTAAATTGGCTGATGAAGAAGCTAACAAAGATCGGGCGAACGAGAGAACCGGTTTTTAAAGTCAATAATGTCTATGGATTGCTGCTTGCGGTACAAAGCGGCCTCGGCATTGCCAGCCTGCCGGATTATATTGTCCATGGCCATAGCAACGTCATACGCATTTTGCCGGATATTGGGGGTCCGACCTTCGATTCATATTATGTATATCCGGAAGAACTGCGCAAATCCAAAAGAGTGACTATTTTTCGTGATTTCCTGATCCAGAAGGTTGCTGAGTACGCCTTTTAGCATATCTCAGATAAAGCTATGCAGAGCGCGCATGGTAGCATTGCCAAGATTGATCTTTTCTATTCCACCCTAATTTTATACAAAGACGGCGAACGATGTTGCAACGCAATAATCGTTTTCACCGAAGTCTTGTACTTTGGTGGGTTTGCAAAATCTCCTCCCTGATTTATGCAATCCTATGTCTTCTTGACATATTACCTCCCTGTTAGACTTGCCGGCCATTCATTTGGCCGGCATTTTTTTTCAATGAATTTAAGTCGATATGCTCGGCATGGGCATAATAAGCAATCATTGGCTTTAATAGAGGTATGCATTTTTTGCATGGGTGCACTGCAATATTAAGGGTGGAAATCCGGACTAACAATGGCTACTTATAATGCATGAATGTTGCATTGCAGCATTCCTTATATATCAGCTCCCTGCTGATATTGGTTACATGTATTCCTCCCAATCACATGTAATCTGTATTGTCGAAAGACAATACCTCCCTGTTAGACTAAGCCGGCCTCTTTATTGAGGCCGGTCTTTTTTTGCAACATTTCCGAAAAACTTACCCAACATGTGGCTTTAAATATTCACATTTAGGGGAAAAATCTAATATAACAAACATGTGATATTGAAATATATATCATCTGACTATCGGCTTTGCCGGCTGGGGTCAAAAAGGCTTCCTCCCTGCCTTGTCTACCCCTTTGCATCTTCTACGAAGATGCATCTCCCTGTCAGACTTGCCGGCCATACTTATGGCCGGCAATTTTTTGATATTACCGATCATCCGTGATGATGGCCGATACTGCCTTCTTTGAATAGATAATCCCGCAGTTCCTTATCGAGGGTCGAGTCTCTCCGGCGAATCCATTCCAGAACCATCGCGGCATGCTCTTTTTCCTCATCACGGTTATGGGCCAGAATTTTCTTCAATTCCTCATCTTTGCATGCATCAACTCGCTGATTGTACCAGTCAACAGCCTCAAGCTCCTCCATCAAAGAGGTAATTGCTCTATGCATATCCCGTGTTTCGTCAGAAAGTTCCTCGATCGGCTCGTGATACCCTTCATTTGCCATTTAGCATCGCCCTCCTTGGCGTTGTTTCGACTATTTCCAAATTGATTGGTCACACATTGTTAGCAGAACCGACGGCATTCGCAAGCCGATGGGCATTCATTTATCAAATGCATGGAGAATCCAAAGAGGCCAGCAGGGGCGTGCTACATAAAGAGCCGTTCCCCCGCCATATTCTTGTAAATGTCGGCGACATATTCACCGTAACCATTATAAAGGAGTGTCGGAATCCTCTCTCCCGTCCCAATATCCCGCTCAGTCGCCTGTGACCAACGCGGATGCGGAACTTCTGGATTAATATTAGCCCAGAAGCCATACTCATTCTTAATCAACTTTTCCCAAAAGGTCTCTGGCCGCTTATCCGTAAAAGAAAACCGAACAATAGATTTGACCTGCTTGAAACCATATTTCCAAGGTGCCGCGAGCCGTAAGGGAGATCCATTTTGCTTCGGCAGGGGCTTCCCATAAAGCCCCGTCACGAGGAACGTAAGATCATTCGTCGCCTCTTCGATCGTCAACCCATCTGTATAGGGCCAAGGGTACCAGAATTGCCTCTGTCCCGGCGCGACAGATTTATCTTCAAAGGTTTGCATGACGACATACTTGGCGCCAGACATAGGCGCCGCCAGCTTGACGAGCTCTTTCATCGGGAACCCACTCCAGGGAACCACCATTGACCAGGCTTCTACGCAGCGATGGCGGTACACACGCTCTTCAAGCGGCATCTTCGCGAGCAGATCATCAATGTCAATTTCCATTTCCTTTTCGACCATACCATCAATTTTGACAGTCCAGGGACGGATTTTAAGAGCCTGAGCAGCTTCGGAAATCTCCTTATGTGAACCGAACTCATAGAAGTTATTATATGTTGTCGCGATCTTTTCCGGCGTCAGCGCCCGCGTCACTTTATAAAAGTCATTGTGCGGGACAGGATAAAGACTTGCGCTCGGGTCTTCCCCATCGGCGGCGAAAGCAGTACCAAAAGCGGCATTGGATCCTATGGAGGCAATCAACCCTGCCCCTGCCATACCTTTCAGTATGTTCCGGCGGTTCATATAGATGGTTTCGGATGTCGCTCGGCCTCCGGAAATTTCCCAGCCTTTTGGAATTTTAATCAACACGCGCCCTGTTCCTTCCATATTTTATAGCAAATGAGGAATAATCAGGCGACGCACCATCAACTACAAGTCAATTGTCTGTGAGCATCCTTCAGAAAACTTTTCAATTCTTGTTCTGAAGGACCTTATCCGCATTATGTCCTGTCAGCTCCTGCAGGTGATCAAACTCACTCCGATAGGTTCCCACCCCGAGCGTTGCAGACCGCAAATCAACAATGAGGTCGTGCACTTCTGATTCCGGGATCATGGCCTCAAGAACATCCCAGCCGCCCCAGCCTTCACGCGCATCAAAGCCGAGGATCTGACCGCGACGACCGCTGACAATGCTGTTTACCTTTGACGTATATTCCGATGGCATCGACAGCTCCACCTTGTAAATGGGCTCCAGAAGAACCGGTTCACATTTCGGCATACCCTCACTCATGGCAATTCGCGCGGCAGAGCGGAAGGAATTTTCAGAACTGTCAACTGAGTGGAACTGCCCATCAAACAGGGTAACGGCGACATCGACTACTGGAAAACCAAGTGGACCTTCTTCAAGATACTCCTTCACTCCATGCTCGACCGCCGGAATATACTGGCGCGGCACAGAGCCGCCGACAATTTTCTCGTCAAAATTAAAACCAGATCCACGCGGCAACGGCTTTATCTCAATATGCACGTCGCCGAACTGGCCATGACCGCCACTTTGTTTTCTATAACGGGCATGTTGCTTTGCCGCCTTGCGGATTGCCTCTTTGTACGCGACCTTCGGGCGTCGAGATTTGACCTCAAGACCATATTTATTCCGCATCCGGTCAAGGGCAACGTTCAGGTGGATTTCCCCCTGCCCCCAGAGCAGCAGCTCCTGCGTTTCCTGTTTATGCTCCATTTTTAGGGACGGATCTTCTTCAAGGATCTTGCTCAGCGCCGCCGAGAGTTTGACCTCATCGTCTCGTCTCTCCGGTACCAGCGCGATACTGTAAACAGGTGCAAAAGCGCCATCTTGTGGCGCATTAATTGTTTTGTCCACCATAAGGACATCTCCGGTTTGTGCCGAATCCAAACGGCCAAAAGCCACTATCTCACCCTCGGTCGCCTTTTCCAGCTTTTCAGATTTTCCACCTTGTAACCGATAAA
This sequence comes from Sneathiella litorea, assembly GCF_009882915.1. Lineage (GTDB taxonomy): Bacteria > Pseudomonadota > Alphaproteobacteria > Sneathiellales > Sneathiellaceae > Sneathiella > Sneathiella litorea. The sequence continues at coordinate 742,389 of NZ_WTUW01000009.1, forward strand.
TGCCGCCAACCCGGCCAACCGCAAAACTATCACCATCGCTTATTTCTCCCGACCAGATTCGGGCAAGAGAGAGCTTTCCCGCCTGTGCGGACATATAGGTCTTGAGAATTTGCGCGACCGGTTCACCTGAAGAAGGATTATAACCTGCGCGCTTTGCGGCAACCGAAGCCTCCGGCGCTTCATGACGTAAGGCTTTCAACAGGCGGCGTACCCCGTTTTCATTCTCGGCTGATCCAAGGAATACGGGCGTAACCAGTCCTTCGCGGAGGTCATTCTGGAGCAGCGCATAAATCTCTTCTCTTTCGGGCTCAATATCCTCTAACAGTTCCTCCATCAGATGATCATCGAAGTCCGCCAGTTTTTCGAGCATTGCAAAACGAGACGTCCCCTCTTCCTCCGCCATTTCCGGCGGGAGGTCGATTATGCGCGAGGCTTCGCCTTCCTTATAGACATAGGCCCTCTCGGATGCGAGGTCGACATACCCACTGATGATACTATCGTTGAAAATAGGAACCTGGCGCAATACGAGCGCACGATCGGTAACAGCCTGAAGGGAGTTGAACAGGTCATGCACAGACCCATAGGCTTTATCCATTTTATTGACAAAGATAAACGTTGGCAGCCCTTTTTCCTGCAGGCTTTTCAGTAGCGGCGATAATGTCAACACGCGTTCACTTTCAGGTTCGCAGACGACCACAGCGGCATCTACGCCAGCCAACGCATTCTCCGTTTCCTGAAAAAATTCAATGGAACCGGGACAATCCAGGATCGTGAATTCATCTCCAAGATATTGAGCATGGGCCGCATTGACCTCTACCCCCATTTGACGCTCCCGCGCCTCCTTGGAGCTATCCCCACAAGAGGTGCCCGCCGTAACGCTCCCCTTTCTGTCTGTTTCATTACAGATATGCAGGATGGCTTCTAAAAGAGTTGTTTTCCCGCTTGAATAGGGGCCTACCAGCGCGATGCTGCGAGGCCCCTTTGGTTTGTCTACGACCATGCGTGCCTCCCTTGTTTGTTAGATATTTCTAATGTTCTTCTTCCGCTCTCAATGGCGCAAGGAAAAATTTCAGCAAGGAACAACGACGCGCAGAATTGTGGGCTCACCAGTTTATTTTTCTTATTATTCTGGCAGACATAAAAAAAGGCGACCGAATCATCGGCCGCCTTTTAACTGATATTTTTTATCTCTTAACTCAGGCTGGCACAGAACCGCTGGATACGTTCACAGGCTTCTGTCAACGCCTCGGTCGAGGTGGCGTAGGAAACACGGAAATGTGGAGACAGGCCGAATGCCTCACCATGCACCACGGCCACGCCTTCGGTTTCCAGAAGTGCCGAGACAAAGTCGAAATCATTCTCGATCACCTTACCCTCCGGTGTTTTCTTACCGATGCAGCCCGTACAGGACGGATAAACGTAAAAGGCTCCTTCGGGCATTGGGCAACTTAAACCAGTCGCCTGGTTGAGCATGCCAACGACAAGATCGCGTCGCTCTTCAAAAACTTTTGCCCGCTCCGCAATAAAATCCTGCGGCCCGTTTAATGCTTCAACCGCAGCGTACTGACTAATTGAACTGGGGTTGGACGTGCTTTGCGATTGTACCTTCGCCATCGCCTTGATCAGTTCCACCGGACCCGCACCATAACCAATCCGCCAGCCCGTCATCGCATAGGATTTTGAGACCCCGTTCATTGTCAGTGTCCGGTCATAAAGCGCCGGCTCCACTTCCGCCGGAGTTGCAAATTTGAAATCATCATAGACCAGATGTTCATACATATCGTCTGTCAGGATCCAGACCTGTGGATGACGAACCAATACGTCGGTCAGCGCCTTAAGTTCGTCATGGCTGTAGCCTGCGCCAGAAGGGTTTGACGGAGAGTTGAAAATTAGCCATTTCGTCTTCGGCGTGATGGCCGCCTCCAGATCCGCCGCCTGCATCTTGAAGCCATTTGCGGCCGTCGTCGGCACAAAAACCGGCTCCCCGCCACCAAGTAGCACCATATCAGGATAGGAAACCCAGTAAGGTGCCGGGATCAAAACTTCGTCGCCCGGGTTCAAGGTCGCAACCAGCGCATTATAAATAATCTGTTTGCCGCCGGTTCCCACCGTCACTTGAGAGGGTTCATAGTCGAGGTTATTGTCGCGCTTGAATTTCTTGCAGATCGCCTGTTTCAGCTCCGGTATACCATCCACAGCCGTATATTTCGTCTTGCCTTCATTAATGGCACGGATTGCAGCTTCCTTGATGTTGTCCGGCGTATCAAAATCCGGCTCACCGGCACCCAGGCCAATCACATCACGTCCGGCTGCCTTGAGTTCGGCGGCCTTAGTGGTCACAGCAATGGTAACAGAGGGTTTAATGCGTCCCAGGCTTTCCGCAATTATAGACATAACTTCCTATCTCTCTCGGCTAGCGTAAATTCAAGGTGCAATTTCGCACCAACAAGCAATTGGTCTATAGCGCTTATTCCACTCTGAGGCCACCCGTTTTCAATAGTAAAAACCAAAAATCGTAATAAAATTCGGGGTCATTTCGTAATCGTGAAATTTTTTACTACCCGTACAATAACGGCTGGCCTTTTCCTAGATCGGTCCAACAGAACCGGTTCCGCGTTGAACACAGGCAGAGATGCTTGATTTTCTTAACTGAGGTGATCAGCTTGCCTTTTCCGTGCGGGATTTAAAGCGTCCTGAACTAACCGACGCTTCTTCCAATATCCAGTTTCGAAATGCAACAATCCGCGGGCGATCAGAAACTTCTTCAGGGCACACGATATAGTAGGCGTGATCAGCTCTCATGGGCTGGACATCAAAAGGCTGGACCAGTCGGCCCGCGATCAGGTCGTCTGCAGCAAGCGTGCTCCGGCCCAGCGCCACCCCCTGCCCCTCCATTGCGGCGGTGAGTAGCATAGAGCTGTCATTAAAGCTTGGCCCGCGTTTCGGATCTACATCCATCACTCCGGCCATGGCGAGCCAGGCCTGCCAGTCAATCCGCATATCGTCATGCAACAAGGTATGGTATTTCAGGTCCGCCGGCGTGCGAAGAGGATTTTCGCCTTCTAGGAGGCTCGGGCTGCAAACAGGAAACATCACCTCTTCCGTCAATATCTTATCCACGCGAAGGCCGGGATAATTCCCATGTCCATACCGTATGACAACATCTACGTCCTCACGGTTGAAATCTGTGAGATGGTCAGACGCGGAAAGCCGTACATCTATATCAGGATGGGCTTCCCGGAATAGGCGTAGGCGTGGCAGTAGCCAACGCGAAGCGAATGAGGGCAAGGTATCCACATGTAAAGCACCGGAAACATCCTGCTGCATAATTTTTTCAGTCGCAGAACTAATTGTCTCAAGACCATTTCTGACACCAACAAGATAATTCTGCCCTTCATTCGTCAGAATAACTGCCCGGTTTAATCGCTTAAATAAAGTTACACCGAGCCAATCCTCCAGCGCCTTGATTTGATGGCTAACAGCAGCAGGGGTCACGAACAACTCTTCGGCCGCCTTAGAAAAGCTCAAATGCCGGGCCGCGGCCTCAAAGCTTCGCAATGCCTTTAGTGGGGGAAGGCGCATATCCGGCTCCCATTTCAGATTAGAAAAACTAACTCATTCTATTAGAATTTGTCGTTTGTAATCAAGTCTGAAAGTTGACAGATATACTCCATCAGAACAAGAGGAGACGCCTTAGAAATGGCGGCTCCATTTTAAGTGAAGGAGTAGAGAGATGGCAACGAGAACATATACAAACGGCGGCAACATGCAATTTGCTCCTGTTACAGGACATGTTGACAATCAGGGGATCCTGGGATCTATCGCATCAACAATTCTAAATTGGCAGGAACGGGCATCCATGCGGCACCAGCTCGCAAGCTTGGATAAAGAGTATTTGAATGACATGGGGCTTTCAACCTCTGCCGTAAAATTGGAAACATCTAAGTCTTTCTGGCAATCATAAGTCCAGAAGACTATCCGCCCGGAAATGTCCCCTTCCCCCTGTCCAAGGACGTCCGGGCGGTCCCTGTGATTTGTTTATTGACCGCAGGCGCATTTCATCAAATTTTCATAACCTGTATCAGATATTGATGGAAATTTGGGCGTAATCACCCTATAACCAGTCCATGCAATTTGAGAACAAAAATGAAACATCTGGACTAGAAGACGCATCGCCCGCCTTCATTCCGCATCGGCCGACCCGACCGGAGAAATCGGAAGGCGGCATCGCCTTTGAAGTCGTTTCAGAATATGAACCGGCTGGCGACCAGCCGGAGGCCATTAGCAGTCTTGTCAGCGGCATAAAGCAGCATGAAAAAGATCAGGTTCTTCTCGGGGTAACGGGCTCCGGCAAGACCTTTACAATGGCGAAGGTCATTGAGAAAATGCAACGGCCAACTCTCATCCTCGCCCATAACAAGACACTTGCTGCTCAGCTCTATGGAGAGATGAAAGCGTTTTTCCCCAATAACGCCGTTGAATATTTCGTCTCCTATTACGACTATTACCAGCCGGAAGCCTATGTGGCGCGGACGGACACATATATAGAAAAAGATGCCTCAGTAAATGAGCAGATTGACCGCCTTCGCCATTCCGCGACGCGCGCCCTTCTTGAGCGAGATGACGTGATCATTGTCGCCTCTGTCTCCTGCATTTACGGTATCGGCTCCGTTGAAACCTATAGTGAGATGACGCTTGATCTGAAGGTTGGCAAGGAGTTTGACAGGCAGGATCTGCTCCGTCAGCTGGTGGAAATTCAGTACCGCCGCAATGATGCGAGCTTTACCCGTGGCACCTTCCGGGTGCGCGGCGACACCATCGAAATTTTCCCGGCCCATTTGGAAGATCGTGCCTGGCGTCTCTCGCTTTTCGGCGATGAGCTTGAGAGCATTACCGAGTTCGACCCCTTAACCGGTGAAAAATCGGGTACTCTTTCCGACGTGCGGATCTATGCAAACAGTCATTATGTGACGCCTAAACCGACATTGCGACAGGCGCAGGAACAGATAAAGCAAGAGCTGAAATTGCGTCTGGCGGAATTTGAGGCGCAGAATAAGCTGCTGGAAGCCCAGCGTCTGGAACAACGGACAATGTTTGATCTCGAGATGATGGAGGCGACAGGCGCCTGTGCCGGTATCGAGAATTACTCAAGATACCTCTCCGGCCGTGGTCCCGGCCAACCCCCGCCAACCCTGTTCGAGTATCTGCCTGACAATGCGATGCTGATGGTAGATGAAAGCCATGTCACCGTCAGCCAGATCGGCGCCATGTACAAAGGCGACTTTCGGCGTAAATCAACCCTTTCGGATTATGGCTTCCGCCTCCCCTCCTGTATGGATAACCGGCCACTCAAGTTCGAGGAATGGGAGGCCATGCGGCCGCAGACGGTTTTTGTTTCTGCAACGCCCGGCCCGTGGGAACTCGAAAGAACAGGCGGCGCGTTCGTTGAGCAGGTTATTCGCCCCACCGGCCTGACCGATCCGGACTGCATTATCCGCCCTGTCGATCAACAGGTGGACGACCTGATGCGCGAATGTAAACTCTGCGCAGCAAAGGGGGAACGAGTACTCGTCACGACACTGACCAAGAAAATGGCGGAAGACCTGACCGAGTATTTTCATGAGAACGGGATTAAGGTTCGGTATCTCCATTCAGACATTGATACGTTGGAACGCATAGAAATTATCCGCGACCTCCGATTAGGCACTTTTGATGTTCTGGTGGGTATCAACCTTCTTCGCGAAGGTCTGGACATCCCCGAATGTGCGCTTGTCGCTATTCTCGATGCAGATAAGGAAGGTTTCCTGCGATCCTCCACCTCATTAATCCAGACAATTGGCCGTGCGGCACGAAATGTGGATGGCCGCGTCATCCTCTATGCGGATAAGATTACCAAAAGCATGCAGTTCGCGCTGGACGAGACCAAACGGCGCAAGGATAAGCAGGAGGCGTTCAACGCAGAACATGGAATTACCCCCATGTCTATCCGGAAAAATATCGACGATGTCATGCAGAGTGTCTATGAGCAGGATCATTATAATGTGAGTCTGGGCCTCGAAGACTCAAACAATATGATCGGCCATAATCTCGAGGCGCATATCGAGAGCCTTGAGAAGAAAATGCGTACTGCCGCCGAGGATCTCGAGTTTGAGGAAGCGGCACGATTACGCGACGAAATCAAGAAACTGCAAGATCGCGAACTGGGCATCGGCGGCCCGAAAAGCGGCCGACCGCAAGGCCGATCACGCAAAGGGAAAGCCGGTAGCGGCCATGTCCTTGGCGGACGAACTCGAAACGGCTAGTTCTCGAACGCTAGAAATCCATGCTGGCGGAGGATTTCCCGTCCCTCCTCTGAGCGTACAAACTTATAAAAAAGGTCAGTTGAATGGCCGTCATTCCCCTTGACCTTTGCCATGGCATAGGAAATAGGCGGATGGGAATCGCGCGGGAAAACAGCCGCGAGCTGAATATTCTTGGCACGTCGCATATCCGTTTCATAAATGATTGCGAAGGGTGCCTCTCCCCTCTCTACCAAAGCCAAGACAGCCCGGACATTTGGCAGCATCACCAAACTCTCTTTTACCTTGTCCCATAAGTTAAGGGTCTGGAGAGAGGCCTTTGCATATGCACCTGCGGGCACATGAGCTGGATTGCCGATCGCCAGCCGTCCCGACCCGAGAAGGGAGGGTATTTTCTCGAAAAGAAAGGGATCAGGTAGCATAGCGTCCTTTGGGGCGACGAGGATTAGATTGTTAGACGCGATCCTTACCAAACTCCCCTGTTCGAGGAATTCAGATTTATCCAGAAATTCCACCCAGGGTAAATTTGCAGAAATAAAGATATCAGCCGGCGCCCCTTCCTTAATCTGCCGAGCCAACGTTCCACTGCCGGCAAAGGAAGCAATCACGGTAAAACCGGTCCGCTTTTCAAATGCCGACCCAAGCGCAGAAACAGCTTCCGATGTACTGGCGGCTGCAAAAACAACGACATCCTCTTCAGCCGCCTTAACGATCGATACAGAAGTGAAAGTCAGTATTAGTACCATCACCAATTGCAGAAAAAAAATCCGAAGAAATCTGTATACAGTCAATAATCCATCCCTTGAGTCGGCTATTTCGTGAAAATTCTGAGTGTTGTGTTAGTTTAAGTGTAATTCGCAACGGTGGCAATCGACGAGGCTTATTATGACAATGCTTTCAAGGCTTTTCCTGTGCCTTATTCTTCTAATCCTGTCGCAGGGACTTTCGTTACAAGGCCTCGCCAAACCTCTTCCGCCGGAAAATTGTACCGACCGCCCCTTCGATGAAGGACGGCTCTGGAAAGTATCTCGAGACAATGTGCCGCCAAGCTATATCTTTGGCACGATGCATTCAAAGGACCCCCGCATTCTACATATACCCGGCGTTGTGATGCAGGTATTTATCGCCTCGACCACGGCAATTTTTGAAACATCCCTGAAGGATGACGAAATCGCCCAAAATCAACGCCTATTGCTACTTTCGCCCGGGAAAAGTTTACAGAAGCTAGTCGGCGACAAGCGATTTGAACAGCTCACCAGACTTGTAGAACCATATGGAATGGCACCTACTACCCTCGATCGACTTAAAATATGGGCCGCAGCGACAATCATCAGTCAGCCGCCACCCGAGGGAACAAACGACACCCATTCCTTGACATTGCTTGACAAGGAGCTTGAAAAATCCGCCCTGCAATCCGGCAAACGCGTCATAGCTCTTGAGAGTTATAAAGAGCAGTTGGATATATTCGATACCATGCCGAAAGCTGTACAACTGGAGTTTCTCGATCAAGCCATTGCCGAACATAGCGAACTTAATGAAGAGCTCGAGAAAATGACGAGCTATTATCTTTCCGGAAACACCGGATGGATCGCCTGTGATCTTGAGGAAACGCTTGAGGGAGCGAGCGCGGCCTTAAACGATATCATGACGAACGACCTTATATATACTCGAAACCATCACATGGTTGAACGCATGCTCCCTGAGTTGGCGCGCGGGAACGTCTTTGTTGGCATAGGCGCCCTCCATCTTCCAGGAGAAGAAGGCGTCCTCTCACTCCTTAAGGAGAAGGGATATTCAATTGAGCGAAAATACTAGCAGTAGCCCCTTAAATAACTTGCAGTAACCATGCCACACCCTTGAGTAAATACGCACTCTAATTTGAAAAGACAGAAATTTAGTGCCATTAGCTCTTTTACTGATACCCCGCCATGTCTATATAACAACCTGATGTCTTCAAGGAACAGTGGTGACGGGATGAGTGTAACGGGAAATTTGTCCCGGGGTGTTAGCCCTTTATGATGTACCTACAAGTAGCTGCTGGTCTGGTAATCCTTCTGGTTTGTGGTGAACTTCTGGTCCGGGGCTCTGTTGCCCTTGCGGAACAGATGGGCGTGTCAAAACTGGTCATTGGTTTTACGGTGATTGCCTTTGGGACTTCCGCGCCGGAACTGGTTGTATGCATTCAGGCTGCAATTGATGGTGTGCCGGGCATAGCCTTCGGCAATGTGATTGGCAGTAATATAGCTAATGTCCTGCTGGTTATTGGCGTTCCTGCGCTAATCTATCCGCTGGTTTGTGATACTCGCTCCGCACTTCGCGACTGCCTCATCATGGTTTTCGCATCAATCCTCTTCATGGTCCTGGTCTGGAATGGCGAGCTCCATCTTTGGCAGGGAGCGCTTCTTCTCGCTGTCCTGACTGCTGTTATTGTCCGATCCTATTATCGTGCCCGCAAGGAGGGGGACGAAGGCGCCGAGGAAGCATTGGAAGAATATGAACAGAATATGCCGAAAAGTATTTATATCAGCATACTCTTTGTTTTGATGGGACTTTTTGGCCTGATATTTGGGTCGCATCTACTTGTTCAGGGCGCGGAAGTGATTGCACGGGTTGCCGGTGTTTCAGATGAGATCATTGGCCTGACCCTTGTTGCTCTTGGCACTTCCCTTCCAGAACTTGCCACGTCTATAATTGCCGCTTTCCGTCGCCATGGGGACGTGGCTATCGGGAATGTTCTGGGCTCCAACCTATTCAATATCACAGGCATCATCGGCGTAACGGCGATTGTCGAACCAATGCAAGCGCCCTTGCAGATCCTGCATTTCGATCTCTGGATCATGCTGTTCGTTTCCCTTCTCATGATCCCGATTTTCATATCCAAAAAACCCATCGGCCGGGTTATGGGTGGGGCGTTTTGCATTGCCTATGTCGCCTATGTCATGGCGCAGTTTTATGGTATGTCTGGCGTCTATGCCGCACCGGTGCATTAGAAACTAACTTAGGACATCGCGTGAATGCCAAATAATGTCTTAATAACAGGAGCGGGTCGGCGCATTGGCCGCGCCATCGCCACGTCTTTTGCCGACAAGGGCTGGGGCATTGCCCTTCATTACCGGCAATCAAGATCAGAGGCCGAGGCACTGAAAGATGACTTGTCTGCGACAGGGGTAAATGTTGTTCTTGTCAAAGCGGACCTGGCAAACCCAACCGAGGTCACCAAAATCATTCCTGAGGTGAATGCTGCCCTCGGGCCGCTAAATTGTCTGGTAAACAATGCGGCCGTTTTTGAAAAAGATACGATTGACGATGTAACCGCTGAAAGCTTTCATATGCATCTCAATACAAACCTGCTTGCGCCGATGCTTCTCACGCAAGCCTTTGCCCAACAGCTTCCTGTCGATATACAGGGTAATATTATCAATATCGCTGACCAGCGGGTTTTTAACCTACGCCCTGAGTTTATGTCCTATACGATAAGCAAGACTGGACTCTGGACACTCACACAGACAACCGCAATGGCGCTCGCGCCGCATATAAGGGTCAACGCAGTTGGTCCCGGACCGACCCTGGCAAATACAAGACAGACGGCGACGCAATTTAAACAGCAGCAAAAATCGGTTCCTCTAGGCTATGGTCCAACACCAGAGGAAATCGCACTCGCCGTCCAGTTTATTCTGGCGGCGAAATCGATGACCGGTGAATTTGTTTCCCTTGATGGTGGTCAGCATCTGCCGGTAAGTCAAAGCGAGACGAAAGAAGGCGTGTATGAATAAACCAACGACAGCAAATGTACTTTACTCTGAAAAGATGACCCGGCCAGCATCCACGCATAAGGTATTCATCAACGACCTTATGGTGGACATGCTGATTGGCGTGTATTCACATGAGAAATCTACGCCGCAACCCGTTCGCCTTAATATTGAGATGACGGTGACCGATCCACTGGCCCCGCTTGCGGACAACTACAAGAATGTCGTTTGTTATGAAACAATTTCGAATCACATCACAAACATGGCAAAAAGTGAGCATGTTAACCTCGTAGAAACGCTCGCTGAGAAAGTTGCCGCAATCTGCCTTGCCAATGAGAGGGTTAGCTTGGTGAAGATAAAGGTTGAAAAGCTCAACGCTATCAAAAACACGACAAGTGTTGGCGTTGAAATTATTCGTGGAAGACCTCAGGTCTCTTGAAAATCGTAAAAAACGTAAAATTTGACGAAATCTCAGCGCTAGTTGTGCACATTGCGGCGCAAACCCGTCAATTCCCCCATAAAACCCAAATAAAATTACATTTCCCCAGGAACCTCTGGCTTGACTTTTGAAAAACCTATATAATTCAAATGGTTACTTATTTGCCTAAAAATTAGGCAGTGTCGTTAAAGGCTAGGGTTACCATGCCCTACAGCTGCATGTCAGCGGCTTACTAACAAAGTTATCCACAGAAAAAGTGGATAGTGTAAAAAAACTGTAACAGCTAAAATTAGAGGGAAAATTTGGACTTCTAATGTCTCTTAATAATAAGGGGGTTAGGGTATTTTACTGATAATCGTTTTAAGTCCATCTACTAACTATCATTGCTTTTTACGACCTGATAAATATTAATGATGCACCAGAACTCAGATTCTACCGGTAATAACAGCGAATCACCATTCCGCCGCGGGGCCATGGTGATCGAACGGTTTTTAAAAAACCTTCCCAATTCCCCTGGTGTCTATCGCATGATTGATGCGGACGGACAGATCCTCTATGTGGGTAAGGCAAAAAACCTTAAGAAACGCGTAAGTTCGTATGTAAAAACGACAGGCCAGTCGACGCGAATTATGCGGATGGTCTCATTAACCCGGTCAATGGAATTTGTCTCAACCCATACTGAGGTTGAGGCACTGCTCCTTGAAGCCAATCTGATCAAGAACCTGAAGCCGCGCTATAATATCATCCTGCGCGATGATAAATCCTTCCCCTACATCCTGATTACCGGCGATCACGAATGGCCGCAAATCACCAAGCATCGCGGTGCGAGATCGCGCAAAGGTGAGTATTATGGTCCTTTTGCCTCGGCTGGTGCCGTAAATGAAACTCTGGCAACCTTTCAGCGCCTCTTTCCCCTACGCTCCTGTTCGGACTCTGAATTTCAGAACCGCACCCGCCCCTGCCTTCAGTATCAGATTAAACGCTGCTCTGGGCCCTGTGTTGGACTTATCAACCGGGAGGACTATCTCGACGTCGTGGATGAAGCACGCAGCTTTCTCTCCGGCAAGAGCCATATGCTTCAGGAAAAGCTGGCGGCCAGAATGCAGGTGGCAAGCGACGCGCTCGATTTCGAGCAGGCAGCCGTCCTGCGCGACCGGCTTAAAGCCATGGCTCATATCCAGTCAAAGCAAACGATTAACCTGCCCGGTGTCGAGGAAGTCGATGTCATTGCCGCGTATCAGGAAGGCGGTCAGACATGCGTTCAGGTCTTTTTTCTTCGGTCCGGCCAGAACTTCGGTAATCGCGCCCATTACCCAACCCACAACAAGGATGATAACCCATCTGATATCCTTAGCGCCTTCATCGGTCAGTTCTATGACGGGCGCAGTGCCCCACGGCGTATCTGGACGAGCCATGAACTTCAAGACGCTGACCTAATCGGTGAAGCCTTATCAATTGCGTCCGAAAGGGTTGTGAAGATCGACACACCCAAACGCGGTGCAAAACGGGAAATGGTGGAGCACGCACTTTTAAACGCGAAGGGAGCCTTGGCGAGGCGTCTGGCGGAAAATGCCAGCCAACGCAGACATCTTGAAGGTGTTGCTACGGCGTTCGGGCTTGCGGAACCACCATCGCGGATTGAGGTTTATGATAACAGTCATATTTCGGGCACCCATTCGGTAGGCGCCATGGTGGTTGCCGGACCAGAGGGATTTGAGAAAAAGGCCTACCGCAAGTTCAATATAAAGAACACCGCACTCGCGCCTGGGGATGATTACGGCATGATGCGTGAGGTATTAACTCGGCGGTTTTCCCGCTTGCAGAAGGAAGATCCTGACAAAGCGGGACCCGCCCTGTCAGGTTCGCGCGAACAATGGCCCGACCTAATCCTTATCGATGGCGGTCAGGGACAACTGAGCGCCGTGCAGGAAGTATTTGACAATCTTGGTGTCACGGACGTTGCTCTGGTCGGCATTGCAAAGGGCCCTGACCGAAACGCTGGACGGGAGCGGTTCTTTATGACCGGAAAAGCTCCCTTCTCCCTGCCAGAAAAGGATTCCACGCTCTATTTCCTGCAACGACTTCGTGACGAGGTGCATCATTTCGCAATATCGACGCATCGGGCAAAACGGTCACGCGCAATCGGGCGCTCTCCTCTGGACGAAATTCCGGGCATTGGCGCCAAACGCAAGAAGGCTCTTCTCAACCGGTTTGGCTCTGCCAAGGGCGTTGAGCAGGCAGCGTTGAGCGATCTGCAAGCGGTAGAAGGGATCTCTCGCGCCATCGCAGATACCATCTATCAGTTTTTCCATGAAGAAAGCTGATTTCTACTCTTTAATTCCCCATGGCGGGTCCCTATACTAATTTTTTCATCAGCCGTTGGCGTCAAGAATACTCATGCTCTCAAGCCTACCAAATTTACTGACACTATCACGTATCGTTGTCATCCCCCTGCTGCTGGCTTCGCTTTTTCTGCCAGGAGATTTGGGAAGCTGGGTACCGCTTGGCCTTTTTATTGCGGCCGGGATAACGGATTTCCTGGATGGGTATTTCGCGCGGCGCTATCGACAAACATCCAATTTGGGTCGGTTTATGGATCCCGTCGCGGATAAACTGCTTGTTGCGTCCGTATTGTTCGTTCTCGTCGGGATCGGGCGCATTGGCGAATGGGATCTTATCCCCGCTACGATCATACTGTGTCGGGAGATTCTGGTATCGGGATTGCGCGAATATCTAGCGGAACTGCGTGTCGGCATGCCGGTCAGCAAACTTGCGAAATGGAAAACAACTGCCCAGATTTTTGCGATCTGCTTTCTGTTGGGCGGCCCTGCAGTCGAAGGGCAGTTCGACGCCATTCTTATCGGTCAGGTTTTACTCTGGGTGGCCGGATCCCTGACTGTCTGGACCGGATATGACTATTTGCGTCTTGGCCTGAAACATATGATGGCTGAAGGCTCGTGATAGGACAGATGCGGGTAGGATAGGTATGAATATCATTGGCATTTCGGGCTGGAGTGGAAATGGCAAGACAACTCTTCTTACCCGGTTGATCCCCGCCCTGAAAGCACGTGGTTTCAAGGTGTCGACAATCAAGCATGCGCATCATAAGTTCGATATTGATGTGCCGGGTAAGGATTCTTATCGCCATCGTGAGGCTGGCGCAGAAGAAGTCCTTATCTCCTCATCAAACCGCTGGGCACTCATGCATGAAAACCATGACAATGGGGAGGCACATCTTGAGGATCTCATTGCCAGGATGGCACCTGTTGATATCCTTTTGGTAGAAGGTTTCAAGTCAGAAAGTTTTCCAAAAATTGAGGTCTGGCGTCAGGAAAGCGGTACTGAGCCAAGAGTCGCCTCGGATGATAGCATTGTCGCTCTGGCGACCCCCGATCTAACTTACGTAGCCCCCGTCCCAATTCTCAATTTGAATAATGAAAATGCTATTGCTGATTTTATTGTTCAATATTTTAAGTTGGAGGTCACTACGAATGAAACGGCTGGCTAATGACTGTTTTTCGAACGCGTCGGAGATGATCAGCGTTGCTGAGGCATTGACGAAGATCGCCGCTGCCGCGAAACCACTTGCGGGCACCGAGCGAACGACAGTTTTTGAAGCGGAAGGCCGGATACTCGCGGAAGATATTTATGCAACAATGAGCATCCCTCCGACCGATAATTCCGCTGTCGATGGGTATGCTTTTTGCTTTGCAGACTATGAGAAAAAACCTGATAAACCGCGCAATATTACAGGCCAAAGCAAAGCCGGCCACCCCTGGAAAGGCCCCCTAGCAACCGACGCAGTCATCAAGATCCTAACTGGAGCCGTAATGCCCGAAGGGCTCGATACAATTGCCATGACAGAGGATGTATCGATACAAGGCAATCAAGTCATCCTTCCGACCGGATTAAAGGCTGGAGACAACTGTCGCAAGAAGGGAGAGGATATTCAAGCGGGTCAGATCTTATTGACGAAAGGAACACAGCTACGCCCACAAGAGCTTGGGTATCTCGCGTCTGTCGGACTGGAATCAATTAATGTCTTCAAGCGGCTGAAGGTCGCTCTTTTCTCAACGGGAGATGAACTTGTCAATCCCGGCGAACCCCGTTCTTCCAACGGCATTTATGACAGTAACAGATTAATCCTGATCGGCCTTCTTGCCAATCTTGGCTGTTCCGTCACGGACCTTGGTATTCTAAAAGACCGCCTACCGGTCGTCCGTGCGGCGTTACACGAGGCCGCGAGCAACCATGATCTTGTGTTGACTTCAGGCGGTGTCTCGATGGGCGATGAGGATCATGTCAAGACAGCGCTTAATGATATAGGTCACCTGCATTTCTGGCGCATTGCCATCAAGCCGGGGCGACCGCTGGCTCTTGGCCAGATAGGGAATACCGCCTTTATTGGCTTGCCCGGGAATCCAATTGCCGCGCTTGTTTGTACATTGATGTTCGCCCGCCCGTTGATTAAAATATTAAGTGGCGCGAATACAACGCCTCCCCTTTCCTTTCAGGCGACATCAGATTTCAGCCTGAAAAAGAAACCCGGCCGGACGGAATGGTTAAGGGCGCGCTATCACGTTTCAGATACTGGCATCGGGATAGTCGAAAAATATCCGACAGAAGGGTCAGGTATTCTTTCTTCTGCTGTCTGGGCAAATGGCTTGATCGAAATTGGGGACGATGTCACCTATATAAACAAAGGGGATCTGATCACTTTTTTCCCCTTTTCGGAGTTGATGAGATGAAAATTCTGTATTTTGCCTGGCTGAAAGCCAAACTACAGATGACGGAAGAAGTTGTGAGCTGTTCGGATGAACGCCGCGATACTGATAGCTTGGTGCGCTGGATGAAGAAACGCGGTCCTGCATTCGAAGAAGTATTCAGTGACCTGGAGGTTGTCAGAATTGCGGTTAATCAGGAATATATTACAGGTAATACCACGCTCTCAGAGGGCGATGAAATTGCGTTTTTTCCCCCTGTAACAGGTGGATGAAATGATCCGTGTCCAGCGCGAAAAATTCGATATCGGCGCGGAGATTGAGGCCCTTACAACCGGCCGTACGGATATCGGCGCCGTTGTCAGCTTTACCGGCCTTGTGCGGGATTTCAACGACGGAAATAAAGTGACGGGCCTGAGCCTGGAGCATTATCCCGGCATGACAGAGCGGGAACTTGCGAAGATTGAAGATGAAGCGAGAGGGCGCTGGGATATACAGGAATGCCTGATCATTCATCGGCACGGAAAGATGGCGCTCGGTGAACCTATCGTATTGGTGGTTACGGCATCACCCCATCGGCGAGACGCATTCGAAGCCGCTCATTTCTTGATGGACTGGTTAAAAACCAAGGCCCCTTTCTGGAAGCAGGAAATGAACGCAAGCGGTGAAGTAAACTGGGTAAATGAGCGAGAAAGCGATCTGGAGGCAGCAAAACGCTGGTCTTCAGATACTTAGCCTGTTGATTAAAGGCGTGCGCCTGTTTTCTGATTAAAGCTCTTTCTGACGATCAATCAGCCATTGCCTCGCCAGCCGATTAGCCTCCGCTATTTGCACAGAAGACATTTTTGACATCAGAACCTTGTTTAATTTTGGTGCTGCGTTATCACCCTTTGCCCCAGAAATAAGAGACCATTTCAACGCCTCAATCCGAACCAACGATTGCTCAATCTCCGTTTGCGCCGCCGCATTATCAAGATCAGCAATTTTCGCCTGCTCGAATATTTCCTCAACCGCATCTGCATTTAATCCATCAAGGGATTTAAGCGAGGCCAAAGCCTCAGACTTTGAATTTGTCAAAGCCGGTTCCGCAAGATTAGTCTCGGCTGAACTTTTGGCAGACTCAGTTGATGGTGCAAGCGCCGCCGTCTGTATTTCAGATGAGGGTTTTGGCTCGGGCATCGCTTCAGATTTTAATAACGCCGGTTGCTTGCCGTCTGCTGGGGACCCGGCATTTTGTACCTCTGCCAAGGACTTTTGGGTCGGCGTTACAGCTACTGGCTCTGTTTGTCCCGGTATCGCCATCGCATTTGATGAAGTATTTTCAGGTGTAGAGTCAACCTGAGCCGGCGTGACGGGCTCCTGCAGCGACGATGCCGCTGCAGCACTGCCTCCTGAGACCGATGCTGCGCCCTGTTGTTTGGCCATCAAGTCTGCAAGACGCGCCCTTGCTGCGTCAAGGCTGGTTTGACTTTGCTGTGCGTCCTTTTGGGCAATGGCCAGCCGCTGTTCTTCGATTTTTTTATTACGTATCTCCGCTTGGCGTTTCGCCTCTTCGGCTGCCTGCTGTGCGGCAAGGATTGCTGCTTGACGGCTTTCCTCAAGCGCCTTTGCCTTGGCCTCCGCGTCCGCTTTTCGCTGTGCGATCATTTCTCGCTGAGCTGCAGCGCGTTGTTCAGCAAGTGAATCTTCTGTCTCTAATGGAGATTGTTTCTGAGCGACTGTTGCTGCCTTTGTCTCCTGAAATGCGGCTTCGTCCTGCCCGGTATAATCCCGAAACCAAACCCCCAGAGCCATGAGAGATCTTGTCTGCGCTTCCCGCAAATCTTCTGTCGACATAGAAGCACGAAGCCTCTCAATCACTTCATTCGCATCTTGATAATCCTGAGCCGCGGCCAGCTTGAACCAGGAGTATGCCTCAACAATATCAGTCTCGACGCCATCAGCCCCTTTTTCAAAAATCTGCCCAAGCGCAAACTGCGCCTTTGCATCACCCCGTTTCGCAATAGGCTGCCATTCCTCGATAGCCGCGGAGGCGTCGTTATTGTTCAAGGCTTCCTGCCCCGTTTCATAACTTGCCTGAACAAATTGCGTGCTGAAAAAAACCAGCGCTATTGCCAGTGAAAAACGCTTCGTTTTCATAATGATCTTGTGTCCCGGTAAAACTGCGGCTTAATCAATTCCTCTAAATATTATCGCTATTTTAGACGAAATTGTGCAAAAATCAAAATACCCGTCGCAACATGGTTAAGACGGGTAGTCAGTTCAACCTATTTCGCCAAACCTAGGCGGCAATTTTTCTGCGGACGCAAGCATCATAGTCCTTGATCAACTGTGCACAGATATCACCAGGTACAAACTGATAGGTATCAATGCTGCTGACCGGGGTTACTTCGGCAGCAGTACCCGTCAGGAAACACTCCTCAAATTCAGCCATTTCCTCAGGCATGATTGCACGTTCCACGACTTCAATCCCGCGCGCCTTTGCAAGATCAATCACAGTGCGCCGGGTGATGCCGTCCAGGAAACAATCCGGTGTTGGGGTATGCAATACACCGTCCCGTATAAAGAAGATGTTTGCGCCTGTCGCTTCGGCAATACGACCACGATAATCAAGCATCAGTGCGTCATCGAAACCTTCGGCCTCCGCCTGATGTTTACTGAGCGTACAAATCATGTATAGCCCCGCCGCTTTTGACTGGGTCGGGATTGTCTCCGGCGACGGCCGCTTCCAGCTAGAAAGCTTCAACCGAATGCCTTTCATGCGTGCTTCAGGCGAAAAGTAACTCGGCCAGACCCACGCGGCAATCGCCAAGTTTATCCGGTTGCTCTGGGCGGACACTCCCATCATTTCGGAGCCCCGCCACGCTACCGGGCGCACATATCCATCAACAATTTTGTTTGCGCTTACAGTCTGGCGCGAAGCCTCATTGATTTCCTCTGCGGTCTGCTCCAGCGTGAAGCCGAGAATACGAGCGGATTCAATCAGCCGGTCCGTATGTTCCCTAAGTTTGAAAATCTCGCCATCATAGACCCGTTCCCCTTCAAACACACTGCTGGCATAATGCAATCCATGTGTAAGGACATGGATGTTTGCATCGCGCCATGGTACGAGTTTACCATTCAACCAAATGAAGCCGTCACGATCAGAAAAAGAGGAGGTATCCATTTTGAAGCACCTTGAGTTATTATAGTATCGTTTAATCCCGTAAAATGTTCGATATATGTCGGATCGAATGATAATTTTGTAACATTATAAGAAATATATGTCAACATGACTGACTTAAAATCAGTAAATAATCCACTTTTTCTGCGTGAAGAAGAACTGCGCCAGGCAATTGAGCTCCTGTTTTTTGCCTATCGTGACTTTACGGCGGGTCCTGATCAGATCCTAAAGGACTATAAGTTTGGACGGGCACATCACCGGGTGATTCATTTTGTTGGGCGGAATGAGGGCATGACTGTGTCAGAGTTGCTTGATATTTTGCGGATCACCAAGCAAAGCCTGAACCGGGTTCTCAGCAACCTTATCCAGCGTGGTTTCATCGAACAGCGCCAAGGCGAGGAAGACCGGCGACAACGCTGCCTCTACTTGACGGAAGAAGGACGATCGCTGGAACAAAAGGTGAGCCGCGTCCAGCGGGAACTTGTTGCCAGCGCGTTTCGTGAGGCCGGCGGTGAAGCCGTTGCAGGTTATCGAAAAGTGCTGACGGGTCTGATTGATGAAGCAAATCGCGATACTGTGCTCAACCGGGTTTTGAAGCCATGACGTATACTTGCGGCGGATAGCGCACGATGATGGATAACGCGCCTCATATTCTGGTGGTGGATGACGATACTCGACTACTATCACTCTTGAAAAAATATCTGATGGATAATGGTTATCGCATCTCGACAGCGACAAGCGCCGAAACAGCGGAAACCAAAATGGTTGGGTTCTTTTTTGACCTGATCGTACTCGATCGTATGATGCCCGGCGGCGATGGTATCGACCTCGTCCGCCGGATGCGCACGGGCTCTGGTGTAAGCCGTGAAATTCCGATTTTGATGCTTACGGCAATGGGGGATGCCGAAGATCGCATTCTCGGTCTGGAAGTCGGTGTTGATGACTATCTCAGCAAACCCTTTGAGCCGCGGGAGCTTTTACTGCGTATTGATGCAATCCTGCGGCGATCAAAAACCGAAAAACTTAAAGAACTGCAGTTTGGAGCCTTCACTTTCAACCTGGAACGCGGTGAACTCCTCAAGGATGGGAAAATAATTAATCTCACATCTGGTGAATCGCTCCTGTTAAAGTCTTTGGCAGCCATGCCTGGCGTTCCAATAAGCCGTGAAGACCTATCCCTGTCCAGCGGCAGCCAAGGCCGCGCCGTTGATGTGCAGATCACGCGGCTTCGGCGCAAAATTGAAGAGGACCCGAAATCGCCACGACACCTCCAGACAGTCCGTGGCGAAGGGTATGTGTTATGGGCGGATTAGCATTCATACAGGAAATTTACCGCCAGATTACGGCAGGTTTTATCAAGAACCTGATGCCACGGACGCTCTTTGGTCGATCAATCCTGATCGTTGTATTACCGATCCTGCTATTGCAAATTCTGGTTACTTATATTTTCTATGAACGCCATTGGGATGATGTTGCCCGGCGTCTTGCCCAAGGGGTTGCCGGTGATGTAGCCGCTGTCATTTCCCTTCGCGATCGATTTCCCGGCGCAACAGCTGAGGCGGATATCCTGAACATCGCGCGCGGTCAAATGCGGCTCGCAGTGAGCATTGAAGAGGGTGCACGGCTTCCCGAAGGGAGCGAAAAACAACAAAGCTACGGCTTCCTGGAAAGTCACCTTGTAAATGCCCTGAAAGAAAGCCTACCGGCCCGACCCTTTAATATTTCAACCAACAAGAAGCTTGAATCCGTTGTTCTCCTTATCCAGCTACCTGATGGGGTTTTGCAGGTTATTGTCCGTGACAAGCGCCTGTTTTCCACAACAACTTATATTTTTGTTATGTGGATGGTGGCGATCTCCCTCGTCCTGTTGGGCGTCGCACTTCTTTTCCTGCGCAACCAGATGCGGCCTATCCGCCAACTGGCAACTGCCGCGGAACAGTTTGGTAAAGGTCAATTTGTTGAGGATTTCAAGCCAAGCGGCGCGCAGGAAATCCGCTCGGCGTCCCGTGCCTTTCATGTCATGAAACATCGTATTCTTCGTCAAATTACCCAACGGACCGAAATGCTGGCAGGGGTAAGCCATGACCTTCGCACACCCTTAACCCGCATGAAGCTGCAACTTGCGATGATGCCGGAGAGCGATGAAAGCAAAACCAGCCTTGAAGGCGATGTATCTGACATGGAGCAAATGGTCGAAGGCTATCTCGCGTTCGCTCGGGGGCAGGAAGCTGAGGCCGTCGAAGAAACAGATATTACGGAGCTTTTCCAAGACACTGTTATGAATGCCCGCCGTGAAGGAGCGGCAGTATCCCTCGATACGCCGAAAAACCTTCATGCAGAAATCAGGCCCAGCAGTTTTAAACGATGTATTACAAACCTGATTAGCAATGCCGCCCGCTATGCTTCGGAAATCTGGATTACCGTCAAGACAACCAACTCGGAAATGGTAATTCTGATTGATGATGATGGGCCGGGAATACCAAAAATTAATCGAAAAGACGTATTCCGTCCGTTCTATCGTCTTGATCCGTCTCGCAATATGGAAACCGGTGGAAGCGGCCTTGGGATGACAATTGCCCGGGACGTCATCCACGGTCACGGCGGACAGATCTCGCTTGGCGATTCGCCGGCCGGAGGATTAAGGATCGAAATTCGTCTGCCACTCTAATGCGAGGTCAATCGTCAAACGGAGCGAACGCCTGCTGAATTTCACTGACCGCTTTCTGGTCCGTGACAGGTACTTTTGCGAAAGTGGTGTTGGCGATGGCAAGCACTGGTGGAATGCTTGCCATGGCAAGCTGCGGTGTTTTTGCCGCCTTCGCCATCATGAAAACTTTGTTGACTTCACTGTTCAGGCTCCGCGTCAGACTGGCGACATCTGAATCCCGGGTTTTAATCACCGCAAAGGCCTGGCTCGCCTTTTGACAGGCCTCATTTATTTGTTGGGTTTGTTTCTGAAACAACGATGTCAGGTCCGGCGGTGCCGGTATACCGTCCTCATTCTCATCTGCCATCAGTATGGCTCCCTACTCTCAAATCAGTGAAGGCGCGCGCCTATCGGAACTTCATGGTCAGGCGCCGCGAGAGAAATATTCCCTTCTGCATCACTGAAACCGAGCACCAGCACTTCCGACATAACGGGCCCGATTTGCCGCGGCGGAAAATTCACCACCGCCATCACACGTCGGCCCACAAGGTCCTCCGGATTATAAAGAACTGTGATCTGCGCTGAACTTTTCCGAATGCCGATGTCCTCTCCAAAATCGATCTTCAGCTTGTAGGCGGGTTTACGTGCCTCCGGGAACTCTGTCGCCTCCAGCACTCTGCCCACGCGAATATCCACCTTCAAAAAATCGTCAAATGTAATCTGGTTATCCATGTTTGTCGCATCTCCTTGGTTTCGAAGATGCTATTGCAAAAAGATACGAAAATCATCCGCCAGAAGAAAATTTCTCTGCAACCTGCTCAATCGTGGCCAGCGATTGCTCCATAGATTTACTTATGGCCTCAAAAGACTTGCTGGTCGATGCCGTTAGCGTGTCCGCATTCTTGCTCAAATTCTCAACTGTCAGATTAAAATTGTCGATCTCGGACTGGATATTCGGAATAGCTTCCTGCCCAGCCTTCCCCGTCCAGACGGAACCATTAAGCGAGCCCTGCATATTCCCGACAGTTTGCTGCAAGGTGGTGCGTTGTGCGGCAACAATATCCTGCAACCCCTGAGAAGTAGCCTGAACCGCTGCTATCATCTTCTGCATATTTTCATTCTGCATGCTCGCGACCGCACTGAGGTCTGGAATGATCAACCCTCCGGCAACTGTTGGCGCCGAGGGTGCTGCAGATTGTTGTGTTTCAGTCTTTTCACTCATTGCCCTATCCTCATTTAGAGTATTTAGGGTATATGGTGATCTTTGAACAACTTAAAAGAGTATAGTTTAAAAATTTAAACCCCTACCCTAACTCTTTTGATCTTATTGTCGCGGCTGCAACCGTCTTTTCCATCAAGGGCCCAAGACCGCTCTTTTCGTTCATCAGCACTTCCAGCCCCGCAGCCGTCGTGCCATTTGGACTGGTAACATTCTTGCGAAGTTGCGCTGCCGTCTCATCAGATTGACGCACAAGTGCACCCGCCCCGGCAACAGTTTCCTGAGCGAGTTGAATTGCAAGTTCTTCGGGCAAGCCTGCCTGCACACCGGCCGCTGTCATCGCCTCAACCATATAGAAAACATAAGCAGGCCCCGAACCAGATAGCCCGGTAACCGCATCCATCAATCCTTCATCTTCTATCCAGGCAACGGAACCAATGGCTCGCATGAGCCAATCACAGTGATTCTTCTGTACCAAAGAGACATGCGGGTTGGGACAGCATACGATCATGCCCTGATGTACGGCGGCGGGCGTATTGGGCATCGCACGGATAACGGCAGCTGTTTCACCAAAGGCCGCCTCGAACGTCGCAATTCTTGTGCCTGCCGCAATCGAAACGACCAAACTACCCGTTTCTGCGTAGGCCCGAAATGTCGGCAGGACATCAGAAATAATTTGTGGTTTGACGGCAAGAACGATTACGTCGGGTTTGAAATCAGTCGGAATTTCAGACGCAGCGCCGATCCCCCGACAGCCAAGCTTCAGGGCAACCGCCAGATTCTCTGAGTTTGGATCAATGACAACAATGTTGGCGGGGTCGACCTGATGATCAATCCAGCCGCCAAGCATTGCTTGCCCCATCTTGCCAGAACCGACAAGCAGCAAGGAAAGAGACATTCTTTAAGCCTCACCCATCGTTTCAAACATCGCCGCCTCAATCGCTTCTTCAGGAGTTTTTCCACCCCACAGGCAAAACTGAATTGCCGGATAGAATTTTTCAAGCTCACTCATGCCGATCTCGACAAGTGTCTGAATTTGCTCGTTTGTGACCACGCATGCACTGCTTAGCAATAGTGAGTGACGGAATAGAATCATTCCCTCCTCCCGCCAGGTATCGAAATGACCAACCGGCATGCGCTCATTCACGCGTGCCAACAACTCGTAAACGGATCCATATTGCCGTTCCGGTATCTTGACGTCATAGGCGCAGGAAAAATGGAGAGCGCGAAGATCAGACCGCCAGGAAAACCAGAGATGATATTGGCACCAACTCCCCTCCACACCGACAGTAAGTTCATTGTTGCCCTGACGATCAAACGACCAATCGTTGTCGGCAATGATACTTTCAATGAGATCGAGGGGGTTTGAATCTTCGAGTTCTTCGCGCGTGAGATACAAGGACGTCATGGAAGCATTCCTTTCAGAACCATCCCGCCGGCTGGCGCCCTGTTGCTGACCTCAAAGCTCAGCCGGTAAGGAAATCTACTACAGGCCATATATGGTGCTGCAAGTTTCGCTACACCATAAATCTAGCGTAGTCTGCCTTGAGTTGCGGCGCAACAAAGAATATGGCTGAGGGTTATATTTCTTGTGGATAAATTTGGGCGAATTGCAGTTTCCTGCCACCTGAAAATCTACTTTTCGGACGAGGTCGATTTAGCTTTCCTCGGTGCCGCCTTACGGGCCCGGGTCGGCTTGGCCAGATCTTCAAGCTTTTTCTCAAGCGCATCAAGGCGCTCCTTCAACGCGTCGTTTTCTTCCCGCGCCAGAGTGGCCATCGCTTTAACGGCATCGAACTCTTCCCGCGGGACGAGATCCATTTCGCTAATGAAGCGTTCCATACGTTGGTGAAAGAGATTTTCCCATTCGGTTTTTACGCCCTGGGCCGTCCCGAGGGCGCCTGTTGCAAGGCGGGCCAGATCATCAAAAAGCCGTGAGTTCGTCTGCATCGCGTTGGATCCTTGTTGTTACTAAGGCCATAATGGCGACAGCCAGAGGTGAAAGCAACCTCTTTGCCTTGATTTACTTGCGAATGTTTTAAAGAACTTTATATAGTAGCCCGCATGATAGTATCGACCTTGTTTTCGGCAATTGCCTTTCCTGAAATCGACCCCATTATTTTTCAGGTCGGGCCCTTTGCTATTCGCTGGTATGCCCTTGCCTATGTCGCCGGCCTGATCATTGGCTGGCAGCTCATGATGCGTTTCGCCGGAGCAGAGGGATCGCGAATTTCCGCTAAACAGGTTGATGACTTCCTGATTTGGGCCACGCTTGGTGTTATATTTGGCGGCCGACTTGGTTATGTTCTATTCTATAAACCGGATTACTACCTCAGCAATCCAGGTGAAATCTTCATGGTCTGGCAGGGCGGAATGTCCTTCCATGGCGGATTTCTTGGGGTTGTTCTCGCGACCATTCTTTATTGCCGCCATAAAAAAATTATCATTCTGGAGTTCGGGGATTTATTGGCAACAGTTGTGCCAGTCGGTCTCTTCTTTGGACGCATCGCTAATTTTATCAATGGCGAGCTTTATGGGCGTACGACGGATGTCCCCTGGGGTATGGTTTTTCCAGGCGGTGGTATTTTACCCCGCCACCCCAGTCAGCTCTATGAAGCTCTTCTTGAAGGCGCGGTGTTATTTGCAATCCTGCTCATTTTCCGCAAAACCCGATACGCCAATAAGCCGGGCTTTATTATGGGCTTGTTCTTTGCCGGCTACGCCGTCGCCCGCAGTATCGTCGAGTTCTTCCGCGAACCGGACGCCTATCTTGGTTTCCTTGTCGGCAGCTTAACGATGGGCCAACTTCTCTCCTTACCAATGTTGATTGTCGGTTTCTATTTTATGCTTCGGCCGTCTCACAAATCCTCATGAATGATCTTGGAAAATTGCTGAAGGCGCGGATTGAAAAGACCGGGCCGATTTCCATTTACGACTATATGAAACAAGCGCTTGGGCATCCGGAGTATGGCTATTATTCCCGCCAGGACCCGTTTGGTGAGCAAGGTGATTTTATAACCGCGCCAGAGATCAGCCAGATGTTTGGTGAACTTATCGGGTTATGGGCCGTTGACGTTTGGGTCAAGCTGGGTTGTCCGAATAAGTTCCATCTCGTGGAATTGGGCCCCGGAAATGGTACCTTGATGGCGGATGCACTAAGAAGTGCTCGCCTCGCCCCGGATTTTCTGGCCGCTGCGGAAATCCATCTTGTAGAAAATAGTGCCCGATTGAAAGCACAGCAGGCAGCCGCCTTAAAAAATTACGAAGTGAGTTGGCACACTGATCTGCCTGACCTTACCGGCGCTCCCATTATCCTCGTCGCAAACGAATTCTTTGATGCTCTCCCTATACGCCAGTATTGTTTTAGCAAGGGTAACTGGCGTGAACGTCTTGTCACTGCAATCGATAATAAATTTGACTTTGTCTTGTCTACTGACGTGACACCCCTTGATCTTGCCTCATCCGGAAAGGAAGGCGATATTGTCGAAACCTGCCCAGACGGCGAACAAATAGTCGATAGAGTTTGCGGGCATCTTTCTAAAAAAGGCGGGGCCGTGCTGATTATTGATTATGGCGCTGCCGATACTCTTGTTGGAGATAGCTTTCAGGCGTTAAAAGGCCACAAGCATTCGAACCCTCTCACGTCTCCTGGAGAGGCAGATCTCACCGCCCATGTAAAATTCGCAACGTTGCGAAAAATTGCGGCGAAGCATGGCGTCATGGTTCAAGGCCCAACTCCTCAAGGGCGCTTTCTTGAACGACTCGGAATAGAGGCACGCCATCACCTGCTCCGCCAGAAAGCCGATGATACCCAAAAGAAAAAGCTCGATGCACAGCTCCGACGCCTGACCAGTGCTTCTGAAATGGGAACGCTTTTCAAAGTCATGGCTTTATCCCATAATATGTCCGCCGCAACAGAAGGATTCGGGAGCTAACATGCTGAAAAGCCATATTTTGAAGAACGACGCTCTTGCGCATGGCTTCTTTACGCGAGACGGCGGTGTCTCCGAAGGGCTTTATAGAGGTCTCAATTGTGGACCCGGATCAAAGGATGATCCAGCGCGGGTGAATGAAAATCGATCCCGCGCCATGGCAATGATCGGGCAGCCGCCAACCGCACTACGCACCGTCTATCAAATTCATAGTACAGATGTCCTTATCCTGGATCAGCACGAAGAAATTACCCCAAGACCAAAGGCAGATGCGATGGTGACAAGGCTGCCGAATATAGCACTCGGCATTCTAACCGCTGATTGCGTCCCTGTCTTATTTGCGGACGCGGAAAACGGGGTTATCGGTGCCGCGCACTCCGGCTGGAAAGGTGCCGTTGGCAACATAAGTGCGCGGGTAATCGACAAGATGACCGAACTTGGCGCCAGAAAATCTAATATTAAGGTTGCGATTGGCCCTGCAATTGCCCAAAAATCATATGAAGTAGGGCCGGAATTTCCGGAACCCTTTCTCAAACTTGACCCCGCGGCGAAGAAATTTTTTATTCCCTCCAAGAACCAGGGGCGACATATGTTTGATTTAACCGGCTATGTCCGCACGGGGCTTGAAAAGCTGGATATTGGAGATATTGAGTTGCTGGACAAAGATACCTGCACAGAAGAAGAACTGTTTTTTAGCTACAGGCGTATGGTAAAAAAAGGGGAAGCTGATTACGGTCGTCAGCTTTCTGCCATTGCCCTCACTGACTAACTATTGACTAGCTTGTCATAACCGGGGAAGAACTTGTAAGAGAAGGTAAAAATGCCGTATATGGTCGTCTTTATTATGATCTGTCTTTTGGGAGTTCTTGCAACCTGTGCAATGTAATTTCTTTATAAAGGCGTTTTTGGTTATTTGCGTGGGTGTGATTGCCGCCTGCCAGCCTTTGCAACGTCCTTTCCAGCCGGAAGTAAAGTCTTCCTGGCGTGCGGCTCCGGGCCCACGTACAGCGCTCTACGTTGAACCGGTAAAAGACGGCCCCGCAGATCTTGAAAAAGCTATTGCCTCCAATTTACAGAAACTCGGCATTGCCGCCTTTGCCGGTGAGGCCGCGCCAAACCGCTATTATGTACGGGGCTTCATCATAGATAAAGAAGACGGGCACTATCTTAACTGGACGGTTTTCGACCCGCAAAATCGCGACACCGGTCTTTATGCGCTTGAGAAGTTAGAGGATACAGGAAACTTGGCTGAAGTTCCGGCGGAATCTATCGAATTATTGGCGGCAAAATCCGCCAGCGACATCGATAAATTGCTTGGCGGTGACGGGATAAATTTCGCCGAGCTTAATAAACCGGTTATTTTTGTTCCAATCGTCGAAGGTGCGCCGGGCGATGGATCAGAGAGTCTGGCTGCAGCTATTCAGGATGAGCTTGCCCGGCGAGGGCTTGAAGTTTTGGCAACCGAGACCGGCGCAAATTTTGTTGTACGCGGACATGCTGAGATCACCCCCCCCAAACTTGAAACACAGATAATCGAAATTGTCTGGAGCCTT
This sequence comes from Sneathiella litorea, assembly GCF_009882915.1. Classification (GTDB taxonomy): domain Bacteria; phylum Pseudomonadota; class Alphaproteobacteria; order Sneathiellales; family Sneathiellaceae; genus Sneathiella; species Sneathiella litorea. The sequence goes on from NZ_WTUW01000009.1 coordinate 770,111, forward strand.
GAACGGCGGAATGGTGAACAGGTTGGCCAGGTTAGACAGCGCAACAGAATCAGGGCGGGATCGCTGAACGGTGCCTGGGGGGATACCGCAAGGCTTGCAGCCCGCGGAGGGGCGGATGGCGTCTATAACCTTCTGAAAAAAAGTGAGCCGGACTATTTTAGGCCAAAATCATGACGGTAATTATCAATTTCCTATAAAAAAGAGTGTTTAAAGCGTTTACAGGGCTTATGGGCCTTGGTAAGTTCCGCCCGCCGACGCCAGCTCGTTCATTTTTCGTGCGAGGGGCAGTGTGTTTTTAACTGATAAAAGCCCTCTACGAACTAAAGGATCGCTCCTATGAAAGTGCTTTCGGGAAATGGCAATCGACCTTTGGCGGAAGCCATTACGAGCTACCTTAAGCTTCCTTTAACTGATGCCGATGTCCGGCGGTTCTCGGACATGGAAGTTTTTGTAGAAATTCATGAGAATGTGCGCGGCGAGGATGTCTTCGTTGTACAGCCCACCTCTTTTCCGGCAAATGACCATTTGATGGAACTATTGGTCTGCATTGATGCGCTGAAAAGAGCCTCGGCATCGAGAATCACAGCGGTCCTCCCCTATTTTGGCTACGCCCGCCAGGACCGAAAGCCGGGACCAAGAACACCCATTTCGGCGAAACTGGTCGCCAACCTGATAACAACAGCAGGGGCAGACAGGGTTCTCACCATGGATCTGCATGCCGGCCAAATCCAGGGGTTCTTTGATATTCCAACGGATAACCTGTTCTCTGCGCCCGTTATTGTCCCTGATATTGAAAAGCATTATGGCAAGGGAAGCGATATCACCATCGTATCTCCTGATGTGGGCGGCGTTGTTCGCGCTCGCGCGTATGCCAAAAGGCTTGACGCAGACCTTGCAATCGTAGATAAGCGCCGTGAAAAAGCTGGTGTTTCAGAAGTGATGAATATTATCGGTGACGTCAAAAATCAGCGTTGTATTCTGGTCGATGATATTGTCGATAGTGCGGGCACGCTGTGTAATGCCGCCAAAGCACTGATGGAAAAAGGTGCGAAAAGTGTGGCGGGATATGTAACACATGGTGTCCTGTCTGGTGGTGCCATTTCACGCATTAACGACTCTGCACTCGATGAAATGGTAACGACCGATAGTATCATGGAGACGGAAGCATTCCGGGCTTCAAAAAAGATGCGGCAAATTTCCGTCGCTCCGCTGATTGGCGAAGCGATGTATAGAATTTCAAAGGAAACTTCTGTTTCCAGCCTATTCGACTAATTCGGATAGGCATTAGGCGGCGCGGGCACCCCTGGAGGCACGCGTCATATTGGCACCGGGTTTATCCCGGTGTTGCTCGTTACGTAGGAGATATACAATGAGCGAAAATGCAGTGCTAATTGCAGAAACGCGTGACCGGGTCGGAAAGGGGACCTCCCGTGCATTGCGTCGTGACGGTCGGACACCCGCCGTCATTTATGGTGACAAAAAGACCCCTATTTCCATTTCCCTGGAAACCAAAGAGCTTGTGAAGACCATTAATCATGGCGCCTTCCTTTCCACAGTTTTCACTGTGCAGGTGGGAACTGATAAGCATAATGTACTGCCGCGTGACATGCAGTTACATCCGATCAATGATATGCCGGTGCATGTAGACTTCCTGCGCGTTTCCGCCAAATCACAGATTGCGGTCATGGTTGCCGTGAACTTCCTCAATGAAGAAGAATGTGTCGGCCTGAAACGTGGTGGCGTATTGAACGTTGTCCGTCATGAAGTTGAAATGATGGTACCCGCCGGAAATATCCCGGAATCGCTTGAGATCGACCTCCTGAACTTCGACATTGGTGACAGTGTTCATATTTCCGAGGTGACGCTGCCTGAAGGTACGCAGCCGACGATTACGGACCGCGACTTTACGATTGCAACAATCGCCGCACCGACTGTCGAACCGGAAACGTCTGAAGAGGAAGAAGGCGCAGAAGCCGACGCAGCCGCTGAGGACACAGGCGCAGAAGCCGAAGAATCCGAAGACTAATCGGGATGGTATGATGATTTTGCTGGTTGGCCTTGGAAATCCTGGTAAGGGATATGCAGGCAACCGGCATAATTTTGGATATATGGCGGTGGATGAAATTGTCCGCCGCCATTCCTTTATGCCGGAACGCGTTCGATTTCAAGGACTGGCTGCTGAGGGAAACATCGGCGGAACGAAGGTCCTTGCGCTAAAACCCACGACCTACATGAACCTGTCCGGGCAATCCGTTGGCGAAGCCGCACGGTTTTACAAAATCCCTCTCGAGAATATCATCGTCTTCCATGATGAACTGGATTTGCCGCTCGGGAAAGTGCGCGTAAAAACCGGCGGTGGACATGGCGGAAACAACGGTATTCGCTCTATCACCGATCATATCGGTGCCGATTTCTGCAGGGTTCGATTAGGGGTCGGGCATCCCGGAGAAAAGCATCTGGTTTCAGGTCATGTTCTCAAGGATTTTGCAAAAGCCGAAATGCCCGCAGTAGAAAAAATTATCGAAAGTATCGCGCGTCATACTGAACTTATCGTGACCGGAGATACGTCAAGCTTTATGAACAAGATCGCCCTCGACATTGCGCCGCCAAAAGAAAAGCGAGCCGAGAAAAAAGAAGGAAACTGAGTATGGGCTTTAAATGCGGAATAGTTGGCCTTCCCAATGTCGGCAAATCAACTCTTTTCAACGCCCTGACGCAAACAGCGCAGGCAGCAGCGGAGAACTATCCCTTCTGCACGATTGAGCCGAACCTCGGTCAGGTTCCTGTGCCGGATGAACGGATGGAAAAATTGGCACAGTTGGCCGGTTCCAAGGAGATCATCCCAACACAGCTTACCTTCGTCGATATCGCCGGGCTGGTCCGTGGTGCGGCAAGTGGTGAAGGCCTTGGCAACAAGTTCCTTGCGCATATTCGGGAGGTAGACGCCATCATCCAGGTTGTCCGCTGCTTCGAGGATGATGACATTACCCATGTCGACGGAAAAATCGACCCGCTATCCGATATTGAAACCATCGAGACCGAGCTAATGCTCGCGGATTTAGAGAGCCTCGAAAAGCGGACGGAAGCACTGGTTAAAAAAATTCGCGGCGGAGACAAGGAAGCCAAGAAGCAGGCGGAATTGATTGACCGTGCGCTTGCTGTTTTACACGACGGAAAACCAGCTCGTCTTGTCGAACTAGCGGATGAAGAAGTGAAAATCTTCCGCAATCTACATCTCCTGACCCAAAAGCCGGTTCTGTATGTTTGCAACGTTGAGGAAGGAAGCGCCGCAACGGGCAATGCCTACTCGGATAAAGTAAAGACAAAGGCGGAGGCGGAGAATGCCGGTACTGTTGTAATATCGGCGGCGATTGAGGCCGAGGTCGCCCAGCTCGATGCGGAAGAGCGCGCGGAATTTCTTTCCGATCTCGGACTCGTTGAAACAGGGCTTGGGCGTATTATTCGGGCTGGATATGATTTGCTCGATCTAATCACCTATTTTACGGTCGGACCCAAAGAATGTCGGGCCTGGACCGTCACCAAAGGCACCAAAGCACCGCAGGCGGCCGGCGTCATTCATACCGATTTCGAAAAAGGCTTTATTCGCGCTGAAACTATCGCGTACCCTGCCTATGTGGAACAAGGCGGAGAAAGCGGTGCAAAGGAAGCTGGCCTCATGCGGCTGGAAGGGAAGGAATATGTCGTCGATGACGGCGATGTCCTGCATTTCAGATTTGCCAATTAAGCCCCTGCCCTGACCTTTGAAAAAGCAGTAAATGCGCAAACGATCGAAACAAGATCAGAAGGTGAAGTAAAAATGCGTTATTGGGAAGATTTTACCGTCGGCATGGTTTTGGAGTTCGGCGGATACGAAGTGACAGAAGAAGAGATAATTGAATTCGCGACTGAATTTGATCCCCAATCTTTTCACATCGATAAAGATGCCGCAAAAGAGCATTTTTTCGGCGGCATAATTGCGAGTGGCTGGCATACAGGCTCAATGTGCATGAGAATGATGGTTGATCATTATATCGGGGATTCTGCCTCCATGGGGTCGCCGGGCATTGAACAGCTTCGTTGGAAAAAGCCAGTACGGCCGGGCGAAATCCTTCAGGTAAAAGCCGAGGTTCTTGACCGCAGCCTTCCAAAAAGCCGTCCTGAGCTTGGTTTTGTCAAATTTTCCCATACCGTCCTTAATCAGAAGGGCGAGGTTAAGATGACCATGATTTCGAGTGGCATGTTCCTGCGCAATCCAGAAAACTCTGCGACGGAGGCATCCCAATGACCAAGATTTATTTCGAGGATATTGCCGTTGGGGATACAACAACCTCCCATAGCAGGACTGTCACGAAAGAGGAAATTATCGACTTTGCACGCAAGTATGACCCGCAATCATTCCATATAGATGAAGAAGCAGCAAAAAAGAGCATCTATGGCGGGTTGATCGCTTCCGGCTGGCATACGGCGTCAAATCTGATGCGGCTTCTCGTTGATAATGCGACGAATAATCGCGCCGGCCTGGGATCACCAGGGTTTGACGATTTACGCTGGGTCCGGCCGGTTCGGCCAGGCGATAGTCTGCGCTATGAATCCACAGTTGTTGAAACAAGAAAATCCGCATCCCGACCTGAGATGGGAATTGTTCGCGCAGACGTCAATCTCCTCAACCAGAATGACGAAATAGTGCTCAGCCTGAAATCCATTGGCATGGTGAAAACGCGTCCCATATAAAGCTGAAGGGATTTCACGGCCCGGTGGATTTTTAACTTAGGCCTAACGACTTTACATTATATAGTCCGATGTGCCTGATATTTAATCGGCAATTCTAGGGGTAGTGAAATGGATTTTTTCTTGTCTGGCTTCGCGATATTCGTTGTCGTTCTGGTCCTTCTGGCCATTATCATTGTCTTTATGGGCGTGACCATAGTACCGCAAGGCTATCAATATACCATTGAGCGCTTTGGCCGATATACCCGAAGCCTACACCCGGGCCTTGGCCTCATCCTCCCCTTCATCGATCGTATTGGCGGCAGAATCAATATGATGGAGCAGGTGCTCGATATTCCGACACAGGAAGTGATTTCCCGTGATAATGCCATGGTGCAGGTCGACGGCGTCCTCTTCTATCAGGTTCTGGATGCCGCAAAATCCGCCTATGAAGTGCGCGACCTGGAGCGTGCCATTCAAAATCTGGCGCAGACAAACCTCAGAACGGTGCTGGGCTCAATGGATCTCGATGAAGCCTTGAGCCAGCGTGATGCGATTAACGTCCGCCTTCTTAATGTCATTGATCAGGCTTCCACACCCTGGGGCCTTAAGGTCACCCGCGTCGAGATTAAGGATATTACGCCGCCGCTCGATCTTGTTGAAGCGATGGGACGACAGATGAAGGCGGAGCGCTTGAAACGCGCCGTTATTCTGGAAGCCGAAGGTGTTCGCCAGTCTGAAATCCTGAAAGCTGAAGGGGAAAAGAAAGCCGCGATCCTGGAAGCAGAAGGCCGGAGAGAGGCTGCGTTTCGCGACGCTGAAGCGCGGGAACGTCTGGCCGAAGCTGAAGCAAAGGCCACTCATGATGTATCAGAGGCCATTGCAGCAGGCGATATTCAGTCTATCAATTACTTCATTGCCCAGAAGTACACGGAAGCAATGAAGGAAATCGGCATGGCCCGCAATTCAAAAGTTGTCCTTATGCCTATGGAAGCAAGTGCCCTGGTTGGTTCGCTTGGCGGTATCGGGGCAATTGCAAAAGAAGTCTTTGGCAAGGATAGTGGTAAGAGCCGTTCGAGCGGTTCTGTTCCCACTGTTGAGTAACGCCCATGCTTGATCCTTTTATTACCTGGCTCGCAAATCTCGAATTCTGGTCCTGGTGGATCCTCGGTATTATATTAGTGATCCTGGAAATCTTCGCGCCCAGCACTATCTTTCTCTGGCTTGGTATATCTGCGGGACTGGTCGGTTTTGTTGCGTGGGCTTTTCCAGATATGCGTTGGGAATACCAATGGATCCTGTTCGCCATTATCGCGATTGCCAGTATTCTTATCTCCCGTCTATTCCTGAAAAGGCACCCAGGAGTTGAAGACAATATCACACTCAACCAACGCGGGGCGCAATATGTCGGCCGCCACTTTACCCTGACGGAGCCAATCCGCAATGGTCGGGGAAAGATCCATGTTGATGATACCCAGTGGTCCGTTGAAGGGCCAGATATGGGACCTGGTGAGGTGGTCAATGTAACCGGTGTTGACGGTATACTTCTCATCGTTGAACCTGTCACAAAGAAATAGGAGATAAAATATTGGGTGAAATAATTGAACTCACAGCTGCGGACGGCCATAAGTTAAATGCCTATAAGGCGACACCGACGGCAACTGCCAAGGGGGGCGTCGTCATTCTGCAGGAAATTTTTGGCGTGAACAGCCATATAAAGAATGTATGTGATGGCTACGCCAAGCAGGGCTATGTCGCTATAGCCCCAGCCCTGTTTGACCGGGTCGCTCCCAACATCACGCTCGCCTATGAACAGGATGATATCCAGCAGGGGCTCGGGTACATGAAGAAGGTTGACAGCGATGACGCCCTTAAAGACATTGATGCTGCGGCCAAGTTACTGGCTGACGCCGGTAACGTCGCCGTGATCGGATATTGCTGGGGCGGTAGCCTCGCCTATCTCGCCGCTTGTCGCCTGCCATCTATCGATAAGGCCGTTGGGTATTACGGCGGACAGATCCCTCAAACTATTGAAGAAGAACCCAAAGTGCCGATCATCCTGCATTTTGGCGATAAAGACGCTTCGATCCCGATGTCCGCAGTGGAGGATGTAAAAACCAGGCGGCCGGATATTCCCGTTTACGTTTATCCCGCGGGTCACGGGTTTAATTGTGATCATCGCGGTAGTTACGATGCGGAATCCGCTCATCTTGCACTTGAGCGTACACTTGAATTCATAGGCTGAACTGAACTAGCCGGCTGTAAATTCCAGCAATAGGCCGCAGGCTTGCGTCGGGTTTACCCGAAGGGTGCCATTCGCAATTTTCTGCGGCTTAATACCTTTTTCCGATAAGAACTGCGCAGTCTGATCCAGTTCTTCGACGGCAACGGTCATCGCGATTAAGTGCGGCAACGACGGCATTTCATCTGAAATCGTCAGGCCCGGAAATAACAGGTCAATATCCCGATCGTTTACAAAAATCAGGCTTCCAAGTCCAAAGCGCACTGTTAGGGTATTGTCGGTAAGGGTGACATTGATGGAACCACAAAGCCGCTGATAATAGGGTGCAATCTCGCCAGGGTTTTCCACTACCACAACAACAGAATTTATATATTTTGCCCCATTCGGATGGCTGAGCCACTCCGGTCGACGCACTATCTCGGGCGTTAAGTGATGACAGATGAATAGATTTTTCGCGGTCAATCCTGCGGAGGATGATAACCGGATCAGCTTGAATTCCGGCAGCACATCACCTTCCGGCAGTTCCAGTTTACGCTTCAGTACCAGCAACTCTGACGGTTCCAGTCCATCCTCAGACAGTGATTGATAGGTGACGTCTGGGTCATCACTGGCAAGAGCCACACCAAGCAACCCCTCCCCGCGCTCACCAAGGGCGCGATCAAGTCCGTTGGTCTCTAAAGACGGATCCACGATACCAAGGAGCTCGATATAGTCCTCCTCGAACATAACGCAGTAATTTGCCGTTCCCCAACCAATGTGCGATCCACGCGGTGTCGCGGTAAACCCAAGGCTTTCATATATAGATCGCGCATTTTCAAGGTTCTCAACCCCAATCAGGACATGATCAATTCCGGTTATATTATGCAGCATTCCCTACTCCGATTTAATTTCAGCGATCGGTTATAAGCTAATTCACGCCGTGCGACGGACAAGAGCCGTCAGCAATCCTGCGCCAATCAAGAAGCTTGCGCCCAAACGATTCACAACCTTCAACACCCTGGGATTTTTAAACCGCGCCCTCAAATTACTGACCAGGAAAGCCCAGATTGCAACATTTATTGCAGCCAACACAAGGAAAGTCACTTCCAAAATCATAAATTGTATAAACAAAGGCTCATTTACAGTCACGAATTGTGGAACGAAAGCGACAAAGAAAACAATACTTTTCGGGTTGAGGGCGGTGACAATATAAGTGGCGCGAAACATTGCCGCCTTAGATGCTGCCTTAGTTGAGTGAACGGTGCTCATGCCACCCTCTGCCCGCCAGAGCCTGATACCGAGCCAAACGAGATATATTGCACCCAGTATTTTTAACGCCGTAAAAAGCGTTGCCGAAGTCGCAAGGACTGCACCGGCCCCCAATAAGGAGGCTGTCATTGCGGTAAAATCCCCGAGTGTGACACCGGGGACTGTCGCCCAAGCGGTGCTCCGGCCCTGACCTAGCGCATAGCTTATAACAATCATCACAGTCGGCCCTGGAATGGCAAGAAGGGCCGCACTGGCAATGAAGAACGATATCCAGATTTCGAACGACATATCTAGTTCCTCATAATATGCCTTTTAATCAGCAAAGACATAGCTGGCGAAAAATGACAAGTGCCTGCTTATAATCTGGCAAGAAGTCGGTTTAATCCCCTTCAAACTCACAGAGGGTGCGGACGTTGACACCCATCGCGGCAATTCGCTTGGCCCCGCCGATATCCGGCAAATCAATGACAAAGGCGGCCCCGATCACGGTGCCCCCCGCATGACGAATAAGGTTGATCGCCGCGGCAGCCGTGCCGCCAGTAGCAATAAGATCATCAACCAGCAGGACATTCTCCCCTTCTTTTATGGCATCCTGATGAACTTCCACTGTGTCGGTGCCATACTCAAGATCATATTCTTCGCTGTGGACAGCACCCGGGAGTTTGCCTTTTTTTCGAACCGGAACGAACCCGACGCTGAGTTGATGAGCGATAGCACCGCCAAGCACGAACCCCCGGGCCTCAATTCCCGCGACCTTGTCAATCCGTACCCCCGCATAAGGCCAGACAAGTTGATCAACAACATGACGAAAGCCACGCGCATCCTGCCAGAGGGTGGTGATATCACGGAACAATATTCCCTTTTTCGGGTAATCAGGAATTGTCCGAATAACAGATTTTATATCCATAATGGCCTCTTGCCTAGAGTACGCGGCCTGCCACAGCCGCAAGTTTTTTCATGAGGACCGGATCCCGCGCTTCGGGAGCCGTGATTAAGGCATTGTCCAAGGCATGATGACAGCCTGCCGAACAGGCAGTAGCCCGCCCCTTAAGCACAGGGACCACTGTTTCTATCAGGCTGCGGGCTTTCTCCCCATTTTTCATCAGCACCTCGATAATTGTTAAGACTTCAACCGCGTCATGATCAGGGTGCCAACAGTCATAATCAGTTACCATGGCAACGGTCGCATAACACATCTCAGCTTCCCGGGCGAGTTTGGCTTCTGGCATATTTGTCATACCAATCACCTGACACCCCCAGCTCCGATAGAGTTCTGATTCGGCAAGGCTCGAGAATTGCGGTCCCTCCATCGCGAGATATGTCCCGCCCCGATGCACAGAGATACCCACTTGGCGTGCCGCATCCTCCAACTTATCTCCAAGACGAGAACAAACCGGATTTGCCATGCTGATATGGGCGACGAGCCCAGTGCCAAAGAAGCTTTTCTTGCGATCAATTGTCCGGTCGATGAACTGATCGATGATTACGAAAGTTCCAGGCGCAAGCTCTTTCTCAAATGAACCGCAGGCGCTTACAGAGATAATTTCCGTCACCCCCGCGCGTTTGAGCGCATCTATATTGGCCCTGTAGTTCACTTCCGCCGGCGGGATTCGATGTCCTCTTCCGTGGCGAGGCAAGAAGACCATCTGTACGCCGTCCAGCGTCCCAAACAGCAAGTCGTCTGAAGGCTGTCCGAAGGGGCTTTCAATGGTCCTCCAGTGCTTATCCTCAAGCGCATCAAGCCCATAAACACCACTTCCGCCGATCACACCGATAATCGGCTTACTACTTGATACGCTCATTCCCACCTCCAGCTTAGTATTAGCGAAAACCTAACCTTGAATACTTCGTTACGCCATAAAAAAGGGCGCCTCAATAAGCGCCCTTTTCTTGAAGTCACAAATGGTTTTAGTGAAGGTCAGACCAGACTTTCCGCTTCACCGCGTAGAAAACACCCGCAAGGATAAGCAGGAACAGGATCACCCGAAGACCAATGCTTTTGCGCTGCTCCAATTTGGGTTCAGCTGCCCAAGCCAGAAACACTGTCACATCTTTCGCCATCTGATCCACAGTAGCAGGCGTACCATCGGAATACTCAACGGCATCCTCCGATATTGGAGACGGCATAGCGATCTGATGTCCCGGGAAGTATGCGTTATAATTCATACCTTCTGCCAGGTTGAAATCAGCTGGCGCATCCACATACCCGGTCAACAGTGAATAAAGATAATTATCTCCGTTTGGACGTGCCTTGGTTATCAGCGAGAGATCCGGTGGGTAAGCCCCGCCATTGGACGCACGTGCTGCCTGTTCGTTCGGGAAGGGCGACGGAAACTTGTCGGACGGTTTACCCGGCCGATCAAACATTTCGCCGTCACCGTCCGGACCGTCCAGATAATCGGACTCCGCTGCAAGTGCCTTAATTTCTTCTTCACTGAAACCAAGATCGGAGAGTGTGCGGAAGGCGACTAGGCCGAGCCCATGACAGCCGGCACAGACTTCGCGGTACACCTGAAGGCCACGCTGTGCCGCAGCGCGGTCATAAGTTCCAAAAATACCGCCATGTTTCCAGGCCACGGATTTCAGTTCAACCGCTTCCCCGGCCGCCTGGGCAGTGCCCAGGCTTGTCAGGGAAACCAGAGCTGCAATGCTCAAAGACGTCAATAATTTAAGCATTGGCCGCCTCCTCACTCGCGGGTTTCTTGGACAAAACATCCTCCGAGATACTCGCCGGTAACGGTTTTGGCTTTTCAAACAAGCCGACCAACGGCAACAAGATCAGGATATGCACGAAATAGTATATCGTGGCGATCCGGCCCCAAATAATATAAGCACCTTCTGCCGGCTTGCCGCCGATGTAGGTAAGCAGGATACAATCCGCTACAAACACCCAGAAGAGCTGCTTGTAGATCGGACGGAAGCGCGCGGAACGGATCCTGCTCTTATCCAGCCATGGCAGTGCAAACAGAACTGCAATCGCACCAAACATCAGCATAACACCACCGAGCTTGTCCGGAACCGCACGCAGGATCGCGTAGAATGGCAGGAAGTACCATTCAGGCACGATATGCGCCGGGGTTACCAGCGGATTGGCCGGAATGTAGTTGTCCGGATGGCCAAGATAGTTTGGCGCATAGAACAGGAAGGCTGAGAAGAAGATCAGGAAGATCGCCAGCCCGTACAGGTCCTTGACCGTGTAATAAGGATGGAAAGGAATGCTGTCCTGCTTGTCCTTCAGGTCCAGACCTGTCGGATTGTTCGAACCGTTCGTATGCAAAGCCCAGATATGCAGGATTACGATGCCAACAATCACGAAAGGCAACAGATAATGCAGGCTGAAGAAACGGTTAAGCGTTGGGTTATCCACCGCGAAACCACCCCACAACCAGGTCACAATGCTGTCGCCCACAACTGGAATAGCACCGAACAGGTTGGTGATAACGGTCGCGCCCCAGAAGCTCATCTGGCCCCAAGGAAGCACGTAGCCCATAAAGGCCGTTGCCATCATCAGCAGGAAGATTACCAAGCCTAGCCACCAGAGAAGTTCGCGTGGGGCCTTGTAGGAACCGTAGTAAAGCCCCCGGAAAATATGGAGATAGACGACGATGAAGAACATCGAGGCGCCATTGGCATGCATATACCTAAGCAGCCAACCATAATTCACGTCACGCATGATATGCTCAACGCTATTAAAGGCCATGTCGACATGCGGTGTGTAATGCATGGCAAGAACAATGCCGGTGACAATCTGGACTACCAGCATGACGCCGGCGAGAGAGCCAAAGGTCCACCAGTAACTCAGGTTTTTGGGTGTCGGATACTCATACAGGGCATGATGAAGCATCCCCGTGATCGGTAGCCGATCCTCTACCCACTTAACAGCTGGATTTTTAGGTTCAAAAGACATCTTGGGGCCCCCTACCCGATCTTGATATTGCTGTCGTTCAGGAACTCGTAAGGCGGAATGACCAGATTCGCTGGTGCCGGGCCCTTACGGATACGTCCTGACGTATCGTAATGCGATCCATGACAGGGACAGAACCATCCCCCGAAATCGCCTTGCCCTTTGAGCGGGACGCATCCCAGATGGGTGCAGATACCGACCATGATCAGCCATTCAGGATTAATCACCCGTTCGGAGTCTGGTTCCGGATCAGGTAAATCCGCGAGGTCGACATCTTCGGCCCTCTCGATATCCTCTTCTGTCCGATGTCTTACAAAAACCGGCTTGCCCTGCCAAACAACAGTGACTTCAGATCCGGTTTCAATGCCGTCAAGGTCGACTTCCGTCGTTGACAGCGCAAGAACATCCGCAGATGGGTTCATTTGCGAAATAAAGGGCCAGATGGCCGCTGCCGTCCCCACGGCACCAAGGCCGCCTGCAGCAATATAAAGAAAATCACGGCGCTTTACGCCGTTCTCTTCTTCAGGGGTGGTTGTCGTCATTTACTTTCCCCAAAGCCTATAAAAATAATTTTACCGCGCCCGCTTTTTGTCATCATAATGCCGACATGTCCAGCCCGAACGTGCCGAATGCGACAATAAAGCGCGCATTTTTTCTGTATTTGTTACAACACTCCCATTACAACAGCAAGATGCGACTTGCACTTTACCAACCAGATATAGCCCCCAACGTGGGAACCATGCTCAGATTGGGCGCCTGCCTAGGCGTTCCGGTCGATATTATCGAGCCTTGTGGCTTTCCTTTTGGCGCAAAGGACCTGCGACGGGCCGTGATGGACTATAGCGCCGCAGCAGATGTAACGCGCCATGTCTCATGGCAGGAGTTCACTAGGCACATAAGCGGAAAACGCCTCATATTACTTTCGACAAAAGCCGATACTGCCTACACGGATTTTACATTCACAGAATCGGATATTCTTCTTGTTGGTCGAGAGAGTGCCGGTGTGCCCGATGCAATCCATGATGCCGCAGATCATCGAGTACTTATCCCCATGACGAAAGGATTGCGTTCAATCAATGTCGCACTTTCGGCAGCTATGGTACTTGGTGAGGCGCTTCGGCAGACGGCTGATTTTCCTAACTCCTCTTCTTTTACTTAAAATTTGGTAAGTTCATGACAGATAGTACGACAGAATCCCAAAAAGCCCGGGCCGCGGAATGGTTTCGGTCATTGCGTGATCAGATACGTGATAGTTTCGAGACGCTGGAGCAGGAACTATCCGGCCAACTCTGCGATCGGGAGCCGGGACGGTTCGAGGTTACTAAATGGGATCGTGCGGGCGGTGGAGGCGGAGAAATGTCCGTCATGAAAGGCCGGGTATTCGAAAAAGTGGGCGTCAATATTTCAACGGTTCACGGCCAGTTTTCAGAGGAATTCAGAAAATCCATCCCAGGAACTGAGACCGATGGTTCTTTCTGGGCATGCGGCATATCCCTTGTCGCCCATATGCAGTCTCCCCTTGTTCCGGCGGTGCATATGAACACCCGCCACATTGTCACTGCCAATCACTGGTTTGGTGGCGGTGCAGACTTGACACCGATGTATCCTGACGAAAAGGACACCGATGATTTTCACTCAGCCCTAAAAACTGCGTGCGACCGACATGATGCGGAATATTACCCTAAATTCAAGAAATGGTGTGACGAGTATTTTTTCCTTCCCCACAGGAATGAACCACGAGGTGTCGGCGGAATTTTTTACGATCGGCTTGAAACGGAATGGGAAAAGGATTTTGCCTTTACGCAGGATGTCGGACGAGCCTTTCGGGATAGTTATCCGGAAATTGTTCGTCGTCATATGAACAAAGAATGGACCTCTGAACAGCGGGAGCATCAACTCATTCGCCGCGGTCGCTATGTCGAATTTAATCTCCTATACGATCGCGGGACAACCTTTGGCCTGAAAACCGGGGGGAATACAGATGCGATACTTATGTCCCTGCCACCAGAAGTGAAATGGCCGTAACAGAAGGAGATACTCCTTTTTACGCCAAGCTGTGACGCGGCGCACACCTCTTTTACTTGGGCGATGCGCCCTGACGGTGTAATATTTCCTTGTGATCGTGACTTAAAGAGGATTGGTTCGATGGTCAGATACAGATATAGCATCCTGGTTTTGATAGCAGACGCCCTGAAGAGCTTGCGTGCATATATGGCATGCCATGCATTAGGTGTTAAACCCTGTCATGGCTGTGACTGTATTTAATCCGAAAACCTTTTTTTTCCCCTCGACACAGATTAAAATACAGACGATTAATGGGCGAATTACCGCCGCGTAAGAAAAGCGTGAAACCAAGTCGGTTTCACGCTTTTTCTTTGTTCAGCTGGATTTGACTGATTAATTCGCCTGTCGACGAAGGAAAGCCGGGATATCAAGAAGATCTTCATCCTCTTGCTTTTGGTCAATTTTGACTGAAGACGTGACTTCCTTCCGAACTGACGGACTTTGTGGCGCGGCCGGTGCGGGAGCCGCAGGAGATGGCGCGACCCGAGCGCTCGTCGGCTCTTTACGCACTGGTGCGGGTACTTCTTCCGTCGCTGATTCCTTCCTGAACGTTCGGCTGACGCCTGTCATCCGTTCAAACAGGCTGGGGCCACGCTTCTTCGACTTCGGACCCGCAGCGTCCGCCAATGCCTGATGCGCATCAGGATTTACCAGTTTTTCCGGGCTTTTATCTACCTTAATCGCTGGCGGTGCATTGAAGGGGCTGTCTTTTCCCTCAATCTCTGACGGGGTCTGATCACTTTCTTCCATCTCTCCATCGATATCAGAAAGAAGGTCACGCTCCTGATCAACGGCAAGATTTCCACTCATATAACCGGCATCCGATGAGGTGGACCCCATTTCAAGATTTTCCGAAGAATTGTTTGCATCGCCAGCCTGTGCAACCGGCTGTCCTGAGAAATTACCGCCCGGCACCGTCGCACCAAATCCGGATGCAGAAATATCTGCGGCTGCCGGCACCATGGGCGCTGAATCGCTAGAGCCAGATGCCGAGAAAGATGCAGCCCTACCTTCGTTCTTCACAGAAAGAAGTGACGTTACATTCGGAGAATTGGCTTTCTGAGCTTCCAGCGCGTCAATACCGGTTGCAACGACCGATACCCTCATGCTGCCTTCCATCTCCGTATCGAAGGTGGATCCAACAATAATATTTGCTTCCGGGTCAACTTCACTGCGAATCCGGTTGGCTGCCTCATCCAGTTCATACAGAGTGAGATCCATGCCGCCCGTGATATTGATCAGAACGCCGCGCGCGCCTTTCATGGAGACGTCGTCAAGCAGTGGATTGGAGATGGCTGCCTCGGCCGCTTCAATCGCCCGATTTTCACCACTCGCCTCGCCAGTGCCCATCATGGCCTTGCCCATCTCGTTCATGACCGTATTCACGTCTGCGAAGTCGAGATTGATCAGGCCCGGCATCACCATGAGGTCGGTTACACCACGAACGCCGGAATGAAGGACTTCATCGGCCATGTTGAACGCATCGGCGAAAGTGGTTTTCTCATTCGCGATGCGGAAAAGATTCTGGTTCGGAATGATGATCAGCGTATCTACATAACGCTGCAACTCCTCAATGCCAGCTTCAGCAATCCGCATTCTGTGGTTACCTTCAAACTGGAAGGGCTTCGTTACCACGCCAACCGTCAGAATTCCTTTTTCGCGGGCTGCTCGTGCGACAACCGGCGCTGCGCCCGTTCCTGTACCACCGCCCATACCGGCAGTGATAAAACACATATGCACACCTTCAAGGTGTCCGGTGATTTCGTCGAGCGCTTCTTCCGCTGCACCTGCGCCGATATGCGGTTTCGATCCGGCGCCCAGCCCCTCGGTCAACTCAGCCCCCAGTTGAATGCGACGCTCAGCCAAGCTCTGCTTCAGAGCCTGCGCATCTGTATTGGCAACCACGAACTCCACGCCTTGAAGCTCGGAGGAAATCATGTTGTTTACCGCGTTACCACCAGCTCCTCCAACGCCTAATACCAAGATTTTCGGTTTTAGCTCAGCTTGCTCCGGCACTGACAAATTGATACTCACGGTACTCTCCTCCTCTACTACGCTGTCGTACAGCTAATTAATACCAAATATTGTGGTTAATGAAACCCTACTTCTCACTATATTGACAATTTTTATGCATTTTTTTGCCTAAAAATTCTCCTTGAACCAGTTTCCAACTCGTAAAAACCGGTTTTTTGGCGGCTTTTCCGCCACTGCCATCTTGATGCCTTCATCAAATCTCTCACGCACCGCGTAGGACAATAATCCGGCAACAGTTGTAAAAGCAGGCCCATCTGTCGCATCGGCCAGTCCCTTGACACGGATAGGTTTACCCATGCGGACCTGCTTGTCGAGAACCCGGGCGGTTAATTCCTGTACCCCGGATAGCTGCGTGGCTCCTCCACAAAGGACGGCTCGGCGTCCGGCGACCTTGTTAAATCCGGAGGCTAGCAGGCGATCATTAACCAGCTCGAGAATCTCCTCTATGCGCGGCTTGATAATACCAACCAGCATGGAACGCGGCACATGATTGGCGACATCATGATCTATTTCACCGATCAGCGGGACATCGATGATTTCCTTTTCATCTGCGGGGCTTGCGAGGGCATTTCCATAGAGCGTTTTCATTCGTTCCGCGTTGGCGAGCGTGGTGGATAACCCTCGCGCAATATCATTGCTGACATGCCCGCCGCCAACCGGGATCACCTCGTTATAGACCATCTCACCATCATAAAAGACGGCAAAGGAAGTTGACCCTCCCCCCATGTCAATTACGGTGACTCCAAGATCCATTTCATCCTCAACCAAGCAGGCGAGGCCGGACGCATATGGGGCAGAGACCATCCCCGCCACACCGAGATGGCAGCGTTCGACGCAATTGGCGAGATTACGCATATGACTGTTTTGCAAGGAAACCATATGCATGCTGACACCAAGGCTTTCACCATACATTCCGCGTGGATCGCGAATGCCTCGATTGCCATCGACGGTGTAGCCAACAGGAAGTGCATGGATAACCGTACGCCCTTCTGGCTGATAACTTGCACGAGCTTCCTTCAAGGTCCGCTGCAGATCTTTTTCCGTAATTTCCTGGCCACCGATCGACATTTCGACATCAACGGTTTGGGAGGCGGGTTTGCCCGCGGAAACACCCAGGAAAACCTCACGCACTGTCTCGCCAGCCATGCGCTCCGCCGCATCGACGGCAGAGCGAATTGCTTCCTCTGCCATTTCCATATTGGTAATTCCGCCAGCCCGCAAACCGCGGGAGACCTGATGGCCGATACCGGTTACACGGAGGCGCCCGGCCTCCTCTGTCGCGACAAAACAACATACTTTCGTCGAGCCGACATCCAGTGCTGCCAAAGGTCCATTACGTCCCGCTGCCATTACCTTTTCACCTGCTCCGTCTTTCTTTCATAGCAATATCCCTGACCGCAAATCATGTATCGTTCCCCGCCAAACGGCGAAGTTTGGCGGCCTCTCCGTTTAACCGCACATACATGCGATCTTTTCCGCGCAAGTCGATGGTGACGACATCCTTGTCGAGAATTTTCTGTTCGTTCTGTATCAGATAAAGTTGTTTCCAAGCGTGGAGTGCGCTTTTCTCTGGAAGAAGCACTGTTACGCCATTCTTGAATTCCAGGTTCCAGCGGCGATCACGGATGCGAACGGCATTTTCGAGACGTGTAAAGAGTTCGGGCGTTTGTGCCAACATATCAAATAGCTCTGCGGCATGATCATTTGCACCGGTCCCGACAACTTTGGGTAGATAACGGAACGCCGCTTCATCTTTTCTCGAGACGAGAGCACCTGTTCGGTCAATGACACCTGTTTTTCCGTCAATTTGCCAACGGGCATAGGGGCGTCTTTCCACAATCTCGATAAAAATTTCATCGGGGTAACGACGCATGACCGATGCCGTTTCAACCCACCCCAGGGTTTCCAGCCGTTCCCGCGCCGCTTCAGGATCGATACCGAGAATACTTTCACCGCGACTAACATCGAGAACCCGCAGGATATCGTCACCAGAAGTCTTATCGCGACCGATGACGCTAATTTGCTGCACAGTCAGGCCAAATACTTCTGCAAGGGACTGCTGCTGTTCATCAATCCATGTTGCGCTTCTGTCCAACAGTTCCGTACGAATAATAAAATTTGTAACACCGCCAATAGTAATGGCGAGAACCAGGACGCAGCCGCAAACCAAGGCGGGCTTACGCCAGGCAGGTATGGGCTTGCGCCGCCCGCCCCGTCGTGGTTTCTCTCTTTTAAAAGGCGCACTTATCCGGTCGGTTATCTGAACGGTCATACTGCCCAGACGAGAAAATGCGGCTTCGGTTGAAATTCTGGGCTCTGCCTTTCTTTTGACCGCCTTCTTTTTCTTGGCTCCGCCACGGAGACTTTTAAAAAATCCACCCTTGGCTTTTGATTTACGCGGACGCGAAGATGACGGAATGACGCGATCATCTTTATCAATAGTTATCTGTCGCATGATGCATCCTCCACAATCCAACTGACGAGCTCTTCAAAGGAAATGCCTGAATGAGCAGCAATCTCCGGAACGAGACTGAGCGACGTCATGCCCGGCTGGGTGTTCGTTTCCAGCATATAAAATTCACCCGGTCCTTCCCCCGTATCATCGAAACGGAGATCGCTCCTGCTGACACCGCGGCACCCCAAAGTCTGATGAGCAAGCAAAGCCAACCGTAAGGCTTCCTCGTATTTCTCGGGATCGAGCGGAGCCGGCATTAAGTGCTCTGCTTTTCCCGCGGTGTATTTGGCTTCATAATCATAAAAGCGGCCAAGCGGTTTGATTTCGACAGCGCCAAGAGCGGCGTCCCCCATTACGGCAACCTGAATTTCCCGGCCCGGGATAAAGCTCTCGATCAGAACTTTCTCGCCAAAATTCCAGGGCAAATCCTGAAGGCTTATGTTTTCGTCTTCCAAAATGATCGTTACGCCAACACTCGACCCTTCATTAAGCGGTTTGACAACAAAAGGCTTCGGGAAGCTGGCTCCGTCCTGAACTTCCTGACGCGTGAAGATTTTTCCATCCGCAATCGGGATACCCGCTTCGGCAAACAGGGTCTTGGCAACGGGCTTGTCCATGGCCAGCGCTGAAGCAAGGACGCCGGAATGGGTATAGGGAAGGCCCATGATTTCAAGCAGTCCCTGAATATATCCATCCTCGCCGTAGCGCCCATGGAGAGCGTTGAAACAAACATCAGGTTTCAACTCAGCGAGTGTTTCCGATATATTACGACCAACATCCACTGGCGTGACCCGATAACCGCCAGCTTTTAAGGCCTCACTGCAGGCGAGGCCACTGTTCATCGAAACTTCCCGCTCCGCAGACCAGCCCCCCATTAAAACGGCGACATGTTTCATGATCCTGTCCCTTCAATTTGTTCATCTGCGTCTCCAAGACGAACAATTTCCCAGCGCAAGAGCGTGTCGTGCTTGACGAAGACACGTCGACGCAGCTCTTCCCCAACCGCCTCCAGATCGGACGCCCGCGCCGTACCTTTATTGATGAGGAAATTACAGTGCTTTTCCGACACCATGGCATCGCCAATCGTCAGGCCGCGACCGCCGACATCGTCAATCAACTCCCATGCCTTTTTCCCCGGAGGATTAGCAAAAGTAGAACCTCCTGTCCGGCTGCGAATAGGCTGGCTTTCTTCCCGGTTTCGGGAAATATCCGCCATCCGGTTGAGGATTTCCTTACGGTCACCAGGAGCAAGTCGGAAGATTGCCTGCGTGAATATCCAGTCATTTGGAATATCCGTATGGCGGTAGGAAAATCCCATGTCCTTTAAATTCAATTCATGCCGGTTACCTTCACGGTCATACGCAACTGCTGAAAGGAAGATATCGGAGATATCCGCCCCATAGGCTCCGGCGTTCATTCTTAGCGCGCCACCAATACCACCAGGTATTCCGCTCAGGAATTCGGCACCCTCTAACCCGGCATCCGCTGCAAATCGCGCCACGTGCCCGTCAAGCGCGCCCGCACCGACAATCAGCTTATCACCGTCATGGTTCATTTTTGCGAAATGCCGGCCTAACCGAATAACAACACCGCGCATACCGGCATCCCGCACCAACAGGTTAGACCCCACGCCGATCACATAGACAGAAATATCCCGGGGCAGGTTTTTCAGGAACTCCTCGAGGTCCGCTTCATCTTCGGGCTTAAACAGGACATCAACCGGTCCCCCCACCTGAAACCAGGTCACCTTGCTAAGATCCACATTCTCCCGCAGGCGACCGCGTACCGACGGCATCCGGTCAATTAACTTGTCCTCAGTAATATTTTTCGGCACCACCGGGGTCATCTCATTCATCCTACCTTTTCCTTGGCGAGAAGCTTTTCAAGGTCTGCAGGCAAGGCGTTGGCCCACACGGAAATGGAGCCCGCTCCGAGGCAGACAACAACATCGCCCGGATGACTGTTTTCCTTGATTAAAGCCGCCAACGCGTCGGGTCCATCAAGCGAAAGGACATGGCGATGACCACGAACGCGAAGAGCCTCGACGAAATGCTCCTTGTCAATTCCGGGAAGCGGAGCCTCTCCCGCAGCATAGATATCTGCGACAACTACAATATCCGCATCATTGAAGCAGCTGCAAAACTCCTCGAACAGATCATGAAGCCGGGAATACCGGTGTGGCTGGACGACCGCGATAACCTTTTTGTCGTAGGCCTGACGCGCAGCGGACAGGACCGAAGCAATTTCAACTGGGTGATGTCCGTAATCATCAATAATGGTTACGCCATCCACTTCACCGGTCTTGGTAAAACGTCGTTTGACGCCACCAAAGTTGTGAAGTCCCTTTTTAATATCCTCTTCCGCGAAACCCATTTCCTTGCCAACCGTAATAGCAGCAAGCGCATTCATGACATTATGAGTGCCGGGCATCGGTAAATTAAAGCCCTTTATCTCCCGGAGATCGCCTTCCACACGATCGCTCAACTCAACATCAAAATGGGCATGACCGCCCTCAAACCGGATATTAGTTGCGCGATAGTCTGCCTGTGGGGAGCAGCCATAGGAAACGAGGCGTCGATCCAAAATCCTGCCGATCAATGCCTGAACTTCAGGGTGGTCGATACAAACCGCAGCGAACCCATAGAAGGGAATATTCTGTACAAATGTTTGGAAGGCATCACGCACGCCATCAAAATCGCCATAAAAATCAAGATGTTCCGGGTCAATATTGGTTACCACCGCGATCGTTGCCGGTAGTTTGGTGAAGCTGCCGTCGGACTCGTCCGCTTCAACCACCATCCATTCACCCTTCCCAAGGCGCGCGTTGGTGCCATATGCGTTAATGATGCCCCCGTTTATCACCGTAGGCTCCATACCTGCTGCGTCCAATAAACTGGCCAGCATTGAGGTTGTGGTCGTCTTACCATGAGTGCCGCCAACAGCGATTGCCGATTTAAGGCGCATCAATTCCGCCAGCATTTCCGCACGGCGCACAACCGGTATCAGATTATTTCGCGCCTCTCGTACTTCCGGATTATCAGGCTTTACCGCAGAGGAAATCACGACGACTTGCGCCTCGCCAAGATTTTTTGCATCGTGGCCAATATGCACGGTGACACCAAGGGCGCGCAGTCGCTCAACATTTGCGTTAGCCGAAAGATCGGATCCCTGAACCTGATAGCCAAGGGTATGCATTACTTCCGCGATGCCGCTCATCCCGATCCCGCCGATCCCGACGAAATGTACAAGGCCCATGTCTAGAGGTAGCTTTCTCATGCAGCTGCCTTTCCATTATTTTGGTTTTCACTGTTGGCTGGCTTGAACCGTTCGACCAGATCAGCAAGCTTTTCCGCAGCATGTATCTCACCAATACTTGTTGCAGCATTCGCCATGACCGAGAGACAGTCGGGATGCATAAGAAGATAGGTGAGCTGGCGGCTCACTTCCTCCACGGTAAAATCATCCTGCAGAATAAGCCGTGCGGCGCCTCTCGCCACAGCATTCTCGCCATTCTTACGTTGATGGTCATCCATCGCATGTTTATAGGGCACGAGGAGTGAAGGCCGCCCCGCTACAGTCAATTCAGACAAGGTGGACGCACCGGACCGAGTGATGGCCAGATGACACTCCTCCAGGAGCTGGGCGACATTTTCAAAAAAGCACGCCAAATTCGCGTCTATGCCGTTCTCCTGATAAAAAGCCCGGACCTTCTCGATATCCTCGGCACGACATTGCTGTGTCACATGTATCCGCGATTTCAGATCAGCGGACAGCGCACTTAAAGCTTCCGGCACAACCTCGGAAAGGACTGTCGCCCCCTGGCTTCCCCCGAGAACAAGTAAGTTTATGGGACCGCCGGAGACAGGGCTTTTATAGCCTTTGTCAAAAAGGGGTAATATCGCACGCCGGACCGGATTACCGGTATAGATCATCTTATCCGCGATCTCATTGTCTGGGCTTTCCGTGTGATCGAAGGACGTTGCCACAATCTTTGCATATCCGGCCAAAAGCTTGTTTACCCGCCCCAATACCGCATTCTGCTCATGCAACACCAACGGAATTCCCAAACTAGCTGCGGCGGCCGCTGGTGGCATGGAGGGGTACCCGCCAAATCCCACCACTGCCAAAGGTTTAATACGGCGCAGAATCTTACGAGATTGTAGAAAGCCAAGAATAAGGGCGCCAACAGCTTTTACTTTCCCAATGAACCCGCCGATGGATGGAGAGCCGGACTTAACCTGAAGAACCGTGACCCCCGGGAAAAGCTCATCGTATTTCTCGCCCCGCATATCGGTGATCAGCGTTACAGTGAACCCGCGCGCCGTCAACTCTTCCGCAAGCGCACGGGCCGGGAATATGTGCCCACCGGTGCCACCACTCGCCAAGACAACCTGTTTCTTCGGGAGAGTCATCTCAGCTCCCCTGTACCTGCCCGGCGACGGCTCAGCGCAAGCAACATACCCATCAGAAGGGCCAGCGCAAACATCGATGATCCGCCGTATGAAATGAAAGGGAGTGTCATTCCTTTTGTCGGCATCAGTCGCAGATTAACCCCAATATTGATTACCGCCTGCAATCCGAATTGCGTCAACAATCCAGCAGCTGCCAGCACGACGAAGAAGTTTTTCTCTTCCAGTAAGCGGCTAAATCCCCGGAGCACAATAAATGCAAATAGAGCGACGACGAGAAGGCAGACCACCACGCCGAATTCCTCACCCAGAACCGCAAAAATAAAATCTGTATGGGCGTCCGGCAATTGCCGTTTTACAGAGCCATCCCCAGGCCCCACACCGAGAAAGCCGCCAGTCTGGAAGGCCTCCATCGCGCGTTCAATCTGATAGTTTCCGCCGCCGGACGGATCCATAAAACGGTCTACCCGGCTGGCTACATGAGGAAACAGGCTATAGGCGGCCGCGGCGCTGACAATCCCGACAACAACAAACATTACAACCCAGATGATAGGCAGACCGGCCAGAAAAAATTGGGCGAACCAAACTGCACAGACCACCAGTGTCATGCCAACATCCGGCTGCAGAAGAAGTAAAGAAACAACAAAAACAAAAAGGGCAATCGATATGAGATTTCCTGGAATCTCGTCGCTTCTGCGTTGCTCGGCAAACATCCACGCGGCAACAACCGCGAATGAAGGCTTCAGGAATTCCGTCGGTTGAAGAGTAAAGCTGCCAAATTGCAGCCAACGATGCGCACCCTTTACCTCAGGCCCGACCAAAAGGGTCGCAATTGTCAGGAGGGAGAAAAAGCCGAAACTGACCACAGCAAGCCGCCGCACCCACAGAGGTGAAAGCAGTGAGATAGCAAAGATCATCATCACAGCCATCGGCAGATACATGAATTGGCGACGAACAAAGTGGAAGCTGTCAAGGTTAAGCCGGGCAGCGATAGCAGGACTTGCGGCCAGGACCATCACTCCGCCCATCGCGACAAGCAGGCCAACCGCAACAAGCGTCCAGCGATCCACGGTCCACCACCAGCTTCCGACAACAGAACGGTCAAGACGAGTAAAGGTTGTCATGTCGTCTCCCTCGTAATCCACTGAACGGCGGCCTTACGAAACATATCTCCGCGGGCCTCAAAACTGGTAAACTGGTCGAAGCTTGCGGCCGCCGGGGATAACAGCACAACGGCATCTTTCCCCTTATCATCATGCGCAGCTGTCGCTGCCTTTAAAACGGCTTCCTCAAGGTTAGCGCATTTTTGATATGGCACCTTTCCTTCCAGTGTCGAGGCAAACTGATCCATCGCTTCGCCAATCAGGAAAGCCTCACAAACTCTATCGAAATGCGGCGCAAGAGAGGTAATCCCCCCAGCCTTTTGCCGTCCTCCGGCAATCCAGAAAATATTCTCAAAACTGGTCAGCGCCTTTTCCGCCGCCTCTGCATTTGTCGCCTTGGAATCATTAATAAAGAGGACATTCTCATAACGTCCGACTTCCTCCATCCGATGGGAAAGACCCCCGAAAGACTGAAGACCCGACTTTATTTCATCCGATGTCAAACCAACGCTCCGTGCAGCAGCAACCGCCGCCGCGGCATTTTGCCAGTTATGACGGCCACGCAGGGAACCAATCTCAGAGATATCTATCGTCCAAGATTGATCACCAATGGACTGGTCCTCAAGTTGGCCGTCGATGACGCTGACTCCCCCGGCTACCCGCACCCTAGTCGAGATTGGTACGAGTCTTCCCTCACCATGAATTGCGAGGCATGTCGCTATATGTTCACAAAGTGGATCATCAATATTGATAATCGCGATACCTTTTTCATCCTGATGCTGGAAAATACGCCGTTTAACGGCCGCATATCCCTCCATATCACCATGACGATCCAGATGATCCGGTGTGATATTAAGAAGGATTGCCACATCCGCCTGCCAGGAGGGCGTTAGATCCAACTGGTAAGACGACAGCTCCAGAACATAGCAACCCGTCGCGTCAAGTTCTGGCAAATCCATAACCGGCGTACCGATATTTCCACCCAGCGCCGAGGACTTACCGGCTGCAGTCAGCAAGTGATATATTAAGGCAGATGTCGTCGATTTACCATTTGTGCCCGTTACACCAATGATACGGCCGGCCTTCTTTTCCTGAAGGAAAATTTCGACGTCCCCGATAACAGCAGCACCGGCCATTTTTGCAAGACCAACGACGGGATGCGGCTCTGGATGTGTCAGGGGCACCCCTGGACTCAGCACCAGCGCTTCCGCCTCCGGCCAGCTATCCTCCGCCAGATTCTGAACGATAAGGCCTTCTTCCTCGGCAGCCTTGCGGCGGCCTTCGTTATCATCCCAGACATAAACATGCGCCGCGCCGAGATGAAGCTGGCGCGCCGTTGCCATACCGCTCTTGCCGAGCCCAAATACGGCGATGTTCTTATGCTGATATGAGTGGCTCTGCATCATCCCCTCACCTCAACTTCAACGATGCAAGGCCAATAAGCGCAAGAATAACGGCAATAATCCAGAAGCGGATTACGATCGTCGGCTCGGCCCAGCCTTTCTGTTCATAATGATGATGCAAGGGAGCCATCCGGAAGACGCGTTTCCCCGTTAATTTAAAGGAGGCCACCTGTACAATCACTGAAACGGTTTCCAACACAAACAACCCGCCAATGATCGCCAGCACAATTTCATGGCGCGCCACAAGACTGACAGAACCGAGCGCTCCCCCCATAGCAAGGGAGCCAGTATCACCCATAAATACCATCGCGGGAGGCGCATTAAACCACAGGAAACCGAGACTGGCACCAATCAGGGCACCGCAGAAAACAGTCAATTCTCCTGATCCTGGGACATATTGGATCTGCAGGTAGTTTGAAAAGACAGCATTACCCACCAAATAGGCAATCAATGCAAAGGAGGCCGCCGCGATCATCACGGGAACAATTGCAAGACCGTCAAGCCCATCTGTGAGGTTGACTGCGTTCCCCGCCCCCACCGTCACCAAAATGGCAAAGGGGATATAGAACCAGCCGAGAGTGATAATCGCATGCTTGAAAAAAGGAATAGTCAGCACGCCGGAAATCTCCACCGGAGAACTCGCCATGATGACATACCCGGCCGAACCGGCGATCAAAAGTTCCAGCAGTAGCTTGAGCTTTCCTGGGAGACCCCGCGTATTGTGGCGGCTAACTTTCAGATAGTCATCGGCAAATCCGATGGCACCAAATCCAAGTGTGACCAACAGAACCACCCAGACGTAGATATTCTTCAGATCCGCCCAGAGCAATGTGCTGATCCCAAGCGCCAGAAGGATCAAGAAACCTCCCATTGTCGGAGTGCCCTGCTTGGCGATAATATGGGATTGCGGTCCGTCGTCACGGATTGGTTGCCCCCGGTGTTGTTTGCTTTTCAGCCAGCGAATGACAGCCGGACCACAAATAAAACTGATTAGCAGTGCCGTCATAACCGCACCGCCAGTACGAAAGGTCAAATAGCGGAACAGATTGAAGAGCGTAAAATCTTCGGCCAGCGGAAATAATAGATTGTAGAGCATCAGCGCCCCCTCTGTTCTGAAGCGGCCAATGCCGTCGGCTGTTGCGCAAGCAGCGCATCAAGCGGAATGCGCATTTTGCTGCCCAGCGAGCCCTTGATTAATATAATGTCACCGGCACGGACCGTATCCAGCAGGGGATTGATCAACAGTTCCGATATGTCTTCATGATGTGTGCGGATAGTGCTCGGCATGGACTTCGCCAACTGGGCCATATTGGGGCCACAGGTGAACAGGAGATCAACCTCCGCCGCGCAAACGTCAGCTTTCAAGCTTCGATGAATATCAGCAGACTTCTCCCCCAACTCCAGCATATCACCGAGCACGGCAATGCGCCGTCCGTCGCCGTCCGGGTAGAGATTTTGGAGAACTTCCAGCGAGGCCCTCATGGAGGCGGGACTGGCGTTATAGCTTTCATCAACAACCATATAGCTGCCACCTAAACAGGGCACCATATGTCGCGCACCGCGCCCCTTGGGTGACTGCATAGCACCAAGCGCTTCCGCGGCCTTCTCGATATTGGCGCCAAGCTCGCTCACGGCGCCTAAAACTCCAAGAATATTACTGATCCAGTGGCGTCCCGGCACACCTAAGCGGAAGAAAACCTCCTGGGAGGCGATCTTGACCGCCACATCACTGTAATCGGGGTAGAGCGTAAAGTCAGTAAGACGAATATCCGCTTCTGATTTTTCGCCAAATGTCAGGATTTGCGTAATACCTGCATTCGCTGCAATACTCTTCAAAAGACCGCCATAGCTATTGTCACCATTGAGAATAACCGAGCCACTGGAAGTCAAACCTTCGAAAATTTCCGCTTTCGCACGTGCAATTGCCTCAACATCCGAGAAAAATTCCAGGTGAACGGCCTCAATTGTTGTGATCAGCGCAACATGTGGACGAACCATTTTTGACAGGGGACCAAGCTCACCCGGATGATTCATGCCAAGCTCGAATATGGCATATTTGGTATCTTCGGGCATACGCGAAAGCGATAATGGCACGCCCCAGTGATTATTGAAGCTGCCGATGCTGGCGTGGGTTTTTCCCTGCCGCGACAATATGTGTAAAAGCGATTCCTTGGAGCCTGTCTTGCCGACACTGCCGGTAACAGCAACAATCTGCGCGTCCGTTCGTGCCCGGGCGGCGCGCCCCAGATCTTCAAGCGCGCGCAAAGTATCGTCCACAAGGATAACATTCGCCTCTGCCGGCAGATTATCCGGCCTCTGGCTCAGCAGCAGTGCCGAAGCACCGCTCTCAAACGCGGCGCAGGCAAAGTCATGGCCATCATGCACAGGCCCGACAATCGCGACAAACAAATCGCCTGCCTCAAGTGATCGGCTGTCGATAGAAACACCTGTCGCCAGCCAGTCTTCCCGGTCGGCTTTTCCGCCAACAGCGGCGATAACATCGATCCCTTTCCAGAGCGGCGCTTCAGACATTTTCGCCCCCTAACACAGAAACGATCTGCTGGACGGCTGTTTTGTCGTTAAAGGGAATGGCTTCCGTGCCGATAACCTGACCTTCCTCATGGCCCTTACCCGCTACCACCAGAATATCTTCCGGCCCGAGTGCCTTGATCGCGGTTTCAATCGCGGTAAAACGATCGCCAATATTCAGCGCATCCGGACAAGCCACTATAATTTCAGCACGTATTTGAACTGGATCCTCATTACGCGGATTATCATCCGTCACAATCGCCCGATCCGCATAAAGACCGGCAATGCGGCCCATTTCAGCCCGCTTTCCCTTGTCCCGGTCGCCGCCACAGCCAAAAACAACATGAATTTTTCCCTTTGCATGACTACGGACAGCCTCAAGGACGGTTTCCAGCGCATCCGGTGAATGAGCATAATCAACATAAATGGCGGCATTATTCGCGAGTCTCGAGACCAACTCAAGGCGTCCCGGAACATTCGTCACCTTGGGAAGAGCCATAATCGCAGCCGACGGATCACCCCCTGCACCGATAACGAGACCAAGCGCGCAAAGAGCGTTCATCGCCTGAAATTCGCCTGCAAGCGGCAACATGACTTCGTGGCGTTTTCCGAAAACTTCTATCGTGATTATCTGCCCTACGCTTTTCGGCGCAAGGTCGACCAGCTTGATCTCCTCGCCCATTCGGCCATAGGATATAATCTTCACTCCACGGTCCTTAGCGGCCCGCAAGAAGGCGGGATATACTTCCGAATCCGAGTTTAAAACGGCTGTGCCCGTCTTATCGAGAACGCGCGAGATCAATCCAAGTTTCGCATTGAGGTATTCTTCAGAGGAGGAATGATAATCAAGATGATCACGCGTCAGATTGGTGAAGGCCGCCGATTTAATTCGCGCACCATCAAGCCGGTACTGATCCAGCCCATGACTTGAAGCTTCGATGACTGTGTGCTGAATTCCGTGCCCGACGAGATAGGTAAGCGTTTTATGCAGGAGCACAGGATCAGGGGTTGTATATCCGAGTGACATCGTCTGGTCGGGCATCATTACACCAAGTGTCCCAATGCTCGCCGCAGGCAATCCCATCGCCTGCCATATAGCGCGCGTAAAATACGCCACAGATGTCTTACCATTCGTTCCAGTAACAGCAGCTATCGCTTCCGGCTCCGCCCCATAGAAGCGCGAAGCGAGGCGTGCAAGAGTTAAGCGCGGGTTACCCTCCCGAAAACAGGGAAGATCGCAATCAGCGGGCTCGTAGGATGCATCAGTAAGAATGGCAACCGCCCCTTTCCTGACCGCATCCTCAATGTAATTGCGCCCGTCAGCCTTGGTTCCCGAAAGCGCCGCGAACAAAAAGCCCGGCTCGACATGACGGCTGTCGGCAGTCAAACCCTTAACATGTCTATCATGCATGACCGGCACATCCCGGCCCTTCATCAATTCAGAAAGACGCAAGTTTCTTCTCCCTTGAATTGATGGGAATAAACATGGCTTTCTGCACAGCCTCACTTTCCTCTTCAACGGGCTCAATTGCCAGTATTGGCCCGATACGGGAAATCAGCCGTCCAATAATTGGCGCGGCTGTCCAGCCTGCGCTTCTAAAACCGTGGGTCTGAGCGTTCCCTTTTGGCTCATCAAGCATCGCGAAGACGACATAACGTGGATCATTCATGGGAAACGCGCTCACAAACGAGGAAATCAGCGCATCACGCTTGTATCGGCCCCCAACAGCTTTTTCCGCCGTCCCGGTTTTGCCGCCGACCAGATAACCCGTAGCAGCCGCCTTACCGCCCGTTCCCTTTTCGACAACAAGCCGCATAAGCCGCCGCATGACATCGGAAGTCTTGGCCGAGATGACTTGGCGGACCGGCGTCATTTTTTCTTCGTTCCTCCGGATCATCGTCGGATTGATATAGTTACCGCCATTGACAATTGCCGCGATCCCGGTGCTGAGTTGCAAGGGGCTAACGGACAGTCCATGGCCAAATGAAATTGTCATGGTTTCAAGGCTATTCCATCTTGGCGGCAAAATTGGGGCACCGACCTCTGGAATCTCAAGAGACGGCTTATCAAGCAGCCCCAGTTTCGCCAAGAACGCCTTATGGTTTTTTGGGCCAACATCATCGGCCATTTTTGCTGCACCAATATTGGATGAGTACATATAAATTTCAGGTACGGACAGCCAGCGCTTCTTAGGATGGTCATCGCGAATACGAAAGCCCGCCTTGCGGATAGGCTCTGTCGCGTCATAGCCACCCTGTAATTCAACGGCCCCCATATCCAGCGCCATGGCCGTCGTAAAAGTCTTAAAGGTTGATCCCATCTCATAAACACCAAGGGATATCCGGTTGAACTTGGCATCACCGGAAAAATCCCCGGGCCGGTTGGGATCAAAGTCCGGCAGGGAAACCATGCCCAGTATTTCACCTGTTTTCACGTCCATCACCATGCCTGCGGCACCGATAGCCCGGAAAATTGACATATGGCGCGAAAGCTCATCCCGTAACGCATGCTGTATCCTGACATCCAGGGAAAGTGTCAAATCCTGCGCAGACTTTTCTTTTGATCCACTGAGCTGAGCATCAAAATACTTTTCAACGCCAGCGATGCCTTGATTATCCACATCGGTGAAACCCATCGCATGAGAGACCAGCGCACCCATCGGATAGAAACGCTTTTCCTCCTCGCGAAAATGCAATCCCGGAATACCAAGCGCATTCACCTGATATTGCTGGGTTGGAGTCAAATTCCGTTTGAGCCAGACAAAATTCCTAGCCGAGGCAAGCTTGCTTAGGATTGCAGCTTCGCTCATATCATCAAGAACAGTCGTGAGCTTTGCTGCGAGCTCCTTAGGGTTAATGACATTCTTCGGCTCAGCGAATAGCGATGCCGTGGTCAAAGTCGTCGCCAGCAGAACGCCATTACGATCCCTGATTTCAGCCCTCTTACTCTCACTGATGGCAACAGGCGGCACCGAGTCAGCTTCCGACGCCATGACGTCCTCATCTCCGATACCGCTTATTGCGAGCCCGACAAGCCTTCCCGCAAGGACGACAAAGCAAAAAGCAAAGATAACCCCGGCCATTACGAGCCGATTTCTACCCCGCTCCAACGTTTCTTTCGCGCTGCCGTCCAGTCGCAACGCCATGTGACGATCATCCTGATTGTTTTGACCAAGGGAAGGCGTCAGCGTGATGCGAGGGCGAGGTGACTTAGTGGGCCAAGTCAATTCGCTCATTGCACTCCCCCAGTATGGGTGAAGGTAGCGAGTTGCACCGGCCCTCTTGGCAACGGCGTCGCCGGTGTATAATCCCGGCGCGGATTGTGGCGCGGTATAGGTACGGTATATTGCTCAGGGTCAATTTGCGGGTACGGCACCTCGCCCACTGACGCCACCTGGTAGGGTGCAATCAACAACAGAGGCAGGTATTTACTCGCGAGCGACTGCAAAACGTCCGGACGGTTCTGATAGGTCCATTCCGCCTTTAGAATACGAATGGTTTCCTTATTCTCAGATATATTCTGGTTGAGTGATTTAAGGTTTTTTTCCAGCCCCTGAACCTCATAGGAAAGCTGGTACAGACCAAATGATACAGCGGCAACAAGCACGAGAGAAATAATCGTTAAGTTTAGCTTCATGCTGCCTCCGTCCAGGCTGATGCGTTAGTTCGGATCGCCCCTCGCAAACGGGCGGAACGTGAACGCGGATTGACGGCCAATTCATCGGGACGAGCCTTAATGGTCCCTCGTTTGATTAACTTGAAAGTGGGAGCTGGCCCCTCGTCCGAGACAGGAACATGACGAGACGGCCTGGCACGCCCTTCAGACCTTGCTGACAGGAAGTTTTTCACGCGTCGGTCTTCAAGACTATGGAATGACACAACCGCAAGACGACCGCCGGGAGTTAGCAATCGTTCGGATGCGGCCAAGCCCTTGACCAGCTGCCCAAGTTCATCATTTACTACTATACGCAACGCTTGGAAGGTACGCGTCGCCGGATGAATGCCCTTTCCTGTTGGGCGCACAACCGACGCAACCACTTCCGCTAACTCAACTGTACTCTTGAAAGGCGCCAACTCGCGCCTTTCGGCTACTGCACGCGCAATTGCACGTGATCTGCGCTCCTCGCCATACACAAAAATAATCCTGGCAAGCTCCGCTTCAGATTCTTCATTAACAATTTCCGCCGCCGTCCGACCCTTGCCAGACATGCGCATATCAAGCGGCCCCTCCCGCATGAAGGAAAAGCCGCGCTCTGCTTCGTCGATTTGCATGGATGAAACACCGATATCAAGAGCAATGCCATCAACCGCGGCAACTCCTTGCCCAGCGAGCAGTTCTTCCATATCTGCGTAACAACCTTCAATCATGATTAATCGACCGGGAAATTCGTCGGCCATCTTCTGGCCCTTTGAGATCGCCAAAGGATCACGGTCAATCCCAAACACTTGGCAATCCGCCGCCTCAAGAATTGCGCGGGAATAGCCACCAGCACCGAACGTGCCGTCAACATAAATGCCGCCATCTTTGGGACTAAGAACCTCCATCACCTCTCGGAGCAGGACGGAAATATGTGACGCGTCTTGACTAGCCATCAACCTCCTCCTTACTCGACGAACTGTCGGCTCGCTTTTTGGCCGCCCGGGCGCGCGCCTGCTTTTTACGAATTTCAAAAGCTTCAGGCTGCCAGATCTGAAAACTGTCGCCGCGCCCGACAAAGGCGCATTGCCCCTCGATATCGGCATTTTCAAGCATCGGCAGAGGAATCATGATACGTCCATCACCATCGATAGGTAGCTCGATGGCATCACTCATTAACGCGTCGGCAAAACTTTCCCGATCTTCCGACAGGGGATCAAAGCCACCGATTTTCTCGAGGAGGCCTTCCATCACATCCATGCCACAGGCATCAATGGCATCACCATTGACCGTCGGTAGCAAGACAACGCTGTCGAAACCTTTGGACGCAAGAACCGCACGGAACTTCGCCGGA
The DNA here is from genome assembly GCF_009882915.1 of Sneathiella litorea. Taxonomy (GTDB): domain Bacteria; phylum Pseudomonadota; class Alphaproteobacteria; order Sneathiellales; family Sneathiellaceae; genus Sneathiella; species Sneathiella litorea. The sequence continues at coordinate 803,200 of NZ_WTUW01000009.1, forward strand.
ACGGATACGCGTCCCTTCTTATCGACCTTGTTGACATATGTGGATAGAAACAGGGCCATACAGCCAAAAATCCCCCTATTTTTCCATTCCCCAAGAACCCAGAAAATTTCTCAAAACTTCCGAAACAAACCGTCAAAAACAAGCATTTCTGGTCAAAAATGGATAAATCTGGAATATCATGGGATATTATGGAAGTCAATGCCAAACGGGGGTTGGTTTATGGATTTCAAAACATGAAATCGTTAGATTTTAAGTAAAAATTTTTCCATTATTGTGGCTTTATTGAATTGCCCAACGCGACCGCGGAGCAACTGAAAGTAATAGAATATTTTTTATACGTTCTATTTTTGTTCTTATTATTTAGAAAAGTGAAATATGCCCGACACAGGAAAGTCGCAGGCCCGGTCCAACGATGGACAGAGCATCTCGCCCCCACATGGTGAGAATTTATTTTCAACGTTCCCCGATAAAAACACCGTTTTAACGCGTCGGAAGGCTAGAGATTCGCAATTTTCTGATATACGTCGGTCCGGATTGGACCCGCAACCTGGCTTCGGGCCGTGTTATTTCAGAATTTCAGTTCTTTCGTGGTGGCGACCATGCAGTTTCTCTTCATCCCGCCGAAAGTCTTCAAGGGCGCCATCCATCGTCCGCGTGATGATGTCTTCCAGCGCGCGCGCTGTGTTAATCCGTCCCATATAAACATAATCGGCACCGCACGCATAAACCTCCTGAGCGGAGGCGAGTTCTTCGGCATTGGCAATCACAATTGCTTTTTTGTTTATCCGCCGAACGACCTTTACCAATTCCTTGTTGCTGGTGCCCCGGAGGATATCATCCGGGATGGTCGCAACCACGACCTTCGCCGAGCCTACCCCCGCATGAAGAAGGATCTCGTCATTTGACAAATCACCATAGCGGACAGCCGCACCGAGCTTTCTGATCGCAGGATGGAGTTGCACGTTAAAATCGATCACAAGGATACGCGGCAAGAGCTCTGGCTTGTTCTTGGCAATGTCATGGAGTAGCGAAGAGGCAACGCGGTGGAACCCAAGCAACACCAGGTCATATTCTTTCTCCGCATCCAGGGCGCCCTCGTCCGGCTCGCGAAAACCAATTGCCTGAAGAAAAGGCGCCACCCAGCGATGAAAATTATAGGCATGCTTGTAAAGTGCTGGTGTCAGAAGTGCCGTTATAATAAACGCAAAAATGATTGCACTGGCGAATTCACCCGAGATATGACCGTATTGTGTCCCCAGATAAGAGATTACGAGACCAAACTCCGAGATTTGCGCAAGCCGAATGGAGGCAACTTGTGCGTGACGCTGATCCCCGCCCGTGAAATAGAGCAAGGGAAAGAAAATCAGCTGCCGACTTAAAAGCGCAAAAAAAGCAAGCGCAACAGCGATCACGATGACACCCATATCTTCTATCGGGGGGACACTCATTCCCAGACCAACAAAAAACAGGGTAATGAAGAAATCCCGCACAATGCCAACCTTGGCAACAATCTCCCGGCTGTAGGGAAGAGTTGCGAGGGTCAAACCCGCAATCAGAGCACTCATCCCTGTGGCGACGGACATGTGTTTACCCTCACCGAAGACAAATTCCCCGACATGTTCAAACCCGCGACCAATAAACACAATAGCAAAGCACCAGCCAAGCGCACCGACCAGCATCATCTGCGGCTCTTTCGATAGCCAGCGAAACACCAGTGGAACAAGACTTTTGGCAAGTGAATAGGAGACCAGCGCCAAAAGAACTATCCCAAGAATAGTGTACACGACAGGCATCACTTCAGGGGCCGCAAAGGAGGGCTGCAGGATAATTACGATGATCGCCCAGAAGTCCTGGAACACCAGAAGACCAAGAGCAATTCTTCCCGGTTCTGTATCCAGTTCATATTTTTCCTGAAACAGCTTAATCACCAGAAGCGTCGACGATCCGGCAATAAATAACCCGAAATACAACGCGTCGTAGTTTCCACCAATCGTTGACAATCCACCCCAGACCAGCGCCTTGCCGATAAGAAATCCAAACAAGATGGTAAAGGGATATTGAAGCAGGCCGGAGATAATAATCATCTTGCCACTTCGCAGCATTCGCCGCAGATCAATCTCCATCCCGATCATGAACAAAAGCAGAATAAAGCCGAGTTCCGAAATTGTTTCTATATTTTCCGGCTCGGTTATGAGCTTCACGCCAATCGGACCGATTAGAATGCCACAAACCAGGAACGCCGCAATACTTGGAATCTTGATCCGAACGAAGATGATCGCAAGAATACTCGCAATAAACAGGCTGATACCGATATCATAAACAAGCGAGGGCATAGCGGCCGCTGATGCATGGGCCGGCCGTATCAGAAGCGGAAAGAAAACCGCCGCAATCCCGAGACCCGTTGCCCGCATAATACCCATACAATTTCCTACCGCAGCAAGACGCTTTCGCTTAAAAAACACTATACCGCAAATCACGGTAGAGAATAAGACAGATAGCCTGTAAGCCGGGTTCTGTCCCTGAATGCAGGTGATGATCATTCATCTAGGATGCCTGTTACCAGACACCTCAAGCAACCAACCCGGATGATAGCCCGGAAAACCGGCTTGCGCACAGGTTGCCCCTGCGCCGACCATCCCTATTTGGTTTTGCTCCCGATGGGGTTTACCGTGCCGCTCCTGTTACCAGGCGCGCGGTGCGCTCTTACCGCACCCTTTCACCCTTACCCGGAAATCCCGGGCGGTTTGCTTTCTGTGGCACTTTCCCTGGGGTCGCCCCCGCCGGCCATTAACCGGCATCGTATTTCCGTGGAGCCCGGACTTTCCTCCCCTTGTCTTTCGACAAGCGGCGATCATCCAGCTATCTGTCTGTTTGTAAGTAAGCGCCAGAAATGCTCAAGTCAAGCGGCGAACCTCGGCCAATACCGCATAAATTATAGCCTGCGTTTCTTCGTCAGCATTCCCGTCCACGCAAGAGGGGCGCCAGTGACGCTGAAAAGCCCGAACAATATTTGTCAGCTTCGCATCATAAATTCCATTTACCACGACATGGTAACCGATCTCTTTCAGGGCTTTCTGGACGGCAAAAACATTCGCGCCCTGTTCGCCTGATGCAAGCGAAATACATTCCTGAGAAACCACTGTGTCTTCTGCATACCACAACCCGACCCCCGTCCGGGCCAGCGCTTGCCAGGGAAACAATTCACCAGGATCTTCCTTCCGATCCGGCGCAACGTCGGAATGCCCAACAACGTTCCGGGCTGGAATAGCGTGGCGGGTGACGATACCATTCGCTAGCGCTGTGACCGCAACCATTTGCTCCGCCGGAAAGGCGCGATAGCCAAATTCATGACCAGGGTTAACTATTTCCACCCCGATCGAGCGGGCATTGATGTTGTCCGCCCCTCGCCAACTTGCAACGCCCGCGTGCCACGCGCGCATTTCTTCTTTCACAAGGGCTAAAATCTGGCCATCTTCCCGAACAAGATAATGTGCGCTCACTTTCGACGCTTCGTCTGTCAACCGATCAAGGGCGCCATTTGCCGTCGGCATCCCTGTATAATGAAGGACGAGCATGTCAATTGGCGTCCCGGACCCACGCTGATCATAATTTGGAGAAGGCCGCCAAATGATATTCTCAACCATCGCTGATATTCTTTACTGGCTTCTTTTTGGCTGATCGCAATGTAATAATTGTTACACCACTCATCACCATGGCCCCGCCGACCATGAGTTCCACTGTCATGACATCCCCCCAGAAAATCATACCCAACGCCACAGCGAAGATGGGCACCAAAAGATAATAGGGGGCAATTGTGCTGACAGGGTAACGTTTGATCAGATAGTTGCCAAGCCCATGGCCGACAACCGTTGCGCCGATGGCAGAAAAAGCAACGGCTGACCATTCCTCCCAGCCAGCTGTTTGCAAAGCCGCCCCCTGTCCATCCTCAAACAGGAAAGAAAAGACATATAACGGAAGTGTACCGATGGCGGCCGTCCAGAAAGTCAGGTTAAGGGCGCCGACCCCCGGCATCGTCCGGACAACCACCATATTGAGGGAAACCATGAAGGAGGCAATAATAACAAGTACAGGTGATAGCCAGTTTGCAAATATTACCGGATCAAAACCAATGACCATTACTCCGGCGAATGCCATTAGAATTGCCGTCCAGCGTCGCCAACCAATCTTCTCCTTGAGAAATACCATCGCCAGCAGGGCGGAAAAGGGTACAAAAACCTGGTTGATTATCGCAACCGAGGAAATATCTGGTGATAGCGACAAGCCCCAGAACATCAACGAGAAATGACACACCCCCATCAGCACCCCGATAATTAGCATTTTCCGCCAATAACCATGCGGAAATGAGACAAAGGGCAACAGGACGACAATCACGATTGAAAAACGAAGCGCCGTAAAGAAAAGTGGCGTGAATATCTCCATGCCGATTTTCGCCGATAGAAAATTGGCTGCCCAGAGAAAATTGACCACCAAAATCAGGGCAAGGTCTTTATTTTTCAATTTAATGTTCCGATTCTACAGACCGCGGATCGCTATAATCTGATCATAGGCTGCGTTAATCTTGGCGAGTTTAGCATTGGCAACGTCCACAAACTCCTGTGGCAAACCATCCGCAATGACCTTATCCGGGTGGTTCTCACGAATGAGTTGTCTATATACCTTTTTGAGCTCTGCGTCGGAAATATCTGCCGAAACGCCAAGTATTTGATAGGGGTCCCGCTCCCCATCCTTGGCATGATAACTGCGAATACGGGCATAGGCAGCCTCGTTAAACCCGAAAATAGACGCAACATTCTGCAGATAAATATCTTCATCCGGGTGAAGGACACCGTCTGCCATGGCGATTGCAAACAGGCCATGAAGGAGATCCTCCATCAACTGAGGCGTATCACGAAACATTCGCGCGACCTGCGCGGCGTACTCTTCATATCCCGCTGTATCCTGACGCGCCATATTAAAGACACGGCCAACATTCTTTTCCTCATTTGGCGGAATACGAAACACCCGCTTGAAGGTGTTAATCTCCTCTCGGGTAACAACGCCATCTGCCTTCGCCATTTTCGCGCCAAGCGCAATGACTGCGATTGTAAAGGCAACCTGCTTTACCTGATGCTGTCCGATATTATCGTCTGTATCTGACGCAGTCGCGCGATATTTATCGACGGCATGTCCCGCCAGCCCTCCGACAAGAGCACCAAGCGGACCTCCAACAAGAAGGCCGGCTGCGCCGCCCAGTATTTTTCCCCAAATTGCCATAATTGTTTACGCTACCAAATAGTATTTTACCAAGAAGCACAATATCAGGAGGAATTCAAAATCGCCAGCGTTCCTAGTTCTTGAACTTCTGGTTTATCAGGAATCTTCTGTGTCATCATCATCAATAAGTATCCGGTTGGCCGCGCCATCAAGATCTTCATATTGCCCAGTTTTCAGACTCCAGAGGAAAGCGATAAGGCCAACCCCTCCCAGGAACAATGCTACCGGAATGAGATAAATGAGTACATTCATCGCATAGCCACCCTTCCTTCTAGCCGAAGGCGAAGCGAGTTGAGGCAAACGACAAGAGATGAAGCGGACATGGCAATGGCCGCAATTAGTGGCGTCACGATCCCCGCAACCGCCAACGGAACAGCAATTGCATTATAGAGAAACGCGAGCGAGAAATTCTGGAAGATCAGGCGCCTTGCAGCGCGTGCAACGCGGATCGTCTCCGTCACCGCTGACAGATCCTTCCCCTGAAAGACAAAATCAGCCGTTGTCTGGCTGATATCCGCTGCGCTTGCCGGAGATAAAGAAGCATGCGCAGATGACAAGGCCGGCGCGTCATTCAAACCATCGCCCACCATCAGCACCTTATGACCTTGATCTGCCAACGTTTTAAGGCGAGCAACCTTATCTTCCGGTTTCTTCTCTGCATGCCAGTTCTCAATGCCAAGCGCCTCGGCAAGTTCCTTCACCACGACCTCTCTGTCACCTGAGAGAAGCTCAACTTTAAACCCTTGTGCTTTCAACCTGTCAATCGCGGTGCGGGCGCCAGGGCGCAGACGGTCCCTGAAACGAAACTGGACCGCCTCCTTATTAGCGACACGCAGCCATAGTTCCGGACCTGGGGCTTGATCATCAGCTACGCCCTCTTGCACATGACAAAAGGCACGGCTGCCAAGACGAACTTCCTCACCGTCCAAGGCTGCTCTGAGCCCCTCCCCCGGGCATTCCTCTACTTCCAGATGGTCGCCAAGGCCGTATCCGGCCCGCGCGACAGCCCGAGCGAGCGGATGGCGGCTGTTGCTCGCAACCCGAGCCGCAAGACGCAGCTGTTCAGGCAATAACTCCTCGCGGTTAATGAGGTCGAGGCGGCCTTCTGTCAGGGTGCCGGTTTTATCGAAGACAACAACATCCACTTCCGCCAGACGTTCAAGTCCATCTGCCGCCTTGACCAGAATACCCTTCATCAACAAACGCCCACTTGCGACCACCTGTACGACCGGTACCGCAAGACCAAGCGCGCAAGGACAGGTAATAATAAGCACCGCAACTGCCTGCATCAGCGCGTTTTGCCAGCTACCGGCCAATATCCACCAGCCAATAAAAGTGGCCGCCGCCAACAAATGGACCGCAGGCGCATAAAATTCAGCAACCCGGTCGGCAAGACGAACATATTTCGCACGGCCCTGCTCTGCCGCCTCCATCAACCGAACAATATCCCCGAGTAAAGTATTATCGCCCGTCTTTGTTGCCTCAATCTCGAACGGCGCGTTCAGGTTCAGCGTTCCGGCAAAAACATTGTCGCCTGTCTTGACTGTTATTGGCAGGCTTTCACCGGTAATCAGACTCACATCGAGCTCCGATCGACCCGAACTCACCACCCCATCTACGGGGAGTCTGTCTCCCGCCATGATTTTGACTCGGGTTCCCGGTGTGACGGTCTCGACCGGTACTGTCTTGCTATTGCCATCAGGTAGAATGATAGTGGCGGCCACTGCCTTAAGAAGCAGCAAGCGTTCTGCTGCTGATCGCGCCTTGCTGCGCGCGGCATTATCAAGATAACGCCCAATAAGCAGGAAAAAAAGCAATGTGACGGCCGCATCAAAATAAACATGTTCACCGCTTTGAATGGTCTCGGCCAAGCTCATGCCAGCGGCGAGGATGACTGCCAGCGATATGGGTACATCCATATTGAGCCGACCGGCACGAACGGCGGCAAGTGCAGATTTAAAGAAGGGTTGACCTGCGTAGGCCACAGCAGGAAGAGCAACCATTGCCGAGATCCAGTGGAGGAAATCACGGGTTGCAGGCCCCATATCTTCCGAGAAAAGCCCAGCCCAAACCGAAACGGAGAGCAACATAACATTAGCAGCGGCAAAACCCGCAACAGCTAGCGCTCGAAGGAGGCGCATATTCTCCTCTGCTGCGGCTGATTTTATCATCGCGGGATTATAAGGCGTAAGCGGGTAACCCTGATCAATCACTGGTTTGACAAGGTCGGTGACATCAATTCCCTCCGGGCGCCAACGCAGAAACAACCGCCGAGTTGAAAAATTTACCCGCGCATCAAGAACCGCTGGATTGGATTTCAGGGTTTGCTCTACAGTTTTAATGCAATTGGCGCAGTGCATATTTTCGACGAGTGTATGCAAGATCGCATTGCCGTCCTGATCAGCCTCAACAAAAGCCGTTGGGTCGGCACTGACAAAGTCATCATAGTCCGCTGCGGGAGAAGCCACTTCACTCATCGCCATAGCACCGGCAGCACAGCAGTCACCACCCAGGTCGCGAGATTGCCGGAGGGTCAGATTATCGAAGTTTTTTTGGGCTATTTCACCCATATCCTCTTATCCAATCGATAAGGCTCTTTAAATCCGCCTCCATGCACAAGAATGGAGACATCCCATTGCCCAAGGCCTGAAAGCGAGACTTCCGCAGCATAGTGATCTTTATCATATACCAGAGATAGACCCTGATCTGTGCCCTCTATCACCGGGCGTCGAATGATTGCAACCACGTCCAGGTCTTTCAGGTTATTGCCATCAGCATCGATAATATTGAGGGTCAATTTTCCCTGCTCTGCTCCCGTCTGCACAAATTCCAGAGCGGGTTGCCACCCTCGGGTACGTTGACGTTCTCGGTGATCGATTTCTTCGTTATAAGCGAGGCCGCGTTTATAGGCATCGTCTTCACTTACACCTGAAAAACTTCCAAGCGCGAAATATACAAAGGCACCATTAACAGCAAACATTAACCCGAAGAATGCGGCCAGCATCAGGGCCACATGGCGTCCGGTCAGTGGCTTTCCATGAATATTTGCGTTCATTTATCCGGTCCCTTGAAGCTCGATGCCTGTAAATCTCGCTCACTGCTCTCAAAATCGGTAACCACGATATCGATATCGGAACTCTTGCCATCCAGGTTCTCCGCCGGAACAGATACATAGAGCTTATAACTGGAAAGCGAGTCAGCGGGTACGGTTACCAGCATTGGCAGTCCGAGCGGAGGACCACTCTCAAGCCAGGCCTGAACCCCTTTCAGCCCCTCCACTTCGATGAGGAATCGCCGAGTCTCATGAATTTTATTCAGGATCTTCACCGTGTAACCATTGCGAATAGATCCATCGGAGAGAGTCACGAACAACGGGTTACGGTCACGAATGACATTAACATCAAGGATGGACCGATTAAGCAGGGTAAACAGCATCACTGCGCCAACCAGAGCAAGTATCAATCCATAGGCGATGGTTCTCGGCCGGATAAAGCGTATGTTGAGTTTACGTTCCGGGTTGCTGTCAAATTGGCCAACGTGGGTATCATAGCTGATCAGTCCGCGCGGTAGATCAATCTTGTCCATCACGTCATCACAGGCGTCAATGCAGAGCGCACAGGTAATGCACTCCAGCTGCAACCCGTCACGGATATCGATTCCCATCGGGCAAACCGCAACGCACTGGTTACAATCAATACAATGCCCCCGGTCCGTCCAGGGTTCTCCTTTTTTATGCGGTCCACGCGGTTCACCTCGGGCACCGTGATATGTGACGGTCAGAGTATCCTCATCCACCATTGCCCCCTGTATCCGTGGCCAGGGGCACATATATGTACAGACCTGTTCCCGCATCAAGCCGCCGAACACATAGGTTGTCGCAGTCAAGGCGGCGACGCTGGAATAGGCAATAACAGGTGCTTCGAACGTAAACAGTTCCCGTAGCAAGGTCGGTGCATCGGCAAAATAAAAAACCCAGGCGCCGCCGGTGAGTACGCCGATTACGAGCCAGATTGAATGCTTCAACACCCGTTTGCTGAGTTTTGAGATCGACATCGGCGCCTTGTCCAGCCTTAGGCGGGCGTTACGATCCCCTTCCACCATGCGCTCAACAAAAATGAAAAGGTCGGTCCAGACCGTTTGCGGGCACGAATATCCGCACCAGGCACGCCCAAACAGCGATGTCACTAGAAACAGAGAAATTGCTGCCAGAATGAGCAATCCGGTAATGTAATAAATTTCCTGCGGCCAGAGCTCGATAAAGAAGAAATAGAACCGCTCCCGCGCAAAATCGACAAGCACCGCCTGATCCGGCCCACTCTCACCCCGGTCCCAGCGAATCCAGGGAGTGATATAATAGATCCCCAGGGTTATTCCCATGATGATCCATTTCAGGCGGCGGAAATTTCCACGCGCCTTCTTCGGCTGGATTTTCTCACGCTTCTCGAATAAAGCCCGGTTCTCTTTCTTGTTAACCGGACGTACGTCGATATTCTCAACGGAGCTGTCAACCACAACTCTTACTCCAAAATGGATAGGTTAAACGGATTACTCCCCGCCCCCGAGGGAGTGCACATACAAGGCAAGCTGGCGGATTGTTGTCTCATCTAACCGGTCGACCCAGGCTGGCATTACGTTGCCGCGGCCCCGGGAAATGGTTTTAAGAATAATATCCTTGTCTTTCCCATAGAACCAAATCGCGTCGGTCAGGTCCGGTGCCCCGAATTCCCGCCCGCCCTTGGCATTGTCCCCATGGCATGCTGCACAATTTTCCGCATAAACTTCCTGACCACGATCGACGGCAGCCATATCCTTCCGATCTTCCGAAAGGGAAAGGACATATTCCGAAACATCATTGATTTGATCTTTCGTGAGCATTTCGTCCGTAAGAAACGCGGGCATTTCGCCTATGCGGGTATCCTCGTGATCTGAGCGAATACCATACTTAATGGTTTCGTAAATCGCGTCCATATTCCCACCCCACAACCAATCATCATCATTCAGGTTCGGAAAGCCTGGCGCCCCTTGCGCGCCTGATCCATGACACTGGGAGCAGTTCACCGCAAACGCCGATTTTCCGCCTCGCAATGCAAACTGATAGAGCTGATCATTATTTTTCACCTCACTGAGTTCCAGCGCCACAAGAGCGGCCCGATCTTGTGCATGGGCCTCTGTTGCCTTGGCCAGTTCCTGTTCCAGCGATCCGCGAGAGGAGTACCCGATGAATCCGGAAGTATAGCTGGTAACAAGTGGCCAAGCGGGCATAACGATCCAGTAACCAATTGCCCAGACAATAGAGGCGTACATCGTCCAAAGCCACCACCGCGGCATGGGATTATCCAGTTCCTTGATACCGTCCCATTCATGTCCTGTGGTATCGGTGCCGGTGATCTCGTCTTTTTCAACCTTGTTGGACATCTTAATCTTCCTCAAGCGGGATATGGGCTGCCTTGTCAAACTTTTCCTTGTTTCGCGGCCACAATGCATAAACAAGCACCGCAATAAACAGGCCGAATAGGTAAAGCAGTCCGTAACTCTGTGCGAAGGTAGAAACGCTATGATAATCCATTAGTCTCCTCCTACCGTTTATTGGCATCCACGTCATATGACGTGAAGTCAACCAGGGTTCCCATCATCTGAAGATAGGCAATTAACGCATCCAGCTCCGACAGCATCATCGGATTACCATCAAAATTCCGCACCTGAGCCTTGGGGTAACGCTCCAAAAAGGCATCTATCTCGTCGGCATCCGGATTTACCTGTATTGCCAAATCCAGCTCCGCGTTAGCGATCATATCGTCCGTATACGGTACCCCGACAATCTTGTTTGTCTCGAGATTGCCAGCAACATCCGGCACATGCAGAGGCGTTTTCCCGAGGAAGGGATATCCCGGCATTATAGATTCAGGCACCACGTCACGCGGGTTATTCATATGAGTGACATGCCATTCATCCGAATAGCGTCCGCCCACCCGGGCGAGGTCCGGACCTGTCCGCTTGGACCCCCACTGAAACGGATGATCATACATGCTTTCCGCCGCCAGTGAGTAATGGCCATAACGTTCCGCCTCATCACGGAGGGGGCGGATCATCTGGCTATGACAGTTGTAGCAGCCCTCGCGGATATAAATATCCCGACCTGCGAGTTCTAATGGGCTATAGGGCCGCATCCCTTTTACCTTCTCGATTGTACTTTCGAGATAGAACAACGGCGCAATTTCGATAAGCCCGCCGATGGAAACCACGATCAGGACGAGAACCAGCATCAGGATCGAGTTTTTCTCGATTTTTTTGTGACTAAACATGTTCCTTACCTCGCCCCTGCAAATTCCATATTCAGCACAAGTGCCCCTGCTTCCTTCTCTCGCACGTCGCCCCGGACTGTCCGCCAGAGGTTATAGACCATAATGAGGGCCCCGATCAGGAAGAGGGCGCCGCCAAGTGCCCTGATCACATAGAAAGGATGCATTGCCTCGACCGTCTCGCTGAAGGAATATTCCAAAAACCCGAAGGCATCATAGGCGCGCCACATCAAGCCCTGCAGAATGCCGGAGACCCACATTGCGGTGATGTAAAGCAGGATACCCACCGTCGAAATCCAGAAATGCAGATTGACGAGCGCATCCGAATAAAGCGATTTGCGCTTCCAAACAACAGGCGTCAGGAAGTAAAGCGCCCCAAAGCTGATGTAGGCCACCCACCCAAGCGCGCCGGAATGCACATGGCCGATAGTCCAGTCCGTGTAATGGCTGAGCGCGTTGACCGCCTTGATCGACATAAGCGGTCCTTCAAAGGTGCTCATCCCGTAGAAAGCTACTGATGTCACCAGGAAGCGAACGACCGGATCAGTCCGGAGTTTATCCCAAGCCCCGGAAAGGGTCATCAGGCCGTTGATCATCCCTCCCCACGACGGCATCCAGAGCATGATGGAAAAAGTCATACCAAGTGTCTGCGCCCAGTCCGGCAGCGCCGTATAATGCAAATGATGCGGACCCGCCCAAATATAGAGGAAAATCAGCGACCAGAAATGAATGATCGACAGGCGGTATGAATAGACCGGCCGGTTCACCCGCTTCGGGATGAAGTAATACATTATTCCCAGAAAGCCCGCGGTCAGAAAGAACCCGACCGCATTATGCCCATACCACCATTGGGTCAGCGCGCTTTGCACCCCAGCAAACAGGGAATAGCTTTTCACACCCGCAAGACTGACCGGCACGGAGAGATTATTCACGATGTGAAGCATGGCAATAGTTACGATGAAGGCCAAGTAGAACCAGTTGGCGACATAGATATGCTTTTCCTGGCGCTTCCAGATCGTTGCGAGGAAAACCAGCAGATAGACCACCCACACCAGCGTCAACCAGATATCGACATACCATTCGGGTTCCGCATACTCCTTGGATTGGGTGACACCCAAAACATAACCGGTCGCGGCCAGCACGATGAAAAGCTGGTATCCCCAGAAGACAAACCACGGCGCGATATCTCCGGCCAGCCGGGCGCGACAGGTCCGTTGCACGACATGAAAAGACGTCATGATCAGGATATTACCGCCGAATGCAAAGATGACAGCCGAGGTATGAAGTGGACGAAGACGCCCGAAATTTGTCCAGGGAAGATCGAAGTTCAGGGCTGGAAACGCAAGTTGTAAAGCGATAACAAGGCCAACTGCAAAGCCAACGATCCCCCAGAATGCTGAGGCAATCACTCCCGCCTTGATAATTTCTGTATTGTAATTAACGCTGCCATTCGCATCCGCCAGGCCGGGGGTGTTAATGTTACGATAATTCCTTGCGATTAGCGCGAAGGCGCTGAGCACGCTGGCAATGGAAAATACCATGCCATGAAGCATCATCGTTGAATCGACCGCCTTCGCGGACAACATGACCCCTATCAGGGCACAGATTATTGTAAAAGCGAGCCATAACAGATTCATACCCGAGTTCCGTCTATTCCAATAGTTTACGGAGTATTCAAATCGTTTCGCGAACCTCTCGACAGCGCAAACTACTCATACTCCCCTCATTTCGCAGACTAGGTTTTAGTCTGCGCCTGACATTGATCTAAATCAACGCAAACAAAACCTTCTTCCCCGAAGTAGTTTTTTGGCCTCCTGATTACCTAAGCCGGTTTTGGATGCCGCACAGGCCGCACAGATAATGTGTACATCCGTATATAACCCGATAGGGGAATAGCTATTCGGCTACCTAAGAGAACGTTTCTACTTTCTACACTTCCGCTTTTCTAACAACAAAGCGATTTTTGATTAAATTCATTTTTTTTTAGAGAATCTCGCGCCAAAATTATTATCGGCATTCCATTGCCTCAATGGGCATTCGAAGCCCATAACAATTGAGCTGCAGTGGCTTTTGCGGTTTGAGCTCTTTATGCCAGTATTGGCATGCATGCACTGATGCCACGGAACTAAAGTTTCGGGCCGATGAATGGGTAGAACGAGAGTACGGTCTCGCCAACCTACACCTCCATCGCCATCGTCATTTCTCGCCTTCCGCCAGATTTTCTAGCTCTGCCATATCTTTGATGATTATCGAATGGTTCGACGGCACCTCCAAAAGGCCCAAATTTTTCATTTTCGTAATTGTCCGGCTGACTGTCTCAATTGTCAGGCCAAGAAAATCCGCAATATCATTCCGGCCCATTGTCAACATAACTTCAACCTCAACACTGTCTTTACCGCCCAATTTCTCTGCACGATCAACAAGGAAGGTCGCAATTTTTTCTATCGGTGTTTTTCGGCCCAACAGTATGGCATGGTGTCTCAACTCATGTATCTCGCTCAGCACCTTTGCTGTCAGGGCCGTCTGCATGGCCGGCATTTCCTGCAAATATTTTTCCAGAATCTTAATGGGAATCTGACATACAACCGTATCACAAACGGCTTCTGCATCCGATTGATAGTAACCGTTTTTTTGCTCCCCGAGGACTTCCCCGGCTGTTTTGAAGGACGTCACCTGACGACGCCCGTCATCTAGCAAATTGGCAAGCCGAATTTCTCCCGTAACGACGGTATAAAGATACTTCGCTTCTTCATATTCTCGATAGACAGACTGCCCTGTTTGGACCAGTCTGGTCCTGATATTGCGGGCGATTTCATCCATTTCCTGATCTTTTAAATCAGCGCAAATAGCCTGAGCATGTGCACTGCAGGTTGAGCAAGGTGCTTCTGAAATATTTTTCCGCTCTGCTTTGGGAGTCGTTTCAGACTGCTTGTGCCCATTAGCCTGCGACTTAGATTTAGCCAACGATGAAATACGCGCATCTAATGATTCTAACATACCACGTAATCTCCCTATCTAGTTTGATTGCAGATGAATCACAAACCTATCTTCAGCCCCTATATTCTAAACTTTTCTGGTGTCCCTACATGTGGTGAGATGACGCAGACTTAAGATTTACACAAAAAATCGGTAAAACAGACACTTCAGAATGATGTTTTCCGCAGTTTTATGGGCTTTTCCACAAAAAATCCCCCGACAGCGACATAATGCCACAGTCGGGGGAGACTGTCGATTTTCCTATAGTTTTTTTATTATTATTTTCTAATTTAGACTAAACCCGCAGAAGGTCGGTAGCAGCATCTAGCGGAACGTCCACATCATCCAGCAGGTAGTTTCCTGCCTCAATTTCAAACTGGTTATTCCCATTGCTGAGTGGATCATGGGGTCGTAATCGTGTGTCCACGACCAGCCTGGAGAGAAGCATCCGACGAGCATCTCCACCCGCCTTACCAAGAGCCGCGCCTTCCGTTGCAAGAAGCGTCGCCGTTGTGGCATGATAAAGCGCGTTCGACGCCTGACGTGCCTTGGTTTCGTCCCCGCTTGACGCGATGTCTTCAGCGAATTTCTTGGCACGATCTATCAGGCCGGAGAGCTCACCCGCATATTGACCGGGCACACCGTCGGTATTCTGAAGGCGATCTTTCAGATCTTCAGCCAGATCTTCGTGGGCGCCTGTCTTGGCAACGGCACGGGTTGTGATGTCCAGCGCATTGATGTTGGACGTCCCTTCCCACAGAAGGCCTGTGTGCGCATCCCGGACAAGCCGAGAATTAACCCAGTCTTCGATAAAGCCGTTTCCGCCACGCACTTCCAGCGCCCCGGTCGCAACCATTACGTTATCGCGGCAGGCACGGAATTTCACAAGTGGTGTCAGGATTCTGTTGAGGCGCTTGGCGCTTTCATCTCCATTCTCTGCCTTATGGAGAACAGAGGAAACATGCATCACCATGGAGAGCACCTGCTCCGTCGGCACCATCAATTTCAGCAGTTGACGCCGCAGCAGCGGCTTATTGATAATCGGCTCGCCAAATACATCGCGGGTTTTCGAGGCAACCAATGCCTCGTTCAGGCAGCGACGCATCATACCTGCCGCTCTCACGCCATGCGACAGCCGCGACATGCTGACTTGATCCATCATCTGGCGCAGACCGGGATTGGGTTTTGCCCCTACATCCCCAAATGCGTAGGCAAGCGCGCCATTGAAGATGATCTCGCCGGACGCCATGGATTTCGTGCCCATCTTGTCTTTCAGGCGGACGATCCGGTAGTTGTTTCGCTCCCCGTTATCCAATGTGCGCGGCACCGCAAAAATCGCAAGACCGGAATTCCCCTCCGGCGCCCCTTCAGGTCGGGCAAGGACTAGGCTTACCTCTGCATCCGCGCTGGAGCAGAACCATTTATCGCCATAGAGCCGCCATTCGCCATTTTCTTCCCGCGCCGTGACCGCGAGGTTGGCGACCTCAGAGCCGCCGATTTTCTCGGTCATGAATTGCGCGCCACGGAACAGCTCATCCATGTCCTGACTGCGCATCCGTTCAAGGAATTTTTCCTTGGCCGCTTCCGGGCCATAACGTTCCAGAAGCATTGACGAAGTATCGGTCAGTGAGATCGGGCACATCAGGCCAAATTCGGACTGCGTGAAAAGATATTGAAAGACATATTTCGCCATCGGCGGAATTTTATCGGGCCAGCCGTGAACCCCGGGTTTCCGCGACATGCAATGAATACCGAAGTCACCGTACCCGATTTTTTCCATTTCACGGAAGGCGGGGTGGTATTCGATCCAGTCACGATTCCGGCCCCGCGCATCGCGTGGATGTAGCACCGGCATATGGGATTCGCAAATCCGGGCGAGTTCATCAAGGCGATTACCCGCCACTTCCCCGAGTTCCCGGTAAACCGGCGTCATATGCTCCCTCAGGTCATCGGGAAGATAGAGGGTCAGCAAATCCTGAAGACTTTTGTCGATCTCGAAGAAATTGAGACCATGGCAATCCGCCGCTACCCAGTCCTCAAGCTCCCGCTCTTCACGGCTTTTGATTTTAACTTCCATATTCATAGTGTCTCTTCCCGCTGAACTTCATTTTAGGTCAGTCAATACCGTACCCTACAGTGTAAGGATACGACTCACTTCTTCAAGGCTGAGCGGCGACTCACTGAGCAAGGCGTCCGTCGCCGCCGTATCGAAGGCATCCGCCTCGATTGATAATGGGTTAGCCGCGCCAAGCTTGTGATCGATGATCATACGCGACAGAAGCAAACGACGGGCATCTTTTCCGGCTGCGCCGAGTTTGGCGCCTTCATTCGCCATAAGGGTCGCGGTCGTCACATGATAGAGCGCGCTTGCCGCCTTTCGTGCATGGGTTTCCTTGCCCAGACGCGCTACTTCCTCCGCAAACTTTACAGATTGATCCAAAAGGCCTTTAAGTTGTCCGGCATATTGACCTGGCAAAGCGCTATTTGCATCAATCTGCCTGGTGAGATCTTCGGCGAGATCTTCATGCGCCCCGGCCCGGGCGATTGCCCGCGTTGTCACATCGAGGGAATTGATGTTGGAGGTTCCTTCCCAAAGCACACCGAGATGCGCATCCCGGACAAGGCGGGCATTGACCCAATCCTCGATATAGCCGTTGCCACCACGGACTTCCATGGCACCGGTCGCAACGCGGATATTATCCCGTGCCGTTCGGTATTTGAGCAACGGGGTCAGGATACGGGTCCGTTTCGCGGCGGCTTCGCCCCCCTTTTCACCCTGCTCAAGATTGACGGCCACATACATAAACATCGAAAGTGCCTGCTCCGTCGGAACCATCAGTTTCATCAGCTGACGGCGCAGCAGAGGTTTATCGATAATAGTCTCCCCAAACGCCTTGCGATAGTTGGCCACCGTCAATGCCTCGTTCAGGCAGCGGCGCATCATCGCCGCGCCGCGCACGCCATGCGACAGACGGGAGAAGTTTACCTGATCCATCATCAGTTTAAGGCCCTTGTTCGGATGCGCGCCAACCTCACCAAGCGGATAAGCCGATGCGCCCTCAAAGATAATTTCGCCAGAGGCCATGGACTTGGTGCCGAGCTTATCCTTCAACCGGACGATCCGATATGGATTGCGGCTTCCATCTTCGCGTCGGCGCGGCATGGCGAAGAGCGCAAGGCCGCTGTTGCCCTCCGGAGCGCCTTCCGGGCGGGCCAGCAGCAACGCAATGTCGCCGTCTGCGCAGGAACAGAACCATTTCTCACCGTAGAGCTTCCATTCGCCATCTTCGAACCGGGCCTCCAGCGCGATTTGCGACACATCAGAGCCACCCGTCTTCTCGGTCATGAACTGGGCGCCCTTCAGGATCTTGTCCATGTCCTGGCTGTACATACGGTCAAGCAGTTTCGCTTTAGTAGCCTCATCCGCATAACGCTCGATCAGCATCGCCGATGTGTCGGTGGCCGAGATTGGGCAAAGCTGTCCGAATTCGGACTGGCCAAAGAGATACTGGAAGACATATTTTCCGATGGGCGGGACTTTTTCCTGCCAGCCCAACACGCCCTCGCGATGCGACATGCAATGGAAACCAAAATCCCTAAAAGCAACATCTTCCATCTTGCGATAGGAGGGATGAAACTCGATCCAGTCCTCGTTCCGGCCACGGGCATCGCGGGCATGGAGTATCGGACCATGCTTATCCGCCTCACGTGACCAATCGTCAAGCTGCGTGCCTGAGATTTCGCCAAGGCGATTATAGTGCGGTTCCATGTGCTGACGCAAATCATCCGGCATATAGACATGCAACAGATCGCGCAGGTTGTTATCAACTTCAAAGAAGTTGAGGCCATGGCAATCAGGCGCGATATAGTCAGAGAGTTCCTGTGGCTTAAATTCCTGTTTTTTATGCAAATATGACATCTCGTTCCCGCCTAGTTCTGTTTACCGTCAAGGTTTTTTGGTTGGTGCACATAATGAGCAAGACAACAGCTGTGGACAATCGATAATTCAGCATATTATAATTGAAAAAAACTCACTCAGGATTGTATTGTTTATGCTTCATATTCCCTCTACATCTGGTCTCAGGGCATTTGAGGCGGCCTGTCGTTATTTGAGCTTCAATCAAGCAGCGGAAGAGCTGGGCGTCACGCCGGGCGCGGTCAGCCGGCAAATTCAGACGTTGGAACAATATCTGGGCAAAACACTCTTTCACCGACATCATAAAAGAATTGAACTTACCGCAGTAGGTCGGCAATATCTTGCGGAAATCAGCCTGCCGCTGGAAAAGATAGCGGCGGCTTCGGCCCGGCTTAGAAGCGAAACACGGCGCAATGCAGTGTCCATTTGTGCCTACCCGACATTTGCACTGCGTTGGCTGATCCCGAGATGGGCCGACCTTTATGAACATCATCCGGATATTGACGTACAATTGATTACCTCCCTCAACCCGGCAGATTTTGAACGGGATGATTTTGATATCTCCATCCAGGTCCTGCCAGACGGGACCAATCTGACGGGCATGCGGATTGACAAGTTGCTCGAGGTCGTCACCTATCCCGTCTGCAGCCCGGAATTAGCAAAAAAATACTCTCGTCCGGAGGATTTGCATGATGCGGTCTTTGTTCATGAAAGCCCCCGCCCGACGGACTGGCCTCGCTGGCTCGCGGAGGCCGGAGTGAGCAACATTAATTCCAGCCCAGGCCTGCATTTCGAGAGTGCCAACATGGCGCTGCATGCAGCGGAGAACGGCCTCGGCGTTGCGATCGGAATAGACGCGCTTGTTCAGGAGTCGATCGCGGCGGGGCGACTGGTGAAGCTATTCGATGTGGACCGACGCTCCAACCACTCATTTCATATTGTGTCCTCATCGAGAAAATCGACACGGCCGAAGCTCGCCACCGTTCGCGAATGGATGCTTGAGGCCGCAGGACAACCGGTTTAGATTAAATTCGATAGTATTCCGTATTTGCTGGCCCGATCTTGATTAAAGGAAGACATTGACCATGACCTGTTTGCAAAGCGATGGCATCTTTATCGGTAAGAGCGATGATGGAAGCGGCAGCAACCAATATCTTCCGCTCAAATGGGGCAACCGCCACGGCCTGATCGCTGGCGCGACGGGCACAGGCAAGACAGTCACCTTGCAAGTTCTCACGGAAGGATTTTCACGGGCGGGCGTTCCGGTATTTCTTGCCGATGCGAAAGGCGACCTTTCCGGTCTCTGCCGCACGTCGGACATGCAGGATTTCCTGACCAAGCGAGCGAGCAAGATCGGCTTCGCAGAAGAATATCAGGGGGCTTCCTTTCCCGCCGTCTTTTGGGATCTCTTTGGCGAGCAGGGCCATCCCGTTCGGACAACCATTTCCGAGATAGGGCCTTTGCTTCTCTCCCGCATGCTGGAGCTGAACGATACGCAGGAAGGCGTGATGAATATCGCCTTTCGCGTTGCGGACGAGCAGGGCTTGCTGCTGCTGGACTTGAAGGATCTCCGCGCACTTCTCAGCGTCGTGAA
Organism: Sneathiella litorea; assembly: GCF_009882915.1. Lineage (GTDB taxonomy): Bacteria > Pseudomonadota > Alphaproteobacteria > Sneathiellales > Sneathiellaceae > Sneathiella > Sneathiella litorea. Next base: position 823,259 of record NZ_WTUW01000009.1, read on the forward strand.
TGAGCAAAGGAAAGAAATCTCCGCGGTCTACGGAAATGTCTCGCCTCAATCGATTGGGGCCATCCAGCGCGCCCTCCTCCGCCTTGAAGACCAAGGCGCAGGCAAATTTTTCGGTGAACCGGCGCTTGATTTGCGCGATTTCATGCGGACTGACCATACCGGGCGTGGCATGGTCAATATCCTTGCCGCCGACAAGCTGATGAATTCGCCACGGCTCTATGGCACCTTCCTGCTCTGGATGCTGTCTGAGCTGTTCGAGGAACTGCCGGAGGCAGGCGATGCCGACCGGCCAAAGCTCGTTTTCTTCTTTGATGAAGCACATCTTCTATTCGATGACGCGCCAAAAGCCCTACTTGAGAAGGTGGAGCAGGTTGTCCGATTGATCCGGTCAAAGGGTGTTGGCGTCTTTTTTGTCACCCAAAGCCCGGACGATATACCCGATTCTGTTCTGGGTCAGCTTGGCAACCGGATACAGCACGCCTTGCGTGCCTTTACCCCGAAGCAGCAGAAAGCGATCCGCCTCGCCGCACAGACCTATCGCCCTAATCCCGCCTTCGAGGTTGAAGACGTAATTACAACGCTCGGCGTCGGTGAAGCGCTTGTCTCCACACTTGAGAAAAAGGGCCAACCATCGATCGTGGAGCGGACATTGATCCGGCCTCCCTCCTCCAAACTCGGGCCGGTCAGCCGGGCTGAGCGCAAGCAGGTCTTGAACGACAGCACGCTCGGCGCTAAATATGACAAAACGGTCGATAATGAGTCGGCCTATGAGATCCTGCAGGAACGGGCCGAAAAAGCCGCGAAAGCAGCCGAAAAGGCAGAAGCCGCTGAGGCTGCAAAACCCAAAAAAGCACCTGCGCGCCGATCAAACCGCCAAAGTGTCGGAGAGGCGGCTGTCAAGTCACTCACCCGGGCTGTCAGCTCTTCTTTTGGGCGCAGCATTGCCAAGGCGCTTCTTCGTGGTATTCTCGGCGCCTTGAAAAGATAATGTAATAACAATAACCAAAGGACGGAGCAATTCACGCTTCGGTATTTCATGAAAGCCGTTATCATTCCCGTTACCCCATTTGCCCAAAACTCCAGCCTGATCTGGTGCGAGGAAACCATGAAGGGCGCTGTAACCGATCCGGGTGGCGACCTTGATCGCATTCTCGAAGCCGCAGAAAAGCAAGGGGTAACGATTGAGAAAATCCTGATCACCCACGGGCATCTTGACCATGCGGGGGGCACGCAGGAACTCCACGAAAAGCTCGGTGTTCCGATTGAAGGGCCCCATAAGGACGACAAATTCTGGATCGATCAATTGCCGACACAATGCGCTCGCTATGGCTTTCCGGAATCATTTACCTTTACACCCGATCGCTGGCTTGAGGATGGGGACAAGGTAACTGTTGGGAATGAAGAATTCACCGTGGTCCACTGTCCCGGCCATACGCCCGGCCATGTTGTTTTTGTCAACCTGAAGGAACGTGTCGCTATCGTCGGGGATGTCCTGTTCCAGGGATCAATCGGCCGGACGGATTTCCCGCGCGGCAACCATGAGGATCTGATCCATTCCATTCGCGAGAAACTCTGGCCGCTTGGTGATGACATCACCTTCATTCCAGGGCATGGAAACCTTTCCACCTTCGGTCAGGAAAGACAAACCAATCCCTTCGTCGCCGACATGAACTTCGGCTGAGTTATTCGAAAACCACCGGATTATCGACCATTTCGAGATGTAGTTTATCGCCTGTGAAGGGATGACGGGCGATAACTTCTTCGTCCAGTTCAATGCCAAGTCCCGGCTTTGTTGGCGGAATGATGTAACCATCCTCCCACTGGATCGGCTCTTTCAATATCTCCGCGTGGAAGTCCCCCATGGTGTTAATGCTTTCCTGAATCAGGAAATTCGGCGTACAGGTGCTGAGCTGGATATCGGCCATCGCCGAGACAGGACCGCAATACATATGCGGCGCGATCTGCGCATAGTAAACTTCCGCTATGCTGGCGATCTTCTTACCTTCCAACAATCCTCCGACACGCCCGAGTGCCATTTGCAGGATAGAGGCAGCCCCACTCTCCAGAACGCGGTGAAATTCATATTTTGTACAGAGCCTTTCGCCCGTCGCGACGGGGATGGTCGTCTGTCGGGACAGCTTCGCCATCTCATTCGCATTCTCAGGGGGTGTTGGCTCCTCAAACCAAAGCGGATCATATTTCTCCAACCGACGGGCAAGACGTATTGCGCCGGATGTGGTCAGTTGCCCATGGGTCCCGAACAGCAAGTCTGCCTTATCTCCCACAGCCTCACGCACCCGCGCGACCAGCTTTTCCGAGAGATCCATGCGCCCAAGTGACGGCTGCCGCGGATCGAAGGCGGAATACGGCCCTGCCGGATCGAACTTTACGCCGGTGAAGCCGAGCGCAACATTCTCCGCCGCCCGTTCCGCCGCAAGGTCAGGGTCCGCATAGACATCCCCCTTATCCCCTTCCTTTGGATAGAGGTAAGTATAAGTCCGGAGTTTTTCGCGAACTTTACCACCTAACAACTCATAAACCGGTTTATTAGCTTCTTTCCCGATAATGTCCCAACACGCCATTTCCAGCGCACTCAGAACTGCCATTATGGACGAATCCGGCCGCTGCGTATATCCACTTGAATAGACGCGTCGCCAGATACGCTCGATGTGAAACGGATCCATCCCGAGAAGGCGTCGCGCGAAAACATCCTCAATCATCTTGACCGTCACATCGGGATGAAACGGCACGGCATAGGCCTCCCCTATTCCACTCACGCCGCTGTCGGTTGTGAGCTTGACGAAAACCCAGAACTGCCCACCCCAATGAGGGGGCGGCGTGCCGACAACAAAAGTCTCAAGATCGGTTAGCTTCATGACATCTACTCAAATATTATTACGTTTCTAAGGGCCTTGTCTGCCCGTACTTCATCTATCGCCTCGTTGATCTTCTCAAGCGGATATCGCCCGGTGATCAGTTCGTCCAGTTTCAATCGGCCCGCCTCATATAGTGCTACAAGTTTCGGGATATCGACCCGCAACCGCGTCGACCCCATTTTACTGCCAAGTATTCTCTGGCCCGATCCGGCGATGTTACCGGCCTCAACAGCGATTTTCTGTCCCGTTGGCGGCATCCCGACAATCACGAGCGTCCCGGATGGTGCCAGTAGGTCCAGCCCCTGTTCAAATGCCCTGGGGCTTCCCGCTGCAACGAACACATAGTCAGCGCCGCGACCAATAGTCAGGCCGCGAATATACTCCACCGCGTCATTGACGAGTGGATTTACTGTATGAGTGGCACCGAAACTGCGGGCAGGCTTCAGTTTTTCCTCAACAAGATCTATCGCAATAATCGGCGCCGCATTTACCAAGGCAGCGCCCTGTATCGAATTGAGACCAACACCACCGCAGCCGATCACGACGACGGATGCTCCGCAATCTACCTTCGCCGTATTAACGACCGCGCCGAGTCCCGTGATGACGCCACAAGAGAGCAGTGAGGCGGTATCCATCGGAAAATTCTTCGGGAGGATCACGAGCTGAGATTGGTCTACAACCACCTCCTCTGCGAAGGCTCCAGTGCGCAGCCCCTGTCCGATCTTTTCACCTGTTGCCGAGGTTAGGCGACTTTTCTCGTCGATTGGAAAGGGGGTCGAGCAGATATAAGGTTCCCCATTCTCGCAATCAGCACAGTGACCACAGGATCGGATAAGAGTAACGAGCACATGATCTCCCACCTGAATATGTCGCACACCCGCACCGATCTCCACTACAACACCGGCGGCCTCATGGCCGAGAACCATGGGAAGGCTGCCACCCCAGCCCCCATCCATATAGGTAATATCCGAATGACATATGGCGCAGGCGTCAAGCTTAACCCGCACTTCACCCTCTTCCGGTGACGCAATTTCAAGATTTTCAATTTGAAGCGGTTTATTGAACTCCCGGCAGACAGCAGCTTTCATGTGTCACTCCCTTTAAACTAGATATTAGAAAGTCTTCATAAAACTGGATCGGAAAGTCAATCATAGCCTGTTTGTTTTGATCTTTTTTTCAGGACCAAGCTATTGACGGTTACAAATTTACATCCCATGCATTTTACGAATAGCGCGAAGCATAAACTTATTTTACGCGAGACTTTTTATCAGTAATGTCTAATTCATCGCCATCTATTTTGTCGGAGAACAAAACAGGCGAAACTGGGAGGATACACATGAAAAAGCTAATTGGTTTAACATTGGCAACCATAGTTGCCATTACCGGTGCGCCATCCGCACAGGCCGCAGAAGTTACACTGACTTTGCATCATTTTCTAAGCCCCAAAGCCCCGGCGCATACCCAGATGCTTCAACCCTGGGCAGAAAAGATCGCGAAAGACTCTAATGGTCGAATTGAGGTCAAGATTTTCCCTTCCATGGCCTTGGGAGGCAAGCCTCCGGAACTCTATCAGCAAGTTCGCGATGGTGTCGTTGACATGGTGTGGACCGTTCCAGGCTACACACCGGGCGTTTTTCCGCGCATTGAAGTTTTTGAGCTGCCGACGGTCCATAAAGGCGATGCTAAGGTTACGAATGCCGCCATTCAGGAAATCTTCCCGTTGATCGCGGAGGATTTTGCGGATGTGAAGCCACTGCTTGTTCACGTCCATGCTGGCAACGCCCTGCATACAACTTCCAAGAAAGTTACCTCACTTGACGATGTAAAGGGCATGAAAATACGCACACCCTCACGAAGTGGAGGATGGATGATCGAGGCCTGGGGAGCGGATCCGGTAGGAATGCCTTTGCCGGATCTTTCGCAATCTCTCTCCAAGGGTGTTGTCGAAGGGGGATTGGTTCCCTTCGAGATATTCCCTCCTTTCAAATTGGCAGACCTCACCAAGTATTCCTTGGTCGGTGGCGACAATGAGCGTTTTGGGACCGCAACTTTTCTATTCGCGATGAACAAGGACAGCTACAACAGACTTCCTGACGACCTGAAAAAAGTGATCGACGACAACATCGGGCCAACTTTCTCTGAGGAAATGGGCGTGGTCTGGAACAACGTTGAAAAACCCGGGATAGGTATGCAGGAAAAATCAGGTGGCGAAATTGTCCAACTTGATGCTGCTGCAAAAGGCGTCTTTGACGAGGTCGGCGGCAAGGTGGTCGCCCGCTGGGTTGAGGAGGTTGGTGACCGAGGGATTGACGGACAAAAGCTTGTCGAGGAGGCCCGCAAAGCCATCGCCAAGCACTCTAACTGACCCGCACCGTCTTGAGGTAAAATTTAGAGGTAAGGATGCCAAAAAAACTGGATTGGATTATATCCGGCTGGGCGTTGCTCGCAGGTATCCTTACCTTCCTGATCGTGCTTGCAACAACGGTCAATACAGCGGCTTTTGGGGCAGATAAGATTGCCCGCATGTTTGGTGAGAATGTCAGCGGCCTGTCCGGGTATGAGGATTTTGTCCGCCTTGTAATCAGTGCCGCGGCCCTGATGTTCTTTCCTTATTGTCAGCGCCAAAAGGGGCATGTAGCGGTCGATCTATTTGCGGAACAATTTTCTATTCAGACTCAAGATGTTATTGAAAGTATCACCCTGATCCTGACGATCATCATTGCATTGTTTCTTGCCTACTGGATGACGTTAGGGATGATTTCCGCATATGAAGATTTTGCCTCATCACCTATTCTTGGCTGGCCAAACTGGCCCTTTTACATTCCCGGTGTCGTGTCCCTGCTCCTTTGGGCCCTGGTTGCGGCAATGCAACTTAGCACAAAGAAGGGTAGACAGTGAGCGGGGAGATTATCGGCATTTTGGGCCTTGTGGTCCTGTTCGCCCTCCTGGCCCTTCGCATACCGGTGGGACTGGCGATGGTATTGGTCGGCATTGGCGGCAACTTTGCCCTGAGCCTTACCTTGCCCTACCTTCGTTTTGAGCCTTATCTATTCCAGTTCAAGAGCCTGCTCTGGAATTCAGTCGCAAATTATGATCTCTCTGTTGTCCCGCTGTTTATCCTGATGGGCTATCTCGCCTCAAACGCCAATCTCAGCCGGGATCTATTCCAGGGTGTCAACGCCTTTGCCGGAAAATATCGCGGCGGTGTTGCAATGTCAGCGATTGGCGCCTGTGCCGGTTTTGGTGCTGTTTGCGGCTCCTCTCTTGCGACAGCATCTACCATGGGGCGGGTTGCACTACCTGAGCTCCGGCGGCTTCATTATGCGCCCGGCTTTGCAACTGGGGTGTTGGCGGCTGGCGGCACCCTCGGCATTCTTATTCCTCCGTCTGTCGCGCTCGTGATCTATGCGATCATCGTTGAAGCTTCAATCCTAGAGATGTTCCAGGCGGCTATTATCCCAGGACTTATTGCCGTCTTGTTTTTCATTATTGCGATTGCCGTTATTGTCCGGATCAAACCGTCCCTCGCGCCAGAAGCTCAACCCATGGCGAAAGAGGAACGACGCGTCGCAATCCGCCGCCTCATACCCGTTGTGGTCATCTTTGGCGCCATTATTCTTGGGCTTGGCCTTGGTCTTTTTACCCCAACCCCAGCGGCGGGAATTGGTGTTTTCCTGATTTTTGTCTACGGCCTCTATCTTCGCCGTTTTGGGGAAGGATTGAGCGTTGCCGCCATTAAGGACTCTATCTTGGCAACGGCTGTGACCAGCGGGATGATTTATTTCATCCTGTTCGGAGCAGAGGTCCTGAAAGGCTTTTTTACACGCGCCGGACTTCCCGAGGCACTGGCATCCTGGGCCGGCGCAAGCAGCCTTGAGCCGCTGGGAATTATCGTCATCATGCTGATCGCTCTTATCATCCTCGGTTGTTTTATGGATTCACTTTCCATGATTCTGGTTGTGGTTCCCTTTTTATGGCCGGTTCTGGTGGAGATTAACGGCGGCGACTATGCGACAGCCGCCACTTCCGCCTTTGCCATGAATGCTAACGAACTAAAAATATGGTTTGGTATTCTCTCGCTCATTGTGATCGAGCTCGGGCTGATAACTCCCCCGGTCGGCCTAAATGTTTTCATCATTAGCGCCCTTGCAGGAGACGTGAAGATGAAAGATACCTTTAAGGGAGTTCTTCCCTTCTTTGCTATCGAGATACTCCGTATCGGGCTGATCCTGTTCTTTCCTGTCATCGCTCTTTTTGTACCGCGCTTGCTCTCCGGTTAAGCCGGGACGGAAACCATCGGGTTTATCCAGGTTTTAACAGTTTCACCCCGCCCCCGAATTGATTGGGACCCATTTTCGGTATACTGCAATTCTCTAGCGATTACCGCGCCGCCAGCGGCTTCTATAAGATCACCGCTAACGACCACCTTTGCATTCAGTTCGCGCGTTAGAGCTTCCAGCCGGCTGGCAACATTGACGACGTCTCCAAGCACTGCATATTCCAGGCGGCGTTCCGAACCGATATCGCCGAGAACCGCCGTGCCATAGTGAATGCCAACAGATAGTCGTATGGGCGCGGCACCGCCCTTGACGCGCAATTCATTCCAGCTCTTCATTTCCTGATGCATGGCGGCCGCACAACGCAAGGCATTCTCCGCGTCGGCCTCCGTCGTTTCCGGTGTGCCAAAGGTTGCCATTAAACCGTCACCCAGAAACTTGTCCAGCGTCCCATGATTGTCGAAGACACATGCTTCCATGCGGGAATGAAACTGCCGCAATACCTCAACAATTCTTTCTGGCGTTTCCGCCTCCGCCATTTTTGTGAAACCAACGATATCTGCAAATAGAACCGCCACCGACTGCGCCCTTACCGCACCAAGTGGTTGATCGCTTTCAGCGAGATTATCGACAATGTTTGGCGGAAAATGCCGGGAAAGATTTGCCCGCTCCCGCGCCACATCAGCCTGACGGACCAATAATCTACGCGAGCGCCAACTGTTCAGGCCGAGCAAGCCCGCAACAATGCAGAATATCAATACCTCCTGGATGCGTGGTTCTAATGGAATATAATTTGGGTCAACAATCTCGAGAACATTTGGATAGCCCGCGAGCGCCAATTTTACTTTTTCAGAAAGGTCGGCAATATCTGAAGGCTGATAGATTGCCCAGAAATAAGCGGCTAACCAAAGAGCCGTCGTGAAGGCAGCAACAGGGAGCAGAGTTCGCCAGGAATATGCAAGAGCCGCACCCGCCAATAAAATATAGAAATAGGGAAAATTCCCGGATTTAAACTGCATGGCCACTGACCAAGGGCGTGGATCCCAGGGGTTGGGAACCACCAAGACAATAGTCATCAGTAAAAGATCCAGGAATATCAGGAACAACTCGACCCGAGATCGCTCCACCCGTCCCATTTTGACCTGAGCCCAACCAATCAGAAGAAAACCGACAATCAATGCCTGATAATAAAGAACAGACCAGTTGGGAATGCGGTAGATCAGAAACACACTAATTATGGCGAGAGAAAAAGTCCGCGCCCGAACTGCCAGCATCACTCCTTCATGTTTGTTCTGTTCCAGCGCCTCATAGAGGTATTTATTACTCTCAATACCGTCCTGGCCTTCCCTCTCTTTTAATTGACGCATCCCATCAATCGTCCGTGCCTCGACCATCGCGCTAACTCCACTATTGCAGATCTATCCATATTATATGAATGACCCAGGCATCCCTCAGAAGAAGCTTTCGTTTAATGTTTATGCTTTTTTAGTCTAATCAGGGGCGTATTGCCAAACTTCTCTTATCAATTGTGGGTTTATTGCGAATTACGGCTTACTAGTTGCACAGGGCCTTCACGATAACGACTGAGATGCAATTCCATGACGCCAAATTGGGTGTCCAATGTCATTCGAACCGGAACAATGCGGCCATTTCTAATCGGTGCCCCGGCCCACACAATGATTTCCTGATCGGCGTTGGGGGGCCGGTCATAATTCCGGTTAGCAGGAAAACCACCTTTTCGAATAAAGTCAATCTTGCAGCCAATGGCCTGACCATCAAACACAGAATAGCGGGAGGGCTTGATATTCCGCATCGGCGTCTCGGTCAGCAGCACGTCATAGCGTCGATGCCCGTCAAATATCGGCAATTGCGCATTACAACCTTTGCCTTTCTCCAACCGATTAGTCATCGTCAGGATAGCCGTCATTGGATCAATCGTGTTCGTCAGGCTGTCTGGGGAAATCGGGGTATATTTATCCGGCGAGTCAATACGCGTGGCGGTTTTATGTACCTTTACCTCACCTGTGTTCACGTAATCCATGGAAACCGTACGAACATTTTTATTCCAGGCGCTTTTATGCTGATGTTGGCGAGGAAAAAACTTATCGAGACTGATAAGGCCTTGGGTTTCACTGGTTGCAAACCAGGTAAACATCCAATTAAACGCCTCATTGGTCCGGGCAGCCCCTTCGATTATATAGCTACTCTGTCCTTGCCTGACTTCAGTCTCAATGCTGCCGAGATAAAGCCCTCCAATATAAACTGAATAGTATAAGTCCGTTTCATCCTCTGCCGCGACAACTGAGCGCGAGAATAGCGCGGCGAAGAGAAAAAAGCCTGCCCCCACTATCCTTATGGAATTTACGCTACTTTTCTTAAACGCAGACATGCATATCCCTCCCCGTTCACTTTGAAGGGGAGATGGTGCTTCAGACCGGATTAATCAAGCAATTTGAGTTTCGGGAATGGGCCGATGCCTTTGAACCTCAAGTAGAAAAGTATAGTACAAGCAGCATTACGCCGAGGATCAGCCGGTAAATAATAAAAGGTGTGTAGCCAATCTTCTCAATCCAACGCATCAAAAGACTTATGACCATGAATGCAACTAGACAAGAGACCACACCCGCAAGAATCGCATCAAGACCGATTTGCGCGTCCCCGACCTGGATCAAATGGTAGGTGGCAAGCGTGCCCGCCCCAAGAATCGTCGGGATTGAAAGTAATATTGAAAAATACGCACTATCGCTCCGGCTTAGGCCACGCATTCGCGCCGCTGACATGGTAATCCCGGATCGGCTGGTTCCCGGTAAAAGTGAAAGAATCTGAAAAATCCCGATGATAAAGGAATCCAGTACAGTGATCGTTCCAATTTCCTTTGTAACAGGATATTTTTTATCGACCCACCCGAGGAAAAGGCCAAAAAATATTGTCGTCGCCGCCACAAGAAGGATCGACCTGAGTTCTCCCTGGATTAAGAAGTACACAGCACCACCGGCAACAATGATTGGGATGCTGGCGATTATAATATGCTGGCCAAGTCGCCGCCCTTCAGAGGCAGAATTATCCGTTGGTCGCAGGAAAGCCATTATGATCGCGTGAACATCTTTCCGAAAATAAGCGATCACCGCTACTAGTGTGCCGACATGCACCGCGATATCAATGCTTTGTCCCTGATCCTGCCAGCCGGTGAGTGTCGGGATGATCAATAGGTGACCACTCGAAGAGATTGGCAGAAACTCTGTAATTCCCTGAATGACAGCAAGAACTAGAATATGAAAAAATGGCATGTTATCTCTTAAAAATACTCAGGGCATCGCATACTTCTGCCGACTATTATCTCATCGAATCGAATACAATGTCTCAACCCATTGCAACGATAACGAAATTTATTTGGCCGCAGGCACTATAAAGACCTATTGTGAAGAAAAAGTAACAAATAACAATGGAGAAAACCATGACCTACAGCGTTGATCTTTTCTGGTCGTTCAGAAGTCCATACTCCTATTTGGCAACAGGACGGATTGTAGAATTAACAAAAGAGTATGACCTCCGGGTAAATGTTCGGCCTGTTTATCCTATTGCCGTCCGGACGCCGGAATTTTTCAAGGATGTCCACCCGCTCTGGATTGACTATCTGTTGACCGACATACAGCGCGTTGGCGATATGAATGGCATTCCTATTTCCTGGCCAAGGCCTGATCCGGTAAAAATGAATCGGGAGACAAAAGAGATACCGCGGGAACAGCCCTATATCCATCGGTTGACGCACCTCGGGGTCGCGGCTGCGGAAACAGGCAACGGCCTTGCCTTCCTGGATGAAATTTCCCAACTCCTCTGGAATGGTAATGTTCGTGGCTGGCATGAAGGCGATCATCTCGCCAAAGCGGCAGCAAAGGCGGGATTTGATCTCGCGCATCTTGATAGTCTCATAGCTGACGATTTTGATGGCTATGCCGCCAAGGTTGAGGAAAATCAAGCCGCACTTGAAAAATCAGGCCATTGGGGGGTTCCCACTCTTGCCTATAAGAACGAAGCTTTCTTCGGTCAAGATCGGGTGGAGGCGTGTCTGTGGCGCATGAAACAGGACGGATTGACCACCGCCAAATAAACGACAGGCATCGAATTACCTAACGTATCATATTTACTTTCTCAGATGGCTCTTTCTTGAGGTTGGCCATCTGGGACTGTGCTTTGTCGCTCATATTTTCTGGCGCCATGACAACGTTCAGAACCAAGGCCAGTCCAAGCGTCGCCGCAACGGCAATAACAGCAATTTGCTGGCGATATGATCTGGTTAAGGATATCAGCCGGGAAAATACATTCTGCTTCCCGCGTAGAGACTGTGCTTTATTCATTTCCCTGTCCTTTCTTTATGAAGAGCACTTTGACGGGGAAATGGGGCTAATTTTATTCAAAAATAAGGTAAAATTTTGCTGCTTTCAGGGAAATCAGCGCGAAAACGCAAGAGAAAGGATCTTATAAGCAAGCTTGGCGGCGAGGAAGTTAGGCGCATTGAGCCCTTCGATCGGCGCCAGTTCATTGATATCTGCCCCCACAATTTTCCCGGCTTTTGAAGCAGCCTTGATGATACTAATCGCATCATTCCAGAAGAATCCGCCCGGTTCAGGTGTCCCGGTTGCAGGCATGACAGAGCCATCAAAACCATCGAGATCGAAGGTCAGGTAAATGGGGCGATCTTTCAGCGGTGCAATGATGTCTTCAACGCGCCAGTTTTCACGGTCTTTTCCCCAATGGATCGTAATGCGATGCCGGTTTGCATCCAGAAAAGGTATTTCCTCGGCCGAAATATTCCGTATGCCAATAGACACAATAGGTACGGACGGATGATCAAGCACCCGACGGATGGCCGCCGCATGGGAATAATGTTCGCCGTCGTATCCATCACGAAGATCCGCATGGGCATCAAAATGCAAAATAATCAGATCGTCGAACTGTTCGAGGAAGGGCCGGATTGCGCCTGGCGTAATGGAATGTTCCCCTCCGAAAACAAGTGGAAACTTATCATCCGCAAGCGCCTTTCCTGTCAACGTCGCGAGGCTATCAATTGCTTTTTTGATATTACTACCATCAACTGGCCGTTCCCGCATGGTCACGACACCAAAGTCACGAAAGGGTTCCCGCCAGAGATCCTCATCAAAAAGCTCGACCTGGTGGCTCGCCTCAATCATCGCGGCGGGCCCCATGGCCGTTCCCCCGCCATAGCTGACGGACCCTTCAAGACCAAAAGGGATGACAATCGCCTTGGCGGCGGCGTAATCCACCGCCTCCGCCGCGGGCAACCCGAGAAACCCCTCTTCCGACGGGAGTATGTCAAACGGTTCGGTCATGCCTCTACGCCCGCTGATCAGCTACTTAAAGAGCTGCGTGAATTTACGAGGCTGCCGATTTTTCCAGCCGCCCCGATGATACACGTCGGAGGCTAAAAGCGGTATGACCGACGAGGCTTCTGCAAAGACCATCTGCTCAAGGCTGGTGCTGACCTTGCCCCAGCTCGCTGCCTCTTTAAGCGTTGAGGAAGAACACGCTCCGTCACGTACATCGGCCACGGAAATCTGCACGGCATATTTATGGACATCGACTTCCTTGCCGAGAATTTCCGCACAGACGACCGTATCCTGAACGAAGTTCTTCGGAACGCCGCCGCCGACCATTAGCAATCCCGTTGTGCCCCCTGCAATTTTGATCTCGGTAAGCTCACGGAAGTCCTTTACGCTATCAATACTGAGATGCGCGTCCGGGTTTTCCACCTGATGCTTGACCAGGCCGAACCCGGCCGAACAGTCGGAAAAGGCCGGGACAAAGATCGGCACATCATGATCAAAACAGGTTTCAATCAACGAGTTTTTCTTAACGGCATTAGTTTTCAGCCAGCGGCCCATCTCCAGGATAAACTCCCGTGAAGAATACGGACGTGGCTCCAACCCATCGGCGATTTTCTTGATCGTCTCATCGCAATGCTGCAGTTCTTCCTCATCGATATAAGTATCGTAAATGCGGTCGATATACAGGGACCGCAAATCATTATCATCAACGGCACTATCCGCCTGATAATGACGAAAGCCCAACGCCTCGAAAAAATCCATGTCAACGATGGAGGCGCCGGTGGACACTATTGCATCCACCATACCCATTTCCACCAGATCCCGATAAACATGCATACAACCCCCGGCGGAAGTCGAACCAGCCAGAGTCAGGATAACAGCGCAATCCGGATCCTCAACGGCCATGTTGAAAATCTCCGTCGCCCGCGCTAGGTCACGCGAGGTAAAAGACATTTTGCCCATGGCGTCAATAATTGGACGGGCATCAAAGCTTTTAAAATCGATATGTTCTACGACCTTCGATAGAAGAGCCGCTTTATCATTACTTTTAGAGGTATTAGTCATTTTCTAACTCTGCACCCTTATCAATTGGTTGCGCTATACGAGCTCGGCGCTATTTTCTATCGCCACTACAGTTTCAGAATAAAATCCGTTGAATTTGGTTTGCATGGCGTAACCATATGCTCCCAAATGCTGGAAAATTATCCAGTCACCCTCACAGACATCTTCCGGCAGCGCAAGACGATCCTGCATCTTGTCAATGCTGTCGCATGTTGGTCCATAAAGCTGAAAGAGTGACATTTCCGTTGGAACGGGATGCCGACCTGCCCGATAAAGCTCGATTGGGTAAGTCCAGCCCAGCTGGCCCGCGTCGAAAAGCGATCCGTAAGTGCCGTCATTCAGATAAAGCGATTGACCGCGGCGCAATTCAACGCGAACCGCGACCGCACCACCTGCTGCAACCATTGCCCGGCCCGGCTCACAAAAGATCTCAAGATCTTCAAAACCGCATTCCATAAGAGATCTGGCAATAGCATCAAAATAATTCTGCAACGGAACTGGTTCCATCCCCGGGTATGCCACAGGAAATCCGCCGCCGACGTCAATCATGTCAATCTTGACACCACAACCATCCAGCATATTGGCAATGTTGTAGATCGCATTAACGTAAGCTTCGATTTCTAGACATTGGGATCCGACATGGAATGTAACACCGATTTTCTCCGCAATCTGCCGAGCATGCGTCAGTAGAAGCGGTGCTTCCATCAGCGTTGCGCCAAATTTGTTGTCCAGCGGATAGGCTGCCCCGACTTGCGAAACACTCAGGCGCAGCATCAGCGAGAGATCTTCGGCATGACCGGTTTCTTGCTTGATCTTCCGAAGTTCGTCCAGGCTATCGAAGGCAAAATGACGCACGCCAAGCTCATAGGCGCGGGCAATCGCCTGTCGACTCTTGACCGGATGCATAAAATATAGCCGGGCAAGAGGGAATTCGGCTCGTAGATGTTCAATCTCTCGAATCGAGGCCACCTCAAAATTACGAACGCCAGCCGCCCACATCAGACGCAAAAGCGCCGGATGCGGATTTGCTTTCGCCGCATAAAGACATGTACCGGGAAAACCCGTGAGAAAGGTGTTGGCTGCTTCTGCAATCTTGTCGATATACAGAAAGTGGACAGCATCATTCGACTGCTCGATTTCAAGAGCTGTCGCTTCGTTTTCATATCGCCGCAAACCGGCTAGGGCTTGCTCGCGATCAGCGACATAGCCCTCACAATCCTGGAGCAGTTGCAATTCTAATGTTCCACCTGTTTAGTTGTTGATACCAAATTTTTCAGAGAGGCTCAGTAGCAGAAAAAATACTAATATGCTACATAAAGATTCATCGATCAGGTGATGATTTTTTCCACCAGTTCAAGGGCCGGCAATCAGGTTCAAGTGGGGAGAATTTGGCGCTATTTTCACGATACGGGTTTTTGGTAGTCTTATTTCGATCGTGGTACCTGATTTTTTCTTATTACTGGTGATTTTCAGCTCACCGCCATGTAATTCAACAATAGATTTGGCAAGTGGTAGCCCGAGCCCGGTTCCTTCAATTGACTTGGAAATTGAATAATGTGTGCGGCCAAACGGGCGCATGACATTATTTATTTCTTCCTTGCTAATGCCATAGCCACTATCGATTATATAAAGGGAAATAAAGTTTTTCGATTTCATTGAGAAATCTATTTCGATATGTCCCTTCTCCGGCGTAAATTTTATGGCGTTGTTAACAAGGTTTATAAGGACCTGTTTAAACTTTCTTTCGTCTGCATTCAGACGAATATCGAGATTGCCCGACAACGAAACGCTTATCGATTTTTCATTTGCCTTGGCCGCCAGCATGGTTTTCGTCGATTCTACTGCCTTCAAAAGGCTAAATTCCGTTTCATGAAGTTCGATAGAGTCAGATTCCAGGCGGGAATAATCCAGTATATCATCAATCAGAGACAACAAATGCCTGCCCGACGACTGGATATTATCCGCATATTCACGATAGCGGTCATTAGCGAGCGGACCGAAAATTTCTTTGGCTAATACTTCAGAGAATCCAATCACTGCATTTAGCGGCGTCCTGAGTTCATGGCTCATATTGGCGAGGAATAGGGATTTCGACCTGGTTCCTTCTTCTGCTTCCAACTTTGCCTGCATCAATTTACGTTCAAAAATATGCTGGGTGGTAATATCCTGTATGGTACCACTGGCTCCCGTCAGGTTACCATTATCATCAACTATCGCTCTCCCGATAAGCCGAACATAGACCATTTTGTCTTCGCCCTGAACCACCCGGAACTCAACTTCAAAAGGCTCTTGGCTCTCGGTTAAATGCTGGAAAACTGCTCTTAAACGTTCAATATCATTGTCATGCACCCGAGATATGAAATTACCATAGCTTTGTATGACTTCGCCCGGTTGATATCCCAGAATGCGGAAAACCTCGTCTGACCATTCATGGGTATTGCCAGCACTATCATGCATCCAATTGCCAATATGAGCGATGGCTTGGGCTTCTTCGAGTTTAGCACGACTTTCCTTAAGAGCCTGCTCACGAATACGGATATCCGTAATATTGGTTCGAATGGATACTATTCCCCCAAGTTTGGTTTTTGTTTCAGACAAACGGTAAACCCGTCCGTCGTCAAGTTCCTGTTCTATCGGTTCAGAGGGGTTTTGATGTTTCTTAATCCGCCTTTCTATCCATTCTTCCTCGCAACCAATGGCTTCTGGTACGCGCCCTAAATGAACCATAATACGAACAAGCTCATCAAAATAAATGCCAGGCTTAACCTTATTGACAATGTTCTTGTAACGCTCACGATAGGGATGGTTGCAGACATAAAGCCTGTCTTCCGGATCAAAAATAGCAACGGCTTCCGGCATAGATTCGATAGCATCAAGAAGCGTACTTTCGGCTGTTTCAGCGCGTGCAATCGCCAACTGCAAACGCTTATTCTGTTCCCGCTGCTTTACTTCAGATAAAATCCTAGCCTGAATTTCTCGATTGAGTTGTTCAATTGCAGGAAGCATACGGCTCATTCCAAATGCAACCAGCACAAGGCCGGGCAGATAGGCTGAAATTTGCCAAACCCCTAATGAGCTTTCATTGCTGTAACCAATATCAAAAGCGGACCCGGCTCCGACAAAAAGAACATCTATTAGAGACGCGATAACAACAATAAGAAGACCGTAATTGATTAGGTCCCGGCCCAATTTAACATGCGTGAGCCGCTTTTTTCGACGCCAGAATAATACGAGAATAACCAGCAAGCAGATAAGAATGGCTGACTCACTCAGCATGAACCATTCTCCTTGCGATTACGGTCACGCAAGCTGTTGCAATCTCTAGTCAATCTGTCTTCCCCGTTCGAACTTATACAGGTTTACTGAATGTTAACGTGAAAGTATTGAGCATCCGTTAATGACCGTATCTTCCAATTGGAAGATTACCTCTGCACTAATCAGTGAGAATTGCCAATCCGCCCTATCAATAAGCCACTTTGATTCAACCGCGGAAATATATATGATCACGTACTATTACTTGAGGGCTTGATTACAATGAGGAAATCACTGTTTTGACATCGAAAATTCTGATTGTAGGTGCCGGAATTGCTGGACTTTCTGTCGCTCAATGGCTTACGCGCTTTGGCCTAGACTTCGAAATCATCGAAAAGCGATCGTCAGAATGTATCACACCAACTGGCATTGTACTTCCCTTCAATGCCGTCAGGGAACTTCAAGATCTCAATTTGTTCGACAAACTAACGGGCCAATTTTTTGAAGCCAAAACAATTACCTACAGCAAATCCAGCGGCCGAGTGATTAAAACGGCCAATCTTGCAGAGCCTCCCTTCGAGAATGATCAATTTATAGCCCTTAAACAACAATATCTGGATAACGTACTGGTAGAAGGCCTAAGAAGAAAAATCCGCTACAATACAGAGATAACAACTATTGAGCATGGCGATGACTCCGTTAAAGTCACATGTACCAATGAGCTTCTTAACGGAACTTACGATCTTCTAATCGCAGCTGACGGCATTAACTCCCTTGTACGACAGAAAAACTTCGAGGGTCAGGAAATCAATATTGATCACAATGTCATTTGCTGGCGATTTCTTATTCCCTACCCTGAACATGGAATGCAGCCGTTACATATGATAGGGAAGACAGATCTGTTCATGGCCTATCCGATCAGCGCCGACACGCTCTATTGCTATGGCCATGTATATCAGGACCTGAATAATATTACCCTCGGTGATAACGCACAGGAAAACTTTAAAAAAACTTTCTCGGATTACGGTGGACCACTCCCGGGTATCTTGCCACAGGTTGACGAGGCTGAAATCCTGACCAATCGCCTCAAATCTGTCATCGAACCCTGTTTCTTTGACCGCCGTATAGCGTTTGTAGGCGATGCCTCCAACGGTTGTTCCCCTTTAATTCAACAGGGAGCCGCGACAGCTCTTGCCGATAGCCGCTGTCTGGCTGATGCTTTGGCCATGCAGAACATCGATCAGGCTCTCATTACTTACCAGAAGAGACGGAGAAAAAAGGTTGAGCGGGTTACCCGTTATGCCGACGCTCCCCTCGCACATATACAAAATATGCGGAGTTGGATGGCCAGGGAGTTACGCGATCTAAAAATCAGAACGATAGGCCCGCCAAATGTCTATGCCTGGAAAAAACTCGCGACAGATCGACAGTTTCTTTCTCGAGGATGATCGCGCGCCATGTGCACCCTTCATTTTGCATGAGCAACATATTCCTGCCCATCCATCTTAGATAGCCAAGTATTTCAAATTACTAATAAATCTGTTTGGGCAGGACCAAGGGATATTATAATCAATAGTATCCCTTGGTCCTCAACCACACTATTTTGACTGTGAAAGTAAGGGGTATAATTTCGCATAAGTTTAGAGCTGCCTAGTATTTGGCACTTGACCACCTTTCTAAATTCCCAAATGATATCTTCCTAATATATATTGGTGAAGAATATTCATGCCCTGTCACAAACTAGGCGCAACCTTGATATCATTGATGGTCTTTTGGGGCTTGCCCGTCACGGCCCAAGAAGAAATGAAGGTCGGACTGGAGCTTGTTTTACTCGCGGATGCCACTGGATCCATTGATGATGCTGAAATTCAGTTTCAACGGCAAGGCTATGCCAAGGCCATTACCGATCCCACGGTCATATCAGCAATTCAGACAACAATTTATGAGAGGATCGCGGTTACCTATGTAGAATGGGGAGACTCAAGTTCACAAGATATCGTGGTCGGCTGGAAAATTATAGATAGCTTGGAAAGCGCGCAAGAATTTTCAGAAGAACTGCTGCAGCGCCCTAGAAAGGCGCAAGGATATAACGCCATCGGTACCGCGCTGTTATTCGGAAAAAGCCTTATTGAAAATAACAATATTTGGGGTTTCAGCCGCGTAATAGATATCTCTGCAGACAGTGCCAATAATTGGAGCGGGCCACCAATTGAACTTGCTCGCCAGGAAGTTGTCGCTGCCGGTATCACAATCAACGGCCTTGCGGTCCTTTGTCGCTATTGCTCAGGTCGTCCAAACAGCTATGACCTTGAGTTGGCATTCAAGAATCAGATCATCGGTGGGAACGGCGCGTTTGTCATTACAGCAGATAACACTGATACCTTTGCCAATGCTGTCCGCAAAAAGCTTATCCTTGAAATTGCGGGCAACCCCATTAATGATAAAGAATAACTCTTAAATCACCCTTCTTAAGCGTCTTTTCAACAAAAAGCGGCTCAGTGATTACTCACTAAGCCGTTGATATTGTTGGTTGCGGG
>NZ_WTUW01000001.1:0-192 GCF_009882915.1 Sneathiella litorea
AATTAACTTCTTCCCGTCACAACGTTTGTAATAATCCAGTCCTAAAACCAGACCACTACGCTGAACTTAAACCTACTGATTATCCAAACCCGAAAGCCCAGATAACCAGCGTCTCAAGATACCCGTTGCAACAAAAAGTCGTCATTCAACAACCCCCGCCGCCCAGGCATCCCTTCTCATAATATCCACAAT
>NZ_WTUW01000001.1:200-1292871 GCF_009882915.1 Sneathiella litorea
GTCCAAATACAAATCCAGACAAAAAAACCAACCAGACAAATCTTAATCTAAAAGCTCAAATCCGAACCCTCAAACCAGACCCGCCCCGTCGGCGTGACGCGGTTTATAGGACCATCATCCAACCACGTCAACGACTAATTTGAATCTTTTTTGACNAGGTCATGATTATGCCGCAAACTTCCCATACAAACTGCTCTTCCGGAACGTCGGAGCAAGCCTGTTATGCCAACACAAAGATCAAGGTAAGAGGGGCACAGACCAAGGGAATGTCTGTTGCTTGAATCGCCCCCTTGATCACCATCGATACAAGGGGTTTGACCAACTTAAGGAAAAATTGAGGAATACTTGACAAAATTTCACTCTGGCAGCATCTTTTGTCGCGTTAATATGGTTAATAGCTTCTGAATCAACACATTACAGCGGGTGGTCCAACGAGTGCTGAAGAAAACGAGATCAAATAGCCAATCGGGTTTATTCGGCAAGTCCTTGCTGACACCTGTTTTGACAATGATAGCCGGGGGGGCAGCAGGTGCCTTGTTGGTAACGGCCCTTTTGCCGGATTCTATTGAAAAGTCCGCTCAAATAAGCCACACAGAACAGGGAGCGGAGACGCTTGCTGTAGTTCGTGAGGAAACTGTCACAGCGGAAGCAAACGGGCAAGAAACAACCGAGACGACTGAAATTCACAAGAATAGCCCGGAAGTCGCTATTGCTGCTTATGTCGCCCCGGCGGCGCAAAACCTCAATGAATTAACGAAAACGGTCTCCGTCAGTAAGGGTGATACCCTTATAAAGGTTTTGACACGCGCCGGCGCTGACCGCGCGGAAAGTCATGAAGCTATAACAGCACTCAATGAAATTTTTGACCCGCGCAGCCTAAAAATCGGGCAGGATGTCACGCTTTATTTTGGTACTGACGGGGCGAACGAGAATGATGACGCGCCCCCAAGCCTTATCCGGGTTTCCCTGAAAGAAGATGTTGATCGGCAATTGGCGGCCGTCCGCACACCTGGCGAAGGTTTTACCGCCCAGGAAACAGTTCTGGAACTCGATCGGAAAATGATCAGGGCGGGTGGAGCAATTCAAAGCTCCCTCTTTCTGTCTGCGGCGCAGGCAGGCATTCCAACCAAGACCATCGTCGACCTGATCCGAATTTTCAGCTATGACGTCGATTTCCAGCGCGAAATTCAACCCGGTGACAGCTTCGAGGTTTATTTCGAGCGGTTCTCCGACGAGAATGGTAACTTTCTAAAAGAGGGCTCCATCCTCTGGGCGACCATGACCTTGAGCGGAAAAGAGCTATCCGTCTATCGTTTCAAGACAGATGATGATGGTTTCACCGACTATTATGATGACAAAGGCCGAAGCGTTAAAAAGACGCTGATGCGGACACCGATTGATGGTGCTCGCCTGACCTCGGGGTTTGGAAAACGCAAGCATCCGACACTCGGCTATACCAAAATGCACCGCGGCGTCGATTTTGGGGCCCGCAGTGGAACGCCAATCATGGCGGCCGGTAACGGCATCGTTGAATTCGCGGCACGCAACGGTGGATATGGCAACTACGTCCGCATCCGCCATAACAGTGAATTCAAAACTGCCTATGCTCATATGCGCAAATTCGCGAAAGGCATCCGCAAGGGAGCCCGCGTCAAGCAGGGGCAAACCATCGGCTATGTCGGCACGACCGGCCGCTCCACCGGCCCTCATCTGCATTACGAAGTACATAAAGGCGGCCGACAGATTAACCCGCTATCGGTCAAGTTGCCTGCAGGACGGAAACTCGGCGGAAAGATGCTCTCGGCTTTCAATAGCCATAAAGACCAAATACAGAAGGAAGTTGCCAGCGTTGAACTGGAAACCCAACTTGCAAGCGTGAAGGCCAATTAACCCGCACATAAGCCTGTAACGAAAAAAGCGGCTGCCGAGAGGTAGCCGCTTTCTTTTTTCCTATCCCATATGACCTTATGCTGCGTCAGCCAATACGTCGTTAATCAGGAGCCCATCTTCTCCGGCGCTAACTTTCACCTTCGCGCCGTCCGAGATGTTGCCCTCCAATATCTGCGATGCCAACGGATTCTGAAGATACCGCTGAATCACCCGTTTTAAAGGCCGGGCACCGTAGATCGGGTCATAGCCCCGGTTGGCAATCCACTCGTAAGCTGTCGGGTCAAGATCAAGTTCAATTCTTCGATCAGCCAGAAGTTTCTGCAGATGGCCGAGTTGGATATCGACAATGGCGTTCATATTATCGCGGCTCAGACGATGGAATATGATCTGCTCATCCAACCGGTTCAAGAACTCCGGCCGGAAAGATGTCCGAACCGTTTCCATTACGTTGTGACGGACCAGTTCGTCATCTAGGTCATCACCACTGGACATATGCTCGCTACCGAGGTTGGAAGTCAGAACGATAAGTGTATTCTTGAAATCCACCGTTCGCCCCTGCCCGTCCGTTAAGCGGCCATCATCCAGAACCTGCAAAAGGATGTTGAAGACATCCGGATGCGCCTTCTCAACCTCGTCAAACAGGATAACCTGATAAGGTCGGCGACGAACGGCCTCCGTAATGACACCACCTTGATCATAGCCAACATACCCAGGAGGGGCGCCGATCAGGCGTGCAACACTGTGCTTCTCCATATATTCGGACATATCAACTCGGAGCAGCGCATGCTCATCATCGAACAGGAACCCAGCTAAGGCCTTGGTCAATTCTGTCTTACCAACGCCGGTCGGCCCGAGGAACAGAAAGGAACCTATCGGCTGGTTCGGATCCTGAAGTCCGGCCCGAGAGCGACGAACCGCATTGGAGACCGCGACAAGCGCTTCTTCCTGCCCGACGACACGTTTGCGCAGTTCGGTCTCCATATTCAGCAGTTTCTCTCGCTCGCCCGAGAGCATCTTGTCGACAGGGATTCCCGTCCAGCGGGAGACGACCCCCGCAATGTCCTCTTCCTTGACGCTATCGCGCACAATGGAGGAACCTTCTGCCTCTTCGGCCTCTTCAAGCTGCTTTTCAAGCTCCGGTATAACCCCATAGACAAGCTCGCCTGCGCGCTGCAGGTTGCCCTGCCGCTGAACATTCGCGAGTTCATTGCGGGCGGCGTCAAGTTGCTCTTTCACGCTCTGCGCGCGGTTGAGCTTTTCTTTCTCCATCTGCCAGCTTTCGGTGAGGTCAGCAGATTGTTTCTCAAGCTCGACCAGTTCTTTTTTCAGCTTCTCAAGCCGCTCCTTTGACGGTTTGTCGGACTCCTTTTCCAGCGCGGATGCCTCAATCTTCATTTGCAGGATCTTGCGGTCCAGCTCATCGACTTCCTCTGGCTTACTATCCACTTCCATGCGGCGACGGCTAGCCGCCTCATCCATTAAATCGATTGCTTTGTCAGGCAGGAAACGGTCAGTAATGTATCGGTTTGATAAGGTCGCGGAGGCGACAAGAGCGTTGTCGGAAATCTGAACGCCGTGATGGACTTCATATTTCTCCTTGAGACCACGCAGGATAGAGATCGTATCCTCAACCGTTGGTTCGGACACAAAGACCGACTGGAACCGACGCGCCAGCGCCGCATCCTTTTCGATATATTTCCGATACTCATCAAGCGTGGTTGCGCCAACACAATGGAGTTCACCGCGAGCCAACGCAGGTTTCAGAAGGTTGGACGCATCCATCGAGCCTTCCGCCGCTCCAGCGCCAACAAGTGTGTGCAATTCGTCAATGAAGAGAATGATTTCCCCGCCAGTAGCGGAAATTTCAGACAGGACCGCTTTCAAGCGTTCCTCAAATTCCCCGCGGTATTTGGCGCCAGCGATCAATTGTCCCAGATCGAGGCTCATCAACTTCTTTTCTTTCAGGCTTTCCGGCACGTCGCCATTGACGATCCGGCGTGCCAAGCCTTCAATAATGGCAGTCTTACCAACGCCCGGCTCTCCGATCAGGACCGGATTGTTCTTGGTCCGACGTGAGAGGACCTGAATGGTCCGGCGAATTTCTTCATCTCGGCCGATGACCGGATCAAGCTTGCCTTTCTTCGCCGCTTCGGTCAGGTCTCGGGCATATTTATTCAGCGCATCATAACTTGCTTCCGCTCCGCTGGAATCAGCCGTCCGGCCTTTGCGCAAGTCATTAATCGCCTCGTTCAGGTTATTGGGCGTGACATTCGCGCTGCTCAGGATTTTTGCGGATTCCGTTCCTTTTTCCAGCGCGAGCGCAAGGAGAAGCCGTTCCGCCGTTACGTAACTGTCTCCCGCCTTATCCGCTAATTTCTCAGCAGAGGCGAAAACACGTGCAAGCTCCGGCGTCAAATTGATCTGGCCCGCGCCACTTCCCGTGACCTGCGGCAGCTTGGCCATAGCCGCTTCAATGCCCTGACGGGCGATATTCGCATCGCCGCCTGCTTTGGCGATCAATCCGCTAGCCAGTCCTTCCTTGTCATCCAGAAGTACTTTTAGGAGATGTTCCGGCGTCAGCCTTTGGTGATTTTCACGTAACGCCAATGATTGGGCCGATTGGATAAATCCTTTCGACCGGTCTGTATATTTTTCTATATCCATGCTCGTCCTCGACACATAGACCGTTGTTTCCTTGCGCAACCTTTATGATGGTCCCTTAAAGGCAACCATTTTTCAAGCCCGCCAACGGCTTCATCATTGATTTATATGTGGGCGATCTCTGGTTGATTTCAAGTTTGAAATCAGGATCATTCAACGTTCATAATGGCCCCTAGAACGCAAAAAGGAGACCATATCGGGTCTCCTTTTTTGGTTTCTCTCAGGCCTTGTAACAAAAAGCCCCAAATAACCTTATTCAGTTGAGTTTACTTCTTCGCTATCTTTTTCACTGACATTCCGGCTGGATGTTCGGCGCCGAAGGGTTCGTGTACGGCTCACCTTGCGTTTCGGTTTTGCCTCTTCTTCATCAACACCAGACGCATCTGCAGGTTTTGCCTCATCACTCACGTCAGAGGTTTCAATAACAGGTTGCTCAGTCTTAGCCAGATCGACAACCTTGTTTTCACTCTCCGTTACGTCTTTTCCCTCACTCTTGGAAACCTGATCATCACTATTTCGATTTCTCGATTTACTTTGCGGCTGCCCCTCATTTTCACCCTCCGAAACTACCGGAGTATTATCTGGCGTTTCAGACGGCTGTTTTTCTTTAGGCACGACCGTATTCGCTGCGATAATTCTGAAATAATGCTCTGCATGCTGGAAATAACTCTCCGCCGCAACACGGTCTCCCGATGTTTGAGCATCCGTTCCAAGAGCTACATACTTATCATAAACCTGGTTGGCCGTTCCCCGGATTTTGCCGTCGGGACCATTGCTGTCGTAATTTCTATTGCCACTATTCTGCCGACGATTGTTACCTGATCCGGGTCGACCTCCACCAGAATTCGTCCGCCCACCACGAGGACGTCTGTTACTACTTACTCGCATAATTGCAATGATTCCGCCAATCTAGAGTTTAAAATTTCGCTTTAGTGTAAAATCAATTCAATTCGGGCACCTGCATAAAACCCGCTCGTGCACTACCAAGGTTCCTATTATCCAGAAGCTTAGGCCAGAATTTGAATTAAATAGTGATCATGGACCTTATGATTAGGTCTTGTTCTTCACATATGATCTGTAGAAACCCTACAATCTGTTCGCGTAATAATCCAACCTTTTTTTCAAAAAAGCACGCTAATCACGAAGAAAAGCCGATATACATCGCTCAATAGCCGCAATATCCTTATGAAATTGTACCGATGTGAACCCAGAATCATGCATTAGCTGTCCAACATCTTTAGCCTGGTCTATGCCAACTTCAAATACTAACAATCCGCCTGGACGTAAAACATTCCGGATATTGGAAATAATGTCACGGTAGCAATCAAGTCCATCCGCTCCTCCGTCTAATGCAAGACGCGGTTCAAAATCGCGAACCTCTGGCTGGAGATCTTTTATATCGCCTGATGGGATATACGGCGGATTGCTGATCACAAGATCAAATTTTTCTCCAAGATCTATTTCCCAATTACCTCGTTGAAAGTCTACCCGCGTCTTCAATCCTAACCGATTTGCATTTTCTCGGGCAATTTTAAGGGCGACATCGCTAACATCAACCCCAACACCTGTCGCCGTCGGAATCTCGCTTAAAAGTGTTAGCAGCAGACACCCACTACCCGTTCCAAGATCAAGTATACGACTTGGGTTGAAGCCCCTTTTTTGCGCCGCCAACACAATATCAATCAATGTTTCACTATCGGCGCGCGGATCAAGAACGTTTGCGTTTACCAGAAAATCAAGACTCCAGAATTCCCGATGTCCGGTGAGATGCGAGAGTGGCTCTCGCGCGGCGCGACGCGTAATGAGCGTTTCAAATCTCTGGCGCTCATCCTTGCTCAGAACGCGATCCGGTTCCCGATGCAAATACCCTATATCTTCGTTAAGAACATAGGAAAGGAGCAGGGCGGACTCGCGCCTAGCATTAGCAACATCAGCCTGCGCCAGAGTTTTACCAGCTTCCGATACCAGATACCGGAGTGAGCCTGTCATTTGCTTAGCCGCCTTCAATTTCTGCCAACATCGCCGCCTGGTCTTCCGCAATCAAGGCTTCAATAATTTCGCCAAGAGCCTCTCCCGCTAACACCTTATCAAGTTTATAAAGTGTGAGATTGATACGATGATCTGTAACCCGCCCTTGTGGGAAGTTATAGGTCCGGATACGCTCTGATCGATCGCCAGAGCCAACCTGGCCCTTTCTCTCTGCAGATCGTTCCGCGGCTAGTGCCGCACGTTGTGCTTCATAAATACGAGAGCGCAATACGCTCATCGCCTTGGCCTTGTTCTTGTGCTGGGACTTTTCGTCCTGCTGTTGCACAACAATTCCAGTTGGAATATGCGTAATCCGCACGGCGGAGTCTGTTGTGTTCACTGACTGACCGCCAGGGCCAGATGCCCGGAAAATATCAACACGGATATCATTTTCAGCGATCTGCACGTCCACTTCTTCCGCTTCTGGCAGCACGGCAACAGTCGCTGCCGATGTATGGATACGGCCGCCGGTTTCCGTTTCCGGTACCCTTTGCACCCGATGGACACCGGATTCAAACTTAAGATTAGCGAAGACATTCCGCCCGGTTACCTTGACAATAACTTCCTTTACTCCGCCAAGATCGGATTCTGAAAAGGACATTGTTTCACATTTCCAGCCTTCTGTTTCCGAATAGCGCTGATACATCCGATAAAGGTCGCCGGCAAAAAGCGCCGCCTCATCCCCACCTGTACCCGCACGGATTTCAAGGATTGCATTCTTCTCGTCCGCATCATCCTTTGGCAGCAACTGAAGTTTGATGGAATGCTCAAGATCAGGAAGACGCGGCTTGATCTCTTCTATTTCCAGCTCCGCCATCTCTTTCATTTCCGCGTCGGTGTCGTCGCTCTCAAGCATTTCCTCCAGATCGCTTAACTCTGCGCGGGCAGACTGATATTTCTGGATTGCCTCGACCAGCGGCTTGATATCGGAATACTCGCGGCTCATGCGCACGAAATCCTCCGGCGCAACTTCCCCCATTTCACCAGACATCGCCGCTTCCAATTCCTCGGAGCGGGCTTGAATCATTTTGAGCTTTTCTTGAGGAAGCATTTCCAGACCTTAACCGAGAGCGCCAAGCGCAGCTGAAAGTTCAGAGAGAGGTATTTCGCTCTGTTCTCCCTGATCGAGATCGCGGAGACTACAAACATTACGAGCGAGTTCATCTTCGCCAATTAGGACGGCAGCACGAGCGTTTAGCTTGTTCGCCCGTTTCATGCGTTTGCCAACATTACCTTTGAAGGCCATTTCAATGTTTAGCCCTTCCTGCCTGAGTTGATAAGCGAGTTTCGCCGTGAATGCCTCCGCGGTCTCCCCCACTGGTACAATCGCAATGGGGCGCTCGGCGATCGGGACATCATCCATCAGCATAGCGAGGCGCTCAATTCCTCCTGCCCAACCAATTCCTGGCGTTGGTTTTCCGCCAAGCATTTCGATTAGTCCATCATAGCGACCGCCGGCAATCACCGCACCTTGGGCACCAAGTGCCGTTGTCACGAATTCAAAAGCAGTATGCGTGTAGTAGTCAAGCCCACGCACCAGGCGCCGATTCAGTTCATAATTGATACCAAGAAGCGATAACCCATCGAGTACCTCCGCAAAGAATTCACTCGAAAAGCTGTTGAGGTAATCGGTAAACAGCGGGGCATTTTCAACAAGTATCCGATCACCCTTATCCTTGCTGTCAAGAATACGAAGCGGGTTGCGCCCCAACCGGTCAAGACTATCCTTGGAAAGGCTGGACTTGTGGTCACTAAAATAGTCGACGAGCGCTGCACGATAAGCCTCGCGGCTTTCCTGATCACCAAGAGTATTGATCTCGAGAGTACAATGTTCAAGCACACCCAGCTTGTGAAGGATCGAGGCACCAACGGCGATCACCTCTATGTCTGCCTTCGCCTCCGCGGCGCCAATGCACTCCACATCAATCTGATGGAACTGTCTTTGCCGACCTTTTTGCGGGCGCTCATACCGGAACATCGGACCCGCCGCGAATGCCTTGAAGGGGACATTCTGTTGCAGGCCGTTACTGATAAAGGCGCGGCAGATCCCGGCAGTATACTCCGGGCGCAGCGTCATGCTTTCCCCGCTTCGGCTTTCGAAAGAATACATCTCCTTCGATACCACATCAGAGCTTTCCCCCATGGTTCGCGCGAAAACCTCGGTAAACTCAAAAATCGGCGTCGCCATCTCCGCATACCCAAAACGCGATGCCATCTCGCGGGCTGTCTCCCGCACATGGGCATGGCGCAAATAATCCTCGGGCAACAGGTCATGGGTGCCGCGGACTGGCTGAGGTAGTGACACGTCTTTATCTCCGTTTAGTAAAAATCTCTAAAGGTGGGATCAGGCAATTTGTTTGCTAACTTGGGCTTCCGTCGCCTCATCGCTGGCATTCAGCGCTTCTAGTTCAGCCGCCTTCGCTTCAACTAGCTCAACAATATGATCAACCATATCCCCTGTGGCTACCTTATGATCCGTGAGACCGCTCAAGTAAACCATATGATTGTCTTTACCGCCGCCCGTAAGACCGATGTCGGTCTCCCGCGCCTCCCCCGGGCCATTAACAACGCAGCCAATGATCGAAAGAGTGAGCGGTGTTTGAATATGGGCCAGCCGTTCTTCGAGCCGTTCAACCGTCTTGATCACGGGAAACGCCTGTCGCGCGCAGGACGGGCAGGAAATAATGGTTACACCACGACGTCGCAGACCGAGACTTTTCAGGATTTCATAACCCGCCTTGATTTCCTCGACAGGGTCGGCGGATAGAGAAACCCGGATTGTATCGCCGATGCCGGACCAAAGCAGCATGCCAAGACCGATCGAGGATTTTACCGTTCCCGAAGACAACCCGCCAGCCTCTGTTATACCGAGATGCAGCGGGTAATCGCAAGCCTCGGCCAGCCCTTGATAAGCCGCCACAGACAGGAAAACATCTGAGGCCTTCACGCTAATCTTAAAATTAAAGAAGTCATTATCTTCGAGGATCCGGGCATGGTTCAAAGCTGATTCTACCATTGCCTCTGGACAGGGTTCGCCATATTTCTCCAGAAGTTCCCGCTCAAGACTTCCGGCATTAACCCCGATCCGCATGGAACAATTATTATCCACAGCGGCCTTAACGACATCACGAACCCGATCAGCAGAACCGATATTTCCTGGATTGATCCGCAGGCAAGCGGCGCCGGCCTCGGCAGCCTCGATACCGCGTTTATGGTGGAAATGGATATCCGCAATAATGGGTACGCGGGTTTCACGAATTATTTCTTTCAGCGCCGCCGTGCTCGCCTCATCGGGGCACGAAACCCGAACCATATCCGCGCCGGCTTCTTCCAGCGCCTGAATTTGCGCAATAGTAGCCTTGGCGTCCGACGTCAAAGTATTGGTCATCGACTGCACGGTTATTGGCGCATCGCCGCCAACGGCCACATCACCAACATTAATCTGGCGTGATTTTCGGCGGATAATATCTCGATAGGGTCTGATGCTCATGGGGTCATACTTTATATATTTGCGTCAAAAAGAGCCGTAGCCCTGAATTTCGCCTAAAATGGCTGTAATTCACAGAAATTACAAGCGCTACAATTAGTCGACAGTATCCAGAAAGAGGATTCGCGGCTATTGTAATCCGTTATTCTCAAGCAGGCTTTCCGCAAGGAGCGGGACACCGCGCAAAATTGTGCCGGTACCACCAAGAGACCTGATTTCTTTCCCGTCAACCCGAATCTCAAGACCACCTGCATTACCGGTCGTTAGCAAGAGGTCTGGTGAATTTGGTGCCATATAAACATCACCCGGTTTTAGCACCCTGGACAACACGGGTTTTTGGTCCGCAGCCTTGACCTCTACCCAGCTTTCCGCTGTCGCACGAAGCACGACCCGGACATCCGCATTTTCAACACCGAACGTGCGAGGCAAAGGGCTTTCCGGCGCCTCGGTTGACTCTAATTGGTCGACGGACGCGCTCGCCAGCGTATCCTGTGGATAGGCCCCGACGGATTCTGCAGGCGGCTCGGATACCGGTGGCACCGCCGCTTCCTCTTCAGTTGTCTCCGCAACAGTTGCGATCTGCGTTTCATCGGGCGAAGCCGCTTGTGACGTGTCGGCAGCGATAGAAGCCCCTTCATTTATCGTCGCTTCGGCTGTCTCACTAGCTGTTAGGGCTTCACTGCTATCGGAAGACGCAACCGCAGTTCCTTCTGACTCACGACTCGCAATCGGTTCTGTGACTTGAGGGTTGCTTCCTTCCAGCGTATCGCTCGCCACTTCTACTTGGGTCGTCACCTCGTCTGGATTACTTGCCGCGACATCTTCCTTTAAAGTTTCGAGGTCAGTATTTTCCCCAACTTTAATTTCAGGGGGCTCTATCGAAGTTTGAAGTGGTATTTCTGTTATATTTTGCGGGCCTTGCACGCCATTGTCTAGACCACGGGCATCCGGAGTGTTTTCGGATCCAAAATCCTCCAAATCCCGGACTTTGCTTGCCAGATGTTCTGGCAATTCAGCAACCCGTTCAAAATCAATACTTTCACTTTCCTGATACAGGAACCATCCGGCGAGCAAGACCAGAGCCACGACAAATGTTCCAAGAAGAATGCCCGCGCCTGGAATACGTCCACCTGAAGTTGGTTCAGGAAATGCAAGAGAGGGCACGTGTAAACCGCCCCCCTCTTCGTGCTTGTACAACTCGACAATTGCAACCGCGTCAAGATCCAGCAAATTCGCATAGGAGCGTAAAAATCCGGTAACAAATGTCTGCCCTGGCAGACTGCTAAAATTACCCTCTTCCAGCGCATGGACCTGGCTTGCCTTCAGACGCAAGATATCTGCAACCTGATGCAGCGAAAGGCCTTTTGCTTCGCGGGCCGCACGCAATTGAGCCCCCACAGTAAACGGGCTTTCTTCTGCCAAATCAATATTCTCGTCTGTCGCCTTGAACGACAACCTATTCTCCTTGGCCGCATTTCTGCTAAACAGGTTAGGTTGTTTCACGACATTTCGTCGGTTGCTGTCTCTCGTCATAATGGAACGCCAAAATTACCGCTATTTAACTTGTCTCAACAGCTTAATCGCCATTATCGGCAAAAATAAGGAAAGTTCAAAATCTATATTATAATCGAATGATCCCGAGCGAATGCGCGTAGTTGATCGCGCACCGAATGATCCCGAGACTGGCAAAGGCCTCGGACAAAATTTTCCAGCTTTCCAATATTAGTGCTAAGTGCCATCTCCTTGACCCGACCTAAGGTTTCAGAAGACATCGAAAAATTCCGATACCCCAGACCAAGCAAAGCCATCGCCTCTAAAGGTCTTCCCGCAATATCGCCGCAGATAGAGAAGGGTTTTCCCGCCTGTTCGCAATGGTCCGCAATATTACGCAAAAGCATTAACAAACTTGGGCTTAACGTATCATAGCGATCACTTATTTTCGGATTGCCCCGATCAACGGCGAAGAAAAACTGCATCAGGTCATTTGACCCGACAGAAATAAAATCGACTTCTTTTAGTAAGTGCGGCAATTGCCATACGATTGAGGGAACCTCTATCATTGTACCGACATTTACTTTTTTAGGTGGACCCGCTTTCTTTTGCGATGCCCGTTCCACTTCTTTATTCAGGATTGCCTTGGCTTCCAAAAACTCCGTCACTTCTGCTATCATCGGGAACATCAACGACAATTCGCGGCCCGCAGCCGCCTGAACCAAAGCCCTAAGTTGGCTGCGCAGCAATGCCGGACGATCAAGCCCAATTCGAATGGCACGCCAGCCAAGTGCCGGATTTTCTTCCCGTTTTGTTTTTAGATAGGGCAAAAATTTATCACCGCCGATATCAAGCGTTCGAAAAATAACCGGCTTCCCATTCATTTTATCGAGAACACGCGAATAAAGCTGCGTTTGTTCGTCAATTTTTGGCATCTGGGAACGAACCATAAATTGCAGTTCAGTTCGAAAAAGACCTATTCCATCGGCACCTAATTCCGGAAAATGGTCGATATCGATAAGCAGCCCGGCATTTACATTCAGGCTTAGCGGTACACCATCCTTGGATATATTTGGTTTGTCCCGCAGTGCAGCGTACTTTGCCTGCCGCTGCGCACGTTGGCGCAGGCTTCGGGAGAATGCTTGTTGAACATCCTCGCCGGGGCGCAGGAATACCTGGCCATGCTCGGCGTCAACAAGGATCAGTTCTCCCTGTTCCACAGCGTCGAGCACATCCGCGCACTGGCCAACAACTGGCACACCAAGAGCACGCGCAACGATGGCGACATGGCTGGACCTTGTGCCTTCCACCAACACGACAGCTTTTAGATGCCGACGGTCGTAATCCAGAAGTTCGGCGGCTCCCATATTCCGCGCAACCACGACCGTATCCTTCTCAAGATTTCGTCGATCAATTTGCGAGCGTCCATCAAGGTGGAGATAAAGCCGATTGGCGAGGTCATCGAGCTCTGACAACCGCTCTCGCAGATAAGGGTCTGTGATCTCCTTCATACGAGCGCGAGTATCATCCTGAACGCGCTTGATCGCGGCCTCTGCTGTCAATCCCGTGTTAACCGCGTCCTGTAATTTTTTCAGCCACCCCTTGTCATGGGCAAACATTTTGTAGGCTTCAAAAATTTCCTTTGATTCATCCTTAAAAAGCGTGTTCGTCGCGACCAGGAGTTTTTCAACGGCGCTTTGCAGTGAATTAACAGCCGAATTTAAGCGGGCCAGCTCTTTAGCGCGATTGTTCGAAATCGCATGTACGACCTCAATTCGCGGTTCATGTAACAACGCAGTTCCTGCGCCCAATCCCTCTGCCAGTATGCGTCCGTTGATATGATGAGGTAAGGTCGCATTACCGGCTGTATCCGAGAACTCCGTCGCCGACACCATCTGCTCGGAGCTGACGAGTTCTGCCACCACCATAGCAACCGTCTGTAGCGCCTCGACCTCCTCTTCAGTATAGGTGCGTCGGGTTCTATTTTGGACAACCAGAACGCCAATAAGGCGGCCGCCACGCAAAATCGGTGTACCAAGAAGGGAATGATATTCCTCTTCCCCGGTTTCCGGTCGATAGGCAAATTGCGGGTGTGACTGCGCATCCGAAAGATTAAGAGGACGCGCATGGGCAGCGATATCGCCGACAAGCCCTTCACCAAACCGCAACCGCGTCTTATGAACAGAGTTTTTCTTCAGGCCTTCGGTCGCGTAGAGCTCTAAGACATCTCCCGCCCGACGCAGATAACAAGAACATACTTCGGCAATCATGTTGCCAGCGATCAGTCTGACGATCTCGTTCAGGCGCTGTTCCGCATCGCCATGCCCCGCCATAACCTGGTGGAGCTTGCGAAGCAGCAATCTCGGCGCACTGATCCCCAGACCGCTCATTTATGACCCGTCCCTTTGGTCTCCATAATTTTCGAAAGATTCCCGTGCCTGGCTCACGAGTTCTTCCATAATCTCCTCGATTGATTGTTCTTTCTTGACCATGCCCACACTCTGGCCGGCCATGACAGAACCATATTCAACATCACCGTCAATAACAGCACGGCGAAGAGCCCCTGCCCAGAAATGCTCGATAGCAAGTTGGGCCGTTTCGAGGTCCATTTCTCCGGCTCTATATTTCGCGATCACCTCATGCTGTGTTTCGATAAATTTCTTGCCTCCCTCATTGTTAAGGGCCCGGACAGGGATAACAGGAAACATGGGATCGACTTGCACAGTCGTTACCGCATCACGAGCATTCGCACGCATAAATGCCTTCTTGAAGTCCGGATGAGCAATAGATTCATGCGCACAGACGAAACGGGTGCCAAGCTGACAGCCCGACGCTCCCATTCTCAGATATGTGGCAATCGCTTCTCCGCGCCCGATACCCCCTGCGACAAAAACGGGGACATCCGTAATATTGGGGAGGATTTCCTGCGCCAGAACGCTTGTCGAAACGGGTCCGATATGACCACCCGCCTCCATTCCCTCGATTACCAGCGCATCCGCGCCCGTACGAATGAGCTTTTTCCCAAGTGCAAAGGTAGGGGTAAAACAAACCGTTTTCGCGCCCCCTTCCTTGATTTTGAGAATTGTCTCCTTAGTGGGCACACCGCCGGCGAGAACCACATGACTAACGTTCAGGGACAAGCAAACATCAATCAGCTTATCCAGATCCGGATGCATGGTGATTAAATTAACGCCGAAAGGCTTATTAGTCAGCTCCTGCGTTGCCTTGATCTCCGTCTCCAACAGGTCTGGGGTCATTGCACCACAAGCAATGACACCGAAGCCTCCAGCGTTTGAAATCGCGGCCACAAGATTGCGCTCCGATACCCAGGACATTGCGCCCCCAAGTATGGCGTATTTGGTTCCAAGGAACTCGCATCCGCGCTTCCAAGCGGTTTGCAGGTTTGGCGCGGCGTTTATTACGAGATCCCCCATATTACGCCGCATCCAGTCCAAAGGCGGTATGCAAAGTTCTCACCGCAAGTTCTGTATATTCCTCAGCCAGCAGCACACTTACCTTGATTTCGGATGTGGAAATAACCTGTATGTTGATCCCTTTCTCCGCCAACGCCGCAAACATGGTCTTAGCCACACCTGCATGGCTGCGCATGCCCATACCAACGATCGACACCTTGACGACATCAGAATCCGGAACAATCGCCTTGCAGGCAACCTCTCCCTTGAGTTTATCAAGGACGCTTAACGCCTGTGTAATTTCTTTTTGGCCAACCGTAAAGGTCAGGTCCGTTGCCTTGCCGTCTTCCGAAACGTTCTGGACAATCATATCCACATTTACGTTCGCATCCGCCAGTGCGCCAAAGACAAGCGCGGCCACACCCGGCCGGTCCGCGACCTGTTGTAACGTCACCTTGGCTTCATCGCGGGTATAGGTAACGCCGCTTACAACCTGATGTTCCACAATATCTTCCTCATCTACAACCAATGTTCCCGGCAAGTCTTCGAAGCTGGAAAGGACCTGCAGCTTAACCCGATGTTTCATCGCCATCTCAACAGATCGCGTTTGCAGGACCTTCGCGCCCAAGGACGCCAGTTCAAGCATTTCCTCATATGTAATTTTATCAAGTTTTGCGGCCTTTGTCGCGATCCGCGGATCAGCGGTATAAATACCATCCACATCCGTGTAGATATCACATCGATCAGCCTCTAATGCGGCCGCCAAGGCCACCGCAGACGTATCGGAACCGCCTCGGCCCAGGGTGGTTATCCTGTTATCTGAACCGATACCTTGGAAACCCGCACAAACCGCAACCTGCTTTTCTGCGAACCGTTTACTGATCTCGCTACAATCAATTTGTTCAATACGAGCCGCGCTGTGCACGGCGCTCGTTTTAATGGGAACTTGCCAGCCGAGCCATGATCGTGCCGATACCCCGAGATCCTGGAGCGCAAGTGACAAAAGCCCGGTCGTTACCTGTTCTCCGCTTGAGACGACAACGTCATACTCACGCGCATCATGCAGGCTAGACATATCAGAGACGAGATCGACCAGGCGATTAGTTTCCCCGGACATTGCCGAAACAACGACCGCAACTTCATGGCCAGCGTCTACTTCCCGTTTAACCTTGCGCGCTACATTCTTAATCCGCTCTACCGTGCCAACAGATGTACCGCCAAATTTCATTACCAGCCGCGCCATGGCCGCATTACCTCTCCCCCCGCTCACCGCGAGGGTTCAAATATTATCTAAAAGTCACAAATACCCTTTGGTCTTAAAGGAGCGTATACTTATACTTAAGAGAGGGTGTGGGGCAAGCACCGCGATGATTTTTATTGCACAACAACAACTTTTATTAAGGCATATTGCGACGAGGTAATTATGAACAAGACAGCCAAGTCGAAATCAGTGGATCCCGGTGAAATCGCCAATTTTGCAGCGATGGCGGATGAATGGTGGGATGAGAACGGGAAGTTCAAACCACTTCACAAGTTCAATCCGATTCGGATTGGTTATATCCGCGACACCGTTATCGATCATTTCGGATTGCAAACAGACGACGCTGTGGTCAAGTTGAAACCCTTTAAGGGACTACGGGTCCTTGATATTGGCTGCGGCGGCGGATTGCTCTCCGAGCCGATGGCGCGCCTTGGGGCAGACGTTGTTGCTGCGGACGCATCTGAGAAAAATATCCAGATTGCGAAACTGCACGCGGAAAAATCCGGATTGGAAATTGACTATAGATATACAACGGCCGAAGACCTCGCCGTCGCTGGAGAACAATTTGATGTGATCCTGAATATGGAAGTCATTGAGCATGTCGCCGATATCGAAGGGTTTGTTGAAGCCTGCGCAAATCTTCTCAAACCAGGCGGCGTTATGTTTATCGCCACCTTAAATCGGACGGCTAAAAGCTTCGCCTTTGCAATAGTCGGTGCGGAATATGTCCTGCGCTGGCTACCGAAGGGAACTCACAGCTGGAAGAAATTCTTGAAGCCCTCGGAAGTTGCCCGGCTTGTTCGCGGCAATGGCCTCACTGTTCGGGATATCTCTGGCGCCACCTATAATCCTCTCGAAAACCGCTGGCATTTGAGCAAGGATCTAAGCGTCAATTATTTGCTCGCAGCGATCAAGCCTGAATAATCCCAGTTAAATCAGAATTGACCAACAGCAGGCCTTTGCCGTAATGGGATGGTTTGTTTAACAAAGAGATCCGCCATGACGTTAAAAAAATCTCCACTTGCGCCTGCGACTTTTCCTGATCTTCCAGAAATTGCAGGCGTCCGATTTGCTTGCGGCAATTCCGGGATGCGCTACAAAGGCCGTGATGATGTCATGTTGGCAGAGTTTGCACCTGGAACTACGGTTGCTGGTGTATTTACCAAAAACACAATGCCCGGCGCTCCGGTTGACTGGGACCGCAAAATCCTGTCCATCGGCATTGCGCGGGGACTCGTTGTCAATGCCGGGATAGCGAATGTTTTCACCGGTGCCGCCGGCTTGAAAACCGTGGAGGATACAGCCACCGCTGCAGCGCAATTGTTAAATGCGCCGCCGGAGCATATCTATATCGCCTCGACGGGTGTAATCGGCGAGCCCGTCCCAACTGAGAAAATTACCAACCTGCTTCCCCGCCTTGCAGAAGACCTTTCGATTGATGGCGGCAAATCGGCAGCTAATTGTATTCTAACCACCGATACTTTTGCCAAAGGTGCAGCCGCGACCGCAAAGATAGGTGAGAAAGAAGTCATGATTGCTGGATTCGCAAAGGGGTCCGGCATGATTGCTCCAGATATGGCAACGATGCTCGCTTTCCTCTATACGGACGCCGCTATTCCCGCCGACGTACTTCAGCAAATGCTGAGCGAAGCGAATGAGAAAAGCTTTAACTGCGTAACCGTTGATTCTGACACATCGACGAGTGATAGCGTTTTGCTGTTTGCAACTGGCCGTGCGGAGAATGGACCTCCTGTGGACGCATCTGGTGAGAGCCTTGCTAATTTCAAAAAAGCCTTACTTGAGGTCATGACCGATCTCGCACAGCAGGTTGCGAGGGATGGTGAAGGGGCCAGCAAATTTATTACGGTCAAGGTCACAGGTGCAGAGAGTGATTCCGCCGCGAAAACAATTGCGCTCGCTATTGCCAATTCCCCGCTTGTGAAAACCGCCATCGCCGGCGAAGACGCAAACTGGGGCCGGGTTATTATGGCTGTTGGGAAATCTGGTGAAAAAGCGAATCGCGATAAGATGAACCTCAAGATTGGCGGCGTTCTGATCGCCGAAAACGGCTCTCGCGCACCCTCATATCAGGAGACAGCGGTTACGCCGCACATGAAGGGGCAGGAAATCGAGCTAGAGGTTGATGTTGCAGTCGGTAATGGAAGCGCCTTCGCCTGGACCTGTGACCTTACCCATGGATATATTGAGATCAATGCCGATTACCGAAGTTAAAAACGAGATGTCATTACGAACTACAGTGCTTGTCGCAGCCGTTGCCCTTGTCGATGACGAGAACCGGGTCCTGATCGCCCAACGACCTGAGGGCAAGAGCATGGCCGGCCTCTGGGAATTTCCGGGCGGCAAGATCGAAGCCGGAGAAACGCCGGAGACAGCACTTATCCGTGAGTTAAAGGAAGAGCTTGCTATCGATGTAACCGAAGCCTGCCTCGCGCCGTTTACGTTCGCCAGCCATATCTACGAAAAGTTTCATCTGCTGATGCCGCTGTATGTTTGTCGTCGCTGGAAAGGAATACCTCGCCCCGTGGAGGGCCAGACACTCAAATGGGTGCGCGCCAACCGGCTCGTAGATTTTGAAATGCCACCTGCAGATATTCCCTTGGTCGCCATGCTTCGTGATTTATTGTAATGATGGAAGATATGCCGCATAAATCAAAAAGGTCGGCATTTGGACTTTCTCCTCATCCAAAAGCCGACCTAAGCTACCCAATTCTCAATTAAATGAGCTAGAAATCAGGGCAGGCACCAAGCGCCATGATTTCTTCTAGGGTACATTAGAAATTACAAACGAAAACACTTGCCATGGCAACTGTTTTTATTGCTACTAGTGGTCACATTAATCCTTAGCAGCTTTCAATTGTTGTGCGGTTACCTCAATGAGAGCGCGGGTTTCTTCATACATATTGAGGGACTGGTCAAGATAATACTGGGTCGGCTTTACCAAAGTACGTCGCAGGTCTTCTGGATCCCTCTCCAGCTTAACAAGCTTATCCTTGGCCATGTTCCGAAGGGTTTTTTGCAGGCTCGACCTGCCAAGGCCTGTAAGAGACGCCAGTGTTTCCAGATCAATCTCCCGCTGACTCATGCGACGATAACTAAGCGCTAACCCCACAAGGTAGCGATTTTTAGTCTGACTAGGATCCCGCCTTCCTCGAATAACGCGAACTTCAGTCCAGAAGTGATTAATAATCCTGTACTCTTGCGCGTTCATATCACGCCCGTTCAGGATTTCTTCAATTTTACGCATTTTACATAATACTCGCGATCAAGCGTTGAATTGACGATAGGGGTACTATCGGCTGAAATGCATGCAGCCCGCAACCATTTAACGAAGAAATATTTTTACTTTCACGTAAGCGCGAAAGAATACTATTTTTCCAGATAGTCTCGCAGATTTACTTTACCGCTGCCTCGGGCAATCGGCTTTTGCTGGCTTTCATGGGGCGCCCATCCCGACATATAGATAACCTGGAAAGTCGCGGGGACACGACCATCCGCGTCAGCATAATTCTCTATATAAAGCTCTGCTGCGCGTAGCAGAATACGGCGTTGCGTAAAATGTTTCTGCCGCTCGATGAGTGCATTTGTTTCCCCCATCCCCCGCAACTCCTGCATTAGGGCAAATGGATGTTCATATTTTAGGGTGATGACGTCTACATCGGTGACCGGAAGCGCCAACCCAGCGCGCTGGAGCAATGCACCGGCATCGCGAACCTCGGTAAAAGGAGAAATGCGCGGGCTAACCCCACCTTTTATTTCCGATTCCGCCTCGATCAGGCACGCTTTCAACTCCTGAAGACTATCAATGCCAAAAAGCGCCCCCAAAAACAGTCCATTTGGTTTGAGCGATTTTGCAATCTGAGAAAGCGCGCCGGGAAGATCATTTGTCCAATGAAGGCCGAGAACGCTGCCGACCAGATCAAAAGAATTTTCCTTAAACGGAAGAAATTCCTCATCGGCCACAACGGATGGTTCTGTTGCCTTATCCAGCATTTCCGCAGAAAGGTCCGTTCTGATTACACGGTCAACCTTCTTCATGGCTAATAGCTTTTCACCAAACATGCCATCCCGGCCACCCAGATCCAGTGCAAGACTGAAAGAATGATTGATATCAAGAAGCCGTTCGGCCAGCCGCCCCGCGATTTCATCAAAAAGAAATCGATGCCGCGGCCAATCAAGCCTAGCGGCCCGATTTCGGTGATTGGCAACAAGCTTTCGGTCAAAAATTACCTGTTCTGGAGGAAGTAACGACGTTATTTTTCTCATTCGGCTTTTATGGCATCTTCATGGGATGGAAACAATTACCCAGACTAACATTAACACTTAATGTTCTTTTTAATGATTTGGATTCGATTGTCTTTTCCGTATATTCTCCCCTAAATGAGCATATCCGACACGACCAGATTGTTAGCGCAGATACAAAAAACGGCCCTGGACGCGATCTTTCCACCGGGTTGCGTCAATTGCGCTGAACCAATTGATACCCCTGGCAATCTCTGTGCTCAATGCTGGCCCGAGATGACTTATATTTCGGCACCGTTTTGCGAAATGTGCGGTTTTCCATTTGAGTATGATGCTGGCGATGGATTGATTTGTGCAGCCTGCCTGAAACGCCCCCCCGTCTTTTCAAGAGCACGTGCCGTTCTTAAATATGACGAGTCGAGCCGCAATATGATTCTCGGATATAAACATTCGGATCAGACCAATCGGGCGCCGACCTTTGCAAACTGGATGCACCGTGCGGGTGTGGATCTGATCGGTGATTGTGACTTTATCTGCCCCGTTCCGCTACATCACAGAAGATTGATCAAACGACGCTTCAATCAGTCCGCTCTCCTTGCTAAGGAGGTTGCGAGACTTGCGCGTAAACCAGCAGTGCACGATCTTGTCATAAGGACACGCCCAACACGAACACAAGGAGGGTTAAGCGCGAAAGCCCGCCATCGGAATGTGCAGGGAGTTTTCAAGGTTAATCCAGCACGAGAAGCCTTGTTGGAAGGGGCAAGAATATTGCTGATTGACGATGTTCTGACAACTGGCGCAACTGTTAATGCCTGCAGTAAAAGCCTGCTGAAGGGAGGAGCTTTAAAAGTTGATGTCCTCACCTTTAGTCGGGTTGTTCGAGCAACAAACACCGCTATATAATACTGTCAGGCCAGTACCAGATAATTGACGTAAAGAAGTAAGCCATGAAAAATGTAGAAATTTATACAACAATGTTTTGCCCCTTCTGCTCCCGCGCTAAAAAGCTGCTCAAGAGCAAAGGTGTAAACTACAAGGAAATAGATGTTACTGTGGCAGGCGACCTGCGTCAGGAAATGACGCGGCGCGCCGATGGTGCACATACCGTTCCTCAAATTTTCATTGATGGCGACCATATCGGTGATAGTGATTATATCCACATGCTGGACGCGAATGGGAAACTTGATCAGATTCTTGGGATTCGCTGATCCTGGAAGGAGAATAGAATGTCATCTTTTACGGCGGCTTGCGTACAATTAACGAGCACGGGCAACGTTCAGGAAAACCTAAGTACCGCGACGTCGTTGATTCGGGAAGCGGCAAAGGCCGGAGCCGATTTCATTGCGACACCTGAGGTGACCAACATGCTGGAACCTAACAAGGTGGAAGCACGCGCCAAGGCGCAGTTACAGGAGGAGGACATTACCCTCAAAGCTTTCCGTTCCCTCGCCGAGGAAACGGGAAAGTGGATTCTGGCTGGCTCGCTTGTGATCAAGAAACCAGATGATGATCGACTGGCCAATCGTTCATTTCTGATCCGTCCAGACGGACAAATTGGCGCTCAGTATGATAAGATCCACATGTTCGACGTCGAACTGGATAATGGCGAAGCTCACAAGGAAAGCCGTGCCTATGCGCCTGGCGACGCGGCACATCTGGTTGAAACCTCCTGGGGAACGGTTGGAATGTCGGTGTGCTATGATGTTCGTTTTGCCCATCTATACCAGAAGCTTGCGCTTGCCGGTGCCGGCGTTTTTACAGTACCTGCGGCCTTTACGGCAACAACGGGTCAGGCCCACTGGCATATACTGCTCCGCGCCCGGGCGATTGAGAATGGCGCTTTTGTTATCGCCCCGGCCCAATGCGGCCAGCACACAGAGAAAAGACGCACCTATGGTCATTCGCTAATCATTGATCCATGGGGTAAAATTCTGGCGGAGGCAGGGGAAGAGCCGGGTTTCATCACTGCAAAGATTGACATGGCGGATATTGCCAGGCGGCGCCAGCAGATTCCCAACCTGAAAAATATCAGGGACTTTACCGTTCAGGCGCCGGAATCCGTGGCGAATGCAGCAGAATAGTTCTTCTAAAGCGGCTTTCTTGCGGCAATAGATTGACGGCTGGCGAGTGTCGGAATTTCGATATCCCCTTCAAAAAAATCTATCACGTCAAGCTCGCCACCAAAACTGTCGATAAGCTCTTCTGGTGCGAGTAGAAAATCCGGGTTTTTCGGGCGGCCATACTTCTCGTTGCCTTGCGCGAATGTGTCGTACAGCAGGATGCCTCCTGGAGCCAACGATGTGACAATGTCCGCAAACAACGGTCGCCAGAGATAATTGACTACAAGGATGCCGGAGAACGCTCCCACGGGGAAAGGCCAGCCTCCCTTCTCCAGGTCCGCCTGAACTATGGAAAGCCCTGCCCGCCCCTGATAGGCCGCGATAAGAGATGTATCTATATCCACTGCCGTTACATTGTGCCCGAGATCAAGCAGGTATAGGCTATGTCGACCACCACCGCAGGCTATATCCAGAACCGATTTATCATCTGGAATCTGCGGTGCATATTTTTCGATCCACGGTGATATGGGGCGCATGAAACTCCCTTTTCAAACTAACGAGGGCTTGTGTTTAACAGGAAAAAGATTATTTCTTAGGATGATAGAACTTTTGTAAACATAATAAACTCTGCAAATGATTAAATACGGTCTTAAATGCGAAAATGCCCATGTGTTTGAAGCATGGTTCAAAAACAGCGCCACTTATGATGAGCAGGCTAGCGTTGGCGATGTCGTATGCGTTGTTTGCGGATCAACAAGTGTCGAAAAGGCCCCGATGGCGCCTGCGGTTCCGCGCAAAGGTAGGAATACTGCGCCTCGCCGCGATGAAATAGCCAATAAAGAGGCCGAAAATGCGGCCGCGGCTATGATTGCGCTTCGTGAGATTCGTAAAACCGTGGAAGAAAATTGTGATTATGTCGGCCCCCGGTTTGCGGAAGAAGCCCGCAAAATACATTATGGCGAAATCGAGCGTCGCGGCATTTACGGGGAAGCAACTCCTGAGGAAAGTAATGAACTTCGAGAAGAAGGCGTTGATATTGCCGAAGTTCCCTGGTTACCCACAACAGACGCCTAAAGCCCGCAACATATCAAAAAGAAAAAGGCCCGGGAATCCCGGGCCTTCTTAATCTATTTTGAATAGCTCTATAAACCGCTATTCCGTTTTAGCTTTTTCATCGTCGGCATTTTCTTTATTTGCGTCTTCTGCCTTCTCATCTTCAGCAGGCGTCATCAGGACGATAGAGGCATCAGCCTTCAATTCTTCAAGCAACGTGTCAATAACTGAACTGCTGACCTGAGCGCGCAGTTCCGCCTCTTTTTCCTCAAAGGATGGCGCTTCTGTGTTGCGCTTATCTTCAGCCTTGATGACATGGTAGCCGAACTGTGTTTTCACAGGAGTCTTGCTATAATCGCCGACATTCATGTCGAAGGCTGCCGTAGAAAATTCCGGGACCATGCTTCCTTTTGTAAAATAGCCGAGATCACCTCCATTAGGGCCGGATGGACCAGTAGAGTATTCCTTCGCAAGCTCCTCGAAATCACCGCCGTCGTCTAGCAATTTAATAACATCATTTGCTTCCTGTTCAGTCTTGAGCAAAATATGCCGTGCGTGGAGCTCTTCTTCAGGTTTAAAGTCGGCGACACTCTTCTCATACTCTTCTTTCAGAAGTTCTTCTGTCACCAACTCATCCATCTTGGTCTTGATATAGAATTCCTGCATTAACTGCGTGCGAACCGTATTCAAACGATCCTGAAATTCTTTACGATCTGCCATATTTTCTGTTTGAGCGGCCTGGGAAATAACTTCCATGCTGATAAGCTGCTGCAAAAGCTGGTCTTTGATGAACTCAAATGGCGCCTGACGATACTGCGGGGGCAACGATGCATAAAGTGTCTGGATATCTGAGTCGGTGATTTCTTTTCCATTCACTGTCGCAAGAACTTCGCCTTCCACAACTGCGGTACTTTCTCCGGTTTCCTTCACTACATCCTCGGAAACGACCGAATTCATATCTGTCAAGGATCCGTCCTGCGTCCCCACATAGTAGCCGATGGCAAGACAGAGCGCACCAACCAGAGCCAGTGAAAAATAATGTAGTGATTTCATAATATTAGAGTCCCAATCCGTATATGCGTAGTTGAAAAAGCCAACCCGGCCTTCCCGCGCGTCAAGAGTTCAAGCGAATATAGTAATATTTCACACCAGAACAACCTTTCATCCTTCCAGTAGTCTTTTTTCCATATTTTTGACATAAAATTCGCCCGTTTTTGCTTCTCCCGTGCCGGATAGATTGACATGACTGCGCTAGCCGCTTATCTGTCACCATAGTCCTAGAAATAGTTTTTCCCTCAATGAAGAAGCTATTATTGGATTATTCCTGCGCGAAATTGCGTATCTAGAAAAAGCAACCCATGACTGGAGTTTAGTCAGATATGTTCGGTTCTATTGCCAAAAAGTTTTTCGGATCACCGAATGACAGGGCTCTTAAGGTCGTTCGAACCAAAGTTGACGAAATCAACGCGTTTGAAGACAAGATCAAGCCATTGAGCGACGCCGAACTGATGGCGAAGACGCAGGAATTCAGAGAACGCCTAGCGGCAGGTACCAAGTTAGATGATCTCTTGCCTGAAGCTTTCGCTTGTGTCCGGGAGGCCGCGTGGCGCGCCCTCGGTGAGCGGCATTATGATGTTCAGCTTCTTGGCGGCATTGTCCTTCATCAGGGCAAGATCACGGAAATGAAAACCGGTGAAGGAAAAACACTAGTCTCTACCCTGCCCGCTTATCTTAATGCGTTGCCCGGCAAGGGCGTGCATGTGGTCACGGTAAATGACTATCTCGCGAGTCGTGACTCCGAATGGATGGGAC
Organism: Sneathiella litorea; assembly: GCF_009882915.1. Taxonomy (GTDB): domain Bacteria; phylum Pseudomonadota; class Alphaproteobacteria; order Sneathiellales; family Sneathiellaceae; genus Sneathiella; species Sneathiella litorea. The sequence continues at coordinate 25,617 of NZ_WTUW01000001.1, forward strand.
AGGTCTTTGCCAAACTCGGCCTTTCCGTGGGCTGTATCGTTCACGGTATCGATGACGAAGGGCGACGCGCCGCTTACGCAGCAGACATTACCTATGGAACGAACAACGAATTCGGGTTCGATTACCTCCGCGATAACATGAAATTCGAAAAATCCGCAATTGTTCAGCGCGGATTTAATTATGCGATTGTCGACGAAGTTGACAGTATCCTGATTGATGAGGCTCGTACGCCTCTTATTATTTCCGGACCTGCAGAAGATTCATCTGAACTCTACCTGGCTATAGATGCGCTTATCCCAAATCTGAAAGATGACGACTTCGAGGTGGATGAAAAAACCAAGACAGTCGGCTTTTCCGAAGACGGTACGGAAAATATTGAGAAAGTGCTGGAAGAGGCCGGACTCCTCAAAGGCGATAACCTATATGACGTCGAGAATGTCACGATTGTTCACCACCTGAATCAGGCTCTCCGCGCGCATAAGCTGTTCGAAAAGGACAAGGATTATATCGTCAAGGATGACAAGGTCATTATCATTGACGAATTTACCGGGCGAATGATGGAAGGCCGTCGTTTCTCGGAAGGGCTGCATCAGGCCCTGGAAGCCAGAGAGAAGGTAACAATTCAGCCGGAGAACCAAACTCTGGCATCGATTACCTTCCAGAATTACTTCCGTCTCTACAACAAGCTCTCCGGTATGACGGGAACAGCTGCGACAGAAGCAGATGAATTTCAGGAAATCTACGGTCTTGAGGTTATCGAAATCCCAACCAACGTTCCTGTGTCCCGTATTGATGCGGATGATGAAGTTTACCGTACGGTCGAGGAAAAATACGATGCTATCGTTACGACGATTGAAGAGTGTGTAAGTCGGGGCCAACCGGTTCTAGTGGGCACCGTCTCCATCGAGAAGTCTGAGATGCTTTCAGATCTTCTCAATAAAAAGAAAATTCCTCATAAGGTCCTGAACGCCCGCTATCATGAGCAGGAAGCTGAAATCATCAGTCAGGCAGGGCGTATCGGTGCCGTCACCATTGCAACCAACATGGCCGGGCGTGGAACAGACATCAAACTTGGCGGCAATGAAGAAATGATGATTGCGGCCAAAACCGTTGATGTCGTTGATGAAGCAGAAATCGCCAATATCACAGCTCAATTGAAGGCGGAGATACAAGAGCAACGCAATCAGGTTCTCGACGCAGGTGGTCTTTTCGTCATCGGAACGGAACGGCACGAATCCCGTCGTATTGATAACCAGCTTCGGGGCCGGGCCGGCCGGCAGGGTGATCCGGGCACATCACGATTCTTCCTCTCTTTGCAGGACGATCTGATGCGTATTTTCGGCTCTGAGCGTATGGATGGCATGTTGCGCAAGCTGGGGCTTGAAGATGGCGAGGCTATTATGCATCCCTGGATTAACAAGGCCCTGGAGAAAGCCCAGCAGAAGGTCGAAGCCCGAAACTACGAGATACGCAAGAATCTTTTGAAATTTGATGATGTGATGAATGACCAGCGCAAGGTTATTTATGAACAGCGCATTGAATTGATGGATACGCAGGATGTCTCGGAGACTGTCTCCACCATGCAGGAAGAGGTGATTGATACCCTCGTTGATACGCATATCCCGCCAAAAGCATATCCGGAACAATGGGATGTGGAAGGACTTAAGCTTGCCAGCCAACAAACGCTTGCTCTGGACCTGCCCATAGATGAATGGGCTGCGGAAGAGGGAATCGCCGATGAGGAAATTCGCGACCGCCTGAAAGATGCGGCAAAGCGCAAAATGGCAGAAAAAGCCGTCCGTTACGGCCCGGAAGTCATGCGTATGGTCGAGAAGAGTGTCTTATTGCAAATCCTCGACCAGGCATGGAAAGATCATCTTCTTCAGCTTGACCAGCTTCGTCAGGGCGTTTCTCTTCGGGCCTATGCCCAGAAAGATCCGCTTAACGAGTACAAGAGCGAAGCGTTCAACATGTTCGAGCTTATGCTGAACCAGCTGCGTGAAACTGTTACGACCTATCTCTCTCATGTCGAACTTCAAAACCCGGCCGAGCAACTGCGGCGGCCGGAACCGGATGAGCAGGAAATGACCGAGACCCATATTGACCCTGTAACTGGTGAGAATGAGTTTGAGGCGGCGAAGCTGGACCCGGAAGGAAATAACATGGAAAACTGGGGCAAAGTTCGACGTAATGCCCCCTGTCCATGTGGATCCGGCAAGAAATTCAAGCAATGTCACGGGCGCGTTTAAAACGCCGGCCGAAAAATATATTTCAGAGTTAATCATGATTGCTTTCCTAAAATCCCTGCTTTCGAACGAGTGCACTGACGAGCCGGCAACGCAGGATCAGGCGCATATCGCGACAGCTGCGTTGTTGATCGAAGCGGCATTGTCAGATGACGATTACCAGGATGTGGAACGCGAAGCGATTGTCGACGTGCTGGTCCGTCACTACAGCATCTCGAAAGATGATGCACGGGAACTGGTTCAGGAGGCGGAAAAAGCACAGGCGGAAACAGAACAACTCTTCTATTTTACCCGGACCGTCAAGGACAGCTTTCCGGTTGAAACGCGCGTACAGATGATTGAGATGCTTTGGGAAATAGCCTATGCCGATGGCGTCTTGAGCAAATTCGAAGCTAATCTGGTCCGCCGAGTGGCGGGCCTTATTTATGTTAATGATCGCGATCGCGGTGATGCCCGTAAAAGAGTAATGGCCCGACTCGGTATTAATGAAGGCTGATTTTTTGCGGTCCATTAATTTTAAGGTTGTTTTTCCTTGTTATTAGCGATAATCCGTAAAGTAGGACGATTGATATCGTATTGTTGTTGCTTTGACGAACTGGCTGGAGACGAAACATGACCTACGTTGTTACCGAAAATTGCATCCGTTGCAAATTCATGGACTGCGTGGAGGTCTGTCCGGTCGACTGCTTTTATGAAGGCGAAAACATGCTGGTGATACATCCTGATGAATGTATTGATTGCGGTGTGTGCGAGCCTGAATGCCCTGCTGAAGCCATCCTTCCCGATACGGAAGAAGCCGCTGAAAAATTTTTGGAGCTTAACCGGGAATATTCGGAAACATGGCCGAATATTACCCAAAAAGGTGAGGCTCCGGCCGACTCCGAAGAATGGGATGGCAAACCTAACAAATACCCTGAGGAATTTAGTCCGAAGCCTGGGGGCCAGGTGTAAGGGCGCGTTCGCTGCCATCTTGACAATCGCAAGACCTTCACGATTTATACAACAATATTAGCATTTCACCCAAATTTGTGCTATGATGCCTATCATACGTTAGGTTTGTTATAGCAGTGGTTATGTGTGAATGGCGGTTATCTCTATTTGCACTCAATGTGACGTGGCCTATTTTTGACGTTTAAATTGAGTTTCTGCAGCGCTTTATATGTAGCTGTTTTTTTTTGCAGTAATGCAAAAATTTGCGAATTCCCGCGGTTGATGAGAAGGACTTAAATGACTAAAGAAATGGATTTTGCACCGCTCGATCATGTGGTTTATCCGACCCACGGCGTTGGACAGGTTATCAGTATCGAGGAGCAGGAAATTTCTGGAATGGCGCTGACGCTCTATGTCGTCGATTTCGCCCATGAAAAAATGACGCTCCGCGTTCCGGTAAAACAAGCCAAGAATGTTGGGATGCGCCCCTTGTCAACGCCAAAGAAGATGAAGAGTGCATTGGATACACTTAAGGGCCGTGCGCGCATAAAACGCACAATGTGGAGCCGCCGCGCTCAGGAATATGAAGCGAAAATCAACTCCGGCGACCCTGTACAAATTGCCGAGGTTGTTCGGGATCTACATCGTAATGATGATCAACCTGATCAGTCTTATAGCGAACGCCAGATTTATGAAGCTGCCCTTGTGCGGCTTTCGCGTGAACTTGCCGTGGTTGAGCAAATTGAAGCTGATGCTGCTACTGAGAAAGTACAGAAGGTGTTAAAAGCCGCCTGAACTTCGGTAACTTAAAAGCCAAACCAAGCCCGGAAGTATTTCCGGGCTTTTTTTGTATAAATTTAACGCAAATTTCTTTGTGGGACTTGCCAAGCCTCACCAGAGGTTTCATTGTGAGCAACTATGAAGCCTAATAAATATAAAGAAAAATTCGGGTGTTTAACCGCAACTAGACGGGTATGGGCTGTTGCGTCAATCCACGGGGAGGCGGATGCCCTCATGGCCCTGCATGACAAGATTTCCGGGCGTTGGGAGCATGGTGACAGGATTGTATACCTTGGAAACTATCTCGGGCGCGGTTCGAAAATAAAGGAGGTTCTCGATGAACTTTTGTCCTTTCGAATCAATCGGCTTTGTCTTCCCGGAATGATCCCGGAAGATATTGTCTATCTTCGCGGCGCGCAGGAAGAAATCTGGCGCAGCCTCCTGCAGCTTCAGCTTGCCCCGCAACCGGCTGATGTCCTCGACTGGATGGTGGCCAATGACGTCGGCCATTCACTGGCAGCTTATGGTGAATCCCCGGACGAAGTTCGAAAGTATATTCGCGAAGGTATCCTCGCCATGGCTAAGTGGACCAACCGTCTCCGCGAGAAAATTCGCTCATATCCTGGGCACAACGATATCTTTATTGCTCTCCGTCGCGCAGCGTATACAGAAAATGGCGAGTTACTCTTTGTGCATGCCGGATTGGATCCTGCCCTCCCCGTGATTGAGCAGAATGACAGCTTCTGGTGGGGGAATAACAAGTTCGATGACATCAAAGCCCCATACTACGGTTTTCAGCGTGTCATTCGCGGTTTTGAGAAACGCCATGAGGGCGTCACAGAGACCCCCTACACTGTCACCCTGGATGGCGGAAGTGGCTTCGGCGGCACATTGGAGACCGCTTGTTTTAATCTCGACGGAAAAATTGTCGACCAGGTCAGTATAACGACTTAACCAAGCGCCCTCTTAATTTCCTTCCTGTAAGTTTTTATATGATTGACCAACGGACGGCACACCATTTTCAAATGATGGGTTAAGAAGAACGAAAAGCGCTTTTTTGTCTTTCGTAACATCCGCCATATTGGCAAGAATTGAGCTAAACTCACTATTCCCCGAAACCATCTCAATTTTAACCTGAATTGGTTTAATTGCCGCGGCCTCAGCCGCATCCATAGGGCGAAAGCTGCTAAAGCTCTCGGTGAAACGGGTCTGTAATGCGCTATCTGAATTAGTCGTCTGATAAGCAAAGCGGGCCACCCGGTTGCCGCCAAAGTCAATCACAGCCGCGGTCAGGAAAACTTTCTGTCCGTTTCGGTCAAGCACAGTCCGTGTTACCGCGGCCGGCGCGTCCCCCACTTCTGTTATGGAGACGGACGGCACCTCTATCTTGGCGAGCCATACACGACTTAGATAGTCCGCCATGGATTGTCCGGAATTACTTTTCATTCCAAGGTCAAAGACCATCTGGCTTCCCTTGCCATCAACCGCATAGACAGCACGTGCAGAATTAATGAGTTGAAACTCTTTCGGAGCCGAAAACTTGAACCGCAATTCTGGATGAAGGAATTCACGCCCCTTGATGATTCCTTCTTTCGGGTCGTCGCCGTAAAGCATGCCGTCAATCGCACCGAGATAGCGACTTCGACCATATTCCCGATCAAGATCATCGGCGTTCGCGTTTGCCGTTGCCGCAGCGCGCCCTATCCGATCTTCTGTTTGGGGGTGGGACGCGAAAAAATCAAAACTGCCGCCGCCAGAGTTGCCGGTCAATGCCACCATATATTTGGTCTGGGCCTCCATCCGCTCCAGGAAACCCGCCATCGCGTCACGCGGATATCCGGCAAGGCCCAGATATTTTACGCCGAGCTGATCTGCCTCATATTCCTGATCGCGGGAATAATCCGCAACATAGAGCCCTCCGAGCTGCTGTCCTAATTGTTGAACTGCTGAGCTACCTGTAAGAACACCCGCAATGACACCAAGCAGGCCAATTCCGGTCGCCCGGGACTGACGGGCTGCCCCATGTCGAGCAGTGACATGGCCGATTTCATGCGCGAGCACACCCGCAACTTCAGCCTCATTATTGGCAAGAGTCAGCAGCCCGCGGGTGATATAGACGTAACCTCCCGGCAGGGCAAATGCGTTTACCACAGGTGAATTCAGGATCGTGAATCGCCATGGCAGATCGCTCATCTCGGAGACAAAGGCAAGTCGCAGTCCAATATCAAGGATATAATCATTCAGACCTTCCTTCATATACTCGCCGCCATATTGCGCAACGATCTGTGAATGCTGCTGGGCGCCAATTTCTCTTTCTTTGCTCGGCTCAAAAATAGAAAAGAAATTATCCATCAAATCCGCATGGGCAAATTTGCTAATTGGCAATACGCCGATCAAGATTACTGGAATGAGAAAAAGCTTCAACCGCATCTATTGTCCGTCCGAAATGTTGAACCGCATATGAATCCTACCCCTTATCTTCCGCCTCGCTAATTTCCAGCTGCTCCGGAAAATCCAGCTCCAAATAGGGTCCATTGTAAAAGCGTACCAGTCCCCTTACGGTAACTGTTCTGTTCTTTAGATCTTCCAGTTTCCAGCCGTCCTGCTCAAATTTTTTCCGTGAACGTGACGGTATGGCAGCTGTAAAATCGTCCCGCCAGTCCTCACCAAAGTTCAAGTAAGTGACGCTGGCGCGACGGTAGACTTCCTGTACGACACCTTTTGCTACGATGAATTGGCCGTGCCAAAACTGCTCGGCAGGTTCATTAGCGTTGATAATTTCAAAATGGCGCCATAGACCCAGTTTTTCAAGCGCCGCACTTTTTTCTGCTTGAATAAGGCGCTCTTTAAGAGCGGGAGGGTAACTAGGCGCCCCGCTCCATAAGCCATACCCTTGGAAAATAAGCTGCTCCTGCAGCCATCTGCCATCTGCCAGTAATATTTTCCCCTGCAGATCACCATAGCGATTTTGACCTGCACCGGTCTGTTGAAATGCCGTCAGGTCGAGTTTGAATGACGTCGGCTCCAATGAAGCCCTGAGGTATTCCTGCACGCTCCGATAAAGTTGAGGGTTCCATTCCTCGTCCATAAGCCGCACACCATAGAGGGCGACACTCATATCATCGGCTGTAACAATAAGATTCCTCTCGATCTTTTCAGCCACATGGATTTGCAGATCTGAATCGGCACAGGCTATGGAAACAGCCCCGAAGCAAGTCATTCCTATCAAGAAAACCAAAAACCGCATTACGCCTCCTCGTGCCAGTTTGGAAAAATTAACACATGGGATCAATCATATTATTAAGCCCTGTAAATATTTTACACTAATTAAATGTAGTTTTATTTTTTCACATTTTAAGTTGATATTTATACTATAACCACATAGATATCTTTAAAGACATATTTGATGGGATAGAAGATGACCATTTCTACAAACCAATATTGCGCCGAATCAGAGGCAGCCCGGCTCCGAGGACTATACGGACATCTTTCCGGCCTCGAGCTACTCGACGCGGTTGTCCATCAAGAACTTCGTGGGCAAATCATGTTGTCGTCTTCATTTGGAGCAGAATCTGCTGTACTTCTGGATATGGTTGCACAGGTAGATCCCACAATTCCAGTTATCTTCCTTGATACACGCCGGCTGTTCGGGGAAACCCTCCGATACCAGAAAACCCTTACTGACCATGTCGGCCTTGAAGATGTGCGCATCGTCCGACCCGACGACGGTGTTTTACTCAGGCTTGACCCCGAAGATATGTTGTTCAATGAGGATCCCGATAAATGCTGCCATATCCGGAAAGTGCAACCTCTTGATAACATATTGAATGAAATGGGAAATCTAGGATTTAAAGCCTGGATTACCGGGCGTAAGCAATTCCAGGCGGAAACACGTACTTCGCTTTCAGTGATTGAGGCAGATTCGAATTTCGTTAAGATCAATCCTCTTGCCGACTGGTCAGGCGAAGACATCAAGCAGGCATTTTTTGCAAAAAATCTGCCCCCTCACCCGCTCGTAGCGGATGGGTTCAAGTCTATTGGCTGCATGCCTTGCACCAGTCGTGTCGCCGAAGGTGCTGATCCCCGTTCCGGCCGCTGGGCCGGCAAGGGCAAAATTGAATGCGGCATACACCAGGCCCGATGACCAAATATACACTCAATTTTTTACACTTTATTTTTGTTATATAATTTTAATTAACATTTTAGTTGAGATTTTAAAATTAATATCTAAATTCAGTGATAACATAACTTTAGGCTCATGCGCGCTTGAATGATGAACTTTTGATAAGGAGAGTAAAAATGGCATTGCAGGTTTACACAGCGTCCCTGCTGAAAGAAGGTCTGGTCGCATACCTGACCCTTGATAACAATCTTCCGTCTTGGACAACTGATATTCACCAGGCAACGGCAGCCATTGACGACTCACTTGAAGCCTTAAAGAAAGCTGCAGAACAATCTGAGCAAGACAACATCGTTGTTGCGCCCTACGCGATTGACGTTATCAAAACGGATAGCGGTATTATCGCGGCAACAAAGCGGGAGCAAATCCGCGCCACGGGGCCTACGATTGAGCTACCACAGGAAAATATACGAGTTAGCCGCAAGGCTGCATAAACGCAGGGTTTATACCATGTATCAATATTCTGATCAGGACCAGCAGCTCTTGCTGGAGCGAGTAGCACAATTCCGAGGGCAGGTCGCGCGCCGCCTGAAGGGAGAGCTGTCGGAAGAGGAGTTTAAGCATCAAAGGCTACGGAATGGCCTTTACCTCCAGCTCCATGCCTATATGTTGCGGGTCGCCATACCCTATGGGCTACTATCGTCTGACCAAATGCGGACTCTGGCGCATATTGCCCGTAAATACGATAAGGGCTATGGCCATTTCAGCACACGTCAGAATATTCAGTACAACTGGCCAAAACTGGAAGATGTACCGGACATTCTGGATGATCTTGCGAAGGTTGAGATGCATGCTATTCAGACCAGCGGAAATTGCATTCGCAACACAACATCAGACCCTCTCGCGAGTGTCGCCCGTGATGAACTTGAGGATCCCCGCCCCTATTGCGAGCTGATCAGACAGTGGTCGACCTTCCACCCAGAGTTCAATTTTCTGCCCCGAAAGTTTAAAATAGCTGTTAGCGGAGCCACACAGGACCGCGCCGCTGTTGCCGTTCATGATATTGGTCTTCGTTTGATTAAAAATGAGACATCGGGCGAGAACGGGTTTGAGGTTTATGTCGGGGGTGGTCTTGGCCGGACCCCCATGATTGGCAAGGTAATCCGGTCATTCCTTCCAAAAGAAGATATGCTCACTTATCTTGAAGCGATCCTGCGTGTTTATAATACGCTGGGCCGGCGGGATAATATTTATAAAGCTCGTATTAAAATTTTGGTGCATGAAACAGGCGAAGATAAATTTCGGGAGCTTGTAGAGGCTGAATGGGAAAAAATCAAGGCAGGTGGTCTTTATCTGAAAGACGAGGATTTTGCCTGGGTCAAAGGCTTCTTCAAGGATCCTGATTATGAACTCTTACCGGACAACGATACCGAGTTTGAAAACCTTCTTCTCAGCAATACGGACTTTGCCCGCTGGGTCGATAAAAATATCGAGCTGCATAAACAATCTGGCTATCGCATCGTATACCTTTCACTCAAAACCGCGCATCAGCCTCCCGGGGATGTAACCGCTGATCAGATGGATGCCATCGCCGACCTTGCAGATAAATACAGTCTTAGTCAGATTCGGACGACGCATAGACAGAATTTGGTTCTATCGGACGTGAAGCTGCAAGACTTGCCTGCACTTTGGGAGGAACTGAAGGCGCTTGATCTTGCCACGCCCAACTATAACCACGTAACGGACATCATCTCCTGCCCCGGATTGGATTACTGCGCCCTTGCAACAGCTCGCTCTATTCCGATATCGCAAGCGATCACGGAGCGTTTCGATAATTATGACTTCATCAACGATCTTGGCGATGTCAGTATTAATATATCGGGCTGCATTAATGCCTGCGGGCATCATCATGTTGCCAACATAGGCATCCTTGGCGTCAACAAGAAGGGGACAGAAGTCTACCAGCTGACCCTCGGCGGGAGCGCCCGTGAGGACGCCGCCATTGGTAAGATTATCGGTCCGGCTTTTGAGGCGGATGAAATTGTTGATGCTGTTGAGAAGGTCCTGTCGGTTTATCTTGAAAATCGAGAGGATCCAGAGGAGACTTTCCTGATGACCTACCGACGTCTTGGTCAGGCCTTCTTCAAGGAGCGGCTCTATGGATAACTATATCAAGGATCGCAAGGTCGACAGCAATGAATGGATGCCGTTTACAGGTTTGGAGGATGGCGACTCCCTGCCGACAGGCGACATCTATGTACCCATAGAAGAATGGCTGAATGCCCGCGAAACATTACTCACGCGAAACGGCCGGCTAGGTGTCGCGCTCCGCAACACGGACGATCCTGCGATTATCAAGGACGATCTTGACCGGCTGGATTTGGTTGTTCTGGAGTTTCCGAAAATGGCCGACGGACGGGCTTTCACTCAGGCCCGTCTTCTTCGTGAACGCTACGGTTTCAAGGGCGAAATCCGGGCAACGGGTGACGTTCTTTATGATCAGCTTTTCTATATGCAGCGCTGCGGAATAAACGGGTTTGAGTTGCGCGATGACCAGAATGCCTCGCATTCACTTAGAGCCTTTGACGAAATGACCGTCACATATCAACCCGCAAGTGATGAGGAACTTCCTCTTTGGCGGCGCCAGAAATAAACAGTTAAGAATAAGAAAGCCGTGCAATATGGCTTCTTTTGAAAGCACCTGGTTCTCGCTCCCCCGCAGCCAGGTGCTTTTTCATTTGAGGTCCTTGGAGATACCTGGCCAGTTGTTGTCCGCCAACTTGATATGACCGGGAACATCTTCTTCCCACGTTCTTTGGACACCCTTTGAATAGTTGAGGTAGAGTTTTCCGTCGACAATTTTCCATGCCTCCGGAACCGTTGAGGCTGTATATCCCTGGCTCACAGCCCAGGCGCAATAACCACCATACTGGGGCGCGTATTTTTCCGGGTTGGCCTCAAACATGTCTTTATGCTCGTCACTTGCAAAGTACCAGTCCACACCCTTCCATTCGACGCTATGGTCTTTGCTCCCTTCTACCGGCTTTCCTTCCGTGAAATAGGCAACAACGTCATAGCCTTCAACTGCCGTTCCAAAAAATGTGCTGTAATATAGCTTCTCTGCGGCAGCCGTCTGTATCGTTGAGAAAGAGAACACTGCAACAAAAAAAGCAATTGCCACGCCATGAAGATTTATCAAACGAGTTATCATCTCGAATATCCTCCCTTAACTGAAGAAAAAAACCTTCTTCGCGAAGTTAAAGTAATGAAATTCGGCGCTCCTGCCAGCCACATTCAATAACAATGTCGTTACCTTTAGCGGAAAGAACTGCGTGCTCCAGAGTAAATTATGGCAATGAGAAGCCCCATGGAAAATCCAGCAATATGCGCAATCCAGGCAATTCCAGCCCCAGGACCAACCAAAAGGGACCCAAGTGGTGTTGCGCCAATGAGTAGATTCAAACCAAGCAAAACGGCTATCATGGTAAAAACGCCCCGCATCCGATAACGCGGCAAAAGGACAATCATTGTTGCCCCCATGGCACCGAACACAGCACCGGATGCACCATAAAGAACAATATCCGCATTAGGATCGGCCACGAAATATTCTACGAATGCCCCGAACCAGCCAGACAGAAAATAAAGGATTAGGAAGCGCACCGCCCCAAACCGTCGTTCCGTCATCGACCCGAAGGCAAGCAGCATCCCGGTGTTCAGAGCCATATGGCCCCAATCATGATGCAAAAACATATGGCTATTGAGGGTGATGAGGATATGCAACAGGCCATCGACAGATGGCTGGTCAAGGAGGGCAGATATTATCGCCGGGCGGAATGAAAAACTGTTGTAAACCCAGTTAAGTGTCTCGGGAGTTGTCACCGTGAGCAGCAGATGCACACCTATAATAGCAACAACCAGATAGACAGTTGCAGGCGGCACATTAAAGACCGGTTCCCGGTCCTGGGGTTCATTCGTCACGCAAATCCAGCCTAGTTATATCAAGTTTCTGCCGGACCATAAGAGTAATGCCCACCTTTATCAAGAGCCCTTAAATATGCTGGGCGCGCCTGAATGCGTTCAACAAACGCGGAAAGTGCTGGATAGGATTTAAGGATACCCCGCGCCCGTGCTGCCTCAAGCGGGAAGGACATCATTATATCCGCGCCGGTCAGATTGGAGCCTACAAAATACTCCCTGCCTGTCATTTCGCTATTCATAAAGGCAAAATGGTTCTCCGTTTCACTGTCAATCCGCGGCATCAGTGGGGCTGCAGCATCACCAAGCCTACTCGTATACAGTCTGAGGAGTAGCGGTAACATAGCGGAGCCTTCCGCATAATGTAGCCATTCGACATATGATTCATAATTCAAACTACCCGGTTCCGGGGAGAGTTTCCCCGCTCCATAAGTCCGTATCAGATAGTCGGTAATCGCTCCTGATTCATGAAGTTTCAGATCCCCATCCTTCAGCACGGGAGATTTGCCGAGCGGATGGATTTGTTTCAATATGTCCGGTGCAAGGCGAGTCGTCGCATCACGTTCATACCGCACCACCTCATAATCAACGCCTAGTTCTTCCAGAAGCCATAATATCCGTTGGGACCGGGAGTCATTGAGGTGGTGAACCGTAATCATGATCAGCTATCCTTTAAGTCGTTAAATAAACCTGCGCAGACCGGGCTTCAGGTATCATTGGGTGCAACGATATTTGCGATATCACTGTCAGAGTACCCTAATTCACGCAAAATTTCTTCCGTGTGTTGGCCTACCTTACCAGGTGACGATGCCTCTTTCTTCGGACCGTCTTCATTTGCAACAAACGGCGCACCAACAAGACGTAATGCCTGATCGAATCCGCTGATGTTCTCTCCCCTAACCACGATACCCCGATGTTCCAGCTGCGGATCGGATGTTGCTTCTGCCAATGTACGAACCGCCTGAACGACAACCCCGACATTGCTCATGATTTCCACCCATTCGGCCGTTGTTTTGGTTTTCATCGCCTCGCCAACGATCTTCAGCCCTTCCTGCAAATTCTCCTGCCGCGCCTCGAAAGTGGCAAAGCGCGGATCTTCCAGCATATGTTCCATTCCCGCAGCTTTCAGCACGGCGATGTTATGATCAAGTGTAACTGTCGCGATCAGTACAATTCCGTCTTTCGTTTCAAATACACCGGCACTGGGCTGACGCGTCGGCGAGGCATTTCCGATCAGTGGCGGAACATTCCCACGCACCATAAAGTCAGCCATCTGAGATGCGGCCAGCAACATGGCGCTGTCATACATAGCGACGTCAACATATTGCCCTTTACCTGTCTTTTCCTTGCGATGAAGCGCGGACGAGATGGCGAAAGCAGCATTAACGCCGGTAAACATATCGATCACCATTATGCCAATACGTAAGGGTCCCGTCTCTTCACTGCCATTAAGAGTGAACAGCCCCGCTGCGGCCTGAATGGCGGAATCATAGGCTTTGTCAGAGCTTCGTGGCCCTTGCTGGCCATATCCGCTGATCGAACAATAGACGATCTCAGGTTTTTGTTTTTTGACACTTTCATAGTCGATCCCCAGCTTTTTGGCGACACCCGGCCGAAAATTCTCGACAACAACATCCGCATCTTCAATCAACCGATAGGCAATCTCACGCCCCTCTTTAGATTTCAAGTCAATGGCCAGACTGCGCTTGTTCAGATTTGCTGTCAGAAAGGCGGGAGAGAGGCGCTTGGCGACCATTTCCGCATCCGAAAGTGCTGTGCGAAGCTGATCACCTTTTACCGGTGCTTCAATCTTGATGACATCAGCCCCCAGAAGTGAAAACATCTGGGTACTGATTGGGCCCGCCAATACTTGCGTGAAATCGACGACCTTTAATCCTTCATAAGCTCTCATTATACTTTACCTTTTGGAACAATAAGGGCATCAACTGCGACAGCCCCTTCTGGTAGAACGATGAAGGGATTAACATCGATCGTTTCAATTTTATCTGCGTTATCAGCGGCGTAAACGGAGAGCCGTGATAGAGCTTCCGCCAGCGCATTCAAATCAGATGGTGGCGCCCCACGCACACCGTCCAGCATGGCGCGACCCTGTATTTCATCAATCATACGATGGGCCTCATCCACACCGAAAGGTGCCAAACGGAACGTTACGTCCTTCAGCACTTCCACGAATACGCCTCCAAGACCGAACATCACTGCAGGCCCGAAGACAGGGTCGCACACAACGCCCATTACCGTCTCAACACCCCCGGAGACCATTTCAGCAACAATGACACCCTCAATTTTCGCATCCGGCTTGGCCTTTTTGGCTCGCTCAATTAGCGTCTCGTATCCTTCTGCGACTTCCTTTTCGGAATTGAGCTTGAGAAGTACGCCGCCAATTTCCGTCTTATGGAGAATATCCGGCGAGGCAATCTTCATGACGACAGCCCCTCCAATGCCATGCCAGACCTTGACGGCATCTTCCGCGGATTGAACCAACTCTTCGCGAGTTACAGGGACGCCAATGCTTTTCAGCACTTTCTTCGCCTCATGTTCCGCGATCGGCTCAGTTGGTGCGGGCAGAACATCAGCGGAAAGTTTTGGCGGGCTATCCGGCCGGCCACGTGCGAACACTTCTCCAAAATGGGTTAACGCCGCCATCGCCCGAACGGTAAGTGACGGATCTTCGAAACACGGCATATTCAGCTTTTCAAATGGCTCCACAATATCTTGCGGCCCGATAAGGCTCATCATCATCACCTCATCGGGGTACTTCTTGCGAATGTTGGAGAAAATCTCCCGGCAAGCATCGCGGGTAAAAGGCGATGCCGGCACCCCGGCAACATAAACAATATGACTATCGAAATCCGCTTCTTCGATCGTCATCTCGATATTTGCCTCCATCAACTTTGGATCGTTCAAGGCCTGCGCCGTGAAATCAACCGGGTTGTTAACACCGGCAAACGGAATCAGTTCCTTCAATTTCTTCTGCGTTGCCATGGGAAGCGGGGCAACATCCAGGCCATACTTCACCGAGGCATCCGCCATTTGAACACCAACTCCGCCGGAAATCGTCTGCAAATCGATCTTGCGCCCCTTCGGGTATTTTCCGAACTGACACGCGTAGGCGATATCTACGAATTCTTCGGTCGTTTCCGCGCGGTACACGCCATATTGCTTGAAGAGTGCGTCATAAACCGCATCTGCACCCGCGAGCGATGCCGTATGAGAGGCTGCGGCTGCCGCTCCCGCATCGGTTTTCCCAACCTTCATAAAAATTACGGGTTTTTCCGCATCCCGTGCCATTTCAAGCGCCCGGCAGACACGGTCTGCGTTCTTCATACCCTCAGCATAAGCAAGAATAACCTTCACTTCCGGATTTTGGGCGTAATACTCAATTACCTCGGCAACATCGACATCGGATTCATTGCCCGTCGTCACCCAGTAGTTGGATCCAACCCCTCGAAGCTGAGAAACAGTGAACACATGCGCCCCGTATGCCCCGCTCTGGCTGACAATCCCGATCGGCCCCGGTGGAAGAAGTGACGCCGCCGGAGCATTACTGAACGTTCCATACCAACCCGCACTGATGTTAAAGACACCAAGGCAGTTAGGTCCGATAATCTTCATACCGCTTTCTTTGGCAATATCCGTAATCTCACGCTGCGCGCGGGCACCATCGTCACTCTGTTCGGCAAAGCCCGATGTAAACATGACCGCACTTTTTACGCCTTGATCCGCACAGTCACGCAAGGTCTGCACCGCCACATTTGCCGCAACCGCGATTATAGCGCAGTCAACTCCCTTCGGGACATCTTTGATGCTCGCATATGCAGGCAACCCCTGGATTGTCTCATAGTTTGGATTAACCGGGTAAATTTCGCCTTTATACCCCGCATTCTTCATTGCATTTATCGGTCGACCACCAATCCTGGAAGGAGTATTAGAAGCACCGATAATTGCCACAGACTGTGGCCGCAACATGGGCTCAAGTGGATGGGTCATTCTTGTTTCCTTTTTATCCCTAGGACTAGTTTGTAGTTTTAGCTTTTCACCAAATCGGCCGGTACTTTAATTGGTAATGCCAGAAGTTGTTGAGCATATGTCTTTGCCAGATTATCGAGATGAAGGGTGGAAGTCCCACCGCCGCCCAGACAATTCGTTAGCAGAAAATTCACCGCATTCATACCCGGTAAATCAAACCGCATAACCTCGCCCTCCACAACATGACCGAAATATCTCTTTACAGCATCTTCAGTTGCGCTCTGCTTGATCCAGGGGAGGTAATCAGGCTTGCGGGCAATGACGCCGACATTTGCATTGTTACCTTTATCCCCGCTGCGTGCCGCGGCCAATTCAACCAAGGGAACTTCGATCATTGTGTCAGACGTCGATTTCATAGGTGCATCCGGAGCGGTATGGCGTATTTCTGGGAATTTTGAATATTCACCGGGAACCTTTATTTCATATTTAACCGGTTTATTATCTATAAATACTTTTGGCTGAATTCTCGCCTTGTCGATCTGAAATGCGAATTGTGCAACAACCGGCGTAATCTTGGGTCGACCTGCTGCTCCGGCAGAGGTGCGCCCCGTGGTCATGGAAAGACCGACACCTGTCGTTTCCTTGGAGAAAAGCTCCAATGCCGCCCGTTCATCATGCCGGACGTCTATTTGCGTAATGATCTCTCGGGCGAGGGCTGCATGTTCATCTGCATTCTTCCCCCATAGGGTTTGCGCACCGATAATATGCACAGCCGTATCGCGATAATCGCCGAGATTACGTTCGACAAAAAGACGGCGCGTCCGCTTGAGCAAGGCATTGGCAAAGGCCTGCCCCTTTTCCGCCGCGTCAAACCCGGTGACAACGGTCATTGCGGTCGCGCGATATCCATCCTTGTAGGTGCCGGATACTTTATAAGTTGCCGTTGGCGGGCGGCCTTTAACACCTGCGATTTCCAGCCAGTCTTTCCCTGTCTCGATCAGGGTAACCCCGGAAAAATCACAAATCACATCGGGCATGATATAGGCTTCAGGATCGCCGATCTCATAGAGAATCTGCTCTCCCACCGTCAGTCGGGAAACAAGGCCGCCGGTGCCCTCTGGCTTGGTAATAGAAAATGTTCCATCCTCCCGACAAACGGCTATTGGATAGCCCATATCATCCCAGCCATCGACTGTATCACGCCAGTCCGTGAAGTTGCCCCCTGTTGCCTGTGCCCCACATTCAAGAATATGTCCGGCGAGCGTGCCGGAAGCGAGCTTGTCATAGTCGTCAACTGTCCAGCCAAACTCGTGTATTAGCGGCCCCAGAGTAACCGCGCTATCGACGCAACGTCCGGTAATGACGACATCCGCGCCTTGATCAAGGGCCGCGGCAATCGGAAAGGCGCCAAGATAGGCATTGGCACTGATCATACCTTCAGGCATTGGCGCACCGGAAAACATTTCCCGCTTCCCCTCAGCGCGTAAACTCTCAATATCATCCGTAAGATTATCACCTTCAACGATACCGATCTTTAGATCAACACCAGCATCTTGCGCTATTTTTGCAAGGGCAGCGGCACAGGCCGATACATTGACTCCACCAGCATTCGCAATAACCTTGATACCACGTGCCTTGATTTCGTGAAGAAGCGGCTTCATGGCAAGATCTACAAAATCCCGCGCATATCCTAGATCTGGCGATTTTTCCTTCGCTCGGACAAGAATCGACATGGTGACTTCAGCCAGATAATCAAACACCAGATAATCCAGATCACCTTTCATGACGAGTTGGCGCGGTGCGTCCTGGGAGTCGCCCCAATATCCCGATGCACCGCCAATGCGGACAGTTCTTGGATTAGCCATGTCCGTCATCCCTCCTCTTTATCACCAGCCGTTTGCCAGGCGGGTTTCCGCTTTTCCGCAAAAGCTGACTGGCCTTCCTTGCCCTCGATACTTCGGTTCAACTCAGAAAATTTCTGAGCGGAAAAGCTGATCATCTCCTCTTCAGGGAGCGTTCCGACCTTTAGCATGATTGCCTTGGTTGCCGCATTCGCCATGGGACCACAATGGAGTACACGGGAAACGACATCTTCGAGTGTGCCGTCAATTTCTGCGTCTGCACAAAGATATTGCGCGATACCGTACTCAAAGGCTTTTATGCCATCGAAGCGCTCCCCGGTGAGCGCAAGCTGGCGGGCGCGAGTCAAACCAATCCGTTTTACGACGTAAGGTGCGATCTGCGCCGGAGCAACGCCCAGTGCCGTTTCCGGCATACCCATCCTCGCACCCTCTGCGACTATTGTAATATCAGCGAGACAGGCATACCCCATACCGCCACCGAATGCTGACCCTTCCACAACGGCTATCGTTGTCTGAGGTAAACGCTCGAATTTCAGGAATGCCATTCCGGCGGCGCGGTTCCGTTCCATAATCGGGTCGCTGTCTGGCGTCACGATATCCTCAGCCATGTTACGTCGCTCTTTAATATCTCCACCGGCGCAGAAATGCCCCCCTTCCCCGCGAAGCACCACAACACGGACATCGGGAGTTGTTTCCAACCAATCGACCACGGCGGCGAACTCAGCGCCCATTTGGCTGTTGATCGCATTTCTCTGATCAGGCCGATTGAAACTCAGGTTAAGGCGAGGCCCTACCACTTCAAGCTTTAAAAACTCACACTCTGGTAGTTTATGCATTTATTTTTTCTTTCTTCTTATTGCATCGCCTGCCGCTTATTTTTCGGTCAGGTATCTTCTAAACATAGCCTTAAATTGATCAATTTGCAGCGAAACTTTTTCGTTTCCTCCAGCAATCATGTTTGTCAGTGCAAGACCGCGAAGTGTAACGAGTAGCATATGCCGCCAAGAAAGAACTTCTTCTCGGCTTCGGCCGGTATCCGCAAAAACAGCCTGCCAGACATCTGCCCTTTTATGTTCCAGTTCTTCCAGGGTCGACGTGATTGCTTCTTGAAAGTCCGGATCCTGTCGTCCGCGTACGGCAATTTCGATAAAGGCTGCGTAATTGAAGCCACGAAACCCTTCCCAGTAATCATCGACAATTCGATCAATCCGCTCATTAAGTGGCAAACTGATAAGCCCCGATGCATCCAGATGCCAACTTAAACGATTTGCTATTTCCTCGATACTGGCAACCAGCAGGGATTTAGGGTTATCGAAATGATACTGAATGGCCCCGCGCGTCAACCCTGCTTCGCGGGCGACATCCGCCATGGTAAGCTGCCCCGCTCCCTTTTCATGCAGCAACATTATTGTTGCATCAACAAGCCGTTGGCGGGTTTCCGCGCGCCGTTCCTCCTGTCGCCGTCGTTTTCCACTTTTATCCGGCGCAATCACACCAAAAACATCTCCCTGGAACATAAACGGACAGTCGCCGCACTATGTGTAATCGGATTTAACTGACGCCGCCTAACAATCAATTGTAACATTCATTCATGAATGTTAGTGTATGAAGAACAGAAAAACAATCCCTTATGGGGCCGGATATCCGATAGGATACGGAGAATAAGAAGCGGGGCAAATCATGCTGTTTACTCAGGAACACCGGGAGCTTTCCGAAAGTTTAAAGAAGTTTATCGAGGCGGAGATAAATCCGCATGTGGACGAGTGGGAGGAAGCAGAACAATTCCCGGCCCATGAGCTTTTCAAGAAAATGGGGAATATGGGGTTTCTCGGGATCAGCAAGCCTGAGGAGTTCGGCGGAAGCGGACTTGACTATTCCTATGAGGCGGTCGCCTCCGAAGCACTGGGCTATATTGCCTGCGGTGGTGTCGCAATGGCGATCGGCGTACAGACTAATATGTCGACCCCAGCTATCGCCCGATATGGTTCTGATGAACTCAGACGAGACTTCCTTGCTCCCGCTATCGCAGGCGACATGGTTGGTTGCATCGGCGTAACCGAGGCCGCGGCCGGATCAGATGTTGCAAGTCTCAAAACAACCGCCACAAAGGATGGCGATGACTATGTGATCAACGGCTCCAAGATGTATATCACCAATGCTTTACAGGCGGACTGGGTCTGTCTTCTGGCGAATACGGGGGATGGTCCGGTGCACAAGAACAAGACCCTGATCATTGTTCCCATGGATAGCCCCGGAATCACCAAGCACAAGCTCCGCAAGATTGGCATGATGTCCTCCGACACGGCGCAGCTTTTCTTTGATGACGTCCGCGTGCCCCAGCGCAACCGGATTGGCGAAGAAGGGCGCGGTTTCATATACCAGATGCAGCAGTTTCAGGAGGAACGACTATTTGCCGCAGCCCGCGGCCCACGCGTGATGGAAGAAGCGATTAACGAGACAATTGAATATACACGGGAGCGAAAAGCCTTCGGCAAGGCAATTCTTGACAATCAGGTCGTGAACTATCGGCTGGCCGAGCTGCAGACGGAAGTCGAAGCTTTGCGTGCACTGACCTACCATGCAGTGGAACGCTATGTGGCTGGTGAGGACGTCACCAAGCTTGCCTCCATGGCGAAACTGAAAGTTGGAAGGTTACAGCGGGAAGTCATGGACAGCTGCCTGCAATATTGGGGCGGTCAGGGATATATGTGGGAATCCTCCATTTCCCGCAAATTCCGCGACTTCCGCCTGACGTCCATCGGCGGTGGTGCCGATGAAGTCATGCTGAAGGTCATCACCAAATTGATGGGCATTTCCCCGGATTAAACAGCAGCGGCGAGATAGCTTGCCTGGTTAATGGCGCGTTTTGCATCCAGCTCCATGGCCTCGAACGCGCCACCGACCAGTTCTGCATCGACCCCTTTTGTAATAAGTTGGTCGTATAGGTCTCGCAGCGGCAGCTGTCCTGCGCAGATAATCACCGTATCAACCTCCATTATCTCATATTGGTCATTTATACGGAGATGCAGGCCCTGATCGTCGATCTTCAGATATTCAACGCCGTTGATCATTTTTACGTCGCGGCGGGCAAGGGTGATACGGTGGGTCCAACCGGTCGTCTTGCCAAGCCCGCGCCCGACAGGAGAGGTTTTCCTTTGCAGTAAGGTCACTTCCCGATCCGCTCTCGCGACAACGGGTTCGACGCCGGTCACGCCTCCACGTGGATGGTTCTTGAAATCGATCCCCCATTCCCTTGCGAAGATATCAACATCAAGCGCGGAAGACATTCCTTCATGGGTAATCTTCTCTGCGACGTCAAAGCCAATGCCGCCCGCCCCCATAATGGCAACCTTCTTTCCGACAGGTTTTTTCCCGGTGATTACATCTATATAGGTGACCGCTTTTGGATGATCGACCCCTTCAATATCAGGAACACGCGGCGAAATACCTGTCGCGACAACAACCTTGTCATAGTCTTCCGCCGATAGCATGTCCGCATCCACGCGCGTATTGAGCTTCAGTTCTATTCCCCGCTTTTCGATCATGCGATTGAAGTACCGGATCGTCTCATGAAACTCTTCCTTGCCCGGAATTCGCTTTGCAAGGTTGAACTGACCGCCTATTTCCGATGCCGCATCATAGAGCGTAACAGAGTGGCCGCGTTCCGCCGCAACTGTTGCATAGGCAAGACCAGCAGGCCCCGCCCCTACGACAGCAATGCGTTTCGGCGCTTCCACCTTTTCATAATTCAGTTCCGTCTCATGACAGGCTCGCGGATTAACGAGACAACTCACTTCCATTCCATTGAATGTATGATCGAGGCAGGCCTGATTACAGGCGATGCAGGTATTGATCTCATCCTCGCGCCCTTCGAAGGCTTTCTTGACCAGATCCGAATCCGCGAGCATCGGACGCGCCATCGAGACAATATCCGCATCTCCCCGCGCCAGCACCTCTTCCGCGACGTCCGGCATGTTAATGCGGTTACTAGTTATCAGCGGAATATCGAGCTCTTTGCGAAGACGGCCAGTCACCTGGGTAAAGGCTGCGCGAGGAACCATGGTCGCGATCGTCGGAACGGCGGATTCATGCCATGTGAAATGGGTACTCATGATATTGACACCCACCTCCTCGATTTTCTTGGCAAGCTTTACCACTTCTTCCCAGGACATTCCGCCCTGCAACATATCCATTGCGGCAATCCTGAAAATTAGAATAAATTCTGGCCCTACAGCCTCCCGAACCCGACGCATGACTTCGACGGGAAAGCGCATCCGATTTTCAAAGGAACCGCCCCATTCATCGGTCCGTAGATTAGTTTTCTCGACAAGAAACGTACTCAGGAGATATCCAGCGGAACCAATTACTTCGACGCCATCATAACCTGCCTTCTGGGCACAAACCGCGCAGTTTACGATGTCGGAAATTTGCTTCTCAACTCCATCTGTGTCGAGCTCGTGCGGTGTCTTTCTTGCAATACGGGACCTGACAGCCGAAGGTGCGACAGGGTTATTATTACGGGCGAGTGGGCCCATATGCAGGATCTGCATGCATATTTTTACGTGCCGATCAGCCTGATGTACGGCGTCCGTGACGAGTCGGTGTTCCTCCACCTCTTCCTCATTGGAAAGCTTTGCCCCCGCTCCGCCCTCAAGGTTTGGTGAAATGCCACCGGTAATGATCATCCCGACGCCACCGCGTGCGCGCTCCGCGAAATAGGCAGCCATCCGCTCAAACCCGCCCTCAAGTTCCTCCAGCCCGGTATGCATGGAACCCATAAGTGCCCGGTTCTTGATCGTCGTGAAGCCAAGGTCAAGCGGCGAGAAAAGATTTGGATATTTCTGATGAACCGTCATTTTCGTGTCCTTAGTTCCTTAAGTTCAGGCGTGGCGTGTTCCGGGAGCAGGTGGGTTGCGCGCCGGCCCTGCAAAACACTGTGCAACCGACATCCAGCGCGTCGCAATCTCACCCGTAACCTTCAGGTCTGTATCGGCAATATTCCGGGTCTGCGTCACGACCTGGCAGAACTCCTCGGCGTTTCCCTCAATATGATTCGTTTTATTTTCCGGGTTCCATTCCCAGATATCGCCGGAAGGTGCCGTCAAACGAACATGTGGAACCGGTTTTGGCACCTCTTCCTTACGATTGATGAAAGTCCACCCAAAGGTATTCATGCCCATTACGGCGATGCTTTTGATCAGGTCCCTGTTTTCTCGCTGGACGCCCAGCAAATCATAGATCTCTTGCGCATGAGACCAGGTTTCCATCAGACGGGCGGAAATACTGGATCGTGCACTCATGGTTGGCCCAACCCAAAGCAAGCGCTGCTTTGGATCGGCGGCATAGAACCGATCTGCCATTTCAAGGTAGTAATCCCGCCAGGCATCCCGCAGAGCCACACCCTTCAAACCATCCAGCATCTTGTCCGTCGCATCCACGAGCGAGCCGGATGATTCACGCAGCTCAGAAAGCTCTCCATAGACCCGCTTGAACGCTTCCTCATCCGTTAGTGTCAGGTCTGCGACGTAGTTGAAGAAATGCAGATGCTGCAGGACGTCATTAATCGTCCAGTCGCGAAACAGGGTCACACGGTCGTAATCCGCATCTTCAAGCGGTTCAATGAGGCTATAAAGCGCTTCGCTTTCATCCCTGAAATCATGGGCCTCTTTTAGCATAGCTTATTCTTCCTTCCCGTTTACGCGTTATTCCGGCGCTTCGATTTCAAATAGTAGATCGTCAACTGATACCTGGCTGGCCGCTGTCGCAATAACATTCTGAACAACACCGGAAACTTCCGCCAAAATATCATGCTGCATCTTCATGGCTTCCAATACGGCTAGCCGCGCGCCAACCTCGACTGTATCGCCGGCTTTCACAAAAACTTCCAGCAATGTTCCATGCATCGGCGCCGTCACCTGACCATTGCCTGCGGCTGCCGTAGCCGATAGAGGAAAAGCAATCTCATTAGTAAAACGTAGGGTTTTACCAACATCGGTGAGTTCAAGAACGCCATCAGACATTGATTCATAATGGACACGCTTACGGTTGCCATCGACGGTGAGTTGCGCTTTGTTTCCATTGCGTTCCTTCACCTCCAGAAACAGCTCAGTCTCGCCAACCATGACATTATAACCGCCATTCCGCTTTGGCGACACAGTTACATCGACTTTCTCGTCTCCGCTCGCGAAGACATAGCGGGTCAGCAATTCGCCTCCGCTCGACCAATCTATCAGCTTGTCACTTACGAATACGGCCGAAGCTTTGGCCCGGTCCCGTTCGACCTGATAGAGAAGAACAGCTGCCATTGCCATTTCTGACAGATTTGGGGTTTTTGCAACCAGTCGATCACCATCGAACAAATCCCCAATGAAGGCAGTCGTCGCCTCCCCTCTTGCAAAGACCTCCTCATTCAGGATATCGATGAGAAAGCCGCGATTTGTTGTGAGGCCAAAAATAACCGTATTTTTCAACGCCTCAATCAGGCGGTGACGAGCCACCTCACGGCTCTCTCCATAGGCGATCACCTTCGCAATCATCGGGTCGTAGAAGGGTGAGATCTCTTGCCCTGAATCAACCCCGACATCAAAGCGAACACCATCCCCTTCCGCTGCCTGCCAAGTCGTAATCTGACCTGTACAGGGCAGGAAATCCTGCGCTGTATCTTCAGCATAGAGCCGCACTTCGATGGCGTGCCCCTGCAGTTTCACCTCCTGCTGCTCGATCCCGAGAGGTTCGCCCTCTGACACTTTTATTTGTAACGCGACAAGATCAAGCCCCGTCACCATTTCAGTCACTGGATGCTCTACCTGCAGTCGCGTGTTCATTTCCAGGAAATAGAAGTTATTTTCCGCATCAAGCAAGAATTCAACCGTGCCAGCACCGCGATAATTGATGCTGCGGGCCGCCTCTACTGCTGCCTCGCCCATTTTCTCGCGCAGCTCCGGCGTCATGACGGGACATGGCGCTTCCTCGACCACTTTTTGATGACGCCGCTGGACAGAACAATCGCGCTCACCCAAATGAACCACATTACCGAAACTGTCCGCGAAGACCTGAACCTCCACATGCCGGGGTTCGACAATCGCCTTTTCAAGGATTAACTCATCAGAGCCAAACGCATTTTGCGCCTCCGACCGTGCGGAAGCAATCGCATCGGCGAGGGTTTTCTCCTCATGCACGAGACGCATGCCACGTCCACCGCCACCTGCGGCCGCCTTCACCATGATCGGGAAGCCAATTTCCCTTGCTGCCGCGATCAGAGTCTCATCGGACTGGTCCTTATCCTCATACCCGGGTACACAGGGCACGTTGGCGGCGATCATCCGCCGCTTGGCTGCTGCTTTGTTCCCCATCAGGTCAATTGCGTCGGCAGAAGGACCGATAAAGACGATCCCCGCGTCCTCACAAGCACGTGCAAAATCCGCGTTTTCCGAAAGGAACCCATACCCTGGGTGGATAGCTTCCGCCCCTGTTTCCTTTGCAGCCGCAAGAATCTTCGCCATATCAAGATATGACTGCTGCACCGGCGCGGCTCCGATCAAGACCGCCTCATCTGCCATGCGCACATGCAGGGCAGATGTATCTGCCTCCGAATAGACGGCAATCGTGCGATACCCAAGACTTTGCGCCGTTTTTATAACCCTGACGGCGATTTCGCCCCGATTGGCGATCAATATAGAGTTAAATTTTCTCATTTTCCGGACCTACCTGTTCTTTATCATTTTTATTGATTACCGGAGATTAGAGTCGGCCAACGCCGAAGCTGTTTGGTTGCAGGGTGCGATTTCGTGCCTCCCAACAAGTTTGAAGCGCAAAACCAATGACCTTTCGGCTATCACGCGGGTCGATAACCCCTTGGTCGAGAAGCCGTCCGGAAGTATAAAAAGCGTCTGCCTGACTATCAAAATGATCAATCAGGCGTTTCTTCTGGGCCTCCAACGCCACTTCATCGACAGGAATACCTTTTCGTTCAGCGCCGCTTCGGGCCACCTGATCCATGGTAAGGGCCGCCTGCTCTCCGCCCATCACGCCCGTCTTTGCATTTGGCCAAGCGAACAGAAAATCTGGTTCATAGGCAAGGCCCGCCATACCGTAGTTACCTGCCCCGAAACTCGCTCCGATATAGAGCGTAATCTTTGGCACCCGGACATTGGAGACCGCCTGGATCATTTTCGACCCATGCTTGATCATGCCCTTATGCTCATACTCCTTACCCACCATATAGCCAGTAATATTATTGAGGAAAATAAGAGGGATATCTGCCTGATCGCACAGTTGGAAGAATTGCCCGCCCTTGGCGGCGCCGTCCGGATCGATTGGACCGTTATTTCCGACAATACCACAGGCTTGCCCGAAGATGCTCGCCTGCAAACAGACGAGCGTTGAGCCATAACGCGGCTTGAATTCCTCAAAATCGGAGCCATCAACAAGCCGGGCAACGACCTCACGCACATCATAGGGCTTTCGGTAGTCCACCGGCACTACACCGGCAATTTCCTCTGGATCAAAAAGCGGCTCGTCATAGCTTTTCACTTCCGGTTTCGGGCATCTATCGTTCCAGCCAAGCCGGCCAATAATATCCCGCGCAATCATCAGGCCATGAGCATCATCTTCGGCAAGGTATTCGACGAGGCCCGTGGTTGTCGCGTGCATTTCCGATCCTGCAAGCTCCTCATCATCTGATATTTCACCCGTCGCCGCGCGCACCAATGCGGCACCGCCTAGTGATGCCCGCCCCCGACCTTTGACGCCAATAACATAATCACTCATGCCGGGAAAATACGCCCCGCCTGCGGTTGAAGGCCCGTGCAACACAACGAAGGTGGGAATGCCGGCCGCACTCAATTTTGCAAGCCGCTGGAAACCGCCGCCGCCATACGCCCATGCCTCAACCTGATATTTGAGAAGGTTAGCCCCCGCACTCTCGACCAGATGTACAAAAGGGAGTTTCTTGTCTATTGCAATATCCTGGCATTTACGAAGCTTCTCCCCAGTTTTCTGGGTCATCGCACCGGCGTTTATGCCACTATCGCTTGCGCAGATCATGCATCTTACGCCATTGATAAAGCCGATACCAACCAGCGAACTCGCGCCCGGAATGCTTTTGTCCCGATCAGTCGTATCAACCATGTAATTGGCAAGACCAAACAATTCCAGAAACGGCATTCCAGGATCTAGAAGCCGAACCAGCCGCTCTCGCGGAGTAAGCTGACCACGTTCCTCAAACCTGGCACGGCGGCGCTCGGATAATTGCTTTGCCCGATCCTTCAGCGCATGCAATTCATCGACAAGTGATAACATTTCCTGTCGGTTGGTTGCAAAACTGTCAGAGGAAGTGACGATCTTGGAAGAGAAAATGGCCATTCGGAACTCCCGATTTTTATTTTTTTCTTTAGTGATAACACAGGAAAGTTTGCACCGTTAAGAAAAAAAGCGCTCCGAATTTTGAGCACTATTTAATTTTCTGGCGTTACACAGACAGTCGTTTTAAAGTGACGATGTGCAGGGATTAACGTTTCAGAAGTTTTGACGCGTTGTTCCCTGTAAAACATAAATGGCACTAAGAAATAATAAAAAGGAGCCTTTCCAAATGGAAGTAGGAATATTGGCCTACGGGGGATACATCCCACAAAGCCGATTGCAACGCAGTGAAATCGCCAACGCCCACACTTGGTTTAATCCAGGGTTAAAGGGCCTCGCCAAGGGCGAACGGGCCATGGCAAACTGGGATGAAGACAGCGTCACCATGGCCGTTGAAGCGGCACGGGATTGCCTGACAGAGCTTGATCGTGAACAGATCTCCGCCGTCTATATGGCCTCAACCAGCTTTCCGTTCATGGATCGGCAGAATGCAGGCATCGTTGCTGATGCACTTAACTTAAACAGCAGCCTGCAAACACTGGATTTCGCCTCCTCCCAACGGGCAGGAAGTGCTGGATTGGCTACGGCATTGCAAGTCGCCAAAGGGGGCAGCGGCCCTATTCTCTATACAACGGCCGAGAAACGCTCAACAAAGGCGGCAAGCCCGCTTGAACTGACCTCCGGGGATGGCGCCGCCGCCTTTCTGGTCGGTCAGGGCAAGGTAATCGCCCGGCTTCTTGGCAGCCATACGGAAGCCGTTGACTTTGTTGATCACTTTCGCGGTGAAGGTGAAGCTTATGATTATAGCTGGGAAGAACGCTGGATCCGGGATGAAGGATACCTCAAAATTGTCCCCGCCGCTGTCGAGGCTTTACTCTCGAAGTCAGGCGTTGCAGCAGAGGATATTACCACCTTCTGCTTTCCGGTAGCGGCACGCGGTGTCGCGGCAATGCTCGCCAAGAAAATTGGCCTGCCCGAAAGTGCCGTCGCCGACAACCTTCAGGCCAATTGCGGTGAAACCGGAACCGCCCATTCCATGGTTATGCTGGCTCATGCCCTGGAAAACAGCAAGCCGGGCGATAAGATTCTTGTCGCAAGCTTTGGCCAAGGCAGTGATGCACTTCTGTTCGAAGTCACGGAGGAAATCAAATCCTTGCCACCGCGAAAAGGTGTTTCAGGGTACCTTGCTCGTCGTTATGCGGAAACGAATTACAACAAGTTTCTGGCGTTTCATGATCTCATAAATCTCGAGCGTGGCATTCGTGCGGAAACTGACAAGAAAACAGGCCTAACGACCCTTTACCGCAACAAGGGTATGACACAGGCCATGATCGGCGGTAAGTGCTCAAAATGCGGTACGGCACAATTCCCGAAGTCCAATATGTGCGTCAATGAAAATTGCGGCGAAATTGGTACGCAAGAGGATTACTCCTTCGCGGAGAGAATTTCCAAAGTGAATTCCTTTACCGCGGACAGGCTCACCTATTCCCCGGATCCGCCCGCTTACTATGGCATGATCCAGTTCGAGGAAGGCGGTCGCTTGATGAGTGACTTTACCGATATCTCGCCTGAAACAGATATCAAGGTAGGAATGCCCATGCGAATGATGTTCAGGGTCAAGGACTATGACAACAAGCGCGGGTTCAGGCGTTATTTCTGGAAAGCGACCCCCGCGGACGCTTCAAATAAAGGAGAATAAAAATGGCTGCAGGGATTAAAGATAAAGTTGCTATTTTGGGTATGGGTTGTTCACGATTTGGCGAACGCTGGAACGATAATGCGGAAGACCTGATGATCGAGGCCTATGTTGAGGCGCTGGCAGACGCGGGAATCGAGAAGAGCTCGATTGACGCAGCCTGGTTCGGCACCGGCATTGAGGAAGAACATGTGGGAAAATCCGCTGTACCGCTTTCCATGGCGCTACGGCTTCCCAACATTCCGGTCACACGGGTCGAAAACTATTGCGCCAGTGGGTCGGAAGCCTTTCGCGGCGCCGTTTACGCTGTTGCTTCAGGTGCCTGTGATATCGCTCTCGCCCTTGGTGTCGAGAAATTGAAGGATACGGGGTATGGCGGCCTGCCGCAACGTAACCGCGGCTCCGTCAATGACCTCTTCTGGGCGAATGCGTCGGCTCCCGGTTCTTTTGCGCAGTTGGCCTCGGCTTATTCCGCGAAGCATGGTGTCAACAAGGACGATATGAAACGCGCCATGGCGCATATTTCCGTCAAGAGCCATGATAACGGATCACGTAATCCAAAAGCGCATTTGCGGAATAAGATCAACGAAGAAAAGGTCATGAATGCCCCAATGATTGCAGAACCACTTGGTCTGTTTGACTGTTGCGGTGTGAGTGATGGGTCGGCCTGCGCAATTGTTACAACGCCGGAGATTGCGAAATCTCTCGGCAAAAAGGACCTCGTCACCGTCAAGGCTATGCAGCTATCAGCGTCTAACGGCACTGAAGCTCAGCATAACTCTTGGGATGGCAGTCATTTCGTGACAACCCGTGCCGCGGCCAATCGCGCCTACAAGGAAGCGGGTATCTCCAAACCCCGCGACCAGATCAGCCTGTTTGAGGTCCATGACTGCTTCTCCATTACGGAGTTTGTTACCATGGAAGACCTGTTCATTTCTGAGGAGGGCAATGCCGTCAACGACGTAATGAATGGTTTCTATGATGCGGATGGCAAGATTCCTTGCCAGATCGACGGCGGGCTAAAATGCTTCGGCCATCCGATTGGCGCATCCGGCCTTCGCATGATCTATGAGATGTATCTGCAGATGCAGGGGCGCGCCGGTGAACGGCAGCGTCAGGATGAGCCGGTCTTTGGTATGACTCACAACCTTGGCGGCTTCCCTCATCAGAACGTCTGCTCGATAACGATTGTTGGAAAAGAGGGCGCCTGACCTCAGGAACGCTAAGAAAAAAATTAGCTACATTAACCCAACCGCCTTGCGCGGTTGGGTTTTTTTTGGCCTAATTTCACTAATTTAAAGGAGAAATAAAAGTATCGGATACAAATATTACCAAAATGATTTTGTTAGAGGGAATCGCCTCGATCGTCATGCCCTCCCCTGCCGCAGATAGTTTCGAACATAGTTGTAGAATTCTGGGCAAGAACGCTAACTCATACTCCCTCCCTGGTACTTTTTCTATATTACGGGACAGCCCGTCTTACTGAAAAATACTTGTTTTCCCCTGTCTCATTCACGCAGCTTTTTGCAGTTTTACATAAGGCCCCGGCGTCATATAGCGAGTGAAGGGGTTTGATACCTCTTCCATATGACCGTAAGATGGAACAAAATAATAAACTCCTCAATTTTGGAAGGGACACCTTACCTTGACCTATAGCTGCTTCGACGTTCAAATCGAAAATCAGATCGCCCATATCATTCTTAATCGCCCGGAAAAGCGTAACAGCATGATTCCCGCTTTTTGGACCGAGCTCCCGGAAATTGTCCGTGATATTGATGAGAATGCGAAGGCAAGGGTAATCGTCATCTCCTCAACCGGACCGCATTTCTCTTCCGGGCTGGATGTGACCTCCTTCGTAAAGCCAGACATTGCAGATCCAAAAGAAAAGAAGGCGGCGGAAATTCGCGCCGGGGCAGAGTTCTATAGCGCTGTCAAAAATATGCAGCAAACCTTCACGGCATTGCAGAACTGCCGTTTGCCGGTACTGGCCGCCATACAGGGTGGCTGTATTGGCGGTGGCGTCGACTTTATTACTGCCTGTGACATGCGTTATGCCACTGAAGACGCGTTTATCACTATTTTCGAGACAAACATTGGCATGACGGCCGATGTTGGCACCTTTCCCCGGATTACCAAGCTGATTGCCGATGGCCTCGCGCGGGAGCTAGCCTACACGGGCCGCCGGATGCCGGCAGATGAAGCGAAATCAGCAGGTCTGTTTAATGCTGTCTATGAAAGCCAGGAAGCACTGCTGGCGGCAGTCATGAGTATGGCGGCGGAAATCGCCAGCAAGGCCCCGCTCGCGATTATGGGCTGCAAACGGATGATGAATTATTCGCGGGATCACTCAATAGAAGACAGTCTCGATTATATTGCCATCTGGAATGCCAGCATGCTGCAACGGGACGAGATTTTTGAGGCAATGAAAGCCAATGCGGAAAAACGAGCTGGCGACTTCGTCGATCTGCCGCCCATACGGAAGAATATTGGGTAACGGGCGGAAACTGTAAATTTTATTGAGGACGCTTGTGGTGTGTGGTGATCCCGACAGGACTCGAACCTGTTACCTCAAGATTAGGAATCTTGCGCTCTATCCTGATGAGCTACGGGACCGTAACCCGGGTTTAGCAGAGAGCTTTTTTTTGCGCCAGAAAAATATGGAGGAACAACCGACGTAATTCCTCCAGCTTTTCGGTCACGCTATTCTGATACCAGAACGCAATTTTTGGCGAAATCAGCCGCTTCATTAGCGCTCCAATCTCCCTTTGGCTTTTCTTTCATTCCATCGCACCATTCCTTACTCCCAACTTCAGGATCGCAGGCGGCGAGTCCCAAAGTAAAAAGAGACAGGAGCGTAAGGCTGATTATTTTTTTAAACATAATTATCCTCTTAAGATACAAAAAAAGGACGAGGCGCATTTACGCGCCCCGTCCCTTAAATCGTCAAGATTACTTGCCTTCGACGGTAATTACCACACGGCGGTTTGCCGCGTTCTTAACGCCATCAGCAGTCTGAACCTTCAGGTCCTTCTTACCGTAAGAGCGCATGATAATCCGCTTCGGCTCCATACCCATATCCATACCCGTGAAGGCAACGGCTTCGGCACGACGTTCGCCTAGCTTATCGTTGTAGGCTACGCTACCCACTGTATCGGTATAACCAGCGATCGTAACTTTCGGATCCTTGAATTCCTTCATGTATTCCGCGGCAGCCTTGATTTCTTCGGCAGAACCTGGCAGCGGCGTAGAGGAATCAAAGTCGAAATTCACTTCGAAGGATTTAGCTTCCATCATCGGGGCTTTTTCCACGACAACGACTTTTTCTTCAACAACCACAACACTCACCATGGCAGCTTCAATCTCTTCCATCGCCAGGACGAAGGAATCGCGGCAAGCTGCAATATCTTTCGGCTGCCGGTTTTCTTCCTGTTCCTGAACCCAGCAATCAAAGCTGGTTTGAGCTTTAGCAGCCTGCATCGGTAATTTGTCAGCTGCACCGGCGCCAAGAACTTCCATCAAGCGTTCCCGCGCACCCAACAGAACTGGCGCTCTGTCGGCAGGAAGACGCCATTCTTCTGGATGATAGGGATCAACCTGTTCCCCGCGTGTTGCCGCCATGGCTTTTTCGGCAAAGCGGTCTGAATCGACATAGTCGCCTTCGTTATATTCGGACTTTGCCAGTTCAATATAACCTGTGTATAGCGCCTGCTGGAACTCAGAGCCGCTCGGACTCAATCGTTCCGCCTGCTCCAGTTTTCCGCCACAAGCCGCCAGCACTAACGATGCGGCGCCAACAATTGCGAATCTAATCGTATTTTTCATATTTTTCCCCTCAACCATTTTTATGGTGCAATGGTTCTACACCAGAGATCATTAATTCTAGTACGTTGCAAAGCAGCAAACAATGACTATTACCATCTTTAGGCTGAAATAAGCTATTTGTGTGCCTTTTCAACTATTATTTTGCAATTACTTAAAGAAAGCTAGGCAGTAAAATTGTCTGAAATACGGCAACTAACGACCATAATTATGATTTCAACGTACATATTTATGATATATTCCTTACCATTTCTTGACTATCCAGCCCTTTGCACAAAAAATAGTCACCTTAATGTATGGATGAACAGAACAAGCCCCTAATCAACAACAAAGAATATAACACACTATTATTAAGGGCATTTCGAACCACCGCCCAGTCGCAATTGGCGACAGCGTCTGTCATTACTACCGATATGAACAAAGCTTGACCCTCATTGCGGGGTATTACATCCTTACCTTTGAATTTTATCGAAAACACCTGAAAGAAGCCCGCCGAAGTCGACGCAATTCCTTCTAGAACGGCAAGTTTAATGA
This sequence comes from Sneathiella litorea, assembly GCF_009882915.1. GTDB lineage: Bacteria > Pseudomonadota > Alphaproteobacteria > Sneathiellales > Sneathiellaceae > Sneathiella > Sneathiella litorea. The sequence continues at coordinate 58,926 of NZ_WTUW01000001.1, forward strand.
TATCATCCCATTCGCATGCCGATAATGATGGCACAGAACATGACCATTCACACGATCATGTACCGAAAGTAACCCAAGATAGCGAACGGCGGATCTTTTGGGTCATGTGCCTGACCGGCGGGTATATGATTTTGCAAGCAATTGGCGGATTGCTTTCCGGCTCCCTCGCCTTGCTGGCAGATTCAGGGCATATGCTGTCTGATACCGCCGCCCTCGCCCTCGCCTGGTTTGCTTTTCGTCTTGCGTCTAAACCCGCGGATACAAAGCGCTCCTACGGCTATCATCGATTTCAGATTCTCGCGGCCTTTACCAATGGGCTGACTCTGTTCTTCATTGCTGGCTGGATCATTTTCGAAGCGATTGGGCGCCTGATGCAGCCCGGCGAAGTTCTAGGCGGTATGATGCTGGTCGTTGCTTGTGGTGGGTTGGCCATTAATATTCTCGGGTTCCTGCTTCTTCATCACGGTGACCGGCATAATGTCAATATGCAAGGCGCACTATTGCATGTCATGGGTGACTTGCTCGGCTCCATCGCCGCCATTATTGCCGCCTTGATAATCTTGCTGACGGGTTGGATGGCAGCAGACCCGATCCTGTCCGTGCTGGTTGCCCTTATCATCCTCAAGAGTGCCTATGGACTTGTTCGGCGCGCCGGCCACATCCTTTTGGAGGGAACGCCCGAGAATCTGGATATGGCGCTGATCCGGGATAAACTGATCGCGTATCTACCGGACATAATCGATGTCCATCATATGCACGCCTGGTCACTTACTGCGGAAAAACCGATTGTGACCATGCATGTGCAGGTCAGGCCGTCCGCTGATCTTGAAACCATGCTGCGCGAGATTAATGCCTTCCTGCTTTCTGAGTTTGACATCGATCATGCCACCTTACAGCTAGAGCATGACAACTGCCCGCAAGATTAAGGATAGTTAAACAGACTTATTGCCATAGAGGGCGAGCGGCGCTGGCATTCCCTTTAGCCGCCCCCCAAGGGCCTGAGCTTGAAATAGTGAGCCAGCGCAGCGGCGGCATGCTCGCCTGCTGGAATTCAATCACATTGTTGCGCGTTATTTTTGCGATAAGACGGCTTGCCAAGCTGGATTTCTCAAGGCTGCACCGAACGGCATCACCGGGGAGCCAGTATTTGGCAGGCGTCTTGCCCTGAATACGATAGCGTTTTTCCGGCATTTTCCCCGATGAAATACGGCAATCTCCTGAAAACGAGACTCCCGGGTCGCCAACGAACTCCAGCTGGAGCATGTCCTGATTTCTGGCAGACGCAGGGATTGCTGATAAATGTATCAGCACGGACAACGCCGCAATGAATATTCTACACCCTATTCGCATTCAATCATTTTAAGGGCACATGGTTAATAAATAAAAAATCCAGTTGTCCATAGGGGCAACTGGATTCCTAACTGGTGACAGTTCGATTAGCTTATGACGTCGGAGGTAAATCCATATCGAGTATAGTCATATGAAAGGCGAATGAGACTTCACCTTCATCCTCATCCCGATAGACAACGCCGATAAATTCGTCACCCAACAACACTTCCGCCGTTCCGTCGGAGGGTCGCCGTTCCTTGACGACAAAATCTTCATTACCAAATTTTTCACGGAGGTACCGCTGTACCCGCAATGTTTCAGTTCTGGTCATAATTGCCCCGCGATTCTTATAATATTTCCAGCGAGTCAGCAATCGGGCCTTTAACACCCGGCCGGACAACACATTTCACCTTGGTATTGAGTTGGATATCTTCCGGATTCACTTCGGAGCGTTCCAACATACTGATATGGATAAAGACATCCTCTCCGCCACCGTCAGGTGTCACAAAGCCATATTTATGCTCGGGCACGTAGGTGCTCACCACGCCGGTTATCTCAATGTCGGCACCAACGACAACCTCTTCTTCCTCTTCAGGTTCATGGATTGCAACAACTTGCTGACCGCGATCACCGTCTGCAAGGTCGCAATTGATCTGCATACCCTCCCTCAGTTCTTGATAGGATGTATTTTGCAAAACCGAAATATGGACAAAGGCGTCGGGTGACCCATCAGCGGGCGAGACGAAGCCAAAACCCTTGGCTTCATCGAAAAATTTTACAGTCGCCGATATATTCTTACGGACGGGCTTGGACGGCTTACGATCATTCATCCTTTAAGGACCTCATTATCTAAAACTAACAAGTGCATTCCACAATATAGGGGCAATGCTCAATTCTTTCCGTGCTTTTTATCAGATCAAGCCGCAACTGTCTGCAGAGATATTTACAAGCTTTTGCAAAACATCTGCTTGATCATTCAATTTACCTGAATTTAGCGGCACATCTTGAAATACTTTGCTGGATTAATCTTACAATTTCCGGGCGCGTGCCGATTGCCCCCGCGTAATGGACTGGCAACTTGCTTCCCGTCCGATGCCGCCACGTCGAAATCGCCCCTGGCACGTCTTCGCTCGCATGTGGGCCATCTGCTGCAAAAAGTCCAATCAGCACAATAGGGGGCCCCTTCTCAGGTTGCTCACAAAGCCATTCTTCCAAATGTGGGGATTGATTAAGAAATGTAGATGAAACCTTTGCGAACTCACCTCTTCTATCGACAGCTTGCTGCTGGAGAAAGGTTGCCTCTGCTGAGGCCGTGGATTTTTCCGAACCATGCGCAACTAAAACAAGGTGAATGCCAGAAGGCGAATAACCTTGTTCATGGCACACATCCCCGGCCATGGTGGAGATTATTCCAGCCAACTCTGGATCAATCCCAAGGGCATCACATAATAAAACCTTGCGCTCAGGCTCAATCCGATATCCCTCCTCCAATTCAAATAGTTCTGGAATACGCTGTGTCACGAAATATCCGTTGCTCATAAAAAAAGGCAGGAGGAAAATTTCCCCACTCGGCAAATACGGCGGCGTATGCCCACGGACAAGGAAACAAATATCGACCCGCCCATAGCGGTTACTTTGCTGTAGTGTCAGTGCATGTTGCCTCGCGGCATCCTGCGCATCTTCAGAAACGCTGGAGCCGTGAGCAACTATCATAACAGAAGGACGTGTAGGCGGCATTTAGGACTCAATGTCAGGAATATGTAGTTATTGTTTCAGCTAGTAACATGATCACGTATTTACAATTTTTCAGGCAAAGCCGGAAAAAATATCAAGCATATCCCCTTTAACAGACACAGGAACATTGGTATTTAAATTTTTGTGGTCCGCAAGCGTTGAAATATGTGATAATGCTTTTCATCAAGTGGTAAGCGATATAATAAAGCCACGATTAAATAAACAGTACCCAATGGGAGGAAGACAAGAAAATGATAAAACGTACAGTCATGTCAATTGCGGCGATCTCTGCTGCATCAATGATGACGTTCAGTGTATCCGCAGCCGAAATCGTAGATGGTCCTAACGTATCTTGGAATCTGTCAACTTGGGGGAAACAAAGAGCGTTTACCTCAAGTGCCGAAACAATCCGGGACTATGTCGCAGAACGGACCGATGGAAAGTTCAAAATCAAGATTCATTATGGTGAAGCACTTTCCAAAGTGAGAGAAAACCTCGATGGGATCAAGCTTGGCGCCTTCCAGATGATGATGTTTTGCTCTGCATATCATCCGGCCAAAAATCCTACTTTGTCGGGACTTGATCTGCCGTTTCTGCCATTTCCAAACCTGAAGGTGCAGTCCGCGGTTCATGAAGCCTATTATGCTCACCCCGCAGTGGTAAAGGACCTGGCCCGCTGGGATGCTAAATTGCTGATGAGCTCACTTTTGCCACAGTATGAATTTACTGGTGTCGGTGAACCGCCGCTTAAACTGGAAGACTGGGACGGCATGCGCGTCCGTGCACTGGGCGGAATTGGCGAAGCCATGAAAAAGCTTGGCGCTGTCCCGACCACTGTCCCCGCACCGGAGGTTTATACCTCACTGGAACGTGGTACAATTGATGCGGCATCCTTTCCCTTCACTTACGCTCACGTCGCATATCGGCTAACGGATATCGGAGATTGGTATACCGCGAATATGTCCCCTGGGGCGAACAACTGTCCGGTTATTGTCAGTAATACAGCATATGATAAACTTCCTCCGCAGTATCAACAGCTCCTTCTGGATGCCAAACCATCTGCATATGAGGCTCTTTATGCTGCATATGAGGCTGCCGATAAGAAAAACTTCCCCATTATGAAAGAAAAGGGAATGCAGCCGATCACTTATACGGACGAAGAAATTGCGAAATTCCGTGAAGTCGGTGCAAAGCCGGTTTGGGATGAATGGATCGCGAAAATGAATGCTGATGGCTTCCCTGGTGATGAACTATTTGAGTTGATCATGAAGACTTCTAAAGAAGCTGCCGGTAATTAATCTTTCAGATTGAGGGTCTGGCCTGCCAGACCCTCTTTCCATAAAAGAAAAATACATGACATCATCAAATTCTCCAGAGGGTTCGGCGTCCGGATCGGCATTAGCCGCATTTGATCGTGGATATTCCAAACTCGAAAATTTCCTGAACGGATTTTCTGCTATTGCGATATTTTTTGTAATGCTTATTGGCGTTACTCAGGTATTCAGCCGGAAACTCCTCAATATACCGATTCCCGGTTATATCGACTATATCGAACAAAGCATGGTTATTTTTGCCTTTTTCGGAATAGCCTATTGTCAGCGACTTGGCGGACATGTGCGGATGGACCTGCTCATGTCCAAGCTAAGCGCCCGCCCTCTTTATTTTTTTGAAGCGCTGGCAACACTGATTGGAATTATTGTTATTTCGATTCTAATCGAAAATAGCTGGTTGCACTTTTTAAGGGCGTATGAACTGGGCGATTCAACAATCGATATCGGGCTCCCTATCTGGCCAGCCAAACTCGCCATTCCGTTAGCATTCGGGGTATTATGGATTCGGTTTACAATACAACTCATCGGATTTCTCCGCCTTTTAGTAAATCCGAATGCTGAAATTATTGCCGTTCCAGTGATTGAAGATGTCACTGAAATTGCGCGCCACGAAATCGAAGATGCTCTCGGCGAGGAAGCCGCTAAAGAAGCAAAGTTCGACGAAACCTATATAAAAAAGGGTAAAAAGTGATGGAGATAGATCCTCTCCTCTCGGGCCTCATCGGCATGGGCGCCTTGATCGTCATGGTGTTTTTAGGCGTTCGGGTATACATCGCCGCAACAGTCGTTGGCATGCTAGGCATTGTATCAATTATCGGCTGGAGTGCTGGTACGGGTATTGTTGGGACAATTCCCCATTCGAAATCCACACTTTATTCTTTAAGTGTGTTGCCAATGTTCATCCTTATCGGCTTCCTGGCGTTCCACGCTGGCATCACAACAGCCGCGTTTGATGCCGCGAAAAAATGGATAGGCTGGGTGCCGGGGGGGCTTGCCGTTTCGACTGTTTTCGCTGCTGCCGGATTTGCTGCCGTTTCTGGCGCCAGTACAGCAACTGCCGCCGTTTTCAGCCGTGTCGCGATTCCGGAAATGCTGGCCAACGGTTATGACCGGAGGCTTGCTGCTGGTGTGGTCGCGGCGGGTGGTACGCTTGCCTCCCTGATCCCTCCAAGTGCCATCTTGGTAATCTATGCCATTATTGTAGAACAATCTGTCGGTGCGCTCCTACTGGCCGGTTTTATTCCGGGAATAGTTTCAGCTTTAATTTATGCGCTGATTATTATGGGGCGGGCGACAGTTAATCCCAAGCTTGGCCCTCCTATTCGCGGGTTTACCTTTGGCCAGCGAATGAAATCCTTGCCGGGCACACTCCCAATTGTTGCCGTTATCGGCATTATCTTTAGCGCTATTTATGGTGGCTGGGCGACACCAACAGAAGCCGGCGCCCTTGGCGCGTTTGTTGTTCTCATCCTTGCCTTTTTTCACGGCATGCGGACCAAGGAATTAAAAGACGCACTGTTTGAAACTGCCAAGCTTACAGTCATGATCTTCTCGATCATCTGGGGCGTGCTGGTTTTTGTTCGGTTTCTCGGCTTTTCTGGATTGCCCGAAGCATTTGCGGAATGGATCCTTGGCTTGCCGCTACCTCCAACCCTGATCATTGTTCTGATTCTTTGTGGTTATGCCATTCTCGGCATGTTCATGGATGCGATCGGGATGTTGCTTTTGACGCTTCCTGTCGTCTACCCGGCAGTGATCGGACTTGGGTATGATCCAATCTGGTTTGGTATTATCGTGGTGAAAATGGTAGAAATTTGCCTGATTACGCCACCGATCGGCCTCAATTGCTATGTCGTCAATGGTGTCAGACCGGATATACCGCTTTCGGATGTTTTCCGTGGTATCGGCCCTTTCTTTATTGCCGACGTCTTAACGATTGCCATGTTCATTGCCTTTCCATGGCTAATTACCTGGCTGCCGCAAACCATGTTAAACTGATATATAAAATTAATTCCGGCTTCCTGCCAAAACCAAAAAAAACAAGGAGTAGGTAAATGGATTTCACTCTCACCGAAGAGCAGCACGCCATTGTAGAAAATGTCGCGGCTCTCTGTGCTCGCTTCGATGATAGTTACTGGCGTGAAAGGGACCGCACGGGCGAGTTCCCTTTCGATTTTCACGCAGCGATGGCAGAGGCTGGGTGGCTCGGCATTACCATGCCGGAAGAATTCGGCGGTGCCGGACTGGGCGTTGTCGAGGCCGCATTGATGATGCATACGGTGGCTAAGTCCTCGGGTGGCATGTCCGCTGCCTCGGCAATTCATATCAATATTTTCGGCCCCCATCCGATCGTTGTTTTTGGGAATGAAGATCAGAAAAATCGCTGGCTCCCCTCACTCATCAAGGGAGAAGTAAAAACCTGTTTTGGTGTAACAGAACCCAACGCGGGCCTGAATACTACAGCGCTTGAAACCCGGGCCGAGAAGACGTCAGACGGATATCTTGTAAACGGCCGTAAGATTTGGACGACCACAGGTCAAGAGGCAGACAAGATCTTGTTGCTGGCCCGCACGACACCAAAAGAAAAGTGTGCGAAGGCGACCGATGGTCTGTCCATCTTTTATACAGACATGAACCGCGACCACATGGATGTCCGTATTATTGATAAAATGGGCCGTAAAGCTGTCGATTCCAACGAGGTTTTTATCGACAATCTACCAGTTCCGGAAGAAGACCTAATCGGTGAGGAAGGTAAGGGATTTTATTATCTCCTGCACAGCCTGAATCCAGAACGCGTTCTTGTCGGCATGGAAGCTATCGGTCTTGGCATGAATGCCCTTTCGCGTGCGTCAAAATATGCCCGGGAGAGAGAAGTTTTCGGTCGTCCTATCGGCATGAATCAGTCTATTCAACATCCGCTCGCTGAAAACTGGATGGAGTTGGAGGCCGCCTATCTGATGGCCATGAAAGCGGCGTCAAACTACGACGCCGGACTTGAGGCCGGAGTTTATGCAAACGCCGCCAAGTATCTCGGTGGTGAAGCGGGATTCAAGGCCTGCACCCAGGCGGTTATGACCCATGGCGGCATGGGCTATGCCAAGGAATTCACGGTCGAACGACTGATGCGTGAAGTGATGATCTGCCGGATCGCGCCGGTTAGCCCTCAATTGGTGCTTTGCTACGTCGCCGAAAAAGCGCTCGGTATGCCTAAATCCTACTAAAAGAAGCTGCCTAAAGTGCAGGAATCATTATGAGTAAAACCAAAGACGGACCTCTCGCAGGGATACGAATTGCCGACCTTACGTCAGTTCTGCTGGGACCATATGCCGCACAGATAATGGGGGATATGGGCGCCGACGTAATCAAGATAGAAGGGCCAGAAGGTGACACGACGCGAGATCTTGGTCCGCGTCGTTCTCCGGGCATGGCAGCTGTCTATCTCAATGCTAATCGTAATAAGCGGGCGCTCGGCATTGACCTGAAATCGCCAGAAGGACGAGAGACCTTTCTAAAACTCATAGAGACGGTCGATGTGCTCCTTCACAACATGCGCCCCTCTGCGATCAAGCGACTTCGGCTCACCTACGAAGATATTAAATCAGTTAATCCAAACATCATTTATTGCGGCGCATATGGCTTCGGACAGGATGGGCCTTATGCGAACAAGCCAGCTTACGACGACATGATCCAGGGGGTCAGCGGTCTCGCATCTACGCAATCAAAATTGATGGGGCGGCCCGGATATATGCCGACCGTGATTGCAGATAAAGCGACGGCTCTCACGGCGGTATATTCAGTCACTATGGCCCTATTCCACAGGGAGCGAACGGGCGAAGGTCAGGAAGTAAAAATACCAATGTTCGAGACGATGGTGCAATTCCATATGTTGGAACATCTCTATGGCGGAAGCTTCGACCCACCGTTAGGCCCTGTCGGTTATCCACGCGCAATCTCGCCCAATCGCCACCCCTACAAAACAAAGAACGGGATGATTGGCGTCCTGCCTTACGTGGACAAGCATTGGCGGGCATTCTTCGATATGGCTGGCCGCCCGGAACTGATGGAAGATCCGAGATTTTGCAATATCGAAGCTCGGCTTGATAATATCGATGTCCTATATGAGGTGCTAAGCGAGATCGTCGCTACCCGAACATCCGAGGAATGGCTGAATGACCTGGATGCTGCAAATATTCCCGCAGTTCCAATAAACAGCCCCGAAGATTTGCTCGAGGATGAGCATCTTCAGGCAGTGAATTTCTGGCAGACGATGGACCATCCTTCTGAAGGAAAATTGGTATATCCCGGAATTCACACTGAATTTTCAGCTTCTCCGGGGAATATACGTCGCCATGCTCCACGCCACGGTGAGCACAATCAGGAAATCCTGCAGGAAATCGGAATGTCAGAGGCGGAAATTGACAGGCTGATATCTTCCGGTGTTCTGTGTTCGAAAGCCTAATATACGGCCCATAATAACGAGAAAAACTGGCTATGCATATACATGAGTTTGCGAAGAAAACGCCTGAGAAGCCAGCGATCATTATGGCTGGCAGCGGCGAAACGATCACCTACAAACAGCTCGACGAACGGTCTAACCAGGGTGCCCAGTATTTTCGTGACAAGGGCCTGAAGGTTGGCGACCATATTGCCTTTCTACTCGAGAATAGCCCACGGTTCTATGAAATTTGCTGGGCGGCACAGCGGGCCGGACTGTACTATACAGCTATCAGTTCCCGCCTTACTGCGGACGAGGCTGCCTATATTATTAATGATTGCGGCGCCCGTGTCTTTATCACCTCTAATTACAAATCGGAACTTGCCGGACAACTGCTGGAACGCATGCCAAATGTTGAAGAACGCCTGATGATCGATGGCGCCCTTCCCGGCTATCAGTCTTTTGAAGAAGTTATCGGAGCCTATCCCAAAGCCCCTCTACCAGATGAATGCGAAGGGTCTGATATGCTTTATTCATCTGGTACGACAGGTCGGCCGAAAGGGATAAAGCCAACCGAAATTGGCGATCCGGTCGGAACTCCGGATAATCTCTATAGCATGCTGAAAAACCAGTATCATGTTACAGAGAATACAATATACCTCTCCCCTGCTCCCCTCTATCACGCGGCTCCGCTTCGCTACAACATGCGGACACAGCGTTTTGGCGCCACCTGTATTATCATGGAGCATTTCGATGCGGAGGAGTATCTCCGCCTTGTAGAAAAATATAAGATTACGCATTCCCAGCTTGTGCCAACCATGTTCGTCCGAATGTTAAAATTGCCCGAAGAAGTGCGTAACAAGTATGATGTCAGTTCGCTGCAGGTCGCGATCCATGCTGCGGCCCCCTGCCCCGAAAAAGTAAAACATCAGATGATGGAGTGGTGGGGCCCCATTTTGCATGAATACTATGCGGGAACAGAGGGGAACGGATATTGCGCCGTCACGCCGCAGGAATGGCTGACGCATCCGGGTACAGTGGGCCGTGCGTTGACCGGCATCGCACATATCGTCGATGAAGAAGGGAATGAACTTCCCGCAGGGGAAACCGGCGCCATTTACTTTTCAGACGGGCGGAAATTTACCTATCACAATGACCCGGAAAGGACTGCAGAAAGCTTTAACGATAAAGGCTGGAGTACGCTTGGGGATGTTGGCTATCTAGATGAAGATGGGTTCCTTTATCTCACCGACCGGCAGACTTATATGATCATTTCCGGTGGCGTGAACATCTATCCGCAGGAAATCGAGGATTTACTCCTGACCCATCCCAAAGTTTACGACGCCGCCGTGATTGGCGTCCCAAATGAAGAGTTTGGCGAGGAAGTTAAAGCTGTTATTCAGCCTCTCGACATGAAACTCGCGTCGGATGATCTGGAGGCCGAGTTGATCGATTTCTGCCGCAGCAACATCAGCCACATTAAATGCCCAAGATCCGTCGACTTTGAAGCAGAGCTTCCCCGTCATCCGACGGGAAAACTCTATAAAAGGCTTCTCAAAGACAAATATTGGGGAAAGAACAAATCCCGGATCGTTTAAGTTACGACGCCAGTTTTAGTTCCTTCAGCCCGAGCATATTTTCAAGTGTCTGATGGCAGGCATTAGCTGCTTCCTGACCCTTGATGACAAAGTGCTCCTTGAAGAATTTCATATGGGCCTCTGTTTCCTGAAAATGATGCGGCGTCAGCACAACCGATAGAATGGGAACCCCACTATCTAGCTGGACCTGCATCATGGCATCCAGCACGGTCCGGGAAACGAAGTCATGGCGATAGATACCGCCATCGACGATCAGCCCCGTCGCCATAATAAGATCATAGCGCCCGGTTTCAGATAACTTTTTCGCCATTAACGGTATCTCGAGGCTACCCGGAACATCATGGATATCAAAGGCATCCGCGCTATATCCGTAGCCGACCAATTCAGCGATGAAGGACTTGCTCGCCTCATGAACAATATCCTTATGCCAATTCGCCTGAATAATGGCGATACGATTTACGCTTTTACGAATGTCCGGGGTTTTATTGTCAGTTTTAGTGTTTTTGATTTTCATTTTATGGGCCTTGTGTATTCAAGTTGACAAAAACCCAAGGCAAATAGGAATGTAGAAAGGCCAAGCTCGGTTCTGCTTGACCATTCTTTTCCTGTTCTCTTCCATCCGGACTATTACCGTCGGCTTCGGATTTACACCGAATCTGCTGTCCCCGTCGAAACGGGCGCTCGCGGGCTTGAACAGAAACCTGCTCTTTACCGCCGGTAGGGACTTTCACCCTGCCCTGAGAACATTCCCTCAATATGAGGAGGGAATATTGCCCCTTATTTTAGTGATGTTTTCACCATTTGCAAGAAAAGGCATTTACTTTACGTTTGAGCGAAACTGTGCCCGCGGATCAAAGAGGATATTTTGGACGAACAAGCTTTTACCGAATTTTTAAAGAATTCCATTCGCTATAATCAGCTGGAGCGTTACTTCGTTGCCACGCCTGGACCGATTGAAGATGCAACCAGCCATTACGATCTCATACCCAATGTTGACGAAATCAGGCGTGACCTTGCGGACAGCGGCGGTCTTAAACTCTCACATGCTCAACGGCGGATGCTGATGACACTTATCGCACTCTGGAACGGGGGGATGGCCGATGACCTCTTTCAGGAGGGCCTTGGCAGTCTTCCGCGTGTTATACAATCGATGGACCGGAATAATCGCGAACTGCTGGGTAACCTCATTCTCACCTATCCCGGATGGGATTAATAAAATTTACCGGACTGGGTCATATATAAATAGTTGATATTGTTGCGATCGAGACAGATATTCACTCAATAGTAAGTAGTTATAAAGTAATTTAACCTCATGATGGACTGGAACAAACTTCTTTCGACAAGGCGCTATGGGCAGGATCATAAAGATCCGGTCATTGCTTCCCGCAGTCCCTTCCACAAAGATCAGGACCGCATTGTGTTCTCTTCCGCCTTCCGGCGCCTGCAGGACAAGACGCAGGTTCATACGCTGGCGGAGAGCGATTATGTTCGAACACGCCTCACCCATTCCATGGAAGTCGCCTCCGTTGGCCGATCACTTGGGGCGAATGCTGGACAGGTCATAATTGATCGCCATCTGAAAGGTAGCGAATACAGCCCGGCGGACTTCGGCCATATTGTTTCGGCCGCTTGTCTCGCTCACGATATTGGTAATCCTCCCTTCGGGCATTTTGGCGAGGAGATTATCCGGCATTGGTTTAAAAACGGGCATGGCGCCGCAGAACGTGCAGAAGGATTAACGCAAGCAGAGAACCGCGACCTGGAAATGTTTGAAGGAAACGCGCAAGGTTTTCGTGTTCTGACGAAACTTCAGAACTGGCGGGATTCAGGAGGATTACGGCTTACTTACGCCACGTTAGGCACCTTCATGAAATATCCGCGGACATCCAACATAGCGACGCCTTCGCCAGATGACAGTGCCGGCAAAAAATTTGGCGTAATGCAGTCAGAACGCGAGGATTTTCGAGAGATCGCCAATGAACTTGGTCTTCTTCAACGGGGCGGTGAAGACTATTGGTGTCGCCACCCTCTGGCTTATCTTGTAGAGGCTGCGGATGATATCTGTTACAGCGTTGTCGATATTGAAGACGGCTATAAACTTGGTCGCCTGCAATATGCAGAAACCGAGGATTTGATGATTCGTATTCTTGGCAGCGCCCCGAAACGCTACACTGAAGTCGATGACCCGTCAGAAAGGATTTCCTACCTCCGCGCAAAATGCATTGGTCGTTTAATTGGAGAAGTATCGGATATTTTCCGGGATTGCGAAGGAGATATCCTCGCTGGAACCTTTAAAGGGGATCTACTGCATCATTCAAGGCGGGCAAAGCTATTTGATGAAATTTATGCGCTTTGCCAGCGCGAAATATACCGCCATCCTGAAAGGATCCAGGCAGAGCTGAGCGGATCAGAAATCCTGACGACCTTGCTTGACGCGTTCTATGATGCCAACCTCGATTGGGAGAAATTTAATCGGGATGGTACATCCATGAACCCTAGATCATCAGTCCTGATGACCCTGTTTCCTGCTGGAAAGGAGCATCTACATGGGCGATATGAGTGGCTTCTGGGCATTACAGATTTTGTCTCAGGCATGACCGATTCTTTCGCTGTACGACAATTTCGTGACATTAGAGGCATCGTTTAGCCCCATTTCCCTTGAATTTCAGCCAACAGTAACTCCCTATTAACCTGAATCTTCTAATTTTATTCTTTTAGATTTCAGGCTCATGACGTCCATGTTGGTTGATTCCACACTTTACGGCGAGCGTATCGCCGAAATGTTCGCCAAAATGCCTCCGCCGATACGTGTCAACACAGCACGCAAGGCGGCAGAGGGATTTGTTGCGCAAGACCTCGGACAAGAGGATCTGGAACTCACCGAAGCCATAATCCACTACTTCGTCAATGACCTTGATATGACAGTACGCCAGGCCATCGCTGAGGCGGTCAAAGAATGTGAGTTTTTATCAAGAGAAATTGCGATAAAGCTCGCAATGGATGTTGATGAGATATCCCTGCCGATCGTCAGCCACTCGCCTATTCTCACGGATGAAGATCTTTGGTCAATCTTACAAAACGCCAGTAACAGGATACAAACTGCTATTGCCGCCCGTCCACATCTTGGGGTGAAATCGTCCGCCTGTATTGCCGAAACTGGATGTTATTCTGCAATCAAGGCCTGCCTGCGAAACGAGACGGCAATTATTGGAAAAATGGCCTATGATCATATCCTTGGACGTTTTGGCGACATCGATCCTATACAGGAACTTATGGTCCACAGGCCGTTCCTGCCTGCGGAAACCATCTCGCGGCTGTTCGATTTCATTTCAGAAGAATATAAGCAGATACTCATCGACAGAAACCCCGTTTCAGAATCAACGTCCGTCCGCAAAATTCTGAATGCACGCGAAAAGGTCCTTGCAAAAAAGCTGGACACACGGATGACCGATCATGAACAGAGAAAGAAATCTATTGCTCTTGAGAGGGAAGGACGCCTGACAGCAACATTAATGCTGCGCCTTTTGATCACAGGTAATACTTCTTTCTTTGCGGCCGCGCTTGGCCAGGCCTCCGGAATTTCCAAAAAGCGCGTGATCTCACTGACTTCCGGACGTGGTTACCTTGGCTTTCAGCGCTTGTATGACCGTGCAGAACTATCACCATATCTTTACAGCGCCTTCCGAACAGCCATGGAGGAGACTCGCAAAGCTACCCATTATCATCCTCGCGCCGATCTGGATAATTTCCGCCAGCGCATGATTGACCGCATCTCAGCGACCTACGGATGGGATGATGGCATGTCCTTAGAAGATTTGATGGAAAAATTGCTTCCCAACCGCCTCAATTGACCCTTAAACTCACGGCAACCGAAAATAACAAACAACGGAATAGCCTTGTGACAAAATCAATCGATTATTATCTGACACTCGTTTCCCCCTGGGCCTGTCTTGGACATGAGCGGTTCCTCAAGATAGCGCGCGAAAATGACGCTAAGGTTAATGTTATCCCTGTTAACTACGGCAAGATTTTTAAGGAAACTGGCGGCCTTCCGCTCTCCAAACGGAGCGCGCAACGGCAAAACTACCGACTGATGGAACTTGCTCGTTGGCGCGAAGAGCACGATATTCCAATTAATATTCACCCAAAGTATTTTCCCGCTTCAGACCAAATCGCGGCACAAATGGTAACTGCCGCGTCAAATGCGGGGGGCGATGCTCTGGACCTGACAGGTCTATTCTTACGCCTTGTCTGGATTGAGGAAGGCAATATCGCCGACGAAGCTACGGCTATCGAAGTTGCCAACCGGGCCGGATTTGACGGCGAAAAACTCCTGAAAGAAAGCCAGGCCCCTGAAATCATATCGCTTTATGAAAAGAACACGGACGAAGCGATTGAACGGGGCGTGTTTGGAGCCCCGACATTCATCATCGATGAGGAACTATTCTGGGGCCAGGATCGCCTAGATTTTGTTGAAAAAGCCCTTAAGAAATAGATCTAAAAAGGAGACAGGGAATGGCTTTAGATCCACAGGCAAAATGGGTCCTTGATATTGCTGAAGAGAAGGGCATGCCCCCGCTTGATGAATTGACGCCGGCCGAGTCCAAAGCAGCCTACGAAGAGAGAGCATTGACCTTGACGTTCAAGGATGTGGATATCGGTAAGACGGTTGATGTCGATATTCCGGGACCGCTTGGCGATATACCGATCCGTATTTATCATCCGGTCGGTATGACGGCCCCGTTACCGGTTCTTGTCTATTATCATGGTGGTGGATGGGTCATTGGCAGCCGAAATACACATGATAGCCTGTGCCGGTTGATTGCCAATTCTGGCCCGTTTGTGGTCGTGTCCGTAGACTATCGGATGGGCCCGGAAGCTCCCTTCCCTGCCGCTGTTCAGGATTCTGTCGCCGCCTTCAACTGGACGGTCGATAATATCGCCAAGTACAACGGTGACCCAAATAAGATTGCCGTGGGCGGCGATAGCGCAGGCGGGAACCTTTCTGCCGTCGTTTCCTTGATGGCACGTGAAGCAAAAACCTATCTGCCTAAGTTCCAATGG
Organism: Sneathiella litorea; assembly: GCF_009882915.1. GTDB lineage: Bacteria > Pseudomonadota > Alphaproteobacteria > Sneathiellales > Sneathiellaceae > Sneathiella > Sneathiella litorea. The sequence goes on from NZ_WTUW01000001.1 coordinate 74,417, forward strand.
CTGATCTATCCCGCGACCCAAATGGAAATGACAACGCCTTCCCATGAAAAATTTTCGGAAGGATATTTCCTGACACGGTCCCTGATGGAATATTTTCAGCGTCATTACCTGCAGCGGGAAGAAGATAAAAAGGATTGGCGCGCCTCCCCCATACTTGCCGACAGCCTTGCCGGACTACCACCAGCGCTTATTCAGACCGCCGGTTTTGATCCCCTGCAGGATGAGGCGATCGCCTATGCGAACCGCATGAACGAGGAGGGAAGCGAGGCCAGGCACACCCACTATGAAGGAATGCTCCATGGCTTCATCAATCTCGGCGGTGTTATTGACAAGGCTACGGATTGCGTCAATGAAGGTGTCGTCGCCCTCCGCGACGCCTTTTCAAGATAGCATTTCATTACCCGCACAAAAAAAGGGGCCAAATGGCCCCTTTTTCTATTTCACCGCGATGAACTTTAACGCCAACCAACGCGATCAAAAATCATAACCGCCTCGGCTTGCGCGTCCGCAACCTTATCCAGACCAACTTCATCCGCCTTGTATTCCCCCCAGCTTTCGACTGTTTCATCCAACTTTACGCCGGGCTTCACCGGAAACTCGTAGTTAGTGGAGGCATAGAATTCCTGTGCCTTGGTATCTGAGAGATATTCAATCAGCTTGATAGCCGCATCCTTGTTCTTCGCCGCTTTGGTAACAGCCGCGCCGGAAATATTGAAATGCGCACCACGTCCGTCCTGATTTGGCCAAAAGAGAGCGACCTTTTCTGTCGCCTCTATCTGTGTCGCATCATCGGAATTTTGCATTGCGCCGTAGTAATAGGTATTGGCGATAGCGATATCACATTCACCGGCAGCAACCGCTTTGATCTGATCCCGATCGCCACCTTGCGGTTTACGAGCGAGATTGTCCCTAATCCCTTGTGCCCATTTTTCCGCAGCTTCCACACCATCATGCACAACGATTGATGCGAGCAAGGACTGGTTATAGGCGTTGCTGGAAGACCGAACACAGATACGGCCCTTCCATTTTGGATCTGCCAGATCTTCATATGTCGAAAGCTCGGAAGGTTTTACCCGATCTTTCGAATAAAACAACACTCGGCTTCTTGCAGATAGTCCGTACCACTCCCCATTTGGATCGCGATAATGGGACGGAATATTAGCGTTTAACTTTTCCGATTCAATTGGTTGCAGAACACCCGCTTTCTCATGTGCTGCAATCCGGCTGATATCAACGGTTAGAACCGCATCAGCCGGGCTATTCATTCCCTCGGATTTTAGCCGTTCCAGCATGCCTGATTTAGCAAACACGACATTGACCTTGATACCTGTATCTTTCTCGAATTCATCGAGAATAGGCCGGATCAGGCTCTCCTGACGTGTAGAGTACAGATTTACCTCTTCGGAAAGTGCAGGCGTCGCGATAGACGTCAATGCGACAGCCGCCAAAGCAAGGGGCGCAGCAAATTTTAAGCGCATATTGGATCCTCTTTGATAATGCAAACTATTCTCAATTTATGCCGGTGTTTTAAACTGGATTTGATTGATTTGCAAGTCATTATGACTTTCATTATCATTGAAATCTGCATCACACAAAAAAACGGAGACGAAACCGCCTCCGTTTATCGAACCTTAAGTTCAAATCAGCTTTTGTGAACGAAAGACCACGCCCAGATTATCAAGCCACCTCTTTCAAGACAGTACGCAACGTATCAAAAATCTGGTCTATATGGCTCTTTTCAACAATCAGCGGCGGCGATAACGCAATGATGTCGCCTGTCGTGCGGATCATCAAACCTTTCTCATAACACTTAAGGAACGCTTCAAACGCGCGCGCCGTCGGCTTACCGGGAATTGGCTCCAGTTCAATAGCTCCAATCAAGCCAAGATTGCGCAGGTCAATGACATGTGGGACGTCTTTGAGCGAATGCAGGGCATCTTCCCAATACGGAGCAATTTCGTTTGCACGTTCAAAAAGCCCGTCTTCCTTGTAACAATCAAGCGTCGCGAGAGCGGCGGCCGCTGCAACTGGATGACCGGAATAGGTATAACCGTGGAAAAGCTCAATCATATTGTCCGGGCCGGTCATGAAGGCATCATAAATTCCCTTGGAACAAACAACACCTCCCATTGGAATTGTTCCGCTGGTCAGGCCTTTCGCCAATGTAACAAGGTCTGGCTTGACGCCGAAGAATTCTGTCGCAAAGGGTGAACCTAGCCGTCCAAAGCCCGTTATAACCTCATCGAAGATCAGCAGGATACCATGCTTGTCACAGATTTCCCGAAGCCGCTCAAGATACCCCTTAGGAGGCAGAATAACACCGGTGGAGCCTGCAACCGGCTCGACAATAACTGCGGCAATGGTGGACGCATCATGCAAGGTAACCAACCGCTCAAGCTCATCCGCAAGTTCCGCGCCATGCTCTGGCTGGCCTCGGGAGAACGCATTCTTTTCAGGCAGGTGTGTATGCGGAAGATGATCCACGCCGGCAAGCATTGTACCGAATGTCCGCCGGTTAGCGACAATTCCGCCTACGGATATACCGCCAAATCCAGTACCATGATATCCTCGCTCCCGCCCGATCAGGCGGGTCCGCGCCCCATCTCCCCGGGCCCGATGATACGCCAATGCGATTTTAAGGGCTGTATCCACAGACTCCGAACCGGAATTAGTAAAGAACATATGGTCGAGGCCGCTTGGGAACATCCCGGTCACGCGTGCGGCGAGTTCAAATATTTTTGGATGCCCCATCTGGAAGGCTGGCGCGTAGTCCATTTCTGCAATCTGCTGGCTGACCGCATTGACAATACGCGGATCTCCATGCCCCGCATTACAGCACCACAAGCCGGACGTACCATCCAGGATCGACTGGCCTTCGGCATTCTTATAATACATACCCTTTGCACTGACGAGCATACGTGGGTTCGACTTGAACTGCCGGTTCGCCGTAAAGGGCATCCAGAAGGCATCAAGGTTATTTGGACTTGTAGCAGCGGCATCAGACATTTTGTAACACTCCCGGAAAATAGGTTTCTCTCACCCTAAACCGAGCATTTATTTACACAAGTCAAAAAATAACCCCTTCGTTTCTGAGGTTTTTAGGTTCACATTATGATGTTTATGTTTAAAATTCTAAACATCATATCGAATCATTTCGGAGCTAAACATGGCAGAGTTTGATCTCGGCGCAAGGCTGAGAAGTTTGCGGGTGCAGCATGGCTTTTCACAGCGTGAACTCGCAAAACGGGCCGGCGTAACCAATGGAACTATTTCAATGATTGAGCAAAACCGGACAAGCCCGGCCGTGGGCTCCCTTAAGAAGGTACTGGATGGATTCCCGATCGGCCTGTCGGATTTCTTCGCCAATGATTTTTCGCCACGCTCCAAGATATTCTTTGATCGGCAAGAGCTAACCGAAATCTCGGACGGGAAAATATCCTACCGGCAAGTCGGGCGAGATTTGACCGGAAAAGCTTTACAGGTATTGCATGAGGTTTATGCGCCGGGCGCGGACACCGGCCGTAACATGCTTTCCCATCAGGGTGAGGAAGCTGGCGTTATCGTTAAGGGTAAATTAGAGGTGACCGTCGGCGCGGATAAAAAAATTCTGAAGGCGGGTGATGCCTATTATTTTGAAAGCCACCGTCCGCACCGCTTTCGTGCAGTTGGAGAGGAAGAGGTCGTTGTTGTAACAGCCTGTACTCCCCCAAGTTTCTAACTTCAAAGGGGTGTATCGACACCAACTGCATCTTTAATATTCGCAAAATTATCTTTACGCAGCATTTCCGCGAGTTCCTTCGCGATTTCCGCAGCAACATACGGCCCCTTATAAACCATGGCGGTATAGAGCTGCAGAAGAGAGGCCCCTGCCCGTATTCGCGTATATGCATCCTCTGCGTCTTGAATGCCACCGACACCGACAAGAGGAACGTTGCCCTGCGTTGCCTGATACATTTCCTTCAATACGCCAAGTGAGATATTTTTCAGTGGCTGGCCGCTCAAACCACCTGTTTCGGTTTGTTGCGGATCCTGGAGACTATTTGCGCGGGTGATTGTTGTATTGCTGATGATCAACCCATCGATGTCATGCTCAAGAACAGACGCTGCAATATCCGCCTTGTCCGTGTCTGTCAGGTCCGGAGCAATTTTGAGAAGGATGGGAAAGAATGCCTCTCCTGTATCAATCATGCTCTGGCGTTTTTCAACTACACGACCAAGTAGATCCTCAAGCTCTGCCCTTCCCTGGAGAGCCCGGAGACCTGGGGTATTTGGAGAAGAAATATTGACAGTAACATAGCTTGCGCGCGGCGCTAGCTTCTCCATCCCAATTACATAATCCGCGATCCGGTCCGTGCTGTCCTTGTTCGCGCCCAGATTGGCGCCGACAACGAGACCCATTGGCCGCTTATCAAAATTCCGCGCCGCTGTTTCCAGTCCCTGGTTATTAAAACCGAGTCGATTGATGACTGCCTCGTCCTGCGTAAGGCGGAATATTCGGGGCTTGGGATTGCCGGGTTGGGGCTTAGGCGTGATGCTTCCCGCTTCCACAAACCCGAAGCCTAGGCCAGAGAGTGCAGAAATTACCTCTGCATTCTTGTCATATCCAGCCGCAAGTCCAATAGGATTAAGGAAATGAAGCCCAAAAACCTCAGAGGAAAGAATTGGATCGAATATATTGTCGATGCGGGGGAGCATTCCGCTTTTCAAGGCCAGGAGCGACAGGTTATGCGCCTTCTCCGCGTCAAACATGAAAAGCAACGGTCGTGCAATGTCGTAGATACTCACCACTTCTTATTCCAGCTCTGGGAAAATATGCAGGTTGTCAGGACCGAGCGGCAGATCTGTCACGCTTTTGACCAACACAGGATCAAGCGGCCCATAAAGATGCGGAAACAAAATTCCACCGCGCGCCTTCTCCCATTTCAGGGCGCTTCCCAGAACATTTGCGTCAACTGATATCAGCACCAGATTACTAACGCCCATTCGATGCTTAGCCGCACTTCCAACAACTGTTTCTCGGCTCGAAAAATGTATAAAACCGTCCGCCTTATCAGCCGCGGTTCCTTCATAAGCACCAGATGAGACAGCTTCCTGCCAGTCAGCCTTATCCGCCATATGATAAATTATCGTCATGCGTCATTCTCTTTATCGAACATGCCGCATACCTACAGGATGACTAAACTTTTGAGAAGGAAAAACAAACATCTGTGATCGATGTTACCGGCGCAAAGCTTGCCTGTGCCAAGTATTATCTGATAGAGGTTTCAAATCATATGATTAAAATGGATGGCCCACGATGGCAGGTGTCTTTTTCTATAATGGTGATTGGTATGATGAAAGTCCGCGGGTAACCGGCCCGATGGATCACTCATTCTGGATGGCCTCAACTGTTTTTGATGGTGCACGGTCTTTTCAGGGCATGGCCCCGGACCTGGATAAACATTGCGCCCGACTGGCCCGCTCGGCAAAAGCCCTCGGGTTTGAACCAACCATGGAAACGGCAGAGGTGATTGACCTCTGCAAGCAGGCGGCACGGAAACTCCCCAAGGAATCGGAACTTTATATCCGCCCAATGTATTTCGCTCGTGGCGGATTTATCGACCCGGAACCGGATAGTGCGGAGTTTATTCTCGCTGTTTATGACAGCCCTATGCCAGATGCCAGCGGTTTTTCCGCTCATTTTGCGGCGGAAAGACGCCCCGCGCGGGACATGGCGCCGACAGATGCCAAGGCCTCCTGCCTTTATCCCAATTCAGGTCGTGCTATCGCGGCGGCGCGCAAGGCCGGATTTGACAACGCGATCCTGATGGACGCCAATGACAATGTTGCCGAATTTGCAACCTCGAACATCTGGACAGTAAAAGATGGCGTTGCCTTTACACCTGCTGCGACCGGCTGTTTCCTTGCCGGCATTACGCGGGAACGGGTTAAAATCCTGGCAAAGGCAGCGGGGATTGAAGTTCAGGAAACATTCATGTCACGCGATGACGTCATGAATGCGGATGAGATTTTCAACAGCGGTAATTTTGGCAAGATCATGCCTGTTACCCGAATTGAAGATCGCGAACTGCAGCCCGGACCCGTGGCCAAAAAACTGCGCAAGATGTATATGGATTTTGCCCGCGAAAGTCAGCTTTTCTAGGTGTAGGAGGGCAGATTACTCCGCCCCCAGATCCTCACCCGCCAATACGCGCTCAATTAGTATAATGGTTTCCTTGACGCCATAAAGGGCGATAAAGGATCCCATCCGTGGGCCCTGCGATTGTCCGAGCAGGGTTTCGTATAGCGCCTTGAACCAGTCCCGCAGGTTTTCAAATTCGTTATCATTGCCGACCTTGAATACCTCATTCTGGATATCCGACGCCTCTGCTCCGTCGGGCAGTTCCTTTAACAACGCAACAAGCTGCTCAAGCGCCCTGCGTTCCTTATCCGATGGCAGGCGATACTTTTTCGTCGGCTTGACGAAATCATGATAGTAAGCAATCGCATAACTGACGAGCTTGTCGAGTTCGGGGTTCGTCTCGGGCGTAGCACCATCCACATAGCGGGAGATAAAACCCCATAGGACCGAAGCCTCATGCGCATTCACAACTGCTGCCAGGTTCAGCAAAATACCAAATGTAATCGGTAGGCCTTCGCTCGGCGGATGGCCGGCATGGATATGCCAGACTGGATTTGCGAATTGCTGTTTCGCTTCCTGCGTCGGAAATTTATCCAGAAATGTGAAATATTCATCGACGGCTTTGGGGATTACATCAAAATGCAATCGTTTGGCCTTCTTGGGGTTCTGGTACATGTACAATGACAGGCTTTCCGGCGAGGCATATTTCAGCCATTCGTCGATCGTTATGCCGTTGCCCTTGGATTTGGATATTTTCTTCCCGTCCTGGTCAAGGAAAAGCTCGTAGTTAAATCCTTCAGGTGGGCGCTTGCCCATAATCCGGACAATCTTGCTTGAAAGTGTCACGCTGTCGATAAGGTCCTTACCTGCCATTTCATAATCAACATCCAGAGCATGCCAGCGCATCGCCCAGTCGACTTTCCATTGCAGCTTGCAATGCCCACCGGTAACGGAAACAGTCACATCTTCATCTGTTTCCAGATCCTTATAGGTGACAGTACCGGCTTCTTCGTCCCGTGCAATTATTGGCACTTGCAGAACAACACCTGTGCGAGGACAAACAGGGAGAAAGGGTGAATATGTCGCGCGCCTTTCTGGCCCCAGTGTTGGCAGGATCACGTTGATTATGGCGTCGTAATGCTTCAGGACCAGCAGCAAGCTCTCATCAAACTGGCCTGATTTATAGCATTCGGTTGAGGAACGGAATTCATAGTCAAACCCGAACTGATCAAGAAAGACTTGCAGGCGAGCATTATTATGCTCTCCAAAACTGTTATGCGTCCCGAACGGGTCCGGTACCTGCGTCAGCGGTTTGTTAAGGTTAGCTGCCAGCAGTTCCTGGTTGGGAACATTGTCAGGTACTTTACGAAGCCCATCCATATCATCAGAAAAGGCGATCAATCGAGTTGGGATGTCAGACAAAATGGTAAAGGCATGACGCACCATGGAGGTTCTTGCCACCTCCCCAAAAGTGCCAATATGAGGAAGTCCGGACGGCCCGTAACCTGTCTCAAACAGGACGTAGCCTTTTTCAGGCGCGTTCTTTGCGTAGCGATCCACGAGTTTTTTTGCCTCGACAAAAGCCCAGGAGTTGCTGGATAGTGCAATTTCCGCGTCCGATGACATTATAATCCTCATTGGAAGAATGGATGAGTAGAAAGCGCGGAATGTAAGCGCACAATAGGATGGCGTCAACGATCGCAAGACAATTTTGCGCGCAACTGGGAAAAATGACAGAAAAAAGCAACAACAGCCTGAATACTGGAGAGATCAAATTACCTGACACGCCTGTTCTGGTGCTCGGCGGTAATGGCGGATACTGGCTGACGTCAGACGGTGAAATTAGCCAAACCAGCTTTGAGGAAGCCGCAATCAGGGTTGTCAAACAACCTCCCTTACTCGTCCACCGCCTTAACATTGCGCGGCGTCTGGGCATCCACCCTTTTCCAGCATTCGACCTTCTGGAACTATTCGCCTTTGCCTTTCCTGCACAACAATGCCTGCCCACGGTCCGCGGGGTTGCACAGGCGCTGAATCTGGAAGCCACGCCAGACACAGAAGGGCAGACCCTCCTATTGTTTGACGCCGCACATTCTATTTTAAGGTATTTAACCAGTTTAAGTGATAAAAAAAGAATGGAAGCTTCGGTTATTGCCATGACGATGGGGCAAGCTGGGTGGAACTGGGCTCCCGCTGTTCTTGCTGCACTTGGTCACCCTGGAAGTCGCGACCGTTTCGGTGGACTTGACGCTTGGCGTAATCTGGCCGAATGGGCTGACTATGCACCAGAGCCTCCCCCTGATGATATTGCCGTCAGCGAAATCGAAGCCCGGGAAAGATTGAAGGAAATGTTAGGGAGTAAGTCTGAGACCAGGCCCCAGCAGGCGGACTTCAGCGCGCTCACTTCCCATGCCTTTACTCCCCGTGATCAGGCGGAGGCTCCTAAGCTCGTTCTTGCCGAGGCAGGCACTGGCACCGGCAAAACTCTCGGATATATCGCCCCGGCGAGCCTTTGGGCAGAAAAGAATGGCGCAGCGGTCTGGATTTCGACCTATACGAAAAACCTCCAGCGACAGATCGATGATGAACTGAACCGTCTCTACCAAAATCCAGAGGAAAAAGCGGAAAAAGCAGTCATTCGAAAAGGCAGGGAAAACTATCTTTGCCTTCTCAATTTTGAAGAAGCATTACAAGGCGGCGCCGCTGCACGGTCAGAGCAGATCGTGCTTGGCCTCGTCGCGAGATGGATATCTGCAACACGTGATGGCGATATGGTCGGGGGCGATTTTCCAAGCTGGCTGCCGGGACTAGAGGGCCGATCCCGCATAATGAAACTTGCCGACCGTCGGGGTGAATGTATCTATTCCGCCTGCCCCCATTATCGAAAATGCTTTATCGAGAAATCGAGCCGTAAGGCGCGAAAGGCAGATATTGTCATCGCCAACCATGCATTGGTCATGATTAATGGCGCGACGCGACCTGACGACCCTAACCTTCCCAAACGCTATGTATTTGACGAAGGGCACCATCTGTTTGACGCCGCGGATAGCGCCTTCTCCGCCCATCTAACAGGACTGGAAACAGCCGAGCTCCGTCGTTGGATTGCGGGTAGTGATGCGGGTCGAAAAAGCAGGATGCGCGGTTTGGAAAACCGTATCGGAGATCTCATTGGAGATGACGAAAAGGGAGCTGAAGCCCTGCAAAAGGCAATGCGGGCGGCTCGCAAGCTACCTACTGAAGGCTGGCTTACTCGTGTGCGTGATGGCGCTCCAAACGGGCCGATGGAAGAATTTCTGAGCCTTATTCGCAGTCAGGTTCTCGCAAGATGTCATCAACCGGACAGCCCCTACTCAATCGAATGCACAATTGGTGACATCCTACCGGAACTGGCCAAAGCTGCCGATAAACTGGATAAGGCTCTGGCCGGTCTTGCGGCACCAATGACGACACTTGGTAAAATCCTTCTCGTTCGCCTGGATGAGGAGGCGGAAGAGCTGGATAGCGCGACCAGACACCGTATAGACGCTGCCGTACAGGGCATTACACGGCGTGTCACCATGAACGTTGCGCCATGGCGCACAATGCTAAAAGAACTGGAAAGCCTCACCCCAGATGGATTTGTTGACTGGTTTGCGATTGAGCGTATTGGCGGCCGTGAAATCGATCTTGGTTACTACAGAAGCTATGTTGATCCAACTGTGCCTTTTGCAGAGACCATACTGAAAAAGGCACATGGCGCAGTGATCACATCTGCAACATTGCGCGACAATCATGATGGAGAAGATAGTTGGCAGGCGGCAGATATGCGTACTGGCGCCCATAATATGGTTCTCCCGCCAATGCGGTCGCATTTTGCCTCCCCCTTTGATTTCGCAGAGCAAACCCGGGTCATTGTCGTCACGGATGTCCGGCGAGATCATATGAAAGAAGTTTCCGCCGCCTACAGGGAATTATTCCTGGCCAGCGGTGGCGGGGCTCTTGGTCTTTTTACTGCTATCTGGCGGTTACGAGCGGTACATGAAAATATAAAAGGACCACTCGCCGCCGCCGGCTTTGATCTCTATGCCCAGCATCAGGATGCATTGGACACATCAACCCTGGTCGATATTTTCCGGGAAGAAGAAAACTCGATCCTGCTCGGCACCGATGCGGTCCGTGATGGCGTAGATGTACCTGGTCGAGCCTTGCGCCTTCTTGTTTTCGATCGTCTCCCCTGGCCTCGTCCCGATATCAAACACAAGGCCCGAAAGAAAGCCTTCGGCGGCAGTAAATATGACGATAAACTGACCCGCCTCAAATTAAAGCAGGCCTATGGTCGGCTATTGCGGCGGGAAAATGATTTTGGCGTTTTCGTGATGCTCGACAGCATGATGCCGTCCCGCCTGGCATCCGCCTTTCCGCCTGAAGTTGAAATTCAAAGGCTGGGATTGAAAGATGCTATTGCGCTAACCCGGAATTTTATCTCTGAAAAAGAACAGGGATTAAAGAAAATATCATTGGATAATAAGGATTGAACCTCATATTCTGTGGGTAATTGTTTTATTTTAGACCGGAGATACAGTCGTATGACGACGCTTAACCTTCACACTGCCCTTATTTCGACCATGGTAATTGTATCCGCAGCAGATCGCGAAATGACGGATCGGGAATTATTTACAATTGGTGGAATAGTGCGCACGCTTCCTGTATTTGCGGACTATGAAGAAGACCACCTTCCCGATGATGCGGCAACCTGCGTGGACATGCTGAATGGGGACCAGAAGCTGGAGGAGATTGTTGGTAAGATCCGGGCTGTTCTGCCTAAAAAGATCTATGACACAGCTTATGCCCTCGCCTGTGACGTTGCCGTTTCTGATGGACAGTTGAGCCAGGAAGAACTCCGAATGCTCGAAATGCTGCGTCACGGCCTTGATATTGACCGCCTTACCGCCGCCGCCATTGAGCGTGGTTCAGCTGTCCGGTACGCACGCGTCTAAACCAACAAACATTTGCCAAATGATCGCCATCCGATAATAATCACCTTTAACTAATAAAGGGGATTATAATTATGGCTAGTCTAACAGGGGTTTCCGTCGGGTTTCTGGGTCTTGGCGATGTCGGTCGTCCAGTATTGCGCCGGTTAAAGGCGTGCGGTGCGAATGTTCATGCAACGAGTCGCTCTCCGGCATTGCGTTACAAAATGGCGCGTGATGCTGTTAATATATACAAAGCGCCAAATGAAGTGAATGACCAGGTTAAGGATGGCATCATATTCCTGTTGTTATCCAAACAGGCACTAATTGATGCGTTTCTGAATGGACCGGACGGCTTGCTCTCCAATTTGGCAAGCGGTGCCTTGGTGGTTGACCTTGGCCAAACCTCCCCGGATGCGACCCAGAATTATGCGAAGTTAGTTGAGGAAAAAGGAGCTCATTGGCTGGATGCGCCCGCGATTGGCAGCGAGCAGGACGCAACAGACGGTCGGCTCAGCATCCGCGTCGGCGGCCGTGAGGAGGATCTGGATCGTGCCCTTCCGCTTTTGAAGGAAATTGCCCGCGATATAAAACATATGGGTGGTGTGGGCGCCGGACAGATGGCGGCGCCAACGAGTTAGACCTTCCGGTCTAGGAAAGGATTAGTGCTCTCACGGCTCTTCACTTTTTCGCCATGTCGATGATTTGCATGGTTATTTCAACCTGCACACCCTATTTTGTCAGAAGATTGCAGGAGATTCTGACAGACTTATGCTTGATTATATCGCGAGCCATGAACCAATAATCCGATTGAGCTTTTTTCTCGGGACGCTTGGCACAATTGGTCTATGGCAGGTTTTCGCGCCGAAACGCCCGCCCAGCGTATCGACGCTATGGCGATGGCTGAATAATTTCGGCGTCACCTTTCTGAACACACTTCTTTTGCGGGTGTTGTTCCCCATCCTTGCCGTGGGACTGGCCGCCACAGCCGCAGATAATGGCTGGGGCATCCTCAACCTTTTGGACTTGCCAATCGCCCTATCCATTGTGATTGCCGTTATCTTCCAGGACCTCGTTATTTACTGGCAGCATGTAATCTTTCATCGCTTTAGCTTTCTCTGGCGTTTTCATAAAATGCATCACGCGGATGTTGATTATGATGTTTCCACAGGTGCCCGCTTCCATCCGGTAGAGATTTGTCTCTCTATGCTCATCAAGCTACTGGTGGTCTTGTTGCTGGGGCCTCCGGTGGTCTCGGTAATCATATTCGAGATCCTGTTAAGTTCAGTGGCCATGTTCAACCACGCCAATGCAGGATTACCGGAAGGAATTGATAGAATTGCACGAAAATTTATTGTCACACCGGACATGCACCGCGTTCACCATTCGGTGATACGGGACGAACATAACAGCAATTATGGTTTTAACCTGCCCTGGTGGGATTATATTTTCGGGACATATAAACCCCAACCCTCCGCTGGTCATGACAAGATGACCATCGGCCTCCAGGAATATCAGCAGCACCGGAAACAAAGCATTTTCTGGATGCTGAGGCTTCCATTTGGTGAGAGATAACCGGCGTCAAGTGATGCAGCGCAAATCCTTCTTATCGACAGTGAAGTCTTCAAATTTTCGCCAAAGCCTAAGAAATTCTCTCAGATTGTGCTCTACTTCCTTGCTGGCGTCGCTATAAACCCTCGCGTTAAACCGTAATGTCTCCGCAAAATAATCTGCGCGCACTGCCGCGCTTAACTGACCAAGTATGATCATTCCTTCCTTAACATCATTTATATGGCCAAGATAATCCTGCATCTGAACCAGAAAATCATATCCTTCATCAATTTTCTCTTTGCGAAACAGTGATGAGAAAAACCGTAGATGATAGCGGGAACGCTTTATATATTTGCGTAGATCATGCAGTTCATTGGCGGATAGGTTTTCCACATCTGCCCCTCGATTCAACAGCTCAATCCCCGCCTCTTCTATTGCGTTGAGAGAGAAAGGCGCAATTGGGCCTGTCATGATTTTACGCCCCGAACGGCCCAGCTTCGCCAACCAGTTCCCCTGCAACCATTCATCGAAAGATTTGGATAGCCTCTCAAAATGCCCGCCTGATATTTCATGAATAATGATGTCATATTCTTCGGCACGGAATTCCTCACCTAGCCGCAGAAGCTCTTTGGACACATTCCTGAAATCCTTGGTCTTTATATCGGGCATGAGAATACTATCCAGGAAAACGTCCATATTCCGGGCATCCCCAAGCAAATTTCCGAAGTAGCGATATTCCCGGTTAAATTTTGTGCGGGTATCCTTTGGGATAATCGAACGGAAGATATGAAGCGCAACGCGCATACGGCGCACTCCAATACGGATCTGCATCAATGCCGTCGGGTCCCCTTCTTCCTTAAACTGGCGAAAATTTTCTGTCAGGTGAAAGGCGCAACCGCGAAAAATAGCCTTCGCTGCAGTCTCAACATCCATACTTCCCTTTAGATCTATATCGGATAATTTACGGACTTTTAACTTGGCTGGCATTCTGGCTCACTGGTTAAAAAAAATTGCCCCGACGACGACACTCATATGCTATTCAAATCATGACAGGAAAAGCAACCAAGAGATAAAAACAAATGAAAAAACTAGACAATTGGATTGGCAATCAGATTTCCCAGCAAGAAATTATACATCAACACGCGCTCAACGGATTTTCCGCCATCATGGACGAAGAGGGTCCCGCGTCCGACATCGTTCCCCCAGGCGGACATTGGATGTATTTTCTGCCGACCGAACGGCAATCACGAATCGGTCCTGACGGTCATCCGATTACCGGTGACTTCCTGCCTCCGGTGGATTTGCCTCGCCGCATGTGGGCCGGAGGGAGGCTTGAGTTTCATGCACCACTTCATGCGGGTGACACCGCCGAAAAAATATCCACGATTAAAAGTGTAACGCAAAAGCAGGGCCGGACAGGCGCACTGGTTTTTGTTACGGTCGAGCATCGTGTAATGAATGAGACCGGGTTATGCCTCACAGAAGAGCATGATATTGTCTATCGGGAAGCAGCTGGCCAGACCAGCGGCGGTAAAAAAGATATGCAATTGGCGCCCTCCGACGGCATATGGGAAGAGACGATCACACCTGACCCGGTTCTGCTGTTCCGCTATTCAGCACTTACCTTTAACGGGCATCGTATTCATTATGACCTTGATTACTGCCTGAAAGAGGAAGGCTATCCCGGCCTTGTCGTGCATGGTCCTCTACTTGGAACCTTGCTAATGCGCCTTGCGACCAGCAAAATGGAGGGGCGACCGCTTCGGAAATTCAGCTTTCGCAATTTCAACCCAATTTTTGATACAGCGTCATTTACCCTGGATGGTAAACCAGAACACGCGGACAAGTGCAACGTCTGGGTCCGGGGACCAGCAGGCGAGCTTGCGGTTATGGCGACAGCGGATTTCTAAGCAAAAGGGGCCGCAAATGCGGCCCCTTTTAAAAAGTACGAACTGACTTCAAGCGTTAGTCACTTTTGTGCATGTGGTCATGCTTTTTCATGTTCATTGCGCCCGCTTCCTTCACATGAACAGTAACAGTAATTTCGCCTGCCTGTGCGAACTTCAGTGTCACCGGAAATTCAGTCCCCATAGCGAGGGGCTTTTTAAGGCCCATAAGCATAACGTGGTACCCGCCCGGTTTCAGCATAACCGTCTCACCTGAAGGAACAAGCAAATCATCGGTCTTCATCATTTTCATGACACCATCTTTCATGGTGCTGTTATGAATTTCGACATGATCTGCAATGGGGCTTGAGGCCGCGACAAGACGATCCTCCTCCCCTCCCATATTGTGGAGAGTCATATACGCCCCGCCAACGGTTGCATTTGCAGCCCGCGCACGGGACCAGGCCTCCGTCACTGACATTTTATTCTTTTCAGCGGCGTATGAAAGGAACTTATCGGATTCCGCGTTGAGGACCAACACCCCGATTAGCAGGGCAAATGGTATATACTTCAGATATTTCATCATAATTCCTTATCAGCTTATAACTGCTCTTTTATTTTGGATGCCATTTCCTCCGGCGGCGTACCGAAGGAAAAAACCGTAATCAATTCCCCATCACGCCCCATCAGATATGTGAAAGAGGTATGATCCACGAGATAATAATCAGGATCATCATTGTCCTGCTTCTGCGCATAGACACGGTATTTCTTCACGACGTCCTTGATATCGGCCACCTCGCCCGTTAATCCGACAAGTGACGGATGAAAGGCTGACACAAATTCAGCCATGATTTCGGGCGTGTCACGCTCAGGATCGACGGTGATAAATGCGGGCACTACTTCATCTGCGTCATCGCCGAGTTCTTCCATAGCGAGAGAAATTGTCTGCATTTCAGTTGGACAAACATCGGGACAATTCGTGAAGCCAAAAAAGATCAGAAGAAACTTGCCCTTGAAGTCCTCGTCAGTGACTGTCTCACCGCTATGATTAACGAGTGAGAAGGATCCGCCTATTTGCGGGACCCCGACAACAACGGAAGAACCCCCGGATTTTTCCTGGCCTATGCCCGGCAAACTATCGGTTATCCAAAGCCCAATTGCTGCGGCACTGATTAGCAGGAAAAAAGCTATTAAAACTGAAAAAATTTTGTTCATATGACTTCGAGTTTTTCTAGTTGTCGATCAACCTTTAGGATTTCCAAACCATGCATAATTCGTCCAAGTAGCGATCTCAAGCTTAAATGGCATTATGCGTCATTCTAACGCAGGGCATGTCATACTTTTTAGTTTAGGCGATTGACCCTTTTTATTTCTGGAGATAACCTGTTCGTGCGCGAATAATTTTTTCTCTGCCCGCGCTTAATTTTTGGCACCAAGTAATTATATGAGCGTTTTTATAGCGAAGCGAGTATTGACGTTGATTGCGACGCTAATTGGCGCGTCAATCGTTATTTTTCTCGTCATGGAAATTCTGCCGGGCGATCCTGCCCTGGTGATATTGGGCGTCGATGCGTCCGATGAAGCCGTTCTTGCTCTAACTAAAGAACTGGGACTCGACCGACCACCCCTCTTGCGCTACTGGGGCTGGATTACCGGAATTTTACAAGGGGAACTAGGCAATAGTTACGCCTATAAGGTTCCGGTCTGGGAGCTGGTGGAAGGCGCCCTTCTGATCACTATTCCGCTCGCAGTGATGTCCATTTTTCTCAGTATCATTTTTGCACTTGTCGTAGGGCTTTATGCAGCCGCCAACCATAACAAGGCGGGAGATATCACTCTCATGGGCATCAGCCAGCTTGGTATTTCAATCCCGAACTTTTGGCTCGCCATCCTCCTGATAATGCTGTTCGCGATTGAGCTGCGCTGGCTACCGGCTGGAGGATTCCCGGGATGGAAGGATGGCATATGGGTATGCCTCAAGGCTTTGTTGTTACCTTCCCTTGCGCTCGCAACAGTCGTCGGTGCCATTTTGGCCCGGATCACGCGCTCCTCCGTTTTAGAGGTATTCCGCGAGGACTATGTTCGTACTGCCCGCGCCAAGGGATTGAGTCAACGCGCAACGCTGTGGCGGCATGTTTTGCGGAATGCATTGATCCCCGTCCTGACGGTTACGGGTATTCAGTTCGCAGCGCTCCTCACGGGTACCGTTGTGGTCGAAAATGTATTCCATATTCCCGGACTTGGCTCGCTCGTCCTGAAAGCGATTAACAACCGCGATACAATTGTAGTTGAAAATGTCGTGCTGTTGCTGGCTACCATGATAATCGTGGTGAATTTTGCTGTAGATATTCTTTATGCGGTCATAGATCCAAGACTTAAGGCGCATGATATATGAGTGAAGATCAGTCCCTCACCTTTTTCAGCCGATGTCTGCGCAGCCGTAGCTTCATGGTAGGTGGGCTGATGACGGCATTCTTACTAGTTTGTGCGGCAATCTCTCTCTTTTGGACCCCCGGGTCTGCTTATGATATCACCATCACAAACCGCTTCCTGCCACCGTCCGCCGCACATTGGTTGGGAACAGACCAGTTCGGACGTGATATCGCGTCCATGTTGATGACCGGGACACAGAACTCGATCGTCGTGGCAGTCGTGGCCGTCTCGATAGGACTTTCCATCGGCGTGAGTCTCGGGCTTCTCGCGGCCGCGAAACGTGGCTGGACAGAAGAAATCATCATGCGGCTTTCGGACTTTTCATTCGCATTCCCGGCCATCCTGTCGGCAATTATGCTCACGGCTATCCTCGGGCCGGGTGGTGTGAATTCAATCCTCGCCATCGGGCTTTATAATATTCCGGTTTTTGCGAGACTTACCCGCGGTACAGCCAATTCAATATGGACACGGGAATTCGTAATGGCCGCACGCGCATCAGGGAAAGGACGTTTTCGCATCACGTTTGAACATGTCCTGCCCAACATCCTGTCTATAATCATCGTGCAGGCAACGATCCTGTTTGCAATTGCGATTCTGGCGGAGGCAGCGTTATCGTATCTTGGCTTGGGGACACAGCCTCCTGAGCCCTCTTGGGGACGCATGCTGAACGAAGCACAAACCTTGATGTTTCTTGATCCGATGCAGGCTGTATACCCCGGCCTAGCCATTGCGATCGCCGTTTTCGGTCTTAATCTGCTCGGCGATGGATTGCGGGATGTCCTGGACCCCAGATTGTCGAGGAAACGCTAAATGAGTTTGCTTAACATCAACAACCTGTCCGTTATTCTTGAAACTAATAAAGGACCAGCCCGTGCTGTTCGCAACCTGAGTTTCCGACTGGAAAAGGGGGAGACACTGGGCATTGTTGGCGAGAGTGGATGTGGCAAATCCATGGCCGCATTAGCATTGATGGGGCTTTTGCCGGAACGGAGCAAGACCGAGGGACAGATCAAGCTCGATGGGCAAAATCTCCTTGAAAAAGACGATCAGGAAATGTGCCAAATCCGCGGCAATCGGCTGGCCATGATTTTTCAGGAACCCATGACCTCCCTCAATCCGGTTCATACGGTTGGGAACCAAATCATGGAACCTTTGCGCCTACACAGGAATATGTCGGAGAGTGACGCAAAGGTCGAGACCCTTCGCCTTCTTGATCGGGTGGGCATTCCCAACCCTCAAGCCCGGTTTGACAATTATCCGCATCAACTCTCCGGCGGGCAGCGCCAGCGTGTCATGATTGCGATCGCCCTTTCCTGCCAGCCCGATGTTCTGATCGCGGATGAACCAACTACCGCATTGGATGTCACAATTCAGGACCAAATCCTTGACCTCATCCAGACACTCGTTCGTGAAGAAGGGATGTCCCTTATTCTGATTTCCCACGACCTGGGCGTTATTTCAGAAAATACTGATAACATACTGGTCATGTATGGCGGCGCCGCGGTGGAAACAGGCAAGACCGAGCAGATATTTGATGAATTGATCCATCCCTATACGCAAGGGCTTTTTGCCGCGATGCCTAAACTTGGGCGGGCGAAAAACAGGCGCCTTGTAACCATTCCCGGGACCGTGCCGGACCTGATCAGCATGCCAATGGGATGTACTTTCACGGACCGGTGCCCCCTTGCAACGGAGGTTTGCCAAAATACCCCGCCGCCTGTTGTAGAGGTAAAGTCGAAACATTTCGTTGCCTGTCACCATCTGGATGAAGCGCGCGACCGTAAAACAGAGGAGTTGTTCTCATGACCACAGAGAGCCACCCCGTTCCGGTTCTGGAGGTTCACGACCTGGTGCGCCATTATCGTCTGCCGCGGGAAAGCCTGTTTGCTGAGCCTGGCCACGTTTATGCACTGAATGGCGTTACCTTCGAAATCCAGAAAGGAAAAAGCTTTGGCATCGTTGGGGAGAGCGGTTGTGGCAAGTCCACGCTCGCACGCAATGTCATGGCGCTGGAAGACACTGATTCCGGTTCAGTAAAAATATTAGGGAAAGAAGTCATCGGCCTCAGCTTCGATCAACTTCGCCCGCTCCGTCGGCATTTCCAGATGGTTTTTCAGGACCCATACGGCTCTCTTGATCCGCATCACAATGTGGGCCGGATTGTCGCCGAACCCCTTGCCGCACTTGGTGCCATTTCAAAGGCCGAACGCGAAAGCCGGGTTAGTACAGTACTCCAATCTGTTGGCTTGAAGCCACAGGACGTAAGTAAATATCCTCACGAATTTTCCGGCGGTCAGCGTCAGCGAATTGCCATTGCACGCGCATTGATCACCCATCCAGAACTCATCGTCGCGGACGAACCCGTCTCCGCACTTGATGTCTCGGTCCAGGCTCAGGTTCTGAATCTTCTAAAGGATCTACAGGACGAGTTTGGCGTCACCTATATGTTTATCAGCCATGATCTCGCCGTTGTTGAATATCTATGTGACGAGGTGGCGGTCATGTATCTGGGAGAAATTGTCGAAAAGGGACAGACAGCGGATTTGTTCAGCACCCCTGCCCATCCGTACACACGTATCCTGCTTGATGCGGTACCAAAACCCGGTTCCGGCCGAAAACGGGAGCGTATTAAGCTCGAGGGCAATGTCACAGGGCAGACGGAAAGACGTATGGGCTGTGCCTTTCAGGATCGCTGTCCCATGGCGAAAGATATTTGCCACAAGGTCAAGCCACCGTTGAACTCTGTTGGCGAAGCCCATCTAGCGGCCTGTCATTTTTCCGATGAAGTGATGCAAAAAGCCAAATCGGCAACGCTTTAATAGGAGGTTCCATCCTTATGCGTGAACTGCCAGTTGCCGTCCGGGCCCAGTGACGCTTTCAAATCATCCTTGGGATAGCTGCCCTCGTCACCAGGAGTACGGTCTCCAATCTCAAGATAAACAACAACCTTTTCTGTTCGGTTGACAAGTTGATGTGCAAATCCAGCCGCGGGAAAACCAGCACAATCGCCGGGCGCCATGAGAATTTCCTCGTTGTCGGCAATAAGTGTCGGCGCGCCCTCCAGGATATAAATAAACTCATCCTGTTTACTATGGCGGTGAAGGAGAGCAGATTCACTACCAGGAAAGAGTTTTGTCAGATTAACGCCAAAGTTATTGATGCCGAAAATATCGCCAAGTTGACGTTTCTCACGTCCCTTTACGCGGCTGGCAAAGGGTTCAGGATAATTTGATGGTTTAACCCGTGGAGCCACATCAATTGCCGTGACTGAAATACTGCCCGCTGATTTTTGCTTATCCATCACTCAAATTTCCTACAACTTAAACACCGCTATTCTTCTTTCTTAAAATCGAGGGCCGCTGAATTCAGGCAATAACGGAGTCCCGTTGGCTCCGGCCCATCTGGGAAGACATGGCCAAGATGTCCATCACATTTCCCGCAGATAACCTCTGTTCGGCGCATAAAAAAGCTGCGATCCATAACTTCTTCGACTTTCGCATTTTCAAGTGGCTTCCAGAAGCTCGGCCAGCCCGTGCCCGAATCAAACTTGGTTTTGGAAGAGAAAAGCGGCTCACCACAGCAGACACAATAGTATGTGCCATTTTCCTTATTGTCATTATATTTACCGGTGAAGGCGCGTTCCGTGCCCTTTTTCCGGGCAACATTAAATTGTTCTTCCGTCAGCTGGGCGCGCCATTCTGCTTCACTCTTTTCTATTTTCTCAGTCATTACACATTTCCTCTATCTTGTAGCCCCATTGACCTGTGTCCGGCTCCACCACATATAAGAGATATGGCTGCATGGGAAAATTCTCAATACTTGACGAATTAATACAGTTGGTCGACAATAATACCCAAGTCAAGCAGGAGATAAAATGAGCGAGGTTGTAAGCTTCGACGATCACTACTCGGCCCGATCTGCCAAAAATGCGAGATCGGGGACGCAAATACAGAACGTTTTTTTCAATCGAAACGAGCTCAGTCAGATATTACAGGTATACGGCCGTATGGTTGCCAAGTCTGAATGGCGCGACTATGCTATTGGCGAGACTAAAAATGCCTGTATATTCGCCATTTTCCACCGCACAGCCGACCATCCTTTGTTTAAAATATACAAAGAACCCCGCTTGGCCGCAAAGCAAGGCGCCTATGCTGTACTCAGCCAGAATGGCCGCATTCTGAAACGGGGCAAGACTCTGGCGCAGGTCTTGAAAGTCTTTGATAGCAGGCGATTTCAAGCAATCGACGGCGACTGACGCCGTTCACGCAAGGGTGAAGCCCTTTGATTTGAATATTCTGCAATTTTATTGAAATTTAGGTCCTAACGGAAACCTTCTACAGGAAACGGACCAAAATCATGCAATGGACTTTCTCCCTTCTTTTATCCGCTTTGACGGCAATGATGTTTTCCCCTCTTTTTGCAACCATTTCGCTTGCCGCTTCTGAAGATGTGACAATCATAAATCTAACCCAGACTGCCTGTCAGTTTGTCGAATCCGAAAATGGCATTGATCACGGATATACATCATCCGAACAGGCGGATTGCGAAGAAATAAACGCAAAAACCGGCGCAGAACGCCTGGCTAACGCCGAGGTGCTGACTCTCAAGCCCGGTAAGTATATTTTCCGCGTGACGAACAAGAATGTACCCTATTCGCTTGGGTTCTGGGTACGCGAGAAGGATTACAACTGGGCAAACCCGTTACACAAACTCAACAAGACCAGTGTTTCCGGCGGTGGCCTCGATACCGGCACAACACTGGATTATGAAGTGGAGTTAAAAGAAGGTGAGTATCTCTACTCCTGCCCACTCAACACAACCCCGGACTATAAACTGGTTGTTGAGAGCTCGACTAAATCTTAATATTCAGCTTGCGATAAAGGAAACTTATCAGCCAGGCGGGCCCGATCAATAAAAATTGCACATCCTTAAAGAACGAGGGTTTCTTGCCCTCGATCTTGTGTCCGATGAACTGAAAAATCCAGGCTATCACGAAAGCGCCAATAGCAAATTGCCAGAGCGCTAGGCTAAACGGTGGTGCGCTCATATAAAGCTGGACCACACCAATGCAAAGCAGGGCAAACAATGCCATCCCAATTGCCAATGTCCAGGATAAGACCGCGTAATAAATAATGGTCAGCAACAAGGCAATTGTCGCCCAGTTCAGATAGGGAACACTGTTTAAGCTTTCAGGCACAGGGATGATCCAGAGAAGCGCAACAATCGTCCAGACAATGACTGGAACTGCAATCCAGTGGATCAGCTTATTGGTACCGTTCTGATGGCTCGCGCCATATTCGTTAAGCAAAGCGAAAATACGGCGGTTCCCGCCCTTTTGCGCAATTTGCGGCCTGACCATGGTCCCCTCCCAATGTCGCACCTTTTTTAGTGGCGGCTCTTCGCCCGTGCCAACAACCGAGCATCCATGGGAACATCTTGACGGAAATTTACGCGTGCTTCAAGTACCGGCAGGGCTTCGTCATAATTCCCGGCGTTTAGAAGGCTGGTGAGCCAGGCAAGCTCAAACAAGTCGCGCTGTGCATGACTACCGCCAATTTCCTGATAGCGCGGCCTTGCCTTGGAGAGCCAGCGAACAGCATCATGGTAATTACCTTCTGCAATCGCTATGAACCCACGGGTTGAAGGCAGTGCTACATCAGCCCATGATTTCCGGGTAATCTCAGGCGCCACACGCGCCATTTCTTCAAGTCCCGACATCAATCGTTCCAACGCGTCCCTTTTCCCTCCCCTCGCAAGGGCGTAGCCATAATGCATATCATAGAAAGGTTGGTCATTGATCATGCTGCGCGCCGCCACATGATCGCTGATATCCTGCCACCGATTACCGACGTTAACGCCAAGCTGCTCGAGGCGCCAAAGCAGCGAAATTGCATTCACCTGATCGAGGCTATAGGTCTTATCGACCCCCCAGACTTTCTCATCATACAATTTAAGCGGTGTCTCGAAATCCTCCTGCTCCAGGTAAAAGAGCGCCTGATGCCACCAGTTATGGGTAAACATAAAACTGTTACGATCCTCCCACTCATTAGAGAGGTCCTGCATCCATTTGATGCCTTCGTCATGGCGCCCCTGAGTCAACATGACATGCGCTACCGCATGGTGGGCCCAAGGTTCCTTCCGCTGCATCTCGGTCGCTTTTCGCCCATCTTCCTCCGCAAGCTCCAGCATGCTCGACTGCTCGCGACCGAAGGCACGCATTCCATGGACATATGCACAAGCTTTATGGCGATCAAAAACAGAATCAGCGATCCAGAGCATGGCCTCGTCATCACCAATATTGAAATAGGAATTCTGTCCGAATTTTGCAGCAAAGAGATCGCCCGGATGATCAGTGACCAGTTCGCGCAGTTTCTTCAACAGGTTTCCGACTTCCTGGTCACAAAGGTCGAATACTGCTGCCGTAAACAACCTTTCACGGTCTGTCGCCTTGCTGAGCGCGGATTTTGCCTGAGCGTAATATTTCCCGGCAATTTCACGACCTTCTGGCGTTTCCATGAAAATGCCTAGCATAGCCGCATAGGCGGCGGCGATGGCACAATCCGGATCATTGTCGGCGGCATCAAAAATAGGGGCGAAATCCGTCCCAAAGCCGATAAAGCTGTCCATGAACCGGTTAATCGCATCGATTGTCTGATCAGACTGCGTGCTCACCTGATTTCCGAACATATCCTCGCGCATTGGCTAGGCCTCATTCAACAGATCAAGCGGATAAACTGGCCGGCGGACCTTTTCATACTGCAAGAGGTTATTATCGGATGTGGTGACGCCCTTGCCATCCAATGTTAACGTACCCTTGCCTATAGGCGCAAAACCAGCGCGGTAATGAATGCGGCTTTTCAGGATAAGATAGCGCTTATACTCAGGCTGGATTCCAACCGAAGTGAACACCCCCACATCCCAAGGCTCATGATGATTGGACACAATGACAATCTCCATATTGCCTGTGTCCAGCACGGCCGTTGGCCCCATAAAGACCTTCACACCCGTATACATCGGCCCCCGAACAATCCACTCTCCGTTTGTGAGAGTTTTGACTGTCCCGGTGAGTTTGAGTGGCTCGCCCACTTCTCCTATGGACGGCATGTCCGTTTTACCGCCGAGTTTCAGAGTGATTGTGTTGCCGACCCCTGCTTTCTGCATTTCTTGAACAGCAGACGGATCCCAGACGGCCGCAACCGCCACATCCTCGAGGCCCTGCTTTAATACCTCCTCGATCACAGTCATCACATCCTGCGTTCCACCTGAACCGCAGTTATCAGCATGATCCAATAAAAGGATCGGGCCATCGGTCATGCTCTTGGCTTTGGCAACCTGCTCTTCAAGCGGTGTATGTTGATAGATAAAATCCTCTTTAAGCTGCCAAGCCTTTGCAAGGATACGATCACGCACCTCATCTGCCTTTGCCTGATCACCATCGGTCACCACGATTACCGAGTTACCCGCATCACGCATATCGGCAAGCGCGAATCCACCAAAAGCTGTTGCGGCCAATACGCCGGGTTCTTTCTCTGCTTCCTTGCACATCCGGACAAGGGTTGCCATCGGCTCCTCATCCGTGCCCTGACGAAGTGTCTGGCTTAAGAGTGGAGCATTCCCCCAGGACATGACCGGATTGATTTTGCCAGCCATGGATTCGAGTAACACCTGGCCAATCTGTTTACCGACCTCATACATATCGACGTGAGGGTATGTCTTGTATCCAATGAGCGCCGTACAATTCTCCACCATTTTGGCCGTCAGGTTACAATGAAGGTCAAGCGTGACAGCAATTGGTAGATCCGGATCTATTTGCCGGATTTTCTCAAGGAGCGTTCCTTCGCCGTCATCCGTATGAACAGCAACCATTGCCCCATGCAGATCCAGCATAGCCGCATCCACGCCGCCTCGTACCGCGTCCAGTATGGGTTCAACCATATGATTATAGGCATCTTCTGTCACGGGGCCCGCTGGCATTGCCTCGGCTGCGACAGGCGTCACAATCTCTGCCCCTGCGGCGCGTGCAAGCTCCACATATGCCCCAAAAGGCATGCCGGTGCCTTCATAAGCCTTCAACGCGTCTTCACCAATATGGGCCCCCCAGTCCTGAAATCTTTTCCAGTCGGCGACAATCGGTGAAAAGGTATTAGTTTCATGTTTCATCATCGCAATGAGAATGCGCATCAGACAATCCTTCTATCTTTGGGCTTGAAAGCTGTTTGCAGGCAAACAAGTTTATCAGCTTGCGTCCCGCGCACAACAAAAAACCCGGCACAAGGCCGGGTTTTCATTGTCGCTTTTATTTTGCTTTATTCGCGATTGCCAAGCAGGCTCAACAGCATCATGAAAAGGTTCAGGAAATTCAGGTACATGGAAACCGCGCCCATAACCGCGCCCTTCTCCATCACTTCCTGACTATGGCCATGATAGTATTCGGACTTGATCCGCTGTGTATCGAATGCAGTAAGACCGGTAAAGATCAGCACACCCAAAACGGACACTACGAAATGCATCATCGTGGATTCAAGGAAGATATTCACCACCGACGCGATGATGATACCGATCAGCCCCATGAAAAGGAAGCTGCCCATCCCCGTCAGGTCGCGCTTCGTTACATAACCATAAAGGCTGGCTGACCCAAAGGTAGCCGAGGTTATAAAGAAGACCCGTACGATGCTTTCAGCTGTATAGATCTGGAAAATATAGGAAATCGACACACCGAATGTCGCAACCATGATCCAGTAGAGGATTTTCGTTGTACTCGCGCTCGTCCGTGACATGGCGAACAACAGGCCAAGCGGAGCCAGCATCACAACCCACTGCAACGGCGTGCCGAAAACAGCATTGTAAATTGCCGGCGTTGAAGCCGTCAGTGCGGCCGTAATGCCACTCAAGGCAAGGCCGGATGCCATATAATTATAGACCTTCAGCATATAGCTGCGCAGGCCCTCATCAAGAACGGCCTGATCTTGAGCGCCTGTTCTTGCTGTACCAAATTTTGAAAAGTCTGTTGCCATCTACTAGTTCCCCTGAAGGTATGTAATCCTGCTTCCTGATATTGTATTTTTGCCTGTGATTTTCAAGGAAAATCGACGTTATAATAGAGCATTAGGGCAAATTAGTTAAAAACTCATAAGAAACAACTCATAAATCATATCCATGTTAAATGGTTCTGGACCGTTCTGGCGCACATTGCCCAAATTTTTCCTTTAACTGGTCTAATTCGCAGCATTATGCCGCCACAATAGCAGGCCAATCTTCCCCTCAGAACATCGATTGACCGATTTCATTAGTTTACGGTCCTTTGATTGTTCGGCGGGCATGCACCGATGGTACGGTGCCGAACCGTCCAATATTTATTGAATGGAGATTATTATGAAGAAACTGCTTATATCCACTGCCACGCTCACGCTTCTTGCAGCTGCACCGGCGTTGGCAGCAGCGCCTGATTTCAAAACAATTGATACGGATGGGAATGGTTCGGTTTCCTATGAGGAGCTTATCGTTGTTATGCCTGACACCAGCAAGGAACAGTTCGCATCTGTCGACCTTGATAAAAGCGGCGAGCTGTCGATGGAAGAATACACCGCGGCTACGAAAAGCTAATTTGCTGAGCCCGTCGCGGGTTTAATTCATCAAAATGAGGCCGCCAGAGGAGCTCCTTTCCTTTGGCGGCCTTATTTTTTACTCTTACTTGCTCAGTCTGACCTCAAGACGGGAGCGACCTTCTCTCCGAGAGCCCGCCAGGACCCCAGCAACCCAAACAACAATGTTACAAGAACACTGATCAGGATTGTCGCGATGATCGTAAAGGGCAGGTTAATCCATTTCGCTTCCAGTATATCCGTGATGACCATATAGGCCGCGAACCAGCCCGTCGCGGCGGCAATGACCGAGGTGATCAGACCCAGCAAGGCATACTCCAGGAGAAAGGTGATGAAGATGTCCTTTCGCGTCGCCCCAAGCACTTTAAGAATTACAGCGTCATAAACCCGTTTTCGATGCCCGGCCGCGAAGGCCCCCGCAAGGACGAGCACGCCGGTCACCAAGGTAATCGAGGAAATAGCCGATACCGCAGAGGAAAGTTGCTCAAGAATACGGCTAACCGTCTGGAGCGCCTCCTTCATACGGATCACGGATATGTTGGCAAACTTGTTAGTGATTGCAGTGAAAAGCTGGTTTTCCCCCTCCCCGTCCGCGCGCGCGGTGGCAAGATGGGAATGTGGTGCTCCCTGCAGGCTATGGGTGTCAAAAACAAGAACGAAATTGATCGCCATCGTTGTCCAGTCTATTTCCCGAAAATTGGCAATTTCCGCCTCAATCTCACGTCCCATGACATTAACGGTTAGCGTATCCCCAAGAACCAGCCCCATCCCTTCTGCAATCTCGCGATCCATGCTAACCAAGGGTGGTCCCGCGTAATCCTCTGGCCACCAGCTACCGGCAACGATCATCGCACCCTCCGGCGGTGTTGCGGCGTAAGTGATCCCACGATCACCGCGCAATGCCCATTTTGCTTCAGGCGCGACTGTCACCTGCTCTGAGGGGACACCAGCCACTTGCGTAATTCGTCCTCGCATATTGGGAACATGATTCACCTCGCTGACATCGCTAACCGCTTCAGCCGTGGCCACAAAGTCATCCAGCTGATTGGACTGAATATCGATAAAGAAAAAGGCCGGGGCCTTCTCCGGCAGTTGTTCCTGTACCTGGCGGGTAAGATTTCCCTCGATCAAGGCAACTGTAACGAAAAGAGTCAGCCCGAGCCCCATCGAGAGAATGACACTGTTTGTCGCCGCTCCGGGACGGTGGAGGTTGGCAATTGCAAGACGTAAGGATGGAATACTCGATCGAGGAACGCACCGCGCCGCAAATTGAACGCCATGACCGACCAGAATCAGGATGGCGAATATACAGACAATGGAAATAACGAAGACAAAAGCAAACCAGGTTTCCCGACTGGTCAATATGGCGAGGGCAACCAGAACAGCGAAACAAAGCCCAAGTGTTGCAAGATAAAAAGGACGGGGACGTTTATGCGCAGAAACTATGTCACGGAAAAGGGCTGCCGCCGGCGTTTCGCGCGCCCGGGCCAAAGGCCAGATTGTAAACAATGTCGCTGTCAACAACCCATAAGCCGTCGCAAGAAGTAGCGGTCCAATCGTGATGTTGATTTCCGGCGGAACCGGCAATGTGCTGGCAAGAAACTGAGCGGCAAATACTGAGCCGCCTACCCCCAGAATCAGGCCGATTAACGAACCGCCAATAGCAAGAATGAGCACTTGCAAATAATGAACCCGGAAGATGAAACTGCTGCTGGCACCAAGGCATTTCAGTGTTGCAATTGTCGATATCTTCCCCTCGAGATACGCCCGAACCGCATTGCCGACGCCAACACCGCCCACGACCAGCGCCGTAAGCCCGACCAATGTAAGAAAAAGGGCTACTCGCTCAACAAAGCGCTTAATGCCTGGCGCTCCATTCGAGGCATCCCGTATCCGCCACCCGGCATCAGGAAACGCGGCACTCGCCTCTTCATAAAAATCAGCCACTGTTCTTCCAGAGTTGAGAGCGATACGATAATGATACCGAATAAGGCTACCTGGCTGAATTAGACCCGTCTCACGCAAAGCAACAGAGGAGATAATTGTGCGGGGCCCCAAGGCCATCCCTTGTGATGCTTTGTCGGGTTCCGATTGGATAATCCCACGGACCTCGAAATCAAGCTCACCAATCCTTATCTGACCACCGAGCGGAATTTCAAGACGATCACTTAATCCCTGTTCAATAAGCGCACCGTAACGCCCATCCTTTTTCTCAAGCCGAGCCTCAGGATTCTCCGCACCTGAATCCGTCTTCATGGTCAGGGAACCAAACAAAGGATAAGCGTTGTCTACTGCCTTTAGCTCCGAGAGAGTCCGCCTGTCACTGGCCAAATCGCGGACCATGGCGCGCAGTGTCTGTACTTCGGAGGTACGCCCCTGATCCCTGATCCAACCGTGTTCCTCGTCATCGACTGCGCGATGTGTCAGGCGGATATCAATATCACCACCGAGAATAACTTGACCATTTGCCCGCAATCCCTCGGTGATGGAACTGGAAAGCGTTCCCACGCCAGCGATAGCTGCGACACCCAACACGAGGCAGGCAAGAAAAATGCGGAAGCCTTTCAAGCTACCGCGTAAATCCCGCCTGGCAAACTTAATGGCAAGCGCAAATGATTCAGGACTTTTCCCCTTACTCACCGGTCAGCGCCTCTTCCTGAATATTTTCCCTTGAAACGACGCGACCATCTTCAAGGTGAATCTGATGTGTACATTTGCGGGCCAACGCGTCGTCATGCGTAATCAACACCATTGTTGTTCCTTCTCGCTCGTGCAGCTGGAACATGAGGTCCACAATTATATCCCCCGTTTTTCCGTCAAGATTTCCAGTCGGTTCGTCAGCGAGCAGGATCTTGGGACTTGTGGAAAGGGCGCGGGCAAGGGCCACCCGTTGCTGTTCCCCGCCGGAAAGTTGCGCCGGATAATGGGTTGCGCGATCTGCCAGACCCACGGCTTCCAGCCTGGATGCCGCGACTGAAAACGCCTCTTTTTCACCGGCCAGTTCCAACGGAATAGCCACATTTTCCAACGCCGTCATCGTCGGGATCAGATGAAACGACTGGAACACAATGCCAATATTAGCCCGGCGAAACCGTGCGAGGGCATCCTCACCAAGGTTTTCGAGATGCTCACCAGCAATTTGGACAGATCCGGATGTCGGATGCTCAAGACCCGCCATTATGGACATCAATGTCGATTTACCGGAACCCGAGGGACCAACAATTCCAATCGTCTCCCCTTGTTGTACTGTCAAATCTATACCACGTAAGATATTGACGGGACCGGCATCGGACTTAAGTGTTAGGTGAATGTCTGATAGGTTGATGATGGGTTCTCGAGACAAAGTAACTCCAGTACAAAAGACAATAGGCGCTAATTAATGGGATATGGCGGGTATATGATGAAATTCAATATTTTAGCGCTGATATTTGCGGTACTTTTTACAACTTTCTACGCACAGGCCAACGAAACACAGCGTATTGTCGCAATCGGAGATAGCCTGACCGCGGGATATGGCCTGCCGGCAGGTGAAGATTTCGTCACACAGCTTGAAATTGCTCTGCAGGAAAAAGGGTACAAGGTTGAAATAGAAAATGCTGGTGTATCCGGTGATACTACCGCCGGTGGCCTGCAAAGGCTTGACTGGGCCATCGGAGACGGCGCGGACTATGTTATTCTTGAGCTTGGCGCAAATGACGCGCTGAGAGGGATAGAGCCCTTGGAAACGCGGCGTAATCTAAGCCGGATTATCGAAGTACTACAGCAAAAGAACATCCCAATTCTGCTGGCAGGCATGCGGGCTCCGCCCAATATGGGATCTGAGTATGCGCGCGATTTCGATAAAATTTTCCCGGATCTTGCCAGCCAGTACAAAACCAGCTACTACCCCTTTTTCCTGGAAGGCGTTGCCGCTGACCCGGCGTTGAATCAGGATGATTATATCCATCCGAATGCTGAAGGCGTAAAGGTAATTATTGGCAAAATGCTACCCTATGTAACCGCGTTCATCGAACAAAAGAGCTAAACCCGAAATCCTGTAAAAAGGAGAATATACATGCGTCTTTTTGTTGCTATCCCCTTGCCGGAGGAGGTAAAGGAACGCGTTGGAACATTGCGGGGCGGCATACCGGATGCCAGATGGATCGCCGCAGAGAATTCTCATGTCACTCTCGCTTTCATCGGCGAAGTACAAAGTCCGATGATGATGGATATCACGCTGGCACTCGGGAGGATTAAATATCCTGCCTTTGATATCGATATTGAAGGCGTCGGAGTATTTGGCAGCAATAAGAGGCCGCGTATTTTATGGGCGGGCGTGCGTGCGACAGCAGCAATAAATCTCCTGCATCAGAAAATTGTAACCGCGATTGAATCTGTTGGCGCAACTGTCGATGATCGGCGTTTTCGACCGCATATCACACTTGCCCGTGTCCATAATTCACCGTATGAGCGGGTCCGCAACTTTCTGACCGATCATGCGTTGTTTAAAACAGAAACATTACCAGTAACCAGTTTTACGCTTTTCTCCAGTCACCTCTCCTCCTCAAGCGCAATCTACCAGGAAGAAGTCAGCTTTGACCTGTTTTCGCCGGTGTCATCATAAAGACATCGTATCGCGTAGATTTTCCAACAATCTGATGGGAAGGTTTCGGAAGTTCTGCAATTTCCTTGGCCCGGCGGGGCCATTTCAGAACAACCCGCTTCGACGCCACTCCAAGTGCAGCCCGCATTAACTCATCACAATCGGGATCTATCCCGACGATTTCACGTAGTTGCCTCATCTCGTTTTTAACCAGCGCAGATTTATCCCGAGGCGGATGCATCGGGTCAATGAGCACTGTTTCAGGCTTGAGTTCCAGCAGGATATCTCTCGCGTCACCTTTTATCAGGGTCATACGCTGAATTATGTCAGCATGGACTTCACTGGTCGCTCTGGCCCGCGTCATTGCCTCTTCCAGTAAGTGATGAACGACATCATTTCGCTCAATCAACGTCACATTTGCCCCAAGGGACGCAAGTAGAAATGCATCGCGCCCAAGGCCCGCGGTTGCATCGACAATATCCGGCGTTATACCCGGACGAAACCCAAGCGCCTTTGGCAAAGCCTGCCCCCGACCGCCGCCATGACGTCGCCGATAATCGACGGCGCCAGAGACAAAATCCACTGTGAGAGGTGTATCCACCATTCACCCGACGCCCTCAAAAACCAAGATTCTCATGCCACCAGGTCGGCAATGCAAAAGCCGCCCGATGAAGGTCTGCGTTATAATGCCGGCCCGTCAGAGATTTCATCGGTTTGGAATAGTCATGGCCGTCTTTGCTATACAGGAAGAAGCCAAATTCCGCCGCGGGATAAAGCTGCACGATGGAGCGGTAAGCCGCGACATGGGGCAGCAGCTTATCATGCTGCATGATCGAGACAAGATTCTGATCCTTGTCCCCGCAAAGCTCCTGAAGGAAATATGCGCGATCCTTGCCGACGAAAATGCTATCGCTATCGAGAACCACCCCGTCCTCCTTGATACAAGCAGAAAAGTCCTCGCAAAAGCCACGCGTAAATACGCTGGCGGATGGTCCGACAGGCTCGCTTAAGTCAAGGATGATCAGATCAAACCTGTCGCCGCCGGCGCGCGCCTTGCGCATATAGTCTGCCGCATCACCGATGATGAGCTCGACCCGAGTGTCCTCATAATCACCATTAATGGCGAGAAATTCCTGCGATAATTCAACAACCCGTCGATCAATCTCCACCATGACAACGCGGGTTACAAATTCATGACGTAATACTTCACGCAGGATACCTCCGTCTCCACCACCGACGATCAGAACCTCTGCCTGATCGCGTTTTCGGCCCAGAAGCGGCACATGCACCGCCATTTCATGATACATGAACTCATCCGCATGGGAGGCCTGTACCAGATCATCCAACGTGAGGACCCGACCGAAAATGGGATGCTCGTAAATCTCAATTTTCTGGAATGGGCTTTGCTCGGAATGCAACAGCGTCATATCGAGCGCATGGGTGAACGCAATTCCTTCCGTTTCCTCATGCCACCAGTTCCGGCTTAACTCGCTAATCTTTGTCATCAATCTTTTTTCTCGCTCTGGACATCCATCATCAGCATCAACATAGTTACCAAGGGTCATAACCTGATGACAGGAGAATATCCATGACTGTTAGATTAAGTGCGAAAGAAATTGAAGATGCCCTGCTGAAGCTCGATGGTTGGGTGACCGTTGACGGACGCGAGGCGATCCAGAAATCCTTCAAGTTTGCAAATTTCAATCAGGCATTTGCCTTTATGACCCGGGTGGCCCTGAAGGCCGAGAAAATGGATCATCATCCGGAATGGTTTAATGTCTATAACCGGCTAGAAGTGACCCTTGCCACCCATGACGTCAACGGCCTGAGCAGCAAGGATGTCGAACTTGCGACTTTTATGAATAAAATCGCCGGCTAACTTATTTCGGAGCCATACGGATTGCCCCGTCAAGCCGAATGACCTCTCCGTTTAGCATCTGATTCTCCATGATCTGCCGGGCAAGCTTGGCATATTCAGACGGACGACCAAGACGGCTTGGGAAAGGAACGGAGGCCCCAAGGGCTGCCTGTACATCTTCCGGCAGGCTTTTTAGGAGGGGTGTTTCAAATAATCCGGGAGCGATCGTCACGACGCGGACACCAAGGGATGCGAGATCCCGTGCAATCGGTAACGTCATGCCGACAATTCCGCCCTTGGAGGCAGAATAGGCCGCCTGCCCAATCTGCCCATCATATGCGGCAACGGACGCGGTGTTGATGCAAACGCCCCGCTCCCCGCTTTCCATGGGCTCAAGGGTCGCCATATCAGCAGAAGCCCGGCGAATACAATTGAACGTGCCAATCAGGTTGACAGCAATGACTTGCTGGAACTTATCAAGTGGATGCATCCCCTTACTGGAAAAGGTTTTTGCCGCTGGGCCAATGCCAGCGCAATTAACCAGGATACGGGCGGGACCATGCACATTGCGTGCTTTGTCAAAGGCCGCCTCCACCGATGCGTCATCGGCAACATTAGTGGTACAGGCCACGCCGCCAATATCGCTCGCGACCTTTTCCGCCAACTCGGAATTCATATCGAAAATTGCCACCTTTGCCCCCGCTGCGGCCAACATTCTGGCCGTAGCTTCGCCAAGTCCGGAGGCGCCGCCCGTGACAATTGCAGTTTTTTCGGAAATATCCATTTATGTTCTCCAGTTTTTTTAGGGATGATCCTGAATTTGATACCACTCCTTATACTGTTGAATCTGAATTGTGAAGAACGGCCTTCTTGCAAAGTGGCTTGGAAAACTACATATCATATGTATGCCTAAACTTGATGACGATGATATCTCTGCCTTTGATGAGGCCAAGCTTGAAAGTGACAAACGCCTGGTTATGCGGGAGTTTGGCCAAAAGCTCCGCCGTAACTTTGGCAAAATCCCATTTGCCGATGATGTTACAGCCAGCTTCTATTGTGCGGTTGATAGTAAAAGCCCCGCGTTCGTAAAGGCAGTTCTTTTTGGCGCTCTCGCATATTTTATTATGCCTGCAGACGTGATCCCTGATTTTCTCGCCGGTATTGGCTTTACGGATGACGCCAGTGTCCTGATGGCAGCGATGGCGACAGTCAAGAAATATGTCAAAGAGGACCATCGTGAAAAAGCGCGCGTTTTCCTTGAAAAAGAACCCAACTCCGTGGAATAAAGCCAAAATTTTCCTGCCAGCCTTATTAGAAATAAGTTCATTTTTAAAAAATTGTGCGTAGCAATAGGATTTTTGTTATAAAACTTCCCTATTCGACGAAACTAATATCCGTTTGATAAGGAACTTGGAATGAGTGACAGGAAGATTTACGCCGACGCCACGGCTGCGTTGGACGGCATACTAACGAACGGCATGACGCTGATGTCTGGCGGATTTGGCCTTTGCGGGATACCGGAAACCCTGATTGAAGCTGTGAAGGTCGCTGGCGTTAAAGGCCTCACTGTCATATCCAACAATGCAGGCGTTGACGGTATTGGCCTCGGCGTGCTGTTGGAAAGCAAGCAGATTTCAACAATGGTTTCGTCCTACGTCGGTGAGAACAAGATGTTCGCCGAACAGTATCTGAATGGCGATCTGGAAGTGGTTTTTACGCCGCAAGGCACCCTCTCGGAACAGATTCGTGCGGGTGGAGCTGGCATTCCGGCATTCTACACTAAAACCGGTGTTGGAACACTCGTTGCCGAAGGCAAGGAAGTCAAAAATTTTGACGGGGAAGATTATGTGATGGAGCGGGGCCTTACGGCAGATGTTGCCCTCGTCCATGCCTATATGGCGGACAAGGAAGGAAACCTCGTGTTCCGTAAAACCGCCCGCAATTTCAATCCAATGATGGCGACGGCAGGACGGATTACTGTTGCTGAGGTTGAGCATCTGGTTGAGCCAGGCGAAATTGACCCGGACCATATTGTTGTTCCAGGCGTCTATGTACAACGAATTGTGCATGTCCCTAATCCGGTGAAACATATTGAACAGCGAACGACCCGCACCCGCAACCAGGTTGCCTGATCGAGAGAAGTAGAGGACTTACACATGGCTTGGACAAGAGAACAAATGGCGCAACGCGCCGCACAGGAACTTCAGGACGGTTTCTACGTCAATCTCGGCATCGGAATTCCAACACTGGTGTCAAACTATATTCCAGAGGGTATGGAAATTCAGCTGCAAAGCGAGAATGGCATGCTCGGCATGGGCCCCTTCCCCTATGAAGGAGAGGAAGATGCTGACCTCATCAATGCGGGTAAGCAGACGGTGACTGAATTGCCGACTACCAGTTATTTTTCAAATGCGGATAGCTTTGCCATGATCCGCGGCGGGCATATCAATCTTTCCATACTTGGTGCCATGCAAGTCGCACAGAATGGCGATTTGGCCAACTGGATGATCCCGGGCAAGATGGTCAAGGGCATGGGCGGCGCCATGGATCTGGTTGCTGGTGTGAAAAAAGTGATCATCGTGATGGAACATACAGCGAAAGGTGAGCCGAAACTCCTCAAAACCTGTAATCTTCCATTAACCGGTAAAGGTGTCGTTGATATGGTGATTACCGATATGGCAGTTTTCAAGTTTGAAAAAGACGGGGAAACAAATATGAAGCTCATCCAACTTGCTGACGGCGTAACGCTTGACGATGTCAAGGAGGCCACAGAAGCTGAATTCGACGTCGCCCTTTAAGGGCGACGTTAACTCTCTGTTACAAGGGGCTTTTTCTTGCCGAGGCCTGCTTCGCGGCGCATGATATAAAGGCTGGAGGCGACAATGATACAGGCGCCAATCAGCATGGCAAGTGTCGGCACCTCGGCAAACACAATAAAACCCAAAAATCCTGAAAATATAAGCCGTGTATAGTCGAAGGGTGCGACGGCAGTCGCTTCTCCGATCGAGAAAGCGCGGATCGCACAAAAATTGGCACCAGAACCGAAACAGGCCAACAGGACAAGTATTCCAAGGTCCATAAAAGTTGGCTGCACCCAGACGAAAACTGCTGGAATTGCCGAGACAAAAGAGGAGATCAGACCGAAATAGAACATCATGGTTGTTGGCGCTTCGGTCACGCTCAGTTTTTTCAGAAATACAGAAACCATCGCCACCATCAGTGCGCCGAAAAGCGCGACCAGTGAGGCCATTTCAAACTCTGCCTGCGACTGGACCATGACCAGCACGCCGATGAACCCTACCGCAGTTGCCGTCCAGCGCCGCCATCTTATCAACTCCCCGAGAAACAGAACCGCCAGAAGGATCAGAAAAAGAGGCCGCGTAAAGGTGAGCGCTACAGCATCTGCGAGCGGCAAATGAGTAATCGCATAGAAGATTGAAAGCATTCCTAAAATGCCGACAACCCCACGGGCAATGTGGAGTCTGAGCACATGCGTTTTAAGGCCGGAGAAACCGCGACGAAGCGAGAAAGGTAAAATGACAATAAAGCCGAACAGCGCGCGCAAGAAGGCAATTTGAAAACTATCCAGTTCGGCACCCAGAAACTTGATGCCGACACCCATACAGGAAAAGAAAAATCCCCCCAGTAACATCCAGAGAGCGCCTTGGCCATTCGCGGGAATATTGGAAAAAAGATTACGCAAGGAGGCACCACCCGGTATAGATGGCCTCATCTGATAGGTCCCGACCGATTCTCCGCCTTTGTTTGCGCCAGTATCGCCTTCTTCTTCTCATCCTTATCTGCGTTGCTCACCCGGGCCTCCCGAATTGCAATGTAGATTGACGACGCAAAAATAATTGCCGCACCGATATAGGTGAAAAGATCAGGCTCCTGCATGAAAAAGATGAATCCAATCAGTGCCGAGAATATGAGCCGGAAAAAGTCGAATGGCATGACAATTGAGGCATCTGCGAGCGTATATGCTTTTGTAAAACACAGATGGCCCACCGTCGCCAGCAACCCGATAATCAATATGGCTACAAGCTGATCAAATGTAGGCGTTGTCCATACAAAAATCGCCGGGATAAGGGACATTGGTATAATCAGAATCTGGTTCAGGGCGACCATCGCTGCTGTATTTTCCGAACGCGACAAGAGTTTCACCATCGTCATCGAACATGCCATTGCTACTGCAGAAAAAATGGCGGAATAAGACCCTATGCTTAATTCTGTCAGACCAGGCCGCAGAATAATCATTGCGCCGATAAAGCCAACGATCATCGCCGCACCACGCCTGATACCAACAACTTCATGCAGGACCACTACCGCTAATATGGTGCCGAAAATAGGGGCCGTAAAATTAAGTGCCACCGCATCGGCAAGCGGCAATAGGCTCACGGCGTAGAACCAGGTCAACATTGAAGCAAAGCCAAATAAACTTCGCAGTCCAAAGGCACCGATGCGTTTCGTTTTTAAAACGCCCAAGCCTGATTGGAAGAACCAGGGAAGAAAGAAAAGAATGCCCGCCACATTCCGTAAAAATACAACCTGGAAAATATGCATGCCACTATCTGACACGTAACGGATGACCCCGGCCATCAAGGAGAAAAAAAGGCAAGCGGCTATCATTAAGCCCACCGCCTGTAACACCGGAGAGAAATTCAGAAAGGGTTTAATCAGAACACGTAATAATACCATCGTTACCAGAATAAATTGTCCGGCGGCAAAGGCAAAGAGCTAAAAACGCAAAACAGCTGTGCATTTTGACTGGATATAGACTTAACTCGACTTGAGCCAAAGAAGATTTAATCCCTGTAACATTTTATATACCGGAGCATAACGTGTCCGGAAATTTGCCCAAGGCATCGACATTTCTGATTGAATGGCTCGAAGGCTTTTACGACCATCAACGCTGCGAACAAAATCTGCAGCGCCTTCCGGAATATCGAGTGCTATTGGTTCTTTATCGAAATGCACGGTCAGGGTCGATCGCGCATTAAGCGTTCGCGCGAGCATCTCGCCATTATTATCTTTTAGAATTGGTATCATCTCAGGATCGAACTTTGCTGCTCCGGCCGCAGGCCCGCCCACCTTTCGGGCGTAAAATGTATGCGTCTTGATTGAACCGGAAAGATTTTCAGCGAGTGTTGCCCGCGCGGCTTCATCTAGTTTGCGGGCGCGCTTACGAAGTTCTTTGTCCTTTAGGTAAAGTTCAGGCTCATAGCGCACCGGTTCGATAAAGCTGACAAGCTCCATTCCGGCTTCAGATAGAAGGTCAATTAATTCCGGTACCAGATAACTTTGATCGCGCGGATGCAGAAGAAGATCATAAAGCGCGGCATCTTCGCCAAGTTTATGATCTCCGATTGCTGTATTCTTGTTAAGCCAGTTGCTGGACGGGAGGTCCTTAAGCAAGTTTTTCGCATACTTGACCTGAGCACTGACGGTCTCCCCTGCCGTCAGTGTCCGCAAGGCATCCTGAATTGGGTAGACACCCGTTCGACCAAGTGTCGCATAGACCATGAGCCCCATTCCACCATCGTCTGCCAGACATGCAGCAATCGCCGCAAGACCGGCCGCCGGCTCCTCTAAATGATGGAGAACACCACAACAGTCAATATAATCGAAGGGCGCCAGATTCATTGACGGCAGGTCGAGTAGAGAGCCGGTGATAAAGTCTATATTCGCCAACCCCCGCGCGGTTGCTCGCGCCTCCGCTATTTTCCGGCTTGCCTTTGACAAATCGAGATAGGTGACATGGCCCGCGTCGCTTCTATCGGCGAGATGCTGTGCCAGCATAATGGCAGCATCACCAGTCCCGCCCCCCGCAACAAGCGCACGAAACGGCTGGGAAAAATCCCGCTTACCAGCGAAAACGTAATGATTGAGTTCGTCAAGATGGCTCGGGCTTCCCTCGATCAGCCGCACCGCCTCATCCCTTGGATCACGCGGTGGATAGGGAAGGGACTCATATTGGCGTTTAACCGCCTGATCCCGCGTCCCCTTCCCTTTTGCCATGGACTATCAATCCTTGACGGTGATGATGACCTTGCCCGTCGTTTTGCGAGACAGCAACGCTTTCATCGCATCGGCACCTTTTTCCAGTGGAAAATGCGTGGAGACATGCGGCTTGATCTTGCCGCTTTCCACCATGTCCAACATCGCCTGGAAGTTTGCGCGGTTCTGCTCCGGGTAGCGGCGAGCGAACTCACCCCA
Organism: Sneathiella litorea; assembly: GCF_009882915.1. GTDB lineage: Bacteria > Pseudomonadota > Alphaproteobacteria > Sneathiellales > Sneathiellaceae > Sneathiella > Sneathiella litorea. The sequence continues at coordinate 113,618 of NZ_WTUW01000001.1, forward strand.
GAAAACACCGACAACAGAGCAGCCCTTGAGCAGCGCCAGATTGGTTTTAAGTTCAGCAATCCGGCCAGACGCGAAGCCAATCACCAGCAGACGGCCATTCCAGTTGATGCAGCGCATGGACTGGTCGAACGCATCACCACCAACAGGATCATAGATGACGTCGGCGCCTTTCCCGTCCGTCAATTCTTTGACGCGGTCGCGTATGCTTTCTGTTGAATAGTTGATGACATGTTCCGCACCATATTGTTTGACGATATCCATCTTTTCATCGGAACCGACGGTGCCAATCACTGTTGCACCCAGTGCTTTACCTAACTCCACTGCATTAAGGCCAACACCGCCAGCAGCACCATGGACCAGTAAGACTTCACCCGGCTTTAAATCGCCGCGATCGACAAGTGCATGATAAGTAGTGCCGTAAGTGACCGGGAAGCCAGCGGCTTCATCAAAGGGCATATTGTCGGGAATTTTATAGGTCCCATTTTCTGGCGCGAGCACATATTCGGCAAAGCCGCCTACGCCATGATTAGCCATTACCCGATCGCCAACTGCTACTTTGGTTACGCCTTCGCCAACCTCCGTCACGATACCAGAGGATTCCATGCCCGGCGAGAAGGGAAACGGGGGTTTAACCTGATATTTGCCGGCAATCATTAGGGTGTCCGGAAAATTAAGCCCGACAGAATGCACTGCTATCTTGACCATTCCCTTTTTAATTTCAGGTTCCGGCACATCTTCCATCACCAGAATATCCGGATCTCCAAATTCCTTGCAAACAAGCGCTTTCATGTTTTTTCCTAAATATCTTTTTTTGTTATTGCGATGCGGAAACTTACCCTTGATTAAAAGCCAAGGTCAATCACCGAGATACTTCAGCTATCAATAACGGCCGTGATCTCCCCAACGACGATATCATTGCGGTTGCGAAGTATCGGGCGCACATAAGGGTCAATTGCTCGGTGAACGTGTTCGTCAAGAATACCAAGATCCTCGAGGATTGCGCCGAGTGCGACCTCTGCTGCCCGTGTCGTTCCATCGAGAGCTTTTATTGCAACACCAATTCCAGACTCGGGAAGGGCCGCAAGATAAACCCCTTCGGCTCCCACTTTCGCAACCACCCGCCCCTCTGCCGCTCCATTCAACGCCGTACATAGGCGGTCGGAACCGGCGATCATTTCCGGGTATTTGGAGATTGCCTTTTGCAATCGTTTGCAAGCAGTGGCCCGCGCCACCGTCAATGTAGATGGATCGGCAAAGCGCGCAAACGCCAGCGCCGCGTTTTGCAACGGAATGGCGATCGTTGGTATAGAGCAACCATCAATCCCGACAGGCGCGTTCGACAAATCCAGATCGGTAAAATCTTCCAGCACCTTTACGATGCGTTGCTGCACCGCATGCTCCCGGTGAATGTACCCTGTTGTCGTCTCCTTCAGATGAACGGCCGTACAAAGAAAGCCCGAATGTTTTCCCGAACAGTTATTATGAGCGGCCGACGGTTCCTGACCAGATACGGCTAGCGCACGAGCTGCTGGATCATAGGTCGGCCAATGACAGCCACATTCAAGAGCCTCAATCCCAAGTCCAATTCTATTCAGCCAGTTTGTGACAGCTTCCACATGGATCGGTTCGCCGTTATGGGACGCGCAGGCAAGAGAGAGTTCTTTCTCGGTTACATCAAATGCATCGGCTGCACCGCTCTCAACCAACGGTAATGCCTGAAGAGGCTTGATTGCAGACCGGAGATAAACCGGACTCTCAACGTTCCCCCAGCTTTGTAAAATCCTGCCGGTCGAATCACAAATGGCTGCGGCAACCAGATGATGACTTTCCACCATCGAACCGCGAGAGACCGCGACCGTGAAAGGAAGGCTTGCAGATTTACTGGAGGAATGGTTAATCATGTTCTGAACCATATTACATTGTTGGGGACCGGATCTTTTTTATCAGGAAACCGGTTTGGAGAGTAGAAAATTATGGCTATTTCCCGGGGTTACTTCGGTATTGGTGTTGAAGGAATCAGCAAACCCATGAATGCTGGCAATCTTTTCCGCACAGCCAATGCCTTCGGTGCGAGCTTTGTGTTCACAATTGGTGCAGAGTATTCTGTACGCAAGGCCCGCTCGGATACCTCGGTCGCCCCTAAAAATATTCCCTGGTATGATTACGATGACCTGGCCGGCATGCAATTACCGAAGGGCTGCAAAATTGTCGGCGTTGAACTGTTGGACGAAGCGACGGAACTCCCGAGTTTTTTTCATCCATTGAGTGCCGCTTATGTGCTCGGGCGGGAACGAGGTTCCCTGAGCCCGGAAATGCAGGAAAAATGTGATTATTTCATCAAAATTCCGACAAAATTTTGTCTGAATGTTGCAACCGCAGGAGCAATAGTTATGTATGACAGGATCGTTACGCATGGACGGTTTGCCCGGCGCCCTGCGGGAGAACTCGGGACGCCAGAACCCTTAAAAGCGCATGTTCAGGGAACTCCCATCAAGCGGCGCAAGACAGATTAAAAGCATTCGAATAAAAACAGGTTTTGTTGATGATCAAAAATGTAGAAAAATTGAGAGCACCGGGACTGGAAAAGAACACCCCAAAGCGTTATTCTCTGTTTATGAATAGATTAATAGCAAGTATTTTCTTCGCAGTTTTCACGATCACTTTTCAAACAGGGATCGCGAGTGCGCAACAATCAGACCCTAGAGCACTTGGCACATTTACAGATTGGCTTGCCTATAGCTGGGTCGAAAATGACAATAAAGTTTGTTATATGCTTTCGCGTCCGCTGAAATCGACACCCCAGGGGGTCAAACGCGGCGATATATATTTAATGGTTGCTTATCGCCCGGCTTCAAAATCCAAGGAAGAAGTCAGTCACGTTGCTGGTTATCCATTTAAAGACAAATCAACGGTTGAGGCTCTGATCGGCAATCGTAAGTTCCTGCTGGCAACGAATAACGAGGTTGCCTGGGTGCCTGAAGGTGAAAGCGATGAAAAACTGATAAGTGCCATGCGCGGTGGTTCGAAAATGATTGTCAAGGGAACCTCCAGCCGCGGGACGCTGACTGTAGACAGCTATTCCCTGCAGGGTTTCACAGCCGCTTACAAGCAGATTAGAAAAAGCTGTACTTAATTGACCCGACCGGCGTATAAGCCGGTTTTTAAGAAAACGTGGAAATTATGGATCATTTGATTCCTGATGTAGATGCCGTTGACCGGCAGCCAGAATTGCTCGCCATTCGCAAAAGCCTGATCGGGCTCGACCGAAAAGAGATCGCGGCTGCGCTGATTGAGGCTGGTATTGATGAAAAAGCCGCCCGGATGAGGGCGCGCCAGCTTTTTCACTGGCTTTATTACCGCGGCGCCAGCAAATTTGAGGATATGACCTCAATCTCCAAGGAGATGCGCGGCTGGCTGCCCGAAAGTTTTACCGCTGACAGGCCAGAAATCACGTCACTTCAGGAATCAACTGATGGTACGCGCAAATGGCTGGTAAAATTCCCGGATGGGCAGGAAGTCGAATCGGTACATATCCCCGAGGAAGACCGCGGCGCACTTTGCGTTTCAAGCCAGGTTGGCTGCACCCTCACCTGCAGCTTCTGTCACACGGGCACCATGAAGCTTGTACGCAACCTTACAGCGGGCGAGATTATTTCCCAGATGCTGGTCGCGCGCGATACGATCAACGAGTGGCCGAGCCCGAAGGGCGATCGGATGATCTCCAACATCGTCATGATGGGCATGGGAGAGCCGCTCCTAAATTATGATAACGTCGCCAAGGCGCTTAAAATAATTATGGACGGTGAAGGTATTTCCCTTTCGAAGCGGCGGATCACACTCTCAACTTCCGGCGTCGTCCCAAAAATACATCAATGCGGTGAAGAGCTTGGCGTCAACCTTGCTATCTCGCTCCATGCAGTAAATGACGAAGTGCGCGATATTCTGGTGCCCATCAACAAGCGGTATCCAATCAAGGAATTGCTCCAGGCCTGCAAAGAATATCCGGGCAGCAACAACGCCCGCCGGATCACTTTTGAGTATGTCATGCTGGATGGTATTAATGATAGCCCAGCGGACGCGCGGGAACTTGTCCGTCTGCTGAAGGATATCCCGGCGAAGGTCAACTTGATTCCATTCAACCCCTGGCCCGGTACGCAGTATCAATGCTCCAGCAATAACGCGATGCATCGCTTTGCAAAGATTGTGAATGATGCGGGCTACTCTTCTCCCATTCGAGTGCCACGCGGACGTGACATCATGGCCGCCTGCGGGCAGCTCAAATCGGCAAGCAAGAAGGTGCCCGCCTCCGCCCGACGCAATGAAGAAGCGGCTACTGCCAACCTATAGTTCAAGCTCCATGGTGAGGCTGGTAGGTCGGTCGTAGCCTTCATGGGCCGTTGTGCCTGTTTGCCTGAACCCGCGACGATGGAAGAAATTATGGACTTCCGTGAGTTCAACGCGTGACTGCAGCTCAATTATGTCTTTGCCCAGCTCTCTACAATAGTCGATAGCGTAATCGAGGAGGCGTTGACCAACCCCTGATTTCTGAAGGCTCGGTTTTACTGCTAATTTGCCCAAATACATCTTCTGGCCCATGTCCTTCAGGAAACAGCAGCCGATCAGTTGATTATCGTCACGCATCAGCAATAGAGTTTCCTCTTGCGCCTTTCGAGCAATTGTTTCTTCGTTTAACAAATGGAGAGACGACGGCGGATCAATCCGTGCGTCCATATAAGCAAAGGCTTCATGCAGAAGTGACAACAAACCTTTCCAGTCGTGAAAATCCTCGTCTCTTACTGCAATAGTGATCATTGATAGTTCCACCTGTCCATATACACGAACCTTTTCATCCTTTTCCGACTGTCGTAAATCGCTTTCGAAAAAGATAGGCGCTCATCCCGATCACAAGGCCCCAGAAAGGCGCACCAATAGAAAGTAATGTCATGCCGGAAGCTGTCACAGCAAAAGTCAGGATCGCTGCATCACGTTCCGCCTCAACCTTTAGCGCGGCCTCCAGACTATTGGCAATCGTCGAAAGCAGTGCAAGCCCGGCAATTGCCATAACCAGCGCCGCTGGAAAAGCAATAAAAAGAGCCGCAATAGCCGCACCAAAAAGTCCGGCAAGACAATAGAATACGGACGCCCAGATGACAGCCGGATAGCGTTTTGACGGATCTGGATGCACCTCAGGACTCATACAAAGAGCGGCGGTAATCGCTGCAAGATTGAATGCAAAACCACCAAAAGGCGCGAGGATAACTCCTGTTAAACCCGACCATCCAATCAAAGGGGAAGCCGGCACGTCATAGCCATGCGCCCGGAGCGCTGCAATCCCCGGAACATTCTGCGAAGCCATAGTGACAATAAAAAGTGGAATGCCCACACCAATCAGGGTCGTGATCTCAAAGCTTGGCATAACAAAGACAGGCAGGGTAAGTGTAAAAGTCGTTTCAATTGCAGAGATTGTCCCACCTATCAAAGCAATCACAATCCCTACAAGGAAGGTCAGCGGTATCACATAGCGAGGCAGAAACTGCTTTGTCAGCAAGTAAACGACCACCATCACTCCGACCATAAGAACATCGCTCTCAAGTGCAACAAATGCATCCAGGCCAAATTTCAGAAGAACCGCGGCCAGCAAGGCAGACGCAAGCGACTGTGGAACGAAGGCCATGATTTTCTGGAACAACCCCGTAACACCGCAAAGTGTGAGCAGGATGGAACTAAAAAGGAAGGCCCCTATCGATTCACTCATCGGTACGCCCGGCAGACTTGTGACAAGAAGCGCCGCGCCAGGCGTTGACCAGGCGATCAGGATTGGCTGGCGGTAATAGAAGGTAAGGCCAATACTGCTGACCCCCATGCCGATCCCTAGTGCCCAGAGCCATGAACTTATCTCCGCCGGGCTCGCGCCTGCTGCATTTGCCGCCTGAAAAACAATGGCACCGGCCCCAGCATAGCCCACTAGAACAGCCACAAAGCCGGCTGAAATATAGCTTGGCGAGAAAAAACGTAACATTTGATCTATACCCCCATGCCCGTTATGCGCTATAACGCACAATCGAACGCACCCTAACAGATGTGCGCTATAGCGCTCAAGCGAAAAATGTGAACTTATGCAAGATCTGAAAGACCATTTATCAATCACCCTGAAAAGGCTCAGAAAAGATCGTGCCTGGAGCCTGGATACGGCAGCAGCTGCCACCGGCGTGAGCAAAGCAATGCTGGGACAAATTGAACGCGGCGAATCAAGCCCGACAACGGCGGTCCTCTGGAAGTTGGCGACGGGGTTCAAGGTATCAGTTTCATCCTTAATGGAACCGATACCTGAAGTCGCAATGGACACCCTGATCCGTGATGCAGACGCACTCCGCAACACGCCGGGTGATAAAGGAATGGCTGTTGCGCCACTTTTCCCTTTCGAGTCTCGTTTTGGTTTTGATTACATGGAGCTGACCTTCTACCCGGGCTATGAACGCCTTTCCGAACCCCACGAACCCGGCGTCATTGAACATATTACGGTGATATCAGGACAAATGGAAATTTTGGCGGATGATACCTGGCACCAGCTTAAAGAAGGACAATCGATCCGCTTTCGCGGTGACAGCCCGCACGGATACCGCAATAGCGGCAATGAAAAGGCGGTTACCCTATCTGTTATTCATTATCCATACCGCACGTGAATGCTGCGGAAATCTGCCCCTTGCGAAGCCCTTGTTTTTCCCCTAGTTTGCGCTGCAATGTTGCCTGAATATCAGATTCCCTATTGAGGTCCCCAATCATGTCCCAAGAAATCAAAAAAGTCGTCCTCGCCTATTCCGGCGGTCTAGATACCTCCGTCATCCTGAAGTGGCTGCAGACGACATACAATTGCGAAGTCGTTACCTTCACAGCTGATCTAGGCCAGGGGGAAGAATTGGAACCGGCGCGCGCCAAGGCTGAATTGCTGGGCATCAAGGAAATCTATATCGATGATCTCCGTGAAGAGTTTGTTCGTGATTTTGTTTTCCCGATGTTCAGGGCAAACGCTGTCTACGAGGGGCAATATCTTCTTGGAACCTCTATTGCGCGGCCGCTAATTTCGAAGCGGCAAATCGAGATTGCAAAAGAAGTCGGCGCGGATGCAGTGGCCCATGGCGCAACCGGTAAAGGAAATGATCAGGTCCGTTTTGAACTTGGCTATTACGCGCTCGATCCCGATATCAAGGTGATTTCGCCCTGGCGGGAGTGGGACCTCAACTCCCGGACCAAACTGATTGAATTCGCTGAAAAGAACCAGATCCCGATCCCTAAAGACAAGCGCGGTGAAGCCCCCTTTTCAGTCGATGCAAACCTTCTCCATATCTCGGCGGAAGGCAAGGCGCTGGAGGATCCGTGGGAAGAAGCCGGGGAATATGTTTATTCCCGGACTGTAGCGCCGGAGGATGCCCCGGATACCCCGACTTATATCGAAATTGATTACGAAAAAGGCGATCCAGTCGCCATTGATGGCAAACGGATGAGCCCGGCAGAACTGCTGACCGCGCTGAACAAACTTGCCGGTGATAACGGCATTGGACGTCTTGATCTGGTGGAAGGGCGCTTTGTTGGCATGAAGTCGCGCGGTATCTATGAGACGCCAGGCGGGACAATCATGCTCGAAGCACACCGCGGAATTGAGCAGATAACCCTCGATCGAGGCGCCATGCACCTGAAAGATGACATCATGCCACGCTATGCTGAGTTGATCTACAATGGCCTCTGGTTCTCTCCGGAGCGCGAAATGCTGCAAGCACTCATCGACAAGAGTCAGGAGAAAGTAACAGGGACTGTCCGTCTCAAGCTTTATAAAGGTCGCGTGAGCGTTGTTGGCAGGAAGAGTCCCTACTCGCTCTATTCCATGGAACATGTTACCTTCGAAGAAGACACTGTCTATGACCAGCGCGACGCCGAAGGCTTTATCAAGCTCAATGCCCTGAGGCTCCGCCTACTACATCGACAAAAATCTTGACCTCGAGGGCGACCATGTCGACAGGAAGTAATCGAATAATAAAGACAGAATAAATGCCGCCGATCATCAAGGCAGCATTCTGGATGGGCGGCGCATTGATGTCGTTTATAACGCTCGCAGTTGCCGGCAGGGAGTTGTCGTCGGACTATGGCACCTTTCAGATTATGTTTTATCGTAGTGTGATCGGTTTGTTCATTGTTCTGCTAATCCTTTGGCGCAGTGGGTTTGCCCAAATCTTTCCAAGGCATTTGGGCCTCCAAATTATTCGGAATACCTTCCATTTCGCCGGTCAGGCCGCCTGGTTTTATGGCATTGCCGTTATCTCGCTCGCAGAAGTATTTGCGATAGAATTCACAACGCCAATATGGACGGCGTTACTGGCTTCTATCCTGCTCGGTGAAAAACTCACCTGGGTCCGCGCTTTCGCAATTGCCATGGGCTTTGCGGGCATCTTGATCATTTTGCGGCCCGGCCTTGTATCCATCACAACTCCCGCCTTGATTGTCCTTGCCGGGGCATTCGGCTTCGCGATGACCGCAACTTTGACGAAAAAGCTCTCGGGAGATACGACGGCGCTTGCCATTCTCTTCTATATGGCCGTAATTCAGCTCCCCATGGCGATGATCCCATCAGTGATCGACTGGCAACCCCCCACCTGGCAGGCAATGCCTTGGTTTATTGCTGTCGGCATTACAGCGCTCTCCGCCCATTTCTGCATTGTAAAAGCGTTTCAAAATGCAGATGCGACGGTGGTGGTTCCAATGGATTTCCTACGAATGCCACTTATTGCTGTCGTCGGGTTCCTCTTGTATGCGGAAGCATTTGACCCTTGGGTATTGGTTGGCGCCGTTGTTATTTTTGCTGGAAACCTGACAAACCTTCTAGCGGAACAACGCAAACAGACCTAGCTATTTGTCACCCAACTCATTTGAGCTATCTCCACCATCGTCTTCGAAGTCGGGAACCTCTTCCACATAGGGAACATAGCGGTCCTTTATAAAGAGCACCGCCGCAAAAGTACCGCCCGCAATTGCACCGATTGCCATAATTAACGGCGCGGACGGAACCCATGGTAACGTCCATCCAATATTTAAGGTGCTTAAGATAAACAATACACCTGCCATCGGCAGGGCAATAAAGAGAATACTGAAGACAATCCCTACTAATGCGCCAATCGCGATAAGCTTAAAAAAGCGTCCAAGAAGCTGGCGGGAATATCGCACGAAAAGCGTTCAAACCTCCGGTTCAGAGATACCCGCCTGCCGGCAGGCCGCAGTAACTGTATTGGCAAGCAGACAGGCGATGGTCATCGGGCCGACGCCGCCCGGAACCGGTGTAATTGCCCCGGCCACCTCGACCGCCTCGGAGAAGCAGACATCGCCGACCAGGCGTGTCTTGCCATCTTCCTTGGGGATACGATTGATACCAACATCGATCACCGTTGCCCCTGGTTTGACCCAATCACCCCGGATCATTTCGGGACGACCAACCGCTGCAATCAAAATATCCGCCCCCCGGCATACGGTTGGCAAATCACGAGTACGGGAATGTGCGATGGTCACCGTACAATTCTCCGATAGAAGAAGGCTCGCCATTGGCTTACCAACAATATTCGATCGGCCAACAACAACAGCATTCATTCCGGAGAGATCGCCGTGCGTATCTTTCAGCATCATTAGGCAACCAAGCGGCGTACAGGGTACCATTGCGGGTAGGCCAACCGCCTGACGGCCAGTATTGATGACATGAAAGCCATCCACATCTTTCGTAGGATCAATGGCGTCCAGTACAGCCATCTCATCAACCTGCTTGGGAAGCGGAAGCTGCACTAGAATGCCGTGAATAGTCGGATCTGCGTTGAGCCGATGAACAACTTCCAGCACTTCCTCTTGCGTTGCAGTCATTTCCAGACGAATTTCTTCGGATTTCATTCCGGCTTCTGCTGTTGCCTTGCCCTTGTTGCGAACATAAACCTGGCTGGCCGGATCTTCCCCGACCAGTACAACCGCAAGCCCTGGCGTGAGATTGTGCTCCGCCTTTAGTGTTGCAACCTTCTTGCCCGACTTTTCCCGCACCTGGGCCGCGAACGCCTTGCCGTCGATTATTGTTGCCGTCATTACATCATCCTCTCACCGGTATCATGCCCGGTTAAAGCTTCCTAAGCCAAGATTTCAGTTCTTTTTCCAGTGCCGGCGTATCGCCCTTGATCAATAACGTCTTGTTCCTGTCAAACTCGCCTATGACAATATCAATATTCCCGCGACCGCATTTTATTGATTTCGACAATAATTTGACCAATGCGTTGTTAGCTTTCCCTTTTTCCGCGATAGCGGTCACTTTTACCCTCAGTCGAGAATGGCCATTCCCATCGACAAATATATCCTCTATCCGGTTGTGGGCCGCATTCGGTGTCAGCCGAATATCGAGCAGGATGCCGTCACCGCGTTGTCGAAATGGCAGCGTCACATCATCATGGGTGCATATTCAAACAGAAGATTGCGGAGGAAAATCAACAGGAGTATCAAAACAACCGGCGAAACATCCAGCCCGCCCATTGTCGGGATGACCTTTCTTATCGGCCGAAGGGGAGGTTCCGTAATCCGGTAGAGAAAGTTCCCCACAGCGGAAACGAACTGGTTGCTCGTATTGACGACATTAAACGCCACAAGCCAACTCAGGATCGCATTTGCAATCAAAAGCCAGATGAAAATATTGATAATCGCACTAATCAGAAGAAGTAAGGATGTCATGTATGTACCTGCTCGATTTAATCCATACTACATTTAGGCGTTGTGCCCGAAAAACGCAACCACTCTACAAGTAGCCTTATAGCTAAATTCACTTTCTTAATTCAAGAATGTAACGCTGCTTCCATTGACTGATTGACGACTTCAGTCAGAACCGCCTGAACAACATCGGCCTGCGACATACCATCGCCATCATTTCCCAAATTATTTATCGCTATATCCGGCAGGGTCATGGAAGTTTTCGTTGATAAGGGAGAGATCCCTTTTGTCAGCTTTACACCCGTAATCGACAAGCTTTCCAGCGTTGTATTTTTCTCTTCACCGGATTGATCCGGCGTCCCTGCATAGGTCTCCGCTGCTATAATATTTATCGGCAGCTTGGAGTATATGGTCGTTGTTTCAAAATAGATTGCCGGGTCGATAATATCTATCGACTTAATATTAGACGGATCCCAAAGAATGCCCCAAGGGGCATTCTTTGTTTGCATTAATTCAATTCTAAAGCACTTTAAAAGTGCTCATACATACGCCTATATGCTCATTTAAACTCCGGCTCTTCCCACCATGGATAATAGTCCGGCATATCCGCTGATGGGCGCATGGTGAATTTGGCGGGCCTTTTCTCCAGGAAGGACGTAATCCCTTCGGCCACATCCGGGCTTTTGCCCATCATCTGAATGCCCCGGCTATCAATCTTGTGCGCCTCCATCGGGTGGTCAGCGCCAAGCATCCGCCACATCATCTGCCGGCAGAGCGCAACGGAAACGGGCGCGGAATCAGCGACAAGTTCTTTTGCGAGACTGCGCGCGGCCGGTAATAATTCATCCTCTGGATAAACAGCCTTAACAAGACCACCTTCCTTCGCCTCATCAGCCGGGAAAATACGGCCTGAATAAACCCATTCAGCAGCCTGCGATATGCCAACCAGACGCGGCAGGAACCAGCTGCTGCAGGCTTCCATCACAATGCCGCGGCGTGAAAAGACAAAACCGATGCGAGCTTTCTCAGACGCCAGTCGGATGTCCATAGGCAGCGTCATCGTCGCCCCAATACCGACGGCCGGACCATTAATGGCGCCAATGATCGGTTTCTTTGACTGATACATCCGCAGCGTTACCCGCCCACCGCCATCACGGTGCACCTCGCCGTCGTTTACCTCGCCACGCGCTTTGTAATCAAAGGTTTCTGCCCCTTTTCCAAGGTCGGCCCCCGCGCAAAATGCACGCCCCGCACCCGTGATAATAATTGCCCGGACATCATCGTCATTATCTGCCTTGTCAAAGGCGTCAATCAATTCATCGCGCATAATCCTGGTGAAGGCATTCAGGTTATCGGGGCGGTTAAGGGTAATGGTCAGAATCTGATCTTCGACATCATAAAGGATATGCTCATAGGACACGGGTTTACCTCCGGTTTATATATTTTTATAGCGTCCGCCCTGATCGGTCATGACAAAGGGACGTGAGGCGATTATGTTAACAATTAATAGCAAGACAATACCAGTGAATTTTCGAAGGAAAATAGATATGCCTCAGGACATGGATCGGGGAATAACCGGGTATCACGCCCATATTTATTTTCGTCCGGAAACGAAACCTGCCGCTGCGGCTGTTCGCGAACAACTGGGAGCAATGTTTGACGTTGCCCTAGGCCGCTGGCATGACAAGCCGGTTGGACCACACCCGATTTCTATGTATCAGGTGGCATTTGCGACAAGAGAATTCGAAAAAATCGTACCTTGGCTTATGCTAAACCGTCAGGGCCTCGATATCCTGGTGCACCCAGAAACCGGCAACGACCTTGAAGACCATCGTGATCATGCACTCTGGCTTGGAGAAAAGCTGACTCTAAATCTGGAAATGTTTCAAACGAACTAGGCGCGTTTAGCTATTGTCCTTGTTCTGATAAGCCATATTACAATGCTTCAGGCAATAGGGCTTGCTTGGCACAGCTTCGTCTCCGCAAAAGTGGAAATTATCCTCACCCGGATGACCGATTGGCCATTGGCAGGCACGATGCGCCGGAATGACCTTCTTTTTCGGCTTTGCCGCCGCAGGCGTTGACTTGGACGATAGACCAAGGCGGTTTGCCTTGCCGATGACAGCGTTGCGGGTAACATCCCCCAACTCCTCGGCAATTTCAGCTGCTGTTTTGCCTGAGCCCCAGAGCTTTTTCAGCGTCTCAATACGTTCGTCAGTCCAACTCATTCCATAATCTCTTGTTGCAGTTGCCTCAAATCATCAGCGGGTCACTTGATATGTGAATGTTGCGCCGCCGCCAAAGCCTCATTGATATATCCTCGACAGCGGGCAGAGTCTATACATAAACCGTTTAAGGGCTTTATGGCGCATAGGAGATACGCCAAACCGTCTGGCTGACTGCGTCAGCGATCAGGAGCGATCCGTCTGCCGCTACCGCAAGCCCAACCGGCCGTCCCCAGACCTTTGCAGCGCCAGGATCATTCGCTTCAATACGGAACCCGGTTGCGAAATTCTGATATGATCCTGTAGGATATCCGTTTTCAAATGGGACCCGGACTATTTTATAGCCCGTAGGGTTTGAGGCATTCCAGGACCCTTGGAAGGCAACGAAGGCATCGTTTTTATAATCGTCCGGGAATTGGTCCGCTCTGTAAAAGGTGAGACCGAGCGGTGCGGAATGAGACTGGAACAAAACATCAGGCAGGATTGATTTTTCAACCATTTCCGGGGCCTTATCTGCATAGTCAGGATCAGGTATCTTGCCGGAATATGCGTATGGCCAACCATAAAATCCGCCCTGCTTCACTTCCGTTAGATAGTCCGGCACAAGGCCATCTCCATAACCATCGCGCTCATTGACGACCGTATAAAGCGCGCCGGTTACCGGGTTGAAATCCATACCAACCGGATTGCGAAGCCCAGTCGCAACCGTTTCCATCCGCTTGTTCTCAAGATTGAGTTTCTGAATGCTGGCCCGCGGCAACGGCTCTATGCCAACATTCGATGCACTTCCTACGGATATGTAGAGTGCGTTGTCCTTTTCATCATACAGAAGAATGCGTGTCCAGTGGCCATGCCCATCGCCAAGAGATCCAGGCTCAGTTACATCTTCCAGTTGACCCGATACATCAAGGTTACCCACCTTAAAGGGGACACGGCGGACCTGGGTTTCCTCCCCAATATAAAGCCAGTCGCCGATGATAGCCATGCCGTGTGGCGTTTCAAGATCATCAACCAAAGTCTTGGCCAATTCCGCCTTCCCATCACCATCCACATCTCGTAAAATTGTGATCTTGCCGCCCTTTGGCTCCGCCAGCAACACATCACCATTGTCCAGGGCGTAAAGCCATCTCGCGTGAGTCAGCCCCCTCCGAAAGGGATTCACCTTGAAACCGGGAGGCAGATTGAGCTCCCCTTTTTTGTTTGTACTTACTTGCCGCGGACTGAGTGCCTCAACTGGTGTCTCATAGGGTTTTGGCAGGTCCTCGGCACGGATGGTTATCATTGCCCCCACTTCGTCACTTTCCTGAGCATGAACAAGAGAGGTCGGTATGATAGCAGCCAACAGAATTATCAAAGCCATCGGGTATTTTAGAACAACCATTTTACGTTTCATTTCCTCTCTCCGATAATCAATTGACAACCATTTTCTGATAATAATGGGATATGGTCTTGTCTCAAGCATAAGGAAAGCTAAACTACAATGCGGGGCGCTTTCTTAAATATGTCGAGGATTTTGTTACAATAATGTCGCGAAAAGTACTTCTTGTCCTCCATCAAGCAACTTCTGATCCAGGTCGCGTAGGTGAAGCCATTCGCACTCGAGGATTTGATCTCGACATACGCATTCCCGCGATTGGTCAACCGCTACCGAAGACAATGGACGGTCATGCCGCCGCCGTTATTTTTGGTGGTCCGATGAGTGCCAATGACGATCATGAGGATTTCATTCGCAAAGAAACAAAGCTGATCGACGTTCTGTTAAAAAGCGAAACCCCGTATCTTGGTATCTGCCTAGGAGCCCAGATTATGGCGCGGGCGTTGGGGGCGCGTGTTGCGGAACACAAGGAAGGATTAAGAGAAGTTGGCTATTACCAACTGACACCGACGGAAGACGGCCGCTCTCTTTTCAAGAAACCTATGATGGCATATCAATGGCACCGTGAAGGATTTGACGTCCCGGATGGAGCCACCTTGCTTGCCTGTGGTGATTTCTTTCCAAATCAGGCCTTTCAGGTCGGCAAAAACGCTTATGGCATCCAGTTTCATCCGGAAGTAACCGAAGCAATGAACCGCCGATGGACAACAAAGGCGGCGCATATGCTGAACGACCCGGGGGCGCAATCACGAGAGATGCAGCTGGACGGTCGGCGTAAATATGACGCCGACATGTGCAACTGGCTCAACAGTTTCCTCGATCATTGGCTGCCGCCGCTTGCGCAGCGACAGGCCGCATTTGGAAGCTAGATTGCTCGCTTGGACCGCAAGTCCGCAATCTCTTCAGTTGAATAGCCGAGGCTTTCCATTATTTCGTCCGTATGTTCACCTAAAGTCGGCGCCCGACGCTTTAGCTTGGTGTCGGTTTTCGACATTTTGATCGGCAATTCGGTAACTGGGATTTTCTTATCAAATCCCGGATACTCGACCTCTGTTAGCAAGCCCATAGCGGCAAGATGCGGATCATTTAGAACTTCCTGGGGTGACATAACAGGACCACAAGGAAGACGAACTTCATCCATTGCGGCTATGGCCTCTTTCGTGGTTCGTTCCGCGCACCATTTCGCCATGCGTTCCGAGATAATCTCATTATTGTCGCCCCGGCTCTGGTCAGTCTTAAACCGTGGATCACTGAGCCAGTGATCTTCCCCGATCAGTTTTGTCCAACGCTCGAATAAAGGCCAACCGAGTGATTGCACCAAAACCCACCCGTCCTTTGTCTTGAAGGTGTCGCCTGGTCCAGCGCCTTGCGCGCGGTTTGCTGTTCCAACCCGGTTGAGTTGAAGCATCGCCTGCTCCATCAGTGTAACACTGGTTATCAGCAAGGAAGATCCAAAAAGGGACGTATTTATAACCTGCCCTTCGCCCGTCATATCGCGGTGTCGAAGTGCCGCCATCGTCCCGATTGCGCCCATGAGAGCCGTCGTAAAATCGACATAGGGACCATAAAGCTTCCGTGGTTCTCCCTCGCTGCCGGACATATACATTGCGCCCGACATTGCCTGACCGAGGCCGTCAAATCCAACACGGTTTTTATAAGGCCCCTCATCCCCAAAGGCAGAACCATGCGTCAGAATAATGTCTTCCTTGATGGCTTTAAGGCTTTCATAGTCAAGCCCCATCGCCTCCAGTGTTTCAATGGGTAAATTGGCAACCACAACATCAGCGGTCTTTACGAGACGCTTGACCACTTCGCGTCCTTCGGGCTTCATCGGATTAAGGGTAATGCCTTTTTTATTCTGTCCCATTTGCATAAAGAGACCGCCGTCACCTGTTTGCTCTTCCGTGAGAGGCGTTACATAACGGTCTTCACTGCCAGCCAGTTTCTCAATCCGGATAACCTCTGCGCCGAAGTCTGATAATACCGTGGCACAATACGGGCCCGCGATATAGCGACCAAAGTCCAGCACCCGAATTCCCGATAAAATATTTGACATGTCATTCCTTCCTGATCGTTCTTGTTATTCTTTTACAGGTGTTTAACCCTACCAATTTGCTCGCAAGAGTGCCCTTAATTGCCGCATTTAGCAATTGTTTTAAAGTCAAAAATGATTGAATTTATTCAGCGTCCGGCAATTCAGCAGCCAGAATTTGAACGCCTTCCGCTGTCGGGCCTTTGTCGCTATCCAATACTTTAAGCCGGGTACGCTGCCCTTCTTTCAGGGCCCCAAGCCCTGATTTCTCAAGCGCTTTCATATGCACGAATATATCGGGGCCACCGTCATCGGAAGTGACAAAACCAAAGCCCTTACGACTATTAAAGAACTTTACGGTTCCAAGAATAAAGTGACAGGAACTGCTTTCTTTTTCGAGAACCGGGGCAGGTCCAATTTCAACAATATTTTTAACCTGCAATCCACGGTCTCCAACCTCCAGATCACAGACAATTGACGCCCCTTCAGGCAACCCTTGAAGATTATGTGGCTCAAGCACTGAGATATGCACGAACGCATCACCGGTTCCCTGAACGGGCGCGACAAAGCCAAATCCTTTTGTCGTGTTAAACCATTTTACTGTGCATTTAACGGCTTTAGTAGGCCGTAGCTGCAATTCGTCCGATGCTTCTAAATCATGCATTGAGGCTACCTATACCCAACCGACCTGTTGCCTTATCGACCTGACGGTGAGAAAACGATCCAACCCTTTTTTTGCACAGAACCAGTATCACCAAGCATTTATGGTAAGGGTTGCGGTGAATGTTCCCATGAGTACATTTCAGCCGGTGTGGATGCATTGATTTGTGTCAATAGTTCATATCAACACATCCACAGCTCCGATATCAGGATAGACAGGCGAATTAACAGAATAGGTGCTGTCAGATTTTATCCGGCGTGCGTTCCCCGGACTGGATAATCATTCTCCCGGATGAACTTCACGCCGCGCAAGATGGCGCCGAGTTCCGGCCGGGCAAACGGGGCATTCGAGATATCAATAATCTGGATAACATTGTCTGGTCGAACAACAAAGAGACCCGGCTCTGGGAAAGGCTGATCTGTCTCTTTGGGGGAGCGCGGATCAGAAATATAAAGACCTAACGCCATCATTTGATCAATCGATAAATCATAGCCAACAGGAAAGCTCAACCCATTTTCCTCGGCAACTGCCGCCGCTTTTTCATGACCGTCCCCGGAAATGGCAACCACCTTCAGGCCCGCAGCCTCAAACTCCTCTTTAAGGCTTTCCAACTGTGTCAGGTAGCGCATACAGATCGGGCAATGTTTTCCCCGATATATAACGACGAGTTGCCAATCTTCTGTATCCGCCGCCCCTGCGCCAAGCGTCATCGTACCGCCGGCGACCATAGGCACTGTAATTTCCGGAAACTTCTGTCCTGCTATAAGTTTATTGCTTGTCACTATTAGGTAACCTCCTGCGGGAAAATGTTTAAAAATCAGTATATATGGAACAATCGTTCCAATTATTTAGAGGTTTATAACCAGAAAACAAGGGCAATTTCCGGTCTCGACATTTCATTATTTATGTCGTTCCATGGATTGCATAAAATACCTCTATCCCTACAATAACCCTACTTTTGCAACCTTATTCCAATTATAGGCATTCTTTAATGATGGCCGGTCCTCTCAGTGATTTCCGTAAAGCAATTTCCAAACTTTCCAGGATAGATAAGAATTCTGCTGACGCTGCGCGCGCGCGCGATGCCGTCCTGACAAAACCTGCTGGCGCCCTCGGGCAGCTGGAAACACTCGCTATCTGGTTATCCGGCTGGCAGGGGAAGCATCCTCCAAGCTACGATCACCCTCAAGTGGTCATTTTTGCGGCTAATCATGGTGTTTGCGATCAAGGTATTTCTGCCTTCCCTCAGGAAGTCACTTTGCAAATGGTCGGTAATTTTGAAAGTGGCGGGGCTGCGATTAATCAACTTGCACTCGCGTTTGGCGCCAGCTTTTCTGTTACTTCTCTGGAACTGGACAATCCAACCAAGGATTTTACGAAAGCGCCTGCCATGGATGAGACAGAGTGCGCAAATGCACTGTCCACGGGATGGAATGCGGTCGATGAAAATACCGATATCCTGGTAGTGGGTGAGATGGGGATTGGGAACACAACCGTGGCGGCCGCCCTCTCGGCAGCTATCTTTGGTGGCCGCGGCACCGACTGGGCGGGGCCTGGCACTGGCGTTTCCAGTGAAGGCATTCAGCATAAAGCCAAGGTAATCGACGACGGGCTTTTGCGTCATAAGGACATTCTTGATGATCCACTCAAGATACTCCAATGCCTTGGGGGCCGGGAAATTGCAGCCATGGTTGGTTCAATCCTCGCCGCACGCCAGAAACATATACCCGTTCTGCTCGATGGCTTTGTTGCCACTGCTGCTGCAGCCGTTCTTTATAAAGCTAATCCAGAGTCCCTTGATCATTGCATTGCGGCCCATGTGTCTGCTGAACCCGGTCATGGAAAATTACTCAAGGCAATTGATAAGGAGCCTCTTCTCTCGCTTAGCATGCGGTTAGGCGAAGGTTCAGGCGCGGCTCTCGCACTCGGGATCATCAAAGGCGCCGTCGCTACACATAATGGCATGGCAAGTTTCGCTGATGCGGGGATAAGTGGAGAAAAAGCCGATTAGGGTTATAGGTGTCTTACGCGGTTCATATCATTCACGAAATTTACGCGCCAACTCGTTTTAGTGGCGTTTTGGAATAGTGTTAAATGCGTCACGGAAAGCGGATCAATTGAGAGGGAAAGCATCCTTTCCGGCGCCATACCGAGGGCCAATCCGACGATTGCCCGGATTACCCCTGCGTGAGTGACAACTATCAGATGCTGATCTTTCTCAAAGTGACGTAAATCGTCCACTTCCCCTTGAATCCGACGAATAAGATCAACAAAGCTCTCTCCCCCCTCAGGTGTACCAGTGGCCGGATCATCAAAAAAGGCTTGATAAGTGATCGGGTCGATCGCCTCAACGGCCTGATACGTTTTTCCTTCCCATTGCCCGAAATTTTGCTCCCTGAGCATGGTACGTTCATGGATAGGGTGCTCTGCTCTCCCCTGCTTTCTCAGAATATGACGGGCTGTTTCCCGGCACCGCGCAAGATCGCTAGTGATGACAGCGCTGTCGGTTGGAAGCAGGCTTGCAAGCTGATCCAGCCTGGCTGCGTCTGAAAAATCCGCGGACAAATCCAGATGACCATAGATTTTCCCAGCATTGACAGGCGCGTGACGCACTAACCACCATTCCCGCGTTAAATAGTCACATTTCATGTTATCAAAAGATCAATGCGCCAGATTGCCATTTACTCCACTGTAATTTTGGTAAGCTGCCAAATCGATCGGCCATAGTATTTTTCCTGGGCAAGCTCCTTATCCGTGTCATAGGGATAAATGATCCAAAAGGGAGAATAAACGCCTTCTTCCAGCCATTCTCCATCCATTTTATAAGCAATAATCACGTCAAAATCCTGAGTATCTGAAATTGGAATTTCAACGGTATAGCCATCGACGGCCATGGCTTTAAGGACGCTCCCCTTCGCGTCAACTTTGTCCAGAATATCCCGTAATAGGGTACCCCGAAATCGCGTCTTACCCGTCGTCCAAGGACTGGATGTCACGATGTCGATTGGCGTCGAGGCTGCCATATCACCGGGACTAAAATATATAGCGCCATGTTGAGATTCGATTTCGCCAGTAATCATCAGCCTCTGCTCCTCAGCACGAGCTTGAGACGCGCCAAATGTGAACATGAGTGTCACTATGGCCAAAGCAAAAAAGTGCCCATACCTGAAAGGCCTGTATTTCTCTGTGCAAGAAGTCGTCAATGTTTCACTCCAGTTAATTCTCGATCACTTGGCATGGCGGCCTTGATCAATTAAAGCTGCTTAAATCCACCTCATCCTGACGCAGAAGCGATAATGATGGAGGTGATCGTAATTATCGTATATGTAGCCGATACCAAAGATTTCGTTCAAAGGTTTTTTAATGAAGCGAACATTATTCGTCGCCTCAAACCGGCTGGGAGACGCGGTCCTGACGACAGGAGTGTTGCACTACCTCCTTGAGAAAGAACCAAATATCCCCGTCACTGTTATTTGCGGCAATATCCCAAAAAGCATATTTGAGGGTATCCCCGGCGTAGAGCGTGTCATCAGCGTTAAGAAACGCCGCTTTAGCCTGCACTGGCCCGAGGTAGCGCTCAACTTGGGGCCTGTGTTCTGGCATCGCATCGTCGATTTTCGCGGCTCTCTCCTCGGCTTTCTTCCCGGCCGCCACCGGCACATATGGCGAGGTGGTCAGGATGACATTCATAAAGCCGTAGCCAATGCGAGACTAATCGGTCTGGACAGTCCCCTGCCCCCCCGCATTTCTCCAAACCTTGAACAAATCACTGCAAGTCAAAAGTGGTTGGGGCTGGAGAATGAGCGAAAACAGATTCTGGCACTCGCCCCAACAGCCAATTTCTACCAGAAACAATGGCACCATGAAAACTATCTCTGGCTTGCTAGAAAACTGACGACGCAAGGTGGCGTTCTTGAAGGTGCGCGCGTCGCGGTTTTTGGTGCTCCGGGAGAAGAGGCCCAGGCGATGCCTGTGGTGGAAGCTTTACCTCGCGAGCAGGTAATTGACCTTGTTGGAAAAACCACGCCAATGGAGGCTGCAACGATCCTGTCGCAATGCGCCCTTTTTGTGGGTAACGACTCTGGCCTGATGCATACAGCTGTGGCTGTTGGGATTCCGACTGTTGCGCTTTTTGGTATAGGCAAACCCACGGTCTATGCCCCTTGGGGCGAAAAATCCTTATGCCTGAAAAGCACCCCTCCCGGTACGCCGATTACCAGAATAGCGAAAACCGCAGACTCCGAAGAGAAAGAGCCGCTCCCCCTTGAGTATGTGCTTGATGAAATAGAAACATTCTATCGCAAGATCAGCTAAGAAACGCTTATGGCTAAACAGGCTTTGTTCTTACTGGAGGCGTTACCCCGCCGTCGAACGAAAATTGATGATTATAGAGATCCGCATAGACGCCCTCTTTTTCCAACAGCTCGTCATGGCTGCCACTTTCTACAATCATACCATCCACTACCACATTTATTATATCTGCATCGAGAATAGTCGAAAGGCGATGGGCAATCACGAGGGAGGTTCGCCCTTTCATCAGATGTTTAAGTGCCGACTGAATTTTGCGCTCGGATTCGGTATCCAATGCAGAGGTCGCTTCATCCAGTAGCAGGATGGGAGCATCCTTCAACATGGCCCGCGCGATGGAAATTCTCTGTTTCTGACCGCCGGAGAGCCGGACGCCATGACTTCCAACCATGGTGTCATACCCCTTTGGAAGTGCCGTCACGAAATCATGAACCGCGGCCGCTTTCGCCGCGGCAATAAGCTCAGCGTCGGTTGCATCGTCCCGGCCATAGGCGATATTTGCCTTAATTGTATCATCAAACAAAAAGACATCCTGACTTACAAGCGCAATTTTCTGTCGGAGCGAGGCCATGGTGACGTCACGGATATTCTGTCCATCAACCAGAATGTTGCCTTCGTCCACATCATAGAATCTCGGGATTAGATTGAGAATAGTGGACTTCCCGCCCCCGGAAGGCCCCACAAGCGCCACCCTTTTTCCCGCCTCCAATTTAAGTGAAATGTCTTTCAGGACAACTTCATCAGGATTGTAGGAAAATTTGACATGGTCGAACTCTATATCTCCCCGTTTAAACTCAATAGGAGTCGCCGCCGGACTGTCGACCACCTTATGATCAACATCCAGCAGTGTAAAAATCCGTTGTACGGCAGCAAGGCCCGTTTGCATGCGTGGGAAAAGTTTTGCAACGCTCTTGATGGGTTGGTAGGCAAGCATGATTGCCGTAATGAACGCGAAGAAAGTACCCGGCGTCGTCTGACCATCGATAACGTTGCTGGCCCCATAAAAAATTACGCCAGCGATCAAGAAGCCCGCTAATGTTTCGACGATAGGTCCGCTCGATGCCTCTATTCGCAGCGCCTTGAACTGGATACGGAAACGATCCTCAATCACTTCATTGCCCTGTTGGACCGCCTGCGTTTCGCGGTCATAAGCCTTGACCACACGAATACCCTGAAAATTCTCCTCCAAGAATGAACTGAAATCCGCGGTCTGTTCAAGCACCTTGTTAGAGGCCTTACGGGATCGTTTACCAAGTTGGCGGATTGCCAGCGCTCCGGGGGGCAGGGCTATCAATGTAGCCAGCGCCATTTTCCAGTCATAATAAAAGAGTGAGGCAATCAGGAATATTGCCGTCAGGCTGTCCTTGGTCATTACCACCAAAGTCTGGGTCGCCACCGTTTTCAGATAGTTTGTATCAAATACAAAGCGGGAAATCAGTTCGCCGGATGAATTGTCGTGAAACCAGGCGAGATCCGCGAACACAAGTTTCCTGAAAAGATTTTTCTGAATGTCGGAAACAACGCGCGTCCCCACCCAGTCCATTACAATGGTCTGACCATAAGTCGCAAAACCGCGCGCGGCAAATATACCAATTACAGCAAGTGTGGTGTAGATAACGAAGTCGGAGTTTTTATCGAAAAACACTTCATCAATGATTGGCTTCATTACAAAAGCTGTTGCCGTTGCGGTCAAGGCACTCACGATCATAAAGATAATCGCGAGGAAAAGCCGGCCTTTATAAAGTGAGACATAGTCCCGCAACAATCGACCATAAAGGGCGACAGTCGCTGATTTGTCTGGCATTTTGGGTGTTGGTTGGCTCAATATTTTTTCCGGCTTCACCTGTCTAAACTGCCTCACAGGTATCACAAGCCCTGTTTCCTGAATAGATAAAATGCCCATTTTTACAAGCGTGCGATAAAGACCCGGCTTAGATACAACAGTTTCTGCCCCGCGCTCTCTAATCCTGCCAGCTAAATGAATTTCTCCACAGTTTTTTATTGCTAATGATTATCACTTTTATTATTGACTATAGATGAGAATGAAAATCATACTTAATATCAGAAAGACAATTTTTATGTTGCACGTCCCTTTAAGGCCGACGACGCTGACCCTTGTGTTCACGACCGCCCTACCTTTTATGCTCTTTAGCCTGCCTGTCTCTGCCGAAGAGGAGAGCTTTCCGAAAATTACAGGGGAGCTTTCCGTCGAGGTTGAGAATGACTGGACATATCAGTCAGATGATCCGGATGCTGAAATTAACGACCTTTACCCCACTGTTGTTCTGGGTACAAATGTTGCCTTCACAGAAGTCTTTTCATTAAATTTCGAAGCAACACTCGAACCCGTTGAAGATGCAACCAGCGACCGCGCGTTTGAGGATTTAGGTGGATATCTTAATATCATTACCGTTAACTACGATGGCGAGGCGGTTTCCGCATATGCCGGTAAATTCACCCCCAATTTCGGTATTGCGTGGGATATCGCGCCGGGCATTTTCGGCACCAACCTCAATGAAGATTATGAACTCGCGGAGATGATTGGTTTCGGGGGCGGCTTTCATTTTGAGGCGGCGGGCGAACATACAATATCAGCCAGCACATTCTTTCAGGATACCAGCTTTCTGAGCAATTCTGTCGGCACACAGCGTGGGCCATTGCGCCTTTCTGACGGCGGCGCCGGCAACACGGAAAACTTCTCGTCATTTGCGGTCGCGCTCGATGGTAATTTTCAGAAACTTCCCGGATTTCGTTATCACCTTGGTCTTTCCTCACTTGGCGCAGGCGAAGACGGCAACGACCGACAGCTTGGTTATGCAATTGGCGGGGAATATGCCTTCAATATAGGAGAGGATGTAACCCTCTCTCCTATGGCCGAGTATGTCTATTTCGACAATTATGGTGGTATCGACAACGACACAGCGAAATATTTTACCGCCGGTCTGGCGTTAAACTATGAGAACTGGGCTGCTTCCTCAACCTATCAGCTTCGCGACACCGAAGTCGGTGGCGTTATGACGGACGATCACGTTGTCGATCTCACTGTGGGCTATGTCTTTGATATGGGTCTTGGCGTCGCTGCAGCCTGGCGCAGCGCAGAAGAAGACAATATCGACTCCGAAGGTCTCGGCCTCCTCCTTTCCTATGCAATTGACTTTTAAACCTGAGGTATCCGATGAAAAAAATTAACCTTTATGCTGGCATTTCCTGTATTGCGCTAGCACTTGCTTCCACAACTTATGCATCGCAAACTGATCCTATCCGGAACATCTCGAGCTATGCACTCGATAAGGATGCCGCCGGATATATTCCAAAATATGATGCCTATCCGGTCATCGCAAACTATGCCGCACTGGTCGCGGAGAATTACAAGCAATCCCTGCTCGATGCTCAGGATTTACAGTCTGCGATCGCAACTCTATTAGAAAACCCCTCGGATAATACGCTGAATGCTGCACGGAATGCCTGGATCAATGCCCGCACAAGCTATCTGCAGACAGAGGCATTTCGTTTCTATGAAGGCCCCATTGACTATGTTGATGAGAAAACAGGTGAAGAAGGTCCGGAAGGAAGATTAAACGCCTGGCCCATTAATGAAGGCTTTATCGACTATGTCGAAGGAAACCCAGAGGCCGGGATCATCAACGATACCTCGATTGAGATAACGGTCGACTCCATCCGGGATAAGGATCAGGTGGAGGATGAGGCCGATGTGACGACGGGCTTCCACGCCATCGAATTCCTGCTTTGGGGGCAGGACATGAACCCTACGTCACCAGGGAACCGCCCCGTTACAGACTTTACCGCGGGTGAAGGCAACAATGATCGGCGAAGGCTGTATCTGCAGACGATAACCGAGATGCTGGTTGCCGACCTGGATTGGCTTAAGACAGCCTGGGATGCCAGCAATCCGGACAGCTACGCCGCGAAATTCAAAGCATACTCAGATCGCGAAGCACTTGGCCGGATCCTCACATCGCTCGCAACGCTGAGCGAGTTTGAACTTGCCCTGGAACGAATTGCAACTGGCCTGGATAGTGGTGATCAGGAGGATGAACAATCCTGCTTCTCCGACAATACGCTCAATGACATCATTTTTGATCAGCGCGGTATTCGCAATGTCTACTTCGGCAGCTATGGAAACGTGAATGGCCTCGGCCTGAATGATCTGATTGGTGATCTGGCACCGGACCTCAACAATCGGATGATCACAGCGCTCAACCAAACGGACGCAGCCATTTCGACCCTCAACTATCCTTTCGACTCTATTCTGGCATCCGAACAAAATAGCAAGGCCCGTGCGGAAGCCGAAACCGTAATCGCCGCCCTGCAAGCACAGTCAGATGTCATTAAGGACATCGGCAAGTTATTGGGGGTCAAGGTCATTGTCCCAACTGGCGGTTAAGAAGGATTTTGAACCCCTATGACA
The DNA here is from genome assembly GCF_009882915.1 of Sneathiella litorea. Taxonomy (GTDB): domain Bacteria; phylum Pseudomonadota; class Alphaproteobacteria; order Sneathiellales; family Sneathiellaceae; genus Sneathiella; species Sneathiella litorea. The sequence continues at coordinate 139,364 of NZ_WTUW01000001.1, forward strand.
CCGAAACTTTGGATAATAGCGGCTGCAATAATATCGCTTTTACTACAGGCCACGCCTGTAAATGCCAGCTATGATACCAAGGCACCAATATCCGATTCCCCGGGCGGCGACACCACGCAGCCGACCCGGGGTAAAAACTCTTTTTCACTTCCGGCCGCGAATATAAGCCGTGAACAATTGAGGATTTTTTTCTTCGGAAACAAACTCTTTAACACTAACTGGGTAATTGCGCCCGCATCAGTCAAGACACTGGATGGGCTCGGCCCAACCTTTAACCGCGTCTCCTGCTCAGGTTGCCATTTACGCGACGGGCGTGGCCAACCGCCAGAAAAAAAGGGCGACGAATTTCTCTCCATGCTGTTCCGGCTGAGCATTCCCGGGACGGATAAACATGGTGGCCCAAACCCTCATCCCGTCTATGGTGATCAGCTGAATGATCGTGCAATCCCCTCTGTGCCCGCAGAGGGCAAGGTGGTCATCGAAAACACAAAGATTGCTGGTCAATACGCAGACGGAACCCCCTATACACTACTCCGGCCTGAGTATCATTTCATGGATCTCAACTTTGGCCCGCTTGGCCCCGACACTATGATCTCTCCCCGGGTTGCGCCCGCGGTCATTGGCCTCGGCTTGCTGGAAGCTATATCGGAAGAAGACTTGCACGCTCTCGCGGATCCTGACGATATCGATGGTGACGGCATTTCCGGCCGTCTCAATCATGTATGGGATCAAAGCGAGAAGGCGATGAGTATTGGCCGCTTTGGCTGGAAATCAAATTCAGCTTCCCTGCTTCACCAGAACGCTTCGGCCGCAGCTGGGGATATTGGTCTTACAACCACTCTTTTCCCTGACAAGAATTGTCCAGAGGCACAAGTAGCCTGTCATCAGGCGCCGGGTGGCAATACACCTGAAATCAGTGATGAATTTCTTGAAAAACTGACCCTTTACACCCAGGTACTTGCCGTACCGTCACGTCGCCATGCCAAGAATCCAGATGTTCTGGCGGGCGAGACTCTTTTTCGGGAAATTGGCTGTGCTTCTTGCCATGTTTCGACCTTCGTGACGGGAACACACCCTACCCTAACGCTGCTGTCAGACCAGACAATTCATCCGTTCACAGATCTCTTGCTGCATGACATGGGAGAGGATCTTGCCGATGAACGACCAGACTTCGCGGCGACAGGCCGGGAGTGGCGAACTGCACCGCTTTGGGGAATTGGTCTGGTTGCCGCAGTTAACAAACATACAAATTTCCTCCATGATGGCCGCGCCCGGTCAATTGAAGAAGCAATTCTTTGGCATGGAGGAGAAGCACAAAAAAGCCAGGAGGCCTTTAAAAACCTGAGAGCCTCTGAACGTTCTCAATTGCTGGCCTTTCTTAACTCACTATAGACCTATGAGTTACTTGCAAGTCGGTCGTGACGGCGCACCTGGCGCCATAGAACAAGCGCCAGAATAAGGCCGATGGTTGAAAGAAACGCCATAAACAAGAAACTGTAGGAACCGTCACGCTGATGCAACCAGCCCGCGGCTATGGTGAAAATGCCAAAGAAGATGCCCATGGCAAGACTGTCATAAAGGCCTTGTGCGGACGCTGAAATTGCTGGCGGCACTCTTTTCCCGATATAGCCAATAAAGGACATATAAAGGAGCGCAAAGGTCAACGCATGTAGCGTCTGCGCAAATCCCAGGACAATTGGCGATGAACTTACGGCAATTAACACCCATCGGACCATTCCGCCAAGTGCGGAAACCGCAATCATCGGTGTGGCACCAAATCGGGCGATCAGACGCCCCGAGATAGCAAACATTCCTATCTCTGCGACTACGCCAATTACCCAGAAGAGAGTAATTTCCGCATTCGAATAACCAAGGTTCGCCCAATGGATTGCGCTAAAACCGTAAAGACCCGCATGGGTGGATAGCAGCAGGGAAACCGTTATCACGAAAAGAGGGAAATTCGGCAAAACAAGGGGCTTAAAAAAAGGGGACTTTCCCTTATCAGGCTCGGTTCTTATTGCGGGCAGCATCAACGATGCCAAAAGCAAGAAAGCGGCCGTCAAAAGCATTCCGACATATATTGCATTTATGCCGAAATAATCCGCGGCAGAACCAACCAGCAACGAAAAGGCAATAAAACTCATTGAGCCCCAAAGACGGGCTTTGCCAAAATCAAGACCAACGGTTTGTTGGGCGCGAAGTGTCAAACCGTCAGAGAGTGGCACCGCAGAGGAAAGCGCAGCTCCCGCCGCACCCCAGATCAACGCATAAAAAAGCCACCCTTCAACGTTGGGTAAAATAATCAAGGTGGTAACGAGGAAAAGAGCCAGAGCAATCAGGATATTTCTGCGATTTCCCGTCACATCCGCTATCCAGGATGTCACAGGCACGAAGATCAGCTTGGCCCAGTATGCAGCTCCCATAACAACACCAACATACTCAACTGAGATATAGTGCTCCAGCCAGCGAGGCCACAAAGGAATTGCAATCCCATACACTGAGAAAAAAGCGATATAGTATAGCGACATGCGAAGGTGCGCGGAACGCCTTGTGTAATCAACCTCAGCCATGAATTCAACGCTCACAAAATGGACATTTAATTAATAATGCCCTATCCGGCCTCAAGGGCGAAGGGGCAGTATGGGACCCAAATTTCCTTTTACAAGATTCTAATGAGAAAGGGGCCAATTGCGCGTTTATATTTCCCGCCTGACTTAAGCCAACTTAAGAAAAGCGCTGGATTCGCGCCTCTTTTTATACACAATTGCCTGTGTAACTGTAAAAATGTGATGAATTTGGACTATCAACCAGACGTTTCCACTCCCCACTTCACTAAATGCCTGATATAGTGGTTGTATGAGCGCAAACCGAGATAACGAAAAGTACGATCGGAAGGAAGAGCTTCCTTCTTCTGACTTTCGAATTATCAACTGGATCGGAATTATCAGCCAGTTGACGGATACGAAAATGCGCCAACTTCTTGACGGGACTGACGTACCGCCGCCGCAGTTTATTCTTCTCAATCATTTTATCTATCAGCCTGAGGATGGAAAAACAGTTTCGGGAATTGCCTCGGCATTGCAACAACCCCAGCCCGGCATCACAAAGACGATCGCTAAATTGTTGAAAAAGGGTTTCCTGAAAGCAGAAGATAACCCCTCGGACGGCCGCTCAAAAATCCTTTACCTCACTGACGCCGGCAAGAAAGCCCATTCAGCGGCAAAAGAACGTCTGGAGCTTGCCTTCGCGGATACGTTTGAGGGATGGCGGGAATGGGAGAAAAAAGATTTCTTCGGCTTTCTAGACAGGTTGAAAATCTATCTCGACGAAAATCATTAAACCTCTGGTTCATTTACCAGGTTGGGCGCCTTCTTTGCTGTTCGTAGATTGATTATCGCAACGCCAACAAGCGTGATTGCGCCTCCGAGCAAAAAGCGCAGGGTAATCGGCTCTGAAAAAAGAATAACACCAAAAGCAACACCGAATATTGGGGCCAATAGCCCGAAGGGCGTCAGGGCGGCAATTGGATAACGCTGTATAAGATAGTACCAGCCACCATGGGCAATAATTGTGGTCACGATAACGACAAAGGCGAGTGCACCAAACGCTTCCCATCCCATCGTAACAACGGAGGCCACTTGGCCGCTTTCCAGCGCAAAGGAAAGAAGCAACAATGGCAAAGCGGAAATCGCACCGATCCAGGCCTGCATGGACATTGTTCTGACATTCTGGATTTGCCGCATCAGAATCAGGCCTAGTGCCATAAAGAGGCCCGCAACGGCTACAAGCGCAACGCCTTCAAGCTGATCAAAAATAACCGGATCAAACCCGAGAACCATAACTCCGCCAAATGCCATTACAATCCCCAAGATACGCCGCCATCCAATTGACTCTTTCAATATGACGACAGCCATGATCACCGAGAATGGCGCAATGAGCTGGCTTGTAATCGCCACGGCTGTGATGCCACCCGCGGCAAAAATCCCAAGATAAAGAAAGGTAAAGTGGAAGACGCCAACGGTAATAGCAATCCAGAAAATCGCCTTCATGCGGCCCTTGACGATTTTAAGGAAGGGCGATAGCAGAATGGCAACAAGCAAAAAGCGAAGGGCCGTAAAGAAGAGAGGTGGAAAGTGATCCAGGCCAGCCTTGGAAGCCACAAATGAGAATCCCCATATCGCACTAATCACAAGAGCCATCACAATGTGAGGAAAAGACATAAGGCAGGCTTTCTTTATTTACGTTAAAGCCATATACGGAAAGAATGGCTGAAAAAAAGATACAGTTATGGGTAAATCCTTTATGATCTACCGTGAACGCCGATCCGTACCTGTGTATAGTATATATCTCAGGTTCGCTCCCGGAAAACAATTCGGAAGTTGAACGCGGGGCCTGAACTCCTAAATATTACGCAAAGAAACAGGAACCAGATGGATTCAGTAACACAGTTTGTATTAGGCGCCAGTATTTCCGGTGCATTACTCGGACCACGCATTGGTGCCAAATCACTACTGGTTGGCGGTATCGTTGCCACCTTACCGGATCTTGACAGCCTCGTCCCACTTGATGACGTCATCGACAATATGACCTATCATCGCGGTTTCAGCCATTCGGTGATTGTACAAACCGCCCTCGCCCCATTTATCGCCTATGTTGTCGGCAAAATTGTTCCCTCCAGTTGGGAGCATAAGAAAACCTTGTTTCTTACGGTCTGGCTTGCGTTAATCACGCATAGTCTGCTCGATTCCCTAACAACTTATGGTACGCAAATTTTCTGGCCATTGGAAATTGGTCCGCCTGTCGCCTTACCCGCGGTCTTCATTATCGATCCTGTTTATACCCTGCTTCTACTGATTGGCATTTCAGCAATCTTTTTCGCGAGGAACCGCCCCGGAGGCGGGTTTCGCACAAACCGCATTATGTTGGCACTCGGCTGTGCTTATCTTGCCGTGGGCTTAACGGGGAACACCATCATTTCCAGTCGCGCCAGTGCAGATCCGCAATTTCGGGATATGCGCATCCATGTGCAGCCGACCGCCTTTAACCTCCTGGTATGGCAAGTCACCGCCATTTCCGAGGATAGAATTGCGACAGGCCTGACCAGTCTGTTCAACGATTGCGGCATCCGCAGTCTTGTTACCGTTCCCCGCCAGCAGATTCCGTCTGGTATTGCGGAAATCCCGCCCTCAGTTAAAAGGCTTGAATGGTTTACGGATGGATTTTTCACCTACGGTGAAAAAGACGGGGCCCGGACCATTACGGATTTGCGCATGGGTTTTTACCCAAATTACGTATTTTCCTTTAAATTTGCAGAAGGTCCGATGGACAACATGATCATTATCCCCCCGGAGCAAATTCAACTCACATACAGGGATCGCGCCGATGAGATGTTTTCTCAAATGGCCGAAACGCTTAAAGGGTGCGACAACAGTTGAAATCGTCAAGGAACTCTACTTTCCCTCTGCCAGTCTGTGCCTCTTCACTCATAACAATGCCCGATATGGAAAATAACGCTGGTGAATAGCAAGTGCCGGAGTTACTCTTTATTGGTACGTTGATCCAGCTAGTATAGCTATCAACGTCTTCGGCTTATCCCTCCTTTTTACGGATATCACAATGTTTTCTATGCTAACCTTAGGGTTTCTAATTGGTATGCGCCATGCGCTTGAGGCGGATCATGTGGCCGCCGTTGCCAGCCTGGCGTCGGGCAGCAAAAACATTCGTGAGACAATTTTCCATGGTGCCGTTTGGGGCATTGGCCATACCATATCCCTTATGGCCATTGGTTCGGTTGTTGTCTTGATGAATAGTTCCATTCCAGCAGCACTGGCTCACTGGCTGGAATTTGCGGTTGGGGTTATGCTTGTGTTACTGGGAGCCGATGTAATCCGCAGGATGATCCGGGATCGGATTCATTTCCATTTCCACAAACATGCATCTGATAGCCGCGCCCATCTGCATGCCCATTCCCATCGCGGCGAAAGCAATCACGCGCTGTCTTCTCATGACCATAAACACAATAAGGGGCTGACCGCGCGTGTCCTTGCTGTTGGGATCATGCATGGACTGGCTGGCTCCGCAGCCTTAGTTCTACTCGTCGCTGGAACCATCACAAACTCAGTAACGGCAATATTTTACATTATCTTGTTTGGAATTGGTTCTATTGTCGGTATGGCGGCCCTATCCGCTGTCATTGCTGTGCCACTACGCTACTCCGCAGCTTCCATGACATGGGCGCATAACGGATTACAGCTCATCATTGGCATCGCGACAATTTCTCTTGGTTTTTACACCATGTATAGCCTTGGCCTTGCCTGATCAAAGCATAACAAATAAAGAGACAGCCTCGCCTCTCACAACCCTGCTACCACATGGAGCTTTATTGCTCGCCGTGATTCTTCTTGGTCTTTCCTTTGTTGGCATACGAGCCATTATGGCGGATGAGGAAGCCGCGGCATCCCTTGGGTTTCTGCGCTATGGCATCGCAACACTGATGCTGTTACCGCTGCTTTGGCGGCGCAGGATTGTTATGCCCCCCTTAAAGATTTTCATCATAGTTGCCTTGCTCGGCATGCTCCAATTTGGACTGTTTCATCTCTTTGTGAACACAGCCCTCAAGGAAATTCCTGCTTCCCGTGGCGCTGTCATCTTTGCCCTAATCCCGATCATGACAATGTTGATCGCAGCAATGGCTGGACGGGATTCATTGAACGGCATCAAACTTTTTGCCGCGACCCTTTCCATTGTCGGCGTGTTCCTTGCCATTGGTGAAAAAGCATTTTCATCGAACAATGCACCAAGCAGTTGGATGGGAGAAATTCTCTTCTTCATGGCGGTTTGTTGCGGGGCAACCTATAACGCCTTTTCCGGCCGCCTGATGCAGCATCGCTCCGTCCTGCTACTCACAATTATAGGAATGAGTGCAGGGACCATAGTAATTTTCCCGGTCGCCTACAGCGAAGGACTGGGAAGCGTAATAAAGGGATACGATACGCAAGACTGGCTTTGGATCCTGTATCTCGCGGGTCCTGCAGCTGCCTTCAGCCTCTTTCTCTTTAACTGGGGCCTACAACAACTCTCCCCGTCTCAGGCTGCCATCTATGTGCCTATTGCCCCAATAATGGCCGCGGCCTTTGGCGCTCTCATACTGGATGAACATCTCTCCAGCCTATTCCTTGCAGGGCTGGCCTGCGCAGTTGCAGGGCCAATTATCGTCAACTGGCGACGTCGATAAGTGAATAGTTCGTATCTGTCATAAAAGTGAATACACAGCTTCGGTAGTTAACGTTAAGCTCAAATCCAACAATTGCCATAAGTGGGGATCTAAAAAATCATGAGCCGGCCCTTACCGATTTTTATGCTGACCTTTCTGTTCTTTGTACACCATTACGTCGGGCAGGCGGCACTAGCGTCTGAGGCGGTATCTCTGGGACCACGACCGCTCTTTCTGGTGGACGACATGGATGCCGGAGACTTGAAAGAAAAACTTCTCCAATGCAAAGCGGGACCTTCCAAGGTCAGTGATTTTTCCATTGCTCATCGTGGCGCGTCCCTGCAATTCCCCGAACATACCAAAGAAGGTTACCTTGCTGCCGCACGCATGGGCGCTGGCATCATTGAATGCGACGCGACTTTTACAAAAGACAAAGCGCTTGTCTGCCGACATTCTCAATGCGACCTCCATCTCACAACCGATATTTTAAGCCGGCCGGAACTGGCTGCAAAATGTTCTGTTCCATTTACTCCTGCGGATGGAAGTAGCACAAAGGCGTCGGCAAAATGCTGTACTTCTGACCTCACTCTTGCTGAGTTCAAGTCCTTAAAAGGCAAGATGGATGGTGCAAATGACGAAGCGAAGACTATCCCCGAATATGTAAAAGGAACAGCTGACTGGCGCACTGACCTTTACGCCGCAAAGGGAACCCTGATGACACATCAGGAGAGCATCGCGCTTATTGATAGCCTCGGTCTCAAATTCATACCGGAGCTTAAATCTGCCGATGTTTCCATGCCCTATGACGGAAATTTCACCCAACAGGAATATGCAAAATCTTTAATTGCCGATTATAAAGCAGCCGGGATTGACCCAAAACGTGTCTTTCCGCAATCCTTCAATCTGGATGACGTGCTCTACTGGATCGAGAATGAACCGGAATTCGGCGCGCAAGCCACCTTCCTCGATAGCCGCTATCGCGGCAACGCCCTAAATCCTGATGATCCGAATACATTTTCACCCAGCATGCAAGACCTGGCCGACAAAGGCCTGCGTTACATTGCGCCACCAATCTGGATGCTGCTAGCCTTAGATGATAACGGCAAGATTGTCCCGTCCGCATATGCGAAGGAAGCTAGAAAAGCTGGCCTGAACATCATTGCCTGGTCCCTCGAACGTTCCGGCTCCCTCACAAATGGTGGCGGATGGTACTATCGTTCGGTTACAGATGCTATCAACAATGAGGGCGATGTAATGACCGTCCTGGATGTGCTTGCGAAAGACGTGGGTGCCGTGGGCGTCTTTTCTGACTGGCCCGCGACAACCACTTATTATGCGAATTGCATGGGAATTGATTAAGCCTCATTTGCGGCAAGAAGCTTGGTATTGCCTCCAGAAGCAGTCGTATCAATACAAAGCGCCCTCTCCGCAACATAGTATTCCCAATCATCTCCTCCTATGATCAGCGGGATGATCGCGCCCTCCCGCGCCGCAATTGCCTGCCGGTAACTGCGCAGATCATATTCCCCGGCTGTGAGCGATACCCCGTTCAAGGACGGTAGGGATGCAACGAGCGCAGGCGTCAATTCCCCCTCTAGCCTGGCAACAAGACCCTTTAGCTTCTTTTCCCCATTGAAAGCCTTGACCAAACTATCCACCCCCTCCTGAGCCCCAGCGAGCAGGACGCTGTTTCCGGTCAGAAGTGCTACCGTCGCCATCCTGACGGCATCGCTTCCGGCACAGATAATCATGCCACGGCCATGCAGGCTGAGACGATTGCTCTCTCCCGTCGGACCAACAAGATCAACGGGCCTTGGATCATAATTCCCTGCTTGTGCAAGCGACGCCGTGACGGTCTTTCCAATATGATCAGGGAGGCCGGTTGCAATTTTCTCAAGAAAGGAACGACGATTTTCCCAATGTTCCCAATGAGCCTGCGCGCTGTGCGATAGTTCGAGAGTCTCACGCATTCTATCGGAAATCATAGCTTCTTCAGAGCATTCGACGGGCTGCTTCGCCCGCACAACCAATTGCCCTTTCTTCTTCATGAAACGATGAAGATATAGCGGCCCACCGGCTTTAGGGCCGGTTCCCGACAGCCCCTCTCCGCCGAACGGTTGAACGCCGACTACGGCTCCAATCTGATTGCGGTTAACATACAGATTACCAACATGAGCCCGATCGCAAACATCCTGGACACGGGTGTCGACACGGGTATGCAGGCCAAGCGTCAATCCGTAGCCCGTTCCATTTATCTTTTCGACTACCTTATTAACTTCATCCGCCTTGAACGTAACAATATGCAGAATCGGACCGAATATCTCCTTCTTTAATTCTTCAATCCCGTCAATACGATAAGCGGCGGGAGAAGCAAAGCACCCCGCCTTTGCACCAGCTGGCAAAGGTAATTTCTTTATCAAGCGGCCTGCCTTTTCCAGCTCCATGCAATGTTCTTCAATCATTTTTTTTGCATCAGTGTCGATGACAGGCCCCACATCAACCGAAATATCCCAGGGATTGCCGATCTTGAGCTCTGCCATCGCGCCTTCAAGCATGGAAATTACTTTATCTGCGACATCCTCCTGTACATACAGGACACGAAGTGCGGAACATCTTTGCCCCGCGGATTGAAAGGCCGAGGCGATAATATCCCGAACTGCCTGTTCGGGCAGCGCACTGGAATCAACAATCATCGCATTCAAGCCGCCCGTTTCCGCGATCAACGGCGCCGCTGGATCCGCATTCTCCGCCATGGACCGCGCGATACGTTGCGCGGTTTCCGTGGAGCCTGTAAAGCAGACGCCCTGTATATCGGGGTGCGAAACCAACTCCGCACCAACAGTCGCGCCATCGCCCGGGAGGAGGTGCAGAACATTGCCGGGAATCCCGGCTTCCCGCATTAATTCAATGGCCCGCGCAGCAATCAAGGGCGTTTGTTCCGCCGGTTTGGCAATCACGGTATTCCCTGCGGCCAACGCAGCAGTGATCTGCCCGGTAAAAATAGCGAGCGGGAAATTCCAGGGTGAAATGCAAATAAAAAGACCGCGCCCTTCCACGTCTCCCTCTTTGGAGTCCTCACGCGCACGCAACGCATAATACCGGCAAAAATCTGCTGCCTCCCGCACTTCAGAGATACCATCCATCAGAGATTTCCCCGCTTCGCGCGAAAGAAGCGCCATCAGCTCTACGCGGTTCTCTTCATAGAGCTCTGCAACCCGCTCCAACATTTCCGCCCGCTCATTGACAGGCGTATCTCGCCAACTGTCCGTCTCGGCAACCGCAATGGATACAGCGCGACTTACATCTTCCGGCGTGGCATCTATGACGGTACCGACAATATCCGAAAGTTGCGACGGGTTATGGATTTTGCGGCCATGCCCTTCCGTTCTCTCCCCGCCAATCAGGGGAGTGGCCTGCCATTTCACGTTCCTGAAGGCATCTCGAGCGCCGTCAAACTCCGTCAGTATCAACGGATTCGGGAAGTTAATTCCTGCCGAATTGCGTCGCCGGCTACCGTAAAGCGCCGCCGGGCTCGGAATTTTATCATTCTCTATTGTTGAATATCTCAATATTGAGGCTACCGGATCGCGGACGACATCCCGGGGCGGTACTTTCTCGTCCAGAACCTGATTTACGAATGAACTGTTAGCACCGTTTTCCAACAACCGACGAACGAGATAAGCCAGCAGATCTTCATGAACACCGACGGGCGCGTATATTCGGCAGCGATTTTTGTTGTGCTCCATCACCAGGTTATGCAACCCTTCCCCCATGCCGTGGAGTCGCTGAAACTCGAAGTTATCTACTCCCTCCGCCATTTCCAGAACAGCGGCGATTGAATGCGCATTATGGGTTGCGAATTGCGGGTAGATATAGTCTGTCATGGCGAGCAGCTTTTTTGCACAGGCAAGGTAGCTTACATCTGTTGCCGCCTTGCGTGTAAAAACAGGGTAACCCTCATACCCCATGACCTGAGCAAGCTTGATCTCCGTGTCCCAATAGGCGCCCTTAACCAATCGGACCATGATCTTCCTGTCCAGCTTTTTGGATAGCGCATAAAGCCAGTCGAGAACATAGGTAGCGCGCGGGCCGTAAGCCTGCACCACGACGCCAAATCCATCCCACCCCTTCAAATCAGGGTTGGACAATACAGCTTCGATAATATCGAGGGAGAGATCGAGACGGTCTGCCTCTTCTGCATCAATATTAAAGCCCATATTCGCGTTTTTGGCCTGAAAAACGAGGGATGACAAACGGGGAACCAACTCGTGAAGCACCCGTTTTTTCTGCGTATATTCATAGCGCGGATGGAGGGCAGAAAGCTTCACTGAAATGCCTGGGTTCATCCGGCTATCAGAGTTGACGCTGTGCTCTGAAATGCTGGAGATTGCCTTGGAATAGGCCATGAAATAGCGCTGCGCATCTTCCGCAGTTCGCGCGGCCTCGCCCAGCATGTCATAGGAATAGCAATACCCCTTTTTCTCCATGCCACGGGCGCGGCTCATCGCCTCTTTAATATTACGGCCCAGCACAAACTGATGCCCTAGTACCTTCATCGATTGGCTTACCGCCGTGCGGATAACCGGCTCCCCCACACGTTTTACCAATTTTCTTAGTTGGCCCACCACATCCAGCGTACCATCGCCCAGGGGATGCACCACCTTTCCTGTCAACATCAGCCCCCAAGTAGAGGCATTCACCAAGGGTGAGGCAGAATGGCCAAGATGCTTGCTCCAGTCCGCAGGTGCGATCTTGTCACTGATCAGCGCATCCATGGTGATCTCGTCTGGTACGCGCAGGAGGGCTTCAGCCAGACACATCAGGGCAACACCCTCCTCTGTAGTGAGACCGTATTCACCAAGAAAGGTTTCCATAACGCCCGGATTGTCGGCGCGGCGGAGTTCTTCCACCAACAACACCGCCTTGTCCACGATTTGACCGCGCGCATCCTCCGAAATATTGAGGTCGTCAATCAGTTTATGAACAGCCGCAGCTTCATCCGTAAGGTAATGCGCGCGGATATCTTCGCGAAGTTGCGGCAATTTCAGTTGAGCCATGGCGAGCCTCGTCTTTGAGTTGTTAATGAGCGTGAAATTAACACTCATGGTACACTCAATCACGAAGGTTATGTGACCAAACTACGCAGAAATTTTTCCGCAAAATCGCGATATCATGCGTTTCGCTTATCTATTTTCCTTATAAAGTACATTTTTATAGGAAATTAGACTGCCACCTCGACTTAAGGCCGCACTTTAAAGCTAGAGACACCAGCCTCCCGCAGCGGCGCCGCCATTTCCGCAAAATCACAGAGCAGTTTTCGAGTATCGCGCGGATCGATAATTTCTTCGATCATGAACCGTTCCGCTGTCCGGAATGGGGACCTCAAGCGATTTAACCGCTCCTCGATTTCATCTAGTTTAGCCTTGGGGTCCTCCGAAGCTTCAATCTCGGATTTATAGGCCGCTTCAAGTCCTCCGGCGATTGGCAAGGACCCCCAGTCACCAGAAGGCCAGGCATATCTGAGGTTAAACCGTCCGGAGTTCATATGTGCTGCACCCGCAACGCCATAAGTCTTGCGAACAAGAATAGCGCACCACGGCACTGTTGCCTGAGCAATCGCGGCCATCGCCCTCACACCATGGCGGATCGTTGCTTGCTCTTCAGCCTGCCGTCCAACAAGAAAGCCCGGAATATCGACAAGATGCATTACAGGCAGATGGAATGTCTGGGCCAGATCAACAAAGCGCAGGACTTTATCCGCGGCATCAGCCGTCCAGGCACCGGCATAATGGTAAGGATCACTGGCCAATACCGCGACGGGCCAACCGTCAAGACGAGCAAAACCGGTGATAACAGAGCGGCCCCACTTCTTGCCAATTTCAAAGAAACTCCCGTTATCGACAACAGCTTCGACAATTTTGCGCATTTTATATACTTTACGCGAATCCCGCGGGATGGCATTGATCAGCCAATCCTCTCGACGGTTCGGATCATCTCCTGTCTCAACGCGTTCGGGTAATTCAAATACGGATGGCGGGAGATAGGACAGAAACCGCCGTGCCCGCTCAAATGCCTCTTCCTCGGATCCGGCTTCATCATCCACGGCCCCATTGCGGGTATGAATTTCAGAACCGCCCAACTCATTCTTGGTAAGCACCTCACCGGTTCTGGCCACAACCGGCGGGCCAGCGACAAACATTTGCGAGGTTTCCTTGACCATCACAGAATAATGGCTTGCTGCTACACGCGCCGCGCCAAGCCCGGCAGTCGAGCCGAGGGCAAGGGCAACCACAGGCACTTTTGAGAGGTTCTCGATCACCGTATGCCAGCCACGGACTGCCGGGACATAGGTGCGACCTTCAGTCTCAATCGTCTTAACCGAGCCGCCACCGCCCGTTCCGTCGACAAGACGGACCAGCGGCAAACGCAGGGATCCTGCCATGTCTTCCACATGAACCAGCTTTTCGCGAATGCCGGCATCATTCGCCCCGCCGCGCACCGTGAAGTCATCGCCCGCGACAACCACGCGGCGGCCATTAATACGCCCCCGACCGGTTATCAGATTCGCCGGTTGCATATCAACGAGCTTACCGTCCACGTCATATTCGGCCTTGCCGGTGACGGAGCCAACTTCTTCAAAAGAGCTTTCATCGAGAATTTTCTCGATCCGGTCGCGAACAGTCAGTTTACCCGCGTTCACATGGCGCGCGACCTTCTCCTTTCCGCCCATTTTTTTTGCGAGATCCTGACGGCGCTTTAGTTCTTCAATCTCTGCTTCCCAACTCATTTGCATGTCCCTTTTTATTATTATTTATGGACGCGGGCCGTCGTGAAATTAACTCTTGCGCCGCTTTTAACTATCTCACGAACATCAAACCTTTCTATGAGAATACTGTCAACTGCTTCGGCACATCAAAGAGTTGTTTGCCTCATTCCGGAAGCGGAACAAACGAATTATCGCCCGGTACACTATCAAAGGATTGTTCACGCCAATCGTTTTTCGCGCGCTCTATTTTTTCCTGACTGGTAGAGACAAAGTTCCAGTACATAAAGCGCGGCTCAGGAAGAGCGTCCCCTCCCAGGACCACAAAAACCGCCTCTTTCATGGAGGTCAAGGTGACAGTTGGATGCTTTTCCAGTACGGCAAGGGTTCCTGCCTCCAATGTCGCCCCATCGATATCGAGCTCCCCATCAACAACATAGACAGCAGCCTCTTCATAATCAGGCGTGAAAGGAATAGAAACGCCTGCGTCCGCACGAATGTCGGCGAAGAAGAACCGGTTCATCGTTGAGACGGGGGAGGTTTCGCCGAACAGGCTGCCTGCGACAAGGCGCCCATGCCATCCCTCCCCTGTTAGCTCAGGTAGGGCAGATTTCGGCGTGTGAGAAAATGCGGGCGCCATGTCTTCATGCTCCTTGGGAAGAGCCACCCATAACTGCAGACCCTGAATGGATCGATCTGTTGCCCGGCTTTCCTCACTGCTGCGTTCTGAATGGACAATCCCACGTCCTGCCGTCATCAGGTTAACATCACCCGGAGAAATCTCCTGCACTGAGCCGAGGCTATCACGATGGAGGATAGATCCCTCATAAAGATATGTAACCGTGGCGAGACCAATATGTGGGTGAGGCTGGACGTCCAGCCCCTCACCAGCCGCAAGAATGGCGGGCCCCATATGATCGAGAAAAACAAAGGCGCCGACGGAACGGCATTGGGCAACGGGCAAAAGACGCCGCACTTCAAATCCGCCTATATCTTTCGGCTTTCCGGTAATGCGAAGAGTAATGCTGTCTGTGCTCATTTAAACTCGAGGCCTCTTATTGAGCGGTCCAGCCACCATCGATGGATTGCAGACTCCCGGTAATATTCTCAGCAGCATCGCTACAAAGGAAAATGGCAAGGGCCGCCACCTGTTCAATAGTTGTAAATTTCTTTGTTGCCGCCGCCGCAAGCATCACATCATTGATCACCTCCTCTTCGGACATTCCCCGTGTACGCGCTGTATCCGGGATCTGCTTTTCCACAAGTGGCGTCCAGACATAGCCCGGACAAATTGCATTGACGGTTATATTATCGCGTGCAACTTCCAGTGCCGCCGTCTTGGTCAGTCCGGCAATACCATGCTTGGCGGCGACATAGGCGCCTTTGTTGGGTGACGCGACCAACGCATGGGCAGATGCCATATTAACGATCCGGCCCCACCCCCGCTTGGTCATCAACGGAATGGCGTGATGCATTGTGTGAAACGCAGAGGAGAGATTAATGGCAATAATTGCGTCCCATTTCTCTGTCGGGAATTCTGCAATCGGCGAGACATACTGGATCCCGGCATTGTTAACCAGAATATCAATGCCCTCAAATTCCTCAACCGCCATCTCAAACATCGCGGCGATCTCATCCGGCTTGGTCATATCCGCTGGGCTATAGAGGCATGTCACGCCGTATTCATTTTCGAGAGACTGACGCAAAACTTCAATTTCCGCGGCGTCACCAAACCCATTCAGCACCACATGACATCCCTCTTTCGCAAGAGCTCTCGCACATCCCTCCCCGATTCCAGAGGTTGAGCCGGTGATCAACGCTACCTTGTCTTTTAACATCTGAAACCTTTTCCGAAAAATTGAAGTTAGAATGAGATTTTCTGAACGTATTCAAGCCTTATAATGGCCAGAAAAACAATATGGCCGGAATTGCCACCGCGATAACGAGTATTTCAAGCGGCAGCCCCATGCGCCAATAATCTCCAAATTTATAGCCACCCGGACCCATAATCAACGTGTTATTCTTGTGACCGATAGGGGTAAGAAAGGCACAGGAAGCCGCCACGGCAACCACCATAAGAAAGGGGTCCGGATTAGCGCCAAGCCGGTTCGCGATATCAACCGCGACGGGCGCGCCAATAACGGCCGTTGCCGTATTGTTCAGCACATCTGAAAGGGTCATGATCACGACCATCAGAACCGTCAGAACGACAACGACATGAAACCCCGAGGTCAACTCCACGATACCACCGGCGATTAGCGCCGTTCCGCCTGATTCTTCCAGTGCTGCTCCGAGTGGGATCATTGAGCCGAGAAGAACAATAACCGGCCACTCAATATGTTGATAAACCTCCTGAATGGGGACAATATCAAGCGCCACGTAAGCCGCCACAACAATGGCTAGCGCCACGGCAAGATAGAGCCAGCCAAAACTTGCCACGGCAATTGCTGCCGCGAAAATGCCAGCAGCCAACCCCGCACGACGATATTGAGTAACGGACAATCCCCGCTCCGCCAAAGGTAGCACGCCCATCCACTGCGCTGCATCAGGCACACGATCAACCGGCCCAAGCAGAAGCAGTATATCTCCTGCTTCTATATCGAGTTTGCGAACACGCTCGCGGAATTTTCTGCCCTGGCGGGAGACGCCAAGCAGCGTTACGCCATGACGGACAAGCAGACGCAGAGATATAGCAGACCGTCCTTCAATGCGAGCATAGCGCGGCACGACATATTCCATCAACACCATGCCGCCGGATTCGGCTTTCTCATGGCGATTCTCGCCGTCAAACTGCAGCTTCATCGCGCCGCGGAACTGATCAATACCTTTCGCACCTGCATCCACTACGAGAATGTCACCCGCCCGGATTTCCACATTCCGTGCCTGGCCTGCAAGGCGCTTGTTGCTGCGAACAAGCCCGACCACGGCGACATCACTATCGTCAGCCGCGCTGTCCAGTTCCCGTACCAGCATTCCAACCGCAGGCGAGTCTTTCGACACCAGCAATTCAGCAAGATACCCTTCCTGGTCGAGCAGGTCGACCATCGGGGCCTTTGCATCACGAGAGCCTGGAATAAGCCGCCAGCCAATCACCATTATGAAAACAATGCCGACAATGGCGCACACAAGTCCAACGGGCGCAAAATCAAACATCGAGAAAGGTGTACCAAGCGCATCTTCCCGATAGGCGGCGATAATGATATTAGGCGGTGTACCTATCAACGTAATCAACCCGCCCAGTATTGTCGCAAAAGCAAGCGGCATCAGCGTGATACGAGGCGCACGTTTGGCCTTGGCCGCAGCCTGCAAATCGACCGGCATCAACATGGCAAGCGCCGCAACATTATTCATGAATGCCGAAAATAGGGCACCCAAGCCTCCCATCGCCGCAATATGGCTGGAGAGTTTCAGGTCAAGAGACGTAAGCCGCCGCGTTATCAAATCAACCGCACCGGAATTCACCAAACCACGCGAGACAACGAGTACCAGCGCAATGATTATCGTTGCCGGATGGCCAAAACCCGAAAATGCGAGTTCCGTCGGCACCAGCCCCAACACCAATGCGGTGACAAGCGCCACAAAGGCAATCAGGTCATACCGCCAGCGCCCCCATATCAGCAAGGCAAAGACAATCGCGAACAGCGAGAAAAGCAGAATTTGGTCCGTCGTCATTATGTTTCCGAAGAGTTACACTGTTGAATGCTAGTTTGTTACGCTGATTGTGTAAGGGTTTCCGCCATCTTCTGATGCACAAGATTGATTGCCTTCAAGGGGCGGATCATAACCTTAAAATCGGTAATCCTGCCGTCTTCGCCCCATTGAATAAGATCTACACCATTGATTACAATACCGTCGATAGTTGTTGTAAATTCCAGAACAGCGTCCGTCGGCCCGACGATCTCGCGCACATATTTGAAATCATCACCATTCAAGACATGGAAGGCGGCCAAAAGATATTTGCCGGTAATACCCTTGCCAATTTGTGGCGTAAAGACAACGGGACTGTGAAAGGTCGCGTCCTCATGCAAGAGTGCTTCGAGTAATTCCGGATCGAGTGTTTTAATGCAGTCATGCCATGCCGCAATGGTATCTTTAATCATTTTCCATCCTCTTTATCCGACGGAACCGATGAATTAGGATTGACCATTTCAACACGAATATCGCGCTGTGGGAAGGGCACATTAATCCCCTCCTTCTTGAAAAGCTCCCAGACACCCACAAGAACCTCGCTGGTCACGTTCCGGCAACCATCCTCAGGGTCAGCGATCCAAAATCTGAGTTCAAGATCAATAGCACTGTCGCCAAAGCCGCGCATCAGGCATTTAGGAGCCGGATTACTCAACACGCGCGGGATTTCCTGTGCCGCTCCCTCTATCAGCTTGAGAGCCTTTGGAATATCCGTATCATATGAGACCCCAATCGGCGCGCGCAATCGTACATTCTTTGAACTGTAGGACCAGTTGATGACCTGCTGGGTAATCAGGTCTTCATTGGGGATCAGAAATTCCATGGCATCGCGAGTGATAACGGAGGCATATCGGGCGCCCATCGTGTTAACCCGTCCATAAGTCTGGCCAACCTCGATCACATCGCCCGGTTTGATGCTCCGGTCAAGGAGCAGGATGATCCCGCTGATCAGGTTGGAAACTATTTTCTGCAGCCCGAACCCGATACCTACACCGAGCGCACCACTGAAAACCGCAAAGGCCGTAATATTGATACCGGAATTGGACAGAATAATCAGAACAGCCATCGAAATCAGGCCAACGCGCACCAACTTTGCTGTCAACACCTGAACTGCGGGGGTCAACGCCCTTGATTTATGGATCCGTGCCTCCAAAAAGCGGGATAGGCCGAAAGTTATCCAGAAGACAATAATTCCGGCCACCAGGGCCTTGGCGATACCTAACATCGAAATGCGCGTTTCACCGAGATTGAACGCTAGATCCTCAAGAAATTCCAAGGTTGGCGTTAGCAGTCCAAGAATATTGAGCGCCGCAACCGTCCAGGCGCAGAAGGCAACCAGGCGGGCCCAGATTTTGTTTTCCGCAAGGCTAGTGACGACATTTATGACGACCCAGGCAACCAGCAGGGAACAGATAGCACTGATTATATGTGACTGAGGGCCGACACCCTGAAAAATAGCAAGGATGGCGAACTCGATTGCGAGCCATATCAGCGGTAGAGATAATCCCGCTAATATCTCGAGTGTTTTGGCAAAAGGCGATCGATCGGGAAAACGGCCTCTAAGACTCGTTAAAGCCACCTGCAACCGGCGGCGCGTGAAATAGGCGAAAACAAGACCGCCAACGACAGCAAGAAGCTGTGACAGGATATTCACATCCGAGCCGAGAGCGATTACCTGCTCCCATCCCCGATCAAGAAACTCTCGTATTCTTTCCGCGTCCATCATCTCCAAGCTTACTCTCTACTGAAGATAAATAAAACAACTATCCGGTCACGCGATTTATCGCCGTGCATCATTCGATCAAAAGAGGTGCAGAAAATCCGTTGCCTATGCTAGAGTAGTTTTGAAGAAAAAAAACCAATAACCATTCATTAGCGGGAAAGGGCGTGTCGCTTGTCCTTTTTTAACTCACAATATAATTCTGACACGCCGTATCTCGACAGCGGCTATTCATGGGCTCGGCTTTGCTTTTCAGTTCTGATTTCCCTGATTGGTAGTGCGGGCATGTGGGCAGTTGTTGTCGTTTTGCCCGCAGTTCAGGAAGAATTCGGCATCGACCGCTCAGAAGCGTCGATTCCCTATACAACCACTATGATTGGTTTTGCCATTGGCAATTTTCTGTTTGGCCGACAGATTGACCGGTTTGGAATTGTCTTGCCAATGATCGTAGCCTCCATGATGCTTGGCACGGGTTTCATTCTCGGTGCGCTCTCCACGAATATTTGGACCTTTGCCATTTTTCAGGGTGTCTTCATTGGAATCGGGTCTGCAATCACATTTGGCCCGTTGATTGCCGATATTTCACATTGGTTTGAACGCAACCGTGGTATCGCTGTCGCCGCCGCGGCGAGTGGAAATTATCTTGCTGGGACGTTCTGGCCGCTCATTCTTAAAGACGTGATTGCCACAGATGGCTGGCGTGATGCCTATATGCTGATTGCCGTCGCGTCCATTGCCGTGATGATGCCAATGGCGCTGCTACTCCGTCGGCGCCTCCCCGCCCAAGAAGTAACTCTATTGCCCTCTGCTGGCCAACCTGTCGTCAATAAACGCAGTATAGATATTTCACCCCGCGCCCTGCAAATACTGCTCTGTATCGCAGGAATAAGTTGCTGTGTGGCAATGTCAATGCCGCAGGTACATATTGTCGCTTATTGTGCGGACCTCGGGTTCGGTGTGTCTGCGGGTGCAGAGATGCTTGCGGTTATGCTCGCTGGCGGCATTGTCAGTCGGCTGTTATCAGGGTTTCTCGCGGACCGTATCGGTGGCGTCAGAACGGTTCTGCTCGGCTCCTTCTTGCAGTGCCTTGCACTATTTCTTTACATTCCATTTAATGGTCTTGCCTCCCTTTATATCGTTTCTCTGATTTTTGGATTGTCACAAGGTGGTATCGTTCCAAGCTATGCTATTATTGTCCGAGAATACTTACCGGCAAAAGAGGCGGGCGAGCGTGTCGGCCTGGTCATTATGATGACGGTTGTTGGCATGGCACTAGGTGGTTGGATTTCAGGGCTAATCTATGATTTAACCGGCTCCTATCAAGCCGCATTCATTAATGGCATTGCGTGGAATATGCTGAATATGGGGATTATGGCGCTTCTGCTATGGCGGACTCGCGAAAGCAGGCCAGTTCGTGCTTGAAGTCCTGCATCCATCCTGGAGGAGGAGAAAATGAAACTATCGGTCAGCCATGTCGACGACGCTGAATTTACCAGCGGACTTCGCGGTTTTTTCGAGTATCGCGATCTTGGTATCTCGGACGCAACCGATGGTCGTTTCGGCGCTCATGTCATCCGTGCTGTGCCAGGAAAGCAAGCGATAGGGGATAAACATATTCACAAGCTGGAATTCCAGATGGTCTATGTCCTCAAAGGGTGGGTTAAATTCTGGTATGAAGGAACAGGCGAAGTCACTTTGAAGGCCGGCTCCTGTGTCCATCAACCGCCCGGAATCCAGCATCAGGAATTGGCGCATTCGGATGATCTGGAATTAATCGAGATTATCCTTCCTGCGGATTTTGACACCCTCGAAGTTGAGGGCTAATTCACGTTGGAAAAACCTGGCCGCACAAAAATTATAGCACACCAATCGTTTTGACATGGTTGCATTGAAACGCTATGTTTTTCAACACCCTCTATCAAGGTTCGTTGGAAACGATTGTTATGGTGAAATTTACTCCCGCACTGACAGCAATCTTGCTCGGCGGTTGCCTTGTCGCTGCGACACCGTCGGCAGCAGAGCTTCCTTTATTGACCCTTAGCGACGCCCTACAAATTGCCAAAGAGAAAAATTTGCAGCTTAAAAATGCTGAACTGCAAGTTGATGTTGTTGAAGAAGAGAAGAAGGCCATTGAAGCCAAACAATTTCCGCAACTGAGCGCCCAGGTTCACGGCCTGCAAAATTTTGTCGACAATGAATATACCTTCGAGGAAGGATCTCTCGGAACAGTGAGCGGGAGTCCGGTTCCTTCCAGCAATGTCTCTATTGATACAACGAATGGCTTTACCACGCATTATTCATTGACCGCGACACAACCGCTTGTTGGCCTGTACGAAATTGGTCTCAATATCGACCAGCTTAAAAAACAGAAGGAAATTGCCCGGCAACAGTCCCGGCAAACAGAGCAATCCGTCTCCCTACAAGTTAAACAGCTTTACTACCAAATCCTGAGCGACAGAAGCGCGATGGAGGCAACCAGTTCCTCCATCAAGTTCAATGAAGAACTTGTCAGAATATTACGGGATAATGTCGCGCAAAAAGCAGAACTTGAATATCAGCTCCTGAACGGGGAGGCACAGCTTGCCTCAGCCCGTCACCAGCTCCAAACCCAGCAAAATGATCTCATGACAAGTAAACAGCAGCTCAACACATTGCTGGGACGTGATATTGCAACTTCTTTTCGGGTGAGTCCCATCAATGCCGACCCGTCACTTGTTTACAATGCGGATCAGGCTGAAGACCAGGCGTTGGCACAAAGACCTGAAACCCGGGAGGCGCGCCTTCAGGTTGAAGTCGCAGAAACCGAAGTTGAAATCCAGAAAAGTGGATATCTCCCGGAGGTGAATCTTGTCGCGAGCTATGGTCGCACACAAAACACGACACTTCTGCCGGATGAAAGCCTCTATGTCGGTTTCATCGCAAAGTGGGATTTCTTCACATGGGGGAGCAATGAAAGCAACGTCGCCGGCTCCCTTATTGCGCTGAAACAGGCACAAAACTCACTACGCGATAATGAAGATCAAATCCGCGCACAAGTTAGTGCGGGCATACGCAATTTGGAAATAGCCAGATCCCTTGTGCCGGTCACCCAAATGGCGAAAAAAGCAGCTGAGGAACAACTGCGCGTGAGTTTCAATCAGTATAAGGAAAAGTCCATTTTGCTGAGTGACCTGCTGGATGCACAGGCCCAGCTAGAACAGGCAAATGATAATTATCATCAGGCGCTGCTCGGCGTTTGGAATGCCAGCGCCGCATTAGAGCAGGCATTGGGGGAAGAATAGATGTCATTGCGACTTATCGCTATATTCGGTATGGCAATGGGCCTGTCGACCCTGACGGCTTGCGATTCAGAGGAAACCCCGGAAACAGCGCCATTACAGCCTGTCCGTGCTGAAATACTATCTAAAGATACCAGCAGTGCGGATGTCCGTTACAGCGCCAATATCGAGGCAAACACACAAGTCAATGTCACCTTCAAGGTCACGGGTTATGTTACGGATCTGATGCAGGTCAAGGATGGCGACGGTAAGGAACGTGCAATTCAGGCAGGCGATGCCGTGAAGAAAGGCGATATCCTGGCAACCGTGGATTCCAAGGATATTCGCGACAACCTCTCTCAGGCCGACAGTCAGGTGGCAGCCGCACAGGCCAACCTGAACAAGGGCAAACAAGATTATGATCGGGCGACAACGCTATTCAAATCCGGCAGCATGACGGCCCCGGATTATGACAGCGCAAAACAGGAATATGAAAACGCTGTCGCGCAAATGGAAAACGCCAAGGCTGCGCAGAAAATTGCCCGTAACAACGTAAATGATTTCGACCTGACCGCGCCATTGGATGGTGTTGTTCTGCAGCGCAATCTGGATGTTGGATCTCTCGCGAACCCGCAAACTGTTGCCTTCGTGATCGCTGATACCACAATGGTAAAAGCAGTTTTTGGTGTTCCAGATAACACCGTCCAGTCGCTCAAAATCGGTGATACACAGAACCTCGTGACTCAGGCCTATCCAGATAAAGTCTTTACTGGAAAGATTTCTGAAATCGCCCCCTCCGCCGATACAAATAGCCGGGTATTCGACGTCAAGGTTGACATCGACAACAAAGAAAACCTCCTGAAGGTCGGCATGATTGCTTCCCTCAATTTGCCGAAGGGAGGGGAACATACCCAACAAAGGCCATTAGTTCCACTCTCTGCAGTGGTTCGCTCCGTGTCTGACCCCAAAGGATATGCAGTTTTCATTTTGCAATCAGACGCCGATAAAACGATTGCAAAGTTGACGGATGTTGAGCTTGGCAATGTACGTGGCAACAAGATTACAGTGCTGGGCGGGCTTGATACAAAGGCGCAAGTTGTTGTTAATGGCGCCTCCTTCCTCAGGGACGGGCAGCAAGTGGCTGTCATTCCGTGATGATAGCCAATAATGGAACGGGGGAGCTCTTCTGGTGAAGGATATTACGGAAACCCATAATACTGCGCGTTATTTTACCGAAAACCGGCATATTTCATGGGTATTACTGCTCGCCGTATTTATGTGGGGAGTTTACGGCTATCTCTCCATGCCGAAGGCGAAGGATCCGGCCATCGGTGTTCGTGTTGCCTCCGTTATCACAAGTTGGCCGGGCGCCGATGCCACGAAAATTGAACAGCTGGTCACCCGCCCGATCGAACAGCAGATCGCCCTCAGCTCAACGTTGCATCCTGTCAGCTCAACCAAATTCGCTGTTAAATCCCTGACGCTACCCAACCTTTCCATTGTCCAGATCCAGTTGGAAGAAACGCTCGAGGATACAAAGGCGGCATTTAACGAAATCGACCTCAACCTGAAAGCTCTGAGCCTGCCGGAGGGTGCCGGGCCGATACAATTCAATGATGGTTTTGGTGATACGGCCGCAATCCTATTGACTGTTGCGAGCCCAACAGAAAATGCAGTGGAAATCTCCCTCCGCGCAAGGGATATTGAGACAGCAATCAAGAACGCCCGAGAGAAAGAAATCACAGAAACGAGTACCCGCCGCTCCCTGATCGTTGTAATGCCGCGTGACATTACGCTTACGGCACCCAGCCGAAATATGGATTTGTTCAAGGAGTATCTTGTCAAAAGCCGCAAGTCCTCGGATATTATTTCCTTAAAAGGTGCCGGTTTTATAGGCCTTGATCTCTCGACAAATCTCTCCGATGAGGATCTAAAGGCAGAACTCAGTGGTTTTCTTCAAGAAAAGCTCGGCCAAGTCACTTTTCATGAGGATGCCTGGCCCGCAATTGTCATTGATGATCCGGTAAAAACAAACGATATCCTTCTGGCGTCTCCCGGCGGCAAATACAGCTATCGGGAACTCGATGACTTTACCAACCTGATCGTTCGTAATTTGCAGACTATCCCGCTGGTCACCGTTGTAAACACTTCAGGCACCGTGGATGAACGGATCTATCTAGAGTATTCACAAGACCTTCTCGCGTCCTATGGACTAACGCCAAGCGATGTTTCTGGCGCGATCAGCGCGCGCAACAGTGATATTTCGGGCGGAGAGTTTTATGCCAGCGGTTCGAGTGTATTAGTCGAACCGGTTGGCAAATATACAAGCCCCGATCAAATTGGTGGCACTGCCTTTACAAAATCCCCCTCCGGCGCTCCCGTGTATTTACGGGATATCGGAGAGGTGGTCCCCGGCTATCAGTCTCCGCCGGAATTTCTCAATTACTACAACTGGCGAGATCAGGAAGGGAACTGGAAACACGGCAAGGCCATCTCTCTGGCCATCCAGATGCGCGATGGCGGCCAGATTGGCAAGTTTGGCGAAGCCGTAGAGGCTGTCCTGAAGGAGGTTCGTCCGCATCTCCCCGATGACCTCGTTATAGAGCGCATTTCAAACCAGCCGTCACAAGTTGCAGAAAATATAGACCTGTTTATGACGGCGTTGATCGAGGCCATCATTTTGGTTGTGGCCATTTCCTTTCTTGGTTTTTGGGAATGGCGTTCAGCCCTGCTAATGATGATGTCAATCCCGATTACATTGGCAATGACATTTGGGATCATCGATATGCTGGGTATTGAGTTGCAGCAAGTATCTATCGCAACATTGATTATCGCGCTTGGCCTTCTTGTCGATGACCCGGTCGTGGCAGGCGACGCAATTAAGCGCGGTCTTGCCAGCGGCCAGCCCAGAACCCTGGCGGCCTGGCTGGGGCCGACCAAGCTTGCGCATGCTATTATGTTCGCGACCATCACAAATGTCGTTGCCTACCTGCCGTTTCTTCTGCTCTCAGGCAATACCGGAGAATTCCTCTACAGTTTGCCCATAGTGATGACGACCGCACTTGTTTGTTCACGGCTTGTCTCGATGAGCTTTCTTCCCTTTCTTGGCTACTACCTCCTGAGGCCTCGCCATAAGCCGGAGCCCACGATAGAGGAGCGACGGGAGCGTGGTTTCACTGGGCTATATTTTCGAGTAGGCAGTTTCCTGATCAATCACCGCAAGAAAGCATTGGTTGCGTCCTTTGCCTTTCTTGCCCTGATCATCCCGCTTAGTAAGACTTTGAAAACGTCTTTCTTTCCGGATGATGTCCAGTATCTGTTTTATGCCGATGTTACGCTTCGCAACAATGCAACCATCCATGAAACCCAGAAAGTAGTGGATGATGCAGTGCGGGTCATTAAGGAGGTTGCAACACAATTTGGCGCCAGTCTCGAGCCAGAAGCAGGGGGCGATCCTCTGCAATCTATTGCAAGCTTTATCGGGGGCGGTGCACCGCGCTTCTGGTTCTCGGTTACGCCACAACTGCACCAGCGCAATTATGCCCAGCTCGTGATGCGCGTGAATGACAAGAATCTGACGGCTGAGCTTATTCCACATTTGCAGGAGGCTTTGAGTTCCAGAATTCCGGCAGCGATAATCGACGTGCGTCAATTGCAAACAAACCCCGTTCCGTATCCGTTGGAAATCAGGCTTTCCGCGAAATCAGCCGTCCAGTCACAAGGCCCGGAGTCCGAGGCTGAAATTGCGACTCTTCGTAAACTTGCGGGCGAAGTTGTTGAAATTCTCGCTAACGCACCGAACGCATCGCGGCCACGTGAGGATTGGGGTGCTGAATCCCTGCGCCTTCGTATCGAAATTGACCCTGATCGAGCATTTCTGGCCGGGGTGACCAATCAGAATATTGCGGCATCCTCCTCCGCTGGGCTGAACGGGAACCAAGTCACGACATTGCAGCACGGAGATAAAAATATTCCCGTTGTCTCAATTTTGAAACCTTCAGAGCGGGCGCAGCTTTCCGATCTTGAAAACCTCTATGTATTTGCCACAACAAATAATAACAAAGTTCCGCTCGGTCAGATCGCAACGGTCGAGTATAAGTTACACACGGAACGGATCCGCCGCGAAGAACATTTCCGCACCGTCAATGTGCGCGCCTTTCCCTTGGCGGGGGTTCTTCCATCGGAAGTAATGTCCGTCATCAATGATGACCTCGTCGCCTTCGAGAAGCAGCTCCCTCCAGGTATTGCAATGGAGATCACAGGTGAGCAGGCCAATGCGAAACAGGGCTTTCAACAGTTATCAACGGTTATGGCGATATCTATTAGCCTGATCTTCATCGCCCTCGTTTTCCAGTTCAAGAATGCGGTCAAGCCACTGGTTGTGCTGGCAGCCGTTCCCTATGGTATAATTGGGGCGCTCATCGCACTTGCAGTAACCAACAGCCCATTTGGATTTATGGCATTTCTCGGCATCGTCGCCCTAGTAGGTGTAATCGTCAGCCATATCATAGTGCTTTTTGACTTTATCGAGGAAATGCATGAAAAGGGCGAACCGTTACGCGAAGCTCTGCTCGACGCGGGAATCGTTCGTCTCCGTCCTGTCTTGATTACTGTTGGCGCTACCGTTTTTGGACTAGGCCCGCTTGCACTCCATGGTGGCCCTCTTTGGCAGCCGCTCTGTTACGCCCAGATCGGCGGCTTAACCATTGCGACATTCACAACTTTGCTCCTGGTCCCGGTAATTTATTCCATATTCGTTCTTGACCTGAAAGTGATCAAATGGGAAGAGCGTTCCTCCGAGGCAATGGCATAAAGCAAATGCATGACAAATTAGCTCTTTTCAGACTATAGTCCGCGGAAAAATGTGGTGACCATATTCACTGCTCCCCAAAAAAAACGTTCACGAATAAATAAGGGATAAATTAAGTTGAAGAAAATTTTCGGCGTCGCCATTTGGCTATTTTTGATGACGTCGCTAACCAATATACCGCAGGCTTCAGAAATCATGCGCTGCAGCCATCAACTCCCGCCGAACGACCATATTGCTAAAGTCATCGATCAATGGGCTGCAGAGATTGAGACACTTTCGGAAAACGATATCGATGTGCAAATTAATAGCGCAAACAGTCTGGTAAAAGCGCCCAGAAATGCGGAAGCTGTTCGTGCAGGTGAGCTGGAATGTGCTTTCTCCAACAATATTCAGTGGACGGAAAGTCTTCCGCTGATGGATATCACACTCGAACCATTTGCATTTCGCAATGTCGAGATTCATAAAAAATGGAGTGGTTCACCCGCCGCATCCGTGCTGGAGCGAAGAATAGCAGAAACGGGCTTAACCAACGTAACCTGGCTGTTCACGACATGGCGGACGACCATCACATCGAAGGATCGGCATTTGGTCAAGCCATCCGATTTTAAGGGCATCAGGATACAGGGTTTGGGTCCTATTTTTAACACAGCTCTTGAGGCCTTGGGCTCGAAACCCGTCGATATGCCCGATAGGCTCGCGTATAAAGCCTTGGAAAAAGGTGAATTAGATGCGGGCCTCACAAATGTTTCTTCCGCTTTATCCGAACGCTATTATGAAGTGCAGGACCACGTAACCATTCTGCCTCTTTTTACTGTTTTTTATAACGGTTATGTAAACACCGAGTGGTACAATGCATTACCAGAGAAGAGCCGTCAGGCTATTATAGACGCCAGCGCAAAAGCTGAAATCTGGGCAATTGAAGCAAGCGAGATTTCAGCGGCCGCGGCACCTGGCCTGCTGAAAGGTGAGGACATGCAAATCCATATTGCCACAATGCCGGAAATTGAAGTGCTGAAAGATATTATGCTGCCAGCATTTAAGAATAAGTATCTTGCCACTACAGGACGTAACGGAGTTGATTTAATAACGTTGGTCGATCAAATGTAAAACGCGGCTAAAAAGAAACCTTTTAAAGAAAAATATAGTACATTTTGAGAAATCCTTAACGAACTGCGGAGTAGTTTGCCTTATTATTACATGTCGGCAAGTTAGAGAAAGTAACTGGGGAGATACGCGATGGATGAAGATATTTGGTCGCGCCTGGCCGAATATTACGAGAGGATAAAAGATACTCCGCTCGTCGAGCGCTTCGCCCGGGATCCCGAACGGTTCCAAAATTTTTCAATCACCCTCGATGATATGCTGCTCGATTTTTCGAAAACGAGTTTGGATGAAACAGCATGTTCCCTGTTGCTTGAGCTTGCCTGTGCGACAGATCTTGAAAACAAGCGCGACGCGATGTTCAACGGCGAGCCTGTTAATCGAACAGAAAACCGCGCGGCTCTCCATACTGCACTTCGCAACAGGAGTAACGAGCCGGTTTTCGTCGAAAACAAGGATGTTATGCCGGAGGTCAACGCGACGCTGGCCAGTATGGCTGCGTTTGCAGAAGGCGTTCGATCAGGGATAACGTCAGCCCATGATGGTGCTGCATTTACAGATGTTGTCAATATTGGCATTGGCGGATCCGATCTTGGGCCCGCCATGGCGACGCCCGCCCTCGCACCCTATCATGACGGACCCCGCCTGCATTTTGTTTCCAACGCCGATGGCGCTGAAATCTCTGATCTACTAAAGCAGCTCGATCCAGGACGGACGCTATTTATCATCTCCTCGAAATCATTCACGACAATCGAGACGATGACCAATGCCGCGACTGCAAAAAAATGGATGACGGCAGGAATTGGGGAAAAGGCCACAGAACATTTTGCGGCGGTTTCAACAGCACTTGATAAAACCACAGAATTCGGAATTGCGCCGGATATGGTGTTTAGTTTTGGAGACTGGGTTGGCGGGCGCTACTCCGTCTGGGGGCCTATTGGTCTTTCTTTAATGATTGCAATTGGCCAGGAACGGTTTGCCGAATTTCTCCAAGGCGGACACGATATGGATCAGCATTTCCGATCGGCACCGCTGCATAAGAATATACCTGTGATGCTGGGCCTGGTCGGCATCTGGCACAATAATATCTGCGGCTATGAAAGTCGCGCCGTACTCCCTTACGATCAGAGGCTAGCCCGCCTGCCCGCGTATTTGCAGCAACTCGATATGGAAAGTAATGGCAAAAGTGTCACCCTTACAGGTGACGTTATTACCCGGAAGAGTGGACCTGTTGTCTGGGGAGAGGCCGGCACAAACGGACAACATGCCTTTTATCAACTTATCCATCAAGGCAGCCAGATCATCCCATGTGAGTTTCTCGTGGCGGCGCAATCTCATGAAGAGAACCTGCCGCAACATCATCGGCTTTTACTGGCCAATTGCCTGGCCCAGTCAGAAGCATTGATGCGCGGGCGTAACCGTGATGAAGCGACCGAAAGACTTAGGGCACAAGGCGCAGCGCAGGAAGATCTCGATCTTGCAATCCATCAGGTGTTTCCGGGAAATCGCCCTTCCACCACCTTGATTTATCGTAAGCTGACACCGCGCACATTGGGGCGTATCATTGCCCTATACGAACATCGGGTTTTTGTGGAAGGCGCTATATGGGGCGTTAATAGTTTCGATCAATGGGGCGTAGAACTCGGCAAGGAACTCGCAGCCACATTACTGCCCCTGATCGGCAAAAATGCCGGTTATGAAGATAAAGACGGCTCGACACAGGGTCTACTCCAAACCATTTCCCAGCTTCGCGGTGACTAACCCTTTATCCAGTAGATGGCATGATGCCATATGCCCGTTTCCCCGATCCTTCAATTCAGGTACGACGCGATAGCATTTTTCAAACGCAACCGGACAACGGTCCGCAAACCTACATCCCATTGGCAGATTTATCGGACTAGGCGGATCTCCCGCCAGCGGCACCTTCTTTTCATTACCGACCTGCGGCCGCACCTTCGGCACCGCGGCTAGAAGAGCTTTGGTATAAGGATGCTGAGGATTAGAGAAAAGTGCGATGCGGTCCGCCTGCTCAACTACCTGACCGAGATACATGACCGCGACGTGATCGCAAAGGTACTGAACGACACCAGGATCACGGCTGAAGAATAAATAAGTCAGACCCAGATCTTCCTGCAATTTCCGCATCAGGTTAAGGATTTGAGCCCGCACCGATATATCGATCGCGGAAACGGGTTCATCGCAGACAATCAGCGCTGGCTTAGTTGCAAGTGCCCGGGCTAGACAGACTTGTTGCTTCTGTCCGCCAGAAATTTGGTGAGGGAAAAGCAGTGTTAGTTCCGGCTGGAGACCAACCTGGACGAACAGGTCAAGAACCATTTGGTCTCGGTCTGTTTCCAAACCAATATCCATGAGATCAAGAGGTTCGCGGACAATATCGCCAATCCGTCGATGCGGATTAAGAGAGGAATAGGGGTCCTGAAATATTATTTGAACTTTATGCCGGGCTTCGCGAAGCTCATTCTTTCGGAGGGCGCTGAACTCTGCGTCGTCAATCCTTACTGTTCCATCCGTAAGGGGGACCAGCCGCAAAACGGCAAGCGCTGTTGTGGTTTTTCCGGCCCCACTCTCCCCCAGGATACCAAAGGCTTTTCCCTTTGGAACTGTAAAGCTAACGCCATCAACAGCATGAACAATCTGCGCTTTACGAAACAGCTTTTTACCGCCGAAATGGACCTTTAGGTCCTGGACTTCCAGAAGAGTGTTTTCACTCATACCGCCACCACATATTTTATATTGTGGCAGGCAACGGAATGCACCCCCTTGATAGATTTGATCGGTGGACGTATTTCTTCACATACCAGCGTATTATAGGGACAGCGCGGTGCAAAGGCACATCCCTGACCTAATTCTTCCGGAGTCAGGACAGCCTCTTTAAGCTCGCTTAAGTACAGTCTCTTTTCCGATAGATCTGTCTCAAGATGGGGAATACAGGCGATCAACCCTCTTGTATAGGGATGCTGAGCATCTGAGAGAATATCCTCCGTTGTGCCAGTTTCAATAATATTGCCTGCACACATAACGGCAACACGGTCCGCCAGTTCGGAGATTGCGCCCATATCATCAGTAATCAGGATAATGGCCGTCCCGGTTTCACGTTGAAGGTCTTTCAACAAATCAAAAATCTGTGCCTGAACCGTAACATCAAGAGCTGCCGTCGGTTCATCCAAAATAAGAATACGGGGACGACAGGATAGCGCCATTGCAATTTCTACTCTTAGACGCAGTCCGCGAGATAGCTCATGCGGATATGCCCGCGCCCAAATTTCTGGCTCCCGCATGCCAACCTTCGTCAACATTTCCAAAGCTCTTTCCCACGCGTCCGTTTTCGTTACGTCTTCATGCAGAAGGACAGATTCAGCGATCTGGTCTCCCACACGATACATCGGGTTGAGTGAATGCACCTGTTCCTGAAATATCATCGAGATAATACCGCCACGAATCTGACGCATCCGTGTAGTTGATGCCCGCACTAGATCTTCCCCCTCCAGCAGAATGGAACCGCTGATAATTTTACCGGATGGACTCGGCACAAGCCCCATGACAGAAAGAGCCGTCATGCTCTTTCCGCAGCCGGGCTCCCCGACAATGCCAAGAATTTCACCGCTGTTCAGCTCAAGAGAAATTTCGTTGAGGATTCGCGCATTGCCTGCCCGGGTCTTAAAATCAACTATCAGGTCCCGAATGGAAAGAATTGTAGTCATCAACGCTCCCTCCGCTTTGGATTGAAGGCACTATTCAGACCATCCCCCACAAGACTGAAGCCCAGTACCGTTAAGAAGATCATGCCCCCAGGCAAAGTCACAACCCACCATCCATCGAACATATATTCACGCCCTGCCCCGATCATCTGCCCCCAACTTAATACATTCGGATCGCCAAGGCCCAGAAAGCTAAGCCCGGATTCGAACAGAATGGCAAAACCAATGGTCAGGGTAGCCGCAACAATCAACGGTGCCAGCGCATTTGGCAGGATCACACGCCATATAATCCAGCGGTTTCCCGCGCCAATAGACCGCGCCGCAATTACATATTCCAGCTTGCGAACTCGTAAAACCTCCGCACGTGTCAGACAGGCCATCGTTGGCCAGCTAACTATTCCAATAATGAGCGCGACATTATAAAATGTTGGAGTAAACAGGGTGATGAGAACCATAGCGAACACCAATGCGGGCAATACTTGGAAAAACTCCGTGACGCGCATCAAAATCTTACCGATAACGCCATCATAGTAACCCGCAACAGTGCCAACCAGTAAACTGATCGTAACCGTGATAATACCGGCAAGCAGCCCTACAACCAATGTAGCAGGACCGCTGTGGACAAGTCCTGCCAGAATGTCCCGACCGAGAAAATCCGTGCCAAGTGGTGCCTGAATGAATGTACCCGGCGGGGTCAGGGGCGCCCAGACTATTTCGAACGGGTCAACCGGATAGAAAAAGGGCCCGGTACATGTAAACAGAATAACCAGTATAAGAATGGCTAAGCCGCACACCCCTGCCCAGCTTTGCCGGAAGGCACGAGCAACCTCCCTCCAAGGGCTTTGGCTCTGAATAACCTGCCTGCTACTGTCGACTACCGCCACTTTATCCCCCTGTCCGGACCCGCGGATCAACAAGCCAGTTTACTAATTCCGTAATAAGTTTTGCGCTGATTACCAACAAGGACGTAAAAAAAAGGACACCAAAAACTGTCGGATAATCCCGAACAAGAATGGATTCAAGCGCGAGTGTGCCAAGTCCCGGCCACCTGAAAACCGTCTCCACCAGAACTGCGGCAGAAATGATGCTGCCAAATTGTATTCCAGTCATCGTAACCACCGGCAATACAGCATTGCGCAACGCATGATGCCTATAAATCCGAATGTCTGAGGCACCCTTGCCCCGCGCCGTCCGGATATAGTCCGAGCCCAGAACTTCCAACATGCTGGCACGGGTCAACCGGGCATATTGCGCAAGATAGACAAAACCTAGCGTGAGAGCCGGCAATACTAGATGATAGAGGATATCAACTGCCCGACCGAAAAATCCGCCGCTCTTCGTGATGTCATACATATCAGAAATGGGAAATAAAGGATAAACCCAGGCAAACAGAACAATCAACATTATCCCCGCCCAGAATACCGGCACTGAGTATCCGATAGCTGAGACAACTGTGACCAAGCCACTTAGAATGCCATTGGAATTATGGGAGGCAAGAACACCCAGCATTGTTCCCATAAAAATTGCGAACAGGAGCGCCGTCGCCACTAATAGAATGGTTGGACCGGCCCGGCCTGAAACAAGCTCGAGCACGGGCACATTGTAAAAGACGGATTGGCCTAAATCGCCCTGCGATGCCTTCTTTAAATAGAGCCCAAGTTGAACATAAACCGGCTCGTCGAGGCCGTCGGTCTTCTTGATGCCGGTCATTATTTTTTCTGTCGCGCCGCCCGTCTTCCCTGCGATGATTTCCGCAAGATCCCCCGGCACCAGATGGATCAGAAGGAAATTCAGGACGAGCACGGCCAGAATAAGCAGGAAGGCATGCAACAAACGTCGAGTGAGCATAAGTAGCGTCATGATCATGGTCGGGTCCCCCACCTTATGTCGATTTTCGACTGCACCATGGTACTTAGTATAAACCTCATCGGGCGGTGGCATCGGCCCCAGATTGTAAGGGGCGGATTGCTTGTTTCTTAGCTTTAGGTTGTATGATAAGACAGCGCATTGACAAAAGCGAGAGGAGTTAAAGGGCGCCTTTATACTCAACTCCAGTGGCGCCTCGACAACGGACCAAAGCTGGTTCACCATGTTTATATAGCAGACTTAGCGTTGCAAATACGCTGCGGGCGATAGCGCTCATTGGCACAAGCCTGTTCCCAGTAGAGTTGAAATTTTCAGGAACGCCCCGCTTCGTTGCAGCTGGCCGAGACGACACCAATTTTAGGAAGTTTCTGCATACTGCCTTTCATACATTAAAATTATGCGCCTGCGACAGCTATCACAACTACATAACTCTTTTTCACCAAAATGTTTACGGATTGGCCTGCAGGTGAGACAATCCCCTCGACATTCTTTTTTTTAATATCTGTGAGGGGCCATATGCGGCTTAT
Source organism: Sneathiella litorea (assembly GCF_009882915.1). Lineage (GTDB taxonomy): Bacteria > Pseudomonadota > Alphaproteobacteria > Sneathiellales > Sneathiellaceae > Sneathiella > Sneathiella litorea. The sequence continues at coordinate 174,027 of NZ_WTUW01000001.1, forward strand.
ATCCCGTACTCTTTTAATTGCCGTCATGGCGACACTCCCCTTTCTCACTATTGCAAAAACAGCATCAGCACAATCAGCAGCAGGCGGCACGCCTTCTGCACCAGCTGTGCTGGTGGCAAAGGTTGAGGAAAAGAGTATTACTGATCAATCTGTGTTCTTTGGGCGGGTCGAAGCCACCGCACGCGTTCAAATAAATGCGCGTATAGAAGGTTATCTTGCGGAAGTCGCCTTCGTTGAGGGAAGCACCGTTCAGGAAGGGGATCTTCTTTTCACGATAGAGAAAGCTATATATGAGGCGAATGTGGCGCAGGCCCAAGCCAATCTTGCGAGTGCCGAAGCCGCTGCTAAACTCGCGAAACTGGACTATGAAAGGTCTAAACAGCTTGTCGCCCGCAAGACAGTTTCACAGGCACAGCTCGATCAGGATTTAGCGAAATATGAAGAAGCACAGGCCAATGTAGCCGCTCGTAAGGCGGAGCTATCCCTTACTGAAATCGACTTGGGATATACAGAAATCCGGGCTCCGATTACGGGGCGGATCGGTAAAGCAAATGAAACAAAAGGATCTCTGGTCGGCTCATCCGGTGAACCATTGGCTCTTCTGGTTGCGCAAGACCCCATTCATGTAGCCTGGCCTGTGCCAGACCGGCTGTTTATTAAAGTCACCAAAAACGGACTTAATACTTCTGATGTCAACGTCAGACTAAAACTACCTGACGGAACCATATACGATAAACTTGGGCGGATTATTTATGCTGACCCAAGCGCCAACAAAGCAACGAATACAATTACAGTGCGCGCTGAATTCCCAAATCCGGAAATGCTTCTTGTCGATCAACAACTTGTCAACGTCATTATTGAGAGCAAGGAGGCACAGTCATATCTTGTCATTCCGCAGGATGCACTCCTTCTGGATCAACAAGGCCCTTACGTCCTGATAGTCAACGCTGAAAATAAGGTTGAGGTAAGACGTATTTCGACCGGCGCCCAGCAGGGTCTTTCCCTAATTGTCACCAAGGGCCTCAAGCTTGGTGATCGCGTCATTACAGCGGGCCAGCAAAAAGTAAGAAATGGAATTACTGTAGCCCCCCAACTCGCTAGCCAAGGCGAGGGGAACTGATGCTTTTTGATTTTTTTATTCGTCGACCGAAGTTCGCAATGGTGATCTCCGCCGTTATTGTTCTTGCGGGGATACTTTCCATGTTCGTGATCCCGGTTTCCCAGTATCCGGATATCACGCCACCAACTGTCCAAGTTACCACCAGCTATTCAGGTGCAGACTCACGAGTGGTCGCAGACTCGATCGCTCAGCCCCTTGAAAGTGCGGTCAATGGCGTAGACGACATGATTTATATGTCGTCCGGGTCCAATTCGGATGGCAGTTATACCCTGACAGTCTCGTTCGAAGTAGGAACAAATCCCGACCTCGCTACTGTAAATACACAAACTCGGGTAAGTCAGGCTCTTTCCTCATTACCAGATACTGTTCAGCGGGATGGCGTAACTGTACAGAAGCAGTCCAACTCGATTTTGCAAATGTTCGGTTTTTATTCTGACAATGCAAGCCTCGACCAGCTTTTTATCAGCAATTACCTGACCATTAACGTCATCGATCAACTAAAGAGAATACCTGGAGTTGGCAATGCTGAGATTCTGGGAGCATCTTCATACGCAATGCGGATTTGGATAGATAATCCGACTCTGATGTCGAATTTGAAGATTACCAACCAGGATATCATAACAGCTATCCAAACCCAGAATATTCAAGCGCCTGCCGGGCGACTTGGGGCTCCTCCTATTTCTGACGAACAAAGCCTTCAGTTGACTGTCAACACAAAGGGGAGGCTCTCGACTGTTGCGGAATTTGGCAACATTATCTTACGCGCAGAAGATGATGGGTCTATTATCCGCATTAAAGATATTGCCCGCGTTGAATTGGGTGCCCAGAGCGCACAGCAAATGCTCAAGCTAAATGGCGCCGAAGCTGCGGGCGTCGCTATCTATCTTTCCCCCGGTGCTAATGCTGTTATCACGGCAGAAGCCGTGGAAGAAAAAATTGCGGAGCTTTCCGAAAGTTTTCCAGCAAACATGACCTATGAAAAGTTCGTCGACAGTGCAGAGTTTGTTGATGACATGATCTACAAAGTGGTTGAGACCCTGATTGAGGCATTTGTTCTCGTCGCAATTGTGGTTTTCGTTTTTCTTGGACGCTTTCGGGCCACCCTTATTCCGCTCTTTGCGGTGCCGGTCGCCATTATCGGCGCCATCGGGGTTATTTATGCGTTTGGGTATACGGCGAACATTATTTCCCTTCTAGCGCTGGTCCTTGCCATCGGTATTGTCGTCGATGATGCTATTATCGTCGTCGAGAATGTTGAGCGCGTGATGGAGGAAGAGCCCCATCTCTCCCCTGCCAAAGCTGCCCATAAAGCGATGACGGAAATTGCCGGATCAATTATTGCCATTACGTTTGTATTGTTAGCAGTGTTCATTCCGGTTGCCGTACTGCCCGGCTCTTCCGGCGTTTTATTCCGCCAGTTTGCGATCGCCATATCGGCCGCAATGGTTATTTCCGCCATTAATGCGCTAACTCTTGCCCCCGCTCTTTGCGCGCTTTTCTTGCGCCCAGGCAAGCCTGTCGTTTTCATGCGCCCCGTCACTGCATTTATCAACCGCGTTGGAGATGGTTATGCGCGCCTAATTAAAAGGCTCGTACGGGTATCCGCGATATCCATTGTGGTTGTAATTGGCATCGGACTTCTATCGGGCTATGGCATCAGTTCAACTCCGGCAGGTTTTGTTCCGCAAGAAGACAAGGGCTATGTCATGATAGTCTTCCAACTACCAGCGGGCGCATCTTTCAACCGGACCCAGAAAGTTGCGGACCAAACGGTAGAAGCCCTCAAAGGAGATCCCGCAGTAGAGATGATCGGACAGGTAGCTGGACTCGATCTATTAAGCTTCAGTAACGCTTCCAACGCAGGCGTTGTATTTTTAAATCTTAAACCATACGCAGAGCGGACGTCGCCAGACCTAAGTGCTACGGCCGTATTGCAAAGGGCCATGCCGAAACTTGCCGGTATCGCCGAAGCTGTTTATATCCCACTAAACCCACCCGCAATTGATGGACTGGGAAATGCTGGCGGTTTTCAATATATGCTTCAGGCACTGCAAGGACAAGAACCGTCCGAAATGGGCGCTGTGCTTCGCAATCTAGTTATTGCCGCAAATCAGGATGCCAATATTGCAAGCGCCTTTTCAACATTCGAGGCAAACACACCACAAGTCATCCTCGACCTTGACCGAGATAAGGCAAAGACACTGGGAATTGAAGTTTCTGACGTATTCAACGCCTTGCAAAGCCAGTTGGGTGGATACTATGTAAATGATTTCAATTTATTTGGTCGAACCTGGACAGTATATGTTCAAGGCAGCGAGGAGTACCGATCCAAGATTGAAAATATTTACGACATCCAGGTTCGTAATTCCTCTGGTGATATGGTGCCCGTTTCAAGTTTTGCAGAGGCTCGCCTAGGCAGCGGCCCGCGTCAAATCACACGGTACAACAATTATGAATCGGCCTCGATCTTCGGCAATCCAACGCCCGAGGCGGGACTGGGTGTCGCAATGGCGGATATGGAGAAAATATCTGCAAGTGAATTGCCAAGTGGGTTTGCCTTCGAATGGACGGGCCTCGCCCTGCAACAGGTTGAAGCGGCAGGAAAAACCCCACTCGTCCTCAGCCTTGCATTTGTTTTCGCCTACTTGTTCCTGGTTGCTCTTTATGAAAGCTGGAGTATTCCGCTCGCAATTCTGACTTCCGTTATAGCTGCGGTTTTCGGGGCCATTGCCGGGATAAGGATCGCTGGGCTTTCTTTTGACCTGTATGCGCAAATTGGCATCGTGGTCCTTATTGCGTTGGCAGCGAAGAATGCAATCCTGATTAACACTTTTGCGCTTGAACAAAGAAATATCGGCAAACCTCTGCTGGAATCAGCAGCGGATGGCGCTCGTTTGCGTTTTCGCCCCGTCATGATGACCAGCTTCGCCTTCATTATGGGGCTGGTACCGCTGGTTATCGCATCCGGCGCAGGAGCGGGAGCGATGGTCGCTCTCGGTGTGCCTGTGTTTTCAGGTATGCTGGCCGCGACAACGGTTGGAATGCTGCTGATCCCCATGTTATATGTCGCTTTCCAGTGGCTGAGAGAAAAAGCAGGCTGGATACCCATAGCCGAAAGATAGGACTGCTTCCATGACTAACGTCAACGCTACACCGGCTGTTGATCCGGTATGTGGCATGAATGTTATGCCTGACTCAGGCAAGCCGAGCCATGTCCATAATGATGAGAAATATCATTTCTGCTCTCAAAAATGTCACGACAAGTTTGTCGCCGATCCGTATTTTTACGTAAGCGGCAACCATAAGAAACGGCGAAAAACAGCCGCTAAAGCGACAGAATATACCTGCCCGATGCATCCTGAAATCATTCAGGATCACCCCGGCGATTGCCCGAAATGCGGCATGGCACTGGAGCCGATGGGCGCCCCCAGCGCCGACGACGGTCCAAACGAAGAATTGGTCGACTTCACACGCCGCTTTTGGGTGAGTACAGCACTTGCCTTGCCGCTTCTGATCCTGACAATGGGTGAGATGGTGGGCCTTCCGTTTGAAAGATGGATTGACGCGAAGCTCTCAACATGGGTCCAGCTTGTGCTTGCGACACCGGTTGTCCTCTGGGCTGCCATTCCCTTTTTCAAGCGCGGCTGGTCATCGATCATCAACCGCAGCCCCAATATGTGGACCCTGATAATGCTTGGCGTCGCCGCTGCCTATGGATTTAGCGTCGTGGCCACTTTATTTCCAACGAGTTTTCCAGCCTCATTCCAAATTGATCACGGTGTCGTCCCGGTTTATTTTGAGGCCGCCGCAGTTATCATAGCACTGGTCTTTTTGGGACAGGTGCTGGAACTCCGTGCGCGTGAGCAGACCGGCTCCGCAATTAAGGCGCTTCTTGATCTCGCCCCTAAATCAGCACGTCGGATCAACCCGGATGGATCTGAATATGACGTTCCGCTTGAAAACATTCTTGAAGGAGACACGCTTCGTGTACGCCCCGGAGAGAGTATTCCGGTCGACGGAATCGTGTTGGAAGGTCGTTCCTCGGTCGATGAGAGCATGATCAGCGGGGAACCTGTACCCGTTGAGAAGAACGAAGGCGATAAACTCACGGGTGGTACACTAAATGCGACCGGATCACTGGTCATGAAAGCCGAACACGTTGGTGCGGATACCATGCTCTCGAAAATTGTCGAGATGGTCGCCTCTGCCCAGCGGTCCCGCGCTCCCATACAAGGATTAGCGGACAGGGTTGCGGGCTGGTTTGTTCCGGGCGTCGTCATCATCGCCGTTATCGCTTTTATCATCTGGTCCTTTTTCGGCCCCTCGCCTGCCGTGATCCACGCGATTGTTGCCGCCGTGTCTGTTCTAATTATCGCCTGCCCCTGCGCGCTTGGTCTCGCGACGCCTATGTCAATCATGACCGCAACCGGGCGGGGCGCCAATGCGGGCGTCCTCATACGCGATGCGGAAGCGTTGGAACGTTTCGCGGCCGTTGACATACTGGTGGTTGATAAAACCGGCACCCTGACGGAAGGTCGCCCGAAGGTTACCGACGTCATCAGCCTCGATGACCAGGATGAAAATGCCCTTCTCGCCATCGCTGCCGGGCTTGAAAAAGGATCGGAGCATCCGCTTGCTGAAGCAATCGTATCGGGAGCAGAGGAACGTGGGCTCGACATCCCCACTGCATCTGACTTCAATGCCGTAACCGGTATGGGCGTCGAAGGACGCGTTAACGGGAAAACGGTGACCCTTGGGAACAGGGCCATGATGGAACGGCAGAAGCTTGATATGTCAGAAATCGAATCCAGAGCCGCGGATCTTCAAAATGAAGGCAAGACGGTGATGTATGTGACACGTGAGGGTGCACTCGCGGGAATTGTAGCAGTTGCCGACCCAGTCAAGGAAACAACGCAGGAGGCAATCGACGCCCTGCACAACCTTGGGATCAAGATAATCATGGCAACGGGCGACAATGAACGTACGGCAAAGGCTGTCGCCGCCCGTCTCGGGATTGATGATATTCATGCCGACGCACTGCCGGAAAATAAAAAAACTTTAATCGAGGAACTTCGAGAAAAAGGCCATCACATCGCAATGGCCGGAGATGGCGTCAATGATGCCCCGGCATTGGCCGCGGCCGATGTCGGCATCGCCATGGGCACTGGTGCCGATGTCGCCATGGAAAGCGCCGGCATTACACTGGTCAAAGGCGATCTCAACGGCATTGTTCGCGCCCGAAAGCTAGCCGTTGGAACACTTCAAAATATAAAGCAAAACCTGTTCTTTGCGTTTGCTTATAACGGCCTGGGAATCCCGATTGCAGCGGGAATTCTCTACCCATTCACGGGTACTTTGCTTTCGCCAATGATTGCAGCCGCCGCGATGAGCCTGTCCTCGGTTTCCGTCATTTCAAATGCGCTCCGGCTCCGCACAATAAAGCTGAACTAATATTGTGAAGTAGCGGGATTTTCCCTTTTGTTTTGCCTTCATATGTACCTATAGTGCGAAGTATTTTTGAAGACAGTAGCTTGAGGTGACCATGATGAGTGATAGTATTCCGCCAAAGCTCGAAGAAATGAGACAGAATATAGCCGCAGAGCTGGCCAAACATTGGAAGCTTTTTCTTTTTCAGGGCCTATTGGTTAGTTTGCTTGGGGCGACGGCAATCCTGGTACCGCAAGTTGCAACGCTGGCCATTGATCTCTTTATCGGATGGATATTTATATTCGGCGGTATTGTTCGGACCTTGACCTTGCTTCGATCACGTAGCCTGCCCGGCACCCTTTGGTCACTGTTGGCATCTGTTCTTGCTGTTGTTCTGGGCCTCTTGCTGGTTTTCAAGCCGACTGAGGGCGTTCTGACTCTCACCATGATCATGGTGGCGTTCTTCATAATTCAAGGGTTTTTCTCTATCCTGCTGGCCCTGCAGTTCCGGGCCCATATCCGCAGCTGGGCATGGACCTTGGTCAGCGGAGTAGTCGATCTATTTCTGGCCTATTTGATCTGGCGCGGCTGGCCAGATACGGCAAGCTGGGCAATCGGTTTGCTGGTAGGCATCAATATGCTCTTTGCCGGAATGGCGCTAATCTTTACGGCCCTCGCGGTTCGCAACGGTGCGCCGGACTAGTAAAAGGCTGTTAGGTTGTCGCTGCTATAAAATCGGGGACAATTCCGGAACGCGCGATGAGCCCCGGGATATCCATGCCCTTGAGAAATCCGTGATCCGTTACCAGCACCGTGCGGACCCCGGCAGCCGCGCCGCCAAGTATATCGGTATGTAGCGTATCACCAACCATCGCTATACGGCGTCGATCGATCCCTTTTGCTGCGACCGCTTCTAGCGCCCGTTCGAAAACATCGGAGAATGGCTTACCGTAGAATTGCGGTGAGATTCCTGTTTGATCCGCAATTTCATGTGCGAAATATCCGGGCTCCAATGACAATCCAACTTCCCGCGGGGCCACCAGATCAGGGTTACCAACGACAAGCGGTCGGGAGTTCTTTTGAATAGACTGCCGAAGGAGCTCTTGCTGTTTTACCGTCCACTGCGCTGAACTCAGGAGCAAAAACGCGTCGACCTCATCAAATCCATCTGGATTGTCCCCAAGCAGCCGGAATGTGCAGGGAAGCTCAGAAAGTCCAGATTGGGATGTCGCGGCAACGCCCCATATATAGTCTCCTGGATAAACCGCGAGCGCGGCGATCGCTGCGTCGCGACTTGAAATCACCTGTTCCTTAGTCAGGACAAAACCAAGCTCGCGGTATTTCTTGAGTGCATTGGCCGCATCATAAGTTGCACTATTGGTCAGCACGAAAACCTGCTTCCCGAGTCGTGAGAAGGTCTCAAGCCTTGAGGCCGCGCCTGGTATCGCGCTCTCACCCACATTCAGCACCCCGAAGGCATCGAGCAGGAAAATATCGATCTGGTCAACAAGGGCCTCAAGATTTTCAATTGCGACACTCGCTGTTGGAAATTTCGCCGTCGGAAGACGAGGCCGGATCGCCTCATAACGTTCGAAAATTTCTGGCGCAGTAACGGTTGGAAACGACATATTTTAAAAACCCTTGCGAGATGCCATTTAAGAAGAAGTTAATCTTTACTTATGCCCACCTTAAACCGTATTGTTTATAAAAATAAGAAAAAGGGAGAGGCATGTGAACGATCTTGAATTCACAGGAAAAACTGCGCTTGTTGTAGGCGGATCCAGCGGAATAGGCAACGGCATTGCTCACGCTTTAAAAGACCGGGGGGCTGAAGTTCATGTCTGGGGAACCCGCGCCAGCGCCACTGATTATGATGACACCGAAGGTTCTAATCTAACGGGACTTCATTACAATCAGATGGATGTAAGCGATTTTCAAGCAATTGCCGACTATACGCCGCCCTTTAATAAGCTGGATATTCTGGTTTTATCCCAGGGTATAGTCGTCTATAGACGCGGCGAGTTTGAAATGCCGGGCTGGCTGAAGGTCATCGATACTAATCTCAACAGCCTCATGGCCTGCGCATCGAAATTCCACGACATGCTTGCTCAAACAAGCGGCTCCCTTGTCATTATCAGTTCCACTGCCGGCTATCATGCGACCAAGGGGAACCCAGCGTATAATGCGTCGAAAACCGGTGCAATAGGTTTGACCCGAACCTTGGGGCAAGCTTGGGCTGGTGACGGCGTTCGGGTTAACGGTGTTGCCCCGGGACTTGTGGATACGAAACTAACAAAGGTAACAACTGATAACACGAAACGCCGCGAAGCAGCGATCGCAACAATTCCGCGAGGGCGCCTCGGCACACCCGAGGATATAGCGGGCGCCGTCTTATATCTCGCCTCTCCACTCGCCAGTTATGTTGTTGGACAGACAATTGTCGTTGATGGCGGGCTCATTCTCTAACTCTACAGATTAGAAAAGAAGGAAAAACGGATGGCGAAACTTTCAAAGCTGAGCCGGTCGATCGCCGGAAAAACCGCTCTTGTGACAGGTGCGGCAAGCGGCATGGGTCGTGCAACCGCTCATCTTTTTGCTGATGAAGGGGCAAATGTCGCCGTCACCGATCTTACAGAAGACGGCGTTCAAAAGGTCGTCGATGAAATCCGCAAGGCAGGCGGTTCCGCTGAAGGATGGGTCCTAGACGTTGCGAACAAGGAACAGATTGAATCCGTTGTCACGACTATCGCGGGCCATTTTGGTTCGCTTGATATTCTAATCAACAACGCTGGCTTCTCTCATCATATGTCGGTGGAGGATGACGGGTTCGAGGAGAACTGGCAACGACATATGGATGTCCTTTTAACCGGACATGTACGCATGGTCCGGGCTGCCCTGCCTCATTTAAAAGCATCGGGCGCGGGCCGGATTGTCAATATTGCCTCTACTGAAGGTCTTGGTGCGACACCAGAGATTGCGCCCTACACCTCCGCAAAGCATGGAGTTATCGGCCTCACCCGTTCCCTCGCCGTGGAACTGCCCAAATACGGCATTACGGTTAATTGCATCTGCCCGGGCGCGATACACACTGGCATTACGGCTCGCATCAAGGATGAACATAAGGAGATATTCTCCCGTCGCCGTATTCCGCTGAAGCGATACGGAGAGCCCGAAGAAGTCGCCCATGCAACCCTGAGCCTGGTTTTACCCGCAGCCTCCTATATCAACGGAGTTGCGTTACCTGTGGATGCCGGCTTGACGATCAAAAACGCATAAAAGGCGCGCGCGACAGGTTGCGGTAAAGGGAGGAGACGCCCCTTCGTTTACCGCCCCTGTTATTTATGTGCACTCCTGCTCTCAGTGCGCGTCCCGGCATTTAATCATACGAAGCGGAGTGTACTCAATAACGACCTCACCTCTCTGGTTTACAATATTGTTTCGCGTCCGGACCAATCCGCGTGTTCCCTTCTTCGTCAGGCGCGCCTCTATAACTTCGCATTCCACATGGATTGTATCTCCAGCGAAAACGGGCGCACGCACATCAAGCTCCATATTCAGAAAAGCCAACCCCGTATGTTGCATGGTTGATTGAACGAGCAGGCCTTCCGCGATTGTATAGGCAAGCGCACCTGGCGCGACCCGGCCACGAATGTCCGAATGTTCGTTCAAATACTCCATATCCGTAAACAAAACCTCGGTCATGCCGGTGCAGTTGATGAAATTGACTATATCAGCCTCTGTCACCGTCCGACCAATCGTCTGGAATTTTCGTCCGAGTGGCAGTTCCTCATAGTGCAGGCCCAATCCAACGGTTTCCATCTCTTCTCCTTTATTATTGCTATTTGAGAATGATCACTAAAAATGTTTTTAATCTTCTGGTGCTTTCGCCACTACCAGCCATATTCCACTCAGGAAGACGATTGCCGCCATCAAACTGTAAGCCTGCCAGTAATCAGCAAGATTTCCAACTATAAGGCTAAAAATAGTGGGCAGGATCAGGACACCGGCAAACATGGCCGCGGAACCGAGTGCTGTCGCCTCGGTTCTGTACTTTCCGCCATATGCAGCAAATGCACCATAGGCAATACCCGTATATCCGCTTGCGGTCGCGCCCGCGACAATGGAAATTAACAGAATAGGCCATATTGACCAGCCGTCTGATATCTGTCCAGCGGCAACTGCTGCGGCTGCCATGACGACCCCGAGCAACCCAAGTAACCTGATAGAGGAAATATAACGATCTGCCAGCCACCCCCAAAGCGGACGACTGGTAACCCCGGAAATTTGGTAAAGCGCCAGCACCTGCCCTGCGGCGACCAGATCAAGGCCCGTTCTATTCGTCAGATGCAACGCCATAAAGCCGATAAAACAAAGTTGCATACCTGTATATGAAAAACTTGCAAGAGCGAGTAGTCGCATCAGTTTGCTGTCACGCAAGAGATAAAGCGGTCGCCAAAGCTCGGCCTTGAATAAGCGATGCGCTTTGTTTCTGTCCTTGTCCCAGCTCTTACGATAGATCTGAAACGACAAAAGGAGCAGAACGGCTGGGAGAACCTGAGCCCAAAAAGCTATCCGCCAGCCAAAATTAACAGCGAGCATAGGAAGTAACAAAGCCCCAAGCACACCTCCCAGGGGCACTCCAATCTGCCGAATGGAAAAAACGAGATTAAGAACATTGGGCCTCGTGCGCGGCACCAGAAGATGGGTTGAGACAGGCGCTGTCGCGCCATATCCAACTCCAAGAACAAAAGCGCAGAGCGCTAGCGCGCTAAAGCCGCCCGAGCCTGCAATGATAAGCATGGCGACAACACCCACCATAACAAACTGTCCTACCCGAACTGCCCCGAACTTCTGGATAAAGTCAGGCGAGAGCAGCGCGGAGAAAATACCGATACCGTATACTGTGGAGACAAAGAACCCGATAAGATGCCCGTCCACACCAAGATCTTCAGCAATTTTCGGTGCAAGCGTAGGGGCCGTAAACGCCGCCATCGTCGCCAAGGTTTGCATGGCTAGAGTCAGGGTCAATGGGCCATAAGGAATGCCAGCTGCGATTCCCTTGTTGCCTTCAGGCTCGCCCTTGCGGCCGGACGCCTCCATCTCCTAAGACCCGTCTTTCCATGCACCTTTTGAACGAGCCAGGAACTTCTTGGTCGCTGGCTGTTCGTTGAGCATTCTTCCCCATTTCGCACATATTTTCGTGAGGCGTTCCGGCTCTACGCCAAGCTGCGCCATCGCGACACCACCATTAACGGATTCACGATAGTCGGAGATTAATCCATCCCTGAGTTCAAACCGACTCATTCCATCGATCACAACCCGCTTTCCAGCAAATTCCGGCACAGCCGATGTGAAACTGGAAAGCGACCAGGCATAGGCGAGATTGCCATCGCATATGGGGTCAAACATTTCCCATCGATAGTCCTCTCCTGCATCCCGATGAAACATGTCTGTCATCATATGAGCTATTTCCGCCCGACCCTGATGATCACCATAGACATAGTCATGATAGATACCGTCCTCTGTGAAGCAGGCGGCGAAGGCCTCTCCATCTCCGGCTTCAGCTGCACTCGAAAAACAGTTTAGAAGCTCTCCAAATTCGGGCGTATTCATTATTTGCCTCTTTTTATTGTTATTCTATTTACAGCATGCTTTATGATATACGCTCAATCCAGAAAATAAGAAAAAAAGCGAATTAAAAATGAACGAATTCTCCCTACTCCACTATACCGTGAAAGATGGAATTGCCGATATTATTCTCGACAACCCACCGGCCAATGTCATAAATCCAAAAATGACGTCGGAGTATTTTGCGGCGCTCGATTTGGCGAATACCAACCCGGATGTCAAAATCATAATTATTTCGGGCAGGGGCAAGGGATTGTCTGGCGGTGTTGACCTGAAGCTGCTGGATACTTACGGCCCAACGGAAATGAAAGCCTTTCTCTCCCGCTTCTATGTTGAGATGATTGACAAGGTTCGTGCATTATCAAAACCCATTATGGCATCAGTACATGGTTACGCCATGGAAGGGGCCTGCACGCTCGCTTTCGCCTGCGATATGGTCATTGCCTCGTCGGATGCGAAATTCGGCTATCCCGGCGTTCCCAATCTTGCGGCGCCTCCCGGTATGCATGTTTGGTTTTTGCAGCGGTTGATTGGCCGCATGAAAGCTGCGGAATTGATATATACAGGCGATACCATTTCCGCAATTGAAGCGGAGCGGCTGGGTATGATTACCCGCGTTGTTGCACCAGAAGACCTGACATCAGAAAGCCGAAAACTAGCATCAAAAGTCGCGGAAATGTCGCCTGTCGGCCTGAAATCGGCACGTGAATTGATCTATCGCATGGAAAATATGGACTTTAAAACCGTCCCGGGTACGGCCCTAGATGCAGTTGCTCTTGCATTTGCGTCGGAAGATAGCAAGGAAGCCCGCCGTGCCTTCGTTGAAAAGCGCAAACCCGTCTGGACAGGGAAATAGGGCTGAAAATTCATGTAAACTTTCAGCCCTGAATTCAAGCTCGATTATGCCGCTGTAAGGCTGTTGAGGCGCCCTTTGATGATTGCTTCCGCCTCAGTCATGATTCGGTCAATCAACTCCTTACAGGTCGGGTTATCATGGATCAGGCCCGCAACCATTCCGCAACTCCAGGCCCCCGCATTCATATCACCTTTCTGCATCACCTTTGGATAGACACCGCCCACCAGATCAACAATATCCTCGATCTTGGTATTCGCGCCCTTCTCGCGTTCAATCTCGAGAACCTTTTCGACGGCGGGGTTATCAAGTACACGTTCGGTATTGCGAAGCGGGCGCATAATCAGCCGAGTATCCAGTTCTGACGCGGCAATGATGGTATCCTTAACATTCTGATGAATGGGTGCCTCTTTCGTCACCATGAAGCGTGTGCCCATATTGATGCCGTCCGCGCCCAGCGCCAGTGAGGCGACAAGCTGTTGCGCATTACCTATGCCGCCTGAGGCGACAAACGGGATGTCCAGCTCTTCCGCCGCGCGCGGTAGCAGGATCATGTTCGGAATATCATCTTCACCTGGATGACCGCCACATTCGAAACCGTCAACACTGACCGCGTCACAGCCAATCCTCTGGGCCTTTAATGAATGTCTGACCGAGGTACATTTATGAATAACCTTGATACCGGCGTCCTTTAACGCAGGCATATAGGCTTCCGGACTACGGCCTGCGGTTTCAACAATCTTGACGCCACCCTTGACGATCGCCTCGATATATTCTGGATAAGGCGGCGCCGCAAAGGTTGGCAGGAATGTCAGGTTGACGCCAAAGGGCTTGTCCGTCATGTCTTTGCACCGCGCAATTTCATTCGCGAGGTCGGCAGGAGTTTTCTGTGTCAGTCCCGTGATAATACCAAGACCACCCGCGTTAGACACGGCCGACGCAAGCTCGGCGAGACCAACAAAATGCATTCCACCTTGGATGATCGGATGTTCAATGCCAAAAAGTTCGGTTATTTTTGTTTTCATGGATGCCTCCAGTTAATTATTATTTTTGTTCTTTATAGGAAGCGATCTCTCACGCGGCAACAGCCAGTCGCAAAAAGCTTTCCTTGTGACCGATTATTTAACGACCTGCCTGCCCAATTGGCAATCATCAATTGTTCTTTTTGGCATTAATTATTTTTGAGCTCCGGCGCGCACTAGAATCGCATCGAAGTCGGTGCCCTCTGGCAAGGTTCCATATGCGCCGGACCAATAGTCACCCAGACGCGAGGCGCAGAAGGCGTCTGACACGGCAGCGGGCGCGTGCTGGACAAGCAAAGCAGCTTGCCAGGCGAGCGCCATCATTTCTGTTATCCGCCGGGCGCGCGACTCAAAGTTGCGGGTGTCGGCAACTTCCGTCTTCAGACGCGCAATATGGCTATCAAGCTGGCGACTACCACCCTTAGCTTGCTCAATTTCCGCAAAAAAGGCAGGCAATGCGCTTGCATCTTTGTAAAGTGTCCGCAACACATCGAGACAAATGACATTGCCAGAACCCTCCCAGATACTATTGACCGGCGCTTCTCGATACAATCTCGGTAAAATACTTTCTTCAATATAACCGGGACCTCCGTGGCATTCCATCGCCTCATAAACATAGCCTGGCGTCCGCTTGCAAATCCAATACTTCCCAACCGCCGTCCCGAGGCGCGCAAGTGCCGCTTCCGCTGTATCTGTCTCTACTGAACCTATCGCGCGGCCAAGGCGCAAGAAAAGAGCCGTCGCCGCCTCCGATTCCAACGCGAGATCAGCAAGCACATTCTGCATCAATGGTTGCTGGATCAGCTTCTTCTGAAAGGCGGAGCGATAACTCGCATGGTGAATTGCCTGGGTCAACGCCTGGCGCATCAATGCCGCGGAACCGACCGCACAATAGTAGCGTGTTCCTTGCACCATCTCGATGATTGTAGGTACGCCTCGCCCCTCTTCCCCCAGCATCAAGCCCCAGGCGTCGACAAATTCCATTTCGCTGGACGCATTCGATTTATTCCCAAGCTTGTCTTTAAGGCGCTGAATATACAAACCATTGCGAGCACCATCAGGACGCCATCGAGGCAGTAGAAAGCAGCTAAGTCCATTCTCCGTGTAGGCAAGAGAGAGAAAGGCATCTGACATGGGCGCCGAGCAAAAGAACTTATGCCCGGTCAGGATATAGGGTGCGCCCGAACCACGGGCTGATCCTTCCGGTATTGCCTTTGTTGAATTGGCGCGCACGTCAGACCCACCCTGCTTCTCCGTCATGAACATACCCATGGTAATGCTTTTCTTTTCGCTTGCCGGGATATCGCGTGGGTCATATTCCTTCGCCAGCAAGCGGGGTATCCATTCATCTGCAATTTCTGGCGTTGCTTTAAGGGCCGGTAATACCGCGTAGCTCATTGCCATCGGACAAAGAACGCCGCCCTCAATCTGGTTGAGAAGATAGGAGAGCGCTCCATGAGCCACATGATTTCCTGCCCGCGAGTTGTTCCATGCAAAGCTCGGCACGTCATTGGCAATCGCAAGATCCATCAGGCTATGGTAGGCTGGATGAAAGGTCACCTGGTTGATCCGCATACCGTTGCGGTCGAAGGCTTTCATTTCCGGCGGATATCGGTTGGCCTGATTGGCCCATTCAAGCGTTTCTTCTGATCCTACCTTAAAGGCAAAATCAATGATCTCCCGTTCAGCCCATCCGGCCCCTTCCCGAAGCAACCCTTCCTGCAACGGCAGATCATTACCATAGAGATCCTGATCCCCCAGTATCGGCGGAACATTAGTCACGTCATGGGTCGGCAGATTGGAAATCGGACTACGGATAGTCATCATGGTGCTCCTATTTCTTATAAAAGCGCGATTGTCCTCTCTATATGGGGCGGAGTATCACTCTTGCCAAACCACTTCGTGGCGAAGTGTATACGATCCCAGCCGCTCAGCGATTTGGTTCCCTAGCGTCGCTTTATCTGCACCAGAAACTATAATCGTCGCCAAACTACCATGCACAGGATGGTTATCAACACCAACCACGATTGAAACTCCGCTGCCTTTGAGGGGTTCAAGTTCTGCTGTGAAAACCTTCTCCGCTGCATCGTGACGCAAGGCCGGCTTGAAAATTTTACCAACACCAGTGAGCGGCATCGCGTCGATGATCGTGAGGTCTGCCGGATTAGCTGCTCTTTCCGGAATTCTCTCACGCGCAAAATCCTTAAGTTCCTCAATCGTCACCTTAATATCCGGCTTAAGCTGGACATACGCGACAGGAATTTCGCCCGCATATGAATCTGGACGGCCTACTGCCGCAGCAAGCTCAACAGCCGGATGTTCGTGCAGGGCCTCCTCTATGATGGAGGGATCAATATTATGGCCGCCCCTGATGATAATATCTTTCGCGCGACCCGTGAGCCAAATATATCCATCGGCATCAATTCGACCGAGATCTCCAGAGCGAAACCAGCCATCTCGCGTGAACGTTGTCTGATTATATGCTGTCTGGACATAGCCCGACATGACGCAGACGCCTTTCATAATGATCTCCCCAATTTCATCGGGCTCGGCAAATCGCTCAATATTTCCGCCTTCATCAATATGGGCCGCCTCAATATCAACAAACGGCAACCGCAGCCCGACCGACCCGAACCGCGCCTCCCCCTGTTGCGGTTGCATTGTTGTGAAAGATGTCACCTCCGTCATGCCGTATCCTTCGAGCATCGGCACTTCCGAAAGATCACTAATCGCCTTCAAAACCTCAATCGGTGCCGCGGACCCGCCAGTGAGCCCCGCCCGGAGCGTACTGATATCGGCATCCCCCACCGGAATGTTCAGCAGCGCGGACATCATTGTTGGCACGCCGCCAAGAACCGTGATGCCGTATTTCTCGACGAGCCTCCAGTAATTGCCAATAACCTGCGGATCACGAAACCCTTGCGGGCTTGCTATTACCAAAGTCGCGCCATTTAACATGGGGACAAGACCGACAACGATTGATCCGCTGATATGAAACATGGGCAACCCGGCTAGCAGGCAATCCGTGTTTGAATAACCGAGGCCGAAAGCGCTAATCGCAACCTGGGAAAGTTGCATTCTGTTGGTATGCGGCGCAAGTTTTGGAACGCCGGTCGTCCCCCCTGTGTGATAATAGCCGACCACGTCATCCAGCGCGTCATTGCGCGGGCCATTGATGCCACTTGCATCCTGCTTGGCGATCAGTTCATCATATGGGAATATCTTTTTGCCGTCACATTCTGCACCGCCACCAAGAACATAAACCGCTTTGAGGCTAGGCATTCGCTCAATGACGTAGGCCGCCTTCTCCCATAATTCAGGGCTTAACGCCGGGCCCGTCGCAATCAGAATTGTGGCATTGGCCGCTTCGGCGATCCCGAGGATATGATCCGGCTCCAGCAGGGGATTAACCGCATTGACCATCCCAACCGCTTCGGCGCCAAGCATAGTGAAATAGGCCTGCGGACAAAGCGGAATGAGATAGGTTACCGTCTCGCCTTTATGGAGGTCCGCGGAAAGAAACAGATTAGCCGTTTGATTGACCTTGGCGAGCAATTCACGATAGGTGATTGCCTTACTTTCACCCATTGGGTCTCCCGGCGGTAGGGCAATCAAGGCCGGTTTATCTGAATATTGCTCAACCGCCGCACAAAATGCGTCATAGACATTTTGAAACGGCATCCATTTTTCAATCGGTGTTTCTTCAAATTTCTCCACGTCTTTTAGGTTGAAGAAAGGCAAATTGAATTCACTGATGGTTTTCACCATTCTTGTCCTCCCATAATTTCACCATTGCTTCTTCTTTTGAGGACGTTAATCCATCCTTCTTTTAAGGTTCATGATGCCAGATACAGCGCAGGAAACAATCAGTAATTGCGCTAAACAGACTTTAATCCCCTGCCAACCCGCGGCAGAATAATTGCTCCTTTCCCCAATCCTTGTATTATGCACGAGCGTCCTCCCTGGCAGATGGAGGTCAAAATGTCCCAATCTCGCCTCTGCTGCATATCGATGAAATCACTCATCCAATTCTCCAGCACGGCACGGCTAGAGCTAAGATCCAAGGACCACTAACGATCGCCGAGTGATATCGTCTTTGGAGTTCTTTGGCCGTTAACGCTCCAACTGAAAACAGTACCGAAGTGGCCGGACATGTAAACAATATAGGGGCTCATGTTTTTATGCTCGCCCGCTACACCCGAAGGTGTTTATGCTATCAATGCAGGTTATCTTGATAAGAGACCCCTCGGAACATCGGCAATAAGGGAACAGGTTCAAAAGCAATATGAAAGATTTCTCCCGGTTAAACGCGCTTACAATTGGATCGGCAACTATTGATGTTATTGCCTCGGTCGATGACCGGGATATCGAACGGATGACCATGCATAACGCCACGTCGTCTTTTCTACTACTCGAGGAAGGCCGGAAAATAGATGTAAGCTCCATCAAGTCTTCAGTTGGTGGAGGCGGGACTAATTCAGCCGTAGCTTTAGCGCGGCTTGGATACCAGACGACCGCTCTCGTTCGGATCGGCAAAGACTTGGAGGGCGATAAAATTAGGGACGTACTCGCATTGGAGAAAATCAATACCGAGCTGATGATAACGGACGATAACTTACCGACTGGCCAGGCGATTATGGTCATGTCCCATGTTCGCAACCCAACCATCTTCACGAACCGAGGATCCAATACTGCGCTCCGTGATGACGAGATTAAACCGGATCTCTTTAAAAACAGAAATCTTGTGTATATCGCCAGCCTCTCCGGCAACTCCGCTGCCTGCCTTACGAAAATTACCCGCCTGGCAAAGGAAGCAGGTGCCTTTGTTGCGACAAACCCTGGTATCCGCCAGATTACCTATTGGTCCGGTGACATTATCGAGGCGTTATCCCATGTCGACTTACTGTCGATTAATGCCGTCGAGGCTGAACAGCTTGCTCTTACACTCTTGCCCAAGGGTCAACTGGCGCAGTCTGAAAGAATAAGTGGAGATGGCCCTGAACTTTTAGAGAAGGGCCTGGGCGGACGGTCATTTGAAAGTTTTATACGGGAAGTATGCAAAATCGGACCCAAAATAGTTCTTGTCACCAATGGTGCCGAGGGGGCCTATGCAGGAACGCCTGACGGCATTCGCTTTCATCCCGCTGGCAAATCAGAAGTAAGCAATACAGCAGGCGCCGGTGATGCGTTCGCAACAACTTTTTCTGCCTATGCGGCCGTTAACAAAGACCTCGATATATGCCTCAAGGCGGCGACAGCAAACGCCCTCTCTGTAATTGCGGCGCCAGATACGCAAGGAGGGTTGCTTAAAAAAACAGAGATAGACGCTGCCGTCTGTGCTTAGCCCTACAGGCGGCTAAAATTTTATAGCCCCTTTTGCTGCCTCTGCTCAGCCTGAATATTTTATGACTATGTGATCCTTTAACGTAATAGCTTCGTATGAGTTGATATCACGTTATGGTCTGGTCGCCCCTCATGGCTCGATTTTATACTCTAGGAGAGCGGTATGTTTAAGAATTTGTTTGTGATTTTTTCGCTGGTTATAGGAATTCAACTTGCTTCAGCCGGCGTCAGCATAGCTGCCAACCCGGAAGTCGGCGAAGTTACTCGCCTGCAAAGTAATGCGACCATAGTGCGCGATGGTAAGACCATTCCAATGGAAGTCGGCTCAATAATAATGGAGAACGACGAGATCAACTCCGAGGATATGGCCCGCATAGAAATTACGTTTATGGATGGAACAACTCTCCTGATAGGCGAAAATGCGCGCATTGAAGTTGATCAATATATCTATGACCCGGACAATAGCATAGGCAAGGCCATAATTGGTGCGCTTCAGGGTCCCTTCCGCTTTATCACCGGCAAAATAAGTGAAATGAAGAACAAGCAGGTGGAGATCAAAAGCAGCGCGGCAACAATCGGAGTGCGCGGCACTGATTTTTGGGGAGGGCCTCTGCAGGGAACTTATGGAATATATCTGTTTGAAGGGACGATTGTCATCTTTAATGCCGAAGGGGGACGGATTGTCAGCACCCCGGGAACCGGTGTAAATCTCGATGGTATCAATAAAACTCCCGGTGAGGTTACCGTATGGGATGCAGCACGCGCTCAGGCTGCAGTTGCGACCATTACATTTAGATAGGGACTGCAAAATTCCGCTTCCTCTGATCTAGAAATACCTGCAGGTGATCATAAAAAAAGTAGTGCGCCCCCAATCCCTGTCGCCCTAAAGATATGCAATGCGGCGTTCGCTTTCGACATCGGGATTATCGGCGCCCGCGATTAAGCTTGGAGAAGCATGAATTATACATACATAGGGCGAGATATAGGAGGGAGGAGAGTTGGCAGGTTTCTTAATACCTGACAGCTCAAACATTGAGCTTTCAACTATCTCTGCATACAAATAATGAGACGAATTATTATTCGAGGCTGTGACAATTACATCTTATTTACGTTGCAGCGCTAACTAACTGACTGGCTTTACATTGTGTTCGGCAGCCAAAGGACCAGCGCAGGAAACAAAACGAGAAGCAAAATAACCACGAAATGCGCCAATATGTGAGGGATTACGCCGATAAACACGTCCTCTAAAGGTACATTTGTATACCGGGAAACAACGAAGGCATTTATCCCAACAGGAGGCGTTACCAGCCCTATTTCTGCCAAAACAACAATCAACACACCAAACCACACTGGATCATAACCTAAATGGACAATTAGTGGGAGCATGATGGGAACGGTTAGGATGAGAATGGCGATTTGATCCAGAAACATCCCAAGGACGAGATAGATACATATGATTCCGATCAAAATAACCCAAGAAGGAAAATCCAGACCGCCAATGTGACTAATGATCAGATTCGGGATCTGGGTAATGGTCAAAAAATAGCCAAATACCTGCGCCCCTATGATAATTGCACCGATCATCGCAGTCGTTCGCAACGCGCGATAAACAGCTTGCCTTAACATCCCGAAATTAGTGTTCCCCCTTCCCACCGCGATAAAAAGCGCCCCGAACGCACCTATAGCAGAGGCTTCGGTTGGCGTCGCAATACCGAGATAGATGGCGCCGGTGACAACCAGGAAAAGTAGTAAGAATAAAAGGGCCGCGACGGAGTGATTTTCCTTGGAAAACTTCTCTTCCACTTTTGGTGCCCAAGATGGCCGTATCCATATCAATGTGAAAACAGTCAAGATAATCACTGTCAGGACCATAAGGCCGGGAACGATACCGGCAATCAACAAGACCGCAATACTCTCTCCACTGAGCAACCCATAGAGGATCAAAGCGATGCTGGGAGGAATGAGCATTGCAAGAGTGCCTGAAATTGCAACGACACCGGACGCAAACCGCGCGTCGTAGCCATGCTTGATCATTGTAGGTACAGAACTGGCAGATAATGTCGCTGCCGCAGCGGTACTGGAACCGGAAACGGCCCCGAACGCCGCGCCGGATATTGCCGTTGCAATCGCAAGCCCGCCTGGCAACCGACGAACCCACCGGCCAATCAGCTCAAACATTTCATCAGCGACCCGGCTAACAATCATGAACTCAGCCATCAGAATAAACATTGGGATCGTGATGAGTTCGTAACTTGAAACAGCCGTACCAGGGGTGGTTTGTAGAATACCCAATACTAAACCTGGTCCTCCGATCAGGAACAAGCCGACGGCAGCAGACAGAAGCAGAGAAAAAGCAACCGGCAAGCCGATAACAAGCAGGATGACAAGCAATGCAATGGTAATCGTCGTTGTCATTGCGAATCCCCCAGTTGACTGGAGATCTTGTTATCTGTATCCGCCCCAAAAGCCACATAAAACCGCATAATGGAAACGAGTCCCATTCTGGCGGTAAGTAGGGTTAAACCAACGGAAATAATTATCGTCGATGTCCACAGTGGCCAACTGATCCCACCGGCCGTGAATTCGTTATTCAGCCAATTCTCCCGTACAACCAGATAACTCATCCAACTGGCCCCCGCCAATACAACAGCGGTAAAGGCGTAGGCCAAACCAAGCAAAAACTGACCGATACGCACCGGCATCATTCGATGAAAGATTTCGACATACAGATGCTCATTTTTTTCTAACGTATGCGAAACCGCGAAGAAAAAGGATCCCAGCATCAAATATCTGGTAAGAACTTCAAACGCCCAGGAAATTGGGGAATTAAACAAATAACGCATGACTACATCAGACACCATCACAACCATTATCGTGACCAGGCAGACAGCAGCACCGATCATCAACCATCGCTCAACATTATAGAAGAGATTATTCAGTTGCCCCATATCGCTTCCTTTTCAGGGATAGTCCGCAGAACTTTGTTTTTAATTTTTTGACATTCTCTTGGTCAAAATAGTCTGCTCAAGTCCTAACCTCGATAGCTGACTCTTTTCACATCAATTGTTTCAGACTTACTCTTTTGCGGTAGAAATGACAGACTTGCCACTTAGTTCCGCGATCTCCTGCTCCGAATAACCAAACTCACCGAGTATCTCATCACTGTGCTGACCCAATGCCGGAGGAGGATATCTGTAGGCGCAGGGGGTATCTGAAAATTTCATCGGAAAGCCAAAAACGGAGAACTTACCCGCAGTAGGATGCTCAATTTCCTGTACCATTTCCCGATGAATTACCTGAGGATGCTTCATGACTTCTTCTACAGTGTTTACAGGAGCGAGAGGGACGTCATTGTTCTCCATAATGCTCACCCACTCCTGCACAGACTTGGTAAGGAAGCGTTCCTGCAGGATTGGAATTAACGTATCCCGATTTTTCACTCTATCCACATTCGTGGTAAACAGCGGATTTGAAACAAGATCCTCTAGTTCCATGGCAATCGCCGCGCGTCTCCATATACGATCGTTAAATGCGGCCAAAGATACCCAGCCATCGCTAGCCTGAAATGCCTGATAGGGCACAACACTTGGATGCCCTGATCCAGACTTAACAGGCACTTCATTCGTTGCGCCAAATGCAGTCAGAAGATAGGAAAGGTAAGTAACCTGGCCGTCCAGCAAAGAAGTATCAACAAGCTGTCCTGTACCGGTTATATTACGGGCCTGCAATGCAGCCGTAACCCCGAGGGAAGCGAACATACCGGTCGTCAAGTCGCAAATACTCACACCGGTACGAATGGGTCCTCCATCAACCTCTCCGGTAACACTCATCAATCCACCAAACGCCTGCATATATATGTCGGTTGCCGGTTTCGTCGCATATGGTCCCGACCGTCCAAATCCGGTGATTGCACAATAAATCAGTGCGGGATTGAGCTCGCGAAGTGCCTCATAGCCAATTCCCCAACCATCCATCACACCATGCCGGTAATTCTCGACCACGACATCAGCGGAGGCAACCATCTTCCGGAAGACATCGCGCCCCTCTTCTTTCCCGAGGTCCAGCACAATGCTTCTTTTGTTACGATTGGCACTCACAAAATAGGTACTTTCCCCATTTTGGAAGGGTGGCCACGCGCGGCTGTCGTCCCCCAGTCCGGGAGGTTCAATTTTTATTATATCCGCACCGAGATCGCCGAGCATCAATGAGCAAAGAGGTCCCGCCAACGCACGGCCCAGATCAAGAACCTTGACTCCCTGAAGTGGTTGTTGCGCTACATCAGCCATTATCTCGCTCCCTTCAAGTTCTGTAACACACCGGAGGGGTCCACTTTCGTACGCAATATTTCTATTGTCTCTGCATCCGGCAAGGCTGTTGTCGGAACGTCTTCCGGAACAATGATTTCGGCACCGGTATTGTCCAGCACTTCTTCCACGGTGTGCCCTGGATGCACCGATCGCAATCGCATACGTTTAGTGACGTTACAAAAATCCATTGCGGCCATTGGGCTGAAAACAAGTGCTGGTCCTCCGCCAACAAGACCAAGCGCTTCGCGATCGCCCGGCCCGCTGCCATATCCCATCGCCGTGACGTAATCGAGCTTGTTCACAAACGATAGTTTGGAATGCTGTTGCATATAGATGAAATATCGCCGAGCAACCGAGCTCGCGTAAGACAGGCCTGCTCCACCGGGTCCTTTCAACTTAGGCGCCTTGATGTCTCCAATTGCGGTCATGTTGAGATTGCCAAAGCTGTCGACTTGAAGACCGCCAGCGAAAAACCAATCTCTTGGTGTGTTGAAGACCGACATAAAGTTCAACACCGTCTCGGTTCCGGCATATATATTTCTATAGTCCATAGTAGAGTGGAACAGGGGTGCGGGCGCCTTCCCCACACTGTTTGCCACAAACCCGGCGGCACTGGTAATTATCATTAGGTTGGGGGCATGTGTTAGCTGCGCTAGACGCGCTGCAGCAAGCGGTATTTCGCTACGCGCTCCTCCAGGTGAACCTATCTCGCCATCCCCCAGTTCCTTGCTCAAGACAAATGCGGCCAATTCCGGCCAGGCTACGGGTGAACTTTCAATCGACATAGGTTTTCGCCTTCGCTTCAATTAACGAATGTAAATTTACGTGTTTATCTAGATATTCATCGTGGCTTGGTACGGACATGACATGATCGTCTATGTAGTCCAACGTCCCCTGTTCAGTTTTGGAAGCATTGAGATATTCGACGATTGCCGCTTCGTTGAACTGATAGCTGCCGTGAGAAGAGCAGGGATAGGCGCCATAAGGAGCCTCAATCACGTGGTCGATCAACATACACGAAATGTTTGTTCGGAAAGGATCCTTCGTAAAACTCGCATTAGGAACTACCTCATCAACGCTGGCCACAACCTTACCGCCCCCTTGTCGTGTCGCCTCCGCTACCATCAAATCCGCAAATGAATAGCCCGAATACCGGAGGTTCCCGTACTTATCGCCTGCGGCAGCATGCATGATTGCCAAATCCGGCTTCAATGCTGCTACAGCCGTCAACGGCTCACCGGAGATATGATCTTTAACAAGTTTCAGGTCAGGATTCAGTCGATGCACATCGGTTCCGACACCTGCCTTAGCGATACCAGAGGGAAGTTTTCTGGCAGATGCTTCGAGAGCAGCCAGAATATGCGTTTCATCGCATTCCCAGACCCGAATTTTTCCGTCGCTGGCTGCTTTTCGAAAGCCAGGCGCCAGGCCCAGATACTCAAATCCCATATAAGGAACCCTCACCTCCGCGACGCAGCCCGCCGAAATAAGTAAATCCACATCTATGGATGCCTGTGGAACTGAAACAACGATCAGATCTTTTATCTGCCGCCGGATAATTTCTCTCACAAGAAACATCGGCTTATTGTGAAACAATGATCCCCCTATAATCAGAGTTTGACCATCTTCTAGCCCATCAAGCGCCAAATCAATTGAACTTAACTTACTGGTACGAGTGCCCACAAAATTCTCCCAAGACAAATTCTTCTGGCTTTTTTGTTCTCTATATAGAACTATGATCTATATACAATACAATTATCATTGCTTGAGAAAGCCGTCAACTAATCCATGGATAATTTTGTTGCTCAAGCAGCTTGTGGAAGTTATGCGTATTCTTGGCTTTACTGGAGAAGTGCATGTCGTACAAAGATGTTGATGATACTAAACGTTATTCTGTACCGGCAGTTGAACGTACGATCAGAATTTTTCATTATTTGAAAGCCAATAAACGTGCGACCGGGGCAGAAATAGCGAAAGACCTAAGCCTAACAAGAAGTAATTGTTATGCTATTCTAAAAACCCTGCAGCTTCATGGTTTCGTACTATTTGACATAGAGTCAAAAAAATACTCGCTTGGCCCAATTTTTCTTGAATTTGTTCGAACTATTGTTGAGGACTTGAGCCTAATACATGTCGCCAGACCCTATCTGCAGAATTTTGTAGAGAATTCCGGCTTAAGTGTCGTGCTGGAGCAACGTGTCAATTTTAATCGTCTATTGGTAATCGACAGACAGGATTGTGCAGACGACGTGCGTGTTATTATATCAATAGGCACAAGAATTCCGATCACCCATAGTGCTTCAGGAAGAGCCCTACTAGCCTATTTACCTTCCAGGGAAGCCGAGGAGCTCGTCAATTCGGTTTCGGTCATTCCATTGACGCCAAAAACAATGACCGACCCCGCCGAAATTATTGACGATCTTAAAAAAATTCGCGCGCGCGGCTATGCGGTTGGACATGGAGAAAATCTGGAGGGGATTGATGCTATTGCCGCCCCAATTTTCGACGTAATGGGCGAACCTATTGGAGTCATTGCATGCGCGGCAACCACCTCCACATTAAGCGAAGGGCGACTTGAACACTTTGGCAATGCTTTACGTAGTACGTCAGATGAGATCACAGTCGCTATCGGCGGCAAACCACCCAAGTAAACTAGCTTGATTTTGCACAAACCCCAAAAGATGGAGAACGAGGCATTCTTATCGGCCCGTTCTCCATTAATCGATTATTCGTGTTTAGACACAGCTTCACGGTACTGCTCTATGACCTTTTTCGCGGGTTTCCCCCGCTCTTCCAGAACCTTCGTCCAATTTTCGATAACTGGTTCCAGCTCCCTGTTCAGTGCCGCAGCCTCATCTCCTCCGATTACATGAATTTGCGCACCCCCACTTTTCAGATCTTCCAGGGCTTTGGAATTCATACTATCACTGTAGCTGCAAAGCGCGTTACTCGCATATGCCGCCGCATCTGTTAATGCTTTTTGGATTTCAGAATCGAGCGAATTCCACTTTTCGGTCGTCATGCCATAGGTAACGGTTGTACTGCCAAAATTAACCCCCGTCAGACCATACTTCATCACTTCATCCAAGCTATAAGGCGGCAGCCCAATATAGGCAAGCATAGCTCCATCCAAGGTTCCACGTTCGACCGCCTCAAAAATTTCAGGGCCGCTCAACCGGATCGGCGTTGCACCAAGCTTTGTTAGAGTTTCATGCTTTGCATCACCAGACGCATACAGCTTTAAACCGGCAAGATCTTTGTAAGAGTTTAGCGCCTTTTCGGATGTCACAACCGTGTAGGGCGCCAGCATATTGGTATATAGAACATGAAACCCCTGTGGCTTGAATTCCTGCTCGTAAAGAATTCCACCCGGCGCTGTTAATTCTGCCAGAGCGTTTGAGCCTGAACAGGCAGTATTAAACATACCCGGCAATTCACCGGCCGCAGACAAAGGCAGTTTCTCAGGTACATATGCCGGAATAATAGCTCCCACATCAGCAACACCAGATTTAGTAAGGCTCATGATATCCTTGGCCTTACCAAGCTGCTGCGCTGGAAAATACTGAAACTCAATACGCCCCTCACTCAGCTCAACCGCCTTGTCCATCCATTTTTGTGTTCCCTCTAGCAATATGTAATGCGTTGTTGGAAAGATATCCGCCACCTTCAAAACAACCTTATCTTCCGCATTTGCAACAGAAGAGACTAAGCAACCGAGAAACCCTGCGCCCAAGACGAGCAGCCGTGAGATAGTCCTAAACTTTTTTATCATTTTCTCCCTCCGTATGTTCTATATACAGAACAATGTTCTCTCAGTACAACATATCACAATAATCTTGTCTACCACTCTTTGCGGGCATTCTTATTTTGAAACGATTTTGGTAATTTCCAGCTAAACGACTTATAGCCTCCAACCTGGCTTGCAATCTATTTGCCCGATTGATGGGCAACATAGCTGGAATAATAAAGGGGGCTTTGTTGTCAGGTTAGTGCAGGTTAAATAGAATACGAGCGCACAATTCAATCTGCGACGCCCTCTATATAATCAGCCCATTCCTGCATCATGGTTTTTTGGTCATTGAAGAATTGCGCTCGGTCATAAGCCTTAACAACTTTATTTCCAGAAAAATGCGCGAGCTGATTTTCCATGTCGACGAAACAATATTTATACCGCCAGTATTTACTGCAATTAAACCTAACGTCTAGGTACATACCTTTTGCGTCAGAGAGCCTATAGGGTAATACAGGAGACCTTAAACCGATATATCATCATTTATAAATGATATTGGACTAGGTGAAATGAGGTTCTGGCTGGGGTGGCAGGATTCGAACCTGCGCATGACGGGATCAAAACCCGCTGCCTTACCGCTTGGCTACACCCCAATGAGGAGCCTCTTTCTATCCAAAGGTCCGACTAAGCTCAAGCCAAAATTTGAAAAAATAGGGAAAAGATGAAATGTCCGCCCCTAGAGTCCGACGGCCATCGTCTGTACCCACCAATCAGGATGGTGCGATTGTATGGCATTTTTCGCCATCTGCGCGGCCCGTTCTGTCTCGAATAATCCGAAGCATGTCGCACCGCTGCCACTCATCCGGGCGAGGCGACACTCTTTCTGGCCTCTTATCGCGGAAAGTGTTGACTTAACCACAGGCGCAATTTGACAGGCGGGCTCCTCCAAATCATTTCGCATGGTCGCGAGCGCAGAAAATAGCTCATTGCGCGTCATATCCTCAAAACAAAAATCACTTGAAGGCTGCCGGGAAATTTCCAGCCGGGAAAAGACATCCCGGGTTGAAACCATTAATCCTGAATTAACCAGTAAAATATCAAACTCTGGGAAATGATCAATTTTCGCTAACTGTTCCCCTATTCCTGACATGATCGCAGGCTTCCCATACAGGCAAGCTGGAACATCTGCGCCAAGCGTCAACCCAAGTTGACTTAATTTGTCATCAGAAAAATCAATACCCCACAAGCCGTTAAGAGTTTTCAGCGTGATCGCCGCGTCAGAGGATCCGCCCCCTATTCCAGCGGCGACCGGCAAGTTCTTTACCAGAGTTATGTGCGCACCCTGATCTGTCCCGCTCTCTGATTTCAACAACTGAGCCGCTTTCAGGATAAGGTTCTCATCCGTACTTCCAATCGCGTGAGAAAAGGGACCAATGACTTCAAGTGAGAGATCCTTGCTCTTACTCACCGTTATTTCATCGCCTCCATCTGGAAAAACCACCAGACTTTCAAGCAGATGATACCCGTCCGGTTGTTTGCCTGTGACATGGAGAAATAGATTAATCTTGGCGCGGGCAATGGCTGTAATCATACGACCTACTAAACTACTTCTGAGCTTTGATGTCATCCTTGATGCCGGATTTCAGTTTTTCCTGAATCAGGGGAATCTGATCTTCCGAAGGATCAAGCCAGAGCGCCCGTTGCCACTGATAACGCGCCTCTTCCCGACGACCCACCCGCCAGTAAGCGTCCGCAAGATGATCCGTAATCGTCGGATCGGCAGCTTCCAGCGAGACCGCTTTTTCAAGCTGTACAACTGCATCGTCATATTCTCCGAGCCGGTAGTATAACCAGCCGAGGCTGTCGATAATATAGCCGTCACGTGGCCGCAAAGAGACTGCCTTGATCAACATGTCTTTCGCCTGGTCCAGATTCTCATTTCGATCCACCCATGAGTAAGCAAGGTAATTGAGAACCTGAGGGTGGTCGGGTTGAAGTTCAAGTGATTTCAGGAGATCAGCTTCGGCAAGCGGCCACTGTTTGGATTGCTCGTAGGCTATGCCCCGCGCATAAAAGAGGGACCAATGCCTTTCCAGAATTTCAGAGAGACGGTCAATTGCGCGGCCATAATTTCGCGCGGCCTCATTCCAGTCTTTCGAGTCCCGACTGACATCTGCGAGAACAACAAGCGCTTCGATATCAACCGGATATTCCGCCGCGACTGCCTCAAGCCGCTCTTTCGCTTCTGCGACCCGCCCCAGCCTGTAGGTTACCCAAGCGGTACGAATTTGGGCATTTTTTCCGTATGCGGACTTGGGGTTAATCTCACTGTAAAGATCGAATGCTTCCTGCCATTTATTCCGATCCTCAGCAGTTTCCGCAAGCAGCATCCGCGCCATGGGGAATTCCGGCTTTAGCTTTAAGGCAAAATAAACATATGTCGCGGCGACACCAACTGCACGCTCCTGACCGATAATGGAGGCTGCGCTATAAAGGGCTTCCGCGGCACCTTCAACAGGATCTTTCACAATTGGCTCGAGTGACTGTCCCTTTTCCAGAGCGGCAAACTCTAGCTGGATCGTCGGGCTAAGCGGGTATTTTTCAATATAGTCTCCAAAGAGCTTCTCAACATCATCCCGTCTGCCAGTCCGATCAAGATAGGCGCCATAAGCCTGAATGAGGCGAACCGCCCGCCCAGAAGGCCCGGCCAGTGCTGTCTCATAGCGTTGATCTGCTAGCGCCTGATCCTGAGAAACATCGCTTAGTAAAGCCGACTGATATTGTTTGAGCGCGTCAAAGCCATTGTATTTGTCGAGCGCGTCAAGTTCCAAAAACGCGCCATCTATGTCCCCCTGCCCTAGTTTTATCCAGGACATAAGCAAAGGTTTCAGCAAGACATTAAACCCATTGTCTGCTGTCTTCTCAAGATAACCCCGAGCGGCGGAAAAGTCCTTCTGACTCAGTGACTCGATAGCCAAGACAAGATAAGCACTTGAACTATTGACATCCTGCTCAATCAGCTTGGAGGCCAGGGACTTAGAGCGCTCTATATCCCCCTTGGAAAGGGCCGCCTGCAGCGCGATATCCAGCAAAACATCGTCATCACCTTGGTCGCGCAAGGCATCTTCAAAATAACCAAGCGCGGCGGTTGCATCCTGTTCCCGCAAAGCCTCCCGGCCCGCTAGATACTCGCCAAAATATGACGATGGGAAAACGTCCGTCGTCCCGCCGGCGTCCTGGAAAGAAAGCGGCAAGGAGTGACGTTCGCTTGACGCACTGTTTGCCGCACACGCACCAAGCGCCGCAGTCAGAATAATACCACCAAAGACCAGTTTAAACTTCTTCACGCCCGCGCCTGCCATATCAGTCAATCTACCTTTACGTTTTCGACCCGGCGCGTGGTCCGCCGAGAAAGCTACATTTATACAGTATGTAGGGCGTCCCGAACCCGCATGAAACCAAATTTCAGAGCTACAAGCTAACTTTTTACATATTAGGATAGTTTGGCCCACCGCCACCTTCGGGGACGACCCAATTTATATTCTGCGTCGGGTCCTTGATATCGCAGGTTTTGCAATGAACGCAATTCTGCGCATTGATTTGCAGGCGCGGATTAGACCCGTCATCGTCTGTCAGGAACTCATAGACACCCGCGGGGCAGAAGCGCTGTTCCGGCCCGGCATACTCCGCATAGTTTATGGCAACGGGGACACTGTCATCCTTCAAGGTGAGATGAACCGGTTGATCCTCTTCATGGTTGGTGCTGGAGAGGAATACCGAAGACGGCTTGTCGAAGGTGTAAACGCCATCATATTTCGGATAATCAATTTTCTTACAATCCTTCGCCTTTTTAAGCGCTGAATGATCGTCATGATGCTTAAATGTCCAAGGCGTTTTGCCGCCCAGGATCTTAAGATCAAGCCCTGTATAAATCGTCCCGGCAAGCAAGCCCCATTTAAAGGCTGGTCGGCTATTGCGGACACGGTAAAGCTCGTCATAAACCCAGGAATCCTTGTAAAGCGCCGGATACGCGTCCAGTACCTTGGCTGGCGCCTCCGCGTTCAGCTTCATTTCGGCAACAATGGCTTCCGCCGCCATCATGCCCGACTTCATGGCGGTATGGGATCCCTTGATCTTTGGTACGTTCAGGAAGCCGGCTGTACAGCCAATCAATGCGCCGCCCGGGAACACCAGTTCCGGCACGGATTGAAAGCCGCCTTCGTTAATGGCACGCGCACCATAAGAAATGCGTTTGCCACCCTTCAGCATTTCCTTCATCATCGGATGAGTTTTGAATTTCTGAAATTCATCATAGGGCGACAGATACGGGTTTTGATAGTCAAGCGCGACTACGAAGCCAACATAGGCCTGATTGTTTTCCAGATGGTAGACGAAGGAGCCGCCATAGGTATTACGGTCGAGCGGCCAGCCAAAGCTATGGAAGATCTGTCCTTCCTTATGCTGCTCTGGATCCAGTTCCCACAGCTCCTTGATACCAATGCCAAAGGTCTGTGGATCGCAATTTTCACGAAGGTTGAATTTCTCGAAAAGAGTTTTCGTTAATGATCCGCGCACACCTTCAGCAAACAGGGTGTATTTTGCATGCAACTCCATACCTGGTTCAAAGGAGCCTTTTTTCTCGCCGTCACGGCCAACACCCATATCCCCGGTAGCAACGCCCTTGACACTTCCATCTTCATGATAGAGCACTTCTGCGGCGGCAAAGCCCGGATAAACTTCGACTTCCATCGCTTCTGCCTGTTCCGCAAGCCAGCGACAAAGGTTCCCAAGGCTAATGATATAGTTACCGTGATTGTGCAACTGTTTCGGCAGCAGGAAGTTCGGAAAGCGAAGCTCGCTCGACTCAGTCATAAAGAAGAACTTTTCTGATTTAACCGGCGTATTGAGCGGTGCGCCCTTTTCTTTCCAGTCTGGAATAAGTTCATCCAGCGCACGGGTCTCGAACACATTGCCCGAGAGGATATGAGCGCCAATTTCCGACCCTTTTTCAAGAACGCATACGGAAATGTCAATGCCAGCCTCAACAGCGAGTTGGCGCAACTTTATTGCCGCTGACAACCCAGCCGGGCCGCCGCCGACAATAACAACATCAAACTCCATAGATTCGCGTTCCATCAAATGCCTCTTCTTGTTTTTCCGACTGATTAACAGCCGTTTCCTATCCTTGAACCGGTGTCCTGTGCAAAAACGCTCTATTCGCCCAAGCCCGGCATATTTATCCACGACACTATATTTTTTTTATTTCGCGTCAATCCCGATTACAAGGGATTATGGCAGTTTCCAGCCATTTTGAATGAAGCTCCCGGATTATATACCATCAGACGTCGCGACAATACCGCCCCAAACTCATTTAAGTTTCTCCGGCATTCCTTCCTCGGGATAAAAAATCTTCCAATCGCTATCTTCTCGAAAGCTGAAAATGCCTGTTATGATAGGGCATGCAATCAGAACCCGACATAGCGGCACTGCTCCGTTTTTATCTCGACGCAGGTGTAACGGAAGCAATTGGCGAAGAGCCTCTCAATCGCTTTGAACAGGCGGCAACACAATCGGCGCCCCCCACAGATGCTGCCGTTCATCCAAGAACTGTCGCCACATCACCTCGCAAGCAAGCAGCTGCAACGGCCGTGCCAATTCCATCCCGTGCAGAGGGCGTTAAGAAAGCGATGGAGATTGCCGCAAGCTGCAAAACTATCGAGACATTGCAGCAATCGTTGGAGAATTTTGACTATTGCTCCCTTAAGAAGTTGGCAAGCCATACTGTATTTGCCGAGGGAACACCCGGTGCAAAACTTATGATCATCGACCGGCAGCCATCAAGTGATGAAGATCGAAGCGGGCTTCCCTTCTCAGGGGCAACAGGACAGCTACTCGATAAAATGCTGTCTGCCATAGGCCTTGGACGCCATGATGTATATCTTGCCAGTGCGATTCCCTGGCGCCCGCCGGGTGGCCGTGCGCCGACAGAGGAAGAACGCGCACTTTGTCTGCCCTTTGCAATGCGCCATATTGAGCTTGCCAAACCCGCCTATATTCTGGCCTGCGGAGAAGCAGCAGGGTACCTCCTCAATCAAAAAACGGGCATCAACAAACTACGCGGCACTTGGAATGATTTGCAAATTAACGACGTTCGCGCAAGAATGCTGCCGATTTTTCATCCGGCCTTTTTGATTGACCAACCGGCATCAAAGAAATTTGCCTGGGCGGACTTGCTCAGTCTCAAAGCTGAAATGGAAGACACGCTATAACCTTATCCTAACGGGTTGCATTTACCCTGTTAGATCACATTTTATTTTTTGTTGTCTGGTCTATGAAATATTTCTCCAGATTAATCGCGTCGATGGCGCTGTTGATATCCGCCCTCGTGGTTACGAGCTTGCCGGCCCTTGCAGGCCCGCTCCCAACTGTGCTCTCAACTGCTGATGCAGAAAGATATCGCAAGATATTCGTCTTACAGGACGCGGGACAATGGGAAAAGGCCGATCAACTGACAGAAGCCCTGTCAGATAGTATTCTTCTCGGCCATGTCAGGTTCCAGCGTTATATGCACCCTAACAAGTACCGGGCCAGCTATGAAGAGCTTCATCTTTGGATGAAAGCTTACTATGACCATCCGAACGCACATCGACTTTACAAGCTGGCGAAAAGCCGACGGCAGGAAGGGTGGAAACCTTTAACAGAGCCACTCTATGGCCGTTATCTGGGAGGGACCGGCCCCGGACAGCCCGTCTTCCTCTCGCGTCCCTATAAAAGTACTCGCAAGAGATCTGCGCAAACGCACAATGATGTCGCTCACGCCAAGCGTGTGGTCAAACAGTATCTCTATCGGGATCAACCAACCAACGCGGCAAAGTATCTTCGACAGAAAAAAGTCAGGAAGCTGCTCGATCAAGTGGAGCTTGATCAGCTTCGGGAAAAAATTGCGAAGAGCTATTTTTTACATGCACGAGATGAACAAGCGATAGAATTTGCCGTAGCGGCCCTCAAAAACTCACGTAAATATGTACCGCTCGCGGACTGGACTGCGGGCCTCTCTGCCTGGCGACTGGGCAAGATTGAAAAAGCCGCCGAACATTTCTCTAAATTGGCGGAAGTCAGCCGGATTTCAGACTGGAACTACACGGCCGCAAACTGGTGGGCTTCCCGCGCCTATCTGAAGCTCGGCGCACCCGAAAAAGCATACCGGTATCTTGAACAGACGGCGAGCCAGCCGCGCACATTCTATGGTCTTCTTGCGTTGCGCCAACTCGGCGTCGAAAAGCCCTTCAGCTGGGACTTACCATCCTTGAACTCAGAGCAGATTTCCTGGCTGATGAAGATTCCTTCAGCAAAACGTGCTGTCGCTCTCAGTGAAATCGGTCAATATAATCTTGCTGCCCAAGAGCTCAGGGCCGCCTTTCCCAGCGCAAATGACGAACTTGCGCCGCTTTTGCTTGCACTGTCCGAGCAGATCGGTGCGCCGTCCGTCGCGATGCGGATTGGGCTCTATCTTTGGGAAAACGAAAATGAACCCTGGGATGCTGCAATCTACCCGATGCCGAAATGGCATCCGAAAAACGGCTTCAAGGTAGACCGCGCATTAATATATGCATTTATGCGACAGGAGTCTGGCTTTTACTCCCTCGCGCGAAGCGGCGCTGGTGCGAAAGGCCTGATGCAGATCATGCCATCCACCGCGAGCTATTTATCCGGCGACCGGTCCCTTCGAAACCGGGACAACAAGAAACTCTTTGATCCGGCATATAACCTTGAATTGGGCCAGAAATACCTGACCTATCTAATGGGATATAAAGATGTCGACACCAATCTCTTCAACCTGACAGCTGCCTATAACGGGGGGCCTGGAAATTTGAAGAAATGGAAGTCAGAAACCAAGTATAATGATGATCCGCTTTTCTTTATTGAAGCGATGCCAAGCAAGGAAACCCGGAATTTTATCAAAAGAGTTTTGACAAACTTCTGGATTTACCGTCATCGTATGGGGCAGGAGCTACCCGCGCTGGATCAAATTGCGCGCGGCGAATGGCCGGAGTATCAACCACTGGATCACTGGGAAAAGGAGATCGCCGATAATGCCCGGAATTGATACATCCCGCCCCTTTATACCTGTGCGTATTGCTGTCCTTACTGTATCTGACAGCCGGGGGCTTGCCGAGGATAAATCAGGTCAGACACTTGTGGACAGGATTGAATCCGCAGGACATGCGCTTGCCGATAGGCAAATCGTTCATGACGATATTGATGATATCCAGAAAGTCGTCACACAATGGCTCGATGATGTGAATGTCGATGTCGTCATCTCAACCGGCGGAACCGGCGTGACAGGCCGCGACGTGACGCCTGAAGCCTTCTCTGGCCTTTATGAAAAGGAAATCCCGGGATTTGGTGAGCTTTTTCGCATGCTCAGCTACCAGAAAATCGGGACTTCAACCATTCAGTCACGGGCAAGCGCCGGGGTCGCGCGTGGCACCTATCTGTTCGCACTGCCAGGATCTACCGGTGCGGTGAAGGATGCTTGGGACGACATTCTTGTTCATCAACTCGATTACAGATTTATGCCCTGTAATTTCGTTGAACTGTTCGATCGCCTCCAGGAACATGAAAAGCGGTCAAAAGGTTGACCCCTTCAGGCTGCATAGATCAGCAGGATTGACCAACAGAAAATCTGCTTAGCCATAAAGGCCGCAGGAGTATCAAATAATTCGCCGCGCCGCGCTTGCACTAACTAGAAATCCAGTATCCCTCTCTCGATAAACAGGATACTTCCACACTACTGGTAACACGGCCTCTGTAGTTTATTGTTTGCCTGTATTCCTTACAAAGATTGCCATAAGTGTCATATCCATCCCGAAGAATGACGATGCGCCCGCTACGACCACTGTCATGCCAACTCGTGACCTGACCAACTGGTCTATCCAGTGCAAAATATATGGACTGATGATGATGTTCGATCTGGCGTGTCGTCAAATTGACAACGAAACGCGTGTTAATAAAAGGCCAATAATATCCGCGGTAAGAGTGATAGCCATAGTATCGCGGTACATAGGCTGGTTTTACATACACGTATTTCGGCCGATGCGATTTTTGATTATATGTTTTGTGGTTTTGTTTATATTTTGGCTTCACATAAATGACTTTCGGTGCCTGGCGTTTCGACTTGGCCGGCGCCTTATAGTCATATTTTTTCTTCGAAGTTTGACGGCCATAGGTAATATCACGCCCGATATTCGGCGTATGACCATAGCTCTTGCCATAAACGGCCGTGACATCTCCCGTTGTTCCTTTAGGCTTGCCGTAATACTTTTTACTGTGCCATGAATCAGCTTGTGCAACGGAAAAGCTACCCAACAATATTGTCCCGAGTAAAAGAATACCGAATTTTCGCATCTGCTTCCTCCTTCGTCATGACCGACATATTTGTTTAACGTCTGAGATTTCGAAATCCGTCGCGCCCCTCCTTTTAATTGTTCTTGTTTTGTTCTTTTAAGCTAGGTAATCTAGCTATATGCAGGATACTCCAATCATCCCAATTGATAAAACCCGGAGGCGCGGGCGCGGTGCAACCGTCAATCCGGATGGCCGGTTTGAGACAGCGAAAAGAGACTTCGTCGACGATGGATGGGGAACCGCTGAGCTGGACGACAGAGAACCCTTAAAAACGACTGTCACAATGGAACGGCCAAAGTCCATTATTAGCCGGAATATGTCACCGGACCTTCCATTTGATCAATCAATCAATGCGTATCGGGGCTGTGAACATGGGTGCATTTATTGTTATGCCAGACCAAGCCATGGATACATGAACCTCTCCGCTGGCCTTGATTTTGAAACCAAGCTGTTTGCCAAACCCAATGCGGTGGAGCTGTTAGCCGCAGAAATTTCCCGCCCTGCGTATCAGTGCAAGCCCATTGCCTTGGGGACGAACACAGACCCGTATCAGCCGATTGAAAAAAGGCTGAAAATAACACGGGATATTATTGAGCTGCTGGCCGAAGCCCGACACCCGTTTACAATAACAACGAAATCCGACCTTGTTTTGCGAGATCTGGATCTGCTGGCTCCTCTTGCAAAAGTCAATCTCGTTTCGGTTGGGATATCCATAACAACTCTGGACAAGAGGCTTGCACGCGTTATGGAACCAAGAGCAAGCGCGCCCTATAAGCGCCTTAAGGCAATCGAGATACTCAGCAAGGCGGGGGTGCGAACGCTGGTGCAGGCTTCTCCCATTATTCCCGGTCTTAACGACCATGAACTGGAACAGATTTTACTGAATGCGCGGAATAAGGGGGCGGAAAGTGCAATATATTTGTTACTACGTTTGCCAAGAGATGTTGCTGACCTTTTCGAAAACTGGCTTTCGGAGAACTTTCCGGACCGAGCGGCGAAAGTGATGAAACTTGTACGCTCTACCAGGGGAGGGAAAGATTATGACGCAGAATTTGGAAAGCGTATGGTGGGAACAGGCCCCTATGCGGCGCTTATAAATAAAAGATTTCGTCTCGCGTGCCGGCAACTCGGGTTTGAGAGCAGTAAGTATAAACTTGCGACCCATCTTTTCCAAAAACCGGGACGTGACAGGAGACAAATGAATTTATTTTAGTGTCTGACGCATGTTATTGAAGAGGTATGAGTACATATAATTCGAACCTCCCAGATTTTTCTTTTGAAATACAAGAAACGGGACGTATTGCGGGCGTCGATGAAGTCGGCCGCGGTCCGTTTGCCGGACCAGTGGTCGCCGCAGCTGTCATTCTTGACCCTGAGAACATTCCGGTCGGCCTTCAGGATAGCAAGAAAGTCTCTAAAGTCAGGCGCGAAAAACTTTACGACGACATTTATCATGTTGCGACAGTCGGCATCGGTGAAGCGAGCGTTCAGGAGATTGACAGACTGAATATTCTACAAGCGAGTCTGCTTGCAATGCGCCGGGCTGTCGCGGCCCTTCCGAACAGACCCGATGTTGCCCTTGTCGATGGCAATAAAGACCCAAAACTTGGTCTGCCAACACGCCTGATTGTCAAAGGAGATAGCCGTTCACTCTCCATAGCGGCCGCCTCTATAGTGGCAAAAGTGACACGAGATCGGAAAATGTGTGCCCTCGCAGAAAAATTTCCGCACTATGGATGGGAGAAAAACGCCGGTTATGGAACGGCAGAGCACCGCAAGGGATTGATAGGATTTGGCGTCACACCACAACATAGGCGAAGTTTTGCGCCGATCCGCGCCCTTCTCAACCATGATTAAGCGAAAGTTTAGAATTATTCTCTAACATACTGATTCAACAAATTATATTGACGTAGCGAATCGAGCGAATCACTATACTGACATTGAAAAATGCAGAATAATTCGAATGACACAGAAACAAAAACTACCGATTGACCGGATTCTAAAAGGTGACTGCATCGAATTGATGAACAGTCTGCCTGAGAATTCCGTAGATATGATCTTCGCGGATCCGCCCTACAACATGCAGCTGTCTGGGGAGTTGCGACGCCCTGATGACAGCTTTGTCGATGCTGTTACAGACCACTGGGACCAGTTTGATAGTTTTGAGGCATATGACAGCTTCACCCGAAGCTGGCTGGCCGCCGCAAAACGTGTCCTAAAAGATAATGGTACCCTCTGGGTCATAGGCTCCTATCACAATATTTTCCGTGTTGGCGCCAGCTTGCAGGACCTCGGTTTCTGGATCCTGAATGACGTGATCTGGCGGAAGACCAATCCGATGCCGAATTTCCGTGGCACCCGCTTTACCAATGCACATGAGACGCTAATCTGGTGCTCGAAGGGACCTCAGGCGAAGAACCTAACCTTCAATTATGATGCGCTCAAAGTCATGAATGATGATGTGCAGATGCGTTCCGATTGGCATTTACCCATCTGTAGCGGCGGGGAACGGTTAAAAGTAGAGGGAGAAAAGGCCCACACCACTCAAAAGCCGGAATCATTACTCTACCGCGTCCTTACGGCGGCCTCCAATCCTGGCGATGTCATTCTGGATCCTTTTTTTGGCACCGGCACCACCGGAGCCGTCGCTCGAAAGCTCGGTCGCCATTTTATAGGGCTCGAGCGAGAGGAAAAATACATCAATGTCGCCCTCGAACGTATTCGCAAGGTCCGTCAACTCCCCGAAGATGATCTCGAGTTTACGCGCAGCAAAAGGCAGGAAGCCCGAGTTCCTTTTGGCTCGGTCGTAGAAAGGGGCTTACTGTCAGCGGGACAAATCTTGTTTGATCAGCGAAAACGGTATAAAGCAAAGGTACGTGCTGATGGCAGCCTCGTAGCTTCTGACGTCACGGGGTCAATTCATAAGGTTGGGGCCCAATTGCAAGGAGCCAGTAGCTGTAATGGTTGGACCTTCTGGCATTTTGACGTAGAGGGAAAATCCGTCGTTATCGACGTGCTGCGACAACAGGTACGCGCAGAAATGAACTAAGGGGCATTGCGCCCCTTAAAAAGGAGGGGACGCAATGAACAAGCTTTCTTTAGCCATTATTCTGGGCGGCGCTCTTACCGTCACAATAAGTAATCCAGCATTTTCATACGAAGAATCCCGTTTTCTAGGCATTGACCGGGACGCGGACGGCGCAATTTCCAAGGCTGAGACCGAAGCTTATCGCGAACGCCTGTTCAAGGAATACGACCTCAATTCCGACGGCAAAGTTGAGTATGAGGAATATGTTCAGGCGGAAAACCTGCGCTCTGTCACAGCTCCCTCCTATTCCGAGGTTCCTGTCCCGGATGAATATCGGGAGATGGACACTAATGGAGACACCATTGTCACATTGGAGGAAATCAAGGCCGCTGGCATTTCGCGGTTCAATACCCTTGACAAAAACATGGATGGTAAAGTGTCGAAAGAAGAATTCGTCAAGCCGGGCCTTTAAAATTCCCCCGCGCTACCCTTTCGCCACGGCACGCGCAACTTTGTTCATCAGAGTTGGCAGGGCATAACTGCCAAATTCCTCCGGCTTTACCCATTGGCCTCCGGGAAGGATTGTTTCATCTGGTGCCTCTAAAGAGGTGACGACCGGCTGTAATTCAAGATGAAAATGCGTGAACGTATGTCGCACCAAAGATTTTTGCGCCGCTTGACCTGCCAATGCCTGAAAATGTGCTGGAAAAAGTCGCATAATTGCCATCTCGATGGATAGCGTCTCCTCTCCCCAATCGGTCGAAGGGAACTCCATCATTCCGCCAAGCAATCCCTTTTCTTCACGGCGGCGCAACAATACAGCTCCGTCAGACCGCTCTAGCCAGAAAACAACAGCACGCCGCGTGGGCTTTACTTTTTTGGGAGCCTTAACAGGAAACTGGGCCATATCTCCTGCAGCGAATGCTGCGCAGTGACGAGACACCGGGCACGCTGCGCAATTTGGCGTGCGCGGTGTGCATATTGTTGCGCCAATATCCATAAGAGCCTGCGCATAGTCCCCGGCACGACGGCGCGGCATAATTTTCGACGCAAATTCTGTTATCTCTTTCTTGGCGGCAGGAAGCGGCGTCGTTATGCGGTAAAGACGGCTGACAATTCGCTCTATGTTTCCGTCGACGACGACCTCTGGCTTATCAAATGCAATCGCCGAGATTGCAGCCGCTGTATAAGGTCCGACGCCGGGGAGCGAGAGAAGGTTGTCCCGATCCTTCGGAAACTGCCCACCGAATTCAATCGATACTGCGATCGCACATTTATGAAGGTTACGTGCTCGCGCATAATACCCCAGTCCGGCCCAGGCCGTCAGGACATCATCCAGAGATGCCGCAGCCAAAGCATGAACAGTCGGCCAAAGGTTCAGGAATTTTTCAAAGTAGGGACCAACCGTTACAACCGTTGTCTGCTGCAACATAATCTCGCTTAACCAGACGTGATAGGGATCGGGCTGCATACCCGGCGGACTTCTCCATGGCAACTTACGGGCATGCGCATCATACCAATTAAGGATCGCAGCGGAAAAAGACTTTTGTGATGAAGCTAGTTGGACCATATTAACTGTCAGTTATGGCGAAGTTTATGCCCCTAGGCAATGCGAAGTTCCCAAAAACCTTTAGGGAAAGACAAGGAACAAGGTGAGACAGACAAAAGCGAATGCAGGACCCCGCGCAATCGCCAGCCTGATAGGAAAATCCTCAAGGGCGGCCTTGGTCAAGCGCGGGTTTGCACAAGCCGATATCCTGACCCATTGGTCCTCCATCGTTGGCCCAAACCTTGCCAATTTCTCAAGCCCGGAAAAGCTTAGTTATTCACGGCAAAGCAACAAGGATGCAACTCTTCGTATCCGCGTTGCACCTGGGTGGGCGCCGGAATTCCAGCATTTTGAGCCTTTGCTTATTGAACGAATCAACAGCTTCTTTGGATACCGGGCGGTTTCACGCCTGCAATTGTTTCAGGCCCCCGTACAAAAATCCAAAACCAAGAAATCCGAACCTCCCCGCCCCCTCACAGAACAAGAGAAGGATTGGATCACAAAAGTCCTAGTTGATGTTTCCGAACCGGCACTGAAGAAGCGCCTTGAAGGTGTAGCCACCTCTATGCTGAATGCTCGAAACAAGACACAAAAGCGTGATGACCCGGATGAGGCCGATTAACCTCTATAAAATATTTATTTCCCTATTATGTTGTGATTGATCGCAGGAATCGTTTGAGGATTAAAGAATGAAAAGTTATACTGGCACCACATGTAGTAGGAAAGATAGCAAATTGACTATATCTCGGCGACATTTTGTAGCATTAGGAAGCACCCTGCCCCTCGCAGCAGCCGCTGCCACAGGAATATTTGCGCCGAGCGCGGCCCATGCCGCGAAGCCGCAGATTTTGCAAAGCGACCGTATCCTTGGTTTTCCAACGGCACCTGCGACTATTATTGAATATGCATCTCTGACTTGCGGCCATTGCGCGAACTTCCATAAATATACCTTTGGCGATCTGAAAAAGAACTACATCGATACGGGTAAGGTGAAATTCGTTTACCGCCATTTCCCGCTGGACCGATTTGCTTTCATTGCAGCTATCCTCGCGGAATGTGCCGGTGATGACAGTAAGTTTTTCTCAATGGTCGACGTTCTTTTTGAACAACAGGGTAACTGGACACGACAGGCAGATCCGGCCCTCGCGCTTATTGAGCTTGGTGAACAAAATGGCGTGGCCCTCGAAGAATTTGTGAATTGTCTCACCGATCAGGAGATGGTGGATGCGATTGCGTCCGAGAGTTTGATTGGATCATCCCAATTTGGTGTCGATTCGACGCCGACTTTATTTATTCAGGGGGATAAATACGAGCGCGATAGAAGTTTCCAGGCGCTGGACATCTACCTGAAGACATTGACGTAGAGTATAAAGTAATGGAGAGGCTGTGAAGTTTTCGCATTTACGACTGTCGGGGTTTAAATCATTCGTTGAACCGACGGAACTCCTGATAAAGGACGGCCTCACAGGGATTGTTGGTCCAAATGGCTGTGGTAAATCGAATCTTGTCGAAGCCCTGACTTGGGTGATGGGCGAAACTTCGGCGCGTAATCTACGCGGCGGCGCCATGGATGATGTGATCTTTGCGGGCACCACCTCGCGTTCAGCGCGAAATGCGGCGGAAGTCACACTCGGTCTTGATAATAAGGAACGAACGGCCCCGGCATCTTATAATGAGTCCTCTGAACTTGACGTCACACGCCGTATACGACGTGAAGCAGGATCAGATTACCGGATCAATGGCAAGGTGGCCCGGGCCCGTGACGTCCAGCTTCTATTCGCGGACCTCGCGACCGGGGCCCATTCCACGGCAATCGTCAGTCAGGGACGGGTTGGTGCACTGATTAATGCCAAGCCAAAGGAACGTCGGCATCTGCTTGAAGAAGCCGCCGGGATTTCTGGACTGCATTCCCGACGCCATGAGGCCGAGCTCCGCCTGAACTCTGCGGAAACCAACCTGGAGCGTGTCGATGATGTTATTGAACAGCTCGAAGTACAACTCGGTAATCTGAAAAGACAGGCCCGACAGGCGAACCGCTATCGCAATATCTCCGGCCATATTCGCAAGACAGAAGCTTTACTATTTTTCCGTAAGCATCAGCAGGCTCAGGAAAAGGCGGCAGAGGCGCGCCAGAAGTATGAACAGGCTGTCATGGCGGTTAATGAGCTGACTCGTCAGGCGGCATCTGCCGAATCAGCAACCTTGCGAGCCAACGAAGCATTGAAACCATTGCGTGATGCCGAGGCTGCCGCTGCCTCAGCTGCCCATCGCCTGACCGTTGCCCGCGAAAACCTGGACGCAGAAGAAGAACGAGCTAAGCGGACCAAAAAGCAGCTTGAGGATCGTAAAAACCAGATATCAAACGATATGATCCGCGAAAAGGACCTTGAAAAGGATTCGGCAGAAGCGATTACACGCCTTGAAGCAGAGAAAGCTACATTAAAGGAAGAAGCCGACAACGCGGGTCCACTTGCAGAAGCCCTTCTCGGAAAGGTCAATGAAAGGGCGTCCGCACTTCAGGATATGCAAAGCGCCTTTGACCAGAAGACAGAGACCGTTGCCGCAGAACTCGCGGAGCGAAATAGTCTGGTACAGCAAATAGAAACCGCGACAGCGCAACTTCAGAAAATAAAATCAAGGCTCATAGATCTTGAAAGAGAAAAAGCCTCACTGGAAGAAAAAATTGGGTCTGATGACGACGCAGGAACTTCTACCTCTTTGCAGGACAACATCGCAGCGCTTAATGATTTAAACACGGCATGCGATGAAGCGGAAATACAACGACAGGCCGCTGACGAAGCCGAGCGGGAAGCGAGAGATAAAGTTAAGCTGGCGGAACATGACGTCACTGCGCTTGAAGCTGAAGAACGCGCTCTGTCGCACCTTCTGGAAAGCACCGACGATGGGGAATGGCGCGGCATAATAGAGGAACTGACCGTCGCAAAGGGGTATGAAATCGCTCTGGGTGCGGCGCTGGGTGATGAGTTGGAGGCCCCTGCTGATGACGCGGCTGCGGCCTATTGGCAAACATTGGAAGGATTGGCTGTATCCCAAGTCTTCAATGGCGAGGTAAAAACACTCAATCAATTCGTAAAAGGACACACTGCCCTCCAGGCTCGTCTTTCGCAAATTGCCATTGTTGATGCGAATGAGGGCCCGGGGTTACAGCGCCAATTGAAGCCCGGCCAACGATTGGTCAGCCTTGAAGGTGACCTTTGGCGGTGGGACGGCTTTACCCGCAAAGCCGGCGCCAAAACTGCCGCCGCCGCCCGCCTTGAACAAAGAAACCGCCTTGTAGAAATAGAGAAAGATCTTGTTTCCAAACGCGCTGTTCTTGCAAACACAACAAACGACCTGAATAGCTGCTCTGAGTTGCTCGGCAGGGCCACGGAAAAAGTTAAGGAACTCCGTCGTCGCCACCGTGAGCAGGAACAGGAACTTTCCAAGCTTCGGGCG
This sequence comes from Sneathiella litorea, assembly GCF_009882915.1. Taxonomy (GTDB): domain Bacteria; phylum Pseudomonadota; class Alphaproteobacteria; order Sneathiellales; family Sneathiellaceae; genus Sneathiella; species Sneathiella litorea. The sequence continues at coordinate 218,898 of NZ_WTUW01000001.1, forward strand.
GTCCATGCGGAGGAAATAAGAGAGAACGCCGCGCGGCAATCACGGCTTGCGTCCCTAAAGGAAAACATAACCGAGCTAACCACGGAGCGAGAATCGCTCGATGAAAACCTCGCAGGAAAACAGCGAACACTCAATCAACTGCCCGATATGGACGGAAGTAAGACTGAAGTTGAGACGCTTCGGACCGAACTCCATGAAAAGCGGGACGAACTTGCCGTTCTTAGAAGCGAATCAGATCGCGTAACCCGGGAAGCAGCCTCCCGCCGCGATCGACTGACGGCCATAGATAAAGAAATCCTGAGCTGGATAGACCGCAATAAAAATATGGCTGCCCATTTTGTACAGTTGGAAATGCGGTTTAAGGACACAGCGCACGAGCTTACCGAAATTGAGAACAAACCGGAAGAAATTGCGGCTAAACGCAACAACCTGATGGATGAAATTGCCCTCGCCGAAGGACGGCGAAACAATGCACGCGATAAACTGGCCGAGGCCGAATCGATCCTGATGGAATGTGATGCTGCGCTTAAAAAGTGTCAGGATGCGCTTGCCACCTGCCGTGAAGAACGGGTGCGGCACCAGGCTGATGTCGAACATATGACGGAGGTGCTGAAAGGACTCGCTGAACAAATCCGCGAGAAACTTGAATGTACACCGGAGCAGATCAAAACCGCGGGCGGCATTGAAGAAGACGAACAAATTCCATCGGTTGAGGAGAGTGAACGCAAGCTGGAGAGGCTGAAGCGGGAACGTGATAACATGGGCCCGGTCAATCTTCGCGCGGAATTAGAGGCGGAGGAAGTTGAAGAACAATTATCGACGCTGACCACAGAACGTGAGGACCTTCTTGCGGCCATCGCCCGTCTCCGTCAGGGTATTTCTGGATTAAATCGGGAGGGTCGGGAACGATTGCTTGCCGCCTTTACCAAGGTTGACGAGCACTTCCAGCATCTTTTTAAACAGGTATTTGGTGGTGGTCAGGCGCATCTCACGTTAACCGAATCTGATGACCCGTTGGCGGCAGGTCTGGAAATTATGGCGAGCCCACCCGGTAAGAAGCTTCAGTTAATGTCCTTACTTTCTGGTGGGGAACAGGCATTAACCGCGGTCGCGCTTCTGTTCGCTGTATTCCTGACCAACCCCGCACCAATCTGCGTCCTTGACGAAGTGGATGCTCCGCTTGATGATGTCAACGTGGAGCGTCTTTGCCATCTTTTAGATAGTATTGCCCAAAACTCCGACACGCGGTTTCTGGTGGTAACCCATCATCCGATCACGATGGCCCGCATGGATCGACTGTTCGGCGTCACCATGGCAGAGAGGGGAATTTCACAACTTGTTTCCGTCGATCTGGAGCAAGCCAAGGAGATTACTGAAAACGCCGCCTAAGGGCGCGCGCCCTGCTCTTTTGAGCAGTCGTGATAAACATTCATGAATGTGGCGAAAAAGCCGCTTGTAGGGTCTTGACACTCAGGGGGGCAGACCGTATGTTTCCCGCGCTTTCAATGGGGGTTCATGGGTAGCGTTTTGCTTTCCATCCGGAGACATGAATGAATAAGCCTAAACCTCCCTCGAAAGAAGAATTTAGAGCTCGGCTTGAAAAGGCGCAGCAGAAGCAGGAACAAGCCTCCTGGAAACGCAGCGACTTGAAAGTGGAGAAAAACAGTTCTGCCGGCAGGGCATGGCGATTATCTGTTGAGATGGTTGCTGCATTGCTGGTTTGTGGCTGGTTTGGCTGGTTGCTCGACAAATGGTTGGACACAAAGCCTTGGTTGATGCTGGTATTTTTAATTGTCGGTGCCGTTGTTGGTCTATACAACGTTATAAAAGTCGGCAGTCGAATGAATAACGGCGAGTTTGAGGAATAGGCGTCCGACGGATCTGTTGGATGCCTTGGAACAAGTTGAAACAGTAACGACGGGAACAGCATCGTGGCGTCAGAACATAGCCCTCTTGCACAATTCGAGATCAAGCGCTTGGTGGAATGGAACGTTGGTGGTCTCGATGTCTCCTTTACCAATGCTTCGCTGTTCATGGTCATCGCGATCGCCGCAATCACCTTGTTCCTGACATGGAGCATGCGCGGACGGGCCCTGGTGCCGGGACGCATGCAGTCAATGGCTGAAATCAGCTATGAATTCATCGCCAATATGGTCAAGGACAATGTGGGTTCAGAAGGACGCAAGTATTTCCCGTTCATCTTTACTCTGTTCATGTTTGTATTGTTCTGTAACCTGCTCGGGATGATCCCCTATACCTTCACGGTCACCAGCCAGATCATTGTTACCTTCGCTTTGGCGGCGCTTGTATTTGTCGGCGTGACTCTTATCGGTATTTTCAAGCACGGCTTCAAGTTCCTGACCTTTTTTGTACCTAGTGGCGTGCCCGCTGTGCTCTTGGTTATTCTGGTACCGATTGAGGTTATCTCTTATTTCGTTCGCCCCATCAGCCTCTCTGTTCGTCTGTTCGCCAATATGTTGGCCGGGCATACGCTGCTGAAAGTGTTTGGCGGATTTGTTGTCAGCCTCGGGATTTTTCTCGGTTGGCTCCCCTTAGGGTTTATTGTTGTTCTGACAGGCTTGGAATTCCTGGTCGCATTCTTGCAGGCCTATGTGTTTGCCATCCTGTCATGCCTCTATCTTAACGATGCGCTTCACCTGCATCATTGAGTATAAGTTAATCTTCAACATTGGTTGTTCTTGATTTAGAAGGAAGAATATTATGGAATTAGAAGCCGCAAAGATGATTGGTGCTGGCCTTGCGACTATCGCACTTGCAGGTGTTGGTGTGGGTATCGGAAATATCTTTGGATCATACGTTTCTGGCTCTCTGCGCAATCCGGCTGCTGCTCCGAAAGTTTTCGGTAACGTGTTGCTCGGCTTTGCCCTGACAGAAGCTGTTGCGCTGTTCGCGCTGGTTATCGCATTCCTGATCCTGTTCGGTTAATCAACCTTTCTCACTTTTGAGATTTTAGGTCGATAGGATTGGATTAAGGAGCCGGTATGCCGCAACTTAATATTGCAGACTTCCCGCCGCAGCTTGTATGGCTCGCGATTTCGTTTGTCGTTCTTTACTTTTTGATGGCGAAGGTCGCGATTCCCGGTATTTCAGATGTTCTGGAAAATCGGCAGAACCGTATATCTTCGGATTTGGAAGAGGCAAAACGGCTTAGTGAAGAAGCGGACAAGGCGAAGGCAGATTATGAAGAAGCTCTCGCTGAAGCACGCAGCAAAGCTCATGGTATAGTCTCTGAATTGAAGGCTTCCATGACCAAGGAACAGGACGCCAGCAAGGCTGAACTGGACGCAAAGCTGGCGAAGAAGGCAAAAGCTGCCGAAACCAGCATTCGTGAAGCCAAGGAAACAGCTCTGAGCCATGTGCGCGAAATTGCGGGGGATACCGCGAAATCGGCAGTGGCCAAGCTTGTTGCCATCGATGTTTCCGAGAAAGACGTGGAAGCAGCAGTTGCTTCCAGCATGAAGGGAGACGCCTGATGCTACATGATCCTACCTTTTGGGTTGCTGTTGCCTTTGTGGGTTTCCTTGGTGTCCTTGTCTATTTCAAGGTACCGCCGCTCATTGCCAAGCAACTAGACGCTCGTGCGGATAAGATCCATGCAGAGCTAGAGGAAGCCAAGAAGCTTCGTGAAGACGCACAATCACTCTTCGCGGACTATCAGCGGCGTCAGCACGATGCTCTACAAACAGCGGAAGACATCGTTGCCCGAGCCAAGGAAGATGCAGAAATCCTCCGCAAGGAAAGCATTAAGGAGCTTGAAGCGACCTTGATGCGGCGTCAGGAGCTTGCAGAAATCAAGATCCGGCAGGCTGAGGAAAAAGCTATTGCGGAAGTTCAGGGTATCGCAGTTGATGTGGCAATCGCCGCCGCAACAAAGCTAATGCAGGATGGACTGAAAAAAGATAAGGCAGACGCCTTGATTGATCAGTCTATTAAAAGTTTGGAAACACAGCTCAACTAGAGCTTATGTCCACGACTAGAACAAAGGCCCCGGATTTTGTCCGGGGCTTTTTTTGTGCCCTACTTTTTATGTTTTAGGGGCATGACATAAAAAAAGCCCCGCCAACTTGGCGAGGCTTCGTTTTGCAGCCGTCAATGGGAGGCTATGATGCTGCTGATACAGAAGTTTTCTCATTCGCATCGGCTGATTCATCAGGTATCCAGCGCAAGACCGGATTACGCGCCGCACCGGTCTCATCGAGCCTCCGCCTCGGAGAAAAATGAGGGGCGCTGAGGAAATAGTCCGTCTCCCCCGCAGTCGCCTTGTCCAACAAATACCGCATGGCACCAATGAACTGATCAAGGGTCTGACGGGATTCGCTCTCTGTTGGTTCGATAAGCATTGCTCCATGCACCACTAGCGGGAAATACATGGTCATAGGGTGGAACCCCTCATCAATCATTGCCTTTGCAAGATCGAGTGTCGTAACCCCCGTACCTTTCAGCGTGCTGTCATCAAACAGGGCTTCATGCATGCAAATCCCCGCGAAGGATGAATGCAGTTTGTCATCAAGGCTGACACGAATATAGTTGGCATTGAGGACAGCATCTTCGGCAATTTGCCTCAATCCATCGGCGCCATGGCTTTGCATGTAGGCCAGAGCCCGAATAAACATCCCCATCTGCCCGTGAAACCCCTTCATTCGGCCAAAGCTTTGGGCCGCGTCGCCCTCCACCTGCTCAACAAGTTCGAAGCCATTCTCTCCCTGAATGACGTAGGGTACCGGTGCAAATGCCGCCAGCCCTTCAGAGAAGACCACAGGGCCCGCGCCGGGGCCACCGCCACCATGAGGCGTGGAAAAGGTCTTATGCAGGTTAATATGCATGGCATCGACGCCAAGGTCCCCCGGACGGACCCGCCCGAGAATGGCATTAAGATTGGCGCCATCACAATAGAAGTATCCGCCTATCTCATGCACCAGATCAGCGATTCTCTTCACATCCGTTTCAAACAGGCCACATGTATTGGGGTTGGTTAGCATAACGCCCGCCACATCTGGGCCAAGTTTCTCCGCGAAGGCATCCAGGTCCATACGACCATCCGCCCGTGCAGGAACCGCCTCAACCTTGTATCCGCAAAGGGCGGCCGTCGCCGGATTTGTACCATGTGCAGATTCCGGCACAAGGATACGCGTCCGAACCTCTCCATTCGCTTCATGGGCCGCCCGAATGGCCATCACCCCACAGAGTTCCCCATGGGCGCCGGCTGCTGGTGACATTGTAACGGCCGGCATACCGGTGATGGTCTTGAGCCAATGGGCAAGATCATCAATCAGCTCCAGCGCCCCCTGAACGGTGCTTGTGGGCTGCATGGGATGCAGATCACCTAACCCCGCGAGACGAGCGACCTTCTCGTTAATCCGCGGATTATGTTTCATCGTACAGGATCCAAGCGGATAAAAGCCTGCGTCAATCGCATAGTTCTGACGACTCAATCGAACGAAATGCCGGAGAACCTGGGGTTCTGACAAATCGGGCAGACCAACACTCTCCTTGCGTTCCAATCCGCCAAGACGACTCTTGACCGGTTTTGGATCAGCCATATCGACGCCGATTCTTCCCGGAACGCCTTGCTCAAAAATAAGTGGTGTTTCAAGTTCCAAGCCCTTGTTCCCTGTAAAGGTTTCAAGGGAGTCATCTACATTACTATCAACAGTCGGCTGTGTGGGGCGTCCTTTGTTATTTAGCATCCAAGCACCTCCTTCAGCGCAACGACAAAATCATCCATATCCGCGGTCGAGCAAGTCTCGGTTGCGGCGACAAGAAGCAAATTTGCCATATCCGGCTCTTTCGGGATTAAGCGAGATACAGGCACCCCGCCCAGAACGCCTTTAGTCGCAAGTTTTTCTACGATTTCCGCTGCATTCGCCGGCAAGCGGAGCGTAAACTCATTGAAAAACGTATCATTGAGAAGACTGACGCCGTCAATTGCCTCCAACTTCTCAGCAAGAGTAACGGCCTGCGAATGATTAAGAGAGGCCAACTTCGTAAATCCAGCCTCTCCCAGCAGGCTCATATGAATCGTAAACGCGAGAGAGCAAAGCCCGGCATTTGTGCAAATATTGCTGGTGGCCTTTTCGCGGCGGATATGTTGCTCGCGTGTCGACAGGGTGAGGACGAATCCTCGTTTACCATCCTGATCGACAGTTTGGCCGCAGAGCCGCCCTGGCATCTGTCGAACAAACTTTTGCCGTGTCGCCAAAAGGCCAACATACGGCCCCCCGTAGGAGAGTGGCACACCGATTGACTGGCCTTCTCCGGCAACAATATCAGCCCCCATTTCACCCGGGGATTTGATCGCACCTAGCGAGACCACCTCGTTCACGACGACGACAAGAAGCACGCCTGCCTCGTGACATTTATCTGCGAGAGCGGTCAGGTCCTGGATTCGACCGAAAAAATCAGGGTTTTGAACAACGACGCAAGCTATATCCGAGTTGATATGGTCGTCAAAATTTTCTATTCCCGCAGCAGCGGTCGGAAGATCGATTGTCTCAAACTCGGTAAACTGCAGTGTTGTTCGGGTTACGTCCCGATAATGGGGATGCAGATTGCCGGAAATAACAGCCTTTTTTCTTCGGGTCACACGGCACGCCATCAAAACAGCTTCCGCACACGAAGTGGCCCCGTCATACATGGACGCGTTTGCAACTTCCATCCCTGTGATCAATGCCACCTGCGTCTGGAACTCAAAAAGAGCCTGAAGGGTGCCCTGGCTGATTTCTGGCTGATACGGAGTATAGGCCGTTAGAAATTCAGATCGTTGAATAATATGGTCAGCAACAGAAGGTACATGGTGCTGATACGCGCCGGCACCAAGGAAGCAGGGCGTGGAATAAGGAGAGAGGTTTTTTGCGGCCAGTGTTCTAAAATTCTTCTCAACCACCATTTCGCTTTCATGCAATGGCAAGTCAAGCAAATCCGTGAGCCGTGCTTCTTCCGGTATATCGGCGAACAAATCGTCAATCGATTTAACCCCGACCCTCGCAAGCATTTCTTTCCGCTCCGTAGCGGTATGCGGCATATATCTCATTCGTCGAGACCTTGCAGAAAAGCCTTATACGCAGCTTCGTCCATCAGATCGTCCAGATCCGAACTATTGCTCACCTTGATCTTGGCAAACCAGCCGCTGTCCATCGCGTCCTCATTGACCTTGGTCGGGGCGCCTTCCAGTTCGCTGTTTACATCGATGATTTCACCGCTCACAGGAGAATAGACCTCAGAAGCTGCCTTCACGCTTTCAACGACCGCCAATTCATCTCCCTTGGTAATTTCGTCGCCAATGGTGGGTACTTCGACATACACAACGTCACCAAGTTGCCCTTGGGCATAGTCACTGATACCTATTGTTGCCACCTCTCCTTCGAGCAGCACCCATTCATGATCTTCTGTAAATTTATATGACATTCTTTACTCTCCAGTGAAAACTAACCTCGATAATAGCGTTGCTCGACAAATGGCATTTTGGCCACGACTGCCGGGCGGGATTTACCTCTGACAAGCAGATTTATCTTTGTACCAATGGTCGAAAAATCAAGCGGGACATATCCCATCGCGATGGGAACACCCAGGCTTGGCGAAAAGCCCCCGGATGTAATCTCACCAATGACATTTCCTGCTTCATCCGTGATTTCTGTATGCTCGCGCGCAGGCGCACGGCCTTCAGGAAGGATTCCCACACGCTTCATCGCTGGTTTATTAGCGATTTCGGCCTGAATAATGTCAGCGCCAGGAAATCCGCCTTCTTCGCGACGGCGTTTGCTGATCGCCCAAATCAAGCCAGCTGAGATCGGCGTCGTCTTCTCATTGAGGTCATGCCCATACAGACAGAGGCCAGCCTCAAGGCGAAGAGAATCACGCGCACCAAGCCCTATCGGCTTTACCTCGCTATTGTTTAACAGCTTCCGACACAGCGCATCCGCCTGACTATTCGGGATGGAAATTTCGAAACCATCTTCCCCCGTGTATCCCGATCGCGTCACGAAGCAAGGAACGCCATCAATCTCAACTTCGCGGTACCCCATGAAAGGCATAGAGGCGACTTCCGCCGCATATTTTGTTAGGACCGCTGCTGCCTTCGGTCCCTGCAAAGCGACAAGAGCCCGGTCAGTCAACTCTGTTACTGTCGCCGCGCCCGCAAGCCCTTTCGTCAGCAAGGCAATATCCTGCTCCTTGCAAGCCGCATTGACGACAACGAACAGGTCCTCCCCTCGCTGGGTGACGATAAGGTCATCCAGAATACCGCCCTGCTCATTGGTGAGGAAGCTATAGCGCATCTCCCCATTGGAGAGGGCCTGAATATCACCGGGAATCAGCTTCTCTATAGCTGCTGCTGGATTCTCGCCTGAAATGACAAGTTGCCCCATATGGGAGACATCAAAAAGCCCGGCGGAAGAACGGGTATACAAATGTTCGTTGAGGATGCCCTCCGGGTATTGCACCGGCATATCATAGCCCGCGAACGGAACCATCTTGGCGCCGAGCTCGACATGTAAATCATAAAGGACGGTTTTTTTCGTCGACGTATTTTCACTCATAGGACAACCCTGGTTGCGGACAAAAGCCAAATTCTCCAGCAAAAACTCGCTGGATTGACCCCCTCTGTCCTATAACCTGAGAGAATTGACGATGCTGGCAACGGCCATATCGCTTACCCCTTCGGTGAAATCACATACGCAATTTGCTTTCCAGAGTTTCATCCCCCTGCGGTCCGGTTGCCTGAGAGTTTCCGGGGTGGTTGCTCCTTCGGCGATGGCTTATAACGACCATCTCTCCCGCGGGGATCGACTGAATATCTGCGCGATAATAATGTCGATTTGAGAATAGTCAAACAAGTATTGGTCCTGCGTCGACAATTAGCTCTGCAATTCCATTTGCTCTCGAGTTAGCTGGAAACCGATAATTATGACATAATCACCGCCGGTTTTGAGGCCTGTCAATGGAATCCGTTGTTCGATCTCTTCCTGCACCGTAGCACGGCGGCGACCTTCCTCAACTTCAACAGGGCTATAGAATATTTTCTTTGCGATGATCTCGCCCGTTCTTTCCGCAATCGCGACGAAAAAAGGAAATTCTTCAGTCTGGCTGGTGGCGGCTGGTCCCTTGGTCGCTCCGATGCGCAGGATCAATTCAGCAACAATAGCCGTATCATCATCCACATACTGGCATTGCCCGCTGAACGGCGCGATGATGCCTTCAAACTTGACATCGACAAGATCACGCCCCTCACCCTCCCTGAAAATTGTAATGGTTTCGGCACCAGGCAGAACCTCTACCTGCGGACAGGGGAGTGGTGGCGCCGATTTGCCAAAAAAGCTAAACACATCTGTATCAATACTGCCGCTACAAGATGTAATCAGTAGCGGGACAGCCAGAATACCGGCACGTAAATATGTTTGAATGGGATTGAAAAAGGACATAATGAACCGGTAGAAAAAGGGTTAAAGAGTATTATGAGTGCCATCGCACAGCGGCGCACTGCCTGTCTGCTTGCATCCACAAAAATATAAGTCTTCGGATTTTGACGCTGTATGAATGACGGGCCGGATATCTGTAATCTTGTGGGATCCATCGCAGAAAGGTTGTTTAGTGCTCAATCCACAAGCACACCAAGCGTACTTCTTCCCTTCTTCGACGGCCACTTTATATGGGGATTTTTGTGCAACTTTCGCCTTCGTCATTCGAAATTACCTCGCCTAGATATGGCATTACCCGTGAAACTGTTGTATGAGTTCGGCAAATCTAGGATGGACCGACGGATTTAGCAAGTTTTCACAAATGTCTATGTCTATTCTATGAACCAATCAAGCGTGGAATTGACTATGGATAAATCAAAACGGACATTGCTATTGGCGGCGCCGCGTGGATTTTGCGCGGGCGTAGACCGTGCTATCCAGATTGTCGAGAGAGCTCTCGAAAAATATGGTGCGCCGGTCTATGTTCGCCATGAAATCGTGCACAATCGTTTTGTCGTTGAAAGTCTCGAGAAAAAAGGGGCGGTGTTCGTTGACGAGCTGGCAGATATTCCCAAAGATGTACCGGTAATTTTCTCAGCTCATGGCGTCGCGAAGTCAGTCCCGGCCGAGGCGGAAAACCGCAAGATGTTTTATATCGACGCCACCTGCCCGCTAGTCAGCAAGGTGCATCGGGAAGCGGAACGCCATGAACGGGATAATCATGAGATAATCCTGATTGGTCATCGCGGTCATCCGGAAGTTATCGGCACTATGGGACAACTGGCCGAAGGTCAGATTACCCTCGTTGAGACGGCGGAGGAAGCCCGCGCCTTTACTCCAACACAATCGGGGAAAAGCCTTGCGTACCTTACCCAGACGACACTTTCCGTGGATGAAACCAGGGAAATAGTTGGTATCTTGAAGAATCGGTTTCCCGCCATTGAGGGACCGAAAAAAGAAGATATCTGTTACGCGACAACGAACCGACAGGCGGCTGTAAAAATTCTTGCGAAACGGTGCGACGGAATGCTGGTTATCGGGGCACCAAATTCCTCGAATTCGATGCGGCTGGTAGAGGTTGCGGAAAAAGCAGGTTGTGAAAAAGTAGCTCTTGTACAGCGTGCCTCTGATATACCCTGGAGTACCCTCAAAGAGGCACATACAATTGGAATTACAGCTGGCGCGTCCGCGCCTGAAACGCTGGTTGAGGAAGTAGTAGACGCCTTCTTACAACGTTTTGACATCACCGTTGAAGAGATCGTTACCAATCAGGAGCAGGTGGTTTTCAAGATGCCCAAAATCCTTGAACCTGAAGTGGCGGAGTAATTTATGGCCGTTTACACAGAGATTTCGGATGATGATCTGGATCGGTTTCTGGATCAGTATAATCTTGGCCAGGCTCTCTCCTGCAAAGGCATCGCGGAAGGTGTTGAAAACTCTAATTATCTACTCCATACCGACAGCGGATACTTCATCCTCACTCTTTACGAAAAGCGCGTAAAGGCAGAGGACCTACCCTTTTTTCTTGGGTTGATGGAGCATCTCGCGGCGGGCGGCTTTATGTCACCGAGGCCGATTGCGGCGAAAGACGGGAAAAGCCTGAAGCAGGTGGCCGGACGCCCGGCAGCCATTATCGAATTTCTTGATGGTCGATCGATCAAACGCGTTATGCCGCAGCATTGCGCTTTGTTGGGGCAGGCTTTGGCCCAGCTTCATACAATCGGCAGCGACTATTCCTTGCAGCGTATGAACACCCTCTCCTTATCAAACTGGCGCCCCCTCTATATAGCCTGCCAGAAAAGCGATAACGACAGAATGAATGCGCAGCTTTTCCCGGAGGTTGAGGCGGAAATTAGTTTTCTGGAAAATCATTGGCCGGATGCTCTACCAAGGGGCGTTATTCATGCTGACCTGTTTCCCGACAACATCTTTTTCCTGAATGATAGGGTTAGCGGCGTAATCGATTACTATTTTGCCTGCAACGATTTTTTTGCCTACGACCTTGCGATCTGCCTCAACGCCTGGTGCTTCGAAAATGACGGCAGCTTTAATATTACTAAAGCCCGCAAGTTGTTAAATGGCTATCGCGAAGTTCGGGACTTCTCAAAGGAGGAACTTGACTTCTTACCCTTGCTTTGTCGCGGCGCGGCGGTTCGCTTTCTCCTCACCCGTCTATACGACTGGCTCAACCAGGTTGAAGGCGCGCTCGTCAAACCCAAGGATCCGCTAGAGTATTTAAAGAAGTTGCAGTTTCATCAGGCAGTAAAAAATGTCGCTGCGTATGGGCTTGACTAGGAAACGCTGCTGAAATCAGTCGAACAGAGAATCGATTTCATCTTGCGAGATTTCCTGCCCTTCTGGTCGAGGTCCACTCAACTCCACATCCTCATCAAACTGCGGTGGCATTTCGGCAATCTCGAATTCCTGAAGCTCATTTTCACCACCGAGAATATCAATCATCTTGCTGATCCGCTCATCGACAAAACTTAATGTCGTGACAACCTTGGAAATGCGTTGCCCGGTAACATCCTGGAAGTTGCAGGCCTCATAGATTTTCATAACAGCATGACTGATCGCTTCGATACTCTCTATTTCTTCCGGAGAGCTTGCATGAAGTGCAAGGCTATCATTCATATCCTCTATACCCTCAACCGCCTCAAGAATAGTGTGGGTCGCGGTTTCCGTATCCCCGACAACAGCATCAAGCTGGTCTGTTACAGAGTTAATTTTCTGGCCATTTTTTGAAGCGCTGAGAGAGGCAATTTCACGACGGGTTTCAAGAATTACGCTGGAAAGTTCCTGAAGCTCCTGACGCAGTATTTCAAGCTCTTCTGTCGTCTTTCTTGCGGCAGTATCCTTCACAGGAGAAATCTCTGATGTATTCTGGGCGAAACGGCTCTTTATTTCATTAAGCGCCACAATAATCTCACCATATTGATCATCAGTTATCCTGCCATTTGCGGGAGCTGTTTCAATTGATGCACTTGAGCCAAATTGTTCGATCTCCGCCGAGTATAATTTTTTTTGCATTTTTTAAACTCAAACCTACTAATACCAAAAAGGACCATGGCGCCCTTTCCCCCGCTGCAACGTTGCTCGAAAGAGGCTAATTTTAAGTTAAAACTATCCTTTTTCTGAAATTGCCGCTGCGAGGCATTCATGCTAATAGCCGGACATATACGAGTAAGTGTATTGGTATTGGAGCTTGTTTATGTCAGAAAATATTGTTGTGATTTACACGGATGGTGCCTGTTCCGGCAATCCTGGCCCGGGGGGTTGGGGTGCCCTTCTGAATTACAACGGTAAAACAAAAGAACTTTGCGGGGGGGAAGCCGAAACGACAAACAATCGGATGGAATTAACCGCAGCGATAAAAGCCATTAACTCGCTAAAGCGACGCTCCATGGTCGAGCTTCATACGGACAGTACTTATGTAAAGGATGGTATCACTAAATGGATGGCCGGCTGGAAAAGAAACGGATGGAAAACTGCCGCAAGGAAGCCAGTTAAGAATAAGGACCTCTGGCTTTCGCTGGACGAAGCCATATCAGAGCATCAGGTTAGCTGGAAATGGGTCAAAGGGCATGCGGGAGATCCCGGCAACGAAAAAGCCGACCAGCTCGCAAATAAAGGAATGAAAGAATTCAAGCGCTGACCGACGCTATTATGGCCTGCGGGTTATGACGGGGAAGACAATCGCCTTCCCCGCCGAGAAGATCAATTAAAGCTGACCAAGCAGGGTTTCCGCATCGGATACTTCGAAACCGCCGGTTTCTTCAAGGTTTAACTGCGATACAACGCCATCATCTACAAGCATCGAATAACGCCGGGAGCGGATACCAAGCCCTGCACCGGAAGCATCAAACTCAACTCCCAAGGCCTTGGTAAATGCCGCATCCGGGTCCGCGACCATTTTAATGCTGCCAGCATCGTGATCTTTACCCCAGGAGGCCATCACAAAGGGGTCATTAACAGACAGACAAACAATTTCATTGACGCCCTTAGCTGTCAAATTTGATGTGTTCTCTACAAAACCGGGTAAGTGTTTGGCGGAACAGGTTGGGGTATAGGCACCTGGCACGGCAAACAACGCAACTTTCTTACCATTAAATAGGTCCGCCGTAGAAACTTTGGTCGGCCCCTTCTCAGTCATCATCATCAACTCGGCATTGGGAAGTTTGTCACCAACAGATATCGTCATTTCTATTTCCTACTTTTGTTTAGTTGCGTCATTTTTCTAGATAACTCTAACATAATGATGCAGGCGAAAATAAAAAGTTTCAATTACACTGGATCCGCTTTTTTTAGTTGATTTGAAGGGTCTTCTCGCCCGTCATGGCTTTATCAAATACTGTTACCGTGATGTTCTGGCCTGGCAGCTGATCTGACTTGGAGGGAAAATTACCTTTCACCCTAAATGTTACGCCCATGCGATCCTCTGAGAGCGTAGTGGAGATCAGGTCGAAATATGCACCCTCTTTCCCCTCTACGATAATGGATGGGTCTTCAAAGGGTTGCTTGTTGGCTGACACGGTAATAGAAAATGTCTGGTCACCCTCTGTCTCAGCCGTCGCATTACTTAGTAAAGAGCCATCCGAGCCAATTTCCGCAGGCACCTGGCGGGCAAATGTCTCGATGATTTCCGCCTCCTGTGTCAGCTCCGCATTATTTGCATCGAGGGTGAGGGTAAAGTCATGTTCATAGGGGATACAAACGTCTTCACAAATTCCAAGTTGGAGACTGAGTTTTAATTTAACGGGCTCTCCTGCTTCCATCAACGTAACATCAATGGGGAACACGACTTCATCATGGTAGCCCCAACTTGAAAAACCATAGGCATGGAACTGTGCAGGGAGAGGCCAGGAAACCATAGCAGCCTTTAGGTTTTCTGAACCGTCCCAGTTCAATCGTGGGGGAATTCCTGCATCGCCGGGGTTGCGCCAATAGGTTTTCCATCCCGGTGCCAATTTAATTTGAAGGCCGATGCGAAGAGAATCGCGTCCTTTTACACCATCAACCCCGGAAATCAATCGAAGGCGCGACTGATCCGTTGTGGCCCAGTCCGTTGCCGTTTCAGCATTTGCAGGCCCGCTGACACTGAAAGCAAGATAAGCAAATGCAACAAAGAGATACCGCAAATTCAATAACCTCATACAGAGTTAACCCTTAGCCTTACAATGGTATAGTCACCACATATATAAAACATTATTAAGGGTTGATATGTCACAATCACGTCATGAGGACATTCAACGGCTGGGATTCTTTAAACGCAGACACATATTTATATTATGAACGCAAATAAAATTGATTCGGGTTATCTGGACGGAAAACTCTTGGTTGCGATGCCAAGCATGGGCGATCCGCGTTTTAAAAAGGCTGTCATTCTTCTCTGTGCTCACTCGGAATCGGGAGCCATGGGTATACTCCTCAATCGCTCTCTTGATGCCTTGAGCTTTGATGATTTACTAGAACAACTTGATATCCCGAAAGCAGAAGAAGCACGCCACATCAAAATACACTTTGGCGGCCCTGTAGATACCGAAAGAGGCTTTGTCGTCCACTCTACCGATCTTCTCTATGATACAACCTTGGTAATTGGTGATGACATGGCGTTGACGGCGACAATCGACATGCTGAAAACTATTGCAGTTGGCAGCGGGCCGAAGAGCAGTTTCCTTGCCCTTGGATACTCCGGTTGGGGGCCAGGACAGCTTGAACAGGAAATTCAGGAAAATGGGTGGCTCGTTGTTGACCCGGATATAGATATTGTCTTTGGATCCGAGTTAGACTCAAAGTGGAAAATTGCCATTAACAAGCTCGGTATCGACCCCTCCCTTTTGTCCGGCGACATGGGCCATGCCTGATAACCAATGCTAGCGCGGAGATATAGGATCTGTATTCAAAATAGCGTACAGCAGATGATCGTGCCAGACTCCATTGATACAAAGATATTCCCGTGCCAACCCTTCATTGAAAAAGCCAACCTTTTCGAGCAGGCGTGAGCTGGGAATGTTCGACGGCAGACAGGCCGCCTCCACCCGCCGCAAACCAAAGTCATTAAACAGAACCGGCAACAGACCGCAAAGTGCTTCATACATATAGCCTTGGCGAGTGTAGCGCTGCCCTGTCCAATAACCCAGAGTTCCTGTTTGTGCGACCCCCCTGCGTATGTTGCCGACTGTAATGCCGCCAATTAAATCACTGGTTTCACGATTGAAAATAAAAAACGCCTGGCCCAGATCATCCTTTGCGTCCTTTGAATAACGTCGTAACCGCGCCCTGAAATTCACTTTGGATAGAGGGTCTGAGGGCCACATGGGTTCCCAGGGTACCAAAAATTCACGACTGTCTGCCCGTAACGCCGCCCAGGCTTCCCAGTCTGACAGTTTGGGAGCGCGCAGTACAAGCCGTTCAGTTACCACACGGGGACCGCCGCCCAACAATACCAACTTTTCCAACACGCGACACAGACCTCCCTGTGTGACTTAACCTAGCTAAATCTTGCCGCGATATGATCAAATGAATCAAGGTTTTTCAGTGGTCCGAGAGCGGCAACGCTGGGTGTTACCCCAAAAAACAGCTTTCCGGCAAGTTTCTGCGTATCGGCAACAGTCACGGCTTCGATATTCTCAGAGATTTCAGAGGCAGGTAAAACCCGGTCGTAAATAAGTAGCTGTCGACCGTGAACTTCTGAACGCGACGCAGGGCTTTCCATACCCATCAGGAGCGAGGATTTCAACTGAGCCTTCGACCGTTCAACCTCTGCCTCAAGTATCCCGTCACTCGTCCGCAAAAGCTCATCCGTTAGAACATTGCTCAACTCTCCGATATGATCTGCTCCCGTTCCAGCGTAGACCGTGAAAGTACCTGTATCCGTAAAGGAGGACGAAAAGCTGAACACTGAATAACACAGCCCCCGTCTTTCCCTGATTTCCTGAAACAGGCGCGATGACATCCCGCCTCCCAGCAGGCCGGAAAGAACCTGTGCAGCGTAGTAATCTTCGTCCGTATAGGAAATGCCCGGGACCGAAAGAGCATAATGGACCTGTTCCAGGTTCCGCTCCTCGCGATATTCACCCCCCCTATATCGAGCTGGTTCCATACCAGTTTTCCCAACTGTTGCAAGCCCGTCAAAAGCTTGCTCAGCTAGCATGACAAGTTTGTCATGATCAATCGCACCGGACGCGCTTAATACCATTCTAGGCGCGAGATAATGGCTTTTCATATAACTTGCCATCATTGACTGGTCAAAACTACGTACCTGGTCCACGGTCCCAAGAATTGAACGTCCAAGCGGCTGATCTGGGAAAGAGATCTCCTGCAAATAGTCAAAGATTATATCGTCGGGCGTATCGTAGGTTTGCCCGATTTCCTGAACGATCACCTCTTTCTCGCGAGCAATCTCTGTTTGATCGAAACTGGAATTCAACAATATATCACCAAGGATATCAACCGCGAGAGGTACATCATCCTTTAATACTCGCGCGAAATAGGCAGTCTGATCGCGGCTGGTGTATGCATTAAGGTGCCCGCCCACAGATTCAATCACTTCCGCTATTTGCAATGCGGAGCGTTTTGCCGTTCCCTTAAACGCCATATGTTCAAGAACGTGGGAAATACCGTTTTCCGCCCCTGTTTCATGGCGGGCACCGGTATCGACCCAGACACCAACGGCGGCAGTTTCCAGACCGGGCATAGGGTCTGAAATGACACGCAAACCGTTTTTAAGAGTAGAGACTTTGACGTCCATCAATTTTGTTCCGATCTAGGCCTCGGTTAAAATACGGGCCCGTTCCTTAATATAGGATTTTACTGTCTCAAGGTTATTTGGCAAATCTACCAGCCGCTCATCGCGGGAAAAGAGATCTGCCATATGCTTGGGCAGGCCAGGGCGCTCCCCTGTTGCCTCTTCCACAGCGTCGGGAAATTTAGCCGGATGCGCCGTTGATAAGGTCACCAGCGGTATATCCTTGTTTTTGCGGCACCTATTACCTACCGCAAGGCCAACCGCAGTGTGTGGATCAACCAGTTTCGCACTATCCTTTAGAGTTCGGCGGATTGTCGCAAGGGTTTCTTCCTCATCGCAACATCCAGCGGAGAAGATGCCTTCATTCAATAACGACATGTTGACGGAGAACCCGCCTTCACTATCGAGTTTCTGCATTAAATCGGATACTGCGCCCCCATCACGACCGTAAAGGTCTGCCAGGAACCGTTCAAAATTACTGGAAACCTGAATATCCATGCTTGGACTAATCGTCGGATTAACCCCTGATTTCCTGTACTCACCGCTATTGAAAAAGCGCGAAAGAATATCGTTGCGGTTCGTTGCGACAATCAACTGCTCGACAGGAAGGCCCATCTTGCTTGCTGCATAACCGGCATATACGTCGCCGAAATTTCCGCTGGGAACCGAAAAGGAGACAGGGCGCGACGGCGCGCCGAGGCTTACACCCACCGTGAAATAATAAACGATCTGCGCCATAACACGCGCCCAGTTGATTGAATTGACCGCCGATACCGCAAGGCTATCCCGAAAGTCATGATCGTTGAACATGGCCTTGACCATGGCCTGACAATCATCAAAATCTCCCTCAACGGCGATATTGTGAACATTATCATCCAGCACTGTCGTCATCTGCCGACGCTGAACCTCCGACACCCTGCCCTTGGGGTGGAGGATGAAAATATCCACCGCTTCCCTGCCCCGGCAGGCTTCAATCGCGGCGGATCCGGTATCCCCTGATGTCGCTCCTACGATTGTCACGCGTTTGCCCTCACGCGCAAGCAGGTGGTCATAGAGAAGGCCCAGAAGCTGTAGCGCCACGTCCTTAAAGGCAAGCGTAGGTCCGTGATAAAGCTCCATCAGGAATTCATTGCTGTCGAGTTGGCTAACCGGTACGACGGCGTTATGGACAAAGCCTGCGTATGCCTTCTCGGTCATCTTCCGGAAATCTGCTGCATCTATGCTATCGCCCAGGAACGGTTGCAGCAGGAATGCCGCAGCTTCCGCATAGGACATACCCGCAAGACTTTGAATGTCTTCCTTTGAAAATTGCGGCCAGCTTTCGGGCAGGTACAAACCGCCATCCCGCGCCAGACCGGTCAGGACCACTTCCTTAAAATTCAATACCGGTGCTTCACCGCGTGTGCTGATATATCGCACTTTCTCACTCCTCAGACGGACCAAATGGCGGGTGAGAGTAACCATATGCTGGGCGCTTGTGCAAGTACCGATATACCCTTTGCCTGTTGGTCGTCACTTATTGTTCAGGTAAGGTAACGGTCTCTAAGGTGCGCCTTGAAGGCATGGGCATTTAACGGCCGACCTGTCGCGGCCTGAATAATGCTCTCCGTTGATTGCGAACTTCCAAGAGAATGAATATTACGCCGTAACCATTCTACTAGAGAAGTAAACTGCCCGGCACGTATATTTTCTACAAGATCTGGAATTTCTGCTGCAGCTGCGCGGTAGATTTGTGCGGCCGCCATCGCACCCAAGGTATAGGTTGGAAAGTATCCAATGGCGCCGCTCGGCCAATGAATATCCTGAAGACAGCCAAGCCTGTCATTCGGCGGATTAACCCCAAGTGCGTCGCGCATTCCCTTATTCCAGGCCGCGGGCAAATCCTCGACCACGAGATCGCCTGACAATAAGGCCTTTTCCAGCTGATACCGTAATATGACATGGAGTGGATAAGTAACTTCATCGGCATCAACACGTATAAAGCCGGGTTCTACCTTTAGGTAAAGCCGTTCGATATTCTCGATCTCCCAAGCCGCGCCGTCACCATTAAACATCGCCTTGATCCTGGGCTGGGCAAAGGCGAGAAAGTCTGCGCTGCGGGAAAGCTGCATCTCAATCAATAACGACTGGCTTTCATGCAGCGCCATTCCGCGGGCTGCACCAACTGGTTGGCTACGCCATTCCTTTGGCAATCCCTGCTCATAGAGGGCGTGACCGGTTTCATGTAGAGTGCCCATCAGGCTTTGCGTAAAATCCCCAGTTTCATAGCGTGTGGTTAGACGCACATCATCGGGAATGCCACCGGTAAAGGGATGGTGACTGATATCAAGACGACCATGATCGAAGTCAAAACCAAGCGCCGTCATGAACTCAAGACCCAGCTGCTTTTGAAGGGTTTCATCAAACGGACCCTCTGGTTGCAGGATTGGCGGCGCATTCTTATTCCTGTCCAACACGTCCCCTAAAAAGTTCGGCAGGAACGCTTGTAAATCGTTAAACAGAGGATCAATCATCGCAGCCGTACAACCGGGCTCATATTCATCAAGAAGCGCGTCATAGGGCGACATGCCAAAGGCGGCTGACTTCGCCTCTGCAATGCGGCCTGTGAGATGGACGACCTCTTTTAAGGATGGGATGAGGGTGTCAAAATCATTGTTTATTCGTGCTTCGCGCCATTCCATCTCACAGCGCGACGTCGCATGAGAATGGGCTTCGACAAGATCCGGATCAACCGCCGTTGCATGCCGCCACCGGTTCCGCATTTCCGTAAGGTTGGCAAGTTGCCAATCATTGAGATTTGCCGTCTCGCTTTTCGCTTGTTCCAGTAAGTCAGCAACTTCCGGCTTGTTCAAAATTTCGTGCGATAAAAGACTTAATGCCGCAAGCTGCTCGGCGCGGGCATCGCTGCCACCGGAGGGCATTATAGTCGCGCTATCCCAATGCAGTATCGCTGCAGCACCGGATAATGCAGAAAGGCGGGCAAATCTTTTCTCTAGATTTGAATAGGCTGTTGACGATCCGGGCATTATCACCCCTGCTTTGATCTACCGCGTTTTAGGCCATAGAGGATATAAATAACGATCATTGCAATCGCCAGGCCCAGCCAGGTAAACGCATATTGAATATGATTGTTAGGTAAGGAGACACGTGTCTGCCCCCCTCTGGGAAGGCCTCCTGGCACATCAGCCTCGTCGAGCTCGACAAAAATTGGTGCAACCGAGACGTTCAAATGATCCGCCATGGCAGCAAGCTCACCATAAAGCCAAACATTATCTTCGGCATTGCTTTTTGGCAGAAAGGACCATGATTTCCCCCAAGGTTTTCGGGCGATACCTGTTACCGTGACCTCACCCTCTATTTGTCCCTCCAAACGGGTTTGTGCTTCCTTATTGACTTCCGGCACCCAACCCCGATTAACGAGAATAATGTCCTCTTCCTCACCGCGCATGAACGGCGTTATTATCTGGAATCCCGAGCGCCCCTTGGTCGTATGGGAAAAAAGATGAACTTCGTTGTCATGGTCGAACTCACCCGTCAGGCTAACCCGCCGGTAATGCCATTCTTCAGGGTCGAGATCTCCTGCCGGCAAAGCCACCGCCGCCGCCGAAAGCTGACTATTGATCTGGTTTGTTAAATCAACTTTCCAAGCGTAACGATTAACCTGCCAGATGGTCAGCGCTAGTAAAATTAAAACGCAAGGCACTGTAATCAACGTCGGGACAAGCCCAGGGGAAAAGTTTTTCATATTCAATATCGCTCAATCTCGGAGCTGGCCTTATGTTTGAATTGTAGGGCGATCAAATAGGCCTTGAAGGGCCGGAGAAGCCCGATGCTCAAAATCAGTATCATTGGCAACCAGATCGCCAATTGCAACCAGTAGGGCGGATGAAAGACAAGCTCCATTCCAACCGCAAGACCGGCCACCAGAAACCCGACTATCAATATAATGAAAACGGCCGGACCATCACCGCTATTAACTGCGGTGAAATCCTGGCCGCAGACGTCGCATGTCTCTACTACATCGAGAAATCCGCTAAAAAGTTTCCCTTTTCCGCAGGACGGGCATTTGCAGGTGAGCCCGGCGCGGAAAGGGGAAACTGGCATGCCATACGAATAAGGCATAATATTCTAAATCAGGTCCATTCAGGTCCCGCACCCCACCAGTAAACGGCGAAGAACAAAAACAGCCATACGACGTCGACGAAATGCCAATACCATGCCGCAGACTCGAGGCCAAAATGATGGGTCGGCGTGAAGTGACCTTTTGTCGCGCGAATTAGACATACCAGCAGGAAGACAGTTCCAATAAAGACATGAGCCCCGTGGAAGCCGGTCGCCATATAGAAGGTTGACGGATAAATCCCGTCCGTGAACCCGAATGCCGCGTGGCTGTATTCGTAAATCTGAACGGCAGTAAAACACGCCCCCAAAATAACTGTCAGCAGCAGACCCTGAACAAGCCCCTTGCGATCACCGTGCTGAAGAGCGTGATGTGCCCAGGTTACCGTCGTACCGGACAAGAGCAGGATAACGGTGTTCAAAAGCGGAATATGCCAAGGATTAAAGGTCATAATCCCTTCAGGTGGCCAGACACCACCACCCACTTCCGTGGGGAAGAGACCTGCATTGAAATACGCCCAGAACCAGGCCACGAAGAACATGACCTCGGAGGCAATGAACATGATCATGCCATAGCGCAGGCCTAGTTGGACAACAGGTGTGTGATGGCCTTCATGCTCTCCTTCCTTTACAACGTCCTTCCACCAGGCAAAGGCCGTGTAAAGTAGAACAACAAAACCGATTACAAAGACAGCATAACCCTTGTCATGCATCCACATAACCGCACCGATTGCCGATACGAACGCGGCAAGTGATGAGAGGGCCGGCCACGGGCTCGGGTCTACCAAATGATAATCATGTTGTTTGGCGTGAGAATCTGCCATTCCTAAACTCCTGCAATGCATCCGGATAAGATCCGGCCTTAAAAGTTACCCAATTCTTTTAGCGGTCAATTTACATCAACCGATTTTTTTTCAGTTTTTGCCGAGATTTCCGTTTCTTCTTCATCTTCACCGATAAAGAAGGTGTAGGAAAGTGTGATTACCTTAACCTCTTTAGCGTTAGGGTCATTATCAATCTCAGGATCAACAAAGAAGGTGACCGGCATATCGACCCGCTCGCCCGGTTGCAACACTTGCTCGGTAAAACAAAAACAGTCAATCTTGGTAAAGTACTGCCCCACCTTTTGTGGCGTTACATTAAAAGTCGCAGTCCCCATGATGGCATGATCTGTCGGATTATGGGCTTCATAAAAAGCAAGACCCGTTTCACCAACCTTCATTGTCATCTTATGCTTTACTGGCTTGAAATCCCAAGGCATATCGCGGCTGGTATTCGCATCGAACTCAATGGTTATTTCACGTTCGAGAACAACATTCGGGGCAATATCCGCCTGCTGCGTTGTCCCGCCATAACCTGTTACCCGACAAAAGAGATCGTACAGCGGCACGGACGCATAGGCCAAGCCAATCATACCCGCAACAACCGAGGCCAAAACGACGGCTAGACGCACCGATTTTCTGTTCTGCCCACTCATCACGCGCTTGCTCCGCCTGACATTTTTACAATGGTAATCAGGTAAAACAACACCACAAGGGCAATAAGAATTCCCCCAACGGCGAAATTTCGGATGCGTTGTCGCTTGAGATGCTCTTGGTCACGAGTCATGTCAAATCACCGTCCGGATAAGGTTCTCGCCGAGCAACGTTGCGAAAATCAAGAATAGATATAAAAGTGAAAAAGCGAACAACTGCTTTGCACTTTCTTCATCCTTGCTACGCCAGACTTTTAGGGCAAGAAGTAAAAACAGTCCACTTAGCAGAGTCGCGCCAATGCCATAAACGGCACCCGCATAGCCAAGAAAATAAGGCATTACCGCGACGGGGCAAAGCAACACGCTATAAAGCACAATTTGTCGCCTGGTCACATCACGTCCAGCTACAACAGGCAACATTGGTACGCCCGCTTTTGCATAATCGATATCGCGCCAAAGCGAAAGCGCCCAAAAATGCGGCGGGGTCCACATGAAAATAATTGCAAACAAGACGAGAGATTCAGCGCTGACATCCCCCGTAACCGCCGCCCAGCCGATCATGGGTGGAAAGGCACCTGCTGCACCGCCAATTACAATGTTCTGCGGCGTCCTGCGCTTCAGCCACATGCTATAGATAAAGACATAAAAGCCAATGGTAAGCGCTAACAAGGCTGCGGCAACATAATTTATCGCTAGCCCCATCAGAACCACGGATGCCACTGAGAGCACAGTCCCGAACGCAAGCGCCTCACTGGCGCTAACGCGTCCGGCCGGTATCGGTCGCTCTTTTGTGCGTTCCATTACCGCATCGATATCCGCGTCGTACCACATATTAATCGCACCGGAAGCGCCGGCGCCAATTGCAATACAAAGGAGTGCCGTAAAGGCAAGCACAGGATGGATTTCACCCGGTGCCACGACAAGCCCGACCAACCCTGTAAAAACAACAAGCGACATCACCCTCGGCTTCAGCAGGGCGAAGTAATCGCTAACCCGCGCCAAATCCGAATGGGCGCGGGTTTCGATTGTTTCCTTTATAAGGCTTGTGTCGGACACAAATAACTCCTTTGAACCTTACTTGATAACCGGCAGTTCGTTGAACTGATGGAACGGTGGCGGAGAAGACAATGTCCACTCCAGCGTCGTCGCTCCTTCACCCCAAGGATTAGCTGCCGCCTGCTCCTTGCGGATGAAGGCATGTGCAACAGTGATCAGGAAGATCAGAACGCCTGCAGCCGACACATAGGAACCGTAGGAAGCGATCTGATTAAACCCGGCAAACGCATCCGGATAGTCTGGAATACGCCGCGGCATACCGGCCAGACCAAGAAAATGCATCGGGAAGAAGATCATATTGACACCGATAAAGGTGACCCAGAAATGTAAATGCGCAAGCTTTTCCGAGTAGGTGTAACCAGTGATCTTGCCGAACCAGTAGTAGAAGCCTGCGAAGATAGCAAACACGGCACCAAGGCTCAGAACGTAATGGAAATGGGCGACCACATAGTATGTGTCATGTAGAGCAACATCAAGACCCGCATTAGCCAGAACCACACCCGTAACACCACCTACAGTAAAGAGGAAGATAAACCCGAGTGCCCAGACCATCGGTGGCTTAAACTCAATCGACCCACCCCACATCGTCGCGATCCAGGAGAAAATTTTGACACCTGTCGGAACAGCAATAACCAGTGTTGCAACCAGGAAGTAAGCCCGGGTATCGACATTCATACCCACCGTATACATATGGTGGGCCCAGACGATGAAGCCAACGGCGCCAATCGCAACCATGGCATAGGCCATCCCGAGATATCCGAAAACCGGCTTGCGCGAGAAGGTCGAGACGATCTGGCTGATCATACCGAAACCAGGCAGGATCAGGATATAAACTTCAGGGTGTCCAAAGAACCAGAACAAATGCTGGAACAGGATCGGATCGCCACCGCCTTGTGGTTCGAAGAAAGCGGAACCAAAGTTACGATCCGTCAGGAGCATGGTAATACCACCTGCAAGTACCGGCAGGGAGAGAAGAAGCAGGAATGCAGTTACCAGGACTGACCAGACAAAAAGCGGCATCTTATGCATGGTCATGCCCGGTGCACGCATATTGAAGATGGTTGTAATGAAGTTGATTGCACCCAGAATTGAAGACGCACCGGCCAAATGAAGGCTGAGGATTGCGAAATCAACCGCCATTCCCGGATGACCAATGCTTGAGGAAAGCGGCGGATACATGGTCCAGCCACCACCAACACCATTCGCGCCGGCCGGTCCTTCAACAAAAATCGAGATAAGCAGCAATCCCAATGCTGGCGGCAACAGCCAGAAAGAGATGTTGTTCATACGCGGGAAGGCCATGTCTGGCGCACCAATCATTAGTGGCACAATCCAGTTACCAAATCCGCCGATCATAGCGGGCATGACCATGAAGAAAATCATGACAAGTCCGTGGCCCGTCACCAGAACATTAAAGAAATGGTAGTTGCCGTTCAGGAATTGATCACCCGGCATCTGCAACTCTGCCCGAATGTAAACTGACATTGCTCCGCCAATAATCCCGGCGATAATTGCAAAGATCAGATACATCGATCCAATATCTTTATGATTAGTCGAATAGACCCACCGCTTCCAACCTGTTGGAGTGTGTTCGTCGTGAGCGGCTGCTGAACCGTAAGCCATAATCTCGTGCCTCTCTCTAGCCTGTTTATTCTGCGCTTGTGGAAGTGACCTGTGCGAACTTAATCGCCGGCGTCCCTTCACTTGCAAATTCTTTTTTGGCTTCAACCAGCCATTTTGCGTAATCTTCCTTGCTGACCGCCTTGATCATAATCGGCATAAAGCCGTGGCGCGCACCGCATAATTCAGAGCATTGCCCATAATACATGCCGACTTCCTCGATCCGCATCCAGGTTTCGTTAAGGCGGCCCGGCACAGCATCCATCTTGACACCAAAGGACGGCATTGCCCAAGAATGAAGCACATCCTCAGCCGTAACAAGAACGCGGATATTTGTTTCCACGGGCAGAACTATCGCGTTATCTGTTGCCAGAAGGCGGGGTTGCCCTGGTTCGAGCTCATCTTCCTCGAGCATTACAGCATCGAAGGCGAGCCCTTCTTCATCCATATATTCGTAACCCCAATACCATTGGTAGCCGATTGCTTTCAGGGTCATATCTGGCGTTTCGATCCGGTCCCCATAATAAAGAAGCTTCAAAGAAGGAATCATGATGACAATCAGGATCATGATCGGAACAACTGTCCAGATTATCTCAATGAACGTGTTATGGGAAGTTTTGGAAGGGTTGGGGTTTGCCCGCTTGTTAAAGCGCAGGATCACATATACCAGCAGGATCAGCACGAATACTGAAATAGCACTGATAATCCACAGCAGCAAATTATGGAATCCATGCTGTTCTACGGCGACTGGCGAGAACGCCTCCTGAAATGTCATTTGCCATGGCGCGGGTTGCCCCTGCTCCGCTGCGGCTGTCCCCATCGTCAATATCGTGCCTGCAATTACGGCCATAAAAGCGACAAGATTTCTAACCATACTCATCTTCAATTCCCGTCTGTGATCACATGTCTATTTAACTCGGCCTGGTACGAAAGCCAGTATACTCCCGTAAGCCAAATTTTGGACAGATTTTTAATTTATACCCACCTCGCAACGGCAAATCAAAAAGCTTTCCACCTGATTGCGCGGGAAACTACACCACCGATGTGGTTTATAACAAGTCCAAGACTGCAGCTAATCATAATTTTGCTTAATTTTTTTTTGCCCCCAAATTCTACGCAAATGACATATATTGTTTTAAATCAACAACTTAAGATATATATTCTGCATCTGCCTGTGCCTTTTTCTCAACATCTGAAAGAAGGTATATTGTGACATTTTGTCACACTGAGCAGCCTTGCCCAGACGGACAGTGATTAGAATCTTTCAAATCACCATTTGCCATCTCTCGACAATCACCATCAAAAGTCACATATTCAAGGATATGTATCTCACGCCGTCAATTAACCGGAGCGCTTTTTTATGACAGATGTAACGACTGCAAATGACCTTTTTTTTCTCCCCACGGGCATGGACCGCGGGACGGTTGAAAAACAGGTCACAGAAGCACTCTCCAACGCAGATGATGGTGAACTTTACTTGGAATATCGCCAGTCAGAAGGCTTTTCCTTCGATGACGGTCGCCTGAAAAGTGCCAGTTTCGATACGACTCAAGGGTTCGGCCTTCGCGCCGTGGTCGGGGAGGCGACAGGATTTGCCCATGCGTCGGAACTGAGCGAGGAAGCGATCCGCAATGCCTCAAGAACTGTGCAGGCCGTACAATCTGGCAAAAGCGGCACAATGGCCTTGCCGCCCGCAGGCTCAAATCGCGCCCTTTATGGTGATGACAATCCTTTAAGTGAAATTCCATTTGACGCAAAGGTGAAGGCGCTGTCTGAGATAGATGCCTATGCACGCGGCAAAGACAGTAAAGTCGTGCAGGTTTCTGTCTCGCTGGCCGGATCCTGGCAGGGCATTGAAATAATTCGCAGTGGCGGGGAGCGCGCAGGTGATATCCGTCCGCTGGTTCGCCTCAACGTCTCTGTCGTCGTTGAAAAGGATGGCAGACGCGAATCCGGTTCCCACGGAATGGGCGGGCGCACCGGGTATGATTTCTACCTGGAGGAAGGGACTTGGAAATCCGCCGTTGACGAAGCTTACCGTCAGGCGATGGTCAATCTCGACTCGGTCGCCGCACCGGCCGGAGAAATGGATGTGGTCCTTGGCCCGGGATGGCCCGGAATTATTCTGCATGAGGCAGTGGGTCATGGCCTTGAAGGTGACTTCAATCGCAAGAAAACCTCCGTTTTCTCTAATCTCATGGGCGAGCGGGTAGCTGCGCCGGGCGTCACGGTTGTTGATGACGGTACAATTGCCGACCGCCGCGGCTCACTCAGCATTGATGACGAGGGCACCGCGACCAGCAGCACCACCCTGATAGAGGACGGTATTCTTGTCGGCTACATGCAGGATCGGCAGAACGCCCGGCTGATGGGTGTTGAGCCAACCGGCAACGGTCGCCGTGAAAGCTATGCTCACCTGCCAATGCCGCGCATGACCAACACCTATATGCTCGGAGGCGATCGGGATCCGGAAGAGATCGTCAAATCTGTGAAGAAGGGCCTATACACAGCCAACTTCGGCGGCGGTCAGGTCGATATCACGTCTGGCAAGTTCGTTTTCTCCTGCACGGAAGCCTATCTTATTGAGGACGGTAAGATTACCGCACCTGTTAAGGGCGCGACCCTCATTGGAACCGGTAGTGAAGCGCTCAAAAAGGTTACGGCGATCGGCAATGATATGGCGCTCGACAGTGGAATTGGCACCTGCGGCAAAGGCGGACAAAGCGTCCCAGTCGGCGTTGGCCAACCAACGATGCTGATTGAAGGACTGACCGTTGGCGGAACAGCCTAACATATTGGAGAGTAGAAGAAACTTAACTCTCTTTTTGATATATATAAGCCTGCTATTCGCATCGGCGGCTGTTGTAACGTCAGCCGCTGCCGATGAGGGTAACTGGCTTCCGCCGGGAAGCTCAACCGAGATGTTGAAGGGCCCGCCCCTGGAATTCATAAGGCCCGAAACGGTTCGTAATGAAGACTGGTTATATGGCCGCCTTCTCTTCCACAGCCCATCCCTTCTCGGGGAGAAGGCCGTCCGGATCGGCCTCTCCTGCAATAGCTGTCACCCCAATGGCCATGCAAATACTGATTTTTTCATTACCGGGCTTTCGGACCGGCCCGGTCAAGTGGATGTGACCCATCATTTCTGGAAAGCAGGGTTTGACGATGGTATTTTCAATCCAGTAAACATTCCATCATTACGCGGCTCGCGGGACACCGCCCCATATGGCACGATTAATGTTCTTCCGGATCTACATGCCTTTACACGTCATGTCATTGAGGTGGAATTTGCAGGGCCATCCCCTAGTTCAGAAAAACTGGAAGCACTGGTAGTTTACCTGAATTCCATTGATAATAAGGAGTTAGGTAATAATCAAAGCTTTGTAAAGACAAGTTCAAACATGTCCTATTTACCACTCCTCCGCGCCCCTCTTCAGAACAGGGATTACGCGAGACTGCGCGAATTGACAGATTTAATCAGGAGTGATTTTGGTCGCCGCGCTAATCTGCCCGAGGCGCAGGTTGACCGCATTAAGAGCACTGTAGCAATCCTCAGAACTTTAATCGTAAAAGCTGATGAAGGCGATTACACCGCAGCTTTTACGATTTATGAAGACCTGATGGCCAATCAATAAGCATATTCCGTAAAGACTAGATCAATTTCTTCTTTCCAGACACCATGAAAACGCTCCAGCATTTCTTCTGCTGGTGTTTTCTTCATTTTTACGATTGTCTTTAACGCATTCAGGAAATGACTTTCATCTTCCCCGAAGCTGTCCATTCTCTTGCGCGCCTTGAGGCCGGACGTCGCAATATCCAGCACCTCACCAGCGAGTTCCTGCATGGTCCGTCCGTCTGGCATTCTAGTGGCAAGCGCATGTGTAATCACATCTTCGCGAATCCGCTGCCTGTCTTCCGCCGTCCAGCCTTTTACAAGGTCCCAAGCGGCATCCAAGGCAGTATCATCATATAAAATTCCCACCCAGAATGCCGGAAGTGCGCATAGTCGACGCCAGGGTCCGCCATCCGCACCGCGCATCTCAAGAAAGCGCTTCATCCTTACTTCCGGGAAAAGCGTCGTCAAATGGTTATCCCAGTCGACAAGGTTTGGCTTTTCACCTGGCAACCCAGGTAAATTTCCCGCTAAAAAATCGCGAAAGGACTGCCCGCTCACGTCGATATAGGTACCGTCTCGATAAACAAAATACATCGGCACATCGAGGGCATAATCGACATACCGCTCAAACGAGAACCCGTCCTCAAAAACAAAAGGAATCATTCCGGTTCGGTCCGGGTCTGTATCTGTCCAGATAAAGCTGCGATGACTGAGGTGCCCGTTGGGGCGTCCCTCTGTAAAGGGGGAGTTTGCGAAAAGTGCTGTCGCTAAAGGCTGCAAGGCTAGACTGGTACGGAATTTCTTGACCATATCCGCTTCCGACGCATAGTCGAGGTTGACCTGCACCGTGCAGGAACGGAACATCATATCCAGACCATGCTGTCCACGTGTCGGCATGTAGTTTTTCATGATCTGGTAGCGGCCCTTGGGCATGATCGGCGTTTCTTCTCGTGTCCATTTAGGACTAAAACCGAGGCCAAGGAACCCGACCCCCATTTCATCACCAACCTCACGGACCTGCGCCAGATGCGTATGAACCTCACTACAGGTTTCATGTAGATTCTCAACCGCCGCGCCGGAAAGCTCAAGTTGCCCGCCAGGTTCAAGGCTGATGGAACATCCTTCCTTGGAGAGTGCGATTACATTGTCGCCTTCGAAGTCCGGTTTCCAATCAAAGCGCTGTAAACCTTCCAGCATTGCCTGAATGCCCTTCGGGCCTTCGTAGGTTAGAGGTTCATGAGTATCGAGCGTAAAACCAAATTTTTCATGCTCTGTGCCAATGCGCCACTTATCGCGTGGCTTGCATCCACTCGCAGCGAAGTCAACCAACTGTGATTTGTCAGTAATTTCGATGGCTTCGCCCTTGGAAGGTCCGGACATTTTTTCCCTCATTATTAAATGGCCGGGCAGAGCGCCCCAAGTCCGGCCTTTAAACCTGACTTAAAGAATTGCAGTGACGGCTTCAAGCCAAAAATGCCATTTATGTCTAACGATGATCAAAAATTGATCTAAGCCTGTTTGGCTCAGGTCCAATCTCCGTGGAAGGCCTGCAGCAGCGAAAGACTTGTAATAATCGCAGTTTCCGCGCGCAAAATTCGTGGCCCCAAAGAAATAGCGTGCGTGTTCGGGCGTGCGGAAATCATTTCAATCTCTTCATCCGTAAATCCGCCCTCCGGCCCTGTTACAATTGCCCATTTTCCTACAGCCGGCAAATCTGGCAGCACCTCTTTCGCGCTTCGAGAGGTCAGTCTCTCATTACAAAAAATCAAACAACGTTCCGGATCCATTGCCGCCAGTGCTTGCTCCAGCTTTATAAGGCCATGTACAATTGGAAGGTTAAGCCGTTCACATTGTTCAGCGGCTTCCAACACCTGCAACGCCATTTTATCCTCTCGTAATCGCTCAGCATTCGTGCGTTGTGTCTGAACGGGTTGAAGGCTGGCAACGCCGAGCTCGGTCGCCTTTTGTACGATTAACCCGTTCTGGATTCTCTTTACCGGCGCGAACAACAGCTCGATATCCGGTTCCTCCTTTTGCGGCCGGAGTTGCGCGGTTATATGCACAAGACAATGATTTTTATGCACTTCCTGTAAACGTCCCAACCATTCCCCGTCACGTCCGTTGAACAGCGCGACTATATCCCCCTCCGCGCTTCGCATTACCGTCGCCACGTAATGGGACTGGTTCTTGTCCAGAACTACGCCCAGATCCTTATCAAGGTCACTTGGAACATAAAGACGAAGGGAATATGGTTTCGGAAACATGTGGTGATAAACTCTTTAATAAAGATGGAAGATAAATTATTGCGATTCATATCAATTAATGCCATCTCCGTCACCTTTAGTTAGATCAGGACTGTTTTGATATGCGACGCCCCGACAACATTATTGACGATGCCAGCAAGCAAAACTGGGTGGACCTCTACGCGCCGGAGGGACTGCAGCCCTATATGAAGCTCTCTCGACTTGATCGGCCGATCGGCACCTGGCTTCTGCTGCTGCCCTGTCTCTGGTCAATCGCACTTGCGGCCCCTGTTGGAGCATTTCCCAATATCTGGTTCTTTATTTTATTCAGTCTCGGGGCGTTGGTTATGCGCGGGGCGGGCTGCACCCTGAACGACATTGCCGACCGAAATTTCGATGGCAAAGTTGAACGGACAAAAAAACGTCCGCTCCCAAGCGGACAGATCACCCTATTTCAGGCCGTTTTCTGGTTGGTCCTGCAATGCCTGATTGGCCTGCTGATTCTTTTACAATTTAACCTGTTTGCCATCCTGCTGGGTGCGATGAGCCTTTTCCTTGTTGCGATCTATCCCTTTGCCAAACGGTTTACCTATTGGCCACAGTTTTTCCTGGGGTTAGCGTTTAACTACGGCGCACTACTCGGCTGGGCCGCGGTCAAAGGCGATCTGAGCCCCGCACCGATTGTTTTGTATCTTGGCGGAATTGCCTGGACACTGGGCTACGATACTATTTACGCCCATCAGGATAAGGAAGATGATGTACTGATCGGCGTGAAATCAACAGCACTGAAATTCGGGGCCACCACGATCTACTGGTTGATTGCCTTTTATTTAGCAATCTTCGCAGCCCTTCTGTTAAGCGGCTATCTTGCCGGTCTCACCCCTCCTTTTTATGTCCTTATGGCAGGTGCCGGTGCCCATCTTGCCTGGCAGGCTCGAACTCTCGATATTCATAACTCCGATCTCTGCCTGATCATTTTCAAGTCGAATAAGAACTTTGGACTGATCGTGCTAGCCGCGATTATCGCGGGGAAATTCTCGCTGCCCTGGTGAAGGAATGCTTTTACTTTACGGCGGCAGGTTATCTCGGGCATAGTCTCGTCGGCTAAAAGTAACAATGGATAGATTAAGATGGCGTACGGGTCACTCCGTGAGTTTATAGCGCAGCTGGAATCAAGTAATCAGCTCGTCAGAATCCAGGAACCGGTATCGACCGATCTTGAGATGACGGAGATTCAGACTCGCCTTCTGGCGGAAGGTGGCCCCGCGGTTATCTTTGAAAATCCCGTCAACGAAAAGGGTGAGAAATGCTCAATGCCCGTTCTCGTCAATCTGTTTGGCACTGTTGATCGCGTGGCCATGGGAATGGGGCGCAAACGGGAGGAACTCCGGGAAGTTGGCGAAACACTCGCCTTTTTGCGACAGCCGGAGCCACCGGAAGGATTGCGCGAGGCAATCGGTATGTTGCCAGTTCTCAAGACCGTGATGACCATGCGTCCGAAGAGTGTCAAGTCAGCGCCCTGTCAGGAAGTTATCCTGACCGGCGAAGATATTGATCTGGATAGACTGCCAATCCAGACCTGCTGGCCTGGAGAGCCTGCGCCTCTCATTACCTGGCCACTCGTCGTGACCAAGGGTCCCGGCGGGGATAAAACCGATGACTTCAATCTTGGTATCTACCGGATGCAGAAACTCGGGAAGAATAAAACGCTTATGCGCTGGCTCAAGCATCGCGGAGGTGCCCAGCATCACACCCGCTGGGGTAAGGAAAAAACTGAGCCTCTTCCGGTCGCCGTCGTTATCGGCGCAGACCCAGGTACCATTCTCGCGGCCGTTACACCAATCCCCGACAATCTCTCGGAGTACCAGTTTGCGGGCCTCTTGCGTGGTGAAAAGCTGGAATTGGTGGACTGCAAAACAATCCCGCTCAAAGTTCCGGCAAATGCAGAGATTGTTCTGGAAGGGCATGTCTCGCTTGATGACTATGGTGATGAAGGCCCTTATGGCGATCACACCGGATATTACAATTCCGTTGAGAGCTTTCCTGTTTTTACCATCTCCGCCATAACCATGCGCAAAAGGCCAATCTACCTATCGACCTTCACCGGACGGCCACCGGATGAGCCCAGCGTACTCGGCGAAGCCCTGAACGAGCTTTTCATCCCCCTCATCCAGCAGCAGTTTCCCGAAATTATCGATTTCTGGTTACCACCGGAAGGCTGCAGCTACCGAATTGCCGTAATTTCCATGAAGAAGGCCTATCCAGGTCATGCAAAGCGGGTAATGATGGGTGCCTGGTCTTATCTCAGGCAGTTTATGTATACGAAATTCCTTATCATCGTAGATGACGATATCGATGCCCGCGACTGGAAAGACGTGATGTGGGCGGTCTCTACGCGAATGGATCCGGTACGGGATATTACGACTATTGAGAACACACCGATTGACTATCTCGATTTCGCCTCTCCTGAACCGAGCCTCGGCGGGAAAATAGGCCTCGACGCCACAAACAAAATGTCGCCCGAGACCAAACGCGAGTGGGGCACACAGATCCGCATGGACGATGCAGTCATCAAAAAAGTAGATCAACTATGGGAAAAGCTCGGGCTTCCTGGCAGCGGGAAACCGATTTGGAAATAACAGGATCACAAATACTCCTATCAATTTGAATAAAAACAACACGCGTGCCCTGCCGCCGCGAGAGAGTAAGCATGACGTTTATCCTTGATCCCATTTTTTATTTCATTGCCGTGCCGGTAGTCTTGCTGATCGGGATATCGAAAGGTGGATTTGCAGGTTCTCTTGGCCTGTTGTGTGTTCCCTTGCTCTCGCTGGTGATTTCGCCAATACAGGCAGCCGCGATCGTACTTCCAATCCTGTGTGTGATGGACATCTTCGGCCTGATAGCCTATCGACGCATCGCCGACTGGCGTAATCTTGGCTATCTATTGCCGGGGGCAATTGCAGGGATTCTCTTAGGTTATCTGCTCTTTAGCTATTTAAGCTCGGATTTTATCAAGATACTGCTGGGTGTGATCTGCGTTGTTTTCACGCTCAATCATTACATCCGGAGAGTCCCAGCCGACCATGTGGCCAAAGCCAGTATTTCCGGCGGTTCTTTCTGGGGATCGATAGCGGGCTTTACGAGCTTTGTCGCTCATGCGGGCGGCCCCCCCTTGCAGTTTTATATGCTACCTCAAAAACTTGATAAAACGCTGTATGTCGGCACATCAGTCTGGTTTTTCTTCGCAATTAACTACGTAAAACTTATTCCATATGGCCTCCTCGGCCAGTTTTCCTTACAGAATATTGGAACATCCTTAATCTTGTTACCGCTGGCACCGCTTGGCATTTGGCTGGGCGTGAAGGCGCACAATATGATTTCGGAAGTTCTCTTTTACCGCATCGCGTATATTCTGGTGTTATTAACTGGCGGGAAACTTCTCTGGGACGGCCTCACCGGCATGAATTTGCTTTTCTAATTCCCTTTTCGGCCTGCGCCTCCTATGTATGAGGATGTTGTTACTATTCAGTCAAGGTGTCCATGTCCAAACAAACAGCAGATGAGCAAAATTCACTTAATATTCTAGATGATCTGATTGCGATGGCCCTTCGCAAGGGGGCAGAGGCGGCAGATGCTGTTCGCATACAGGGTACCTCCGTTAATGTCTCCGTCCGCCAGGGTGAAACCGAAGAGGTCGAGCGGTCAGAAGCGCATGATTTGGGTCTCCGGGTTCTCATCGGTAAGCAACAGGCCTTCGTCTCCTCCAACGACACCAAGCCGGAGGTGCTGGAAGCGCTGGTGGATCGGGCACTCGCTATGGCCCACAGCATGCCGGAAGATGAGTATTGCGGCCTTGCCGATAGCGATTTGCTGGCACAAAAAGTCCTCGACCTCGATCTCTATGATGATTCTACTTTGACGCCAGATGAACTTGTTGGCATTGCGAAGGAAGCCGAAGAGGCAGCACTTGCCGTCTCGGGAGTGACAAATTCAGAAGGTGGCGGTGCTTCTACGGGGCAGGCATCAATTGCGCTCGCTACTTCCTCCGGATTTAGAGGTGCTTATAGTTCAAGTAGCTTCTCTGTCAGTGCCTCTGTCATCGCGGGTGAAGGTCAGGGCATGGAACGTGATTACGACTATGACAGTCGTCATTTCTATGCTGATATGAAATCCCCGACGGAAATTGGTAGAAATGCCGGAGAGCGGGCTGTAAAGCTCCTCAATCCCCGTAAAATGCCGAGTGGGCCTTTCCCGGTGGTATTCAGCAACAGAGTTTCAGGAAGTCTTCTGGGCCATTTTGCTGGTGCAATCTCCGGCGCATCTGTCGCTCGCGGAACCAGTTTTCTAAAAGATCAACTCGGCGAACAGATATTTTCTAGCGATATCAGTATTGTCGATGATCCTCACAGGCGCAGAGGTGCTGCCTCAAAACCATTTGATGGCGAAGGGATCGCAAATAACCGGCTGGACTTAATCCAGGACGGCATATTGCAGTGCTGGATTCTCAATAGCGCGTCGGCCAGGCAGTTGAATCTCGAAACTAACGGCAGGGCAACACGCGGCACAGCCTCCCCGCCGGGCTCCGGAACGACCAACCTTTATATGGAGGCGGGCAAAAGCTCCCTTTCCGAGTTAATCAGTGATATTAAATCAGGCCTTTATATCACCAGTCTTATCGGCTTTGGTGTCAACGGCCTCACAGGCGATTACAGCCGAGGGGCATCAGGATTCTGGATTGAGGACGGCGAAATCGTCTTTCCAGTTTCCGAGTTGACCATCGCCGGCAATCTCAGGGATATGTTCCTCAACTTGACACCCGCAGATGATCTTGAGTTTCGTCAGGGGACCAACGCGCCAAGCATACGTATTGAAGGGATGATGGTCGCCGGGACATGATGACTGAATTTGATAATGATTTTGCTCTGCTGTCTCACACTATGCAGGAGGCGGGAGATATCGCCCGCCGGTATTTCAAGAATACGCTGAAGAGCTGGGAGAAAAAGCCCGGCGATCCGGTAAGTGAGGCAGACCTTGCCCTTGATACCCATTTCAAGGAAAAGCTTTTAGCGGAGCGCCCTGATTACGGCTGGCTTTCCGAAGAAACGGCTGATGATCTTGCGCGTCTTGAAAAATCCAGAGTGTGGATTGTTGACCCGATTGATGGCACACGGTCTTTCATTGCCGGAAAGCCCGAGTTTACAATATGCGCCGCACTGGTTGAGGATGGAAAGCCGGTCCTTGGTATTGTTTATAATCCCATATTGGAGGAATACTACGAAGCAGTTCGGGGCCGAGGTGCAAAATTAAACGGTGAGATCATAAACTGCAGTAAGAAATCCGATCTGTTGAACGCGAAGCTGATTGCCAGCCGCAAGTCCTTCGAATGGCATGGGTGGCTTGAGGCTGTAAACGGGGCAATCTTCAGCCATGTTAACTCCATTGCCTATCGGGTCGTGAAGGTTGCGTCTCAGGATGCTCATGCCTCCATATCATTGACGGAGAAAAGTGACTGGGATATTGCCGCCGCGGATATTATCCTTGCTGAAGCGGGCGGCATTACGACCACGACCAAAGGGGATCCCCTTATCTACAACAGAAAATCCGTTAATCAGCGAAACGTCATCTCGTCGGGCCTCTGCTTCCATCCGCAGCTGATGAAACTGCTGAAAACTTTCGGGAAAGCCAAATCTTCTTGAGGCATCCCTGCGACATCAAATTTCATAGGGAACGAGATTTGGTTGCAAATTTGGATTTCGCTGACTAATTTACGATTATTATTTTGACCAATCGAGGTGATCCACAATGGCATTCTTTTCACGTATTTTTCTGGCAGCAATCCTCGTTTCCGTCTCATTGCTGGCCAGTGGATGCAGCGATACCTGGCAAGGCGTCAAAGAAGATACAAGCAAGAATTTGGACAAAGCGGGTAACGTCGTTATAAAAGCAGGCGAAAAATTGAAGTCGGAATAGTGCTATGACGAACACGGCGGCATTCAGTGTTTGACCGGGCATTGCCGTTGCCCTGTTGTTCGTATTTTATCAGGGTGGATTGCATCCCAGACAGAATTCATATTCTAAAATAATCGTAAGATAGTGGTCACATAGTAACCGGCTTCCCACTTTGGACCCAAAAGCTGAAAGAAACGGGCAAAGCCCTGAAAGACGCCGATTCGCATAAATTTTACTGCAATATCGCATTGCGCAATAATTAAGCTGAATCTACGCGCAATTAACCATATAAATTAACCATAGCCTCCTGCTCAATGGTTGGTTTCTTGATATTTTTATGAAAATTTTTCCGTACGTCCCAAAAAGGGCAAAGGCTAAGGCGCTAATTCTATTATCTTTTTAACAATTATTGTCGCATTTTTGCAGCAAAAACCACGCCCCGCCACAATTGACGGCATAGGCGATGCTTTAATATAATTAACCTGTCGTCAGCTTTTGAGCATTCGAGAGGCGATTTCTTTCATAAAAAAGTACTGATTTCAATCTCCCTGAGAGATATCGATCTCCAATAGAGAAAAAAATGAAATCGTGGATAAGAACCTTTTCCAGTGTAGTGATTGTTCTTTTGAGCACTTCAACAATTGAAGCCGCTCCACTTCATGGTGACTATGGAAATGAGCAGCTGCAAAGCCAAACGAAATGGTTTTTCAAATTGGACCAACAGCAGAAAGCAGTGAATTCAGCTGCATTCGCAAGTGAAAAATTTCGAAACATTCCACAAGGAAAAACTGTGTCTCTCTCTTTCGAGCAGGAAGTTGGCGATCCGCTTGGCTTGTTTTCAACTAACCCGGTCGGTGTCACCGATCAGTTCTACAAGAAATGGATCGGCCTCCTGTTTGGAATCCGCGCCTCGGACATCGAAGAAGAAGGCAAGCATGTCCCGATTTCCGCGCAATCAACATCCGCGATTCCATTACCGGCTTCCTTTTTACCTTTCATCAGCGGTCTTGCGGGCATCCTGTTGCTCGGATGGCGAAAAAAACGCGCAAAGGCATTCAAAAAAAACCACTCCACAACTTAGTTTTGTGGCATTGCCCCAAGAAGCAGTTCCGGATCCAAGCGCTCGCCAAACCAGTTAAGACGCCAATCGAGATGCGGTCCCGTCGCTCGACCCGTCGCCCCAACCTCGCCAATCTTTTCCCCTTGCCGAACAAATTGCCCGGCCTCCACATCGAGTTTGCTGAGGTGGGAATAGACGGACACCAGACCATAGCCATGATCGATCATAATGGTGCCGCCAGTATAATAAAGGTCCGTTTCTGCCATCTGAACTACTCCCTCAGTTGACGCGACAACAGGCGTGCCCGTCGGTGCCGCGATATCAAGTCCAAAATGAGGGCGCTTGGGGATATCGTTCAGGATCCGTTGACTGCCGTAAACACCGCTTACCCGGCCAATTACCGGCCATTGCCAGCCGGAAAGGAACCATTCCTCCTTCGTTTCAATGGACCGAATACGCGCTATTTCAGCATTCTCCTTTTTAATCCGTGCCAGAAATTCCGCGCTGGGTGTTACCTTGGAGGGAGGTAATCCGTTGATCCGCTCGATACTGTATTCCCGCTTAGTGATTTTGAGTATATTCTCGTCTTCCCTACCATCTGCATACCGGATATTGAGTGTCGCCGTCGGCTTGAAATCACGGCCGAAGCCAAACAGGAAACGCCCTGAGGGAGCAACAGTCACCTGTTTTCCGTCAAACAATACAGTTGCATCCGGTTCAGTCTCACCCATGATAAGACCACCCTGTGTGAAATTGCCGGTAAGATGCACGCGCTCAGCATTTGCATTCAGGGAAATGAGGAAAACGGCAAAAAAGACGAGCGAACGTATCATAGAAGGCTCCCCTGCTTCGGCACATCTGGCGTTCCCGCGGGCTTTTTCTTAGTTTCCCGATCGGGCTTGCCACCACGATCCCCACCAGAAAAAATAGCGGCCGCCTTGCCATCTGTAAATTCTACCTCAACGGCCCGGCCTGGTGTCGCCTCACCCACCGATGATATTGGTTTTCCAGCATCATCCCAGACAATACTATAACCCCGTTTTAGTACACGCCTGAACGACAGGCTTTCCAACAATCGCGCTGTCGCGTCCAATCGCCCCGCGAACCGTTCTTGTTTTATGCTGATGCTTCGCGTCATCTGACGATCAATTTGAACCAATTTTTCATCATATTGCTTCATTGACCGTTCGAGCAGCTGCGGTCGTAATTTTGCCGCTGCTGCGGTATATTGCTGTCCCTTGAAATTGAGATTGCTTATAACTGATTGCCGAAGTCGGCTTTCCAGATGATCAAGATGCTGGACCTTTTCCGCAATCAACGACGCAGGATCGCGCAGGCCACGCGCCAGCCCAGCAAGTCGTTCGCGTTTGTCCGAGAGGGAGCGACCAAGGCTGCGTTTGATCCTCCGCTCCTGATCATCCAAATAGGCAATAAGTTCAGACCTCACCGGAACGGCCATTTCTGCTGCCGCTGTCGGTGTAGGTGCTCGCTTGTCTGAAGCATAATCAATCAGCGTTGTATCCGTCTCGTGACCAACCGCGGATATCAGCGGTATTACGCTTTCGGCAGCTGCACGCACCACCTCTTCTTCGTTAAAAGCCCAAAGGTCTTCAAGGCTGCCGCCGCCTCGCGCGACGATCAAAAGGTCAGGACGAGGGATATCACCATCCATTGGGAGTGCATTGAACCCTCTTATGGCCGCAGCGACCTGTCCTGCCGCAGTCTCTCCCTGTACCAGCACGGGCCAAAGCAACACATGGGTCGGGAATCGGTCCCGCAGGCGATGCAGAATATCACGGATCACGGCGCCTGTCGGGGACGTGACCACGCCGATTACTCGAGGAAGATAGGGCAGATTCTTTTTCCGCGACGGGTCAAACAAACCTTCCGCCGCGAGCTTTTTCTTGCGCTCCTCCAGAAGAGCCATTAACGCACCGACACCTGCCGGTTCCATCACGTCAATCACAATCTGGTATTTTGACCGACCGGGATAAGTGGTCAGCTTACCAGTACAAATGACTTCGAGGCCATCTTCGGGACGGAAGCTGAGCTTACTCGCTGTGCCCCGCCACATTATGCCATCCAGCACGGCTTTATCATCTTTCAGCGTAAGATAAACATGCCCGGACGCCGCCCGTTTTAGTCCCGAGATCTCAGCCCGGACACGAACATGGCCATAAACATCCTCCACAGTTCGTTTGAGCGCACCGCTCAATTCCGAAACTGTATATTCATGAATATTGGAAGACCCGTAATTCTGATTTTCTGACACGATTTTCCTTCAAGATTGTTTGGCCTGACGTCACAGTATGCTACAAACTCTCCACTGTCGTTCAAAGGAAATTAGTTCGAAAAATTATGAAAGTACTTGTTATTGGCTCTGGAGGCCGCGAGCATGCGCTATGCTGGTCCCTAAAAAAATCCCCTTTGGTCGAAAGGCTTTTCTGCGCACCGGGTAACGGTGGCATTGAAGATGTGGCAGAATGCGTCGATATTGGCGCTGAGAATATCGATGAAATCATTAGTTTCTGCCAAAAAGAAGACGTTGGTTTTGTTGTTGTCGGCCCCGAGGGACCGCTGGTCCTTGGCTTGGTCGACAAATTGGCGAATGCCGGAATAAAGAGTTTTGGCCCGAGCGCCGCCGCCGCCGCGCTCGAAGGATCCAAAGGGTTCATGAAGGATCTCTGCCGCGAGTATGAAATCCCGACAGCCGCCTATCAGCGTTTTGACAATGCTAACGCAGCTAAGAACTATGTCGCCACTCAAACTCTGCCTATTGTGATCAAGGCAGACGGGCTAGCAGCAGGAAAAGGCGTCATTATTGCAGGCACCCTGTCCGAAGCCAATGAAACAATAGATGAAATTTTTGGGGGCCTCTTTGGTGGTGCGGGCGCCGAAATCGTGATTGAAGAATTTCTGGAAGGCGAAGAGGCAAGCTTTTTCGTGTTGACCGACGGGGAACATATACTCCCCCTTGCGACGGCGCAGGACCACAAGCCCGTCGGCGATGGCGATACCGGCCCGAACACCGGCGGCATGGGAGCCTATTCACCGGCGCCGGTCATGACTCAGGCCATGATCGATACAACGATCAAAAAGATTATCAAACCCACTGTCAAGGCGATGAAAGATCGCGGCATACCGTT
Organism: Sneathiella litorea; assembly: GCF_009882915.1. Classification (GTDB taxonomy): domain Bacteria; phylum Pseudomonadota; class Alphaproteobacteria; order Sneathiellales; family Sneathiellaceae; genus Sneathiella; species Sneathiella litorea. The sequence continues at coordinate 260,404 of NZ_WTUW01000001.1, forward strand.
TACCGGCGTTCTCTATGCCGGCCTGATGATCACGACAGACGGTCCTAAGCTGATCGAATATAACGTTCGCTTTGGCGACCCTGAATGTCAGGTGCTCTGTGCCAGGATAGACAGCGATTTATTGCCGGCTCTGATAGCGACATCGAACAAGGGCCTTGCCGACCTGACCCTGCAGTGGCGGGACGAAACAGCCCTCGTCGTTGTTATGGCGGCTGACGGCTATCCGGGTTCATATGAAAAGAATACTCTCATTCAAGGCCTTGACGAAGCCGCAGAGATTGACGACGTTCTTGTCTACCATGCTGGCACCAAACGCGACGGCGACACGGTCTTGGCGACCGGCGGACGGGTTCTGGGGATCACCGGAATGGGAAAAACCGTTAAACAAGCTCAGGAAAAGGCGTATAGTGGCATCGAAACGATTAACTGGCCGCAAGGATTTTGCCGGTCCGATATTGGTTGGCGGGCAGTTGAACGTGAAGAGAAGACCTAAATAACAACAAAAAGGGGCATCAATGTCCGACGATTCAGCCCAGTTTTCGGGAACAATGGAAGTACGTGAACGTCACAAGTTCGACGTAACGGCGTTAGAACAATATCTAACGAAGAATATTATTGGCTTCACGGGACCGCTTGAAGTCTCGCAATTTAAAGGCGGGCAATCCAATCCCAGCTATATGCTTGTAACTCCGGATCGCAGATATGTACTTCGGCGCAAACCGCCAGGCAAGCTTCTCCCGTCCGCGCATGCGGTTGACCGCGAGTACCGGGTTCTGACGGCTCTTGCCAAAACTGATGTTCCTGTACCAAAAACCTATTGCCTGTGTGAAGACGACTCCATTATCGGCACAATGTTTTACGTGATGGAATTCATGAACGGGGATATTGAATGGGATCCCTCTTTGCCCGGCTATTCAAAAGCGAACCGGGTTGCCGTTTTCGATAGTATGAACGCGGCCATGGCGGCACTGCATCAGGTCGATTATAAAGCCGTCGGGCTTGAAAGTTTCGGCAAGCCAACAGACTATCTCGCTCGGCAGATCAGCCGGTGGACGAAACAATATCGGGCATCAGAAACTGAAACCATCGAAGCGATGAACAATCTGATGGAATGGCTTCCGGAGAATATCCCTCCTGGAGATGAAACAGCAATTGTTCATGGGGACTATCGTCTCGACAATACGGTCCTCGATAAATCATCCCACCGGGTTATGGGCATACTCGATTGGGAGTTGGCAACACTCGGCCATCCAATCGCGGATTTTTCATATCATTGCATGACCTGGCGTTTGGAACCGGAATTGTTCCGGGGCCTCAATGGCCTGGACCTTCGGGCGCTTGGCATTCCAACGGAAGAGCAATATGTCCAGACATATTGTGAACGAACCGGACGTGACGGTATCGATCATTGGGATTTTTATGCGGCCTATAATATGTTCCGCCTCGCAGCGATCCTGCAGGGCATTGTTGGCCGGGTAAAAGACGGCACTGCATCCAACAAGAATGCCGCAGACGTCGCGGTTCGTGTCAAGCCATTGGCGGTACGTGGGTGGGAGCAGGCAGAAAAAATCATCAAGGGCGCGTAAAGCGGCTGATCTTCCAGTAAAGAACAAATCAAATAAAGGGAAGTTTATGAGCGACGGAGTAGAAATCATTCCTGTTCGGGAAATGCACAAGTTTAATGAAGGCGCGCTGTTCGACTATTTGACAGAGAATGTGGATGGCTTTAAAGGGCCGCTCCAAATTAGCCAATTCCAGGGCGGTCAGTCCAACCCGACATTTTTGCTGCATACGCCTGAGCGGGACTATGTGATGCGCAAGAAGCCTCCGGGGAACCTCCTGCCGTCAGCCCATGCGGTTGATCGAGAGTACAGGGTTATCTCTGCGCTTCAGAAGACCGACGTTCCCGTCCCTCGCACCTTTTGCCTTTGCGAGGATGACAGCATTATTGGAACCGCTTTTTATATCATGGAAAAGGTTGACGGACGCATCATCCTGTCTCCTGACATTCAGGGCGCGGAGCCACATGTCCGCGCTGCAATTTACGATTCACTGAATGATGCTCTGGCCAAGCTGCACAACGTCGATGTCGACGCGGTTGGTCTTTCGGATTTTGGCAAGAAAGGGAACTATTTCGAGCGGCAGATCGGCCGCTGGACAAAACAATATCGCGCGTCTCAAACCGACAATCTGGAGGCAATGGAGAACCTGATCAAATGGCTCCCTGAGAATTTGCCAGACAGCGATGACAGCACTATCGTTCATGGGGACTACCGGCTTGGAAATGTAATTGTGCATCCGACAAAGCCGGAAGTTGTTGCCGTCCTTGACTGGGAGCTTTCCACCATTGGACATCCGCTCTCCGACCTCGCGTACAATTGCATGAATTATCACTATATGCATCCGCGCAATGGTGGTCTTGTCGGGATCGATTTCGAGGCATCCGGCATCCCGACGGAACAAGCTTATATTGACGCTTACTGCAAACGCACCGGGCGAACCGGAATCGACAACTGGGAATTTTACCTGGCGTTCTCCCTCTTCCGCACCGCCGCCATTGTTCAGGGTGTTTACAAGCGCGGACTAGACGGTAATGCCAGTTCCAAGGTTGGCGAAGAATATGCGGTCTTCACGAACATGCTGGCCACCCTTGGCTGGCAGAAGGTCGATAGGTAACTAAAATCTGTCGCAGTCGCGCTGCTTTATATTACCATTAATTGATATTGTGCTTTCAGGTTCCACTTTTTCAAGCTTCTAGCAGGAGCGTCAAAGGTTGGCAAATGAAGCACGATATCTTTTCAGCCGATAAACCAGCCGACAGCGGAGCTATTCCGACGCTAAAACCAGACGGAACGCCCAACGATAATAACCGCGTCGAAATCGGGCCTACACAACTCGCGTTTGAGGAATGGACCGCAGCTGGGCTCGATGTTCCCAACCTGAAAATCATGCGTACCCAGCGCCTCAACCGTCTGGTACAGGCAATTCAGGCGAGAGATTATGGCGGAATCCTGATGTATGATCCACTCAACATCCGTTTCGCGTCCGATACGACCAACATGCAGCTCTGGGCAGCCCATAATCCGTTTCGCGCCTGTCTCGTTCTGGCGGACGGATACATGGTTATCTGGGACTTCGCCGATAGTGATCTGCTGACAGCCTTTAACCCGCTGGTGCGCGAAACGCGGTCTGGCGCATCCTTCTTTTACTTCACAAGTGGAGATAAATCCGTTGAGAACGCGGAACGGTTTGCCAGACAGATCGACGACCTTATGCGGGAACATGCAGGCGGCAACCGCCGCCTTGCAGTTGACAAAATCCAGATACATGGCCTGCGCGCACTCGAGGGGTTAGGGCTGCAGATTCTAGATGGCGAGGAAGTAACGGAAAAAACCCGGGCCACCAAGCAGGAAGAAGAAATCAAGGCCCTTCGCTGCGCCGTCTATGCCACTGAGCAATCGATGCACGCGATGCATCAAATGGCTCGCCCCGGTGTAACGGAAAATGATGTCTGGGCAGTTCTTCATGCCGAGAATATCAAACGCGGCGGCGAGTGGATCGAGACGCGCATTCTAGCATCCGGTCCGCGGACCAATCCCTGGTTTCAGGAATGTGGCCCGCGAGTGATCGGAAATAACGAGTTGTTGGCTTTCGACACGGATCTTGTCGGTTGCTACGGTATGTGCGCGGATATATCCCGTACCTGGTTCATTGGAGATGGAACGCCAACGGCGGAACAGAAGCGACTTTATCAATATGCCTATGAGCATATTCAACAGAACATAACGCTTTTGGCCCCGGGCGTCCCTTTCCGTGAAATTGTCTTTGGTGGGCATCTTCTTTCAGATGAATTTGTAGATTCTCGCTATTCTGTCAAGATGCATGGTGTTGGGCTCTGCGATGAATGGCCGCATATCGCCTATCCAGAGGATCACCATGAGGGTGCATTCGACTATGAACTGGCGCCGGGGATGGTGATTTGTGTTGAGGCGTACATTGGCGCCAAAGGAGGAAAAGAAGGGGTGAAACTGGAAGATCAGCTAGTCATCACGGATGAGGGCTATGAGAATATCACCCGCTACCCCTTCGAGGATATCCTGCTCACTTAGTGCTTTTCAGCATCTTCAACTCTAAGGTTGGCCCAACGCTGAAAACACTCGGTCGGCTCCATAACCAATCCCGCTGCCTCACCAAGACCAGAGAGCGGCTGCAGGCCCGCGTGAGCCGTTAAATCCTGAGTCAACCATTCACAGGGATCAAGGCTTTCATACCGATATAAAAAGCCGGCGACAATCACGATGACGCCCAGCATTACCCAACCCAGAAACTTGATCATTTGAGAGACCTAAAAATATTTCGCTGTAAACAGGAACAAGCCTGTATATAGGAAAAGCGGAACTGCATGCTATTGAAAAATCTATACTGGAAAAAAGAAAAGCTTCCCCGAAGGGAAGCTTTTCCAACTTGCTTATTCCTGAAAGCTTCAGATCAGTCGTGCTTTTTAAGCTCCAACCGGCCAATCTGGTTGCGATGCACTTCATCCGGTCCATCGGCAAGACGCAAAGTACGTGAATGGGCATACGCAAAGGCGAGACCAAAATCATCACTCACGCCACCGGCGCCATGAGCCTGGATCGCCCAGTCAATAATCTTACCGGTAATATTCGGTGCAACGACCTTGATCATGGCAATTTCTGCCTTGGCAGCTTTATTGCCAACAGTATCCATCATATAGGCGGCCTTCAGGGTCAAAAGCCGCGCCTGCTCGATCATTGCACGAGATTCCGCAATACGTTCCAAGGTTACAGTTTGTTCAGCAATGGGCTTCCCGAACGCAACACGAGACTTAACCCGCTTGCACATCTTCTCCAATGCCCGCTCAGCAACACCAATTTGGCGCATGCAATGGTGAATACGTCCCGGGCCAAGACGCCCCTGAGCGATTTCGAAGCCGCGGCCTTCGCCGAGCAGCATATGATCCGCCGGCACGCGAACATCCTTGAACTCAACCTCCGCATGGCCGTGTGGCGCATCATCATACCCAAAAACCGGCAGGAAGCGCTTCACATTGATGCCTGGCGTATCCATGGGTACGACAATCATTGACTGCTGTTTATAACGCGATTCTGTCTTGTCTGTTTTTCCCATAAATATCAGCACTTTACAGCGCGGATCATAGGCACCTGACGTCCACCATTTCGTGCCGTTAATGACGTATTCGTCACCGTCACGATTAATTTCCGATTCAATATTTGTTGCATCTGACGACGCAACAGCCGGTTCAGTCATGGCAAAGGCGGAGCGGATTTCACCTGCCAGCAGGGGTTTCAACCAACGTTCCTTCAATTCCTCATTTGCATACCGTTCAAATACTTCCATATTGCCAGTATCCGGCGCGGAACAGTTAAAGACTTCCGGTGCAAAGCTAACGCGCCCCATAATTTCACAAAGAGGGGCATATTCCAGGTTTGTCAGGCCTGCACCGCGATCGCTTTCAGGCAAAAACAGGTTCCATAGCCCTTCCGCCTTAGCTTTTTCTTTTAGTTCTTCAACAATAGCAGTCGGCTGCCAGCGATCTCCCTCATCCACCTGATCATAAAATAGCTGTTCATTGGGATAGACATGTTCATCCATAAAGGCCTGCACTCTCGCTTGCAGTTCCTTTACCTTGTCTGAATATTCGAAGATCATCCGATGTTCCTTTTTTTGTTTTTTCGGGTTTTTTGCTATTGCTTAATTTTGACGCTATCTTTCAATATTTAGCGTCGGTTTTCAAAGAAATTTTTTAAAAGTACTGCCGATTTTCTTTCCTGCAGGCCGCCATAAATTTCTGGTCGATGATGACAACTGGTCTGATCAAAGATGCGAGCGCCATACTCAACCCCGCCACCCTTGGCATCGTACGCGCCGAAATAGAGCCGCCTAATTCTTGCAAGTGAAATTGCTGCCGCACACATAGGGCATGGTTCAAGCGTAACATAAATATCGCAATCCACAAGCCTTTGGCTGCCGATCATGTTACCGGCCGCGCGGATTGCCAGCATTTCCGCATGTGCGGTCGGATCATTACGGCCCACCATCTGATTACCACAGTTCGCGACAACACGTCCAGAAGCCGTATCCACGATTATGGCACCAACCGGCACCTCCCCGCGACGTGCCGCTATTTCTGCGGTGCCAATCGCCATTTCCATATAATCAACAATTTCATTATCCATCCGTGCAGACTGCACAATTCATCCACTTATCGTCAAGCTATAGAAATTTAGGGAAATTATTAGCTCATAAACAAAGAGGCGAGTTGAGTTGTTGTCAAGAGAGGACTAAAAGGAAGCATGAGTTTACCTATTATTGGCATAACCCTCGATTCAGAGGATCCCGGCGGCTATTCGAACATGCCCTGGTACGCGCTTCGGCAGAACTATGCCGATGTTGTTGTTGGCAGTGGTGGCTTGCCGCTAGCCCTTCCCCACGAACCGGATCATGTCGCGAACTATGTTTCTAAACTTGACGGTCTTGTCGTTACAGGTGGTGCCTTCGATGTAGACCCCAGCCTGTTCGGCGCGACGACGCGGCATGATACTGTGGTCACCAAGGATCGCCGCACCCAGTTCGAGAAGAATATCACAGAGGCAATGCTTGCCGCCAACAAGCCGGTGCTCGGCATTTGCGGGGGCCAACAGCTCCTTCATGTAATACTGGGCGGCACGCTCATCCAACATATTCCGGATGAAGTAGAAAACGCCCTTGCCCATGAACAGCCTAACCCCCGCACAGAAGCGGGCCACAATGTCAAGATCACGCCAGGCACTCTTTTGCATCGGATTGTCGGAACTGAAACTCTCGCCGTTAACAGCGCGCATCACCAGGCCGCAAGAGATATCAGCGAGAATATTATTATCAATGCGCTTGCAGAAGACGGCGTTATTGAAGGGATCGAAGACAATCGATATCGGTTCTGCCTTGGGGTGCAGTGGCATCCAGAGTATCTGATCTCGGATGGAGATCGAAAAATAATTGACGCCTTTGTCGGGGCGTCGGCGGCCTGATCGATGACTACTGAAGACTTACAAAAAGAACGGATAGCAAAGCGCATGGCGCGGGCAGGCCTCTGCTCCCGCCGCGAGGCCGAACGCTGGATAGAGGCGGGTCGGGTTGCCGTCAATGGCACGATACTGGACAGCGCTGCTTTCACCGTTACATCGCAAGACAAAATCACGGTTGACGGAAATGACATCCCGGACCTTGAGCGACCGCGCCTTTGGCGATACCACAAGCCGCCAGGGCTTGTGACAAGCCACAAGGATGAGAAAGGGCGCGATACCGTCTTCGATAAACTGCCCGAGGACCTGCCGCGCGTGATTTCCGTAGGCCGTCTCGATCTCAACTCGGAAGGGCTGCTATTACTGACCAATGATGGTGAGCTTGCCCGCAAGCTGGAGTTACCGGCAACCGGCTGGAAAAGAAGATACCGGGTTCGCGTTCATGGTCACCCAAAAGATGCAGATATGCAAAAACTCGCCAAGGGCATCACTTTCGAAGGGGTGCGATATGGCGCGATTGAGGGTACCGTTGACAGCACAAAAGGTGCGAATAGCTGGCTGACTATCTCTTTGCGGGAAGGAAAAAACCGTGAAGTTCGAAAAGTGATGGAGTATCTCGGCTACACGGTTTCGCGGCTGATCCGGATATCCTACGGTCCAATGGCTCTAGGCGACCTCCCCGCTGGTGCGGTTGAAGAAGTGAAATCTAAAATCCTGCGCGATCAGATGGGCATTGAAAAATTTGAAGAAACCGCTGAGCCTGTTGGAAAAGGGCATGGGTATGGGCAACGGCAACTACGCAGCAAACAACAATCAATGTCGAAAAAAACTGCTGCACCAACCGGCCAAGCACCAAAATCAAGGAAAAGACCAACACTAAAAGCCCGCCCTGCGAATAAACGAGCCCGCTGATGCGGATCGTTGGCGGTGAATTTCGGGGCAAGAAATTGCTGTTACCGGCAGATAATCGCGTTCGCCCGACATCCGATCGCGCCCGTGAGGCCCTCTTTAACATTCTGGGGCATGATAACGGAATGCGCGGACAACATGGGCCCCTCCCACGCGGAGCAACCGTCTTGGATGCGTTTGCCGGTAGCGGCGCACTTGGCCTAGAAGCTCTTTCACGTGGAGCCGCGCATGTCACCTTTATCGATAATCATGCGGACAGTCTGAAGCTCATTGAGCAAAACGTAAAGAACATGGGCGTGCAAGCGCAGTGCGACATCCTCAGGCGTGACGCACTTAACCCCGGCAAACCCGGAAAACCATGCGACCTTGTCCTGATGGATCCGCCTTATGAGGCCGGCCTAGCTGGCCCTGCCCTATCGGCACTTGCAAAGAATGGCTGGTTGGCCCCCGCAGCCGTAATTGTCATTGAGCTGTCAACAAAGGAAAAACTTGCAATTCCGGAGGGCTTTGAAACTCTCAAGGATCGAAAATATGGAGCTGCCCGGCTTATTTTCCTGCGCGTAGATCAGGATCAATGTGGCGGTACTTCGCAAACTGATCCTCAATAAGCTTTAACCGTGAACCAAAGGGCGGGAGTTCTTTTAAATCAATTAACGGCTCGGCCAGCGGCTCAAAAGCAATATTCTGAAACTCAAGGGATAAGCTGATCCGCGGATTTTTCGCCGCCGCTGTAAAACGCCCGCCCCAATGGTACAGGTCCTGCGGCCATCCCATAACCGAGCCTGCTTTCGCCGGGAGAGCCATTGCATCCAGAAGGTTCAGGCTCTCGGTGTCGGGCGTATTACCGCCCCCCTCGTAGCGCGAAATCGGCATGACATACATACAGCCGTTATCCTCATCCACGTCCGTAAGCGGTAACCAGAGAGAAAGGCTCATCAGGACAGCATTTTCATCCGTACCGAAAACAGTCTGCCCATCGCAATCACGATGCGGTGGCCAACCACGCGCCCCTTCGCGGTCCAGATGCCAGGCCCATAGATTGGGAAGGACACCAAAATCATTCCCGACAAAATGCCGCAGTAGTCCGCCAAGCCGCGCAAACAACCACCAGGGTTGATCATACAGATAGATAAAGACCGGCGGGATGCCTTCGTCTGCAAGGGTATATATGGCGTTTCTCACTGGTGCCAATTCATCCTCCCCGAACAAGGAAGGAAGAAATAAATAGCCATCATTCCAGAAGGACGCGGATATATCCGCAAGCTCGGATCTGGAAAAAGCCTTCTCCTTACTATGTGGTTCTTTGCCAATACTAAGACCGGGCGCCAGAGACAGCCATTCATTCAATGTCATCGCTTTACGCATATTGGCCCGCGACAAAACCCGATGACCAGGCCCATTGAAAGTTATATCCACCCAGAAAACCTGTAACGTCCACCGCCTCACCAACGAAGAAAAGTTTCGGCACTGATTTCACTTCCATAGATTTTGAATACAGCGCGGCTGTGCTGACCCCGCCGACGGTTACCTCTGCCTTGGCATACCCCTCAGTTCCACTAGGAATAATCTTAACCAGTTTAATTGTTTTTACTAAATCTTGAATTATGATGTTCGAAAGATTACCGACTTCAGGGAGGTTATCGAAGTTACGAAGTACGGCTACCGCTAGTCGGTTCGCCAGAAATTCCTTAAGAAGAGCGCTCACTTTAAGTTTTGGTTGGCTCTGCCGTTTTTCCTTGAGCAAGTTGGCAAGATCAATATCGGGAAGAAAATCGATCATAATCGATTCCCCTGATTGCCAGAAAGACGAAATCTGCAAAATTGCCGGTCCACTTAAACCGCGGTGAGTAAACAGCAGGTTCTCCCGAAACTGGATTTTCCCGATGCTGATTTTTACATCAGCGGACACGCCTGTTAAGTCAGCGAACCGCTCCCTATCCCCAGGCTCGAAAGTAAAGGGCACCAGCCCGGGACGCAACGGTGCAAGCGGAAGGTCAAACGTTCGCGCCACACGATAGGCAAAATCATTTGCGCCCAGCTTCGGAATAGAAAGACCGCCGGTGGCAATAACAAGGCTTTCTGAGTGAATTTGCTGGCGACCGGTATAGATTGAAAATCCATCATCCGTCTTATTTATCATATCGGCGCCGGAGCCTCGCCAGATTGTGACGCCCCCTTCGGCGCATTCGGTCTCTAGCAATTTGACGATATGTTTTGCACTTTCATCACAAAATAGCTGGCCGAGCTTCTTTTCATGAAAGGCGATTCCATGCTTTTCAACAAGGGCGATAAAATCAGACTGCGTATACTGGCGCAGGGCGGATTTACAGAAATGCGGATTATCAGAGATAAACTTCTCCGGCGCGGCCAGCAAATTCGTGAAGTTACATCGCCCGCCACCTGAGATAAGGATTTTTTGCCCGCATTTCTGCGCCTTTTCCAGGAGCAGAACTTTCCGCCCGCGCTTACCGGCCTCTATTGCGCACATCATGCCCGCGGCCCCTGCGCCAACAACGACCACATCATATTTCAGTGCGTCCACAGACGTCATATCGTCACCTTGTCTGGAGAATTCTCAGGAACGGGTTTTACCGGCGGCCAAATAATTTTTCAATGTCACCAAGTTGCAACTCGACATATGTCGGCCGGCCGTGATTGCATTGGCCACTATGCGGTGTGACCTCCATCTCTCGCAGCAGGGCATTCATTTCGTCAATCGAAAGCCGGCGCCCCGCGCGGACTGACCCGTGGCAAGCCATGGTTGCACAAACATCATCAAGCCGATCTTTGAGCGATAACGCCGTGTCGAGTTCACCCAGATCGTCGGCCAGATCCTGCACCAACCCCTTGATATTACATTCGCCCAGCATGGCCGGGGTCTCGCGCACAACTATAGCTCCAGTGCCAAACGGCTCCAGCATAAGGCCCATTTCAGCCAACTCATCCGCGCGTTCGGCAATTCTGTTCGCAGCCACCTCATCGAGTTCAACAACCTCTGGCAAGAGAAGCATCTGTCGGGCCACCCCTTTCGTCGATAGCTGCTTCTTCATACGCTCCATTACCAGCCGTTCATGGGCCGCGTGCTGATCGACAAGAATGAGACCCGTCGACGTCTGAGACACAATATAAGTTTCGTGAAGCTGGCTACGTGCCGCACCCAAAGGATACTGCTCCAAAGCACGGGATTTTTCCTGTTGCGGACCTGTTTCTTCGTCTGCCCGTGCAGCTGGTGGATTTTCCGCTGCAAGGGGGGCGTGATACTCCGCGTTAGCTTCCGCCAGGCCGGGAGAAGGATTGGCCGCCTGATCACTGCTCCAGCGTCCCCAATTTGCCGCTGGTCGACTCTGTGATTGAAAAGGGAGGGGGGAATTTTGTGCCCGGAAAGCCCCCAATGCCTGACCCGAAATTGTAGATGAGGCGCGATGCCCATGTTCCGCCAACGCATGGCGCAAAGATCCGACAATAAGTCCGCGAACACCGCCGCTATCACGAAAGCGAACTTCGGCCTTTGCAGGATGGACATTCACATCCACCTGATCCGCAGAGATCTCCAGAAACAGAGCAAGGAGTGGATGGCGATTTCGTGCCAGCAGGTCCATGTAAGCCCCGCGCACGGCCCCCGTGAAAAGCTTGTCCCGTACCGGTCGCCCATTAACAAACATGAATTGCATCGTTGCGTTGCCGCGATTAAAGGTCGGAACCCCGGCATAACCCGCAAGCTTTACGCCGTCTCGCTCTGCCTCGATACGGATGGCATTTTCGGCGAACTCCCGTCCCATAATCGCGCCGAGGCGATCTAGCCAGGCATCAAAAAGATCCCCTCCTGACCCGGCAACCCGGAGGGCCGTTCGATTTTCATCGGCAATTGAAAAGGAGATCGACGGAAACGCCATGGCGAGGCGGCGGACGACATCAAGGGCCGCCCCAAATTCCGCGCGCTCAGTCTTTAGGAATTTTAACCGCGCTGGCGTTGCAAAGAAAATATCCCGAATCTCGACGCGCGTGCCCTTTTGACCGCTGCCAGGTTCCAGCGCTCCCTTTTTACCGCCTTCAACGCTTAGTTTCCAAGCCGTTTCTTCACCCTCCAGCCGGGTCGTAATTGTCATACGACTGACAGAAGCGATAGAGGGAATTGCCTCGCCGCGAAACCCGAGATTCTGGATAAAGACAAGATCATCATCCGGCAGTTTGGAAGTGGCATGGCGTTCAAAACAGAGTTCCAACTCTTCCGCACTCATACCGCAACCATTATCCGTCACGGTAATCAGTGATCGCCCTCCGGCTCGCATGACAACGTCAATCTTCGTTGCGCCAGCGTCTATCGCGTTTTCCACCAATTCCTTGACAGCAGATGCCGGTCGCTCCACGACTTCGCCGGCAGCAATCTGGTTAACAATATTCTCGGGCAGACGTCTTAAGGGCATAGTCGATCCAGCAGAAACTTTAAGATAGACCTTAGCAAAAATGCCAAGGAGGGCCTAGAGCATGACGGCTAATTCTTTTGTGCGCCTTTGCCTGTCGCTTCCAGATTTTCAGGCTTACCCGCAACAACGACAATCAACTTGTCAGGATCAAGCAACTTTTGTGCAACCCGATTGATATCCTCCTGACTTACTGCATTGATCAGATCTGGCCGGTTATTCAGATAATCAATGGGGAGGTCGCTAAACTGCATTGCTACCAGAATATCAGAGATACGGTCATTGGATGACAGGCTGAGCGGAAAGGACCCATTCAGGTATGTCTTGGCCGCAGCCAGTTCTTCCTCTGTCACGCCTTCTTCGCGAATACGGACGAGTTCGGCCTCTACCAGATCAAGGGCCTCCTTCACAGATGCATTGCTGGTTCCGAAACCTCCCATTTGGAGTCCCGCTGCTTTCATTGGGTATAGATAGCTGTAAACGGAATAAACCAGCCCCCGCTTCTCGCGTATCTCCTCAGTCAGGCGGGACTGAAAACTGCCACCCCCCAAAATATAATTAAGCACATACGCCGTATAGTAATCGGGGTCTTCCCTTTTAACGCCCTGACCACCAAAGATGACAACGCTTTGTGGGATATCCTGGGGGATAATTTTAATCGCAGCCTCGACTAGCGGTTCCGTTTGTGGAATAGCCGCAATTTCAGCTTTATCGGGGAGTTTACCGAATGTCTCATCAAGAAGCGGCCCGAGTTTCCCCGCCGTTATATCGCCGACAACTCCAATCAGCATATTATCCTTACCTAGTCGCGTCCGGGCAAAATCAACGAGATCCTCACGGGTGATTGCAGATATGCTGTCAATCGTCCCTTCGGACGGTTGACTATAGGGATGGTCGCCAAAGGCAAGCTCGAACCAGGCGCGCCCTGCAAGACTATTTGGATCGGAAAGTTTTTGATTAAGTGATGCGAGGATCTGGCCGCGAATACGCTCCACCGGTTCTTGATCGAAGCGCGGATCACTGATAGCGAGCCCGAAAAGGCGGAATGCCTCTTCCGTATTTTCGCTCAAGGTTTTTAAGCTTCCCGAAAAGCTGTCCTTACTGGCATCGAAACCAAGCTGTATGGCTAGGTCGGAGAGACGTTCCTGAAAGGCATTACTGTCAAACTCCCCTGACCCTTCATCCATGGTGGAAGAGGCAAGATAGGCCAAACCTGCTTTATCCGCCGGATCAAGACTTGCCCCGCCTCGCCAGGCAACATTCAGGCTGACAATCGGAATAGAGGCTTCTTCCACCAACCAGGCCTCGATACCTCCGGGACTGACAACTTTCTGAATTTCCACCGCACTTGCCGGCAGACTACCTAGAAAGATGAGGGTCGTGGAGACCAGAAATATTGCGATAGAGCGATAGGCGTACAGCATTATTTTTCCTTCAGCTTTTCGCATCTTCAGGCAGCAAACGGCCTACAACGGATTTCCGATCATCGAAAACCATTTCAGCGGCCTTTTGAACATCTTCGGCAGTAATCTTGGAAATGTTTTTGGGCCAGTTGACAATCTGTTCAATCGTCTCGCCGCTGGCAAGGGAGGAGCCAAGAATATTTGCCGCCCCTCGAATGCTGTCGCGGGCATATATCGCATCAGCGAGAAGCTTCTTCTTGGCACGGACTAACTCTTTTTCAGTTACCCCGTTTTCAACAATATCCTTAACGATTGCCTGGATCGCGCCCTCTACATCCTCAAGGCTATAATCAGGAGTCGGGCTACCATAAAGAACGAAGGTAGATTTGTCATAGGAACCGGAATGAAAATAAGCGCCGGCACTGGTCGCTATTTTTTTATCCACAACCAGATTGTTGTACAGGCGGCTGGTAACGCCGCCCCCCATGATCTGACTTAAGACTTCAAGCGCCCGAAGGTTCCGCTGATCTTCACTTCTCGCGGAAGGAGCAAGATAGCTTTTTCGCCAAGATGGCTGACGGACCCTCTTGTCACTCATTTCGATAACCCGCTTGGCAAGTTGCGGTGGTTCCTGCACACGCTCGCGGTTGGGGATTTCTCGTGCGGGGATCGGGCCGTAATATTTTTTGGCTAACTCAAAAACCTCCTCTGCGGTTACATCGCCGGCGACAATCAGAATAGCATTATTCGGCGCATAATACGTGTTATACCAATCCAGCGCATCTTTCGTGGTCAGCTTCTCAATTTCATGTCGCCACCCAATAACCGGCGTTCCATAAGGATGCGCCAGAAATTGCGCTGCATCGAACTGTTCCCCAAAAAGCGCCGCCGGATTATTATCGGTGCGCTGCGAGCGCTCTTCCAATACCACTTTGAGTTCAGGTGCAACGATTTCATCCGTTAGAACCAAATTTGTCATGCGGTCCGCCTCCATTTCCATAAAAAGAGGCAGTTTGTCTGCGCTGACATTCTGGAAGTAAGCAGTGTAGTCCTGCGATGTGAAAGCGTTCTCTTGTCCGCCATTTTCCGCGACGATAGCGGAAAATTCGCCAGGCTCCAGCGTTTTGGTCCCCTTGAACATCAAATGTTCCAAGAAATGTGCAATACCGGACTTGAGTGGCTTTTCATCCGCTGCCCCTGCCCTGTACCAAACCATATGAGTTACAATTGGTGCACGATGATCTTCCAACACAACAACTTCCAAGCCGTTCTCAAGGGTTGTCACCTTCGGATCAAACAGGGTTGGTATAGTCTCTTTGGCGAATAGATTCCCCGGACTGCCACCGAAAGCCAGGCTAAAAAACGTGACGAAGATAAATAGCTGTCGCATCGGGCCCATAACTAGCCTCCGGTCGCATTAAAACTGTTATCCTAAAATAAAGGGTGAAGCGCCCTGAATTACAAGACTATACAGCCATTATTTGTGAAGAAGTCACCGCAAATGAACGATGCCGTCCGGGCAAAACGGATAATCCGAAAAGGTCAGTTAAACAACCCTTCCAGAAGCGCACGTTTGCGCCGCTCGATAACCGGAGTTTCTGGCCCGGCAGCGGGAGACTCGCCAAGGGCCGCATTTTCCTGCAGCCGCTTCTTCTCTTTTGCCGGATCAACAACCGTGCCGAAAGGAGGTTGTTCCTGCCAGAACATGATCTTTTCCATAAAGGTCTCATCATTTTCTGCAAGGACAGCAGTTTCCGTATCGATAATCTGACGGATATTTGGATCAACATTTTCCGCGCCAGCCTGGCGCAAAAGTGCCAACTCCCCTGTGGTGACACCAGCGGCTACCGCATCGCTATGGGTCACGGGAGCTGTATTAACCTGAGTGCCCAGAAGCGCTGCTTTCGCGCTATTCTCGGCGAGGACTTCCTGCGGGCCCTTCTGCCCAGGAGCAGGAGGACGAAGAGAAAAATCCGGCGGTATAATCAGAGGCGCTTTGGTGATGACCGTAAATTCATCCGGTCCTTCCTTGTTTCCAATACCAAGAGCCTGCTTCGTCCCCTCGCAGCCTGTTAAAAGGACTGCGGACAACAAAACCATCCCGGTCAGAAATCTCCCGTTGCGCATTATACTGAACCCTTCCCTCATGATGACATTTTACCGGACTTACGTCCCTGAAACAAGTTTTCAAGCAGAATAGCGATCACCCCGACGACAATGGCCATATCGGCAACGTTAAATGCGGGCCAGCGCATAATGATCAAGTCAAAATCAAAAAAATCAGCAACCGCCCCAAACCTGATACGATCAATAATATTACCGATTGCGCCACCCAGCACCAGACCTAGACCGATAGATAATATCTGATTTGTGGCTTTTCTAAGCCAGAAAAATACGACGACGGAAATAACGCTGGCAACGGCAACCAAAATCCAGCGCATATTGTCCCCGGCAAACATGCCGAAACTAACGCCTCTGTTCCAGACCATCACGAGATTAAAGAAGCTCGTCACTTCAATGCCCCCCGGATGGCGGGCCATCAGGTCGATCAGATACATTTTGCTGATCTGATCAACGGCAATAATTATCGACGCAATGAAAAGCCCGAGACGGAACATACAGATTATGCCTCAACTTCTACCGGCAAGGAGTCCACAACATCAGCGCAACGATGGCAAAGATCATCATAAGTTTCATGGGTTCCCACCTCATCGAGAATCTTCCAGCACCGCTGGCATTTCTCGCCCTCGGCAAGCTCCGGCGTCACAGCGACGCCCGCGATATCCTCAAGGGTAAATGCGCCCTCTGGCGCGGGTTCCGTTGAAAGAGTTACGCCGGAGGTGATGCAGATATCCGCAAGATCAAGCCCGTCAAGCAGTGCCTTATATTCCTCGCTCACATAAACGGTTGGCGCAGCTTGCAAGCTGGAACCAATACGCTTTTCCCGACGTTCAATTTCAAGAGCACCCGTCACAACCCGGCGGAAGCTGCGTACTTTCGACCAGCGGTCA
Organism: Sneathiella litorea; assembly: GCF_009882915.1. Taxonomy (GTDB): domain Bacteria; phylum Pseudomonadota; class Alphaproteobacteria; order Sneathiellales; family Sneathiellaceae; genus Sneathiella; species Sneathiella litorea. Next base: position 277,191 of record NZ_WTUW01000001.1, read on the forward strand.
TGCAGGTCTGGATTGCTCCATTCCTTCGGAATGTCCGGGAACTGGCGCAAGTGAACGCTGCTGTCCTCGCCGGGATAACGGGTGAGCCAGGTCTCTTCCGCCGTGAAGACCAGCATCGGCGCAAGCCATGCTGTGAGGCAATGGAACAACTGATCCAGAACAGTCCGGGCGGCGCGACGACGTATGTCATTCGCCCCGTCGCAGTAAAGCACATCCTTTCGGATATCGAAGTAGAAGGCCGATAGCTCCAGGGTGCAGAAATTGTGAATAGCGGTAAAAACGCGGCTGAACTCATAGACATTGAAATTCTCGCGGATGAGCTGATCCAGTTCATACATCCGGTGCAGAACCCACCGTTCAAGCTCCGGCATTTCGCTCACGTCAAGCCTTTCGCTCTCCTCCCAGCCTTCAAGATTGCCGAGGATGAAACGCAGCGTGTTTCGTAGGCGGCGGTAGCTATCGACCTGCCCCTTCACGATTTCATTGCCGATGCGCATATCTTCGGAATAGTCCGAAGCAACCACCCAGAGCCGCAGGATATCGGCGCCATTCTGCTCGATGATCTTCTGTGGCGCGACGACATTACCGAGAGACTTGGACATCTTCCGTCCCTGCCCGTCCATCACAAACCCATGGGTCAGAACCGCCTCATATGGCGCGCGTCCGCGGGTGCCGCAAGATTCCAGCAGTGACGAATGGAACCAACCACGATGCTGGTCGGTCCCCTCAAGATAGAGCGATGCGGGCCATTGCAGTTCCGGCCTAGCTTCCAACGTGAAGGCATGAGTACAGCCGGAATCAAACCAGACGTCCAGAATGTCTTTCGCCATCTCATAGTCATCGGGATTATAATCATTGCCGAGGAAGCGTTCGGGCGACGAATCAAACCAGGCGTCCGCCCCTTCCTCTTCCATGATTTGCTCAATGCGCGCATTGACCTTTTCATCCCGCAACAAATCGCCGGTTTCCTTATGGGTGAAAACCGTGATCGGCACACCCCAGGCGCGCTGACGCGAGAGCACCCAATCCGGCCGGCTCGCGATCATCGAGTGAATTCGGTTCCGGCCCGAAGCGGGATACCATTTCGTATCATCGATAGCTTTCAACGCCTTGTCCCGGAGATCATTGGTCTCCATCGAGATAAACCACTGGCTGGTATTCCGGAAAATCAATGGCGCCTTGGACCGCCATGAATGCGGATAGGAATGAACTAGCTTGCCACGCTTCAACAATGCCCCGACTTTTTCAAGCTCATCGGCGACGCCCTCGTTGCACTTATAGACATGCTGACCCGCAAACATCGGTACATGTTCATAGAACGTGCCGTCCTCATCCACCGTATGCGGCACTTCGATGCCGTGGACCATTCCGACTTCATAGTCTTCCTGACCATGACCCGGCGCAGTATGGACGAAGCCGGTACCGGCATCGACGGTTACGTGATCGCCATCGATCAGCGGTACATCGAAATCATATCCCTTGCCATTGAAAGGATGTAGACAGATAACGCCCTTGAAGGCATCACCCTTGCCGCGCCAGATAACATCAGCCGCGACAATTCCCGCTTCTTTCTGGACCTCATCAAGAAGTTCCGTGGCTACGAACAGCTTCTCACCGACAACAGCAAGCGATCCTTCCGCCACTTCTTTCACTTCAATCCCGACATATTCCATGTCCGGGCCGTAGGAGATGGCGCGGTTGCCCGGCATCGTCCAAGGCGTTGTCGTCCAGATAACGATGGACCCGCCCATAAATTCTTCCGGACCAGACTTTACCGGAAAACGGACATGGATCGTTGTCGAGGTATGGTCGTGATATTCAAGCTCGGCCTCTGCGAGCGCCGTCTTCTCAACCGGGGACCACATGACCGGTTTTGAGCCGCGATAGAGCCCGCCATTCATCAGGAACTTCAGCAGTTCGCGAACGATCTGCGCTTCCGCATCATAGCTCATGGTCAGATAGGGCCGTTCCCAATCGCCAATAACGCCAAGGCGCTTAAACTCTTCCCGCTGCACGTCTACCCAATGGGTTGCGAAATCCCGGCATTCTTTACGGAACTCGACGACCGGCACCTGATCCTTGTCTTTACCGGCCTTGCGGTATTTCTCTTCAATCTTCCACTCAATAGGAAGGCCATGACAGTCCCAGCCGGGGACGTAATGCGCGTTCTTGCCCATCATCTGCTGTGACCGGCTGATAACGTCTTTCAGGATCTTGTTCATCGCGTGACCGATATGCAGATTGCCGTTTGCATAGGGTGGGCCATCATGAAGAATAAACTTTTCGCGTTCTTTAGACTGTTCGCGCTGACGGCCGAACAAGTCCATAGTCTCCCAGCGCTCCAACAATCCGGGTTCCTTCGCGGGAAGGCCAGCCTTCATCGGGAAATCCGTACGGGGTAAAAATAGCGTCGATTTATAGTCAGTGCTCATCGGGCAAACTGATCCTAACAGTATCTCAAATTATCGGTAAGTCATGGGCGGCGGACTGCCGCAATTTATACGGTTTTACCCTGATCATCAGGTGTGAACCTTCATTACCCGGCCTTACTTTGCAAAGGCCGGGCTTATAATTCGGTCGTGGGAGACATCCCACCCGAGGAAACAAGCCATATGTATCCAGAATTCTGTCATGGCAGGTGTTTTATCAACTCCGCGCTCTGCTGTCGAGAAATCAAAGGCCAAATGGACCAAAAACAAGCGTTTTTTACGCCTTAGCATTCTTACAGTTGTTTTTTCCAGTAAAAGATACGCCTTGAGAAATTCTGGCCACCGTTTAAGGGGATTGCCGGGTATTTGATCGCCAGCAAACGGAAACTCAAAAAAGGCGCCTGTTTAAGGCGCTAACTACAGACCTTCTTGTCTGCATATTTGGTTTGCTGGTTATTGGGGTTGGCGAGAATTTCGCGTGCCTTCTTGACGTCTTCGGCGATCTGCGCAGTCAGTTCTTCTATTCCGGCGAATTTCATTTCTGGCCGGATAAAATCGACGAAAGCAACTCGAAGGCTCTGATCATAAAGATCGCCCGACCAGTCCAGAAGATGAACCTCCAGCAGGACATCCTTCTTATCGAATGTCGGCCGCATGCCAAAATTTGCCACGCCATCTATCCAGTCGACGTGAGTTCCGCGATGCAACCCAACCCGGACTGCATAAACGCCCAATTTTGGATGATGATAGCCTACCAGCGGGATATTCGCCGTCGGAAACCCAATGGTACGCCCCCGTTTATCCCCTTCGATGACGGGCCCCTCAATTTCCCACCAATGACCGAGCAGCAAGGCGGCCTTTCCGGGATCGCCCGCCTTCAGGCATTCACGGATCGCCGTGGATGAAAAAATCACCGTGCCTTCGCCGACAGGCTCCACTACCGTTACGCCAAACCCGTATTTCTTCCCAAGCTCTGCAAGGACGACTGTTGTCCCCTGCCGTTTATGGCCAAAGATAAAATCATAGCCAACAACCACATGGGCGACGTTGTAGCCCTCAACCAGAACGTCACGGACAAAATCCTCTGCCGATTTTTGGGAAAAGGCGAGATTGAACTCAAGCGCCACCATCACATCAAGGCCGAGCCATTTTAGGTGAGCCGCTTTGGTATCAAGTGTCGAAAGTCGGAACGGAGGGGCGTCCGGCGCGAAAAATTCCCGCGAATGAGGCTCAAATGTCAGGACACCCGCGGCAAGCCCCAACCGATCCGCAATTTCCTGCGCTTCTGCAATGACTGCCTGATGGCCGCGATGAACGCCATCGAAATTTCCGATGGCCAGCACGAGACCGCGGCATTCTTCTGGAACATTCTGGTAATCGCGTAAAATGCGCATCTGCTATAATCCGTATCGTTGCGTTCGGCTCAAGACCGTCGGGAAACCATCAAGGTTGCCTCGCCATCCAACACAACGGTCTCCCCGATGGTACATGCGCAATCAAACGTGACCCGTTTGCCATTAATCTCTCTCAGGGTCACGCGCGCCGTCACTGTGTCGCCAATACATACAGGCGCCTTAAAATTGAGGTTCTGATTCATGTAAATCGCCCCAGGTCCCGGTAGTTTTGTTCCAAACACAGTCGAGAGAAGACCGGCCGACAGCATTCCATGGGCTATCCGCTCCTTGAATATTGTCTTCTCGGCAAATTCAGCATTGAGATGAACGGGGTTTGTATCGCCTGAAATGCCAGCATACATGACGATATCTGCTTCCGTGATCGTTTTGGCATAAATCTCAGTCATGCCGACTTTTAAATCCTCAAGGAAATAGCCATGCAAATCTTCATAAACTGCCATTGGAGTCCTTCTCATTACCGTCTGGGATATTGTTAAGCTATATAGAAGGAAAAAAAGCCAGGCCGCAAGCACTGAGACGATATAATCGGCCCGACCTCGTCAATCCAGTCAGATTTAGTAAAACTGCATCCAGGTTAACTAATTTTTCAGGTTCCAAACCTAATCTCCAACAAAATGGTTAAGGCAGATACTTGAATTGGAACCTGACTGAAACCGCATTTTTACGAAAGTAAGAGGGGATTTTCAATGGCCGTCGATATGAATATGTCGATCCTTATCGTTGATGATTACAAAACGATGTTGCGTATTATCCGCAATCTTCTTAAACAGCTCGGCTTCAACTCAGTTGATGAAGCTTCGGATGGATCTGCCGCTCTTACAAAAATGCGTACAAAGAAGTATGAGCTTATTATTTCTGATTGGAATATGGAGCCGATGACCGGATATCAGCTGTTGAAGGAAGTTCGAGCTGATGAGACACTAAAAAACACGCCCTTCATCATGATTACGGCAGAATCTAAGACCGATAACGTAGTCGCCGCGAAAAAGGCCGGCGTCAACAACTACATTGTCAAACCATTCAATGCCGCCACTTTAAGAACAAAAATCTCCTCGGTCCTTGGTGAATTCTAATGCCCGATACAGAAGAGGTCATTCAGCTTAGAAAAGCGATCGAGTCCCTTCACCAGGATTGTGAAGACCTCGCCAACTTCATTATGGCGGCAAGAACAGAGATTGCGCAGATTCGACCAAATGATCTCAAGCAGGAAAAACTACCCCGCGCCGGGAAAGAACTGGATGCGATTGTAGAGGCCACCGAAACAGCAACGAACCAGATTATGAGCGCGGCCGAAAAGATCATGTCGGCAAAGGTGACGGACGCTGACGTCGTCAGTGACGCCTGTATGGAAATTTTTGAGTCTTGTTCCTTCCAGGATATTACGGGCCAACGGATCAGCAAGGTCGTCTCCACCCTCAACTATATTGAGGAGTACCTCGCCCGCCTTACAAAGGCATGGGGACATCACATGGATAGCGCCGAAGATAGTATGGTCGCACCTCGTCGTGATCAAGACGCAGAACTATTAAACGGCCCTGCCCTATACGGCGAAGGCGTCAACCAGGCAGAAATCGACACCCTTTTTGATGAGACGGGAACGGGGTCACAAAAAACTCCCAGTGCGCCAACGAAAGCCGATAAAAGCACACGCAATAAAGCACAGGAAGAAATCGACGCTCTTTTTGATTAAGAAAAGCGCCGTCTTACCAAACCATATGTCCGATTACGTAAGTTGGTGAGAACAAATGCTGCTCGACGACTTTTTCTATCTGCGTCGCCGTTGGCAGCTGGCCGTCCTTCAGACCCCACTCTTCTGCATGTATCCCTCCACTCACGAGAACACTATCAATTCCATTGGCGTTAGCGCCCTTAATATCGGTACGCATACTGTCACCAATAGCGAGAATTCTGGAAGGATCCTGTATATTTAGTTTTGTCATGACCTGCCGATATACTTCGGGATAAGGCTTTCCGAAGAGTTCAACCCGACCGCCAATCTCCTCATAAAGCGCCGCAATTGCCCCCGCACAGTAATGAATGGTTGTGCCGCGCATCACGGTCAGGTCCGGGTTGGCGCAGAGCATCGGCAAATCCCTTTTGAGGGCATCTTGCAATAACTCCCGATAATCTTCCGGCGTTTCTGTCTGGTCATCCACCAGCCCGGTGCAAATCAAAAAACTCGCTTCTTCTATCGAGAATACCTTCTGATAGTCAAGGCCGTCATCCAGCCCTTTGTCGCGATCTGCCCCAATCTGATAAAAGGCTTTAACTGCGCCTTTAAGAAAAGGATGCTCACGGCTTACCAGCACCTCACGCGTTATATCACCCGACGTTAGAATTTGGTCATAACGCCCTCTCGCCACTCCCATGCTCTCCAGGAAGTTGACCACATACCCATTCGTGCGGGGGGCATTTGAAAGAAGTATGATCGGTTTCTCGCTCTCCCGCAGCCTGTCCATGCAATCCAGCACGCCGGGATAAGGATGATGGCCGTTATGTACCACCCCCCAAAGATCCAGGATAAAGGCATCATAGTTCGGCGCAATTCCGGAAAGGCCGGAAATAATCTTGAAAGACATAAAGAAAAACCTGTTAATTCACGGATTGAGGTGGGCGCGGCACACCAAAAAGGAAACCCTGACCAAAGCCGACTTCCACATCAAGCAGCCCGATCACGGTATCCTCATCTTCTACCATGCTCGCAATCAGTTCGATATTCTCGCGAAGCAGAGCCTCACGCAGATCATCGGGGTGAATATCCATAGGTAAACCCGGCCGGCCGGGAAGGAGTTCTCCCGCAGCAACCTTGAGATAACGGAAATGTCTATCACCAAGCTCACCAAAGTCGAAATCAAGTCGCTGCACATGATCGACGGAAAATGAAAAGCCCATCTTGGCAAGTGTCGCCAGCCCCTTCTGGATCACCTCCGACGCGTTCTCGATATCATCCTGCGCGAATTCCAGGATCAGGCTTTCGCTTAAATCCTTGTTCTGGTCCAAAAACTCAACGAACTGGCGAAAGAAAGCCGTATCATTCAGGGTCCTGGCGGAAACATTGACGAAAAAACCAATATCTGCGTTACGTTGGCGAACCCGTCTGATCAATTGCACACAGCGAATGAGCAGCAAATTGTCAATCGTGCCGATCAGGCCAGCACTTTCCGCCACAGCAAGATACTGGCCCGGCGTGATCACTTCGCCGCGGGGTCCGCGTATGCGCGAGAATGCCTCATAGAACAGTGTACGCCGCTGCGGCAGCCGGACAATCGGCTGTAAATACAGATCGACTTTATTCTCCTGTAAGCCAGCACGTACAATTTCCAGAATTGCATCATCACGGGGCGGGGCTTCTTCACGTGGGTCCGCAGCCGTCTCAACTGCGTCGTCCAACTCTTCGGGAACTTCCTCATCGACGGAAAGGATGATCTCCTCTTCCTCTTTTTTCTCTGGCGCAGGGTCCGAGGAGAGCTGCTTCAGGAGTTTGCGTAAAATCTGCATTTCTGCGGCAAAGCTTTCCATATTGCCGTCTTTGCCGGCCAGGCGGCCGAGAATATTGTCAAAACGATCAAGACCAGATTCCGCCATATCAAGATCGCTGCGCATTTTGAGGAGGTCACGCTGAAACCGCGATCTTTCGACATGTCTCATGATAAAATCATGAACAAGGGCACACAGAAGAAAGAAGACGCCACCAGCCCAATAACCGGCAACAGGTTCAATTCCTTGAACATAAACCGGAGTCTGCACAGCAATAACCACTGCCGTCAGGGCATAGGCAATAATGATTACGCTATGGTAGAGCACGCGACGATAATCCCCCGTAAGTTACAAGGCGCCAGTTTAGTCAAAAATTCCGAATAGGGAAGTTAATCTCTGCCGGAATGCCTAAAAAACATCTATTCGCGACATATCGTATATTGATGTAATCTTATATTTCCAATTCAAACCATCATGCAAAGAAGAATGAAAATGAACCGATTACAGGACAAGGTAACCATTATAACGGGCGGAACCAGCGGAATAGGTCTTCGCACGGTTGAGATTTTCAGTGAGGAAGGAGCAACGATTGTTTTTTCCGGACGGCGCGAGTCTGAAGGAAAGAAAATCGCCAACAGGCTCGGCGAAAAGGTGCATTTTGTCTGCGCTGATGCGACTGTCGAGGCCGATATGGAATCGCTCGTTAAGGGGACTGCTGAGAAATTCGGCAAACTCGACTGCCTCTTCAACAACGCAGGCGGCCCGGCGCCTGTTGGCAGCATAGAAGCTGTCGATTTCAAAAAATCGATGGACGCCATGACGCTGCTTTTTGGCAGCGTTCTCCTCGGGATAAAGTTCGCCGCCCCTATCATGAAAAAGCAGGGGTACGGCAGCATCATCAACAACGGTAGTATCGCCGGTCATCTGGCTGGATATTCAACTTCGATGGTTTATAGCAGTGCAAAAGCGGCGGTGCTGCAACTAACGCGCAGCGCTGCAATGGAACTGGGCGAGAGCAATGTTCGGGTCAACTCCATCTCCCCCGGAGCTATTGCAACCGGTATCTTCGGCAAGGCACTTGGCCTCAAGGGTCAGGCGGCGGAAGATACGGCGCAGGTTGCCGGGAAGCTATTATCCCAAGCACAGCCCATTCGCCGCGCGGGCCTTCCGGATGACATTGCGAAAGCGGCCCTTTTCCTCGCGTCTGATGATTCCACCTTTGTCAATGCCGCAGACATTCTCGTTGATGGCGGCATGATTGGCGGCCGCCACTGGTCCGCACATCAGGAAAGTGTTCGCAATCTCGGAAAGGCCTTTTCAGGTTAAATTCATCTTTCTTCGAGGCGGCCTATTGCTAGGATTTTCCGGCGGCGTTCTTCCCGAAGTTCGCCAGGCTCCAACGTGGAGAGAACGGCGAGCTCCTCTTCAATTGCATTACCAAGAGAGTTAATCGCTGCCGGCACGTCACGCTGGGCACCGCCAACCGGCTCCTCAACGATCCGGTCGATGACGTTAAGTTTCAAAAGATCTTGCGCCGTGATTTTCATCGCGGTTGCCGCTTCCTGCGCCTTATCGCGAGTCTTCCAAAGAATCGCCGCGCAGCCCTCCGGGGAAATCACGGAATAGATTGCATGAGCGAACATCAGGACGCGATTGGCACTTGCCAGCGCCACAGCACCGCCGCTGCCCCCTTCGCCAACAATTGACGCAATCATCGGTACGCGCACATCAAGACTGACCTCAATGGAACGTGCGATTGCCTCTGCCTGGCCGCGCTCTTCCGCACCGATACCCGGATAAGCGCCAGACGTATCAATGAAAGTCAAAATGGGAAGAGAAAAATGATCGGCCATGCGCATGAGACGCTGTGCCTTGCGATATCCTTCGGGTCGCGCCATACCGAAATTATGGCGAAGACGGGTTTCCGTATCCTTGCCCTTCTCCGTCCCGATAACTACCACGCTGCGGCCACGAAATCTGCCCATGCCACCAATGATCGCCTTATCATCGGCAAACGCACGGTCTCCGGCGAGCGGTGTAAATTCCTCAATCAATTGCGCGATAATATCGCTCAACTTGGGTCGGTCCACATGGCGGGCAACCTGCGTTTTCTGCCATGGCGTCAGCTTCGAATATGTTTGCTCCAACTGGTGAAGCGCCTTCTGACGGAGTTTGGCAATATCCTCATTGATTTCGATATCACTACCGCTTTCAAGCCCTTCCAACTCGCGAATTTTGCCTTCGAGGTCGGCGATCGGCTTCTCAAAATCAAGGAAATTATTCATTAAGTGTCCAAACTCCACAGTGATCAACGGTCTGATTAATAAATTGGCGGGACGGTTACGTCAATCAACCGTTCCGCCAGCAAATAAATTAGTGACAGCTATATAACGCGCAAATCTATCCGCGTGCTGCGATAATATCAGCCTGATTTACCAAGGCTTCGGCCTGCTTAATGGACGCAATATCAATCAAACGGCCATCGAGAGCGACGGCACCTGCTCCCTCGGCCTGCGCCTTTTCCATTGCCTCAAGAATACGGCGTGCCTTCGCCACTTCTTTCTCAGCGGGCGTAAAAATATCATTGGCAAGTGGAATCTGCTTAGGGTGAATGGCCCATTTCCCTTCGCAACCGAGTATCGCCGCCCGATTACCGTGTGCGATATAACCATCTGGATCAGAGAAATCCCCGAAAGGGCCATCAATCGGACGAAGACCGTTGGCGCGGGCCGCTACAACCATCCGGGCAATGGCATAATGCCACATATCGCCCCAGTGGAAATCACGGCTTTCGTCTTCTGCCGGATCTGTCAGTACACCATAAAGCGGGTTTGGTCCCCCGATGGAGGTTGTGCGCGCTTTTGTAGACGCTGCATAGTCCGCAACACCGAAATGCAGGCTCTCGTTACGTTTGCTGGCGGCAGCAATTTCATGGATATTCTGCATGCCGAGCGCAGTTTCGATAATATGCTCGAACCCGATTTTCTTTTTACGTCCCGTCGCGGCCTCAATCTGTGTTACCAGCATATCTATAGCGTAAACATCGGAGGCTGTGCCAACCTTGGGTATCATAATCAGATCAAGGCGCTCTCCGCTCTTTTCAACAACATCAACGATATCGCGATACATGTAATGCGTATCCAAGCCGTTTATGCGGACGGACATCACCTTATCGCCCCAATCAATATCATTCAGGGCTTCAATGATATTCTTACGGGCCTGTTCCTTGTCGTTCGGCGCAACAGCATCTTCCAGATCAAGGAAAATGGCATCCGCGTCTGACTTTGCGGCCTTCTCAAACATATGCGGGCTGGAGCCTGGAACGGCAAGTTCACAACGGTTCAGGCGCGAAACGCAGGGTTCCGGAACAGTAAAGCTCATGAGTTTTACACTTTCTTAGGTTTAAGTTTGTGAATTTATTGGGAGGAAATTGCGTTAGCCGGGGGACAGAGTCAAGTTTTCCGCGAATAAATTTGCATTACGCTAATGGATGATGGGCCGTGACGATTTCCTTCAGTCGTTCCTGCAGGACATGGGTATAGATTTGCGTTGTCGAAATATCCGAATGCCCCAACATCTTCTGGAGGCTTCGAAGGTCCGCACCATGGGCCAGCAAGTGACTGGCAAAGGCATGTCGCATTACATGGGGGGAGACTTTCGCCGGATCGATACCTGCCTCGATGGCCAATTCTTTCAGCAGTTGGCCAAGCCGTTGACGGGTAAGAAAGCCTTGCCCGCCACGTGATGGGTAAAGCCATTTTGAATGACTTCCATCCGGGCAAAAACTTTCCCGAACCCTGAGATATTCCGCGACTGCGTCCCGGGACGCCTGATTCACCGGGACCAGTCTTTCCTTGTTTCCCTTGCCTCGAACGATTAGGAACCGGTCCTGGTCCCGAAGGGCTGGATAGGGGAGTGAGACAAGCTCCGAAACCCGAAGACCCGTCGCGTAGAGGAGATGGAGCAAAGAGAAAAGCCGCTTTTTATCAGGCGCATCCCCTTCTGCTGCCGCGAGCAGATTATCGACCTCGGCTTCCGTCAAATACTTTGGCAGGCGGCGACCGGCACGCGGACTATCGATATTGAGTGCCGGATCATCATGGCGAATATCTTCACCTAAAAGATAAGAAAAGAGTTGCCGTATTGCGCTTAATCGCCGGGCCTGCGTGGTTGCTTTTAATCCGGTATCATCCAAAAATTTAAGATAGGCCTGAATATCCGTGGCGCCTGTAGTCTTGAAATTCCGTCCTCGCCGCGCGATAAAACTTTCGAAATCGACGAGATCCCGGCGATATCCCTCTAGCGTATTTTTTGCCGCGCCTCGCTCGGTTAGCAGCATCTCCAGAAAGCCTTCAAGGTAATGCGCCGACATCTTACAAGTTCCGGGAAACGGCGGCCTCCAAGGCAATTTGCCGGGCTTCGGCTTCAAGCCCGATTGCCTTCAACGCAGCAAGAACAGTTTTTAGGGTCTCAGTTGAGGCCTTTCCAGGGCCTTCTTTACCGAGTGCCGCCAGTGATAGGGCCACAGTCTCACCAACCAGTCCCGCCTCCGCTGCTTTTTGCAAATTTTTCTCGAGAACAAAATTAGAAAAGCCCAGCCTAGCCTCTTGGCCAAGCTCTAACGCCGCCCCCCAAAGATCCTCAGGAACCGGCTCGCCGAACGTCTCGAGAATAGCTAGATACAGTCCCGCATTCTCTCCTGGCGAGGATGCCTCGGCATGATCAAAGTCGGCAGGGTTGAAGCTTGCCGCGTTCCAGCGTGCGATACCAGTCGTGCCGGAAATAAGCATATATGCATCCGCGCGTGTAATGAATTTTCGCGCTGTTTCCCGTGCGGAAAAATCCCCCCGCAATGCGCCCCGCCGGACTGCTCGTTCCCACAATGCTGCTGTTGCGCTCTCTTTCGCAACCAATGAAAGCCGCAGTGCATCGAGCTCAAATGAATCCCCAAACTCAGCGGGGGTAAGCCCTGATAGCAGCGGCATGGAAAGACTGGATGCCGCAAAATAAGATCCGTTTCTGTCTCCGGCCGCCCAAATCTCTCCAAGCAAGCGGGCCATTTCGGTGTCGGCATTGGTGCTGGTAGCTTCCCGGTAGAGAGTCGCTATCCGCGCAAGATCCGGCCTATCTTCCAAGCCTTCCAAAAGAGCGCCCTGACTAACAAGCTGCCGTGGAAGGAGAGGAGGAACACCGCCAACGGCAAGTAGTTTATAGGCCGCAACGAAACGTTCATTTAGATCTGCGCTCTGGTCCATAGCCAACGCCCAGAGGAATTCATTTCCCGCGGTTTCGAATAATGGAATTGGAAGAGACACTTTCGCGAGCCGCATCATCGCAAAATGAAGGGAGTTAAGAGCTTGTCCTGTTTCCGGAAGAGGGGATTTTCCTCCCGCCAATCGGTCAAACAACGCAAAAAAGAGTGTATCCTCTCCCGCTGTTTCATAAAGTAGACTGATGCCAAGCTCTGCCCGCGCCATATTCCCGGCGACGATATTGCAAAACACATCTGCCTTGGTCCAGAAACTACCTGCAGCCGCTGCCTTATTACTCACCAAAATCCGACAAGCCTGTTCGTTCTCACCCTTCAGCAGCAGAAGTTCGGCTGAAATGCGATTCAGGTCCGGAGTCATGCTGGAGGCTGGAACCCTGCTTATTAATACCGACGCATCGGTTACCAGCCCCGCATCCATCAGTTTTTCAAGGCGCAGCTCAAGTATTTCGGTCGATTGGCCTTGCTCCTGCGGGAGGGTTGCCCCTGTTAAAAGCAATCTGCGGTAAAGACTTTGCATCTCAGGCGAAGAAGCGGAGATGGGCATATACTTCAATAAATACGGGACACGATCCGTCGGTGTACCTTGCCACATATCTGTGCCAAGCCCGCCATTTGCTGCCGTCAAGGTCCCAATAGAGGCGGGGCTTAGACCGCCGAGCGACTGGACGACGACAGAACCCTCAATGCGGCTCCCTTCGAGTACCTGTTTTTGCGGTGCGGATGTTGTTGGCATCCTTGTGTCAGGTGCATTTTCCAATTGCGTAGCGGGCTGACCAAGCTGGGGCACCAGATTACGCGGCTTTTCCTGCGCAGATGCCGTATTTATCAAGACGGCGAGGCCCGCAACTAACAGGCCGGCACTATAAAGTCTGGATCTATTTAGGGAACTGGTCATTTGGAATAACCTTTTCAACTTTTACCGTTGGCGCCGGAATATCCCAGGCAGAGAGGTAAACGCCGCCACCAATAACCAACGCCGCTACCAAAAAAAGCAGAAAAAGGGAAAACTTAGACATTTTTGATCACTGTATCCAAAATCAGGGCACTAAAATCGTGCATGTTGGGTAAAACTGTTGCTATTTAAAGCACTAAACTGCGATTATGGTAAAAATTGGCTTTATTGATTAGCACGGTTCGGCGAAATACATCAATAACCTTAAGAAAGATATTGTGCCGCTAGGTTTGAGCGGGGGATTCGCGTGAACGCTGAAAAGTGATAGGATGAACAAGACACAAATTGCCGAAGCTGGCAACGCTACTTCGGTTAATGAATATGAGAACAGGCCCATTGTCCTGGTTGGATTGATGGGAGCCGGCAAGAGCTCCATCGGGAGACGCCTCGCAACCCAGCTCGGATTGCCGTTTAAAGATGCGGATACAGAGATTGAAGCAGCGTCTAACCTTTCCGTGTCGGAATTTTTCAACCTTCATGGAGAAGCCGCCTTTAGGGAAGGGGAGCGGAAGGTTATCGCACGCCTGTTAAAGGAGCCGCGCCATGTGCTGGCGACCGGCGGCGGCGCATTTATGGATCCGAGAACACGAGCGCTTATCTCCAAGAAAGGCTGCTCTATCTGGTTGCGTGCCGAGCTTGATGTCATTTATAAGCGCTGCATGAAACGCAATAATCGGCCGCTTTTGAAAACGGGCAACCCAAAAACCATATTAAAGAATCTGATGGAAGCGCGTTATCCGGTTTATGCCGAGGCGGATATCACGGTCGACAGCGGCGACGGACCGCATGAAATTGTTGTCGATAAGATTATTGCCGCACTTAAAGACCTGAAAAACTCATCGTCGGGCGAAATCGCCCAAGGTAGAAAATGACCTCCTCGTCCATAGCCCACTCCCCTGCCGTATCACAAGTACAGGTCGCACTTGGCCTACGTTCATACGAAATCCTAATTGGCGCCGACCTGATTGCTGGCGCGGGCGCGATCCTGAAAGACATGATCAAGAATCCGCGAGTCGCCATTGTCACGGATGAGAATGTTGCCGCACTCCATCTGAACGGCCTCCAAAACTCGCTGACCGAAGCAGGAATTCAGTTTAGCACCTTTGTCTTTCCTCCGGGTGAGAGCAGCAAGAGTATTGCTTCCTACAGCGATTTAATGAACCGCCTGCTGGACAGCCGTATCCAGCGTGACGAGGCATTGATCGCCCTCGGTGGCGGCGTCATCGGCGACCTTACCGGATTTGCTGCATCCACCTTGCGGCGCGGCGTGGATTTCATTCAGATTCCGACAACCCTGCTTTCTCAGGTAGACAGCTCAGTTGGCGGCAAAACGGGCATCAATGCGCCACAAGGCAAAAACCTGATTGGCGCCTTTTATCAGCCTCGCCTCGTCCTTGCAGATATCTCCGCGCTCGACACCCTGCCGCCGCGGGAAGTCCTCGCCGGGTATGCCGAAGTGGTGAAATATGGCCTGCTCGGGGATTACGAAATCTTTGAATGGCTTGAATTAAATGGCAAAAAAGTGATTGAAGGAGATGCTGCCGCGCGCATATATGCCGTCGAACAAAGTGTGAAAGCCAAAGCACGTATCGTAGCCAAGGATGAGAGAGAAGGTGGCGTCCGGGCGCTTCTTAATCTGGGTCACACATTCGGACATGCTCTTGAGGCGGAAACAGGCTATGGTCCACATCTCAACCATGGGGAAGCCGTGGCAATCGGAATGATAATGGCAGCGGAGCTTTCAGCCAGCCTCGGCTATCTAGATCGCCAGGATTGTGGCCGCATTCGCGCTCATTTTAAATCTCTGGGCCTCCCTGTTAGGGTTCCCGACATCGCGGGTGTAAACTGGAATGCAGAAAAACTGCTCGCTCATATGCGTCAGGACAAGAAAATCAGTGGCGGCAAAATCACACTTATTCTGATGAAAGCGATTGGCGATACTTTCATTACAAAAACGATTGAGGAGGCAGATATCCTGTCTCTACTTCAACAGGAATTAAAGGAATAGAATGGGAAAATGGACACGGGTGAAACAAATTTGGAACTGATCTTCCTTCCGCTCTCAATTTTTCTGCTTTTATTATTCTCCGCATTTTTTTCGGGTTCGGAAACGGCGTTAACGGGAGCGTCCCGAGCCCGTCTGCACCAGATGGAGCAATCAGGCAACCATCGCGCCGGGCTTGTAAACCGGCTTCGGGACAAGCATACAAAACTTATAAGCGCCATTCTGTTGGGAAACAATCTGGTCAACATCCTGGCGTCTGCTCTGGCGACCAGTATTTTTATCTCACTGTTCGGGGATATCGGTGTCGCCTATGCGACTATTGTCATGACCGTCCTCGTACTGGTGTTTGCGGAAGTGCTGCCGAAAACTGTAGCGCTTCGCCGGACGATACCTGTTGCGCTTTTTGTTGCTCCGCTTTTACGGCCCACCGTTTTCGTCCTCTCTCCCGTCGTAATGGGTATCAACTACATTGTCGATGTAACGTTGAGTCTTGTTGGCATAAAAGGGCATGACGGCGACACGGACACACTGACAGACGCCGCACAAGATGAACTTCGCGGCGCAATCGACCTGCATTCCGAGGATGCCGGGGTAATCATGCATGAACGCTACATGCTGGACACGATCCTTGATATGGATGAAGTCGACCTTGAAGACATTATGGTGCACCGGAAGAATGTGGAGATGGTCGACGCGGAAAAGCCACTGCGTGAGGTCATCGATCAGGTTTTGGGAAGTCCGTACACAAGGTTACCGCTCTGGAAGAACAATCCCGAAAATATTATTGGAATTATTCATGCCAAAGACATGTTACGTGCCCTTATTCCTCTTGCTGGAGATTATGAGAAGCTCGACATAGAGACAATTGCGACCGAACCCTGGTTCGTGCCGGAAACAACCACCTTGCGGAGCCAACTCAACGCATTTCTTGAGCGAAAGAGTCATTTCGCACTTGTTGTCGATGAATATGGCGCTCTGATGGGCCTCGTGACTCTTGAAGACATTCTTGAGGAAATTGTTGGTGATATCGCAGATGAGCATGATCTTGCCGTCAGTGATGTCCGCTTGCTGAAGGATGGCAGCATTATTTCCAAAGGAGATGTGACAATCCGCGACCTGAACCGGCAGTTAAATTGGGCGCTTCCCGATGAAGAAGCCGCGACGATCGCCGGCCTGGTCATACATGAGGCTCAAATTATCCCGGAAATTGGTCAGGCATTTATTTTTCATGGGTACAAGTTTGAAGTGCTCAAGAAAGATCTTAACCAGATTACGGAATTGCGGGTCACCTCGCTTGATCTATAGAATTCCTTTAGGGCAATTTTACCAAGAGTTTCTCTTTCATGATTGAAATACTCCTTAATATTATTGCACCTGTCGTAATAACTGCCGGTATCGGATTTTTCTGGGCCAAGAGCGGACGCGCCTTTCATACCGAGACCGTCACCGGCCTGGTGACGAATGTTGGCTCTCCGATGTTGATTTTTTCAACACTTGTCAAGCTCGATATGGAACTTGGAGCATTCCTTGAATTTGCGATGTACGCTGCGCTATCAGCGCTTTCCTTTTGCCTTATAGGCCTTGCTGTATTGCGCATTTGCCGGCTTGATATACGCAATTATCTGCCCGGTTTGATGTTTCCCAACACAGGAAACATGGGGCTTCCGCTGTGCTTTTTTGCCTTTGGAGAGGCCGGACTAGCTCTCGCTATCGCAGTCTTTACGGTGTTTTCGACTCTGCAATTCACATTTGGTGTTTGGCTCTCATCCGGCGCAAGTTCGCCAGGCCAGCTCATGCGAACGCCCCTCATTTATGCCGTGATTATCGGTCTTGGATCAAAGGCTCTTTCTCTTTCCCTGCCGGTTTGGATCATTGATACATCTGTTCTTGTTGGTAGCCTGACCATTCCTTTGATGCTCCTTGCTCTCGGCGTTAGCCTCGCCGGCCTTTCCGTCAACCATATCCGTCTCGCGACTGGACTCTCGCTTCTCCGTCTTGTGATGGGATTTGCGGTGGGTTATGGCCTCTCGATCCTGTTTGGTCTGGAGGGGGTAGAACGCGGTGTTCTGATCCTGGAATGCTGTATGCCGGTCGCGGTATTCAACTATCTGTTCTCGCTCAGGTATGATCGGGCCCATGGTCATGTGGCGGGGATGGTGCTTATTTCGACCTTGCTCTCCTTTATCACCCTCCCCGCTTTGCTGCTTTATGTGCTTTAGGATAATCAGGAATCGAGTTGCCTGCTGTTGTTAAGGTAATGATCGAGGATTGCGGAACGAATGCGGGATGTCCGCGAATGTTCACGGCGCCTCTCATCCATATCTACACGACAGCAAAACTCATTAATTGACAGGTTGTCTCGCGCGCAAATATCACGAAGAGCCTCCCATTCAATTGCTTCCAACCGAATACTGGTTCGATGAAGTTGCCCCGAGGCCGGATCAATGACTGAAATATTTCGGTTTACGAGGGTCTGGCTTGTCTGTGTCACATCAAGGCTCCTGTTGTGCTCTTATAAGTTGCTATTATTTTCGCTAAACTCTTATAAATGGCATATAGGGGCGTGATAAATTGGTTCAACAGTTTTATCTGATGTTTTTTACAGATTCAGTCGTATGGCTGGATCAGGAACGAACCGTCAACGCGAGAGCATGTATATCTGAGCTAAGCTCCTCCGCGAGGACCTCATATATCGCACGCTGACTGGCAACACGGGACATTCCCTTAAATTTATCAGCGGTTATTTCAACCCGGAAATGGCTCTCTCCCTCCGGGCGGGCGCCGGCATGGCCTGCGTGTAAATGCGATTCGTCTATTACGACAAGATCGGAAGGTGAAAAAGCCTCATTCAGCTTGCGTTCAATAGTTGCTGCAACTGACATTTTGCCTGCTTCCCTTTCTTAATTAAACTATGCGCCTTATCTTCTATTCTATATTGGATCATGCGACAACGCACCGGAAGAATAATGCTTTTTCTCGTAATAAAAAGCTCCGCTACAGTTCGTAGCCGTTTGTTGCCCAATTAACGCCATGGCGGGCATAAAAAGTAATTAGTTTCACCCTCAGCCTTGCTATGGGGGAGGGCTATGCTCATAATAATTCCATGTCGAAGAATAGAGAAATACCGCTTGGCGAAAGTGCCTCGGAACCACTGCACAGGCAGTGCGATCATTCGGATTGTTTTGAGGCCGGGGAATATCGGGCGCCGAAGGCGAGATTGCTCGACCGGGGCAAACCGACTGACTACCAATGGTTTTGCCTTGGGCATATACGGGAATTCAATAAATCCTGGAATTTCTTCGATGGAATGACGGCTGAAGAAGTCCTCCGTTACAAGGATGAGGATATTACCGGCCATCGGCCGACTTGGAAACTGGGTACGCGGACCGCAAGTGGCCGGAAGGAATATCGCTATGATGATCCGTTCGACTTTCGTGATGACATGGGCGCATCAGAGGAAGCTTCGGCTAAAGCAAAAGCCAACGGAAAGGCGCCAATTGATCCGAAAGAACGCGAAGCACTTGCCGTGCTTAATTTGCAGCCCGGGTGCGATCTGGATCAAATAAAGCGCCGACATAAAGAACTTGCAAAAAAATACCACCCTGATATCCGCGGGGGAGATAAAGAGGCCGAAGAAATCCTAAAAAACATCAATCAGGCCTATACACTTTTACGATCTTGCGCTAACTCGTAAGACTAGCCGTAGAAAATAACCACAATTTGTGACACGGAACTGCTATTTATGACGTCTTTAGAACTTGCTGGTGATACACCAGAAATTAAAATTGATTTGCCCGATACAAAGGTTTCTGTTCGGGAAGTCTTTAAAATTGATAGTGACCTGGAAGTTCCCGCCTTCAGTGTAACGTCAGAACGGGTGCCGGATCTGGATCCTACATATGTTTTTGATCACGATACGACGCTGGCGATTTTGGCAGGCTTCGCTTTTAATCGCCGCGTAATGGTGCAAGGCTATCACGGAACGGGAAAATCAACCCATATTGAACAGGTGGCGGCGCGCCTTAACTGGCCCTGCGTCCGGATTAACCTTGATAGTCATATTTCCCGGATCGACCTGGTCGGTAAAGACGCTATCGTCTTGCGCGATGGCAAGCAGGTGACCGAATTCCGCGAAGGCATTTTACCTTGGGCGCTGCAATCTCCAACCGCTATCGTGTTTGATGAATATGATGCCGGTCGTCCGGACGTCATGTTTGTGATCCAGCGTGTTCTGGAAGTAGAAGGAAAATTGACCCTGCTGGATCAAAACCGGGTCATTCGTCCGCATCCGGCCTTTCGCATGTTTGCGACGACCAACACGGTGGGACTTGGCGATACAACCGGACTGTATCATGGTACCCAACAGTTGAACCAGGGGCAGATGGACCGCTGGAATATTGTGACAACATTGAATTACTTACCGGAAGATATTGAGAATGAGATCGTTCTTGCAAAACTGCCGGGGTATGATGATGAGGACGGACGTAAGACTGTCCGCGCGATGATTGCCTGCGCTGAATTAAGCCGGGCCGGATTTATTGCAGGCGATATCTCTACAGTCATGAGCCCGCGAACGGTAATTACCTGGGCGGAGAATGCGCAGATTTTCGGCGACATTGGTTTTGCCTTCCGCGTAACCTTCCTCAATAAATGTGATGAAATGGAACGTCCTTTGGTTGCCGAATATTACCAGCGAAGCTTTGGCGAAGAACTCCCTGAATCCGCTGCCAACATCGTCGTGTAAGACGTACCGTGGCCTTTATCAAAAATAAGGAGCCCGCGGCCGAACCCTTTAAGCGTGCCGTTACCGCAACGATGCGGGCAATGTCGCATGACAAGGAGCTGGACGTCGTCTATGGCAATGATGCGCCGGGAATGAGCGGTGATCGTGCCCGTCTGCCAAACCCTGCGAAAGACCTGCCCCCAGAGGATATTCGTCTTGTCCGCGGCCTGGCGGATAGTATTGCGCTTCGCAAACGGTACCACGACGACGGACTTCATGCGCGCTATGCCCCAGAAGGTGGGGACGCAAAAGCGGTTTTTGATGCGATAGAACAGGCCCGGGTAGAAGCCATTGGCGCCGGTCGCATGAAAGGCGTTGCCGAAAATCTTTTTAATCGGCTGGATACCCACTGCAAAGAAAGTGGGTTTGACCGCGTATATGACAAGGCTAATGCCCCCATTGCCGAGGTTATTGGCCTCCTCGCACGTGAAAAGCTCGCGAATATTCCTGTTCCGGAAAGCGCCCGGAACATGGTCGATCTGTGGCGAGCGGAGATCGAGGAAAAAAGTGGAGATGACTTCACTGAAATGCTGGATGCCCTTTCCAGTCAGAAGGAATTTGCCAACGCGGCACGGAAACTTCTCAAAGATCTTGATCTGATTGACGATGCGGAAGGCGAATTCTCGGACGAGGATGACAACGGCGACAGCGATGAAGGTGAGCAGGAACCGGATGCCGAAAGCAGCGGTTCAGAAAGCGATGACGAGGCACAGGAAGCCAGCGCCGCCGAAGATGCCGATACGCAGGAAGGGGCCGGGGAAGACGGCACCGACACCGAAGCGGGCGAAAGCGCGGATATGGAAGCGACCAGCACCGGAGAGGAAGCTGGCCGTGACAGCCGGCCGGTATATCCGGACGATTTCCGCAATTCCCCTGATGCGGCCGCCTATAAAGCCTATACCACTGAGTACGATGAAGTGATTCAGGCGAGTGACCTGTGCGAGCTGGCAGAACTTGCCCGGCTGCGACAGCAACTCGACCAACAGCTAACCAATTTACATAGTCTCGTCAGCAAATTGGCGAACAGGCTTCAGCGCAAATTACTTGCGCAGCAAAACCGCGCGTGGGAATTTGATCTGGAAGAAGGTATTCTGGATGCCGCCCGCCTCTCCCGTGTCGTCATTGATCCGCAATTGCCTCTTTCCTTCAAAGTGGAGCAGGATACGAATTTCCGCGACACAGTTGTGACATTGCTGATCGACAATTCTGGTTCCATGCGCGGGCGTCCTATTTCCGTTGCCGCCATGTGCGCCGACGTTCTGGCTCGCACATTGGAACGGTGCTCGGTCAAGGTCGAAATTCTTGGCTTTACCACTCGCGCCTGGAAAGGCGGCCAGTCACGAGAAAGATGGCTGGAACAGGGCAAGGAGCCAAACCCGGGGCGGCTTAATGACCTTCGCCATATCGTCTATAAATCAGCGGATTATCCCTATCGGCGTGCCCGTCAGTCACTTGGCCTGATGCTGCGCGAGGGGTTACTGAAAGAAAATATCGACGGGGAAGGCCTTCTGTGGGCACATAGTCGACTGTTAGGCCGGCCGGAGCAGCGCCGGATCCTGATGGTGATTTCCGATGGTGCACCAGTTGATGACAGTACGCTCTCCGTCAATCCTGGTAATTATCTCGACAAGCATCTACGCGACGTGATCAAGTGGATAGAAACACGCTCACCGGTCGAGTTGATTGCTATCGGCATCGGCCATGACGTCACGAGATATTATCAACAAGCCGTCACGATCATAGACGCCGAACAACTCGGCGGTGTCATGATGGAACAGCTTGCCGATCTCTTTGACGAGAAAAAGCCGTCAAAGCGCGGAAAAGCGGATCGCTGGTAAAGCGCTCTATCCCTTGAGTGTCTTTTCTGTGAATTCAGGACTGTGCGACAAGGCAAGATCGCCGCGCCTTTTAGAATCTCACATAAAAAAACGGGTGGATAAAACCCACCCGTTTAATTCTGCATGATCTTTAGATCAAATTTATGCGGAAGCAGCCGCTTTCTTGATCTCGCGTTTAACCCGCTGGGCCTGCAATGACAGATTAGTGTCACGCGCCTTCAACAGGAACTTATCAAGACCGCCATTATGTTCAACGGAACGCAGTGCCGATGCGGACACTTTCATGCTGAAAGAACGGCCAAGTGCATCAGACATCAAGCGGACTTCCTGCACATTCGGCAGAAACCGGCGACGGGTTTTGTTATTGGCGTGGCTGACATTATTGCCGGCCTGAACACCTTTACCTGTCAATTCGCAACGACGTGCCATCTTGGACCTCTTTAACCAAATGAATAGATATGCCGGCGCAGAACGCCGGACGTGAGGACGCTATTTAAGGAATGGAGGCGCATCCGTCAAGCATATTAGGCTGAACCTGCACTATTTTTCCAAAAAGATTTCCAATAGCTTCTCTGCGGCGGTCGTGGGAGCAATTTGCGCCGCTTTTACATCGGCTTCCATCTGTTTGATGCGAGCCGCAACAACATCATGCGCGCGAAAACGCGCCATCAGGGAATCACCTAGTTCCGACCACATCCAGGCCACGGCTTGGTCACGTCGCTGATCAGCGAGTTCATTATCACTTCCGCGCGCCGCGCGATATTTCCCGATTGTTTCCCAGAGCTTGTCGATACCAATCTTGTTGAGCGCAGAGACCATGAGAACCTTCGGCTTCCAGTTCTTGCTCTTAGGTCGCATTAGGCCAATGGCACCCTTATATTCCGCTGCCGCTCGGGCGGCGGCCGACTTGAGATCCCCATCCGCCTTGTTTATAACGACGATATCTGCAAGCTCCATCACGCCCCGCTTGATTCCCTGAAGCTCATCCCCACCCGCTGGCGCGAGCAAAAGCAGGAACACATCGACCATTTCCGCAACAGTGGTTTCGGATTGCCCTACCCCAACCGTCTCGATCAGGATCACATCGAAGCCCGCTGCTTCGGTCAATAACATTGCCTCGCGGGTACGCCGCGCGACACCACCAAGCGACCCACCGGACGGTGACGGCCGGATAAAGGCATTTGGATCACGAACCAGTTCTTCCATTCGTGTCTTGTCGCCAAGAATCGATCCACCACTTCGCTGTGAAGAAGGATCTATGGTGAGTACAGCAACTTTATGCCCGGCGGCTGTCAAAAGCTTGCCAAAAGCCTCGATAAAAGTGGATTTCCCAACACCGGGCGTTCCCGATATGCCGATCCGAATTGAATCGCCGGTATCCGGCAGAATGATATTCAACAATGCCTGGGCCGTTGCCCGGTGATCGGACCGCGAAGACTCCACGAGGGTAATGGCGCGCGCCAGTGCCCGGCGATCTCCCTGCTTTAGCTTAACTGCAATTTTATCAGCATCCGCCGATTGTTTTTTGTTCATTTCATTCATAGTCTTGGGTATGGGAAAATCCCGCGCCTTCGTCAAGTCAATTGAAAGCACTATCGAAATTTAACGGATAGCCGTATTCTGGTTTTAAAAGATGGGAAGCAATGATTAGCAGTATCCAGACAGTTGAGATGCACACCGGCGGGGAGCCACTCCGTATCATTACAGATGGCATACCGGTGCCCAAGGGACGGACCCTTCTTGAAAAGCGAGCCTATCTTCGCGATCATGACGACCAGTATCGTCGCTTCCTGATGTTCGAACCTCGCGGCCATAAGGATATGTATGGCGCACTACTGGTTCCGCACGATCATCCGGATGCTGACCTCGCAGTGATTTTCATGCATAATGAAGGCTATAGTACCATGTGCGGCCATGCGATTATGGCGCTCGGTCGGTTTGCCCTAGATTATGGGCTGGTCGTAAAGGGTGATGGCGAGACAAAAGTTAAGATCCAATGCCCCTGTGGCCTTGTGCGCGCTTATGTTGCTACCGAAAATGGTGTGACCGGCGCCGTCCGCTTTGAAAGTGTACCTGCTTACTCCTATAAGCTGGGTCAGTTCGTCGAGACAGTTGACTATGGTCCGGTTGAGCTGGATATCGGGTATGGCGGCGCTTTCTACGCCATTCTGGATGCCGCAACTCTTGGCCTTGATGTGCGCAGCTCTCGCACACAGGATCTGGTCACCGCAGCGACCCAGATTTCCGAGGCCGTAAAGGCACAGGTCTCCATCACCCACCCGGAGGAACCGGAGCTGGGTTATCTGTATGGCACAATCCTCACCGATGGCGGCTTGGGCCATGCAGGCAGCCCCAGCGCCAACATATGTGTCTTTGCCGATAAGCAAGTGGATCGCAGCCCGACCGGATCAGGCGTCACGGCACGCATGGCCCTTGCTGCCGCGCGAAAGAAGATAGGCATCGGCGACACTTGCCGGTTTGAAAGCGTGACCGGCGCTATTTTCACCGGAAAAATCTTAAGCCAGACAAAGGTGGGGCCCTATAAGGCCGTGACGGTTGAGGTTGCAGGCCGCGCCCATTATTCTGGCACTGCGGAGTTCACCTTTGAGGACGGCGATCCACTTGGCGGCGGATTTCTCCTTCGCTAGGCTTTGGAAGGAAATGACGATTTATGGACAAGACTGATCTGAAGACCGAAGCAGTAAAGGCCCTTGAAAAGGCCTATTCCCCCTATTCCAAATTTAAGGTGGGTGCCGCCATCCTAACGGAATCCGGCAATCTATATGCGGGCTGCAACGTGGAAAATGTCTCCTACGGCCTTTCTATTTGTGCGGAGCGCACTGCCATTACGCGCGCTGTGACAAGCGAAGGGCCCACCATGAAGCTCCGAGAGGTTTTTGTCGCCAATCGCAATGAACAGGGGAATTCTATCCCCTGCTCCCCCTGTGGGGCCTGCCGCCAGTTTATTGCGGAATTTGCGATACCGGCGACACGGATTCATTATACAGGCGAAAACGGGGATGTTACGACGTCGATGAGTGACCTGCTTCCCGATGGGTTTACCTTTTAGCCTATCCGCGCCCGCGATAAGTTGACACCCCCTGATCGGGTAGCCAGACATCGGCAAGCGGCGCGCCCGTCTGCCAAAAAACATCAATTGGGATTCCCCCGCGTGGATACCAGTACCCCCCAATCCGGAGCCAGCGCGGCGCCAGAAGATCGACAAGGCGCCTTCCAATCATGACTGTGCAATCCTCATGAAAGGCACCATGATTTCGAAAGGACGTCAGGAACAGCTTGAGAGATTTGGATTCGACAAGCCACTCATCTGGTACATAGTCAATCACCAAATGGGCAAAATCCGGCTGTCCTGTCATCGGGCAAAGGGAGGTGAACTCCGGCGCAGTAAAGCGGACAAGATAATTTACATCCGACTGCCCGTTGGGAACACGCTCTAGCACAGCGTCTTCCGGACTTTTTGGTTGCTCGACATCCTTGCCAAGCTGGGTCAGGCCGCTGACATCCGTTGTACCCATTTACCGCACTCCTTCAAATCCGGATATGAAACTCGTGATATTCACACCAAGGAAATCTCGGTTATAGCCGCCTTCCTGTACCAGAACCGTCGGCAGGCCAAGGCGGGCAATACGCGCTGCGATCCGCCCGAAGCCTTCCGTCGTGATGGAAAGCCCGATCAAGGGATCCCCTTCAAATGCGTCGAGCCCCAGCGCGATAAAGAGAACATCGGGAGCATAAGCGCTAAGGGCGGCCATGGCCTCCTCCAACCGGTCAAGGAAGGCTTCATCCGCGCTTTTGGGTGCGAGGGGCAGGTTCAAGTTATAGCCCTCCCCTGCGCCCGTTCCGCGCTCATGCGCATAACCCGAGAAAAAGGGATAGAAATCCGTCGGATCGCAATGCAGTGAAATCGTGAAGACGTCTGCGCGATCATAAAAAATGCCCTGCGTGCCATTCCCATGATGCACATCGACATCAAGAATTGCCACCCGATTCACTTTCCGGCGCGCATATTCGCCGGCAATGGCGATATTGTTGAGAAAGCAGAAGCCGCCCGCCTGATCCTTGAACGCATGATGTCCCGGAGGGCGGCAGAGCGCGTAAGCCGACAGTTTGCCTTCCAGATCGGAAAGCACGTAGTCCGTCGCTGTCAGCGCGACATTGCTTGAGGTTACCGCCGCCTCCCAAGTTGTCGGGCCGATGGGCGCAGAGATATCGGTTGTGTAAAAACCAACCTCGCCGACAATACCGCTCGGCATCGAGGACATATGCCGCCCCGGGTGAATGTTGGGAAGGACTTCCTCTCCCCCCATCTGCGCGACCTTCCAACGAGTATGGATGGTTTCCAAAAACTGAAGATAGCCCGGCGTATGCACCGCCGCCCGTGGGCTCGGACCAAAATCCGTCGGTGCCAAAATCTCATGACCGGCCTCTTTCAGGCCCTTGACCAATGCCTCCGCGCGGCCCGGCACCTCCTGCGGCTCATGAAAGGCCCCGCCCTTGAAATAGGTTTTCGGATCATGCTTTGCATGATCGGGGCTGTAGATGATTTTCATTGTTGTCCCTTTGCTCCCAATGCCCTTTCAATATTATAATACTGACAAATCTCCTGAGAATGATAGAATATTCATGCTTGGCGGTGATGGAAACTAGTCTCAGTAAGTTATGACATTCATGAGTTTCATAAAATCAGGCTTTCCCCGTGCGCTTGCTCCCCTGCTGATTGGCGCATTTCTTTTGATGCCGGGAGCCGCTTTCGGGGAGATCGACCGTGTGCTGGTCGATAAATCCCAGCGCAAAATGTTTCTTCTCAAGAAGAGTGAGATCGTCCGCCAGTTTACAATCGCGCTTGGCGGCATTCCCAAAGGCCATAAAAAACAGGAGGGTGACCAAAAGACGCCCGAAGGCGTTTATGTACTGGACTATGTGAATGAAGATTCAGACTTCTATCGGTCGATGCATATCAATTATCCCAACGCATTGGATAGGGAGGAAGCTGCGTCGCGTGGCGTCGATCCCGGCGGAATGATCATGGTCCATGGCCAGAAAGACAATGCCGGTATGTACAGTGGGCTCCTGCAACTATTCGACTGGACGGACGGCTGCATCGCCCTCAGCAATTCTGAAATGGACGAGTTCCTCTCCCTGGTCCCCGTCGGAACAGAGATTGAAATCAGATGGTGAAGGCGGCTTAAGCCGCCGTACGCCGTTTGCGGATCAGTTCAAGGACCTCTGCTGCTGCTTTCGGGATATTGGTGCCCGGGCCATAGATCGCGGCAACGCCGGCATCATAAAGCGCATTATAATCCTGCGCCGGAATAACGCCGCCACAAACAACGAGAATATCTTCTGCACCCTGCTTCTTGAGTTCATCAATAATCTGCGGGACCAGCGTTTTATGCCCGGCGGCCTGCGATGAAATACCGATGACATGTACGTCGCTCTCTATCGCGTCCTGCGCCGCCTCGGCCGGTGTCTGGAAAAGCGGCCCGACATCCACATCAAAGCCGATATCCGCGAAGGCCGTAGCGATTACCTTGGCACCGCGGTCATGGCCGTCCTGCCCAAGCTTGACCACCAGCATACGGGGCCGACGTCCTTCTTCGCGGGCAAATGCATCGATATCATCGCTGATTTTCATGAACCCCTCATCTCCCTCATAGGCCGCGCCGTAGACACCGGAAATAGATCGGATTTCGGCCCGGTGACGAGTGAAAACCTTTTCCATGGCGTCTGAAATTTCACCCACGGTTGCCCGCGCCCGCGCAGCATCAACACAAAGCTCCAACAGGTTCTCCGTGCCTTCGGCGCCCTTTGTCAGAGCTTCCAGTGCTGCGGCGCATGCCGCATCATCGCGCGTGCTCCTGATTTTCTCAAGGCGTGCAACCTGCTGACGGAGAACCTCTGTATTGTCGACATCGAGAATTTCAATATTGCTATCGTCTTTATCGATCTTGTATTTGTTGACGCCAACAATAACTTCCTCACCCCGGTCAATGCGGGCCTGACGTCGGGCTGCGGATTCCTCGATTCTAAGCTTTGGCATACCGCTTTCAACGGCTTTCGTCATGCCGCCCATTTCCTCGACTTCCTCGATCAGCTTCCAGGCTTCCGCCGCGATCGAATTCGTCAGGCTTTCCACATAGTAGCTGCCACCAAGCGGATCGATAACATTCGGGATGCCGGTCTCTTCCGCAAGAATAAGTTGAGTGTTCCGGGCAATACGAGCCGAAAAATCCGTCGGCAAGGCGATTGCCTCATCAAGGGCATTCGTATGAAGGCTCTGTGTCCCACCAAGAACCGCGGCCATTGCTTCATAAGCAGTACGGATAACGTTGTTGTAAGGATCCTGCTCCGTCAGGCTGACGCCCGACGTCTGGCAATGGGTCCGCAGCATCAAGGAGCTCTGGTTTTTCGGCTCAAACTCCTTGATCATCTTGGCCCAAAGCATACGAGCGGCGCGCAGCTTGGCAATTTCCATGAAGAAATTCATGCCTATGGCAAAAAAGAAGCTGAGCCGCGGTGCGAAATCATCAATTTTAAGGCCGGAGGCCATGGCGGCGCGCGCATACTCTAGTCCATCGGCAAGCGTGAAAGCAAGCTCCTGCACCTGCGTCGCGCCCGCTTCCTGCATATGGTAGCCAGAGATGGAAATGGAATTAAAACGCGGCATCTTGGCCGATGTATATCCGATAATATCACCGATGATCCGCATGCTCGGTGCGGGCGGATAGATATAGGTGTTGCGGACCATGAACTCTTTCAGAATGTCATTCTGGATCGTACCGGAAAGCTGTTCCGGCTTCACGCCCTGTTCTTCCGCGGCAACAATGTAGTTTGCCAAAATCGGCAGGACCGCCCCATTCATGGTCATGGACACGGACATCTGATCGAGCGGGATACTATCGAACAGGATCTTCATATCCTCAACACTGTCAATGGCCACACCGGCCTTACCGACATCTCCGACAACGCGCGGATGGTCCGAATCGTAACCGCGATGTGTTGCAAGATCGAAGGCGACAGACAGGCCTTTTTGTCCAGCCGCGAGGTTTCGTCGGTAAAACGCGTTGGATTCTTCCGCGGTCGAGAATCCGGCATACTGACGGATTGTCCAGGGACGGTTAGCGTACATAGTTGCGCGGACGCCACGCTGGAACGGGGCCATGCCAGGAAGGGCGCCATCCAGCTCCATCCCTTCCAGATCAGCAGCCGTATAAAGCGGTTTGACCTTAATTCCTTCGGGCGTTTCCCAATTCAGTTCATCCAGCTTACGGTCACGAAGTTCCTTCTCCGCCAGCTTTTCCCAGTCCTGAAGTGTTTGTTTTGGAAAGTTGCCCATCTCTTTTATCCTTTTTATCCCGCTGAACAATAAGCCACGATGAGGTCGACAGCCCATTCAGGCCGGGAGCTATATCATAGAATTATCAAAATACCAAACGAGCGTTAGCTTTATCTGGAATCGCGCGGCATTAGTACGCCAAATTCAATTTCTTTCTGCCTAATAAAGCGAATTTCTTTCCCTTATGCGAGATAATTTTGACATATTCACTACATATAAAAGGAACAGCCGCCGTTACGACATGTCAGATTTTCCTGTTCTCCTTGAGGCGGCTGCGTATATAAACAGCTGTGAGGGCACAAGACCCCTCCCCGATAAACCAGGTTTGCAATGCGCCCTATTTCCCCCAACAATTTCAAAACAGGTCAGGTAACGGCTATTCTCGGCCCCACCAATACCGGCAAGACGCATCTCGCGGTGGAACGGATGATGGGGCATGCCGACGGGGTTATCGGCCTCCCCTTGCGATTGCTGGCGCGCGAGGTTTATGAACGGGTTGTCGCCATAAAAGGCGCGGCGAATGTCGCACTGGTCACAGGTGAAGAAAAAATCATCCCTCCGCAAGCCGCGTATTTCGTTTGTACAGTGGAGGCCATGCCGCTTGATCGCGGTTTTGAATTCCTGGCGGTTGATGAAATCCAGCTCGCCGAGGATCCGGAACGCGGACATATTTTTACGGACCGACTTCTCTATGCGCGCGGCCGGGAGGAAACATTATTTCTGGGTGCGGAAACAATCCGGCCCTGGATCAAACGTCTGATTCCGGAGGCGACATATATTTCGCGGCCCCGTTTTTCAAAGCTTGTGTACCGCGGAGCGAAGAAAATATCACGACTACGGCCGAGAACTGCAATCGTTGCCTTTTCTTCAAGCGATGTTTACGCGATTGCTGAACTCGTTCGGCGTCAGCGTGGCGGCGCAGCCGTCGTAATGGGTAGCCTGTCGCCCCGCACACGCAATGCCCAGGTTGAGCTCTATCAATCCGGTGATGTGGACTACCTGGTTGCTACTGATGCCATTGGCATGGGCCTGAACATGGATATCGACCATGTCGCGTTCGCCGGCACCGTCAAATATGACGGATCAATGTCCCGCCGCCTCCGTCCGGCTGAGTTCGCCCAGATTGCCGGTCGCGCCGGACGCCATATGAACAACGGCAGCTTTGGCACCACAGCGAATGTTGAACCATTGGAAGATGAACTGATCGAGAAAATAGAAGGCCATAATTTTGAGGCTGTCCGCCAAATTAGATGGCGAAACCTGAATCTCGATTTCACAACAACGCGCGACCTGCTGCGATCCCTTGAAACCTTGCCAGCGATAGACGGGATGGTATCACCGAGAGACCCGGACGATTATAATGCCTTCAGGACCCTCATCAAGGATGAAAAGGTGCGCCGCTACTCACAATCGATGCCCGGCGTTCGTCAATTATGGCAGGTGTGCCAGGTGCCGGATTTTCGTAAAACAATGCATGACGTCCATGTTCGTCTAATCCGGGAAATTTTCCTGCATCTACAGGGGCCAACCGGAAAACTACCCGCCGACTGGATAGCCGGACACCTAAAAAGCCTGGAGAAAATTGATGGCGATATAGACACACTTGCAACACGTATTGCTCATACGCGCACTTGGACGTATATTTCCCATGTTTCCGATTGGGTTGATGATTATAAATACTGGCAGGAAACCGCGCGAACTATAGAAGATAAACTGTCGGACGCTTTGCATGAGCGATTGACACAGAGATTTGTAGACAGACGCACCGCTATGTTGGTGCGAAAACTGAAAGACCGAAGTCAATTGGAAGCACAGATTAACGAGACCGGCGAAGTCCATGTCGAGGGACATTTTCTGGGAACCCTCACGGGGTTGAAATTTAACGCAGATACAAGCCTGAATAATACAGAAGCCAGGACCCTTAGAAATATCGGGAACAAGGCTGTCGCGGCAGAAATAGCTGCACGGGCGGCGCGGCTTGCATCGGCAGAAGATGCGGAGATCACGCTTGACGCGCAAGGTAAGCTCATCTGGCAGGAAACGCCGATCGCGACCTTGGCCAAGGGGGATATGGTCTTGAAACCGCGAATTCAGCTGCTGGCGAGCGAGCAATTGAATGGCAGCGCCCAGGATGCCGCCACTAAACGGTTGAGTGACTGGGTATCGGCACAGATTGAAGCGCGCCTTAAGCCGCTTGTCCAGCTTGAGACTTTGCCACTTACTGGCGCGGCGCGGGGTATTGCTTTCCAAGTCAGCGAGAATCTCGGGGCCATGCCCCGTTATAAACTTGGCGATCAGATTCGGTTACTGGAGAAAAAAGATTACGGCCGCCTGAAGTTCGGCGGTATTCGAGTGGGCTATGAGCATGTCTTCATGCCTATTCTGTTAAAACCCGATCCAACAGCGCTTCGCTGTCTCCTGTGGGCAATCTTTCAGGAACGCGCTGAAATTCCTCCCGCCCCGCCGGCCGGACGAGTATCATTCGAGACCGACGGCAAGTTGCCCTGGACCTACTATCTTACGGCAGGTTATGCGGTTTATGACAAGCTAGCGGTTCGGCTGGATATGCTGGACAGGCTGGCAGGACTCCTGCGCCGCGCTTCCCGCGGGTTGCTTGAAGACCCTGAAGCGGTCAAAGAGAAGGCAAAAGATCCGATCGAAACGACCCCGTCGATGCCCGATGCGGACGCAGCAAAACAGGAAACTGAAAAAAGCGATACGGTTACGCCTGAAGAATCTAAGACGATCACGGAAACAGAGAAGGCGTCGCCCTCCCCGGAGCCCGAAAAATCTGTGGAAGCGGAGCAAACCCCTCCTGAAACCTCTCAAAACACTGCTGAACAACCGGACGGCGTCGTTGCGGAAGCGTCTATTGATGAGACCTTACCCGCCACTCAATCAGAAGAAGAGAAACCTGCTGGAACGGGTGAGGAGAAACGAAAGAAGGATCTACCTCGCAATCTGCCATTCAAGCCAACACATGAGATGCTCTCTCTTGTCGGAACCACCAGAGAACAATTTTCTCTGATTCTGGATAAGCTGGGTTATATTGCGGAAGGTGAAGGAGAAGACCTGACTTACCGCCGTAAATCCTTTAAAAAGAAGAAGCAGGGGCCCAAGCCGGAGCGTAGGGATAAAACTCGTGCAAGGGCTAAGGATACGCAGAAGTCCGGGAACAAGCGTCCCGCTCAAGCCCAAAAGCGGCCGCAACCAAAACAAAAGGAAATCGACCCCGATTCGCCTTTTGCGATTTTGAAGACACTCGGCAAAAAATAAGGCATGAACGACGACGGAGGAACCGCAGCCGCTAGCATTCGTGTTGATAAATGGTTGTGGTATGCGCGGTTTTTCAAGAGCCGGTCGCTGGCGGCGAAACTCGTTCAAGCGCGAAAACTCCGTGTAAACAGTAAAGTCACCACAAAATCGAGCTCAATGGTCAAAGCAGAAGACGTACTTACCTTTGCGCAAGGCCGAAACATTCGCGTGATCCGTATTCGCGATATTGGCATCCGTCGGGGGCCGGCACCGGAAGCGCGGGCCCTGTACGAAGATCTGGCGCCGCCTGAAAATAAGGAGGACGCGACTAATCCTACAACCACGCCTGTGGCCAGACGAGATGCCGGCTCAGGACGACCAACAAAGGCAGATCGACGGGCTCTTGACAAACTACGCTCAAAGCATGAGGAATGAGCCAAATTCATCGCAAAGGAAACCATGGTGACACGTCAGAATAAACTTGATCAATATATGACCGCCTGGGATGCAGATGGCACAGGGTATTTTAAGGTCGCACGCATCCTGTTGGACGAAGCCGATGACGCCAAAAAGCTGGAGGCTGAGGCCAAACGGGCGGCACGAAATATCGAAGCGGAAGTCATGTATGCCTGGGACCTTGGTGAGCCGAAAAGCGATGCCTGGTGGCTAGGCTGGGGGGGATATGACCTAGAAGAGGATATTCCCTTCTTCGCCGTCATGGCAAAAGCTGAGGTTCAGGAAAAGATCCGGGCTTTCGATCCAAAAGATAACGAATTCGAATGTGAAACCGTTGACGAATTTAAAGAAATATTATTTGGCGCCTATGATGAACAACTGTCAGCCGCAGAATTGATTCGCGGCTTTGAAGATTGGTTCAACTCCCTCGACGAGGCCGCGCAGAAAACGCTTCTTAAAGATCTAAACAGCTGGCTGCGAAATACAAAAGAGAACTAGCCGTTCAAGGAAAGATTGCGATATGGCCTTTGTGTTTGACCCGATTGAAACACCCTCAGTTATCGTGGCGGGAAGCGATCTTCGCTACCCAGTAAGGCGTATTTTCTGCGTCGGACGCAACTACGCGGAACATGCACGTGAAATGGGCGGGGATCCGAACCGCGAGCCCCCTTTCTTTTTTACAAAACCCGCCGATGCCGTTGTTGAAAGTGGCGCAAGCATTCCCTTTCCCAAGGCCACGAATGACCTTCACCATGAAGTTGAACTGGTCGTTGCTATCGGCAAAAAAGGTGAGAATGTCACAGCAGAAAACGCAAAAGAACTTATCTTTGGGTATGCTGCCGGAATAGATCTTACACGTCGGGACCTGCAGAAAGTTGCCAAAGAGAAAGGGCGGCCCTGGGATAGTGGCAAGGCCTTTGATCAGTCTGCCCCCTGCGGCGCGATAACTCCCGCGGCAGAAGTCGCGAATATTGAGCAGGCCAAAATCTGGCTGACGGTGAATGATGAAATCCGTCAATCCGCTTCGATCTCAGACCTGATCTGGTCAATTAGCGATGTGATCTCCATCCTGTCCGAAGCCTTTATTCTGATGCCAGGAGACCTGATCTATTCAGGCACCCCGGCAGGCGTCGGCGCTCTCTTACCGGGTGATCACGTTGTTGGCCATGTCGATGGGTTGTCATCAATCGACATCCGCCTCGCTATCTGAATTGACGCGCCCGGATCAACAATTTATTTGACTAAATACTGCACCACGTTACATGGAAATTAAAGTGAAAGTCCGGTTCTCTTGTGTTGGCGTTTCCAATCCAGATAATTATAGGTGATCAATGCAGAATTTTCGAAACATCTTAATTTGTGGAATATCCTTTTTTGCCCTTTCCTCCTGCGCGGGTAACGAGGATTACCTTCAACAGAGTATTGCCGCCTTTGGTCCGGAAGATTGCGAACCCGTTGTTGAACAGCAAATTGATAGATTGAAAATCGACCGGAATAAAATTTCAAATATTGATTATCTCACCTATCACATCTCAGAAGGCGATTCCGGTGAGGAATATAACTATCAGGGCTGGGTCAGTTTTAATAACTGTAAGGGTAATTTTGTTGTCGATATGAATAAGTCCTGCCAAATCTTAAAAACCTACTCACTAGGAAATTGCAGAATGGAGGATATCGTCGCCCAGAACTAATGTACCTTTCTGCCTTCAGGGGAGAGGTGCAAAAAATTGATTCGCGTTAACCATAACCTCCTGAAAAATTTAATTTTTTCCACAAAAGTCATTAAAAATATGAAACCGGATGAGACGTAACAAGATGTTTTTCTAAGGTTTTTTAAATTTTAACTAAAATTGTCGTATTTTTGCTCAAAATTAACCATAATTTGTAGTTTTTGAGTAGTTTTCGCCCTAATTTCCCGCTAAAATATGAAAAGTGATCCGAAACAGGTCTTACGGATTCTTAAATTTCGGATTGCGACCAATCATTCGAGAATGAGACGGGAAAAGCGCATTAAATGAGTTTCGCTCGCCACAATCGTGGAAGGCCCCTTTTTAGCCAGGCTGACATTGTCTCGGCGCGGGAGCGTGCGCTACTTGCGGAAAACAGGCAGCTGCGCGATAGGAACACGCGCTTGAAAGATGCCATGCTCACGCTAGTCGAGAGGATTGAGACACAGCTACCCTCCCTCAAAGAGAACGCAGCCGCCTTCGAGCAATCATACTCAAGCAATTCACGCCAGAATAAAGCAACCGAACAGGCCTATCGGGAGCGGTCCCGACGGTATCGATATCCGAAGCCTCCGAAGATGGAGGTTTATGAAACTTTTGAGGAACCCATTGAGTTTGGGGACCCTGCCCCTGAAATGCGTTTCGGTAAAAAAGCCCCGCCAAGGCCCGAAAAGCCAACTGCAACATCAACCTCAGGGTCAGAACCCTATTCCGCTGATT
This sequence comes from Sneathiella litorea, assembly GCF_009882915.1. Classification (GTDB taxonomy): domain Bacteria; phylum Pseudomonadota; class Alphaproteobacteria; order Sneathiellales; family Sneathiellaceae; genus Sneathiella; species Sneathiella litorea. Next base: position 312,877 of record NZ_WTUW01000001.1, read on the forward strand.
TTGTCATTTCCCCCGAACTTGCGCCTGAGGAAATTGATATTCTGAAGTCACCGACACGGAACCGCCCACATCGGCAGCGCGAAACTGTTGACGTCGTCGATCTGCATCCCGCAAGCTATGGCGGTACCGAGACCGAGAGGGCTGAGCACTATGAGGCAGGCGCCTCCAGTCAGTCGGAAATTCCCGCTTTTGAATTTCCGGAAGAAGAAGACGTTATTGATATTGATTTTGAGCGCAGGGAAACGTTGCGCGCAGCAATGCGTCGGCGAGTCAATCGCCTGCGCTGGTAAATCCTGATAAGTTTCGCTATTCTCGGTGCCATTATGATACGAACCATGGCAACAGCATAATCTGAAATATTCAAATGCCCCTTCCCGCCAACCGCCAAGAGGAACTTTCTCTGCCCGCTCTCTATAGTTTCCGTCGCTGCCCTTATGCGATGCGGGCACGCATGGCGATCACTTACTCAGGTGTAAAGGTTGAGTTACGTGACATCCTTTTAAAGGACAAGCCAGAGGAAATGATTGCTGCAAGCCCAAAGGCGACTGTTCCAGCGCTCGTTCTGCAGGATGGCCATGTGCTGGAGGAAAGCCTTGATATCATGCTATGGGCCCTTTCGCAGAACGATCCCGAAAACTGGCTCCCAATGGAAAAAACAGCCCAGGCTGAGATTTTTGCACTAATAGAGGAGAATGACGGCCCCTTTAAAGCCAATCTGGACCGATATAAGTACCATGTCCGCTTTCCGGAGAAGACGCGAGAAGACTACCGCGCAGAAGCAGAGAAGTTTCTTACAATACTGGAGCAAAGACTGTCAGATAGCTCTTTCTTGACGACAAACAAACCAACCCTTGCAGATATCGCAATCTTTCCCTTTATCCGGCAGTTCGCAAACTCGGACCTTGGCTGGTTTAAGTCAGCACCATATCCCCATCTTCAACGCTGGCTTGATGGTTTTCTTTCTTCAGATCGGTTCGCCTATATCATGAAAAAGCGGCCGATCTGGGAAGAAGGAACGATTGGCGAAGTTATTCCGGCTACCGATGGAACCTGAATTTTTTGGAGAGTCCGGTGCGGATTTCAGCCCCTGCGGCGCCTATCGCTATCGGCTTTGGCGGCGCTGGAGTGACGGCCCAAGCGTCGCCTTTATAATGCTGAACCCATCAACCGCTGACGAATTCCGCAACGATCCAACGATTGAGCGATGCCACCGCCGGGCGGTCGATATGGGGTATGGCGCCCTTGAGGTTGTCAATATCTTCGCCTATCGCGCCACGGATCCGAGAGAGCTCAAGAAATGCCCTCATCCGGTCGGCCCGGATAATGATATCGCTTTGCTGCAGACCGCGAACAGCGCCGATATGGTGATCTGTGCCTGGGGTGGCCATGGAAATCACCGGGGCCGCCATGAGGAAGTTCAGCGCCTCCTGAAGGCGCATGAGATAACGCCCCATGTCCTGTCATTGACTCAAAAGGGGCTCCCCGGGCACCCCCTCTATCTTCCCTATTCACGGCAACCCGTCCCGTGGACTGATTTTTAGGAACAAGACAGTCATGGCCAAACTATATTTTAATTACTCCACCATGAACGCCGGCAAATCGACCACCCTCCTGCAATCCAGTTTCAATTATCAGGAACGGGGAATGCGTCCCTTTCTCTTTACGGCCGCTCTGGATAATCGCTATGGCGTTGGCAAGATTGCGTCCCGAATCGGCCTGCAGGCTGAGGCAAGCCTTTTCTCAGCCGACACTGACCTTCTCAAAGTCATTGAGGAGGAGATCAAAGTCCAGCCTGTCGATTGTGTCATGATCGACGAGGCCCAGTTCCTGACCCGAGATCAGGTTTTCCAGCTCTCCGAAATTACAGACAAACTCAAAATCCCCGTTCTGGCCTATGGCCTGCGCACAGATTTTCAGGGCAATCTGTTCGAGGGGAGCCAATATCTTCTCGCCTGGGCGGATGAACTCAGGGAGCTGAAGACCATCTGTCATTGCGGCAAGAAGGCCACCATGGTGATCCGCGTGAATGAAGACGGCCAGCCGGTTCGTGAAGGCGCACAAAAGGAAATTGGCGGCAACGATCGCTACGTCGCCCTCTGCCGTTTCCATTTCAAGGAAGCGGTCTATTCATGAAAAATGCCGGGAAACTTGCTCGCTCCCGGCATCTATCTTGTTGACGTTCACTCGGCTTTAGGAAGCCAGCGCGGCGTATTTCTTGAAGTGGTGGTCAGTGTTACCGAACAGCATTTCAATTGTCGTCAGGCGCTTGAAATAATGACCGATAGAGTATTCATCGGTCATGCCCATCCCGCCGTGGAGCTGTATTGACTGCTCACCAACAAATTTCGCCGCCTGACCAATTTGCGCCTTTGCGGCAGCAACCGCTTTACGGCGTTCTGTCTCGTCATCAAGCTCAAGCTTCATCGCCACCATATCAGACATGGATTTGGATTGTTCCGCCTCCATATACATATCGACCATACGATGCTGCAGAACCTGGAACTTGCCAATTGGCGTACCGAACTGCTTGCGTTCTTTCATATACTCATTGGTGATATTGTTTGCCGCCTGCATCGCCCCGACGGCTTCGGCGCATAGCGCGGCAATCGCGCGATCAACAACCTTTTCAATAACAGGGAGGGCTCCCCCTTCCTCGCCGAGCAAGGCATCTGCACCAACTTTGACATCTTTAAGAGTAATATCGGCAGCGCGCTGACCGTCAATTGTGCGATAGTCCCGACGGGTCACACCGCTTGAATTGTTATCCACGACGAAAAGGGAAATACCATTCTCGTCACGGGAATCGCCGCTGGTGCGCGCGGAGACGATAATCTTGTCCGCTGTCGTACCATGATAGACAACTGCCTTATGACCGTTCAGTACATAACCGTCGCCAGACTTGGAGGCGCTGGTTTCCACATCATTTAAATCAAAACGCGATTGCGGCTCTGCGTAGGCGAAAGCGAGCATCATGTTGCCTTCGATAACTTCCGGGATAATTGCCTCGATTTGTGCCTCGTTGCCCGCTTCAGCAACCAGACCACCACCGAGAATGACAGTGCTCAGGAATGGTTCCAGCACCAGACCGTTTCCCATATTCTCCATCATGATGGCCGTTTCAATGGCTGTGCCGCCAAATCCGCCGACTTCTTCCGGGAAGGGCATGCCAAGCCAGCCAAGTTCTGCCATCGTTTTCCAATGGTCCCGGCTGAACCCGAGTTCCGTATCCGCGAGTTTCGCGCGTGCCTCGGCCGAGTAGTTATCCTTCACGAACCGTTCGACACTGTCTTTGAGCATGTTTTGCTCATCGGAAAGTTCAAAATCCATCTTATAATTATCCTTATAATCCCAGAACCATTTTGGAGACGATGTTACGTTGAATTTCATTACTGCCGCCATAAATCGTGGCGGCGCGCAGATACAGATGCTCGGCCATTGGACCATGTGCATAATCCGGCCCAACCGGAGCTTCATTTCGGCCCGCATAAGACCGTTCGGCCTCATAAGGTGCGCCATACATACCGAAGGATTCAACAAGAAGGTTCGTCAATCGCTGCTGTATTTCCGTTCCCTTGATCTTCAGGAGCGAGGGCTCGGCAGAGAGCTGCTTGCCGTTGGCAATCATGGAAAGCATTCTCAACTCAGTATATTCCAGTGCCATCAAGTCAACCTCAATGCGGGTCAGCTTGTTGATGAAATCAGTATCTTCTGAGAGCGGACGCCCGCCGGAGCGTTCGGCCTTCGCAATCTCCTTCAGCCGTTCAACCTGCCGTTTGGAGCGGCCAACGCGAGCAATGCTTGTACGCTCGTTCCCCAAGAGGAATTTTGCGTAAGTCCAGCCCTTGTTTTCCTCACCAATTCGGTTGACGACGGGGACTCGCACGTCCTCGAAGAAGACTTCATTCAGGCTATGTTCTTTATCAATACCGATGATCGGTTTTACGGTAATGCCCGGCGTCTTCATATCAATCAGAAGGAAAGAAATACCCTCCTGTTGCTTGACCGAGCTGTCCGTGCGAACGAGGCAGAAAATCATGTCTGCATAATGTGCGTAAGAAGTCCATATTTTCTGGCCATTGACGATATAGTCATCGCCATCGCGAACCGCTTTCGTTTGCAGGGAGGCAAGATCCGAACCGGAACCCGGCTCAGAATAACCCTGACACCACCAGTCATCGGAATTCAGGATACGCGGCAGATAATAGTCTTTCTGTTCCTGATTACCGAAGGTATAGATCACCGGGCCAACCATGCTCACGCCGAAGGCTGTCGCAACTGGCGCGGCCGCATAGCCGAATTCCTGTGCGGCAATGTATTTCTGAGTGATGGTCCAGCCAGTTCCGCCATACTCGACAGGCCAGTTCGGCGCCATCCATCCTTTTTCGTTGAGAATTTTCTGCCACCTGGTTTGCCCTTCCTTGGTTGGATGCAGGCCGCGGTCACAGCGATCTTTCACATCCGCGGGAAGGGAGGTTGCGAGAAACTCGCGAACCTCATCGCGAAACGCCAAATCTTCTTTACTAAACGTTAAATCCATCGGGTTCTCCATTATTGTCATGGGTTTCTTCAGGCCCATTTACGTTTCATGCTAGGACGGCTTTTTCCTCATTGCAAGCGTGGCATTCAATATGCCGTTCAGGGGCCTGCAAGGCAAGCCTTCCCGTAGCTTAACGAAGGCGAATGCCGCTGATATCCAACCAGCCCGAGATCAGTATCTCCGGAATCGGGCAAGTCCATCCCTCTCGATCTGCTGTACCAGCCCGACTTCCCAGTCCAGATACTCCTGCATCCGCCGCCGGACTGCCTCCTGGTCGTTGGTATCATAGGGCTTGTACCAGACGTCATCCGTGCGGCTGAGAAGATTTGTTTCACCACTTTCCATGACGAGGGATGCCTCGGCCCAGGCGTTTGTGCCGCCATCGAGGACACGTACAATTGTCTGCGGGCGCAGCTTTTCAATTTCAGGTGCGGCGAGATGCGCAAGATTTCCATCGGGTGACGTCAGAATAATCAGTCCAACCGCGGGGATAAAGATATGATCTTCTGCCAGCCGTGCGCGGATCGCCCAGTAGGCGCCAGGAACATGTCCATTTCTGTATTCAAGGGAACTCGCGAGATCGATCACCGCAACAGCCTCACCCGATGCGAGTACCGCATCAAGCTCCAGCGCAGAAAGAACCGATGCTTTCGTGATTTCCGGCGTTGGCATCTGGCCCTTTTCAACCATCTCGTCCTTAGTTGCGGTAAGGACATAAACCTCGGGCCAGTTCATCTGGATCAGCCACGACGCTGTCATCACCCCCCTGACCGCGTCATCATCAACAAGAACAAGCCGGCTATTGCGGACCGCGACATACTCGTCGGTTGCTTGAACCAGCTGCCCCCCGGGAGAGTGCATCGCGCCAGGAAGATGCCCTGCGAGATATTCCTCCTCACTTCGCACATCGAGGATATAGAGGCTGCGACCTTCCGCCTCTTCATGCAAGGTCTGCAGTTGCGCCATATCGATCCGCTTCACACCAAAGCGGTCAGCGACATCCTTCGCGGCCCGCTGACTACGCGACAAGGCCTCATAACCTGGCAGGGGCGCAATATCGTCTTTCCGATGGGCAAGTTCCAGTCCAGCGAGATACCATCCCATTGTCCCGTCTTTCAATGCCGCGACCGGATTTCTGACCCCTGCATTAATCAGGGATTGCGCCCCGATGATGCTACGGGTTCGACCTGCACAGTTGACAACAATTTGCGTATTTTCATCCTCGACAGACTCATGCACGCGGTGAACTAGTTCCGCGCCGGGCATATCAACCCCGCCCGGAATCGACATGCGGTGATATTCTGGAAATGGCCGGCTATCGAGCACAACAATTTTCTCACCCGCCTCCCGACGTGCGGAAAGGTCCGACGCGGTAATATGGGGTGTGCCGTACGTTTCCTCGACAAATTCACCGAATGCCTTGCTAGGCACATTTACCCCAGAGAACAGCTCAAACCCTGCATCATGCCAGCCTACGACGCCGCCCTCGACGAGACTGACGTCGCTATACCCAAGATCCTGCAGCTTTTCCGCAGCCCGCTCTCCCAATGGAAGACCCGGGCCTTGGTCCAGAATATATACCGGCGCAGTTTTACGCGGGATCAGGCGTTCGGCCCTCAGCTCTAGATGACTAAGCGGTAACGGGATCGCAAAAAATGGATGCCCTTCGGAATGAACGCCCTGTTCCCGCACGTCGAGGACCGCATATTCCTGCGTATTTTCCTTCATGATGGCGCGAAGCGCCGCCGGGGAGACTTTCTCGAACTTCAATTTCGGGCCTCACGGATATCTGTATGAGCAGGAAAAACCTTCCATTCCTTGGTATTATCGTTCCAGAAATTCCGCCCATCCAGCTGTTCAAGCCCGAGCCCGTACATGTGAAAATTCAGCACCGGTTTCTCCGCCTCGATATGGATGGTGTGAATTTCATCAGGAAGCATGGTCACGCCCGTTCCCGGCTCCACGACATGGCTTGCGATTTGCTCGACCCCGCCTGGTACTTTTTTATAGAAGCGGTTTTCCTCCTGCCCTTCAATCCCGACAATAACGGCCCAGGTTGTGTGATCATGCGGCGGTGCATTAACCGACCCGCTCGCAACGTTCAGATAGAGCGCAAAGCCATGATCTTGGTCTTCAGAGAGCCGATAAAGACAACTCCGGCGTTTCGAATCTGCCCCGGGCGGTGGAAAATTTTCGATGGAGAATAGATCCTTGCGGCGGGCAAGGGTAATCAATTCCTCCCGAATATTATCAAGAGTATCCCTTGTAACCTCCTGCCCTGAAGCTTTTTCTCGAATTCGATGGATGGTTTCTGAAATTGCCTTCTGACGGTCTTCACTGGCCATCTTCTCGCTCCCTTTTTAATTTGCCTTTACTTTTAGCATCCTGCACCGTGCAAGGAAAGAATAACCGCTAAGTTTTCGCGCCAGGAGCTGGAGAGAGATGTTCAAGAAAATCAGTTTGCTTATTGGGTTCGTGATTATTGCCCTTGTTGGCGTCATCGCCTTCAAGACCGTTACGAATACAGTAGACACCACGACTGTCGACGCGATTAAAATGCCCGCAATTAACGCCAATGCCGCGGCAACTCGACTGGCGGAGGCCGTGCGGATCAAAACGATTTCCAACGGAACGGATGCACCGGTGGCAAGCGCTGAGTTCACCCGTCTGCATCTCCTGATCAACAATTCCTTTCCTCTTGTACATGATATGCTGAAACGTGAGGTGGTCGGCGGGCATAGCCTTCTTTATACGTGGGAAGGCACAGACTCAAGTCTGCCTCCCGTTCTCCTAATGGGGCATATGGATGTTGTTCCGGTCGAACCGGGCACGGAAGGCGACTGGCAGGAAGAGGCTTTTTCAGGCGTCATAAAGGACGGCGTGATCTGGGGCCGCGGGACACTTGACGACAAGCTTTCCGTCTTTGCCATATTGGAAGCTGCTGAACTTCAACTTGCTGCCGGTTTAAAACCGAAACGTACGCTTTATTTTGCGTTTGGCCATGATGAGGAAATCGGCGGCGACAAGGGCGCGGGAAAAATTGCCGCGCTGCTAAAAGAGCGCGGCGTCAGACTTGCTTTTACGCTGGATGAAGGCATGGTAATCGTTCAAGGTCTCATGCCCGGCATAGAGGACCCGATTGCTTTTATTGCGCTGGCCGAGAAGGGATACCTCACCCTGACGCTAACCGCCACGACCGAAGGAGGACATTCTTCCATTCCGCCGAAGACAACCGCAATTGGAAAAATTGCGCGGGCTGTCTCTCGGCTAGAGGAGAACCGTTTGCCGGCCGCCCTCAACAGTCCGGCATCGGATATGTTTGATACCCTCGCGCCGCATATGCCGCTCTCTCTCAGGGCCATCATATCAAACCGCTGGCTTCTGGATCCTATATTGGTTGGAGAACTTGGGAAAGGCGGGGCCACGAATGCCATGGTCCGAACCACAACGGCCGTCACTATCGTAGACGGTGGAACAAAGGATAACGTTCTGCCGTCAACAGCAACCGCAACGGTTAATTTCAGGTTGCTTCCGGGCACGCTTATCCAAGATGTCATAGAGCATGTCACACAGGTAACAGACGATCCGGACATCGATATTTCCGTAAAGCAGGGGAACGAGCCATCTCGCATTTCAAGCCAGGACGGGGAAGGGTACAAACTGATTGAAAGAACAATTCGTGAGACACTGCCCGACGTCCTGGTCTCTCCCGGACTGATGCTCGCAGGTTCGGACAGCAAGCATTATCAATCCATTTCAGACAATAATTATCGTTTTGTCCCCATGCGGTTCGGTCCTGACGATCTCGCGCGGGTGCATGGCACCAACGAGCGCATATTCATCGATAACTATGTCGAGATAATCCAGTTCTATCGCCGACTGATTGAAAATGCCGCTGGCTGAACATATCAGTGCCGCCGCGCCTGAACTATGACAGCATCGATGCTTTTCTCGCCTAGCGCCTTGACCGCCTCCAGTCGGTGCAACCCCTCGATCAGCACATAGCGATCCTGACCGATACGAACCTGTATCGGTGATTTCTGACCGTTTTCCAGTATATCCTCTGCCAGCGCATCGACGCGCGCGACATCCAATCCTTTGCGGGTTTTACTCGGCACATAGATCTTATCGGTTTCGATAATGACGGTCTTCATCACATCTCCAGAGTGTAAAATTTAATTATTCTCGGTCGCAGTTACTTACTCACAAATTCTTGGTCAACGCGTCTAAATCTATATTTAGCCAATGGAGAACAGGATGACAGATAAAGGTGATCGAGATAAGTGGGAATTTTACCATGACCACAATGTAAAGCATCATAAATGGCGATGGCGCCGTACCGCACCCAATGGACGCATCGTCGGTGCCTCTACGCAGGGGTATGCGGATAAGGAAGAATGCATTCAGAATGCTGAACGAAACGGATATGTCAGACCGGCAAGCTAAGCCGGGAAAAGCCTCGGAAGAGGCTATAACGACGTTGAGATCAGCTTGAGGAGGAAGGCAGCGGGTGCCTGCTGCCTTCTTCTCGCATTTCACCGAGCGCCTGACGAATGACCACCCAAGCCCCCTGCAAGGCAAGGACTGCCATAATTCCCGCAACGAAAAAATCTGGCCAGCCGGTGCCCGTGCCAAATACCCCGGCGGCGGCGGCCAGAACAGCAATATTGCTGATCACGTCATTACGCGTGCAGAGCCAGACAGATCGCATGTTGCTGTCCCCTGACCGATAGGACCACAAAAGGATAAACACGGCTAAATTCGCAATCAGTGCCGCCGTGCCGACAACTCCCATCGTCGTCGCGGTTGGCACGGTTCCGGCAATCACGTGGAAAATTACTGTCCCGAGGACCCAAACCCCGAACAGGGCCATTATCATTCCTTTAAACATCGCAGCTTTTGCCCGAACACGGAGGGCCATACCGAGCACAAAAAGGCTGATCCCGTAATTTCCGGCATCCCCTAAAAAATCCAGCGCATCAGCCTGTAGCGATGCAGAGCCTGCGGCAAGTCCTGCAAACACCTCAACCAGAAACATCCCGCCATTGACCACTAGCGCAATCCAGAGAATAAGACGGTAACGACCGGTTTGCCGACTTTCTCCTTCGTCAAAATTGGATCCGCCACAACAATGCGCACTCATACTTTCCACAATCCTTTTTAGTTCAGGTTACAGGCTATCATTGTCTTTGCCTCAGGCTCAAGGGCAGTCATCTATACCTAATGTGGTAACTCTCTTGCGCAAGGCTGGATACTTGCGGTACTTAAACTAGAAAAAACGTTAGTGAGCCCCCTGTATGACAAGTTCCTTAATCCCTGAAGGGTTTCGCCCCTTTGCCTCCCGTGGCCGTTTTACGGAAAAAATTGGCCCTTTGTACTACAAGACGGATGGTGACAGCACCATTTACGGTTTTCTCGCTGATGAAAGCCATACCAACGGCCACGGCATGGTTCACGGTGGTATGCTGGTCAGCTTCCTTGATGAAACACTGGGCCAGATTATCTGGCGCAGCCTTGATAAACAACAATGCGCGACCATCTCTTTGACTTGCGACTTTGTCGCCGGCGCCAAGCCGGGAGACTGGATTGAGACACGCGCGGAAATTAGCCGCAAGGGGATGGCCGTGATATTCGTGCGCGGCGAGTTGCTGGTCAGGGGAGAACGGATTGTGACCGCCGATGGAATATGGAAAATTATTGGAAAGTAGTAATTGTATGACCGCTGATTTTATGTTCGCAGAGATTAAAACCGCGCAAAAACGGCTGGCGCCGAAAATCCGCAGGACTCCACAGATGGAGTTCGAGCTGGATAACGGCGTAAAGGTCTCTGCAAAACTTGAAAATTTGCAGATTTCAGGGTCTTTTAAATTACGTGGTGCGCTCAATACCGTGCTGGATCTCTCGCAGGAGGAGTTGGGATGTGGCTTGGTCACGGCTTCCGGCGGCAATCATGGAATGGGCGTGGCAACCGCCGGCGCGATGACCGGCACCGACACAACAATTTTTCTGCCCGAAAGCACCCCCCAATCAAAAGTCGACAAACTCCGCAAAATAGCGACGGAAGTTGTTGTTAAGGGCGCTGTCTGGGATGACGCGAACGCCTTTGCACTTGCTGCCGCGCAAGAAGGCAAACGGTATGTACACCCCTTCGCGGACACCAGCGTGATCGCCGGACAGGGGACGATTGGGCTGGAAATCCTTGAAGATGCGCCCGATCTGGATGTTTTACTGGTTGCCATCGGTGGTGGTGGCCTGATTTCCGGTGTGGCCACCGCAGTGAAGGCACTAAAACCAGATATAAAAGTGATTGGCGTTGAAGCCGAAGGTGCCCCCACTTTAAGAAAAAGCATTGACGCTGGTGCTCTGATTACCCTTGATAGAATCGAAACACTGGCTGTCTCTCTTGCCCCGCGTCGATCGGAAGAGGCTAATTTCCAGATCATCTCCAACCTTGTTGACGACATCCTCCTTGTTTCAGATGCGGAGATGAAAAGCGCAGCACAGTGGCTTTGGCAAAACGTCGGCCTCGGGGTCGAACTTTCGGCTGCTGCCGCTATTGCTGCGCTAAAATCCGGACGGTTCAATCCGCCGCCGGCCGCAAAGATCGGCGTTATAATCTGCGGCGCCGGACCCGATGGGTTTGACCGCTCCTGAAACTGAAATTGCAGCGCATGGTTTCGATTGACCACTCTACCCTTTGCAACGTAACCTGATTCTAATACAGGGAAATATTATGTTCTGGGGAGAACCATGTCTGAATTTTTATGGGAGAAATCATACCCTAATGGGGTGAAATGGGAAATCGACATCGAGGAGAAACCGGTCTACGCCCTTCTCGATGAAAGCGTGGCAAAATGGTCTGGTCAATATGCCATTGATTTCATGGACAAGCGCATCACCTACGCTGAACTTGACGATATGGTCAATCGGGCGGCAAAGGGGTTCCGGGCGCTTGGCGTGAAGGAAGGTGTGCATGTTGGGCTCTATCTACCCAATACCCCGCATTATATTGTTTGCTTTTTCGGGGTTTTGAAGGCAGGCGGGACAGTGGTCAACTATTCACCACTTGATGCAAAACGCGAGCTGCACCACAAGATTGAGGATAGTAATACAGATTTCATCGTGACGCTGGATCTGGAGGTCCTGTATCCGAATATAGCGGAAATGCTGCGTGAGACTCGCCTGAAAAAAGTTATTGTCGGCAGCCTTAAAGAAGTACTCCCGTTTCCGAAAAACCTGCTTTACCCGCTTGTTCGGTCGAAAGAGATTTCAAAAATTCCGAATGATGACAATCATTTGACTTATAAACAGCTTTTGGCGAACGATGGTAAAATGGAGGCAAGCCCAGTTTTGAATCCAGCCGAACAGGTAGCTGTCCTGCAATATACCGGCGGCACCACGGGCCTTCCTAAAGGTGCCATGCTGACCCACAAAAACCTTATTGCCGCCTGTCAGCAGTTTCGTACGATGCAGGAGGGAGAAGACGGCGTTCTTATCGATGGCCAGGAAAAGGTGCTCGCAGTCTTGCCGCTATTTCATATTTATGCACTTTCAGTGATCATGAATTTCGGGATTGCGGGTGGGTACGAGATTATTCTTCATCCTAAATTCGAGCTTGATGACGTAATGAAGGATCTAAACAAGAAGAAACCTTCGGTCTTTCCTGGCGTCCCAACCATGTATATGGCCATTGCCAGCCATCCGGAAATCAAGAATTACGATCTGTCGTCGCTGAAATTCTGCGCGTCTGGCGGCGCCCCCTTGCCCCTCGAAGTGCAGGAGAAATTCCAGAAAGTCACCGGATGTCGGTTGCTGGAAGGTTGGGGAATGACAGAGACGTCTCCTTCGGGAACCTCCACTCCAATGACCGAAAAGCGTGTTTCAGGCGCGGCCGGTGTCCCGCTACCGGGTATTGAAATCCGCATTCTAGGTGTGGATGACAAGAGCATAATTATGCCCACAGGGGAAATTGGGGAAATCTCGATCAAGGGCCCGAATGTCATGAAAGGATATTGGAATAATCCAGAGGCGACGGCAGCAAGCTTTGTCGACGGTTTTTTTCTGACCGGCGATACGGGTTATCTGGATGAGGACGGTTATATGCATATCGTCGACCGAACCAAGGACATGATTACATCCGGCGGCTTTAACGTCTATCCGCGCATCATTGAAGAAGCTGTCTTTGAGCACCCTGCCGTAGCAGAAGTAACTGTTGTCGGCATTCCTGATGACTACCGGGGGGAAGCCGCGAAGGCGTTTATTAAATTGACACCGAGCGGAGAGGAATTCACTTTAGAGGAGCTTCGCGAGTTTCTGGCTGATAAACTTGGCAAGCATGAACTGCCTGCAGCGCTGGAATTCCGACCCGAGCTTCCAAAAACACTTGTCGGTAAGCTCTCCAAGAAAGAGCTTGTGGAGGAAGAAAAACTGAAATATGAAGCCCGGAAAAAGGCGGAAGCCTCTGCCTGAATAAACATGAAGGAGCGCAAGAGGCGTGTATGAGTAACTTTCTTGCGATTGATTTCGAGACGGCGAATACGGCGCCAGACAGTGCCTGTGCAATTGGTCTTGTCCGGGTGGAAAATGGGAAAATTGTTCATGAACAAGCTTTCCTGATCCGCCCGCCAAGCCCGGAATTCTTTTTTACCCATATCCATGGCTTGACTTGGGAGCATGTGATGGATGCTCCTGATTTCGGCTTCCTCTGGCCGGATATCGAACCCCTGTTTAGGGGAGTGGATTTTTTTGCGGCTCATAATTCATCTTTTGATTCAAGGGTGCTACAAAGCTGTTGCACACGCCATGATATCGCCATACCTCCCCAGGAGTTCACTTGCACAGTTAAGCTCGCACGGGGAATGTGGGAAGTTCGACCAACAAAACTGCCCAATGTCGCGCATTTTCTGGGCCTTGACCTAAACCACCATGACGCTCTATCCGACAGCCGGGCTTGCGCAAATATTGTTATCGCCGCAGAACGGGACGGCTGGTCATTTGAAACAGGGTACGACAATGTAGGTGAGCGCTATATCGCGATAGACCAGCTCTAAATTGCACAAACCTATCTTAATTGCGAATGATTCTTAATAACTATTGACCTCGCGGGTCGGTTATTATTTAATAATGAAAATCATTCGCAATATGGAATCCCCTAATGATCCGAATCAGACATCTCTCGCCTGCCGCAATGGCCTTACTGCTTGTAAAAGCGACCGAAGAGCAGCGTAAACACCCCGCCCAAGCCTGCCAACATTCCTCTGACAGCCCTAGGGATCATCACATTCTGCAATTTACGAAAAGGCAAAAAAAAGGGCCGTCCCGGTAATTCCAGGACAGCCCCTTTTTAAATTCGTACTAATCAGGCTGCGATACGTGTTGCTGCCTGAATTTTCTTCAACTGACGACGGGCCGCATGACGACCATGTGCCTTCAGGTTCATTTTACGGGCAGCGCGCTGCTGATTGGACCGACTGCTCTTCGTCAAGCCGCTCCCGCTTCCGCCGCCGCCTTTTTTACGACTCTTGCCGCCTTGATTGCGGCCATTCCGTGCTGATCTCGCTGTCATGTGACTAGCTCCACTCGCTTGCAACTAAAATTCGAAGCGCCTTACATAAGGGCTCATGGCCAAAAGGTACAGAAAAAATTTCACTAAAATCGGATTTTTTCCCAGATTAGGAGAAAACGCTCTGTAACTTCATGGCAAGGCCCATGTTACCGCCGACTTTCAGCTTCCCCATCATAAAGGCGGTTGTGGGGTCCAGATCGCCGCTGGCCAGAGCTTCAAAATTCTCTTTTGTGATTGTGATGGTGCAATCGGCTTCTTTATCCTCGTTGGAAACAACGTTTGGTACCGAGGTCGCATCGACGAAAACAACCCCGTCGTCACTAAAATCGAACTTTAGCGTCGCATCAAGGCCGCTATCATCTCCAACCCGTTCGCGCATCCCTTCGGTAATCTCTTCGAGCGTCGCCATCTTTCTTTTCCTTTCAGCATTTGACTAAAACTGTCTATAAACTCGGAACAAGGTCCATCTGGCCCCAAACATAATCTTTACGTTAACGTAAGCGTCAAGCCTATATCTGTCAAATACTGATCTAGGATTATAGTGCATTGTCGGGGACCAGCGGGGGCCCCTAAAAAGAAAAAGAAACGCAGGAGAATCTAATGAGCTATCGATCTATTTTTCGGCCGGGTTTGTTTGAGGGGCAATCCATCGTGGTGACCGGCGGCGGCAGCGGAATTGGTCGGTGTACCGCCCATGAGCTGGTCTCTCTCGGGGCCCAGGTTGCGCTTGTCGGTAGATCCATCGAAAAGGTCGAATCTGTTCAAGATGAGATTTCCAAGGTGGGCGGCATCGCGACCATCCATAGTTGCGATATTCGCGATGAAGACGCCGTCAAAGCAACGGTTGCCGATATTATAAAACAACAAGGTGCAATTCATGGCCTGGTGAATAACGCCGGCGGCCAGTTTCCGGCAAAGCTTGAGGAGATCTCCCTGAAAGGCTGGGAAGCGGTTATCAAGACAAACCTGACCGGAGGCTTCCTGTTTGCCCGTGAATGCTATACGCAATGGATGAAGGAGAATGGAGGCGGCCCGATCGTCAATATGGTTGCGGATATGTGGAATTCCATGCCCGGTATGGGCCATTCTGGCGCGGCACGAAAAGGCATGTTGAGTTTCACTGAAACTGCAGCCATCGAGTGGGCGGCAGCCGGTGTCCGGGTCAATTCAATTGCCCCAGGCATGATCGTCTCGTCAGGCATGGATACCTATCCGGATTGGTGGAAAGACCGGGTAAAGGCCCGCATCGCATCACACCCGGTCAAGCGAATGGGAACTGAATCTGAAGTATCGGCTGGCATCGTCTTCCTGCTCTCGGAGGCATCTGCCTTTATCACCGGAACTTGCCTGCGTGTCGATGGCGGCGCACCGAATATCCGAATGAACTGGGATATGCCGGACCATAAGAATAACAAACCTTTCAACGGATTCCATCTGGCCGAAATACCAGCCTTTCTGCGAGAGGATGAAAAGTGATATTCAGAGCGGAGCATCAGGAGGTGATCCGCACCCTCTCCTTATGGGAGGTTTTGAGTATATTCGGGACTGGCGCAACCATCCTTACATTTATCGCGAAGCTGAAAATATGAAGATATCCTGCTGACGCAAAGACGCGAAAGGGCCCGCCCTTCCAATGGAGGAAGAAGAGCGGGCCCCTGCTACGCAATGAAAAGGGTATCGCGATGTGTTTAATCAGCCCTTTTTCATACCACCCTTTTTAGGGCCCATTTTCTGCAATTCATCGGCGGAAAGTAAACCGTCGTTATTGCTGTCAGCCTCCTCAAAGCGCTTGTCCGAAGCCGCGGCGAATTCTTCTTTAGTGACGGTGCCATTACCATCTGCATCCAGAATTTTCATAATCCGTCCTGCATGCCGTTCTTTTCTCTCCTCACGCTTTACTTTATGAAAGGCGCGGGCTTCTTCCTTGCTGATCGTGCCATTATTATCCGTGTCCAGCTTATCGAAGAATTCCTTCTTGCGGACAGTCATTTCCTCGATACTAATGGCGCCATTCCCGTCTTTATCGAGCTTGGAAAAGCGTTCTGTCGATTTTACTGTCATTTCCTCGAAGGTGATTTCACCATCTTTATTGGTATCCAATCGCTCAAAGATATCGCCTTTATGGTGGCCCTTCGGATGTTCGTCCGTCGCTGCAATGGCAAGGGCAGGAATTGCGAGAGCGGCAATCATTGAACCTATAATTATTTTACGTTTCATTACTCAAGTCTCCTTCATTGGTCTGACTTACACATTCAACGATCTGGAAAATTTATTTCCGTCGAAAAAACAAAAATTATTTTCAGAAAGCGCCACAGGAAAATTATTGAACATTGTTCATTTTTATTGATAATGTTTAAGTATTGGAGCGATAAAATGATTGAGGTACAGAAGAAGCACAGCCGGACGAGCGACCTGGCAAAATTCAAGCGGCAACATATTCTGACGGCGGCGCGACGACTATTCAATGCGAATGGGCTGGACGGGCTGAGCATGCGGGATATTGCTAAAGAAGCGGGCTACTCCCTTGGGGCCGCCTATAGCTATTTCCGCACGAAAGAGGAAATTCAGGTTGAACTGCTTGCCGGTATTCTGGGCGAATTGACACGGCAAATAAAAGCGGCCCTCACTCGCACGGAAGGTCAGGACGATGCAACCCGACATGCCTTTACCATTTTTGCTGATTATTTCCGGGAACATCGGGAGGAAAGATATCTCCTCCTCTGCACTTTAACGGACCTTAAGGCGAGCGGAACGGATATTCCGGCAGAGGTGAGGAAAGAACTGGACAGCCGCCTGCTCACGCTGATGGGCCTGCTTGCACACAACCTTTATCATCACACCCCCGCCTCCCCTGCCCACGCACAGGAGGAAACGACGGATTTTGTCGTCTATCTTCTTGGACTATTGATACTTGAAAACAGCGGACGACTTCAATTGCTTAACCAAAGCGGGCAAGAAATGGTCGACCGCTACGGTGAACGAATGCTATTAAGAATGACACAACAAAAAGAAAAAGAATAAGTGCAAGGACAGGAGTTTTCCCTACATGAGCGGTTATATGGAGAGCTATCGCGGCCAGGTATTGATGCGTGAATGCGACCTTCTGGGACATATGAATATACAATATTACGGCGCCCGCATCAGTCTGGCGATGTGCAACATGTTTCATGTCATTGGCCTGGACCCGGATGATTTAAAGAATGGCAAGCGCGGCCTCGCCGTCGTGCATCAGGATTCCCGCTATGTCGCGGAGCTTCATGCCGGCGATATCATTCACATGGAAAGTGCCGTTGTTGGAAGTTCGGAAAGAACAGTGACCATCGACCATCGCCTCTACAATAGTGTGGACGACGGGCTCGTCTTTTCCAGCCGGATGACGTCAGCCTATATGGACCTAGAAAGCCGCAAGGCCATTCCTCTAAGCGATGCAATCCGGCACAAAGTGGCTGAATTGAAGATCGACGGGGAGGACGCGGCATGAGCAAGCTCCTTCCCCTGTTCCGAGGTGCGGTCGAGGCCTGGGAATGCGACCAGATGCGGCATATGAATGTGCAGTTCTATATGACGAAAGCTTCCGACGCCTTCGCTCAACTGCAAAATAGGCTTGGCCTTTCGCCGGCGGTTATTCGCTCAACACACAAGGGGCTTCGCTTCAGGAACATCCGCACACAGTACAAAGCGGAGGTTCATGTAGGTACGCCTCTCTATGGCCTTGGCGGGGTGCGTGAGGTAAAGGACAACCTGATCACGGGCTTTATTCATATCTTCAATTCGGTCAATGACCGGTTGTCTGCTATATATGAATTTACTGCAGATTATGCCGATTTCGAAACAGATACTTCATTGCCCCTCCCAGACGAGGTCAGGTCCGCGGCTGAAGTACTGGCAGACCCGCACCCGGATAGCTTCCAACTGAAACCTTTTGCTGGCGCCCTGATGCCGGCCCGCCCCCTCGATCATATGTTCGAAAGCGCGCGTGGTTCCGTGGATGTGTGGGAATGCGATCAGTTTGATCATATCGAGATGCGGCATATCGTCGGTTATTTCTCAGATGCCGCAACCCATATTATCAATTCCGTCGGTCTGACACGGGAAGTCATTCGCAAGCGGAATCTCGGCTCGGCAGCACTAGATTACTATTCTGAATTCCATGCACCGATCAGGAAATCCACGGCGATTGTTTTAAAAAGTGGCCTGATAGGAGCGGACGGAAAGATTTTCCGCTTCGGCCATAACCTTATTGACATGGACACCGGCAAGCTGGCGGTAACAACCACAGTGCTTGGCTGTTATTTTGATATGACAGAGCGAAAATCTGTACCCCTACCGGAAGAATTTACCAACTATCCGAAGGAAAAACTTCTGGGTGCCCAACTGTAATTTACGCTAGCCTGGGGCTAAAAAGCAGCTTTATATAAGAGCGGAGTATCATGAGCTGGGCAGCGAGCTTTTTGGGTTCTCTCAAAGCCTTTGACATAATGATGCCGCCCTCGACAATTGTTGAGATGAAATCGGCAACCTCCTCCATATCAACATCGTCATTCGGTGGATAGATTTCGCTAATTTCCTGAAGAAGTGCGACAAATCGCTCCCGCCACGCCAGAACCCCGCCTTGGGTCATGTCGTGTATGTCCTTGTCGAATAGCCGCTCCTGATAACATATTGTCGCCACAAGGCAGCCCGGGTGCCCCTCCGGCAAGTCCGCCATCATTTCCGCAAGTAACTTCAAACCCACCAGAAAAGCATGGAGCGGATCATCATTTAGCTCTCTCGCACGCTTGAAAAGATTATCCAGCAGAATCTCATCCTGTTCGAGATAGCGGTGCACCAGTGCCCGGGCGAGCTCTGTCTTATCCTTGAAGTGATAAAAGAAGCCGCTCTTGGTGATGTCGGCTTCAGCAATCAGTTCCTCAATCGAGGTCGCGCCGAAGCCTTTCGCCAAGATTGCAGCCTCAGCAATGGAAAGCAGCCGCTCTCTTGTTTCGGCGCCCTTTCTCATAATTTCCTCGGAAAATATTAACTGCAAAAAACTGTACTGCAAATACAGTACCGTCGGTACAGTTTAATCGACACCAGACTACATTCTATCATGGTTTGTGTCGTCTTGAAATATATTAACTTATTGAAATAAACTGAATTTCAACTTTATCGGCAAACCGTACCATAACTCTACTATCTTACCGGGCATCTTGTTCATATTTTCCTGCCATCCAAACAGACAGGAGATACAAATGAGACATGCGAAATATAGAAATCAGTTACCGCAATCGAAAGATAATATTTACTTGGCCGATGGTGGGCTGGAAACGACAATGTTGTTCCTGGAAGGCTTTGACCTGCCTTACTTCGCCGCCTTTAACTTGATGCGAACCCAAGTGGGCAAGCAGGCGATTAAGAACTACCTACTTAAATATGTCGCCATTGCCAAGGAAAACGGAACTGGGATTATTCTCGACACGCCGACCTGGCGCGCCAGTCAGGATTGGGGGAACCTTTTGTGTTACAGCCCCGAAGCCTTGGATGCGGTCAACCAGGAATCTGTCGAAATGCTGCATGATATCCGCGACGCCCATGAGACCGAAGCGACCAAATGTGTCATCAACGGCGCAATCGGTCCGCGTGGGGATGGCTATAACCCGTCACTCATCATGTCCGCACAAGAGGCGGCCGATTATCACCGGGCACAGGTCACGTCATTTGTCAAAGCAGGTGCGGATATGATCACTGCTGTGACGATGAATTATGTCAACGAAGCGATCGGCATCGCACGGCTCGGCGCCGAAGCAGGAATCCCGACGGCAATTTCCTTTACAGTCGAGACTGACGGTCGTCTTCCAACTGGCGAAACACTGGAGGACGCCATCCGCAAGACAGAAATCGCGAGCGATAGTAGCCCCGTCTACTACATGATCAACTGTGCTCATACCACGCACTTTGAAAATGTAGTGAAATCTGGTGGGCAATGGCGGGACCGGATTGGAGGCTTGCGGGCCAATGCCTCAGCGTTAAGTCACGCGGAGCTGGACGAAGCGGAAGAGTTGGATGATGGCAATCCATCGGAATTCGCGGCCCAGCACGTGGATCTGGCGCAGTATTTGCCGAACCTGGTTATGGTTGGCGGCTGCTGTGGTACCGATCATCGGCATATAACCGCTATTCATCAACACTTTCATTGATAGGAAATATCAGCCTCCGGGAGCCTGCTTTCTATGGCTTCCGGAGTCTAATACGGTAGAAGAAATGTATTTCAGATATGACTGGGGAGAATCTGGCGTTTCACATGAAACGCACAAAACCTCGCTTAAATTGCACGACAATCAAATATGGGAGATGAACACACCAAGCATTCAGCCTCATCCCAAGCGTTATCACCAGCTGTTGACTATCCTTATCGCCCTTATAAACTTCGGGCGATCAGCTCCTTCATGATTTCGTTGGTGCCGCCATAAATGCGCTGCACACGCGCATCAGCATAAGAACGGGCGACCCGATATTCCCACATAAAGCCGTAACCGCCATGAAGCTGAAGGCATTCGTCAATGACCCTGTTCTCGACCTCGGAAGTCCAGTATTTCGCCATGGCGGCCGTTGCCACTTCCAGTTCACCTTTGAGCAGCTCCTCGATGCATTTATCGACGAAGACCCGGGCGATCTGCACCTGTGTTTTTTGTTCCGCCAGCTTGAAGCGGGAGTTCTGGAACTCGATGAGATCCTTGCCGAAGGCACTGCGATTTTTCGTATATTCAATCGTTTCCTCAAGAACGGCTTCCATTGTCGCGGTTGCGCCGATAGCAATCTGCAGCCGTTCCCAAGCGAGTTCCTGCATGAGGCAGAAGAAGCCCTTGCCTTCACCGCCGAGCATATTGCTGGCCGGTACGCGAACATCATCGAAGAAGAGCTCTGCCGTATCCTGCGCCTTAAGGCCGAGCTTGTCGAGGTTGCGGCCCTTCTCAAAACCTGGCGTTCCCGCCTCAACCAGGAACAAGGTTGTTCCTTTTGCGCCGGCGCTCGGGTCCGTCTTGGTTACTACAATCACCAGATCGCACATGAAGCCGTTTGTTATAAAGGTCTTGGAGCCGTTGATGACATACTCATCACCGTCCTTGACGGCGCGGGTTTTCACACCCTGTAGGTCAGAGCCCGCCCCGGGTTCCGTCATGGCAATCGCACCGATCATTTCACCGGATGCCAGCTTGGGCAGATATTTTTTCTTCTGCTCCTCGGTGCCGTAGTTCAGGATATAGGGGGCGACGATTTCGGAATGGAGGCCAAAACCCGGGCCAGTGGTGCCCGCACGCGCCTGCTCTTCCATCATGATGATACTGTAAAGCTTGTCCGCGCCCGCGCCGCCATATTCTTCCGGAATCGGCATGCAGAGAAGGCCCTGTTTGCCGGCCTCCTTCCAGGCGTCACGGCTCACCTGACCGTCTTTTTCCCATTGGGCGTGATGTGGAATGATATGTTCCTCGTAAAACCGGCGAACCGATTCCCGGAATATATTATGTTCTTCGCTGAAAATGCTTCTTTCGATCATCTCGCCACCTTTGTTTTTATGTTTCGTGCGAATTTCCCTGTAATTGACAATTTGTCAATTTCGTCCGAGTCTATCCTTTTGCGGTGTATTTCTCCACAAAAAAAGGCGAACCAAAAGACCCGCCCTTTTTCATTTTTCTTAACACTACGAGCTAGAAAGCTTCCGCATCCAGCTCCATCATGGTTTTTGATCCCGCGCTCATCTTCACGAGGAGGGAAGATACATCCGGGAGCATCCGTTCAAAAAAGAACCGTGCCGTAACCAGCTTGGTCTCATAAAACTGTGGATCGTCGGCTCCCTCAACCAGCTTTTCCTTCGCAATCTTTGCCATCTGCGCCCACATGAAGCCAAGCGCAACGAGGCCAAACATCCGGAGATATTCCGTTGAGGCCGCCCCCGCTTCATCGGGGTTTTTCATGCCCTTTTCGCCAAGCAGGGCCGTGCCCTGCTGTAATTTTGCGAATGCTTTCGCGAGCGGCAAGACAAATTCCTTCTGCTCCTGATCCATCATGTTTTCCTGGATGAACGCATCCACCGGATGGAAGAACTGACGCAAATTGCGTCCCATATTCTGTGGCAGCTTACGGCCGACAAGGTCAAGCGCCTGAATGCCGTTCGCTCCTTCATAGATCTGGGTAATACGCGCATCGCGGACGAATTGCTCCATCCCCCATTCATGGATATAGCCATGGCCGCCATAGCACTGCATTGCCGTCGCGGCGAGTTCAAACCCCATATCGGTGAAATAGGCCTTAATCACTGGCGTGAGGAGAGAGAGCGCCTCATCAGCGGCGCGACGTCCCTCTTCATCAGGATGTTTCTCGACCATATCGACCTGCAATCCTGCCCACAGACCGAGCGCGCGCGCGCCTTCGGTAAAGGCCCGGATCATCAGCAGGTTCCGGCGGATATCCGGATGCACGATGATCGGATCGGCTGGTTTGTCCGGCTCCTTCACGCCCGAGATGGAACGTCCCTGAAGCCGGTCTTTCGCATAGATGACCGCGTTCTGATAGGCGACCTCAGCCTGAGAAAGCCCCTGAATACCAACGCCAAGACGCGCCGCATTCATCATGGTGAACATGGCACGCATGCCCTTATGCTTCTCACCCAGGAGCCAGCCCGTCGCATCCTCATAGTTCATGACGCAGGTGGAGTTTCCGTGAATGCCCATCTTATGCTCGATCGAACCACATTCGACCCCGTTGCGGGTAGCAGGATTTCCATCCGCGTCCAGCAGGAATTTCGGTACGATAAAGAGCGAGACGCCCTTGATCCCCTCGGGTCCGCCCGGAATTTTCGCTAGGACAAGATGAACAATATTGTCGGCCATATCATGCTCACCGGCGGAGATAAAAATTTTCGTTCCGGTAATCTTGTAGCTGCCATCGTCCTGCGGGACCGCTTTGGTACGCATAAGCCCGAGATCCGTGCCGCAATGCGGCTCCGTCAAGTTCATGGTGCCGGTCCAATCGCCGGTCACCATCTTCGGAAGCCAGGTCTGCTTCTGTTCGTCGGTGCCATGCTTGTGGATCGCGGCATAGGCCCCGTGCGTGAGACCCGGATACATGCCAAAGGCCATATTTGCGGCACTCATCATCTCGGCGAAAGCAATCCCGATAACATGAGGGAGCCCCTGCCCGCCATACTCCGGATCGGCATCAAGGCCCATCCAGCCGGCGGCGCGATACTCGTCATAGGCTTCCTTGAAACCGGTCGGGGTTGTGACCTCCCCATCTTTCCAGGTGCAACCTTCCTTGTCACCAACCTGATTGAGCGGCTGGATTACCTCGCTCATCAGCTTGCCGCCCTCTTCAAGGATCGCATCAATCATGTCCGGTGTCGCGTCCTCGAAACCCGGCATATTGGTCATCTTGTCGAGCCCGAGAAGGTCGTTCAGGACAAATTTGAAGTCTTTTACCGGTGCGTTATAAACTGGCATCTCGATACTCCCTTCTAGTTTCTAAGCGGCTTGCCGGTGGTGAGCATATGCTCGATCCGGTCAAGCGTTTTATGGTTATGGATGAGAGTCATGAACCCCTCTCGTTCGAGCTGCAGAAGCTTCTTTTCCGTCACCGGCTCGGTGATATCCGTATTTCCACCCGTGAGGACACGAGCGACCTGCTCGCTGACCACGCCGTCATAGGCGGTAGCCCTGCCCATTGTGACAAAGCCGGAAACCGCCATGTCGAAGGCGGCTGCCGCGGTTTCACCGGGCAGATTCACCTCAACCGGTTCCGGCGCGGCGTAACCTTCCACCATCTCAAGCGCGCGTTTCTTCGCATCGGCGAGAACACGCTTGCGGTTCATGGTAACCCGATCACCCTCGCGAAGGATCATCATATCCCGCGCTTCTGCCGCACTGGTCGCAACCTTGGCGGTGGAAATCGCTTCAAATACTCCAGAGAGAGCAGGCATTGCGCCGCCCGGACGTTTCTTGTTCAGCATCGCACGCATGACCAGTTCCTTGCAGCCGCCGAAGCCGGGAATAACTCCGACGCCAACCTCGACAAGGCCCATATAGCTTTCTGCATGGGCCTGAACTGCCGCCGCCGCGAGGACAATCTCACAACCACCACCGAGCGCCATACCAGCCGGTGCAGCAACAACCGGAAATGGGGCGTATTTCAGCTTCATCAGCGCATTCTGGCCTTCAGAGATCGAATTCTCGATCACCGGCCACATCGCGGCGTTGGCCGCAAAGAGAGCAAGGCCAACATTCGCACCAACGGAGAAGTTATCCGCATCATTGCCGATGACCAGCGCCTTGAAGCCTTTCTTGTCGATCTTGCCCGCTTCCTGCAACATCGCCACCACATCCTGATCGATAGAATTCATCTTGGTGTGAATTTCAAGACAGGCAACGCCATCGCCCAGATCCCAGATGCTGGCTCCCTTGTTAGACATTACCGGCTCATTGCCACGTTTAATGTCGGCAAGCATCCAGGCGCCCTCAGGCACCGGCACGACAGCATAATCGCCATCGACCGTCATGTAATAGGCATCTTTACCCTCTTCCTTGTAAAGCGGCCGATCGCCGACTTTCTTCAAGAATTCCGGAACGGGCAGGCCTTCGGCTTCCAACCGGTCGATGAAATACTGGTTGCCAAGCTGGTTGAGTTGCTCAAAAGGACCATATTTCCAGGCATATCCGGTTTTCATCGCCGTATCGATGGCGATGATGTCGTCAGCTATCTCTCCGACTAGTGATGCCGCATAGGAAATCGTCTTGGAGAGGATCGCCCAGGCATATTGGCCGCCCTTGTCGTCATATTCGACGAGAGCCCGCAGGCCCTTCTTCGCCGCTTTGACGGAGCCGAGTTGCGGCTTCTCTGCCTTGGCATATTCACCGGTCTTAAGGTTGCGGGCTTCCTTTACTTTTTTCCCGCCCTCTTTATTCATGCGGTAAAAGCCGCCCTTACCTTTGCGGCCGGTATAACCTTCCTCAATCATCTTGGCTGTCATGGCAACCAGTGGATGGTTAGGGTCATACTCCTTAGCGAAAGCATCGCTCGCCGGAAGTTCGGACAGCATGGAAGCGATAACCTTCGGCCCCAGGTCGATGCCGGTTAGATCGCCGAGACCAAATATCCCGGTGGAAGGAATCCCCATCGGCTTGCCGCAGACCGCATCTGCTTCCTCAACCGTCAGTCCGAGATCATAGGCAGAGCTCGTCGCGACGGACGACCAGTAAATTCCGATGCGGTTACCGACGAAGCCCGGTGTATCGTAACAATCGACAACTTCTTTGCCGAGTGCGATATCCGCAAATTCGCGCAAATCGTCCAACGCATCTTTACGGGTATGCTCACCGCCGACCAACTCAAACAGCCGCATATAGCGCGGCGGGTTGAAGAAATGAGTAATGGCGAAATCCTTCTTTAGGCTTTCCGGCATCCCCTCCATCAGCGTTTTGAGAGGAATGGTCGAGGTGTTGGAGGTGACAACCGAGCCTGCCTTCCGCACTTCATCGAGACGCTTGTACAGGTCTTGCTTAAGGCCCGTGTTCTCGATAATCGCCTCACAAATCCAGTCACAATCTGCAACAAGATCAAGGTTGTCTTCCAGATTGCCAGTCGTGACAAGCCGCGCATTCTTCTTATGCATGAACGGCGCTGGCTTGGTTTTCAGCATGGTCGCAACCGCACCTTCAGCCAGCATATTGCGGTTTTTCGCATCTTTCGGGACAATATCCAGTAACACAACCGGAACGCCCGCATTGGCGACATGGGCGGCAATCGCCGCGCCCATGACACCGGCGCCGATAACGGCAACTTTTTCAATCGCCATGATCAGCAAGCCTCCAGAACCGTCGCGATGCCCTGACCGCCGCCAATGCACTGCGTTGCGAGGCCGAGCGCCTTGCCTTCACGCTGCAGGAGGCTCGCGACCTTGCCGGTGATGCGGGCACCTGTCGCACCCATCGGATGGCCGAGCGCAATGGCGCCGCCATCGAGATTGGTCTTGGCGAAATCCATTCCGGATTCTTTCAGGACCGCCAGCGCCTGCGCCGCGAATGCTTCGTTCAGTTCAATGATATCGATGTCCGCGAGGGTAACGCCCGCGCGATCCAACGCTTTCTTGGTGGCCGGAACCGGGCCGATGCCCATCAATTCCGGCGCACAACCGGCAACGGCAATCGATCTGATCCGCGCGAGCTTTTTCAACCCGTTCGCATCAGCATATTCCTCAGAGCATACCAGTGTAGCCGACGCTCCGTCCGTCAGCGGTGATGACGTTGCCGCCGTGACAGTCCCATTCTCATCAAATGCGGGCTTCAACCCGGCGAGAGCTTCCATTGTGGTCTCGGGACGAATGCAGCCGTCCTGCTCGACGCGGATATTACCGTCGACTATCGGGACAATCTCGTCATTGAATTTGCCGGCATCGCGTGCCGCCGTAGCCCGGGCATGGCTTTCAACGGCTACTTCCTCCTGCTCCTGACGGGAGATGTTGTATTTCTTTGCAAGATTTTCCGCCGTGATGCCCATGGATACATAGGCTTCCGGGTATGATTTATACAGTCCGGGGTGTGGCGCGGGGTTAAAGCCGCCCATCGGCACACGGGTCATGCTCTCGATCCCGCCGCAGATAAAAACATCGCCCGCGCCCATCTGGATCGCACCGGCTGCCATATGGATGGCCTGCATGGAAGAGCCACAGAATCGGTTAACCGTCGTCGCGGCTGTCGATTGAGGAATACCTGCCAGAAAGCTAATGATGCGCGCCACGTTTAATCCCTGCTCGGCTTCGGGAAACGCACAGCCGATAATCACATCTTCAATATCCTCGACATTCACGCCGCTGTTTGCAATCAGGCCCTTGACCACCTGTCCTGTCAATTCATCAGGACGAATCTTGATCATTTCCCCTTTGTTCGCGAGGGTAAAGGGAGAGCGTGCATATCCCGCGATTACGACATTTTTCATTGCCTTGACTTCCTTTCAGATGATTGCAAATGACCGGCCTGTTTCCGATCGACTTTTTTTGTTTACCCAAATATAGGGCTAATCTTTACGATTAAGAGTCTTCTCAAACCGTCAATCTTACGATTTACGCGATTGACTTTTTGCGGCTACCTGACGCCTTGTTGCCCGAGGCCAGATGTTCCTTCAGCTGGGCAATCCCATCTTCAAGTTCCGATATAGCTTCGTTGATATCCGCCCGTTGCGCGATCAGCTTTTCAAGTTGTTCCTCGCATTTATCCAGCGTAAAGGCCAACTGGTCCGTACTACCGTTTTCCGGTGAATACATGTCCAGCATCTTCTTAATATCCTGCAGACTGAACCCGAGACGACGACCTCGCAGGATGATCTTCAATCGTCCACGGTCCTTTCGGGAGTAAATACGCGTCGTCCCCTCCCGCGCGGGATTAACAAGGCCCTTATCTTCATAAAAACGAATGGTGCGAGAGGTTACGCCGAATTCCTCCGCAAGCTCCGTGATGGAAAAGCTGATACGGTCGTCTCTGTTAATTTTTGCTCTGGCGTTCATATATATTCCGAGTCCCAGTATTTCATTAGGCAATCACTATAGTTGACGTTTACGTAAACGTCAACCTTTGTTGGGCTGCTTGCTGATGCTGGATCGGCTGGAGAAGTATCTGTTATAATGTATATTGAACATAAGGGGAGTGGCAAGAAATGGCGGCAAAAATCACTGAATATTCAGAATTTTGGCCCTATTACCTGCAAGAACATTCTAACCCAAATTGCCGCCGACTTCACTATTTCGGCACAACCCTTGCCTTGTTGAGCCTGATTTCGACTTTTGTTTTCATGATGCCCTGGCTGATCCTCCTCGCGCTTGTCGCTGGCTACGCCCCCGCCTGGATAGCACATTTTTTTATTGAGAAGAACCGGCCCGCAACCTTCACCTATCCGTTCTGGTCGCTCTATAGCGATTTTCGTATGTATTTTTGTTGGTTGCGCGGAAAACTGCCGGACGAACTTGCGAAAGCCGGGATCAGTGAAGTTAGATCCGATGCAACTCCGTCGGCCACTGATAATCCTCGCTCAAATCCTGACGGAAGGTCACCTCGGTAATATATTTAGTCACCACCCGCTCGTTAAAGATTTCATGAGTGCGCTTCCATCCGTTTTTGGCAATGACGCGCGCCTCATCATCATGCTCGATAAAATAGGCGATTTTCTCAAGCAATTGATCAAAATCATCGTAAAAGGCGAGTTCATCCTCTTTGTAGATATGGTCATATCCTGTCCGCCGGTGGATCAGGGTCATCAACCCATTTCCCGTATACTGCGCCATCCGATCGGAACTATAGAGTGGGTCCCCCTCCCCCTGACTTAGGTTCAGGCCCATTCGCGCATTTCCAAGATGACGTTGATAGGTAATTCCTGCAATCGGGCGTTTTCCACGCATCCCGAGGATTTCGATTTTCTCATCACCAAACCTGTCGAGAATTCGGCTGGCGACGTTATAACGCTCAACCTCAGGTAGCGCATTCCCCATGCCATAGAATAACCGGAATTGCGGATCAACGTTCTCAAAGGCACGCCCCGTATCTATCGACAAATCAACCAGATTTGGAAAATAGGAAACGACATTATTCTTGCGGGTAAACTGTGTAAGTTGATCCCCTGCGGTTGTGATAAAAATCGCATCGGCGTCGTCTGCATGGGCGGTAATTCTATTGACATTATCCTGATGCCAAAGGGCATCAAAATTATAGGTCGCAATTTTGATATGCGGGACCGCCTTGCGTATTTGCTTCAGCGTTGTTGCAAAAATAGGATCCGCATGGCCAATAACCAGAAGATCCGGCCAGAAATTCTTGGCGGTTTCCAACAGCCGGAAATTTGCTGGTAAGATGCCGAATTTGCGAGACCCGAACCAAGTTGATGCACGCGCGATATCTCTGTCGCTGAACTGGTAAACCTGATGACCGTTTCGAATAAATCCATTTGCGAGCTTCCTGTTAGAATCATAGAAGCGGGCACCATTTGATTTTTCATTAAAGTTTCCGACGTAAAGGACGCGCATATTTACTCCTGAACTTTTTCGTCGCAGATTGTTTGAGGTTTAAATACCTTGGCCTTTGCATCATTCACAAGAAAATTTTCAAAGCTGCCCTGCATCAACAGGGCCGCATTTAACAAACCCCCATGGAGTTGACAGAGAAATTTGACTCGGAAAGAGAAGAAATCCCTCCCTCCCCTTCCCTTACTCAATCTTTTCATGTATAGCCAACAGAATCGGTATTGCCCCGTCCAAATCATTCAAATCAAGAAGGCCAAAGCTGGCAAATGACTGTTTATCTGCCCATTGCCGAAATTTCAGTCAATTTATTCTTGATCTTGGGCATGGGCGGATTGATCGGACTCTTATCCGGCATGTTTGGTGTTGGAGGGGGCTTTCTGATTACACCTCTTCTGATATTTGTCGGCATCCCACCCGCCGTGGCCGTCGCCACTGTATCCAATCAGATAACGGCAGCGAGCGTATCTGGCGTTCTGGCCCATTGGAAGCGCGGGAATGTTGATTTCAAGATGGGTGTCGTCCTGCTAATTGGCGGCATTATCGGGTCCGTGATCGGGATATGGATCTTTACACTCCTGGCATCTATTGGTCAGGTCGACCTGATGATTTCACTGTCCTATGTTATTTTTCTCGGCACAATTGGCGGCCTGATGTTTATCGAGAGCATCAACGCCATGATCAAGTCGCGAAAAGGATCGGGCACCCGGAAAAAACTGCATCAGCATTACTGGATCCATGGCCTGCCCTTCAAGATGCGTTTTCGTAAATCGAAACTCTATATCAGTGCAATAATGCCGCTCAGCATTGGTGCATTGGTCGGAATTCTGTCCGCTATCATGGGCGTTGGAGGCGGGTTCGTCATGGTTCCCGCGATGATTTATCTCCTTGGCATGCCGACAGGAGTTGTGATTGGTACCTCTCTCTTCCAGATCATATTTGTGACGGCTAACGTTACCTTGCTTCATGCGATCAGTACACAGACAGTGGATGTGATGCTTGCCCTGCTGTTGATGAGCAGTTCCGTTATCGGGGCGCAGATCGGTACCCGCTTTGGCACCAAGTTACGCGGCGAACAACTTCGTGGAATGCTCGCCCTTTTGGTTATTGCTGTCTGCCTGAAACTCGCCTTTGATCTCGTGATCACGCCAGACGATCTTTACACCCTCAGCGATGGAGGGAATTGATAGATATGCGGTATGCGTGCCACCGACTTGTCCTTTCACTCCTTACGCTTTGTGCTATTAGCACTTTATCAATAGACTCAGTTAGAGCGCAGTCTTCTCTGGTCACCGATATATCTTCCCATCTGATTTCGGTTACGTCTGATTTTACCGGCACAGAGTTACTTCTCTTCGGTGCCGTCAAGATTGACAGCGACAACGAAGAACAGTTGAGCCTTGGCGATGTTTTGGTTGTAGTCCGCGGTCCTGAAGAGGATGTTGTCGTTCGGCGCAAGGAACGCGTGGCCGGGATTTGGGTTAATACGGACGCATTAGAGTTTACGCGAGTGCCGAGCTTCTATGCCCTCGCAAGCAATCGCCCGGTTGAGGAAATCGCAGCGCCAGATGTCCTTAACCGCCTTCGTATCGGCCCATCACGCCTGCGTTTCGGTGCGGAAAATCCTGAGGAAATAAGACTTCCATTCGAAGAAGCCATCATCCGGCAAAAATCTCGAGCGAAACTCTACTCAGATCAGGAAACTCCCGTCTATTTTCTAGGTGACACTCTTTTCCGCACAACGGTTTCAATCCCGGCCAACGTCCCGGTAGGAGACTATATTGCGGAATTTTATCTTTTCCGGGACGGAGAGCTTTTGGGCGCCCAGTCGTCTCCGCTTTTCATCAAGAAATCCGGTCTTGGACGGCAAATCTTTGATTTTGCCTATGACTATCCAGCGCTTTATGGCATGGCGGCAATTATCGTCGCAATACTTGCCGGCTGGCTCGCTGCGGCCATCTTCCGAAAGGATTAATACCATGAAAAGAAAGAGCATTTATATTTCTTTTAAGGTGGGTTAGAATAAGTTTAACTCAAACAAACTTCCCTAAGTTCCCGAATAAAACCAAGAATGGAGCGAACCTCTTGGGTCGTCCGAAAAAAACAGAATTTGTTCCTATGGCGATTGGCGTCCTCCTGTTGTGCTTCTTGATGGGGCTTGTTGGCCGCTTCGCGTTCGAGAATTTCCCCAATCTCGTGGCCCCTCTAAGTAAAGAGTTCGACTGGACCCGCGGTACCGTTGCCTCCATTTACTCCTTTGGTGCGGTCGTAACTGGGCTTACCGGTCCCATTGTAGGCATACTGTTTGACCGCTATGGACCACGTAGTGTTTATGGCGTCGGCATATTATCAGCAGGGGCTGGTCTCATTTTCGCAAGCTTTGCGACAAATATCTGGCTTTTCTACATGACGATCAGTCTGCTCGTCGGGTTCTCAGCCTCCTGCTGCGGCAATGTCCCCAATGCAGCCATGGCGAGCCGCTGGTTCAGGGCGCAGATCCCACTTGCCCTCGCCATCATTTATTCCTCAATGGGGGCCGGAACGCTGCTTGGCCTCTCGCTGTCACAGATTTTCATTGAAAACTACGGCTGGCGACAGGCGGAACTCCTCCTCGGCCTGATTGTCCTAAGTATTCTACTTGTTATCCTGTTCCTGCCTTGGCGGCGGATTACTGCGGGTAGTACAGAGTTATCTCGGCCACAGACAACCGGTGCAGAAGAGCCGGAAATTGAATGGACCATGTCCAAGGCGATCCGCACTTGGCCATTCTGGGGTTTGGCATCCGTGTTTTTCTTTACGGGAAATGGTATGTTCTCGGTCGTTATCCAGGCTGTCACCTATCTGATTGAAGTCGGATTTACACCAATTGAAGCGTCGGTGAATTACGGTTTGTCGGGACTGCTCATCCCCGTTGGTATGTTAGGCGCCGGATATCTCGCCCTGAAGATCGGTCTCTTCAAAACGGCCATGTTCAGCTACGTCATTACAATTGTGGCTGTCATTTGCATCTGGTTGCTGGACCGATCGGATCATTTAATCCCGCTTTATGGCTTTATCATCTTTTTTGGCTTGTCTATGGGTTCGCGCGGGCCAATGATCGGCTCCATCTCTTCGCTCCTTTTTCGTGGTCGCAATTTCGGCACCATATACGGTGGCATTGCTGTTGGAGGTGGGTTTGGAATGGCAAGTGGTTCCTTTTTCTCGGGCTTGATCTATGACTTAACGGCCAGCTATGATGCGGTATTCCTCTATTCAATAATTTGCCTTGTCATCGGCGCGTCCCCATTTATCCTGATAAAAGAAATAAGAAACCAATCGTGGTAAGATTGGACGGCACAGAAGGAAAAAAAATGCCCGTGGACACTGAAGACTTTTCCATTGACGATTTTGCGAAGGCCATTCCGGATGGCGCCAAGATTGCGATTCCTGCGGATTATGCGGGCGTTTCCATGGCGGCGACCCGGGCACTCATACGTCGGCGCGCGAAAAATATTCACCTTGTCGGAGTTCCGACAAGCGGACTACAGGCAGAACTGTTAATCGGTGCCGGCTGCGTCAAGACCTTTGAAAGCTCCGCGCTTACGCTTGGAGAGTATGGTCCCGCACCACGTTTCACCAAAGCCGTTCGCGAGGGATCGATCCATCTTATCGATGCCACCTGTCCGGCCATCCATGCCGGACTACAGGCCTCCCAGAAGGGTATTCCCTTTATGCCGCTCCGCGGTATCCTGGGAAGTGATGTGCTGAAAAACCATCCCGGCTGGAAAGTGATCCAAAACCCCTTTGCGATTGACGATGACCCGATTGTCGCCATTCCCGCGATACAGCCGGATATTGCGCTGTTTCATGCGCCGCTTGCCGATCGGGACGGCAATGTATGGGTTGGACGGAAACGGGAACTGGTGAACATGGCTCATGCTTCCAAGGCAGCATTCGTCACCGTCGACGCCATTTCAGAAACAAGCCTGTTCGAGACAGAAGAAAGGGCGGCAGGCGTGCTGCCCGCCCTTTATGTTGGCAAGGTCTGCCTTGCCCCGAATGGCAGTTGGCCACTTCCCTTCTGGAATGGAGCGGAAGTAGATGATGCCCATATGCGCCGTTATATGGAGATGACCAGAAGTGATGCCGGCTTTAAAGAGTATCTTGATCAGTTTGTTTTACAGGAAAGTGTCACGGCATGACAAATAATGCGGACGACAAGAAGGCCCTTATTTGCCTGATAGCCAATCTGTTGCGCGACTGCAATCATGTTGCGGTTGGGGCAGCCTCTCCTATTCCCGGCGCGGCAGCCTTGCTTGCCAAGGCCGCCTGGGGCACGCCGAGATTCGTCAATATTCTCGGCTCCGTTGCCAATAACTTTTTTACAGGCGGCGGTGGAGAACTTTTTGATTGTGCGGCGCAAGGGAGAATCGACGCTTTCTTCCTGGGCGGCGGGCAGATAGACGGGAAGGCGAACATCAATCTCATGGGGCGCGGCGAGTATCCAAATTCCAGTCCCAGATGGCCGGGCACCTTCGGCTCTGCGTATCTTTATTTCCTTATACCGAAAGTGATTCTATTCCGTGAGGAACATACCCGGCGCACGTTGGTGGAAAAGGTTGATTTCATTAGCGCCCCCGGCCTGTCAGACGCCAGCACATACCGTAAAGGCGGGCCTTATGGCCTGTTGACCAGCAAGGCGTTTTTCCATTTTGACAAGGAAAAGGAGCGCTTTCGTCTGGCCTCCATTCATCCGTCAAGCTCGCTCGAGGATATTCTGGATAATACCGGCTTTACCTTCGACTATTCAAAGGAGACGCCCTTGACCTCTCCACCGGACCCGGCGCTGCTGGACCTGCTCAATCGGGAAGTCCGGGAGAAAGTCGCAGAAGTCTACCCGAATTTTGCGGATACCATATTTCCGGTGACTTCCGACGCGGAGCAAGTTAAATAACCCATAACTAAAATAAAAATAGAAGTAGGACCAATATGTCTAGTAAAGGTGCCCTCTCGGGCTTGAAAGTAATTGATCTTTCCCGTGTTCTCGGGGGACCATTCTGTACGCAAATGCTGGGTGATCACGGCGCAGAAGTCATAAAGATCGAGCCTCCGCAAGGGGACGAGACGAGAGGTTGGGGCCCACCGTACAATGATTCAGGCATTGCGGCCTATTTTTCCGGGACGAACCGTAACAAGCGATCCATCGCCCTCGATATCCGCCATGAGGAAGGAAAGAAAATCCTTCTAAAGTTACTCGAAGATGCAGATATCTTGGTTGAGAACTTCAAAACAGGCAGCCTTGAAAAATGGGGCCTCGGCTATGATGACGTCCTTTCCAAGGAGTTTCCGCGATTAATCCATTGCCGCGTAACTGGGTTTGGCGCGGACGGACCTTTCGGCGGATATCCCGGATATGATGCCGTCATTCAGGCTTGGGCCGGATTGATCAGCATCAACGGATCACCTGAATCCGGTCAGGTTCGTCTCGGCATTCCCTTGGTTGATCTTGGAACCGGGATGAATGCGGTGATCGGTATTCTCATGGCGGTGAATGAGCGGCATACGTCCGGCAAGGGGCAGTCGGTTGAGGCTTCGCTCTATGATACGGGAATTCAACTGCAGCATCCGCATGCTGCAAATTACCTGATGTCTGGGAATGCCCCTAAGCTTACCGGAAACTCCCATCCGAATATCGCGCCTTATAATCTCTACCCGACACAGACAACACCTGTTTTCCTTGGAGTCGGAAATCATGGCCAGTTTACGAAACTCTGCGCATCACTGGGCCATCCCGATCTCGCCAACGATCCTCGTTTTGCGGATAATTCCCTTCGCGTGAAAAACCGCGATGCGCTGAATGAAGCCCTCAACAAGCTCTTTGCAGATAAAGATGGTGTGGAAGTGGCAACCCAGCTGCTGGCGGCTGGCGTTCCGGCTGGTGCCGCCATGTCTGTCCCTGAAGCGATCAACCATCCACATACACGCCATCGTAATATGGTTGTTGAGATGGACGATTACAAAGGAACGGGTGTCGCTGTTAAGCTGAGCCGCACCCCCGGATCCGCGAAGTCGATTCCCCCCGCCTTTGGTGCACAGGGGCGCGATATTCTGAGGGAACACGGATTTGGTAATGAGGAGATTGAGAATTTTGTTCAGGATGGCGTTCTATGGGAACAACCCAAATAAGAACCTGACTGTCTAAATTTTTATTTCGGGGGTTGAAGTCGGCTGTTACCCGTCTGATAGTATAAAGTCAGATAACCACGGTGGGCGCACCACATTAACAAAGGTGGACAACAAAAATGGTGAAATTCGGTGTAAATCAGTCTGTTGAACGTAAAGAGGATTTTCGTCTTATTACAGGAACCGGCGAATATACCGATGATATCTCATTGGATGGTCAGCTTTATGGATACATGCTGCGATCCCCGATTGCCCACGGAAAAATTCTCTCCATTGATATTGACGACGCGCGGCAGGCGCCGGGCGTTGTTGATATTATCCTTGGAAAGGAACTGGAGGCGGACAAGGCGAACCAGCTTCCCTGCATGATCCCCCTCAAAAACCGTGACGGTAGCGACCGCGCAGATCCCGGACATCCGGTTCTTGCGACGGATAAGGTCCGCTATGTTGGCGATAATATCGCTTTTGTTATCGCAGATACACTTGATCAGGCAAAAGATGCAGCGGAACTGATCTTTATCGATTTCGAAGAAGAAGACGTTGTTGTCGATACGAAAACCGCGAATATGGGAAACCAGCCCCTCGTCCATAAAGATGTCGCGAACAATGTTGCCTTCGATTGGGAACAGGGAGACGAGAAAAATATCCAGGATGTTTTCTCTAATGCGAGCCATGTGACCGAGGTTGAGCTAATCAATAACCGGGTTGTCGTAAACTCGATGGAACCGCGCGGCCTGATTGCCGACTGGGACGGTGACGCAGCGAAAATGACGGTGCGCATGGGTACGCAAGGCGGTTGGGTGCTACGCTCTTTGCTTGCCAATGCGATTTTGCACGTACCCGAAGAGGATATCAGGGTGATTACACCTGACGTAGGTGGCGCGTTCGGCATGAAGCTTTTCTTCTATTCTGAATGCGCAGTTACGGTCTGGGCATCCCGCAAGCTAGGCAGGCCCATCAAATGGATAGGGGAACGCAGCGACGCCTTCCTCTCTGATACGCAGGGGCGCGATCATGTAACGCGCGCGAAACTAGCCTTCGATGCCGATAACATGATTACAGGCATGAAGGTGGAGACCAACGCCAACCTCGGCGCCTACTTGTCCACATTTGGCCCGTTGATCCCGACCATGGCAGCGGTAAAGGTCCTGCCGGGTGTCTATGACATCCCCAATTTTTACTACCGCAGCATCGGCGTCTTCACCAATACAGTGCCGGTGGATGCCTACCGTGGTGCCGGACGACCAGAGGCTATCTTTGTTATCGAACGGCTGATGGATAGGGCCGCACGGGAACTCGGCCTCGGGCAGGATGAAATCCGGCGGAAGAACTTTATTCCCGTGTCGGCCATTCCCTATACGACCTCAACCGGCTGCGTTTACGACAGTGGTGAGTTTGAACGAATTATGGACCGGGCGCTTGAAACCTCGGACTGGGCGAGTTTCCCCGATCGCCGTATAGCCTCAGCCAGCAACGGGAAACGCCGGGGCATTGGTATGTGCTACTATGTTGAGGCCACTGCGGGTAACCCGACGGAAACCGCGACCATCCGTTTTGAAGACGATGATCGCGTCACTGTTGCTGTCGGCACTCAATCCTCTGGACAGGGTCATTCGACCGCCTATGCCCAAATTGTCGCCGAACGTCTGGGCGTCCCTTTTGAAAATATCGAGATTGTCCAAGGGGACACGGACAAGATCAAGTCGGGTGGCGGCACCGGCGGGTCACGCTCCCTGACAACACAGGGGCCAGCCATTCATGCCGCGAGTGACGAGGTGATCAATAAAGGCAAGGAGCTAGCAGGCCACTTCCTGGAAGCCGCGCCGGTTGATATTGAGTTCTCCGCTGATGACGGCGAATTCGCCATTGCCGGAACTGACCGTAAAATTGGCATTCTGGAGCTTGCCCATCGCGCCCGAGGGCTGGGGCAACTCCCGGAAAATCTCGCCGAAGGCCTCGATTCTGAGGCAAGCTTTACGGTCGAGGCTTTTACCTATCCCAATGGCTGTCATATTGCGGAAGTCGAGATCGATGAGCTGACCGGCGCGACAGAGGTTGTCCGCTACGTCATTGTTGATGACTTCGGCACGATCATCAATCCTGCGCTCGTGCGCAATCAGGTGATCGGTGGTGTCGGACAGGGGATCGGGCAGGCGCTCACCGAGAACACGGTCTACAGTGATGATGGGCAGCTCCTGACTGGCTCTTACATGGATTATGGCATGCCACGCGCAGATAATATCCCTCTCGATCTGCGCTATGAGACGATCGAGGTGCCTTGCACCATGAATCCAATGGGCGTTAAAGGCTGCGGGGAGGCTGGATGCATTGGCGCACCGCCTGCCGTTATAAATGCAGTCATTGACGGACTTGCCGATCTTGGTGTGCACCATATTGATATGCCCGCAACGCCTCAGCGGGTGTGGGACGTCATCCAACAGGCAAGTTAGGCAGTCCGGCAACTTGACCAGAATCTTTATTGATGCGGACGCCTGCCCGGTAAAGGACGAAATTTATCGCGTCGCCGGGCGGCATCGATTGATAACCTATGTTGTCAGCAACAGCTGGATGCGCATTCCACAAAGCCCGCTGATCGAGCAAGTGGTGGTCGACGACGGCTTCGATGCCGCTGATAACTGGATTGCGGAGAATGCGACCTCGGGGGATGTG
The DNA here is from genome assembly GCF_009882915.1 of Sneathiella litorea. GTDB lineage: Bacteria > Pseudomonadota > Alphaproteobacteria > Sneathiellales > Sneathiellaceae > Sneathiella > Sneathiella litorea. The sequence continues at coordinate 350,842 of NZ_WTUW01000001.1, forward strand.
GTGATCACCTCGGATATTCCCCTCGCCGACAGGGCCCTTAAAAAATCCGCCGTTGTTCTTGGTCCGACGGGTAAACCCTTCACCGAACAGTCCATCGGCATGTCCCTTGCCATGCGCGACCTCAACGCGCATCTTCGGGAAACCGGAGATATCTCTGGTGGTAACGCGCCATTTAGCAAGAAAGACCGCAGTCAGTTTTTAAATGTTCTGGAGAATACGTTGCAAAAACTACGCAAGCGATAGAGACACAGTCTCCTTGGATTAATAAGACAATCCAGTTTTGCAGATGTATTGAGAGAAATGGCGCACCGGGGAAGATTCGAACTCCCGACCCCTAGATTCGTAGTCTAGTGCTCTATCCAGCTGAGCTACCGGTGCTTGATCGCCAGCCTTTCTTCGACCGACTAAAGGGGGCGAATTAATGTAGCGCCCACCTGAGGATCGGGAAATTAATCAAAAGGGGAAGGCAATGCAAGCGATTAAACCAGATTTTCTTAAAAAGTTGTGTCAAAATCGGTTCTTGTCGCCACGCTTTTCATTAGATACTATCTGCCCCTGATTTTCGGTTACGATAACCGCTCGGCATGGAAAGGTGATATCGCCCTCCCGCTACCGGGTTTTTGCGCGCACAAAAACAAAGAGTGTTTTACAACCATGGTATTCAACCTTACCCGCCCCGTTGCAGTCAGCGCCGTATTACTCGTCGCGAGTTGCTCTTTTGTAGATGAAAAACTGCTGCCGCCCCTGACCGGGGACCCGGCCCCCGTAAAATCAGGACAGGAAGCCATGGCAATTGCCCAGAAGGCGGCGATGACTGCCGACCCTACGGCAACGCAGGCCGCGATGGCTACAGCCACAGCGGCCACGCCTGCACCTCAGGCAGCACCAAGCCGGTTTCAACTGCCTGAGGTTACGACAGCGCCCAGCACGGGCACAGTTGTCGGGCAACGGGTTGAAGCCTTGCGAGAAAACCTCCGTGCCCTGCAAGCACGCGTAAACCAGAGCAGCGCCCAGTACGAGGCGATTGAGGCATCAACCACAGCGACGTCTCAGCGATATCACGGCACTATGGCCGCGATTAATACGCGCCTTCAGATCGGCACGACCAAAGGGAACCCGATCTTGATCAATCAGTGGAATGAAGCCCAGAGTGATCTTGAGAAAATTGCGGCGGATGTTTCCGAGATGAACAGCCTGGCGAATACGGCCGCAGGAGATGCCGGCGAAGTTGGCTTCCTGCTCGAATCGGTGCAATCCGCCTTTGAACTCAGCGGCGCGATTGAAGAGGATCACCGGCAATTGACGGTACTGGAAGATGAAACCAGCCGGACTTCAGTGCTTGCGAACCGTCTTTTGAACCAGCTCACCAATGATATCAACCGCCAGACCGCTTATGTCGGGACAGAACGGATGAACCTCACCAACACCTCGATTGCGATCAAGAATGGCGGGTTTTTAGGAACAAGTGCCGGCACCCGAAATTACCTTGATACAGCATCAGCGAATACGGCTTCGAATGAACGGCAGGCACTGGTTATCATCCGTTTCAACCGGGATGACGTAGCATACGAGCAGGCACTTTACGATGCGGTTAGCCGCACCATGCAGGAACGCCCTCAAGCGACCTTTGATGTTGTCTCAATAGCCCCGATTAACGGCAACCTGGCCAGTAACCAGACTAAATCCATACAGAATGCGGAACGTGTCTTGCGGTCACTGACCGACATGGGCCTGCCCGCGTCACGGGTTAATCTATCCAGCACGACGAATAGTGCCATCACCACAAATGAAGTGCATGTGTTTGTTCGCTAACGATTGAGCTGACGATATAAAAAAAGCGACGGTAGTTCCCGTCGCTTTTTTTGTTAGTAAAACCGTGAATGCGGCCAGCTATTCTTTAGCTGAAGATCATACCCTCAACATTCTCTACGAAGAAGGCAATCCCGACACCGGCCGCAACCGCCCCAGCGATCCGCGGTTTTGTAGCCGCTGCCTCGGTCGCATGCCAAAGTTTCTCAGCAACAAATCCGGCGCCGAGCGCAATTGAATACTGAATGGCCGCAAAGCCGATGAGGTAAGCGGCCAAGGCTGTATTTTCGGCCCCAACAATCGCCTCACCGTAGGCGCCACCGTGAAACAGGCCGGCAATGGCAAAAATTGCCACATATAAACTCGATGGTATTTTCCGGCCTGACATGACCAAAGCGCCCAAAAGAATGACAGAACCGGTGATCACCAACTCTGCAAAAGGTAGACTCGCGCCGTTCGCAATCAACAGACAGCCCGCGACGGTCCCGAGAATAAAGGCAAGCGGCGCCATATATTTTCTTGTCAGAAATACCGCCGCCAATCCCACCAGAATGACGAAGGCCAGATGATCAATCCCAATAATCGGGTGCCCGATGCCGGACAACAGCCCTTCCATGAAGGTATTGGGCGTCGCGCCTCCCATCGGATGATGGGCATAGGCCAAACCTGGAACCGCCACACCTGCCAGCACGGTCGCCGCCGTTAGTTTATATCGCATGTCATTCTCCTGTTTTCGTCTCACCCGACGACTTGACTTCATTTTATTCTCAGCGGCAGGTCTCCTGGCTCGCGCGAAAACCGCATTTTCTACCTTCCCAGATCACTCCAGTGGTATCATCGAAAACACTTCGGCGCTCACAGTTGCGGGGGCAGCTATAGATTTAGGCAATGAAATGCCCGCACTATATTCCCTCTTGATCTACCGTCAAATCCGATAGAACCGCCTTGCGCAAACTTTATCAACTGCGATCCAGAATGACCAGCGGCAATTATTCTCATTTGTACTCTTGTCTGTATCACCGGGCCACCTTACCTCCAGTAAAGAAGCAGCAACACACAATGATATGTGCACCGAAATACCTACTTTAAAATAATTCCAATTATTACTTGCAATATGTTTGACCATCAATATATAACGCTTGTCATCAGATTTTGCATAGAAATGGAGTTTAGAAGATGAAAAATATGGAAGGCCAGAAAGTACCGAATGTCACCTTTAAAACGCGCGACGGCGATGCCTGGTGCGACGTGACAACGGACGAGCTTTTCAAGGGCCAGAAGGTTGTTTTGTTTGCTCTTCCGGGAGCATTTACACCGACCTGCTCCTCGTCGCATCTCCCTCGATATAATGAACTTGCGCCGACCTTCAAAGAGTCCGGCGTCGACCGCGTAATCTGCCTTTCGGTCAACGACACCTTCGTCATGAACGAATGGAAAAAAGACCAGAAGGCCGATAACATTACGTTCATCCCTGACGGGACAGGCGCCTTCACCGACGGCATGAACATGCTTGTAAACAAGGAGGACCTTGGTTTTGGCAAGCGTAGCTGGCGCTATTCCATGCTGGTGAATGATGGCGTTGTTGAGAAAATGTTCATCGAGCCGGAAGTTGAAGGCGACCCGTTCGAGGTTTCCGATGCAGACACGATGCTGAAATACCTCAACCCGAGCGCGGAAAAGCCGAAAGCGATTACGGTATTCTCAAAACCCGGCTGCGGCCATTGCGCCAGAGCTAAATCAGCACTGGAAAATGCTGGCCTTGGGTATGAGGAAATCGTTCTTGGTACCGATGCTACGATGCGCTCCCTGAGGGCTGTATCAGGCGCTTTGACAACACCCCAGATTTTTATAGATGGGGAGAAAATCGGTGGTGCGGACGAGCTGGAAGTTTATCTGAATTCGGCAAAATCCGCCGCAGCGTAAACGTCTCATTTGCGATTAAGAAGGGCGTTAAAATTCCCTTATATAAAAAAACCCGCTGGTGTGAGCCAGCGGGTTTTGCATTTTTAGTAAAGGCTATAAGCCGCTACTCTTAATCGCTCCAGGATATGCGGGAGGCATCCGTGACGAAGAAAGGCATGTCCTTCCAAACGCCATTCAGCCCCTTACGCACCACAATAACGCGCGGCAACTGGAACAAATATCCGTTCACGGCTTCCTCAGCCAGCATCTTCTGCGCTGTCTGCAACAGTTCGGTCCGCTCTGCCGCTGAGGCAGCAGATTCAGCTGCAGCGACTACTTCGTTAAACTTCGGATTGTCATAGTTGAAATAGTAATTTTCACGAGCGTAAATGCCGATATCCATTGGTTCAACATGCGAGACGATGGACAGATCATAGTTTTTCTTCTTGTAAACCTCGTCCAGCCATTTCGGCCAGTCGACATTCTCGATCTTTATTTTGAAGCCCGCTTTTTCAAGCTGTGATGCGACGATCTGGCCGCCCTTACGGGCATAATCATCTACTGGCGGTAACTTCAGAGAAAGCTCCAGCCCATCCGGATATCCGGCTTCTGCCAGAAGTTTCTTGGACAGTTCCGGATCAAACGGATAGGTTCCGGTCAGGTCGACATAGTCAGGATGATGCGGCGCAAAATGCGAACCGATCGGTGTTCCGTACCCAAACATTGCACCATCAATGATTTCCTGACGATTGATTGCATGGGCAATCGCCTGCCGGACCTTCAGCTTGGAAAGTGCTTCATTCCCGTTATTGGTACTGAGAATGGTCTCACCATTTGTATTCCCAACCAAAATATTGAAATCATCCTTAAGAGAATCGCTCCCAACCAGTTCGTTTGGAATGTCAGCAACGTCCACATCTCCGGCCAGCAACGCAGCAAGACGAGCAGTGCCGTCACCAATGAAACGGATCGTCACATTTTTGATCGCCACCGCATCCGTATCGCGATAGGTATCCGCCGCAACCAGTTTAAGACTGTCACCTTTCGTCCAGCTTTCGAACTTATAAGGGCCTGTACCAACCGGTTTGGTTGCGTTTGTCGCATCCGAAGCCGGATCTACAATCACGGCTGTAGATTCGCTTAATTGCTCAAGCAAGGCCGGGCGACGCTCTTTCAGCTTGATAACAACCGTATTGGCGTCCGGTGTTTCAACGCTTTCCATATTCGTGAAGCGGTCTTTACGCTTATTCTGACTGTCTTCGGCGGCATTGGCATCAAAAGTGTATTTGACGTCAGAGCTATCGAAATCCGCGCCATCATGGAATTTCGCACCTTCGACAAGCTTAAAAGTGTATGTCAGGCCATCATCACTGATTGTCCAGCTTTCGGCGAGGCTTGGATGAACCATGCCCTTTTCATCCACGCGCGTCAGCCCTTCATAGATATTATATAGTGTGGTCAGCGAAATCGCCGCGGCCGCACCGGTGCGCGGGTCAAGCCCGGGTGGTTCCAGCCTCTGAGCGAAGGTAACGCTGTCTTTCGCTGCCATGGCCGAAAACGGAGCCAACATGGCGCCGGCAAGGGCGGCAGCAATAATGAGTCTCTTCATTGACTTCTCTCCCTAAAATAAACGTAACGATACTAAGACATAAACCCAGGTAGACCACCTAAACTTTTGGCGTTGTAAACACCTCGAGCGATGGAACGGGCGACACAATCCGCGGCCATTGCCCCGATCCTTGCCACACCAAGCGGTCTTGGCCCGGCTAACTCTTCCTTCTCGGTCGATAATACAAAAATACTATCGCCGTCAAAGGGGGTATGTACAGGCCTAATTGAACGTGCCAATCCGTCGTGAGCCATGATCGCGACACGCTTCGCTTCTGATTTCGTGAGAGTAATATTGGTTGCGATGACACCAATAGTAGTATTTTCCGCAAGCCGCGATTCCACGGGCATATCCAGCGGCATGTCCTTCTTAAACTCAGGGGCCCCAAAGCCCCCAAATTCTTCACCCTGTTCAAATGGCCAGGCCCAAAAGTGCCGCGTTCCTGGCATGATCACACTACCGACCGGATTGACAGCAAAAACCGCTCCTACCTGAATGCCGTCATCACTTACAAGAGAGGCACTCCCCAGCCCGCCTTTCATCTTGCCGGCGGCAGCGCCATATCCTGCGCCAACATTACCAAGCGGAAAATCCTCCCCTGCATTTTCCGTGGCATCAATGCCAAGCTGGCGATAGGGCGGCATATCTCCCCAATTCTTGTTTCCGGAGTTCGCCAGATCGAACAATATGGCAGCCGGCACGATCGGTACATGAATACCCTTCGCCTCGAACCCGCGCCCCTGTTTGGCGAGCGCCATAACCGCGCCCGACGCAGCCTCTAATCCGTAGACGGACCCCCCACTTAAAACGATGGCATCCACCCGCTCCACCATGCAGTCTGGATTAAGTGCTTCAGTTTCACGCGTACCCGGTCCACCGCCGCGAACGTCCACACCACCAACCGCCGCATTATCGGGGACAACCACTGTCACCCCGGACATTGCTCCCGGATCTTCAGCATTGCCGATTTTTATACCTTCAACATCTGTGATAAGATTTCTGGTGCCAGGTTTGTTCATAATAATTATCTTTTGCTTTTGTTTACGTAACGTTAGCGTTAGCTATTCCAACGGTCAACTTATCTTCGCTACTGCAACAAATTCGCAAGGAGCTCCCTAAATGCACGCTCTCTCCCTGTTCCGGTATTCTCCATGGCATCTATTGCTGTCTCTCTGTTTATTCTGCCTACTGCTCACATCCCCGCTTCGGGCGGAGAGTAATCAGAAATTCATGATCACGGCGGCTAATCCGTTGGCGGCTGCGGCGGGACAGGACATGCTTGCCCGTGGTGGAAGTGCTGTCGATGCGGCGATTGCAACGCAGATGGTGCTTACACTGGTAGAACCGCAATCTTCAGGTATAGGCGGCGGCGCCTTTATGCTCTTTTTTGACAGGGAAACCAAAAGGCTGGAGACATATGACGGACGGGAAACCGCTCCGGCGGCTGTTCAGGAAACCCATTTCCTTAAAGCAGATGGTACCAAGAAAAAATTTTATGATGCTGTCGTTGGTGGTGGATCTGTCGGCGTCCCTGGCGTTGTTGCCATGATGGCAAAGGCCCATCAGGATCATGGAATACTGCAATGGAAGGATCTTTTTGAACCGGCAATCAAACTGGCCGAGGAGGGATTCCTGATTTCACCCCGACTTCATTACCTGGTCGACAGAGATAAGTATCTGAATACCAAGGCAGCAGCGGCAGCATATTTTTATAACATGGACGGCACAGCAAAACCTGCAGGTGAGCGTTTAAAAAATCCTTCCCTTGCGGCAACGTTAAAACAGATTGCCAATGGTGGGCCGGATGTTTTCTATCGCGGTGACATTGCCAAGTCGATTGTCGATGCCGTTCGCAGTGATAACGGTAATCCGGGCCTGCTCACACTCAATGATCTAGCTAATTATGAAGCCGTAAAAAGAGAGCCGGTTTGCGCACTGTATCGCAGCCATCAAATTTGTGGAATGGGGCCGCCGACATCTGGCGGGATCACCTTGTTGCAAGCCTTGCGTATCCTTGAAAACTGGAACATGCCTACAATCACACCGGGTAGTAGTGCGGCGATTGACCTGATCGCACAGGCCAGCGCACTTGCTTTTGCTGACCGCGGAAAATATCTTGCAGATGGCGATTTCGTTGATGTTCCGATCGAGAGCTTATTGGGAGAGAGTTACACTGCTAACCGGGCCAAGTTAGTCAAACCCGGCGAATCACCTCTGCCGTTTAAGGCGGGAGTTCCACTGGAAAAACAAGGCTCTCTTGGTCTGGATAATGCCATTGAACTGCCCTCCACCAGCCATTTCAGTATTCTGGACAGTTTTGGAAATGCTGTCTCCATGACCACATCGGTCGAAAATGTATTTGGTTCACGATTGATGACTGGCGGTTTCATTCTCAATAACCAGCTTACCGATTTTTCCTTCTCCCCCACCACCGAAGACGGGCCCATTGCCAACCGCATCGAACCGAATAAGCGCCCCCGCAGTTCGATGTCGCCGACCATGGTGTTTGACAAGGACGGAAACTTGCACATGGTCATCGGGTCACCCGGTGGTAGCCGGATAATCGGTTATGTCCTGAAAACAATTATTGCTTCCCTCGACTGGAATATGGATATGCAGTCGGCCATCGATATGCCCCACTTCATAAACCGGAACGGGACACTTGACCTGGAAGCGGAAACTTCCCTTGTGGCTCTTAAACCTGCGATGGAGGCCATGGGATATGAGGTAAAAGTCCGCAGTCTCAATAGTGGGCTTCATGGCATCCAGATCACAGACGACGGCCTTGAAGGAGGGGCAGACCCGCGCCGTGAGGGCGTAGTTCTTACAGATTAGAGATAGCTAGTTTTCAGGTAGTTGAACCACGATAAAAAGCCTGGAAAAGGGGTACAGGGTCGAATCATCCTGCCTGACAGGATAGGATTCCAACAATCTCTCGGCATACTGGCCTTCAAATACTTCTGCTTCTGCCGTATCAAGTGCTTCGAGGAACGGGCGGAGTGCTGTCCCCCGCGTCCATTCAAGGACTGCATCCCGGCCTTTCAGAACCTGGTAATAGGTCGTCTCCCAAATATTGATTTTCTCGACCAGAGGCGAGAGAAATTCAAAATACCAGTTGATATTGTGGACAGGTGCGGGGCGCACCAATGGCCCCAACTTGTCGACCCATTCCGGGGATTCGGCAAGATCATAAAGATTTTGATGGGACGGGGCGGAGAAATTGTTGGGCATCTGTACGGCGAGCACCCCGCCAGGCCGCAATTGCTCCAACAATTTAGGGAACACCGTTTCATGGTTATCAAGCCAGTGAAGCGCCGCGTTACTGAAAATCAGATTACCCTTGCTGGTCGGCGAAAAATTAGCAATATCCGCCTGTTTCCACTCAAGAGACGGATGGTTACTCCGAGCCGTCGCAAGCATCTCTGCGGAACTGTCGATACCGGTGACAATCGCTTCATTCCAGTGTTGCGAGAGGAGTGCCGTCACATTTCCTGTACCGCAACCCAGATCATAGATCACATACGGCGAAATCAACGGAACCTGTGATAGCAGATCCAGTGCTGGACGCAGCCGATGATCGGAAAAGAGATTATATTGATCCGGGTTCCATGCCATTGCCTGCTCTTCCTCCTAATGGATAATACGGAACAGGTTAGCAATATTAAACAATAAGTACACCGCCGTTTCAGCGAATAAGAACAATACAGTCGGCGGGACCCTATCTATTTGGGAGCACGAAAGGCATGCCTACTCTTCGACAGTAATAGCCTCAATTCCTGTGGATGCGAGTGCTGGAACTTTACGCACCCTCTCCGACTTCTCTGTCTGGTAAGGATTTTGCTCTGAATAACAATTTACCGCTCCGAGCGACTTATAACAATAAAGTGCAGGCTGAATGTAAATCTCGGATTCGGTCGGGCAGAAATCATCTCCCGAAGAAAGGTTAGCAAAAGAGCATGACTCACCAAAGATGCCGGCAACATTCTTATCGGCCGATTTGAAGACGTCGCTGGAGCAGCCACTTGTCATCGCGGCTATTCCAATTATAAACCAAATATGTTTGTGCTGCATTATCGCCCTGCAGAATATCCCAGATATCGACCAAATTGTACTTAAACATCACTAATCGACAACATATGGCAGGAGCGTTTAAATAGCGTTAATCCGGTATTTCGATACAGAAAATTGTGCCAGAACTCCCCGTGCGTTCAAGCGTGATCTCGCCGCCATGCGCGACGACAAGTTCGCGTGCGATGGATAGGCCTAGCCCCGTGCCACCAGCCCGCGCGGACCCCGAAAAAGGCTCGAAAAGATGTTGTTTTGCTTTTGCAGGTAATCCCGGCCCCGTATCGCCGACACGGATAAGGATGCGGGAGCCTGCACGAAGTGCTTGAATATCTACCGTCCCTTCCCCTTCCATCGCCTGTACAGCGTTGCGGCATAGATTAAGCAGTATCCGGTAAAACTGGTCACGGTCGGCATTCAACATCAGGCCCGAGGGTATTTTATTCCGCCATGTAATACCATTATTCTCCCGCAACCCAACCGACGTTTTCACCTCGTTCACCAATGGCTCCAGAAGGAATCGCTCTTTCCTGGGTACCTGCTCGTCAGCACGGCCGTATTTCAAGGTTTGCGTACAAAGATCAATAGCCCGATCAATACTGGTCATCAGGCGTGGAACCACTTTTTGGACTTTGGGGTCTTTCACTTCAGAAAGACTGTCGCTGACAATCTGCGAGGTGGAGAGAATGTTCCGAAGGTCGTGGCTGATCTTTGTGACTGCTGTTCCAAGCGCGACAAGATGCTGCTTTTGCTTCAGGGCCGACCGCAGGCGCGTTTGCATGATCTCCAACTCGCGCTCGGCCACGCCAATTTCATCCCGTCGTTTTGAGGGAATAAGGGCTGTGCTGACATTCTCCGGAGCGCGGCGAAAGGCGATCATGCTCTCACTCAATCGCCGCATCGGCCGCACCATCAGCCAATGGAGCGACAGATAGACCAGTATTGCTGTCAGCGTCGAAATGATAAGCGACAACCAGAATATATTCCAGGCATAATCATACATCGCTTCAATTAACGGCGCTTCGTCAATGACGACTTCAAGGGAAGAGTTTGGTTCATTCTCAAGCGGGCTGATTATCCGGATGATCCGCCCCGGACCTACCACAAGGCTCATAAAAGCATGTTCGATCAGAGGCAATGGGCTCTGGTTTGCGAGATAGAATTCCGCGTCAATGGCCGGCGGCATATTCTCACTCAAAATCAACAGCCGAGAATTTGCGCCATGCAGAACAACGCTGCGGGCGCCAACACGAAACAGTAATTCCTCACGAAGTTCTTCCGACACCATATTGTCGGGAGACGCCAGAAGCGAGAGCGTCGCAAGATGAGCAAGCTCCACCTTATTCGCAAGGTAGTTCAATCGGAAAAATGCAATAGAAGGTACGAAAATCAGGACTTCAGCTAACATGACGAAAACAAGCGTCAACACAAGTAGTCTCGCCGAAAGACTGCGAAAAGGCGCCGCTATGTTTCGTAAATATGCCATTCTGTAGAATAGATCAAAAAAACGGGCCAGTATCAACTTAATGATACCGGCCTTTTTGGCTGATTGGTAATTAAAGATGCTAAAACTTTTACGACCCGCGAATTAGTTCTTTTTAGCTGCGCAGGGGTTCGCCTTGCAAGGATTACAAGGGTTGCAAGCCTTTTTTGCCGCACAAGGATTGCATGGGTTACACGCCTTTTTCGCGGCGCATGGATTGCACGCTTTCTTTGCCGCACAGGCGTTGCAAGCCTTTTTGGGCGCACAAGCTGCCACGGCACCTGGCACGACAGCAACTGCCGCCATGGAGGCGATCGCGGCGGCCGTTAATACTTCCTTGAACATAAGTCTCTCCTGTAAATTTCCGATATTTTTTTTAAGCACTGACTGCTTGGGGCAACAATGCCCTGTTTGCGACCGGAATCCGAATCAACTGCGATAACGAACGCGTTATCAAATATTACCTACCCAAAGAGGGAGAGAAACTTCACAATCGCTCGGGTACGGGTGCTGAACAGGCTGGGTGTGTAGTAACTGCCGGCTACCCGCTTACTGATTTCTCCATATGTCGGATAGGGCGCAATAAAGCTCGCCATTGCACCGATCTTAAGCTTTTCAGCAATCGCGATGCCCCAGGGGTGAATCAGCTCGCCAGCATGAGGGCCGACAACACCTGCGCCAAGTATACGGCCATTATTTGTGGTGATTACTTTGATCATGCCGTCAGTCTGCCGTTCCGTGCGAGCGCGGTCGATATCCGCAAAAGGAAAAGTCAGCACTTTTATCTTGTCGCCATGCTGTTCCCGAGCAGTCGCCTCGGTCAATCCGACATTCGCAAGCTCCGGATCGGTAAAGGTAACCCAGGGAACAGCGCTGTAATCAACTTTCGCCGGCAACCGAAAGAGTGCATTACGGATAAAAATCCCGGCGTGGTATCCGGCAATATGCGTGAATTGGTAGCTACCCGCGACATCACCAATGGCATAGATCTTCTTGTTTGTGCTGCGAAGCCTGGCATCTACATTCACACCTTTTGGTGAGTATTCCACGCCCGCAGCCTCAAGGTTGAGCCCTTCCACATTTGCCTTTCGCCCGGCTGCAACCAACAGGTGAGACCCTGTGAGTGTTTCCGCTGAGACACCCTCACCGAGTGAGATATGATAGGTGCCGTCTATACCCTTCTTAACTTCGGAGATTTTCACCCCCTCCCGAATCTCAACCCCCTCTTTGTGAAGAGTCTTAAGTACAATCGCACTTAACTCCGGATCGTCCCGGCCAAAGGCCTTGAATGCCTCCAGCACAGTAACTTTCGATCCGAGACGAACGTGCGCTTGCGCCATCTCAAGGCCGATTGGTCCGCCCCCGATAATGATTATATGATCCGGCCGCGTGCGATTCCCAAAAATGGTTTCGTTGGTCAGATAGCCAGCTTCTTCCAACCCCGGAATGGGGGGTGCGGTTGCACTTGATCCCGTCGCGATGACAAATCGTCGTGCCTTCACACGTGTGTCACCAACCTCAAGTTCCTTTTCCGAGATAAAACGGCCATAGCCCTGTATGACCTCAACGCCCAGCCCCTCGAAACGTTCAACCGAATCATGGGGCGCAATGGAGCCAATAACCTCCTGCACATGATCCATGACTTTCTGAAAATCAACGACCGGCGCCGGGCCGGTCACGCCAAAATCACTGGCATCCTTCAGGCTTGCCGCTTTTTTTGCCGCCGCAATCAAGGCCTTTGACGGGACACATCCATAATTCAGACAGTCACCGCCCATCTTGCCGCCTTCAACGAGAACAGTTTTCGCTCCCATCTGGCTCGCGCCCGCCGCAACAGAAAGGCCGCCGGAGCCGCCACCTATTACACAAATATCGGTATTGATCTGTGTTGTCATAAGGATTGCTCCTGCTCTATTTTGAACTTTTACGGAATTTCTTAAGAACGATCGGCAGAAGAGCAATCACACCAAGCGCACAGAAAGAAAATAAAATCTCTGTTGTCACCAAGGAGGTAATCTGGAAATCCAGCACACAGTCGGTCTGCCCACTGTCCAGGCAAGATTGATAACTGGCTTGCTGTTCCCGGATAATACTGTCGAGACCACCGCCAAGATAGGCAAAAACAAAGGTGCCTGGGATGATGCCGATAAAGGTCCCGACAATATAGGTGCTGAGTTTCACACCCAGAAATGCCGGAGCAATATTAACGAGCCAGAACGGGAATACAGGAACCAAACGCAGGAACAAGAGGTAGCTCAGCGCATTTTCGGCAAAACCATCTTCCAGCTTTTTTAACGTCGTCCCGGCCTTTTTGCGGAGAGGTTCCCCAAGAGAAGTGGCAGCAATAAGAAATAGTAGGGTCGCGCCAACCGTTGCCGCGAAGACGGTCATGAAACCCGCCGCAAACCAGCCAAATAGAAATCCGCCGGTCACCGTCATCAGCAAGCCTCCCGGTAGGGAAAATGCGACAACGGCGATATAGAGTCCCATATAAAGAAGCGCTGCCAGAAGGAAGTTCGCCGAAACGAAATCTATCAATTGGTCGCGATTATCGCTGAGCGCCTGGAAGGTTAGATAATCATCAAGCCCGAGCAGGAAGAATGCTGCGATAGCGATCGCAATGACCAGCAATGGCAGCATTTTCTTAAACGAGAAGCCGTTCCCGGCATTGCTCTTCTGATCAGTGGCCTTACCCATTGCCGATTCGCCCCCGGCCCGCATTGCGGACATCTGTTTGTCCAAACCTAACATAAACCCCTCCGTGGGGACAAAATATAGAGTACACCGGCAATCCCTTAAAAACAGCAAACGGTCCGGCCTTAAACTTATCGAAACTTATGGTTCCTAGATAGATTCGAAAGCCCCTTTCACCCAAAAGTGAGCCGAATTGAACCGTCGCGACAAGCAAACGCGCAAAAATTATCTCCTGCATTGACTTAACGGGGGAGAAACCTTATACAGCGGGGCTTGTTTTCCCTTCGCGCACAATGCGCGGATGATCGACGGAGAAGTCTCTTGAAACGTACATATCAACCGAGCAAACTTGTTCGCGCTCGTCGCCACGGATTCCGCGCCCGCCGGGCAACGGTCGGCGGTCGCCGAGTCCTTGCAAACCGCCGTTCCAAAGGCCGCAAAAGCCTTTCAGCCTAATCCAATGCCGATAGGCGTCGAACGGCTAAAAAAACGCGCGGAATTCCTCCGTGTTGCGTCTGTTCGCCGCAAATGGGCCGCACCGGGGATGGTGCTTCAGGCTGCCCGCGACACAAGTCCGGGCAGGGCTAATGCTGTGCGCGTGGGCTTTACCGTGACCAAAAAAGTTGGTAACGCGGTCGTCCGCAACCGCATTAAACGCCGCCTTCGCGCTGTTGCACAGGAAATTATTCCCGATCATGCGGAAGCTGGTTGGGATTTTGTCCTGATTGGCCGCGCCAAAACGAAAGACCGGAAGTTTGATGAGCTGAAGTCAGATCTCCATGCCGCACTCGGAAAGGTTGGCGCTGCGGCGTCACCTCGAAGGACCGCGACATGATCAAAAAGCTTTTCATTGCCGTGCTTATCCTCCCAATTCGGATTTATCGCTATTTTATTTCGCCTCTGCTACCTGCAAGTTGCCGCTACTACCCGAGTTGCTCTTCCTATGCGATGGAGGCTTTGTCGATACATGGTCCCGCAAAAGGAAGCTGGCTGACTATGCGGCGTCTTGCACGGTGTCACCCATTCGGCGGTGAAGGCTATGATCCCGTACCAACTAAACATGAGAATTGTCATAATGGCGCAACCGACCTCTCGGGTCGCGCCCGCATAGAATAAAACGTAAGGGCTGTAAAAAAATGTCGGATCAGAAAAACCTGGTCATTGCGATCGTTCTTTGTTTCCTGATTATTTTCGGGTTCCAATATTTCGTTGAAGCCCCGCAGATGGAGCAAGCGCAACAACAGCAAGCAGAAAACTCCACAACGGAAGGGGACACCCCGTCACAAATTCCGTCTCTTTCTGTGGATGGCGCCAGTGCGCCGAGCATACCAGGCTCCGCTGCACAGACCACGCTGAGCAGATCGCAAAGCCTGCAAAAAACGGATCGGGTCAAAATCAACACGCCAGCGCTGCATGGCTCCGTCTCCCTTACTGGCGCGCGCCTTGATGACCTCACACTGATTGACTATCGCGAGACTGTTGACCCGGCCAGCCCGGAAATCAAGCTTTTGTCTCCGGCTGGCAGCCCCCATCCCTACTATGCGGAATTTGGCTGGAGCCCGGCACCCGGTGCTAATATCAAACTTCCCGGTGCGCAAACGGTATGGGCAACGAACGATACGGAACTTACACCTGAAAAGCCGCTCAAACTGACCTGGGATAACGGCGAAGGTCTTATCTTTCACCGGACGATCACCGTCGATGAGAACTACATGTTCGCGATTGATCAGGTTATCGAGAACAACACCGGGACGGATGTCACACTCTACCCCTATGGCCTGATCTCGCGTCACGGCACCCCGGAGACAACGAATTTCTACATTCTCCATGAGGGCCCCATCGGGGTTCTCAATGAAACGCTTGAAGAAATTGACTATAGTGACCTTGAAGAAGGAAAAAGTGAGACCTTTTCCTCTGTAGGTGGCTGGCTGGGCGTAACCGACAAGTTCTGGTTGACAGCATTGATTCCCAATCAGGACACTAACATCAAAGCCCGCTTCTCTTATGCCCCTCAGGGTGCACGCTACCAGACGGATTTCCTGAACCAGGAAGGGATCAACGTTCCAAACGGTGAAACGGTTGGAATTACCAATCATTTATTTGCCGGCGCGAAAGTTGTTTCAGTTCTGGATACTTATGAGCAAGAATACGGTATCGACCGCTTTGACCTTGCAATCGACTGGGGCTGGTTCTACTTCCTCACGAAGCCGATTTATTTCGCGCTTGAGTTCCTGAATAGCTGGATTGGAAATCTTGGCCTCGCAATTATGGCGCTGACGGTTCTTATCAAGATCATCCTGCTGCCACTCGCCCATAAATCCTATGTGTCGATGAGCAAAATGAAACGGTTGCAGCCAGAAATGGTGAAGCTTCGTGAAAAATTTGGCGAAGACAAGCAAAAGCTCAATCAGGAAATGATGGCGCTGTACAAACGGGAAAAAGCAAATCCGGCGGCCGGCTGCCTGCCGATTCTACTGCAAATCCCGATTTTCTTCGCGCTCTATAAAGTGCTGTTTGTGACTCTGCTGATGCGACACCAGCCTTTCTACGGCTACATCAAGGATCTGGCGGCACCAGACCCAACAACGATCTTCAACCTCTTTGGTCTGATTCCCTGGGATCCGCCGCAGTTCCTGATGATTGGATTCCTTCCGCTTCTAATGGGTCTGAGCATGTATTTGCAGCAGAAGCTCAACCCGCAACCCGCCGATCCAGTGCAGGCGAAGATCTTCCTGTTTATGCCGATCTTCTTCACTTATTTACTGGCAAGCTTCCCGGCAGGGCTGGTGATTTACTGGACATGGAACAACATCCTCAGCATGGCGCAGCAGTGGTTGATCATGAAGCGCATGGGCGTGTCTGTCTCCGGCACCAGTGAAAAAACCTGACGAGTGATTTGATATGACTAAAGCGACGGGTCCGACCGGTGAGGATGAAGCAAAGCGAATAGAGGCCGGTCGACTTCTCTTCGCGCAGGAATGCCAGTTCGTTGCCGGCGCGGCAACACTTGAGATGATCCCTGACCTTGACCTTACTGAGGTTGCCTTTGCAGGACGGTCAAACGTTGGCAAATCAAGCCTGATCAACGCCCTCACGAACCGGAATACGCTTGCCCGCACGTCCAACACGCCAGGACGCACACAGCAAATCAATTTCTTCGATCTGGGCGGCAGACTCTATCTGGTCGATTTGCCGGGTCATGGTTATGCCAAGGCATCGAAAGAGAAAATCGATATCTGGACCGAGCTAGTTAACAGCTATCTCAAAGGGCGGAGCACTTTGCGCCGTGTCCTGCTGCTGGTCGATGCCCGCCATGGGTTAAAGGTCACCGACCGCGAGGTTATGGAAATGCTAGACGTCGCCGCCGTCAGCTACCAGATCATTCTAACAAAGGTTGACAAAAGCAACCAAAGTGACGTGAAATCGCTTACAAAAAAAATTGAGGCGGAACTGGCCAAACGGCCCGCGGCCCACCCAGAGATATTGTTCACCAGTTCCGTAAAAGGAACCGGGATTGAAGCTCTCCGGGCTGAACTTACGTCTTTGACAGAAGAGGTTGGACAATAGAAATGAGTGATAAGCCCCTGTCAGTCGAGGAACAGCTTGCCAAGGCGCGGACCCTGTCCGAAGCGCTACCTTATATGCATCGTTTCAGCGGCCAGACCTTCGTCATAAAGTATGGCGGACACGCCATGGGCGATGAGCAGTTGTCCCATTTTTTTGCGCGGGATGTCGCCCTGATGAAACAGGTCGGCATTAACCCGGTTATTGTCCATGGGGGCGGCCCGCAAATTGGCAGTATGCTGGAACGGTTGAAAATAAACAGTTCCTTCATAGACGGGCTAAGGGTCACCGATAAGGAAACGGTGGAAATCGCCGAAATGGTTTTATCCGGATCGTTGAACAAGAAAATTGTCACGTCGATCAATTCGGCTGGCGGCCTCGCGGTCGGCCTTTCGGGGAAAGATGGCAATCTGATCGAGGCGCAGAAGCTGAACCGGACCAAACGCGACCCTGATAGCAATATCGAGCGCATCCTCGATCTCGGGTTTGTGGGAGAACCGCGCCGTATCAATCCAGAAATTCTTGAGAGTTTCGAGGAAAATAATCTTATTCCAGTGATTGCTCCCATTGGGATCGGATCAAACGGCCAGACCTTTAATATCAACGCTGATACGGCCGCCGGTCACATCGCAGCCGCGATCGGTGCAACGAAGCTCATCATGATGACTGATGTTGAGGGGGTTCTGGACAAAAACAAGAAGCTTATCAATCGGCTCACCCCGGACGAAGTCCGCAAATTGCAGAAAGATGGTACGATTGTGGGCGGAATGATCCCGAAACTTGAGACATGTCTTTTTGCGCTTGAAGAGGGAGTTGAGTCCGCGACTATTCTTGATGGTCGTATTCCCCATGTCCTGCTGCTTGAAACCTTCACCGAGCATGGCGTCGGCACGATGATTACCGAAGCGACAGCGTGACGCAGGCTTTTTAGCTATCGTAAAACGATAATTGCCAATCCATTTCCTTGTCTGTAAATGGATACTCGATCCCGTTGCGGGCATTTACAATATCGCGGCGAGGTACATGCGCAATGACAGTCTGGATTTTGAAGGCAAGCCGCATGGAGAGCCCCGCCTTCCAGCAGAGGGAAATAACAACCTTTCCATTGCGAGACGCCAGCATGGCGCCAACCTTCTTTGAACTGTATTTACTGAGCAGGGAAAGTGCTGTCACTACAAAATCCTGATTCTTGAGATCGACAGCGTCAGCGACAGCCTCTTCATCAAGTTGGTTTTCTGCGAACATCTTTTCCGCGCGGGACTGGCCATTCTCCTCTGTCACCGGCGAGAATTCCCGGGTTTTTTCGATGCGGCCCCGAACGATATTCTTCAGTTCCTTCTCAGTTGCTGGCGGAAGGTTATTTCGATTTACCAACTTCTCAACCAGGGATGAAGCAACAAAGCCGGAGATACGGCGCATCGCCCGGAGTGAGAGGTTTAGACGCATGACCAGCGGCTCGTGAAGCGGCTCAACACCTTCCGCCTGATCCATGATCTGGTCGAGCGTTTCCTCGCGTATTTTGGCGGATGGATTAACTAGTAGCGTGGATATTGCCGGCACTTCAAGCTGGGCAACCACGGCATCAGAAACCTCTTCGCTAAGACCGGGTCTGCGTGCAATTGCGGGAAGTGCGCCTGCCGCAATCCCACTCGCTATGATCTCCAGAAGATCATTATCGGAAAGCAACGGTGAGTATTCTAGAATGGGGCTCGCGACGATTTCCTCTACATCCTTCGCAAGATTCATCACGATATTCTTTGGCGCGTTAACAGATTCCTTCAACGTTTCCGAAATTATTGCGCGAACCGCCTTTACCTGATCCTTCGCCAGTATTTCCAGGACCTCAATCGTTTTTTCAAGGAGTATAGCTGTCTGTTCACCTGAAAGGTCTGGCAACAGACGGCATATTTTACGAGCCAGATCCATCCGCACTTCCTCATCCTCGTCTTGCGCAAGAATAAGGTTAGCCTTGGCTGGCGTGCAGGGGTTAAGGGCAAGGTTTTTTCGAACAATACCGGACGAATCATCTGTTAGATAATAGAGAATTTCCGGTTCAGCATCCTCATGCGCCGCCAAATCCGCGCGAACAGAAACATCCGTGCTCAATGCCCGGGCCTTGTTATCCTCATAGGTCGAGGAAACAGGATTTCTCTTACTTGCCTTACCGCTCACGCCGCTGATACCCGCCGAATTACATGGATCACCTTAGTAGGCGGTTACAGTAAGGCACTAAGCTTAATAGCCCCTTAAAATGTTGAATTTTTTGACCACCGCTCCCTATATTGCATGTCCGCTCAATTAGGGCTTGTCGCGACAGCGACGACGCGGCAAAATCATACACATGACGAAAATTCCCTACTGGAAAAACTTCCAACATATTGACTGCTGGATATTCGACCTAGACAACACCTTGTATCCGTCAAAGTCGAATTTATTCGCAAAAATAGACAAGAGAATGGGAGAATTTATCTCCGATTTTCTCAATGTCGACCTTGTCGAGGCAAAAAATATCCAGAAAAAATATTTTCACGAACATGGTACGACCCTGAGCGGGCTGATGCAGAATTACAATATCAATCCAGCTGATTTTCTGGATTATGTTCATGATATTGATGTCTCGGACCTGGCGGCCGTACCGGGGCTTAGTTCCTCTCTGGAGCAATTGCCAGGTCGTAAAATCATTTTCACGAACGGATCAGTTTATCACGCGACGAATGTGTCAACACAGCTCGGGATTCTTCATCATTTTGAACATATTTTCGATATCGTTGCGGGCGATTTCAAACCGAAACCCCATAAGCCGGTATATGAAAAAATGGTACGAGAATTTAGCATTAGACCTGAAAAGGCCGTTCTTTTTGAAGATATGGCCGTCAATCTTGCGCCTGCGCATGAAATGGGGATGACCACCGTCTGGATCCCGGACGAGGCTCATTGGTCAAGCGCAGATGGAGAGGGAGAACATATTCATTACCAGACTGACGATCTCGCACGCTGGCTGACTGAACTGCTGGCGGATCGCGGTCCTATTACATAAAAACACGCCCATGCAGATTGACATCTGCCGGTGGCGGGGTATGTTCTCGCGAACGTAGATTTACCAGAATTCAGGGATAAACCACTATGAAATTAGCCGAATTGCAGCCGGTTGTTGATGCCGCTTGGGAGAACCGGGATAATATTTCCACCGCCACGACCGGCAAAATTCGTGACGCCGTGGAGGCAACACTGGAGGCTCTCGATAATGGAGAACTACGTGTGGCCGAAAAAGGGAAAGATGGCTGGGTTGTCAATCAATGGGCAAAAAAAGCTGTTCTGCTCTCCTTCCGTCTCAACGACATGGAAATGATTGCAGGCGGACCCGGCAACAATTCAAGCTGGTGGGACAAGGTGCCCAGCAAGTTTGAAGGCTGGGGAGAGAACCGCTTTCGCGACGCCGGGTTCCGGGCGGTTCCCAATTGTGTTGTTCGCAAGAGCGCCTATATCGCACCCGGCGCTATCCTGATGCCAAGCTTTGTTAATCTTGGCGCCTACGTGGACAGTGGCACGATGGTGGATACCTGGGTCACGGTTGGTTCCTGCGCCCAGATTGGTAAGAATGTGCATCTGTCCGGCGGCGTAGGCATTGGTGGTGTGCTGGAACCATTACAGGCAGATCCGGTCATTATCGAGGATAATTGCTTTATCGGTGCCCGTTCCGAGATCGTTGAAGGCGTTATTGTCGAGGAAGGTTCAGTTCTGTCCATGGGCGTCTTCATCAGCGCCTCCACTAAGATCATCAATCGCGATACCGGCGAAGTACATATCGGCCGCGTTCCAGCCTATTCCGTAGTCGTACCCGGCAGCCTGCCCGGCAAACCGCTTCCGGATGGAACGCCTGGGCCGAGCCTTTATTGTGCGGTCATCGTGAAGACGGTGGATGCACAGACGCGATCCAAAACCTCGATCAATGATCTGTTGAGAGACTAGACATCATGACATCGGCGGGGACACCTAACCCCGCCGATAGCTTACCTTACCGGCGCAGATTTTCACGGTAGATCATGTAAAGTCCGCTTCCCGCGATCACGACAACGCCGACCCAGACGTTAAGTGCCGGAAAATCAGCAAAAATGAAATTGCCCAGCAAAACGGCCCACAGAAGGCCCGTATATTCAAAGGGTGTAATCACGCCGACTTCGCCAAGCGCAAAAGATCTGACCAGACAGATATTCCCGCCCAGCGATAAAATCGCCATCATTACGACAAGACCAACATCCGGGAGAGGCATAGGCTGCCAGAAAAAGACTGAGATCAGCCCTGCAATCGCCGTTAGGCCGACATTACTGTAGAAAATAATCGTAAAAGTCGTCTCTGTCTGGCTCAGCACGCGCCCGGTTAACATGACCCCGCAGTAGCACAGGCTTGCGCCTAGCACCATAAATGCTTCCATCTTGAGCAAGCCGGACGTCGGCTGCATAACGATTAAAACACCCGCAAAACCAATAAGAATAGCGCTCCAGCGATGAATCCCCACCTTTTCCTTGAACAAAGGAACGGAGAGAGCCGTCATCACAAACGGAGAGACAAAGAAGATAACTGTGGCGTCGGCGAGAGGCAGATCTTTCAAGGATTGAAAAAATAACAGCGGTGCAAAAACACCGAAGATAATCCTGAGGCCGTGTCCGCGAATATTCCGGGTCTTGATCAAACGCGGACCGCCGCGGGCAAAAAGCCAGACGCACAAAAATGGCATCAGGACGACCCCACGTATTGCGAGCATCTGAATGACCGAGTAATTAGCCTCCACCAGTAGTTTCGCAACCGCGTCCATGGTGCTCATAAAAAAAATGCCGGTGACCATAAAGATGATCCCCCGGATATTTTCCGAACTGGCGTTAAAGTTGAACGGCATATTTCTTCTTTCTGAATTAGCGAAGCAGTCTTATCTCGGGTACGGGAAAACTGCAATGACAGGCAGATATTTATTTCTCAACTCCACCTTCACCATTGACCGGATGCCCCGGCGAACGGTAAAGGTCATCTATGGATAGAAAAGAAGAGAATTCAGAAGTCATTGCGCTAACACAGGCATTGATGCGTTGCGCAAGTGTCACGCCCAAAGATGCCGGCGCGCTTGATGTGCTACAGAAAAATCTTGAAGAAACCGGGTTTGCCTGCCACCGGCTGATTTTCAGCGACGAGGGCACTCCGGATGTAGAGAACCTTTACGCCCGTTTTGGCACAGAAGGCCCGAATTTCTGCTTTGCCGGCCATACAGACGTTGTTCCCATCGGCGATGCTGATGCCTGGAGTGTTGATCCCTTCAACGGCACCATCCGGGATGGCATGATTTATGGTCGTGGTGCCGCGGATATGAAAGCCGCAGTCGCCGCCTTTGCCATTGCCTCTCGGCGGTTTATCAAGGAAGGCAATGGCGCCTTCAATGGCTCTATCAGTCTATTGATCACTGGCGATGAGGAAGGCCCGGCGATTAACGGAACTCGTAAAGTCCTGGACTGGATGGCCGAGAAAGGTGAGAAGATCGATCATTGCGTCGTTGGCGAACCGACTAACCCCAACGAGCTTGGCGATATGGTCAAGATTGGCCGTCGTGGTTCCTTTACCGGCTATCTGACCGCTATTGGTACGGAGGGGCATGTGGCCTATCCGCATCTTGCCGATAATCCTGTGCCGCATCTCGCGGCTATGGTGAGTGCTTTGGATAACCTCGTTCTCGATGAAGGGACGGAGCATTTCCAGCCGAGCAACCTTGAATTCACGACGATTGACGTCGGCAATCCCGCAACAAATGTTATCCCGAAGTCGGCGCACGCTACCTTCAACATTCGTTTTAATACGCACCACAGTCTTGATTCACTTGAAATCACTGTTCGTGAGAGACTCGAGCAGGTAGCTAAGGAACGCGGTTGTCACTATGAGCTTGAATGCCGAAAAAATTCAGCGCCCTTCCTGACACCGGAAGGTGAATTCAGCGCCCTTATTGTCCGCGCCATTAAAAGCCGTTTGGGCAGAACACCGGAACTTTCGACAACCGGCGGCACCTCTGATGCACGCTTTATCAAGGATTTTTGCCCTGTTGCTGAATTTGGGCTTATCAGCCAGACCATGCACAAAATTGATGAGCGGGCGAATGTAACGGATGTGGAAGCATTGACCGATATCTATGCGGACATCCTGAAAAGCTATTTTTCTAAAGACGGATGTTAAACTTTCGGGAAATCGTCAATTCTCTTTATGGCGCTTACCTGTTCGCGCGACGAGACCCCAACGCGCTCAGCCATTTCAATATTTCAATGGAAGGCTTTTATCGTTCGTTTCTGGCAATGATCCTTGCCATCCCCCTCTTCGCGATCGAAAATTCCATCGACTACAGAAAAATTTCAACGGATACGGCGATTGTTCCATTCTTATTGCTGCTTTGCCTTGCCCTGTTGGTAAGCTGGGGAACTTACTTGTTGATCATGGCGGTACTCGCACGCTATATGGGTTTTTCCAACCACTACAGCGTGTTCGTCATCGTTTACAACTGGATGCAATTCGCAATTATCCTGCTCTGGCTTCCAATCTCGATTATCGCAACAGGCGTTCTTCCCGAAAGTTTTTCTTCAACAATGACCCTGTTTTTTATTGCCGCGACCTATATCTTTCTTTGGTACGTGCTTAAGGTCACGCTTAACCTATCCGGAATGACGGCAACTGGATTTGCCTTTCTTGAATTTTTGATCGTGATCCTGATCCAGGGAATATTCTCAGAGTGGCTTTTTACGGCACCCGTCTAGCCATAATCCACACGCGTCAAATACAGGCCATAGGGCGGCGCATTTGGCCCCGCACGTTGACGATCCTTCGCGTCAAGCGCCTCCTGAAGGGTATCCCTCGTCCATTGCCCTGTCCCTACCAGGGAGAGACTTCCTACCATGGAGCGAACCTGGTTATGGAGGAAGGAAATGGCGGACGCGTGGACTTGAATCTCATCTCCGTCCCGTGAAACCGTCAACTTTTCAAGCGTCCGTATAGGTGAGTTTGCCTGACAGGCCGCGGCGCGAAAGCTAGTGAAGTCATGACGGCCAACCAGGACTTTCGCGGCGTCATTCATCGCGTCCACATTCAGCTCGCGTTTGACCAGCCAAGCAAGACCGACATCTACGGTCAAGGGGGCTCGCCGATTAATTATTCGATAGAGATAATGCCGCTTGGTCGCAGAAAACCGTGCGCTGAACTCCGCCTCCACTTCCGCGCAATCAAGGATTGCTATTGGTGCCGGCTTTAAATGGTAGTTCAGCGCATTCATCACGACTTGTGGTTTTCGGTCCGAGGTCAGCTCAAAGGTCGCAACCTGCCCAAGTGCATGCACACCGGCATCTGTCCGGCCCGCGCCCTGAATACGCACATCCTCCCCGCAGAAATCGAAAATCGCTTCCTCGATATGTTGCTGGACCGAGGGACCGTTTTTCTGTCGTTGCCAACCGACAAGGTCCCGCCCATCATATTCGATTGTGATGCGATAACAGGGCATCAGCCCAGCACCTCACCCTTAGCGATCGGGCGTCCATTAAGAAATGCATCTGCGCTCATCGGCCCCTTGCCCGCCGGTTGCAAGGTAAGGAGCCGTAATGCACCTTCCCCGCAGGCAACTGTTAATTGATCGTCCAGTACTTCACCGGGCTTACCGCTTCCATCAACCGGCGTCGCCGCCAATAGCTTGACGCGCTGTCCCTGATATTCAAAAAATGCACCTGGTGCCGGGTTCAACCCGCGGATATGTCGATCAAGATCGGAAGCGCTTTTGTGCCAGTCGATCGCCGCCTCGGATTTGGAAATTTTCTCCGCATAGGTCACGCCATCCGTCGCCTGCGGCATGGGGACAAGATCTGGATCCCCCAAGCGCGTAAGCGTCGCTAGCAAAAGTTCCGCCGCGGCATCGGCAAGAGCGTCATGGAGCGAACCCGCCGTTGTCTTGTCCGTTATTGGTAAACGTGTTTCGCTCAGAATGGGCCCGGTATCCAGCCCCGCTTCCATCTGCATGACGGCGATACCCGTCTCTTTATCTCCTGCCATGATAGCGCGTTGAATAGGGGCGGCGCCACGCCAGCGCGGAAGAAGAGAGGCATGTAAGTTCAGACAACCGAGTTTTGGCGCATCCAAAATTGCCTGAGGCAAGATAAGTCCATAGGCAACGACAATGGCGGCGTCGAGTTTAAGGTCGGAGAATTCCGCTTGAACCTCGTCGGATTTCAGGGAAACCGGCGTTCGAACCGGCAACCCTTCCGCATCCGCCAACTGGTGAACTGCTGAGGAAAGGAGTTTCTTTCCTCGCCCCGCCCTGCGTGGCGGCTGGGAATAGACACAGGCAACCTCATGCGGTGACCCGATCAATGCTTTCAGGATATGGGCGGAAAAAGCCGGTGTTCCCATAAAGGCAAGTCGTAATCCCGCCATAACGGCTCCTTCAACTCGCCATTTTTTTCTGTTTAAGCAACTTTCTCAAGATCATATTGCGTTTGAGGGCGGAAAGATGATCAACGAAAAGGATACCATCAAGGTGATCTATCTCATGCTGGACACAGGTGGCAAGCAATCCGTCTGCACGCAATGTCTGTTGCTTGCCCTCTACGTCAAGATAACTCACCTCAATTTCAGCAGGCCGCGCCACGTCTGCATAATGATCGGGTACGGAAAGACAGCCTTCCTCATAAATCGCATCTTCATCAGATACCCAGGTTATCTCCGGATTGATGAGTGCGAGCGGCTGCGGCTCTTCTCCTTCGCTCCCCTTGCCAATAACATCGACGACAAGCAGGCGCTTTTGCACACCCACCTGAATGGCCGCAAGACCAATTCCGGGCGCGTCATACATGGTCTCAAACATGTTGTCGACCAGAGTGCGAATTTCCGCGTCCACATTTTCGACCGGTTTGGAGATGGTTTTCAAAAGCGGGTCTGGCGCTGTATATATGGGCAAAAGGGCCATGGTGTTCCGTTGTCGTTCACGTTACGATATATCAATGTGTAGGTATTATGCCTGTTCACGTTCGTCAAGGCTATTGACGGACAGGAAACAGAGCGTCAGAGAGAGGATTTAATGGAAATTACCCTCATCGCGGTTATCGGCTTATTGCTGATCGTCATGCTGGTTATGTTCTTCAAGATGGCGAAGGCAGAAAAACTGGCCGAAAATGCATCCACGAATAGCGAGAACCTGACCCGTCTTACTGAGAGCCTGCTAAACCAGCACGCTCAGCTTGAAGGGCAGTTGAAGCAAATCTCGACCGATAGTGCCCAAAGCCGTCAGGAGATAAATCAGACCTTGAGTGAACGGCTGGATACTGTCTCTAAACGCCTTGGAGACAGCCTGAACCAGTCTGCCGAAAAAACAGGGCAAAGCCTGACTGAATTGCAAACGCGACTCGCGGTGATTGATAAAGCGCAGAGCAACCTGACAGAACTTTCCAACCAGGTCGTCGGGCTACAGGATATTCTTGCGAACAAACAGGCCCGTGGCGCCTTTGGTGAGATTCAGCTTAACGATCTGGTCAAATCGGCGCTGCCCCCGTCTGCCTATGAATTCCAGGTAACACTCGGTAACGGGCGGCGCGCTGACTGCCTGATCAAGCTCCCCAACCCACCGGGTTCCATCGTCGTGGATGCAAAATTCCCGCTTGAAAGCTTTCACATGCTCAGACAAGCCGAAACCGACACCGATAGACTTCAGGCCGCGCGCGCATTTACCGGCGCGATGCAAAAGCACATCGCGGATATCAGCGAAAAATATATTCTGGACGGTGAAACCGCCGAATCAGCGCTACTTTTCCTTCCCTCTGAGGCGGTGTATGCGGAACTTCACGCTAATTTTCCCGCAATCCTGGAGCGCTCTTACAGGGCGCGAGTCTGGATTGTCTCGCCCACCACACTGATGGCAACACTTAATACCGTGCGCGCGGTTCTGAAAGACAGCCAGATGCGGGCGCAGGCGGGCGTCATTCAGAAGGAAGTCGGGGTTCTGTTAAAAGATGTCGAGCGAATGGATGCGCGCGTTGGCAATCTCGGAAAGCATTTCCTTCAGGCCAGCAAGGATATTGAACTAATAGAAACTTCGAGCCGGAAAATCAGCAGCCGCGCTGAGAAAATCGAGGAATTACAGCTGGGCGAGGAAGAGAGTGACCTTCTAGCGGGTCCGCCGGAACAGCCTCACCAAATGGAAGAGCGGAGCTAACTTATCGAGCGACGGGATTTTAGTGCTGCGGACAGCGTCCCGTCGTCAAGATAGTCAAGTTCCCCGCCAACCGGAACGCCATGGGCAAGCCGGGTGATCTGAACGCCAAAATCGGAGAGGCGATCAGAAAGGTAGTGCGATGTCGTCTGGCCATCAACTGTCGCATTGAGAGCAAGGATTACCTCGGCAATGCCCCCCTCTCCAACGCGGCGTATCAAAGGCTCTATATTAAGTTCATCCGGTCCAATCCCATCGAGAGCGGAGAGAGTTCCGCCAAGCACATGGTACAGCCCGCGAAAAGCATTTGAGCGTTCCAGCGCCCAGAGATCAGATACGTCCTCCACGATACAAAGAAGGCTTTGGTCCCGCTTGGTATCACGGCAAATATCACAGGGGTCCGTCACGTCGAGATTACCGCATTGACCGCACACCTTCACATTCTCGGCTGCGGCCCGCATCGCGGTAGAAAGCGGCGTCAACAGGCTTTCACGACGACTAATCAGATACAGCGTCGCACGGCGTGCCGAGCGGGGACCCAGCCCCGGGAGTTTGGAAAGAAGCTGAATAAGGTGCTCAATTTCAGACTGGCTCATGTTTTGTGTATGCCGTCCGCTCAGAATGGCATCTGCATGCCCGGTGGAAGCTGCAGCCCGCCGGTCATTTCTTTCATCTTCTCCGCCGAATAGGCATCGACCTTGCTGCGCGCATCCGCATGAGCGGCAATGATAAGATCTTCCATTACTTCCTTGTCTTCTGGATCGACAAGAGAAGAATCGACCTCGAGCTTGCGCATTTCACCTTTGCAATTGAGTGTCACCTTGACCATGCCAGCCCCGGATTGCCCAATAACCTCATGGGACTCCAACTCAGCCTGCATATCGGCCATTTTGCTTTGCATTTCTTTGGCCTGCTTCATCAGGTTGCCAAGGTTCTTCATTAGAGGATATCTCCATCTTCAATTTCATCATCACCGGATATGTCATCGGGATGCATTATGTCAAGGGAGGGGCCAAGATGACGAACCTCCCGTATTGTTGCTGCGGGAAAGAGTGACTTGATGTTTTGCACCATCGGATGACGTTCAAGGGCGGCTATTTCCGCTGCCTTATCACTCTGGCGCTTCTCTGCAACAGTTGGCGCCCCTTCCGCCTGCGCTGTCATGCGAACTTCCCAAGAGTCCCCCGTGATCTCACGCAGCCGCTTGCCAAGGCGATTTGCCAAATCTGAAGCGGCGCCGGCGGCCGGACTGAATTCGATCAATCCCTGCTCAAATGTTACGGGCCGGAGGAAATTGAGAACTTCGCCCTTGAGTTTGATGTCCTGCCGTTCCGTGAGCAAATCGACCACGTCCTCAAGGGATTGAAGCGGTTCTTTCTGAATGATCGGCTCTGCTTTTACCGGTTCAGCTTCCGGTAGGCGGTCATTATCGGAGACAAGCGATAAATGAGCACGCGGTTCAGTATCCGATTGCGGTGCTGGGGATGCAGAAAGCGCTAACGCCGCCCCGCGCCCCCCACTGGACGTCATCGAGCTCCCCGCTTGCGGACCGGATGGTGGCCTGCCACCCCCATTAACGGATGGAGCCATCCCTCCACCTTTCGGCCCGTCAGCCACCTGCCGGGCAAGATCATTCGGGGTGGGCATCTCGCTCACATAGGCGAGTCGGACAAGAACCATCTCTGCCGCAGCAAGCGGCATCGGCGCGCGGCTTACCTCTTCTAGCCCTTTCAACAGCATCTGCCATGTGCGGGCGAGCACGGGCATGGAGAGTTTCTTGGCCATTTCCTCGCCTCGCGAAATCTCTCCACCCGCCATAGCGATATTATTGGCAGCCTCCGGCGTGACTTTAAGTGACGTCAGCCAATGGGTCAGTTCCAGCAGGTCCTGTATAATCACGACAGGATCCGCACCACTGTCATACTGACCGCGCAGAAGCGCAAGCGCCGCCTTGATATCCCCTTCCATCAGCAGGCCAAGCAGATCAAGAATACGGGTCCGGTCCGCGAGTCCAAGCATATCGCGTACCTGCAGCGCCGTTACTTTTCCATCTCCATGTGCAATCGCCTGATCCAGCAGTGAGAGCCCGTCACGCACCGACCCCTCTGCTGCGCGGGCAATCAGGGCAAGGGCGTCCTCCTCTATCTCGGCCTGTTCCTTTTCAGCGATAGTAGCGAAATAGGCAGCAAGCGTGTCGCCATCGACGCGTTTCAGATCAAACCGCTGACAGCGAGAGAGAACAGTAACGGGGATTTTCCGAATCTCAGTCGTTGCAAAAATGAACTTCACATGCTCTGGCGGCTCTTCCAGCGTCTTCAAAAGCGCATTGAAGGCGTTTTTGGAGAGCATGTGCACTTCGTCAATAATGTAGATTTTGAACCGCGCGGCAACAGGCAGGTAGCGCACGCCATCAATCAATTCGCGGATATCATCGACACCGGTGCGGCTGGCCGCGTCCATCTCCATCACGTCTTGATGGCGGTCTTCGGCAATTGCGACGCAGTTCGGGCAGACACCACAAGGCGTAACCGTTGGACCACCTGAGCCATCGGGCCCGGTGCAGTTCAGACCGCGCGCCATGATACGCGCCGTTGTCGTCTTTCCGATTCCCCGCGTTCCCGTCAGAACAAAGGCATGCGCAAGACGTCCCGCTTCCAACGCGTTGGAAAGCGTTTTCACCATCGCTTCATGGCCGATCAGTTCGTCAAAATTTGACGGGCGGTATTTACGCGCAAGAACTCGATAGGGGCTGTTGGTTTGATTGCTTGTCATATCACAATCATAGCAGAGAACTTCTCTGTAATGCCAGCCAAAGGAAGAGGAAATGTTCCTATATCTGCGGGAGGTCTATAAGAGAGAAGAAGACTGACAACGACCCGCACCGAAACTCGTTACGGCTGCTTCCTTCCGGATCTGACCGGGTTCGCGAGGAGCACGCCCATCGCCAGCCTTCCACCGCCTATATCATGCAGTTCCTAAAGAGAAGCAAGCCCTTTTTCCTGTTTTTTTGCTCTGCATCTTGAACAATCATTCAAAATTTAACGTGTTGGCGATTGCAGGAACGGATAAGTTGTGACAATCTGCCGCTCATGAAAAAACCAATTGTCTTTGCTGGCGGCGATCTCGACCGCGCGTCCCAACTGCGGACGGATCCAAACTGGATAGAACAAAAAATAACAGATCCGAGCAGCCGGTTCCTTCCGATGCATCAGTTGAAGGCGTTGATTAGCCTGAAGGAAGGTGCGCGTATTGACTGGCGTGGGTATTCGGAGTTGCAGGAATTTATTGCAGCAGATGCCAATGTCATATTTCTGGGCATTGGGGAGGAGATCTGCCACTTTGCGGTTGATGTTTCGACCATTGAAAATCCGAAGCGGCCGCCGAATGAGGATTGGGGCAAGTTTATTGATGTGCGCTCTGTCGCGCCGCAATTGAGCTCCGGTGAGGCTGGCGCTTTAGCCCAGGCACGTTCAATGATTGACTGGCATAACCGGCACGGCTTCTGTGCGGTTTGTGGCATCCGCACCCAGACCCAGGAGGCGGGATATTCCCGAAAATGCGAGGATACCAGTTGCGGAGCCACGCATTTTCCGCGCACAGACCCGGTAGCCATTATGATGGTGACCAAAGGCGATAAATGTCTTCTCGGTCAGGGGATAAATTTTCCAGGAGATTTCTATTCTTGCCTAGCCGGGTTCATCGAGCCTGGAGAGACCATCGAACAGGGCGTCATTCGCGAAGTATGGGAAGAATCAAGAATTAAGGCCACGAATGTTCGCTATCATCAGTCGCAACCCTGGCCTTTCCCATCCTCTCTCATGATCGGATGTTTTGCCGAGGCGCTCAATGAGAATATTACAGTGGACCGAACAGAGCTCAATGACGCGAGATGGTTCAGCCGCGAAGAAGTCCGCATGATGTTGGAACAAAGCACCAAGCCGACAGGATTACGCATGGGTGGGCCCATTGCCCTTGCCCATCAGCTGGCGAAAGCCTGGGTCGAGGAAACCGAGCCGGTAGCTTAGCGAGAGACTGGCGCTAGAGTGAGTGGGTCGGTTATTCTGATCAAGCCGCGGAATGGCAAGATCAGCACTGCCACCATGATGAGCTTCGCCGCGTAATCACCAAGTGCCCAGGTATGCCATGGCAGGCCTGTTCCGACGAAGGCCAGCACGAAAAAGATCACTGTATCGACAAATGACGCAATGACGGAAGAGGCCACCGGCGCCTTCCACCATGATTGACGCCGCAGCTTGTCGAAAATGGTGACATCCAGCATTTGCGCAATAAAAAACGCGGAACCCGATGCGATGGCAATGCGCGGGTTGGCCAACAGGAGTGACATCGCAACCGCAACAATAAAGCCGACGAAGACGACATCACGCGCAAGGCGCGCCCCAAGGGTCCGGTTAGTAATGTCCGTCACGAGAAATGCAATCGGATAGGAAAGCGCTCCCCAGGTAAACCAGTCATTCACCGGCATTTCCACCAGGATGTTAGACGCCGTAACGACAACGGCCATGGCAACCACACCAACAAGCAAGAACAGTTTCTGCGCCCGGTTAAGCCTTGCTACTTCGTCAATATATTCTTTGAGCATATCTATCTCGACTGCAACTCACAGGCATCCTGCCTGTGAAGGAGGTAAATTTGTGACTGCTTATATTCAATACGGCCTGTTTGGGCAACCGGTTTTATGTCCCGTATTGCCGGCGGTAGGGATTCGTTGGATAAACGCCGAGAATCTTGAGCTTCGCGGAAAAGAACTGTAATTCCTCGATTGCCCGCGCAACCCGCGCTTCATCCGGGTGGCCCTCGATATCAATGTAGAACTGCGCGGCCTCGAAACTAGCGTCAGTGATATAGCTTTCCAGCTTCGTCACGTTGATACCATTAGTCGCAAACCCACCAAGTGCCTTATAAAGCGCGGCTGGCTGGCTTCGCACTTGAAAGACAAAGCTCATCATGCAGCTTCCGTTCTTTGGGTCGGGATCCTGTCGCTGACGAGACATGATAATGAATCGCGTTGTATTACCGATGCGATCCTCCACCCGATCACGCAGGACCTCCAAACCGTAGATCTCGCCCGCCAGACTGGAGGCAATAGAGGCCTGGGTCTTGTCACCAAGCTCCGCAATCATCTTTGCCGATCCCGCCGTATCCGCATGGATGACAGGTTCAATACCCAAATCCCGGGTCAAACCACGGCATTGGGAGAGTGCCTGTTCATGGCTGTGAACGGCCTTGACATCGGACAGGATCGCCCCCGGCACACCGAGCAGCTGATGCATGACCGGCTGAAAATGCTCCCCGATGATATAAAGTCCCGATTCAGGCAACAAATGATGTATGTCGGCTACCCGTCCGCCGAGCGAGTTCTCGATCGGTATCATGGCAAGTGCAGCATCTCCGTCACGTACCATCCCCAATGCATCCGCAAAAGTATCGCAGGCAATGGCTTCCATACCCGGAAAGACAGTACTACAGGAAAGATGGCCATAGGCCCCTGGGACACCTTGAAAGGCAATGCGGTTGTCGGGATCGATGTCGGACATATCTATTATCTCAGATTTTCAGGAAACAAACATACGGCGAATACGCGCCAAATCCTCGGGAGTATCAACACCCAGCGGCACTGTGTCAACGACCGCGGCGTCAATACGCATCCCATTTTCAAGAGCACGCAATTGTTCAAGCCGTTCTCGCTGCTCCAATGGCGCGGGCGGAAGCGCTACGAACCGCGAGAGGGATTCGCGACGATAGGCATAAAGACCGATGTGATGATAATGAGGGCCATTCCCCCAGGGTGTTTTCAGCCGGCTGAACCAGAGCGCACGCCCGACACGTTCGCCTTGTTTAATCGAAACAACCGCCTTCACCGCATTTTCGTCATCAAGTTCTTCGTCATCCTTGATTTCAGCGACAAGCGTCGCAATATCGACTGCGACATTTTGTAGCGGCTGAAACACGGCGGCGACGGCCGCGGGATCCAGCGCCGGCAAATCACCCTGCAAATTAACAATGGCGTCAAAGGTCCCGTCTGGGTCAAATATCTCTACCGCTTCAAACACTCTGTCCGAGCCTGAGGGGTGATCGGGCCGCGTCAACAAGGCGTTCCCACCCGCCGCACGAACAGCATTTGCAATCTCTTCCTCGCCGCAGGCAACAAGGACAGGGCCGATATCCGCCTCCTCAGCCCGCCGCATGACTTGAACAATCATCGGCAGCCCGTCAATATCGGCAAGAGGTTTCCCTGGCAGTCGGCTGGAGGCCATTCTGGCTGGTATGACAATAAGTGGTTTATTCGGCGTAGAACTCATAATAATAATCCAAATCATCGATCTTAACGAACATTGGCATATATACGTCTTGCGTTCCGCATGAGAAAGCGGTTAATTTCCCCTCGCTTTTTTTTATCGCGGCTGGTAAATGTACCCGCAGGTTTGATAGCTGAGGTCAGCAATGAATACGTTCGAGTTTAATAAAATTGCCGCTGCCGTCCTGGCAGGCGTTCTAATCATAATGGTCATCAATGAAATTGCCACGCTTGCAATTGATCCGACCTATCCGGAGGAAACTGCATACGCCATCGATACAGGCAGTGTTGAGTCCTCTGAAGTGGCCTCGAAAGATGAAGTTGTCGGCCCATCAATTGGTGTGCTGCTTGCCTCCGCGGACCCTGCCAAAGGCGAAGCTATATTTAAGAAGTGCAGCGCCTGTCATACGGTTGAACAGGGCGGTCCCAATAAGATTGGTCCAAACCTTTATGGTATCCTGAACAATCCTAAGGGCGCGCATGAAGGCTTCAGTTACTCCAGTGCACTTGTTGAAAAAGGTGGCAACTGGGGTT
This sequence comes from Sneathiella litorea, assembly GCF_009882915.1. Classification (GTDB taxonomy): domain Bacteria; phylum Pseudomonadota; class Alphaproteobacteria; order Sneathiellales; family Sneathiellaceae; genus Sneathiella; species Sneathiella litorea. Next base: position 385,031 of record NZ_WTUW01000001.1, read on the forward strand.
ACGAAGACCTCAACCTCTTCCTGACCAAGCCTCGCGATTTTATCAATGGCACTAAAATGTCATTTGCCGGCCTTAAGAAAGACCAAGACCGGGCTGATCTTATCGCCTATCTCAGGACTCTCGGCAAAAGTGACGTCCCGCTGCCTCCCGCTGAATAATTGAGCTCGCGGGTGCTGTGAACAAAGAGTGCCCACAAGAGTTTATAGCGCTAGCTCACCGGATGGCTGATGTCGCCGGTGAGGTAATCCGCAGGCATTTCAGGCAGAAAATCACGATTATCGGCAAGGATGACGACAGTCCCGTCACCATTGCCGATCGCGATGCCGAAACCGCGATGCGCGAACTCATCAAAGCTGCATTTCCAACCCATGGCATTATCGGCGAAGAGCATGGCAGTGTGCAGACTGACGCAGAGTATGTCTGGGTTCTTGACCCAATTGATGGCACGCTTTCCTTTATTTCCGGAAGCCCGACTTTCGGCACCCTGATCGCTCTCACACGCAATGGCATCCCCATCATGGGTATTATCAACCAACCAATATCTGGTGAACGATGGGTCGGAGCGAATGGCCGGACAACGTTAAACGGTACGACGATTAACTGCCGCGAATGTAGCGGCCTTTCCGATGCGACGTTATTTGCCTATGGGGCGGAGCTAATGGAAGGGGAGCACGGACCTGGTTTTCTCCGACTGTATAATACCGTCAAACGGAAACGATTTGGCTACGATTGCTATGCCTATGGCCTGTTGGCACTCGGATTCGTCGATATTATCGCTGATTGCGATATGAAGCCCTATGACTACTGTGCCCTTGTTCCGATTGTCGAAAATGCTGGCGGAAAAATTACCGACTGGACCGGAAGCCCCCTAAGCTTATCCAATCCAGGCTTTGTTCTAGCTGTCGGCGACCCCACCCTGCATGATCAAGCAATTGAAATATTAGGGTAATCAGGAAAAGAAAGCTCACGCCTTTTCTACTTGATGTTATGGGGTAAACTTCCCATCTTGATTTGATACGTCATAGAAAAGTGCCGTCAATTGGGGAAATTTATGGGATTACTGAAATCAACCGCAACCGCCTTACTCTTCTTGGCATTTGCCCTTCCATCGGCAGCGGAAGAGATAAAAACAATTAAGAGTCATGGCCTATCACTAGCTGGGCCCTTAAAATACGGTCCCGATTTCAAACATCTTGATTATGCTAACCCTGATGCGCCAAAGGGTGGCGACGTCAAACTTTCTGCCGTGGGCGGTTTTGATAACCTCAACCCCTTTATTTCCAAGGGGCAATCCGCGAATGGCCTCAGCCTGACATTTGAAACCCTGCTTACGCAGTCCAATGATGACCCCAGTGCAGAATATGGTCTTGTCGCCGAAAGCGTAGAAGTTGCAGAAGATCTGTCGTTTGCGATTTTCAACATGCGCCCGGAGGCCCGCTTTCATGACGGTACCCCTATTTCAGTAGAGGACATAATATTCAGTCTAGAAGCTGTGAAGGAAAAGGGGGCGCCGCTTTTCAGATATTATTATGCAGATGTCGAATCAGCGGAGAAGTTGGGCGACCACCGGATAAAGTTTAATTTCTCTGGCCCACCAAACCGGGAGCTCCCGCAGATCGTCGGTCAGCTTCTGCCAATCCTACCCAAGGCATATTTCGAGAACCGAAATTTTGACGAAACGACCCTCACTCCTATCCTTGGTTCAGGTCCCTATCGGGTGAAGGATTTTGAGGCAAATCGTTATATCACTTATGAACGCGTTTCCGATTATTGGGGGGCGGAACTTCCGATCAATGTCGGGCGCTATAATTTCGATACAATCCGCTATGATTTCTATCGCGATACGGCTGTCTTGCTAGAAGCGTTTAAAGCAGGCGAGTATGACTATCGCGCGGAAAACAGTGCGAAGAACTGGGCCACTGGCTATGACTTCCCGGCCGCGAAGGCTGGTCTTGTTATGCTGGAAGAAATCCCCAATGAACGCTCTGCCGGCATGCAAGGGTATGCATTTAACCTTCGGCGCGCCAAATTTCAAAACCCGGCACTCCGGGAGGCCTTGATTTATGCCTTCGATTTTGAATGGTTAAACCGCAATATTTTCTACAATCAGTACAGCCGGACAAACAGCTATTTCGAAAACTCCGTCATGGCGGCAACAGGTGAACCGTCCAAAGAGGAACTCGCAATTCTAGAGCCCTATCGGGACCAATTGCCGCCCCGCGTTTTCGGGCCCGCGTATCAAGCGCCGGTAACGGACGGATCGGGGCAGGACCGCGCTCCCCTGCGACAGGCGAAGAAAATCCTTAAAGACGCAGGTTATGAGATAAAGAATGGCAAGCTAAGTGATCCTGATACGGGAAAACCGCTTACAATCGAATTCCTGATGTATGACCCTAATAGCCTGCGGATCACAGGCCCGTTAATCAAGAACCTCAAAAAGCTGGGTATTGACGCGTCTTCCCGTGTCGTTGATTCCGCGCAATATACTGAGCGGCTACGCAATTATGACTTCGATATCACCACTGCCGGTTTTGGTCAGTCGATCAGCCCCGGCAATGAACAGCGTGAGTTCTGGGGCAGCGCCGCCGGCAACCGCCCGGGAAGCCGAAATGTAATGGGTATTGATAATCCCGTCATCGATGCCTTGATCGAAAATCTTATCGCCGCGCCAACCTATGAAGACCTGATTCCCGCAGTTCGAGCGCTTGATCGTGTGCTGACATGGAATTTCTATGTCATCCCGCAGTTTCACGCAGCGTATGATCGCATTGCCTATTGGAATAAATTCGGTCATACGGATATCAACCCGTCGCAAGGACCTGATCTTTTCAGCTGGTGGGTGGATTCCGAAAAAGAACAGCAGTTGCAGGAAGAGCTCAAGACCATACAGCAGAAGTAGTAACCTCCGTCAACTCAGCTGAAAGAAAGGTTTAAGATGAAAACGTCGCTTGCGCCGCTTTTCGCTATCCTTTTGGCAATTAGCCCAAATGCATATGCCGAACCCACCACGAGCCACGGCCTGTCAACATTCGGAGGTTTGAAATACGGCCCGGATTTTGCTCACTTCGACTATGTCAATCCTGACGCCCCCAAGGGCGGAACCATCAAGATACGGGATCTGGACAGCTTTGATTCGGTCAACCCCTTCCTCCTGAAGGGTAATCCGGGCGTCGTCAATGGAGACAAGGGTGGCGACTTATACTTCAATTTTACGCAACTCATGACACCGTCCTATGACGAACCCGACGGTGTATATGGCCTGCTTGCTGAAACTGTAACCCTTGATGACAAAGGGCAATGGGTTGAATTTATGCTCCGGCCGGAAGCTCGCTTTCATGACGGCACCCCTATCACGGCGGAGGATGTCGCCTTTACTTTCCTGACGCTAAAGGAAAAGGGACATCCGCGATACGGAATGCAGTATCGGGATGTTATTGCCGCCAATGTTCTCGACAAGCATAAAATCCGGTTTGAATTCCGTGAAGGGGCCCTCACAAGAGGACTTCCCTATCAGATTGCAATCATGCCCATCCTCTCGATAGCTTCTTTTGAAACCCGGGATTTTGACATAACATCGATGGAACCTTTGTTGGGCTCAGGCCCGTATCAACTTACCAAGGTCAGCCCCGGTCGTACTCTTACCTATGAACGGGTAAAAAACCACTGGGCGGAAAACCTGCCGGTTCACAAGGGGCGATTTAATTTCGATGTTATTCAGGTCGATTACTATCGGGACCGGACAATCGCCCTCGAGGCATTTTTTGCAGGCGAGTATGATTTCCGTGAAGAATTCACATCGCGAAGCTGGGCGACAGAGTATGAAAACAAACCCGCAGTAAAAAGTGGATATATCAAGCGCGACACACTGAAGGATGAAAAGCTTACCGGACTTCAAGCATTCTTTATGAACAGTCGCCGCGCGCCCTTTGATAACATCAAGGCACGCAAAGCTTTCAGCATTCTGTTTGACTATGAATGGACAAATCAGAATCTCTTTTACGGGCTTTATGATCGGCTGGGATCGATCTTCGAGAACTCGGATATGAAGGCAACGGGTTTGCCAACGGCGGCGGAACTCGACCTCCTCACACCTTATCGCGACATATTACCCGCGGCCGTTTTCACACAGGAGTTTACACCCCCTAAAACTGACGGTTCGGGAAATATCCGTTTGCAAATCAGGGAGGCGCTTAAGTTGTTCAAGGAGGCTGGCTGGACAATCCAGGACAAAAAGCTCGTGGATGCAACCGGACAGCAGATGCAGGTCGCGTTCTTGCTGTATGAACAATCCTTCACCCGGATTATAAATCCTTATGTCGCCAACCTGAAACGCACCGGGATCGATGCCTCGGTCCGTGTAATCGATTCCGCAAGCTGGCAAAACCGCGTACGCGAATTTGATTTTGATATTGTCGTTCGCCGTTTCCCCCAGTCTCAGGTACCTGGGGTGGAGCAGCGGGACTGGTGGGGATCCGAATCCGCGAATGTTACCGGCGGCCTCAATATTGCGGGCGTAAAGAACCCTGCCGTTGACGCCCTCATCGAGAAATTGATTGAGGCGCAAACGCGACAAGACCTTATTACGGCAACGCGTGCGCTTGATCGTGTGTTGATGTGGAATTATTATTTTATCCCGCAATGGTACAAGAGCAGTCATTTTATCGCATATTGGGACAAGTTTGGCCGCCCGGCATCAAAAAAGCCGGGTTTTGATCGTGCGGTTCTGCAAAGCTGGTGGTATGATCAGGCCAAAGCCGAAGAACTGGCCGCCCGTCGGGGTAATTAGTTTTGAACCTGCGGACAGAGGAGTAGTCGTTGTTTGCCTATATATTGAGACGTATCCTGCTCATGATACCGACATTATTTGGCATCATGGTTCTCAATTTCGTAGTTATCCAGTTCGCTCCCGGCGGCCCGATTGAACAAATCATCGCCGAAATTCAGGGAACGGCCGTCGGTGCCACCGCTCGTATCGGAGGGAGCGGTAGAGGCGATACAGGCGGTGGTGGCTCGCCGTCGTCTTCACTGGGCTCGGAAAGCACCTATCGTGGCGCGCAGGGACTTGATCCTGAATTCATCAAGGAACTGGAAGTTCAGTTTGGCTTCGACAAACCTGCTCATGAACGCTTCTTCCTGATGATGAAAAATTATCTGATGTTCGATTTCGGCACCAGCTATTTCCGAGATGAAACGGTCATCAACCTGGTGATTGAAAAGCTTCCGGTCTCGATCTCCATCGGGCTCTGGACCACGCTCTTGGTATATCTGATCTCCATACCGCTTGGCATTGCCAAGGCAGTGCGGGACGGTACGAAATTCGACATCTGGACCAGTAGCCTGGTGATTGTTGGCAATGCCATCCCAAGCTTTCTGTTTGCTGTCGCACTAATTGTGCTGTTCGCGGGCGGCTCCTACTTCAACTGGTTTCCATTGCGCGGCCTCACGTCCGATAACTGGGAACAACTCAGCATGTTCGGCAAGATTACGGACTATCTTTGGCATATTGCGCTCCCTGTGACGGCATTGGTAATCGGTGGTTTTGCTGCCCTTACACAGCTTACCAAGAATTCATTCCTCGATCAGATCAACCAGCAATATGTACTGACGGCCCGAGCCAAGGGTTTGAGCGAACGGCGCGTACTCTACGGTCATGTTTTCCGGAACGCCATGCTGATTGTCATCGCTGGCTTCCCAAGTGCATTTATCGGGATACTGTTCACCGGATCACTTCTGATCGAAGTAATTTTCAGTCTCGACGGCCTTGGCCTCCTCGGGTTCGAAGCCGCAATAAACCGCGATTATCCGGTAATATTTGCGACGGTCTATGTATTTGCGCTTCTTGGCCTGATCATGAACCTTGTGGGTGATCTTACCTATACCCTCGTTGATCCCCGGATCGACTTTGAAGCGAGGGAGGTTTAGGTCATGGCTCTCTCCGCAATTAATCAGCGCCGCCTGAATAACTTCAAGGCCAACAAGCGCGGCTACTGGTCGATGATCTTATTCGTACTGCTATTCGTAGTTTCCCTTTTCGCCGAATTGATTGCGAACGACAAGCCGCTTGTCGTTTCCTATCAGGATCAATTGTATTTTCCTTTCCTCGTTGCCTATCCAGAAACAGCCTTTGGTGGCGATTTTGAGACCGAGGCGGACTATAGAGACCCCTTCGTTGCCGATCTTATCAATGAGCATGGCTGGCAGATCTGGCCGATAATCCGTTACAGCTATTCGACAATCAATTATGACCTGACATCGCCTGCGCCATCCCCACCGGATCAGGAAAACTGGCTTGGAACAGATGATCAGGGTCGGGACATACTGGCAAGAGTGATCTACGGCTACCGTATTTCAGTTTCCTTTGGTTTGATCCTGACTATTTTCTCCTCGATTATCGGTGTCGCCGCGGGGGCGGTACAGGGATATTTCGGTGGGTGGGTCGACCTTATCTTCCAGCGGTTTCTGGAAATTTGGGGCGGCATGCCAAGTCTCTATATCCTGATCATCTTGGCGGCCATGATTGAGCCGAGTTTCCTGATCCTGCTTGCTCTGTTGCTTCTTTTCAGCTGGCCCAGTCTTGTCGGTGTTGTACGCGCCGAGTTCCTGCGGTCACGTAACTTCGATTATGTCCGTGCGGCGCGCGCCCTTGGCGTGCGCGATGGTGTTATAATGTTCAAGCATCTTCTGCCAAACTCGATGGTCTCCGCACTCACTTTCCTACCCTTTATCCTGACGGGCTCAATCGTCAGCCTGACATCGCTCGATTTTCTGGGGCTCGGCCTGCCGCCGGGGTCCCCCTCCCTCGGTGAACTACTGGCCCAGGGCAAAGCCAATCTACAGGCTCCCTGGCTCGGCATTACGGCATTCCTGACCCTGTCAATCATGTTGACCCTCGCCTTCTTTATGCAGGAAGGCATTCGCGATGCCTTCGATCCAAGAAAGACGTTTCAGTAATGGCGCTTGTTGAAATTAATGATCTATGGGTCACTTTTAAATCTGACGGCAAGGATGTTCCTGCCGTAAAAGGCGTGTCCTTTAATATCGAAAAAGGCGAAACCCTCGCGCTTGTCGGTGAAAGCGGTTCCGGCAAATCTGTGACCGCGCTCAGCATTCTGCAACTCCTTCCCTATCCGCTGGCAAAGCACCCACAAGGCTCCATCAAAATTAACGGTATGGAGGTTGTCGGGCGGCCACAAAAGGAAATGCGAAATTACCGGGGGAACCATGTCTCCATGATCTTTCAGGAGCCAATGACCTCGCTCAACCCGCTCCATACTATCGAGAAGCAGATTAACGAGACCCTTCTCGTCCATAAGGGGATGAACCAGAAGGAAGCCGCCGAGCGCGTCCGCGAACTACTGGAGATGGTCGGTCTGGACGCAGTGGACGAACGGCTCAATGCCTACCCTCATCAGCTTTCGGGGGGCCAGCGCCAACGCGTGATGATTGCCATGGCACTCGCCAATGAACCGGACTTGCTGATTGCCGACGAGCCGACGACTGCCCTCGACGTGACAATTCAGGCGCAAATCCTTGAGCTTTTGATGGACCTTCAAAAACGTCTCGGCATGGCGATTTTATTGATCACCCATGACCTCGGCATCGTCCGGAAAATGGCGAAAGATGTCTGCGTCATGACTCATGGTGAAGTTGTCGAAGCGAACACCGCGAAGGAATTATTCTACCGACCGCGCCATGAATATACGCAGATGTTGCTTGAGGCGGAGCCCAGGGGCCTTCCCCTTCGAAAGAATGATGCTCTGCCAGTTGTCATGGCCTGCAAGAACCTCAAAGTCTATTTCCCGATCAAGAAAGGGTTGTTAAAACGCACAGTCGATTATGTCCGGGCGGTTGATGATGTTTCCATCAGTGTAAAGCAGGGCCATACGGTTGGAATCGTCGGCGAGAGTGGCTCTGGAAAGTCTACACTGGGCCTTGCCATGCTGCGTCTTATTTCCTCAGAAGGGGACGTTGAGTTCAACGGAAAATCCATCCACACATCCAGCTGGAAGGAACTGCGTCCTTTACGGGCGGAAATGCAGATTGTTTTCCAGGATCCCTACTCCAGCCTCAGCCCACGTCTATCTGTTGGACAGATTATTGAGGAAGGCGTCATTGTCCACGAAGGACATGGCAACCGTCTTGAACGCCGAGACAGAATTTCTGAGGTTTTGAAAGAAGTCGGAATCTCGCCGGATGCACAAGATCGCTACCCCCATGAATTTTCAGGGGGACAGCGCCAGCGCATCGCTATCGCCCGCGCACTTATTCTAAAGCCAAAATTTATCGTCCTCGACGAACCGACATCGGCATTGGATATGTCCGTACAGGCACAGATTGTCGATCTATTGCGGAATCTACAAAACCGCCATAACCTGACATATCTGTTCATCAGTCATGACCTGAAAGTTGTGCGCGCGATAGCTGATAGCGTCCTTGTCATGCGTAACGGTAAAATTGTTGAACAGGGTCCGGCTGCACAAATCTTTGACAATCCTGAAACAGACTATACAAAGGCATTGATGAAGGCGGCATTCGATCTGGAAACTGCCGCTGTTGGCATTGTTAGTAATTAAGGTATCTGTCAAAAGATATCGGAGAAAAAAATGGCACTTTTGTTTAAAAGTAATATTGATCGTGCAGACTGGTGGCGGCGTGAACTGGGTAAGTATATCCCAGATCTAGAGGTTCGAATCTGGCCAGAAATTGGTAATCCGGACGAGATTAAATACGCACTTTGCTGGAAAATGCCCCATGGGGAGCTGGCAAAACTTAAAAATCTAAAAGCCGTATATTCACTTGGAGCCGGGGTTGACCATCTGCTTGCTGATCCGGATTTTCCGCGTCATTTGCCTTTTTCTCGCGTCGTCGATCCTAACCTGACCGGCCGGATGACTGAGTATGTTGTGCAACATGTCCTGAATCATCACCGCTTCTGTCACGCCTATGACGCTCAGCAGCGTGAACATGTCTGGAAAGAGCATTTTGCGCCATTCGCCAGTGATCGAAAAGTCGGCATACTCGGGATGGGAGAACTCGGCGGCGGTGCAGCAGAAGCGCTTAGCTTCCTGAAATTTGATGTCGCGGGTTGGAGTCGGTCGGAAAAGAAAATTGCCGGGGTAGAGAGTTTCTTTGGTGACGATCAACTCGATGCCTTTCTTGCCCGCACAGAAATTCTGGTCTGCCTGCTTCCCCTGACCCCACAGACCAAAGACATCCTGAATGCCGACCTGTTTGCCAAACTGCCAAAAGGTGCCGGCATAATCAATGCTGGTCGCGGCCCTCATCTATTGGAGGAAGACCTAATCCCGGCACTGGAGAGCGGGCAACTTTCTGCGGCAACTCTTGATGTCTTTCATGTAGAGCCCATGGCGGAAGATCATCCTTTCTGGGATCATCCAAAAATCCGTATCACGCCCCACGTTGCAAGCATTTCCGATCCGGAGAGCGTCGCAAAACTGGTCGCTGAAAATATCATTCGCACGGAAAAGGGCGAAGAACTGCGCCATGCGGTGGATGTTACGAAAGGGTACTAGGCCCTAGCGGCCGTAACGCTCCTGTATCAATGCAAAGAGCGCGCGCATGACAAAGGCTTCCCCGCCGACAGGTCGGCCGGGGCGGCTTCGCGCGTTGTAGGCCATAATGTCGAAATGGACCCAGCTATTGGCCTTTTCGACAAACTCTTTCAGGAATAGCCCCGCGGTAATCGCGCCGCCAAACCCACTTCCTGAAGGTGCATTATTCAGGTCAGCAAACTTACTATCCAGCAGATGTCGATAATCGCTCCATAATGGCAAACGCCAGACCGGATCTTTTTCCAACTCGCTATGATTTGCGATATCTGAGAAAAGCGCATCGTCATCAGTGAACGTCGCCGCGATTTCCGTTCCAACCGCAACACGTGCCGCGCCCGTCAGGGTCGCGATATCGATAAGAAGATCAGGGGATTCCTCATCAGCGGCGGCGAGTGCGTCTGCAAGGATTAATCTTCCTTCCGCATCTGTATTTCCGATTTCAACGGTTTTACCCTTCCTGCTGGTCAGGATATCCCCGGGTCGGAACGCATTGCCAGAGATTGAATTTTCAACCGCCGGAATCAGGACGCGCAAACGAACCGGCAGGTTAGCATCCATAATCATATGCGCAAGGCCAAGCACCGTTGCCGCCCCGCCCATGTCCTTTTTCATCATCAACATGCCGGCCGCTGATTTGATATCAAGCCCCCCCGTATCGAAACACACGCCCTTACCGACCAGGGTTACTTTCGGTGCATCCTTATCGCCCCAACTGATATCTATGAGGCGCGGGGCATCCGCCGCAGCGCGGCCAACCGCATGAACCATGGGGAAATGATAGGTGAGAAGATCCTCACCGACGATATTGCCCTGCTGAGCCTCGAACTCACCGGCAACCTGTGATGCCGCCGCCTCAAGCGCAGTAGGGCCCAGATCACCTGCCGGAAGGTTGACAAGATCGCGAACCAGCGTAACAGCCTTGACCGTGCGGGCAACCATCTCTTGATCCGCCCCATCAGGCAGCATTAACGTCGCGTAGTTTTTTTCATCCTTTTTATAGCGGTCAAAGGAATATGTGCCGAGTGACCAGCCTGTCGCGACATCCGTCCCTTCTTTCTTTGATAATTCGGTACTCACCGCATAGTTACCCATTGGAAGCGACGAGGGTAATGCCGCAAGCGACCAAATATCCCATTCACCCTCTTTTATATAAAGGACTGCCTCAATATCACCCGAAGTCGTCGGCAATAGCAGAAATTTTCCGCCATTCGGCTCAAAGTCTTGCGACCGGATCCAATTCTTATGAAGGTCTGACTGTGCTGCAAGCCAAGCGTTAAACTCGCTTTTCTCGACAATAATAATAGGTGTGGGATCGGTTTTTGAGGTTGCGACAACAAATGGGATCACGGTGTTCTCCTAAGCTTTTTCCAAGCTTACCAAAGCCATAGTCGGGCGACAACAGCTATCAGGTAACGTTGTGGAAAGAACTTATTAAAGACCCATTCATTATCCTAGTCGGCAAGAATACCTATTTCCCGGTAATAGCGTTCCGCACCGGGATGCAGTGGTGTTGAAACGCCCTTGAGTGCCGTATCCAGATGTATCAACAATCCCTTCACGTGGCTACGATCGAGCAAATGACGGTTCCGTGAATGCCATAGAGCCTTGGTAATTTTATAGACAAGGTCTTCTGCCACATTCTCATTAACAATCCATTGTGTACTGACCGCAAGAGTAGGCACCGTATCAAGCCCCCGATAGGTCCCTGAAGGAATTTTTGACACGGAATAATAGCCATGGGCAGCGACAAATTTTTCCGCGATTTTGCCGCTGATTGGCAATAGCTCTATTTTTCCAACGTCCGCAAGCTCTGACACGGCGGAAACAGGATATCCGGCAACAAGGAAAAAGGCATCCAGTTTATCTGCTTTCATCAGACTGACAGACTTATCCGGATTGGCAGTTATCGCATCAACATCCTTCACCGAAAGGCCATAGGCTCTTAATATTTCTTTGGCATTTTCGCGCGTTCCCGATCCGGGAACATCAATTGATACCCGCTTTCCTTTTAGGCCTTTGATACTCTGAATGCCAGCTCCACGACGGACGACCAGGTGAACATCCTCAGGGTATAGATTGGCTATAACTCGAAGAGAGGTAATGGGATTTTTCTTCCCGTAAACTCCTGTACCGTTATAGGCCGCAGCGACCATATCCGACTGGGCCAATGCCGTATCAAAATACCCTTTAACTATACCGTTAATATTATCAATGGAACCATGTGTCGTCTGCGCAGTGGCAATCAGGTCTGGCACCCCACAAGAACCGCCTGCCTCGCATGCACGGCTTCCCGGCGGATTGGAGATGACAGACGCGAGCAACGTGCCAATGGGGTAATAGGTACCAGCAGTCGACCCAGTTCCAATCCGCAGAAAAGTTATGTTTTGGGCATAGGCACTCCCAATATGGAATGCGGCCAGTGTCAGACAGAATAATATCAGGGTAAAGCGGTTTGCGGATTTTAAGATAAAAATGGCCCTGTCCTCCTAATATTCCAATACCACTAACTTACTTATAATAATAGGGGGGTTTCTGATGGAACAAAGCAGGTTTCATCCAAATGTTTGTCTAAATTTTTCTTTTACTTGCAAGGAGGTAGGTTTTCCCGCTTTTTGGGCATCGATCACACGTGCAGATATATCCCTGATGTCAAAAGCAAGCCCTGCTGTTTGATGAAGATCGGCACAACCTTTTTGGATTGCATAAGGAATTTGCGATAACAATTCGCGATCCTTGTCCTTAAGTGGTGATTTCGCCTTAGCTATTGATTTCAGAAGATCATCCAACGCCTGGCAAAGAGAGACCACATGTGAGTGTTCGGTTCCTTCCACAAACCCGACCAGCGCCTTATTCCTCTGCTGCATAACATCCACAACATCCTGACGATCGCCATAGCTGTCGGATGAACCCGAAAGCAGAATGACTGCGGACGATAGACGCACCAACTGTTCGGTGTAGATCGATATTTTTCGCTCTTTCATGGCTTTCACAGCCCAGCGAACGGCCTCGGGAGTTGCTGCAAGTTCTGGTCGGTTTTCGACTTTCGCCTGCAAGGAATTCGGGACAATCATCGTCGGAACAGATGTCATCCCTCTCAGTACCTTGCGCCGATCAGGTCCAAAATAATCCGCTGTTACAATAAAGGGCTTCCGTGCTCCGACCAGTCGCTGAAGCCGCGTGAGCATCTGAGTGCGGGACATTGGCCGCGTTATCAGGTCATCCGCTCCCGCGTTTATTACTTCACCGACTACGTCCGGCGCAGTATTCCAAAGAAACAGAATGACATTAACAAAGGGGTCCGGACCAATAGTATGGCTACGAATATCCCGGATGATGTGGTGAATGCTCGCGCCGGGCGACGCCATCTCCGCCAGTATGAGATCAAATTTACCATTTTTTGTAAGTTCTATGAATTCATGAGGGTCAGAGCAGGCAACAACGGCACCGAAGCCGAGATTTAGAAGGGCGCTTCTTGTGTTCTGACGCATCGACGGCTCGGAATCATAGAGAAGTGCCGAAGCTGACTTAAACCGCAGATCCGTCATCAGGAAAGGGGGTTTTCGAAGCCGGGAATCAATTCCTGCAGTTTTCTCAGGATCTTTTCTGGGTCTTCGGAAAACTGCAAGCCAATCTTATTGCCACGCCGCCAGACAAGGTCACAGCGAATAGCTCCCAGTTGTGCCGTCTGCAAGAGCAGATTGTTCTTCTCAAAGAAAAGGCCGTCGACATCTATCCGTGCGCCGTTTGCCGATATATCCTTGATAATTCCGCTGACTTCACGCTCTTCTTCATGAAGACAAGCATGGCCCCGTTCCGCACGGATTGTTGCTGGCCATTTAACATCGGCACGACGAAATTTCCGATCAGCCGCAGTGCCATTCTTTTTATGGTCACTCTCTACCTCAAGAGCTCTCAGCATTTTTTTGATATCTTTAGCAATGATCATCTAAGTCTCTGTATGCTGTCAGCTGAATCCCAGGTTGGAATTATCCTGTTCACGGACCATGATCCACTTAATCAATAAATTGTTAATAATTTACAAATTAAAAGATAGAATCTTACCAATCGCTGCACATGGCCTGTGTTGCCGCGTATGACTCTTGCGTATCAATTACGTCGTTCGCCTGCATTCTCACCACATTAAACTCTTCAAGCATTGGATCCAGCTCGAGCAGCAACCGGTTTGCAATAGACCGCCCTGCTCTCTTCGGGTTCTTTGTATGATATGGTTGAATGCCCGCCGCCCGTTCCTTCAACTCACGCTTAATTTTCGGAACATATTCCGCTATTAGCTGCTCATTGATACGGACATGTTTAAGTTCATGGTCAAGGATAGCCTTATAGGCGCAAGTCCCTTTGTGATATTTACGATCGATGTAAATGTCTGTTTTCCGTACACCAAAGCTCAAGGTGACACGGTCTAGACGAAGACAGTACTCTCCAGGCGCTATGAGCTTGTACTTGGTTGCCGCACCGAGCTTGGGTGAAATGATAGAGGAAGTGAGGCCCAAAAGGCTGGCATGGCGTGTGGATTTAGCATAACCACTTTTCTTCGCCACTCGCTCAATCTGGTCTGATGACTTTCCGTGTTCAAGAGCCGGTTTGGCATTTACGATTTCGATAGTCACGGCAGGCTCTTGCCAGGTGGCCAGGCACTCCTTATCCGTCGACGCCTGAACTACACCGCTCCAGGCAAATACCACGGGAATGAATGCGAATAGCGCGCGCAAACACTTACGGTAGATAGCCCGATCCAAATTAGCCTTAATCAAACATTTCATTGATTTTTTCCTGATCGAGTAATTTCTCGTATACTATTTCTTCCCCAGAGCGTGAGTGCGATTTTGAACCACTTGATTGACCGTTGATGATCGATCTCGCATGGTCAATCAATTTACGTATAACGAGGCATTGATTATCTGCCTCCGCCTTAGTTTTGCCCCTGTCCATTTCATGGATTGAACTGAGATTGCCCTGCAATGCCTGAATCTCCTGATCCAGCAGTAGGGTTATATTCTCCAGCGGTTCCTTATACTCCGACGGAGAATAGTGATAGGCCTCCATCGCGAGTTCCCGATCCGCGATATTACTTTTACGGAAATGTTCTGCATAAGAAATAGGTGACCAATTTATAAAGTCATCCAGCACTTCCGGAACATCAACAACCAGTTCGGCAAGCATCAATGCCTCGTTAAAGTGATTGAGGTAGTCGGTCGCTAACAGCGTGACGTCATTAACGTTCGTATTTCTGGCTCGGTTGCGATACGCCGCCAAAGCACTCGTTTCAATACTCATGTCAGCCGTGTTTAACCTTATCCGTCAACCAACAGCGTTGAATTAAAAGACAAGCTTACCTGTATTTTAATTAAGGAAGTGTTTGCGGCTGAAAAAGGGCAGTTTTTCGGGCGTTCCTAAAAGGAATATGGCTTCACTCAAGGAAGGCCGCATTCTCTGTCGACATATCTTCACGTTCGCTGCGCGGTAATTCATGGAAAAATAGCGTGGCAGAGAGAAGCAGGGTTAATAAAAAGACAGCGGAAGAGAGCACCCATTTAGAGTAACAACTCTTGACGGAAAGCGCCTTGGTTAGGTCACTGAACATCATCCCCATGTCATCCCCTTTTATCATTGTAGTTCGGATGAACACCTGGTTCGTCCTGTCGATCGGAAAAGTATACGGAAGAGGTGCAGGCAAAACTAGCGCTTTGGTTGCTAATAATTTACTTTATACACTTTTAAGGAAATATACTATTAGGTGTATAATTTTCCTACAATACGACCACAAGATATAGTTGGTGTTTTATCTTAGCAACCCAAGGCGAAGCGGAGGCGGAATTCATTTACCCCGCCACCGCCGATAGTGATTAGCGAATCGCCATCATTGCATCAGATGAAATTTATAGCCCGAAACCAGTAAAAAGCCCATTTGGACTCGTTACCTTTGATTTAGGTTTACAGGATGTCGTGATATCTTTTGAGCAGCTCGATCAGCCGTCGGTGATCTTCCGCTCCGAGGCCAGCGATAACCTTAGCCTCAATCTCCCTCACTTTTTCTTCCAACATTGCCAGTTCCCGTTCCCCTTTTTTTGTCAGACGAACAGCATAGGCCCGTTTATCCCCTTTAACCGGCGCGCGTAAAATCAATCCCTCTTTCTCGAAATTATTGAGAATAGGAACAAGAGAGGAGCGGTCCAGACCGGCTGCCTCTGCAATTGCGCTCTGGGTATGTCCGGGATTCTCGTTGATAATAGCCATAACGGAATACTGCCCGGCCATCAGCTTTTTACCAGCAGCAGTCGCAAACGTGCTCTGTGCCCGCAGGACGGCTTTGCGAACATGAAAGCCTGCAACAGATTCTAGCGCTGTCATCTGCATCCCGCTGGCGCTTTTTTTACCGCCTTCGATCTTATCATCCACCATTGTGCTTTATCAGGCCTCTGTGATCCCATTTCAACAAACGGTTAATCGCCAGTTTAATTGTTATAGCCACAGAAAGCTATGCAGAACAAGTGCGAGAGAAGTTACTCCAAGGTGCTATAAAAATGTGCAATCCCCGCTTCCGCGCACTCCATATCCTGTGCCGGGGTCCCTGAACTAAGACCGATACCACCAACAACCTCTCCATTTACGCTGACCGGTAGCCCCCCACCAACTGAGGAAATACGCCCCCCTACTTCGGTGTGAATACCGAATGCCAGATTGCCCGGTACGTTTACAGCGTTGTAATCATGAGTAGCCTTGCGCGCGGCCGCCGCCGTATAGGCCTTGTCGGCGGAAATGGTAATACTCGTGACTTTTCCGCCATCCATGCGTTCAAAGGCAATAAGATTCCCGCTTTCATCAACAATGGAAATACACATTGGTACACCAATTTCCCGCGCCTTTTCACGCGCGCCACGAATGAGAATAAGTGCGTCCGCATGAGACAACCGGTTTACTGTGAGCATAAAGCCCTCCATATAAAATAGCGTTTAATTCATCTAAAATAGCAAAAAGGTTAGCCCGCTTTGGCTTCAAGGCGGCGTGCATGGAGGATGGGCTCTGTGTAACCGCTTGGTTGTGCCCGCCCTTTAAGTACAAGATCGCAGGCCGCCTTGAACGCGACCGAGCTATCGAAATTTCCGGCCATCGGCATATAGGCTGAATCACCGGCGTTCTGCTCATCCACAATTGCAGCCATGCGCTTCATCGTTTCCATCACCTGATCTTCCGTGCAAATCCCGTGATGAAGCCAGTTAGCGATATGCTGGCTGGAGATGCGCAATGTCGCCCTATCCTCCATCAGCCCTACATTATTAATGTCCGGCACCTTGGAACAGCCAACGCCCTGATCGATCCAGCGCACCACATAGCCAAGTATCCCTTGGGCATTATTGTCCAGTTCCGCCTGAACTTCTTTTTCCGATAAGTTCACACCTTTCAGCAAAGGGGGCGTCAGGATGCTATCCAGGCTTGCCCGGCCACGTGACGCGATCTCCTTTTGGCGGCCTTTAACGGACACCTCGTGATAATGCATCGCATGGAGTGTTGCTGCGGTTGGTGAGGGAACCCAGGCACAATTGGCCCCCGCCATCGGATGACCGATCTTTGCATCCATCATCTTGGCCATTTCATCGGGCATCGCCCACATGCCCTTACCAATCTGGGCATGCCCGGGAAGACCGGTTTCCAGGCCTATATCCACGTTCCAGTCCTCATAGGCGGCAATCCATGGTTCACCCTTCGCATCATCTTTGCGCATGAACGCACCCGCTTCCATACTTGTGTGTATTTCATCACCCGTCCGATCGAGGAAACCTGTATTGATAAAGAAAATCCGCTCCGATACAGCTCGGATGCACTCCTTCAGGTTAACCGTGGTCCGTCGCTCCTCATCCATGACCCCTACTTTCAATGAATTGCGGGGAAGATTAAAGCCATCCTCTACTGCAGCAAAAAGATCGTTTGTAAAGGCTACTTCCTCCGGTCCATGCATTTTCGGTTTCACGATATAAAGGCTGCCAGCACGACTGTTGGAATAACGACTTAACTTTTTCAGATCATGCAGTGCTCCCGCAGTGGTCAACACTGCATCGAGAATGCCTTCGGGTATTTCATTTCCGTCAGGATCGAGTACTGCATTTATCGTCATTAGGTGGCCCACATTCCGGACAAGCAACAAACTGCGGCCGTGAAGTGTCATTTCAGAACCGATCGGATCAAGATATGTCCGGTCCGGGTTCAGTGTCCGGACCACTGTCTTTCCGGCTTTTTCAAAACGATCCTCAAGATCGCCCTTCATCAGACCAAGCCAGTTTCGATAGACCAAGGCCTTGTCCGCCGCGTCAACAGCGGCAACCGAATCTTCGCAGTCCTGAATGGTGGAAAGTGCCGACTCCATCAAAATGTCTTTCACACCCGCGGGATGGTCTTTCCCGACCGGATGCGCGGGATCAATCTGGATATCCAGGTGCAGGCCGTTCTTTTTTAGAAGGATGGAAGTTGGCGCCTTGTCCCCAAGGTAACCAACAAACTGTGCGGGATCGGCTAAAGACGTCAGTGAACCATCAGCAAGCTCTACTCCCAGCAGCTTGCCGCCATCGTCATCTTTCAACTGATAGGCCTTTGCATCCTTGTGACTGCCCTTGGCAAGCGGCGCCGCGCGATCAAGAACTCCAAATCCATATTCAATAACTTTACGTCCCCGCTTTGGATTATAACTACTTCCTTTTTCGCAGCCATCCGACTCGGGCAGAATATCGGTACCATAGAGAGCATCATAAAGGCTTCCCCAACGTGCGTTAGCTGCATTGAGGGCGTAGCGGGCATTCATGACCGGTACGACGAGTTGCGGCCCGGCAACATCTGAAATCTCAGGGTCGACATTGGCTGTGGTGACATTGAATGCAGGTCCTTCGGGCACCAGATAGCCAATTTCTTCAAGAAAGGCCTTGTAGGTAACAGCATCATGTGGCTTGCCTTTGGCAGCGAGATGCCAAGCGTCAATCTTGGCCTGCAACTCCTCACGCTTTAACAATAGCTGCTTGTTCCGCGGACCAAAATTGGCGACAAGATCGGCGAGAAGATTCCAGACCGTATCCGCTGTCACGTTCAGACCTGGCAGAATTTCCTTTTCCACCAACTCTACAATCTCCGTTGCAACCTGTAGCCCGGCTTTAGTCTCTCGCATCGTCATCAGCTTACTTTCTTTGTTTAGTCAAAAGCGATTTTGACAATCCTGGAAGAACCCGATTGTCGGCTAAATATTCACCTGACATTGACAGGTCGGGCAAAGAGAATAAACTAAAATGGAATTAATTTCGCATTATGGAAAAATTAGAATGGCGAAGACGAAACCAGCCAACACAGCTTCTACCCGGACGGGTCAGGTACAATCCCTGACGCGGGCCCTGTCTATTCTAAATGTGATTGCAAAGAATCCGCCGGGCCTGTCCCTCACCGCAATCGCCAAATCCCTGTCACTCGCCCCGTCGACGACTCATCGCCTGCTGACGACCCTGCAGGAGGAACGCTATGTGCAATATGATCGGGACGCGAGCCGGTGGCAGATTGCCATGCAGGCTTTTGTTACGGGGAATGGCTTTCTGGTCTCACGCGATCTTTCTACAGTTGCCCGCCCGTATATGCGCCGGTTGATGGAGTTAAGCGGCGAAACGGTGAATCTTGCGATTGCAGATGGCGACAAGGCGATCTACCTCGCCCAGGTTGAAAGTCGCGAAATGATGCGGGTCTTTTCCAAACCGGGAAATAGCGTTCCGATGCACTGCTCCGGTGTCGGAAAAGCAATTTTGATGACGATGGACGGGCCGGATGTGGCGCGGATTATTGAGAATCAGAGCCTGACAAAAGTTACAGATAAAACCATAACGGATCCCGAAATTCTGTATGACGAACTTGCAAAGTCTCGTATCCGCGGTTTTGCAATTGACGATGAAGAGCACGCCGTTGGCCTTCGCTGCGCCGCAGCAATCATCCATGACGAACACGCTGAACCATTGGCCGGCCTTTCCATCTCCGGGCCCGCCGCTCGAATATCAAAAGATCGACTGATCGAGCTTGGCAGGATTACAGTGGAAATTGCGACCGAAGTTACAGCCGCCCTTGGCGGTCGCCTGCCCGCCTAGAAATCGACTGCGCTAAAGACCATAGAACTGTTCTTCTCCTGTCTCACGGTCACGATTATACACACATTCGCCGGCAATATAGGTCGCCTGCACGGCCCGGTCATCGCCTAATGTTATCAAGGCAAACAACGTCTCTTCCAGATTCTCGGCATAGTTAAGCCGATAGGCAAGAAGTGGTGTTGCCTTCAAATCCAAAATCGTAATATCGGCTTCATATCCTGGCTCGATACTTCCTATACGATCTTCCAGGTAGAGGGCCGTCGCCGCACCACGGGTGGTAAGATAAAAAGCCTTGTAGGCATCCAGCGCAAAACCGTTCAACTGGGCAATCTTGTACGCCTCGTTCATACTGACGAGTTGAGAAAAGTTTGTCCCGCCACCAAGATCAGTAGCGAGGCCGGTGAGTATAGAGGTGGAGCCGGTCATCGCTCTTTCAAGCTTGAACAAACCGCTCCCTAAAAAGAGATTTGACGTCGGACAATGGGCAATCGCAGTTCCTGTCTCTGAAAAAATGCGAAAATCCTCTTCCGTAAAATGAACGCCATGACCGTAGATTGCTCGAGGGCCGAGTTGCCCATAATGATCATAGACATCGACATAGCTTTTTTGGGTTGGGTAAAGCTTCCGCACCCATTCAATTTCCGCTTTATTCTCTGATATATGCGATTGCAGATATGTGCCCGGATGCTCCTTCCAGACAGCGCCCGTCATTTCCATCTGCTCTTCCGTACTTGTCGGTGCGAAGCGCGGCGTAACCGCATAGAGCGCCCGCCCCGCGCCATGCCACTTCTCGATCAGGCTTTTTGTCTGGTCATATCCGCTCTGAGCGGTATCCGTAAGGGCAGACGGCGCATGTCGATCCATCAGTACCTTGCCTGCAATATTGCGCATATTTATCTTTGCTGATTGCTCAAAAAAGGCATCAACGGATTGCGGGTGAACAGTACAGAAAACAGTAGCTGTCGTTGTGCCCGCGCGCAGAATTTCCCTCAGGAAGACATCTGATGCCGCCCGCGCATACTCTTTATCGGCAAACTTCTGCTCAGCAACAAAGGTGTAATTATTCAACCAGTCAATCAGCTGCATGCCAAACGCGCCGATTATTTCAGTTTGCGGATAATGGACATGGCAATCAATGAAGCCAGGAAAGATCAAGGCATCCTCATATCGCGTTACGGACACTTTTTCATCAAGAGTAGGCAATAAATCGTTGGCAGGTCCAATCGCGGTGATATGCCCCTCATCCATGACGATAAGCCCATCCTCCTCATACTGAAGGCAATCTTTAATTGGCTTCGTAAAAGGATTATCCCTATAGGATAGATAGCGACCCCGAATTGCCTTTTTCATTTCATCCGTTTTCCTGGTAGCGCCGGTAACGATAGGGTAACTTCATCCTTGACCACTTCCATCACCACATAGGTATGGGTCTGCATCACATGTGGTAATTGCGAAATAGCTGTTCCCAGTAATTCCCGATATGCTGCGATATCACGCGTACGGATTTTCAGAAGGTAATCAAAGCCCCCTGCCATCATCATACAGGACTGAATTTCCGGAACACGCTGGACGGCAGCATTGAATTCTTCCAGTTCCGCCGCAGTCGTTCTTGAAAGCTGGACCTGCACCATAACCACATGACCGGCAGACACGGCCTCTGGTTCGAGGGCAGCAAAATATCCCTTGATGACTCCCGATTTTTCAAGACGTTTCACCCGTTCGGCACAGGGGGTTTTGGTCAAGTTCACGCGGCGGGAAAGCTCAACCATGGAAATACGGCTATTTGCCTGAATTTCACGCAAAATTCGATAATCTGTTCTGTCCAATGGCTGCGACACCATGATAAAAACCTATCGTATAGCCTAAACACAACAACCTACTGTACGCCAAACCACAACTTATCGCCTAACAATTTTCTGGCATTCATTTTACCTGGCTGCGGCGCCTGATCTCGAAAAATTGTAGTAACTTGACGAGTATTTGGCGGACGGACCCAATGCTTTTGGTTAGGATAGCCGCCGAAAAGCCCTGACTTACAAATAACGGAACCGGAGAATATGTCACGCTATCAGTCAACCGAGCTCACTATTTGGTCACGCCTCTTTCTATTGGCGACGTTCTTTGCGGTTCTCCTTCCCCTTTCTGCCCACTCCACAGAAAGGGCCAACTATAAAAACTGGGATGAAGTTATCGCTGCGGCGAAAGGTGGCACTGTCAACTGGTTCATGTGGGGCGGTGCGGACAATATCAATCAGTATGTATCCGAATATATCGGCGGAGCACTGAAACAGCGCTATGATATCACCTTAAAGCGCATCGGTATTAACGATACAGCAGAGGCAGTTAATGCCGTCCTTGGTGAAAAGCAAGCGGGGGTCAACGATGATGGTTCTGTCGACCTAATCTGGATTAACGGCGGCAATTTCCGCACGATGAAACAGGGTAACTTGCTCTTTTGCGGCTATCATGACCTGCTCCCCAACAATCAATTGGTTAATTGGCAGGATCAGTCCATCGCCAATGACTTTGGCCTTGCGGTAGACGAATGCGAAGTGCCGTGGAACCGGGCTCAGTTCGCGTTTGCTTACGATAGCGCCCGCACGAAGAACCCGCCAGAGAGTATTCCAGCATTAATAGAGTGGGCTCAGAAAAACCCGGGTGAATTCACCTATCCGGCGGCGACGGACTTTAATGGTAGCGTTTTTATACGCCATGTCTTTTATCATGCCGCCGGTGGCCCTAGCTCGCTTCTCGGCGATTTTGATCAACAGAAATTTGATGCTATTGCGCCGAAAGCCTGGGCAATCCTGAATGATATGAAACCCTATCTCTGGCGTGAGGGGAAAACATATCCCAACTCCATCGCCAATCTCGCCCAGCTTTTCGCCAATCGTGAGGTCGCGCTATACTTTGATTATGATCCGGCGATTTTCGGCATCAATGTGGAGAACGGGATCTTTCCTGAGACGACCCGATCCTTTGTCCTTGAGGATGGGACTATAGGCAACACCAACTATGTCGCTATTCCCTATAATTCACCAAATAAGGCCGCAGCGATGGTCACAGCTAATTTCCTTTTGTCCTTCGATGCCCAGTTTGAAAAAGCAAAAACCAATGTCTGGGGCGCCGCACCAGCCATCGACATTGATCGTCTAACGGAAGATCAACGCAATCTCTTCGCCAAGTTACCCCGTCACCCCTCTGTCATCGCCCCGTCAGTGCTATCTGCCAAAGCACTGCCTGAATTACATCCAGATTGGATCAGTGCCATCGAAAAAGGCTGGCAGTATAATGTCGCTAAATGACATGACAATCCTGATTGGCCACCTCATCTTTCGATCAAACAGAAGGGCATTCCTTGCTTGAACGCTGGAAAATTGTGCTGCTCCTGTCACCCGCGTTGGTCATTATCGCCGGACTGTTTCTGGGCGGGCTTATTCTTGGCCTGATTGGCAGCCTGGGATACATGCCACTCCTTGGCCGGGAAGAGTTTAACCTGAACGCCTATCGTAATATTCTTGCCTCTGAAAGGTTTTACCTCTCCTTTCTGTTGACCTTTTATATTGCGTTCACATCCACTGTGATCGCCTCGCTCCTTGCAATCGGCGCGGCATTGATCCTGCGTCGGAGCTTTATCGGCCGATCTGTTATCAATTTTCTCTTCCAGATAAATCTGACCGTGCCCCATTTAGTGGGTGCAGTGGGAATCCTCTATCTTTTTTCCCAGTCGGGATTTTTTGCTCGCTTGGCGTATGAGTTTGAGATTATTACAAAGCCGTCTGAATTTCCGGCACTGATTTATGATCCGCTTGCTATTGGGATTATCCTGCAATATGTCTGGAAGGAAGTGCCCTTTATCGGGTTGATCTTACTCGCCAATATGCAAACTATCGGCCGTGACTATGAGGCTGCGGCGCGCGTCCTGGGCGCAAGTCGCTGGCAATGTTTTCGTCATGTCCTCCTGCCATTACTATTCCCCGGTCTTCTTGCTGCAGCCATGATCGTTTTTGCCTTTACTTTCGGGGCTTACGAGATCCCGGCACTGCTTGGGCAGAACTACCCCTCCGCGCTGCCGGTTTTGGCTTATCAGGCTTTTACCGACGTGGATTTAAATGCCCGGCCCGAAGCGCTCGCTATGGGAATGATCATAGCGCTCTTAAGTGTAATCATGATATTCGGCTATGCGCATCTTGCCCGCCGTTATGTGCGATCTTGAAAAGGAACTGGAAGTGAAACGGCAAAGGATAGAATCCGGCGAAGGATTGTCTTGGCTGACATGGTTTTCGCTTATCTTGCTGATAAGCTGGCTTATCCTTCCCCTGATACCACTTGCCGTCTGGTCCATAAGCCGAAGCTGGTTTTTCCCGGATATCACCCCATCCGCATACAGTTTGAGGGCCTGGTCTTACGTATTTTCGAACACATCCGAGGTTCTTCCCGCGCTTGGCGTAACGACCTTGATTGCCTTTTGCGCCACCATAGTTTCCGCAGTTATTGGCGTACCCGCAGGCCGAGCGCTCGGGCTCTATCAGTTCCGGGGAAAAGCTGCGATAGAGCTGTTGATTCTGGCGCCCACGATTGTGCCAGGGATTGCCGTCGCTCTTGGGCTTCATGTCGTCTTCCTGAATATCGGGCTTGCTGGTTCCTATCTTGGCGTCCTGATTGTTCATCTCATCCCGACCTTACCTTATATGGTGCTGGTCATGGCCGGAGTCTTTGCCAATTATAACCCTAATACAGAGGCGCAAGCCCGCAGTCTGGGCGCCAGCGCTATACAGACTTTTTACTATGTGACCCTACCCGCCATTCTGCCGGGATTATTGATCGGGTCGCTCTTCACTTTTCTGGTCTCCTGGAGCCAGTATATCCTGACGCTCCTGATTGGAGGGGGGCGTGTTGTGACGCTTCCGCTTTTGCTATTTAACTTTGCAAGTGCCGGACGAAACGACATCACCGGGGCGATCAGTATGATCTATATCCTGCCGGGAGTGGTTCTCCTCCTCCTTGGAGCGCGCCACCTTACGGGACGGAACAGTGCGGCAGAAAGTTTACGGCAAATATGACCAACGTTAGTATCGAAAATCTGGTTAAGCTCTATCCGGGACGATCTGTCCCTGCGGTGAAGGATGTCTCCTTGCTCATCGAAACCGGATCACTCACAGCGCTTCTGGGTCCTTCAGCTTGCGGCAAATCCACCATTTTAAAAATGATCGCCGGCCTCCTCGCCCCAACCTCTGGCGATATTCGATTTGGTGACCATTCCATACTGCGATTACCGCCGGAAAAGCGGGATGCTGTTATGGTATTTCAGGATCATCTTCTCTTCCCATATATGACAGTGGCGGAAAATATTGGCTTTGGTCTGAAAATGCGCCGCCGACCGAAAGCAGAAATATCTCATGCGGTAGGCACAATGCTGGAGCTTGTAAAGCTCGACGGCATGGCTACACGCAAGCCAAACCAGCTATCCGGCGGACAGCAACAGCGTATCGCCCTCGCGCGGGCCCTGATACTCCGACCAAAAATACTGCTGCTGGACGAACCTTTTTCCAGTCTTGATGCGAATCTGCGGCTTGAAATGCAGCAGCTTCTTAAATCACTTCATCAGGAAATGGGAATGACCATGTTGTTTGTCACCCATGACCAGGAAGAAGCTGTCGCATTGTCCAGTAAAATTGCCCTTATTCTAGATGGGACACTTCGTCAGTACGCCGATGCCGCCACTCTCTATGGCCAACCTGAGGATTTGGATGTCGCAAAATTTTTCGGCGCAAAGAACTTCATTCCAGGTATCAGTAGCTCAGGCCATTTCGAATGTGCTTTGGGCCGCCTTACCCTTCCAGTTACGGCTAATTCTAACGGTTCGATGCTAACCTTTCGCCCGGAGAATGTCGTTATTGGAGTTACGGATAGCGCTGAAAACAGCTTTCACGCCACAATAGAATCAAAGAAATTTCTTGGAAACCAAACACAGCTCAGATTATCTAAAGGAGGCACCACGTTCGACGCATCGCTACCGCCACTAATCGCGGCGCCTCTTCTAGAAGGATCAACAGTGTCTGTCCATCTTCCGCGCCAATCGCTTTGGGCCTTGCCTTAACGTAACGCTTTCAGGTATTCCGTGATCATTTGAGACGCCTTGTCCGGCCCGACTTCCGCCATCCGGATAAGTCCGTCGAAATGTGCCGTCAGCGCGCGGATATGCTCGACGGAGTTCACCAGAAGATACATGTTTCCAATATAAATGGCGGCGCGAAGCGGGCCGAAGAGCGTGTAGGCGGCGGAGTAGATCTTCCGCGCATCAAACAGAAACAGCCGAAAGGTAGGATAAAGCTCCTCAGTCAGGCGGATCATATTGTTCACCTGGTCACGCCGGATGGAAACAGGCACCTGGCGCCAGATCCCCTCTCCTTTTGCAAGTTGTTCAATCACCTGTTGCGGCATACATACTTCCATATCCGTTTCAGGGCGCCGACTATAGTTTAGCTGATCATGCATTCGTCGTTCTTTTGCTTCACGCTCTATGGTCGAAAAATCGCCAAACTCATAGGCGCCAATATCCTCTGTCCTCAGGAGATCCGGCAATGTGCTGGGCACATAGCGAATTTTATACCCCATGGCTTCCTGATGCCATTTCGCCAACTTCACACTGGCAGACGCCTCTGTGACCCGCTCAATTTCAATCATGGGAACGGCTTCGCTTGTACTCTCGTCATTTGCGATCAAACCCATCAGCCAGTCGATGGAGACGCCGTAAGTGCGTGAAATGGCGCAAAGGGTTTCGGCGCGTGGTAAGCGTGTAGAGCCTGGCGCGAGAAACTGGCTGAGGGCGGAACGGTCGATGCCAACACTGCTTGCAAACTGGCTCAGGTTAAATCCCTTGCGCGCCAGAAGGAGCGCCATGCGATCCCTGAAAATCTCGGCCATATCCCGTTTATCGACATTCTCACTGTCAAAATGTTGTGTATTCACATCATATTCCATATTAAGTAACAGCTTACAACTTAAGTTTTATATTAGCATATAAATTAGCGAAGTCTCGCATTGTATATTCCCTTGCTTAAAGATCATACTTCGACCTTCTAGATATAGTTGAAGGAGATGGTACGAATTGTTGTTGCGTGAACGGCAGGAGATTAAAACTCTGGCACTGATTATATCATGCTATGGAATTTGGGGACTCGTTCTGTTTGGCCCGGTATCCTTACCGGTTTGGCTGATGGCCCTGCTCCTTATTCCCACAATTACTTTTCATTCTTCGCTTCAACATGAGTGCATTCATGGGCATCCGTTTATTGACAGGCGCCTCAATGACCTGATCGTTTCGCCGCCGATTGGATTATTCCTGCCTTATCCACGTTTTAAGGAATTACATTTGACCCATCATCTGCGGGCACGGATCACCAATCCAACAGAGGATCCAGAGAGTTGGTACATTACAAGGCGGGAATGGGCAAACTTCAGCCGTTTCCAGAAACTAATGCGGAATGCAAACAATATTCTGGTTGGTCGCATGATTATTGGTCCAGCGCTGAGTATAATTAGCCTTATTTATGCGGATTTTCAGAAAATCAGAAAGAGCAATTGGCAACTTCTCGGCGTTTGGACTATGCATCTTGTGCTGGCTTTCACACTCCTTGTGATTATTGAGAATTTCAGCAATATTTCAATTGTGGGCTATTTGATTGCGACCTATTTCAGTATGTCGCTTTTGATGATCCGCACGTTCCTTGAACATCAGGCCCACCCAGACCGGCGTGCTCGTTCTGTCCTGATCGATGATAAAGGACTGTTGCGTTTTTTGTTCCTGAACAATAACCTGCATGCGGTTCATCACGCGTTTCCCTCCGTCGCATGGTATCGATTGCCGGGTTTGTTCAGACTTCACCGGGACCGGCTTATCGAAATGAACAAAGGTTATTTTTATAAGAATTATACTGAGGTTTTCCGCGCATATGGCTTTGTTCAAAAAGAACCGGTGGTTTACCCTCTCGATCCTGTTTAAGTCTTAGTTTTGACCCCTTCCATGCCTGCGCCCATTGCACTTCTTCCCATGTATGATTGGCCGGAAATCCGTGATGCAACGGATGCCTATTGGTCCGCCCTTCATGATAGCCTCAGCGATGCAGGCTTTTCGCCGCCGACACAACTGACCCGGACAGAGGATCCTTTGCCGTTCTGGCAGCATCCTAACCTCCTCCTCGGCCAAACCTGCGGACTGCCATATGTAGAAAAACTGGCAGTGGATGTTTCACTAGTTGGCACGCCAGCCTATGATATCGATTGTGGAGCTGGCTGCTATTTCAGCGTGATTGTTGTCCATAAAGACAGTGGCATCGAAGAACTTACCGACCTAGATTCGGCAATCTTCGGATATAATGACCCCCTTTCGCAATCCGGTGTTGCTGCTTTTTTCTCTCATTTGGCATCAGAAGGAATATCCCTGAATAAAATCCGTCAATATAAACAGGTGATGAGTCACCGCAACGCCATCACGGAATTGGCAGAACGGCACATAGATCTTGCCTCTATTGATGCGATAACGTGGGAACATGCAAAGCGTTTTGTGTCCGCGACGGATAAACTAACGGTCATTGCACGAACCGATCCGACACCTGGGCTTCCCTTGATAACAGCGCAGCGGCCGGAAAAGGAAGTTGATCGCATTCATCATGCGGTAGTCGAGGCCATCGCTTCCCTGTCGTCCGACCTGCAGGATACGCTTCTTCTGTCTGGTCTTGCCGCAACAGAAGAAACTGATTATCAACTGATTAAACGCCGATATGAAAATATTCGTTTCGACCTAAAGAATCTCCTGTAGAACGTTCCCAACAAAAAACCCCGGAAGCCGCAACTTCCGGGGTATTTTTTTTACGGTACTAAACGGATTTACTTATAGGCGTATTTGCCATCTTTCCATTCATACCAGACATAGCCCGGCAGGGTCACGTCACCCTTGTCATCGAAAGATAGGGAGCCAAGAACCGTATCAAATGTGCCTGAATTGAGGGAATCCATGACAGGTTCAAGTTCTACTGATTTTGCTGCCCTAGCGGCATCCGCCCAAGCCTGAATGGCTGCGTAGGTATAAAGGACATAACCTTCGGGATCTATACCCTTAGCTTGAAAGACTTTTACAACATCAGCCGCCTTTGGATTTAAGCGAGGATCAGGACTGAAAGTAAAAAGCGTTCCTTCGCCAGCATCTCCCGTAATCGACCAATATTCCGCAGACACCATTGCATCACCTGAGACGAGCTGTGTGCTCATGCCCTGATCGCGCATCTGGCGAACGATCAATCCTGCTTCAGTATGGTAACCACCAATATAGGCGATATCTATACCTTCCTGCTTCATTTTTGAAACAAGAGCAGTGTAGTCTTTTTCACCAGCGGTGTAGGCCTCATACATAGTTGCCTCGCCTCCGGCTGCTTCCAATGAGGCTTTGGCCTCATCTGCAAGGCCTTTACCATAGGCGGTTTTATCATGCAGAATAGCAACTTTCTTGCCAGCTTTGGTTTGATCTGCAAGATAAGCACCTGCAACCTTGCCCTGCTGGTCATCGCGACCGCAAACGCGATATACGTTCGGGCCGCCTTCATCGGTCAGCTTCGGGGCGGTGGAAGCTGGGGAAATCTGAATGATCCCTTCTTCCTCATAAACGGCAGAAGCCGGAATGGAAGAACCGGAACAGAAATGACCCGCCATGAGAACAACGCCTTTTGAAGCCATCTGGTTGGCAACAGCCACAGCCTGTTTTGGATCGCAGGCATCGTCGCCAATCTCAAGCTTCAGCATTTCACCGTTCACACCACCGGCAGCGTTGATGTCAGCAACAGCCTGTTCCGCGCCCGCCTTCATCTGCTGGCCAAAACTGGCATACTGACCGGTCATCGGACCCGCCGTCGCAATTGTGATATCTGCCCAGGCAGCGCCTGAACTGACCATCAAGCCCATCGACATAGCCGATACGGCAAGTAACATTTTTTTCATCTTCAAACTCCCTGTTGATAGAATGCAAACTCGTAAGTCACGCTGCTTTTTCAAAATTATATCAAACTTTTAAACAAATATAAAAGGGAATTCGACGGGCTGAATTCAACCTCCGGCGTTCTTCTTTTCACGCCAGGAAAAAAGTCCTGCCCGTCCATAAAGCCAGCGATATTGTGTCACCATTTGCCGCACACGCCGTAATCGGTAACCCAATAGAGAAATGCCGATCAGCACCAACGCGTCAACGACATAATAGTGAATGGATAGCAGTGTCCCCTCGAATAGTGCAAAGTGAAAAAATCTCACAGCAAGCCCGAGCAACAGCATAAAGAGAATCAGTTGCGGAATTGGGCGCCAGTTAGTCGCAAGTGACCTGCCCGCAAGATATCCCGCGCCACCGCCAATTATGACTGTAACGAACAGGAAAGTCGTGAAACTGTTTTCCCACAGAATTCCCATCAGTGCGCCCCCCCTTCCAGATATGCCGCTCGGACTTCCTCACTTGCCAGCAGCTCCTTGCCAGTACCACTTAAGGTTACAGTGCCATTGACCATGACATACCCACGATTTGCAAGCTTGAGAGCATGATACGCATTTTGCTCAACGAGAAAGACAGTCAGGCCATCTTGTTCATTGAGCATCTTGATCGCTTCAAAAATCTGCTTCACAACAAGCGGTGCCAGACCAAGCGACGGTTCATCCAACAGAAGTAGTCGAGGTCGGGCCATGAGGGCCCGGGCAATTGCCAGCATCTGCTGTTCGCCACCCGACAGGGTGCCACCGCGTTGATCTTTACGCTCCTTCAGTCTCGGGAACAGTTCGAATGCATGGGCCAAATCCTTGTCGAAATACGCCGGATCGGAAGTGGTTGCCCCCATTATCAGGTTTTCATAAACCGTCATACGGGGGAAAATCCGCCGCCCCTCCGGCGACAGGGCGATATTCATCCGGGTGATTTCATGGGTCGGTAGATTGGTAATGTCCTGTCCGTCAAAAATGATTTGGCCGGCAGCCGCCCGCGGGTTACCACAAATAGTCATCATCAGGGTGGATTTCCCCGCACCATTCGCACCAATGAGGGTGACGATTTCACCGGAATTCACCTCCATGGTGACACCTTTCAGGGCTTGGATTTTCCCATAAAAGGTTTCAACATCCTTTACTTCCAGAAGAGGCTGTTCGCTCATTAGGACGCTCCCTCCTCAATCTCATGCTCGACTTCTTCAACCTCTTCATCTGCTACCCCGAGATAGGCAGCAATAACACTTGGATCGTTGCGGATTTCTTCCGGTGTGCCGTCGGCAATTTTCTTGCCATAATCGAGTACAATAATATGATCGGAAATACCCATCACCACATTCATATCATGCTCAATCAGCAGAACACCGGTATCCCGTTCTTTACGAATAAAAAGCAACAGCTTGTTCAGCTCTTCAGATTCACGCGGGTTCAGGCCGGCAGCTGGCTCATCAAGACACAGCAACTTCGGTTTCGTACACATGGAGCGGGCGATTTCGAGTTTCCGCTGATCTCCATACGGAAGGTCCCCCGCTGCATCATCAGCACGTTTGGTAAGGCCTGCTTGCTCCATCCAGTATTTTGCAAGCTCCACCGCTTCTTTTTCGGCCTTTTTATATCCACTCAACCCGAATATACCGCCGAAAGTATAATTCGATGCGACCATGAGCGTATTGTGCTGTCCCACCATCAGATTTTCGAGAACGGTCATGCCCCCGAACAGGCGGATATTCTGGAAAGTTCGCGCAACTTTGGCAATTTTCGGAATCTTAAAATCATCCATACGTTCAAGAAGGAAAGTCTCACCTGTCTCATGACGGGCTGTTATCCTGCCCTCTGTCGGCTTGTAAAAGCCAGTGATACAGTTAAAAACCGTCGTTTTCCCGGCTCCATTTGGACCAATCAGCGCGGTAATATCCCTCCTGCCAACATCAAAAGACAACTCGTCCACGGCAAGCAATCCGCCAAAACGCATATTCAGATGTTCAACGCTCAGAACCGGATCATCAACAATATGTGCCATGTCAGTGCCCCTCCCCTTGTGCAACCATATCTGCTGACACCTTCTTTTTCTCTTTAAGAAAGATGGACGGGATACGTGTCGAGATCAGGCCGCGCGGCCGCCAGATCATTATTATCACCATGGCAAGACCAAATATCAGCATTCGAAACTGTTCGGCCTCCCGGAAGATTTCAAAACCACCAATCATGGCAATGGAAGCAATTACCACACCAGTTTGCGAACCCATGCCGCCAAGAACAACAATCGCTAGGATCAGGGCCGATTCAATAAAGGTGAAACTTTCTGGCGAGATAAATCCTTGTCGAGTGGCAAAAAATGACCCCGCAAAACCGGCGAACATAGCGCCAATGGCGAAGGCTGTCAGTTTCACGGAGGTTGTATTGAGGCCAAGTGACCGGCAGGCGATCTCATCTTCACGCAAGGCTTCCCAGGCACGACCGATTGGCAGGCGGCGGAGGCGATTAGTCACAAAATTAGTGAGTAGCGCCAAAGCGAGGATCAGGAAATACAAGAACATGATGCGATGTATCGAAGAATAATCGAGACCAAAGAAATCAGCAAAGCCCCCTTCACTACGGTTAAAGGGAAGGCCAAAAAAGCTTGGCCGTGGTATCCCGGAAAGCCCGTCAGGCCCGCCCGTAAACTGATACCAATTGAGCAATACAATGCGAATAATCTCGCCAAAAGCGAGCGTCACAATCGCGAGATAGTCCCCGCGCAGCCGAAGAACCGGGAACCCAAGAATAATTCCCCAAAACGCCGCAAGAATCCCGGCGAGCGGAAGACACATCCAAAAAGAGAATCCGAAATACTGGGCTAACAGTGCATAAGAATAGGCCCCGATGGCATAAAACGCCACATAGCCAAGGTCCAGAAGCCCGGCAAGGCCGACTACAATATTCAGGCCCCAGCCAAGCATGACATACGTCAGAATCAGGATACTCAGGTCAAGGAGATAACGATCGGTAAAGGGCAGGAAGGGGAAAACCAAGGCAAACAAGAGCATCGTTGGCCCGAACCCCTTACCTACTTTCGCGGATACCTTCGCAAGGCCGGACTTTATACTCACCGGCATTTCAACGGCGGATGTTCCGGGAGGCTTGCTCCAAACGAAGATCCAAAGCAACAACCGGCCAATAACCACAGCGGCAATCACATAAAAGGCGATATCATAGCGCACTTCTAGCCCGAGACCACCCGCTGCGGACACGGTCCGGAACGCGATCGTGGAGCCAAAAACTGCCGTTGCTATCAGTGTCGTAACAATGAGGTCTTTTACGACTTTGCTAAAATCCAGATGTCGAGCTGGGCGCGAGGGGGTGCTTTCCGTATCTGCCATTATACTTTTTCCACCTCCGGCTTACCGAGCAAGCCTTGCGGCAGAAAGATCAACACAATCGCCAACATGGAAAAGGCGGCGACGTCCTTATATTCAATTGAGAAATAGGCGGACCACAATGTTTCAATCAGTCCGATAACCAGCCCCCCAAGCATTGCCCCAGGAAGCGACCCGATCCCGCCCAATACAGCGGCGGTAAATGCCTTCACACCAGCAACAAAGCCGATAAAGAAATCAATTACGCCGTAATACAGAAGGAACATCAAACCAGCAACCGCCGCAAGCGCGGCACCCATCACGAAGGTCATGGAGATTGTCCGGTCTACATTGATGCCGAGGAGTGAGGCCATCTTACGATCCTGCTCACAGGCCCGTTGCGCCCGGCCAAGAGATGTCTTGGCGATAATAAGGGAAAAAATCGTCATCAAGATAATCGTCACGACAATGATCAGGATCTGCATATTGGAAATCTGAACGGCAAATTCGCCATTCGCGTCAACCCGCGTCATCAAGGTGTAGCCATCCGCGATTATGGGTTGGAGCGGCTTAACCCGGGCGCCTTGTGTGATCTGGATATAGTTTTGCAGTACAATAGAAATGCCAATGGCCGTGATCAGCGGGGCAAGCCGGAAGGAACCCCTAAGCGGACGGTAGGCTAGCCGTTCTGTTGTCCACCCATATACCGACGCAATTACCATAGCCGTCACAAGCACGAGTATGAGCGCCAGTATAGTCAATCCGAGCCCGGTTGATATCGTCAACCCAAGAGCCGTTATAACAATCAGCGCGATAAACGAACTCACCATGAAAATGTCGCCATGAGCAAAATTGATCATGCCGATGATTCCGTAAACCATGGTATAACCGATCGCGATAAGACCATAAATCGATCCCAGCGTAATACCATTGATCAATTGCTGCAAAAAATATTCCATTCGCCTCCCCTCGATGAAAAAACCTGTCGCAATGCCAAGCAATCTTTTTTTCGTCAGCTATCACTGACGTTGTGGATATAAGGCCGCCTCCCATCCAAAAAAGCAGCCCCCTATCTCCCAATTTATTACCGTATGACAGACATTTGACAGACGCAAGAGGGATTAATTGTCACAAATTGACATCTTAGAAATTAGAGAATTTGTCGGAACTGCTGATTTTCAATACTTAGCCTTGGTTATGGCATTAGGACAAGCCGAATAAGAAGCGCTACGGCACCAACCGCTAAAACCCCCAACACCCACAAAGCGACGAACCAGAGATACTGCCGCAATCGAACAGACATCAGTGATATCCACCTTCCTTATCGACCTTCCCCCGGAACACCCAATAGTTGTATATGGTGTAGGAAAGAATTATGGGAACAAGAAAAATGGTCCCAACTAATAGAAATTGCAAACTTTTTTCAGGCGCTGCCGCGGCCCAGATCGTAATATCAGGCGGCACCATACGGGGATAGAAACTGATTCCAATTCCGATGTAACAAAGCAGAAAAATGCCATGAGCCGCAAAAAAAGGTCTGATATCGTGATGGCGTTTAAGTCCAATAAACAGAATGGCCGCGCAAATTGCTAACAGGAACGGGATCGTAATACTGAATAACAGATTTGTTCCTTCAAACCAGCGGTGATGATATTGCGCATCAAGGAACGGGGTTGCAAAACTGGCAATTCCGACGAGAATAAGGGTGCCCAAACCTGAAATCATGGAATACTTTCGCGCTAGATTTTGCAGCTCTCCTTCCGTTTTCATGACCAGCCATGTCGCTCCCAAAAGAGTATACCCGACTACAAGGGAAAATCCGGTCAGTAATGAGAAAGGTGTTAACCAGTCGAGACGGTCGCCGGCAAAACTCCTATCAACAACCTCAATTCCCTGAATGAGCGCACCAAGACATATGCCTTGCGCCAAAGTCGCTACTATGGACCCAAAGGCAAAGGAACGATCCCACCAGATGCGTCTTTTTTCAGACGCCCGCCAGCGGAACTCAAAGGCAACCCCGCGGAAGATAAGTCCCAGCAACATAACAATAATAGGGATATAAAGGGCGGGCAGAACAACAGCATAGGCAAGCGGAAAGACGGCGAGCAAACCGCCGCCGCCCAAAACGAGCCAGGTTTCATTGCCGTCCCAGATCGGCGCAACCGAATTCATCATCACATCGCGATGACCTGATTCCTCCGGAACCAGTGGAAACAGAATACCGACCCCCAAATCGAACCCGTCGAGCGACACATAGGCAAGAATTGCGAACGCAATAATTGCGGCCCAAATAAGAGGTAGATCAAATTCCAGCATGTTTTTTCCTCCCCTGCGTCAAGATTGGGAGTGATCAAAAGTTGAGGGGGCCCCTGTCATTCCGGACGCCCTCTTTAGGCTCGCCGTTGTGGTCTCGGGAACGGGTTCGGGCGATTTCGCCATCAGCCGCAACATATAATACACGCCGGTACCAAACAGGACAAAATAGACGAGAATGAAGGCGATCAACGTGCCGCCGACCTCGACCCCATTTAGGGGGGACGCGCTCTCCGAAGTTCGCAGCAACCCATATACCGTCCAGGGCTGCCGGCCCGCCTCTGTTGTGACCCAGCCACAAAGCACCGCAATGAAGCCGATCGGGCCTGCAGCCACTGCGGCGCGAGCAAGCCAACGATCCTCATAAAGGCGCCCCTGATACCGACGCAACGAACTCCAAAGCCCAATGAAGAGCATGATCATGCCCATTCCCACCATGATCCTGAATGTCCAGAAAATCAGGAACGTATTCGGCCAATCTTCTCTCGGGAATGACTCAAGACCTTGTAATTCGCCATCCCAGCTATGGGTGAGGATAAGCGATCCCAACCTTGGTACTTCAACGGTGTAGAGGGTCTTCGCCTCGTCATTATCCGGCATACCGAAAAGTAGAAGCGGTGCGCCTTTCACATTCTTATAATGTCCTTCTATCGCCGCAATCTTTGCCGGTTGATGCTCAAGCGTGTTCAATCCGTGCTGATCGCCTGCGATTATCTGGATCGGGGTTACTATCGCCGCCATCCACATTGCCATCGAAAACATCAGTCGGGCGTTTTTATTGGACTTGTCTTTCAACAGATGAAAGGCTCCGACGGCGCCAACGACAAAGGCCGTGGTCAAATACGCCGCCAACACCATATGAACCAACCGATATGGAAAGGAGGGATTGAAAATCACGTTAAACCAGTCGTCAGGGACGAATTGTCCGGCCGCATTGATTATGTGCCCGGTGGGGGTCTGCATCCAGGAATTTACGGAAAGTATCCAGAAGGCAGAGAACAGTGTTCCTGCAGCAACCATCAATGTCGCAAAAAAGTGAAGCCTTGGCCCGACCCGTTTCTGGCCAAACAACATCACGCCGAGGAAGCCTGCCTCAAGGAAAAAGGCGGACATAACCTCATAACCCATCAATGGCCCTATCACTGGCCCGGCCTTGTCGGAAAATACGGACCAGTTCGTGCCGAACTGATAGGCCATCACGATTCCCGAGACGACCCCCATCCCGAAGCCGACCGCAAAGATGGTCTTCCAGTAGTTGAAGACCTCGATATATTTCTGTTCCTTTTTCCAGAGCCATAGGCCTTCCAGGACGGCAAGGTAGCTGGCCAATCCGATGGAGAAAGCCGGAAAAATAATATGAAAGGACACAGTAAAGGCAAATTGCATTCGGGCGAGATCAATTGCATCAATGCCAAACATGCTGCCTTACTCCGCATATATCAGGATGGCCACAGACTAGCATTTATTCGGGCCATGTCAGGTAAAATTACTCATCCTGCTACTTTCTGCCGCAAGCCATTATAGAAATCCAGTGACCGAAAGCGTTTAGTTTAAATCACCCCTAAAGCACGAATTGCCTCTGCAACACGGATAAACCCGGCAATGTTCGCTCCGGCAACATAGTTACCCTCCAGCCCGTACTCTTCGGCTGTCCGTTCACAGCGATCATGAATTTTTCGCATTATAGCCGCGAGTCGTTGTTCCGTTTCCTCAAATGTCCAGGAATCTCGGGAGGCATTTTGCTGCATTTCAAGAGCGCTTGTAGCGACACCGCCCGCGTTCGCAGCTTTTCCGGGTGCAAACAACACACCGGCATCCAAAAACGCTTTAACGGCCTCCGGTGTGCACGGCATATTCGCTCCCTCTCCAACGGCAATAACGCCGTTGTTTATGAGAGCCTGGGCATCTTTCCCATTCAGTTCATTTTGGGTGGCGGATGGCATTGCGACATCGCAGGGTGTATTCCAGATGCTGCCAGACGAATTGTATGCCGCTGTTGCATTTCGTTCTTTCGCATAATCGGAGAGTCGTCCGCGCTTAACTTCCTTTATTTCTTTTAGAAGTTCACAATCTATACCTTCGTCTTCAACAACGAAGCCGTCCGAATCAGAACAGGCAATTACCCGTCCCCCCAGCTGTGTGATTTTCTCAATGGTATAAATTGCCACGTTTCCTGAGCCGGAAACGACTACTTTCTTACCATCAAAGCTATTTGATCGGGTGCCCAGCATCCGCTCCACGAAGAAAGCCGCTCCATATCCGGTTGCTTCTTTGCGTACCCGAGAGCCACCCCAAGTCAGGCCTTTACCCGTAAGCACGCCCGATTCATATCGGTTTGTCATCCGCTTATACTGGCCAAACATAAAACCGATTTCACGTTGTCCAACGCCGATATCACCTGCGGGAACATCTGTATACTCACCAATATGTCGGCTGAGTTCTGTCATATATGATTGACAAAACCTCATAATCTCCATTTCGGAGCGCCCTTTAGGATCAAAATCAGCGCCGCCCTTTCCCCCACCAATTGGAAGGCCCGTAAGGGCATTCTTGAAGATCTGTTCAAATCCAAGAAATTTAATGATGCCCAAGTTTACACTAGGGTGAAACCGCAGGCCCCCTTTATAAGGGCCTAAAGCGGAATTAAACCCGACCCTGAACCCGCGATTGATCTGAACATCCCCCTGATCATCCACCCACGGAACCCTGAATATGATTTGACGTTCTGGCTCACATATTCTTTCTATGACGGCATTGCTCGCGTATGTCGGATTCTTTACGACTACCCTACCGATACTATCCAGAACTTCTCGAACAGCCTGATGAAACTCCGTTTCCCCGGCATTCCGCCGGAGTACCTCGGAAAAAATTGGATCAAGTGATTCGTGAACGTCAGCCATTTATGTTTTACTCCTCTGCAGAGGTTATTATTATGTAGCTGCTTCAAACAGAATTTGTCGCGCATACGGAATATTTCATGTATTTCATATAGATATAAAATTAGGACACAAGAAAAAACCTGTCTCCCTTTCTAATATATCGGTTAAATGCGTGATTTCCGGGCAAGATAAATATCCCGCAATGGCTCATGAACGTTCACTCCCAGGGCAACGGAATCATGGATAAACAGAACATTAAGTCTCGCGAATGTTTTGTCGCCCGTCTCTGTAAATTGGATAATAGATAGGGAAACCGTCCATGTTTATAGATGTTCATTTACCAAAATTTCTTGGGCATCAAGATCGATGGGAATTCCAATCCATCCGGCCGATTCCCAATACCAGATGGTTCAAAAACATCGCATCGATTTACTATTCACATTTAGCTTGGTGAGGACACTCTGCAGCGGGTCAACCCTATCGGATTAGGACTTGATGACACGATTGTAGTCGGTCGACTATCAAAGTGCCGTCGTGGATCGCGTAAAAAATTAGCAAGGCGATGTCGAATCAGAGTCTGCCTGACCTACTCCATAGGCTCGGCGCAATCACATTGATTTCTGATTTACACGTTTCGACAAGACTTCTGCACTTTCAATCCGTTCCGAATATCGATCCACCAGATAGGAAGCCCGTCCTCTCGTAAGAAGGGTGAATTTCACCAATTCTTCCATCACATCAACCATACGATTGTAGAACGGAGATGGCTTCATGGAGCCATCGTCTTCAAACTCCAAAAACGCTTTTGAAACAGATGATTGATTGGGAATCGTAATCATGCGCATCCATCGGCCTAATATGCGCATTTGATTGACGGCGTTAAAACTCTGTGACCCACCACACACCTGCATCAGTGCGAGAGTGCGCCCTTGTGTGGGCCTGACCCCACCAATTGGGGCCAAGGGGAGCCAGTCTATCTGTGTTTTCAAAACCCCCGTCATTGCGCCATGACGTTCAGGCGAACACCAGACGTGCCCTTCAGACCAAAGCGATAGTTCTCGTAACTCCTGCACCTTTTGATGGCTTTCAGAAGCGTCATCGACAAGGGGTAATCCTGAGGGATCATATATCTTTACCTCCGCCCCGAATTGGCGAAGCACTCGCGAAGCTTCTTCGGTCATGAGTCTGGAATAGGATCGCTCACGAAGGGATCCATAGAGCATCAAGATACGTGGCGGATGAGTTGGCTCGCCTGAAAGTGCCAGTTTGTCTGTTTGAATTGCATGAAAATGCTCGGCAACTATATTCGGTAGAACGGTCTTCATGGTACCGCAATGACCTCCCCATCTTCTTTTGTGTAGGTTTTTCCGGATGCAGCGTCAATTAACCGGAAGACTGTTTCTGATGGACGGCAAAGTCCTACACCCTTCGGGGTACAGACGATGGGACGATTTACCAACACAGGATGTTCCACCATTGCCTCCAGAAGTGCATCATCGGAGACCGCAGGGTCAGTCAATCCAAGCTCCTCAGCGGGTGATTTTGAAATCCGCAATGCCTCGCGCGGTGTCAAGCCGGCAGCGGCAAACAGGCCCAGTAATTGCGGGCGTGTCCACCCTGTGTTCAGATAGTCAATTACAACAGGTTCTTCGGCAAAGGCACGAATGATTTCCAACACATTGCGTGACGTGCCGCATTCTGGGTTATGATAAATGACGATAGACATGTACCCTCTTATCTCGCTTCTGTTAAAAGCGGAAAAATATCCGGCCATATTGAATGACCATGCGCTTGATTGAGATAAATAAAACTGAATTAATCCATATATCATGAATAGTAGATGCTTTATACCCCGTCAACGGTTAAGTATGACGGAAATGGCGGTCGGTGAGAGATTCGAACTCTCGAAGGGCATTCACCCTTACCGGTTTTCGAGACCGGCGCATTCAACCACTCTGCCAACCGACCGCTTGGAAATTTAGGCGGATGACGCTATAACTAAGCATCTGAGTGCCCAAAATCTCTGGAAAACGGCTTGTAGCGCATGGTATTTGGCGACGCAAGAGCGGATTGCGCCAAAAACTTCAAATCAACGCTTGAATCAGGTTGACTTCGCCCGGGCCATGGATATATTGCGGCCTTCAATTGTGGTGCGCAAAGAAATTAGTCTTGGCGGCCTATTTAACATGTTCGAAACGGATCAGCCATGTTTGCAGTGATCAAAACCGGCGGCAAGCAATATAAAGTCGCCAAAGACGATGTTATCAAGGTGGAGCGCCTCGCTGGCGAAGCAGGCGATAGTGTGCAGCTTGATGAGGTTCTTGCTATCTCCGGTGAAGACGGAGCTTTAACGATTGGCGCACCGCTTCTCGATGGTGCCGTCGTTTCAGCAACGCTGCTGGAACAGGCACGTGCCGATAAGATTGTAGTGTTCAAGAAGAAGCGTCGGCAGAATTACCGCCGCAAGGCCGGGCACCGTCAGGACCTGTCCGTTCTTAGAATCACGGACATTGCCGCGAAAGGCGCAAAGAAGGCCACGGCTAAGAAAGCCGCTCCGAAGAAGGAAGCCGAGGTAAAGGCCGACGCTCCTGCAAAGGAAGAAAAGGCCGAAGCCGCACCTAAAAAGGCAGCCGCCAAGAAGGCAGCCCCAAAGGCTACCGCCGAAAAGAAAGCACCTGCGAAGAAAGCAGCGCCCAAGAAGGCAGCCGCTAAGAAAACCGAGGAGTAAACTAGATGGCACATAAAAAAGCTGGCGGTTCATCCCGTAACGGTCGCGACTCAGCTGGTCGCCGCCTCGGCATCAAGAAATATGGTGGCGAAAAAGTTATTCCAGGCAACATCATCCTGCGCCAGCGCGGCACCAAATGGTACCCGGGCGACAATGTAGGCATGGGCAAGGACCACACCATCTTCGCCGTTATTGATGGTAATGTAAAATTTACCAAGAAAAGTGGCGGAAAAATCTATGTATCCGTGGAGCAGCAGGCGTAACGCCCGCTTCATACGGTTAGAAGATTGAAGAAGGGGAATGGTCCGGCCATTCCCCTTTTTTGTTTTAATTGACATGCGAACTAAGTTCGATGTCTGACAAAGGCTAGCGACAGCGTTATGAAATTTCTCGATCAAGCGAAAGTTTATCTTCGCTCCGGTAACGGAGGGCCCGGCGCACTTAGCTTCCGGCGTGAAAAATTTATCGAGTTCGGTGGCCCGAATGGTGGTGATGGCGGTCGCGGCGGGTCTGTCATTGTTGAATGCGTCGAGGGGCTGAACACGCTGATTGACTATCGTTATCAACAACATTTCAAGGCGAAAAGTGGCGGCCATGGCATGGGCCGGGATCGCACCGGCGCGGCAGCGACTGACGTCATTCTTAAAGTCCCGGTCGGGACCCAGGTACTTGAGGAAGACAACGAAACCCTGATTGCCGATTTTACCGAAGTGGGCCAGAGTATCACACTCTGCAAGGGCGGCGATGGCGGCCGGGGCAATGCCGCCTTCAAGACATCAACCAATCGCGCTCCGCGTAAAATCGAGCCCGGCTGGCCGGGGGAGGAACGCTGGGTCTGGCTGCGCCTCAAACTGATCGCCGATGCCGGATTGGTCGGCTTGCCGAATGCCGGCAAATCTACATTTTTGAGCGTTACCAGCCGCGCGAAACCAAAAATCGCCGATTATCCCTTTACAACATTAGTTCCCCAACTTGGCGTCGTTGCCGTAGGCGAACGAGAATTCGTGCTGGCGGATATTCCAGGACTGATTGAAGGCGCCTCTGAAGGAATCGGCCTTGGCCACCGCTTTTTGGGCCATGTGGAGCGTTGCCGCGTTCTGTTGCATTTGATTGATGCGACCGAAGAAGATGTAGTTGACTCATACAAGACGATCCGCCACGAGCTTGTCACTTATGATGAGGGCCTTGCTGCAAAGCCAGAGATTATTGCTCTCAACAAGATGGATTCGGTGACCGATGAAGAGCTGGAATCGAAGATCGAGGCGATCAAGAAGGTGTCGGGAAAACCCGTTTTTGCTATCTCCGCAGTGATCGGCGAAAATGTTGAACCTCTACTTTTTGCGCTTCTCAAGATCATTGATGAAAGCAAGGCAGAGGAACGGGCGAAACAGGAAGCTGAGGAAAGAACACTTGCCGGAGAAGAACCGACAACATGGCGCCCCTGATTAACCGATTTACCCGTGCAAAGCGCGTCGTCATCAAAATTGGCTCTTCCCTTCTTGTAGACAGCGCCACCGGTCAGCTACGCCGCGACTGGTTGACTGCACTTGGCCAGGATATTGCCAAAATGCGTGAACGCGGTCAGGAAACCCTGATCGTTTCCAGCGGCTCCATTGCCATTGGTCGACATGTACTGGGCTTAAAAAACAACCCGCTTCGGCTTGAAGAGAGTCAGGCCGCTGCGGCAACGGGTCAAATCCAGCTTGCACACGCCTATCAGGAAATTCTCGGGCTTGAAAACATCCAGGTTGCGCAAATCCTGCTTACACCTGGAGATACGGAAGAACGCCGTCGCTATCTTAACGCCCGGAGCACCGTTACGACCCTCCTCTCCCTCGGTGCACTGCCCGTCGTGAATGAGAATGACACCGTTGCGACAAGTGAAATCCGCTATGGGGATAATGATCGCCTCGCGGCGCGGGTCGCGCAGATGATATCGGCGGACTGCCTGGTTCTGTTGAGCGATGTTGATGGATTATATACCGCTGACCCAAAAGGTGACGCGGATGCAAAATTCATTCGGGAAGTAAAAGACCTCGATGGCGAAATCCTTGCTATGGCCAGCAAGACAAAAACCGATGTTGGCCGGGGTGGCATGGAAACCAAACTGAAAGCCGCGCAGATTGCCATGGCGGCAGGCTGTAATATGTTCATTACCAGCGGCACGGTCCTGCATCCGTTAAAAGCACTGGAAAACGGCGCCCCTTCAACCTGCTTTATCGCCCAAGAAACGCCCCGCAAGGCCCGCAAGAAATGGATCGCAGCAAGCCTGACTTCGCGCGGACAGCTGGTAATCGACAAAGGAGCGGAAAAAGCTCTCAGATCAGGGAAAAGCCTCCTCCCTGCAGGTGTCACAAAGGTTGAAGGCCCGTTTGAACGAGGAGACCTTGTGACGGTTGTGAACATGGAGGGCGCGGAACTCGGGCGGGGCCTGGTTGCCTATTCCTCCGAGGACGCGGAATGCATCATCGGGCATAAAAGTGGTGAGATTGCCGAAATTCTCGGTTATTCTGGCCGCGATGAGATGATTCACCGGGACGAACTTGCGTTGAACTAAACCGATAAACGGGAAGCATAAAATGACAGCACAACCTCAGATCAGAAACAATGGCGATATCGCTGAAATGATGGAAGAACTGGGTCGCGGTGCACGTAAAGCTGCGAAAATACTGTCGCTCGCCCCAACGGACATAAAAAACAAGGCACTTCTGGAAGCTGCCAGCGCCCTTCGCTCTCGAAAGAGTGATATCATGGCTGCCAATGCCAAGGATATCTCCGCTGCCAATACCAAGAGAATTTCGGCGGCGCTTCTCGACAGGCTGGAGTTAAACGACGCACGGATCGAAGCGATGGCTGAGGGCCTTGATGCTATTGCAGAGCTTAAGGACCCTGTCGGCGATGTCATGGCCAGTTGGGACCGGCCAAACGGCCTTCAAATATCCCGTGTCCGCGTGCCATTGGGCGTTATCGGGATTATTTATGAATCCCGCCCCAACGTGACGGCGGACGCGGGCAGTCTCTGCCTTAAATCCGGGAATGCCTGTATCTTGCGCGGCGGATCGGAAAGCTATTATTCCAGCCGCGCAATCTGGTCCTGCCTGCAAGATGGGCTAACCGCCGCAGGCCTTCCCGTTGAAGCAATCCAGATGATCCCGACAACCGATCGCGCGGCGGTTGGGGAACTGCTGACGATGACCAGCTATGTGGACGTTATCGTTCCCCGCGGCGGACGTAACCTGATCGAGCGAGTGCAAAGTGAAAGCCGTATTCCTGTTTTCTCCCACCTGGAAGGGCTGGTTCATATATATATCGATAAAGAGGCCGACCCTGCAAAAGCACGTGATGTTGTCCTTAATTCAAAAATGCGGCGGGTCAGCGTCTGCGGCGCCCTTGAGACCCTGCTCGTTAATCGCGCTGTTGCCCGCGAGTTATTGCCTGAAATACTTGATGATTTGATCTCGGCAGGCTGTGAAGTGCGCGGCGATAAAGATGTCCAGGCGCTGGACAACCGTGTCGTTCCTGCAACTGAAGATGACTGGCGGACTGAATATCTGGAGCCAATTCTGTCGATACGTATCGTCGATGATCTGGCGGCAGCCATCGATCATATTGAAACCTATGGCTCTCATCATACAGATTGTATCATTACCGAGGATAAAACCGCGGTCACGACTTTCATGCAGGAGGTGGATAGCGCAATCGTCCTTCACAATGCCTCAACCCAGTTTGCGGATGGCGGGGAGTTTGGCATGGGCGCGGAAATCGGTATTTCCACCGGAAGAATGCATGCCCGCGGTCCGGTCGGTGTCGAGCAGCTCACCAGCTTCAAATATATCGTTAAGGGCACTGGCCAGACGCGGCCCTGATGTATCAATGAGAGCTCAGAAAATCGGCTTGCTCG
Source organism: Sneathiella litorea (assembly GCF_009882915.1). GTDB lineage: Bacteria > Pseudomonadota > Alphaproteobacteria > Sneathiellales > Sneathiellaceae > Sneathiella > Sneathiella litorea. Next base: position 429,897 of record NZ_WTUW01000001.1, read on the forward strand.
GCGGATCATTCAATCCCGCCCATGACGGGCACCGCCAGATCAGTCTGGCGGCGCTCCGTCTTCTAGATCTTGATCAGATATGGTGGCTGGTATCTCCTCAAAACCCACTAAAGTCGGCAGAGGGCATGGCGGAGTATGAGGAACGGTTAGCTGCGGCAGAGAAAATCGCCCATCATAGCAGAATTCGCGTCTCCGATTTTGAAGCCCGTATCGGCGAACAGCGAACAGTACGCACGCTTGCGGCTCTCAAAGTGACTTTTCCGCAACATAGGTTCGTCTGGCTAATGGGGGCCGATAATATGGTGCAGCTTCCTAAATGGCAGCATTGGGAACGGATCATGGAGTTGGTTCCGGTCGCCATATTCAACCGACCCGGTTATACCTATAAAGCTTTGAATGGAAAGGTTGCTTACAAGTATCGAAACCAGCGCGTCCTTAACGGATTGACCGGTGACCACCGTCGACAGCTTGCAGACATCCCTCCGCCAGCCTGGACATTCCTGACGGAAACGACGATCAAACTAAGCAGTACGCAAATAAGAAATTATCATGACACTACAGGAAATACTTGCTCTTGAGGCAAAAAATTCCCAAATTAGGCATGTGAGGACGAAACGTGAATATCACTTTTGGAGAATAATTGATCCCTATTATGAAAGCTAACAAAGCTGTAGTTGCTAAACTCCGCGATCTCGTTGAAAAAACTTTGAGCGATGACAAAGCGGAAGATCTCGTCTCTATCGACCTTGCCGGAAAAACCTCCTTCGCTGATTACATGGTTATTGCTAATGGCCGTTCCACCCGTCAGGTGGCGGCGATGGCTGATCATTTGAAAACGCGGATCAAGGAGGAAGGCTTCGGTTCGGTTCGTATGGAAGGGCAAACCGGTGGTGACTGGATACTGGTCGACGCTGGTGATGTCGTCGTGCATCTTTTTAGACCGGAAGTTCGGAATTTTTATAACCTGGAGAAGATCTGGGCCCCCGATATTCCGATGGAAATGATCAACTAAGCCCTTTAAAGGGGTTAGTTTCTACGCTCGAAGGAAAGTGGATGCGCCTTGTTATTGCCAGTGTCGGCAGATTTCGGGGCGGCCCACTGCAGGCGATGTATTCTGAATATGCAGGCCGTCTGCCCTGGCCCCTCGACCTGAAGGAAGTCGAGGAGAAAAAACCGCTCAAAGGGGAAAAGCGCAAAAGCCGCGAAGCAGAGCTTTTGATGGGAGCCGTTCCCAACGGCTCAACCCTAATCGCCCTTCATGAGAAGGGCAAAAACATGACAAGCCCGGAATTCGCCAGAATGCTCGGTCAATATGCCGATGACGGCGTGCAGACGGTCTCTTTCCTGATTGGCGGCGCGGATGGGCATAGCGCAGATACCTTGGCAAACGCTGACAGATTGTTATCCCTGGGCGCCATGACGTGGCCTCACCTGATGGTCCGCGGCCTGTTGGCGGAACAGCTTTACCGGGCCTCGGCTATTCTGGCAAACCATCCTTACCATCGTGCATAATTATAATGGAATCTTAATTTTAACGGGACTATAAAGACGATTATGAAAAGCCATTCTGATCATTCATCCACACCACGCCCCGTTATGCTGTGCATTCTTGACGGCTGGGGCCATAGCGAAACAGACCTCAACAACGCAATCGCAGCCGGCGATACACCAAATTGGGATCACATGCTGGCGACCCGGCCACATAGTCTGCTTGGCACTTCTGGCGCAGATGTTGGATTACCGGAAGGGCAGATGGGCAATTCTGAGGTCGGACATATGACCATCGGTAGTGGCCGCGTTATTCTGCAGGACCTGCCGCGGATCAACCACGAGATTGAAACCGGCGCGCTCGCGCAAAATCCAGACCTTCTGGATGTTATTGCAAAGCTGAAAGCATCAGGCGGTCGCTGCCATATTGCGGGTTTGTTGTCGCCAGGCGGCGTGCACTCCCATCAGGATCATATGGTGGCACTCGCCAAAATCATGGATGACGCCGGTATTGAAGTTTACCTGCATGGCTTTATGGATGGCCGCGACACGCCGCCGACAAGCGGCGCGGGCTATACAAAAGATGTGGTGAAAGAGCTTGCCGCCCTCAAACATGCAAAGATTGCAACGCTTGTTGGGCGCTATTTCGCGATGGATCGCGACACCAACTGGGACCGCGTTGAAAAGGCCTACAACGCGATTTTCCTAGGTGAAGGAGAGATCTTCAGCGATCCTGTTGCGGCGCTTGAAAGCGCATATGAGGCTGGTGATACAGATGAATTCTTCAAGCCGCATACAGTCAATGGGTATGAGGGAATTCAGGATGGAGACGCGTTCATCATGGCTAATTTCCGTGCCGACCGTGCACGGGAGATACTGACAGCCATCACCGAAGATGGCTTCAGTGATTTTGATCGCAAAAAGCGGCCGCAACTCGCCGCTGTCAAGGGTATGGTCGAATACTCAACGGCTCTTGCCGACGCTGTCCCGGCCCTCTTTCCTCCAGTCGACGTTAAACATACTTTAGGGGAAGTCGCGGCAAAGGCGGGCAAAACGCAGCTACGCATAGCGGAAACCGAAAAATATGCCCATGTAACCTTCTTCCTCAATGGCGGCGAAGAACAGGAATATGACGGTGAAGAACGCATACTCGTACCAAGCCCTAAAGTTGCGACCTATGACTTAAAGCCGGAAATGTCCGCGTACGAAGTCCGGGACAAGCTGATAGAAGCAATACAGGCTGATAAGTTCGATCTGATCGTCGTCAATTTCGCTAATCCGGACATGGTAGGGCACACTGGCGTAATGGACGCCGCCATCAAGGCCGTAGAAGTGATCGATGAGTGTATAGGCAAGCTGTCTGAGGCAATAGAAGCCGTCGGCGGTGCAATGCTGATTACGGCGGATCATGGCAATATTGAAGTGATGCGTGATCCGGCCACAGATGCCCCATATACCTCCCATACGACAAATCTTGTACCGCTCGTCCTTGCTGTTGGCGAAAAAGATGCCAAGTTAAGCAAAGGAACCCTGGCTGATCTGGCTCCGACAGTCTTGACCTTGATGGGGCTGGACATTCCATCAGAAATGACCGGTAAAAATCTTGTGCATGAAGCGGGGGGGCTGGTAAACGACCGTGTTGCTTCCTGAGTTCAGTATATCCCGGTTTTGTAGGATTTTTCGGCCAGTTGCTCTCGGTTATATAGGCCTTTCATTAGTAATGCCTGCGCTCGCTGGCGCGGCTTCACCGGATAACGATCTCAGAAAATTACGGGATGCATTGACCGCGTCGGAGAGCCGACAGGAAACCTTTGCAAGCCAGCTCGAAAATCTTGACGGTGAAATCAAGGCTCTTAAACGTAAACTCGTAACGGCCGGACAGAAATTGACTCTTCTCGATCAAAACCTTGTCGACGTTGAAGAGCGCCTTGATCATATCCAGCAGGTTGAGGAAGAGACGCTTGACGATCTTTCCAAAAGAAACGCAGATCTTGCCGTAACTCTCTCTGCCCTAATCAATCTCAGCCGCCAGCCGGAAGGAACTTTGATGGGGAACCCAAGCGGCCTTGTAGATAGCCTGCGAGCCTCCTCACTCCTGCAATCGATCCTACCTAAACTTAAGAAAGAGGCGGACCAGCTCTCGGTGCAGCTGGATACACTGGCCAGTTTACGCAAACAATATGCAGCAGAAAAAGCGGAGTTCAGTGCGCTACGTGAGGAGCGCATTGCGGAGCAGGATAAACTTGACCAACTGTTCGCCGAAAAAAGCAATGCACAGGCAAAAATTGCAGATGCACGCCAGACTGAGCAAGAAAGGCTGCAAAAACTGACCGCGGATGTACGCGATACCGAAGCGCTCATGTTACGGTTGGAAGAAGACAGGGCTCGTCAGCGGGCTGCCGAACAAGCACGGCTTCAGCGTGAAATCGCTGAAAAAGAGAAACAGGCTTTGGCCGCCCGGGAGGCGGCAGAGGCAGAGAAATCAAAGGAAATAGCGGTCGCCCCTTCGAGTATATCGCCAAAATTGGCCAGCCTTGGCCCGGCGCCCCGCTTTATGGACGCCAAAGGATTGCTTCCATTTCCCGTAGGTGGAAAAATTGTTACAAAATTTGATGAAAGTGACCAGGCGGGCCACAAAAAGGGGATTGTTATTGAAACCCGGCCCGAGGCTGCCGTAATCTCACCTTTTGACGGTCAGGTCGCCTTTGCTGGTCCATTCCGGCATTATGGATTACTGCTGATTATTGACCATGGCGATGGATATCATACACTGTTGGCTGGTATGGGATCTATCGACGGAACAGTAGGCCAACTATTGCTTGCCGGGGAACCGGTTGGGCAAATGAAAAAGAGTAGTAAAGAAAAACCAAAGCTCTATATGGAGCTTAGAAACAACGGTGCGCCAATTGACCCTGTCCCCTGGTTAATGGCGGCGAATAGAAAGGTTAGCGGATAATGAGACATGTTGTAACAGGTGTGTTGGCCGCGGCGGTACTAGTGCTGTCGATAGCCATCATTACGACACCAGAGACCCGCGTTGAGGCCAGTTCCGAAACCTACCGCCAATTAAATCTATTCGGTGACGTGTTTGCAAAAATTCGCGAAGATTATGTAGAAGAAGTCGACGATGAGAAATTGATTGAGGCGGCTATTAACGGGATGCTCAGTTCACTCGACCCCCATTCGAGTTACCTTAATCCAAAAAGTTATGACGGCATGAAAGTGCAGACGCGCGGCAAGTTTGGCGGGCTAGGCATTGAAGTGACTATGGAAAACGGCTTGGTTAAAGTCGTTGCCCCAATTGACGAAACTCCGGCCGCGAAAGCCGGCATTCTCGCGGGGGACTATATCACGCATCTTGACGATGAACCGGTTCTTGGCCTCACCCTTGCCGAAGCGGTGGAGAGAATGCGCGGGCTTGTCGATACCGATCTCAAACTTACGATCCGTCGCGCGAGCGAAAAAGAACCGCTCGATATTACTCTGACCCGCGCCATTATCACGGTGCAATCCGTTCGTGGCCGGCTAGAAGGTGACGATATCCTTTATGTCCGGATCTCAAGTTTTACCGAACAGACCGACGATGGACTTCGCAAGACAATCGAACGACTGAAGAACGAATCGGGAGATAACTTCAAGGGACTGATTCTCGACCTTCGCAATAATCCCGGTGGCCTACTTGATCAGGCAATTGCTGTCTCCGATGACTTCCTGGAGAAGGGCGAGATTGTTTCCACCCGCGGACGCAAATCTGATGATGCCCAACGCTATAATGCCAAGCCTGATGATATCGTCGACGGCAAACCGATCGTCGTCTTGATAAACGGAGGATCGGCGAGTGCATCGGAGATTGTTGCGGGTGCTCTTCAGGATCATGGCCGCGCTGTTGTTCTTGGTACCAAGAGTTTTGGCAAGGGATCTGTCCAGACTATTGTTCCTCTTCAGGGCAACGGGGCAATGCGGATGACTACCGCTCGCTATTATACACCGTCCGGCACGTCTATTCAGGCGAAAGGAATTGTACCTGACATTGAGGTAGAGCAAGCAAAGCTTGAAGTGCTGGAACAAGCTGGAGGCCGATCAGAAGCCGATCTACGCAACCATCTGGAAAATGGAAACGAGACTGAACTGCCAATAAGCGGTGAGGTTGACGGTGATACTGAGCCGGAAATACTCGACTATCAGCTACTTCGCGCGAAAGATCTCTTAAAAGGTGTCTGGCTTTTTGCCAAAAAGGATGGCAAATAAATACATGTAAACCATAGTCCTTCCGGCGACTTAGTCAGGGTCCGGCAAAATCATTTGCGCCGGCAGGATCGAAAATACCGGCGGATTACTTTGGGAAATCTGATTAAAGACGATACTTCTAAACCGGCACCTAAAAACAAGGTGTCGGTTTTATTTATAGGCGCCTTGGCGGTTATCCTGGCTATTGTTGGCGTTATAAGCTGGAGTTTCTTCGGTAAACATACCCAACAAATACCCCCTGTCACAACAGCCAGCACAGCGATTGAGGCGCCGGTCGAGGTACTGCCGGATCGGATTCCCGCTCCCGAAATGCCTAAGGCGATTGAGCCTCAGCCTCAAATTCCGCCAGAGCCTGCGGACCGCGAAGTTGAGTTGGAAACAGAGTCAGCTTCAAAACCGGATACGACCCCCTCCACTCCGGAAATTCCCGCTAATGCAGATAATGACAATACGGTGGATGAAGCTGACAAAACACCAACGGCCAAAAGCAATTTTACCGAAATGTCGGAAGCGGGTTTAGAGCCGCCTGCACACCAGGACGATACCAAAGCACCTGAATTAACAACTACACCGGAAATCATCCCATCCCAAACCCCGGAAAAGCTCACGCCACCTGACAAGCCCGTGCAGGATGTTGAAGCCCCTAATGACAGGGATACTGTCACCCCATCCCAAACGGAGATGCCAGAAGAAATAGAAAAACCGCATATTTTAACAGAAGAAGCACCAATTGAGACCAGTACATTTCCGCCTTTGCAACAGACTACGGATACCGTTCTTCCAGAATCGCTAGAAAAAGAGGAAAAAGACCAAGAATCCGGAGTGCCGGAGGACATGTCCCGTGATTTATCCGAGGGTGATGTGGAGCCCGATACGCCGTTTAGCTCTGATTTAGAGATCATGGAACCGCCGGTATCTTCAGTGGAAGATGCTGAACCCGAGAGTTCAGGGAGAATTTCAGAAGAAACAGATGGGGCGTCCGAAAAGACGGAACATACTGACGTCAGCATATTGAACAGATCGCCGCACTTTTCTCCGCCGGGAATAGACGTGGCACCCGAAGAAGAAGAAGAAGAAGAAGAAGTAGACAGCTCCTCTGAAGCGGTGAATACGGCAGATACCGAAATTACAGAGCGCGCGGCGGAAGTTTCACCCACAAAAATATTACCTCCCTGGCAGAAATTTGCGGCACCCTTTAATCTTCTTGATGACCGTCCACGTATTGCGATTGTAATCAGTGAAGCTGGCATGAATGCATCTCGGACAAGGGAGGCCATTGAAAATCTTCCTGCCGCCGTAACACTCGGCTTCAATCCCTATGGACGAAACCTCCAAACTCTCGTCGATCAAGCGCGCGACGCCGGTCACGAAGTGCTGCTCCAGCTCCCGATGGAACCCGTCGGCTATCCAAACATCAATCCGGGACCACAAGCCATGCGGACTGATTTAAGCGAAGACGAAAATCGCAAACGCCTGGACTGGGCTCTTAACCGGTTCACTGGGTACGCGGGAATAACCAACCAGATGGGTTCTAAATTCACCGCGGATGCGGAGAGTATTTATCCGATTTTGACTATAATTAAGGAACAAGGGTTCCTTTATCTTGATAGCCGTACGGCAAGAAATAGTGTTGCCGCGAAAATTGCAGAACAGCTCGATATTCCTGTTGCCATTAACAACCGTTTTCTGGATCATAAGGCAGATGGCGCGCTTATCGATACACGCCTTGCCGAACTGGAGGCAATCGCCCACAAGACAGGATCAGCAATCGGGATAGCCTATCCCCATAGTGAAACATACCGACGCCTCATGGCTTGGGCGAAGAATTTGGATCAAAAAGGACTGGTCCTTGCGCCGGTTTCGGCTCTTACCAAAAGATAAGGACGTCAAATGACTGCGACAGTTTTTAATGAAAATCTTCCTTACCGTCCCTGCGCGGGAATGATGCTCCTTAACAAAAAAGGCCAGGTATTTGTCGGTCGACGTCTCGATATGGTCACTGAACATTGGCAAATGCCGCAAGGCGGCATCGACCCCGGGGAGGAACCATTAGAAGCTGCCATACGCGAGCTTGATGAAGAGATTGGCACACAAAATGTCGAGCTTATTCGGGTACTCGAAGATTGGTTGACCTATGATTTGCCTGACGATCTGATTGGTAAGGTTTGGAAGGGAAAATATCGGGGTCAGAAGCAAAAATGGTTCCTGTTTCGCTATTTAGGTGAGGACCAGGACATCAATATTGAAACGGATCACCCGGAATTTTCTGAATGGAAGTGGGCCGAATTTTCAGATTTACCGAGCTTAATCGTGCCATTTAAGCGTGATCTTTATGAGACAATTTTAGAAAAATTTTCCCCTTTTGTCTGACCCTTACCCCCTGGCAAGGCACCCCGCCACTACAATTTGTGGTGAATTTTTTAAATATGCGCTTAAAAATATCCATATATAGTATTCATATCCTTGGTTAATAAATAATATCTTATCTGGTTGTCTTTCCATTTAAGATACGATTATAATCTTAACTAATTGTTAACCGTAATTAATTGTTAAGGTTAACAGTAATGGTTAATTTTTGAATACGCAGGCGGCTACCTGTTATTTCTTAGATAGTCCGTTGAATTCATATTCTTAACCGATTGAAAAAAGTGAATACTACATTTAGGTTTATTTAATTTTATCCAGTAATCGTTTAGTGAGCGTAACATGAAACATTATGAAGAACTTACCGGGGGTGAGGGAAGACGGGTTTTTTATCGCGCCGAACGGTTCGAAGCAAAAACCCTGATGAGCAGTATTTCTCCGGTCGTCAAGGTAGACGATAAAGCCTTTGACCTTTTTGACATCAGCATGAGCGGAATTAGCTTTGTAAGTCCGCAGAACTTCTCCTGGCTCGAAGAGATGAATAAGGATGTCCCGCTAAAGCTTAATCTTGGGGCAACAGAAATATTTGTGGGCAATGGCAAGATCCGCCGTATCGAACCGCATGAGAATCAACATAAAGTAGCTATTGAGCTCACAAAGGGATTTCTTGACATACGGAGAATCCTGGATCAGCACGATGATCTGGCCCTACAACAGGCCGTTACCGCTGGACTTTCAGATCAGTCACATCTGGTTCCAGCGGCGTATAAAGAAGCAATAGGCGACGCTGTCTATATGCTCCGCTCTATTCATAAAGTATTGGATAAAGTCGAAACAGACCTTAACAAGGAAGATTCCCGTCGGGACGAACGGATAAAAGATATTATCCTCGCTTGCGAGACAAAAGCACTGGCCCGATGGACAGAAATCTCCAAAAAATGCCTTAAAATCACGAAAGAACTTGGCGACGACAGCGCTGCAATAGCAGCCACCAAAAAGTATACGGAGCTGGTTTTAACGCCGGAGCTACTTCCCGGTGCAAGCTGGAATAGGTCCTATATGAAACCGCTTGGATATCCGGGCGATTACCAGGTTATGAATTATGCCTACAACCTGGCCCTAGAAGGGGATACCGCGTATGCGAAGTTCTGCCATCGACTGGGGACATCTACGGGCGAGTTTATCACGACGCGCATGACCATGACGAAACAGGCCATCGCCAAGCTGAGTAACAAGGCGGCAGAACGAGGCCAGAAAAGTTTTAGGGTTGCAAGTCTCGGTTGCGGCCCGGCCCAGGAAGTAGCGAACTTTCTGAGATCAATGTCCCTACCGTTGACAATGGAATTCACCCTGATTGATCAGGATCATGATGCCCTCTCTTATGCCTATAACAGTACGTATCCTCAAGTCGCCCGACTGGAAGGCAAGGCATCTGTCAAATGCCTGCACGCAACTTTCCTGGAGTTTCTCGCGACAGGAAAACTTTTCCGTAAACTGGAAAAGCAGGATCTTATCTATGCTGTTGGCCTTGCCGATTATCTTGGCAAGAAAAGGGCGACGAGAATGGTTAATGACTTGTATGCCAACCTCGCACCTGGCGGAACACTCATTATTGGCTGCATGAGAACGTCGGATACAAGCTTGGAATGGCAAGTCGAGTATGCCGTAGACTGGACGTTGGTTCACCGCAACGAAGAAGAAATGCTGGAACTCGCGCATGATCTTGAAAAAGAAGCTACGCGCGAAATAGCTATTGATTCAACAGGTCATTGCCATCTTTTGATTGTCACCAAGCCGCTATAGTTGCTTAACTGAGGGGGGCGGCAGAATTTTAAGGATTTTGCTGTCCCTTATCCGCGCGCGCGCAGTATCTTGTCTTCTCCGCCTGAATATTGATGTACCAATCTCTTTTTTGGGAATTCTACGATGGCAACCGTACCCTCACCCAGTCGGCTTTCAAGAGTAACGGTACCACTGTGCAACTCCATTATATTTTTGGTGAGAGGCAGGCCCAGGCCTGTTCCTTCATAGTTTCGAGCCATTGAGCTTTCGATTTGTACGAAAGGTGCAAAAACTTTCTCTATGTTCTCAGGATCTATTCCAATCCCGGTATCCTTGATCCGAATAGAAAGATTACCCGATGGCATTTCTTCAAAGCTGATAGCAACCGACCCGCCTTTATGGGTAAATTTCACGGCATTGGAGAAGAGATTGAGAAACACCTGAGCAAGAAGACGCGGGTCACCAACCATGTGATAGTCTTGTACTGGAACATCAAATGCAAGGCGCACACCGCGTTCTGCAGCATGGTCTCGAATAATCCTCAAGGTCGAATTGACGATATCGACAATGGATACTTCCTCTTCCTGCAACATCAATTTACCGGCCTCCGCCTTCGATAGGTCGAGAATATCGTTTATGATGCTGAGGAGATGCTGCCCGCTAACATTAATATCCTTTGAGTATTCTTTATATTGGTCCCTGCCAAGCGGACCAAACATCTCTTTTTCAAGGATTTCAGAGAAGCCGATAATGGCATTGAGCGGTGTCCGCAATTCATGGGACATGATCGCGAGAAATTCAGATTTAGAGTGGTTAGCTGCCTGTGCTTTCTCAGCCAGGATATCACTCTTCACCCGTTCTTCGTCGAGCGTTTTCATATTAATAAAATCTCGGCGCTGCGCAAGTTCCTGAAAATATGCAGCAAATACCCCCATACCGGCAGCGGTCAAAAGAAAGAAGTCATTAGCCATCAGGATGAGTAACGGAATCGGATTAAGCCAGATTGCTGAAATATGATATGTAACGATAAGAAAAGCCGTTACGAATGTTGCATAGAGAAATCGCGTTGGTGGCAGGCAACAGCAGAATATGATAAGTGGCGTCAGGCCCGCATAGTATAGATAGTTTCCCGGCTCATCCGCAATCGCGGTCATGACGATGATGCTTACCCCTGAAGCAAGCATGCAGAATGCCGCACCTGGTTGGGCAACGGTCACATAGTACCGAGTATATGTCAGGAAAAAAGTAATCAGGAATATTGGAATTGCCACGCAGAACCTGATAAAAAAGGCAGTTTCAAATACTTCCGGAATTGCATAATAATCAAGAATTGAAAAACAGGCGTAGATAACGACAGCAGATAACAAAGACAAGCGCATCACGACCAGTGAGCGTCCGACCGCTGCGTCGTTATAATCACTTTCGACCTCGCGATCTATAAAACGCAAAGAGAACCTATTAAGCTCCGTTCCGTCGAATACGGATTGAATCGTCGCAAAATGTCCTAGTAAATGCACTTTCGCTGCCATTCCTGATTGCGCGTAAAAAGATCTTAGTAAAAAGATACTGAATGGTGGTTAATATTCTCTTAAATAAGAGCTTAACTAGCAGCAACACCGAAAAACAATCATTGATATTATTTACATAATTCAATTCTAAGCACTTTATTACTTAGCGGATTTACCAACAATGTACTTAAAAAGCCATTTCGGATGATAAAGCGATTTTTGCTCCTCTACCAAATGCACAATCTGGTAAAATCGTTCAATCACATCAGTGGAAGATGACGCCATTACCAAGCTCTTCAGGCCATTCTTTAACCTGAGCCCATAGGGTTTCTCACCGACTGTCATCGGGTATCGAAAATCTTGCCCTAAAGCCAAATCCCAAGGTGTTGCAAATATTTTGCGAAGAGCCTTAAAATAGGATTTCTTGAGAATTTCCAGATCATCAGCGTTGCAGAAGTTAGTCGCTTTACTCAATCGACTAAGCGAGACAACGGATAAGGCCGCAACGCTCATTCCCTGACCAAACAATGGGTTTAGGCTGGTGTTGGTATCACCAACAGGCAATATCCCCAATGGAAATGCTGGTAGTTCGTCATAATGGCGCCATTGCCCGTGGGGAAATTTATGAAGACGGATTTCGCTAAGTAACCTGGCGTCCTTGATCGCGTCATATATATCCGGCTGTGGTAAGGACTTTGCGAAATCAATAAATCCTTCCACATCCGCCGGAGGATGTTCATTATGATATCCAGCTAAGGTGAGCAACCATTTGCCATTCTCCACACGGACAAGGGTACAGCCCCGTATTTCGGACGGTCCCTTGGGATAAACCAGAATACTTTTCCAATCACGATCCGCTGCGGGAAGCTCCAACTGACAACTAGCATACCCGAGATCAACCTTAATGTGATCTTCAGGAACATCGCCAAACCCATTCCGTTTTAACCAGCGTGGAAGGATACTGCCCCGCCCCATCGCATCAATAAAAAAATCTCCGAATATTGTCTCATCATTCCCGGCTGGATGCTGAACAATAACCGCCGAAATTCTGTTCCCCATATCATCTAAAATGAAGTCCTTAACCCGGCATTGGGTTCTGAACTCTACATTCGGCAGCGCCCTGACTTCTTCTCGTATACAGCTTTCGAGCAGCGGGCGTGTCTGGAAATAGATAGTAAGCGCCCCATCGAAACGCGGCATCCAGTTTTTATTTATATACCAACGAACTTCGCGGGAAAAATTACAGGAGACAGCACCTGCCTCCTCCAGACGACGCGGTAAATCAGGAAATAATTCGGTAAGCGCATCACCGCCACCTTTTAGCAGCCCATGGACATGGTTCGCCTGAGGCGTTCCTTTCCGTACTTTTTGGCCGCATCCAATCTGATCCGGCTCTAGGATCAAAACTCTATCAAATTTTGTGGCAAGAGCCTTTGCGGTGGCCAACCCGGCAATACTGCCGCCTGCAATGATTACGGTCCTAGTCATCACGTTTTATACTTCGTCAAACAAACTGAAACAGTCCCCATCACCCTTCGATGACCTTAACATGCCTTGACCCTACCAACAACAAAGGGGCCAGAAGGCCCCTTTATTTCGTATAATTTCCCGAATGCGATTACATCATTGCGTCGAGAAGCTGTTGCAAATGGTCTTTATTCTCAGACGCACGACGACGCGTTTCGTCGTCTTTTGCATCTTCCTCATCTTCGCGCGCATTCTGGATACGCTGTTCCAGATTTCCACGGTCCAAGTCAGCCACATAGACGGCCTCTTCAGCGAGAACCGTCAACTTGTCATTAGATACTTCGGCAAAGCCGCCATTGACGAAGATACGTTCTTTTTCCGTATCGCCTTCGTAAATACTTATCACGCCAGGGCGCAAGGAAGAGGTGAGAGGTGAATGACCAGCAAGCACGCCGAAATCTCCTTCGGCGCCCGGCAGCACAACCATTTCAAACTCATCCGAAAGCAACAGTTTCTCGGGCGATACCAAATCCATGGTGATCATTTCAGCCATTTCGTTCTTCCTTCAGACAAAGATAATTAGGCTGCTTCCGCGGCCAGCTTCTTCGCCTTTTCAAGTACTTCTTCGATACCACCACACATGTAGAAGGCAGCTTCCGGCAACTCATCATACTCGCCGGCGACGATTTTCTCGAATGCATCAAGCGTGTCTTCAAGCTTCACGAATTTACCAGGAGACCCTGTAAATACTTCGGCCACATGGAATGGCTGACTGAGGAAACGCTGGATCTTACGAGCGCGGGCAACGATAAGCTTATCTTCTTCTGAAAGCTCATCCATACCCAGAATGGCGATAATATCCTGCAATGACTTATATGTTTGCAGTGTTTCCTGAACTTCACGTGCAATTGAATAATGCCGGTCACCAACAACTGCCGGATCAAGCATACGAGACGTGGAGTCGAGCGGGTCCACAGCTGGGTAAATACCAAGCTCCGCGATCTGACGAGACAGAACAGTTGTCGCATCCAAATGGGCAAAGGACGTAGCTGGCGCTGGGTCAGTCAAGTCGTCGGCAGGAACATAAATGGCCTGAACCGATGTAATTGACCCTTTATTTGTTGAGGTAATACGTTCCTGCAGCGCGCCCATGTCCGTCGCAAGCGTCGGCTGATAACCCACAGCTGAAGGAATACGACCAAGAAGTGCGGACACCTCAGAACCAGCCTGCGTGAAACGGAAAATGTTGTCGATAAAGAACAACACATCCTGGCCTTCAACATCACGGAAATATTCCGCCTGAGTTAGACCCGAAAGAGCAACACGCATACGTGCTCCAGGAGGTTCGTTCATCTGACCGTAAACAAGCGCCACTTTTGATTTAGCGCCTTCAAGGTCGATAATACCGCCTTCAATCATTTCATAGTAGAGGTCGTTACCTTCACGTGTCCGCTCACCCACGCCGGCAAACACGGAATAACCACCATGGCCCATGGCAACGTTATTGATCAGCTCCATAATCAAAACCGTTTTACCAACACCGGCACCGCCGAAGAGGCCAATCTTACCGCCTTTTGCATAAGGTGCGAGAAGGTCAACAACCTTAATACCAGTGACAAGAATTTCTGATTCCGTTGATTGGTCAGCGAAATCCGGTGCCTGCGCGTGAATTGGAGCGGATTTGTCCGTTTTAATCGGACCGCGCTCATCCACCGGCTCGCCAACAACATTCATAATGCGGCCAAGAGTTTCCGGACCAACAGGCATGCGGATAGCATCTCCCGTATCCGTTACTTCCTGTCCGCGGACCAGACCTTCAGTTGCGTCCATGGCAATTGTCCGGACGGTGTTCTCGCCCAGATGCTGCGCCACTTCCAGCACCAGCCGCTGGCCATTATTTTCACAATGCAGCGCGTTCAAGATATAGGGCAGCTCTCCCTCAAATTGTACGTCTACGACGGCGCCCAATACCTGGGTAATTTTGCCGACATTCTTTGCCATTTTCATGCTCCCTACAGGGTCACTTCAGTTCTTAACAATCGATGGAGAAGCTACAGGGCTTCCGCACCGGAGATAATTTCAATTAGTTCGCTCGTGATCGCCGCCTGACGCTCACGGTTATATTGCAGGGTCAATTTATCAATCATTTCCCCGGCGTTACGTGTTGCGTTTTCCATTGCTGACATACGCGCACCTTGTTCAGAGGCAGCGTTTTCGAGGAGTGCCCGGAAAATCTGCACTGCTAGATTACGAGGGAGCAATTCTGCAAGAATTTCCTCTTCATCCGGCTCATATTCATAGACAACATCATTTGTTTCTGTCGCTGCGCTTTCAGGTATGGACGCCGGTATAACCTGCTGCCCCTGAACCTCTTGCGTCATGACCGAGACAAATTTTGCATAAAAAATCGTGCAAACGTCAAACTCGTCGGCATCGAACATACCCAACACACGCTGAACAATCGGCTGGGCGTCGTTAAAGCCAATCCGCTTGGAGCCGGAAAGGTCAACAAGATCAATGATCAGATGACCATATTTCCGTTTGAGCGCATCCCGCCCTTTCTTGCCAACACAAAGGATTTTAACATCCTTACCCGCGGCGACAAGCTTATCAACCCTCTGCGAAACAGCTTTGGCGATAGAGTTGTTAAACCCGCCGCAAAGGCCACGCTCGCCAGTAGCGGCAATGATCAGATGCCGCTGGTCTGAACCCGTACCGGCCAAAAGCTTCGGCGCATCATCGCGCCCCGCCATTCCGCTTGCAAGTGACGCCATCATGCTGTCCATACGTTCAGCATAAGGACGCGCAGCGTTGGCAGCTTCTTCCGCATGGCGGAGTTTCGCTGCCGCCACCATCTTCATGGCTTTGGTGATCTTCTGCGTTGATTTAACGCTGCCGATCCGATTTTTGAGTTCTTTAAGGTTCGCCATGTTACGGCTATCCCTTTCCTAAGCTCAACTTTTACGCAAACGTCTTCGAGAAGCCGTCAAGAATATCATTTAACTTCGCTTCACTATCACTGGAAAGCGCGCTTTCTTTCAGGATAGTATCCAGAAGATCCTGATGTTTGGCATGCATTTCAGAGAGAAGCTGCTTTTCAAAGTCACCAATCTGGGCAACTTCGATCCGGTCAAGGTACCCCCGCACACCGGCGAAGATCACAACAACCTGCTCTTCCATGGTAAGCGGGCTGTATTGTGGCTGTTTCAGCAATTCAGTCAGACGTGAACCACGTGCCAGCAACCGTTGTGTAGCAGCATCAAGATCAGAACCAAACTGCGCGAAAGCAGCCATTTCACGGTACTGCGCCAATTCCAGCTTAATAGAGCCAGAAACCTGCTTCATGGCTTTCGTCTGCGCGGAAGAACCCACACGAGACACCGACAGGCCAACGTTAATTGCAGGACGAATACCCTGATAGAACAATTCTGTTTCCAGGAAGATCTGTCCGTCCGTAATCGAGATCACGTTTGTCGGGATATAGGCCGAAACGTCACCTGCCTGTGTTTCAATAACCGGCAATGCCGTCATCGAACCGGACCCATTATCTTCGTTCAACTTAGCTGAACGCTCCAACAAACGAGAGTGGAGATAGAAAACGTCGCCTGGATATGCTTCACGTCCTGGTGGGCGACGAAGCAGCAGAGACATCTGACGATAGGCAACGGCCTGTTTGGACAGATCATCATAGATAATCAGTGAATGCATTCCATTATCGCGGAAATATTCCGCCATGGCGCAGCCTGTAAAAGGTGCGAGATACTGCAGCGGCGCCGGGTCAGACGCGGTTGCCGCAACGACGATGGAATATTCCAGCGCGCCGTTTTCTTCCAATGTTTTCACAACCTGAGCAACGGTAGAACGCTTCTGGCCAATCACCACATAAACGCAGTAAAGCTTCTTGCTTTCATCATCCGTTGCATTAACAGATTTCTGATTGAGAATGGCGTCAACCGCAACAGCCGTCTTACCAGTCTGGCGGTCACCAATGATCAATTCACGCTGGCCACGACCAACCGGGACAAGGCTGTCAATTGCCTTGAGACCCGTCATCATCGGCTCATGCACTGACTTACGCGGCATGATACCGGGTGCCTTCACATCAACACGACGGGTTTCCGTTGCATCGATCGGGCCTTTGCCATCGATCGGATTACCGAGACCATCAACGACGCGACCCAGAAGGCCTTTGCCGACACCGGTTTCAACAATCGCACCAGTCCGCTTCACCGTATCGCCTTCGCGAATGTCACGGTCGGAACCGAAAATCACGACACCGACGTTATCGGTTTCAAGGTTCAGGGCCAGCCCCTTAATACCGCCAGGGAATTCGACCATTTCACCGGCCTGAATATTGTCCAGGCCATATACGCGGGCCACACCGTCACCGACGGAAAGCACCTGACCAACTTCTGAGACTTCAGCTTGCGTGTCGAAACCCGCAATTTGTTGTTTAAGAATTTCGGAAATTTCTGCGGCGCGGATGTCCATCACCCAACCCCTTTCATCGCAAACTTAAGATTCTGAAGTTTAGTCCGGATCGAATTATCGACCATACGTGAACCAACCTTTATTACTAGGCCCCCGATCAGGCTCTCATCAACATCTGATTCGAGACTGACATCACTGCCAATGGCAGATTTTAGGGCCGATGACACAGCGTTTAGCTGACTTTTAGTGAGTTTCCTTGCGGAACTGACCCGGGCGACAACTTCACCACGTTCAGCAGCAAGCAACTGCCCATAGGCTCCAATCATGCCGGGCAGCGCAAAAAGCCGGCGGTTCTGTGCGACGGTTCCGATGAACCGGCGAACCAGATCGCCTACCCCTAATTTTTCAAGGACAGCCCCCATCGCACGCGCCTGCTCGGCACGGCTGACTATCGGACTCTTAACCAGACGGGCGAGATCTTCATTCTCGTCCATCATGGACTTGATTGTCGCCAGATCGGCGGCTACGGCATCGAGCTCTTTGGCTGAAACAGCCAAATCAAAAAGAGCCGTTGCATAACGACCCGCGATACCGGAAACTGTTATGTTCTCAGCTGACAAGAAACGATCCCCAGACCTGAAAAAAAAGACGTGAAATACGTCCAACTAAATTGAATTCCCCCTCAAGCACAAGGCCCCTTTCG
The DNA here is from genome assembly GCF_009882915.1 of Sneathiella litorea. Classification (GTDB taxonomy): domain Bacteria; phylum Pseudomonadota; class Alphaproteobacteria; order Sneathiellales; family Sneathiellaceae; genus Sneathiella; species Sneathiella litorea. The sequence continues at coordinate 447,888 of NZ_WTUW01000001.1, forward strand.
GGTCCCCATCGTTGAGGCATCGGGTTATTAGCACAGGGAAATCCGGGTGGCAATATGCAGCACACCAGTTTATTCACCAAATTTCCTCTTTTACGAGTCGGATGAGCAAAAAAACCCATCATTACATGAAATTATACGGGTCAATATCAATCTGCATCCGGATATCACTCGGTACTTTGTACCCTTGCAGCCATTTCCCGAGAACTGACTGTATATTAATGTCCCTCGCGCATTTTACTAAAAACCTGTAGCGATGCCGTCCACGGATCATCGATAAAGGCGCTGGTGCCGGGCCCAACACCGTAATTTTTTCCCCCATTGGCGCCCGTCTCGCCAGACCGGCAGCGAATCTTGCAACTGATTCGGCATTTGCCCCTGACAAGATCAGAGCCGCCAGCCTACCATATGGAGGCATCCCTGCACTTTCCCGGCCCTCAGCCTCGAGCGCGAAGAAGTCATCCCCCTGCTGATGGACAATGGCGTCTATTACAGGATGTTCCGGAAGATAGGATTGCAGATATACTGTCCCAGGATTGGTTTCCCGACCCGCCCGCCCGGTAACCTGAGACAAAAGCTGATAAGTTCGTTCCGCAGCGCGCAGGTCTCCACCCGAGAGCCCCAGGTCCGCGTCAATGATCCCGACCAGGGTCAGGTTTGGAAAATGATATCCTTTTGCGACGATCTGCGTCCCGATCAGGATTTCAATCTCACCACTCTCCATCGCAGCGACAAATTCCGATGCAGCACGCGGGCTTGAAATCGTATCACTCGCCATCATCGCAATTTTTCGGTCCGGAAAAAGTGCCTCCGCCTCCTCTACCAAGCGTTCGATACCCGGGCCGCAGGCTTTGAAGCTTTCTTCGGCTTCGCACTCACTGCAACTTTTAGGTAGAACGGTTGAATACCCACAATGATGACATTGCAATCGGTTCATCAGGCGATGCTCAACCAGCCAGGCGCTGCAATTCGGGCATTGCAGGCGATGCCCACAAGAATCACATAACGTGAGCGGCGCATAGCCGCGCCGATTAAGGAACAGCATCACCTGCTGCTTTTTAGAAAGTGTTTCTTCTATCGCGACGCGGAGAGGTTCAGAAATCCAACGCTGCGATCCGGGGCTATTTAGCTTCAGATCAATGACGTTAACGTTGGGGAGTGTCGCCCCGCCATAGCGGCTGGGAAGTTTGAGATGTTCATACTTGCCCATTTTTGCATTCATCAAACTTTCAAGTGACGGCGTTGCCGAAGCGAGAACCACCGGAAAGCTTCCAATTTTGCCGCGCACCACAGCCATATCGCGAGCGTTATAAGGGACGCCTTCATCCTGCTTGAAAGAAGATTCATGTTCTTCGTCTACGACAATGAGACCGAGCTTTGCAAAGGGCAGGAATAAGGCGGAACGGGCCCCGAGGACGATACCCGCCCGCCCTTCAATCACAGCGCGCCAGTTACGGCGACGCGCGGACTGGCCAAGGTCCGAATGCCATTCCACCGGTCTGACACCAAAGCGCTCCTCGAACCGAGCGAGCAACTGAGCCGTTAAAGCGATTTCCGGGAGGAGCACCAGTGATTGACGCCCCTCTTTGAGACAGGCGGCGATGGCCTCAAAATAAACTTCTGTCTTGCCAGATCCCGTCACCCCTTCCAATAAGGAAACCCCAAATTCATGACTTCCGACAGCAGAAGCAAGAAAATTTGCAGCCGATACTTGATCGGGCGATAACTCAACTTCGGCAAATTGTCCGTCGGGTACCTCGATTGGGCTTTCCGCTGGCAAATCCACAGTCTCCAAAACGCCTTTTTCTGCGAGCCCCTTGATCACAGAGACACTTACGCCTGCGATGGCGGCGATATCGGTCGCTGTTTGCGCCCCGCTTTCGGAAACAATGTCCAGAACCCGCCTCCGCGCTGCAGTGAGCTTTTCCGGGACCTTATTTGTAAAACGGTATCCGGTGCGCGGTGCTTTAGGATAAAGAGCATCCGGCACACTCATTGCCATACGGAGCACCTTGCCCCGACGCTGCATCGTGTATTGGGAAACCCAATTGATAAACTTCAGGCTTTGTTGTGGAAGTTTTGCACAAGGAAGAACGGCAAGAATATCTTTCATCCTCTCTTCTGCAAGATCAGAATCAATCGCCTCTTCCCAGACAACCCCCGTCACTTCTCTCCGACCAAGAGGAACGGTCACAAAATGCCCGATTTCTACATCCAGAGAGGCAGGCGCGCGATAATCATAAACGTCCCCAATTGAAAGAGGTAGAAGAACGCGGACGCGACGATGTTTAATTGTGCTGCTCATATCTATGCGATAGACTATTCTGGCATTTTGAACCAGTGATTAGGATTAGGATTTAAGAATTACCCATGAAATTTTTTGTTGATACAGCGGATACGGAAGAAATTCGCGAGCTTGCCGACACCGGCCTTCTGGACGGCGTGACAACCAACCCATCGCTCGTCGCAAAGACTGGTCGCGATTTTTTTGAAGTTATACGGGAGATTTGCGGCCTCATCGATGGTCCGGTAAGTGCCGAAGTTGCGGCGACTGAATTCAAGGACATGCTGGAAGAAGGGAAAAAGCTCGCTGACCTCGCAGGAAACATTGCCGTCAAAGTACCCTTGACCATGGCTGGCCTTAAAACCTGCGCCGAACTCAGCCGGGCGGGCACACAGGTAAATGTAACCCTATGCTTTTCCGCGGCCCAAGCCATTTTGGCGGCAAAAGCTGGCGCCACATTTGTCTCTCCTTTTGTTGGACGCCTGGACGATATTGGCCAGACTGGTATGGATCTCATTGGCGATATTGTCCAAATCTATGACAATTATCCGGATCTTAAAACCGAAGTTCTGGTCGCGTCTATCCGCAACCCAACTCATATCGTAGATGCCGCCCTGATGGGAGCGGATGTCTGCACCATTCCACCTAGTGTATTAAAACAGCTGGTCTCACATCCGCTAACGGATAAGGGACTCGCTGCCTTTCTTGCGGACTGGGAGAAAACAGGCCAAACTATCCTCGGGTAACAGTCAAGAGTGAGTGGATTTTGTGACGAAAACTTCAGACAAGAAAGTCAGCGCTGGTGATACCGCAACCCGTCAGTTGACAGAAGAGGAGGTGCGGAACTGGTTGATCAATCATCCGGACTTCCTCACAAATAATGCTGATCTGCTCACTACCGTGATCCCACCAGAGCGCGTTTCAGGTGATAGCGTTGTCGATATGCAGTCCTTTCTTGTAAATCGCCTTCAAAAAGAAGTAACTCACCTAACGATGCTTCAGGACGATTTTGTTGAAGCTGCGCGCATCAATATGCACACACAGGATATGGTGCATGCCTCTATACAGGCGATCCTCTGTGCGTCCAGCCTGGCACATTTTGTCCATATACTTACTCAGGATCTACCGGAGTTATTGGAGATCGATGTCATCACGCTCTGTGTGGAAGATGGCCCGATCCCACTTCCTGACATGACCGGATTGCAGCGCCTGAAAGAAGGTAGTATCGATCGGGCTCCGTGGCGTAACCAGGTCATACTTCTGCGGCCGGATGCCCCAAAATCAAAGGCAATTTTCGGGCCCGCCAAGGATCTTGTTCAATCTGATGCCCTGATAAAACTCGAAGTTCCGTCTCTTCATGCCCAGGCAATGATCGCCTTCGGCAGTCGTCAGGAAGGTCATTTTCACGAAGATCAAGCAACGGACTTGCTCCTGTTCCTCGCTATTGCCATTCAATCCTGCCTGCAAATGTGGCTGGAGCAGAAACCGGCATAGGCATGGCAACAACCCCGCCCCTCAGTCATGCTTTTAACAACTGGATCGACTGGCTTGTTCATGAGAAGAAAGCTAGCCCCCACACTGTCCAGGCTTACGAAAGGGATATGCGGGATTTTTTGGGCTTTATCACCGGACATATTGGTAATGAGCCTGACCTGAAAGATCTGGAAAAACTGCGTGCTGCTGATTTTCGTGCTTATCTGGCATATCGACGGCAAGAAGGGTTGACCGCAGTTTCCCTCCGGCGGGTGCTTTCCTCAATCCGCAGCTTTTTCAAGCGCCAAGAACGGGATGGATTTTTACATAATCCATATCTTAAATCCCTGCGAACGCCTAAGGCGGGCAACAAGCTGCCCCGCCCCCTTTCCGTTGTCGATACCAAGAAGTTACTTGAGGATACTTCAAACTCCCTTGAGACCAACTGGATACGTTATCGGGATCTGGCTGTCCTGACATTGCTTTATGGTTGCGGTTTGCGTATTGGTGAAGCGCTGTCGCTTAATTTCAGTGAGAGGCCGACTAGCGATATCATGAGAGTTATCGGTAAAGGAAACAAAGAGCGCATGGTGCCGGTTCTGCCGGCAGTCCGAGATGCCCTTTCCCTTTATATCAAGGAATGTCCATTTCCCCTGTACGGTTCAGGGCCTCTTTTTGTCGGCCGTCAGGGTAAAAGGTTGAACGCCCGGAGCATTCAGTTGAAGATGCAAACACTTCGCCGTAACCTCGGTCTTCCGGAAACGGCAACGCCGCATGCGTTACGGCACAGCTTTGCCAGCCACCTACTTGGTGGCGGTAGTGATTTAAGGTCTATTCAGGATCTGTTGGGCCATGCGTCACTCTCTTCCACTCAACGTTATACCGATCTTGATACGGAAAAGCTGCTGGCTGTGTATGACAAGGCGCATCCCAAAGCTTAAGCCTGCTATTTCTTTGTCAGCCGAAGGGCGAATGGGCCAAGCAAGGTTATCGCCCCCATGGAGATAAACATCAGGCCCCAGCCCATGGTGGTTTCCGGACCGCCTGCCTTATCAAGCACAATACCGGCAACAACCGGCCCGATCATGCCACCGCCGAATCCGAGGAAACTATGTACCGCCATGGTCGCTCCCCGAAGGTCGGCAGGCGCACTACTCACTGCACCAGCCGTAAGGGACGAAGAATCAGCCGTGATCATAATGCCGTAGAGAGCGGCCATCGCCACAACAAAAACAAAAGGCATATTTGCCGTAAACCCGATGGTGAATGAAAATGCGAGACAGCAAATCATAATCAGCGTTATAGAGCGTTGCCGCCCAATTTTGAGAGAAAGCTCATTCCCAAGCACGCTTGACGGAAGGCCAAGAAACACCGCCGCCGCCGTTATCACTGACACATCCATCCAGCCCGGCGCATCAGTAAGTGCATGAGAATACGCAAGAAAGGCGAGCATAAAGGAACGCATCGCAACCAGTTCCCACGTATGACAAACATAAGCCAGGACATACCCCATACTGAAACGGTTCGCTACCACCGGTGCATAATTAAAAATTTGCGACCAGGGCCTTTGTGTCAAAAGACGCTTCGGTGAAGTTGCGATGTATATGATCGCTATCGCGATCGGCGGGCCTGCAATAACCGAAACTAGTGCCTTTTCCCATCCCAGCCAGAGTTCAACCTGCCCGACAAGAAGAAAAGAGACGGCGGAGCCCGTTGAAAAACTCGCTGTATAAAATGCAATAGCGCGAGATTGATCGCCTGACGGCAGTCTATCCGTAAGCAGTTTCAAGCCCGGCATATAAGTACAGCCAAGTCCGGCGCCTGAAATAAACCGCCAGGGTAAGGATGAATAAAATCCATCCGCATAAAAAGCAAAACCATAAGCCCCGACAAGAGCCAAAACACAACCCGTTAGAAAAACCTGACGCGCATCAAGACGATCAGTCAACGACGTTGCGAACGGGCCAATTAACGTAAAGCCAAAGAAAAAGGCCGCATTTATCCAGCCCGCATCTTCCCCTGACAACTGCCAGTGATCAAAGAAAAAGGGGGTCAATGCCGGAAAGGTGGCGAAGGATGACATCGCCACTATTTCCGCGATGCAGAGTGCAAACGTCAGCCGGGGCCCGCTAATGGCCGTACTCATGTGTTAGGCCGGAGCTGTCTGCGCCATAGAGGTGCGAGCGGCGAAACGCTCATACCATTTGGTCAGCGTCGGTCGGCCATTGCGCCATTGTTCGTCACCAAACCGAAAATCATGGTAGCCGAGCGCGCATCCGACGGCGATGGTACCGATATTAACTTTATCGCCGTAGCTTTCCGCCTGCCGTTCCATCTCATCCAGGCAATTCTCCATGGAGAGTTTCAATCGGTTACACCAGCTTGGAGATCCTTCTCCTGCCGGCATGATACTGTCCATACGCCGCTGATAAGCCGCATCCGTCATACCGTTCGCCATTTCATGAAGTGTCAATACCTGCCACCGCTCGGGTCCTGCCGCAGGAAACAGCGACGGGCCACTCCCAATACTGTCGAGATACTCGCAGATCACAAAAGAATCAAAAAGAACATCCCCGTTCTCCAACGTTAGGCTGGGCACTTTGCCAAGAGGATTCGCCGGATTGATACCTTTGAACATGTCGCTATGGTCAGAATCGACAATTTCGATTTTATCCATCAGGTTAAGTTCCATTGCCGTAACTCTGACCTTGCGAACAAAGGGAGAAAGAGCGTTATAACAGAGCTTCATGGCGTCTCCTTGGGGATGTCGTTTATAAAAAAAGAGGGGCTGGAAATTCCAACCCCTCATTGTGGTAGCTTATTTAGAAATACGTCAACTATTTATTGTGCGTCCGGCCACAGCGAGCGCAGCTTCCTTCACCGCTTCATTGAGTGTTGGGTGTGCGTGGCAGGTCCGGGCGATATCTTCTGATGACGCTCCGAATTCCATCGCCAGAACGCATTCGTGAATAATTGTACCCGCATCCGGGCCGATGATATGAACCCCGAGGATCTTATCTGTTTTCTTATCGGCAAGAATTTTAACGAAGCCGTCCGTAAATCCGTTGGCCCGCGCGCGGCTGTTTGCCATGAACGGCACCTTACCGACGTTGTACTCGACCCCATCTTCTTTTAGTTGCTCTTCCGTCTTGCCGACGGTGGCGACTTCAGGCCAGGTGTAGATCACGCCGGGGATGAGATTATAATCAATATGCGGTTTCTGTCCGGCAAGTTTTTCAACGCAGACGACGCCTTCATCCTCCGCCTTGTGAGCCAGCATCGGTCCGTCGATCACATCACCGACGGCATAAATACCGTCCACACTGGACTTGAAGTTGCTGTCGACAACGATGCGTCCGGCACGATCCATCTCAACGCCTAAATCATCGAGACCCAGCCCACTCGTATAGGGGCGGCGGCCAATCGCGACCAGCACAACATCTGCCTTAAGCGTTTCTTCATCGCCGCCCTTCGCGGGCTCCATCGTCAAAGTAACGGAGGTTTTCGTCTTTTTCGCACCGGTTACTTTTTTACCGAGCATAAAATTAATGCCCTGCTTTTTCAAAATCCGTTGGGTGTTTTTGGCAACCTCATTATCGGTACCGGGCAGGATGCGATCCAAAAACTCGACCACGGTAACCTCCGCACCGAGTCGACGCCAGACAGTGCCGAGTTCCAACCCGATCACACCCGCACCAATAACCACAAGCTTCTTGGGCACCTTCGGTAATTCCAGCGCGCCAGTAGAGGAAACGATCTGTTTCTCGTCAATCTCGACATTGGGAAGCGGTGTTACCTCGGACCCTGTGGCGATCAGGATATTTTTCGCCTTCAGGGTCTTTGACTCATCGCCCGTTACCTCGATCCGACCACCGCCTTCCAGCGTCGCCGTGCCTTTGATATAGGTGACTTTGTTTTTCTTGAACAGAAATTCGATGCCTTGCGTCAGGCCTTCGACGGTCGTGTCTTTCTGGCCCATCATCTTCTTCAAATCAAGTTTGAGGGAGCCAACCGATATGCCGCGACCTTCAAAGCTATGCTGCGCTTCCTCGAACAGTTCTGAGGATTGCAAAAGTGCTTTCGAGGGAATACAACCAACATTCAGGCAGACACCACCCAATGTTCCGCGTTTTTCAACACAGGCTGTCTTCATGCCAAGCTGCGCTGCCCGAATAGCCGCCGTATAACCGCCGGGGCCACCGCCCACAACGACCAGATCAAATGTTTCGTCGCTCATTTTATTCCTCGTATCTTTTTGGAATGATCAAAGATCCAGCAACAAACGCTGCGGATCTTCAAGGGCGTCTTTCACGCGAACCAAAAATGTCACTGCTTCCTTGCCGTCAATAATTCTGTGATCATAAGTCAGTGCGAGATACATCATTGGGCGGACCTTAATCTCACCCTTGATCACCATTGGCCGTTCCTGGATTTTATGCATACCCAGAACAGCGGCCTGCGGCGGATTCAGAATTGGCGACGACATCAGGGATCCGTAAACACCGCCATTGGTGATGGTGAATGTGCCGCCCTGAAGCTCAGCCATGCTGAGCTTACCGTCACGTGCTTTCTTGCCGAGAGCCCCAATACCTTTTTCCACTTCGGCAAAGCTGAGCTTATCCGCATCGCGCAACACTGGCACCACAAGGCCTGAGTCCGTACCAACCGCAATACCCATATTGTAGTAATTCTTGTAAACGAGGTCTTCGCCATCGATTTCCGCATTCACTGCCGGAATTTCCTGAAGAGCTGCGACACATGCCTTCGTAAAAAAGGACATAAAACCGAGTTTCACGCCGTGCTTTTTCAGGAACAGTTCCTTGTATTCGGTCCTTAAATCCAGCATTGCGGCCATATCCACCTCATTGTAGGTGGTCAGCATTGCTGCCGTGTTCTGGGCTTCTTTAAGTCGTGCTGCGATACTCTTGCGAAGCCGCGTCATTTTCACGCGTTCTTCACGCGCTTCTTCCGCACGCGGTCCTGACGGAGCTGCTGGCGCTGACACCGGAGCAGCAGCGGGAGCTGCAGCCGGGGCCGCTGGAGAGGCACCGCCATTCTCAAGCGCCTCGAGCACGTCACCCTTGGTTATCCGGCCATCTTTACCCGTGCCCTGAATTTTGCTGGCATCAAGGTTGTTCTCATCGATCAGCTTTTGCGCCGCCGGAAGGACGTCAACTTTTGTCGCAGCTGTTGACGACGTCGCAGGGGCGGGTTCAGCCTTGGCAGCCGGAGCAGGAGTTGCTGCCGGTTTCTCTTCGGCCTCTTCCTTTGCTGCTTCCGGCGCGCTTCCCGCTGCACCTTCCGTGATTTGACCCAATAAGGCGCCAACTTCAACGTCTTCGCCTTCGGCAACAACAATTTCTTCCAGGCGACCCGCTTCAGTGGCATTTACCTCAAGCGTGACTTTGTCCGTCTCAAGCTCCAGGAGTGGTTCGTCCTTGGCAACCGATTCTCCAACTTTCTTGAACCACTGACCGACTGTCGCCTCAGTTACTGATTCCCCAAGCACGGGAACACGAATTTCAACCGTCATGATTTGACTTTCCTATTCAGATTTGACGCCTAACGCGTCATCTACCAATGCTTTCTGTTCCAGATTGTGTTTTTTCAGAAGCCCCGTCGCCGTTGACGCAGATTCTTTTCGGCCTGCATATCGCGGCCGTGAAACCTTCTTCATCTTCAAATCTTCGAACACTTTTTCCAGATGCGGTTCAACGAATGTCCAAGCTCCCATATTCTTGGGCTCTTCCTGACACCAGACAACCTCCTCTACATGGCGAAAATTTTCCATTTCCTGTTCCAATGCCTTATACGGGAAGGGATAAAGCTGCTCCAAGCGTAGGAAGTAGGTATCCTTGATGCCGAGTTCTTCACGGCGGGCATATAGATCATAATAGACCTTGCCCGAACAAAGAACGACACGCTTTACATCTTTGTCGGCGCAGAGTTTTTCGTTGTCATACAAGACGCGATGAAAGGTAGAGTCAGGCCCCATATCCTCAAGCGTTGACACTGCCAGCTTGTGACGAAGCAGGGACTTCGGCGTCATTATAACAAGGGGTTTACGGAATTTGCGATGGATCTGCCGCCGTAAGACATGGAAATAGTTGGCAGGCGTCGTGCAGTTCACAACCTGCCAGTTATCTTCCGCAGACTGCTGCAGGTAACGTTCCAGACGGGCAGATGAATGCTCCGGCCCTTGCCCCTCATAACCATGCGGCAGCAGCATAACCAAGCCGCTCATGCGAAGCCATTTGGATTCACCGCTTGAAATGAACTGATCAATGATGACCTGCGCCCCGTTGGCAAAATCACCAAACTGCGCCTCCCACAAAACAAGTGCTCGCGGCTCGGCGAGTGAGTAGCCATACTCATACCCAAGCACCGCTGCTTCGGAAAGAAGGCTGTCAATCACTTCAAAACGGGCTTGATCCTCACTCAAATTATCCAGTGGAATATAGCGTTCTTCCGTTACCTGATCGACGATGACGGAATGCCGCTGCGAAAAGGTACCCCGACCGCAATCCTGACCAGAGAGTCGAACCGGGACTTTTTCCTTAAGTAATGTACCAAATGCAAGCGCTTCAGCCGTTGCCCAATCGATATTCTCGCCGGTATCTATCATCTTCTTTTTGGCTTTGAGAACCCGCTGCAACGTCCGGTGTACATTATGGCCTTCCGGGATATCCGTAAGTTTTGCGCCGATTTCTTTTAGCTCATCTATTTGTACATCGGTATCACCGCGCCGAGCGCCTTCATCTGCCCGTTCAAATCCCTGCCAGCGCCCCTCAAACCAGTCTGCTTTATTCGGCTTAAAACTATTCGCCGTTTCATATTGTTTCTCAAGGTAATCCTTGAATTCGGCGATCCAGCTCTCGACCTCTTTTTCGGTCGTAACATTCTCTGCGATAAGTTTTTTCGCATAGATTTGCATCGTTGTTGGATGTTGCGCAATCGTACGATACATAAGCGGCTGGGTGAATGCCGGCTCATCCCCTTCGTTATGGCCATGACGCCGATAACAGAACATATCGATAACAACATCAATTTGGAAAAGCTGACGGAATTCAGTAGCAATTTTTGCCACATGACAAACCGCCTCAGGGTCATCGCCATTGACATGAAAAATCGGCGCCTGCACCATTTTCCCGACATCAGAGGGATAGGGGCTTGAGCGCGAGTATTTCGGGCTCGTCGTAAACCCGATCTGATTGTTAACAACGAAATGGATAGTTCCCGATGTCCGGTACCCTTTAAGCTCCGAGAGCCCAAAACATTCCGCAACAATTCCCTGACCTGCAAATGCTGCATCACCATGCATCAGAAGCGGCATGACCTGACCGCCGACATCTGGACCGATCTGTGCCTGTTTCGCCCGGGCCTTTCCAAGAACAACCGGATTGACGGCTTCCAGATGGGACGGGTTCGCCGTCAACGACATATGTACATTATTGCCATCAAACTCCCGATCTGAAGAAGTCCCCAAATGGTACTTCACGTCCCCAGATCCTTCAACGTCTTCCGGATTGGCGGGATTACCCTGAAACTCCGAGAAGACCGCCCGGAATGGCTTTGCCATCACATTGGTTAGCACGTTGAGACGCCCACGATGAGGCATGCCGAGGACAATTTCCTGAACGCCAAGCTGGCCGCCACGCTTAATGATCCCCTCCATAGCCGGGATAAGTGATTCCCCGCCATCAAGACCAAAACGTTTAGTCCCTGTGTACTTCACATTCATAAAATGCTCGAAACCTTCGGTTTCAATCAATTTGCGCAAGATCGCGATCTTGCCTTCCTTAGTGAAGGAAATTTCCTTATGACGCCCTTCGATGCGTTCCTGAATCCAGGCCTTCTGGTCAGGTTCCTGAATATGCATGAACTCAACACCAATGGTTGAGCAATAGGTGCGTTTTACGATGGCAAGAATTTCGCGAATGCTGCCCGTCTCAAGACCGAGAACATTATCGAGGAATATGGGACGGTCCCAGTCTTTTTCCGTAAAACCATAGGTCGTGGGATTAAGCTCTGGATGCTCCTTTGGAATCTCAAGGCCGAGCGGATCGAGGTTGGCCTTGAGATGCCCCCGCACACGGTAAGACCGAATCAGCATCAGGGCGCGAATGGTATCAATCGCGGCGGCGCGTACATCCTCTTGTGATGCGCCCGACACAACCGCCTGCTTCGTTGCACGGTTGGCCGCATCGCCGAGTATTTCATACTCATCTTCCGGCTCTATTCCGTTTGAAGGTGTCCAGGGAGCGCCACGCGTTTCGGCAATGACTGAGTCTGCGTCATCCCCCAGCGAGGCAAAGTATTTTTGCCAGCTTGTATCGACTGAAGAAGGGTCATCGAGATAGCGCGCATAGAGCTGCTCAATGAATCCAGCGTTGGATCCAAAGAGGAAAGAAGAGTTTTCCAGTTGCTGAGACATTTCCTGTGATTGGGCGGGTCCGTACCCGCCCCCTTAAGAGCCTGTTTAAAGAATTAATGGTTAACCATATAATAGGTCAACCTTTCAAAACCCTTACCAAAGTTGAGCCCAGTGCAGACGGACTATCAGAAACCGTAATTCCGGCACTCCGCATTGCATCCATCTTATCCTCCGCGCCGCCTTTACCACCGGAAATAATGGCACCGGCGTGGCCCATTCTCCGGCCGGGAGGTGCCGTCACACCGGCGATAAAGCCAACGACCGGTTTCTTGGTTTTGGACGCTTTGAGGAACTCTGCGGCTTCTTCCTCAGCCGATCCACCAATCTCACCGATCATGATGATAGATTCAGTCTCATCATCGCCAAGGAATAAATCCAGGCAGTCAATAAAGTTAGTCCCATTGACGGGATCACCACCGATACCAATACAGGTTGTCTGGCCGAGGCCTGCGGCGGTGGTTTGTGCAACCGCTTCATAGGTCAGAGTACCAGAACGCGAGACAATACCGACATTGCCACGGCGATGAATATGCCCTGGCATAATGCCGATCTTGCATTCATCCGGCGTGATAATACCCGGACAGTTTGGTCCGATCAGACGGGATCCACTGTCTTTCAAGGCTCGCTTGACCCGAACCATATCGAGAACAGGAATACCTTCCGTGATGCAGACGATCAGCTCAATCTCGGCATCTATTGCCTCAAGAATGGCATCAGCAGCGAATGGCGGCGGAACATAAATCACACTCGCGTTGGCACCGGTTGTCTCCCGGGCCTCACCGACGGTATTAAAGATCGGAAGGTCGAGGTGTTTCTCGCCCCCCTTGCCCGGTGTTACGCCGCCAACCATTTTAGTACCATAGGCGATTGCCTGCTCGGAATGGAATGTCCCCTGAGAGCCCGTGAAACCCTGACAGATGACCTTTGTGTCCTTATTGACGAGAACGGCCATTACGCTGCCTCCTTCACTGCTTTAACAATTTTCTCTGCGGCGTCGCCCAAGTCGTCAGCCGACAGAATAGGCAATCCTGATTCCGCGAGAATTTTCTTACCCAGATCCACATTCGTCCCTTCAAGCCGAACGACCAGCGGAACGCTGAGCGCGACTTCCCTTGCGGCAGCAACTACGCCTTCGGCAATCACATCACACCGCATAATGCCACCAAAAATATTGACGAGAATGCCTTCGACATTTTCGTCTTTCAAAATAATCTTGAAGGCTTCCGTTACCTTTTCCTTCGTCGCGCCGCCCCCAACATCCAGGAAGTTGGCTGGCGTACCGCCATTAAGCTGGATGATATCCATGGTCGCCATGGCAAGCCCTGCGCCGTTCACCATGCAGCCGATGTTGCCATCCAACTTGATATAGTTAAGGTCGTATTGCGCAGCTTCAAGTTCAGCCGGATCCTCTTCGTCCGGATCGCGCAACTCGGCGATATCCTTGTGACGGAAAAGCGCATTATCATCAAAGTTCATCTTCGCATCCAGCGCGATGACGTTGCCACTTCCGGTGATCACTAACGGGTTGATCTCCACAAGACTTGCATCCGTGTCGATGATTGCCCGGTACAGCGCCATGATAAATTTAACGGCTGCGCCGACTTGCTTGCCTTCAAGGCCAAGCCCAAAAGCAATTTTGCGGGCGTGAAAAGGCATAATACCCGTTGCCGGATCAATGCTGACCATCAGGATTTTTTCAGGAGTTTCCGCAGCAACTTCCTCAATTTCCATTCCGCCTTCGGTTGAGGCCATGAACGTTACACAATCCTTGGCACGGTCAATGATGGCACCGAGATAAAGTTCGCGCGCAATGTCACAACCTTCCTCAATATACACACGCTTGACTTCTTTGCCTTCCGGTCCCGTCTGATGTGTGACCAACTGCATGCCGATCATTGCCTTGGCAGTGGACAATACTTCTTCAGTGGATTTAACAACTTTTACCCCACCGCCTTTACCGCGTCCGCCTGCATGGATCTGGGCTTTCACAACCCAAACCGGCCCGCCGAGTTCTTGCGCAACGGTTTTAGCTTCTTCAGAAGTATAGGCAACGCCGCCCTTGGGAACGGTCACGCCGTATTTTGCGAGCAGGCTCTTTGCCTGATATTCATGAATATTCATTGTTTTCCGTTATTGCTGCTATTCAAAGACATCGATTTTCATTGACCACATATTATGCAAAGCATGAGGCTTACGGTATAGCACCATAAAAAGGGGCACAACCGGTTATTGATGTGCCCCCTTATTTTGCGCCTATCCCTTCAGGCTTGGATCGATGCCAACACAGGCTTCAACAAGCCCCTTAACGGCATTCACTGAATTATCGAACATGGCCTTTTCTTCAGCGTTCATGTCAATTTCGACGATCCGTTCAATCCCGCCTTCACCGATCACGGAAGGCACCCCGACATACATACCATCAAGACCATACTGACCATCGACATAGGCAGCGCAAGGCAGAACCCGCTTTTTGTCTTTAAGGTAAGCCTCTGCCATTGTGATCGCGCTGGACGCAGGCGCGTAGAATGCGGACCCCGTTTTCAGAAGCGCCACGACTTCCGCCCCGCCATTACGCGTCCGGTCGACGATGGCATCAATTTTCGCCTGAGTACTCCAACCCATTTTGATCAGGTCCGGAACCGGAATACCGGCGACTGTGGAATACCGGATCAGCGGAACCATCGTATCCCCGTGACCGCCAAGAACAAATGCAGTAACATCTTCAACAGAGACATTGAATTCTTCAGCCAGGAAGAGGCGGAAACGGGCACTGTCTAGAACACCTGCCATGCCGACAACCATGTTGTGAGGCAGGCCGCATTTTTCACGCAATACCCAAACCATGGCGTCGAGCGGGTTCGTGATACAGATAACAAAGGCGTTCGGGGCATATTTCTTAATGCCTTCACCAACTGACTGCATGACCTTAATATTAGTGCCAAGCAGATCATCACGGCTCATGCCGGGCTTGCGTGCGATGCCAGCCGTTACAATGCAGACATCTGCGCCTTCAATTGCGCTATAATCATTGGCGCCGGAGAAGTTAGCATTGAACCTATCCACAGGAGCGGAAGATGCGATATCAAGAGCCTTGCCCTGAGGGAGGCCTTCCGCAATATCAAACAGAACCACATCGCCAAGTTCTTTAAGGCCGGCAAGGTGCGCAAGGGTGCCGCCGATATTACCACTGCCGATCAGGGCAATTTTTTTTCGAGCCATTATATTCTCCGAAGTCAGTATGATTGGAGGGCTCTCTGAGAAGACAGAAAGTCCTCTTGTGATTATTATTGTGGGTACTAGCGCGTTTCTCGACCAAGAGCAAGGTCGCCAGAACAAATTATCACCACTTTTTTACAGCAAGTGAGATTACGCATTCCCAAAGGCGGAAAAGTGCTTTTCTTTTGCGATTTTAGAGGCGGTTTATATCTTGTCTAGAACACACTTTTCTGGGAAATGCGATGTAAAATGAATCAAAAATCTGTCTGGCCGTTGCCAGAAACGGATCATATCTGTACAGATCATGACTTGCGTCAATCCTGTCGCTTTCAATAGCTAGTAAATATTTACGTTTTCATGACTGATGTAACCGGCCCCCTCGACGCGTACCGCAAACTGATCGCGAGCAATCAACTGCAGCATGACCCCATACAGCTGCTCGCTGTCGAGAAACTCCAAACCCTGCATCGGCGCCTTGTGAACTACGATCCCGGTACCAGCCCAAAATGGACCCATATATTCCGCTTAGGCCCACGCAAGCCAAGGGTTGAGCCGCCACAGGGCTTGTATATATATGGCGATGTGGGCCGCGGAAAATCCATGCTGATGGATCTTTTTTTCGAAACGGCGCCCGTCACTCATAAAAGACGTGTGCATTTTCACGCCTTTATGCTGGAAGTGCATGCCTTCATGCATCAAGAGCGTCAGAAACAGAGCCGGGGTGACGAAGATCCGGTGATTGCGCTCGCGAACTCCATTACAGAGAATGCCTGGCTTCTCTGTTTTGATGAATTCCAAGTCACCGATGTTGCCGATGCAATGATACTCGGCCGGTTATTCGAAATGTTGTTCGATCGGGGTGTCGTGGTTGTGGCAACCTCCAATCGGGTGCCTGACGATCTTTACAAGGACGGTCTGAACCGTCAGTTATTCCTTCCCTTTATCGACTTACTGAAAGACCAGTTGGATATTCTCCATCTAGCTGGCGGTCGCGACTATCGGCTGGAAAGGTTAGCCGAGCATCCGGTTTATTTTACTCCTCTTGATGACGCCGCTGCCAACGAGATGGATCGGATATTCACAGAAATGACAGAGGGATACAAACCGGCCCCCCAGACGTTGACAACACAGGGCCGGAATCTGGATGTCAAAAGGGCTGCCCATGGCGTGGCCAGATTTACTTTTGAAGAGCTTTGTGCGCGCCCACTTGGCGCATCCGACTATTTGACATTGACCGAGCATTTCCACACCCTGCTTCTGGAAGATGTCCCTCAGCTCAGTGCCGCGCGCCGCAATGAGTCCAAACGCTTCGTCACATTGGTCGATATATTGTATGAGGCCGGCGCCAATCTGGTGATCTCCGCCGACGTGGAAGCGGAAGACCTCTATCCGGAAGGCGACGGAAAATTCGAGTTCGCCCGGACGGTATCACGATTGATGGAGATGCGATCGGAGGACTATCTGAAAGGTCGAAAAGGAAAATAGCTAATCCAGCCATATCCTTTGCAGGTATTTATGATTATAATTTAAGGGAAGCTAATAAATAAAACAATAAGGGCAGGAAAAATGACTAAACTCGCTTTTCCAGATATGGCTAATATAAAGAGCCGCTTGGTAATTGATCAGGATATTTTGAATGCTGTATCAGGAATTATCGCTAATTCCGAACAACCACGTATTCTCATTTCCATTTCTCGCTCGCTGCGGGCCAACGCTCCCATCATTGACGATCTAAACAATAATTTCGCCAACACCATCGTCGATGTGATTAGCGTCCTCACAGAACACACACCTTATAACACGGTGTTTGAACTTGCAGACGCTATTACCAGTAGCCGGGCCACTCACCTTCTCTCGATCGGCGGCGGCAGTGTGATTGATGGCGGAAAAATAGCCCTGCTTGTTGCAAATCTGAAGATGAAAGACCCGGCAGAACTTGAAGAATTGACGTCAACAAGCAAAGCCGATCTCAGCTTTACCTCTTGGCCGATACAGCATATTGCAGTCCCGACAACACTCTCCGGCGCTGAATTTACACCAATCGCCGGGGCCACAAGCAGCATTACCGGACGCAAGACCGGCTTTGCGCATGCGTATCTGTTGCCCGATCATATAATCCTTAGCTCAACCCTCAGCAAGTACACCCCTGAACGGCTTTGGCTATCGACAGGTATCCGCGCAGTTGATCATGCGGTAGAGACGGTTTGCGCGCCGGGCGTTGATCCGGAAATTGCCGATTTCTGCTTGAAAGGCCTGGGGTTACTTTACACCGGTATGCAGGGCACAAAGAAAGATCCGGCGAGCCTGGTCCATCGAGAGAACAGCCAGCTAGGCGTCTATTATTCGACGGCGGGGATATCGCAATACCGCATGGGCGCCAGCCACGGGCTCGGGTATCTGCTCGGCGTGATCGGGCATGTACCCCACGGGATTACCTCCTGCGTATTCCTGCCAGCCGTCCTGGCCTATAACCTGCCGGAAACCAAAGAACCGCAATCGAAAATTGCGGATGTATTGGGCGCCTTCTCCGCCGAGGATGTCCCAAAGACACTGAAAGATTTCATTGGCGGTCTTGGCCTGCCAAATCAGCTCAGCTCCCTCGGGATATCCGATGAGGCACTTGCGGAGATACAATCAAGCGCTCTTATTCATCCGGTTGTTCAAGCAAACCCAAGAGGGATCTCGACGGTTGAGGATGTCGCGGAGATTATGAGCTACTCAGGCTGAATGTCGACTGGCCCTCAGTAGATTTTACCGATGGCCGCCTCTACCCCGGCCTGGTCTTCGGCGGATTTATTCTGGCCGAGCTTGGCTTTCCCCTCAAGCCGGTCGATCGGGATTTCAAAGGCGATAATACCCCGCATTAACCCGTCGAGCCGTTTCTGATCCAATTGGTCGGCGCTCCATGGCTGCGCGGTTCCCTTTTCGTTATCCATTGTCAGTTGGTCAAGCACTGTGCGAACTTTCTCTCTATCTTCAATGATCGAAGGCATGCCATAGGCATGCACCGCGACATAGTTCCAGGTCGGCACGTTCACATTCGTCGCATAGTAACTTGGCGAGATATAGGCATGGGGACCCTGAAATATGACAAGCGCCTGACCTTTTTCGAGCAATTTTCCATGAGGGTTGGCCCGTGCCATATGGGCAATCAAGGTGCCATATTCCCCACGATCTTCATCATATGAAAAGGGAAGATGCGAGGCAACGGGCGCGCCATCTTCGCCAGTGGAGACAAGAAGCGCAAAACTGGCCTCAGGCAAAAGCCGGGTCAGGGTTTCCTTACCCGGAACAGAAAAGTGCGGTGGGACATACATTGATTTAATCCATAAAAAAGGCCGCTTCAAAGAGCGGCCTTACTTTATCGTGAAATTGGCTAGAAAACAGAGCCAATTTTTTCATTTTCAAAGAACCAATTACTGCCAATTAACTTTACCACTAGAATTTGATTCCATACTTATCATCAACCGCTCAATAGCTTTTCCAATGGTGTATTGCTTAATCATTCCCTCAAAAGCGACGACTAAAATTGAAATAGCTGTCGCATTGTTGGAAGGTTTTATTTCCGCAAGAAAGAGAGCAGGGTTCATGTTCAAGACGCCGGATCCGATTCTCCCAATGTAATCCAGATTTCCCACATTATCCGGTTTAGATAACGTTCCAACCTCTTCAAAAGAAATCTCAAATAACAGTGTGGCACTTTGGACGTCCATATCTAGAGAGATTTCCAAAATACGCGCGTCGTTAGGATCATGACCGAACGCAGGTATAAGACTGTCCTGCCAAAACCGTATAGAAATTGGAATGCTATCCAGTCTGGCACGTTCTTCAGTAGATATGCCGTATTCTACTGTCCCTTCTTCGATAGGATCGCCTGCAGCTGTTCTTTCGGTTGCACAAGCAGCTAAATTGACGGCAAAGACCATTATTAAGATAAATAAAAACTTCTCTTTGATTGCTTTTAAGAACATATTGATCTCGTAAAAATGGTAAAAATTGATCTAAAAAAAGGCTGCTTAAAGAAGCAGCCTTTTTTGTTATTCCCAATTCCCTACCGGCGTTCCACCATCATCTTCTTGATCTCGGCAATAGCTTTTGCCGGGTTCAGGCCCTTTGGGCAGGTATTCGCGCAGTTCATGATCGTATGGCAACGATAGAGCCGGAAGGGATCCTCAAGATTATCGAGACGTTCGCCTGTATGCTCATCGCGGCTATCAATGATCCAGCGATAGGCCTGCAGCAGGATGGCCGGGCCAAGGAAGCGGTCAGAGTTCCACCAGTAGCTCGGGCAGGAAGTCGAACAACAGGCACAGAGAATGCACTCATAAAGCCCGTCGAGCTTTTCACGATCCTCTTTCGACTGCAGTCGTTCCTTGGAAGGCGATGGTGTTTCCGCCTGTAGCCAAGGCTTGATCGACGCATACTGTGCATAGAAATTTGTGAGATCCGGCACCAGGTCTTTCACGACCGGTTGATGCGGGAGTGGGTAGATATTGATATCGCCCTCGACCTCATCCATGCCCGTGGTACAGGCCAGGGTATTCGTTCCGTTGATGTTCATCGCGCAGGAGCCGCAAATCCCTTCCCGGCAGGAGCGCCGGAACGTCAGGGTCGGATCAATCTCATTCTTGATCTTGATCAGCCCGTCCAGAATCATCGGCCCGCAAGTATCAAGATCGACGTAATACTTATCAATGGCCGGGTTCTGGTTATCATCTGGAGACCAGCGATAGACATTAAATGCCTTGGTATTTGTCGCTCCGTCCGGCTTCGGATGCGTCTTGCCGGTACCGACCTTTGAATTTTTTGGTAATGTCAGTTCAACCATGTTTCATTCCTAACGCGCTTAATACACACGTGCCTTTGGTTTGATATAATCGATCTCATCCGTCAGCGTATAATCATGCACCGGTCGGTAATCGAGTTTCACGCCGCCTTCATCACTGTGATAGGTGAGCGTGTGCTTCATCCAGTTTTCATCATCACGATCAGGGAAGTCCTCATGGGCATGCGCCCCGCGGCTTTCCTTACGGTTTTCCGCTGCTGTCATTGAAACAACCGCCTGTCGGATCAGGTTGTCCAGCTCTAGCGTTTCTACAAGGTCGGAATTCCACACAAGAGACCGGTCCGTCGTCTTGATATCCGGCATCTGCTCCCACACCTTGTTGATCTTTTCAACACCTTCGGCAAGGGTCTTGCTGGTCCGGAATACGGCACAATCATCTTGCATCACCCGCTGCATATTGTCGCGAATGGTTGCCGTGGAACTATCACCATTTGCATTGCGGAATTTGTCAAGACGCGCCAGCGCTTCATCACAGGCATCCGCAGGAAGCGGCGCATGAGCGGCGCCAGGTGTCACCACATCTTTCGCACGAAGCGCGGCAGCCCGCCCAAACACCACAAGGTCAATCAGGGAGTTGGATCCAAGACGGTTCGCCCCGTGAACGGAAACACAAGCTGCTTCACCCACAGCCATCAGGCCAGGGACAACTGCGTCCGGATTGCCGTCTTTCAGGTCAACAACTTCCGCATGATAATTGGTCGGAATACCTCCCATGTTGTAATGCACGGTCGGCAGCACCGGAATGGGCTCTTTATGAACATCAACACCAGAGAAAATACGAGCGCTTTCGGAGATACCGGGCAGGCGTTCATCGATCATTGCCGGATCAAGGTGATCCAGATGCAGATAGATATGATCTTTACGTGAGCCAACGCCACGCCCTTCGCGAATTTCAAGAGTCATGGACCGGCTTACCACGTCACGGCTGGCAAGATCCTTCGCATGAGGCGCATAGCGTTCCATAAACCGTTCGCCCTCGCCATTCACAAGGAAGCCGCCTTCACCGCGCACACCTTCAGTGATCAAGCAACCCGCACCATAAATGCCGGTTGGATGGAACTGGATAAACTCCATATCCTGAAGGGGCAGCCCGGCGCGCAGTACCATGCCGCCACCATCCCCTGTACAGGTATGTGCAGAGGTGCAAGAGAAGAAGGTGCGTCCGTAACCACCCGTCGCCAGAACGACCATATGCGCCCGGAATAGATGCAAGGTGCCATCTTCAAGGCTGAGACAGAGCACGCCCTTGCAAGCACCATCCTTGTCCATGATCAGATCGAGTGCGAAATACTCGATAAAGAATTCAGTGTCATGCTTGAGACTCTGGCTATACAGGGTATGCAGCATCGCATGACCGGTCCGGTCCGCTGCGGCGCAAGTCCGCTGCGCGGCAGGACCTTCCCCGAACTGGGTTGTCATCCCGCCAAAAGCGCGCTGATAGATCTTGCCCTCTTCAGTCCGGCTGAAAGGCATGCCGAATTGCTCTAGTTCAAGAACTGATGCAGGTGCCTCACGACACATATATTCGATAGCGTCCTGATCGCCGAGCCAGTCGGAACCCTTGACCGTGTCATACATATGCCACTGCCAGTTATCTTCACCCATATTACCCAGCGAGGCAGAGATTCCCCCCTGCGCCGCAACAGTATGGCTTCGAGTGGGGAATACTTTGGTAACAGCGGCTGTTTTCAGACCGGCGGCCGCCATGCCCATGGTCGCGCGCAAGCCCGCACCACCGGCACCGACAACGACCACGTCATATTTATGTTCTGTAATTGGATAGGCTTCTGACATGATCTTCTCTTTATCCCCCGAGGGCCAGCTTCAATATTGCGAGCGCAGAGGCCAAGCCGACGACCGCGCATAAAAAACTGTTGAGCAACAGCAGAAAGACTTTCGTGCTTTCCGTATGAATATAATCTTCAATAACAACCTGAAGGCCGAGTTTTAGATGATAAAACATCGCACCAATCAGCAGTAACATCACAAGCGAAATAAAGGGCTGACCAAGCACGTAACGCACATGGGTATATTCAGCGCCAACCAAGCTGACAAAAAAACCAAGTGCGATCAAAAAGAGCGGTATCAAAGCGATAGCCGTCACCTTCTGGTACCACCAGTGAGTCGTGCCTTCTTTCGCGGAACCCAGGCCGCGGACACTTTTAAGAGGGGCTCTCATTCCCATAGTTCAGGCTCCCATAGCGTAGGCGATAATCCAGGTAAGCAGGGTCAGCACGACAGAGGCAATAATCGCCGCCATACCGGACTTCCGCATGGTCGGCAGTTCAAATCCCTTGCCCATATCCCAGAAAAGATGACGAATACCATTGCAGAGATGGTAAAACAGCGACCAGGTAAACCCGAACAGGATAATCTGTCCAAACCAGGAAGTCATAAACGCACTGACTGTCTCATACGCCTCTGGTCCGCTTGCGACAGCGATTAGCCACCACGCCAACAACAGCGTTCCCACCCCAAGGGCTATACCGGTCGCGCGATGCGTAATTGAGGTAACCATCGTGATCTGCGGCTTGTAAATTTGCAGATGCGGCGACAGCGGTCTTTCAATTTTCGCCATTTGGAAGTCTTTCTCGCTGATAAAATTCCGTTAATTCTTGTTCTTTTTTCGCTGAGGATTTTAAACCTCAACTATCTCAAGTCAATAGAGCTGTGCGCCTATTTACACCGCGATCGTCCTTTTTGGCAAGACCGCCCAATAATCAATATCGAGCACGACTGCGGGATCGCGCTTTTCGCCATCCTGTTTATCAGGAAATCCCTCACAAGGAGTGTCTTTTGTGGCTATTGTTCGAATACGCAGGGCGCCGCCAGTTGGATTATCGGCAAGATCAGATTTTTCGAGTATTTCGCTCCAGGCATAGATTGTATGACCTGCAAAAGTCGGTGCCGTATGGGAGCCTCCATTGATAGCCGCGATCAGCTGCGCATTGCCAAGACCATTAAAGGAAAGCGCACGTGCAAGACTGATGATATGGCCCCCGTATATCAAGCGCCGACCAAAGCGGTCATTCTGCATCTGGTGCTGGTTAAAATGAACCTTGGCTGTGTTCTGATACAGCCGCGTCGCCATCATATGCTCGGCTTCCTCTATCGTCATACCGTCCACATGATCGATCTTCTCACCCACCTCATAATCCTCATAAAAATGAGGAGATCCGGCGAGCGTGGAATCATAGCCTGAGAAATCAATTCCATGCGGCAGGGAAATCTGCGATGGATCAACGCGATCGGGCAGCTCCGGCACGACAGCTTCCGGTGCTGGCGCTGCTTCATCTTTCTTGCGGACCATCACCCAGCGCACATAATCAAGAACGATTGCGCCCATCTGGTTGGTGCCGGTCGATCGAACATACACCACGCCGGTTTTACCGTTGGAGTTTTCCTTAAGCCCGATCACCGTTGAACTGGTCTTTACGGTATCGCCCGGGAAGACAGGAGCCTTGAACTGAACATCCGCATAGCCAAGGTTAGCGACCGCATTCAGTGAAACGTCCGGCACGGTTTTGCCGAATACAATATGAAAGACCAGAAGGTCATCAACCGGTGCCGCCTCAAGGCCACATTCCATGGCAAAACTATCCGCCGATTGCAGCGCAAATCGTCCGCCATAAAGCGCGGTGTAGAGCGAGACATCGCCCTCGGTTATGGTCCGCGGTGTTGCATGATCGAGCACTTGTCCGATTTTGAAATCTTCGAAATAATTTCCGGGATTTGTTTTGCTCATTGTTTTTCTTTTTCCTTACTCGGCGGCGGCTGCGATGGCGTCGGCCATGGCGACTTTCGCTTTTGCAATCTCAACATGAAGGTTTTCGACAAGCTTGCCGTCAACAAGGACAACGCCCTTGCCTTCCTTCTCAGCAGCTTCGAAAGCCTCAATGACTTTTCGAGAATGGGCCACTTCAGCCTCTGAAGGCGCAAATACTTCGTTTGTAGACGCAAGCTGCTTCGGGTGGATCAGGGTCTTGCCATCGAACCCGAATTCCAGCCCCTGCACACAGGAAGCATGAAAGCCGTCTTCATCTGCAAGATCGAGATAAACACCGTCAAGAACCGTGAGCCCATAGGCGCGACCCGCCAGCAAACACAAGCCAAGCGACGTGACCACCGGAAGGCGCATCGGTGTATGTAGCGCCTGTAATTCCTTTACAAGGTCTGAAGTGCCCATGACCAAACAGTCTACTCGCGGGCTCGATGAGGCAATTTCCTCAGCCTTCAGCATGCCGAGTGGCGTTTCCATCATGCACCAGATCGTCGTTGTCTCCGGCGCGCCGGCGTCCGTCATGATTTTTTCCAGCTCATGAACCTGCGCAGCGCTTTCAACTTTAGGCAGCAGGATCGCATCGGGACCTGCTTTCGCCGCCGCGATAATGTCTTCTTTTCCCCAAGGCGTATCAAGACCGTTGACCCGAATAATGATTTCACGATTGCCATAATCGCCCAAAGCCGCATTGGCGCAGACGATTTCGCGGGCCTCTGCCTTTGCATCCGGAGCAACCGCGTCTTCAAGATCCAGAATAAGGGCGTCTGCCGTGAGTGTTTTCGCTTTTTCCTGGGCTCGGGCATTGGAACCCGGCATATAAAGAACCGAACGACGGGGGCGAATTGTTTTTGTCATTGTTATTCCCTCGGGCGCATCGCCCTATTCATAAATATCAGCAACTTGAGAAATGCGAGCCGCATCATAAAGGGTTTTTATTGCGACGCAACAATTAGGGACAAAAATCCAGTTGTTCCAAACAGCCGCAATCTAAAAATCTCAGTTTTGCCGCTCAACCGCGCCAACATCCGGGCCTTTCCCCGCGGGCCTGGGATGACCAAAAAAATCTACTGTCATCGCGGGGTCCGGCACCCCATTGTCAATGGCTTCGCTATCCTTCGGCAGTTGATAATCTCCATCATCAATGTCGACGAAAACATCATCCAGATCATCGATTTCAAGATTGCCGAAGCGCTCAACACCATCCCCTTCGATTTTTATCTCATTTGCAATATTATTGGCAATCAGGCTCGCCTCCGCCGGATCATCACCAGCGACTGAAATAATTGTAATCGTGGCAGGGCCGGGCGGGAAGTAGTCGATGTCCATCACCGTATTGTTTTTGATACGCACGTTTTTCGCACCGAATACGGAAATTCCATGCCAGTTATCGACCACAATTATGTTGTTCTCGATGGTCCAATCCTCATAGACACCGTTAAACATGCCTATTCCCTCAAGCTTGCAGGCATAGGGCTGATAAAAATCTTCGTAATTAACGATGAGATTTCGACGCAAAGTCACGTCTTTTATTACACCTGTTCCGGGCCGCCCGTCCGCACCGACAGACCAGGATTGAAAACCGTCGGAATGGTTTGGATTTACCTGGTAGCAGTTTTTCACTACATTTCCTTCAAACAAACTATGGTCTCCCAAACCCCGAAGGCCATCCCCGGAGAAGTTCTTGACCTCATTGCCAACGACGGAGCTATGCGCGCCCAAGGTTGAAATGCCAAAATTAACATTCCGGATTTTGTTTTCGTGAATGTCCGTATAGTCCGCCTCGGAAAAAATACCGTCCAGCGCTTTTTCATTCCAGTCATCCGCTGACCAATCGGTGATATCCTCTACTGTATAAATGGTAAAGCCGACAATTTTGATATTGCGGGAGTTCTTATCAATACGGACATGGTATTTCTCTTCCGACTTTCGCATCCCCTTAGACGTCACGGTCAGGCCCATTAAGGCCCAATTGGCACTTCCCCTGATTTCCAGATTTTCGAAGATGGCTTGCTGACCTTCGGCGGCAACGATCCACGTCGTATCGGACAGCGCCTTATTCTGAATGACGAGTCGACCGTAGGACCCGCCCGCGAGAATTACGCGATCACCGGATTGGATTACATTTTCATCAAGTAGCGTCTGCAAACTGCGCCAGGGGGCGCCTTTGCTTCCATTCGCCACATCAGCAGACGCCTCTGGATCCACAAAGTGATCCCGCGCCAAAGCTGTCGGGATTACCATCAAGGCCACCGCCAAAAAAATGAGGAATGATCTAGTGAGATTCAGAATATGTACCGTCATAACGATCTCCGGAATTTGGAAACAGCCGTGCGACTGTTTTGACATTCTGAAAGACTATGACAAGGTGAAGAAATGAACAAGCCGGCCCGACGTTAATTAATTTACGTCGGGCCGGCTTAGTTTTTAGGTCGTGGCGACGACTACGCCGCTTTTTTCAGATACTCACGTCCAACCAATTCAGCGATTTGAACGGTGTTAAGCGCGGCACCCTTACGAAGGTTATCCGAAACGCACCACAGGTTGATGCCATTTTCGATCGTTGAATCATCCCGAATGCGGGAGATAAAAGTCGCGTAATCGCCGACGCATTCGACCGGCGTCACATAACCGTTTTCTTCCGGGTTATCGACGACCATAATGCCCGGAGACTCGCGCAAGATTTCTCGTGCACGATCCGCTGTCAATTCATTCTCAAACTCGATATTGATGCTTTCAGCATGGCCGACGAACGTCGGAACACGTACACAAGTGGCCGTCAGCTTAATCGCCGGATCGACAATTTTCTTAGTCTCAACCATCATCTTCCATTCTTCCTTGGTGTAACGGTCATCCATAAAGACATCAATATGCGGGATCACGTTAAAGGCGATCTGCTTGGTGAATTTTGATGGGGTCGGTGTATCATTCACATAGATACCCTTGGTCTGGGTAAACAATTCGTCCATTGCCTCATTGCCTGCGCCGGATGTTGATTGATAGGTTGAAACCACGACACGCTTGATGACAGCCGCGTCATGAAGTGGCTTCAACGCCACGACAAGCTGCGCCGTCGAGCAGTTCGGGTTGGCAATAATGTTTTTGCGCGTATATCCAGCGGCATCCTGCGGATTAACCTCCGGCACGATTAATGGGACGTCCGGATCCATACGGAAATGAGACGAGTTATCGATCACAATTGCCCCTTGAGCGGCCGCAATCGGGGCGAATTTTGCCGACACCGTACCGCCTGCGGAAAAGAGAGCGAAATCTGTTCCCGTGAAATTAAAATCTTCCAGCGCCTTCACCTTCAACGTTTTATCGCCAAAGGACACTTCGCGCCCAACAGAACGTTTCGAGGCGAGCGCGATAACTTCCGTCGCAGGAAATTGTCTTTCATGCAAAATATTCAGCATTTCGCGGCCCACATTCCCAGTGGCACCGACTACCGCAACTCTGTATCCCATGATTTTAATCTCTTCTCTTTCCCGATGCATTAGCACCGATGGTTAAATCAATCGCGCATTTAGCGTGAATTAACCGTTCGCTTTATCCAGCTCACGGATAATGGCATCGCCCATTTCCGTGGTCGATACCTGCGTCATGCCCGTTGCCATGATATCGCCAGTGCGTATACCACTTTCAAGGACTTTTTGCACTGCACCCTCAACAAGATCCGCTTCTTCGCCCATATCAAAGCTATAACGCAACGCCATGGCATAGGAGAGGATGGTTGCAATAGGATTCGCAATATTCTGACCCGCAATGTCCGGGGCGGAGCCATGAACGGGCTCATAGAGTGCCTTGCGCCGGCCCGTCTCATCGACGTCGCCGAGAGATGCCGACGGCAACATACCAAGTGAACCTGTCAACATCGCCGCGCAGTCAGAAAGAATGTCGCCAAAAAGATTATCAGTGACAATAACATCAAACTGCTTGGGCTTGCGGACGAGTTCCATTGCCGCTGCATCCGCATACATATGGCTAAGCTCGACTTCCGGGAATTCCGATTCACCGATTTTCGTAACCTCTTCACGCCAGAGGACGCCCGATTCCATGACGTTTGCCTTTTCGCTGGAGCAAACGCGATTATTGCGCTTCTTAGCAAGCTCAAAGGCGACGCGGGCAACCCGGTGAATTTCCGGAGTCGTATAAACCTGGGTATTCACACCCCGGCGAATTCCGTTTCCGAGATCCTCGATTCCGCGAGGTTCCCCAAAATAAACGCCACCAGTCAACTCTCGAACGATCATGATATCAAGACCGCTCACAAGTTCTGGTTTCAGGCTGGACGCATCAACCAGCGCATCGAAACACACTGCTGGGCGAAGGTTGGCAAAAAGCTCCAGATCCTTGCGAAGACGCAAAAGCCCCCGCTCCGGCTTGATCGAGAAATCAAGATTATCCCATTTTGGTCCGCCAACCGCACCGAGCAGGACCGCGTCCACATTCTGCGCTTTATCGACAACCTCGTCTGTTATCGGAATACCATGCTTGTCAATAGATGACCCACCGACGAGATCCTCATCGATATCAAAGGAAACAGCGCGGTTATCTTCCATCCAGCCAACAATACGGCGTACTTCGCCCATAGCTTCGGGGCCGATGCCGTCACCAGGCAGGATCAACAGGGATTTATTCGATGCCATAACAAATTACTCTCTAATATTCGGAACTCGGATTACAACCAGGGCTGCTGTAGTTTGCGGGACTCTTCATATTCCGCAACCTTGTTTTCCTTTTTCAGGGTCAGGCCAATCTCATCAAGACCTGTGAGCAGGCAATGCTTGTTAAACTGCTCAACCTCGAAATGAATGACGCCGCCATCCGGCCCCCGTATTTCCTGAGCCTCCAGATCAATGGAGATTGTCGCGTTAGCGCCACGCTCTGCATCCTCCATTAATTTTTCGAGTTCTTCCGGAGATACCTCAATCGGTAGAATTCCGTTACGGAAACAGTTGTTATGAAAAATATCCGCAAAGCTTGTGGAAATGACACAACGGATACCAAAATCGAGAAGCGCCCAGGGAGCATGCTCACGACTGGAGCCACAGCCGAAGTTATCGCCCGCAATCAGTATTTCTGCATTCCGGTAGGCCGGTTGGTTGAGGACAAAGTCCTCTTTCTCATTCCCATCATTGTCATAGCGCATTTCTGCGAACAAATTCTTACCCAGTCCAGCACGCTGAATTGTCTTCAGGAACTGTTTGGGGATGATCATATCGGTATCGATATTGACCAGGGGCATTGGCGCGGCAACTGCTGTTAGCTTGTTAAACTTTTCCATTATTATTTTCCCCTTACATCAGTTCCCGAACATCGGTCAGACGGCCAGTTACCGCTGCTGCTGCGGCCATGCCCGGGCTGACGAGATGCGTCCGACCGCCGCGCCCCTGACGACCTTCAAAATTACGGTTTGACGTGGACGCGCAACGATCTCCCTCATCGAGCTTGTCCGCATTCATGGCAAGGCACATGGAACAGCCCGGCTGACGCCACTCAAATCCGGCGGCCTCAAAAATCTTGTCGAGGCCTTCCGCTTCCGCCTGAATTTTAACCAGTCCAGAGCCAGGTACAATTATGGCGTTGACTGTTTCCTTGACTTTCTTTCCTTCAACGATCTTGGCGACCTCACGTAAATCTTCAATCCGCCCGTTGGTGCAGGAGCCAATGAAAACATGATCTACCTCAATATCGGTGAGCTTCATGCCCGCGGTCAGGCCCATGTAACCGAGCGCCCGTTCCGCCGCGCCACGTTTGCCTTCATCAGCAAAGTCACCCGGTGCGGGCACAGACCCTGTAATCGGCAGAGCGTCTTCCGGGCTTGTGCCCCAGGTGACGTAAGGAATCAAGTCGCTCGCATCGAGCTCAACTTCCTTGTCAAAATGCGCGCCCTCATCGGTACTCAGCGACTTCCAATACGCGACAGCCTGTTCATACATACCGGCCTTTGGCGCATATGGGCGGCCCTTTACGTACTCAAAAGTGGTTTCATCCGGAGCAATCAGACCGGCACGCGCTCCAGCCTCAATCGTCATGTTACAAAGCGTCATGCGCCCTTCCATCGACAGGGCACGGATCGCATCACCGGCATATTCAATCACATGCCCGGTACCGCCAGCGGTTCCGATCTTGCCGATAATGGCAAGCGCTATGTCTTTCGCCGTAACACCGAGAGGAAGATCACCATGGACCGTCACGCGCATGTTTTTGGCTTTTTCCTGAACCAGGGTCTGCGTCGCAAGCACATGCTCAACCTCTGACGTCCCGATGCCATGTGCGAGCGCACCAAACGCACCGTGGGTGGAGGTATGAGAATCACCACATACGATGGTCATGCCCGGCAGGGTCAAACCCTGTTCCGGCCCAATAATGTGGACAATCCCCCGTCGGTCATCGGTCATCGAAAAGTAGGGGACACCGAACTCCGCCGTATTGGCTTCCAACGTATCCACCTGCAGCTTGCTTTCAGGGTCAGTAATTCCCTTCTCGATATCCTTGGTGGGGACATTATGGTCAGCAACGGCAAATGTCGCATCAGGACGGCGAACCTTGCGGCCTGAATTACGTAATCCTTCAAATGCCTGCGGGCTGGTTACTTCGTGAACAAGATGACGGTCGATGTATAGAATATAGGCTTCGTCTTCCAGTTGGTCCACAACATGACTGTCCCAGATTTTATCGTACAAGGTCCTAGGGGTTCCCATTTTCTATCCTCGCAAATCGTCAAATTTTCTTATCATTAATTTCCCGCAGGCGTGCCCACTACTCAATTAGCCAGCGTTCTGGTTACCGTAGCGGTCTTCGCGACGTTCCCGGATTCGAGCCTTCTTACCACGCAGTTCGCGCAGGTAGTAAAGCTTCGCCCGGCGAACAACACCCTGGCGAACGACTTCAATACGATCGATACGCGGGGAATAAAGCGGGAAAATACGTTCCACGCCTTCACCGTAGGAAATTTTCCGGACCGTAAAGTTGGCATTGATCCCACCGCCGTTACGGGCAATGCAGACGCCTTCAAAAGCCTGGATACGCTCACGCGTGCCCTCAACGACCTTTACATGCACCCGAAGTGTATCTCCGGAACGAAACTGAGGTACCGGACGTTCCGCTGTCAGCTTCTCGATTTGCTCTTGCTCTAGCTTTTCAACCGTATTCATGGCTTTCACCCTTTTATCAAAAATTACGCTTTATGACGGTCCCACAGGTCCCGCCGTCGTGCCTTGGTCAACTCTTCGGACTGGCGTAACCGCCATTCCCTGATTTTCTCATGATGGCCCGAAAGCAAAACTTCCGGAACCGAACGGCCTTCCCAGACCGGAGGGCGGGTATAATGGGGATATTCCAACAACCCGTCCGCAAAACTTTCTTCCTCTAGCGATTCCCTGTTTCCCGTTACGCCGGGCAACAGGCGAACCACCGAATCCAACAATGCCAGCGCCGCAATCTCGCCGCCGGACAGAATGAAGTCGCCAAGGCTAACTTCTTCCACATTTCGGGTTTCCAAAACCCGCTGATCGACCCCTTCGAAGCGGCCGCAAACCATAATTGCACCCGGACCCTCCGCCAGTTCACGTGCGAAGGCCTGATCCATGACTCGGCCACGGGGACTGAAATAAATCACCCTCGCAACCTCTTCCGAACCCGCAAGAGCCGCATCAATAGCGGGCCCCAGCACATCCGGCCGCATTACCATTCCGGCGCCGCCGCCAAAAGGACTGTCATCGACGGTGCGATGCTTGCCAATGGCATAATCGCGAATGTCTCTGACCTTCAGGTCCCATGCCCCATCTTTTAGGCCCTTGCCCGCCAGGCTTACCCCCAGCGGTCCCGGAAACATCTCCGGGAAAAGACTCAAGATATGGGCGGTCCAGACCATCCGCTTTCTCGCTTTCCCGGCCTAAGCCTTCTCAGGGTTCTCCGGGATCTCAAAGAAATCCTCACCCAGGTCAACAACCACCCGACCGGTCGAAACATCCACTTCGGGCACCATTTCAGCGGTAAAGGGAACCAGAACCGCAGCCTTCGCGCCTTTTCCCTCCGGTACGATCTCCAGCATATCCCCTGCGCCAAAATCATGAAGGCAAGAGATTGATCCGAATTTCGTTCCGTCCTGAAAGAATACTGGCAGACCAATCAGGTCAGCATAATAGTATTCTTCCTCTTCTTCCGTTTCAGGTAATTTATCCCGCGACACATACAGCTCAGTCCCTTTCAGGGCTTCGGCAGCATTGCGGTCTGATATACCCTTAATTCGCACAACCGGCAAACCTTTGCTGAGACTAACGACCTTCAAATTAAAAGTCGTCTTTCCGGATGCATCCTGCAATGGACCATAAGCGGCGATATCCTCTGGAATTCCGGTGAAGCTTTTAATCTTCACCTCGCCCTTAATGCCCTTTGCGCCGACGATCACCCCCAGCAGCAACATATCTGCCTTTGGCACAGAAATTCGCCCCTAAGCCTCAGTCTTCTCTTCCGCATCCTCAGTCGGCGCTTCTTCAGCAGGAGCCTCGGCTTCAGCAGCAGCTTCCGCGGCCGCCTGGCGCGCTTCTTCCTGTTCGCGCAAACGTTCCTGTGCCTTTGCTTTTGGCTTGGCTTTTTCCGGGTTATTCCGAACCGGCTTCTCGCCAAGACCCGCGATTGCCATCAGATGGGCCACACGGTCTGTTGCCTTCGCACCATTGCCGACCCAGTACTGGATGCGCTCTCCATTCAGGGACACGCGATTTTCATCATCTTTCGGCAGCATCGGGTTATAGGTGCCGAGCCGTTCGATATACCGTCCATCCCGCGGGCTGCTCGCTTCAGCAACAACAACGCGGTAAAAAGGGCGCTTTTTAGCTCCCTGACGGGTTAGGCGAATTTTCAGTGCCATATTACATTCTTTCCTTCAACAAACTCAAATTCAGTTATAATTTCATTCCTGGCGGTAAAAGCCCCTGCATGCCTCCGCGTGCAATGCCTTTTTTGCCAAGTTTCTTCACTTTTTTCATCATGCCGGCCATCTGCTTATGCTGTTTAAGCAAACGATTGACATCCTGAACAGTCATGCCGGACCCCGCGGCAATACGTTTCTTGCGGGAGGCGGCTATAATTTGCGGGTTGCGCCGTTCCTTTGGCGTCATGGACTGGATCATGGCCTCCTGACGGACCAGCAAACGGTCATCAAGGTTGGCCGCATCCAGTTGCTTCTTCATCTTGCCGACACCGGGAAGCATTCCGATAAGACCGTTCATGCCACCCATTTTACGCATCTGGCGTAGTTGGCTTGCCAGGTCGTCAAGGTCGAACATGCCCTTCTGCATTTTAAGGGCGAGTTTTTCAGCTTCGTCCTTTTCAATGGTCTCCGCCGCCTTCTCAACCAGTGAGACAATATCGCCCATACCGAGGATACGGTTAGCGATCCGGTCGGGATGGAAAGCTTCCAGTGCATCCAACTTTTCACCGGTACCAAGAAGCTTAATCGGACAACCCGTCACTTCGCGCATGGATAGCGCGGCACCACCGCGTCCGTCACCGTCGATCCGGGTCATGACGATACCGGTAACATCGACGCGGGATTTGAACTGCTCAGCCACATTGACTGCGTCCTGACCCGTCAAGCTGTCGACAACCAGTAGAGTTTCGGTCGGACCCGTCTCTTTATGGACTGCTTCCATCTCGGCCATCAGTGATTCGTCGACATGCAGGCGACCAGCAGTATCGAGCATGATAACGTCAACGCCCTGCAGTTTCGCGGACTGAACGGCGCGCTTGGCGATATCGACCGGCATCTGCCCTTCGATAATCGGCAAAGTCGCAATCCCCGTCTGCTCACCCAGAATCTTGAGTTGCTCCTGAGCTGCGGGACGACGTACGTCGAGAGAGGCCATCATGACCTTCTTGCCCTGCTTCTCCGTCAGCCACTTGGAAATTTTCGCGGTTGAAGTGGTCTTACCAGAGCCTTGCAAGCCGACCATCATGTAGACGACTGGTGGAACGGCAACAAGGTTAAGTTCCTGTTGTTCCGACCCCAGCATCTCGATGAGCTGGTCGTGAACAACCTTGATCACCATTTGCGCCGGGTTAACGGATTTCAGGACTTCCGTCCCCACCGCTCTGGTTTTGACCCGCTTGATGAAGCTTTTGACAACAGGCAGCGCAACATCCGCCTCAAGAAGAGCAACACGAACCTCGCGCAACGCTTCCGTGACGTCTGCTTCCGTGAGTGCACCGCGC
Organism: Sneathiella litorea; assembly: GCF_009882915.1. GTDB lineage: Bacteria > Pseudomonadota > Alphaproteobacteria > Sneathiellales > Sneathiellaceae > Sneathiella > Sneathiella litorea. The sequence continues at coordinate 482,137 of NZ_WTUW01000001.1, forward strand.
TTGGTCAACCGCCCAAGCACATCACCCAGTCTGCCTGTCAAACTTTCAAACATTCAGCCCTAAACCCGTTCAAAATCCACATTTCAGTCGTCGAATCAAACAACGCAAAAAACGCCAGGGCGCGAAACTCGCGGGCTGACGGGTACCGTTTTGGTACTTTTATGTTGCGACTCGGTTGTCGTGATTGGCCGGAATTAGCCATAGACCCGGCCATAAGTCAAGCAGAACTCAACGATTCATCCTGATAAATATGCTGGACCGGACGCCTCTAAACGCCTATATCGCGGGTTATGGAACAGATTCCCTTCATAAAGATGCATGGCCTCGGCAATGATTTCGTCATTATTGACGGACGGGCAACGCCACCAGAACTCTCTGGCGCGGCCCTTCGCGCCATTGCTGATCGGCATCGTGGCGTCGGCTATGACCAGTTGATCGTTATGGAGCCAACGGCGCATGACGCCGACATCTTTATGCGTATCTACAACTCCGATGGCAGCGAAGCAGAGGCCTGCGGCAACGCGACCCGCTGTGTCGCTCATCTCCTGATGGAGGAAGCGGACAAGAATGCTGTCACAATTGAGACGCGCGCCGGGTTTCTTGCCGCAACGACCGAGGATCGGCAACATATTGTGATAGATATGGGCCTGCCGAAGCTGGGCTGGCAGGACATCCCCCTCTCGCGGGAGGAGGATACAAAGCATATCAATCTGACCGTCGGCCCGCTCAGCGATCCGGTGGGTGTCAATATGGGCAATCCCCACGTGGTTTTCTTCGTTGAAGACGCCGAAGCCGTGGATCTTGAAAAATGGGGACCCATTGCTGAAACGGATCCGATATTTCCCGCAAAAGCGAATATCAGTGTCGTCAGCAAAATGGAGAATGGCGACCTTCGTCTGCGCGTCTGGGAGCGTGGAGTTGGCATTACGCTTGCCTGCGGCTCAGCCGCCTGCGCAACCATAGTGGCGGCGAATATCCGCGGATTAGCGGGCAAGGAAGCAACGTTACATCTGAACGGTGGTCCACTTGATTTGCGTCTTGGCGAGAATGGCCATGTCTTTATGGGAGGACCAATCGCCACCGCTTATCACGGCACGCTCGATGCAAACCTTTTGAAAGGGGCGGCATAATGGGTGAGAATAAACCGCTTGCTGCACCTGAAATCATTACCTTCGGTTGCCGCCTGAATACCTATGAATCTGAAGTGATGCGCGGCCATGCGATGTCGGCCGGGATGACCAATGCCGTTATCATCAATAGCTGCGCGGTCACGAATGAAGCGGAGCGACAGGCCCGGCAGGCCGTGCGCAAAGCGCGCCGGGAACATCCCGATGCCAAGATCATCGTCACCGGTTGCGCGGCCCAAACCAAACCGGAGCAATTCTCCAATATGCCGGAGGTGGACCAGATCCTCGGCAATATGGAGAAGCTGGAGCCGGAATCCTTCGGTCTGAAGCAAACGGAGCGCGTGCAGGTTAATGATATCATGTCCGCCGAAGAAACCGCCGGGCATCTTATTGAAGGATTTGATGGTCGCGCCCGCGCCTTTCTGCAGATCCAGAATGGCTGCAATCACCGCTGTACTTTTTGCATCATTCCTTATGGCCGTGGCAATAGCCGGTCCGTGCCTATGGGCGCGATTGTCGATCAGGCCCGCTCCCTTACCAAGAATGGGTATAAGGAATTTGTCCTCACGGGGGTCGATATCACCGCCTATGGAGAGGATTTACCAGGATCACCGACCTTGGGCCAGATGTGCCGCCGACTGCTTGCCGCTGTTCCCGAAATTGCGCATTTGCGTCTTTCATCCCTCGACCCGGTTGAGGTGGATGACGACCTGTGGCGCTTGATTGAGACAGAACCGCGCCTGATGCCGCATCTACATATCAGCCTGCAGGCGGGCGATGATATGGTGCTTAAAAGAATGAAGCGGCGGCATCTACGAGATGACGTTTACGCTTTCGTCGAGAAGGCACGTCAACTCCGACCTGATGTTGTTTTTGGCGCTGATATTATTGCCGGATTTCCGACGGAAACGGACGAAATGGCCGCAAACAGCCTCAAGCTAATTGAAGACTGCGACATTGCCTATATGCACGTCTTCCCTTATTCTGCACGCCCCGGCACACCAGCCGCAAAAATGCCGCAAGTCCCCGGCGACCTCCGAAAAGCGCGCGCGGCCAGCCTTCGCGCCGCTGGCGATAAAAACCTGTCACGATTTTTGGAAAGTCTTGTCGGAACGAAGCAAACTGTCCTCGTTGAAAACGACACAACAGGAAGAACACGACATTACGCACCTGTCGAGCTGGACTTTTCGGCGACCGGCGGTGAGATTATCACTGTCGAAATTACCGGAACAAACGGCAAAAAAGTATTTGCTGCACCCGCCGAGAGCATAGAATAATGAGTAAGACAGAAGAGAAGAAAGGCTGGTTCAGCCGCCTGCGTGACGGGCTCAAACGTTCTTCCTCAGCTATTTCGGGCGGAATTACGGATATCTTCACTAAACGCAAACTCGACGACGACGTCATCGAGGAACTGGAAGAACTTCTGATCAGTGCGGATCTTGGCGTTGCCACTTCAGCCCGTATCGCTGCCAATATCGCGAAGAACCGCTTTGACAAGGAAATCGCACCAGAAGAGATTCGCGGCGCCCTCGCCGATGAGGTCTCCACAATTCTGGACCCGGTCGCCCAACCTTTTCTGCTGGATGAAAGCCGGAAACCGCATGTCGTGCTCGTTGTCGGCGTTAATGGCTCCGGCAAGACAACGACCATCGGCAAGTTCGCCAAGCAGTACCGCTCAGCAGGTAAGAAAGTGGTACTTGCCGCAGGAGATACATTTCGCGCGGCAGCGGTTGAACAGCTTCAAGTCTGGGGCCAGCGTACCGGCTGCGATGTTGTCACCACTAAAGTCGGCGGTGATGCGGCCGGCCTTTCCTTTACCGCGCTTGAAAAAGCGAAAGCAGAGCAGGCCGACTTACTGCTGATCGATACCGCGGGAAGACTGCAAAATAAAACCGACCTGATGGCCGAGCTTGAAAAAATTCTTCGGGTGATCAAAAAACTTGACCCTGACGCCCCGCACTCCTGTCTTCTCGTACTGGATGCGACAACGGGACAGAATGCGCTGAACCAGGTGGAAATTTTCGGGAAAGTCTGTAACGTCACTGGGCTCGTGATGACGAAGCTGGATGGTACCGCGCGCGGCGGGGTCTTGGTCGCTATCGCGGATCGCTTTAGCCTGCCTGTCCATGCCATCGGCGTTGGCGAAAGTGAAGATGACCTACAACCCTTTGCCGCCAAGGATTTTGCGCGGGCTCTCTCAGGTGTAGAAAGTAACTAGAAGGAAATTACAAGAATGGCCGATGGAAAGCCAATGCCGAAAGGCTTAAAGCCAACAACGGAACTTGGTCCGATACTTGTCTTTTTCGCGGCCTACTACTTTGGTGATCTGATGATTGCGACAGGGGCAATTATGATCACCACTTTGGTCGCCCTTGCCATTTCCTATTACTATACCCGTACATTGCCGATGATGCCGCTCGTCACAGCAGTAGTCGTGATGGTTTTTGGCGGGCTGACGCTCTACCTCCATGATGAGACTTTCATCAAGATGAAACCGACAATAATCTATGGCATTTTTGCCGTAGTTCTGTTTTCAGGGCTTATGCTTGGAAAATCTTTCGTCAAAGTCCTGTTCGATAATTTCTGGAACCTGGATGATGAGGGCTGGAGAAAACTCACTGTGCGACTTGCCGCTTTTTTCCTGTTAATGGCGTTTGCGAATGAGGCGCTCTGGCGAAATTTCTCAACCGAGATTTGGGTAAATGCCAAGGTGTTCGGCTTCACGGCCGCAACATTCCTCTTTTTCCTCGCTCAAGTTCCCATGATTACACGTCATATGAACCAGGAAAAGCCCGATACGGACGCATGACGCTTCGCTACTTCCCTCTTGATGGCACGGACTTTCGCCTGAGTATGGGCTTACAGGCATTGAAGGCACGATCATGGATCGATGTGGACAATGGGTACAACCGGGATATTGCGGAGAAACAGCGACTTCTGCGCCAGCATCGTGATCAGGTATTTGCAGAAATCGAAGATACGTTGACGGCGCAAACAAAAATTCTTGCTCTTGTCACCGATGAGATCACAGCAAATCATCCTGAAATTTTACCCATAACGGAATCAGAAAACGAGCCAAGCCCAATTATCCGCGCGTCACTTCAGGTGCAGGAAGATCTAGTCCTTATGCGCGAATCTGCTGACGGTTACGTCTTGGCGGCCGCCTGCGTCTGCTTTCCAACCGGATGGGATCTAATAGAGAAAATTGGGCGCCCCATGCAGACCATCCATCAACCGGTACCTGGCCTCAATGACCGCTTGGGCGCTCCCATTGATCGATTCTTTCGGAATCTGAAACCAGGGAAAAAAGTAGAGCGGTTCAACTGGGGCCTATACGATAGTGACGCGTTGTTTCAACCCGGTTGGTGGCGCAGCAACCGACCTATCGACACATCAGTAAATGCGAAAAATATCGGTGAGAAGATATTCTTCCGGGTCGAACGCCAAACGCTGCAGCGGCTGGGAGAGAGTTCCGACATTCTCTTTACCATTCGGATATTCAATAACAGCCTTGCCGAGATTTGTGAAAATACTGGCCAGAGTAAAAAGCTTCTCCATGGCCTTCAAACCATGAGCCCACAAATGCGCCAGTACAAATCATTGCCGCGATACGAAGCGCAAATAACAGACTATTTACAAAAGGCGATGATCTAGTTTCCGAATACGGTCGTCAGGATTTCCGTTGTTCGCTTGACGGGATCATTACGGATGGCCGCCTCTTCCCGAGCAAGGTAATAAAACAATCCTTCCAGCGCCATTTCCGTCGCGTGACCCGTCAGGTCGGATTTAATATCCGGCACCAGGGGGTAGGTTTTATATTGCGACACCAGATTATCATAAGCGGTCATAGCGCCAACGTCCTGTAATGATTGTTCCATAATCGGACGAACAGTCTCCGTCAGGTCCGCCGTAGAAACTTTACGGAAATATTGTGTCGCGGCATCATCGGGGCCGCTATAAATCGCTTGCGCATCCTCAAGTGTCATTTCTGAAATCGCGTTGTAGATGATTTCCTTTGTTTTTGGAGCGGCAGCTTCTGCGCCCCTGTTCAACCGCTCTTCCACCTCATCCGCCATGCCTGAGAGACCGAATTTCCTCAACAATGATTGGGCCTGCTGCATTTTTTCAGGAAGAGGGATATGAATGGCGGGGTCCGCATTATAGCCATCAACAGTGCCGATCTGCCCAACAACCGTTTCAGTACCGACTTTTAACGCCTCTTTCAAACCGTCAATGATTTGGCTATTTGACAGATTGCTCGCCGCACTGCTCCCGGAACCACCCGATACAGAGGATGTCGTATCGGTAATCGTCTTTTGCAGCTTATCGAGCAAGCCTGCCTGCACGCCTGTTGCACCGGCAAATGCCAAAGCGACCCCCATCGCCACGACTGCTATTGTTTTGTTCATGATAGAAATCCTCCAATAAGTCTGTTAGCGACGTAAAACCTCTAATGATTTTTCAAGCATTTCCCCGCTTGCATTCGCAAAGGGCGCGAAATAATCCTTGTCCTTAATCTGCCTATACTGATGTAGGGCCCAATAGACAGTAGGAAAGGCAAGATCGTTCCATGGAATGTCAGACCACTCAAAAAGGCGGACTTCCAAAGATTCCGGCCCCGCCGAAAATTCCGGATTGTCCAGTTCCGCCCGATACATAATCTGGACCTGGCTAATGTGGGTAACGCTATAAAGTGCGAGCAGATCACGTATTCGGATCTTGGCGTTTGCCTCCTCGAATGCCTCGCGCATCGCGCCATCGGCCGTCGTTTCATTCTGCTCCAAATAGCCGGCGGGCAATGTCCAGAATCCTTTGCGCGGGTTTATTGCCCGCTTACAAAGCAGGAATTTTCCCTCGTAAGTGACAACTGACCCCACAACAATCTTTGGATTATCATAATGTACCCAGCCGCAATCGACGCACACATGGCGCTCCATGTTATCCCCTGCGGGAATCTTTCGCTCAAAAGCATAATCATCTGGATTTGGTGAAGACACAGGGTAACTTCTTTCCGTCCTTTAAAAAGATAACGCTATCAATTTTTATCCGAAGCGGAAAGGCTCTTTATTGCTTCTGTCGCCGCAATATGCACGGGGCTTTCGGCATCTGTCAGGGCCTGAAGTCGGGTCCAGAGATCGATTGCCTCCGCGTTATTCCCGCTCGCCGCTTCCGCAACGCCAAGGTACCACAAAGCCTGCTGGTGATCAGGAATTCGTTCAAGTATCATATTATATAGTTCTACGGCGGCGGCTGGTGGCACGCCAGCATCTCCGGCCACCTGAACATGCGCGAAAGCTTCGGCCTGCAAGGCCGTAAGGTCTTCCGGGTTAAGCTCCCGTGCCCGACGATAGGCGTCCACAGACTTTTCGTACTCCTGCAACGTGCCATAGGCCTGGCCAAGGCGCATTAACCCCTCATAGTCAGGCGCCTCATTCATACGGGATGCCAAACCTTCAACCATGGATGTGATCATCGCCTGCCGTTCATCTGGCGACATATTGGCAGCAGCGGCCATGTCCTCGCTGGTCGGTCCAGCCTGAACCGACGGAACCGTTTTACTGCTAAGAAGGTCCCCAATATCGGTGCCTGTCATTTCTGCTGTCTGTTCTATGCGACGGGCAAGAACCGGCATGAAGGGAGCCCCCGCCGGGCTTTCCTCATAAAGCGCGATCCATTTTTTCAGCGCACCGGTTGAATCCCCTTCTTGCGCATCACGAAGCGCGAGGTAATAGCGGGCTCCGGGATTATCGGGATTCAGTGCAAATGCTTTTTCAAAAGCCTTCTCTGCCTGTGGCGTGATAGTTCCCTCTGAGGCGAAATAGTAATTTTCACCGGCACTGATAAAAAGTTCTGCTGCGTTTGGCGCAAGCAGAGTCGCCTTAATATAGGTTTCAGCTGCCTCATCATATCTCTCAAGGCGGCTTAACGTCTGCGCCAGAAGAACCCATCCCTCCAGATTTTCCGGTTGTGCCTTTAGTGCATCAACTAATCGCTGAATCAGCGAGGCGACATCCTGCGACTTCACGGCTGCCTTCTCCGCCTCAATATCGCGCGATGCCAGCGGACGGGCAGGTGCTTCGGGCGTACCAAGATCACTATAAATTGCCAGGCTGATTACCGGAAACGCTATGGCGAGAATTAACGCCAGTTGCCAACTGGCCCACCCTCTGGAATAGGTGGACTTCTTCTCCTGCACTCTTCCCAGACGAAGCAAGCGCCGCTTGATTTCCGTTTCCATGGCATCGGCTTCTACCTTACCGATAGCTCCACGCGCGACATCAGCAGAGAGTTCGTTGAGCTGCTGCCGATACACTTCAAGACCTTGATCCACGCGGCCACGCGCACTTCGGCCCGCGCCTAGAAAAGGCCAGACGAGTATAGCTATTGCCACAAGCAGAATTAGTGAAAGAATGATCCAAATCATGGCTTTTACCCGCGGCTGTCCGAATCAAGTATGCGGTTTATTTCCATCTCTTCTTCCGTAGACAGTTTAACAACTACGTCTTCTTTGGATGCGTGACTTCGGCCGCGCAGGAAGATTACCATTGCAATCGCGCCAAAGATAAAGATCATCACAGGTCCCAGCCAAAGGAGGACTGTCGTGAGTTTAAAGGGAGGATCAAGAAGGACCCAATCCCCATAGCGATCGACAAGATATCTTCGCACCTCCTGATCTGTGTCCCCCAGAGCAACTCTTTCCCGAACAATCAGACGAAGGTCTTTTGCGAGATCAGCATTACTGTCTAAAATAGACTGGTTCTGGCAAACGAGACAACGTATCTCCGCTGAGATTGCCCGCACTCTTGATTCGAGCGCCGGATCCTTAAGGTTCTCCTCTATGAAAATAGCTGAAGAGGATAGGACTATGAACGGAACCAGCAGCGCGGCTAGAATAAGGGGGCGGGCCAAAACCTTCACGACCCCACCTCATTCAAAAATGGTCGAACACGGGTTTCGAACATTGCCCGGCTAACCGGCCCAATGATTTTATCGAGAATTTTTCCGTCCGCACTAATGACAAAGGTTTCGGGAACACCATAGACGCCGAAATCTATACCTACGCGACCTTTAAGGTCCATCCCCGTGCTTTTATAGGGATTGCCATGGCGTTCCAGCCATTTGGCGGCCGCCTCCGGTGTGTCTTTGTAGTTAAGACCATAAATATCGACTGTATTCTGCGCCTTCAACTCCATAAAAAAGGGATGTTCCGCCATACAGGCTACACACCATGACGCGAAAACATTCAGCAACACAACCTTCCCTGTTGCAAGGTCTTCTTTCGCCAATCCCGTCCCGTAACCCGGAACTGGCTCCAAAGAAAATTCTGGCGCGGGTTTACTTACCAGCTCGGTTGGAATTTCCGTCGGGTTCAGATTAAAAAGCGCATACCACATCACAACAGCAATACCAGCGAAAGTCGCAACAGGGATAAGAAACCGTAACCGCATCTTCCTATCCTTTCGCCCTGGACAAATCAGACGCCGCCGCCTGCTGACGAGCCCGCCGCGGAGCGCCCATGCGTAACCGTCTATCGCTCAAGCTCAGCCCCCCGCCCAAGAACATGACGAATGCCCCGATCCAGATCCAGGATATGAAAGGTTTGTGATATATCCGCACTGCATGACCACCCTTTCCATCGGCCTCCCCAACGACCGCATATAGGTCTGCACTCAGCATTGGCCGGATGGCAGCTTCGGTTGTTTCCATGGGTGGGTCAGTATAGCGCCGTTGTTCCGGATAAAGATAAACGCCTTTCTCAGTACCTGTTGACGCGAGAAAGGTTCCACGGACCGCTTCATAGTTGGGCCCTGCAACGGCCTCTGCGCCGTCAAAACGGAAATCATACCCACCAACGGAAACGATTTCACCCGGTCGCATAACCCCAAGATGTTCCGTCTGCCAGGTTTCCGACGCTGTGACCCCCAGAACAACTAACGCGACACCGATATGAGCAACGGTCATACCATGCGCACTTCTGGGAAGCTGTTTCATACGCCGCCAACTGCTGGAAAGTGATCCCCGGAAGAGCTTTATGCGCTCAGCCCATTCCAGGAGCGACCCAACAAGAAGCCAGGCAAATAATCCCATTCCGACAAGCGCCATGATCGGCGTATCAGTCTGCTGCCACCAGATGAACCCAACAAGCAACAACGCAAGAAGAAGTGCAAACTTTAGACGCGACAACACCCCGGCAAGATCACCCCGCTTCCATGCGAGGAAAGGCCCAAAGGCCATGGCGATAATGAGCGGGATGGCCAGCGGTAGAAAGGTCGCTTCAAAATAAGGTGGGCCAACGGAAACCTTGTCTCCGGTGAACGCATCCAGAAAAATCGGATACAATGTCCCGAGGAGTATCGTTGCCGTCGCGGTAGACAGCAGCAGATTATTGAGAACCAGTGCGCCCTCTCGGCTGATCGGAGCAAATAACCCTCCACCCTTCATCATTGGTGCACGAATCCCGTAGAGCAAAAGAGAGCCGCCAACCACAACAATCAGGAACATTAGAATGAAGACACCGCGCGCCGGGTCCGAGGCAAATGCATGCACTGAATTGAGCACACCGGATCGCACAAGGAAGGTCCCCAACAAACTCAGGCTGAAGGCAATGATGGCGAGAAGTATCGTCCAGTTTTTAAGGGCATCGCGCTTTTCAACAACGATGGCGGAATGCAGCAACGCGGTTGCCGCCAGCCAGGGCATAAACGACGCATTCTCTACCGGGTCCCAGAACCACCAGCCGCCCCAGCCGAGTTCATAATAGGCCCACCAGGAACCCAGCGCTATTCCGATCGTGAGGAATCCCCACGCCGCCAACGTCCAAGGACGCACCCAGCGTGCCCAGGCGGGGTCCACCTTGCCTTCGATAAGCGCTGCAATGGCGAACGAGAAAGTGATCGAAAGCCCCACATATCCGAGATAAAGAAATGGCGGGTGGAAGGCAAGACCCGGATCCTGCAAAAGCGGGTTCAGGCCACTACCGTCAAGTGGGGCAGGATCCAACCGTTCAAACGGGTTGGAAGTAAACAGAATGAACATCAGGAAGCCGACGCCGATCAGCCCTTGTATCGAGAGCACTCTGGCCTTCAGGCTATCCGGCAGGTTGCGCCCAAAGAGTGCGACCGCAAATCCGAAGAATGCCAACATCAAGCTCCATAGCAGGAGCGATCCTTCATGATTTCCCCAAACACCGCTTATTTTATAAAGCATTGGCTTCAGGGAATGGGAATTGTTTGCGACGTTAAGAATTGAAAAGTCACTGGTGACATATCCAACTGTCAGACAGATGAAAGCCCCCGTTACCGCCGCGAATTGAACGAAAGCGGCATTACTCGCAAATCGCATCATCGGTTGATTGCCCCGTGCCGCGCCAACAAGTGGGAGAGTACCCTGAAAAAAAGCGGTGACCAGCGCCAGAATGAGCACGAATTGACCGATCTCGGCAACCATCAGTCGCTCCCCTCCGGATTCCATTGTCCCGACTTCTTGAGCGCCTCCGCCACTTCCGGCGGCATATAATTTTCATCATGCTTGGCAAGGACATTGGTAGCGACAAAAATACCGTCTTCGTTGAGCGCACCTTCCGTGACGACCCCCTGCCCTTCGCGGAACAGGTCAGGAAGCAATCCTTCGAAAGTGACGGGGACTGCCATATTCAGGTCAGTCACGCGAAACCGCGTCAGGACGCCGTTTTTCTCAACGCTACCCTCCTCTACCAAACCGCCAAGGCGAAAATTCCGGCCTGAGGGAATAGGTTTTTCAACAAGGTCGGAGGGGCTCCGGAAAAACACGAGACCATCTTCGAAAGAGGTCAAAACAAGTGCCGTGGCGATGGCAAGGATACCCATGCCAGCAAGCACAAAATATAAACGGCGTTTCTTGCGGGTCATGTCTGACTTTCTCTGGCTTGCGCAGAAGTATTCCGTCTGGAGCCTTTCTGTCGCCGTCCTTCGATTACGGCAAGTTTCTGCTCAATCACCTTCAGGCGTTGGCGGCTGCGTAAATATAGCGCCGTTAGCACAAAGGCAGAAATAGCAAAGCACGGCCAGATAAACAGCCCGTATCCACCCATTTCAAAATATGTTGCAACCTGATCCAATATTGTCCTCAGAGACTGTTGTTTTGGGCAAATATAGTTATATCGCGTATAAAATACATAACGTAACGCACTTTCTGCGTCACAATGCCGCGATCAGGCAATAATCCCGTTTCCCTAGCTTTCCCTTAGCTCCGCAATCTGCAGGACGCGAAGGCGTCGTTTTAAAATTTCTGCCTTCACCCGGATAATAAGAACCATGACAAAAAAGGCAGTATAGGCGAGCCCCATTACCAGGAGAGGAATAAGGATACTGCTGTGGATTTTTGGCCCCGCCATGGTCGCAACACTTGCCGGCTGGTGCAGGGTATTCCACCAATCGACCGAGAATCGGATGATCGGTATGTTGATAACCCCGACCAGCGCCAGAATTGCGGCGGCCTTGGCCGCCTTGGCCGGATCGTCAAAACTCTCCCAAATTGCCATATAACCGAGATATAGAAACAGCAGGATCAACATACTGGTCAATCGGGCATCCCAGACCCAAAACGTCCCCCACATGGGTTGCCCCCAGAGCGACCCCGTCACCAGAGCCAGAAAGGTAAAGCAAGCGCCGATGGGAGCCGCAGCTTTCGCTGAAAGGTCAGCTACCGGGTGCTTCCAGATCAACCCGACCGCTGAGGAGATTGCCATCATGGTATAAATCATCAATGCCATCCAGGCCGCAGGGACATGGACAAACATGATACGTACCGTATCCCCCTGCTGATAATCCGGCGGTGCCACGAACAAGCTCAGATAAAGTCCGGACAACAGCAAAATTGCGGTCAGCCAAACACTCCAGGGATAGATCGCCGCTGTTATGGCCAGAAACCGCTTCGGGTTGGCATATCTATGTAAATCAATGGCCATGATTTCAATCAGTTCCTCAAACTACCCTACGACAGAGACAAACGCAGCGCCGCCGCAGCTGCAAGCGGCCCAACGACCAGCGCACCAAGCGAAACGCCGCCGAGCAACAATAGATGGGGCGTCACGGACAACTGGGCAACCGCCGCCTCAACGGCCGCGACGCCGAAAATCAATACAGGTATATATAGCGGAAGTACCAAAAGTGACAACAAAACACCACCTCGGCGCATTGCCATAGTCAATGCCGCCCCGACAGATCCGATCAGACTCAAGGTTGGAGTTCCAATGAGAAGGGAGACAACCAGCGCACTTATTCCCTCACCGGGCAGGTTGAGGGATAACGCAAGAATCGGGGCGATCACAATAAGAGGGAGGACAGATGTCAACCAATGCGCGATTACCTTGGCAAGTACCAAAATTTCTAACGGCAAGGGCCCGATCATCAACAAATCCAGTGATCCATCCTCATAATCCGCCTGAAACATTCGATCGAGAGTGAGGAGGCAGGCAAGTAAGGCCGCGACCCACAGAACACCGGGCCCAATCCGCGCCAGAACAGCAAGTTCAGGCCCGACCCCAAGCGGGAAAAGAATGATGACAATGACGAAAAAGGAAAGGCCTAAGGTGACAGCACTTCCCTGACGGACCGCTAAGGTCAGATCACGGCCGATAAGACTGAAAAATCGTTTCATAATGCCCCATCATCAAGATCAAGCAACTTGACCTGTTCGAGCTCCAGATCCTGATGGGTTGCGAAAAGAGCCATGCCGCCCGCCGCTAAATGTCGCATCAGCCTTTCTTTAAACAGCGCGATGTAATGTTTATCAAGGGCACTCAAAGGTTCATCCAGGATCCAGAGTTTTGCAGACGACGCGACAAGCCGTGCAAGATTGGTCCTTTTCTTCTGTCCCTGGGAGAGCAGGCCCGTCGGCGTATCGGCAAGCTTTTGAAGGTCGAACTGCTCAAGTGCCGACACAACATCTTCTGTGCCATGGAACATCGACCAGAATCCAATATTCTCGCGGACCGTCATTGCGTATTTAAGGGCCTCCTGATGACCCAGGTAATGATATGATCCAACATAAGTCTCGGAATCCTTAAAAATGTCCTCGTCATTCCAGGTAATCTCACCGGCCAAAGGGCTTAGGAGTCGGGCGCATATTCTAAGAAGCGAGGATTTACCGGCGCCATTACGTCCACGCACCCAAATCGCCTCGCCAGAGGCAAGTGAGAACGAAACATTCTCAAACACCAGCTGTTCGGCGCGCTGACAGGCCAAATTCCGAACGGCAAAACTCATTGCGGCAGTATTTCACTCCAAAATTGCGAGAACTAAGGGCATCGACCCATTTCTCTGACTATAGCAACTAGTCCAGATTCGCAAATAGATAGAACCACCCTTTGCCGCTCGATCACGGCTAAGTTACAAGATAAATTCAACTGAAATGATCATTCCTTACCTTAACACTTGAGAATTTTTCAAATTTAAGGCACATAACGCACATTATTGAACCGGTGCCGCTCACTCGGCATTCCACGTTCCCCCTACCTTCAAGGAGCGATAAGTTGACAACAACTGGTCACGACAGCCTGAACATTCGCCGCACACTCGATGTCGACGGCGAAAAAATTGACTACTACAGCATCCCGGAAGCTGAAAAAGCTGGCCTTGGCGATGTCTCCCGCCTTCCGTTTTCCCTGAAAGTCCTGCTTGAAAATCTATTGCGGCATGAAGATGGCCGCACCGTCACGTCGGAGGATGTAAGTGCGATCGCCGGTTGGCTAAAGGACCGTAAAGCGGATCGTGAAATTGCCTATCGTCCGGCCCGTGTGCTGATGCAGGATTTCACCGGCGTGCCGGCCGTTGTCGACCTCGCCGCAATGCGCGATGCTATGGTTGCCCTTGGCGGAGATCCGGAAAAGATTAACCCACTCGCCCAGTGCGACCTGGTTATTGACCATTCTGTGATGGTTGACAAATTCGGGACAGCGGCCTCCTTCGGTCAGAATGTTGAGCTGGAAATGGAACGGAATGGCGAACGTTATGCCTTCCTTCGTTGGGGTCAGAAGGCCTTCAACAACTTCCGCGTTGTTCCGCCCGGAACCGGCATTTGCCATCAGGTCAATCTCGAATATCTTGCCCAAACGGTCTGGACAACAAAAGACCAGAACGGCAATGAAGTCGCTTATCCGGATACATTGGTTGGCACGGACAGCCATACAACCATGGTCAATGGCCTCGCGGTTCTTGGCTGGGGTGTCGGCGGGATCGAGGCCGAAGCTGTTATGCTCGGTCAACCGATTTCGATGCTTATCCCGGAAGTAGTCGGCTTCAAGCTGACCGGCAAGCTGAAGGAAGGGACAACGGCAACCGACCTCGTTCTGACCGTAACGCAGATGCTGCGTGCGCAGGGTGTTGTTGGCAAATTCGTCGAATTCTATGGCCCGGGCATTGCAGAGCTTGGTCTTGCCGACCGGGCAACCATCTCAAACATGGCGCCAGAATATGGCGCGACCTGCGGTTTCTTCCCGATCGACGCCGAGACAATTAACTACCTAAACTTCACGGCACGTGATCCGAAACGGGTAAAACTGGTAGAAGCCTATGCGAAGGCACAAGGCATGTGGCGTGACAATAACACGCCGGATCCGGAATTCACCGCGACGCTCGAACTGGATATCTCTACCGTTGAACCAAGCTTGGCTGGCCCGAAACGGCCACAGGACCGCGTTCTACTGACCGACGCAACCAACGCCTTCCAGGGTGCCCTGCCAGAACTTGCAGGAACGAGCGCCGATCTCGACAAACAGGTTGCTGTCGCTGGCACGGATTACAAAATCGGTCATGGCAACGTGATTATCGCGGCGATTACCTCCTGTACCAATACCTCTAACCCGAATGTGATGCTGGCGGCTGGTCTGGTGGCTCGCAATGCGCTTGCCAAAGGCCTGACGGTCAAGCCCTGGGTGAAAACCTCGCTTGCGCCGGGTTCCAAGGTGGTAACGGACTATCTTGAAAAAGCAGGGCTTCAGGATGACCTGGATGCCCTCGGGTTTAACCTTGTCGGGTACGGCTGTACGACCTGTATCGGAAACTCCGGACCTGTTGAGCCAGCGATTGCAGATGCAATTGCCGAAGGCGAGCTTGTCGCCTGTTCAGTCCTTTCAGGAAACCGCAACTTCGAAGGCCGTGTGAGCCCGCAGGCAAAAGCGAATTATCTCGCCTCTCCTCCGCTCGTGGTCGCCTATGCCATCGCAGGATCGCTCAACATCGACATCACCAAGGATTCCCTTGGCTTAGACAAAGAGGGCAATCCGGTCTATCTGAAAGACATCTGGCCAAGCAATGCAGAAGTTCATAAAACTGTCCGCGAGGCTGTTTCACGTGAAATGTTTGAGACGCAATATGCCGATGTGTTCTCTGGTGACAAAACCTGGCAGTCTATTCCGACTGCAGAAGGCCAGACCTACACCTGGGACAGCAGCTCCACCTATGTTCAGCATCCTCCGTATTTCGAAGGAATGCAGAAGCAACCGGGCGCCTTCGAAGACATCAAGGGCGCACGTGTTTTGGCGCTGCTCGGGGATTCGGTTACGACCGACCATATCTCGCCTGCAGGCGCGATCAAGGCCGATGGACCAGCCGGTGAGTATCTGAAATCACATCAGGTTGCGCAAAAGGATTTCAACTCCTACGGTTCCCGTCGTGGTAATGACCAGGTCATGACCCGTGGGACTTTCGCCAATATCCGGCTTCGCAACGAAGTGGCGCCGGGAACTGAAGGCGGCGTGACCAAGCATATGCCGGATGGCACACAGATGTGGATCTACGATGCTGCGGTTAAATACCGCGAGGAAGGCACCCCGCTGGTGGTCTTTGCCGGAAAAGAATATGGCACGGGTTCCAGCCGTGACTGGGCGGCGAAAGGTACTTTGCTGCTCGGCATCAAGGCCGTTATCGCAGAGAGCTTCGAACGTATTCACCGTTCCAATCTGGTTGGAATGGGTATATTGCCGCTACAATTTCCAGAAGGCGTTACCCGCAAGACGCTCAACCTCGACGGTAGCGAAGTGATTGATCTCGTAGGTATTGAAGCTGGCATTACGCCAGGTATGAATGTTACCTGCAAGATTACGCGGATCGATGGCTCTTCACAGGAAATTGACCTTCTCTGCCGCATCGATACACTGGATGAGTCTGAATATTATCGTCATGATGGCATTTTGCAGTATGTGCTGAGAAATCTGTCGGCAAGTTAATTCCCGACTGTTTGCTAAAAGAAAACGGCGGCCCGAAAGGGTCGTCGTTTTTTTTGTTCACCTGTCTCTCACTCACTGGTGATTTGTTTGTGAAGTATTTTTAAGCTAAGCAGGTTGTATGAATAAATCCCTTATCAGTTTAGTCGCTTCGATATATGTCACCGTGCTGATGTTAGCCGGCGGAACAGGGGTCGCCTTGGCTGAAAGCGCGCATCAGCCTTCAACGGTAGTAGAGCTCTATACTTCACAGGGATGCAGTTCCTGTCCACCGGCAGACAAACTTCTGGGAGACCTTGTCAAGGACGACACGATTCTCGGCCTTTCCTTTGCCGTGACCTATTGGGACTATATTGGTTGGAAAGATATCTTCGGCAACCCTGACAACGATGACCGCCAGGCGGCATATCGTGGCCGTTTTAATTCACGTTATGTTTATACCCCCCAAATGGTCGTTGGCGGGGAAGCACACGCCGTCGGATCAGATCGAAGCACGGTCGAAGCGCTCCTCAAGAAACATGCGGATCATGCGAAAAGCCTGCCACTTGTGTGGGCGTTCGAAAATGATCGTCTTGATGTAACCCTGCCTTCACGTTCTGGCAATGCCACCATTTGGCTTGTTGATATTGATGGCGAAAAGGACGTCGATATTCGTAAAGGGGAAAATACAGGCAAAATCATCACCTATCATAATGTGGTTCGCAAAATCCGTTCCCTTGGAAGCTGGACCGGAGATACAAAAACTGTTTCCCTCAACCTTGCGGAAATGCGGGCTGAAGGCCGCGATGGCTGTGCATTGATCGTCCAGCAAGGAGACTACGGACCTATTCTGGCCGCACTTGAAGTAAGGCTTTGAAAGCAATTAGTTGATCCTCCTCTAACTCTCAGGCACTATGCTGATCAAAAAAAGAATGGTGCCATATGATAGACAAACAAGCTCCCCTTAAACCTGCCGCAACGGTTTTACTGATCCGCGATTGTGCCAAGACATGCGACAAAGTCGAAGTCTTCATGGTGGTCCGCCACCATCAGATTGATTTTGCCTCCGGCGCCCTGGTCTTTCCTGGCGGCAAGGTTGATGAGGGTGATGCGGATCCCGCTCTGGTCGGCTTTCTGCCTGAAAGCGAGAGAGGGGACGACCCTTTGCGCGCCTTTAAAATAGCCTCTATCCGCGAAAGTTTTGAGGAAGCCAACATCCTTCTCGCGCGAAATCGGGACACAGGCGCTCTTGTCACCCATACCCGGCTGGAGGAACTTGCTGCGAAATATCGAATGCCACTCCAGAATGGTGAGCTGCCGATAATTGATATGGTGCGTGCCGAAAACCTTGAACTTGCTACCGATCTTCTGGGTCATTTCGCACACTGGATTACGCCAACGCATATGCCAAAGCGGTTCGATACCCATTTCTTCATTGCCAAGGCACCGCCACATCAACTCGCGGCGCATGATGGCGAAGAATCAGTGGATTCTGTTTGGGTTGGCCCGAATGAAGTAATGGAAGAGGCCGATAAAGGAAATTACACGGTGATTTTCCCAACCCGCATGAATGTGGAAGTTCTCGGACGCTATGATTCCAGTGAGGCCGCCGTTGCGCATGCGCATGGAACCGATACCTTTACGGTGCTCCCGCAAATGGAAGTGACCGATGAAGGTAAATTTCTTCTTATACCGAAAGAGGCTGGCTACAGCGTCACCCGTCGCCGCGTCGACGCGATTATGGATAAATAGCTAAATAAGAATTGATAGCGCGATGCTGACGCCTTTAGTCAGCATCGTTAAGAGATTGCGATCCCGGGCCTCTCTCGCAAATACCCAGTTTGAAAGATCAGTCAATTCAGATTTACAGTCACGAAACTCGGTTGTAATTGCAGCGTAATCCTCGTCCCGCGCCGAGATCTGCCTAGCCTGAAGCGCCTGTATTTCCCCATATACGGCGGCTTTTGATCTTTCAAAGTTTACAAGTTGAGCGGCTGGGACATGAGAGATATCCTGCGCATTCATCGCTTCCTGCGCCTTTTCAAGCTGTGTGAGAGCATCCTTATAACTATTCGCCATTGTTTTCTCCGGTACCGTTTTGTGTGAAGTCGGTTGGCAGGAAATCCTGAGGAGACATTGTTGTGCCGGATAGCTCCGACAATGCATTTTGAACATTTGCTGCAGCTTTTAAGAGCTCACGCAACTTTTTGCGGAAAAGGATTATTTTAGTTGTCGAAGTGAAGGATACGATGCTTGATTTTTGGGCTGCTCGCAGTGTTGCTTCAATAGCTTCATGTGCGTCAATCATAGCAATCAGGGCTAGTTGCGTCTCGCTAAGCAATTGATCCATGCTTTGCCCCAGCTTCTGAATAGATACGAGGCGATTAATAGCGTCACGGCGTATTTTTGAACTACCGGCTTCGTGCCCCTTTAGATACGCCAGTTTATCCTTCCATATGTTTGTGTCGAACTTAACAGCGCTGCTAACGATTGAACGCAGGCCGCCTTTGCAGAGCCGCAGACTAGACATCTTCGCACTAAAATCGTTCTCAGGGTAAGTATAGCGGCATTTGCTGGATTGATCTGCAATCGCGCCAATATCGAAATACAACAGTAATGCCATCTTCTTTAACGTTTCCCCTCCCTTTTCGAGAATGGGAAGCAACCGCCTATCGCGCTCCGGCAGGATTAACAGTTCGTCAAGAAAGCTGATGTCATTTACAAGCTGGTTTGAGTTCAAAAAGGATAGGGAATGTGAAAGGTTAAAATCACCGTAATCCAGTAGTTTCAGATTCTTTAAAGTTCCATCCAGAACTGAATAGCCTTCAGAGGGAGATTTTTCTGAGGCTACCGCCGTCAGTGTGTCCGCATACCCATCAAGCCCCGCTAACAAGTCCCGCCGCGCGGCAATATCCGCAACGCTGAACAACGGCTTCAAATTAGTGTTAGGGTTGCCTCCCAACTCTAGCTGGAATTGTAAATAGTCGGTAAATCCAAGTGTATTAACATCTTCAGCGAGGGAAAATTCCGTCTGAATTATGGAGGACAGCGCAACGACACCGAGTGAGAAATCACTGACTTCCTCCGTTAATAAGGTATCATCGATAACGCTACAGGATGAAAGTCCAAGCGGGAAGAGCGCAAGTACGACGATTTGCAGCGGTGAGAGCATTTGATAAGACAGTCATGATTATTCCTTACTGTCTTATCTGGATGTTGGTTGTATTAAATTCAACGTATAAAATTTATTGTTGTACATTTATGCCGCCAAAAATAGTAATTGCGAAGGAGAAAGTGATGCTTTCTCCTGCCACCAAGGTCGGTGTCCCTCATCTATAAGAGATGGCAAGGCGGGCTGGCACTAGATCAGGTTCCAGCCCGCTAAAGTCCCCGGTTCCGTTTAAATGGCGAGACTGTTCGCCATAAAGTCGGCCATGCGCTTAGAGAAAGCGACCGGATCAGCAACCGGATCGCCTTCAACAATATGCGCCTGGTCAAGGAGGAGAAGAGCAGCATCTGTCATGGCATCCGAAGACCCATTTTTCTGCGCACCAGCTGCCAGTTTCTTGATCAACGGATGTTTGGGATTCAATTCCAGAATGCGCATGCTGTCGCCGGCCCCAAACTGTTTATGAGCCTTGAGCAGCTTTTCAAGATGTATGTCCATATCACCGTCATCCGCGACGAGGCAAACCGGGCTTCCGGTTAGACGAGAGGAAACGCGTACATCCTTAACCTTGTTCTCGAGCACGGTTTTAAACAATGCAATAAGGCTATCCAACTCTTCCGGTTGTGTCTTCTCCGCTTCCTCACTTTTCTCTTCCGTATCGGCAATCTTGTCGAGATCGGCAGCCCCGCGGGTTACTGATTTAAAGGGCTTGCCATCAAACTCGCTTGTCCGACTCAGCCAGAAGCTGTCCACAGCGTCAGCGACCAGTAGAACCTCAATACCTTTCGCCGCAAATCCTTCAAGCTGCGGGCTGGATTTAAGCGCATCAAGATCCTCGCCCGTGATGTAGTAAATAGCGTCTTGGCCTTCTTTCATGCGGCCAATATAGTCATTAAGATTGGTCCGGCTTTCCGTGGCCGTGTTATTGAACAACGCCATCTTGAGAATACGCTCTCCATTGACGGCATCTTCATAAATGCCCTCTTTCAGCACCGCGCCGAAATTATCCCAGAATTTTGCAAAGTTTTCCGCATCCTTGGCCGCCTTCTTCTCAAGTTCGCCAAGAACCTTCTTAACCAGGCCATTGCGGATTTTCTGGAGGACTGGATTATGCTGCAGCATTTCCCGGCTGACGTTGAGCGGCAAATCCTCGGAATCCACGACACCGCGAAGGAAGCGCAAATAGGCCGGAATCAATTCCTCGCAGTCATCCGTAATGAAAACCCGCTTTACATAAAGCTTAAGCTTCGACTTTCTGTCCGGATTAAACAAATCAAACGGCGGCTGCTCAGGAACAAACAAGAGCATCGTATACTCTATACGACCTTCTGCCCGGCTATGCAGTGTCAGCCAGGGTGTATCAAATGCCTGCCCGACATGATGATAGAATTCTGTGTATTGCTCGGGTGTAATTTCTGATTTTTGGCGTGTCCACAAGGCGCTTGCGGTATTGAGAATTTCATCCTCTTCATCTTCCTTGGTAGATTTCAAGGTAACCGGGATTGCGATATGGTCTGCATAGGTCTTGATAATCTGGCGTAGGCGCGCTGCCTCCAGAAACTCCTTGGCTTCTTTACGCATATGCAGAACGATCTGGGTGCCGCGGCTCTCGCGCGTACCGGACCCGGTTGCGAACGCCCCCTGCCCTTCAGAAGACCAAACCGTAGCAGCAGTTTCCCCGGCCCGGCGACTGGTAACCGTTACCTTGTCGGCAACCATAAAGGCGGAATAGAAGCCAACACCAAATTGACCGATCAAAGTCACATCTTTCGCTGAGTCACCTGTCAATTGTTCGGAAAATCGAGAAGTGCCTGAGCGGGCGATGGTCCCCAGGTTTTCAATCATGTCCTGTTCAGACATGCCAATACCATTATCCTCAATGGTCAGGGTCTGGGCTTTGTCATCTATGGCGATTGTGATTTTGAACTCCGGATCATCCTTTATCAACTCCGGATTAGTCAACGCTTCATAGCGCAATCGGTCACAGGCGTCGGAAGCGTTAGAGACAAGCTCCCTTAAGAAAATTTCCTTTTCACTGTAGAGGGAATGCGTCACAATATCTAAAAGCTTGGCGACCTCCGCCTGAAATTCATGTGTTTGCTCTGTCATCTACTTATTGTTCCTCAGAAAAATTTTCCTCTGCAGTCTATATGACCAATGAGGTAAATTCATTCAAGGTTTAAAAAGAGGATTTTTGTCAAGGTGCAGATGAAGTTGGCCCACCCCGAGGGGCGCAGAAAATCGGGGCAGGCCATTCACAGATCAACAACATTTTTGCGTAGATGGAGGTGATCAGTATCCAATCATATATATAATTGGAACGATCGTTCAAGTATTATTTTGATTTTTTGTCCTGTCTTTATGGTGAATTCACATTTAGCCGAAATGTAACGTCCTTCTGGATATGCTAACAGAGAAGATGGACTTCGCCGATGCCGTATTTTAGAACGCAAAATGACGATCACCCCTATTCCCCACCAAAACCACTGTATGAACAGGTTAAATCCTATGTACTGAAGAATATGGAGTCTGGAGAATGGCCTGCCTACTTCCAGCTGCCTTCTGAACATACTTTGGTCCGCGAAATGGGTATCTCTCGCATGACAATCCACCGGGCCCTTCGCGAACTGACCCAGGCTGGCTACCTGGAACGCATTCAGGGCGTTGGCACTTTTGTCGCCGCCCCCAAAAAGCAGCCAAAAAAGATCGAGCTTCGGGAAATTGATGATATTATCCGAAGCCATGGTGCACGACATCAATGCGACGTGCATTTTCTTCAGGTAGAACCGATCGAGCCGGACGCAGCGGCGATGATGGCCATGACGGCGGGAGAGGAGGTCTACCGCTCCTACTTTGTCCATCGAGAAAATGGGTTACCCGTGATGGTGGAAGATCGCTATGTTCACCCAAAATTCATGCCGGAATATATTGAAACGGACTTTGCTGACACAACCGCAGACACACATATCAGCAAAAAATTCACCCAGCTTTCCCATTCACATGTGATTCAGGCCGCCGTATCAAACGCCGAAATAAACCATTTTCTTGAATTGGAAACTACGACCGCCTGCATCGTTATCAATCGCAAAAGTTGGCTTGGAGATGAAATCGTATCAGTTGCCCGCCTTGTGCTTCCCGGCAATAGAATTCAGCTCACTTGAAAAAGCCGTTTTGTCACCTGTCAGATCAGACAGCTGCTACCGCAGGTGTTGACTTGCCCCTATTTCCCGATTTTGCGGCCGTTTTACCCGCCCCTTTCGCAGAGGTGGTATAGAGGTTTTTCAGGGCGTCCACGACGAGTTCTTTGTCGATATAGGGATCCGATCCTTGATACTTACAAGCTGCAATAATCTGTTCCACGATAAATTTCGGCTGGTAGCATGCAAGATCGAAATTATTATTTACCTGCAGTTCCTCAATAACGGTTTCCAGAATCTCTTCCGTAATTTCCAGCCCGCGCCCTTTGCCTACGATTTTGAAAATCTCATAGTATTGCTCGCGGGTCGGCCCGACTGTTTCAAGTTTATAGGGAATACGCCGTAAGAATGCAGGGTCCATCAAGTCATCCGGTGACAGGTTGGTCGAAAAGATCACCAGTTCATCGAAAGGCAAGGAAAAGCTTTTCCCTGTATGTAGCTTAAGATAGTCAATACGGCTTTCAAGCGGAACGATCCACCGGTTCAGCAGGTCTTCCGGACTAACAAGCTGACGGCCAAAGTCGTCGATAATGAACGTGCCGTTGGAAGCTTTCACATGCAATGGTGCCTCATAGTATTTAGCATGGGCATTAAAGCTAAGATCAAGCATCTCCAGCGTCAATTCACCGCCGGTAATAACAACAGGGCGTTCGCAGGGCACCCAGCGACCATCAAATTCCTCGCGGCGCAGACCGGAATTCTTCCTCTTGTCGGTTTCGCTGGTGAATTTCGGCTTATGGATCGCAGGATCGAACACCTTGATAATCTGGCCATCCACTTCGAAACAATAAGGTACATAGATAACATTTGCGAAAATCTCGGCGACTTTTTCCGCCACCGTTGTTTTACCGTTGCCAGGGGGACCGTATAAAAGAATGCTTTTGCCCGCATTCACGCCAGGCCCGAGACGTCGTACGAAATCATCCGCTATGACCAGGTTTTCGAAGCTTTTCTCAATCTTCTTCTGCTCAACCCACTCATTCGTAATTTTCTGCTGGTTAATCCGCGCCTGATAATCCCTTAGGGAAACGGGTGCCGGCCCGACATACTGGTTCTGCTCCAACGCCTCGATAGTGAAGCGTTTACCCGCCTCGGTCATGACATAGCGCGTTTCAGAGAAGGTTGACTGATCCGCATTACCCAGCGATTCAAGGAACTTGCGATCTCCTGCCTCTTGAATCATGCGATTGACCACCCCGATCGGCAATTTAATCGCAGCGGAAAGTTCAGAGGCGGTTTCCAAGGTATTCGCGTACATCAGTTTCAACAGAATACGCAGCAAGTTTCCGCCGGGAATACCGGTATCTTCAATAGATTTTGGCGCACGCGGAGCTTCATAAATTGCTTTTTCAAGCTGCTCCTGTGTCAGGGCGCCAAGCGCAACCAGGTTATCGCCAAGACGACCGCCATTTTCCTTTTGGCGGTGCAATGCAATCTTTATATCCTCATGCGTGACTAAATTTTGCGCCAACAAGACATCACCGATGAGCATCAATCTTCTCCAATTCTGTTATTGCCCTACAGTGCATTCAATACACAGGATTACGGCAGGCAATCCGCCACTTTGCCTTTAAGACATAGCTGATTTTCGTTAACGCAAGGTTATCCAATACAAGAAAAGATTAAATAGGCGTCGTATTCTTTCCCTTTCTTGTGATCTTTCAAATGACAGGAGGAAAAGTTAATTAGTTGTTGAATCGGCGAGAAGGTTGTAATCCTGTACTTCCAACGCTCATTGAAAACTGAACTTTGCGAGTAACGCTATGTCAGACTATAAAGCGCTTTTATCTATCTTTTCCAAAGACCGAGTAGGCTTGATTTCCCTTGTTACAGGCCATCTTTTTGATAAAGCTATCAATCTCGGGGATACTTCCTTTGCCGTCCTTGGCAAAGGCGGAGAATTCACGAGTATTATTGAAATCCCGGCGGATCTTTCTGAAGAAGAGTTGGCCAACGAATTACGATCGTTGGATGGAATGAAAGACGCCGATATCGATGTCCGGCGTATCGCCTTCGGAAATGAGGATACTCCGCCAACAGATATCACCCATCACATTCAATGCTCCGGACCTGACCAGCCGGGTCTCCTTGCAAGGATATCCGAAGTTTTTATTGATTTCGATGCCAATATTGTCCGCCTGAAATCCGACCAGATAGACCAGGACGGTGAGACAGTATTCATCACGCGCATTGCCGTTTACATTCCGTCGTCCCGCGCCGAGAGTTGTCTCGCCGCACTGGACAACACTGCAAGCGCACTTGGACAGACTTTATCCGCCGAACGGTCGGCTATCTGATCTTGTTTACGTGTTCTTAAAAAACAAGAAAGCAAACAGAGCCATATTAAAAAGCGCGACCAGCGATGAGATGATGGCAATTGGTTCATACTGCATCATACCCGCATAGAGAAGACCAATGCCGACTGTAATTCCAATGACGGAAACATGGGCCAGCCAGTAGGTCAGCTTCGCGAGCTTCGCCTCTGCGACGGCCGGCCAATTTTTATAGACAAGCCCCATAAGCCCCATTGTCACCCATCCCAACAAATTAAGGTGTGCATGTGTTGGCATTTGGGAATGGTCTTTAGTGGCGGCCATATAGATACCCATAATCATTCCAAGAATTATATAAACCGCCGCTGATTTGATAAACCTATCTGCAAGCATAACTTACCCCCATCCTAGTCCATGAAATATTTCAGCTAATAAAGAGAAGTATAATTTTATAAATCTTGCAATTTATTTTTTAATCTAAACTCTTTTTCACAACACTGCTTTCAAGGCGATCAAATAGCCGATAAATAACGTCGAGAACTGAGGCCCCCAGCTTCCGGGCACGTTCCGGTGACCAACCATTTTCAGGATCGGGCCTATCAGCGGTATCCTTGAAAGGCATCTCGAGGGTCATGGCAAGGCAATCGAAATATTCGCTGACATGGTTTACGCAGATCTTCATGTTTCCCTCCCCTTTTTTGGCTATCGGATAGCCATGACGGGTTTGAAAATCGGGATTTATTTGCTGCCACGTTCGCTTAAAATCCGTTAGCAGCATGTCTTTCTGGGCGTTCCAGCTCGGTACTCCCTGGGCGCCTGCAATAAAGTTATGCGGCAACGCTTCGTCACCATGGACATCGAGGCAGAAATCAACGCCTGTTTCCCTCATTTTCTCTCGCACCAAATAAACTTCGGGGCTTCGCATCATATCCGGCTCTTGCCACTCCCGGTTTAGATTGGCGCCCTTTGCGTTTGTCCGAAGATTCCCGCTTCGACTGCCATCTGGGTTCATATTCGGCACAACGTGAAATCTTGCACGGTCCAGCAAAGCATTTGAAACAGCATCATTCGGATCCAGGAGTCGGTCCAGAAATCCCTCCATCCACCATTCTGCCATTGTTTCTCCTGGATGCTGGCGCGCAATCAGCCAGAAATTCCGCTTATTTCCACCAACTTCCCCTATGGTCAGCAGATCCAGGTCCTGACCCTCGACAGTCTTTCCAATAACGGATTGCGACACTCGGGGTGATTGGCCTGCACGCGCGATAAGGTCCGCATGACGTTCCATGGAATAGGGCGCGAAATAAGCATAGTAGACGGAGTCAAGTTCGGGCTTATGGAGAATGACTAAGCCCCCGTCTTGGTACTGGCTTTCAACACGGAACCAATTTTTCCGATCATAGGATGCGACTGCGCGATACTCTTCCCAACCCTTGCTGTAGGAAGAATCTTTCGCATTGGTTAGCCGCATTTTACAGTCAATACCCTTTGCGCCGCTCAAACGAAAATAAAACCATTGCAAAAAGTCGGCCTTTGTATCGGAACGGATCCGCAACCGAATATCGCCAGCATCCTCGCAGGCATCACAGATAATATTTCCGCCATCAAAATGGCTATTGATTTGGATCATGTTGTCGTTCCGGACATGGTTGTTTCACGGTCAGCACAATAAGCCCGCCAACCGCCGTATTCTGTAATTTCCCGCTGGCCTTCACAAAGAGCGGCTTCGCCAATAACGCCCAATACGGTTTCACCATCAGAGAGCTCGATCTTGCCGATGCAAAGCCCGGCTGGCTCCTCCATCAAAACAGATGCCAGGCCGCCTGCCGGGACTTCCCATACTTCAAGCTCTACCGAAACGCCACCTTGCTCCACTCTCTGCATTGCCGGATGCCGGTCTTCGATTGACCAGAGGCGATAATGGGGGGCCGTTTTTGCTTCTTTGATAAATTTCGCGTTGATCGCGAGCAAATTCCCATTGAGTTCCAACCCCCGCATCAATGTGCCATTTACAGCCAGTAATAAAGACGACACGCTCTACTCCCATTTCTGCAACGACGGCAGGCATTGCCATTTATCAAAACCATTTGAATTTCTTGAAGAGAAGAATTTGAATAACAACAAGGATAATCAGTATCCCGGAAAATACAAAAAAGGCGTAAGGGTTATCGACCCCGGGAATTCCGCCGACGTTAATGCCGAGGAGTCCTGTAAGAAAACCAAGCGGCAAGAAAACAGCGGCGATGACCGAGAGTACATAGAGATTCTTATTCAGGCGGTCCGCGATAATATTGGCAAGTTCGTCCTTGACGATTTGCGCCCTTTCACGAATGGCATCCAGGTCCTCAACATAGCGCAAAAGGTGGTCAAAGTTTTCCTGCAAATGCCGCTTGTGCCCGGAACTCAACCATGAAAATTCACATAAACGCAATTGCGCAATCGCATCCTTTTGCGGGGCCATATAACGACGCAGGACGATTGCCTCTTTCCGAATATCAATAATTTTCTCACGAAATGCCGTATCCGGATTTTCCAGGATTTTTTCCTCAACGTCATCAGTGGCATCATCAAGTTCAGTCAGGACAAACGCCATTTTTTCCGACAATCGCGCCAGAAGCATATTGATAAAATCACCGGAATTTTTTGGGCCTTTGCCGGCCAAGATCCTCTCTTCGATTTCCTGAACCGCTTTTAACTGACGCCTCTGAACACTGATAATCCGCTCTGCATCAATCCATAACCGAATGGAGACCATATCTTCCGGATCCGCATTTTCATTCAGATTAACACCCCTTAGTATGATGAGCGCCCCATCACCGATCTCTGCGATACGCGGGCGGGTTTCCTCCGCCACCAGAGCATCAACAACAAAAGGATCAAGATAGGAAATCTCATTATCGAGCCAAGGTTTGGTCTCTTCATGGGTCAAATCCAGATGCACCCAGGCAAGGTTCTTGTTCTTCAGTTCACGTGAAATCGCCTTGTCGCTGACTGAATTCCCGCCTCCTTCCCCATCGAAATCAAAAGCCATTAGAATGGGGCTGCTCATTTCAATGCCTCCGGATTCTTGAGATGTAAAGTTCGCTGCGGGAACGGAATCTCGATATTGTTCTCTTCAAATTTTCGCCATATCGCAAATAAAACGTCGCTGCGGGGCCGCATTCGCCCCTCAGTCACATTTTCAATCCAGAAGTAAAGCGTGAAATTAATCGAGCTGTCCGCGAATTCCACAAGGTAACATTCAGCCGATGGGGTTTCCATGCATCGCGGATGTTCCCGCGCCGCCTCGACAATCAAACGGGAGGCAAGATCAAGATCAGTCCCATATGCGACGCCGATATTGATGTCCACACGTGTGCGGGAATCGCTAAAAGTCCAGTTTGTTACGCGGTTGGTAATAAAATCCTCATTCGGGACCATGGTTTCATGCCCCTCGAATGTTTCAATTCGAGTATACCGCGCGCCGGTTTCCCGAACGAACCCGATAATCCCGTCATTCAGCTCAATCAGGTCGCCTTCCTCAACGGATTTTTCAAAGAGCAGAATAATACCGCTAATAAAATTGGAAGCAATTTTCTGGAGACCAAAACCGATGCCAATACCGACAGCGCCACTGAAAATAGTAAGCGCCGTCAAGTCTATGCCCAACACCCCCAACACAAACAGGAACGCCAGGAAATAGATGACGATCTGGATCGCCTTGATAATCAGTGCCTTGTTGCTTGATTTGATGCGGCGGAGCGATTTAATTCGGTTTTCCAGCATTTCCGACAAGATACCGACCAGCCAGAAAAGAAGGATGACGATAAAAGCCGCCTTCACCAGGAGATAGGCGGAAAACCGTACATCCCCAATATTAAAGGAAAAATCTTCGGAATCGAGAAACGCCCGGATTGGATCGAGATAGCCGAGGTACCCAAAGACGAGGAACCCGGCAATCATCAACACCAGTAGCAGCTTGGCGACCCACGCGCGCGGTTTGATAAGCGAACTCAAGAATCTAGCCATACGTGACGCGTTACTCCCGCAATTACTTTAGGGAATAATACTGTAGATACCACATTTGGCTAATTTTTTTTGTTGTGATTAAATCCGAAGAAATGAGTCTGGCTTCAGCGTTGCAACTCGACCATCAATTCTGGATATTTAGCAACAAGCCGGAGCAAATTATTCATCGGCTTGGAAATAGTAACTTTGCCCGTTTCATATTTTTGAAAGGCATTTGGTCCGCCACCAAAAATCTGGCCCGCACGTCGTTGCGACAGATTGAGATCGACACGAATCTCACGAATACGCTCTGGCGGCATAACGCCAAGATACTCAGCCTTCAAATCTGCCTTAATCCGTTCAACGTCACCCCAGGCACTCTCTTCCACCATACCTTCACCACATTCGGAATTGCTGCAATAAAGACCAGGAAGATCGGCGTAGCTTTGTAAATGTTTATATTTAATCTCATATGTTCGAATTTGACGTTCGACGTCGCCGCCGCATAAGGGACAGGCCATACTAATCCTCAAAAAATAAATTCACTGAAAAATAATAATTATCAAAGAGCGGCGTCGATAACAACAGACTGTGGCACCATTATGGCGCCTGCCTTTTTTCAATTATCTTTCAATGGCGTATCGTCACAACCCACCCTTGTCTATGATGAATTTTGCGACACTGGCGACTCCGTCTCCCGCCTTGATATTGGTGAAGACAAATGGCCGCTCACCCCGCATTTTTTGGGAATCCCTATCCATGACGCCCAGATCAGCCCCGACATAAGGAGCCAGATCAATCTTGTTGATGACGAGTAAGTCGGACCGAGTAATGCCGGGTCCGCCTTTACGTGGAATTTTATCGCCAGCGGAAACATCAATGACATAAATCGTAACATCTGCGAGCTCCGGACTAAAGGTTGCCGCAAGATTATCACCACCAGATTCGATCAGTATCAATTCCAGGCCGTCAAATTTCTCTGAAATATCCGCAACAGCCGCAAGGTTGATAGACGCATCCTCGCGAATGGCCGTATGCGGACATCCTCCGGTCTCTACGCCAACTATCCGGTCTGGGGACAACGCACCAGAGCGGGTCAGGAACTCCGCATCCTCGCGCGTATAAATATCATTGGTGATGACAGCAAGGTTATAGTCATCGCGAAGATATTTACAAAGTGCATCAGTAAGCGCCGTTTTACCTGATCCCACCGGGCCGCCAATTCCCACTCGCAACGGTCCATTTAATGTTGAACTCATGATCTGAATAACCTCGTATATTGTGTTTCATGTGACGCGGAGCACCAGTCAACCATCAGGGTCGCGGACCCTAAATCGTCCAAAGATAACTCCTGCGAATTTGCGACAACCCGATCCACCTCATCGGCAAGCGCCGCAATCGCCCGCTGCCCATCCGTTTGACCAAGCGGGACAAGACGCACCGCCGCCGAAACAAGGTTGGAGACAAACCCGTGCAGATAGGCGGTGAGTGTTTCTTTAAGAGGAACGCCATGGTCAGCAGCCGTAA
Organism: Sneathiella litorea; assembly: GCF_009882915.1. Classification (GTDB taxonomy): domain Bacteria; phylum Pseudomonadota; class Alphaproteobacteria; order Sneathiellales; family Sneathiellaceae; genus Sneathiella; species Sneathiella litorea. Next base: position 512,598 of record NZ_WTUW01000001.1, read on the forward strand.
TCCCGACAACAACCGGATGAATCAAGTCGCCCTGCCAGGTCGCTTTCAACGCCTCTAAAGTATTAACTGTCGTACTGACATCAGAGACAACACGAACAAAGGCGCGTCCCTGCTGTGCCGCTTCAAGTGCAATTTCCTTTGTGGGGGCGAAAGCATAGCCGATCTCCGCTATCTCCTTTAATCCCGCGATATCCTGATGCAACGCAGCCCGGTAAGCTGCTGCCAACAGAATACAATCTGATTTACCACTTCCGAATTCCAGTACATCCCCGATCCAGGGGACCAGATCTTTAAGACACTTGATCAAGCCCTCTTCCACCGCAAATTCGATCCCGTGACTATAGGTATAGGCACCAATGGGATAGGACGGTGACATCCAGGACATAAGGTTAAAAAGGGCGCGATTATCCATGATGATGCCCGTGGCTATGCCCATGGCTATGCCCTTCCGTTTCGCCATGCCCGTAAGCACCGCCTTCCGGATTAAAGGGGGCCTCCAACCGGGTCACAGTCGCTCCTAATTTTGCCGCCATATCCTCGATCACATGATCCTGCCGAATACGCAATCGGTCGCCCATCAATTCAGTTGGTAGATGGCGGTTTCCCAAATGCCAGGCAACCCGCACTAGATGTGCCAGGTCATTACAGCGAATATCGGCAACCGCCTCGTTTCTCGCGCGAACCCCAATCGCCGATCCATCCTCCAAGAGGAGAATGTCACCATCCTGCAGGGTTTTCAATTCGGGTAGATCAAGCAGGAAATCTAATCCCTTATCCGTCTTAAGCTTCAATCTCCGTCGACGCCTGTGGTCAAAGTCAAGGGTCACTGTGTCGCCGATTACACCGGCAAATGGCGCCTCGGCTTTATATACTGCCTGTGCATGCTTCATGACTTAATACATAAAATAGCGTTGAGCCATGGGAAGCTCCGATGCCGGCTCACAGGTGAGCAACTCCCCGTCTGCGTGAACCATATAGGTCTCCGGGTCGACATCTATCTTCGGTGTCGCGCTGTTATGAATCATCGACGCTTTGCCAATACCTGAGCGCGTATTCTTCACCGGCAATAGATCTCGCTCCAACCCCAATTCGCCTTTCAGGTCATATTGAAGTGATGCCTCGCTCACGAAAGTGACCGAACTTGCCGTCAGGCTTTTGCCGAATGCGCCAAACATGGGACGATAGTGAACGGGCTGCGGCGTCGGAATGGAGGCGTTCGGGTCTCCCATCGGCGCCGCGACGATTGTTCCGGATTTTAATACCAGATCAGGCTTCACCCCAAAAAATGCGGGGGACCAGAGAACAAGATCTGCAAGCTTGCCTGCCTCGACAGAGCCGACATATGTATCAACACCCTGTGCGATAGCCGGGTTTATTGTGTATTTGGCGATATAGCGTTTGACGCGGAAGTTATCGTTATCCCCTGTTTCTTCCACGAGACGACCACGTTGCTTCTTCATCTTGTCCGCGGTCTGCCAGGTGCGGATCAGGACTTCACCCACACGGCCCATGGCCTGGCTGTCGGAGGCAATAATCGAGAATGCACCCAGATCATGAAGGATATCTTCAGCCGCGATTGTTTCTTTTCGAATACGACTCTCGGCGAAGGCCACATCTTCAGGGATATTCGGGTCAAGATGATGGCATACCATCAACATATCGAGATGCTCGTCAATCGTATTAACTGTGAAAGGGCGCGTTGGGTTGGTTGAGGAGGGAATAACATTCGGCTCCCCCGCCACCTTGATGATATCCGGGGCATGCCCCCCGCCCGCGCCTTCCGTATGGAAAGCATGGATCGTGCGATCCTTAAAGGCGGCGACAGTATTTTCCACAAACCCCGATTCATTCAAGGTATCCGTATGGATGAGCACCTGAACATCCATGTCATCAGCAACGGACAGGCAACAGTCAATGGCGGCGGGCGTCGTACCCCAGTCCTCATGCAGCTTCATGCCGCACGCGCCGGCCTGCACCTGCTCTACCAAGGCATCCGGCAAGCTGGCATTGCCTTTACCGAAAAATCCGAGGTTCATAGGGAAGGCCTCTGCCGCCTGCATCATCCGCGCGAGATGAAAGGCGCCGGGCGTACATGTCGTCGCGTTCGTCCCTGTGGCCGGGCCGGTGCCGCCACCCATCATGGTTGTCACACCGCTGTAGAGTGCATCGTCAATCTGTTGCGGACAGATGAAGTGAATATGCACATCAAGCGCGCCCGCGGTAAGAATTTTCCCCTCTCCCGCGATCACTTCGGTTGATGGACCAATGATAATATTAACGCCAGACTGGATATCCGGGTTACCGGCCTTGCCGATCGCCGCAATCTTGCCGTCACGAAGGCCAACATCAGCCTTCACGATCCCCCAGTGATCAATAATCAGCGCATTGGTGATGACCGTATCAACAGCGCCGCCAGCGCGCGTTACTTGCGACTGACCCATGCCGTCCCGAATAACCTTACCGCCGCCGAACTTGACTTCCTCACCATAGGTCGTGAAGTCCTTCTCAACCTCAATAAAAAGTTCCGTATCTGCGAGCCGGACCTTATCGCCTGTTGTTGGGCCAAACATGCCTGCATAGGCGCCTCGTGAAAAGGTTACCGCCATTTTACTCTCCCTTATCCAGCGGGCCCATAACAGCCTGATTGAATCCATAAACCGTGCGCGTGCCCGTAAAGGCAACCAGCGTCACATCCCGTGTCTGGCCAGGCTCAAACCGGATAGCTGTGCCTGACGGGATGTCGAGACGAAAACCATTCGCTGCCGCACGGTCAAATTCAAGACCGCTGTTCGCTTCGGCAAAATGATAATGACTGCCCACCTGCACGGGACGATCCCCGGTATTGGCAACGGTTAAAGTCATCGACTGACGGTTGGCATTGAGCTCGATACTTCCTTCAGCCGGAATAATTTCTCCTGGTTTCATCTCGCGCTCCTTATCGAATGGGATCATGCACGGTGACCAGTTTGGTCCCGTCTGGGAAAGTGGCTTCTACCTGGACTTCATGGATCATCTCCGCAATCCCGTCCATAACCTGCTCGCGGCTGACAACAGTCCCGCCCTCGCTCATCAGGGTGGCCACAGATTTGCCGTCACGTGCGCCTTCAACAACGAAGTCCGTAATCAGTGCAATCGCTTCAGGGTAGTTCAGCTTCACCCCGCGCGTCAGCCGCTCGCGCGCCACCATAGCCGCCAGCGAGATCAGCAATTTATCTTTTTCCCGTGGTGTAAATTGCATCTTTAGTCCCTTTTATTGATTTTCCCACACTTTTGGCAGATCTACGGGATATCCCGCTATTTCACTTCGCATTCTCGTCAATATGAGGGCAAGCGCCTTCCGAAGGTCATACCCGTTCTCAGCTAATACCCTTATTATCAGTAAAGTATCGCGTGAGGTCACTGCTGCCCGCACACCGCAATCCCGTGCCGCCTCCTGCGCCGTCTCAAGATAGCTATCGGCATAGTCATCTGCGATAAGAATAGTCGCCATTCCTTTTGCGCCATCCAGAACTGCCGGATGCATTGCCTTGGCATGAAGGTCCCCGTCCAAAACAAATTTGTCAAACCAAACTAACTTGCCTTCCCGCCATATCTTCCAACCATCGCTCAGGCTGGCGGACCGCAGGGTCTCCCCATGAGCCGTCCGACCAAACAGCGTTGCTTCGAGCGCAAGCAGGCGGCTTCCGGCCTTTAGATGTACACTGTTCATTCTACGAAGGCGGCCTTTTTCAAACAGGATTGTTTCCTGCGGCAACCATTCAAGAAGAGCGCCTTTGGCAATGTTTATTTCCGCATCAATAACTGTCGTTGAGCCGACGGACCGATAGATTTTTTCTGCGGCCTGGCCTGATACGGTAAGCGCCGCTCCCTCGTCGAGGGAAATCTGATAGGCCATATAATCACCACCCGTCAGGCCACCCGCCGTGTTAATCAGCACAGCCTCCGGATATTCGGCATGATCAACAGTCGGAAATCGAACCCTGCCGCAACCCCGTTGATAAAGATGCGCGAGTTTCGAACCTGACTCTTTTTGACAATACCGTAATTCCACCCTCCCTTCGGAGCGGGCAAGAGCGACAGGTTCTTTCTTCTCGGGAGCCAACGGTACCGCCTCTAAAACGGGGTCAGACAGTAAGGTATTTTCGAACATCACTTTCCAGCATATCCTCTTTTGCCCCGGCCAGAACAACTTCCCCGCGGTCCATAACGGCAAAACGATCAGCAAGATCGCGAGCGAATTCAAAATACTGCTCAACCAGCAGAATAGCCATATCCCCCCGCTCCCTCAGTATTTCTATAACATTACCGATATCCTTGATGATGGACGGTTGAATTCCTTCCGTTGGTTCATCGAGGACAAGAAGCTTGGGCCGCATAACCAGCGCCCGGCCAATCGCGAGCTGTTGCTGCTGTCCACCGGATAAGTCACCGCCCCTTCTTCTTAGCATATCTTTAAGTATGGGAAACAGGTCAAAGATCTCAGAGGGGATAAATCTATCTTTGAGAGGTAGAGCGGCGAAGCCCGTCTTCAGGTTTTCATGCACGGTCAAAAGCGGGAATATTTCCCGACCCTGGGGAATTACCGCGATGCCTTCACGGGCGCGCTGATGGGCACTCATACTCGTGATATCCTTACCGTCCCAGGTAATTTTTCCGTTTGTAACCGGATGTTGCCCAACAATAGCGCGAAGAGTACTCGTCTTCCCCACCCCGTTACGCCCGAGCAGCGAGGTAACCTCCCCCTTATTTACTTTTAGGGAAACATGACGCAGCGCCTGACTCGCACCATAAAAAAGATCTATATTTTCAACGTCTAACATGATCAGCGCCCCAGATAGACTTCTATAACGCGTTGGTTATTCTGCACGGTGTCAAGGCTCCCCTCAGCAAGCACGGATCCTTCGTGCAGAACGGTTACCTTTGATTTGAGCGCGCGAACAAACTCCATATCATGCTCAACCACCACAACTGAATGTGTCGCCGATATATCACGCAGTAATATGGCGGTCTGTTCTGTTTCCGCGTCAGTCATCCCCGCAACGGGTTCATCCACCAGTAGGAGATCAGGATCCTGCATCAACAACATACCAATTTCCAGCCATTGCTTCTGACCATGAGACAAACTACCGGCAAGATCGCCTGCCTTCTCCGTCAGGCGGATAATATTTAGAACCTCCATAATCCGGCCGACTTCCACGTCATTCAGTGCCGCAAACAGGGTTGCAATAACCCCTTTTTCACCTTTCAGGGAAAGTTCAAGGTTATGAAAGACGGTCTGGCTTTCAAACACAGTTGGCTTCTGAAATTTTCGACCAATCCCAAGATTGGCGATATAGGCTTCATCATGCTTTGTTAGGTCAATCGCCCCCTTGAAAAAGACATCACCAGTGTCCGGTTTGGTCTTACCTGTGATCACGTCCATCATGGTCGTCTTACCCGCGCCGTTTGGCCCGATTATCGCCCGCATCTCTCCAGGTTCCACCACGAAGCTGAGATTATTCAAGGCCTTGAAGCCGTCAAAACTCACACTGACACCGTCAAGATAAAGGATTGACGATAAATTCTGCTCCGCTGACTCTTTCAGTTGCATTGTCATTGTTCTTCTTTCACAGGGACAGGTGCTTGCATTGGCGAGCTTCCTTGCTGCTTGTTCTTAAATTTCTCGATCCAGACGGCAGCGGTACCAACAATTCCCTTTGGCAGGAATAATGTCGTGAAAACGAAGAGACCTCCCAGAAAGTAAAGCCATGCATCTGGAAAGCTGCCGGTAAAGTAGCTTTTGCCCCAATTGACGAGGAAAGCGCCAAGAACGGCGCCCCATAAGGTGCCCCGGCCACCGACCGCGACCCAGATCACAACCTCGATTGAGTTGGCCGGAGAGAATTCCGATGGATTGATGATACCGACCTGTGGGACATAAAGCGCCCCGGCAATTCCGGCCAGAATGGCTGAGACAACAAAGACAAAAAGCTTATAATATTCCACCCGATAACCGGAAAATCGAGTCCGGCTTTCCGCATCCCGAATGGCAATGAGTACCCGCCCTAGCTTGGATTGGGTAATAAAGCAGCATACCAGATAGCCAAGAGCGAGGGCGATAAGAGAGGCCACAAAAAGCCCAAGCCTAGTGCCAGTCGCCTGCAAATCAAACCCGAGAAGGTCCTTGAAGTCCGTCAGGCCATTATTACCTCCAAATCCCATGTCATTTCGGAAAAATGCAAGCAGGAGAGCATAGGTCATGGCCTGAGTGATAATCGACAAATAGACCCCTGTCACACGGGAGCGGAACGCAAACCAGCCGAAGATAAACGCGAGCAGGCCCGGCACGAGAATGACCATCAACATTGCAAATGGGAAGATATCGAAGCCGAACCAGTACCAGGGCAATTCCGTCCAGTTAAGGAAAACCATAAAATCTGGAAGAAGGGGATTGCCATATACACCGCGATCGCCGATCTGCCGCATCAGATACATACCCATCGCATAACCGCCTAGCGCGAAGAAGGCGCCATGGCCTAGACTCAGGATACCCGCAAAGCCCCAAATGAGATCGACACTCAGTGCAAGGAGCGCAAAGCAGACATACTTTCCCATCAGGCTGACCAGATAGGTCGGCACATAGAATGGGGAGCTCTCTGGAAGAAAGGTATTACTCAAGGGGACGAAGAAGGCGGCAACAAGAAGAATCCCCAAAAACGTCTTGCCGCCGCCTGGAAGACCCGTCATGAGGGATACGAACGGGCCTTTGTTAGGTTTGTTTATCATGTCAACCATAGCTCAATTCTCCACGGCCCGACCCTTTAGGGCGAACAGCCCCCTGGGTCGCTTTTGGATAAACAAAATAATGAAAATCAGAATAAAGATCTTGGCGAGAACCGCGCCGGTATAAGGTTCCAGGAACTTGTTGGTGACACCGAGACTGAGTGCCGCAACAAGCGTACCCCAGAGGTTGCCAACGCCACCGAAAACAACCACCATAAAACTATCGACGATATAAGCCTGACCGAGGTTGGGGCTGACATTATCAATCTGGCTCAAAGCGACGCCAGCCATTCCCGCAACACCGGACCCAAGACCAAAGGTCATGGCGTCCACCCACCCGGTCCGAATGCCCATCGAGGCCGCCATCTTTCGATTTTGAGTAACTGCGCGCATTTGCAGACCGAAAGAGGTTTTGCGCAGCACCAACAACAACATGAATAGCACCGCCGCCGCGAACAGGATTATGCCGATACGGTTATAGGTAAGAGCAAGCCCGCCGGTAATCTCCCACGCACCACTCAACCATTCCGGAGAGGATACTTCCTTGTTCGTTGGCCCGAAAATCGTTCGTACGAACTGCTGTAGTATCAGGCTCAGCCCCCAGGTTGCCAACAGGGTTTCCAGCGGTCGGCCGTAGAGGAACCGGATAATGCTCCGTTCAATCGCAACGCCGCAGAGACCAGCAACGATAAATGCCGCCGGAATAGCCGCAACCAGTGAATAGACGAGAAGGTCCGGCGCAAAATTACGGCAAAGCTCCTGCACCACATAAGTCGTATAAGCGCCAATCATCACCATTTCGCCATGGGCCATGTTGATCACCCCCATCACCCCGAAAGTGATGGCAAGTCCAATGGCCGCAAGCAACAGAACCGACCCCAGAGACAGGCCCTGGAAAATATTTTCGATAACGGCCATAAAGGCCAGCTTTTCCTCAATTCTAGCTAATGCCGTCTCGATACTCAGTGCGAATTGTTGAATTTCATGTGACGGGTTCTGTAAGGCGGCAATCTTGTTCGCCTCGCCATTCAGCAGAAATTTGACTTCCGGGCCGTGCTGCTCTTGTAAAATGAGTAGCGCATCGGCCTTGATCGTCGTGGTTTCACCGTGAACGAAATTAAGCGCCGCCAGCGCCCGGCGCATGGCGGTCGCCACATCTTCCTCAGTTTCTGCGGCCAGGGCATCTCTTAACGGAACCGCCATTTCTTTGGGTCGGCTCTTGAAAACAGCATTTGCCGCCTTCAACCGCAGCGCAGGATCCTCATTCAGGAGCGTCAATCGCCCGAGTAGATCCTTGATAAGGCCACGCATCTTGTTGTTAATACGAATTTTGGTGAGATCGCCGCTTTTAACGACGCCGAAATCCTCTTCCGTGAGGATGTCCGTAATCTGGTATCCATCACTCACCTTCTTGCGAGAGACGAGCCGTCCATCAGATTTTGTCGCGTAAAGTTTCCCGTCGAGCAGGGTTTCAAGCAGGACTATAGATCGTGGGTCGCCGAAATCGGCAATTGCCTCTGTCGCCTGAATTTTTTCGCTGTATTTTTTTGAGAGCAGGCCCTGCGCAGCGTCCGTCAGGTCCGCAAATGCGGGTCCTTGTGTCGCCAACAGAAACAGCATAGCCGCAATTATGGTTTTGATTGTAATCCGCATGGGGGTAACCGGATTCTCGCAATACTGTATGAAGGGATGGAGGGTCGACAGCATGCCGGCCCTCCGGCTTTAACGAGATCGATTAGTACATTGGCTTTTCACAGCCACCGCAAACATACGGATATGTCCAGTCAGCAATCAGCTTGGCGCTTTCAGGGATATAATCGCTCCAGGCATCGCCCACGACCACATCGTCTGTCCGCCATACGGTTTCAATCTGACCATCGTCCTGGATTTCGCCGATCAGAACCGGCTTTGACAGGTGATGGTTGGTATTCATGACTGCCGTACCGCCAGTCAGGTTCTTTACTTCCTGGCCATACATCGCCTGACGAACTGCGTCCACATCCGTTGTACCGGCCTGCTCAACAGCTTGCGTCCACATCTTGAAGCCGATATAGGTTGCTTCCATTGGGTCGTTTGTCACGCGATTATCGTCGCCGATAAAGGCTTTCCACTGCTTGATGAAAGCGTCATTCTCTTCGGTTTCAATGCTCATGAAGTAGTTCCAGGCGGCAAGGTGGCCAACCAGAGGGGCTGTATCGAGGCCCGCCAGCTCTTCTTCACCAACGGAGAATGCAACTACCGGAATGTCCGCAGCATCGATGCCCTGGTTACCCAGTTCCTTGTAGAAAGGAACGTTGGCGTCACCGTTAATCGTGGAAACTACGGCAGTTTTCTTGCCTTCGGAGCCGAATTTCTTGATATCGGACACGATCGTCTGCCAGTCGGAGTGACCGAACGGCGTGTAGTTGATCATGATATCTTCCTCGGCGACACCCTTTGACTTGAGAAATGCCTCCAGGATTTTGTTCGTCGTGCGCGGATAGACATAGTCAGTACCGGCCAATACCCAGCGCTCGACACTTCCGCCTTCTTCACTCATCAGATACTCAACTGCCGGGATAGCCTGCTGGTTCGGTGCGGCGCCGGTGTAGAACACATTGCGAGAGCTTTCCTCGCCTTCATACTGGACCGGATAAAAAAGCATGCTGTTTAGCTCTTCAAACACCGGCAGAACCGATTTACGGGATACCGATGTCCAACACCCGAAAACCACGTCTACTTTATCAACTTCAATTAATTCGCGCGCTTTTTCAGCAAACAATGGCCAATCAGAGGCGGGATCAACCACGACCGCTTCAACTTTTTTGCCGAGAAGACCACCGTTTTTATTGAGATCATCAACCATCATCAGGACAGCGTCCTTCAATGTGGTTTCCGAAATTGCCATCGTGCCGGACAGGGAGTGCAAGACCCCCACCTTGATCACGTCATCCGCAGCCTGGGCTGTTCCCAGGCCAAGCGCGCTTGTCGCCAACATGGCCGCGCCGGTAATCACACCTGCGACTTTGCTTAGTCCTAACATTTAATGATGCCTCCATTAGCACATTGTTATTTTGCAATGCATTATGAAGAGCAAGGGATGTGCCAGATTGAATCTGCACTAGGAAATTAGATATTAATCTATTGATAAATATAGTAATATAAGAATTAACTATCATAGTCGAATATACTTTTCTGATGAGAAAATGATCAGAGAATCTACATTTGCCTATAATTTAGGCGACTCTCGGCATATTCTCTGAACTTGTCTATTTTTTGTGCTTTATCCCGTAGATTTCACCTTAATGTTTATGCACTACCACGCGACGCATGCAAATGCTGGCTAAGCGGAAGGAGCATAGGATCACTTTAGGGAAGGTAAAAAAATGAGAAAATTAGTTGGTATTCTAATATTGGGCCTAATGATGAGTGGGACAGCATCTGCAACAGATAACCGAGTTGATGGATTAAGGCCGGATGCGCCGGAGCTCGCCGCCTCCGGCAAGTACGCGATTGGTGTACGAACCCTGCAGTTTGTCAATAAAGGCCAGACCGATATCTTGAAGGTCGAGGCTGACAAACCGCTCCCCATTTATGACCGACCCTTAACTGTGGAAGTCTGGTACCCCTCAGACGGCGCCGTGCGGGGAGGCAAATATGATAATGTCTACCTACGCGATGGCAAAACGCAGGTGACACTTTATGGTCAGGCCGCGCGCGATGCGGTGCCCGAAAATGCAGAGGCCCCTTACCCCCTGATCCTTATCTCGCATGGCTACCCGGGCAACCGCTTTTTATTGAGTCACCTTGCGGAGAATTTGGCGTCCAAAGGATATGTCGTCGCCTCCATCGATCATACGGACAGCATGTATCATGACAAAGCCGCCTTTGGCAGCACGCTGGTCAACAGACCGCTCGATCAGAAATTCATGCTGGAAGAGATGGATCGCCTGGGCAAGGATCCTAACAGTTTTCTGAATGGCCTGGTGAATGCGGATGATACCGGATTAATCGGGTATTCCATGGGCGCCTATGGTTCGGTTATTACGGCGGGCGGTGGCGTCACGAAAGCCGCAACCGAGCTCAGTTGGGGCGCCCCCGCTGGCACCCTAGAACGAATGATGGCCGGGAGTGAGAAACATAAAGCGCTGCTGGATGACCGCTTCAAGGCAATCGTCTCTATTGCACCCTGGGGTATGACCTATGGCTTCTGGGATGCAGAGGGCTTGGCTGGGGTACGTGTTCCCATGTTTTTTGTTGCGGGCAGCGTTGATGATGTTTCGGGCTATGAAAAAGGCGTCAGGGCAATTTTTGAGAATACAGTGAATGCAGATCGCTATTTGCTGACATTTGAAAACGCAAACCACAACGCGGCAGCACCAATTCCCGCACCTGCAGAATCATGGAAGCCGGTCGATAATCTTGATTTTGTTCCCTTCGAACATTACGCGGATGCGGTATGGGATACTCTCCGCATGAACAATATCACGCAACATTTTGTTACTGCCTATTTCGATAACCATTTAAAAGCCGATGATAGCATGCAGAGTTATCTGGCAATTATCGAAACGGCTAATGACGGCGTATTCGCTCTTGAAAAAGATGGGACCCCAAAACCTGAGCACAATTACTGGAAAGGGTTTCAGAACCGCACCGCCAAGGGACTGAGACTGGAGTACAGATCAAAGGCGAATTAAGTCTCCCATAGCCGTCGGATCATCTCGCAAATAGTTGTTGTGGTCCGGCGGCCCTATGTGAAACAGCCTCAGCTGAGTGACACAATCTGAACATGGACGCAGAATCGCCTGCATCAACTAAAGATTAAACTTATTGAAAGCATTTTCGATTATCGTCATTCTAAGCTTTCTTTAAATCGGTACGAAGACCTTCCCTAGCATCGGTACTTTCCTGCGTTTTTGCAAATATGAGATATGGAATGTCCATTCAACTTGAAACCAAAGCAATTTCTATCGCAGTATTTTGCACAGCAATTCTTTTAATATTCAGTCACTTCATTCTAATCCTGTCCACCTATACATTCGGTTACAACACCGAACCAGTATTTGACGCAATCAATCTGGACTCAGAGCAAAATATATCAACTTTTTTTTCGTCCGTTATTTTGCTACTTTCAACAATACTATTATACATAATCTCATATTCATCTTACCAAGAGAAATCTAAAAGCTCTAAATACTGGCTAGTTCTCGCCTTTATTTTCTCATTTCTTACGGTTGATGAAAGCACAAAAATCCACGAACAAGTGGTCAAAATTTATTGGTATTTCTTTGGGCAAGGCCTTGATAACAGACTAGATAACTATGTTTGGATTGCTGTCTATGGAGTGATTTTTCTCGCAATCTCATTTCTTTATTGGCGCTTTGTCACGTCGCTTCCCAGAAAAATCTGTATTCTCATCTTTTTATCCGCTGGCCTTTATGTGTTTGGTGCAGCAGGGATGGAGTTTTTCGGTGCGCTGTATGTCGACCAATCCTGGTTCAGAGGTGACATCGCATCGTTCAATACTGATTATGCCGTTTATGATGCGAAATATTTCACGATCTCAGGCATAGAAGAATCTTTGGAAATGCTTGGAATAGCCACTTTTATATACGCCTTGCTCAGCTATATAGATATACGGTGGCAAGGCCTCTATATTTCTTTAGGCGGAACGCCCTCAGTAGGCGGCAGCTAATCCCATCACCTTTAGGTTATTTTTAAGGCCAAAGCTTACGCCTTAATTGTTGCGTCTAAGGTTACCGACGCTGGGACCAAAATAAACGCCGCAACCCTATCTGACCGCCGTATCGAATGGAGCCGGGCATAAAAAAAGCCGCCGCCAGCAATAGCTGGCGACGGCCTTTATTAACGCAAATTAGAGCAGCGAGATATTCTCAGCTGAAGATTTGCCATTCTTGCCGGCTTCAAGTTCATAAGAAACTTTCTGACCTTCATTCAGGCTCTGCAGCCCGGCGCGCTCAACGGCCGAAATATGAACAAATGCGTCATTAGAGCCATCTTCAGGCTCAATAAAGCCAAAACCTTTTGTGGGGTTAAACCATTTTACAGTACCAGTAGCCATAGTATTTTCCTTTATAGCAACATGAAACGCGCGACCCACACCCTGCGGGTCTACGATTTTCTTAACGATCACATTGTCAGGGAATAACTAAGGTAACCAGCGCACCGATTATTTAGGCAAGTCAAAACGAATGTAACACGTGGGATGTATCTAACGATTTTTTTTCAAAAGTCAATAACCTATTGAAATGCATCCCGCTCGTTAAAGACAGCGGAAGTTCCTTCAATCGTTAAAACCAACCTTTCCGCGGCTTTTCTTGAGACTACCGCGCTTTTGCTTTTTCTCGAGCCGGCGAATTTTAGAAGAGTATGTAGGTTTTGTCGGCCGCCGATACTTTGGGATAACTGCCGATTCTTTGATTAACGCAATCAGTCGCTCCTGCGCCGCTTTCCTGTTTTGGTCTTGAGAGCGGTATTCGCTCGCTGTCAGGACAAGAACTCCATCTTTTGTCATACGCTGGCCGGCCAGTTCTCTTAACTTTTCGAAAACACGTGGCGGAAGGTTCGGGCTGTTCTTGGCATCAAACCTCAGCTGAACAGCTGTCTCCACTTTATTGACGTTCTGTCCACCCGGACCGGAGGCGCGAAGGAAAGTCTCCTTAAACTCCCAGTCAGCCAGTTCGATATTTCCATTAATCTTGATCATAATGCCCCGGTTAAACAGAAAAACGAGTATAAAGGCAAGGCCTTCGGCGCCTGGTGTGCAATCGCGACCACACTGCAATACATAAGGCATTGCCGAAAATACTTACCGATTCCTTCGATAGGAGTACGAATATGGCCAACAACCATACGGACCTCGGAATTGACGCCTATAGTCCGAAAGAGATAGCGACAAGGGTCGAGACGACCGGTATCGCGAAAGCACAGCTTGGATTTAGACAAACCCTCATGCTCGCGATTCTGGCAGGCGCATTTATTGCCTTGGGCGCGGCGTTCTATACACTTGTCGTGACGGGAAGTGATCTGGGCTTTGGCCCAACACGCTTTACAGGCGGCATTGCTTTTTCACTCGGGCTCATTTTGGTTATTGTTGGCGGAGCAGAGCTTTTTACGGGTAATAACCTCATTGTCATGGCTTGGGCGAGCCGCAAAGTTACCCATCGTCAACTCCTCCGAAACTGGATTATCGTTTATGTCGGAAACTTTATTGGCGCCATCGGTACTGCCGTTCTGGTAAGCCTTTCCGGCATCCTTTCGATGAACGACGGGGGTGTCGCCGCAACGGCAATCAGTATTGCAAGCACTAAGTTATCTCTACCTTGGCAGGAAGCTTTTTTTCGAGCTGTCCTGTGTAACACTCTTGTCTGCCTTGCCGTCTGGCTCTGCTTCGCTGCGCATAGTGTCAGCGGTAAAATCCTGGCAATAATTTTCCCGATTGCCGCTTTCGTTTCGCTCGGATTTGAACACTCCGTCGCCAATATGTACCTTATTCCAATTGCCTATTTTGAAGGTGTGGAGGCCATTACGGTCAGCGGCTTCCTAATAAATCTTTTCATTGTAACAGCAGGTAACATTCTAGGCGGGAGCGTCCTCGTCGCGCTGGTTTATTGGCTCATATATTTAAGGAAAAGCCCTTAGGACCTTTTCAGCAAGACGCAGACAGCGGAGCTATTTCTCATTCCCCTCACCCACAAAATGTATTTCGGGCCTTAAAACGACTCACGTGATAGTGAGAGAACGTGTGGTCTCCTCTATCATGAACTCTGATATCAGTTTCGTAGGAATTGATGGCATATCTAGAGGGAACTGATGATAAAATACCCTGAAACGCGCGATGCTGTTGCGCTCTTGATCCTGCGTCTCGGCCTCACATGGTTTCTTTTCGTCTGGGCGGTTAATAAGATTATCGAACCCGGCCAATATGTCCGCATATGGGGCTATTTCCACGGAATCGATATTGGCGCGACCATGCCCTATTTCATGGGAAGCGCACAGATAGTTATTTGCATCCTGGCGGCCCTGGGACTCTGGCGCACATTATCTTATGGCCTGCTTTTCCTGATGCATCTGGTGACCGTGATTGTGATCTTTCCAACCCTGATCGCCCCTTTTGTGATTGAGGATGGGTTTCCCGTCCACCGCAACAATGCCATTGCTCTGGCTGCTCTCGCAGGCTTTGCCGCGCTTTGGTTACTACGTTATCGGAATCACTTCTCACTTGACGTCTGGCTATGGCAACGCAAGCAGAAGAGACAACAAGAAGTCAACTGACATGAATTAATGTTTTGCCAATGGCCTGCTGGCCACCGCCGTAGCGATTGCCGACTAAACCGCGAGTGGGGTGTTTCGGTTGCTTGAGGGAAAAATCTGAGCGGAATAATTAACCGTAAATCAAAAAAGCCCCGCATTTCTGCAGGGCCTTTTTTGAAAATTGGAGCGGGCGATGAGATTCGAACTCACGACCCTAACCTTGGCAAGGTTATGCTCTACCCCTGAGCTACGCCCGCTCGAGCGTGCAACAATCCGTTGCGAGGCGGGATAATACGTAAATAGCCTATGAATGCAAGCGCGATTTATCAAAAAATGCGGCTTTTCCCATTTCTTTATTTTCATGCGCGGGCGGAACCGTTAATTTTCCTTTCTGCAAAGCAGACCTGAGGAGTGAGAATGCCTGCAACACCAGAAGAATTATTTGAAAAACTCGATGCATTGGGAATCAGTTATGAAACCCATCATCATGCGCCGGTTTTCACAGTCGAGGAAGCGCAAGCGCAGACCGATCATATCCCCGGCGGGCATTGCAAAAACCTGTTCCTGAAAGACAAAAATGGCGATTTATATCTGATTGTCTGCCTACAGGAAACGGCAGTCGACCTAAAAGCCTTTCGGCCCTTGGTCGGCGCAAAAAACCTAAGTTTTGGAAAACCGGACCTTCTCATGGAAATACTGGGCGTTGAGCCCGGGTCTGTGACGCCTTTCTCTCTCATCAATGACGAGGAACAAAAAGTTACAGTGATCCTGGAAAAACGGATGATGGCGCATGACTTACTCAATTACCATCCTTTGCGTAATACAATGACGACACAGGTTGCCTCCGGTGATCTAGAGAAATTTATCCGCAACTGCGGGCATCAACCCTCCATTCTGGAGCTACCGGAACGGATATAAGAATTTCGTCCGCGTCTTGACTGTCTTGATGCCTGGCCTAAATCATCCACAGGACCTCTTAACAAAGCCGTCTTATGGTGCTATCCCATGGGTCGGGCAATGGCTGCTCTGATGGCTCGCTCTTCTTTGAAAACAAAAAGACACTGGTAAATTAGACTTATGGAAACTCTGATTAGCGAAAGCGCCAACGCAGGCGATAATTTGATCAAAGACGGCTCCACCGAGAGCTTTATGCAGGATGTGATCGAGGACAGCAAAGAGACCCTTGTTCTGGTCGATCTTTGGGCGCCTTGGTGTGGCCCCTGCAAGCAGCTAGGCCCGATGATCGAGAAAGTGGTCAAGGATGCGAAAGGCGCCGCGAAACTGGTCAAGATCGATATTGACCAGCACCCACAGATTGCCCAGAGCCTACAGGTGCAATCCATCCCTGCTGTGTTTGCCTTTAAGGATGGCAAACCGGTGGATGGTTTCATGGGGGCATTGCCGGAAAGCAAGATAAAGGAATTTGTTGAACGCCACGCCGGACCAATTGGTCCAACGCCTGTGGAAGAGGCTTATCAATCAGGGACTGAGGCTTTGGAAGCCGGGAATACAGAAGTTGCACTGACGGCCTTTGCAAAAATACTGGAGCTGGATCCAGATCATATCGACGCCAAAGCGCAGCTTGCCCGTGTCTATGTCAACCTTGGAGAGATCGAGGCTGCTAAAAACCTCATGGAAATGATCCCCGAGGATTCGAAGAACGCACCCACGGTAACAGCGACGTTGGCCGCAATCTCCCTCGCCGAAAATGCCGCCAGTGCGGGAGAGCTGGAACCGCTCCGCCTGAAGGTTGAGGAAAATCCGGATGATCTTGCCGCCCGCCTGGAATACGGGAAAGCACTGGCTGGTATAGGTGAATATGAAACCGCGGGCGCTGAACTACTGACAATCATTCGGCGTGATCGGGACTGGAACGAAGCAGCGGGGCGGCAGGAGCTTCTTAAAATGCTTGAAGTAATGGGACCGACAAATCCGCTCACAAAAGGCTTCCGCCGGCAATTATCATCGATCCTCTTCGCATGACGGACACGGGCGCAAATACGGGACTGGAAGAACTTCCGACCGCTTTACCGATCTTCCCCCTGACCGGTGCGCTCCTATTGACCAACGGACATTTACCGCTGAATATTTTTGAGCCCCGCTATCTCGTTATGGTGCAGGATGCCATGGCCACCCATCGCTTGATTGGCATGGTCCAACCGCGAGACCCGGAAGCTGATCAGATGACCCCGGAAGTCTATCGGGTCGGATGCGCTGGCAAAATCTGTGAATATGGGGAGTTGCCAAACGGAATGCTGCGCATCACCTTGGAAGGTGTCTGCCGTTTCGAGGTCATTGAGGAACTGGATGTTACAACACCCTACCGGCAGGTTAAGGCAGGCTATCGTAAATTTATCCATGATATGGAACCGGTGCATCGCAATAGCATCGACCGTCTGGCTTTACATGAAGCCCTGCATCATTTTCTGGAATTTGAAGAAGATGCCGACGACTGGCAAACCCTCAATCATCTGGAAGACGACAGCCTCATCAACTCGCTTTCCATGATCTGCCCATTCTCTCCTGTTGAAAAGCAGGCCTTACTTGAAGCCGTTGATATCACGACGAGGTCGCATTTGTTGATCAGTCTGCTCCAAATGATGCTTCAACAGGTCGAAACACATCGCACTGTGCAATAACCCCAGTTTAAAGAGAAGCGCGCTATGCCCGACAATAAGACACTGGCAGTTGATCCGAAACTTCTGGAGATCCTCGTCTGCCCTCTCACTAAAGGCCCGCTCATCTTTGATCGGGAGAACAATGAACTGGTCAGTAAAGCCGCGGGGCTTGCCTTTCCGATACGCAACGGTATTCCTATCATGCTGATGGATGAAGCACGCGAAATTGATGAGACCATAGTGAAATGAGCGGAGAAATTTACGATCAGGCCGGGCGGCCCAAACCAGCTGAGATCCGCCTTAAGAAAGCGGAAAAAGCTCTGATTGTCTCATTTGAAGATGGGAATTCCTTTCATTTGCCTGCGGAGCTATTACGGGTGGAAAGCCCGTCGGCGGAAGTCCAGGGTCACGGGGCCAGCCAGAAACAGATCGTCGCCGGACGCCGGCATGTCGGCATAATGGGACTGGAACCGGTTGGCAATTATGCCGTGCGCATTAGTTTTGATGATTTGCACGACACAGGCCTTTTCTCCTGGGCCTATTTGTATGAACTTGGCCTTAATCAGGAGAGTATCTGGTCAACCTATGTCGATAATCTTGCGAAGGCAGGACTCAGTCGGGACCCATAAATCCTGCTCAGAGGGCCTCGCCGCGCAGCAGCCGTGGCATCTTTCCGACCGTGCCGCGTGCGTGCTCCATAAAAACCCCCTTGAGCTTCGGCATCTTGTTGACCGCGGCAAGACCCAAATCACGCGCCAGTCGAACCGGCGGAAGATCATTTGTGAAGAGGCGGTTCAGCCCGTCAGTAATAGCCAGCAAGACAATACTGTCAAATCGGCGCCAGCGTTGATAATCCTCCAGGACCGTGGCACCACCGATGTCCTGCCCTAGCCGGGCCGCATCGATCACCACCTCCGCCAGCGCGGCGACGTCCCGCAAACCAAGGTTAAGCCCTTGCCCCGCGATTGGATGCATGCCGTGGGCCGCATCTCCAATCAGGGCAAGGCGCAGATCGGTATAGCGCTCCGCCTGATGCAGATTAAGAGGATAGCTCCAGCGCGGGCCAACCACATTGAGTTTGCCAAGATAATCACCAAACCGTTCAGTCATCTCCCGGCAAAACTCGTCATCCGGCAAGGCCATAATTACTTTCGCGCGCTCAGTTGGTTCCGTCCAGACAAGTGAGGAACGATTCCCGGTCATCGGCAATATGGCAAAGGGGCCGGGTTTCAAAAACCGTTCCTGCGCAACGCCATGATGCGGTATTTCATGAGCAATAGTACAGACGATACCCATTTGTTCATAAGACCAACCAACGGTTTTTATGCCGGCCTGTTTTCTTAAGGGAGAATTGCGCCCATCCGCCGCAACAACCAGTCGGGCGCGCACCGTGCCGCCCGATGCAAGGGCAGCGACAACACCGGAGCCATCCCGTGTAATCCTTTTATATTCTTCCGGCGCCATGATAGTCAGTGTTGGTATCTCGGCAGCCCGCTTATAGAGAGCCTCACGCAGATGCCTGTTTTCCACCATATGGCCGAAAGGTTCCTCCCCTAACTGACGGTGATCGTAGTGCAAAAAGAATTTTGAGGGACCGTCCGTAATTCGGATATCCAGCATTGGCTCCTTCGCCTTGACGTGGCCCCAAACACCGCAGGAGCGAAACAGGTTTCGCGAAGCATGGGCAATGGCGGATACGCGACCATCGAATTCAGCACCAACAAGATGCGCTGGTTCCTCTCGCTCCAACACAACAACTTCCAAGCCAGCCGCAGCAACAGCAATCGCGAACGGTAATCCGTTGAGACCGCCGCCCACCACCAAAACATCTGCGTTTACCTTATTTTTCGTCATGCGAACAATTCTCACCGTGTCTCTTGCCACATCTATAATATATGCTTAATTTGATGCCATGACAAAGCTCTGGCACGAAATGACAGCCCTCGAATTGGGTCATCTTATAGGTGATGGATCGATTGATCCAATTGAACTTGCGCAATATTTTCTGGACCGGATTAAAGTTATGGATCCAGAGCGGCGCATTTATGTTCGCCTGACTGAGGGAAGAGCTTTAAACGAGGCGCATGCCGCCTCCATCAGAGCCAAGAACGGCGCGCGCCTTAGCCCTCTGGATGGTGTCCCAATCTCCTGGAAGGATCTGTTCGATACTGCCGGCATCGCAACCGAAGCCGGAACAAGGCTGTACGAAGGGCGCACCCCAACGACGGACGCAGAGTGCCTTACAAGGGCCGCCCGTGCTGGGTTGGTCTGCCTTGGCAAGACGAATATGCCGGATATTGCTTTTTCAGGTATTGGGGTCAACCCCTGGACAGGGACAGGACCCAACCCTTTTGACCGCGAAACAGAACGTGTGCCAGGCGGATCATCAGCGGGCGCAGCACTTTCCGTTGCAGAAGGGCTGGCTCCCGCAGCAATCGGTTCCGATACGGCAGGTTCGGTGAGAATCCCCGCCGCCTGGTGCGGGATTACAGGCCTCAAGACAACGCATGGGCAGGTCTCCCTTGAAGGAGCCGTTCCGCTTTCCTATTCACAGGATACTATAGGACCGCTGACACGAGACATCGCCGATGCGAATATCCTTTATAGCATTTTGTCTGGCCGACCCGCCGCGGACCTCGCCGGAGCGTCCTTGAAGGGCGTGCGAATACTGCGCGCAACCAGCCAGTTCGATAACCTGACCGATCCTGCAATTACAAAACAGGTAAGAAAGGGTCTCGCACTACTAGAGGCCGCAGGGGCCGAAGTGACAGAAGGCCCAGTGCAAGCATTCGATGATGTTGTGGCACTCACAGCCAAACACGGCAGCCCCGCCGCTATAGAGGCCTGCATGATGTATGGAGATCAAATCCGCGCCAATCGGGGCTGTATGTACACCCCAATTGAAGAACGCATCCTTGCGGCCGATAATTTTACTGCGGTCGATGCAGCAGCTCTTTATCGGGGAATGGAGACGCTTACGGCGGAATATCTAGTTCAGACGTCTGGATATGATCTGGTCGTTGGTCCGACGCAGCCGGAACATCCGCCGGCGATAGCACCTCTCCTTGAAAGTGTTGATACCTATTTGCAGGCGACAATGATGTCGATCAGCCTTACACGACTTGCAAATTTATTGCGGTTATGTGCCACGACTCTCCCCTGTGGCCAGGAAAGCGGATTACCGGTCGGGCTTATGTTAATGGCACCAGGCGACGCCGAAGGCAAACTTCTACGTCTTTCATCTGCTGCGGAAATTGCGCTCAAACCCCTAAACGCCTAAATTATAGGCAAAACATCTCATTTGCACGATTTTTAGGCAATAAATACGCCGTACTGCGCCCATTTTTTTGGCACTACCTTCCTAATACATTGATAATAAAACATTTTTTAAAACGAACCTCAACTGGCACGGGTCTTGAAGACTAAACAACCGAAACCGGAGTTTTTCACCCCGGTCAAACAAGACAAGTCAATGAGGTGACCACCATGAAGCTGGTAATGGCTGTTATTAAGCCCTTCAAACTGGACGAAGTGCGTGAAGCCCTGACATCAATCGGTGTCGATGGGCTTACCGCAACTGAAGTCAAAGGGTATGGGCGACAAAAAGGGCATACGGAAATATACCGCGGCGCGGAGTATGCAATCTCTTTTCTCCCCAAAATTAAAATTGAGGTTGCCGTTAGAGAGGATCTTGCCGAGCAGGTGGTCGAAGCAATCGCTGGCGCTGCGAAAACCGGACAGATCGGCGATGGCAAAATCTTTGTTTTCGATTTGATGAACGTTGTCCGTATTCGCACGGGCGAAACCGACGCAGACGCGCTCTAGGAGATTAATGATGCGTACAATGAACTATATGAAATCTGCCGCCGCATCCGTTGCGGCATTCGCTCTTATTGGCGCAGCGCCCGCTTATGCTGCCGTCGATAGTGAAACAGCCTATGTGCTCAATACATTCTCGTTTCTGGTGAATGGCGCCCTCGTCATGTGGATGGCGGCCGGTTTTGCCATGCTGGAAAGTGGCCTTGTCCGGTCCAAGAATACTGCGACCATTTGCCTTAAGAACATTGCCCTGTATTCGATCGCAGGCTTGACCTTCTATCTGGTTGGTTACAACCTGATGTATATGGATGTTACCGGGTTTATCGGGAGTTTTAGTCCATTCTGGGGTCCTGATGACGCAGATGCACTTGCTGGAACCTTCTCCGATGGCGGTTATTCAGCCTCTTCAGACTGGTTCTTTCAAATGGTCTTCGTGGCGACAGCCGCCTCTATCGTATCCGGTACACTGGCCGAGCGGACAAAGCTGTGGTCATTCCTCGCCTTTGTTGTCCTGCTGACTGCAATCATCTATCCAATCCAGGGTTCCTGGGTATGGGGCGGTGGCTGGCTCGCTGAAATGGGCTTCTCCGATTATGCAGGTTCCACTTTGGTGCATTCCGTTGGTGGCTGGGCTGCGTTGACTGGTGCAATTATCCTCGGTGCCCGTAAAGGCAAGTACACAGCTGACGGCAAGGTTAACCCAATCCCAGGTGCAAACCTGCCACTTGCCACCCTCGGCACATTTATTCTGTGGCTCGGTTGGTTCGGGTTTAACGGTGGTTCTGTGCTCGCACTCGGCTCCGCGGCCAGCGTCATTGAAATGGCTAACGTCTTCGCTAACACCAACATGGCAGCAGCCGGCGGCGTTCTCGCGGCGATGGTCGTAACCCAGATCATGTACAAGAAAGTCGATCTGACGTTAGCGTTAAACGGTGCCATTGGTGGCCTCGTATCGATTACGGCTGAGCCTGCAGACCCTACTATCGGCATGGCAATCGCAATTGGCGCTGTTGGCGGTGCCATTGTGGTCTTCGCGGTTCCGCTGCTTGACAAGTTGAAAATTGACGACGTTGTCGGCGCCATACCAGCCCATCTTTTTTGCGGTATCTGGGGTACGTTGGCCGTTGTGCTTTCCGATTCAGAAGCTACATTCGTCACACAGCTGACTGGTATCGTTGCTATCGGCGCCTTTGTCCTTGTCGTTAGCACTATTTTCTGGCTGCTACTGAAATACACCATCGGCATCCGGGCGAGTGAAGAGGATGAAGTTGAAGGTCTTGACAAGGCAGAGCTTGGCCTTGAAGCCTATCCCGAGTTTGGACAGGGATCAAAATCCTTCTAAACCCAACAAAAATAATGGCTGCACGGATCAAGTTTCGTGCAGCCATAATAGTCTAGCCGCCCAAATTCCAGCAGTGTTACATTGTCGGAATTTGGGCATTTTTATGTATCTGGTGTAAGGTACTTGTATACTGCGGGTGATTTATCTAAATTCGAGGGCCTTTTAATCCCTTCGACATCGGTATCTTGCGTATATGATTAACTCCGAACTGTCCCATTTACGTGGTTCCCCCTTCGATGCGCTTCGATCGCTTCTTGATCCGCTGACGCCCGCACAGAATTTTGAGCCCCTTATCCTGACAATTGGCGAGCCGCAGCACAAACCGCCGCAGTTGATGATCGATGCACTACGCGCCAATGAACATCTCTATGGTAAGTATCCACCGGTCGCGGGGACACCGGAATTAAGAGCTGCAATCACTAAGTGGCTAACCCGCCGTTATTCGTTATCCGAAGGCATGATCGAAGCCGATCAGAATATCGCCCCCGTAAACGGCACTAAAGAAGCGCTTTATATGATTGCATCGGTCATTACTGAGCGGGCCGGTCATAATCAAACCAAGCCGGTTATCCTTCTGCCGACACCCTATTATCACGTCTATCATGCGGCAGCGGTGATGGCAGGGGCAGAGCCGATGTTTCTTGCAGCTGGCCCGGATACTCATTTTTTCCCCGACCTCGATGCGTTAGCACCAGAGCTGCTTGATCGCGCATCCGCCTTCTATTTATGCAACCCGTCCAACCCGCAGGGAACAGTCGCTAGCGCGGAATATCTCAAAGCGGCACTTGAACTGGCACGCAAGCATGATTTCATGTTGATCGTTGATGAATGTTATTCCGAGATTTATGATCATACGCCTCCGACCGGCATCCTGGAAATTTGCAAAGAATTTGGAGGATCGCTTGATCACATGCTGGCCTTCCACTCCCTTTCCAAGCGCTCCAGTGCTGCGGGGCTGCGATCCGGTTTTTGTGTAGGAGAGGCATCAATTATCAAAACGTTTCTAAACTTGCGCAATTTTGCCGGTGCTGCTTCACCGCTGCCCGTATGCGCCGCGGCAACGGCATTATGGAATGACGATGACCACGCAGAGGAAAACCGTGCCCTTTATCGGCAAAAATTCGATATAGCCGAGGAAATCTTCGGATCAAGGTTCGGATTTTACCGCCCTGAGGGTGGTTTCTTTCTCTGGCTAGATGTTGGAGATGGCGTCGAAGCCGCAAAACGACTTTGGACAAAAGCCGCAATCCGTGTCCTGCCGGGCCATTTCCTGAGTGTGGCTGGCTCCGATGGTGTAAATCCCGGCGACCCCTATATTCGTGTTGCCCTGGTCGCACCGCCAGAGAACAGTAAAGAAGCTTTAACTAGGCTTGCCAATAGCTTATAGAATGTCCGTATGATGTTTAAATCAAAAGGCTCCAAATCGATTTCCCTATTGCCGAGTGGAAGCGTGGATTTTCTTCACCGGCGGCTGGTTGAACTGGGCGGGCTGTCGCTATTACTGCTGGCGTTAATCTGCATTCTGTCGCTTGTGTCCTACTCGCCGGACGATCCCAATTTCAATCATGCAACAGACAATCCACCGGGCAATTTTCTGGGTCTGGGCGGGGCTCACCTTGCCGACCTGCTACTGCAGACGATCGGCTTTGGATCAGTTGCCCTTATACTGGGACTGATTGCCTGGGCATGGCGCGTGATGTCACATCGGGGATTGCGCTGGGGGTGGGTTCACCTTGCCGTACTGCCGTTTGGTGTCTCCTTTACCTCAGCGACATTGGCAGCGCTACCTGTTGCCGAGAACTGGCCCCTAAACTCGGGTTACGGCGGCATCGTCGGTGAAGTGATTTTCAACTCAATCATCGTTGGCGGTCAGCAGATTGGTCTGGATATTCATTCGGCTCTCCTTGGATCGGTTATGCTGGTTATTGCGATTGCACTTCTTCTTGTATCCTTTGGCGTCTCTAGGCAGGAATGGCGGGTTGTGGGTCTGTCACTTAAGGCTGTTGTGCAAACACTTTTGCTCGCGCCTGGATATTTACGCGACTTCCGCTTCCGGCGTGATCCGGATGTAGAGGAAGATGACGAACTGGATGATGTGGTCACACCACCCAAGAAGAAAAAGACCCGGATCAAAAAAGAGAAAAAGCCGATTATCCGCAAAGCCGTGGAACCACAAATCGAGCAGCGCAAATCCGGAGCCGCCGTTGGCAAAAGGGTCGCGGCTGAGAAACAGCCTGCGCTTGACCTAGGCCCAACCGGTGAGTATCAGCTTCCACCACTTGACCTGCTCTCGCTTCCCGATACCAAGCTGGTGTCCAAACCCGTAAGTGAGGAAGCCTTATCGAAAAATGCGCGCCTTCTTGAATCCGTGCTCGATGATTATGGGATCAAGGGGGATATCAGCCGGGTTCGGCCGGGCCCCGTTGTCACGCTCTATGAACTGGAGCCCGCGCCGGGCCTGAAAAGCTCCCGCGTAATAGGTCTGGCCGATGATATCGCCCGCTCCATGAGTGCGATTTCAACCCGTATCGCTGTTATTCCCGGCCGCAACGCCATCGGCATTGAGCTTCCCAATCAGCGGCGGGAAACTGTGTTCCTACGCGAGCTTCTCTCGGCCGCGGCTTATGAGAGCACGAATTCAAAACTCACCCTCGCGCTCGGTAAAGATATTGGCGGTGATCTGGTCGTTGCTGATCTCGCCCGAATGCCGCATCTTCTCATCGCCGGTACAACGGGCTCGGGTAAATCCGTTGCCGTAAACACCATGATCCTGTCGCTGCTCTACCGGCTATCTCCGGATGAATGCCGCTTTATCATGATCGATCCGAAGATGCTGGAACTCTCCGTTTATGATGGCATCCCGCATCTTCTGGCCCCGGTGGTGACCGAACCCGGAAAAGCCGTTGTCGCGCTTAAATGGGCGGTGAAGGAGATGGAAGACCGTTATCGCAAGATGGCCGAACTCGGCGTCCGGAATGTCGATGGTTATAACCAGCGTATCCGCGAAGCCCAGAAAAAAGGGGAAGTGCTGAAACGCACAGTGCAAACGGGATTTGATGCCGCCTCCGGCGAGCCCGTATTTGAAGAACGCGCCCTCGATACAGAGCCGCTACCGATGATCGTGATCATTGTTGATGAGATGGCCGACCTGATGATGGTCGCCGGCAAGGATATCGAAGTGGCAGTGCAGCGCCTCGCCCAGATGGCCCGCGCGGCCGGGTTGCATGTGATTATGGCAACGCAACGACCATCCGTTGATGTTATCACCGGTACGATCAAGGCCAACTTCCCGACCCGGATCAGCTTCCAGGTAACGTCCAAGATTGACAGCCGGACAGTGTTGGGTGAACAGGGGGCTGAACAGCTACTCGGCCAGGGCGACATGCTCTATATGCCGGGCGCCGGACGCGTGCAGCGTGTCCATGGTCCCTTCGTATCCGATGAGGAAGTCGAGCAGGTTGTCAGCTTCCTGAAATCGCAGGGCGAGCCGAACTATAAGGAAGAGGTCACCGAAGAGGATCAAGGCGATTTCGATGGCATGATGGGCGGTGGGTCCGGCGGAAATTCTGGTGATGAGCTTTATGATCGTGCTGTAGAACTTGTCTGCCGGGAGCGCAAAGCGTCGACCAGTTTCGTACAGCGCCACTTGCAAATCGGGTATAACCGCGCCGCCCGCATTATTGACCAGATGGAAAAGGAAGGCGTGATCGGTTCGGCCAACCATGTTGGTAAGCGTGAGGTGCTGGCACGAGATATCAACGACCGGGAGCGCTAGACCGCTGTCAATCTACTGGCATTTTGTCATGCACTTCCCATATCAGGGGGAGTAACCCGGCAACCAAAACCAAACCTGAAGTGAGACGTCATGCGATTATTACAAAAAACAGTCTTTTTCTCGCTTGCGATAATGATGACCATGATGTCTGGACCAACCCTTACTCTTGCGGCACTGGAGGCGGAGGATCAGGCGCAAATCGCGCGTGTCGAGGCGTATCTTGACACCATAAAAACAATGCGGGCCGATTTTCTACAGATCGACTCCGCAGGTGGCATTGCCGAAGGCGCGGTATATATGCGAAAACCCGGCCGGATGCGCTTCGAATATAAGCCGCCCGCGCAAATTCTTGTTGTTGCGGATGGGCTCTGGCTGGTGTTTCACGACAAGGAGTTAAAGGAGACGACACGGCTGCCGCTGTCGGCAACTCCGGTTAGTATCCTGCTTAAGGAAGATGTTAAATTGAGTGGCGATGTTACAGTCACCAAGGTGGAGCATGATGCCAATACCCTGCGGATTACCATTGTCGACACAGATAATCCTGACGAAGGCAATATCGTCCTGATTTTCAGCGATAACCCGCTTCAGTTGCGCCAATGGCTGGTAACTGACGCTCAAGGTCAGGTTACGAGTATCAGCCTCGGCAAGGTCGAGAAAAACATCAAGTTGAAAGCTGAACTCTTTACCTTCTTCGACAGCGACTACGAATAAGTATGAATTGACACTCAAATCCATGTTACATAGGCCGGCATGCTGATTAATCGAGAGACCAATATGGATTATGATGACGATTTCGATGAAGACCTACCTGATATCGAAGATTATCCAACGTTAGTATCTGTTGTTCGTTTTAATAAACTTATCCCCTCTATTCCCTGGTTCGCTGAAGTAGGCGAGCCGTTGCCAAGGGAAACCATGGCTACAGCCCGAGATTATATGGACACCCTTGGGTTTCCAGATGCCTTTGTTGCCGAGGTGGAGACTTGGGAAGATGCCGGCTTCGCTGCCAGTAATCCTGAATTTAACAGCGAATGGTGGGAAGCGGAGGAACAGCTTCGCATGGGATTGACGACAGCGGCGCTCGAGCTCATGAGCGAGGAGGATCTCAATCTTGCCCTTACCCATGTCTCGGCAACGGCGTCCGAAACAGTCTCCGCTGCAGTAGAATCCATGGCGGAAGATGCCGGTATTGAGGATCAAGAACTGATCCGTGCAGCAATCGGCTCAGCCGTGCAAAGCTGCCATCAGGCCGCTCTTGTCCTTGCGGCCGGAGAAGAAGACACTCATCCCTTCGCCCTTAAATACAAGCTGTTTGAGCAAGGGCATTGGCCAATTGCCATCACGGGCAGCAGTTTTAATATATTCTGAGAGTAATCAAGAAAGTATTTTAATGAACGATCTGCGCCTAGTCACCTGGAACGTCAATTCTGTCCGGGCTCGCCTTGCTCATGTCGAGCAGTTTGTTGCGCAAAACCAGCCCGACATTCTCTGCCTTCAGGAAACCAAGGTGACTGATAACGAGTTTCCCCTCAAGGCCTTTGTAAAAATGGGGTTTACGCATCATGCTATCGCAGGACAGAAGAGTTACAATGGCGTTGCCATCTTCTCTAAACTGCCATTCGTCCCGTCACAATCCAAGTCATGGTGCGGCAAGGATGACAAGAGACATCTGGCCGTCACCTTGGAAAACGGCGTGGAGTTGCATAATTTTTATGTGCCTGCTGGTGGCGATATTCCAGATATAACGGTGAACGATAAGTTTGCGCATAAACTCGAGTTCATGACGGAGATGACCGACTGGTTTACGGAACGTAGGTCAGAGGACAATAAATTAATCCTTGTGGGGGATCTTAACGTTGCGCCTTTCGAGACTGATGTCTGGAACCACAAACAACTTTTGAAGGTCGTCAGCCATACGCCGATAGAAGTTGAACATATGGAGAGAATCTTTAGTTCGCACGATTGGGTCGATGCAATGCGCCATTTTGTGCCGGAGCCGGAGCCTCTATTTTCCTGGTGGAGCTATCGCGCACGGGACTGGCGCGCATCAAACCGGGGGCGGCGACTCGACCATGTCTGGGTAACGCCAGCCCTAAAACCCCATTTAAAGAATATGGAAATCACCCTCGACGCCCGAGACTGGGAAAAGCCCTCGGATCATGCACCCGTCGTTGTTGATTTTTCAAACCTCGCCTAGACCTTCCGCTGCATGGGCTTGTCCTTGCCGGTGATTAGCTGGATAATCCATTGATGAGCGGAGACAAAAAACCTGAGGCTCCATCGCCGCGATTTGCGATGGATGCAAGTTTGGGAGATTCGGAGCTATCCCACCGGCTTCTGGTGCTTTGTGCGACGATGATGGCGATACCAGCTTTTTTCTGGGGCGGTATCTATGCCTATTTCGGGGAATACAAAGCTGCTGCCATTGCCTGGGCCTTTACAGTCATCTCCATTGCCACCTTGTTTCTTTTCCGCAAGGCAAAAGGCTATCGCCTTCTCCGGGAGAGTCAGCTTTTCCTCACCCTCATGCTTCCCTTTCTGGTGATGCTAGAGCTTGACGGGTTTATCAATTCTTCCGCCGTCATTGTCTGGTCCTTGATCAGCCCCATGGGCGCGTTGGTTTTTGCAAGCCGGAAGACGGCGATATATTGGTTCGTCGCCTTTATTTTTCTGATTCTCATCGGCGCCGCCATCAATTATCACGCTCCCGCATTGGAAAAGGGCTTGCCCCCCGAATTGGTTACAATCCTTTTTGTGATGAATTTAAGCGGGGTATCCATTGTTGCGTTTATATTGCTCGTCTACTTTGTCACCCAAAAAGAGAAGACATACAGCCTTTTGGAGATGGAACGGGGGAGCAGTGAAAATTTGATCCGTAACATGCTACCCGAAGCAATAGGCGAGCGGCTGAAACAGGAACAGCGCCCAATCGCAGACCGGCTCGACAATGTCACGATCCTCTTTGCGGATATATCCGGGTTCACCAGCTACGCAATGAACCGTCCACCGGAGGAAGTTGTTTCCCTACTGGACAGGATTTTCTCGCATTTTGACAATATTATCAGTCAACATGGGCTTGAGAAGATCAAAACCATTGGCGATGCCTATATGGTCTGTGGTGGCCTTAATGACGATGCAAAAGCCGGCGCGAACGAGGCCGCTGCCTTTGCCCTCGAAATCATGACGTATGTTAAACAACTGGCTCAGGCATCGCCCGAGCCACTTGGCCTCAGAATCGGGATCAACACAGGGTCGGTGGTTGCTGGCGTCATCGGCCATAGCAAATATTCATACGATATATGGGGTGATGCTGTGAATATCGCCGCGCGACTCCAGCAAACGGCAAGGACCGGCGACATTCTAATATCCGAGAAAACGGCGCAATTACTCGAAAATGCATTCACGCTGAAGCCTCAAGGCGAAACCGGACTGAAAGGCCACACCCCCGTCGTGACCTATACCTTGCTCTCCAAATCAATCGGCGGTTAAGGCTTGCTCGAGGCGAAAGCTTGCGGCAAAGTCAGAATATAATAATAAAAGGGAGGGAAATATGGCAACGGTATTGCCAAACGGCCGCCGTTTGGAAGGAAAAATCGCCCTCATTTCAGGAGCTGCTTCGGGAATTGGAAAAGCAACAGCGGAACGGTTCGTGCAGGAAGGCGCAAAAGTCGCTCTCTCTGATATCGATCCGGATAGGGGCGAAGCCTTAGCCCGAAGCCTGAACAAAGCGGGCGGAGAAACCTTCTACCAGAACTTGAATGTAGTTAATCCGCAGGAATGGCAAGCGGTCTTGGAGGCGGTTACGGTCCGCTGGGGACAGCTGGATATCCTGATCAATTCTGCGGGTATCGGGCGGGCAAAGGGTCTTCTTGAGATGGACTATGATTTCTGGCGCCAGACTATTTCCATTAATCTCGATGGAACATTTCTAGGAACACAAGTCGCCGTAGCCAGCATGAAAGAGACAGGTGGCGGCTCAATCGTCAATATCTCATCCGTTCTCGGCTTTGTCGGTATGTCCAACATCTCGGCTTATTCCGCCAGCAAAGGCGGCGTCAGGCTGTTTACAAAAGCAGCAGCCATTGAGTGCGCTGAAAAAGGGTACAATGTACGTATTAACTCGGTCCACCCAGGCTATATTGAAACGCCAATGGTCATGCGACGGTTTGATAAAATCGCAGAGACGGAACGGGAGGTAGAAGAAACAAGATTGAAACAGGCACACCCGATGGGCCGTCTCGGCAAGCCGGAGGAAATTGCCTCCATGATCCTCTACCTCGCGTCCGATGAGGCCGGGTTCGTGACGGGTGCTGAATTTGTTGCAGACGGGGGATATCTGGCCCAATAACAAAGATCAAATCTGGCGGTAAAGGTGATATCGCCCTTCGGCCACCCCTTCAGGAAGCGGTAACGTCTGCCAGTTATCCATATTAAAGGGTTGATCACTGACAATGATCGCACCAGGGGTAAGTAATTTTGGAAGGCTTGTGCCAAGTGCTTTTGCAAGGGCCACGCTTGCCGCCTTGTCGCCCGAGCCGATATCGCAATGGGCAAGAACTGCCTTCGATATCATTTTTTCAAGCGCCGAGGGAACGGTTTCCAGAAAGTCTCCCACAATCATATGGTCATTATCTGGGATGCAGTCCGGATGCGCTTTAACATGACGGTCGAAAACATAAATATCCCGCGTTGGCATCAGGCTGCGCAGGTGGTCAAAAGTCCGGCCATTTCCCAAACCCAGCTCTAACACACTGCCCGGATAATCCTTTATTAACTCCGCCGCATAATTGAGACAATCCCGCTGAGCACTCACGCGCCGGATAAAACTGTCAAGCCTGCTCATTCTCAATCCCTTTGCTCAGATTCCATTCCGACCGCACCGCCTCGTCGGTTTCCCGCCCTATCAGCTTTTTCCGTTCGCGGCTATAAATTTTGCGGTCCGCCAACTGCCCGAATGCCCAAATCGCAGCGACACGGACAATTGGCGAGGCGTCGCTCAGTAGTGGCGTCACTACGTCCAGAAAAGCCGATTTCCGACTGTTTCCGATTGCAATAAGGACGTTGCGTACAAAGCGATTTCGGCCGAGCCTTTTAACAGGCGAGCCCGTAAAAAGGGAACGAAAAGCAGCATCGTCAAGTATCGCAAGGTCGGCAAGCCTTGGAGCGATCAGCTCTGGCCGAGGCTGGAGCTTTATTTCGCGTGATTTTTCCGCATATTTATTCCAGGGACAAACCGCCAGGCAGTCATCGCATCCATAAATTCGGTTCCCAATTAGTGGCCGCATCTCCCGATCAATATGCGACTTCGTTTCAATCGTGAGGTAGGAGATACACCTTCGGGCGTCGAGCTGATAAGGCGCGGGAAAAGCTTTTGTCGGGCAAATATCCAGACAAGCACGACAAGACCCGCAACTTCCATCAACCTCTCTATCAGGGGTAATTTCATGAGTTGTAAATATGCACCCTAGAAATAGCCAGG
The DNA here is from genome assembly GCF_009882915.1 of Sneathiella litorea. Lineage (GTDB taxonomy): Bacteria > Pseudomonadota > Alphaproteobacteria > Sneathiellales > Sneathiellaceae > Sneathiella > Sneathiella litorea. Next base: position 544,646 of record NZ_WTUW01000001.1, read on the forward strand.
ACCCAAACTCCCGACTTAAAAGGTTAGTATGTTTTCCCTGCCAGCCAAGTCCTGCTTTGGCCGCCAGTGGTTTTTCCATCACCGGCGCTGTATCGACAAAGACTTTTACATCTCCGCCATAGTCACGGACAACGCCGCGCGCGATGCGCTTCAATTTTTTCTTGATAATGTCATGATAGTCCCGGCCTTGTGCATAAACTGAAATGACACCATGTTCCTGCTCTTCAGTATAAGCTAGAGGATCTTTTTCCGGGCCATAGTTCAACCCAAGCATTATGACTGATTTTGCCTCCGGCCAGAGTGCTTGCGGATGGCGTCGGCGAGCTGCCTTTTCAACAATCCAGTCCATATCACCGTAGCGCTTTTCCGCGATAAACTTTTCCAGAAACTCGCCTGGTTGCGTGCCAAAGTCAGCTGCTGCAAAACCCACCGCATCAAACCCCTCCGCTAGTGCTGCGGCCCGCAGATCGGCCTTATTTACGGCCCCCCGGGACAAATCAGAAGTCGAGATCGGCATAATGAGATGGTGCCGGCATCCCTGGCAGGTTGTCTCCCAGAATGGCGCGAAAGCTTGGCCGCGATTTTGCGCGCGCGTACCAGATTTTAGCAGCCGGATGTTGTTCCCATGGCACATCACCGAGATAATCGACACTGGAAAGCTGTGCCGCAGCTGCGATATCAGCAAGACTGAAATCATCGCCCGCCAGCCAGGACCGCCGCTCCACCAGATAGGTTATATATTCGAGATGGTAGTGGATGTTGTGATGGCCAGCTCGGATGGCCGCCGTATTCGGCGTTCCCGATTTTGTCAGCCGCTTCATGATCTTTTCCTCGACCAGGTTATCGGTAACTTCCACAAAAAACTTCCGATCGAACCAGCCGATGAGCCGTCTAGTTTCTGCGCGGGCAATTTTATCTTGGGGAAGCAAGCTCACATCTTTGTAGTTTTCTTCCAGATACTCGCAAATGGCTTGGCTGTCCGCCAGAATGTTTTCATTCTCCTCGACCAGAACGGGAACTTCACCCGCAGGGTTTATAGCTAAAAAGCCCGGCCTTCTTTCCCAGGGTTTTTCGATTTTAAGGTCGAATTCAAGACCTTTCTCTGAAAGCGCTAGCCGAACCTTACGGCAGGCCGGGGATATCCAAAAATGATAGAGTGTTCGCATGGGGGGACATTACCTCATGCAGATCGAATGTAGAATAGGGTGATTGCAGGTTTCGAAAAAAAATGTTGGAACAATAAGGAGCGGATCTCAGTTAACGGGATAAATCCTGAGGTTTTCACTTCGCTTTAAAAGCCGGGCACATTCACGCCGAATACGCTCAAACATCTCAGCAACACGAATTTTGCCACGCTGATCAAGACGGGTGACTTGCCGAAGAACCATTTCCGGCGCCTCTTCTCCATAAATCAGGATAAATCGCCGCGCCGCCCATTTTACGTCTTCCGTGTTGATGATTGGATCCGAGAATTTCATGGATAGTTTATGCGCTTTACCATGGTCGACAGCAGCTGAGTTTTCCATTTTAGGTTTATCTCCTAGAATACTTGAATCATTTTTTACTTTCTTAGTTCAAGCAAGGTCCATGCCAAAACAAACCTCCTGCCGTCTGCTGGCTGCCATCAAGCTGAGGTAAACATAATGGAGTATTTGTCCGGTTGCGGGAAAATTCTGCCCACAAAAAAAAAGCCGGGGCATGACTGCTCCGGCTTTCTTGAATTAATAATTAATCGCCTAGGCGCGCTGCTGGGCAAGCTCATCGGAAAGCGGATGGGCAAGCTTGTTCAGCATTTCCTTGGGACATACCTGATAGAAACGATCGCGCTCCCACCCCCAATCAGCAAGCAGTGCCTGCGCGAATTTGGAATGGGTGTTTTCGACATGATCCGAAATCATTTTCTTAAGCACGTCTTCCCAATAGCTGGAAGCGAGTCTCTGATAGACAACCGATTCATCGTTAATGTGAACAGGTAATACGTCATCGACATCATAAACAAAGGCCATGCCCCCGGTCATTCCCGCAGCGAAGTTATCACCGACAGCGCCCAGAATTGCTACCATTCCGCCTGTCATATACTCGCAGCCGTTTGTTCCACATCCCTCAACCACAGTGACGGCGCCAGAGTTGCGGACAGCAAATCGTTCACCCGCCTGACCGGCAGCATAGAGCGCGCCTGACGTGGCACCATAAAGAACCGTATTGCCGATAATGGCGTTTTCATTCCACTTTAGCGGACTGGAGGTTAGCGGTCGAACCACAATGGTTCCGCCAGAGAGGCCCTTGCCACAATAGTCATTGGCATCTCCCAGCACTTCCAGTTTCAGGCCCTGCACCGCGAACGCGCCAAGAGACTGACCCGCCGAGCCACGAAGCCGAACGGTAATATGACCTGGCTCCAGCCCCGCCATACCGAATGTCCGAACGATCTGCGAAGAAAGTTTCGTGCCGATAGCCCGGTGCGTGTTACGAATACTATAGGCAAGCTGCTTTTTCTCACCGCCCTTTGTGAAAACACTGGCAGCATCCATGATCATTTGTGCATCTAGCGTTTCAGGAACAGGAACCGGTCCCTTATTGACACAGTATCTCGGGTTGTTACCGGCATCTGCCTCTGCCAAGAGCGGGTTCAGATCCAGATCATCCAGATGGGCCGAGCCACGACTGACCTGAGAAAGCAGGCTGCTGCGTCCAATAATTTCCTGCAAGGAACGATAACCAAGCTCTGCGAGAATTTCGCGCACTTCTTCTGCAAGGAAGCTGAAAAGGTTGACGACCTTGTCTGCATTCCCCTCAAACTTCTTACGTAGGTCTTCATCCTGCGTGCAGATACCGACAGGACAGGTGTTGGAATGACATTGGCGCACAAGAATACAGCCCATCGCCACCAGCGCACCTGTGCCAAGACCATATTCCTCGCCGCCCATCATCGCGCTCATGACGATATCCCGGCCGGTTTTCATGCCGCCATCGACCCGGAGCAACACTCCATGCCGAAGCTTGTTCAGGGTAAGAACCTGATTTACTTCCGGCAATCCCATCTCCCAGGGGACACCTGCATATTTCAGCGAGGTTTGGGGGCTAGCCCCAGTACCGCCTGAATTTCCGGAAATCATGATAACATCCGCCTTTGCCTTGGCGACACCTGCAGCAACCGTTCCGATACCTGCCTCTGCCACCAGCTTGACGCAAACCCGGGCCTCCGGATTAATCTGCTTGAGATCATAAATAAGCTGCGCCAGATCCTCGATAGAGTAGATATCATGATGCGGCGGCGGCGAAATCAATGTGACACCAGGCGTCGAATTTCTTAATTTCGCAATCATTTCCGAAACTTTGAAGCCGGGGAGCTGCCCGCCTTCGCCCGGTTTGGCCCCTTGCGCAATTTTAATCTCAATCTCTTCACAGTTATTGAGATATTCTGCGGTCACGCCGAACCTGCCCGAGGCGATCTGCTTGATCGCGGAGTTGGCGTTGTCACCATTGGACCGAGGCTTGAAACGATTGACATCCTCACCGCCTTCACCAGAATCGGATTTGCCGCCAATCCGGTTCATAGCGATAGCCAAGGTTTCATGGGCTTCTTGGCTAAGCGCGCCAAGACTCATCGCGCCCGTCACAAACCGTTTGCGAATTTCCGTGATACTTTCAACTTCGTCAATTGGGATAGGCTTGCGCTGCGCCTTGAAGTCAAGCAGATCACGTAGATTGACCGGCGCCATTTGGCGCATTCCATCGCTATATTTTTTATAAAGAGAGTAGCTATCCTTCTCTACAGCGGACTGTAACAGATGGACTAATTCCCCATCGAAGGAGTGAACTTCGCCAGACGCCCTAAAGCGGTATAATCCGCCAACGGGTAGGCTGATGACATCCTGGCGATATGCTTTTTCATGCTGCTCAAGGACTTTGTGCTGAATGCCGGGAAGACCTATGCCGGAAATTCGCGAGGGCATGCCTGGGAAAAATTCTGCGACCAGCGCGCGTGACAGGCCAACAGCTTCGAAGTTATACCCACCGCGGTAGGAGCTGATGACCGAGATCCCCATCTTGGACATGACCTTCAGCAGACCCTGATCGACCGCTTCCTTCGCCCGCGCAAGACAGGCCTGGAGATCGAGCCCGGGAAAGAGGCCCCGTTCGTGGCGATCCATGATCGATTCCTGTAGCAAATAGGCGTTGACCGTTGTCGCACCAACACCTATGAGAACCGCGAAATACTGTACATCCAGACATTCACCAGAGCGAATATTTATCGACGTAAACGTACGCAGCCCTTCGTTCACAAGATGTGTATGAACCCCTGCTGCCGCCAGTATAGACGGAATAGGGGCACGGTTTTCACCCGAATTCATATCGCTCAGGATCAGGTGAGAGCAACCCCCTCTGACCGCGTTTTCCGCTTCAACCCGGATGGAACGAAGAGCGTTGGCTAATGCCTCCGGACCGTCTGTGACGTCGAAACTGCAGTCAATCTCCTGCGCGGTGTCGCCCATATATTCCTGCATGGCGGCAAACTCGCCGTTTGTCAGCACTGGTGATTCCAAAGACAGGATCTCGGCCTGGCTTTTATCCTCATCCAGAATATTGTTCAAATTGCCCAAACGGGTTTTCAACGTCATGACCCGACGTTCACGCAGGCTGTCAATCGGCGGGTTTGTGACCTGACTGAAACGCTGGCGGAAATAATGATGTAGCCCACGGTATTGCTTGGAAAGAATAGCAAGCGGGGTATCATCCCCCATCGACCCGATAGCTTCTTTCCCGTCCTCCGCCATTGGCTGAACAATCAACTCAAGGTCTTCCATGGACCAGCCAGAGCAAAGTTGCCGTTTGCGCAGCTCCTGTCGGTTGAAGTTTCGTGCTTCTTTGGCGCCCTCGAACTTGCTGCCGAGGTCAACTGTATTCTCAATCCATTTATCAAATGGCTGCGCGTTGGATAATTTGTCTTTCAATTCACGATCGAAATAGAAGCGACCTTTTTTCAGGTCCACTCCAATCATCTCACCTGGGCCGACCCGGCCTTTGCGCGTAATTTTAGATTCGTTCACCGGCACCATGCCCGTCTCAGACCCAACCAGCAGCAAATTATCACCAGTGATTGTGTAACGAAGGGGGCGCAGACCATTTCGATCCATCCCGGCAATTACCCAGCGCCCGTCTGTCGCGCAAATAGCCGCAGGTCCATCCCATGGCTCCATTACTGAATTGCAGTAGGCATAAAGGGCTTTATGCTTTGCCGGCATATTCTCCTTATTGCCCCAACTCTCGGGTATCAGAAGCGTTTTCGCCATTGGAGCACTACGACCGGCGCGGACCAGCACTTCGAACACAGCATCCAGGGCGGCGCTATCTGAGCTTCCGGCCTGAACGATTGGTTTTAAATCGTCGGATTTATCGCCAAAGGTATTTGATACCATCCGGATTTCATGGCTTTTCATCCAATTGACATTACCGCGAATCGTATTGATCTCGCCGTTGTGGGCCAGCATCCGGAATGGTTGGGCCAGATTCCAGGTTGGAAATGTATTTGTGGAATAGCGCTGATGATAGATCGCGAAGGTTGAGACAAACCTCTCATCCAACAAATCCGGGTAAAAGCTCGAAAGCTGCTCGGCCAAGAACATGCCTTTGTAGATGATCGACCGACAGGACAATGTACAAATGTAAAATCCGCTGATATGCGCCGCGAGCACTTTCTTTTCGATCCCTCGACGAATGATATAGAGGTCCCGTTCAAACTCGTCGTCATCCACACCGCGCGTATTGGCGATCATAATCTGTTCGATTTCAGGCCGTGTTGCGTTGGCCTTTTCGCCAATAATGCTTGCATCCACCGGGACCTGCCGCCAACCATAGATATAATAGCCAAAAGCGAGAATTTCGCTTTCGACAATTGTTCGACAGGTTTCCTGCGCCTCAAAATTTGTTTTAGGCAGAAATACCATTCCTACGGCCAACTTACCGTCGATAGGTTCATGTCCGGTACGCGCGATATGTTCTTTAAAGAAGTCCTGCGGGATCTGTACGTGGATACCACAACCATCACCGGTTTTTCCGTCCGCATCGACAGCACCCCGATGCCAAACGGCTTTCAGCGCATCAATGCCCGCCGCGACAACGGCACGCGAAGGTTTTCCATCAATCGCAGCCACAAGGCCAACGCCGCAGTTATCTTTTTCCTCTGCCGGATCATAAAGTCCGTTGGCTTCAAGGTGCGCCGCATTTTCCGTCCAGGATTTAACAAACTCTTCGCCTGAAGAGAGATTAACCGGCTGATTATCAATATGTTTTTTCATTTTTCATCCAATCCGTTACGACGCCAGCTCAGTTTGTTCACTGATTAGCTTTTCCGCGAGGTAGCGATGCACAGACTCTGCCGCATCCCGGCCGTCCCGAATAGCCCAGACCACCAGGGAGGCCCCACGAACGATATCTCCAATGCCGAATACCCCTTCAAGATTAGTCATCGAAGTCTTGAAGTTTACCGACACGGTGCCCCAACGAGAAACCTCCAGTCCCGGCTCATCAAAAAGCTGCGGAATATCTTCTGCATCAAAACCCAGTGCCTTGATCGCAAGATCACAGGGAATATCATGCTCCGACCCTTCTATCTCTACTGGCACCTGACGACCGGTAGAATCAGCAATACCCAAATGCATGTCGATCGCTTTGACACCAGTTATCCGGCCATCGCCAAGAAAGGCTTTCGGTGCGGAGAGCCAAACAAACTCTACGCCCTCCTCTTCCGCATTTCCAACCTCGCGAAGCGAGCCCGGCATATTCTTACGGTCGCGGCGATACAGGCACTTAACAGATTTCGCCCCCTGCCGGACCGCCGTGCGGACACAGTCCATTGCCGTGTCACCACCGCCAATTACAACGACATTCTTGCCCGAAGCGTTCAGGGTCCCATTCTCGAACGCCGGGACAGAATCACCAAGCCCCTTTCGATTTGACGCCGTCAAATATTCAAGTGCCGGCACAATTCCGTCGAGACCACTACCGGGCACCGAAATATCCCGTGACTTGTAAACGCCTGTCGCAATAATGACTGCATCATGCTTTGCCCGGAGGTCGGTAAGTGTCGCCTCGCGCCCCACTTCGAAATTTAAGTGAAAAGTTACGCCACTATCCTTCAGCAGCTTGGCCCTTTTCTCGACGACTTCCTTTTCCAGCTTAAAGCTCGGAATACCATAGATCATCAGTCCGCCAACCCGGTCATACCGATCATAGACATGTACCTGGTAGCCCATTTTGCGCATTTGATCTGCGGCGGCAAGGCCGCCCGGACCAGCGCCAATAATCCCGACAGTTTGTTCGCGTTCCACGCTCGGAACTGTTGGTTTAACCCAGCCCTTTTCCCAGGCTGTATCAGTAATATACTTTTCAACGGCACCGATCGTGACCGACTCGAAACCTTTTTCAATGACACAGGACCCCTCACAAAGCCGATCTTGAGGGCAGATGCGTCCACAAATTTCCGGAAAATTATTTGTCGCCTGACTGACTTCATACGCCTCTTCCAGACGCCCGGCGGCTGTCATCATCAACCAGTCCGGAATATTATTCTGAACCGGGCAGTGTACCTGACAATAGGGTATGCCGCATTGTGAGCAACGGCTTGCTTGCTCGGTTGCCCGATCGTTATCAAACTCGTCATATATCTCGTCGAAATCCTGGCGCCGCGTATCCGCCGCACGCTTCGTTGGCATTTTCTTTTCCAGCGAAACAAATTTCAGCATTTTTTCAGTCATCAGGCTTTCCCGTTCCGAACCTCTAAAACTAGGCCGGGCAATAACACTAACTGCGTTGTTCAAGTTACAAAAAGAAGCGGATACAGACCCGTAAGGGCTCACCATCGCCTGTAAAAAAGACAAGGAACCGCATGCATCTACCAGATGCGAATTTTGAATAGCCTAATTATCTGGGAAATGCCAGAAAAAAAATCAATTTAGGTCACTAGTACTGACATAATAAAGATAGTATTTATTTATTTTTTTGCATATTATGGCGATTTATAGATACATGCAATATTTTAAGTCCGGATCGGACCTTTTTGCCTTGATTTATTTTACGCCGCCACTCCGTCGATACCGTCGTAGATATTCAGGCACTATCGCATCGATAGTGGCCGCCTGAATACCGAGGTCCTGAAGATTCGGGAAATTACCACTCGCCACATTGTCAGACTTTAATAGCTTCACCTGGTCCGGCGTCAATTGCGGGCGACCCGGAGCAAGCGCCATAAAGCTCGCCATGATCGACATCACGCCAGAAGGCACGGGCAACAAGATACATTTGCGCTTTGTAAAACGCAGCACCTTTTCCAAGAGCTCCTTGAAACTATAAACATCCGGTCCTGTCAGTTCCCAGGTTTTCCCCTGCTGTGAAGGTGTGTCAATAATGCGGACGATTGCGTCTGCCAGGTCCTCTACCCAAATTGGCTGCATTTTCATTTTCCCGCCATCCGCCAACGGAAAGACAGGCGCCAAGGACAATATACTTGCAAAGCGGTTGAAAAAATCATCATCACGACCGAACACAACTGACGGACGGAGGATAGTCGCTCCCGAGAATTCCGCTGCGGCAAGCTCCTCACCAACTGCCTTACTGCGCGCGTAAGCTGCCTCGTGATCTTTTCGCGCACCAAGCGCTGACATATGAATGAGCTGCTTTACGCCAGCCGCTTTTGCAACAGCAGCAACCCTTTCCGCCGCATCTACATGCAGCCGGCCAAAATTCTGCGCACCCTTCTCATATAGGATGCCCACAAGATTGATCACGATGTCCGCGCCCTTGACCGCGCGTTCAACGGAACGCTGATCCCGGACGTTAGTCTTGAAGCCGACTATCTGGCCAACAACACCCTGTGTCATCAGCTGAGTCGCACTTTCCGGATCCCGCACCGCAAGACGAATTTGATAGCCTTTCGCTGCCAAACGTCCCACCAGATGACGGCCGATGAAACCGGAACCTCCAAAAATGGTAATCAAATGATCCGACATTCCTTTGTTCCTCTGCTCGCGGGCAACATCAACCTTGCGCCCAATTCATATAGATTGGAGCCATTATCTACCTGCTTAGGACAACAACGCCAAGAGCAAACAGCAAAATTCTTCATTTCTTTTGACGAAGTTTGTTGACATCCGGCCATGCGCTTTATATCAGAGGCGACAACAAGTTGCCCAGGTGGCGGAATTGGTAGACGCGCTAGCTTCAGGTGCTAGTTTCTGTATGGAAGTGGAAGTTCGAGTCTTCTCCTGGGCACCATCCCCCTTTACTAACTAGAAAGTTGGCAGGTTTTGCCTGTTAATCCGGCACGCGTGGATGCCGGCCAGGCCGATAAGGCCGTTATTCCCAACGCACCGCGTGGCTCGACTGCCTTGCCTCTCCTTTCGTTTACAAAATTACTCTAAGGGCTCTTTCCCTTTTTAACCGGACCTCACAAAAAATATAGCAGGCCACGACTTACTCCGATGGTAATGGTCAAATAATAATCTAAATAATCACAACCCATATTTCTAATCGTTTATTAGCCGATACACAAAATAACTGCAGGCTATTCAAGTATTGAACTTAATATTAGAAAGGAAATACCTATATGTCGGAGAGGAAAGAAGAAGTTAGCGAATCGGGTAGAAGCTCAGAAAGCGGCCTCACGCTTGCGACTGGCCGCTCGACCAGCAAGGCATGGTGCGCTACCTATCCCGGGCCAGCCGATCGGAATTTCAACTACAGGAAGCTGCTTGATAGCTCAAAAAGCGGAATTGGTGACGCCAGCGAATCCCCGATCAAAGTTGCGATTATCGGAGCGGGGCCTGCCGGGTTGACAGCTGCCCATGAGTTAGCTCGCAGTGGGTTGAAGAATATTCATTTATATGAGGCAAGCAACCGGTATGGCGGGCGATTCTGGACCAAAACGCTCGCTCCGGATTACGGAGAGGAACAATTCTCCGCGATGGATGCAGGCGCCATGAGAATGCCGCCGTTTATTGATGAGACAAAGAAAAAAGACAACCCAACTCTATCGGAAAGGCGCGCAGAAATTCTGAGCGGCTGCTCCATATTGTCTTACTACCTGAACAAGTTCCAAATATCGACCGGTGAATTTCCCAACCCCGGATCAAGAATTGCGAAAACGGGGATATATTATAATGAGGGTTCGCTTAAACCAGACACCAAAGAAGAAGCCAAAGAAGAAGGGGCAGAAACACGCAGTCGAGACTATCAGGAAACCAACTCAAACGGGAAGGGGACGATGCTTATCTGGCACGAGGATCAAGATGACCCTCCAAACGAGAAGCTGCGGAACGTTAAAAAAAAATGGGACGACTGGGGAAACAAAGTAAAACAACAGGTCCGCAAGGCTTACCCTACGCCCGAATGGCCTGTGTTCTGGAAGAAAATCGTCGCCAATTATTACGATAAAACGTTTCGTGATGTTGTTTTTTTGCCGACAGTTGACGACGAAGGAGAACATAAAAAAGGCAATTTTGGTGGACTTGGAATGACAGAAGAAGAGGCCCGGATATTTTACGTGATCGGCGCGGGCGACGGTGGATGGGGGTCCTTCTTTAATCTCAGCTTCTTATATGTTTATAGAACATTTATTCACGGTTTTGGAACAGACCTGCAAGTAATCGAAGGACTGTTTGACGAAGAGGGAAACCGCTTGAGTGGACCAGGGCAGAATACCTATGTGTACGATAGCCTTAGCGGACAAATTGCGACACCAAATTATCTCGGAACATCGACGATTACAGAATGCCTCCTTTTCGGGCCTATTGGTGGAAAGAGTAAAACGCCCGCGCTTTATGGAAAACATCTCGAAGGCGCTCTCTCGCAAGAACCGGGAGGCAACGGGTTGCACCTGTTTTTTGATAGCCCGGTTTCCAAAATCGAGAAATTGAGTAATGGAAAAGTCAAGCTGCATGTGAAATATGGTATCGATAAATCACTTAACTTCAATTTTGAAGCCCAAGAATATGACGCCGTCATTATTACTGTGCCAACCCACCAGTTCGGGACGGAAATTGAGGTAAGTGGTTTCAATCCCGAAACCGAATGGCCGTATGATCTGCAGGCCTATCTGGCCCAAGCTCATTGGGAACCCTGCGTAAAGGTATTTGTTGAGTTAAATCAGGCTTATTGGGAGGATCCCAAATGCCCGATCCCGCAGATTATTGAGAGTGAAACCTTTATCCGGGATACCTATGGAGTCAAAATTAACAAAGGCACCAAAGATAAACAAACTGGCATTCTGCTACTGAGTTATACTTGGTGGCGCGACGCGACAAAACTCGTTGGTTACGATGATCAGGAACTGATCAATCTCGCGGTCAAGGAAGCGGACCGGATGCTGGATAACTGCAAGAATATGGGCGGACATAAAATTTCGAATTATGTCAAACATACCAAGGACCAGTTTGGCAACATCAATTACAAAGGCTGGGTCCATCATTGGGAATTGCAAAAGAACTTTAAAGGCGCAGCGCGGCTCTATGATCAACGGACCTGGAAAAGCACACAAACGCCGATGATGTATAACCAGCATTACAGCAAAAACTCAAAACTTTACTTTGCTGGCGAAGGATATCATGTCGATGCTGGCTGGGTGGAACCGGCCTTCCGAACGGCAATTGACTCCGTTTTACGTATTTTTCTCCATAATGAAATTAAAATTATTACAGAAAACTTCGACTTCAACCGCGATTACCCTGAATACGATCCAAATTTTGATCCCGCGACCCACAAAGTTGAATAAAGAACGCTAACGACCTAATCCCCGGACGCCATCGTGCGGGGATTTTTTTATCTGAGAATACACTAATTAGGTGTTTGTTGTTATATTTGAACTATATATGCGTATGTTTAGGCTCACGAAATTTCTAATGTAGATCGACGGATTCCCGACGTAACTGTGTTGATGGAGGAAAGCTGGAATGCAGAAATTTATGCAAACAATAAGAGGTAAACTTAATATAGAATTTCGTAATACAAAACTCCCTTGACATAATCTAATCCTATGATAGCTTTATTACACGCATTGAAGCGTAGAAAATTGTAAGCGACGTAGCTGAACACCATTCAATTGGGTGATGCTTGTCGCTTTTTTTGTTTTTGTGTTCGGTCGCGTCCAAATTAACAGGAGGACGTGGTTAATGAGAACAATTCTATCAGGAGTATGCGCACTCGCGCTCACGGCAAGCCTATCTATGGGGACCGCAGTTGCCGGCACCAAGATTGGCGCAATTTTTGACCTGACCGGCGGTCTGAACATATATGGCATTCAACAGAACAATGCCCTGCAATTGGCTGTTGAGGAAATCAATGCTAACGGTGGCGTGTTGGGCGAACCCATCGAAGTCATCTCGTATGACGCACAGTCCGAACTCAGTAAATATACCCAGTTTGCCAACACGGCCATTCTCCGGGACAAGATCACCGCGCTCTTCGCTGGCTTGACGAGCTCTTCCCGCGAAGCCATCCGGCCCATCGTACGCAAAGCCAACATCCCCTATTTCTATTCTTCCCTCTATGAGGGCGGCGCTTGCGACAAGGTAACCTTCGTGACCGGATCATCGGCCTCACAGCAAATGTCCAAATTGATCGAATGGGGCGTAAGCACATATGGGCCGAAAATTTACATTATGGCACCAGATTACAACTTTGGAACGATTTCTGCCCATTGGGTCCATGAATATGCAACACGGAACGGCGGCGAGGTTGTTGGAGAAGATTTTCTGCCCCTCACCGTTTCTGATTACGCGCCAACCCTTCAAAAAATCCAGGCGGCAAAGCCGGATTTCGTCGTGGCCCTGCCGGTCGGCGCCAACCAAACCGGCTTTCTTGAACAGTTCGCAGCCGCTGGCCTGAAAGACCGCATTGGAATTGTTTCCACCAACTATGGTTCGGGCAACCAACAAGTCGTTGTCTCGCCTCAGGCTGGCAAAGGCATAATTGCAAGCGCCGGTTACTTCATGGAAGTGGCGAACGACCAGAACGCCGAATTCGTAAAAAAATGGCAGGCTAAGTACGGCACGGATACGCCTATCGTTTCCGGCGCAGTGGACGTCTGGAATGCCGTTCACCTGTGGGCATTGGCTGTAAACAAGGCAAATTCTTCGGAGACCGAAGCTGTCATTAACGCCTTGGAGAGCGGCCTAACCTTTGACGCTCCGAATGGTAAGGTGTCCTTGGACTCCAAATCCCACCATTTGAACCAGAACATCTACATTGCAGAAGGTAATGAGGATCACGGCTTCGATATCCTGGTTACGTTTACGGACGTACCGGCCGTATTCGAAGCGGACAAATGCAACCTGGTTAAAGATCCTGGGTTGGCAGAGCATTTCACACCTGAAAGCTGATTTTTTAAGGGAGTGCCGCGACAATCCGCGGCACTCCATATTCATCGGAAAAGAAAATGGATTATTTTGCGACGGTATTAATTTCATCGCTCTCGAGTGCATCAATCTTATTGATCGCGACACTAGGACTGGCTGTAGTGTTCGGCTTGATGGGCGTGATTAACTTGGCGCATGGTGAGTTTATCATGATGGGCGCCTACTCTGCGCTCACCGCCACGCAGTTGGGCATCCCCTTTATTCTAGCTATTCCGGTTGCAGTGCTGGTGACAATGATCTTCGGCGCGCTCGTGGAAATAATCATTATTAGGCGCCTGTACGGAAGACTGTTTGACACAATGCTGGCCACCTGGGGACTAAGCTTGGCTCTCTATCAAGGCGCGGTGTTGATCTTTGGCTCGGTTTCTCCGGGAATTGGCATGCCCCAAATTAACTTCAACGTCGGAGACTACACTCTGGCGGCATATCCAATATTTATGATTCTCGTTGCCGTCGTAATGCTTGCAGGCATATATGTCCTTCTTACACGGACTGTCTACGGTATGAAGGCACGCGCTGCCATTCAGGTGCCTGATATGGCGCGGGCAATAGGAATTGATTCCGCCCGAACAAATACACTGACGTTCGCCATTGGTTGCGGACTGGCCGGGTTTGCGGGAGCAATCCTCCTCCCTATTGTTCCCGCAACCCCCTCTATGGGCTTTGCATTTGTGATCAAGGCATTTTTGACGGTTGTCATTGCCGGGCCGGTTACTCTTGCAGGCAGTGCTCTGGCCGCTATCGGCGTAGGTACCGGTGCCAGCATTGTTGCCAGCTTCATGACATCAGTTGCTGGCGACCTTTTCTTCTTCATCCTGACTGTTGTCCTGCTACGGCTATACCCTCTGGGGGTTTCCGCCAAGTGGCGTATGAAGCTTTAGGGGGCAACTATGAAACACAATCTAACTACCGCCGAAAAAATTCATGGGTCAATCGGCATTTCAGCGCCCGCTATCGCAGTTGTCATCGCGCTTGGCATCTCCGGCCTGCTTGACCCCTATTTGGCGTATGTCGCGTCCTTGTGGGTAATATATGGCCTTCTGGGTATGAGCCTTGATTTGGTATGGGGCCGCGGCGGTGTCCTGAGTCTCGGTCAAACCGCCTTTTACGGATTAGGCGGGTATTTTGGCTCAGTTGTCGCCATCAACTTCTCCGACCTTACTGGCAACAGCCTTATCTGGGCGTTGCCAACAGGGGCGGTTTGCGGTGCGCTGTCTGCGGCTGTGATCGGGTATCTGATATTCTACGCCCGCACCGGACCTCTTCAGACGACAATTCTCACCTACACATTCACTATCCTGCTATGGACGTTGTCGCAGTCCTTCAAAATTACCATCGGCGAGGCCAAAATTGGGGGTGACAACGGCATGGCCAATATTCCCGGCATGATATTGGCATTTGGAAAGGATGCAGCCGCGCTCGAGCCAAACGCTATGTTTGCAACTGTGGTTGTTATTTCTGCTGTCATATATTTTGCCGTTCGCATGCTTATGAGCGGCCCTTTCGGTAGGGTAATAGACTGCATACGGATTGACGGGGAAAAGACTGAATTGCTCGGCTACGATATCCGGAAATATCAACTTCAGAATTTTATGATTGCCGGTGCAATCGCCGGCATTGCAGGCGCCTTGTTCGCGGCCTGGTCAAATTACCTCAACCCGTCGATTTTCTCAGTACAAGAAGCATTGATGGTGCCGATATATGTTTTGGTCGGCGGCGCCGGAACCTTGTCAGGTGCTTTTATTGGATCTGTGCTTATCGGTGGATTGTCGTTCTGGCTTGGTGGTGGCGCCATCAGTGGACAGACCACATTAATATTAGGGTTGGTACTGATTGTCCTCGTGGTCTTCCTGAAAAATGGTATTCTTGGTGCGCTGAATAGCTTATGGCTCCGTTTTCTTCCAGATCGCAATCGAGCCGTAAACTCCATCAAGCCTGTGACAATAGATGCCTCGGTAGTGGAGAATATTCTTGCAGATGCGGAAATAGCGGCAGGCCCGCCAAAGTCCCTGGAGACAAAAAATGCTACCAAGGCATTTGGCGGCGTCATTCCTGTCAACAACGTATCCCTGAAATTTGAGCCAGGCCTCCCCCATTCCGTTATTGGTCCGAATGGCGCTGGAAAAAGTTCCTTCCTTAAAGTCTGCGTTGGCATGTACCCACCGGATTCCGGTGACGTTCTGCTCGGCGGCGAAAACGTCTCGCATTCGCCTATTTTCCAATGCGTTGCCAAAGGGTTGGGAGTTAAAAACCAAAAACCTCAGGTATTTGGTGAATTGTCCATATTCGAAAATTTATGGACCGCCGCCTTTTCGATGACCCGCGACAAGAATAAGGCCAATCAGATCGCCAATCAGATCCTGACCATGCTGGGCATGCATGAGCAGGGAAATGTGGAAGCATCCGCCCTGTCTCACGGGCAGCAGCAATGGCTGGATATCGGCATGGTGCTCTGCCTGACTCCGCGAACGATTCTATTCGACGAACCCGCTGCCGGGATGACAAATGAGGAAACCCGCGAACTATCTCACCTGGTTAGAATTCTCGCGAAGAAAACAACGGTCCTGGTAGTAGAGCATGACATGGAATTTGTACGCACTCTGGAAGGAATGGTGACCGTCCTTCACCAAGGTGCGTTTTTTGCGAAGGGCGATATCGTAAAATTGCGAGCCGATGACCGAGTTCTGGATATCTATTTGGGGAGGCGCGCACATGTTCAAAGTATCTAACGCGACAGGCGGGTACGGGAAAACCATCATTATTCATGATGTAAGCCTTAATGTTCGGGAAGGCGAGATTGTCGCGCTCCTTGGGCGTAACGGCGTCGGCAAATCGACATTAATGAAATATATGACCGCCATTATTCCGGCAAAGAAAGGCAAAGTGGAAATAGCTGGATGCCCGGCCCCGAACACAACATTTGGCCGCGCCAGGGCCGGTTTGGGATATGTACCGCAAGGGCGGTTTGTGTTTCCCCGCATGTCCGTTACCGAGAACATTGCTGTCGCGGCGGCCACCAATGGCAAGAATGCCACTATGGCGGTCGAGGAAGCGTTGGAGGAATTTCCACTCCTCAGGCCGAAAGCAACAGCGTTGGCAGGTGGCCTGTCCGGCGGACAGCAGCAAGTCCTTGCTTTAGCACGCGCACTGGCGGCAGACCCCTGTATATTGTTGCTGGACGAACCAACGGAAGGCGTTCAGCCCTCAATAATTGATGAAATTGCCGGAACACTCCTTCGAATAAACAAGGAACGGGGCATTTCCATGCTTGTCGCTGAACAGGATTTAGATTTCTGCCTGTCCATTGCTGAAAGAGCCTATGTCATGGAGAGAGGTACTATCCGTCTGGAAACTGACCGGGAAAACCTGCGTAAGGACAAGGCTCTGCAGCAAGAGTTGCTTGGGGTGTGACATGACGCAGAAAGTACCTTTATCCGAACAGCAAAAGCATCATATCGAGGCGACCCTCAAGAGAATTACAGAAGGGCTAGCAAAAAAATGCGATCCAGATCTGGAGCCGTCTCATATCTTTAATCCGGAGGCGTTTAGTGAGAAAAGAGTTGAGCGTTGAGAAGAACTGGACTGTCAGCTCTCAGTCCAAGGCAATGGCGGCTGGCGATGTTTCAGCAATGGAATTAGCGAACGTCGCGCTTAAGTTGGCTGCTGATCAGACTGTCCTGAATGCGATTGTGTCACTGGATCCGGAAATTGTTCGCCAGCAGGCTGAAGCGTCGGATGTACGCCGGAAATCAGGAAACCTTTTGAGCGAGATTGATGGTGTTTGCATCGCTGTAAAAGATAACTTTTGGACGAAAGATTATCCCACGACGGCCTGTTCAAACGCGGCACCCGTATATCCGGAAAACGTAGATTCATCGGTTGTGGAAAAACTTCGGTCTGCAGGTGCCATAATTTTTGCCAAGACAAACATGCATGAATGGGCATATGGCGCAACAAATGGAACGTCCAGTATTGGCCCGACAAGGAACCCCCATAACGTCGAGCATATAACCGGGGGAAGCAGCGGTGGCTCCGCGGCGTTGGTTGCCGCCGGAATTGTACCTGCTGCCTTAGGAAGCGATACCGGTGGATCTGTCCGCATTCCTTCCGGGGCCTGCGGGATTTATGGATTTAAGCCAAGCTATGGCCGTGCATCACGGCATGGAGTATTGCCGTTATCCTGGTCATTGGATGCGCCGGGACTGATGGCCACTACATTACATGACCTTGAACTCCTACTTCCGTATTTTATTGGCGCTGATCAGGCAGATGGAACCACGATCCATTCCAAACCCTACACAGCCGGTAAAACTATCGAGCACCCAAAGCTGGTAAATCTTGTTGGCGCCGGACTGGAACGAAGCGAGGAAGTCAATGCAACGCTCAATCATGCCCTGCAGCAGGTTCAAGCCTTTGCTGAAGTAAATACAGGCGAAATCCCGGATCTCGGCTCCTACTTCGCGGCGTGGGAGGCAATCCTTCACGCCGAAGCCACGAGCTTTCATGCCGAACAGCTTGCCAACGATCCGTCCGGATATAGCGCGATCACCCGATCACATCTTGAGGCTGGAAAATTGCTGTCGGCGACCGAGTTATTAAAAGCACAACAATTGCGAACTGAGTTTTGCCGTGCAATAGATGAACTATTGAAAAATGCGGATGCTCTGGTTTTGCCGACCCTCCCCGTCACCGCGCCAAAACTTGGTGAAGACTGGCAGGAATTTGGAAATTTGCGAGTGACAAGCCAGGATAGCATGACGTGGTTTTGCTGGCTCGGCAACTTGGCCGGTTTGCCATGCCTCTCTATCCCTTGCGGGCTATCCCACGCAGGCCTGCCGGTCGGCATGATGTTAATGGGGCGAGCCGGAGACGATGAGAAACTGTTCAATGCAGCGCGTCAATTGGATTTGGCCATTAATCCTTGATAGGATGGATATATGAAACAGAGGCCGTTCAGCTTTGGAGTCCTGTTCTCGCAATCAGGGACAATGGCAGTAACCGAAACTGCGCATCTGCAAGGAATTCTTCTTGCCTGTGAGGAAATCAACAACGCGGGCGGTATCAACGATCGGCTGCTTGATCCGATAATTCTTGACCCGAAGAGTGATGCGTCGACATACGCGCGAATGACAACAGAATTGCTATTGCGCCATAACGTCAATGTTATTTTCGGATGCTGTCTCTCCTCAAGCCGAAAGCGTGTATTGCCAATCGTGGAAAGATTCAATGGCGTGCTCTTCTACCCGTCAGTCTATGAGGGGTTCGAATATTCACCAAATGTGATTTACGGTGGCGCTACGCCAAACCAGATGATCATTCCACTATTGGAGTATTTATTTTCCAAAGGTCAGAAAAAAGCCGTCCTTATTGGAACGGATACTCTGTTCGCCCGTGAAATCAATCGAATAGTCGCCGAGTTTTTAACTGAAAGTGGTGGCTCATTTGTTACTAAAGATTATGTCCCGCTGGGAACACCGAAAGAAGCATTTAGAAACATTGCCCTTCGTTCCATTGAAAGCCAGCCTGACATTATCCTGTCTACTTTTGTTGGGGGTGAAATTCAGAAATTTTATGAATGCTTTTCGGATTTGTCGGACACCCACAAACTGCCCCAAATTGCCTCCCTGACGACTACAGAGTCAGAATTGGCAACCCTACCGGAAAACGCACGCGCCGGGCATTTGACAGTCTCTTCTTACTTTGGCTCGGAAGAGGATCCAGATAACAAGAAATTCGTGGAACTTTATAAATCGAAATTTGGAAAATCACGGCAACCAAGTGTTTATACACAGACAACCTACAATCAAATCCACATGCTTTCCGAGGCATTGAAATGGTCAGCGAGCGACTCAAGCGAAGATATTCTGAGCTCTCTATCCAGCGTTTCCCTTGAGGTACCCGGCGGGAGAATTTCTCTGGACAGTGATACAAATCATACTATTCTTAGAAGGCTGATCGGCGAGTCCGACAAAAACGGCGCGTTCAAAATAGTTTGGAGCAGCCCGGATGTTGTTAACCCTGATCCCTACTTAATGAGCTATGACCGCCTGATTGTAGCTAATAGGATGACATGACCGACTCAGAGATATCAATTCTGAGAAATTTGCGAAAAACCCGAACACTCGTCTTACATCCCGATGACGAGGACGGTATTGCTTTGACACGGCATTTGGTTCGCGTCGGCTGTGCCGCTGAACGGGTATGGCCCGCTCCGGCCGAATTGCCGCAAGAAGTTAGTGTGGTCTTGTTTCTGCTAAGCCCGGATGAAGACAGCAATTCATATGAATGGATGAGTTCAGAAGCGGATGTGGCACGCATTGCTATTATATCCTATGAGACGCCTGAAATTCTGGTTCAACTGGATAAGCTGAATGCTCATAGTATACTCACGAAACCTATTCGACACTTTGGCGTTCTTGCAGCTGTCACTAATTCCATTCAGGTTTCCAACCATATCGCCCGCCTGCGCCGCCGAATTCGGCTGCAAGATGAAACCCTCAAAGGACGGCGAAAAGTTGAAACAGCAATCGGCATTTTAAGAAAATCCCGAGGAATTTCTGAAGAGAAGGCCTACCGCCTATTGAGAGAAAAATCGATGAGGGATCGCATTCCAATTAGTGAACTTGCTGAAGCTTTCATCGTTTCGAGCGATCTTTAAACCTCGACTGATTTTCAGATCGCGGCCACAGCGGTTAGCGTGAACTAATGCTCAAATTACGAATTTTTAGTGCTGGCGAAGCTTATCGCTGGATTTCTTGTTCCAAGAACGGTGAAACGTTAGTTAAATCCCTCCTTGTGTTCCCAAAATACTGCTGTTATACAATGAAAAGAAGGTGGAGATTTTTTCTCTTGTTTTTCAACAACATATAGCCTTAAAGCACTCAATTTTTCTTCTTGTAACGCGTGCTTTAGCATATATTTACGGTTAAGCCTCTATCCTTCTCACACACTAGCCGGTACCGGAGGATAATATGGCAATTTTTCTGCATCATGGTGACCTTCCCGACGATGTCGACCTTGGTTCGTCCATTGCAGTGGACAGTGAGACAATGGGGCTACTTCCTCATCGTGATCGGCTGTGTCTGGTTCAACTTTCTTCCGGCGATGGCAATGCTCATCTCGTAAAGTTTGACGGGAAAAATTATGATGCGCCGAATCTTGTGCGGCAGCTTGGAGACCCGGAGCGGCTTAAAATCTTCCACTTTGGCCGGTTTGACATTGCGGTGATGGAACATTATCTCGGCGTGACATGCGCGCCTGTATATTGCACGAAGATCGCGTCGCGCCTCGTCAGAACCTACACTGATCGGCATGGGCTGAAAAATCTGTGCCAGGAAATCCTTGGCATCGACATTTCCAAGCAACAGCAGTCGTCTGACTGGGGTGCAGATGACCTGAGTGAGGCGCAAATGGAGTATGCCGCCTCCGATGTGTTATACCTTCACCAGCTTAAATCACGCCTAGACGAAATGTTAATACGTGAAGGACGCGTCGAATTGGCTGAGCAATGCTTCAGGTTTCTTCCGACAAGAGCGAAACTCGATCTTGCGGGATGGATGGACACAGACATCTTCTCACATAGCTAAGACTGAGTGACAAAAAGCTATTAACCTTGTTAAAAAGGCGTAATTTTCTTATATATTAATGAACTCAGAGATAGCGTGTCTGACTGGTAGAGCCTTTACCGGGATATGCAAACAGACGACGGATCAATTAATGGCAATTTCAAAGGAAGCGGTAACGACAAGGGAGCAAGACTCCCCTGATCTTGTGGCCGCCCGGAAAGTCCTTAGAACAGAAGCGGATGCACTTTTACAGCTTCTTGACGATCTCGACGGCGAATTTATTAAAGCCCTCGATTATATCTTCAAGTCAAAGGGCCGCGTGATCGTTAGTGGCATGGGCAAAAACGGACATATCGGCAGCAAGATTGCCGCAACATTGGCCTCCACCGGAACGCCCGCACAATTTGTCCACCCTGCCGAAGCCAGCCATGGCGATTTAGGAATGATCACCAGAAATGATGTCGTGTTGTGCCTGTCCAATTCTGGCGGCACCAAGGAACTGAGCGATATTATTGCCTATACCAGACGCTTCGATATCCCGCTTATCGCAATCGTCGGCAAGGCAGATAGCACCCTCGGACGGCGCTCAGACGCACTATTGTTGTTACCTGATGCACCGGAAGCCTGTCCGATGGGCCTAGCACCCACAACCTCGACAACTGCGGCATTGGCGATCGGGGATGCCTTGGCCGTGGCCCTCCTTTCCCGCCGTGGCTTCGATGCAGAGCAATTCCGTGTCTTTCATCCGGGCGGCAAATTGGGAGGGTCCCTAATCAAGGTCGCGGATCTGATGCATACAGGGGACGCCATGCCGCTTGTTAATGAAAACACGTTAATGAGCGAAGCCCTGATTGAAATATCAACTAAAAGTTTCGGGTGTGTTGGAATTCTGAATTCAGACAAAGCGCTAGTCGGAATCATAACGGATGGTGACTTGCGTCGCCATATGGGCGCAGACCTTTTGGGGAAACCTGTCAATGAAGTGATGACCCATAATCCGCAAACCATTACCTCCAGGGCGCTCGCAGGTGAAGCACTTGCGAAAATGAATTCGACCGGCTTCAATGGCATTACCTGCCTTTTTGTGGTCGATGAGGATCAAACCATCGGCATAATCAGCGTACATGATTGCCTGCGCAGCGGGGTCATGTAAAAGATGAAGCGCGCGGATGCAATCCCGGCAAAAGACGAAATTCCAAAAAAGCCGCCGACAGGAAAACCTAATTTCATCGGCACCGCCGGGCTGGTGGAAATGAAATTCAATGCGCGCTACAGCCATTTTGTCGCTATCATCAAATTCATATTGTTAGGCCTCGCAATCCTGTTGATTGGCCTCGCCTTTATTCTGCCCAACCTCGATAAACCTGAGGGCTTTACATTCGACTATGCGGACGTAACTGTTTCAGATGATGGCTTGACTATGAAAAACCCGCAGTATGTCGCAAGCGATATAAACGAGCGACAATACGTCGTTACGGCGGATACGGCGACGCAGAAATCTGCCACAGCCTCTTTGGTATCGCTCGAGAATTTGCAGGCCGACATAACACTTCCGAGCGACGACTGGATATCTATCAGCGCCCCGAATGGAGAACTTGATACCGAAACCGGCATTCTAAATCTGTATGGTAAAATAGAAATATATAGTGACAGCGGCAATCAGCTTTACGCAAATTCGGCGCAAGTTAACTTGAAGAAACAAACAATTACCAGCGAGAATCCGCTGAAAGGTCATGGTCCACTTGGTACCATTGAAGCTGACAGCCTTGCTGCGGACCAGATTACTGGTAACATACGCTTTGGCGGCAACGTCAAAATGGTTATCAATCCTTAACAACAAATCTTGGATAATCACCGAATGCGCAGGTTGATCAAAAAAGCAAAAATACTAACTCTTGTCACCTGCATGTTTGCTGCCGGTTTGCCTTATGGCGCATTGGCCCAATCAGCTCTTACAGGAGGAAGCCTTGATACCAATCAACCGATTGAAATCACGGCGGACACACTTGAAGTTCAGCAGGCTAATCAGCTCGCGATTTTTGAAGGTAACGTTCAGGTCGTTCAGGGAGAAATCCGGATGAGGGCCGCCCAGCTGACAGTTCATTATGTTGACAAGAATCAATCGAAAGAAGGGGGCCCCACCAACATCCACCGGATTGATGCTCTGGGGGACGTTTTCCTGGCCAGCCCACGTGAAACGGCACAGGGGGATAAAGGCGTCTATGACGTCACAAATAAGCAAATTGATTTGTTGGGAAATGTGGTATTAACACAAGGAAAGAATGTGCTCCGCGGTGACAAACTGACCCTCGACCTGATTACTGGAAAGAGCCGGGTTGAAGGCGTTGGTACAACAGACGGAAGCACGGGCCGCGTCAAAGGAATATTTGTTCCTGAAAAGAAAGCCGGAGAGTAGAGTATGAGGCGCAAATGACAACAGGAACGCAAGAATTGGATCGGGGCCCTCGGCTAGTAGCCGAAAATACCGGTCTAAGAGCGAAGAACATTGGGAAATCCTTTAAAAAGCGGCCAATCCTTCGCGGAGTAGACATTATTGTCAATCGCGGTGAAGCCGTTGGCCTTCTCGGTCCTAATGGAGCAGGGAAAACCACCAGCTTCTACATCATTTCGGGGTTGCTGCGACCGGATTATGGTACGATTTACCTTGATGGCCGGGACGTGACGGAACTTCCAATGTATCGGCGGGCGCGTCTTGGTATCGGCTACCTGCCGCAGGAAGCCTCGATTTTCCGTGGAATGAATGTAGAGCAGAATATTCGATCCGTTTTGGAGCTTATCGAGCCGGTTCGTGAAAAGCGGGAGAACGAATTGGAAAGCCTGTTGGCCGAGTTTTCCATATCCCATCTTCGGCGCACGCCCTCAATAGCTCTTTCTGGCGGCGAACGCCGCCGGGTGGAAATAGCCCGCGCATTGGCAGGTAAACCAAATTATATCATGCTTGATGAACCTTTAGCGGGCATCGATCCAATCGCGGTTGGTGACATCCGTGATCTTGTCTCCCATCTTAAGGACCGCGGCATCGGCGTTCTGATTACTGAACATAATGTACGTGAAACACTTGATATCATTGACCGTGCATATATTCTTAACGAAGGTCGTGTCATAAAAGAGGGGATCCCGTCGGAGATTGTATCCGACGAAGGAGTGAGACGCGTTTACTTGGGGGATCGATTCAATCTCTAGACCAATTGAGATTGACAGAGATCGGGAGTGACAATGGCGCTAACGCCGAGACTTGATCTAAGGCAAAGCCAGCAGCTTGTGATGACACCACAGCTGCAACAAGCGATCAAGCTGTTGCAATTATCCAATCTGGACCTTGCCGCCTATGTGGAGCAGGAACTGGAGAAGAACCCGCTTCTCGAGCGGGCGGACGCCCTTCCCAATGAGGATGATTTTAACTCAGCAGACGACGGGGCGGATTTTGAGAACGAAGGGGACACTGGAGCACTCAAGGAACTAAGTATTTCTGACGACGTCCCACTGTCCGCGGCTGAAAATTCCGCGATAGATACGGATTACGACAACATCTATACCAGTGACGCTCCACTGGATACGCCATCAGACGCCATCGGCGCGGATGCCGCAAATACTGGCGTACTCGCCGCAAGTTCAGGGGGCGGAAATTCATTTTCTGGAACTGATCTTAATCTTGAGAATACCCTGAGTGAGGATCTGTCTCTGCGCGATCATCTCAGCCAGCAGTTAAATCTTCTCTCCCTCTCTCCTGCAGACAAGCTTATCGCTTCCTATCTGATTGATATGGTGAGCGATGCGGGATATCTCATTGGCGATCTGAACGAAGCGTCGGAAAATCTCGGCTGTCCGCTTGCACGGCTTCAATCTGTCCTGCAAACCCTGCGGGGCCTGGAACCAACGGGGGTCTTTGCGACTGACCTTGCGGACTGTCTCGCTTTGCAGCTAATGGAAAGAAACCGGTACGACCCGGCGATCGCGGCGCTTCTGCAAAACCTGCAGATGCTCGCGGAAGGAAACCTCAAGGAACTGCTGGCAGTCTGTGGTGTCGACAAGGAAGACCTTGCCGAAATGATTGCAGAAATTAAAATGCTGGACCCGAAACCCGGGCTACAATTCGGTGGCGAGGTCGCCCAGACAGTTGTGCCGGATGTTTTTGTTCATCGGAGGCCAGACGGCGGCTGGCAAATCGAATTGAATAGCGAAACGCTGCCTAAGGTACTCGTCAACAACCGCTACTATTCAGTCATCAATAACAGATCGCGGCGTAAGGAAGAAAAAGAGTATCTGTCCGAATGCCTGAATTCGGCAAACTGGCTGGTAAAATCGCTGGATCAGCGCGCGCATACTATTCTGAAAGTTGCCACCGCGCTTGTCGAAGAGCAGGAGATGTTCTTCACGCAGGGCATTGAATTTCTCCGTCCGCTAAACCTTAAAACCATTGCCGAAGCAATTTCGATGCATGAAAGCACCGTTAGCCGGGTTACGTCTAATAAATATCTGGCAACCTCCCGCGGCGTGTTCGAACTGAAATATTTCTTCACCTCGGCTATCAACGCAACATCTGGCGGTGATTCCCATTCGGCCGCCTCAGTCCGGCACAAATTAAAACAGCTTATTGACGACGAAGCGCCAAATCGCATCCTTTCGGACGATAAAATAGTCGAATTGATGAAACTTCAAGGGATAGATATTGCACGGCGCACCGTTGCAAAGTATCGTGATGCTATGAAGATACCGTCGTCCGTTGAACGGCGAAAAATGAAAAAGCAGCTGATTGCTTCATAAATGGGGATGCAGTTAATGGTGCCATCGGCACAGCATTTTTCCGTTTCAAATAGCGTGTGTTGACATTGCCACGCGCAAAAACTATGGTCCCGCCCTCAAATGGAATTTAGCACTATTTTTCGGCGGATATTGTTCTCACTTCAAGGATTGGATCGTTGTGATGCATGTGATTGTAAAAGGTAAGCAGATTGATGTCGGCGATGCCCTTCGCGAGCATATCGAAGGGAATCTGGAGAATGGCGTTTCCAAATATTTTGATAATGCGATAGATGCGCAGGTAACGTTGAGCCGAAAAGGCCATAATTTCCATACAGAGTGTAATGTCCACATCGGTTCCGGCATCGATGTCGCGGCCTCTGCCGATCACGAGGATGCTTATAGCAGCTTTGATTCAGCACTGGAGCGCATAGAGAAGCAGCTCCGCCGGTATAAGCGGCGTCTTAAAAGCCACCATGGCAAAGAACGCTTTCAGGCGAAAAGGGCTCTTGCCGCGCAGAGCTATGTTCTGGCCCCAGAGCCCGAAGAGGATACGTCCGAGAACGAAACGCAAGAGGATTGGCAGCCCATGATTGTTGCGGAAAGCAACGCAAATATACCGGATTGCTCTGTCGGTGAAGCAGTGATGCGTATGGACCTTGCAAATCTTCCCGCAATGATGTTCTTTAATTCCTCGACGAAAGAGCTGAATGTGGTTTACCGGCGGCCAGATGGCAATTTTGGCTGGATCGACCCCAAGGTCGAAAAGTCCGCATAAATATTTATTTGTTGCCGTCTATCCGAGCAACCAGATCAGGTATCATGGAAATCAGCGATCTTATTCAGCCGCAAACAGTCTTTGCGGACCTGAAAGTCACAAGCAAGAAGCAAGCATTGCAGGAGTTGGCACGTCGTGCCGCAGTTGCTACCGGCTGCTCTGAACGGGATATTCTGGACGTTCTTATTGAGCGGGAACGTCTGGGGACCACAGGGATTGGGAAAGGTATTGCCATCCCCCATGGAAAGCTTCCCGGAATTGATAAAGTCTATGGTATTTTCGCAAAGCTGAATACCGGTGTCGATTTTGATTCAATGGACAATCTGCCCGTTGATCTTCTGTTTTTGTTGCTGGCGCCTGAATCGGCCGGTGCCGATCATCTCAAGGCACTTGCCCGTGTCTCCCGCACTCTTCGAGACAAGGGCCGCTGCGAGAAGCTGAGAGGCAGCCAGGATGCAGATGCTCTATATGCTATCCTGACCGAAGAAGGCGCGCAATCCGCCGCCTGAATTAACAAAGAGAAATCTCAGAATACGCGCTTAGTTGACGAGGAACGCCTCGAAATCATTCTGGCGGGCAACGACCAGCGCAGCATCGGCTGACTTTTCTTCACCGAGTTGCTGACCATTCGCGGCAAAAATGCGGTATATGACAGCCCCGTTTTCCTCAGCGGCACGTATATAAGCCATATCCATAGAGCCCAACATACCGAAGGCGGCGGGACTTAAATGGCGGAGAGTAGCTTCTTGATATTGCATTATTAAAACTCCTTAACGCGACCCCAACAAATTATTAGTCAATGAATTCCGTTGTATTAACAGTTTTCATTTCTTTCTTTGAACTTTTCTTTCTGATCTTGATTTCGCGACTTTCCGTTTTCGGTGTCGGTAATTGTAAATCAATATGCAAAAGCCCGTTCTCGATATCAGCGCCGGTAACTTTTAATCCCTCCGCAAGAATAAATTTACGTTGGAACTGGCGGGCAGCGATACCACGATGAAGAAAGACACGGTCCGATTCATCTCTTTGCTTACCATGAATGATAAGCTGGTTTTGTTCCAGTGTTATCTGTAAATCATCCTCGGTAAAACCGGCAACAGCAAGGGTAATTCGTATTTCATTATCACCCATCTGTTCAATATTATAAGGCGGATAGCCTTCATTCGAAGACTTCGAGAGTTGATCGAGAATCTGTTCAAATCGACCAAACCCCAGCATAAGCGGGTGATTAAATGACGACGCGCGTGGCATAAACTTTCTCCTCCAAACGAGCGAGTTAGTTGTCGGTTAGCCATCAACCGCAACTATGAATAGCCCAAAATGGCACTATTGATAGAATATGTAAGTATTACGCGCCATAGCATCAAGGTAGGGTTTTACAAATTTCATGCGCACGTTATAAGTCGTCAACAGTTTCGGCAAAAACAAAAACGGAAAACAATATGAGCATCGACCCGCAAAAGCAGGATTTGAAAATTGGTATCGTCGGCGCCGGCGCAATGGGCCGGGGTATAGCCCAGGTCTCCGCAACTGGCGGCATGCCGGTGTATATCTTTGACGCAGCTGACGGCGCCGCGGCCACAGCAAAGGATTTTATTGCCTCAATGATTAGCCGGTCAGTTGAAAAAGGCCGTATGGAGAAAAGCGAAGGTGATGCCGCCATTGGACGCATCCATGCCGCAGAAAAAATGGAAGATCTCTCTGATTGCGACCTGGTAGTCGAGGCGATCGTCGAAAATATTGATATAAAGCAGAAGGTTTTCCAGCAGCTAGAAACGATAGTTCGCCCTGAAACCATCCTTGCCTCTAACACCTCCAGTATCCGCATTTCCTCTATTGCGTCCGCCTGCACGCATCGCAACCGGATTGCAGGACTGCATTTCTTCAATCCCGTTCCTCTAATGAAACTCGTCGAAGTCATTAACGGTACCGATACCAGTGATGACGTTACGAAAGCGTTGGAAGTCATCGGAAAGCGCATGGGTCGCGTACCCGTCGTCGTCAAGGATGCTCCGGGCTTCCTGGTTAACCTTGGCGGACGCGCCTACACAACCGAGGCTTTGCGGATTGTTTCTGAAGGCGTTGCGACGCCCTTCCAAGTGGACGCCATCATGCGCGATGCCTGCGGGTTCCGCATGGGCCCATTTGAGCTTATTGACCTCACAGGGATCGACGTCAACTTTCCGGTCAGCCAGATTATTTACAATGGCTACTTCCAAGATAAGCGCCTTTCCACCTACCCCTTGCATGAAAGCATGATGGAAGCGGGCCGCCTTGGGAAGAAAACAAAGGCCGGTTTCTATGAGTATACTGAAGATAGCACTATTATACGCCCGGACGTGACGGAAGAAATCTCCGCAAGCCCGGCCCGCCGCGTAATCCTTGCTGAACCCTCTGCGGTACTGGACGGTCTTTTACGCGACCTCGGCGTAAGTGTTCTTTCAGAAGATGATGGTGTTTCTCCTATCCTCGCGGATCCGATAGGAGAGGATTGTACGGCTCTATCGACCCGACTTGGCCTTGATTCGAAGCGGTTGGTTGCAATTGATACCCATACCGGTGTCTTCTCTCGTGCAACGGTGATGGCAGCCCCTGGTGCCGATGAGGAAATTGTTCAATCCGTCATGGCAATGCTGGGTGGGGTTTCCGGCGGCGTTACCCGCATTAAGGACAATCCGGGTTTCGTTGCCCAGCGCATACGCGCCATGATCGCGAACCTCGGCTGCGAAATGGCCCAGATCGGCGTCGCAACGCCGGAAGATATTGATAAAGGTATGAAGCTGGGACTTAATTATCCGCTAGGGTCCGTCGAGCTTGCCGAGAATATGGGCACCCGAAACTGCCTTCAAATTCTGGAAAAGCTACAGGAAATTACTGGGGAAGACCGGTATCGGCCAAGCCAGTGGCTTCGCCGTCGCGCCCTTCTGGATCTACCGATCCATACCCTGGATTAACACAGCACGAGCGCCCGTCTTTTATTGGACGGGCGTTTCTTCTTCTCTTTCCGATGCCATCTGTGCCATTTCCTGAAGTGCCCCGGCGGCATTACCACCAAGACTGGTTTCCACGGCCTGCATCATTGTGGCAATAACTGCAGCCGTGAAATGTTCGCGCTCTAGTCCGGCGGTCAAGCAATCCTGTAACGCAGTGTCGAGGTGGCCAGTGATTATTTCGGCGGCTTTCTCCAACTTGCTCTGGGTATCATCATCGGGCACGAGGTTTGAAATATTGTCAGTCACGGGCTTTCCAGTTTTTAGATTGATTTAACCAGAGACATAAGGCTTTGTCCCTCGATACGCAAATCTATTTCCGGGATTTATGAATTTCAATTGGCTGACCGTGTGGGGTATGTTCCGAGGCTTCGTGCCATTCGGCTTTACGTGTCGACAATTGTTCTGTCGTTAGTAAGTTTTTCTGCGTGACGATTTTCTCAAGCGCCGATAGCCAGCAAAGATAGTAGGCCGTGTTTCCGACCCCATGCCCTGAAGCAGTATCAGCTGAAATTTCAGCGCCAAAAACATCCGCCCATTCGCTCCAGCTGAACTGGCCAGCTTCATTCAGTTTCACTGTCATCGCAAAGGCCTGCGCCTGCCATGGTTCTTCAAAGACCGGGCCATCGCCATCCTGCGGGATATCGATAGCCTGAAGTGCGGGGTCAAGCTGCATCGCCCGGCGCCTCCAAATAGTCATCCCACAGGTCGATAAAGATATAATCGCCTTCGGTGCCATCCGGTCCCCAAAGCTCAGTGGAAGCAAACTTCACACTATAAAGCGGCTGTGGATCACTCTTTCCTTGCGCGCTTGCATCCGGGAAAACATGTGGTCCGTAATCCGCAACGATTTCCCCAATATGCCCCCTCGCATAACGGGGCAGGCGTGTATGTCCCACAGGATGAATGTTCTTTGCGCGCACTTTATCCCCCACCTTGAAGCGGGCAGACTTTCCTCTTTCCGCAATATAGTTTCCGCCTTTATCCATCACAGTATCGACATCCTCTCCCTTCAGGGCGGGACGCGGTATTGATACCGGTTTTGCCGGAACAGTGCCGGAGAGTTCCTCCTCCGAGATTACACCTTTCTCGCTCAAAATGCGGATAAGGCCATCAAGCCAGATTTCATAGTAGCTGCTGCCGAGATATTTCGCCGGATCCATGCGTTCCCGGGCATGACGTGATTCATCTTGATTACGCACGCCGACAGCAGAAATCGCGTTGTTCATCGCAAACATCCGCTTTTCCCAATCCGCATGGAAAACCGGTTCATTCTCCTCAGGTTTAACCGGGCCCATGCCATGCATGCCGCCCATATCATGCACACCATCCATATCAAGTGCCCTCCGCAACTGGCAGCTTCCCGGCTTCTCTGGTACCAATCATGCTGTCGCGATTGACAAGCTGTGCAAGAGCCTCTTCATCCATTCCGTCTGTCCCCTTTGGTCGTTTCGGGATAACGAGATATCGGGTTTCCGCTGTACTGTCCCAAACCCGGACTTCCATATCATCAGGCAACAACGTTCCAAATTCCTCCAGCACCTTGCGTGGCTCCCGTACCACCCGCGCGCGATAGGGTGCTGATTTATACCAGACCGGCGGCAGGCCCAGCACCGGCCAGGGATAGCAGGAACAGAGCGTACAAACGACGACATTATGGATCTTGTCTGTGTTCTCGACCGCCACCAATTCCTCGCCTTGCGCGCCGGTAAATCCAAATTCCGCAACCGCTGCTGTCGCATCGGTCAACAGGCGCTGACGATACTCCTCATCCACCCAGGCCCGTGCAACAACCTTGGCGCCATTCTTCGGCCCTACCTTGTTTTCGTAACGATCTATCAGCGCGTCTAGCGCCTCGGCCTCGACGAGCCCTTTTTCAATCAACAGGGATTCAAGGCTTTTCACACGAAGAACTGTCTCGGGTAGCGGATCGCCGTGCTTGTGATTGGATGCCATCTTTTCCTCTCCTGGCTGCTACGCATGTTTCTTAATAGTTCGTTAAGGCTCTATCAGTGAATATAGGCTGCATTTTTATGGAGTACAAAAGCAATTGCAAAATATAGATACCACTCTTGTTAGCTGGCTTTTTACTCCGAAGACGTCCCAAAGTCCTATTGTGAGGGGAACAACATGACCTGGATCAGAACCATTCCTTTGGAACAGGCGGATGGCCCTCTTAAAAATATTTATGAACGCATCAAGGGAGAGGATGGCGAGCTCGACACCGTTATGGTCGCTCATTCCCTTCGTCCCCATCTCATGGAAGGACACAGGATTCTGTCCCAGAAGATCCTGAATAATAGCGCCAATGCGCTCGAGAAATGGAAACTCGATACGATCGGGGTATATGTGAGCCTGCTCAACGGATGTGATTATTGCGCAGAGTATTATTATAAGGAACTGCGTAAGCGGCTGGATGACGAAGACGCCTCAAGCCGGCTTTGGTCCGCATTGAAAGCGGATCAGCCTGATCGCGTTCTCTCTGGCGCAGATTTGGCAATGATACTCTATGCCAATCTACTGACGACACGGCCAAACCAGATTGCTGTAAATATGATTGACGAGCTTCGAAATTCCGGTATTTCCGACGGAGAAATTCTCGAGATCAATCAGGCTGTTTCCTATTTTTCATACGTTAACCGCACCGTGCTCGGCCTCGGGGTGTATGACAAGAGTGACATTGACGATCGGCAGACCGCCTACACCTAGTTCCCCAGAGATCTCCCGGCTCTGCAAAGAAAAGCAAAGACTTGCTCTTTGTCGCTAAAATCCATACCCTCCGGCCTTGGTCGCGCAAGAGGGAACCATGAAAAGACCTTCCGTCATCACTGCCACTAACCTTGTCAAGCGATACGGGACACTAGAAGTGGTCAAGGGAATAAATTTTTCCGTACCGGCGGGCCAGTGTTTTGGCCTGCTTGGGCCCAACGGCGCGGGCAAATCCACAACCATGCGAATGATCATGGGCCTCTCAGAAGTATCTTCCGGTGAACTGGAAGTCTTCGGAGAGTCCGCGAGCGCCATGAGCCGGGAGGTAAAGGCAAAAATCGGCTTGGTGCCGCAGGAAAGTAATCTCGATCCGGATATCACGGTTCTGGAAAATCTGGTCGCTTTCGGTCGTTATTTTGCACTTTCCAAATCCATCATCGATCAGCGAAGCAAAAAACTGCTGGATTTCATGCAGCTTAATGACAAGAAGTTTGCCCCAGTCAACGCTCTCTCGGGCGGCATGAAGCGGCGGCTTACGATTGCGCGGGCGCTCATCGGCGATCCCGAAATGGTTATCCTTGATGAGCCGACAACGGGTCTTGATCCGCAGGCGCGCGTCCTCATCTGGAAACAGCTGACGGAACTCAAAAAGGACGGTCGGACTCTCCTGCTAACTACACATTATATGGATGAAGCTCAGCGGCTTTGCGACCAGATTGTTGTTATTGATAGCGGGATGATCCTTGATCAGGGCACGCCTGATGAATTGATCGCCCGCCATGTGAAGGGATTTGTATTCGAAGTTCAAAAACCCAACCTCGCCGCCTCCCCCGAGAACCGGTGGGAACAGGAGGATATTGGGGATTCCGTGCTCTATTTTGTTGATGACACCGCGGAATTCATCGCCGACCTGCCCGAAGAAGCCATCTATCTGCATCGCCCAGCCAATCTTGAGGATGTTTTCCTGCGCCTGACCGGAAGAAAGCTAAGGGAGAATTAAGTCCGATGAAAATGCCGGAATCTGTTTATGTATTGGCAGTTTATGATCGACAGTATCGGGTGTTCAGAAAACTTCTGGGCTCCTCCCTTGTCTCAAATGTTGCCAACCCTATTCTGTTTTTATTCGCTTTTGGCTTTGGCATGGGTTCCTTCATCGACACCATGTCAGGAATGAGTTACCTGACATTCGTCGTTGCCGGCATGATTGGCTATTCGGCTGCCTTCGCCGCGAGTTTCGAGACGTCAATTGGTGCCTTCACCCGCTATTTCCTGCAAAAGAACTGGGATGCCATTCTCTCAACCCCAGTGACCCTTGCGGAACTGATGATGGGAGAAATTCTGTGGGCTTCTGTAAAGGCACTTTTTTCAGCTATTTGCGTCCTGATCGTTGGCTGGTTATGGGGCGGTGTCCCGACGTCATTTGAACCGCTGATAGCCCTGCCGATTGTCTTTCTTGGCGCAATCTGCTTTTCCTGCGCAGGGTTGGTCGCAACCGCCTACGCAAAGGGGTATGAGTTTTTCAGCTATTTCTTCACCTTCTGGGTGACGCCCATGTTTGTCTTCTGCGGCGTATTCTTTGATATTGGCCGCTTTCCGGACGTTATCCAGTATTTCGCCTGGTTTTTCCCCATGACTCATCTGGTCGCGGCCATCCGCCCGCTTACCGCCGGGACAGAGGTGGGTGTCACCGCAATCTTACTGCATACGGGCTACATCATTGCCTTTAGCGTGGCCGCATTCTGGATTGCTCACCGCAAGCTACGTCAGAGGCTATATGATTGATTGATGGATCGTGTCTTTACTGACCAGCCTCATGCGCGGCGAGCGCCGCCATGTTGACGAGATCGGAAACGGTTGCACCAATCGGGACGATCTGCACTGGCTTTGACAACCCAACAAGCAGCGGACCAATCACCTTGCTCTCTCCTAGCACCGGCATCAGTTTTGACGCAATGTTCGCAGAATGCAGCCCGGGCATAACCAGTACATTGGCTGGGCCAGACAAACGGCAAAACGGATAGAAGCTCGCCATCAAGTCCGGATCCAGCGCGACATCTGCGGAAATATCGCCTTCATACTCGAAATCAAGTTCTTCGCGATCCATCATCTCCACCGCTTCGCGAACACTGTCAGCGGTATAATGTTTTGGATTTCCAAAATTGGAATAGGAAAGCAGTGCGACACGTGGCTCATGCCCTAGACGCCTTGCAACTTCCGCCGTTTCCTTGGAAATTGTGACAAGCTCTTCTGCCGTTGGCAAAGTGGTGACGGTCGTATCGGCCATAAAAACAGTACGATCGCGGCCGACAATGACGGAAACACCGATGACCAATTGATCGGGCTTAGGATCGATCACTTTCTGGATTTCCTTGAAAGCAACGGAGAAGCGCCGGGTGACGCCTGTGAGAACCGCATCCGCGTCCCCCATAGCAACCATACATGCCGCGAAAATATTACGGTCCCGGTTTACGAGTCTGGCGCAATCCCGGCGCAGATAGCCCTTCCGCTGCAGCCGTTCATAGAGGAAGTTGTAGTATTTTTCCCGATGTTCCATCTCCCGAGCATTGTAAATCTCGATATTCTCAGAACCCTCAATGCCGATTTCGGCCATGATTTTCCGAATTTCATCCTCTCGGCCAATAAGTACGGGAATGCCATATCCAGCCTTCAGGAATTCAACCGCTGCGCGGATCACTTTTTCTTCTTCACCTTCCGCAAAGACAACGCGTCGCGGGGCAGCACGCACTTCATCCAGGATGAGCTGCAAAGAGCCCGCGGTCGGATCAAGGCGCGCACGAAGCACGTTCCGATACGCCTGCTCATCAATAATGGGGCGCCGGGCAACGCCGCTATCCATCGCCGCTTTCGCGACCGCTGTCGGCACATGGCTGATCAGTCGGGGATCGAACGGCACGGGAATAATATATTCAGGGCCATAGATTGGTCGCTTCCCCTTATAGGCAGCGGCCACCTCATCCGGGACATCCTCCCGTGCCAATTCCGCCAAGGCTTCGGCGGCGGCAATTTTCATCTCCTCGTTAATCGTTGTTGCCCGGACGTCGAGCGCGCCCCGGAATATATATGGAAAGCCGAGAACATTGTTTACCTGGTTTGGAAAATCCGAGCGTCCCGTCGCCACAATAGCGTCTTTACGCACTTCGGCAATTTCCTCAGGCCGGATCTCCGGGTCCGGGTTGGCCATGGCAAAAATGATCGGCTTATCCGCCATAGTTTGAACCATTTCCTTACTAACGGCACCCTTCACCGATAAGCCCAGAAATATATCAGCGCCAACCATAGCCTCTTCCAGTGAACGAAGGTCGGTGGTTACTGCATGGGCTGATTTCCATTGATTCATTCCGTCTTCGCGGCCCTTGAAGATGACACCCTTTGTATCGCAAAGAATGGCATTTTCGTTCGGCAACCCCATGGCCTTGATCAACTCAAGACAGGCAATGGCAGCAGCACCCGCACCATTTACCACCACTTTACAGTCTTTAAGCGTTCGACCCGTCAAATCCAGCGCATTAATAATCCCGGCAGCGCAGATAATGGCGGTGCCATGCTGATCATCATGAAAAACAGGGATATCCATCTCTTCACGCAAGCGCTGCTCAATGATGAAGCATTCCGGCGCCTTGATATCCTCCAGATTAATTCCGCCAAAACTCGGGCCCATCAAACGGACGCAATTTACGAACTCATCCACATTTTCCGTGTCCAACTCAAGATCAAAGCAATCGATATCGGCAAACCGCTTGAACAGTACAGCTTTACCCTCCATTACAGGTTTTGAGCCTAGCGCGCCAAGGTTACCCAAACCAAGAACGGCGGTACCATTGGAGATTACGGCAACCCGATTGCCTTTGGTTGTATAATCATAAACACATTCAGGATCGTCGGCGATTGCAAGGCAAGGCCCCGCAACACCCGGCGAATAGGCGAGCGACAGATCCTGTTGGGTTGCAACGGACTTGGTCGCGACGATTTCAAGTTTCCCAGGTTTGCCCTGCGCATGATAGCGCAACGCCTCTTCATACTGGCTAAGATCCGGTTTATCGTTCATCGACCCCTGTCCTCACAAAGCTCATGTCATCAAAATGAGTTTAAAATTTACGATTAAGCAGTTGGCAAAATGGCATGCTATGATAGTTTTCCCTCATGCCTACCCTAGTCAAAACCAAGTCGCAACCGAATAAATCAGTCACGCCGATGATGGAACAGTATCTCTCCATCAAGGAGGCGCACCCGGACAGCTTGCTGTTTTACCGGATGGGTGATTTTTATGAGCTCTTTTTTAACGATGCAGAAATTGCATCAAATGCGCTGGATATTGCCCTCACCAAACGTGGCAAACATGGCGGGGAGGACATCCCGATGTGCGGTGTTCCCGTCCATGCGGCGGACAACTATTTGCAAAAACTGATCCGCAAGGGACATCGGGTGGCAGTAGCGGAACAGACGGAAAGCCCTGCAGAAGCCAAGAAGCGCGGATATAAAGCGGTTGTCGCGCGTGAGGTTGTGCGCCTGGTTACGCCCGGCACGATTACCGAAGATAGCCTGCTTGATGCCAGAAGTCATAATTTCCTGCTGGCGTTGGCACGTGCTGGTAAAGACTATGCGATGGCTTGGCTTGACATATCCACAGGCGAGTTTTTTGCCGCCGCAACATCGCCTGAAGAACTGGCCGCGCAGATCGCCCGCTTGCACCCCGGCGAAATACTGGTTTCGGACAAATGGCTGGATGAAGATAATTTTTCGGAACTCATAAATGATTGGGGAAAAGCGCTGACCCCGCTCCCTTCTGTCCGTTTTGAGAGCCAGAATGGAGAAAAGCGTCTCAAGAGCCTGTTCAATGTGGCAACCCTCGACGCCTTTGGCGCCTTCAATCGCGCAGAGCTGGCGGCTGCGGGCGCACTTGTGGACTATGTGGAATTGACCCAAAAGGGTAAGTTTCCGCTGATTAAAGCACCGGTAAAGATGGCGGCATCTGATGTCATGTCAATCGATGCCGCGACCCGGCGTAATCTTGAACTGACCCGCACGATGACAGGAGAGCGGAGCGGAAGCTTGCTGGCAACGATTGACCGGACGGTAACCGGTAGCGGTGGACGACGCCTTGCCGCCGATTTGTCGAGTCCCCTTACTGATCCTTCCCAGATTATTAACCGGCTGGACATGGTAAGCTTTTTTGCAAGCGATCATGGTCGACGGGAACAACTTCGCGAAATTCTAAGACGCTGCCCGGATACGGAAAGGGCGCTCTCGCGCCTCATGTTGGACCGCGGAGGCCCTCGTGATCTTGCCGTTATTCGAGATGGCCTTGGTGAAACCGCAAACATACGCGCCGGCATGGCGGCGAGCGGCCTCGATTCCCTGCCGGCCGGCCTTGCGGAGGCAAGCGAACAGCTTGGGTATCATGCGGAACTTGTCGAACTCTTGCGTAATGCACTGGCACCGGATGTCCCTCTCCTCCCTCGCGATGGCGGCTTTATCGCCCAGGGTTTTCGAGCGGACCTGGATGAACTTCGAACCCTGCGTGACGAAAGCCGCCGTCATATTGCCAACCTTCAAGCGGCCTATGCGCAGGAAGTCGACGTTCCATCTCTGAAAATCAAGCATAACAATGTGCTTGGTTATTTTATTGAGATCACGCCGCGATTCGTTGACAAAATGACGGAGAATTTTATTCATCGTCAAACCATGGCAAACGCTGTGCGGTATTCGACGGTTGCGCTTGGAGAGTTAGAAGACAAGATATCTCGTGCAGCGGACAGAGCTCTTGCCCTGGAAATTACTCTTTTTGAGGAACTTGTCCAAAAGGTGAAGGAGGCAGGCACGGCTATCCTCTCTGCTGCCGAGGCTATTGCCCGTATCGACGTTGCCGTAAGTCACGCAGAACTGGCAATTGAGCAATCCTATTGCCGTCCTGTGGTTGATGACAGCCTCAGCTTTGACATTGCTGGCGGTCGCCACCCCGTTGTTGAAGCCGCACTGAAAGCAGGTGCGGAAGCTGATTTTGTCGCGAATGACTGCTGCCTTAATGAGGCGCAGAGGCTATGGCTGCTGACCGGCCCAAACATGGCAGGTAAGAGTACTTTCTTAAGGCAAAATGCGCTTATTGCAATACTGGCCCAGATGGGTGCCTTTGTTCCGGCGGACTCAGCACATATCGGCATAGTTGATCGACTGTTCAGCCGGGTCGGCGCCGCCGATGATCTTGCCCGTGGTCGTTCAACATTTATGGTAGAAATGGTAGAGACGGCATCCATCCTGAATCAAGCGGGACCGCGCGCCCTCGTCATTCTTGATGAAATCGGACGGGGAACAGCAACCTATGACGGTCTCTCCATTGCCTGGGCGACCGTTGAAAATCTGCATGATGTCAATCAATGCCGGGCGCTTTTCGCAACCCATTATCACGAACTGACAACACTGGCCTCCAATCTGAACGCCCTGCAAAATCACAGCATGCGTGTTCGCGAATGGAAGGGCGACGTCATCTTCTTGCATGAAGTTGGAGAGGGTTCAGCGGATCGATCTTACGGTATTCAGGTTGCGAAACTCGCGGGCCTTCCCAAAGCGGTTATAAAACGCGCTGAAACTGTCCTGACAGCTTTGGAGGAAAAAGATCAGGGCTCGGCAGCAATGCGGCTCGCAAACGACCTGCCGCTTTTCTCAACCGTAATTGCTGAAACGGCCACGCAGGAAAAGAACATGGTTCCATCCGAACTTGAGGAAAGGATCAAGGCCATCAATGTCGACGACCTTTCGCCGCGTGATGCCCTGCACCTACTTTACGAGTTTAAGGAAATAATGGACAAATGATTATCTAGTTAATGACAACGCCCGCGGTGATCGTTTACGTTGATGTCAAAATTTATAACAAGAAAAACAATAAAAAAGGAGAAACCATATGTTTGATCTATCCGGAAAAAATATCGTGATAACCGGTTCCAGCAAGGGAATCGGCAAGGCGATAGCTCATCAAATGGCCCTTGCCGGCGCGAAAGTGACAATCTCGAGCCGGAAAGCTGACATTTGTGAAGAAGTTGCCAAGGAAATCAATGACAGCCTGCCCGCCGGGAGCAGCGGTCAGGCAATCGTTATCCCCTGCAATATCAATTCCAAGGAATCACTGCAGAACCTTGTAGACGAAACGCACAAACAGCTGGGCGATATTCATGCACTCGTCAGCAACGCTGCACTCAATCCATTTTACGGTCCGTCCACCGACATCCCCGATGACGCATTTGACAAGATAATGGCTGCCAATATCAAGTCTAACCATTGGCTTTGCAATATGGTCCTTCCGGAAATGAAGGCCCGCAAGGACGGCGCCATCATCATCGTTTCCTCTATCGGCGGGCTACGTGGATCATCCGTTTTGGGTGCCTATAGCATTTCCAAGGCTGCAGATATGCAGCTTGTCCGGAACCTCGCCGTAGAACATGGTGCCGATAATATCCGCGTCAATGCGATTGCGCCTGGACTTATCCAGACGAATTTTGCGCGGGCACTCTGGGAAAATCCGGAATATCTTAAACGGGCAACGGCACGCGCGCCTTTGCAGCGTATCGGTCAACCCGAAGAGATTGCCGGTGCCGCCATTCTAATGGCCTCAGACGCGGGCACCTTCCTGACCGGCCAGACGATTGTGATTGACGGTGGTCAGACAATCGCCTGATCAAGCCTTTATTCTATTGCGGTCAGCTGCTCGTAAATCAGGCTGGCCGCAATAAAAAACATCATTACAGCGACAATCAGATCAAGACTGCGGGCACCCGTCCTGTTTTGCATCAACGGAGCAAGTAGACGAGCGCCATACCCAATACCGAAAAACCAGATAAAGGACGCAAGGATCGCTCCGATGACAAAATAGATACGTGCATTTATTTCGTATCCCGCCGCAATTCCTCCCAGCAATATAACCGTATCCAGATAAACGTGAGGATTCAGGAAACCGAACGCAAGTGTCAAAAGAGCCGCTTTTCGCCTTGAGGTCACAACCGGCGTATCATACGTCGTCCGCACAACGTCCGGCCAAATAACTCGCCGGCAGGAAAGAAGTCCAAACAGGATCAGGAATATCGCTCCGCACCAACTCGCCCAGGGCACCAACTCGGGAAAAGCCGCAATAGCAGAGCCGAGACCCATTGCCCCCAACAGAATTAACGATGCATCTATCAGGGACGATAACAGACAAATAATAAATATCTGATCCCGTCGCGCGCCCTGTCGCAGGACAAACAGATTCTGCGCGCCAATAGCGATGATAAGCGCAGCGCCAAGCATTGCGCCATCTGTAAATGCCCAAAAATTCATAAAGTCAGCTTTTGACCAAAAGAGATTTGCGTCGGTGATATGTCAGTGCCGCAGAAATAAATTCCCGGAGTTCAGGTTTTATAACGGTATCATTAGGAGCAAAAAGAATGGCGCGCGTACCACTGTATTGAAAAGCATCTGGATATCTGCTTCTGAATTCATCGATTAGACTTGTCTGGCAATGCACGAAAAGGCCACATAGGTCTTTTTCCTTGGACGGGGCTAGCCGAATGGGTGTCCCCGCTTTCCCGCTTGCATTATAACTTGGCTCTCCCCATTTTAGGGTTTCGGTTAACGTCACATCGTCCATGCTGTCGGCGACCTCAAAAATAAGATGCCTCAGTGCCAACAATGTAGTTCTTATGGTCTCTGGATAGGATTTATATGCAGTTGCGACCGATAAATCCTCAATATCATATTGTTTCATGATAAGCGTCCGGTCAGCAAAATACTGAGTTCCCAAAAAATACCTGATTATATATTTCGGGCATTCGGTCCCGATATTTGCTAGATAACTAGGTAGAAAAGTCTAAAAGCACCTGCGTTACATGGCAAGTCTGAACGGCCAATTGGATTATAGATGGAAAAAATTCCTAATCGAAAAGAGATTATTGATCGGCGCGCACTGGTTTTGTCGATTGCGGAAATTGTCGAGAAGCATAACCCGGACAGCTTCGAGTTCCGGCAGGAAATCTTAAAGCTATTCAAGAAAAGTCTCGACCATGGAAGCAAGGTCGTTCAAGCCCGGTTCATGCATTCCAACAAGGGCCGTACAATGATGTACGCCCAGTGTTTCCTGGTCGACCAATTAATTCGAGCTATCTACGATGTCGCCACTCAATATATCTATCGGCTCAGCAATCCAACGCCGGAAGAAAAACTGTCACTCGTCGCAGTTGGAGGATACGGTCGTGGCGAACTCGCTCCCTATTCAGATGTCGACCTGCTTTTTCTCTTTCCATATAAGCAGACGCCCTGGTGCGAACAGGTCATTGAATTCGTACTCTATATGCTTTGGGATCTCGGCCTGAAGGTTGGCCATTCAACACGCACAGCAAATGAATGCGTCCGCCTCGCGAAAAAAGACGCAACCATTCAAACCGCCCTGCTGGAGGCGCGTTATGTCTGGGGTGACCAGGAATTGTTCAACGAGATGTATCGCAAATATATGAAGGAGGTAGTCTCGGGGCGCAGCCGCGAATTCATTGAGGCCAAGCTGCAGGAGAGAAAGGAACGCCATGAACGGTTCGGCAATTCCCGCTATGTTGTGGAACCGAACATAAAGGAGGGTAAAGGAGGTCTCCGCGATCTGCAAACCCTGTTCTGGATAGCAAAGTTTCTGCATGGAACAACTGATATTTCAAAACTTGTTAAGCTGGGCGTCTTCACTGAAAAGGAGCGCCGCAGGTTCACCAAGGCATCTAATTTCCTTCGATCTGTACGATGTCATCTTCACTATCTGACAGGGCGACCCGAAGAACGGATTACCTTTGACGTTCAGACAGAACTTGCCCGACGTCTTCAATATAAGGATCATGCCGGGACCAGCGGGGTCGAGCGGTTCATGAAGCATTACTTCCTTGTTGCAAAGGATGTTGGAGATCTGACACGAATTTTCTGCGCCAGCCTGGAAGCTGAGCAGCAGAAAAAAAGCCGTTTACCAATTCCACGGCTCGGTCTCGCTATAAGAAAGCTAAAAGGCTATGTCGTTGAAAGCGGACGCATCAATGTGGCGCATGATGATAGCTTCAAGCAAGACCCTACCAGGATGCTCGAGCTATTCCATTTGGCCCAGGAAAAAGGCCTGGATGTCCATCCTAACGCATTGCGGCTTATTCGCCAGGACTTAAAGCTGATCAATCGAAGTCTTCGGAATGATGAAAAGGCCAACCAGCTATTTCTTGATATGATGACAAGCCGCAAGGATCCTGAAACGACCCTGCGGCGCCTGAATGAAGCCGGCGTATTTGGTCGCTTTGTGCCCGATTTTGGCCGTGTCGTCGCCCAGATGCAGCATGACATGTACCATGTCTACACAGTGGATGAGCATACAATTCGCGCCATTGGCATCATTTCCCAAATTGAGGATGGCGCACTAAAAGAGGAACACCCGCTCTCCCATAATATTATGCCTAAAATAGTGTCGCGGAATGTTCTTTATTGCGCAGTGCTGATACATGATATCGCCAAGGGGCGCGGCGGAGATCATTCGATACTGGGGGCCGATGTCGCGGAGAGACTTTGCCCCAGACTTGGGTTATCCCCGTCTGAGACGGAAACGGTTGCCTGGCTTGTCCGCTATCATTTAGCGTTTAGTGCATTCGCCTTTAAGCGGGATATTTCGGACCCGAAGACCATTGAGGATTTCGTAAAAATCGTTCAAAGCCCGGAGCGCTTGCGGCTTCTTCTTGTTCTGACTGTCGCAGACATCCGCGCAGTCGGACCGAATGTTTGGAACGGATGGAAAGGGCAGCTACTTCGCGAGCTTTATTATGCAACCGAAAATGCCCTTACAGGGGGTCATATCTCCGAAGGCCGGGCAGAACGCGCCAAGCATTATCAGGAAGAATTACGCGAACTTCTAAAGAACTGGAAAGAAGAGGAAATCGAGACTCATATCAGCCGTTTTTACCAATCATACTGGATTGGAAGCAGTAGTGAGGACCGTATCGTTCATGCCACACTCATGCAAAAGGCTGACAAGGAAGGGGCTCTTTTCACTATCGAAGCGAAGAGTGATCCGTTCCGGTCCATTACGGAAGTTATTGTTTATACTGCAGACCATCCAGGATTGTTTTCCCGGATCACCGGCGCGATGTCAGTTAGCGGTGCAAACATTGTCGATGCAAAAATTCATACGACAACAGATGGAATGGCGCTCGATACCTTTTGTATTCAGGATTCCGAAGGCAAGGTTTATGATCAACGCGGCAGGATGAAAAAATTGCGCCAAACGATTGAAGAAACATTGCAAGGGACCCGGAAACCACATCTGGAGATAGTGGAGCTACGGGAATCAAGCCTGCCGAGCCGAACGGAAGTCTTTACCGTCCACCCCGCGGTTAT
Source organism: Sneathiella litorea (assembly GCF_009882915.1). Classification (GTDB taxonomy): domain Bacteria; phylum Pseudomonadota; class Alphaproteobacteria; order Sneathiellales; family Sneathiellaceae; genus Sneathiella; species Sneathiella litorea. Next base: position 588,249 of record NZ_WTUW01000001.1, read on the forward strand.
TTTGGATAACAAGGCATCTAATACACATACGGTGATTGAGGTTCGGGGTCGGGACCGCCCCGGCTTGCTTGCCAAGTTGACCCGTACATTATTCACCCTCTCCCTGTCCATTTCGTCGGCACATATTGCTACCTACGGAGAGCGCGCCGTCGACGTATTCTATGTCAAAGACAGTTTTGGATTGAAAATTACCAACAAGGTCAAGCTCGCCAACATCGAGAAAAGGCTGCTTCTTGCTCTCAATGAAGATATGGAGCCGAAGAAAAAAGGGAGCCGCGCAAAAAAAGTAGCGAGCAGCGGAAGCTAATGGGCAGCTCTGCCTCACCTGTGCTATAGGAGAGCGCATGAGTTTGATTAAATCCGTCGCCACAGTTGGTGGCTTTACCATGATCAGTCGCGTCCTCGGTTTTTTGCGCGATATCCTGATGGCGTCAGTATTGGGCGCAGGGCCGGTGGCGGATGCTTTTTTTGTTGCCTTTCGCATTCCGAACATGTTTCGCCGCCTGGTTGCAGAAGGCGCTTTTTCGGCCGCCTTTATCCCACTTTTCGCCCGTAAACTAGAGGCAGAAGGTAAGGATATTGCGCTTGAATTTGCGGGTCAGGCGTTAAGTATACTGGTCGGCTTCCTACTCATATTTTCCGCGCTTTTCATGATTTTCATGCCGTTCATGATGCTCTGGTTGGCGCCCGGCTTCACGCCGGACGGAAACCGTTTTGACCTGGCCGTCGACTTTACGCGTGTCACTTTTCCCTATCTGACAGCAATGGCGATTGTTGCCCTCCTCGGTGGCGTATTAAATGTCTTTTACAAGTTCGCAGCCATGGCGGCGGCACCAATCCTGCTCAACATCATTCTGATCGGCTGCCTACTATATGGCTTAGGCCAGGCGGAGAGTCAGGTCGGGATGTTGCTTGCCGTCGGGGTGGCGATTGCCGGACTTGCGCAGGTTATTTTCCTCGCTATCGCTTGCTGGCGCGCAGATATTGCAATCAAGCCCGGCCGACCTGTTTTCAACGCCGATATTAAACGGTTATTCCGGTTGATGCTGCCTGGCGCATTAGGCGCAGGGGTGATGCAAATTAATATTCTGGTTGGAACGATTATCGCCTCATTTCTCGCGACGGGCTCCATCTCCTATCTTTATTATGCAGACCGGGTATACCAGCTCCCCTTGGGTGTGATCGGTATAGCGGTTGGGACCGCGCTATTGCCCATGCTCTCCCGTCAACTCCGGGCGGGAGAAGAGAAAACAGCCCTCAACAGCATGAACAGGGCAATGGAGCTTTCGCTGCTTCTGACGCTGCCGGCGGCGGCGGCATTACTGGTCATTCCGGAGGAGATTACATCCGTCCTTTTTCAGCATGGGGAATTTACCCCCGCAGCCAGCCAAAGCACGGCAGCGGCACTGCTGGCCTTCTCGACGGGTCTCCCCGCCTATGTATTGGTGAAAATACTCGCCCCTGGTTTTTTTGCCCGTGAGGATACCACGACACCGGTCATTGTCGGCGTCCTTGCCATGATCCTTAATGTGGTGTTGAGCCTTATCCTGATCCGGTTTTTCGATCATGTGGGGATCGCGCTTGCGACATCTCTTTCCTCATGGTTTAACGTGCTTCTTCTATTTGTGATTTTGCGCCGGCGCGGCCATTACACCGCCGACACCCGGCTCTTGCGACGCCTCCTCGGTATACTCATTGCCACCGCAATTATGGCAGTTGGACTCTATATCGCCCGGGAAAACTTGGCCGAGCTTTTCAACGGTGATCTAACCTCAAGGATTGGCGCCCTTGTGTCACTCATTATATGTGGGAGCCTACTTTATGCCATCGGTATCATTTTCACCGGCACAGCGCGCCTAAAGGAGATAAAATCCATGCTGAAACAACGCCCGGACGCGTAAATTTGTTGACGATCCGTAAGACGCCTGCAATAAGGCCGAGATCAATTCCCGGGCAATGCCCAATCCCCGGCCCCGACGATCTGATTGTCAGTCCGTCACTTTTGGGGCCCGCGTCCAAAGCGTGAGGAGCTTTAAGTCATGTCTCGTATTTTTTCCGGCGTCCAGCCAAGCGGAAATCTTCATCTCGGTAACTATCTTGGCGCCATCCGCAATTTCGTTGGTTTGCAGGATGACTATGAATGCATTTACTGTGCCGTCAACATGCATGCCATTACCGTTTGGCAAGACCCGGAAGAACTGCGCAACAACACCCGTGAGGTCGCAGCAGCATACATCGCCGCCGGCGTTGATCCGAAACGATCCATAATTTTTGCCCAAAGCACAGTTCCGGCTCACGCCGAACTCGCGTGGATTTTCAATTGTGTCGCCCGGCTCGGCTGGATGAACCGGATGACCCAGTTCAAGGAAAAGGCCGGCAAGAACCGGGAGAATGCGTCTCTCGGCCTTTACGCTTATCCTTCCCTGATGGCAGCGGATATTATGGTCTATAAGGCAACCCATGTCCCCGTGGGCGAGGATCAGAAACAACATCTGGAATTGACCCGCGATATTGCCCAGAAATTCAATAATGACTATGGGACAGAGACATTTCCTCTGGTGGAGCCGCTTATTTTTGGGGCGGCAACACGTGTCATGTCTTTACGCGATGGATCAAAAAAAATGTCCAAATCCGATCCAAGTGATTATTCGCGCATTACCTTCACGGATGACCGCGACAGCATTGCGAAAAAACTCCGCAAGGCACGGACGGATGCTGATCCACTTCCTGACGCAGAGGAAGGGTTGAAAGATCGGCCAGAGGCCGCCAATCTGGTTGGGATATATGCCGCCCTTGCCAATCTCACCCGACAGGAAGTCCTGAATGAATTTGCAGGCGCAGCCTTCTCCACCTTCAAGCCGGCGCTTACCGATCTGGCGGTTGAGAAATTTGGGCCAATCGGTGAGGAAATGAAAAGGCTTATGGCCGACCCAGGCCATGTAGACGCTATATTAAGAGAGGGTGCCGAGCGAGCTTCAGCTATCGCCGCACCCGTAATTGACGAGGTCAAGGAAGTCGTTGGCCTCATCCGTCCGTAAGGGCAGCGCTTGTAAGTTGAGCTTAAACAACATACATCCTTAGAGGATGCCAAGTGACCAGGAATGACAAACGGGCGAGATATATGAGCGAGATCGGTAGTAACGGCAAGGAAACGAAACGGATTGGTCGACGCGCTGAAATCGTTCGGGAAAGCGCGAAGCGAAGCTGGAAAGTCTTTGCATTCCTCATCCTGCTTTTTCTAATCCTCTATTATCCTGTTGGCATGTTAATGATCCATAATATCGAGGATGATACGGATTTCGTGCCGACCGGTACAAATGTCGTTGCCGGGGGCAGTCATGCGGTGGATATGATGGCTGGCCTCATCGATCGGGAAATCAATGTCAATCGCTGGACGGCAAACGATCCTTTTTTCATGCCCTCCTCCCTCCTTGATAATATGCCAAATTATCAGCAAGGTATTATTTCGGCCCTTGCCCGCTTCGGGTTTGAATTAACAGACCAGATTGGCCGAACACGCGGATCAAGCCAGACAGACCCGGATTTGCAGGAAGCGGCGGGCCTGCTCCAATACTCCGGTACAAAATGGGCATGGGATCCAACAATTTCCCTACTGCCGACTGCTGCATCAGAAGAACAGTATGAGAAGGCGCGCTCTTCCCTGATCAGCTACAATAAGCGGCTGGCCGCAGGTAAGGCCGTTTTCGAGAAGCGCGCCGATAATCTTCTGGCGACGCTTGACCGGATAGCACTTGATATGGGTTCTTCCACGGCGACCATCGATCAGCATGTTGACGAAAATTCCGGTGATATAATTGATTTTCAGGCGGATAATATCTTTTATGGCGTAAAGGGGCAGGCCTACGGCTACTATTTGTTATTAAAGGCCCTGTCGCAAGACTATGAAAGCCTGATTAAGGAGCGCGGGCTTACCAATGCCTGGTCGCAGATGCTGGCGAGCTTAAAATCAGTTATCGATCTCAACCCCTTTATCATTGTTAACGCGGCGCCAGATTCCCAGTTTCTTCCCAATCACCTGACAGCTCAGGGCTTCTACATCTTACGCGCCCGCACGCAGTTGCAGGAGATCAGCAACATTCTCTTGAAATAACCTCGCCGATAGTGGCAGGATACCCTCCCAAGAATAACTGACGGAGTCTTTATGTCAGAGGAGACCCATAGCGGCATGCGCAACAAATTCCTTGTCGTCGTCGACGATACACCGGAATGTAAATCAGCGATCCGCTTCGCCAGCCGCCGCGCTTGGCATGTTGGCGGCGGGGTAATCCTGCTTTACGTTATTGAACCCCCTGAATTTCAGCATTGGATGGGTGTTGAGCAAGCTATGCGGGAGGAGGCACGCGAGGCTGCCGAAGAGCTTTTGCAGAATCTTGCAGAGGAAATTCAGAAGGAAACCACTATTGTTCCGGAATTTGCGATCCGCGATGGCCTTAAAAAAGAGGAAGTACTGGCACTTATCGAAGAAGATTCCGATATTCGAGTTCTCGTTCTTGCAGCTTCTCCTGATACTGGTGGTCCCGGGCCGCTGATCAAAAGCCTCGTCGGGGAAATGTCGGGTACATTTGCGATCCCAATTACAGTTGTACCGGGCAATCTGACCAACCGGCAGCTCGATGCCGTAACCTGACTTTCCTGGTTTCCACACATTGCCCGCCACAACAATGTTGATTCGCAGTTTTTCCTCTTTTTATTTGGACTTAATTAGCGGAAAGTTGCCGATACTTTCATAACAGACTGAATTAATTGGATAAATTCAATTACTAAAAACTACTCTTGATATTACTAGTGGAGGACCACATATTCCGTTTCTGGCTCAAAGTGAGGAAAATGCACTTTGGGCCTATATATTGTGTGTATTATAGTATTGGAATGCTATATCTTGTATAAATTTAGTTATAGCGCTTTTCCCAGAGCTTAAGGCAGCACAAGTTTTTGGATATGCAGTTATTTAAATCCGGTATCAAATCAAACAAGATAGCGACATTAGCAGGACTTGTTCTGGCGGTGACGTATCTGCTACCTGAATTTATTGAACGTACTTTTGATACTCAGAGTACGTCTTTCAGTCTCAGCAAAACACTGTTCACCAAAAGCGTGCCCGTTCCCGTCCGCAAACCAGGGGATATGCCCACCCTGGAACAGCCGGACCAATTCGACATGGCGTCACTAAACACCGCGCTTAACACGCTGGACTATCGGCTGCAAGACATTCGCAATGGTGACCTTGTGCCGCGCTTTTATGTTGATCAGATCCCGGTCGATATCGTCGATATTGAGGATGTGAGTAAACGCAAATCCACTTTTATAAAGGTTGTTTTACCCCTCGTCCTGAGCGCGAATGAAAGAATTATGGAGAGACGGGAACGGCTTAAGGGATTGATCAACCAAAAAATGCAAGGGAAGAGCCTCCCTCCTGCGGATCGTAAATGGCTTGAAGAAATGGCCACACGCTACCGCGGGGACCCGGCTAACCCTGAACGTTTATTGGTAAAAGTAGATCGCGTGCCGGTCTCCATGGCACTTGCGCAAGCAGTGGAAGAATCTGGCTGGGGAACATCGCGCTTTGCCCGTGAAGGGAATGCGCTTTTCGGTCAACGTGTCTGGGTCACCGGAAGAGGGATAGTACCGGAAGACCGAGCTGAAAATGAGACATATGAAGTTAAGGCGTTTAAATCCATCGCCGACTCGATCAGGGCATATATCCAGAACCTCAATTCCCATCCGGCCTATGCGGAGTTCCGGAAAATTCGGGCGCGCCAGTATTCAAACTCGGGTGCTACACCCAATGGTCTTACCCTCATCGATACATTGCATGTCTACTCCGAAAAGGGGCAGGAATATGTGAAAAACCTGCGATCGTTGATCGAGATAAACCAGCTTAGCGATTTTGAGGATGCTACACTGGCGCCTGAACGACTGGCTGCCAATCGCACTTAAGGCGCCCATCGCCCCCCCCTATACGTACCCTACCCTACTTTCCATCTCGCAAATTACATCGGGATGTGAAAAAATGCAGATAATGTCGTGCCTGATAAGCAGGGTATACCTGCACCCAGGACACAAAAAATAAAAATGGGGGGTCATGACATGACTCGTTTAATAAAAAAAATCGCACTGGTAACAGGCGCTGCAACAGGAATTGGGCTGGCCACTACACGCCGTTTCATAGAAGAAGGTGCCTTTGTCGTGATGACTGACATCGATGCCGAGGCCGGCGGAAATGCCGTTAAGGAATTTGGTGCCAATGCACGCTTTTTAACGCATGACGTTACAAAGGAGACCGACTGGCAACGGGTGATGGCTACAATATCCTCGGATCCTGGAAGACTTGATATCCTGGTTAATAATGCCGGTATCCTCGCCATTGGGGATCACCAAACCATTGAGGATACTGATCTTGCCCATTGGCAGGCCATCCAGCAAGTAAATGTAGAAGGTGTCTTTCTCGGCTGCCAGGCGGCGGTTAAGGCAATGAAGGATCACGGTGGATCGATCGTCAATATTTCCTCCGTTGCTGCAATCGTTGGCACGCCGACGCTTGCCGCCTATGGCGCATCAAAAGCTGCCGTGCGGCAACTTACGAAGACAGTCGCTATTCACTGCGCCAAGAAAGAATATGGCATTCGCTGTAATTCCGTTCACCCCGACCCTGTCCGCACAAACATGGGGGATGACTTAATGAGTATGTATGGCGGCGATGTCGATGCGGGCTGGAAGGCTATTCCGGCGCGGGTCCCCCTTAAAACGCCAGCCGAGCCCATAGATATTGCGAATTGCATTCTATTCCTTGCCTCTGATGAGGCACGCCATGTCACCGGGACAGAACTCATCGTCGATGGCGGCATGACAGCAATCTAAAACAATAACAATAAACGGGAGAAATCGATCTATGCGAATTGAGCATGATATCTTACAGGCTTTTATCGAAGAAATTTTAAAGGCTGCCGGCAGCGCCCCCCTTGAGGCAGCAATCGTTGCCGATCACCTCGTCCTTGCCAATCTTTCTGGGCATGATAGCCATGGTGTTGGGATGATCCCCCGCTATGTCGATAATTTAAAAGCTGGTTATCTCAAGCCAAACGAACATGTTGAGCAGATCAAGAAAGACGGCTCTATCCTGGTTTTTGATGGTCGGGCCGGCTTTGGACAGGTTGTTGCCCGCGAAGCAATGGCGGAGACAATTAGCGTGGCACAAGAAACCGGCCTTGCCCTGTCTGCGCTACGAAATGCTCATCATATTGGCCGCGTTGGCACTTATGGGGAGCAATGCACCGATGCGGGCCTCGTTTCCATTCATTTCGTTAATGTTACCGGACATCGCGGACTTGTCGCACCGCATCGTGGCAGTGATGCCCGCTACGGCACCAATCCGATCTGTATCTCCCTCCCCGCTACCAAGGACGAGCCCCGCATCATCCTCGATTTTGCAACAAGCAAGGTTGCGCTCGGAAAGATACGAGTTGCCCATAACAGCGGCAAGAAAGTGGAGGATGGCCTGCTGATTGACAGCAAGGGAAATGCCACGACGGACCCGGGCGTGATGTTCTCGGAAGATGTCGGATCCCTTCTGCCATTAGCAGAGCATAAAGGATATGGTTTGGCACTAATGTGCGAATTGCTGACCGGTGCAATCGGCGGCGGAGGAACAATCCAGCCCGGGAACATCCGCGATACCCGTATTATCAATAATATGCTTTCCATCGTCATCGACCCCGCGCGACTGACGGAGGCCGATTATATCGGGAGCGAAATGAAAGCCATGTGTGACTATGTTCGCGAGTCCCCGCCTCGCACAGGGTATGGGAATGTCATTGTGCCGGGCGATCCAGAACGGGAACAACGGGAACTGCGCCAGGCCCACGGAATCGAGATCGACGAGGAAACCTGGCGCCAGATTACAGCAGCTGCCGAGAGTTACAATGTAACCCTGTAACCGCCAAAAAAAATGCCGCTTATAGAGCCATATATATAAGCGGCATTTTTGTCTATTTCTTGAGGCTTTTCAGCAGATTGCCAGCTGCAGACGATACGAGGCCTGTATCACCAGCGCAGAGCAGAAAATCGAAACCCTGCGCAAAAAGATCATTGGTCTGCTCTGGCCCTTTCGAGATACATCCAAGAAAAGCGGGGCTTGCAATAATGCGGTCCCGCGCCTCTTCAAAGAGCGCCTTAACCTCAGGGTCGTCGAATTCGGCGAGCTTGTTAATACTTCCCGAAAGATCATTCGGCCCTATAAACAGCATGTCCACCCCATCGACAGCAGCAATGCTCTCAATGTTTCCAACCGCTTCCTTGGTTTCAATCTGACATATGATCATCAGATCCTTATCCAGATTGTCGCGATATTCCTGCGAGGCACGCCCGTATCCGCCAGCTCGTGCAGCGCCGAAGCCCGCGCTTCTGATCCCCGTTGGTGGATAGCGGCACGCTGCCACCGCCGCTTTTGCTTCTTCCGCTGTATTGACGGAAGGGATCATGATGCCCTCCATCCCAGTATCGAGCGCCCGCTTGATCAGGACGGTATCATTCCAAGGGACACGCATCAAAACGGTCACATCACTAACCGAACGCGCGGCGCGATGCTGATCAATCGCCGTTTCCAAGCTTCCTGAGCCATGCTCATGATCAATCATAAGGGCATCAAACCCGGCACCGGCCACAATTTCCGCCATATCCGAGGAATTCGAAAAGAGCCAGCAGGCTGCTGCTTTTTCACCAGCTTTTAGTTTTTCTTTTAGCTTGTTTGGACGATACATCGGCATTCCCCATTTTGTTTAATATTACTTCGGGATGTAGAACAAGGAGCCAAACCACCGCCAGCGACGGTCCGGTCCCAGAAGTGTACAGTTTATTCGGCCACGCCCGGGTTTGAAAGCTGTGGCCAACCTTAATTCGATCCGCGCGTCGCCGATTTTCTCTATCGGTACGGCACCACCGGTCTGGTTGGAAGAGAAACAGGAGAGGCCATTTAGGTTGCCATAACTCTCAGCTATGGTGAAGCCGAAATTAGGTGGATTTCGCGTCAATACATTATCTGACGGGGTTACATCCTTAACCCGCAGAGGCAAGGCGTTTGCCGCAAGGCGAAAACGGCCTATACCCCCATAATTCTCACTCATGGCAAAACGTGGTAACTCGAGCCTGTCGTGGCCAGAATAGAAAACTCCAGACTGCTGCCCGAACGCCGCCTTGAAACCGATTTTACGAATTACCGCTTTTACGTCATTCCCATACTCACCGTAGGGATAGGCAAATATGGCGGGCACAAAGCCTAATTCAGCCTGGTATCGTTCACTCGCCAGGTTTATATTAGCCTCGATTTCCTCCGAACTCATAAGCGGCAAATGGCCATGCGAATAGGTATGATGGCCGATATGAACGCCCGCATCCCGCAGTTCCCGGATCTGGTCCCAGGTCATATATCCGGGAAACTGCTTGTCCACGCCTTCGACAGCAACAAAAACCGTGAAGGGCAGGTTCGCCGCGCGCAGCATTGGCCAAGCTACTTCATAAACAGACGAATAGGCATCATCAATTGTGAGCGCGACTGTACGGTCAGGCAGATTCTCACCCTTCGCAAGCCGATCAACAATTTCATTGAGAGGCAGAACGGTATACTGGCCATTCTGTAATTCCTGAATATGCTCCTTGAACTGATCGATGCGAATATTAGTTGAGGTGTACTGATCTTCGCCGAAACGATGGTACATAATCACGCTCGCCCAGTCAGCTGCGCGTGCCAGACCACTCATACTTACAATCGTGACGACCACGGAAATAAAACCAAATGCTCGCATGATTCCTGTAGCTGTCTTTCTCATGGCTCGTTATTCCGCCCCTGATTGGCCAGTTTCGCCCATTAAACGGCTTCCGGCTGCTTTATCCGAGAGGGTAGGGTATCGGCGGGGAGTAAACAATTGGTAATGCCACCACTCATTTCGATAAAAGTCCCACCCGGCCGCCGTCATTAGGCCCAGCAGAATGGCCCGGTTTCGCTGTGCCTCCGCCGCAATATCACGCGCCCCATGATAGGACATTGGCGTCATGGCATCAAATCCGGTTCCCATTTCAAGCTCCTGCCCTGTCCCATCGATCAGGGTAAGATCTATCGCGGCCCCCCGTGAATGCGGCGAGCCATTGCTCGGGGCGGACAAAAAATCGGGGTTTGGTGAATGATCCCATAGCGCCTGGACAGCCTCCGTCGGGCGAAAGGCGTCAAATATCTTGAACCGAAATCCTATATCCGCCGCCAATTCCACGGCTTTGCGCAAGTTCTCCGCCGCCTCCAGATTCAAAAAACAGGCTCTCCGACCATATATCGCCGCGCCAGTGAAATTATTTGCGGTGGCATAACGCAGATCCAGTTCCACATTGAATTCTTCCGGGGTTATTTCGGTTAAGTTTTCATTTAACGGCATCTTGAACCTGTTGACTTGAAATCACGCGGCATTGAGCGTAACACTCTCGCCTCACGGTGACCCTACATGGCTGGATTACGGAAGGCAATATAATGAAGATACTGGCATTTGATACTGCGCTAAATGCCTGCTCTGTTGCTATTACCAACGGAACCGAGATCCTCTCACAAACCCATGAGAAACGTCGCCGAGGACATGCGGAAACCCTGTTACCGATGATAGAAGCTCAACTGCTGGAAGCCGACCTCGCATACAAAGATCTCGACCTGATTGCTGTAACTGTTGGGCCAGGTACCTTTACCGGGCTCAGGATCGGCCTCGCCGCTGCACGTGGGATCGCCATTGCTGCGAAGAAACCAATCATTGGCATCACAACACTCGAGGCGCTTGCTGCGGCTGTGCCGATGACCTTAACGCAAGGTCGTCCCGTTATCGTAACGGCGGATGCAAGACGGGGAGAGGTATACCTGCAGGCCTTCAATCGCCTGGATACCGGCGAGATAATTGCCCCGCTCTCCCGGCCCGCCGCAGTCAAGATAGAGCACGCACTGGCGACGCTGGACATTGAGTCGGCCATAATTATCGGCTCCGGCATTCCCCTCCTGCAAAGCCTGCCGGATTTCAATGCACAGAAATATGAAGTTCTTGAGCTTGATGAGGATCCTGATGCGAGCAATATTGCCCGCCTTGCTCATGCTCGCGGCCTACCGGAAAGAAACTCCCCTCCGCCAGCGCCACTTTATCTTCGCGCGCCGGATGCAAAGTTACCAGGGGGAAGAGACCCCGCACCCAACTAATCAGGGCAACCTATGCAGGAAGATAATTTTTCAACTGATTTTTTCACAGACGCGTCTGTTGCGCCGCTTGCCGCCGCCATGCACGCACATTGCTTCACGGCACCCTGGAACGAAAATGATTTTATCTCCGCGCTCGAAATTCCCGGAACCCTGTTAGAGATATTGAGTGTCTCCGGAGAGCCCGCCGCCTTTTCGCTCTATCGGACCGTAATGGATGAAGCCGAGATCCTTACGCTCGGCACCCTGCCGGGATATCGCGGGAAGCGGATAGCCACTTATCTTCTGAACCAAGGCATTGCAAAACTTAGAGAATCCAACGTTCGCTTCCTTTACCTTGAGGTCGGCTCACAAAACCTGGCAGCGCAACGTCTTTATTATACAACAGGATTTAAAGAAATTGGCCGAAGGAGAAATTATTACAACCATTACGCGGGAACTGAAGATGCGATTACGATGAAAAAGATTCTTCAACCTATAAAAGGGGAAAAAATCGTTAGTTCGGAATAAGTGTTAGCCAATATTATTTTTTTTCTTTATTCTATTTTATATTTCATACTTACACTTATATTGACTATACACTTTAAGTCATTTGATATTGAAGGAGGTTTATTACAATGTCCGAAAAGATAGAAAAGCTAGAGCTTCTCGCCCTAACTACGGATATCGTTACCTCACACTTGTCTCGCAACCCCGTCAGCACCGGGGAAATCGCACCCTTGATTAATGATGTTTATAAAACTCTTTCAACCATCGGTGAAGCTGCGGAAGAGGAAGAAAAGCCGGAACCGGTCGTTGCTATTCGCAAATCCATACATCCAGATTACATTATTTGTCTAGAAGATGGTAAGAAGCTAAAGATGCTCAAACGACATCTAAAAACATCATACGACTTGACGCCCGATGAATATAGGGAGCGTTGGGGATTGCCTGCTGACTATCCTATGGTTGCGCCCAATTATGCCGAACAGCGCCGCAATCTTGCTAAGAAAATAGGTCTTGGAACCCGCCGCAAGAAAGCAAAGTCCAAGTAATATCTACTTTCGCTGGCCCTAAAAAATTAATTTGTATAAAATCAATACTGCTGACAGTAAATCAGCGGTCATTGAAAGTTAACTGAGGTTCAAATGTCTACTCGCCTGGAACAAATCTGCCTGGACAAGGGCTTGCGCATGACAGAACAGCGCCGTGTAATTGCGCGCGTACTATCGGAATCGCAAGATCATCCGGATGTAGAACTGGTTTATAAACGAGCCTCCGAGATCGACGAAACTATCAGTATTTCAACTGTCTATCGCACCGTTCGTATGTTTGAAGAAAATGGCATACTTGAGCGGCATGACTTTGGTGATGGCCGGGCCAGATATGAAGAAGCGTCGGAAGAGCACCATGATCACCTGATCAACGTGCAAACCGGCCAGGTCATTGAGTTTACCAGCGAGCAGATCGAAGATTTACAAAAGAAGATTGCCGAAGAACTTGGTTTTGAACTGATTGACCACCGGCTTGAACTTTATGGGAAGCCTCTTTCAAAATCGGCAATGGCGAACGTGCCTCCCGAGGAATCGGTCGTCAATATCAAACAGACATCACACAGCAAGAAACTTGATTAAAGGTTCGGCGCACCTGCATTTATGAGTAACATTCGTCCATTTCTTACCGTGTTGGCCGTCCTTTTATGGGCGGGAATTCTGATACCATTTCAGATCATCACCTTGCTGGCCTTTAAGCAGCATCGATACCGCATTCCTCAAATTTTCCATAAGGGAATTTGCTGGCTGCTCAGGGTCAAAGTTGTTGTTTCGGGTCAAATTGAACAGACTCAGCCAACGCTGTTTGTGATTAATCATATTTCCTGGCTAGATATTCCCGTTATCGGAAAGGTCATTCAGGGAAGTTTTGTCGCCAAGAAAGAGGTTCAGAGCTACCCCTTTGTTGGCGCGATTTCAAAACTTCAGCAAACAATTTTTATCAAGCGTACGCGGCCTGCCATCAAGGGTCACAAAGGTGAAATGCAGGAGCATCTTGAAAATGGCGACAATTTATTCCTGTTCCCGGAAGGCACCTCGTCGAACGGGATTATTATCCAGAATTTCAAGAGTGCGTATTTCGGTCTCGCAGAGCGGGAGATCAACGGTCACCATCTAAAAGTTCAACCAGTGACCATCGCCTACAGCCGATTGAACGGTATTGCACTAACCCGCGGCACAATGGGAATTATCGCCTGGGTCGGAGATGAAGAATTACTCAGCCATGTCTGGGCGTTTTTAAAACGCGGCACGATAACGGCTGAGTTACGCTTTCACCCTCCCGTCACAATTGACGACTATGATTCTCGAAAAACGATGGCAAGTGACTGTCAATTGAGCATAGCCAAAAGCCTTAGTCGGGCGTTAACGGGTCGGGAAGAGCCATAATGCCCTGCAAATGCAGAAAATTACGAATTTGACGATTTTTCCCGTGAATTACAGGCCGTGCTTCTCTATTTGTCATATTACTGCTAATTTATCCATGTTATGGAACAGCATTTCAGAATGACGGACAAAGTCTTCAGAACCGGTGAGGTTGACTAGGAAGCGTGAACAAAAAACTTTATATCTCTACTTATGGCTGCCAGATGAATGTTTATGATTCAGCTCGCATGGCAGACCTGATGTCCCCTCTCGGCTACTCCCTGACAAACAAACCGGCTGACGCGGATATGGCAATCCTCAATACTTGCCATATACGGGAAAAAGCATCGGAAAAAACCTTTTCGGAGTTGGGCCGCTTGCGCAATTTACGCCGGGATAAAAAATCCCGCGACGAAGGTGATATGATTATCGCCGTTGCCGGATGTGTTGCACAGGCCGAAGGGGCGGAAATCATGAAACGTGCGCCCTATGTGGACATGGTATTTGGGCCGCAATCCTATCACCATCTGCCGGAAATGGTGGCGCAGGCAACACGCGGCGTCGGCCATATTTTGGAAACGGAATTTCCCGTTGAGCCCAAATTCGATCATCTGCCTGAAGAGGCAATTGACAAAAACCTCAGCGCCTTTCTGACTGTTCAGGAAGGCTGTGACAAGTTCTGCGCCTTTTGTGTCGTGCCTTATACCCGGGGAGCTGAATTCTCCCGCCCCGTTGCCGCGATCATCGATGAGGCAAAGCGCATGGTTGCCGCGGGAACGCGAGAGATAACGCTGCTCGGGCAGAATGTGAACGCCTATCATGGCGAAGGGGCTGACGGTAAATCGGTCAGCCTTGCGCGCCTGATAAAGGAACTCGCAGAGGTAGAGGGGCTGGACCGGCTACGTTACACCACGTCCCACCCTTTGGAGATGTCAGAAGATCTCTGCAGCGCTCATCGGGATATAGATATCCTGATGCCTTACCTTCATCTTCCGGTGCAGGCTGGCTCTGACCGTATTCTCGCCGCGATGAACCGTCGCCATACGGCGGATGAATATCGGCGCATTATTGATAAACTGCGTCATTACCGTCCCGACCTGGCGCTTTCCGGCGATTTTATTGTTGGATTTCCTGGCGAAACGGATCAGGAGTTTGAGGATACCCTTCAACTGGTGCGTGACGTCGAATATGCGCAAGCCTACAGCTTTAAATACAGCCCCCGTCCAGGGACGCCCGCAGCAGCGCTGGACGGCGAGATGATTGACGAGGCTGTGAAATCCGAACGCCTTGCCCGACTACAGGCCCTGCTGAATGAACAACAGCTTGCCTATAACCGGTCATTCGTTGGCAAGGAAATTGACGTGCTGCTGGAACGAGAAGGAAAACGCGAAGGACAACTTGTCGGTCGGAGCCCTTATATGCAATCCGTCTTTGTGCCGTCGCCTTCCCATCGAATCGGTAATATTGCAACTGTCATTGTACGAGAGGGTAACGCAAATTCTCTACGTGGCGAATTGAAACCCGGTAGTGTCGCCGACGCGGCATAGGAACAAACGTGGCAAAACATCAATCAAGCTCGAATTCCCCAAAGTCCGAACCCGACAAGAACAGCGCGACCATTCTTGAATTTGACGACAATCATTTGCTTGCCCAACTCGTTGGGGAACATGATCGCTATCTTGCGCGGATCGAACAGGGCCTTGATGTCTCTGTTGCCTCCCGCGGGAACAAAATGGCAGTTTCGGGTAGTCAATCAGCAAAGGCAGCGGCAAAAACCGTATTGCTGGACCTTTATGAACGGCTCAAGAAAGGTTTCGATGTAACCGAAGGCGAAGTCGACGGCGCCATACGCATGGCAAATGATGCCCCTGCGAAAGATGGCAGCCGAGGCACCGTTTCAGGTGAAGGCGCAATGATTGTCACCAAGCGTCGGCGAATCACACCACGATCGACCAATCAAGGTGTCTATGTAAATTCATTGCGCACACATGAACTGGTTTTTGGTCTCGGTCCGGCTGGCACGGGTAAAACCTACCTCGCTGTTGCCAATGCGGTGGCCATGCTGATCGAAAACAAGGTGGATCGACTAATCTTGGCCCGTCCTGCCGTGGAAGCCGGCGAAAAGCTTGGATTTTTACCCGGCGATATGCGGGATAAGATAGACCCCTATCTTCGGCCGCTTTACGATGCGCTTTATGACATGCTCCCTGCCGAAGAGGTCGTTAAACGCCTCGAAAACGGGGAGATTGAAGTTGCAGCCCTTGCATTTATGCGGGGACGGACACTATCGAATGCCGCGATTATCCTTGATGAAGCGCAGAATACGACTCCCGTCCAGATGAAGATGCTGCTCACCCGGATGGGTGAAAATTCCCGCATGGCCGTCACTGGCGATCTTAGCCAGATTGACCTGCCGCTCGGAATGCGATCCGGGTTGCATGAAGCTGTCGAGATACTAAAAGGCGTTAAAGGCGTAGATTTCATTAATTTTGGCGAATCAGATGTCGTCCGGCATCCGCTGGTCACCCGCATCGTTCGCGCCTACGGGGAACACGACCGCGAAAAGCAACTGGCATTAAAGTCAAGGAAACCATGACATACTGATGGATGACCTTCCCTTTACTCTCGATATTGCTATCTCAGTTGCAGATCCATCATGGCGAAATCTTGTTTCGGACATTGATGCCTTGGCGAAAGAAGCCGCTCTTATTACCCTCGGTTTAGTCAGCAGGGAGTTTGAGCTCGTTCCCCTTGCCGATGGTCAAAAGCCAACTGTTGAGGTGAGCGTTGTTTTTACGAATGACGCCGAAATTCAAATATTGAACCGGGATTATCGCGGTAAGGATACGCCGACAAATGTCCTCTCTTTTCCAGATGCGCCGCTCAGCCAGGCGGAACTACAAAGTGCCAGCCTCATGAATGAGCCATTATTGCTGGGTGACATTGTCCTAGCGCGCGAAACCTTGGTCAGCGAAGCCACAGCGCAAACCAAAGACATCCGTAATCATTTGGCACATTTGCTGGTCCATGGCGTTTTACATCTTGCCGGTTTTGATCATATGACAGAAAATGAAGCCGAGAAAATGGAGCATCTTGAAATCGTCATCTTACAAGACTTAAATATCACTAATCCTTATGAGCTCTCTAATCAACCGCGACAGGAGACCCCTGACCAAAAATGACTGACAATATGTCGCGCGAAAGCCTTTCTGAACAACCAGTAGAACCGCCATCCCAAAAGCCCACTAATGCTGTCTTACACATTCTAAAACGTGTACTGGGAATAGGTCAGCAAACGGAAAGTAGCGTACGATCTACGCTGGAAGAGCTGATTGAGGAGCATAACGACCCCGAACAATCCATAAATGCTTCTGAGAAGCTGATGTTGACCAACATCCTGAGTTTTAGCGAACTCAGTATTAGTGATGTATTGGTGCCTCGTGCCGACATTGAGGCAATTGATGCTAACTCAAATTTGCATGAAGTGGTGAAACGATTCAAGGAAACAAGCCATTCACGCATGCCGGTCTACAGCGAGACCCTCGATAATGTTACGGGCATGTTTCATATCAAGGATCTGATTAATTTCTGGGGCGATAAGGATGCCGGAGACTGGTTGAGTTTCCGCCGTGAAATCCTGTTTGTTCCGCCGTCCATGACTGTACCGGACCTCCTTCTTAAAATGCGGGCGACGCATATTCATATGGCGGCTGTCGTCGATGAATATGGTGGTATCGATGGTCTTGTTACCATCGAGGATCTAGTTGAGGAAATTGTCGGCGATATTGAAGACGAACATGATGAGAAGGAAGGTCCACTGATCATCGTCGGGGCAAACGGTATGTTAGAGGCTGACGCCCGTGCCTCAATAGAGGAACTGGAAAGCCTCGTTGATATGGATTTGCTCCCGGAAGAGGAAGACGATGAAGTGGATACCGTTGGCGGACTCGTTTTCCAGCTAGCAGGACAGATACCGGCCCGCGGGGAAATCATCTCCCACTCAGACGGACTGGACTTTGAAATTATTGATGCAGATCTGAGAAAGGTTAAAAAAGTCAGAATCCGGCGTCGTCCGCCGGATGCGGATTTGGCTGAATGACAGCCTTGAATGCCTGGGTTTCAAACCTTTCTCAGTTTAAAAAATCACTTATTGCCTTTGTATTAGGTGTGCTTGTCGCGGCAGCACTGCCGCCGCTTAATCTTATATTCCTCCTGCCCGTGAGTTTTACCGGTCTGATTTGGATTTTAAGCGCTGCAAAATCCCGCAAACAGGCTTTTTTCGCGGGATGGTGGTTTGGTTGGGGCCAATTTATTGCCGGCCTTTACTGGATTGGGGTCGCCTTCACGGTTGATGCAAAGACCCATGCCTTGCTTATGCCGCTGCCGGTTTTGGTTCTTCCTGCATTTCTTGCCATCCTCTCTGGCTGCGCGACCCTTCTGACTCACGTTTCCCGCACGCGATCTCTGGCCAGAGTATTTGTCTTTAGCGGTTTGTGGCTGGTTTTCGAGTATATTCGGGGTGTTCTATTCACAGGATTCCCCTGGAATGCTATTGGCTATAGTTGGAGCGATATACTCCCTATTTTACAAACGACGGCATTTATCGGTGCGTACGGCCTGACCCTGTTCACCGTTTTTCTCAGCTCTCTGCCAGCTCTATTTGGGGAAGTTGGCACATCCAGAAGAACGGCTACTCTCTCGTTGCTTATTACGACGGGACTCTTTGTCACCTTCTACAGCATTGGCATGGTCCGAATCCCGACGTCTCCCGTAAAGAATTTTGAAGCCGCACCACTCAGGCTCGTTCAACCAAATATCCCTCAAACCGATAAATGGAAACCCGATCTCCTCCTTGATCATTTAAGAAAATTGGTAGAGTTGAGCCTGATTGATAATGGCTCCGCACCGCGATATTTTATCTGGCCGGAAACAGCGGTGCCATATTATCTGACAACGACAAAACCCCTGCAAAAAGAATTATCACAGATCATTCCGTCAGGCGGTGCCATCGTAACCGGCGCCCCGCGCCGTGATCCGGAAATCCGCCAGTACTGGAACAGCCTTGCGGTTCTGGGTGAGACCGGCGAAATACTAGATATTTATGACAAGCAGCATTTGGTGCCCTATGGCGAATATATGCCACTTAGATCCGTGATGGCGGCAACCGGCCTTGCAAATGTTATCCCGGCGCTTGACCAGATGTCAGATTTCGCCACTCCGGACAGGTCCGCCAAGAAGGTTATATCCATTCCGGGCCTCCCCCCGGCGCGGGCTATGATCTGTTATGAAATTGTTTTTCCGTGGGAGGTTGCCGCTGAAACTTCTTTTTCCTGGATCCTCAACATCACCAATGATGGCTGGTTTGGAACGACGTCGGGCCCCTATCAACATTTTGCGATGACACGAACGCGCGCCATTGAACAAGGCGTTGCCGTCGTGCGAGCTGCAAATACAGGAATTTCAGCGATTATTGGTCCTTACGGCCGCGTCGGAAAAAAGCTTGCATTGAATGAAACCGGCATTATCGACGTCGAACTGCCTCTGCCCCTATCGGACCGGACTTTCTATGCCCGTTATGGCGAAGCTGTTCCGATTTTTCTGGTTATCGCCTTTATCGGAATCGGGATC
Organism: Sneathiella litorea; assembly: GCF_009882915.1. GTDB lineage: Bacteria > Pseudomonadota > Alphaproteobacteria > Sneathiellales > Sneathiellaceae > Sneathiella > Sneathiella litorea. The sequence continues at coordinate 607,503 of NZ_WTUW01000001.1, forward strand.
GGAATTCATCGCTACTCCCGAAAATCACTATCTTGACTTCTTGACTAGAAATTTCTTTGACGATACTGATTAAAACAACTTGAAGGATTAGAAGTTCGAAGTGTTAGCACGTAAAGTTTATTTTTCGACCGCCAGATAGCAAGAGGGATATAAATGCCAAATCATCCGGTGGATGTGCATGTAGGTAGCCGGCTCCGGATGCGTCGGACGTTGCTTGGCCTTAGCCAGCAGAAGCTGGGGCAAAAGTTGAGCCTTACTTTCCAGCAAATTCAAAAATATGAGCGCGGCGCCAATCGTATCGGCGCCAGCCGCCTTTTTGAGCTCAGCCGCATTCTTGAAGTAAAACCCGCGTTCTTTTTTGAAGAAATGCCCACAGGAAAGACGCCTCAAATTTCCGGCGTTGAAGAACAGCCAAGTGAATTTGAGCATGAGTTTCTCGGAAAACGCGAGACATTGGAGCTCGTTCGCGCCTACTACAAAATTGAAAATATGGATGTTCGCAAACGTGTGTTTGATGTTATCAAGGCATTGGCTGCGGATGATACGGAAAAAAAGACTTCGACAACGTCGCTATAAACTATGGGGCAGAATTTCTTGACCCTTTGATCGATTTTGATAGAGTGCGGCTGATTTTCAAATCGGGTGGTCGGCGCCGTCCCCTTTGGCCTCCACTAGGCGCTATTGACTAAAACAAGAGGATGTTCGCGTGCCAGGCAAAAATTTTCTTTTCACCAGTGAATCGGTATCGGAAGGGCATCCTGACAAGGTTTGTGACCGGATTTCAGACAGTATTGTCGATTTATATCTTTCGGAAGACCCATTTTCCCGCGTCGCCTGCGAAACGCTGACCACGACGAACAGAATTGTGCTTGCAGGCGAAGTCCGCGGCCCGGGCAACATTACGAAATCCCTGATAGAGGAAACCGCTCGCGCCGCTGTCAAGGATATTGGCTACGAACAGGATGGCTTCCATTGGAAGAACGCCGCAGTCGATGTGTATCTACATGCACAATCTGCGGACATCGCCCAAGGGGTTGACGCCGCAGGCAACAAGGATGAGGGAGCCGGCGACCAGGGAATCATGTTCGGCTATGCTGTAAACGAGACCGAAGTTCTTATGCCCGCACCGATCTACTATTCTCATAACATCCTGAAAGCGCTTGCAGATGCGCGCCATAGCGGCGCAGAAAAAGGTTTGGGACCGGATTCAAAAAGCCAGGTTACGCTGGCCTACGAAAACGGAAAGCCTGTGCGCGCAACTTCTGTTGTCGTTTCCACCCAGCATAATGATGACCTTGATACTGAAACGGTTCGGGAGATTGTCCGCAATTATGTTGTAGATGTACTTCCCGATGGCTGGATGTGCCCTGAAGAAGAATTTTATGTCAATCCGACTGGCAAATTCGTAATCGGTGGGCCCGATGGCGATGCTGGCCTTACGGGCCGCAAGATTATTGTTGATACTTATGGCGGTGCCGCACCGCACGGCGGCGGAGCCTTCTCGGGCAAGGACCCGACCAAAGTTGACCGTTCCGCTGCGTATGCATCTCGCTATCTCGCCAAGAATGTTGTGGCAGCTGGCCTTGCCGACCGTTGTTGCATCCAGGTGTCATATGCCATCGGTGTTTCCAAACCACTTTCGCTGTATGTCGATCTTTACGGGACCGGGAAAGTTAACGAGGACAAACTCGCCAAGGCCCTGATGGAAGTTATGGATCTGAGCCCGCGCGGTATAAGAGAGCATCTTGGCCTTAACAAACCAATCTATGCCCGAACCGCCGCCTATGGACATTTTGGGCGGACGCCGGATGCGGATGGTGGTTTCTCCTGGGAGAAAACCGATCTTGTGGATAGTCTGAAATCCGCGCTTTCCTGAAAGCCTGATTATGTCAGACCGGCAGGTGAAAGGCGGACGTATCCTCTATGGTCGACGCCGAGGGAAGCCCCTTCGCAAGGGCCAGAAACGCCTGATCGAGAGCGTACTCCCAAAGCTCGCCATTCCCCTCAATACCGATCGCCTAGATCTTCCGTCTCTCTTCCCGGAAGATTGCCGCAGTTTCTGGCTGGAGATTGGTTTTGGCAGTGGGGAACATCTGGCCTGGCAGGCGAATGCCAATCCGGAAGTTGGTATTATCGGGTGTGAGCCTTATATCAACGGCGTTGCGACCCTGCTTGGTAAGCTTGAGGAGGACGGCGGGCAGAATGTGCGGTTGCACAATGAAGCGGCGGAGATGTTAATCGAGAAACTGCCCGAATCCAGCATCGATCGTGTATTCATACTTTTCCCTGATCCCTGGCCGAAGAGTGGTCACAATAAACGACGATTCGTCTCAAGATCCAATATTGAAGCCCTTGCCCAAATCATGAAATCTGGCGCAGAACTTCGAATCGGCACTGACCACACGGATTACGGAACGTGGATCCTTTGGCATATGCTACAATCCGACAAGTTTGCCTGGATTGCCGAGAGTTCGGAGGATTGGCGGGAACGCGGCGCTGACTGGCCATCTACGCGCTATGAGATGAAGGCGGTTGAAAAGGGGTTGCGACCCGTCTACTACCGATTCCGCCGGCTCTAGGCCAAATACAGCATCGCTAACGCAAGAAAAAGCTTGGCTTTGCTGGCATCTCAGCTATTATACATCTCATACATGCTGTTCGCTCACCGTTAGGATGAGCTTGTTTGGACGGTGGGCCTCTGGTCCGCTGTTTTTTTATGGTTTGTTACAAATGCGAGAAGTACTCTGAACGCGATCGAGAAAATTAAAGATTTGATCACGCCACCCCTAAACGACATGGGTTATGAAGTGGTGCGGGTGCGCTTGACGGGAAACGAAAAGAAAGTGCTCCAGATCATGGCTGAAAAGCCGGATGGAACTATGACGATCGAAGGCTGTACGGAAGTCAGCCAGATGGTTTCAGCACTATTGGATGTAGAAGATCCTATTTCCGGCGCCTATGATCTTGAGGTCTCCTCCCCGGGGATCGATCGGCCGCTTACCCGGCTTAAGGATTTCGATCGCTGGTCCGGGTTTGAAGCAAAAGTGGAATTGGAGCAGGCCGTTGAAGGCCAGCGCCGATATCGCGGCAAGCTGTTGGGTCTTAAGGATGACAATATCCTGATGCAGACCGACGACGGCGATCGACTGGAACTGCCTTTTTCAGAGGTGAGAAAGGCAAAATTAATTTTGACAGACGAACTGATTGCAGCAAGTAGCCGCAGCGCTTGAGTTCGTGAACATGTTTTTTAGACGGACATTTGGTCATGGAAAACGCAGCTAGTTTAAACCGCCTGGAATTGTTGCAAGTCGCTGACGCGGTTGCCCGAGAAAAGGTCATCGACCGGGACATCGTTCTGGAAGCCATGGAAGAGGCCATCCAGAAAGCGGCGCGCGCCAAATACGGGCATGAAAATGACATTCGTGCCAATATTGACCGGGGAACAGGTGAAATTCGTCTGGCCCGCATTCGCGAAGTTGCCGAAGAGGTCGAGAACGAGGCCACACAGATTTCTGTTGCCGATGCCCAGCACGAAAAGGAAGGCGCTGTAATCGGAGACCTGTTGGTAGATCCTCTCCCGCCGATTGATTTTGGGCGGATTGCTGCACAGACAGCCAAGCAGGTTATTGTCCAAAAGGTGCGTGAAGCAGAGCGCGAACGCCAGTATCACGAATATAAAGACCGCGTCGGCGAGGTTGTCAACGGCATCGTCAAACGAGTCGAGTATGGCAATGTTACCGTTGATCTTGGCAAGGCCGACGCCGTTGTTCGCCGCGATGAAATGCTGCCACGGGAAACCTTCCGGCAAGGAGACCGCATCCGGGCGTATATCTATGACGTGCGTCAGGAACCACGCGGACCGCAGATTTTTCTCTCGCGCAGCCATCCGCAGTTTATGTCGAAGCTGTTCGGTCAGGAAGTACCAGAGATCTATGACGGCATTATTGAGGTGAAGGCGGTTGCCCGCGACCCGGGAAGCCGGGCGAAGATTGCCGTACTCTCCAGCGACCCGAGCATTGATCCGGTTGGCGCCTGTGTTGGTATGCGGGGTTCTCGCGTACAGGCGGTGGTTAACGAGTTGCAGGGTGAGAAAATTGATATCATCCAATGGTCCCCGGATCAGGCGAGCTTCATCGTCAATGCGCTCGCTCCGGCGGAAGTTGCCAAAGTTGTACTGGATGAAGATGCTAACCGCATTGAGGTTGTTGTCCCGGACGATCAACTTTCCCTCGCTATTGGCCGGCGCGGACAGAATGTCCGCCTTGCCTCACAACTTTCCGGCTGGGATATTGATATCCTGACCGAGGAAGAGGAAAGCAACCGACGCCAGGCCGAGTTCACTGAGCGCACACAAAACTTTATGACAGCCCTTGATGTGGACGAGACGATTGCCCAACTATTGGCCTCGGAAGGATTTACCTCTGTGGAAGACATCATGTATGTAGATGTCAACGAAATTGCAGAGATTGAAGGCTTCGATGAGGAAATCGCCGCGGAGCTTAATAACCGGGCCCGGGAACATGTGGAACAGACCAATTCCGAGTTGGAGGAAAAGCGGCAGGAAATGGGTGTCAGCGATGATATCGTGAATTTGCAGCTTTTAAATCCAGCCATGATTGTTGCCCTTGGTGAAGCCGGTGTTAAGGAACTTGATGATCTTGCGGATTTGTCTGGCGATGAGCTCATCAGCCCTGAGGACGGCATTTTGCGGGACTTTGGACTGACGGCAGACGAGGCTAACCAGATCGTGATGGCTGCACGTGCGCATTGGTTCGAAGATGAAAATGCTGATGCAACAGAAGAAACAGAGGAAGAAATTCCAGCTGATTGAAGCCGGAAGCGGAGAAGTAGACTTGAGTGATCCGCAGCGCCGGTGTATAGCCACTGGACAGATACGGGAAAAAGACGCACTACTTCGCTTTGCGGTATCGCCTGACGGACTTTTGGTTCACGATATTGGCTTTATCTTGCCTGGACGCGGAATTTGGGTAAGCTGCGATGCGAAAGCAGTCGAACTGGCGGTCAATAAGCGCCTGTTTGCTAAAGCAGCGAAGCGGGCGGTGACAGTACCGGAAGATCTGGTGACGACCGTCGATCAATCTCTGGCGCGACAAATTCTGGCGCTGCTGGGGCTAGGGCGTAAAGGTGGGCTGGTAACGGCCGGTTTCGCCAAAGTCGAAAAGGCGCTAAAATCTGGCAAGGCGGCCTTGTTAATTGCTGCCTACGATGGCGCAGAAGATGGACGGCAAAAGCTCAGGCGTATTGCCGGGCCATTGCCAGTGATTGACATATTCAGCGTCGCTGAACTAAGTCAGGCGTTGGGTAAAGAGAACGTAGTTCATGCCTGCTTGGCAAGCGGCATGATGACGAAAAAGATTTTGACGGCGGTCTCCCGACTGAAAAAGTACAGGGGCCAAAGCAAATTAAATACCGAAGTGTCGGAGTAAGAATGACTGAGACAAATGACAAGGATGGGCGTAAGTCGCTTAGCCTGAATAAACCGTTAGAAGCGAAAAAGACTGCTGGCGGCAATAGTCAGGTCCGTCAGAGCTTTACCCATGGTCGCTCAAAGACCGTGCAGGTGGAAGTGCGCAAAAAACGCAGCACTCTGGGCCTTGGCAACCAAAAACCGGCGGCGACCAAACCTGCAGCTCCGGATTCGGAAAAGAAAGTCCTGCATGTTGCAAAACCTGCAACGGACCGGAAGAAAGCGCCGGAGGCCCCTAAATCCAGAGCTCCAAAAGATGCGAAGGATCTTTTGACCAGTGACGAAAAAGCGGCGCGCGTAGCGGCGTTAGAGATCGCACGTGAGCAATCCCTGCGCGAAGCCGCAGAGCGAAAAGCCCGCGAAGAGGCAGAAGCCAAAGAGGCAAAGAAAAAAGCTGCAGAGCAGCCGCCTGAAGACGCCGAAACTGCACAAGAAGCAGAAGCGCAAGCGGAGCCTGCAAAACCGGTAAAACGTCGCTCTCCCGAAGAACGACGGCGTGCGGAAGAAGAAGAGGCGCGCCGCCTGTTGGAAGAGGCAAACGCAACCAAAAATGCACAAGTTGCCGTCCATCGCGAGAAAGTCAAATCAACTGCGAAAGATGAGGAACTTCGTCGCGAAGCAAAAACGACGCCACGTGCTCCTCGAACAGTTGAAGGTGGTAACCAGCCAAGTGATGATCTCGCTGGTGGCCGCAAGAAAGCGCCGAAACAAACACGCGGAGCTGAGGAGCGCCCCTCCCCAACTCGCAAGCCGAACGAGCAACGTCGCCGCTCAGGCCGTCTCACCATCGGCGAAGCGCTGGATGACCGCGGACCAAAGCAACGGTCTTTGGCCTCTCTTCGACGCGCCCGCAAGAAGCAGCAGCAGGTTGCTGAACCGCCGCAGAAGATTTTCCGCGAGGTTACCATTCCGGAGGTCATCTCCGTACAGGAACTTGCCAACCGCATGTCAGAGCGCTCTGTTGATGTGATCAAGGCGTTGATGAAACTGGGAATCATGGCAACAGCCAACCAGACTATTGATGCGGATACGGCGGAACTGGTGGTTGAGGAGCTGGGTCATAAAGCGCGCCGTATTGCCGAATCCGACGTTGAAATCGGACTTGGTGGTGAAGAGGAAGATTCACCGGAAACTCTTCAGCCCCGTGCACCGGTTGTTGCCGTCATGGGTCATGTCGACCATGGTAAAACGTCCCTACTGGATGCCCTGAGAAAATCAGATGTCGTCTCCGGTGAAGCAGGCGGTATCACACAGCACATTGGCGCCTATCAGGTAACTCTTGCCGCAGGTGAAGTCATTACGTTCCTTGACACCCCCGGTCATGAGGCCTTTACGGCCATGCGTATGCGTGGCGCTCAGGTAACCGATATTGTTATTCTCGTGGTTGCCGCCGACGACAGTGTCATGCCGCAAACCATTGAAGCCATCAAACACGCGAAGGCGGCCGGAGTGCCGATTATTGTCGCCATCAACAAATGCGACAAGCCAGCTGCAGACCCGAACAAGGTGCGGCAGGAACTGCTCCAGCATGAGATCTTTGTCGAGGATATGGGCGGCGACGTCTTGGATGTGGAAGTATCCGCGAAAACAGGCGCCGGACTGGACAAGCTCCAAGAAGCAATCCTGCTTCAAGCGGAAGTGCTTGAGCTGAGAGCCAACCCTAACCGTTCGGCGCACGGTACGGTTGTCGAGGCTAAGCTCGAGACAGGCCGCGGCATGGTAGGCACCGTTCTTGTCAATCGTGGTACACTGCATGTTGGTGATTACTTCGTGATGGGCCCGGCAATGGGTAAAGTACGTGCTCTGCTCGATCATCGCGGCCAGAATGTAGAAGAAGCCGGTCCTTCCGTCCCTGTTGAGGTTCTGGGTATTCAGGGAACTCCGACAGCAGGTGATGATTTCGTTGTCACCGAAACGGAAAGTCAGGCGAAAGAAATTGCCACTTACCGTCAGCGTCTGGATAAGGACAAGAAGGTTACGGCGACCGCTCGGGGCACGATTGAACAGATGTTCACAGCCATTAAAGAAGGTACCGCGGATGAACTGCCGGTATTGATCAAGGCCGATGTACAAGGTTCTGCTGAAGCCATCACCACCGCCCTTGAAAATCTCGGGACGGATGAAGTTGCGGTGAAGGTACTCTTATCCGGGGTCGGCGGCATTACGGAATCCGATGTTGCCCTGGCAGCGGCGTCACGGGCAATCATTATTGCCTTCAACACCCGCGCGAACAAACAGGCTCGTGATGAGGCTGAGCAGCAGGGCATCGACATTCAGTACTATTCGGTGATCTATAATGTCATCGATGATATGAGAGCGATGCTTTCAGGTATGTTGGCACCGACTTTACGCGAGAATTTCCTCGGTTATGCAGAGATTCGCGAAGTCTTCAACATTTCGAAAGTCGGAAAGATCGGTGGTTGCATGGTTACCGAAGGCAACGTCAAGCGTGGTGCAAAAGTGCGCCTTCTGCGTGATGATGTGGTAATTCATGAGGGAACGCTTTCAACTCTTAAACGCTTCAAGGATGAAGTCAAAGAGGTGAAATCCGGCATGGAATGCGGTATGGCGTTCGAGAATTATCATGATCTGAAGGTTGGCGATTTCATCGAATGCTTTGAAATCGAGGAAGTGGCCCGCGAGCTTTAGGGCCCCTTTTTCATAACATCGCGTTAAATTCGCGGGAGAATTCTCATGGCACATTCGAAACGCGGTCCAAGAACCGCGAGCAAGCGGCAATTGCGTGTCGGAGAAGAACTCCGTCACATTATCTCGGGTATTCTGGCGAAAGACCTGATTCATGACGCGGATGTCGCAGGTAACTCGGTGACGATAACGGAAGTTAAACCCAGCCCGGATATGCGAAATGCGACTGTCTATCTGACAACCCTTGGCGGCGTGAATGAAGAGGCTGTTATTGCCGGGCTTAATCGCACAGCAGGCGTCATTCAGAGCGAAATGGGTCGGCAACTTACCATGAAATTCACACCGAAGCTTGTATTCAGGAAGGACGACTCCTTTGAGTATGGAAGCCATATTGACGCCCTGATCCGGAAAAATCGGTTGCCCGAAGAGCCCAGTTAACATCTATGGCAAGAAAGCGGCGCGGCATCCCTATTCACGGATGGCTTAATATAGACAAGGAAGCGGGCTTAAGCTCCGCTCAGGTCGTCAGCCGGATCAAACGCATCACAAATGCCCAAAAAGCCGGGCATGCAGGCACACTTGATCCCTTTGCGACGGGAGTTTTACCAATTGCTCTCGGTGAGGCGACAAAAACCGTTGGTTATATCGTCGACGACACCAAGCAGTATCGCTTTACCATGCGTTGGGGAGAAGCCCGCAATACCGATGATATCGAAGGCGAAGTGCAGGAGGTATCTGAAGTTCGTCCGGATCTGATAGATATCAAGGCGATCTTACCGTCATTTATGGGCACAATCCGTCAACGCCCCCCCGCATTCTCAGCAATCAAGATAAAGGGAGAACGCGCCTACAAGCTTGCGCGTGCCGGAGAAGACATTGATATGCCCGAGCGAGAGGTCCAAGTAGAGACCTTGAAGATAATCGAGGTTATAGATAATGATCACACCATTTTTGAGGTAACCTGCGGAAAGGGCACCTATATCCGCTCACTTGCACGCGATATCGCGTTAAAACTCGGTACTGTTGCACATCTGTCAGCCCTTCGGCGCATTCGTGTCGGTCCTTTTTGGGAACAGGATGCGATTTCACTGGATAAATTAACAAAGCTGTGGCAGTGTCCCGCAGAATTTGGAGGCTTGCTTCCTCTTACGACCGCGCTGGACGACATCCCGGCTCTGGCCGTAACGGAACCACAGGCAGTTCGTTTGCGGCACGGCAATGACGTGGCGGTCCCAAATCAAGCAGACGGTATTGTCTGCGCCATGGACGGAGACATCCCTATTGGTATCGCAAAGGTCGAGACTGAAAGGCTGTATCCAGTCCGGATTTTCAATATTTAACACAGGAGAACACGATGTCGATCACTGCAGAAAGAAAAGCAGACCTGATCAAGGAATATGCGACGAAGGATGGGGACACTGGCTCCCCGGAAGTGCAGATTGCCATTTTGACCGAACGGATCAGCAATCTCACGGATCATTTCAAAGAACATAAAGGCGATGTACATTCACGCCGCGGCCTCCTAAAAATGGTCAGCCGCCGTCGTCGCCTGCTCGACTACCTCCGGAAAGTCGAAGAATCACGTTACCAGGAAACGATTAAACGCCTTGGTATTCGTAAATAATAAAGAGTTGTGCGGATCTGTCATACAGCCGCTTTCCCAACAAGCGCCGGTGTCTGCCTTGGGTTTACCCATTGCACATCGGCGTTTGCCGCGTTTAGGAAGCAAAGCTTCATTTAGATGCAAAGTTAAGATGAGATAAGGAAAAGGACTGAGGCATAGGGTCTCAGATTAGGCAGGACAGCATGGGGCTGATCCTGCGTTGGAAGGAAAAAAAATGTTTGAAGTACATCGCAAGGAAGTGATGTGGGGCGGACGTCCGCTCGTAATGGAAACTGGAAAAGTTGCCCGTCAGGCTGACGGTGCAGTTATGATCACATATGGTGGCACGCAGGTTCTTTGTACCGCTGTTGCCGAAAGAAAACAGAAGCCGGGGCTGGATTTCTTCCCGCTGACGGTTAATTATCAGGAAAAAGCTTTTGCTGCCGGTAAAATTCCAGGCGGCTTTTTTAAACGCGAAGGTCGCCCGAGCGAAAAAGAAACGCTCACCTCTCGCCTGATCGATCGGCCTCTGCGCCCCTCATTCGTAAGTGGTTTCAAAAATGAAACCCAGGTTATTTGTACGGTTCTTGCCCATGATATGGAAAATGATCCGGATATCGTCGCTCTTGTTGGCGCCTCTGCCGCACTAACGATTTCCGGCATACCTTTCCTCGGCCCGGTTGGCGCAGCCCGTGTTGGCTATGTGGACGGCGAATATGTGCTGAACCCTGTTGCCGGACAAATGGACGGCACCAAACTGGATCTTGTCATCGCCGGAACGTCCGAAGCGGTCTTGATGATTGAATCAGAAGCCCATGAGCTCAGCGAAGAAGAAATGCTCGGTGCCGTAATGTATGGCCACCGGGAAATGCAGACGGTCATCGATGCGATTATCGAACTTGCAGAAGCCTGTGCAAAGGAGCCTTGGGATTTTGCGCCTGAGGAAACCGATAAAGATCTGGAAGCTAAAGTTAAGGCCGCTGCTGAAGCCGCCCTCACCGAAGCCTATAAAGAACAGGTCAAGCAGACGCGTTCAGACAAAATTTCTGCCGCAAAGGCAGCTGCTATCGAGTCTCTTGAAGAAGAAGAGCGTGATGCGGCAGGCGGAATTCTGAAAAAGATCGAGAAAAAGATCGTTCGCGGAAACATCATCGCAACCGGAAACCGCATCGATGGACGCGATACCAAGACGGTTCGTCCGATCGTTGCAGAAATTGGTTCACTGCCACGTAGTCATGGCTCTGCCCTTTTCACACGCGGTGAAACACAGGCTCTCGTTGTTGCGACGCTCGGTACTGGTCAGGATGAACAGATCGTCGATGCACTTGCAGGCGAATATCGCGAAAACTTCATGCTCCACTATAACTTCCCGCCTTACTCAGTCGGCGAAGTGGGACGTATCGGCTTTACCGGCCGTCGTGAAGTGGGACATGGCAAGCTCGCCTGGCGCGCAATCCATCCGCTGCTTCCTGCCAAGGACAAGTTTCCCTACACATTGCGGATTGTCTCGGAAGTGACTGAGTCCAACGGCTCTTCCTCCATGGCGACGGTGTGCGGAACGTCACTTGCTCTCATGGACGCAGGCGTTCCACTGGACCGCCCTGTTGCAGGTATCGCCATGGGACTTATCCTGGAAGAAGACGGCAAGTTTGCGGTTCTTTCCGATATCCTCGGCGACGAAGACCATCTCGGTGATATGGACTTTAAGGTCGCTGGAACCGACAAGGGGATTACATCCCTGCAGATGGATATCAAGATTTCCGGAATTACCGAGGAAATCATGCGCATTGCGCTGGACCAGGCGACAGAAGGCCGCCTTCATATCCTGAAGGAAATGGGTAAAGCCATCGACAGCGCCCGCGATGGCGTCCGCGACGGTGCACCGCGCATCACGCAGCTGCAAGTCCATAAGGACAAAATTCGTGATATTATCGGTACAGGCGGCAAGGTTATTCGCGAAATTTGCGAAGTCACTGGCGCAAAAATCGATATTGAAGATGACGGTACCGTCAAAGTCGCAGCAACAACCACCGAAAGTGCCGATGCGGCCATCAACTGGATCAAGTCCATTGTGGATGATCCGGAAGTTGGCGTGATCTATACAGGTAAAGTCGTGAAGGTTGTTGATTTTGGTGCATTCGTAAATTTCTTTGGCAATCGGGACGGTCTTGTCCATATTTCCGAACTGGCGCCGCAACGCGTTGGTAAGGTCACTGATGTGGTCAACGAAGGGGACGAAGTCCGCGTAAAAGTCCTTGAGATAGACGGTCGCGGTAAAGTACGGCTTTCCATGAAGGCTGTCCTTGCAGAAGAAGAAAAGACAGCGACGCAGGAATAATACGTCGACGTCAACTATATTAAGTATCAAGGGCGGTGCGGACGCGATTGTCCGGCCGCCCTTGTTTTTAGATGTCTCTTGATGCTTGGGCTACCATGCCTTAAGTGTTAGGTTAGTGCTCAGGTATGCAACCATAGGAAATGTCTCGTGAAGCCGTTAAATCCAATTATCTTGTCAGGCAAGGAAGTTCTTCCCCTTATTGAGGGAGGAAAAGGAATTGCTGTCTCATCGGGCCAGAGTTCAGGTGCTTGGGCGGCAGCGGGCGGTGTTGCAACATTTTCCGGTGTCAATGCCGATAGTTTTGACGATGCTGGCAACATTATCCCACAGGTTTACCATGGCCGCACCCGTCGTGACCGCCATGAAGAGTTGGTTGCTTATGGCATTCAGGGTGGCATTACGCAGGCACAGATTGCCCATGAACTAGCCGGCGGCGAAGGGCGCATTCACATGAATGTGCTCTGGGAGATGGGCGGCGCAGAGCGCATACTGCACGGTGTTCTAGAAGGAACGAAAGGCCTTATCCACGGTATCACCTGTGGTGCAGGCATGCCTTATCGGATCGCGCAGATCGCCTCTGACTACAAAGTTCATTATTACCCGATTATTTCTTCCGCGCGCGCTTTTCGCGCTCTTTGGAAGCGGGCCTACCACAAATTCTCCGACTGGCTGGGCGGCGTCGTTTATGAAGACCCGTGGCTTGCCGGTGGGCATAACGGTCTCAGCAACAGTGAAGATCCATTAGTTCCCGAGGATCCATACCCACGCGTTGCGGATCTGCGAAAGCTGATGAATGAGATTGGCCTGAACAATGTCCCTATCATCATGGCTGGCGGGGTTTGGCATGTCGACGAATGGGAACATTGGCTGGATAACCCGGAAATTGGCCCGATCGCCTTCCAGTTCGGCACACGGCCGTTGCTCACGAAGGAAAGCCCCATATCCGACGCCTGGAAGAAAAAGCTGGGTACCCTGAGTAAGGGCGATGTCTTTCTCAACAAATTCAGCCCGACGGGTTTCTGGTCTTCAGCGGTACGTAACGACTTCCTGGATGAACTAAAAGCCCGCTCGGAACGGCAGGTTGCCTTTTCGAATGAGCCAGTCGGAGCGCATAATACCGCGTTCGGAACCGGTGCGCGCAAGCGGGAGGTATATCTGACGGCGGATGATAAATCCCGCGCAGAAAGTTGGGTTGCCGCAGGCTATACGGAAGCAATGAAAACGCCAGATTCAACGCTGATTTTCGTCTCTCCTGGAAAAATGGGTGAAATCCGCAAGGATCAGATAGATTGCATGGGCTGTCTATCCCAATGTTCGTTCTCAAACTGGGCAGAAGGCGACAAGGGCAATACAGGCCGAAAAGCTGACCCGAGGAGTTTCTGCATCCAGAAAACCCTGCAGGATGTCATTCATTCCGAAGCGAATATTGAGAATAACCTCATGTTTGCCGGACATGGCGCATATCGCTTCGCCACCGATCCGTTCTACGCAAATGGGTTTATTCCAACGGTAAAACAGCTTATTGAGCGGATTATGACAGGAAAATAAACCACAAACGCTCATAAACATTCTGTTGCAGATTTGAATTATTAAAATAAGTACTATATAATTATATTGATATCCTTCGCTGGGAAGGTGTACGATTTATAGAGTATAGTCTAATCATGCAGTCTGAATTGGTTGATTTGGAAAAAAAACTAAGGAATGCACAGTTGCGACCGACCAAGCAGCGCTTGGCGCTGGCGCAGTTGTTGTATGCCGATGGCGACCGCCATATCACAGCTGAACGTCTGCATAGTGAAGCGATTGAAGCCGGGGTCGCAATTTCCCTTGCGACTATTTACAATAACCTCCATCAATTTACCTCCGCAGGCCTCTTGAGAGAGGTGGTAGTCGATTCCAGCCGGTCTTATTTTGATACGAATATCGCCCCGCACCATCATTTTTTCCATGAACAAACCGGCAAGTTGGAAGATATTGCCGTAAACGATCTCAAGGTTGATAACATTCCCCCGCTCCCCGAAGGAATGGAAATTAGCAGCGTTGACGTAATTGTTCGGGTGAATTCTTCCCGCCGATAAGGCAATCCAAGCTCACCGCGAAGTTTCTTTTTTAGAAGAATTCTAGTTTATTGACAGCCCTTTTTCCGGGACCTATATTATTTGGGTAATCCTGTTCTGCCTTGAACAGACTCATTCCAAATTTTCATTCCAGGAGGACTTCATGTCTCTAGCGGGAAGCAAAACCGAACAAAATCTGAAAGATGCCTTTGCAGGAGAATCACAGGCAAACCGCCGTTATCTTTACTTCGCACAAAAAGCCGATGTTGAAGGATACAACGATGTTGCTACGGTTTTTCGCTCAACTGCAGAAGGTGAAACCGGCCATGCGCACGGTCATCTAGAATATCTTGAAGAAGTCGGCGATCCGGCAACCGGTCTACCGATTGGTGGTACTGCCGACAACTTGAAAGCTGCGGTTGCCGGTGAAACCCACGAATATACAGATATGTATCCTGGTATGGCTAAAACCGCACGCGATGAAGGCCATGACGAGATTGCCGACTGGTTTGAAACCCTTGCCAAAGCGGAAAAGAGTCACGCTGGCCGTTTCCAGAAAGCACTCGATAACCTCGACGACTAATTCGGTTTCGAATTCTAATTTCCGGGGTAGCGGGTTGAGAAATTCGCTACCCCGTTGTCAATCACCTACATTCGGGGGAATATTATGCGCGAAGGAAGCCTGGACGCGCCGACACGGCACATTATTGACTGGAATAATCCCGACTTCTATGACGAGCAAAAGCTGGATGATGAATTACGCCGCGTATTCGATATCTGCCATGGCTGTCGCCGTTGTTTCAATCTTTGCGACTCCTTCCCCCGCCTGTTCGACCTGATCGACGCCTCAGAGACAGAGGAACTCGACTCCGTCGCATCGGAAGATTTCAAGCCCGTCGTCGATGCCTGCACGCTCTGCGATATGTGCTTCATGACCAAATGCCCCTATGTGCCGCCACATGAATTCAATCTTGATTTCCCGCATTTGATGCTGCGATATCGCGCCGTTGAAAAAAAGAACGGCAAAGACAAGTTCGTAAGCCGCGAACTCGCCAAAACGGATCGGAATGGGAAACTCGCCGCCCCTGTTGCGCCTATCGCAAATTGGGCAACGAAGAAATCAAACGGGATGACCCGCGGGATTATGGAGGCCACACTCGGCATCGATAAACATGCCGCTCTACCAAAATACCAATCGAAGACCCTTGAAGCCCGCGCCAAGGACAATCCGCTGGAGATCAACAAGGATGCGCCTGCCTATGGCCGCAAAGTGGTTATCTACGCAACTTGTTTTGGCAATTACAATAATCCCGCCACAGGTGAGGCCACTCGAAAAGTACTCGCCAAAAACGGTATTGAGACGGAAATTGTCTATCCGGGATGCTGCGGCATGCCCCTGATGGAGCAGGGCGACCTTGCAGGCGTCGTGGAAAACGCCAAAAAAGTCTCCGCCGAACTTGGTGGCTGGATTGACAAGGGATATGACGTCATCGCACTTGTTTCCTCCTGTGCCTTGATGCTGAAATTCGAATGGCCCCTGCTCGCCCCTGACGACGCCGCAATCGAAAAACTTTCCAAGGCAACATTTGATGTCGCTGAATATGTGATGGAGTTTGCTAAAAAGGAAGGCATGGCGGACGGCATGCAGCCGATTGGCGACAGCATGGCCATGCATCTCGCCTGCCATGCCCGGGCTCAGAATATGGGCGCCAAGGGAGCTGAAATACTACGCCTCATCCCGGATGCCAAGGTTACGGTTGTAGAACGCTGTTCCGGCCACGGCGGCTCCTGGGGCATCATGAAAGGGAATTATGAGACGGCGCTTAAGGTTGGCAAGCCAGCCGCCCGGAATGCCCTTAAATCCAATGCGAAATATATTGCATCGGAATGCCCGCTGGCGGCGGAACATTTGATGCAGGGAATTGAAAACCTTGATGCCGAAGGGGTAAATGCGAAATCCGCCTTACATCCAATAGAATTATTGGCGAAAGCCTACGGCCTTTAAGAGGAACGAAAACCATGACTGCAGTTAAGAAACTTAAAATTACGGCAGAAGATATTCTGCCGCTCGGCGAGTACAAGAGGATCCGCAAAGAGCACAAGCAGAAACTTATTCCAATCAAGAAGAACCGTCGGGTAGAGATTGGTCCCTTTGCGACCTTTTACTTCGAGAATTATGAGACCATGTGGTCGCAGATCCAGGAAATGCTGTATATCGAGCAGGGTGGCGATGAACAACTTCAAGACGAGCTCGCGGCTTATAACCCCCTCATTCCAAACGGATCGGAATTAGTCGCAACTTTCATGATTGAGATTGATGACCCGGTCCGTCGTGATTTTATGCTGCGCCAACTTGGCCATATCGAGAAGACGATCTATCTCTCTGTCGGCGGAGAGAAAATTTACGCGGTCCCAGAACAGGAAGTGGAGCGTACAACAGAGGATGGGAAAGCCTCCTCAATCCATTTCCTGCATTTTCCGCTGACGGACGCCCAGAAATCGGCATTCAAGGATCACGCAACAGAAGTTCAGCTTGGCATAGAGCATGAAAAATACGGGCATATTACCTTGATCAAGGGCGATACCCGCATAGCCTTGGCCGAGGATCTGGACAACTAGACGCGCTGTTAGCGGATTTTTTCGCTCTCATAAACGCCATAAAACTGGCTGGCCAAAAGCCAGCCGGTGAGGCCGGCAATCTCGATTTCACACCAGCGTCCGTCGCATTCCTCAAGCTTACCCACAACGCCTGGTTCGGCAAGCAACACAACCGGGCTACCTTCGTCCGGAGCTTCATAGACCGCGCGTACCTCGCTCGTGATGATCAAGGTGCGCCGACTGCTAATTAGATTTCGGTGAACCCAACCGACGGAACCATCAATATCGCGAATTTGCCTCCAGAGTTCATACTCCTCAATAATCTCTACCGGCCAGCCCTCGCGGACATATACCCACTTGATAGGATAACGGGTTCCCGGCCCCGCGCGAACATTAACCTTGTCGGACGACAGGGAAACAAAGCGCGGTATTGGCAAGCCGGTCTCGGAACCGGTCGAGCCAGCATTGGCCTGCGGAGCAAGAAAAATTAAAACAAAAAAGCCAAGAAGGAGGATGCTGCGTTTCAATGTGCCAGTACCTTTTGTATAACAGGCGTTCGCCCATCTTATGCCGTGTGACAGGGTATCGGGTCAAGAGGACAAAAAACCCAGCCTCTTAATCCAAGGTCGCAATTGTATCCGCCAACATGATCTGCTAGATAATGTCAGTTGGTCTTGTCAATAATCCAGGAACAAGAGAGTCATCATATGCCGCAGAAGAAACCCGTCGTTGTTGTTACAAGAAGGCTTCCAGACGTAATCGAAACCCGAATGATGGAGCTTTTCGATACGCGGCTGAATCATGATGATGTACCGATGACCCAAAGCCAGCTGATCGAAGCGGTGAAGATGGCGGATGTTCTGGTGCCAACTGTAACTGATAAAATCGACCTTGGGGTGCTCAGCCAGACGAATCCCAATCTAAAACTGATTGCCAGCTTCGGCACAGGCGTTGACCATATTGATCTTGCGACAGCCCGTCAGCGCGGCATTATCGTAACGAATACACCAGGTGTCCTGACGGAAGATACCGCGGATATGACCATGGCCCTGATTATGGCGGTGCCACGCCGCCTGACCGAAGGGGAACGTATGATGAGGTCTGGTAACTGGAAGGGATGGTCACCAACCAGCATGCTTGGACACCGGATCTGGGGAAAACGTCTGGGCATTGTAGGGATGGGCCGGATTGGCCAGGCCGTTGCCCGCCGCGCACGGGCTTTTGGACTCTCCATCCATTATCATAACCGTAACCGACTGCCTGAATTTGTCGAGAATGAGCTGGAAGCGACCTATTGGGAAAGTCTCGACCAAATGCTGGCCCGCATGGATATTGTATCCATTAACTGCCCGCACACACCGGCAACATTCCATCTTCTCAACGCGCGCCGCCTAGCCCTCCTGCAGCCAAGCTGCTACGTGGTCAACACCTCTCGCGGTGAAGTTGTCGATGAGAATGCCCTGACACGTCTCCTGCGAAACGGCAAGATTGCTGGTGCTGGTCTTGATGTGTTTGAACATGAACCTGCTGTCAATCCGCGCCTTATGGAGCTTGATAACGTTATCCTGTTGCCACATATGGGTTCCGCGACTATCGAGGGACGTATTGATATGGGCGAGAAGGTGCTGATAAATATCAAAACCTTTATTGATGGGCATACACCGCCCGACCGGGTTTTACAGGCAATGCTCTAAAACGGGAATTCTTGCGCTTTCCTTCGTTCTGACGGATCATGCGCCTTTTACTGAAGGGGGGCGCCATGTTTTCGGATTTCGTCACCATTCTCGATCTGGTTGGTGTCGCGGTCTTTGCCGCAACAGGTAGTCTGGTCGCTAGCCGCAAGGAAATGGACCTGATCGGTTTCGGTATGATGGCCACCTTTACTGGCATCGGCGGCGGAACATTGCGCGATGTAATACTGGACCGGCCCGTATTCTGGATTGCAGATCAACGGTACCTGCTAGTTTGCCTGACAATTGCAGTGCTTCTCTTTTTCTTCGCCTCCCATGTTCAAAAGCGCTATGTCGTCCTGATCTGGAGCGATGCAATCGGTTTAGCCGCCTTTGCTGTGCTGGGTGCCGAGATTGCACAATCGAGTGGAGCAAGCCCCATGGTCGCTATTGTGCTCGGTATGATCACTGCCACATTTGGAGGGCTTGCGCGTGACCTCGTCGCAGGGGAGCCGCCTCTTCTGCTTAAACAGGAAATCTACGCAACGGCGGCGCTCGTCAGTGCGACAGTCTATATCATTACCGTCGATAACACAGATATTGCGCCCATCCTTGCCGCCTGCATTGCGATTGGGATTGGGTTCAGTATCCGCGCCGGTGCCATCCTGTTTAGGTGGACTTTACCGCGCTATAGACAGCGCGCGGGAAGGAACTACAAATAGCGCAAATAAAAACGGCGGCTCTATAAGCCACCGTTTGAAATAGGAGTATTTCGTCTAAAGTCTAGACTGTCGAAACTACGGATTTACGACGCTTGCGCCAGCCAATAAACCCGAGTGCAGCAAGACCTGCACCATAAAGAGGCAAAGCAGCAGGAAGCGGCACAGCCGAGACAGTCAAATTCGCATATTCAAATGCGTTGCTTTCAGACGTGAAGCGGATTTCATCAAAAACGCCTGTTGCCATAATAGAGGCAACGATAAATCCAAGACCATTGTTGACGCTGCTAAGCTGACTGTCATCACCAGAGAGGGCGTCTACCCAGTTGCCCTGATAATAAAATTCCAGGCCGTTGTAGGTATCGACAGATCCCCACATGAAATCCACTGCGTAGTATCCAGTGTCGAAAACATAGGAGGCGTAGGAATTTTTCTGTATAGAAGTGTAGGTGCCAATCCCATCGAGAGCGGTCCCCTGCCAAGGCGAGCGGTATTCATTCGGCACAGACGTTGTCAGGTTCTGATTAACCGTGCCAACGGACGTTGTCGGAGCGGGAACGCCTGTATCGGCTGTGGGTACATCAACTGTCCAGGAAATGATTGCTGATTGGGCCGGTAGGGTAAAGGCGAAAGTAAGGCCTGCCACCGCCATAAATGTTTTAACGAATTTAATCATAGTTAGGTACTCCTACTCGTGTGCTAAATCATGCAACAAACGAAAATTCAAAAAATATTATGCCCGACGGTCGAAAAATATTTCTTAACCTCAGCGCATCCTGCGCACCCAAAGTAATGGTAAAGGCAAATTCTCTAATTTAATGACACATAAGTGACAATTTGCCGCCCTATTGTCAACACAATTTAACCAGTATTTACGCAAAAACTCATATAAACTTTTGTAAAATCATGAGAAATTTCTGTCTTTATAAGTGCGATTATATTTTCCACTATATCATTGATATAGTTAATTTTTTTATAATTATAGTTAATCTTTCCTGATTCGATTCAGAGCTTTGCTACCGACAAACGAATTAGCTATCCCAATAGACCACTGTCGCGAATACCATTGAAAATAAATTGCACCGCAAGAGCGGCCAACAGGACACCAACAACCCGGGAAATTACGTGAAGTCCGGTCACACCGAGAAGTTTCTGCACCTGTGTCGCCAGCAACATGAGCAAAAAGGTCAGCAGTATTGTGCCCAAAAGAACGGCGATAACCACGGCCGACAGTAATGTATCCCCTTTTGTATCGGCAACGAGCAATACCGCCGCCCCAATTGCGCCTGGACCGGCTATCAAGGGAGTCGCTAGGGGAAAGACCGATACATCCTTTTTGCCCTGGGCCTCTATTTTTTCTTCATCCGTCGCAGTGGTACTTCCGGAGTCACGCGCAAAGACCATGTCGATCGCGATTAACAGCAGCAAAATGCCGCCTGAGGCCTGTAATGCCGGTAAGGTTATACCAAAGCTGGTCAGCACCGCTTTTCCAAAGAGCGCAAAAAACAGGAGGATGCCGCCGCCAATCAGCGACCCTTTTAGAGCCATCTGCCGTCGTTCACGTGGTGTCGCCTTCACTGTAAGCGCAGCGAACAGGGCCGCTACATCCAACGGCCCGATGGTCGCAAAAAAAGTTGTAAAGGCTACAAGCGCGGTTTCCAGCATTAAATCTTTCACCATCCGGCGGGGTCTTTTGTTACCCTAACCCGCGCGAGCACCGGTCGCAAGAAAGGCTTGCGGCAACCTAGTGGGCTTCGCCCCAGTTATCCCCAATACCCGCATCAACGGTTAAGGGAACGGAGAGCTCGACCGCTGGAAAAGCCGCATCTTCCATGACCGATGTAACGATGGCAGCTGTCTCGTCGACTTCATTATTCGGTACTTCGAATATCAGTTCATCATGGACCTGAAGAAGCATTCGAGCCGAGAGATTTTCTGATTTCAGTGCGTCCGGGAGTCGAACCATTGCGCGTTTGATAATATCAGCGGCGGATCCCTGAATAGGGGCATTAATAGCCGCCCTTTCAGAGAAGCTCCGCCTTGCGCCATTCTTGTCATTAATGCCCGGGAGGTGAATTTTACGGCCAAATAGAGTTTGCACATAGCCATGTTCATGACAAAAGCTTTTTGTCGTTTCCATATAACTTCGGATACCCGGATATTGGAGGAAATACTGATCTATATAGCCTTGGGCTTCAGTTCTAGAGACCCCAAGCTGACGTGCCAAACCAAAGGCGCTAATTCCATAGATAATACCGAAATTAATCGCCTTGGCCGAACGCCGCATCATCGGATCCATCCCCTCCAACGGGACACCAAACACCTGAGAAGCCGTTTTCGCGTGAATATCAATGCCTTCAGAAAATGCTTCCTTCAAAGACGAGATATCAGCGATATGCGCGAGTAGACGCAGTTCAATCTGCGAATAGTCTGCGCTGATCAACTTGTTGCCTTCTTCCGCGATAAATGCCTGACGAAGCTTGCGGCCTTCTTCCGTCCGGACCGGGATATTCTGTACATTAGGTTCGCTGGAGGCAAGCCGGCCAGTTGACGCCGCGGCAAGCGAGAAAGACGTATGTATTCGGCCTGTCTTGGCGTTGATCTGGCTTTGAAGTGCATCCGTATAGGTGCTTTTCAGCTTGGAAAGCTGTCGCCAGTCGAGCACTTTCTGCGCAAGCTCCACCCCTTCGGCCGCAAGCCCCTCCAGCACATTAACATCCGTGGTATAGGCACCATTCTTGCCCTTCTTTCCGCCGGATAGCCCCATTTTATCGAACAGGATTTCACCGAGTTGCTTCGGTGACCCGACGTTGAATTCCTCCCCCGCGAGATCATGAACTTCCGCAACCAATCCTTCCATCCGCGCCCCGAAATCTGAAGAAAGTGTGCTAAGCAGCTTGGCGTCCACCTTAACACCTTCCTGCTCCATTTTGGCGATAACGGGCACAAGCGGGCGTTCAATTGTCTCGTACAGGCTGACAGCCTTAGCTTTCACAAGCTGACGTTTCAACCACTGATGCAGGCGGAGCGTAATATCCGCATCTTCCGCCGCATACTCCGTTGCCTTATCGATGGGAACTTCGGCGAAGGTAATCTGTGACTTCCCGGTTCCGGCCACTTCCTTGAACGGGATCGGGGTAACATTGAAATGAAGCTTGGCAAGTTCATCCATACCATGACCATGCAGCCCGGCTTCCTGACAATAGGAAAGCAGCATCGTGTCGTCGACTGGCGCGATCTCTATTCCTTCCTGCGAAAGGACCACCTGGTCATATTTAATATTCTGGCCAATCTTCATCACGCCAGGATCCTTCAGGAGCGGTTTTAACGCCGCAAGAACATCCGCCTTTGCTAGTTGGTGCGGGTTATCCTCTGTTCCCTTTTCGGCCGCCCCATCAAAATCGAACCCGCCCTGCGATTTCGGATTTACATGGCCCACCGGAATATAACAGGCGTTACCAGGGTGAATTGAAAGAGAAATTCCGACAAGGGATGCCTGCATGGCGTTCAGGCTGGTCGTTTCGGTGTCAACAGCAACATGGCCAACCCGGATTGCTTCCTTTATCCAGGCCTGAAGCGCCTCCATATCAAGGATGGTAGTATAATTGACTGTTTCGACTTTCGGCGCACCATTGCTCGACTCCACTGTTTCACGATCGGGCAACACCGCCGCTTCTTCGCGAAATCCCTCACCGAAGAATTCTGTGACACGGCCAATGAGTTGCTTGAATTCGTTTTCCTGAAGAAAAGCAATCAGATCTGCGGCGCTTGGCATCTGCACAGTCAGGTCCATGACATCGATATCCAGATCCACATCATTTTTCAACGTAACCAGGTCGCGGCTGATCCGGGCTTTGTCTACATTCGCAACGAGCTTTTCACGACGGCCTTTTTGTGGAATTTCTTCTGCCCGTTCAAGCAGGGTATCAAGATCTCCAAACTCATTAATCAGCAATGCGGCCGTCTTGATGCCGATGCCGGGCACACCCGGAACGTTATCGACACTATCCCCGGCAAGGGACTGTACATCAATTACCCGATCCGGCCCGACACCGAATTTCTCCTGCACCTCATCCGCACCGATCAGCTGGTTCTTCATCGGATCGAGCATGGTCACGTCGCCGCCCACCAGTTGCATCAAATCCTTGTCCGAGGAGACAATCACGCATTCCATTCCCTTCGCACGCGCCTGCGCGGCATAGGTGGCGATAATGTCATCGGCCTCAAAGCCTTCCTTTTCGATCGCCGGCACATTGAAAGCACGGGTTGCTTCCCGAACCAATGGGAACTGTGGGATCAGATCTTCCGGCGGGGCATCCCGGTTAGCTTTGTATTCAGGGTAGATTTCGGAACGGAATGTTTTACGGCTGGTATCGAAGATGACCGCAAGGTGGCTGACCCGACCATCCGCCTGGGTATCCTGGATAAGCTTAAACAACATATTGGAAAAACCGAGAACTGCGCCTGTCGGAGTCCCATCGGACCGCGACATAGGCTGCCGCCCTCGAATCATCGCAAAATAGGCACGAAAAATATATCCCGATCCGTCGACCAGATAAATCCTATGTTTTTGATTTGGATCGCCCGTGACGTCCGGTTCGGTCATGCCGCTTTCCCGCCTGTTACTTCAAGTTCCGCAAAAATCAGTGTCCGCCGCCAACTTTCGCGCCAGCCTTCAAAACATAAACCCGGCTGCAGTATGGGCATTCAACCTGGCCTTTATCCCCCATATTGAGATAGACGCGCGGATGCCCAAGCGGTCCTTTTCCGCCATCACAGGCGACCTTCGTGCTGTCAACTTCAATTGTCTCAAAAGCTTGCATAAAGCCGTCTCACTTCTTCTGCTGATTAACGCTGATAGCCAGAGGCTTCTCCGAATTTTCCGGGCTGCTGGCACCGCATGGATGATATCGATTGAACGCGGCGACGCAACCGAGAAATGACGCAATATAACTTTTGCGCCCTCCCGACTAATTTAATCCAGATGAAAAATTTGCGTTGCCGTGCTGACTTCGCTAGTTTCTAGGCGCGCTCGCGTTGACCTTCCGTATATTATTCTCGGTCGATCCGCCAGAAATTTAAAATAGAGTAGAAATTAAGAATGACTGAGACAGCGTCCATAACGCCGGCTTTACTGGTCCACAACCTGACGAAGATATATAAAGTTAAAGGCTCTGCCCCTGACAAAACCGCGTTAAAGGGCATCAACCTAGAGGTAAAGCCAGGATCTTTCTTCGGACTGTTGGGCCCAAATGGTGCTGGCAAATCCACCCTGATCAATATCATCGCGGGACTCGTTAACAAGACCAGTGGCGAGGTCAGTATTTGTGGCTTTGACACGGTGAAAGACATGCGCGCCGCGCGCAGTGCGGTTGGTGTGGTCCCGCAGGAACTCAATCTAGATGCTTTTTTTACGCCACGCGAAGTAATGGAATTTCAAGCCGGGCTGTACGGCGTTCCAACATCGGCGCGACGGACTGATGAAATCCTTGCGGCAATGGGCCTGAGTGATAAAGCAGATGTGTATGCCCGCACGCTCTCCGGCGGTATGCGGCGGCGCTTGCTCGTCGCCAAAGCGATGGTACATCGTCCTGAAGTTCTGATCCTTGATGAACCTACCGCTGGTGTGGACATAGAACTCCGCCAGCAGCTGTGGAGTTATGTCAAGAAACTGAACGACGAGGGAACGACAATTATTCTCACAACGCATTATCTTGAGGAAGCGGAAGAACTTTGCGACACAATTGCCATCATAAATCACGGCGAAGTTGTTGCCTGCGAACCAACGGAATCACTCCTCAGCAAGCTAGATATGAAAAACGTCTGCCTGCTACTCGGTCATGACATCACGGAAGTGCCGGAGAATCTGAAGCAGTTTAATGCAACTCTCACTCATGGCCGGCGGCTTAATATTTCCTATTCCCCGAGCAAGACAGAAATGGCGAAGATTCTTAAAGCAGCAGCGGATGATGGCCTGAACATTATCGACCTGACGACAGAGGAGCCGGACCTTGAAGATGCCTTTCTGCAGATGACATCAGCCGGTTAATGCCACCTCCTCAATTTCATACCGGAATCTAGAGTTGAAAATTGTAAACACCCGTCATTACCAATTGCATAATTCGCCTTCTGCTAATATTATAAATCTCCCCCAAAATATACTTTAACTTTATTGAGGATATGATGACTATTCAACTTGGAGATGTCGTGCCGGATTTTACGCAGAAATCCACTGAAGGTGACATCAGCTTTCACGACTGGATTGGCGATAGCTGGGCTATTCTTTTTTCACATCCCAAAGATTTCACGCCTGTCTGCACCACTGAACTGGCAGAGGTTGCGCGCCTAAAGCCTGAATTTAGTAAAAGAAATATAAAACCAATCGCGCTTAGCGTCGATGACGTGGACAGCCACAACAAATGGCTTGGTGATATTGAAGAAACGCAAGGGAGTGCGGTAAACTATCCGATCCTCGCCGACGCAGACCACAAAGTATCCGATCTTTACGGGATGATCCACCCGAATGCGAATGATACGCTGACGGTGCGATCGGTATATATCATTGATCCGAACAAAAAGCTCCGGCTCACCCTAACCTACCCGGCAAGCACCGGGCGTAATTTCGCGGAAATCCTCCGCGTCATCGATAGCCTTCAACTTACCGAGTATCACAAGGTTGCGACTCCGGTGAACTGGGAAAATGGCGACGATTGCGTCATCGTCCCGGCAATTACCGACCCCGAGGAAATGAAAAAACTCTTTCCAAAGGGCTGGAAGGAACTGAAACCTTATCTTCGGATGACCCCTCAACCAAATAAGTAGGGGCGACTCAGGCTGCAGTAGGCAGTGAAATCACAAACTAAATCGGGCACAATAGATGCCCGGTTTTTTTATTGGAGTTACTGCCGATAATCATGCGATATTGGTGGAAATCAAACAATAGTATGGGCAAATAACATGACTGAAATTCTCTATAGTGGCGGCGATGTTTTTGACGGCACTGGCAATCTTCTCAAAAACCATTCGGTGTTGACGGACGGCGATACGATCAAGGATGTTGCCCCATCAGAAAAATTCACAAACTATCAGGGGGAACGTGTCGATACCAGCGGCGGAACCCTCATGCCCGGAATTGCCGACTGTCATGTTCATCTCGTCTATAAAGGAGAGGCCGATCCCCGCGGTAGCATCGAGGGGGTAAACCCAGGCGAAATCACGCTTCGGGTTCTCGAGAATGCGCAGCTCTCTCTCAAATCCGGCATAACAGCAGTGCGCGACTGCGGTGGGCGCGAATATCTGGAGTTTCCGGTTCGCGATGCCTGCAACAGCGGACGGTTTTTCGGTCCGAACATCATGGCGTCCGGCAAGATGATCTGCATGACCGGTGGCCATGGCAATAAGAATGGTCGTGTGGCCGACGGCTGCGACGAAGTGGTAAAAGCCGTGCGCGAGCAGATCCACGCAGGGAGTGACCTCATCAAGATCATGGCTACAGGTGGCGTCATGACACCCCGCGTCAATCCGGAAGACGCCCATTACTCCGCCGATGAAATGCGGGTCGGCGTCGCGGAAGCGCGCCGGTTTCATAAAACCTCAGCTAGCCACGCCCAGGGTGCCGAAGGAATTATGAATGCGGTAAAGGCCGGAATTACCTCTATCGAGCATGGTATCTTTATGGACC
Organism: Sneathiella litorea; assembly: GCF_009882915.1. Classification (GTDB taxonomy): domain Bacteria; phylum Pseudomonadota; class Alphaproteobacteria; order Sneathiellales; family Sneathiellaceae; genus Sneathiella; species Sneathiella litorea. The sequence continues at coordinate 634,306 of NZ_WTUW01000001.1, forward strand.
AGGAATGTCTGGATGCGATGATGGAGCGGGGAACCTACCTTGTCCCTACTCTTGCCGCGGTTCAAAATATTCTGAACAACGCTGATAAGGGAATTGCGGATTACGTTGTCGAAAAATCGCGCCGCGTCTTCGAAAAACACAAGGAAAGCTTCAAGATGTTCTATGAAGCTGGCGGCAAGATTGCAATGGGCACGGATGCCGGCACCCCCTTTAACCTACATGGCGAAAATGCGATGGAAATGTCCTATATGGTCGATTGCGGCATGACCCCGGTTGATGCCCTCAACAGCGCAACCTCGGTCGCGCACAGCCTGATGCAGCTCGAAAACCGGGGACAGATCAAGACCGGCTTCAAGGCGGACATGCTCATCGTGAACGGTAATCCGGCGGAAGACATCCTGATGGCGGCCGCGAAGAAAAACCATCGTATGGTCATCAAGAATGGACGGAAAGTCGACTTTCCGTAAATGGACTCGCCGGCGCAATGGCTTTTTTTCTGAGAATTGATTGGCATCAAGCCCAATCCGAACTACGTTGTATATAATTGAACCGTCATGTTCGGAAAGGAGAGTTTCATGTCAATGCAAGCAGATATTGAACGCCTTCAGAAAAAAAGCCTGCGCCGCCGTCAGCGTGTTGAGGGGGAGGCAAACCTCAAAAAAGGCTCATCAGAACTGCGTGACGCAGATCTGATGGTCACGGTAACGGCCAATCACAAGAGAGCTGTGAATAAAGACAAGATCGACAGATTGAAGCGCAGCCGCTGAGATTATGTGTATTTGATCTGAGCTGCCCCCTAAAATCATTGCAACGGTGGATCGCTTGGGCTATAGCAAGGTTCTCATCTCAGCACCCGTAGCTCAGCTGGATAGAGCGCTGCCCTCCGAAGGCAGAGGTCACACGTTCGAATCGTGTCGGGTGCACCAATCTTTTCAATGACTTAAATGTTTAATGATTGAAGAAATTTTCTTCTAGCAATCATATAGCAATCACGCGACGCGAATGGTGTGGCTGGAAAATATGTGCCTATTCTGCTCTGTTAGTAAATCTTTCCCAATTACCTTTTGTTTGTAGTGTAGCGATTAATAACTTAGGCGGTCAGGATATTTAGTGCGCATCACAATCCGAGAATCAAGCAAAGAACTGTATTCTGTTATGTGGCTGAGAAGGCGCCCTTTTTTTCTGGCCCGCTGGTGAGCCCGAGGATGATACCGATCTGGAGACTAAAATCGCTGAATGGGAGGATTTCTATTATTTTGCAAGACCGCATGGTGCACATGGTGGAAAAACACTCAATGAGTAACTCAGGGAAAATCTACAATAAACTTGCGAAGAGTCTCGCGAGTGAGTGTCTATTGTGCTCCGAAGATTTGTAGAATATTACAAAATTTGTAGTTTAGTTACGGGGGGCAGGACATGAGTAACGCAGCAAAAGAAACAAGTTGATTTTGAAACTAACTGCTTGGCGGTAAAATATACCCTAAATTGAAAAATTTGCCATAAAGCTTGTAACTCTGATAACTAGGTTGAAGTAACCATGCTGATTTTCGCGTACTTATGCTTCATAATTTGTGGCACTTGTAAAAGTGAAGATACGATAGCGACAGAGTAATTTATTTAAAGGAGGCTCAAATTGAGTCGCATAGAGGAGGGACTCTCCAGCCCAGAGATACAATCCTATGTATCCGAAAAGCTAGTGGAGCTTCGCAAGCGGCTCTTGGACTCGACACGTCGTAATCCACTGATACACGCCCGCTTTCGGCCAACATCTACGTCGAACTTGCGTGTAATTGATGAGCTACCAGACGTGTTGCGTTTTAATTTGACAAACGGTAATTCCATGCGATTGAGGCCACTTCCCGCTCTAGAAGTAGAACTACCCGATGAGCTGACCAACGAGTTTCTTAATGCATTGTATATCGCGCGTGAGGAGGATGAAGATTATCTTTCACAGGTCGAAGAGCTCGAATCAGCCTCAGAGAAGGCAGAAGAGCAACTCTTCAGAATAGAAAGGGCGCTAAAAGATAAAATTAGGGAGCAACTCGGCCTGCCGCCGCGCCAAACTAAAGATGATCTCTCGCTCACATTGCACGCTAAAAATCATGGCTTAGAACCTAGCTACAGTCTGCCTATGCCGCAAGACGAGCATGAAGATGGTCGCCACCAGGACAAGGATATTCAAACTCTATTATTGCCTGATAAATTAATAAGGGTTGCTAAGGGAATCTTGGAGAAAGGGCGCTCCTTCGAACGAGAAACTGGCGTAAATGTTCTTCACGCGGCGTTTGGACTTCTCGAATGGAAAGATCCCTCAGAGGATACAAATTTTTTAAGTCCGCTGCTGTTGCTTGAGATCCGCATTGAACGGAAACAATCTGCAAGTGGGGCAGAGTTTTATGTTTCCGGGGTTGATAAGGTTTTTATCAACACCACGCTTGCGCTAAAGCTTTTCTCTGAACATAGGTTAACTATCCCGGAATATGAAACTGGTAGCATCGAAGAATATTTTGAAGAGATCCAGAACAAAGGTCCGCAAAGTTGGCATTGGAAAGTTCGTCGTGAAGTAGTTTTTGGGATATTTCCTTCTTCAAAAATCGCAATGTATCACGATCTAGACCCAAAAAAGAGGCCAATTGCTTCACACAAATTAATCGCAAGACTCTTGGCAAGCTCTGGAGGTGGTGACGGCGCGTATGCGGATGTTTATGAAACCGACGATCCTAAAATATCTAAAAAGGTTCCGTACCTAATTCTTGATGCAGACGCCTCACAATACTCAGCACTTGTTGATGTTGCGGACGGACAAAGCCTAGCAATTGAGGGTCCACCGGGTTCCGGTAAAAGTCAGACTATTGTCAATATCATTGCGGCCGCACTTGCCGATGGTAAGAAAGTATTATTCGTAGCTGAGAAATTGACAGCGCTTGATGTAGTAAAAAACCGCTTACACGCTACAAACCTTGCGGAATTTGTTTTACCTCTTCAAGCAGGCCGCGGTACTAGAGAGAAAATTTACGAGAGCCTACAAGAGCGACTTTCAGTTAGTCGTGGATCTAAAAGATTCCAAATTGATTTCACCAATCGCAAGGACGCATTAGAGGGACACCGCTCGATACTAAAAGGCTACTTGGATGCTTTGGGATCTAAGTTTGGCGCCACTGGCATGACAGTTTATGAGACGATTGGCCATGGAATTGAGACAGCTGAGATTCTCAGAAAAATCCCAAAAGAAGTACGCCGAATCCGTATATTGAATCCAGAAGAATTGGGCCCCAATTCCATGGAAGCGATCGTCGCCGATGCTGAAGCCTTTGCAGAACGACTAAATAAGATTCATCAAATGCCCAAACTCTGGCTTGCCTCTAGCGCCCCAGTGTTAAGCCGAGACGACGCGGAAGACGCAAGTGACACTGCAGGCCAGTTAGCGAATGAATTAGAAGCTTACATTCGTGACATAAATGCCTCTAGCTTAAAACCCTTTGTTTCAATCTCGCCATTTGACGATGACATTGAAAAAATAGACTCATTTCTAAAGATTATTTCCGCTGAGGCCAACCGCATTAACCCGTCGAACGTAGAGACTCTTGTCAATTCGGAGCATCGTCAAGTTGTGCAAAGACTTTGCGGCCAACTCCAAGAACGTCGCGTAGCTTTGATACGGTTGGAACGAATCTTGCGCGATGTTAAAGGCTGGAATCTTTTAAACCGTCTTTTGTCTGCGCGTGACTTCGCGGCTGCTAACGGTGAAAGCCTCTCCGCTTTGACCCACAAAAATATAATTGAAGAAATTGAAAAGCAAATAATAGTTGAGGAAAAGGTCGTTGTTCTGGCTAAGGCGCTGCCTCTAGTTTGGACTGAAAAGCCTGGCGCAACACTTAATCGTATCCGCGAAAATGCCCGTACTCTCCGCGATTTCCCAGAAGCTATAAAAAAACTTAGGAGATTTGACGAAGCTCGCCAAATTGGAAAGCTTGCTACCGAACTTATTGATACTGTACGAAAGCTTGCATCAGAGCTTGGGCAGATACAAGAAAGTCTCCCTAACGCAGATAATCATGATCCAGCGCAGATACGAAATGCTGCGCGAACTATTCTTGATGCTGGTGCATTCCGGTTCCTTTCAAGCAAGTTCAAGCATGCAAGAAACACTTATCGTAATACCCTCCGAGGTCGGCTTGTGGACGACCGATATATAATGGCGAATAGGCTTGGAACGTACGCCAATTGGCTAGAAAGGCGACGAAACTTTGAAGGCGACAAAAGATATATTTCTGCTTTTGGAGACATATTCAAAGGGCTTGCAACCAATCTTAGTTTGATCGACGAGACAGTTGCTTTTTATCGAAAAACACAAGAGATATCGAACGACGACAGAGATCTCCGGCGCGCGATTGAAGAAGGTAGCATTTCAGAAATCGAAACGTTTTGCGCCCTTGAGTTCAATTTGGACATGACTTTGGCTGAGTTAGAGGTTCATGTTGAATCCCAAAAAGTCATCCTTACCAAAGAAAAAGATCTTTTGAATGAGGCCGAGGAGCATTTAACTCTTTTCAAGGATCAAACAAGTTTTAGCCTAACAGATCTTGAGCAGACAGTAGATCTTGCAATGCAAGTCAAACAACTCTCTGAATTGATCGAGACCTCTGAAGCAGGAGACATAATTGGCTCACAGTTTGCTGGTATAGAGACAAATTCTGAGATTTTACAAAATGAATGCGCTTTGGCCGAATTAATTTCGGCGACACCTGCGCCAGCTCAAGCAATCTCAATTATGCGGTCCGGCACAGCGTTGGAACTATTACGAACGCTTGATGAATTTCGAGGTCGGCGCAATAAAATCGGGAATATTTCTGAAGAACTTTGGACTTTACTCAATTTACCTGAGCACATGCGCTCAGCGACTGGGCTCTATGAACATTTGGACGACCTAAAGGCCGCCTCCGGCAATCCTGACGCGCTTCTCGACCGTGCCCAGATCAAAAGAGCAGAAGACGCGCTTCGCAATCGGGGCTTCAACGTGCTTGTAGATTGGATTATTGATGAAGAGGTCGATTTCGATACCCATCTTCTAGGACCAATAGTGCGATCTATCATTGCCAAAAACATGGCGGATAGAGTGTTTGAGTTGCATGCTTCCGTGCTGAAAGGTTATGACGGGCAGGATTTTGATCGTGTTCGTAAGGAAATTTCTGCTAAAGATCATGAGCTTATACAAATTTCGCGCGATGTTATCCGAAGCGAGCTTCTCGCCAATGCCAATCCACCCGTCGGCAACAATCTCGGCAGAAAATCTACTTTTACGAATATGAGCCTCATCATTAACGAGATGAATAAAAAAAAGAACCGAATTGGAGTTCGAGAACTAACACACCGTGCAGGTGAGGCATTGCTTGAACTCAAGCCATGTTGGATGATGTCGCCGCTTGCGGTTGCGCAATATCTGCACGAAGGACTGGAATTTGATCTAGTAGTAATCGACGAAGCATCTCAAATGACGCCTGAGAATGCCATTGGCGCGATCAGTCGCGCGCGGCAGGCGGTAGTCGTAGGTGATACGAAGCAATTGCCCCCTACGAGCTTTTTCCAGAAGGTATTGGATGACGGCGATTTAGATGAAGACCTACGAGAAGACAGCGAGAGTATCCTCGACTTGGCGAATATTGCGTTTACACCTATCCGTCAACTACGCTGGCATTATCGGTCTCGGCATCCATCTCTTATACAGTTTTCGAACCAATGGATGTATAAAGGTGAGCTGACGATATTCCCGTCTGCACAAGATAATAATTCAGCACTTGGCGTTGAACTCGTTGAAGTGCCGGGCGTATATAAATCACGTCGAAATGAGATTGAAGCTGCTAGTATTGTCAAAGCTACAATACAGCACATGACGAACTGGCCGGATCAGTCATTAGGCATTTGCGCAATGAATTCGGACCAAAAGGACCTAATTCTTGAGGCGTTTGAACGCGAGCGCGATCGCAACCCCAAAGTTCAAGAGTTCATTGCATTTTGGGAAGAAGAGAATGATGGGCTCGAAGAATTCTTCATAAAAAATCTCGAGACAATTCAGGGGGACGAAAGAGATGTTATGTTTATCTCGACACTATACGGTCCTGAAAAGTTTGGCGAACGGGTCCTTCAAAGATTTGGGCCAATTAATTCGGCGCAGGGTCACCGACGTCTAAATGTACTTTTTACTCGGGCTAAAAGAAAGATAGTCACGTTCACATCTATGAAGCCCAGCGATATTATTGTCGATGGAAGCAAAAATGTTGGCGTACAGATGTTCCGGGCTTGGCTTGAATACAGCAAGACTGGCAGTATTTCGGAGCCAAGTGGTGACCGTAGAGAAACAGAAAGTCCCTTCGAAGATTTTGTTTTTCGACAAATTGAGGCGATGGGTTGTGTCGCTGTGCCACAGGTAGGTGTCGCTGGCTTCCGTATCGATCTTGGCGTACGGCATCCGGACTGGCCATATGGATACATACTTGGCGTTGAGTGTGATGGGGCCACATACCATTCTTCTAAATCAAGCCGCGATAGGGACCGACTAAGACAGGAAGTTCTGGAAGGACTCGGCTGGAATCTGCATAGAATTTGGTCAACTGATTGGTTCAGAAATCCGCAAAACGAAATTGAAAAGTTGCGCGAAGCGATAAATAGACATCTTGAGGCCGCTAAAAGCAGTGTGGATGTTTCCTCAAAGCGTCGCGCCCAAGTGGAGCCATTAAGTGATATTGATGAGACCTTCTCGAAATCGGAGCGATCTTCGAGCGAACTGACCACCGTCAAAAAAACACGCCCCTCGCAAGTTAGCTTACCAATGGGCCCGGCGCGGGATGATCTTTTTTCAGATCGACCAGTAGAAGAAGGACGGACTAAAGTTGTTCAAGGTGTGCCAATGGGGCAAGTTGCGCCGACCGTTGCGGTCGGTAGCAAAGTAAAAGTCGAAAATTTGAGCGATGGCGGCAAGAAGTTTGCCTTTAAGCTGGTGCAAGGCCTCAACAATCCTGAAGAAGGTCTTATTGGTATTCACACGCCGCTTGGAGCCGCCTTAATTGACGCCCAATTAGGAGATGAAGTCGAATACCAAGTCGGCTCATATATCAAGGAAGTACGTGTTATTGAAATCAGTTGATAATACTATTGCCGACACGCCGATAATGGAAATGGCGCGACTATAGAACGACTATTGAAATTATGGGAAGTGTCTACAGCGGGAGGGAGCGTCGGAGAGAAATTTTTAACGCAAATTTTCCGTTGTATCAAAATAAGTATTTCTAAACGCGAGAGGAACCATTGAATGTCATGGTGCGAAATTGAGGTGGCGAAAGCTGAGTTAGGTAACGACAGTAAATGGTACCTTCGTAAAAGTGGGAATAGTGTATTCATTAATACAGATAACATAATTTGCATTTATTCTATAAATCATGAAATGCACAGTTTAGAAAATTGGAATAATAAGTACTTAGAATATACTTATGTCCAAACCGGAAACGCCGACGGCTTTTACGTCATGGAGCTCTATCGAGATACAATAAGGATTTTGGGGTTACAGTGATCCCAATGAAATCAGACTTTCGAGCAAAGTCTTCCCACTCTAAAAAGTGAACAATCACAATCCACTCTCCTGCAAAGCAAAATTTACTATGCATCATAGAAAAATAAACTCACCTTCGTTGGCAAGCTGGGCTAATTTTGTTTCGAATGAAAACGCACGCAAAGATTTATAATGACCTACTATTAGTGAATGGCGAGGTCTCCTGCCATTATGGCTGTCTTCTTTAACATCCAATTTTTCGTCTTCAATTTTAATATTTTGTATATCTCCTGCATTTAGTGTCGCCGCCGGTAATTTACTAAGCCCTTCAGGAAAATCTTTGACAGCTTCCAGAATAGTTTGCCTTTCCTTTGGTACGGAAGGGCACTCGACCCAATTCACAGACAATGCCTTTTCATCAATGTTTGATCTCAATGCAAACGCCGCTGAAGTAACTATTCCCTTGTCGAAGGTGGACTTTTTACATGCCCTGACTACGGTGTCTGTTGGAGGTAAGCTATCCCCGTCAGCCATTTATCTATTTTCGCTCAACTTCAAAAAATTTTCCCCAGATAAAAATTCTTCCATAGAAGTTTTTTCGAATGCCTCCGCGCCATCTCTCAGTACCGATATCAAAATAGAATTCGTATCTACGAACCTAATCGACCACTTTTCTTTTGTTATGGACTGCTCCCAATCAGCCTGTAAATGTCCATTTACAGTTGCTGTTATAGCAAGCTCCTTGTGTGTTTTTTTATTTCGTAGAAATCGAAGAAGCAATTTGAGTGACATAATATCGATCTCTTCTGACTCATCATCATATTTTGCAAATTCAGCGATACCTTTTAATCGGTCAGCAATAGGAGAAGATATCCATCGGTCAGTTATTGCGATTAACTCTTCAAATGTTTTTGCCTCACTTAGAATTTTATCCGGATTAAGCAGTTTTAACGATAAATCTAAATCAGAGAATATTGAGCGACTAAATTGATGAATTTGCCGGTTCATTTCTAGTGTTAGCGGAACAATTTCTTGGATTTCGTCAAGCTTCAACGAAACCGTGTTCCATATTGATGCAAAGTCATTTGAAATAGTCGCCAAATAGCTTCTATGAGCAGCAAACTGCGTCAGCAGCGGAGTATCAACCAAGTCAATATTAATGCCGCCCTTTTTCAAAGAAGCTGAATCTACCGTTGTCGCTTTGTAACTCTCCGGATCCGATTTTGATTTTAAACGGCCAAGATCGGCTAGTGTTTCGTATCTGCCGTTTTCAATTCCGGACATAATAATTGTGATCGCTCTAGTCTTAATATCTTCTTCTTTCGTGCTAGATAACTCCGCCTTAAATTTTGGTGGCTCAGTCTGTGTCGACGAGCTTTCGAAGAAAGCCTGGTTGTTCATTAACTCAGTCTCCCGCCGATGACCAAATCCCTAATTTGAGAAAATGCAATATTCCTATTTTCAAGTAACTTCGCAATGTTGCCCTCTTTAGCCAAGATTGCTCCCCCGCCGCGAAAATTATGATTTATATTAAATACAATCATTCCATTTGACGCATTGTCCTGAACATCAACGACTCTGGGGGAAATCTTTACGTTTGAAACAAACTGACCGCAGTCGAAAGAAAAGGTCGCTTCACACCCAATCATCTCGTAGGGCTCACTTTTCCACTTTCCCGGAACATAAAATCTATCCGAAACCCATTTCACAGGTTCTTGCCGCTCGATCACGGCGGCCCAATTCAATCCTAAGTCTGTATAGTTTGTAAAGCTCAACTTCGTTACGTAATCTTGAGCAATTGCGCCAGCGCTTTTCTCAAACTGAGATGAATCTGAATAGTTCTCACTGACTGTTAGTTTTCTTTCTTCTACACGTATGCTAATGCCATTTTTGAATTGAACTAAAGAAAGAGGAGGCGTGGTAATTGTTTCAGAAACTTCCCACTCCATCGGGACAATGTGGTTGTTTTTAAGCATATCCGGATTTAGAATAGACGGATTATGGTTGCTGGCTAAAACCACAACGTCGCATGACACAAATTTAATGCTTGTATCTTCAATAACCATCATTTCCTCAGAATAGTGGACTTTCGTAACAATTACCTTAACACCCAAATCGTATCGCTGGGAATGTTCTAACTCTGTTCAATAACATAAGAAACATAAAAAGAAATGCTGAGTTGCATTTTCCAAACATAATTGAAATTCCTTTTTTGCTGATATAGTAGCTTTCAAGTTCATTTTTTATTAATTCTTTTAATACCTTAAACTTCGGTACCGATAAAAAAATTTGGCCCTGGCACTGCCCTTAAAGAGTTTCTAAGTTGCGTTTCGTATTCTTCAGTTAGTACAAAACTTTCTACCTCAATAGGTTTCCGAACAATCCCGCGAGAATTACTACCCCATAGGTATTCAGCGCTTCCCTCCCATTTTAGCAAATACATCGAATGCAAACTCTTGTTAAAAACCTCTACGTCTCGTTTGAGTTCTGGTGCCCAATTATCAGTCAAATGTGACGTAAAATTTATTCCCGTTTCCTCTGTCAGAACATCTTGAACGCCCAACTTCACCATAAATGCTTTCACATAACCCCGTATCTTTTCATTGATCTTCCACAATACCTCAGGACTCAATTTATCCATTCCCTTGGCAATAGCTTCCAATCGCATTTCAGCGTCATCTCCAAATGACTCAAACTTACCATCATCATTCACGAAACCACCGTCATACGGTTCCTGGATAATGGCGACAGGGCGTCCATAGGGGAGATCGTCGTTGGTTTCGGCCTGTTTATATTCTGTGATGATCTGTTGCCATTCAGGCAGCTCCTGATTTAGGGCAAACAGATTTTTTCCCTGACAGCCGCATATAGTAAACTCGCCATGCAAATCTGTGAGTGCCTCATCTTTCTCTTCATCCATTAACGTGCTCAGATCCAGCCATTCCGCGCTAACGTAAATTGCCTCCTCCTTGGAACAATCCGTCAACATAGGCCACCGTTCCAACATAGCGCTTGATGGATTATTGATTTCGAACTTCAGCTTCCCATTATCAACAAGGCCTTGGATCTCTTGAATAGCGTCCCTCGCTATCTCCATCGCCCGTTCTGGAAATGTATCGACGAAATTCCACCACGGAGCATCAACATAGTTGTTGGTCTTAACCTCAGCCTTTAATTTTTCTGGTACAAGTGCGTAGGCACGCTGGTCGAAGACTTCCTGGATAGTGAACCAACCCTCCAGGCGACGTTGTATCTGCCGCTTAACGCTTTCTTCCCTGTAGGTCTTCGCGGCGGCCTCTGTCATCACCAGTGGGCGGCTGTGAGTATCTATTCGATAGAGGTAGGCCAATGTAGCCTGTTGGAGGCTCGCAAGCGCCCTGTTGATCTCCAGACGGGCATCAAGGCACAATGTCAATATGGAATAAACCTCAACCTGCAAGCCCTGGGATAGCTCCATCCAGCCATTATATTCTTTTGCCTTAGCCGGTTGGCCGGATAGATTGCGCCGCTCTATTTCCTGAAGTTCCGCATCACCAAATGTCGGCTCTTCACCTCGCAGTTCCTGTGCCCAGCTTCCCAGCCTTAGCATCGCGACTTCCCGCCCAGTGAGGTTGCCGGAAGTGACCGCGTTCAGTTTACGCATACTTGCCATATCACCCACTTACTCCGCTATTTCCGGGATCCGACAACGGCTTCCAGCGCCTCAACTTTCCGTTGCAGCTCCGTGACGTCATAGGCGCGCAACATCGCATTGAGGATAGTCATTTCTTTCGTGGCTTGGGATTCCGATATCATCCCCGCCCGGAACTTCTGCAGGGTCCGGTTCAAATCCTGTAAAATACTCGCCCCGTTTACTTCCATACCAGTTTCTTCCAATTGCTTAACTCTTCAACTTCTTGAGTTCCTGTATTTCATTCTCCGGCAACGGGCGCGTTTCGATAAATTCTTCCTTCAAGGCCATGGCGTATTGCATATGAAGGGTAAAAAGCTTGTCCGTCGGGATATCTTCCATCTTACGATCAAACAATTCAGCATTGATCCGCTTCAGTTGCTCGCCCAAAAGGTTGATACGCCGTTCCTTGCTCATAAAGAATTCTTCATGCAGCGCATCAAGCTCTATCGCCCGTGCAGAGGCAACCTCCTCTTCAAGCTCGGCATTCCAGTTGGATAGTGCACTCTTCGAAACGCCAAGCTTATCGGCAATCTGCGAATACGATTTGCCCGTCGCTCGCATATGAACGAACAGAGATTTCTTCTCTTCCCGGCCAAGCTCTTCCACGCTGTTATTGACTGCGATTTCAGGCGTCATGACACCTTCTATACGCTCTTTGTAGAGCACGAAAAAAGTGCGCAATAGAAGAAGTTTTTCATATTAACATTATAGCATTTTTATATAATGTTAACAACTATTTGCCGGCCATTTAGTCGATATTTTTGGCTTTTTTGCGTCAATGCATCACTCGTAGAGATGCTGCTGAAATCCAATAAACGCGTCACGGGTTCTTTGGGTGCCGCCCAGCGTCTCTACGCCGTCCGTTGTTGTGCCGTATTTGGCTTTAAGGAGTAATGTGAGCTTGGCAACTTCCAGCTCACTTGTCCCCTCTTTGACATATTGAGACAAAACAAAATCCAGGAAGGCTTGCAGTTTGCCATCATACTGATCGAGAATTTTCGCTTTGCGGCTGTCTACGCGCTCCTGGCGCGTGATCGGCGCAAGAGCAAAGGCGATATAGGAAAGAACATCGTAAACGTCGCTTTTCTCCGCATTGATCATACGCTTGATTTCATCCAATTGATCCCGGCCATAGCCTCGCTCTGATAGGCTCTCCAATAGCGCCTGACGGCTATCAGGCTGCCCCCAAAGCCTCCGAAGTTCATCTTCATCTTTGAACAGCTCCGGCAACTCGCCAAACATCCGCCTGATGAATTCCGCCGCCGACATGGGTTTGCCATCCGGGCTGTAAAACATTGTCGCCGTCATATGCTGGATGGTGCGTTCCTTCCCGTCGGCCAGCTTGATCTTGATTTTCTGGCGAGGCGATGGAGGTTCACCACTACCGCCCGGTTCGTCTTTGCCGCCGCCACCCGTTCCAGGCGTCGTTGTCGTCACAACGGGCTCCTGAGGTTCGCCATCCCATTCCGGATCATTGAAATGCTCATAGGCCTTCACAAAGTCATAGATGGTGAAATAGTCCTTGCCGTCAAAGAGCCGGGTTCCTCGCCCGATGATTTGTTTGAACTCAATCATCGAATTCACCGGGCGCATAAGCACAATGTTGCGGATATTTCGCGCATCGACGCCGGTTGAAAGCTTCTGTGATGTTGTCAGGATCGTCGGGATCGTTTTTTCGTTATCCTGAAAAGTCCGTAAATGCTGCTCACCTATCGCTCCGTCATTGGCCGTCACCCGGACGCAGTAATTGGGATCTTTGCTTTGCTTCATCTGGTTAATCAAGTCCCGCACAGCCAGCGCATGGGTTTGCGTCGCACAAAACACCAATGTCTTCTGTGACTGGTCTATGGCATTCATAAAGAGCCGGACGCGGTAGGCTTCCCGCTCTTTTATTTCAATGAGGCGGTTGAACTCATCTTCCCTGTACCGGCGGCCCTCTTCTATTTCGCCCTCAAGCACATCATCATCAGAGGTATAGACATAGTCATCCATCGTGGTCGCTATTTGCTGCACCTTGAACGGTGTCAGGAAGCCATCGTTGATCCCCTCTTTCAGGCTGTAGATATAGACGGGCTCCCCAAAATACGCATAGGTATCAACGTTGTCCTTGCGCTTGGGCGTGGCGGTCAAACCAAGCTGAACGGCGGGGGAGAAATATTCCAATATGCCGCGCCAGTTCCCTTCATCATCCGCGCCGCCCCTGTGGCATTCGTCAATAATGATGAAATCGAAGAAATCAGGCGGATACTCACCAAAGTTTGGCGCGGGATTCCCATCCGCGTCCTGACCGGACATGAAGGTTTGAAAGATCGTAAAGAAAACGCTTCCGTTCTTCGGCACCCGGCCTTTCTTGCGAATCTCATCCGGCGCAATCCGCACCCGTGCATCTTCTGAAAAGGCAGAAAAGGAATTGTAGGCCTGATCAGCTAGAATGTTGCGGTCTGCCAGAAACAAGATACGCGGACGGCGCCCGCCGTCACGGGCGAGGGTCCAGCGGCTGTAATGGAGCTTCCAGGCAATTTGAAAGGCGATGGCCGTCTTGCCCGTGCCCGTGGCGAGGGTCAGGAGAATGCGCTGCTTGCCGTCCGCGATGGCCTGCAGGGTCTTCTGTATCGCAAGATCCTGATAATATCGTGGCTCCCATGCGCCGCCCCTGTCTTCGAAGGGAACTTCCGCAAAGCGGTCCCGCCATTCATTCTGTTCGGCAAAGACCATGCTCCAGAGATCATCGGGCGTCGGATAGGCCAGAACGTAGCCTTCCGCGCCTGTCTGCATGTCAATCTGGTAGATGCCAATGCCATTTGTCGAATAGGCGTAGCGCGTTTGCAGCTTTGTGGAATATTGCTTGGCCTGTCCAACGCCTTCGGTATCCGGAAGATCTCTTCTTTTCGCCTCAATAACCGCAAGCTTCATCCCGCGATAGACAAGAACATAATCGGCGATTTCCTGTTTCGCCCGCTTGCCGCCGCCGACCAGGCGACCCTGAGAGATAACCTCACGCTTGACCCGGCTTCCTTCAACCACACCCCATCCAGCCTCCCGCAAGGCGGGGTCGATAAGGTCAGCCCGAGTCTCCGCTTCGTTCATGCGGCAACCTCTTCTCTGGTAAGTTCACCGCTGAAGGCTTTTTGTAGGATGGATTGTTTAAGTTCCGCGAGAGCGCCAAGTTTCTTTTGGTAAACGGCTTCTAGAAGTTGGAATTCCGTGTTGAAGGCGTCCAAGCCGTCAATAATTCTTTGTTGCTCTTTAACGTCGTCTGGAAAGGCCACAATAACTGCCTGAATTTCTTCTAGGTGAAGGTTTGGCACACCTGTGCCCTTTATACGACTATTAAACTGCTGCATTGCAAACGGCGAATTTATGAAATGAAGTAAATACCTTGGCAATATAAACTCTAGAGGCCTCAAAACGGCCAAGCTAACATAGACATCAAAAATTACATCTTTATCTACTATTGCTGCCTTGCCATATCCCGCTCCATTTTTTCTAAGTAATATATCATTGATACGTGGCGCTAAGCGTCGCTGCATATTCACATGCTGCACTTCATCTATATATCTAATGTTATCCCAATCGATCACGCCCTCTTTCACATTTTTCGAAGACAAAAAGATAAATCCATTATCATAGTATTTAGGAGTTTGGTGTGTTCCATCAGTAATTCTATCGCAAATCTCACGAAGTCGTTTTTCAGACCATCCATCACCTTTCTGAGTGAAAACATCATTCAAATAACTCTCGAACAACTCTCGTGCGTTCACCAAGTTCCGCTTCGTGTTCGCAATCGCCGCGTTGATGCCTGCAAAGGCCTCATCCAGAATGGCAACAATCCGCTGCTGCTCTGGAACCGGCGGAATAGGGATTTCCACACTTTCCAAAGCGGTTTTTGAAAGTTCACGAAACGTCGCACCCGTTCCCAATTCGTTTAAAAGGTTTACGTTTGCTCTGAGAAAATAGAATAGGTATCTGGAATCCAACCGTTCGCTTGGAATAAGCCCGCGACAACCTTGATTGAATGACATAGGTATTTCGTTGATCGCTAAATGACCGATTGGTGCTCTAGTAGATAGAATTACAGAGTTCGCAGGAACAAGTTTTGCTGAAGAATTTGCTATTCCAACTTCTGATAATGTTCGGCTTGTTCTTCTTACCCGCTCATCTCGAAGTTTTCCCATGTCTTTGGGCGTAATCCAAGGCACCCCTCCGTTCCAATATTCCGCAACTCGACTTTTAGGGGTTCCTCCACTAACTATGTTTGCAACAGCACCAATTGATTCTATTCTCCACCCGTGTTTCACAACATACCTCTGATGTTCGAGAGGATATCCCCAGTCTCAGCATCTAGGGCAATGATCTCTGCAATGATCTCCTGCGGTTTCCTGAGCGGAGCTTCTTCTGGCGTATTTGGATTCTTCGCAGACAAGTCAAAAGTCGCCAGGTCAACGTCCTCTATCGCGCTCGACCATGACTTCTCACTTTCCCTGAAATCCGCCTGAAGCTCAACAAACTCTTTCAAGTCGTTGTCATTAAGAGAATTGGTCTTGCCCATGTTCCTGCCGGGATCGAGCTGGTAAAACCAGATATTCCGTGTTGGCGCGCCTTTCTCAAAGAACAAAACCACAGTCTTCACACCAGCGCCCTGAAACGTGCCGCCCGGACAATCCAGCACGGTATGAAGGTTGCAACTTTCCAGCAGATCCTTTCGCAAGGCGCGGGAGGCGTTATCTGAGTTGGAGAGAAAGGTGTTCTTGATGACTACGGCACCGCGCCCGCCTGCCTTCAGAGATTTGATGAAATGCTGGAGGAACAGGAACGCCGTCTCACCCGTCTTGATAGGGAAATTCTGCTGGACTTCCGGGCGTTCCTTCCCTCCGAAAGGAGGATTGGCAAGCACAACATCGAACCGGTCTTTCTCCTGAATATCCGTGATATTCTCGGACAGCGTATTCGTATGAAGGATGTTGGGCGTATCAATGCCATGCAGGATCATATTCATGATGGCGATGACATAGGCGAGGCTCTTCTTCTCCTTGCCGTAGAAGGTTTTCCGCTGAAGTATATCAAGCTGCCCCGCGCTTAAGTCTCCTTTTCGCATATAGTCAAAGGCTTCGCACAGAAACCCCGCTGAACCAACCGCACCGTCATAAATACGCTCCCCGATCTTCGGTTTCGTCACGGCAACCATGGCACGGATCAAAGGACGCGGCGTATAATATTCCCCGCCATTCCGGCCCGCGTTGCCCATGTTCTTGATCTTCTCTTCATACAGGGCGGACAGTTCATGTTTCTGGTCCTGAGTGCGGAAGTGCAGCTGATCCATCAACTCCAACGCATCCCGCAGGCTATAGCCGCTTTGAAACTTGGATTTAATCTCCCCAAAGATTTCGCCGATTTTATATTCAATTGTATCCGGACTGGAGGCGCGCTGCTTGAAACCTCTGAGGTAGGGAAACAACTCATCGTCAACATATGCAATCAGGTCATCCCCCGTTACGGCTCTGTCATGGTCGAAACTTCCATCCGCCTTTTTTGGAGCGGCCCATTGGTTCCACCGATGTTGTTCGTCAATAATGAAAATATAGGGCTTGTCGTTAAGCTCGGCTTCCAAAGCCCGCTCGCGTTCAAGATCATCCAGATATTTCAGGAACAGCATCCATGAGGTTTGCTCCGTATAGTCGAGTTCCGTCGTGCAGCCCGCCTCTTTCCATAAAACGTCATCAATGTTTTTGAAGGTTTGTTCGAACATGCTTCCCCTGATACTGCTATTGCGAGCAAAAACTAGTATTACGATACTTGAAAAAAGACACCGAAACTGAGTGTGAAATATTTTGGCCTCAACCGCAAACCTGTTTTCAAATTCACCGGCTCCATCCAACCCTTTTCCCATAGATAACACCCTGCGACGTCGCATTGATATCAAATAGAGACGCGACCTCCGGACGGATACCCTTCAAAAGATAGTTTTCAAGATTGCCGCGACTTTGCTCATAGGTCTGAAACCATGTCCTGAACTTACAGGATCGGATGGTGGCGGGCGGAGGCTTGGGTTGATTGAAAGCCCGCAGAACCAGTGTTCGAAACTCCCGCCAGTCGTTCATCAAAGGCGCGTTCCGGTGAATGAGGATATGGGCATGAATGCCGTTCCTGTCGCTGTTCTCCAACACCCAAACAACGAACCAGGGGCACTCCCGGCGCTCAAACAGCTTTCTAAGCTTCTGCAACGAATTTCGAAGGTAGTTTGAACATTCCATCGGAGGAATGCCTAATTGCTCCAGGTTGACAGTCGTGAGCGTATTGACCGGTTTCCCCAGCTTTTTACTTTCCCTCGCTGCTTTCAGAAAACGGCTGGCTTCCGGGTAATGAATGTAGTGGGATACCTTCATTTCAAAACATTTAGTCTAAATATAACTATATAAAGTAGGGGCTCGTATGAGCTCAAAGTAAGATATTGATTTTGTTCTATTTTCATGAATTCTACTCTTATGAAATGTCTCAATTCATGACGGCTCGTGGCGGAAACATCCGGCAATGAAAGGAGTGATATCCGATCAATTCAAACGGTTTTGTTTTCCTCACACCAGCGGACAATTTCTGAGACGTCATAGAGCACCCGCCTGCCCAGACGGCAATAAACCGGACCGGTTTTCTGTTGGCGATGGCGTTCTAATGTTCTAACGGAGATTCCGAGTATGCGGGCGGCTTCATAAATCGATATTAGCCGCGACAACTCCACGAATTATGGCAATACTGTATACTCAGACGTCGAGCGATGCTTTTTGCTCTCAACCCATGCGTCAAGATCTTCAACATCATAGACAACGACCCGGCCTATTTTCGCGTAAGTCGGACCGTCACCGTTTAATCTGAATTTTTCAAAAGTTGATTTGGTGGAGCCGCAATATGATGCGGCATCAAGGGTTCTTAGACGACGGGAGTACGATACTGTTTTCTGCAAATGCTGTTCCTTTGGTCGTTTACGAAAGCCTGTATGGCTTAAGGCAAACTATGGAACATCCCGCTCGTGTTGCGCTAATTATTTCTTCTGCAACACCCTATACTTCATCGGGTGAAAATCTTCGACATTGGTTAATTTTCTTATTCGTTGATATTCTTTCATCCGTTCATCTGAACCACCGGGAAACTCAGGGTAAAATCTTTGACGGGGTTCGTTTTTCCACCTTAAAATCGTTGTCGGATTTACCCCAAGCTTGCGCGAAGCTTCTCTTATTCCGACATCTCCTGAAAGTCTGGAAAACGCTTCTCTTTCTTTATCTTTTCCTCTTTTCGAATTGAGGTGCTTACAGCCCATTAAAAGATAGATTGCATGACATAGCTCAAGTGGAGGCGTAATTCGATATTGGAAGCAATCTTCTAGAACATTGAAGGTCCAAGCTTTCATGATCGACATTGGGGCCACTAACCCATGGCGTTCGATTGAATGCCCGCCGTCTTTCTTCACCTGCTCATATCGGCTAATTTCGCTTAAAAGGAACTCTCCATATAGCCTCGCTCCTTTGTATGCCTCTCTCTTAGATTTGGCCGTTCCGGTTGTGAAATCCCATAAAAAGAAGAAAATTTCATCGTAGATATCGAAGTAAGGATTGTTCTTCTCCATTGTAAACCTGTCATTTGTTTTTGACTAAATCGATTACTTCCGCTCTGCTAGAGTCGCGCTCATTCATCGCATCCGCAAGCCGCCCGGCCGTTCGATCCGCCGCAGCTTTGATTGGATCATTCGCAATATGAGCATACCTGCTAGTGGTTTTAGGGTCCGAGTGCCCTAGCAGTTTTCCCAGCACCTGTAACCCTATACCGCTTCCCGCTCCTGCGCTTGCAAAAGTATGCCGTAAATCATGAAGCCGGACATCATGCAACCCGGCGCGTTCCCGGATTCTAATCCAGACTTTTGGTAAGCCAACGTAATGCCCTTCCCCTCGCAGTGCCGGAAAAACATAGGGCGATTTTTCGTCTCGCGACAGTCCCGCCAATAACTGCAATGCGGGGGCTCCAAGCATAATAGTTTTTTGCCCTGTCTTGGAGTCATCAAGACGCAAGCACCCGAATTCAAAATCAACTTCATGCCATTTCAACGATAGAATTTCTGTCTTGCGGCAGCCCGTCAGGATCAGCATCCGAATGGCCGCAATCGCCATTTCATTTTCGCCTCCCTTAGCCAATGTACTTATCCGGTCGCGAAGTGCCGCTCTTTCTGTTTCCAGTTTAGTGCTGCTTAAAGTACGCTCCAAATTGACGCGTTCCTTTTCCGCTTCGCCAGCAGTCCGAAGAACTTCACCAAGTCGCGCCAATTCATGCGAATTGAGAAAGCGTTCATTTTTTCGATCAGGAAATCTTTTCACACCGCGCGCCGGATTATCACTCCGAACTCCCTCCGCAACCGCAAAGGAGAGGATACCGCCTAGCAAGCCAACTGTTCGTGTCGCCGTTCCTTTCCCACCAACCACGCGAGCGCGCCCGTGAGGTCCTGTCCGTTCATCGGCAGCCGTTTTCCCTTTGGCAATATCCGCCATGAAACGCTTTATGTCATTTACGGTAAGATCCTTGACCCGTTGCCTCCCCAACAATGGCTTGATATGGCGTTCTATCCGCCCCTTATCTGTCGCAATCGTTGATGGTTTTTTGGTCGCACAGCCTTCTTCAAGATATCGCTCGCAAAGCTCGGATACCGTCATCGCCGCTTTGTCCGCCATCTTCACTTGCTGTGGATCTTGCCCGTCGGCTATTTCTCCCAACACACGTTTTGCCTCTTCGCGTGCTTTCTCCGGTGTCCAGGGAGATCCATGCTTTCCGATCGTCAGCCGCCGCGTTGGTACACCGCGCCCGCTCATACGATATTGCACGATGTAGATACGATTTCCCGAACGGGTGACTTTAAGACCAAACCCCTTCAGCTCCGTATCCCACATAAACCAGTCGCGCTCTTTCGGGCGCGCCGCATCGACATTCCGCTTGATGATTTTTGCCTGCATTTCCAATCTCTCGAAATTTGCCGTCCAGCAATCATATAGCAATCACCAGCAATCACAATACAGGAAACGAACGGAAAGGTGCGGAAAGTAATTCATTGAAATATAATCGTTACGGGGATATTAGAATATTTAGAGAAACATATACCACCGCCCTCCGAAGGCAGAGGTCACACGTTCGAATCGTGTCGGGTGCGCCAATTTACTTTAATAGTGAATCGTCAGTGTTATCCGATGTTAATTCCGTGCCGAACATGTAGCACCAGCTGGACGTTGTAATACAAGAGTAAAAGAGGCCCCTCTTTATCCGCATAAGGCAGTATAGAGGAACCTCTATTATTGACGATGTGTTTTCACCGTCTGAGAATATCTATGCGAGACTAGTTACCAGCATCTTTTATCAGGCTGCAATCAACGCCAGCGCTCGGGTCGATAGTTTCGCTCATAAGGCCAAAATTGATCCACCATTTATTGGTCAGTTTCCAGTGATCGATCATTTGTCCATTTGTTTGGCCAAACGGTGGATTACCCGGAACAACCCCACAGAATTGGGAAGCTTCAGTCAGATTATACATATACATGGTGCCGTCCTCAGGATTGTTTACACCACCGAGGATGCCTTGTACGTCTTCGACCGAAAAACCAGTTGCTTCTGCGATGATTTGGTTGGCTTCGACTGGGTTCTCCCGCCAATACTCAACGCCAGCAAATAATGCCTGCATGGTTTTAACGGCAATATCACGTTTTTTAGCAACGAACTCATCGGAAACATAAATGGCATCAGCTATAAGTCCAAGTTTTAGCCATTCTGGTTCCTTGGAATTACTGAGCTCCTTAGAACCCTTTAGTTCTTTCAAGACCTGCCCGCCAAACGGATCCCAAAGCTCAGCCGCTGCAACTTGGCCACTGATCATGGCGGCAGCCGCGTCCCCAGCGATGAGATTGACCATGTTTACCTCATCCCATTTAACGCCGTTCTGCTCCAACCATATCGCCATATAGATTTGAGAAAGACCCCCCTCCAGAACTGCTATTTGCTTCCCTTTCAGGTCGGATGGGCTTTTGATATCCGGATGGACTATGATGTGGTCGGATCCATATCCCAAATTAGTAAGACCTGCGACCTTGATCGGCAGTTTTTCTGCGGCTGCAATCGGGCCAAACTCAATTGTACTCAATACTGTATCGAGTTTGCCTGTCGATAGAAGTGCAAATAGCTGGACGGGATCTTCAAGAACGGTAAATTCAAAATTAATATCCGGTGCCAAATTCTTTTCTTGAGCAACATAGAAAAATCCGTAGCCGGGCCAACTCCAATGTCCAATTTTAACAGTTTCTGCGCTTTCCGCACTTGGCGTAGTTACGAAAATTGCCGAAACCATTAGGGCCAAAGAGACGGTCAGTAACTTAATTTTCCGCATCATATATTTCCTATTCGTTGTACGTAGTTAAATTTCGACAGTTGAATCCGTCATTCGTTAGCTAGTTTGTCCTTTTATTTCTTCCCGCATCATCGAATAGAGTTGTTTCTCCATGTCTAAATAACCAGGTTCCGCAAGCAGGTCTTCTTTCTTGAGGAAACGTCGCCCATTTTTGAAATCCATTTGTAAATCAGCTTTGATTCGCCCGGGCTGGCGTGTGAAAAATATAATCCGATCGGCGAGGTAGATCGCCTCTTGAATATCGTGTGTGACGAGAATAATGGTTTTTGCTTCTCTCTCGATGATCTCAACAACCATCTCTTCCATTTCCCACGTCACCTGTGCGTCCAACGCTCCAAATGGTTCATCAAGTAACAGGACTTCTGGATTCTGAGCCAACGCCCGGGCAATTGCGACACGCTGCTTCATGCCGCCTGAAAGCTCTATAGGGTAGGATCGGGCAAACTCCTCCAAGTGAACCAAGCGAAGAAAATGCTCTGCACGCTCTTGTTGTTCCTTTTTAGGCACACCCTGAATCTTCATTCCACGCGCAACATTCTCAGCGACAGTAAGCCACGGAAATGAGGTATATGCCTGAAACACCATACCGCGCTCCGGCCCTGGACCCCGTATCGACTTGCCATGCATTTTGACGTCACCATATGTCGGATACTCAAGTCCGGCAATCAACCGCAACAAGGTTGTTTTACCGCAGCCTGATGGACCGATTAGCGCCGTTACCTGATTGGCGTTTATGTCAACGGAAACAGCATCAAGTGCTGTCCGGCGCCCACCCAGATATTCTTTGGTAACGCGATCGACACATATTGGGGCTTCAAGTTGATTATATGATTGGCCGGCAATTGAATTGTTATCAAATGCTGCAGGATGCCTTGGTTCCACAAGTTTCATACTGAAGTCTCCTTACCGGCGCATAAATGTGTATGGGAATAAGATGCGGCTTGCCTGTCGGAAAATAATATCCGTCATTACACCCAGAATTCCGATTACCAGAATTCCGGCCATAATTGTTTCTACGTGGAAAAACCGTGACGCGCGCATCATTACAGCGCCAATACCATCGGTTGCAGCGACAATCTCTGCAATGACGAGATATGTCCATGATACAGCAATCATGTTCCGCATGGAGTCCAAGATTCTGGGAGCCGCCGCAGGAAAAATGACTCTACAGATAATATGACCGCGTGACGCACCCATAGTTTGTGCAGACTCGATAAGTTCTTTTGGTACTGAGAGGACGTCATCTAGAATCAGGGCAATCAGAAAGAAAACGCACCCTAGAAAAAGCAGAGTCAATTTAGCTAGATCTGTCGGGCCAAAGTAAACCAGCAATAGCGGGACAAACGAAGCGGCCGGCAGATAACGCCAGCCTCCAACTGTCGGATTGATTAAAGCCTTAACCTTGACGAACGCACCCATAAACAATCCAAGCGGAACAGCGACTAAACACGCAACAGCAAAACTCAGGTAAACTCGGTACAGGCTCTTGCCGACATCAGGCACAAAATTCTTCTCAACAATTAAATGAAATATTTCACTAATAACCTGACCGGGCCCTGGCACAAATTTTTGATGCGCTTCTGGTGTGAAAAAATGAACTAACTCCCAAGCGCCTAGCCAACCTACCACACCAAGAACAGCAAGAACTGCTGCCTGTGAGTTTGAAACACTTCCAAGTATTTCGAAAAAATGTTGTCTCGGAGGTATGAAGCGCGGCGCGCCGCGGCCCGGCTCCGCTTCCCTTGAGAAATCTTCACTAACTGACATGCACGCGCTCCTATAAAGCTTGAATTTCCACATAGATCAAAGCGGCTGGTCACATTGCCATCCCGAGGCCCAGTCGCCCGGAAAACCGGCAATAAGAAATGCTTATAAACAGATTATATAAAAAACGAATTACGTCAATATAAATTTATTTTGCAACGTTATTCGTTTTTATGTTGCAATATAAAAACGATTAACGTTATCATTTTAAGGAATCGAGGCAGTATTCGTTTTTATCTGCTTGCCTTTCGAGTCTGGGTGATACGCAAAAGTTGTTTTGCCAACAAAACTTATTTCTCGTGGGTTGGAATTGCGCCAACGCGGTGATGCTTCGAAAGTATTTTCGGACGTGAAGCACTTGAATAATTAGGAGTTTAAGCAAATGGCTATGTTGAAAATGGAAGATTGGTACGATCTAGCGCGCGAGACCAGTTGGACGCCGAGCTATGTTCGCGTAGATGAAATGTTCCCCAAACCCATGTCCAATGATTTCGACATCCCAATTTCAGAATGGGAGAAATTCGACGAGCCCTATAAAATTAGCTACCGAGAATATGTGCGCATGCAGCGGGATAAAGATGTCTCTGCATACTCTGTAAAGGCTGCTTTGGCGCGATCGAAATTTTTCGAGAATGCATCTCCTCACTGGAAGGCATTGTTGGCACTGCATTTTAGCACTGTCGGTTGGTCAGAGTTTCACTCTGCATCCTGCTTCGCACGACAATCCCGATTTGGCCGAAGCCCGGGCATGCGGAACATGGCAACCTTTGGAACGCTGGACGAGATTCGCCATGGACAGATCCAGATTTTCTTTGGCTATGAATTTCTTAAACATGATGCCGTTTTTGACTGGTGCCACAAATCATCGAAAACCGAGAATTGGATTCCAATCAGCCTTCGCCACGCCCTAGATGACATCTGTCATACCCGTGACGCAACCACTGCGGCGATCATGCTAACCGTAGGGTTTGAGCAGTCTTTTACAAACCTTCAGTTTGTGGCGTTGTCGGCAGATGCTGCCAAGTGCGGCGATCACACATTTGCCACGATGCTGACTAGCGTCCAGACGGACGAGGCCCGCCATGCCCAGATTGGCGAGCCTCTTGTTCGGATTATGTGCGCGAACGGGAAAAAAGAAGAAGCACAGAAATTGGTTGATATCGCCTTCTGGCGGATGTGGAAGCAGTTCTCTGTTCTGAGTGGCGTTGGTATGGATTACTACACACCGATTGAGCATCGCGAACACTCATTAAAGGAGTTTATGGAAGAATGGGTGATCGGACAATTCGGTCGTTCCGTCGTCGCACTGGGGCTGGATCTTCCATGGTATTGGGACGAACTCCACAAAGACATTGAGTCATTTCATCATGCACAGCAAATCGGTCTTTATGTTTATCGTGCATTGCAATGGTGGCGGCCAATTGCAGGTGTCTCTCCAGATGAACGTGAGTGGTTGGAGAAAAAATACCCTGGCTGGAATGAAAGCTACGGGAAGTGCTGGGACGTTGTCACCGAGAACATACGCAACGGTGATCTGGAGAAAACGGTCCCTCCCGTTCCGCCGCTAGTTTGCAACATGTGCGGGCTAGAGGTTGCCGGAGGTGTGGGAGATCACTGGCATCCCGTCAACTACAATCTGGAACTAGACGGTCGTCGTTATCATTTCTGCTCTTCTGTCTGCAAATGGATATTTGAGGAAGAGCCAGAGCGCTACAAAGGCCACACAAGCATCATTGATCGAGTTCTTGACGGTACTGTTCCGCCAGGACCTGACGGATTGTTTGAGTATATGGGCCAAAGCGAGGCCGAGCGCGGTGTCGATGGTTACGATTATGAATGGATCGACGGATACAACGTAATACGCGAAGCCGCCGAATAGTTAATCCCCCAACGATATCAAGTGTTCAAGGAGTAATCTCAAATGGACAATTTTCCACTCGCATGCTGTGTCCAGGGTGACTACGGATACAAAATCATCATGGTCAGCGAAACAGATACCATTGCCGAGGTTGTAAAAAAGGCATTGGCCGGTGTCGTCGGTTATCTAGTCGCCCCATTTCCTGAAAATACCATATTCCATGCGCGGATCCATGGTTCGGATGACTTGTTGCCGAATGATGTAACAGTGAAGGATGCGAACCTTCTCAAGATGGAAGCAATCGATATTTCCATGGGAGCATGAACGGTGAGCGAAACAACCGAATTCACGAAAATATGCGCGCTTGACGACGTCTGGGAAGGAGAAATGGACGTCTTTGAGGTTGATGGACAGGAGGTACTGATTGTTCATGTCGAGGGTGGTGAAATCAGAGCTTACGACCCGGTCTGCCCCCACCAGGATCACCCGCTGATTGAGGGTGAATTTGAGAACTGCATTCTAACCTGTTCGGCCCATTTGTGGCAGTTCAATGCCATATCCGGCAAAGGGGTTAATCCCGAAGGTGTCTCTCTCAATGCCTATCCGGCAAAAGTAGAAAATGACCATGTGTACGCCGTATTGCCCGCAAACAACTAAAACAGCGGGCACCTAATTAAGGAGCTATGTGATGGCGAATGTAAATGAAGACCGATATGTCGGGCCTGTCATGCGTAAAGGCGAAATTGGTGATGCTGTTATTGAAGCAATCCAGGAAGACAACAAAGGACGCGACATCATCATTGAAGAGCATGAATCCTACTTTCGGATAAAAGTTGAAGGTGAATGTCTGCTTCGTTTTGAAACTGTTGGCGACATGCTCGGAAGCGACGTTGCTTCCAGTGACATCGAATCTGCCATGCCGGCATTCGAGGGCTTTATCCGCGTTAGCACCGATCAGATCCGCTTCTTATCAAAATAACTATTTGTTGGCGCAGTTTAGTTTCAGATCGCCCCCATCAAGGAGATGACACATGCCTGTTGAACTAAGAAAAATGAAAACCTGGAGCAAATTGGCAGCAAGGAAACGCCGCCCCAGTGAATACGAGATCGTAACGACCAACTTGCAAACTCGAAATCGCCACGCCAACCAGGCCTATGAATTGTCACCAGCGCCTGATCTGGCAATGAATGAATGGTACGAAAAGAACGTTTTCAATAGCGCCTTGCAGCATGAAGACTGGGAAGAATTTCGCGACCCCGATGAGTTGATCTATCGGGTTTATACTCGCAAGCAGGACTCACAGGAAGAGTATGTTGATGGTCTTGTAAATGAGCACAACGAAATTGGACATGACCAAGACTTAGAACCAAGATGGCTGGACGTTTTAGAGCGTCTCTACACCCCCAGACGCTATCTTCAGTCCGCACTGCAAATGAATGCTGCATATCTCGTGCAGATTGCACCAGCCAGCACACTTACTGCTGCTGCCGGCTTTCAGGAAGGTGATGAATTCCGCTGGATGTCGCGGATCGCTTACCGCACTCGTGAGCTGCAGATTGCCCATCCTGATCGCGGTTTTGGAAAAAAGGAACGTGACTATTGGGAAAATGATCCCGCGTGGCAAGGTATCCGGGAACTCATGGAGAAGGTGTTGATCACCTACGACTGGGGGGAAAATTTTGTTGCCTCCAATCTGGTGGCAAAAGTAGCCGTGGATGAAACACTTAGACAACTTGGTGCTACGGCAAGACACAATGGTGATCAACTATTAAGTCACCTGGCTGACAACCAACTCCTCGACAGTGATCGATCTCGTCGATGGAGCGCGGCGACGGTCGCCTTCTCTCTCAGTCACCCTGGAAACAACAAAGTAATAGCGGGTTGGATCGACAAATGGATGCCGCTCGCCCGCAAGGCGATTGAAACCTATTGTTCCGCTCTGCCAGAGAGTGATGGTGCGGCCGACAATGCGATCGCCAATGTCGAGGCGTTCCACCGAAGCCTCGGTTTGGGTGATTGAGTCATTGGATCAGACAATTTGACTGTTAGCCGCAGGAGGAACCGGAATTGCAGGAACTGAAAGCCGTTACCAAGGGAGATACATTTCGGGTATCAATTGCAAACAGCGATTTGTCATTTGAGACGAATAGCAAGGATACAATTCTCGGAAGTTTGTTGCGCTCTGGTATCGGTGCTCCTTATGAGTGCAATTCCGGCGGCTGCGGGAGCTGCAAGTTTAAACTTATCGAAGGATCGATAAGGGAAGACTATGAAACTTGTCCAGGACTGCGACCTTCTGACCGTCGCAAAAATAAACATCTGGCATGTACTTGCCGGGCCGAGAGTGACTGTGTCATCGAACTCCAGCTTGACAGCTCCTATGCACCAAAAATTCGTCCCTCAATAAAAGCACTAAAATTCATATCTCGTACGCCCTTGACGCACGACCTGTGGACATTCCGGTTTCAATCAGAAGAGCCAGCGAACTTCCTGTCTGGACAGTATAGCAGGATGCATATTCCGGGTGTTTCAGGTGCGCGCAGCTATTCCATGTCAAATACGCCAAACGACGCGGGCATTTGGGAGTTCCAAATCAAGCGAGTTCCAAGTGGCAAAGCAACCGCCGTTTTGTTTGAGAGCAATCTAGCTGAGTTATCCATCACAATTGACGCGCCTTATAGCGTCGCCCACCTGGACGCCAACTCACCACGATCGATCATTTGCATCGCCGGCGGTTCTGGGCTCGCCCCAATGGTTTCAATCTTGCGCGGTGTTGCCGAGTTGCAGGACCGAGCAGATCAACCGATTTTATATTATGGGGCTCGCTCACAGAGAGATGTCGTTGATCCAGATTACTTTTTGAGCGTTCCGGGGTTCGACCCTGGAACACAATATATTCCGATAGTCTCTGAACCTTCCGCAGACTGTGTAGGACCATCTGGCTTCGTTCACGAATACTTGGCGCAGGCTCTACCAGACGATTGCAGTCAAATGGATTTCTATATCGCCGGTCCGCCGCCCATGGTTGAAGCGGTTCGACGTCATCTAATTCTCGACCGCAAAATTCCTGTGGATCAGCTCCATTACGACCGATTCTTTTAATAATTAAGAGGACATACAGACTTATGAGTAAAGAGATTGTGTACCCAAAGGAAAATGCGTGGAGCTGGCGAAATAGTTCGCCGTTCGCACGATCAGTGATCGTCGGCGACCAAGTTTTTATCAGTGGCCAGCAATCGCTGGACGCAAATGGTAATGTGCTCGATCCAGGTGATATCGCCGCCCAGACACGTAACGTCTTTGAAAACATGAAAGCCAGCCTGGCGCAAGTCGGGCTTGAAATGAGCGACCTTGTTCGTCTGAACACCTATTACGTATTCGATGGACCTGACGAAGAGGCGACAGCTTATTGGGAAAGCATGACCCAAGTAAGGCTCCAATATTTTCCAGATCCTGGTCCCGCGGCAACAGCAGTAAGGGTCAAGGGGATGCCTTACAAGGGCCAGCTAATTCAGATCGAGGGTGTCGCTTTGCGCGGTGAGTCTCGGAAAAATCGTGAGCGTATCATGCCTGATGATAGCTGGGACTGGAGCATTGCCGTCCCCCTTTCGCAAGGTTGGAAAATTGGTGAACGTATCTTCGTCGGTGGTCAGATTTCTGCCGACAAGGCGGCCAACCCTGTGCATGTTGGTGACCTGGAGGCGCAAACCCGCGAAATATACAAATTTATCGGCAATGTGCTGGAAGATGCCGGTGCGTCATTCGAGGATCTGGTTCGTATCAAGGTCTGTTTTAAACACGATAGCGTTGAGCCCTCTGGAAAAACGTTCGCGGATAAAATCATGGATATATCGGCCGAGTTTATCGATCAGCCGGGACCCGTTCTCAGTGCATTTTCCGTCGACTTGCTTTATCCGGGGCTGGATTTGGAAATAGATGCAATGGCCATCATAGATCCCAATCGGAAAACTCTGTCTGATGGTCAATTAGGTGGGCGCTATCAACCCGCCAAGTTTGAAGATGGAGTAAGTGCTGCCGGAGAAATATATGTAGGTGGCCAGGTGGCGCTCGATGAAGACAATTCAGTCTTGTGTCCTGATGATATATCCGGGCAGGCGCGAATTGTATTTGAGCGCTTGCAGAAAGTGCTCGCCCAAGATGGCGCAACTCTGGATGACATCGTGAAACTCAATCTATTCATCGTCGGAGAGGGTCCGGATGCAGAAGACGCTTTCCATACACTGTTGGCGGTCTGGTCTGAAATGGCACCAAACGCCCATCCCGCACTGACACCTGTCAGGGTGCACGAACTCGCGCGTCCGGGTTTGCTGGTGCAGGCAGATTGTATTGCCTTGAAATGACAATTTAGTGGCTAAAATCGGTATATTAAGGAGAAGATATTATGATCAGTAATCCAGTGCCTTGGCCAAATGGCAATAAGGTCGCCTGTGCTATCACTTTTGACATAGATACAGACAGTATTCTGCATCTCGAACATCGTGAACAGGCCCCGACGAAACTATCGACGATGTCTTGGCTCAAATATGATCTGGTCGCTATTCCACGCATTCTTGAGATGTATAAACGCTTTGAGATAAAGCAGACCTTCTTCTATCCCGCTTGGTGCATGGAGCGTTACCCGCATCTTGTTGATATGATTCTTGAGGGTGGTCACGAAATTGCCGCACATGGTTATATTCACGAAAACCCGAACAATCTGAGTGCAGAAGACGAGCTTTATTGGTTTGAGCGGCAAATTGCCGTGATCGAGAAAATGACAGGGAAGCGTCCTCGTGGTTGGCGGGCGCCACTCTACAATTTCTCGAAGCACTCAATTGATTATCTGGTCGAACAGGGCTTTATCTATGATGCAAGCTTGATGGGCGATGACATCCCTTATGTGTTGAAAACTAGTAAAGGGAAAGTCATCGAATTGCCAAGCCAATGGGCAATGGATGATTGGCCACATTATACCCATTCACCGGATATGAATTACATGATGCCGATCAAGTCACCTGATGAAGCGATGAATGTCTTCATGGCAGAATTCGAGGCAATGCTGAAGTATGGCGGACTGTGGGTCACCATTTGGCATCCCTTTGTGTCGGGACGCCTCGCTCGCTGTGAACGGGTTGCGAAGATGATTGAAGAAATGCAGAATCGTGGCGGCGTATGGTTTGCAACCATGGAAGAGATTGCACTCCATGTGCAAAAATGTATCGATGACGGCAGTTGGACACCAAGAGTAGATGAACTGCCATATTACGATGGGCCGATTCCCGAAATCAAAGACCGCCCGCTTGCCTAGTCAAACAGTACTCTCTTTGCTTGCCATGAGATGGTGACATAGGGTTTGCCATGACCCAAGGCGAAGGTCCCAGTTTTCAGGTGTCCTTTGCCTTGGGTTTTCAACGACAGAGTAGGAACCGACGTGACCGCGTATCCCAATGTAATTGAATTGACCCGCGCGTTGGTGGGTATGAATACCATCAATCCGCCGGGGAATGAGCATCAATGCAACAGCTATCTTGCTGATTTATTGAAGCAAGCCGGGTTTGACGTAGACTTGGCTGAATTTGCCGAAGGACGGTCCAATCTTGTCGCAAGGTTGGGACGGCAAGATAAAGATGACCTACCCATTTGCTTTACAGGTCATCTCGACACAGTACCTCTTGGCACGGAACCGTGGTCATTCGATGCCTTTGCCGGCGATATTCACGACAATAAGATATACGGGCGCGGAACGACCGACATGAAAGGGGGGGTCGCGGCGATGATCGTTGCGGCAATCGATCTTGCCGAGCAAATATCGGATACACAAGGGATAGTGTTTGTTTTAACAGGTGGCGAAGAGACAGGTTGTGACGGCGCGAAAGCCCTATCTGAAAGGCCGGAAATTCTTGGTCGCGCAGGTGCGATTGTTGTCGGTGAACCAACCTCAAACAAGCCGTTAATCGGGCACAAAGGTGCATTGTGGCTAAGGGCGGTTTGTCGCGGTATCACGGCCCATGGCTCAACACCAGAACTCGGCATTAATGCAGTTTATGCCGCATGTCAGGCGATCGGAAAAATTGAAAACTTTGGCTTTAACGTTCCTCCACACAGTGTTATTGGGAGTCCCTCAATTAATGTTGGAAGAGTACAAGGTGGGATAAATGTGAACTCGGTGCCAGATTACGCAGAATTTGACATAGATATCCGGACAATCCCCAGCCAGGATCACTCAACGATTATCACGCATCTCGGACAATATATTGGCCAGGACGTATCGCTTGAAGCAACTGTCGATGTTGATGGCGTAATTTCTGATTTCTCTGATTTGTGGATTCAGGATGTATTTAATTGCACCGAAAAAATTCTTGGTACTCCTTTGACTGGAGAGACAGCAAAGTACTTTACCGATGCATCGGTGCTAACCCCGGCATTTGGAAATCCGCCAACAATAATAATCGGGCCTGGTGATGCCGCTGTTGCACATAAAACAGACGAGTATTGCGAAATTGATAAACTTCACCAAGCGGTGGAAATCTACACATCAATATTGAAACGGTGGTGTTTAACTATCTGAATTGACATCCAACCATTTTACAATGGAGGGGCGCCCCATTTGTAGATTTGCATTCCCACCATCGTATCAACCGAAGCAATATTTTTATTTGAATAACAGAATTCCTCAAGAAACTCCTGAAGCTCAGTCGATGACTCGGCCCAGACCTCAACCATCAGGTCGAATTTTCCGCCGATAACACTTACCCATATCGCCTGCGGTATTTTGGAAAATTCCAAGGCAAGTTCATGCGGGCTGCTGCCCGCCACCACAGTTATCCCAAGTACTGCCCAGCATTTATATCCAATATGAACAGGGTCGATTACCGCGATAAAGCGTAAATGTTCGTGTTCCTCAAGATGGCTGACCCGCGACCGAACAGCACTTTCCGACACACCTAATTCTCTGGCGATCGATGTGTAAGAACGTCGTCCATTTTCTTGCAGGAGAGCTAGAATTTGTCTGCTAAGTTTATCAGTATTGTATTGAGAAGATTGCTGCTGCGCAGTTCCGTTTTTATTAGCGCTTGTTTTTTCTGTATTTTCGGTCGCGCTTGTCTTCTTTGTCATCTGTCTAAACTTACCTTTTTCGTTGAGGAATACATTCTTAAGTCAAAAAGTTTCGCTCAATGTATTTCGAAATATTTTAAGAGTTGTTCTAACCCATTATGCCTCCCTAGAAATACAATTTAATGTAGGTAATTACCAACTGTAATAGACATAGATTCACTAGACACCTCGTAACCCTATTGTAATTATTCCTTGGGTTTGTGAATTAGATGTCGTTCTCTGAAAAGGCTTCTGTAATTTTAATACCAACGGCTTCTGTTGCTAAACGCAATGGATTGTCGTGTAAATGAGCATATTGCTGTGTTATAGTCGTGCTGCTATGACCCAACAATGTTCCAATGACCGGCAGACTAGCTCCACCTGATACAGCCACACTTGCAAAGCTGTGTCGCAGATCGTGAAGCCTTACGTCGTTTAACCCGGCCTCTTCTCTAATTCGCATCCAAACTTTCAGTGTGCCTTGATAATATCCATCGCCGCGATGTGCCGGAAAGACAAAATCCGATCCATCCAACGCGGCAATACCATTTAGAGTTTCCATTGCCCCAGCATTAAGCGGTATGGCTTTTGCCCCGGTCTTAGAATCCTCAGGCCACAAATAGTCACTTTGAAAATCCACTTCGCTCCATTTTAGGGATTCAATTTCACCTTTGCGGCATCCTGTGAAAATCAATAATTTTAAGATGGCTATTGCAAATAGGTTTTCACCTTTCTGTTCGGCCTCTCTCAACGCTTTTCCAAGCGAAACCAGTTCCGTCTGGCTTAAATACCGTTGCCCCTTCCTGTCAGCAAAGCGCTTTACCCCGCGAACCGGATTTTCTTTGATCAGGCCGCCATCAAAAGCAAACGAGAATATTCCCCCCAATAGCCCTTCGAAGGCAGAGGTCACACGTTCGAATCGTGTCGGGTGCGCCAATCTTTTCAATGACTAATGCCCTACAAAAAATTGTGCATTAGTTCTTAAAAATCATCTCAAAGAAGATAATACTTTTTCGGGGATTACGGATATCAGCTAATTTACGTGTTCGATGAGCCTGAAAACAAACTCTTAAAAGCTGGACTTCGATGAAACAAACGTCTTGCTTGATGCAACGAAGACTGCCCGCTTCCTAGAAGCTGGTTTATCTTGCTAGCGGTTGATAACCATAACAATCAATTCCCGGAAGGGGCGGGCCTGGATATCAGAGAAACCTCTAGTTATCGGAAAGTACAAGTACTCTGACGGGCAGCAGCAAAGCTTGAATACGCAAAATGGCCCCATGAACAACCGAAGTGGCATCAACAACATGCAGGAAAAGGGCCTTCATGAATCCCGTCTCGGGTTCCTCTAACACCCTGTAGTTATCGGTATAGGCATTCGCAATGCACGCGCTGCCGGGCGGTATTGATCTTACTTGTTCCGGGTAAAGAGGTTCCATCAACACAGGCAATGTGCCCGGGCGAGCTCCACTCTGGATATCCCGTAGCTGATCCGTGGGCCGGAACTGCCCTGACGCAATTACATCCTGAACCTCAACAATGACCATTGGTATAATTTCAAATGGAGCGGAAACACAGGTGAGTTCTGCCGCCATGCCCGGCTTCAGAACCTGCGCGGAAATCTGGTTGAAGCCAGCCTGAAAGCGCCGGACATCTCGAACGGAAGGAACAAGAATGCCGGCAGGCCGAAGAAATGGATTTACATAATCTCCAACCTGAAGAGCAAACTGTTGTACCTTACCCGATACGCCCGCATAAACATTAGTCTTCTCCAACTCGACCTGTGCCCGGTCGAGAGACGCGATGGCGCTTTCACGTTGTGCCGGCAGAAGGCTGGTCAGTTTCGATTCAATTGCGCTGGCATTGGCAATTGCGTCGGCGATTGCCGCTTTTTGAATATCAGCGTCATACTGGTAACTCTTTAATTCACTCTCTGACACAACGCTGTTGTTTCTTTTGCTGAGAGCTTCCTTGCGAGTGAGGTCATCCAGGGCTTTTGCATAGGCACTCTCCGCCTGACTAATTTTCGCCTTAGCTGCCTCCAGTTCCGAAGTTGCTACGAGAATAGCGGATTCGATTTCTTCAATCTTCCGCTGCGCAATCTCGACATTTGCTGTTTGCAGCATGTCATCGAGCTTGAAGATAAGATCACCAGCTTCTACCGTTTCATTATTCTCTACAAATATCTTGCTCACTCGACCATTTGTTTCGGGGACAATGGTAATTGTGCGAAAAAAGGAAGAAACATTTTCTGTTGTAGGGTGATAATAGAAAATGATTGTGATGAATGATACAGACAACAAAACACAGGCGGTAATGCCCCAACGCAGCTGATACCAAACCGAGAAAATAGTCAGTTCTCTCCCCCAGCGCATGTCCTGCATATATCGCCGATAAAGATAATCTGGAAGTATCGTAACTAAAGAACAGAGAATAATTTCAATCACTTACTTATCACTCCGATCCGTCAGCCGCTCAACCGCTCGGGCAATGGCATTTAAGGGGGAAATAAAATCCGGGATGCGAACCACGGCTAAGATCAAGGCAAGTACCCAGAAGAGATTGATATGAGTAAAAAGCGCTAAAAGCGCTAAAATACCGACAAGCTGAAACTGGATGCTGTTTACCCCGTGCGCCATTTTTTCCGGCAGGGCGTGGAGCTTG
Organism: Sneathiella litorea; assembly: GCF_009882915.1. Taxonomy (GTDB): domain Bacteria; phylum Pseudomonadota; class Alphaproteobacteria; order Sneathiellales; family Sneathiellaceae; genus Sneathiella; species Sneathiella litorea. The sequence goes on from NZ_WTUW01000001.1 coordinate 669,330, forward strand.
AAATATAAATTTCCAAAGACGAGTAATGCCAAAATCAAAAGAATGACAACAATCACGAATAGCCTGTCAGTTTCCCCAGGCGCCGTAAAAAAAGAAGGTAAGTTCTCGGGCATTCTAACGTTTTTCAGTTCATTCATGCTCTTATTCCTTTATCAGAGCAAAACTATATTCAATTAATTTATATTGCTACAAATTTTTTCTAAAAACCTGGGGCTGTAACGCCTCAACAACTGTAAGTATAAAGAAACTGACATTGACATAATCTCAGTCGACGGGAACTTTTTCTTTCTCCGACGGTTTTTCCCAATTATTATTATGCATCTCATGTCTTTTTTGATGTCAATCATGACCCTGCCAGAACAATGAGCCGATTAACTTTATGCGATGGTCGGTTGAAGATAGTAAGGAGTATTGATTGCGTTATTCCGCTCTTAGGATACTACTTGAAGGCATACGAGGTCACACTGGATGGAAACCCGTGTGGCGAGATCCCGCGCCGCAACCGGATTACGACTATATAATTGTGGGTGGTGGCGGGCACGGGTTGGCCACTGCGCATTATCTTGCCAAGATCTATAAGAAAGCGCGCATTGCCGTGCTGGAAAAAGGCTGGATCGGCGGCGGCAATGTCGGGCGCAATACAACGATTATCCGATCCAACTATCTGCTTGACGGGAATGAGCCTCTGTATGAATTTGCGCTCAAACTCTGGGAGGGGCTGGAGCAGGACCTGAACTATAACGCCATGGTCAGCCAGCGCGGAATCCTTAACCTTTGCCACAGCGATGCCCAGCGCGATGCCTTTCGGAGACGGGGCAACGCGATGATCCTGAATGGTGCAGATGCAGAGCTGTTGGATCAGCACCAAGTGCGCGAGATGGCACCCTTCCTTGATTTCGAAAATGCGCGATTTCCCATCAAGGGTGGTCTGTTGCAGCGGCGCGGCGGCACCGTACGTCATGACGCTGTTGCCTGGGGCTATGCCCGCTCCGCTTACAGCCATGGGGTGGATATCATCCAGAACTGCGAAGTAACCGGATTCAAGATCGAAAAGGGCCTCGTTAAAGGGGTAGAGACTAGCCGTGGATATATTGGCGCGAAGAAGGTCGGCGTCGCTGTCGCGGGCAGTTCCTCCCGCGTGATGGCAATGGCCGGGCTCCACCTTCCGATCGAGAGCCATGTCCTGCAGGCTTTTGTTTCTGAAGGGCTGAAGCCCCTTATCCCTGGCGTTATAACCTTTGGTGCCGGGCATTTCTATATCAGTCAGTCGGACAAGGGAGGGCTTGTCTTTGGTGGCGATATTGACGGTTACAACAGTTATGCCCAGCGCGGCAACCTGCCGGTAGTGGAGGATGTGCTTGAGGGCGGCATGGCCCTGATGCCAATGATCGGCCGGGCAAGACTCTTGCGGATGTGGGGTGGGCTGATGGATATGTCGATGGATGGCTCCCCCTTCATCGATAAAACACCGATTGAGGGGCTCTACTTCAATGGCGGCTGGTGCTATGGCGGGTTCAAGGCAACGCCGGCTTCCGGCTATGCGTTTGCGCATCTGCTGGCAACTGATGCTCCGCATGAAACGGCAACCGAGTTGCGGCTGGACCGCTTCCGAGCCGGCGCCATGATCGATGAAAAGGGCGCGGGCGCCCAGCCGAACCTGCATTGAGGCGCGCATGATTATCAATCACCCCTTACTCGGCCCGCGCGATGCACAGGAATTTGTCTATCTGGGTGATGCCAGTCTGATCGACCGTCCGGACGCAAGTGGGGAGACCGCGCTCGATGACTTTCACGACTATCTCTATCTGCGGGATAACCCCGCAGGCAGCCATAAGGAGCTTTGGTTTCATGAGCAGGGGGATCGTTCCTGGCTGGTGGTGACACGCGACACAAGAACGCATGAGATAACTCATGTCGAGCTGGCCTTTGAATATGCGAAACGGCGAGGGCGGGACAAATGAGCCAGAAAAGCCGCCTCGATGGGGGCCTGATCGACCGGAGCCGCCCACTCTCTTTTTCCTTCGATGGAAAGAATTATACCGGCTACGCGGGGGATACGCTGGCGTCCGCTCTGCTCGCCAATGATGTCCGCCTGATGGGGCGGAGTTTCAAGTATCACCGTCCGCGCGGTGTCTTTTCGGCTGGATCGGAAGAACCCAACGCCCTTGTCGAACTTCGAAGCAGCGCTCGGCGCGAGCCAAACACCCGCGCCACCGTAGCGGAACTTTTTGATGGATTGGAAGCGAGCAGCCAGAACCGCTTTCCCTCCCTTCGCTTCGATGCACTTGCCTTTAACGACGCGTTCTCTTCCTTCCTTTCCGCCGGATTTTATTACAAAACCTTTATGTGGCCAGCGGCCTTCTGGGAGAAGCTGTATGAACCGGCTATCCGCCGTGCGGCGGGACTAGGGAGGTTGTATGGAAAAGAAGATCCGGATAACTATGATAAGGGCTTTCTGCATTGCGACCTGTTGATTATTGGCTCGGGGCCGAGCGGGCTTGCCACCGCCCTGACAGCGGGGCGGGCAGGCGCAGAGGTTATCCTTGCGGAGGAGGATTTTATATTTGGCGGACGGCTGCTGGCGGAGAGAAATCTGCTATCTGAACAGGACGGCAGCGAATGGGCAGCCACTGTTATTTCAGAGCTCCAATCGCTTGCAAATGTCAGGCTTTTGTCGCGGACAACCGTTTTCGGTCAATATGACCACGGCATTTTCGGCGCAGTAGAGCGTGTATCAGATCATCTTCCTGAGCCAATCTCTCATAAACCTCGACAAGTACTCTGGCGGATTTATGCGAAACGCGCCCTGCTCACCGCCGGAGCAACTGAGCGACCCATCGCCTTTGAGAATAACGACAGGCCGGGCATTATGCTGGCGGGCGCGATGCGCGCCTACGCCAACCGTTGGGCCGCGACGGCATCGCAGGACATTGCCATCTTCACCAATAATGATGACGGACATCGCACCGCGCGGGACCTGAGTGCCCAAGGGGTCAATATCGTCGCTCTGGTCGATTGTCGCATTGATGCCCCTCCCTCCACCGAGTTCGAGGTTCTTTCAGGCGCACAGGTTGTGAATAGCCGTGGTCGCCTCGGCCTGAAATCAATACAAGTCCAGCTTCGGGATGGATCAATGAAGGAGCTCGCCTGCGGAGCACTTGGGCTTGCAGGCGGATGGAACCCGAATGTGCATCTCACCTGTCACAAGCGCGGCAGGCCTATCTGGAATGACAAAATCTCCGCTTTTGTACCCGCAACAGACACCGACCCCCTATTGCGTGCTGCGGGCGCGGCGGCAGGTATCCTCTCAACCCATGGCGCGCTTCTATCGGGCGCAGGAAAAGCCATCGAGGCCCTGAAGGAGCTGGATATTTCCGCCAGAACGCCAATCCTTCCCAAGGCGGAAGACGCACCCGTCAATATTGCTCCCTTCTGGTATGTGAAGGGTGGGAAAGGACGCGCCTGGCTGGACTTGCAAAATGACGTGACCGTCAAGGACATCAAGCTTGCCCATCAGGAAGGTTTTAAATCTGTCGAGCATGTGAAGCGCTACACCACACTTGGTATGGCGACGGATCAAGGCAAGACTGCCAATATCGGCGCACTCGCAGTCCTTGCCGAAATGGAGGGGAAAACCATCCCCGATGTTGGCACCACCATTTTTCGGCCTCCCTATACACCGGTGTCGATAGGGGCATTCGCCGGAGGGTCCCGCGGCAAGGAATTCCGCCCCTACCGCCTTACCCCCAGCCATAAATGGGCGGAGGAACAGGGTGCGGTCTTTGTCGAGGCCGGCAACTGGCTGCGCGCGCAATGGTTCCCGATTGAGGGAGAATCCCACTGGCGACAGTCCGTCGATCGGGAAGTGATAGCCGTTCGGAAATCCGTCGGCATCTGCGATGTGACGACGCTGGGCAAGATCGATGTGCAGGGTGCAGATGCTGCAGAATTCCTCAACCATATCTATTGTAACGGCTTCGCTAAATTGCCAGTTGGCAAGACCCGCTACGGTTTGATGCTACGTGAGGATGGATTTGCGATGGATGACGGGACAGCTGCCCGCCTCGCCGAGGATCATTTTATCGTCACGACGACAACCGCCAATGCCGTCCCCGTCTTCCGGCATATGGAGTTTTGCCGACAGTGCCTCTGGCCAGGGCTTGATGTGCAGCTTATCTCAACGACAGAGGCCTGGGCGCAGTTCGCAGTCGCGGGACCAAATGCCCGCGACCTCCTGCAAAAGATTGTCGATCCCACCCATGATATCTCTAACGAGGGCTTTCCCTATATGGCCTGCGGGGAGATCACCATTTGCGGCTGTTTGCGCGCACGGCTGTTCCGTATTTCCTTCTCTGGCGAGCTGGCCTATGAGATCGCTGTACCGACAAGATATGGTGATGCCCTCATTCGTCGCCTGATGGAGGCAGGGAAGGAATTTGACGTCGTTCCTTATGGCACAGAAGCCCTTGGTGTGTTGCGGATCGAAAAGGGGCATTCCGCCGGGAATGAATTAAACGGCCAGAGCACCGCCGCCATGCTCGGGATGGGACGGATGGTTTCCCAAAAGAAAGATAGCATCGGACGAGTTCTCACAGGCAGGCCGCATCTTCTGCGGGAAGACGATTACCGGCTCGTCGGGTTAAAGCCGGTAAACGCAGGGGATCCGATCCTTTCAGGAGCGCATCTGATGAATGTCGGGGAAATCGCAAATGCGGCGAATGATCAGGGCTGGGTCACCTCCGCCGCCTATTCGCCGCATATCGGCGCCTCCATCGCCCTTGCTTTCCTCAAAAAAGGCGATCAGCGCCTTGGCGAGGTGATCCGCATCGTAAGCCCAATTGATAATCTTGAAATTGAAGGGGAAGTCACCAGCCCCCATTTCATCGATCCTGAGGGAGAGCGGCTTCGTGTCTGATCAAATACTTACCCCCCTCGCTGCACTTGGAGACCATTCGCCAAGAATTGAGAAAATCGGCAGTCTCACGATAGAAGAAAATCCCGATCTCGCGATTACCTCCATTGCGGTTCGGCACAGGCGGGATAAGGATCTTCAGACTTTTCTAATGCCAGCGCTTGGCGGAGAGCTGCCAAGTCCGGGCCGGTCCGTTTTTACAAGCGATGTCTCCACGATCTGGACCGGTGTTGGCCAATGGTTCCTGATCGCGTCATATGCCGCGCATCCCGATTTTGCGCGCGAAATTAAGAGCCTCATCAAAGATACAGCCAGCGTGACCGAACAGACAGATGGCTGGGTTGTTTTTGATATCATCGGCAATAATCTGATCCCGCTAATGGAGCGTCTTTGCAACTTGAACGGCAAAGCCATGATGGCAGGCGATACCACAAGATGTTTAATCGAACATCTGGGCTGCTTGATCATTTGCCGTGAATCCTTTAGGAAGTTCACTATTCTTGGCCCCCGCTCCTCGGCGGCCTCGCTTTATCATAGTCTCGTCAAGGTCGCACATAACGTCGCCTGACATCGGGCCTGTTAGGAAGGTGTTTCCGTCATGCAATCATTTGCGCTTACAGTAAAATGCAAATCTACCCGCGGTATCGTCGCCGCCATTTCTGCTTTCCTTGCCACAAACGGCTGCAATATTACTGATAGCGCCCAGTTCGACGATCAGGAAACCGGTAACTTCTTTATGAGGATCAGCTTCCAAAGCGAAGAAGGCAAGGATCTGACGACACTATCGGAGAATTTTGCGGAAGTCGGGGAGCGCTTGGGCATGGATTTCAGCTTCCATGATGAAGCCGAGAAAATGAAAGTCGTTATCATGGTATCGCGCTTTGGCCATTGCCTGAACGACCTCCTGTACCGGTGGCGGATTGGGGCGCTGCCAATCGAGATTGTCGCCGTCATTTCCAATCACTTCGAATATCAGAAAGTTGTCGTCAATCACGATATTCCGTTTCACCAAATCAGGGTAACAAAGGAAAACAAGAAAGAGGCCGAAGCCCGGCAAATGGCAATAGTCGAGGAAACGGGTGCCGAGCTTATTGTCCTCGCTCGCTACATGCAGGTTCTCTCCGATGAGATGTGCCAGAAGATGTCGGGACGGATCATAAATATCCATCACTCCTTCCTGCCCAGTTTTAAGGGCGCAAATCCCTATAAACAGGCGTTTGAACGGGGTGTTAAACTGATTGGCGCTACATCGCATTATGTCACGGCGGACCTTGATGAAGGCCCGATTATCGAGCAGGACACCATCCGTGTCAGCCATGCGCAGAGCCCGGCGGACTACGTAAGTCTCGGCCGCGATGTGGAGAGCCAGGTTCTTTCCCGTGCTATTCATGCCCATATTCACCGGCGGGTTTTTCTGAACGGCAACAAGACAGTCGTTTTTCCGGCAAGCCCTGGCAGCTACGCCTCTGAACGCATGGGATAGACGGAGCGGCGCACCCTTTTGAGGAAACCACATAGGCCAGAATGAATTCACGAGAAGGCAACAGACATCAGCCAAACCAGGTGCGGCTGTCAACGTTGCTGTAATTTATTTGGAAATGGTGCCGCTGGGGGGCACCAGCCATTTGTTTCATATTGTTTTTAGCTATCCAATTCTGCATATATTCCCCCTAAAACGTGGGTTAAAGTATCCATAATTGTCTTGCCGTGTTCTTCCGCACCCACTAACCTAAGGTGGATATTTAGGGGGATGAAAAATGCGGGCAAAAAACAGACTGACGACAGCCTTTCTAAAATCCGCTCCAGTAGGCAAACATTGCGACGGGGCGGGGCTTTGGCTGGTGAAGCGCGAAGATGGCGGCGCGCAATGGGTGCTGCGCGTGACCGTTCACGGACGGCGGCGGGAAATGGGTCTCGGTGGTTATCCCGCCCTATCTCTGGCCGAAGCCCGCAAACAGGCCGAACGCTGGCGTAACGTGGCGGTGACTGGCAGTGACCCGGTGAAGGTACGCAAAGCTGAAGAACGGGCCGAACGGCGCGAAAATATATCACTAGACGTGTTAACCGCCGATGCTTTCGAAGCCCGCAAGGCTGAACTGAAAGGCGACGGAACGGCGGGGCGATGGCTTTCGCCTCTGACCCTTCACGTGCTACCGAAACTGGGCCGCATGCCTGTAACCGACCTTGACCAGCGCGATATCCGAGACACACTTGCACCAATCTGGCATGTTAAGGCCGACACGGCACGCAAGGCAATGAACCGGCTTTCAATCGTGCTGCGTCATGCAGCGGCGCTGGGCTTGGATGTAGATTTACAAGCGACCGACAAGGCAAAAGCACTTCTGGGGAAATCGCGGCATGTCCCAAAGAATATTCCAGCAATGGCTTGGGCCGATGTGCCGGGCTTCTATGCCAGCCTTGAAGAGCCAACGCTAACCCATCTGGCCTTACGCCTTGTTATTCTGACCGGACTGCGATCAACCCCCTTGCGCACTTTGCGGCTGGACCAGATCGAAGGCAACATATGGACCGTGCCAGCCGAAGCCATGAAGGGCCGCAAAGATGCAACTGAAGCTTTCCGCGTACCGCTGTCGCGTGAAGCCCAGCGCATTATCGACCTTGCACGCCCGCATGCCCGAGGCGGCTTTTTGTTTCCCAACACGCGCGGCGGCGTGATCAGCGACATGACGCTTTCGCGGCACATGGAACGGCGCGGGCTGGAAGCGCGCCCGCATGGATTTCGCACCAGCCTGCGCACATGGCTGGCAGAGGCGACCGACACCCCGCATGAAGTGGCAGAGACAATGCTCGCGCATGTTGTGGATGGCGGCGTGGTACGCGCCTATCGGCGCACTGATTTTATCGAGCAACGCCGCGCTCTGGCCGAACGCTGGGCCGACCATGTGACCGGCGGCGCTGGGCAGGTGGTTAAGCTGGCGGGGGCGGTGTGATGGCACGGAAAAATTTCAGTTCCGCCAATATGCCGTCAGACGAGCCAAGCTTATCTGATAATAGGAAGACCGTCATACACTTCGCCACACGCATGTTGCGAAGTGTACGTTCTCAACCAAGGCCCCGCCAAGAACTCGCCTTTCGCGAGCAAATCGAGCTATTTGCCGTACTGCCCGAGACAACTCCGGGTGAAGGGAAAGATTATCGACCAGAAACCTATGACTTGACCTTCAACGTAGATAAGTTGCCGGAACTTGTTGAGGTTTACGAACAGACGCGGAATCCATATGCCTTGGAAGTCCTGTTGACGATTTTCTGCAATGCGCTTGCTTTTTCTCGACCCATTCCAAAACCAATGACGCAATTAGTAAAAAATTGGGTGCTCAACGGCCGTATCAAGCGAACTCGCACGTCTAGCCCAGAAACGCGTTCCCGAGATAGTTCACTTGTAGCTGCAATCCTTGTCCTGCGCGACCGGGCAGGCATTGACCCAACTCGCAATTCAGCAACCGGTCACTCTGAGTCGGGTTGCGATATAGCCGCCGAAATCTGGAATGGGGTTGTTCAAGAAAGGCGGGCACACGGCGAGAACTGGCCTAACGCGACATACAATGCTGCTCGGGACGCGTGGAAAGAATACCAAAAAGCTGTGGGGGCGACAGCGGCTATGAATAAACCCCACGCTCGTTAGGTCGGGAAACGACACATTCACACTGCACCTTACGAGAAAGGACAGTGCGAAATGCAACAGTATCTCACCCTCACCGAACTGCGCGCCAAGCTTGGCGGGCGTTCACGTTCTGCAATTTATCTCGACCTCGAAGCGGGCCGACTGCCGCAGCCGATAAAGCTAGGCGGGCGGCTCTATTGGCCAGAAGGTGACGTTGACACACACCTGCGCGCAATGCGCGACAAGGTCGCTCTGGCATGGGGGGGCGCAAGCAATGGCTGACCCTTCCCCGACCCTGGGCGCGCCTGCGACGGTATGGGCGGCGCATTCGACTTCAGGCATTCGCGGGCTTAACCTTCGTTTTAGCTGGCACATGGTCCGACTTCGCCACGGGCGACCGGGGTGGCCCCTCCAGGAAACCCTCGACTGGATTGAAGCGTGCAACGCTGAATGCGAAGCGATTGCGGCCTGATGCGTAGCACCGCCTCAGAAATTATAACAGCATTAGGCGGTCGCAATGGTGTTTGTTGTTGTCCTGCCCATAACGATAGAAAGCCAAGCCTGTCTATTATTGATAGTGAGGACGGAAATGTCATTGTCCACTGCTTCGCCGGTTGTGAATACTCTGATATCAAAGACGAGCTCCGCCGTCGCGGGCTTCTCCCTGAGTGGCAATTATCAGAAGTTGACCCGGAACGGCAAACCCGTATTGATGCGGAACGCCGCAAACGTGACGCCGAAACACGAGAAAAGGACCGCCAACGCTTCAAATGGTGCCGGTCTATCTGGAAAGAGTCCCAAGAGGCCACAGAGACGCCCGTAGCGGTCTATCTAGCATCTCGGGGTATCGATGAAGCACCCCCGACAATCAGATTCCACAAGGCCCTGAGACACGCTGACACTGGCTTATACTTTGGGGCAATGGTGGCGGCAGTTACTCAATGGCCGTCATCAAAAATTTCGGGCCTCCATCGGACATTTTTGCTTCCTGACGGCACTGGAAAAGCCCAGCTATCAAGTCCCAAGAAAATGATGGGCCAATGCGCTGGTGGAGCAGTTCGCCTGGCCACGATTGGCAAAATCCTTGCCATTACAGAAGGCATTGAAACCGGCCTTTCTGTCCAACAAGAAACCGGCATCCCGACCTGGGCTGCATTGTCAGCGGGCGGAATTGAATCGCTCATAGTCCCGCCGCGTGAGGTGGTGCCGGAAATTAGAATTTTTGCAGACAACGACAAGAACGGACGCGGCAACCGCGCAGCCGAAAAAGCAGCCGAACGGTGGATACGAATTGGCCATCGAGTCCGAATAGTCCTGCCCCCGGTAGGTGCTGATTTCAACGATTTACTTAATGGTGGCATACTGTGAAAACGAACGTCATAGAACGCCTTTCAGACGCAGCTGAAAATTTTAAGATTGAGGGGCCGCGACCGTTGATGCGTGAGCTTCCTGATCCCGAATCGTACCCGGTGCAGCATTTAGGCCCAACACTCGAAAAAGCGGCCCTGGCAATTCACGAAAAGACCCAAGCCCCGATAGCGATATGTGCTCAAAGCGTTTTGGGAGCCGCTACGTTGGCAGTTCAGGGTCACGCGGATATTGAGCTACCGACAGGTCAAATCAAGCCCTTATCGAACTTCCTGGTAACCGTGGCCGGATCGGGCGAAAGGAAGTCTGCCTGTGATTCCGAGGCGCTTAGAGCGATCATTCAACACGAAGCTGATTTACGCGAGGAATATTGGGTAGAGATTCTGGACCATAAAAACAGGTTTGACGCATGGGATAAGCAGCGCCAGCAAATCTTGTCTGATAAGCAAAAGTATCCCGGCACCGACGAAAAGAATATCGCTCTCGCTGCACTCGGACCGAAACCGGAGCCGCCGCTAGGTCCCATGTTGTTCGCACCCGAACCGACTATTGAAGGGTTGGCGAAGCATTTTCTCCATGGTCAGCCATCCGTTGGTGTTTTTTCTGCAGAAGGTGGTCAATTCATTGGTGGTCACGGAATGAGAGAGGAGAAAAAGCTGTTGTCGGTCGCAGGTTATTCTTCTCTTTGGGATGGCGAACCAATCCGGAGGATCAGAGCTGGCGATGGCTCCGTGATAATTTCCGGACGACGCCTCGCAATCCATTTGATGGCCCAACCTGATGTTGCGGCAATTATGCTGTCTGACCGTGTACTCGCGGACCAGGGCTTTCTCTCACGCTTACTGGTTGTAGCTCCAAAATCTGCCGCTGGAACAAGGTTGTGGAAAGAGGCCGATGCAAGGGCGGACATCGCGCTGACACAATACAGTGCGCGTCTCCTCAGTATCCTGAAAACACCCTTTCCGCTGGTGGAGAATACACGAAACGAGCTTTCGCCTCACGTTATCAAACTATCCGCTGAGGCACGAAGCAAGTGGGTGCAATTTGCTGATCATATTGAGGGCGGGCTTGGTTCAGGCGGTGCTTTTGATCCTATACGGGGACTTGCCGGGAAACTACCTGAACACGCGGCGCGTCTGGGAGCAGTAATTGCGTTGGTGGATAACCTCAACACACGGTTACTGTCGCCAGATCATATGGGTGCTGGCATTGTCCTTGCCCAGTTCTACGCCGAAGAAGCAATGCGGCTATTTTCGATAGGGATGGTTTCAGAGAACCTGAGAACCGCTCAATTCGTGCTGGATTGGTTGCTTTCAAGATATTCTGGCTCAACAGTGCCGTTGTCATACATATACCAGTTTGGCCCTTCCCAAATACGCACGGCTTCCGCTGCCCGGAAGGTGATGAAAATTCTAGAGGAACATAATTGGGTTGCATCCGCCGATGGTGGCGCGGTCATTGACGGGCACAAATACCGTGATGCCTGGAAAGTTTGGGAGGAATAAGGATGAGCATACTCCCCAAATTCGACCCATTTTCAGAATTGCCAAATCCCGGACACAGCCCTGCTAAAGTTGCTAATCCTGCTAAAGTTTGGCACGAGACACCCCAGCCAGACAAAAGATTAGCAACTTTAGCAGCGATATATTCCGAAAACACCGAGCCGCTTGATACAGGTGAAATTGAAAAACGTGCCACTAAAATCACTATTGTCACGCCTGATAATGCAGAAGCGAAAATTATCGCTTGGATAAATAGCCACCCACCTGGCCTGCCAATAGTTCAGAACAATTGCGCTGAATGTGGTGAGTTCACTCCTGTCTATGACACAGGTTGGGTCATACTTGGGGATGGCGCGCTTATTCATTACAGCGGGAAACACGGTAAGAAATGCTGGAAAGCATGGAGACGTAAACGAAGCAACGAGGCAATGTCGCAATCAGCAGATGGCTGAAGAAGATCTTCGAGTGTCGCATGTCACTGTAGCGAAGGAGCGTGCCAACCTAGAAGCAACTGGGAGCGAAGGCGGGATGATCGTTGGTGAGGCTTTTTGCCGTCCGGCTTTTGCGACCATGCTATTTCCGGTCTAAAAAGTTCTTGTACTTATCAGCAGCCTTCTCCGGCGATATGTCGGACGGAAGTTCACAATTGGACGTTTTTAGCTTAACGCTGCTTTCATCCCTGAGGCCAAGATCGCGGGCGATTATGTTGGCGTTTAAAAGGTTTGCAGCGGCTCCGGAAAACTTTTGGCAATATATAATATTCTCGACGCGCGTAATGACTACAAGAAAACCTTTATTTTGATGGTTTTTATAATTCAGCCATGTTTGGTGCGATATACCCAAGAAGCGGCATAAATGCTTGATCGTCATGGCGCGCAAAATCGGCGTTTGACTATAGACGATCTCGCCATCAATGACGTGCGGCTTTGCGCTGATCAGCGGATTGCTCTCGGCGAAATCGAAATATTCCTCACATGCGGATTCCAGCTTTTCGGGCGTCGGGAAATCAGGGTTTCGGCCATGGATTGAGCGGATGCGCCAAAACTGGTTTCCAAGCCGCTTATCTTCGGGTTCTGCTTTCTTCCCCATGATATTCTCCTAATCATCAATTCCAAGGCAATAATACTTGATATCGGTGCCGAAGGCATGAGGCGAAATCAACCCGTGGGATTTTATACCTCTGCGGATAATCTCATTGCGAATATCGGCTGGATTTGAAGCGAATAACAACTCCGAGCCCTTTCTAGACTTTCGGTATGTATACTCGCATTGGCAATTTCGGCCCATAGCCAACCTTCACTTACCAATAGCGATCAGCATGCATCCTCCCGAAAGCGGACATTCGGGCAAAGACCAACAATTTGACCAGTTGTATGGCAACAGAGCGGACAAAACGTTTATTCTCCCATCAAGCTGTTTAAGTATCAAAAGCTGCTGACTTATGATATGCCTTGTCCCTCAAATGAGTGGGAGGATTACTATGATCAGGCAGGCAAAGCCGGATTTTATTGAGGTGGGGCAAGGGCAAAAGGTCATCCTTTTCCATTCAACTGCTGCGGGGGCAAGACAGTGGCGCAGTTTGATGAATACGCTTGCGGATAGGTACCATCTGATTGCAATCAATCTGTATGGCTATGGACAAACAGTTGCATGGGATGATAGCCGGCCGCAATCGTTAGCTGATCAGGCGAAACTTATGGTTCCATTCCTACCGAAAAATGGCGACGCCGTCTCAATCGTAGGGCATTCCTTTGGCGGAAGTGTTGCCATGAAAGCGGCCGCGTTGTTCAAAGATCAGGTCGACCGCCTCGTATTGATCGAACCAAACCCTTTTTATTTACTTAGACAACATGAGCGATCCGAAGCCTATCAAGAGGCGGTTAATTTAAGAGATGTGATTATGGAAAAAGGGAGAACCAAATCATGGGGTATCGCCGCAGAGGTATTTGCTAACTATTGGACGGGAGAAGGAAGTTGGGACGCGATGCCTGACGACAGAAAATCCAAGTTCACCAAAAACCTAGAACCTAATTTCCATGAATGGGATGGGGTAATGAACGAAGAGATTTCTTTAGCAGAATGGGAAATTAGCCTGCCCAAAGCAACAACCGTCATCTCTGCCGCAGACACCGTTCGCTCTATCCGCGAGATTTGTGCGTTAATGAAGCAAAACATCCCCAACTGGAAGCACGAACAGATCAACCGTGGTGGACATATGGCTGCTCTAACGAAGCCTGATTTAATCAACCCGATCGTAGCAAACGCGCTCACTTAAGATGTCCCTTTGGGCTCGAAGCGGAATTTGCAATTCTTGCTACAGAGGTGAAGAGTGTGTTGCTGAATGTCTCAGTGTTGAGGATGGAGGGTATGGAACAAAGGACTAGCTATGTCTGCTTCCAACAATCTCCCGATGATCATCCCCTCGAAACATGCTTGGAACCACTGTCGAATAATTGGACAAAAACGACCGTTGCTTCCTAAACATGTTTGGGCAATTAGAGTCCGGCTTGAGCTTTCAAAACGGTTGCGTGACCTGGCATTGTTCAATATGGCCATCGACAGTAAATTGAGAGGGTGTGATCTCGTTCGATTGAGAGTGGCGGATGTCTTCTCGGCTGGTTCAGTCAAAGAACGCGCCTCGATTTTGCAGAGCAAAACGAAAACACCTGTTCGATTTGAAATCACTAAAGGGACAAGGATCTCCGTTTCTGATTGGATTGCTCATCCGCTTATGAGTGGTCATGACTATTTGTGGCCTAGTCGGTTCCAAGACCGTCCGCACATCTCGACGCGACAATACGCACGAATGCTAAAAGACTGGGTGATGTCTATTGGACTTGAACCTAGTGCCTATGGAACGCATTCGATGCGCAGAACCAAGGTTGCACAAATCTATAAAAAGACGGGCAATCTCAGAGCAGTTCAGCTTCTACTTGGCCACACAAAAATGGACAGTACCGTTCGTTATCTTGGAGTAGATTTGGAAGACGCACTAGCCATTTCTGAAGATGTCGAGATCTAACTGCCTGTTGGGTCGGTTGAACAACCGGCCCAAAGCAGTCGTTTTAGCCCTATTTGTTTTGTACTTTGAGTTTCTCCAAAACTGACTTTTCGACATCAGCGTAGCTTGCAAAATGGAACCCTGTTATGTTTGAAATATGACTATATTGGTATCTCTTTCTGGCCTTCCTGGAGTGGGCAAGACAACTCTAGCGAAGGAATTGGCGGCGAAAGTCATAGCCATCCATCTACGGGTAGATTCCGTTGAGGCAGCATTGAAGAACAGTTCCCTGAGAATCCATCCAGCTGAAGAAGCAGGCTACTTGGTAATAGCTTCTGTCGCGATAGACAATCTCTTACTTGGCTTTGACGTAATCGCGGATACGGTCAATCCAATTGATATATCGAGAAAATTATGGGCTGAAACTGCCACCGCTGGCGAGGCTCACCTGTTGAACGTTGAGGTGGTTTGCTCTGATCTATCCGTTCATCACGACAGAGTAGAGAAACGTGAAAGTGACATCGAAGGCCTCGTTGTTCCCAACTGGAGAAAAATAACCAGTCGAATATACGAACCTTGGCACGAAGATCGTTTAATTGTGGATACCAGCATAGATTCAATCGAAAAATGTGCAGTTATTATAGCAGATGAAATGGCAAACCTGCAGCCCACAATTTCTTAGGCTTGGGCGCATTTCGGACTTAGGCAACGGCAGCGGGCGTTTGTTGCTATCGAATTGGGTATTTATCTGATTGACTGCTTAGATTGCAGACTTATTACGAATGTTCTATCAAGAATGCGCTACCTCCTGCATAGACTGAGAATTTCGTGAAACCGATATCCATTTCAAATAAAGAAGCACGCCAGCTTTGGCTTTCATCGCAAGGGTTAGGCGATGCTCCAACCGGACCGCTAGATGTACTGGGGATCATAAAGAAACTTGGTTTTGTACAGCTTGATACGATACAAGTTGTTTCGCGAGCGCATCATCATATTCTTTGGAGTCGCAATCAGCACTACCGCGAACCCATGCTTGATCAATTGCTTGGACAAGACCGGTCTATTTTCGAGCACTTCACCCATGATGCATCAGTTATTCCGATGGACTATCTTCCGATGTGGCGCCGCCAGTTTCGACGTAAAAAGGAGCAGATGGATCGCCCAGGATGGTTAAAAAACCCACCTGATAAATCTATTCGCAAAGCCATATTAGAACGCATTCGCAAAGAGGGACCATTGTCGACACACGCCTTTGATACGAAAGCTGTCGGAGAGAAGAAGATGTGGTCACGTCCACCGCATAAACTTGCGCTGGACTACATGTGGTACAGCGGCGAACTTGCGACTTGCCACAGAGCGAATTTCACCAAATTCTATGATCTGGCAGAACGTGTCTTTCCTGCGGAATTGCACCGTACCAAAATGAGTGATGAAGAGCAGATTGACTGGTTATGTCGTGCTGCCTTGGATCGAATGGGTTTTGGTACTGTTGGTGAAGTTCAAAGATATTGGGATGCGTTGAGCGCCACAGAAGTGCGCGACTGGCTCGCTCGTTCGGATTCAACCCTTCAAACTGTTGAAATCGAAACAGCGCAAAGAAGCAGGATTACTGCGTTTGCACTTGCGGACATAGAAGAAAGAATAGATGTTTTGAAGCCTGCCACTAGTCGGCTTCGTATTCTCAATCCTTTTGATCCAGTTATTCGCGATCGGGATCGCTTATCTCGTTTGTTTGGTTTTGAGTATCGGGTGGAAATGTTCGTGCCAGAGGCTAAACGCATTTGGGGCTACTATGTCTATCCAATCCTAGAAGGCCACCGGTTTGTTGGTCGCATAGAAGTAAAGGCGGATCGCAAAAACTCTTTTCTAAACGTGATCAACTTTTGGCCTGAAAAAGGATGCCAATGGCCCGGCAGCCGTTACCAGAAACTGACATCGGAGTTGGAACGTATGAAGAAATTTGTCGGAGTCAATGACGTTGTCTGGACTGTGTAAGTACATGATACAAAGATAAGCAAACCGCCCAGATTGACAGCGGCACTTCCGGCCCTTAGCGGACATTGGCATCCAACATGCTAACTCTTTGCTAGAAAAAATATCCAGACAGTTGGGCAACCGACACTTTCATCGCCCGTTCTTAGTCTCTACAATAGGTTCAAACAACTATGGAAGTATCAATGGACGACTATGAAATTGTCATCGAAAACTGCAACAGTATCGACACTGCAAACATTGGCGTGAAAAAGGGATGTTTGAACATCAAGTTTGGACCCAATGGGCTTGGAAAAAGTACGATCGCCAAAGCAATAGTTAGCCAAGCCCGTGACGATGGTACTTTGGCAGATCTTGTACCTTTCAAGAGCCGTGGAAAAGCCGATGCAGCGCAGCCAAAGGTTGATGGGATTGGGGATATCAGTTCTGCGCTTGTTTTCGATGAAGCATACGTTAATTTGTTTGCTTTTCAGCAGGATGAGGTTGTCAAAAACAGCTTTGATATTTTCATCAAAACGCCTGAGTACGACACAGCAATGGCTGACATTGAAAAGCTCTTTGATGGTATCAAGAAGGCCTTTGCAGATCGCCCAGAAATCGAACAAACGACAAAGGATCTCAAAGACCTTAGAGATGCCTTCGGTAAGCCTAACAAAGATGGCTCAATCGCGAAGTCCAGCAAAGTGCTCAAAGCATTTGGTTCAGGCAATAAGATTGACAACATTCCAGATGCGTTGATGCCGTTTGAGATGTTCGTGAAGAGCGCCAACCCATCAAAATGGATAGGGTGGCAGATCAAAGGCAAGGAGTTTCTAGAGTTAGGAGATACCTGCCCCTATTGCGCAACTGAACTGCCCAAACCTGAGCAAAAGGAAACAGCACTGGCCGTTGCCAAGGAATACGATGCGACAGCCATCAGTCACCTCAACAATTTGAAGGAAGTCATCGAGCGTTTGGGAAAGTACTTTAGTGATGGTTGCCAAGAGAACTTAGCAAAGATCACAAAAGCAAAAACGGAGCTGACTGCACCGCAAAAAAGCTTCCTGAGTGATCTCAAAAATAGCATTGAAGCGTTGATCCAGCAGCTAGATGGGCTGAGAACAATTTCATTCTTTTCGCTCCGCGACGTGGATGAGATCGACAAGAAAATGCCCCTTTTTAAAATTGACCTTGGTATGATTGATAAGCTCGATTCCGATCAGACTCGGGCAGTCACCGACCCGATAAATGCCCAATTGGATAAGCTGATTGAGCAAGTCGGCAACCTCAAAGGTCAGATCAACAAGCACAAAGCGAAGATCAAAAAAACCATCGAAGAGAACCAAGATAGCATCAATGGGTTCTTGAAGTCTGCGGGCTACAAGTACTCCGTGCAGATCATATCTGAACCAGATTCTTACAAGATGAAACTGATCCACGAAGACCTATCAGAATTCGTCGACTCTGCCTCAGCACATCTTAGCTACGGCGAGAAGAACGCTTTCGCTTTGGTACTCTTCATGCATCAGGTGATTAGCGAAGACCCCGACATCGTCATACTAGACGATCCGATCTCATCCTTCGACAAGAACAAGAAATTTGCGATCATACATCAGCTGTTCAGGCGGAAAGGTAGTCTTCGAGATCGGACTACCTTGATGCTTACTCACGACATTGAGCCAGCTATCGATGTCGTCAAAGGCATGGCTCACAAATTTAAAGACCCGAAGCCATCAGCGACTTTCCTCTCTTGTCGGCAAGGCGAGGTCAAGGAAACGCTAATCACAAGCGATGACATCCGCACATTTGCAAAAATCTGCAAAGACATCCTGTCGGAAAACATCGACGATGTGATCAAAGCTATTTACCTACGTAGGCATTATGAAATTTTGGACAACGTAGGATTAGAGTACAATCTTCTTGCTAGTTTGTTCAAAGGGCGGGCGGTTCCGACTTTAGCAACCGCAACTGAAAATCGTGACATGACAGCACAGGAGAAAACCGACGCCGAGACTAAAATTAAGACACTGATACCATCATTCGCCTACGATGCATTGGTACAGCAGGTTGGTGATGATGAAGTGATGAAGGCGAAATTCCTTGGAACTGACGTTGGATACGAGAAAATCCAACTGTTCAGGATCATCAGAGGCAAGCATCAAGACGACATCATTTCGAAATTTATCAATGAATCGTACCACATCGAAAATGAGTATGTTATGCAACTCAACCCCCACAAGTTTGAGAGCGTGCCAGAATATGTCGTTGAAGAATGTTCTAGGCTCTTGCAGGACGCGTAGTGCTCATAACGCATTGTTTTAGCTGAAGCATTAACCTAAAATAGGCTAGAAGTTAGAAAGTTGGGATCATGGCGACGACAGAAAAAAAATCGATGAACCTCGGCTTAACCGCAGCGAAGACGGCAAAGAAGGACGAGTTTTACACACAGTATGTCGACATTCAGAAGGAAGTTGAGGCGTATCTTGAGTATGACCATGATACGTTTCGCGACAAGACGGTTTACTGCAACTGTGACGATCCCTTTGAAAGCAACTTTTTCAAATACTTCGCAGCAAACTTCAATCGGTTGGGCCTGCGTAAGCTGATCAGCACTAGTTATGATGGTTCCTCCATTGCCGGTGGGCAAGTTACGTTTGATGAGTACACTGCTGGTAACGAGGAGCGTGAAAAGCCCAAGGCTATTTGCGTAGAGATTGAAGAAGTAACTGACTTCGACGGAGACGGGGCAGTCGGGATTGAAGACGTCAAATTTTTTCTGGAAAACAACCCGCATTCCCATAGGCCTCTCGAGGGAGGTGGTGATTTTAGAAGCGAAGAATGCATTGAATTGCTCGCCGAAGCAGACATTATAGTTACGAACCCGCCATTCTCTCTCTTCCGAGAATACTTAGATTTATTGATGGAGCACGGAAAACAAATACTGGTGATCGGAAATATGAATGCGATCAAGTACAAGGCTGTTTTTCCTCACATTCAAAGCAATCGCTTGTGGCTTGGTCCGAGTATTTCTAGCGGAGATCGTGAGTTTCAAGTTCCTCAGAGTTACCCGCTTAACGCCGCCGGTTCGCGTGTTGGCGATGATGGGAATAAGTATATCCGAGTAAAGGGTGTGCGATGGTTCACCAATCTGGACCATGGGCGAAGGCATGAACCCCTGAATCTTATGTCAAAGGCCGACAATCTCAAATTTAACAAGAAACTTGAAGGGAAGCTGGCATATGAAAAATACGAAAACTATGATGCAATAGAAGTCCCATTCACTGCGGCCATACCTGCTGATTATGATGGCATTATGGGGGTTCCCATCAGTTTCCTAGATAAATACTCGCCGGATCAGTTTGAAATAATCTGGCAGGCGAGTGGAAATACGCGCGCATCCACTCCTCAAGATATTTTGATCCGAATGGGTTATTCGCGCCACAAAGATGATCGCGGAGGCTGTTCGATCCTTGGCGGCAAACGCACCTATGATCGAATTTTTATAAAGGCGAGACGTTGAGTTAATGCAAACATTATTAGAAACTGAAATTTGCGTCGCAAACATTTGCGAAGGCTTCTTGTTTAATCAGCTCGAAGGCAAAGGGCTGTTCGGGTTGGCGGGCAAACTCACGATTCAGCCAGAGTATCAGCGCAACTACATCTATGCGGAAGACAACGGCAAACGTGAACAGGCAGTCATTGAGTCCCTGTTGAAGGGGTATCCGTTGGGGTTGATTTACTTCAACAAAGTGGGTGACGAAAAGTTCGAGGTTCTGGACGGCCAACAACGCATCACCAGCATTGGACGGTTTGTCACCAATAAATTCGCTATCATGGATGGCGAGAACCCCAAGCTCTTTGACAGCCTTCCGAAGGACCAGCAGGCAAGAATACTCGATTCAAAAATGCTGATCTATGTTTGCGAAGGTACGGAGACCGAAATCAAACAGTGGTTTGAGACGATCAACATCGCAGGCGTTCCGTTGAAACCTCAAGAACTGTTAAATGCGATCTATTCCGGCCCGTTTGTGACACTAGCAAAGGCCGAGTTCAGCAACAGCCAGAATGCAAATATTCAAAAATGGTCGACTTATATCAAGGGTAGTGCCAACCGGCAGGACTACCTTGAACGCGCTTTGGATTGGGTCAGCAAGGGCGATGTTGGGACCTATATGAGCAGCCATCGTACAGACAACACCATCACCGAATTAAAGAGCTATTTCGACAGCGTAATCGACTGGGTTTCGAGCGTCTTCACGGACGTTGAGAAGGAGATGCAGGGACTAGAATGGGGGAGGCTGTACGAAAACCACCACAAAACATCCTATGATCCAGCCGCCGTTTCCGCAGAGGTAGTGGAGCTGTACGGAGACCCCTTTGTTAAAAACAGGCGTGGGGTGTTTGAATATGTTCTAGGCGGGTCTCAGGACTCTAAGCTTTTGGACATTAGGGTTTTTGATGAAGCCATGAAGCGGTCTGTTTATGAACAACAAACCAAGGCCGCAAAAGCAAAGGGTACGTCGAACTGTCCGCATTGCGCGTTAGGCCACGACGCTAACAAAAGTAAGATATGGTCGATGAAGGAAATGGAAGCTGACCATGTCTCCGCTTGGAGCAAAGGCGGTACAACTTCTGTCAAAAATTGTGAAATGCTTTGCAAGACTCACAATCGTGCCAAGGGTAATCGGTAAAAAGGGTCGCAGTGGGCTTTACGCAGAACAATTTCGTGTTGGGCGTTCGCTCCGCGAACGTCAGCTTTCCGCCCATGATAAGCGTTCGTTGGTATACTTTTTATAGATGCTTCGGGCCAAACTGAAAAGTTTTTCATGGTCATACGCCACTTCCGCTTTTCTACGCTTCGCAGATACTAAGTCATGGAGGGTACCATGGCATATAAGGGGGATAATTAGGGGGATATAAAAACTATTTTGTCATATTATATATTATTATTCAGTAGATTATCTAACATAAATGGTGCCGCTGGGGTGACTCGAACACCCGACCTACGCATTACGAATGCGGTGCTCTACCAACTGAGCTACAGCGGCACATCGTGAATTTCGGCAACATATAGTCTGTCTCGAAAAGAAGAGCAAGCGTTTCGTACGGCTTACCCCAATTGCCTCGCGATTAACGGTCAGCGCTGATCTCGCGGACGATCTCTGCCTCGATCACATCAGGATTATGTGGTCCTCTGTCCGCAGTTTTCCAGGCAAAACTATCAAAGCTGTCGCAGGCTGGACAATGAGCTTGCCATTTTTCTTCCTGACGTCCGCAGGAGTTGCAAATCCAGAGGGGGTCCTGCGGTGCAAGTGAGCTTTTCACAATCCACTCGCGCGCGGCGAAGGCATCGGCATTCGCCTTTTCCTCCAATTCCGCCAGCATTCGAAAAATACTTGCCGACGGATTGTCGCCTCCTGCCCTCATCAGATGTTCACGCGCCGGAGCCCAGTTATTGGAGGCGAGAGCAGCCTTGGCCAGCATAAGATGTGTTTCAACATGATCGGGGTTATGTGGTGCCACAGTTTCTTTCGCCCGCCGGAACCAATCAGAAGGTTGCTCGCCAGATACAGAGCTGCGTATCGCTTCTGCAAGATCACGATGCGGCGCGTGTTTCCAGGCCTCTCCGATCAGCTTATGCAATTTGCGTGTCGACCCCTGTTCCGCCGTCAATTCAACATCTAGCACGGCAGCCGGCACAAAAGTCGGGGCTAGCTCATGCGCTTGCTGTGCAAGCGAAAGAGCCTTTGCCGTTTCTTTTTCTTTCATGGCAGAAAGTGCCTGTTCATACGTAATCACTGCCTTCGCGCGCTTGACCGCATCGCCTTTCGCGCTCTTTCCGCGAGCAAGGCGCGTGAGCGCACTCTCCGCCCCTTCCCAGTCGCGGAGTTTCAGGGCCAGTTCATAGAGTTCTTTCAGAACCCAGGAAGTGCCGGGCCGCAACTCATCCGCCCTCTTCGCAAGATCTCGCGCTTTTTCGAGATCTCCTTCCTTGATCGCCCGGTTTATCAACCCTCGAAGACCCAGAAACTCCGTATCATCGCGGGACATCATGCGGTCATAATAAATACTCGCCGCTCGATTATCCTCGTTGAGCTCAGCGGCCTGTGCCGCCAATAACAGCGTCATCGGTTCACCCGACAGATGCTTTTCAGCGGCGACGGCCTGGCGACGGGCCTCTACTGCATCTCCGGCGGCGATGGCGACCATCCCGCTTGAAATTGCCTCAAGGCCCTTGTTACGGCGGCGTGCAGAGAAAATAGCGCCAATACGACCGGGTCCATGTTTCAACCAGATCCAGAACCGGTAAATAAGCGCCACAAATACCGCAAAGACAAAGGCGAGCGCCCCGACAATAATTACTGAAGTCTCCACCACATAACCGCCCCAGGTCAGGCGAACATCGCCAGGGTAGTCGGAGAGCCAAACCGCGGCCACCGCGATGACAACAATTAGGGCAAAGACAAGGATTGTGCGTATCATGTCAGGCCCTCTAGTTAGACGTTGGCTTGGAAATGGCTGTCGTCGTTGCTTCCTGCAGCAATCCAGCAATGGAACTTTCGACGGTTAGCCGGACCTTCGCTTTCTCGAGCCAGGGGGCGGCCACCTCCTTCGCGGCACCGGAGAGCTTTTCAATTTCCGTGACAGCCTTGTCGAGATCATTGTTCGCAAGGTCCCGCTCAGCGCGGGCGACCACGGCATCCACATCACTCCCCTCGACATCATCGACACGACGGAACTTGACAGCAGACGCTATACGGTGGAGCGCCTGCCCGTACCAGGTTTCCTCAGACGGAAGCCGCGCCGCCTGACTGATATCCGACGCAATCTCGGCGAAATCTTTCTGTAGATTTGCCAGTGTTGGCGCACCAACCGGGGCAATCGGTTGCAGCTTTTCAATTGTCCCCTCAAACTTATCATTGGCGACAGCAGCAACCTGTTTCAGACCATTTTCAAAAGGGTCGCTTCCGCGGGTCTCCCGTTGAAGCTGACCGATGGCGAGAAGCATCAGGGTCCGCTGATTTTCCGCTACATCCTCAGACTTGCTGGCAATCTCCGCTTTCAGTGTGCCTGCAAGCGAGGAAAGCTGCTGCGCCTGAGATTTCACGGCCTCCCGATCACTATCAATCGTGGTTTCCAGACTGGTTATTTGCGTTTTTATATCCAGAAGCGCCGTTTTAAGGTCGACAATCTGGTTCTGGATTTCCGGGCTAGGATCGGTAACCACCGGATCCGCATTCTCCAGCTCGCCAAGACTCTCGCGCTGCTGGGTTAGTTGCTCCAGCGCGGCAGAGAGTTTCTTTTGCTGTTCCGCAAGTTCACTTGAAAGTCCGCTGAGTTCTTCTTTTAGCGATTTCGAAACTTCCGCGAGCCTGCCATCATCCACAGTGCTGCCTGCGTCCGCCGCCGGTGCCTGCTCTTCAATTTTAGCAATTCGTTCCGACAGGGCGTTATAATCCGATTTCAGGTTGTCCCTCACGGCCTCAATCGCCGCCGTTGCATCCGACATATCCGCCCCAGTTGCCTTTCCGAACTGGCCGGAAATGATCGCCGCCGTTTCCGTCGGCAGATAAGGTTCCACTTTTGGGTACAGAAGCGGCCATGCCGCGAGACCAAGACAAAACACAGCAAGCAATAACAGAAGAACAAGGCCAGTACGGGATTTCGGCGCCACCGGTTCTGCTTTCACAGGCGATTCTGTTCCCGCTGCATTGTTGGTATCCGCGCCGGTTTCCTCTTTCATTCTACTATCCGTACCGGCAGTAGGTACGGCGGTTTTGCCTTCACCCTTGGTCTTGCCAGAATTTTTATCGGACATGTTTCGCTCCCTTGGCAAATCGGCATTATCTTCCTGATTCCTAGCTTGGCTGACAGCCGCAAGCAAGGCAAGCAGGTTTTCCTGGTCGGGCGTCGCCGCTACATGGATGCCCGCAAAAGATAGTGTTTCAAGTTTTCTAGCCACGGCCTGACTTAAACAATAGGCCGTTATATTTTTCATATGCTGCGCAAGGCCAGCCGCCGTCACGAGGTCGACAAAGATGGCTGCCGTTCGCGGGGAATAAAATAGCACGACCGGAAGGTCGCCGCTTTTTATCTCCCTAACAATCTTTGCATCAAGAGAGGTGACCGGCAACGCTTCATACAGGACGATGCGCTCGCACTGAAATCCCTTTTCCGAAAGCATGCCGGAAAGATCCCCTGCAACTTCGGAACCGGCGACATGAATAAGTCGGCCGTTCTCCGGCTGGCAGTCAGCAATCACCTTAGCAGCCAGCGAGTTGACGTCACCGTCCGCCGCAGCAACATCCGTAAAGCCTTCATGACGCACCGCCTCGGCCGTTGCGGCACCAACGGCCAAAACCTTAATGTCCCGCGACTTCAACGCCGGACCAAGCGCCCTTGCGCCATTCGCACTCGTTACAAGCAATGCCTGGGCACCGGTGATATCCACCTGCTTGCCGCGAAAGGTTTCGATATGCATCATCGGCGCAAGTCGCGTTTCGTGTCCCATCTTTTTCAAAATGCGGGCAAGACGGCTTCCGTCCGGTTCGGGTCTGGTAATCAGTATTTTCATTACAACTCAGTTTACAGACCAAAAGACATATTGGCACCCCTTGCCTGATTCTTTAGATTATGGCCAATGTCCTGGCCAAGTTTAACGGCATCGGCGATATCTCCGCGCCCACCAGCATCCAGCCGGATAGAACCATCCTCCGCAAGCAGGCTCGCCTGTAAATTAAGGCTATTGCCGTCAACGAGTTCCGCATAGCCCGCGATGGGCGTGTGACAGGAGCCATCAAGCACCTCCAGCATGGCGCGTTCACAAGAGATTCGAGACTGACTGACCGAATCATTGATTGGCGCGAGCAGTGTCGCAACCTCCTCATCCGCCTCCCGGCGTTCTATCCCGATCGCGCCCTGCGCCACCGCAGGCAACATATCCTCGACGTTGAGAAGTTCCGTAATCACACCTTCATTGCCAAGGCGCTTGAGTCCGGCCAGCGCCAGCATGGTGGCCGCCGCCTGCCCTTCCGCAAGTTTGCGAAGCCGCGTCTGGACGCTACCGCGGAAAATACCCACCCGAAGATCTGGGCGCCGGTTAAGTACCTGCGCCTGCCGGCGAAGGCTGGATGTACCAACAAGCGCTCCGGCAGGCAACTCGGCAAGACTCTTCCCTGTCGCAGAAATAAAAGCGTCACGCGCATCTTCACGTGGCAGGATACAATCGATAACAAGGCCAGAAGGCAACCGCGTCTCCATATCCTTCATGGAGTGCACGGCGAAATCTATCTTGTTTGAAAGCAAAGCCTCTTCTATCTCCTTAACGAACAGGCCCTTGCCACCGACCTCCCTGAGGGCGCGATCCTGAATTTGATCACCCGTTGTCTTGATGATAACGATTTCCAGCTGCGCCGGGTCAAGAGCGTCCTTATGCGCCTCTAAAAGTCGCGTACGTGTCTCCTCAGCCTGCGCAAGCGCGAGCGGGCTTCCCCGGGTTCCAATCCTGTATTTTTTGACAAAGGTCATGTTGCGGGATATTCCGTCAGATGTTAGAGCCAAATGCACTTTTGCACTGCCCTTGTAATAGATAACAAATGCCAAACAAACAAGTCATCGTCCTCGGGCTGGAAAGCAGCTGCGATGAAACAGCGGCCGCGGTCGTGACGGGGGAGAAGAAAATTCTCTCAAACGTCGTCCTGTCGCAAAACGACGCCCATGCCCCATTTGGCGGCGTGGTGCCGGAAATTGCTGCGCGCGCCCATGTAACCGAGATGGATCGGCTGGTTGATCAGGCGATGACCGAGGCTGGAGTGTCCTATTCCGATCTTTCCGCTGTGGCGGCGACAGCAGGGCCGGGGCTTATTGGCGGCGTTCTTGTCGGGCTGATGACCGCGAAGGCAATCGCCTCGGTCGCGGGCGTACCGCTGATCGGTGTCAATCATCTGGAAGGTCATGCGTTGACAGCCCGGCTTACAGACGATGTAGCATTTCCCTATCTCCTCTTACTGGTTTCAGGCGGACATTCGCAAATTTTGGTGGTCGAGGGTGTGGGGCAATACCGGCGTCTCGGGACTACGATTGACGATGCGGTGGGCGAA
This sequence comes from Sneathiella litorea, assembly GCF_009882915.1. Lineage (GTDB taxonomy): Bacteria > Pseudomonadota > Alphaproteobacteria > Sneathiellales > Sneathiellaceae > Sneathiella > Sneathiella litorea. The sequence continues at coordinate 695,806 of NZ_WTUW01000001.1, forward strand.
GCGTTTGATAAAACCGCGAAAATGCTTGAGCTGGGTTTTCCTGGCGGCCCAGCTGTTGAAAAGGCTGCGGCAAAAGGCAATCCGGATCGATTCGATTTTCCCCGGCCCATGAAGGGGCGTGAAGGATGTAATTTTTCCTTCTCCGGACTTAAGACAGCCGTTCGGCAGGCGCATGAAAAGCTGGGGGATGCTGCCAGTGATACGGACATTGCCGATCTCGCCGCCAGTTTTCAGAAAGCGGCAGTGGATAGCCTGATAGACCGGGTCGCAAAGGCGCTTGAACAATTTATCGCAGATTATGGCGAGGGCGGAACTCTGGTCGTTGCGGGTGGTGTTGCCGCTAATCAATATTTGAATGGTGCACTTGGAGGACTCGTGCATAGCAAGGGGGCTGCGCTGAAAGTACCGCCACCAAAGCTGTGCACCGACAATGGCGCGATGATCGCCTGGGCGGGGCTCGAGCGTTTAAACGCCGGATTTACGGATGATCTGGACCTGATGGCACGCGCCCGATGGCCGCTGGATCCCAATGCGGAGCCCGCTCCCTTCGCAGGATATAAAGCTTAAAACACAAAACTGGAATTTTGGAATGACAGAAGACGAACAGAAGCAGGCCGCCGCAGAAAAGGCCGTCGAGTATATCAAAGATGGCATGGTTGTCGGCCTTGGCACAGGATCCTGTGCAGCTAAGATGGTTGACCTCGTAGGCGCAATGGTTGCAAAAGGCCTGAAAATCACCGGCGTGCCGACATCGGAAGCAACGGCGACACAGGCCCGCAATCTTGGTATTCCTGTCGTCGGCCTGGATGAGGTGAACGTCATTGATCTCACAATTGACGGCACCGATGAAGTAGACCCGCAAGGACGCCTGATCAAGGGCGGTGGCGGCGCGCATCTCAGGGAGAAAATCGTTGCCTCCCTCTCAGACAGGATGATCGTGATCGCTGAGGCGAAGAAGAAGGTCTCGCAACTCGGCGCCTTCAAGCTCCCGGTCGAGGTTGTCCAGTTTGCCGCGCCGGCATTGAAGCCCCGGCTTGAAGCGCTCGGCTCAACGCCAACACTCCGCCTCGCAAAAGACGGCACCTCCTTTACCACCGATGAAGGCAACTATATTTACGATTGCGATTTTGAAAAGATTGATGAACCGGAAGATCTGGCCCTGACCCTCAGCACGATGCCGGGTGTGGTCGAGCACGGCCTGTTTATCGGTTTCGCCGATATTGTCCTGATTGGAACAGATGCGGGTGTTGAGGTCATCGAGATAGCAGACGAGCCAGGCGGATGACAAAGATTAATGTTATTGGTGCAGGCGCGTGGGGAACGGCGCTGGCGATTGTCGCAAGAAAATGCGGTAATGACGTGCTGCTCTGGACGCGGCAGGCAGACCATGCGGACGCGCTAAACCGTGAACAAACCAACCAAAAGTATCTTAGAAATGTCCCGCTTGCCCCCGGTATAACTGCGACAAGTGATCTGGCCATTGCGAGCGATGCAGATATCCTCCTGCTGGTCGTGCCAGCGCAACGGACCCGTGAAATCCTCACCCGCCTCAAGCCGTCGCTTGCGCCTGAGACCGTTTTAATCATGTGCGCAAAAGGGATCGAGCAGGACAGCGGCCGCCTGATGAGCGAGGTGGTGCAGGAAGTAACGCCGGACAATCCTCTCGCAATCCTGTCTGGGCCAAATTTCGCGCGGGAAATTGCTGTTGGGCTCCCGGCGGCGGCTACTCTTGCTACAGAAAACAAACAGATCGGCGAAAAACTTGTCGATGCCGTCGGCCTTCCGACGTTTCGTCCCTATCTTACGGATGATGTCGTTGGCGCGCAGATAGGCGGTGCGGTCAAGAACGTTCTGGCCATTGCTTGCGGTGTTGTATCGGGCGGTAAGCTTGGCGAAAATGCGCGCGCCGCCCTGATTACGCGGGGTATGGCGGAAATTTTGAGACTGGGTGAAAAACTTGGTGCGCGAGCCGAAACATTGATGGGGCTTTCAGGGCTGGGTGATCTGGTGCTGACCTGCAGTTCCCCCATATCCCGGAACTTTTCACTTGGTGCAGCGCTCGGTCAGGGAGATATCCTTGGCGAAATCCTGCAACAACGCACGGCAGTGACCGAAGGAGTCTACACCGCCTCCGCCATCTGCCGTCTCGCGGAGAGATTCAATATTGAGATGCCAATATGCTGCGCGGTAGACGAGATTTTAAATGGCGGCGTTGCCGTTTCCAGCGCTGTCGAGGAATTACTGGCCCGGCCGTTCCGTGATGAGCGGCTTGCAGGCTTTTCACCAGAGAAGGAGAGAAAATAATGCTGTTCATAGCTCACTGCACGGACAAGGCGGATCATTTACAGGTTCGACTGGATACCCGGCCCGATCATCTGGAATTTCTAAAGGCCAAAGGGCAAGCGCTTAAGCTCGCGGGCCCGACACTGGACGCAGACGGAGAAACGCCGGCCGGCAGCCTGCTGATTTTCGAGGATGCGGATCTGGACACCGCAAAAGCCTGGGTTGCCGAGGACCCCTATGCCGCCGCGGGCCTCTTTGAAAATGTCATTGTCAAACCCTGGAAACATGCCATCGGTGACGGCATTTAAGCGCCTTGGCGCTAATTGCGTTTCCCATAATATTATGATGTAGTGGCCACCGTGAATAATAATAAAAAACCAAAAAGGTGGTCACATGCTGTTTTCAGAAGAGCATATCGCGCTCAAGAATACCGTCACCCGAATAATTGACGAACATATCAATCCGAATGTTGACGCATGGGAGAAAGAGGGGATGTTCCCCGCCCATGAGGTCATGAAACGAATGGCGGATGCCGGACTGCTAGGCATCGGAAAGCCCGTGCAATATGGCGGGCTGGATCTCGACTTTTCCTACGAAATGGTTTTTGCAGAAGAACTTGGCAGCATTCGTGCAAACGGGGTTTCAACCTCGATTGGTGTACAGACAACCATGTGCACCCCGGCGCTCACCGAATATGGAAGCGAAGAACTGAAACAGGAATTTCTGGTGCCGACAATCGCTGGCGAACTGGTTGGCTGCATCGGTGTGAGCGAGGAATCGGCGGGCTCTGACGTTGCCAATACCCGCACCCATGCGAGGCGCGATGGTGACGATTATGTCATCAATGGATCCAAGATGTGGATTACAAACGGGGTGCAGGGCGACTGGATCTGCCTTTTGGCGAATACGTCGGAGGATGGCGGCCCGCACCGGAACAAATCGCTTATCATTGTGCCGCTCAAAACCAAGGGGGTTTCAATCGCCCGAAAGCTCGACAAAATGGCGTTGCACTGCTCCGACACCGCGCAGTTGTTCTTCGATGATGTCCGCGTCCCGGTCCGCAACCGGATCGGCGAAGAGAACATGGGCTTTACCTATCAGATGCGACAGTTCCAGGAGGAAAGATTGTATGTGGCAGCCCGCGCGCTGCGTGGCTGCGAGATGGCGATCGAAGATACGATTGAATATACAAGCCAACGCAAGGTGTTTGGTGAAACGCTCCTCGACAAGCAGATTGTGTATCACAAAATGGCGGAATTGCAGACTTTGGTCGAATCCGCCCGATCATTGCTTTACCGCTCAGTCGAGGAATATATCAACGGCAACGACGTGACCAAGCTTGCCTCCATGACCAAATATCTCGTCGGCACCCTCTGCAATAAAGTTCCGAGCGAATGCTTGCAATATTGGGGCGGACAGGGCTTTATGTCAGAGAACTGGATTTCCCGTGGATATCGCGATCTGCGCTTGTCTTCAGTCGGTGGCGGTGCAAATGAAATCATGCTCGAAATTGTCGCCAAGCAGATGGGTATTTTTCCGGGTAAGCGCAAAAAATAGGAACCTTGATGCAATACTGGCTAGTAAAATCAGAACCGGGGACATGGTCCTGGCAGGACCAACTTGACGCAGGAGAGGATGGCACTTTCTGGGACGGGGTGCGGAACTATCAGGCGTCGAACAACATGAAGGAAATGAAAATCGGCGACCTTTGTTTCTTCTACCACTCCGTCAAGGAGAAACAAATCGTCGGTATCGTCGAGGTGATCAAGGAATATTATCCCGATCATACCGATGAAAGGGGACGCTTTGGCATGGTTGATGTCAAGGCTGTTAAATCTGTTCCAAACCCGGTAACGCTCGCGGATATCAAGGCTGAACCGCGCCTTGAAAATCTTGCACTGGTCCGTCAGAGTCGCCTTTCCGTGGTTCCGGTGGACGAGCCATCATGGCACCTGATTTGCAAAATGGGCGGCCTCTAACCGGCTTCCCCTTTCCAGATTTCCCCGCGATGTGCTTGACGGACCTATGGGCACACCATAGTATTTTAGGCATATATTCGTGGGGGGACCTGGTATGGACAACCAGATCAACGAAGTAACGATTGTCGGAGGCGGAACAGCGGGATGGCTTACGGCCGCCTTTTTTGTCCGCTTCATGAATCTGCGCAACAAAGAAAACCCGACCAAGGTAACCCTTATCGAATCACCGAATGTGCCTACCATCGGCGTGGGCGAAGCGACAGTGCCGACAATGCCGGCGTTACTGAAAAGCCTCGGGATTTCTGAGAAAGAATTTTTTATACGGTGTAATGCCTCCTTCAAGCTTGGGGTGCGCTTTACCAACTGGAACCATGATGAAAAGGGACGGAGCACCTCCTTTATTCATCCGTTTGAAGCTATCCGAACACAGCTTGGCGGCCAAAATCCGGCATATCATTTCCATAAGTACGGCGGCCCCCCGGGCCGTGAAAACCTCGATGATTGCATGGCGTTCAGCGGATCCGCCATCAAGGCGAAACTTGGCCCCAAATTGCTGACCCATGGGGATTTCGACACCAGGTTGAATTATGCCTATCATCTGGATGCCGGAAAATTTGCAGAGTTCCTGCGGGAGATATCAATCGAACGTGGTGTAAATCATGTCCTTGATGACGTCGAGGAAGTGGAGCAGGACGAGCGCGGATACATTTCTGCCCTTAAATTACAGCGGCAGGGTCGCCGACCTGTAGAACTGGTGATCGATTGCACCGGGTTTAAAGGTGTCATTATAAATCAGGTGCTTGGCGTTCCCTTTAAGGATTACAGCAAATATCTTCTGAATAATCGGGCGCTGGCCGTTCAAGTTCCCCACCAGGATGTCCGCCAGATTGAGCCATGTACAAACTCGACCGCATTGGGCGCTGGTTGGACCTGGCGGGTCCCGCTTTATAACCGGATCGGTACCGGCTATGTTTTTTCCAGTCATTTCCGTTCTGATGAAGAGGCTCGCGATGAGTTTCTCAAGCATCTAGGGGATGATGCCAAAGATGCCGACCCCCGCGTCATCCCCGTCCGTATTGGCCGAATGGAACGGGCGTGGGAGAAGAACTGTATCGCGATCGGACTTTCCGCCGGCTTTATTGAACCGCTGGAGTCAACTGCGATCTATATGATTGAGAATTTTGTAAAACTTCTTTTGATTAACTTCCCGGATAAAAGCTTCGCGCCTATCCTCGCCAAACGGTTCAATGAGACAACCGAAAAGATGATGCAAGCCATTCGGGATTTCATCATCCTGCACTATTGCACGAATAATCGCGAGGACAGCGAATACTGGCGGGTGGCCCGCGAGGAAATGGAGGTTCCGGACAGTGTTAAGGAACTTCTCGACGAATACCGACACACCTTACCGATTAACACAGATTTTGATGGCGTATATCTGTTTAACTACTTCAGCTATAATGTCATTCTTTTCGCTAAAGGGTATTTAAAGGATATTCGTTACCCGGCTGAACGATTTATTGACCGAAAAGACTGGGAACAACGGATGGCTGACTTCATCCGGTATGAACAAAAACAACTTGCCGGATTACCCAATCATTATGAATTGCTCCGGAAAATACGGGGGGAGGATGAGGTCGCAACGCCGCAGGGAGGCTTTACTTTTGGTGGCGTTAATGGACCTGTCTTCGGAAGCCAGCCCAGCAATTATCAAATGCCGCAAGCGACAGTGCAAATAGGCGCTTCACAAATAAAGCCAAGCATCAAATTTGCCTTGAAGAAAGACGAGAAAGAAATGGAAAAGGACGACCTCTCCGGCTCTCATATCCTCTAAACAAAGCCTCATTCCTGAAAGCAGTTGGCGATAGGCATCTTATCGCGTAAAGTCGCCAGCCGCCCTTGGTTATCCTACGGAAGTCGTCATGTCCCCTACTAAGTCACTGCCGGGTCAAGCGTCAAATTTGCGCGCCTATTTGCTCCTTACTCTCACGACAACATGCTGGGGAATGAATGCCATTTTGGGTCGCCTTGCCGTCGGGAACATTTCGCCAATGGCGCTGGTTTGTTTACGCTGGTTACTCGTTGTCGTTATACTGTCCCTTGTCGCGCATCGACATCTTCGTCGTGACTGGCCTATTCTTAAAAAGCATTTCGGCTATATGCTTGCAATGGGAGCCTTCGGCTACACCGGCTTTAATATGCTATTTTATCTCGCCGCCCATTCAACAACGGCTGTCAACATTGGAATTATTCAGGGATCTATTCCTGTTTTCGTTCTGATAGGCGCCTTTCTAATCTTTCAAACCAAGGTTTCCTTACTTCAGTATATTGGCGTGGCAGTGACGATCATCGGGGTGGGGATTGTCGCATCGGGTGGCTCCTTTGCGCGCCTCGCCAGATTTGAGATTAATGAAGGGGACGCCCTGATGCTGGCAGCCTGCGTCCTGTATTCCGGCTACACGGTAGCGCTTCGCTACCGACCAGACATATCAACGCTATCCTTTCTCTATGTTATGGCGACCGCTGCGTTCTTTACGTCCCTTCCGTTTATTTTTGTTGAAATCGAAATGGGGTATTTCCTGGCGCCGACGGTCAATGGCTGGATTATCGTTGCTATCGCGGCTCTCTTTCCGTCTATCGTCGCACAAATATCCTTTATGAACGGCGTAAGCATACTAGGGCCCGGGCGTGCCGGTATTTTTGTCAATCTCGTGCCAATTTTCGCATCAATTTTCGCGGTTACGCTGCTCGATGAGCCATTCGAGATATTCCACGGCGTGGCGCTAGTCCTCGTATTGTTCGGAATCTGGCTATCTGAACGGGGAAAACCAGCCTGACAGTTTCAGCTATCAGAAATCGCTAACAATGCCTTTACGTTCCCAATCACCATAGCGTGTCGGCTCTAAGCCGGAGGGACCACCAATTTCGCCCGTTGCCTGCTTTTGCTTGATAGCGGGTTCCTTCTTGTCTTTCTTCACGGAATCGCTATCCGTCTTTTTTTCTGTCATCTGCTTGATTAATCCAAAATACTGTTAAGGTTGGAATACATTTGCTTCCTCTTGCCAGTATTTCTGATGCGTCTATAGACCGCAAGGCAAATTTCCGCTAGAAGCCGCACATGACAAAATCGTCCGCCAACTCCCGTGCTGCCGCCGTTCGGCTTCTCATACGTGTGCTTCAGAAACAGCAGCCACTGGAAGACGCACTTGATCCTGTATTACAAGGCTTTCCGGCACGAGACCGGGCCCTGACCCGGGCCATTACATCAACAACATTGCGCCACCTTGGTGTTATCGATGCCCTTATCGACAAGATGCTGGATCGACCTTTACCTGAAAAGGCGCAGGAAATTCGCCATATCCTGCGGATCGGGATCACGCAAATACTCTATTTGAACATCCCTTCCCATGCGGCGGTGCATGATACGGTCGCGCTTGTACCGGATCGAAGCAAACATAAAGGGCTGGTAAACGCACTCCTTCGACGCATCGACCGACAGGGCGAAAAACTGCTGGCGAAAATTGATATCCCGAGAGTCAATACACCTGCCTGGCTATGGGAATCATGGGTGAGACATTATGGTGACGAAACGGCGCGCCTGATTGCAAAGGCACATTTAACCGAAGCGTCGCTTGATATTTCCGTAAAAACAGATCCCGGAAAATGGGAAGCGGAACTTAACTCAGAGTTGCTACCGACAGGGACTCTTCGCCGGGCAACGATTACAACACTAAACGAGCTTCCTGGTTACGATGACGGCGAGTGGTGGGTGCAAGATGCGGCCGCAGCCTTGCCAGCAAAGCTTCTTGGCGATATTTCTGGCAAACTGATCATTGATCTTTGTGCTGCTCCTGGCGGCAAAACCGCACAGCTCGCCGCCGCAGGCGCAAAGGTCATTGCTCTTGACCGATCGAAAAATCGGTTGAAACGCCTGACTGAGAATATGGAGCGCCTCCGCTTGCCGGTCATAGTGGATGTGGGCGATGCTGAGAGTTTCGTGCCAGATCAGCAACCTGACGGCATTTTGCTGGATGCTCCCTGCTCCAGCACTGGAACCCTCCGCCGCCATCCTGATGTCGCCTATCTCAAATCCCAGGCCGATGTCGAAAAACTGAGCGGGCTGCAAGCTCGCCTTCTGGACAATTCAGCGCAAATGCTCAAAACCGGCGGACTTCTGGTTTACAGTGTCTGTTCGCTGCAGCCGGAGGAAGGAGAGGCGCAAGTCGCGGCTTTTCTTGAGCGTAACCCACTATTCGTAAGGGAAGCGATCAAGGCGGAAGAAATCGGTGGTGCTGGCGACCTCATTAATTCTGAAGGTGATCTTCGCTCTCTGCCCTTTCATCTTGGCGGCATGGATGGATTTTACGCAGCACGCCTTAGAAAAATATCTACCTCCTCCGCTTGAGCACCCTATTTGGTCATGGTAAAGACATGGTGTAACTTGCACCATGGTTGCAGAAATTTTGGTTTGAAGGACCCCTAATGCGTAAACCGGTCAGAATAGCCCCGTCCATCCTTGCCGCCGATTTCGCGAAACTCGGCGAAGAAGTAAGTAATATTACAAAAGCCGGAGCTGATTTTATCCATGTCGATGTCATGGATGGCCATTTCGTTCCAAATATCAGCTTTGGCCCTGCGGTGACCAAGTCCGTGCGAGGCTATACCGATATTCCGTTTGATTGCCATCTGATGATCACGCCGGTTGATCCCTTTATTGAGGAATTTGTCGACGCAGGCGCAAATATCATCACCTTGCATCAGGAAGCGGGCCCGCATCTTCACCGCAGTCTCCAGTTGATCAAATCCCACGGCGTGAAGGCCGGCGTTTCACTGAACCCGTCAACACCTGCCTCCACGCTTGAGCATGTGATGGATGAGGTGGACCTCATTCTGGTGATGAGCGTAAATCCCGGCTTCGGCGGACAGAAATTCATTCCGTCCCAACTCGATAAAATCCGGACTATTCGCGACATGATTGACGCCTCGGGCCGGGATATCGACCTCGAAGTAGATGGCGGAATTAACGCGGAAACGGCCCCGAAGGTGATCGAAGCCGGTGCTGATCTTCTGGTTGCAGGCAGCGCGGCTTTCAAGGGCGGGCCGGAACAATATGCCGCAAATATTAATGCGGTGCTGGGACGGACATGAGCAAAGCGGCGATAGTTCCTGCGAAAGGAGGCTTACCGTCGCGGCGACTGATTTCCGATGTAATTTATGCAAGCGGCGCCTATCAGGCATTACTGAAAAGCCGCGTTCCAAAGCGGCTCATCCATACGCCTGTGGATGTTTTCCCTGGTAATGGAGAGCGGGCGGATAAAATATACCAAAGCCATTTCGAGTTTGCCGGTTTCAGCCTTGAACAGGATGATCAGGAACCCTGGCAAGCGGAAGGAATGCCCCTCGTCTGGCATAAGGAGTTGCATGAGTTCGGCTGGCTCCGGGATTTTTCAGCAAATGGAACCGAGGCGGCACGGCACCATTCCCGCGCCCTGATCCTTTCCTGGATTGATCATTTTGCCGTCTATCGTCCCTATGTCTGGGATGAAGATGTCCTCGCGCGGCGTCTGGTCGCCTGGTTCTGCTATGGCCAGTTTCTCCTTGAAAATGAGGAAGGCGAGTTCAATTATAAATTTCTGCGGGCCGCCCGCCGCCAGTATATCCATTTGAGCCGGATCGCAAAAAACAAGCCACAAGGCGAAGACAGAGTGGCGAGCTGGCAAGCACTTCTATATGGCGCACTTTGCTTTCCCGATATGGTAAAGAACAGTGGAAAGTATCTGTCCTCACTTGAAACAGAACTCAATCGCGTCGTCCTTGCCGATGGTTGTCATATCAGCCGCAACCCGGAACGCCATTTGACCCTGCTGGGGGATCTTATCGGCATCCGCAATACGTTAATGGCGGCCAATGAAATGGTACCGGTCGCAATCAACAATGCCATCGATCGGCTGGCTCCGGCAATCCGCTTTTTCCAGCATGGCGATGGCTGTCTCGCACTCTTTAATGGCGGCCTCAAGCTGCCGGAAGGATATTGCGACAACCTTCTCGCTCTCTCAGATGCAACAGGCCGCGCACCGCAGCGTTTCCCGCAAGGTGGGTTCGAGCGATTAAAGGCGGGACGTGCGCTCCTTATCCTGGAAAGCGGCGAAGGGGGCCGTTCGACCAACGATCAAACCCATGCCGGGCTGTTGAGTTTTGAGTTCAGCTATGGGCGGGAGCGATTGATTGTTAACTGCGGCGCCGTACGCGACCCGGACTCCGCCTGGGGCAAGGCACTCGCAGCAACGGCGGCGCATTCTACTCTCGGGTTTGACAATATCAACGCTGTGTTCCCGCCGCGCAACTCGTCCAGCGAGGAGCACAGCAAAGTCGTCCGCAATGAAGATGACGGGAATACCTGGCTCGATCTGGAGAGCAAGAGTTATCTGGATACTGTCGGCGTACTCCATCGCCGCCGCCTGTATCTGGATGCAAGCGGCCTGGCTCTTCGGGGGGAGGATCAGATCATCCCGGAGCGAATGCCGCCTTCCGGCCGATCACATTTCAGCCTCCGTTTTCATTTGCATCCGGATTTAAGTATTTCACGAAGTGCCAGCGGGAAAAAAATCCTGATCCGTACGCCGAGCGGAACGGGCTGGAAGTTCCTGACCGCCGCGCCCCGTCTTTCACTTGAAGAAAGCGTCTATTGCAGCGAGCCCGGGGAGCGTCGTCATAATCAGCAGATTGTCATCACCGGCCAGCTCATCGATCAGGAACCAATCCTGATCAAATGGGCATTGACCCGTCTTTCAGACTAAGACCTAAAGCTGCCAGCGCTTGATGCTGGATGAAAATTCCGTATCACGCCAGATGCCCTTCACATCGGCAATCAACCCTTCCCCGCCCATCATTTCTTCCAGCGCGGCAGGAGAAAGATCGCGGTAAACGGAATGGGCAACCGCCCCAACAATAGCGTCATAACCATTCAGGTTGGACAGGCTCTCAATAAGATCAATATCAAGAAACTGTTGCGCCTCATCTTTGTCGGCAAGCGGATCATGTACATCGACCTCATGGCCATGTTCACGCAGCACACTGATGATATCGACAACCTTGGTATTGCGAAGATCCGGCACATTCTCCTTGAACGTCACACCAAGAACAAGAATTTTGCTCTTACCGGTAAGTTGTTCATGGATGCTGTCCGCAATGAACTTGCCCATATTCTCGTTAATACGCCGCCCAGTCAGGATCAGGTCGGCGAAATGACCGACTTCATTGGCTCGATGCGCAAGATAGAAAGGATCGACGCCAATACAGTGGCCACCGACGAGCCCTGGCGTAAAATTCAGGAAGTTCCATTTCGTGCCTGCCGTTTCCAGTACATCATAGGCAGAAATGCCGAGTTTCTGGAAAATCATCGTCGCCTCATTAACGAACGCGATATTGATATCGCGTTGCGCGTTCTCGATCACTTTCGCCGCCTCGGCTGTCTTGATATTGCGCGCACGATAGGTTCCGCCCGTTGTCGCCGCACCGTAAATATCAGCAAGGATGTCTGTTACTTCCTCTGTCTGGCCTGCAACAACCTTAATGATCTTGTCCACGGTATGAATCTTGTCACCGGGGTTGATCCTCTCCGGCGAATAGCCGAGATAAAAATCTTCTCCCGACTTCATGCCGGAGGTTTCCTCTAAAATCGGGCCGCAAACATCTTCGGTCACGCCCGGATAAACCGTGCTCTCAACCACAACGATCGCGCCTTTCTTGAGGACAGGCCCGACAGCCTTACAAGCCCCTTTCAGCGGGCTCAGATCAGGCTTGTCGTCGTCGTCCACGGGAGTCGGCACGGTTACGATATGAATATCCGCATCGCGCGTATCATTAATATCGGTCGTGAAGCGCACGCTGCTGGCCCGCAACGCAGGCGTATCGATCTCCATTGTCCGATCGTGGCCATGGCGAAGCTCCTCAACCCGACCGTCATTTACGTCAAAACCGATGACGTCAAAACTTCTCGCCAGCGCAACGGCAAGTGGGAGGCCCACGTATCCAAGGCCTACAATTGAAATTTTGGTTTTGCCGCTAACCTTATCGCGCCCTTGCAGGGCCGCCGGTGCTGTATTCGCCATAGGCTATTCTGTCCTGTAAAAATTGCGTCCGTAGTTGGTAACGCCGGGATATTAGTTTGTCCAAGTTTTTTTTTCGTTAAAAGGTTCCGCAAATTCCCGCTCCATGCTATAGGGCGCATACTCCCGCAATTTCTATTTCAAAGGATGTATTCCATCGATGTCCCGCACCGATCTACAACCTGTTTCCCGCGCCCTTATTTCTGTTTCGGATAAATCTGGCCTGGTTGATCTCGGCAAGGCGCTGGCGGCGCTTAATGTCGAAATTCTCTCTACTGGCGGCAGCGCCAAAATGCTGATGGAGGCGGGCGTCAAAGTGACAGAAGTCGCCGCGCACACCGGCTTTCCCGAAATGATGGACGGCCGTGTAAAAACTCTGCATCCGACAATTCATGGCGGAATCCTGGCGCTTCGTGATAATCCGGATCACGCCAAGGCAATGACCGATCATAATATCGGCGGTATTGATCTGGTGGTTGTTAATCTCTATCCGTTCGAGGAAACGGTTGCTAAGGGCGCTGATTTCCATACCTGCATCGAGAATATCGATATCGGCGGCCCGGCCATGATCCGCTCCGCGGCGAAGAACTATGGCTTCGTCTCCGTTATTGTCGATACCGGTGATTATCAGGCGGTTATCAACGAATTAACGGAAACCGGCGGCAAGACAAGCATTGAACTTCGCAAGAAGCTGGCCGCCAAGGCCTATGCACGCACCGGCGCCTATGACGCGGCCATTTCCAACTGGTATGCCGCGCAGCTTGGCGAAACGTATCCTGATCGCCTAGTCCTTGCCGGTACCCGTCAACAAGTCCTGCGCTATGGGGAAAACCCTCATCAGTCCGCCGCCTTTTATGCCAATGATGAAAAACGCATCGGCGTTGCTGCAGCCACGCAGATTCAGGGCAAGGAACTTTCCTACAATAACTTTAACGACACAGATGCCGCATTCGAGCTGGTCGCGGAATTCGATCCGAAAGTAAGCGGACCAGCCTGCGCCATCATCAAGCATGCCAATCCTTGCGGTGTCGCCATGGCGCCAACCCTTGCGGATGCTTATAAAGCGGCCTTTGCCTGCGACACCACCTCGGCCTTCGGTGGCATTATCGCTCTCAACCAACCATTGGATGCCGCAACGGCCAAGGAGATTGTCAAGATTTTCACCGAAGTTATTATTGCACCAGATGCGGATGACGCGGCGAAAGAGATTATTGCAGCAAAGAAGAATCTCCGCTTACTGCTAACCGGTGGCTTGCCGAACCCAAGTATACCGGGTCAGATGGTCAAATCACTGGCCAGCGGCTATCTCATCCAGGATCGTGACAATGCCCTGACTGCAAGCCCTGAACTTAAGGTCGTTACTAAACGCGCGCCAAGCGATCAGGAAATGAAGGACCTTAAATTCGCCTTTACGGTCGCCAAGCATGTAAAATCGAACGCGATTGTCTATGTTCGGGACGGCGCGACTGTAGGCGTCGGTGCCGGGCAGATGAGCCGGGTTGATTCATCGAAGATCGCCGCCAGCAAATCTCTGGAAGCGGCTCAGAACGCGGGTGAGACAACAGCTTGGGCCAAAGGGTCGGTGGTTGCTTCCGATGCGTTCTTCCCCTTTGCGGACGGCCTGCTCGCCGCGGCAGAGGCGGGCGCAACAGCGGTGATCCAGCCCGGTGGCTCCATGCGTGATGATGAAGTGATTGCCGCCGCCGACGAAGCCGGGCTTGCCATGGTATTTACCGGCATGCGACATTTCCGCCATTAAGTTTTCTGGTTAGAGGAGCACGGCAATGATTATTACCACAACCGGGTCCGTTGAGGGGCACGCCATCGCCTCTTACTTAGGTGTTGTTGGCGGTGAGGCGGTAATGGGGTCCAACTTTATCCGTGATTTTTTCGCGCGGGTGACCGATACGCTTGGCGGGCGGTCTAACGCCTACCAGAAGGAAATCCGGAATGCGCGCGCCCATGCGCTTAGCGATATGAAGGAAGAAGCCGCCGACATTGGTGCCGACGCCATTGTCGGGATCAGCCTTGATGTCGAGGTCATCGGCGATAGCATGTTGATGGTCACGGTTTCGGGAACGGCGGTCAAGCTGGCCTGATCGCTATCTGTGGTCGGGTTCGCGCACGAAGCTCAACAAGGCGGCGCCTAAAATCAACAGCGAGAAGATCACAATCATCGCCGGGCGTTGCTGGCCGGTGGCGGTTGTAACAATCCCGATAAGAAGCGGCGCAACAAATGCGGTCGCCTTGCCGGAAAGCGCAAAGAGACCGAAAAATTCTCCCGCCTTCTCCGGTGGAGACATACGTGCAATCAGGGTTCGGCTTGCAGCCTGTGCCGGCCCAAAGAACAGCCCCATGATAAAGGCGAACACCATAAAGACCATTTCGGCGGGGCTTGCGAATAATGCGTCCCCTTCCACTGGCATAGCCGCCGGAAATCCGAACAGGACCTGGCCATCGCTGATTGATAGAATACCGACGGAAGCAAAGGCAAGTCCCAGCACGGAAATGACAATTGTCGGTTTCGAGCCGAGCTTGTCATCCAGGAAGCCACCGATAAAGCATCCGGCAATCGCAAAGAAATTGATCAGGATGCCAAAGATACCAAGCTCCGTTATCCCCCAACTAAAGAGCCCGGCAGCATAAATGCCTGAAAAGCCAATAAGGGCGAGAATACCGTCGTTATAGAACATCCGGGCGACCAGAAAGTAGACAATGTTGCGATAGGCTTTCAAGGATCGAAGCGTTGTCATCAGTGATGCCAGCCCCTGACGCACCGCCTCTTTCTTCGATATGTCACTTGCTGCCCGGTCCGGCGTGAACAGCATCATCGGAATAATGAATACCAACAACCAGATGGCGGCCATTGGCCCGGTAATCCGGTCGGGCTCATGCAGGGCTTTGCTCAGGCCAAAGAGGGGAACTTCCGGCAGGGAGAATCCAAATAGCACGATGAACAATGCGATAAGCCCGCCGATATAGCCAAGACCCCAGCCGTAGCCGCTAAGTCGGCCCATCCGCTCTGGCGATACCAGGGTCGGCAGCATCGCGTTATTGAAGACAATACTAAACTCCACCCCAATAGTCCCGATCACAATTCCCGCCAGTATCCATATGATACCGCTTTGCTGGTCCGGCACTGCCCACCAAAGTGAAAAGGCGCCAATTGCACAAAGAATTGAAAAAAACAGGATCCAGGGTTTTCGGGCACCCCCAGCGTCGGCAATAGAGCCAAAAACCGGGCTTAAAATTGCAATCAAGGCCCCCGCGATCGCCTGAGTATAGCCCCAGTACGCCTGCCCTTCCGCCGGTGTATCCGCGACAAAAGACGTGAAATAGGGGGCGAAGATAAAGGTGGTAACAACGGTGAAAAACGGCTGATTCGCCCAGTCAAACAACGCCCAGGAGAATTTTCCGAGCTTGCCCGACTCAGACGGAACCCCCTCGTTCATAACGCTCATGTCGTTCCCCCTACTGACCCTTCGACAGCTTTCACGCTACGCTAACGAGCCAGGATAAACAATCACGTAATAAACGAGCGGAACTGTTGATTGGCGAAGACAAGCTTTGAAATATCCAGCCCGCCTGTTGATTTCAACTCCTTGATGAGCTCAGAAGTACGCTTGATGGTCATCTGGTTATTTTTACACCAGAAATCGAAGGCATCCCGGCCTTTATGACCGTTAGATCCGGTAAAAACCGCTGTCGTGATCGCCCGTTGCTGGCCATAGAGATCATCAATGATCGCCGTAATGGCAAGGCGGTCCCAATTGTCGTCCGGCTCGATTGTTTCAGCAGCCGTCCGCAACCAATCGAGATTGAGCTCAGCACCAACAGCAAAGTAAACTTCACCCACGTCCGTAATCGGTTGAGTCGACGTTTTGCCGGCCTGGATTACATCCAGCGAGGAGCGCAATGGCCCAAGCGCCGCCACCCGCCGCGCAAGCGGTTCCGGTACACCATCGGCGACCAGCTGATTGATGTGGGATACGAAGCGAGTCTTGCCGTCGTTACTCAGCAATCCTTCAAGACCCTTTTCCAGCTTACGCATATCTGTGGCAAGGCCTTTAACTTCAGCAGCAATATTCCCCGTACGGGACAGATGCCGCAGACACCAAAGCGTTACACGACGTGCCAACTTCTGGGTCACATCAATCATGCGACCCTGGATATCAGTGCTGACCTTGTTATCAAGCGCCTCAATCCCCGCCCAGAGTTTTTCAAGGTCAAAAACCTCACAGACTATTGCAAAGGCACGTGCTACGTCCTCAGCCTTGCATCCCAACTCTTCCTGCATTTGCAGCACAAACGTGGGACCGCCCCGATTTATGAGTTGATTGACAATGACGGTCGTGATGATTTCACGGCGCAGCCTGTGTCCTGCCACATAAGCGGCATATTTCTCGCGGAGTTGTGGGGGGAAATAGCCGGCCAGC
Source organism: Sneathiella litorea (assembly GCF_009882915.1). Lineage (GTDB taxonomy): Bacteria > Pseudomonadota > Alphaproteobacteria > Sneathiellales > Sneathiellaceae > Sneathiella > Sneathiella litorea. The sequence continues at coordinate 712,612 of NZ_WTUW01000001.1, forward strand.
CAGTTTTCGTAAAAAGGATCGTCCGGCAGGCTCGTTTCGAGGATATCCTCATAGAGTGTCATTTTCGCATAGGCGAGAAGAACAGATATTTCCGGCCGCGAAAGACCGATATTAGTCGCCAGCCGACGGGTGATCTCATCATCATCCGGCAGATTTTCAACGCTGCGGTTCAACCGATTTTTCTTTTCCAGATCCCTCATGAAAAGAACATCATCGGTAAAATTATCAACGCTCTGACGTTCGGCCATCGTCAAAGCCTGTGACTGCAGGTAGTTATCTATCAGGACGTGGTCAGCAACAGCGTCTGTCATGTCGACGAGCAGACGGTCGCGCTGCTTTTCCGTCATCTCTCCGTCATCGAGAACGGCACGAAGCAGGATCTTTATATTCACTTCATGGTCGGAGCAATCGACGCCCGCCGAGTTATCAATAGCATCTGTATTCAGTCGACCGCCGTTTAGCGCATATTCAATACGCCCAAGCTGCGTGACCCCAAGGTTACCTCCCTCGCCAATGACTTTCGCACGCACTTCCTTGCCATTGACGCGAATGGCGTCATTGGCGCGGTCACCCACCTCACCATTGCTTTGATGCGTGGCCTTGATATAGGTTCCAATGCCACCGAACCACAAGAGATCGACTTTCATCTTCAAAATAGTGGTTATCAACTCATTCGGCGTGACATTATCCGTCTTGATATCCAGAAGTTTCTTAATCTCCGGCGACAGGGAAATGGATTTTGCCTTTCGATCAAATATACCGCCGCCCGCCGAGATCAGTTTTGGATTGTAATCCTCCCAGGAGGAACGGGGCAGGGCGAAGATTCGCTCACGCTCCGCATGGCTTTTGGCGGCATCCGGCGTCGGATCAATAAAGATATTACGATGATCGAAAGCGGCGACCAGCCTGATTTTCTTCGATAGCAGCATGCCATTGCCGAACACATCGCCGGACATATCGCCGATGCCCGCAACGTCAAATTCCTGACTTTGGGTATCGATGCCCATTTCGCGGAAATGCCGCTTCACGGATTCCCAGGCACCCCGTGCCGTAATCCCCATTTTCTTATGATCATAACCCGCCGCCCCGCCTGAGGCGAAGGCATCGCCGAGCCAGAATCCATATGAAATAGCCACAGCATTTGCGATGTCCGAGAAGGTCGCTGTTCCCTTGTCCGCCGCGACCACGAGATAGGGGTCGTCACCGTCATGGCGGACAACATTTTTCGGGGGCACCACTTCGCTGCCGACATAATTATCCGTAATATCGAGCAGGCCGGAGATAAAGATCTTGTAGCAATTGATGCCTTCCGCAAGAATTTCCTCGCGAGAGCCTGCAGTCGGTAAATTCTTGGGATAAAAGCCCCCTTTGGACCCGACAGGTACAATTACCGTATTTTTTACCATCTGGGCTTTCATCAGGCCAAGAACTTCAGTCCTGTAATCCTCCCGACGGTCAGACCAGCGCAGTCCCCCGCGGGCAACCTTACCACCCCGCAGATGCACCCCTTCCACTCGTGGGCTATAGACAAAGATTTCCACCGCTGGCCGCGGTAATGGCAGTTCGTCCAGCTTCTGACTATCAAGCTTGAAGGAGTAGTAGGGTTTTCCCTGCTCATCTTGGCAGTTTTGGAAAACATTCGTTCGCAGGGTGTTGACGATCAGATTGACGAAACGGCGCAAGATCCTGTCTTCGTCAAGGCTGGAGACCTCATCAAGCAGTTGCCAGATCTCTTCCACGATGCGAACAACATTCGCATCCCGATTATCTTCCTGCGCAGGATCGCAACGGGCGTAGAAAAGATCGATGAGGCGACGGGATATTTCCGGGTTCCCCGAAAGCGTATTCATCATGTAAGTCTGACTGAAGGTAATACCTGCCTGCCGCAAATACTTCGCAAAGGCCCGTAGCACCACAATGTTGGCCCAGTCCAGTCCCGCCCGTAATACCAGACGGTTGAACCCGTCATTCTCCATATTGCCGGTCCAGACACGGCGGAAAGTTTCCTCGAACTTCGCTTTCAGATCGTGCAGGTCCAGGGCAAAGCCGCCGGGTTCAATCAACTCGAAGTCATGGATCCATACCTTCCCCTTAAGCTCCTCCGACGTGACCAGATAGGGGTTCTCAGAAAGAACCTTCAAGCCCATATTCTCCAGCATCGGCAGGCAATCGGAAAGCGTCAAGGGTATCTCATGGCTATACACCTTAAACCGGACCGTGTTTTCTGAATCTTCAACCCAGCGATACAGATTGAGGCCCAGTTCTTTAGTTTTGAAAACCGCTTCTATCTTTTCAATATCATAGAGAGCCAGATCAGCGTTAAAGCGTTCCTTGTACCCTGCCGGAAATGCGTTGCCATAGCGGGATCTTAGGTGCAGGCCCTTTTCCTCGCCCCATTTTTCAAGCAGCGAATCAATAAGATCATCGGCCCAGCTGCGTGAAGCTTCTATAAGACGCCGCTCCAGATCTTCTTCATCGACAACCGGCTTGCGCTTGCTTTTGAGCGAGATGATGTAATGAATACGCGCCAGCACATCGTCGCCGACGAGCGCGTAATGGGACGACAGCGTCCCGTTATGCTCTTCGGCCAGCAGTTCACCGAATTTCCGGCGGAGATCGGTGTTGAATTTTTCCCGCGGGATATAGATGATGACGGAAACAAAACGCTCGAACCGGTCCCGTCGCAACAGGACACCGATGCGCGGTCGTTCCTGCAATGACATGATCTTCGTGGCATTTTCCAACAGATCCTCGACAGATATCTGGAACAGCTCATCGCGCGGATAGCTTTCGAGGATATGGGTGAAGGCCTTTTCATCATGGCTGTTTTTCGAGAATCCCGCCATTTCCAGCGTCTGGCTGACTTTACGGCGCAAATAGGGAATATCCCGGGGTATGCGATTATAGGCCGCCGAGGTGAACAAGCCTGTAAAGCGGTGTTCACCAATCACCTCTCCTTTTTCATTAAACTTTTTAACACCAACATAATCAAGGTGGACAGCGCGATGCACGGTCGAACGGACATTGGCTTTTGTTACGATGATCAGCTCGCGTCGGCGCAGGAAATCCTTTACTTCCGGCGACATTTCCGTCCCACCAGTCATGATCCGGCGTGTCGGATCACGCAAAATGCCCAGACCGGACTCTTCAACCAGCTTCCATTTATCGGACCGGCCCTTGCCGTCTTCGGCAAACTCAAACTCCCGATAACCCAAGAACGTAAAATGATTGTCCGACATCCAATGCAACAAGGCCAGCGCTTCATCAATTTCGGCTTTATCCAGCGGCGGAGGAGTTTTCTTCAGATTCGTGCTAATCGCATCAACATGAGCGAGTATCGGTTTCCAGTCCGCGACCGAAACCCGGACATCATCTAAAGTAGCCCGCAGACTGTCCTCAATTTCCAGCAGCACTTTCGGATCAGATTGTTCATCAATCTCAAAGTGCATAATACTTTCGCGAACGCTTTTTTGCTTTCCCTTTGGCTCGCCCGCATAAGTGCGAAGGCAATTCCCATCCGCATCCCGCTCCACATAGACAACCGGATGGATAACCTGATGAACAGTAAGACCGCGGCGGTTCAAGGCGGCGGTAACACTGTCGACGAGGAAGGGCATGTCATCATTGACAATTTCAACGACAGAGTGGGTCGTCTTCCATCCATGCTCTTCCAAATTGGGCGTGAAGACCCGTAGCTTTGTCTTGCCCGGCGCGCGCGTCGCCGCAAATTTATAAAGCGAAACTGCAGAACCATAAAGGTGCTCTGGCGAGATCTCCAGAAGGTCTTCGGGCGTCGGGCGCTCATAGAAAAGGCGTACGAAGTTAATCGCATCCTCCGCCGTCTTTTTATCCAGCCGACTTTCAATTATTGCGAGAACTTTATCTATTTGCTCTGCTTTGAGATCTTGTGCTTTTGCGACCATTTTCTGAATCCCACTTCTTCAGATTTTGCAGTGACTGTCATTAAAAATGACTATATATGCCTACCCTATCTTCTAAGAGTTAATTTGCAAATAATTTTAGAGAGCAAAAAAAGTTCTTATTTTTTCAAGATGTTATTTTATGTGTTCTCAAGAATTAGGCCAATCTGATTTGGGCTTTTTTCAGAATGGCGAAACGATCGCAACTCAAGGAATCTTCCACAGATTGTTATTATTGACATTTCAACCTGTCAGCACGCATCCGCCTTTACATAAGAGAATAATTTATTAAACAAAACGAACGTTTGCTTACTACAGGTTGTTATGAAATTAAGCCGGTTGAAACCATTCAGGCTGTTGTATTCCGGCCTGGGCTGAGAAAGGGTACGAAAGCTATTCGCAACCGGCTGCGTTGCGCGAGACTTTGTAAAGATGGGTTGCGTAAGGACCGAAGTTATCCTGAAAGCTCCCCCCATCGAGCGGGATGTGGCGCGCTTCGTCCATCACTTCGACATCGCGCAAGCCTTGGCTGTCCTTGATCTCAAATCGCGCTTCATTTGAAAATTTACTGATGGAGCCTGCAAAAATGTAAAGATGGCAATTGTCTTGCTTTACCAGCGCAGAAACACTTTGATTGGACGACCTTCCCGGTTGAATAGAGACCGCATCCACCAAGGTTTCACTTTTGAGAACGCGCGCGAGGCTCTGCAGCCGCTTGTTAATAGCCGTGATGTCCTCACGGAGGATGTCGTTCTCAAGAAGGGATGCTTCCACAAAATTAGGCGTGAATTGATGCACAAAATAAATGATGCCCTGGGCGCCATGTATGATGCTGAGCCACACCAGATTCCGGACCTGATTTCCTGTTGGCAGGATATCTGCGTTGGAAACCCGGCTCGCCTCAATCACGCTCCAGACCGGCTTTGTGCCTTCGGACCAGCCGATAAGCCGATTGACGCCACGCGCCACGAAATCCAGACGGCCGCGAACACTACTGTCACGGTGAGTAACGGGATATATATCGAAGGATAGAATATCCGCGGCTCTAACATAGTCCTGATAGTCCTCGGGATGGTTGGTTCGTGTCCCGCGCCCATGCCACTGATCCCAGGCAACCCCTTGCCCCAGATTGAGAAGGATGGGCCGCTCTGGATCGCGCGCCTTCATCTCCCGATACAGATCTATCAAGGTATCCGGGAGGACAGGAGGGCCAAACCCACCACCCTCCCGTGCCTGTGCATTGTCCGGCTCGTCAGGCATCATCCAACCAGCGATAATATCACGATATTTATTTTGGAGCGCGAGGATGTTTTGGGGAGTAAATACGGCCAACCTTGCGGCCTGCAGCTGGCTGAGCTGACTTTCCGTCGGACCCTGCCATAAGCCGGCATAGAAATTTATACCGATTGCTTTGTATTCAAGCGCATTTTCGGGATCCTGTAACCAGACCCCTATCGGGAAAACATCCGGGCGCTCCAGAAACTGGGCTGGAGGAAACTCGCTTTGCTCTGCGAGCACCTGGTTCTGAGGAAGGAAGGTAAAACAGTAAAGAAAGCCCAGGGATAAAAAGAGATAAAGCCTGAATCTCATAGAATTTCCTTGGTCCCCCCTTCTAGAACAAGGCAAGTCAGCAGGTTGGAATAAAAAGCCCCTGTATCAATACCGATCCGGTTGTCCTTGAGCTCGGGCTCCGGAATTATACTATGGCCGTGAACAATGACTTTCTCGTATAGCCCTTCATGCTCAAGAAAGGCATCGCGGATCCAGAGAAGGTCGTGTTCTTTCTGATTATCGATCGATTTTCCTGGCTCAATACCCGCGTGGACAAAAAAGTAGTCCCCAATCATGTGGCTGCTTTTTAACGAGCATATGAATTTTAGATGAGAATCAGGCAAATTCTTTCTCAGTTTCCGGCCCGCCTGAACAATCTTATCTTCCGTTATATCCCGAAGAGCAAAATCAACGCCATAGCTTCTAAGCGTTGCATCGCCTCCGTAATATAGCCAGCGCTTACCCTTTACCGGATCCTGCAAAAAGGACCTCATCGCTGCTTCATGATTTCCCTTTAGCGTAATGACATTCATATCCGACTGGTCAAGAGCTAAGAGCATGTTAATGACACCGGCGCTATCGGGTCCACGATCTACATAATCACCAAGAAAGATAAGATGCGTATCCGCTTTTTCCTTTGCGGCCCGATCCCGCGCAATCTTGTCAAGCAAGGAAGACAGTAAATCTTTTCGCCCATGGATATCGCCTATGACATATGCGCGTTGCCCTTCCGGAAGAGTGGCCGCGGCAACAGAGACAGGGCCTTCAGCGCTGCCGTCATTCACTTCCGGTGATCTTCTGGAAATAAATTTGTTTAGCCGAGTCAGTGGCATTCAATTCTTCTTTCAGTTTTTGCAACGGCGGGAATTGCGCCGTCCCTCATGTTCAGAGGGTCTTAAGCTAACTCTATCTTGTGTAGTATTCTACCGATAAGGATGTAATCGCCAAAAAAAAGTGGTGGCCATTTGACCACCACTTTATATAGGTACTGAAATGTTACTTTTGAAGCGTCGCCCGTAAAGGCTGTTCTTCTACTATAAAATTTCCTGCTTAAATTAACGTATCGCTCGAAATAGCATTATTGCCAACCTGAGTTTTCAGACTTGCGGCGACGCCCCAGCCAGAAAATCGCGCCTAGCGCAGCCCCAAACAAAATAAGAGCCGGCGAAAATGGAACCGAATTCATAATTCCGCCAGTTGACTTTCTCTCCATAAGCTCGCTTGCCGGCTTATTACTGACAAGGGCAAACGCCGTTGCCTGAGATGCGGCAACAATTTCGGTCTCTACTTTTTGGCTGACACCCGCAGTGTCTAATCCGGTCTCGACAACCAAATTTTTCTCAAGCGCAAGCGGCGCGCCAACCGCAACAGTCATGCAGGCAAAGAATCCCACTACCAATGTCAACGTTGCTTTACGAAAACCCACCATTTCACTCCCGGTTTCATCACCGCTCAAACTCCTGACGGTATTTATGAAATTTCTAGTTGCCTAAATAAATATGATGTTCCGCAAGTGCTCGCATCCCTCATATGGGGGATGAGTCAAAAAAAACTGGGGGATGAGTCAAAAAGCAGGTCCGGCGCTTAATTTTTATTAGCCGAAAAAAAAATCTAAAATAATTCACACAGATTAAGGCAGCGTCGTCATAGAGACGGCCCCCCAATAAACCAAATACTGCCGCAGTAATTCAAAATTTGGGCCTAAAAAAATAATATGTTTGATGCCCTACAATATATTCAGAAAGCAGTTTCAAGAAATACCCTAATAATTCGCCAAATCAAGAATGTTACTTGATTCTACTTTTATGAGAAAACCTTCGTAGAGAGATTACAGTATCTATTTTTTAACAAAAAATTTACTCATAATTACAAATTTTTAAATAAATGGACAAGGTTATTAAGAATAGATGTTTGGGTTAACAAAAGATTTACAAAAGTAACTGCCACAAAACGCTCTCTAATGCGTCATAATCTAGCCTTATTCATATAGATACTGGCAAAATCATAAATTTTTCCGGCTTTTCTGGTTTCTCAGAATTACTGATAATTTCAGAAAGAAGAAAAATCGAAATATATATGAACGTTTTATTAATATTGAGCGGAACGATTTAGTAAAGGTTACAAAATTAATTTCATGTTAACAAATATACTGTTTATTGGAAGCACGTTAAATATAGGCGATCTTTTAAGAGCTTACAGGAAAACTGCGGCTGATATTCAGGTTTTATTAATTCCGGACTATTCTGGTAAGAGCGAGCAAAATTAAAATGGCAAATACGACAATTACAGTCTCCAATAGTGCAGAACTCAGTGCCGCACTTAATAGCGCCACCGGTGGTGAAACCATTGTTTTGAACAGCGGATATTATGGCGATTTAAGTGTTTACAATGCAGACTTCAACTCGGAAGTCACAGTCATCTCCGCCAACCCCGATAATATGGCGGTTTTCGAAACGATCACTGTAAACAATTCAGCGAACCTCACATTCGATAGCATCGAAGTAGATTTCAACCCCACTGTTAATACCTATTCGCATGAAAGCTCGCTGCTGATCTCGAATTCGTCTGACATTACGGTTCGCAATTCACATATCGAAGGTGATGTCGCCACTCAGAACGGTGTCGGCAGCGTTGCCGGATATCCTGTTGGTCGCGGTGTAACCGCAGAGTATTCCCAGAATATAACCTTCGAAAACAACGATATCTCCTACTTCCAGAAGGGCATTATCCTTATCGAAGCTGAGAATATCGATATTCTGAATAACTCTATTGAAAACCTTCGCCTGTCGCATATCGCCGGTGCCGATGTTCATGACGTTACTATCGACGGCAACTATCTTGGCGCCGTAACGCCGTATAACTATGGTGGCGCAGGTGACCATGGCGACTATATCCATTTCTGGATCAACACCGGCCAGTCACAGAACAGCAGCGACATCAACATCACCAACAACTTCTTCGCAGAGGCCGAAGGTGATCGGATGATGGGCGTTTATCTTGAAGATCACTGGGGTGAAAGCGCCTCATTCGAAGATGTCGTAATTGACAACAACGTTTTCCACCTTGCCGACCATCAGTCCATACTGGTTGAAGGTGCCCAGGGTATCGACATAACCAATAACACCATGCTCCAGAGCAGCGGCGCTCCGAATGACGCACCGGGTGTTGTTCTGTCATTAGGCGTTTCTGGTGCCGTTATTACGGATAATATCTTTTCCGCCCCGATCGCGGAGCTTACCAATGATATCCAGATCGTATCGGAATCGAACAACATCATTGTCCAGAACACAAATCCGAACGGTGCCAACTATGTCGGCGACCTATTCAATAATGCGTTGGCCTATAACCCGGATCTCGGCGATCTGCAGCAATCAGACAATCTGAATACAGGCGCAAGCCTGACAGAAGCTGGTACCGGCACTTCCAGTGGCAATACTGGTGGCAACAACAACACACCGGAAGAGCCGACAACGGAAACCCCTGAGGAACCAGTGGACGAAACGCCGGACGAACCGGTGGTTGAAACCCCGGAGGAACCGGTAAATGAAACACCGGAAGAGCCTGTCGACGATAACACCGGCCCGACAACGCCTACAGAAACAAGTGTTCTAATCAATGCGGCCATGAATGGCTCGACTGCCAATGCAGCGGATGCGAACAGTGACGATGACACGGCTTCATCCAGTGTTTCCTTCGAACAGGTTGGAAACCGGGAAGCCGCAAAACTTAATGATGGGGTCATCATTTATGACGCCAACGACAAGTTTATCAATAACGATGCCTACACCCTGACCTTCGACTTCAAGAAAGAGGCCGGCGCTGAAGATGCATCGGGCTATGCGATCTATTACTCCTCCAGTTTCGTTGTGAAAATCAATGCCGACTCGATTATGGCGGCGGTTGTAACGTCAAATGGAACCAGCTGGGTAACGCTCGATGATGTCGATATCAACAATACCGACTGGCATCAGATGACGTTGACCTTCTCCGGTGAAGCGGGTGAAGCCATATTCTACGTCGATGGCGAAGAAGTGGCGACTGTTTCCGGACTGGAAGGGGCAACTCAGTCCGGGAGTGCCTGGCATGACTTCTACGTCGGCGGTGAATTCGGCGACTCCTTTAACGGGCTTGTCGATAACGTAATGTTCGCACAGGGTGCAATCACGGCAGACCAAGCCGGGGAAGCCTACGCAAATATGGTGGATGGCACCGATACATCGAACGAAGAACCCGTCGATGAAACTCCCGAAGTGCCTGAAGAGCCTGTGGACGAGACTCCAGAAGAACCGGTTGACGAAACTCCGGTGGAGCCTGAGGAACCAGTCGACGAGACCCCAGAAGAGCCAGTTGATGGCGGTAACGGCAATAGTGATATTCCTTCTCTTGAAGACGAAATTGAAATTGCCGCGCTTGACCAGGCCGCATCCAATATCGGCGATGGCATCATCAATCTTGGAATGGGCGAGGAATATTTCGGCCATGAAGATTTCACGGCAAGCGTTACCTTTGCCCTGGACAGCCTAGATGATGGGCGCCAGAGACTGCTTTGGAATCACACCAACTACGGCGTTCAGGTAGAGGACGACGATCTCGTAATCTATTTCGCCGAAGACGGTGGCCAGATGAAGGTTTACACCTTTGAAAACGCGATCACTGACACGGATTGGCATGATGTGCAGTTGGTGCTCGATGGCGACGCGGACACCTTCTCGGTTTATCTGGATGGTCAAGCCTTGCGAGTTGACGATGCGGTTACCGGTGGCATCGCAGATGCCAAATGGTGGGACGTCACCGTTGGCGGTACTGCCTTCCAGAACACGGATGAGTTCCAGGGTAAAATCGCTGACTATTCGATTATCGACCAATCCCTGGATATAGATGCAAGCCAGTCTGTTTTCGAGCGGACAGCCTATGTCGACTCCTTCGATGAGCACAACGGCTCTGACCTGGATATTATTGGCGTTGCGTTGACCGAAGACTCACTCGATTTTGCCTAGGTCAAAGTATTAGACCAAGAGGCTGAAAAAATAGCGGCCCGGCGAACACCAACCTCGTTTGGTTTATTCGCCGGGCCGTTTTTCATTTCATCTAACTGTGTGGATTATTTGATAGAACTTCCGCGCCAGTCCTCACCGACCTGCTGTTGCTTCCTGTAGGAAATCCCAAGAGCAACAAGAACTAGCAGGGCTAGGGTCTTGGTACTGGGATAATCCTGGAACTCCCGCTTAAGAGTCTTCACCGCTTCTACCCGTCGGCCAGACTGAGCAAGAATTTTGGCACAATACCTTACGGATGCATGCTTGTTATCTTCCAATAATTTACGTCCCCTCGGGGTCGCGGATCTCGCAGCCGCCGTTTCAAGAACCGCTTTCAGGCTATCCACCCGGCTTTCCCAGAGCGCCAGTTGATTTTGGGACATACTATTCGGCCTCAGCCGCCATATGCCGCATGGATTTTCAATTGTGACAAGATTGAACTTGAGAAACAGTTCTAGAAGATAGTTGAAATCAACAGTCAGTTTGATAGCAGGGTCGAAGATCAGGCCATCCTTCAGGATCTGATCAATTGCGCTTCGCCTGACCAGGCCAAAATTGATCAGGGGAGATGTAGCGTCATATATATATGCTTCCAGTATTTCTTCCGGCCGGTAAAATCGTACATCAGGTGACGCAGGAATACTCCGATCCTTGATCGAGGCAAACTGATGGTCATAAGCACTGTAGAAAGCGCCAAAACAAAGAGGAACATCCGGCCTGTCGTCCAGAATACGTGACGCCGCTTCGATAAACTGCGGAAAGAAAAGGTCATCAGCATCAAGAAAGGCGATGAGGCTCCCCGTTGAGGCCTGAAATCCGGTATCGCGCGCACCGCCAACACCCTTGTTCTGGCTATGGCGAATATATTTTATCCGCTCCATCCGGTCACCAAGCGCTGCAACTACATCATCGGGGCCACAATCATCAACGATAATAACTTCATCTGGAACCCGTGTCTGGTTCAACACGGAATCAACCGTCTCGCAGATGGTGTCCGACGAGTTATAAGCAGGGATAATGACGGATACGGTTTCTTTACTCATAGACTAGCTCTAATATTCTGCACCGCCATATTCAATCTTCTTTTTCTGTAGCCCGAAAAAAATCAAAAGAAGAAGTCCCATCGTCTTTATCTCCGGCGATCTCTTAAACTCATTAACCAGATGACTGGACGCCTGCTTGCGTGCCCCGCTATTTGCGAGAACGCGTGCATACTGCCGGGACGCCGACGCCCTCATCCTCTTTAAGAACGCAATATGGAAGGCAGATAGTGAAAGATCATCCGCAATCCCGATCAAGGACTCCACCGCTACCGTCCGGGATGACCATACCTTCGGTAGATTGCGTGAGATGCTGTCCGGCCGCAAGAAATAGACGCCCATCGGGTTCTTAATGTGAAGAACATCAAATGTCGCGAGAATGCGCGCGAACATCTGAAAGTCCTCATTATTGCTTAAGTCCGGAAGGAAAAGATTGCCGTCACGACTGATTTCATCAAGGGCGGATTTCCGAAAGATACTGAAGGAAGGAATGAAAGCGCCGGTATTATTCAAGTAAAAGGTCAGGCCGTCGCCCTTTGGAAGCACAGCAACTTCCGGTGCCTGTTCCTGATGTTTCTCTAAAATCGGTGCGGCATTTCCATCAAAACACTTGTAAAAGCTGTTGAAAGCTGCCGCAGCATTCCGGTTTTCCTCGAGCGCCGCAAGCATTACCTCCAGAAATTCGGGACAGAGGATATCGTCAGCATCCAGGAAGAATATATAGTCTCCCACCGCTTCCGCATACCCGGTGTTACGTGCATGCTGAACGCCCTTGTTTGCCTCATGGCGGATAATCTGCACATCCGGATAACGATTGCCCAGGACACTTGTAACAGGATTTGCACTGTGATCATCGACAATGATAATTTCATCCGGACGTCGTCGCTGATTGATCAGGGAATCAAGCGTAACGCAAATTGTCGCGTCGCAATTATACGCCGGCATAACGACTGAAATCCGGTTGTTCGACATTCTTCTATTGCCCAATAGTCTGGTTCCAGTAACAAACAGCTCAGAGGTCAACAGTTTACTGTCGCTCAATGCGACGGCGTTTTCTCTGGCGACGTCGCTTCTAAGCTTTTCAGCAGGCTCCCAAAATCGTCCCGCCATTTGTCCCAATTCAATTCATTCATGTATTTGTCACGCGCGTAGGTCGCCATCTCATGCAGCTTTGCCTTATCCTGCCATAGCGCCATAATCGTGTCTGCATACTCTTTGCCATCTGCCGATAGCGGCAACAGCAGGCCGGACTTCCCTTCATCAACGACGGACGGAATCCCTCCGGTCTCCGGCGCGATTACCGGGGTTGCAAAGGCGGCCGCCTCCGCAAACACCAATCCATAGGCCTCGGCCTGGGTCGGCAGTACAAAGAGAGAGGCCTCTGAGAACAGTTTGTTATAAAGCTCAAACTGTGCCGGATCGCTTTTCTTGATATTCTCGTAAACAGTCACACCCTCGGGTGGATTACCCGAAAATGGGTCACAGCCCACAATATAAAGCTGAGCATCGACTCCTGCTTTCCCGATATGTTCAAAAGCGGAGAGAATGATATCGCCCCCCTTGCGACCCCAGTCTTTTCCCATAAACAGAATATTACATCTGTTGTTGAACTTGGCGGCAAGATACTCCTCGTTCACAGTCGGTAGCGTGCCAACATTTGCACCAAGTCGAATAAACCGCAGCTTGTCCAGATTGGCATGATAGTCTTTATGCGCGGAGTTCATCGCCCAATGCGATGGGAAAATGGAATAGAAAGAGTTCTCAATAATCTTGCGCTCAATTTCATTGCCCTCACGCAAGAGCCAACGTGGAACCTGGCTCACCTCCGGATAATAGTCCGTCATGATGGCAAAAGTCGCATCGGAAATATGCAGTATGGGAGCGGAGGATTTAACATTGGCCAGTTCAGGCGATGCGGCAATACCAACAACGACCTCCGGCTTCAAATCGTCCAGCTTTTTCTGGATTTCCCTACCCGCAGCCTTGCTGTAGGCCTTGGTAACAGACAAATCAACGCTCAAACCAAACTGCTTGAAAATATACCGGCAAATTTTTGTCAGCATCAGAACCCAGGACAAACGGGTCGCCCGAACAATGACTACATCGTCAGAAATTTTTTTAATTTCACGCGTAATAAAATACGGCGTTCCCGACCATGCGGATACATTCGTCGGGTCATGACGTGAAACTATCGCGATTTTCATTACAGACGCTTTCAATTCCAGATTCAGTAATCCATAACCTAGAGATGTCCTATTTAAAAATAGTAAAGTTTTGTCATGTTAGTTTTACACAATCGGTAATTCCAACCATCAGATGTTACATATAAATCACGATATCCGATAAAAGATGTCCGATAATTTGACGACTAAATGGCTGACCGCTTGTTACTGCGAGACTAATAGGAAGTCTATTCCCCCTTGTAACATCTAATCTTCCCTTAGCGCACGATTAAAGCTGAGAATAATAGGGTTGATAAAGTAATCAAGTGCCGTCCGCTCCCCGGTCAAGATCATGACATCCGCCTGCATTCCCGGGCGTAACTGCGTAACCTTGATTTCAGCATTCTCGAGATTTTCTATCTGAACGCGAGCCAGATAATAGTAGTTTCCTGTGCGCTCATCTTCAAGGCTATCGGCTGAAACGCTGATTACCTTGCCTTCCGCTGGCAGTGAAAATCGCTGACTAAACGCTGGAAACCGGATCTGGGCCGTGGCGTCTATGTAGACGGAGTCAATATCCTTGGTATTAACCTGCGCTTCTACAATGAGCTGCACATTGTCCGGGACAATATCAAGTATCGTTTCACCCGGCTTGATCACGCCACCCGTCGTATGAACCTGCAGATTAACGACATACCCGTCTGTCGGCGCACGAATTTCGGTTCTGTCGAGGACATCCTCAGACGCGCGGTTTTGTTCAGCGAGGTCAAAAATCTGCGACTGAACATCCTTCAGTTCCGCAACCACTTCGTCCATAAGGGCATTTGTCAGCTCATTTATCTGCAATTCCACTTCGCCAATAGCCTGACGGGTCTGGGCGATTCTTGAGATATTCTGACTTCGATTGCCACTGAGTTCTGCGAGGTTACGTTGTAACGCGCGAAGTCGAGGGCGTTTCGCCAGATTCTTTTTGACCAGACTATCGACGTCTTTGATTTCGTCGCTAATCAACGCTATCTGCCGATCCGAAGAGTCGACCTGCCCTTCCAGTCCCTTTATTTCCTCCTCCAGCTGAGCAGCCTTCTGTTTCAGGATCGTGATCTGGCCATTGCGGGAGGTTCGGCGGGATTCGAAAATATTCTGCTGACCCTCCATTGCTTCTTTAATGTTTGGCTCATCCTTGCGCTCCAGAAGCCATTCGGGGAAGGTAATTTCATCGAGACCATCCCGCTCGGCGATCAAGCGTGCTTTCTGCGCCAAGGCAATAGCACGACGGCTACGAACGATTTCCATCGACGCCTTGGATTGCACCTCATCCAGGACAATCAAGACATCGCCTTGTTTCACGAAATCACCATCCTTGATTATGATTTCCGAAACAATGCCGCCTTCAAGATGCTGGATGGACTTACGGTTTCCCTCAACACTGACAACACCCTGCGCGATGGCCGCGCTGCCAAGTGGAGCAAACGCCGCCCAACCTACAAATGCACCAAAGAACAGAAAGATAATTACCAACCCGAACATGATTGGTCCGCGCATATTCATCATTGTTTGATTTCCTCAATATATTTCAATGCGCCTTTCTGGTCGCCCTTGACGAACAGAGAGTATATTTTGGAAATATCAGCATCGGTTAAGGGTTCCGTGGTCAGGGACTGAATCTTGGCTTTGATCTTGTCGCTTGGTCCCATCGTTAGCACCGCCGCCCGGTTTTTCGGTTTCGGCGTGCCGTTTAGATGTGTCCCGTTCGCTTTTCGTGGTGCCAAATCAGACGCAGGCTCGCTAAAAGATGACGTGTATTTTCTCGCAACCTTGATATCTGAAGAGGATGACTGTTCCGACTTCTTCGCGTTTTTCATCGCAGGTTTGGGTCTTGGCGTCTGGTCTTTCTTGACCTGGATCGCCTGATTACCGGGTCCCGGCAGGGCTCTTTGCACGCCCTGAAGTTTCATCATCACTTCATCGCGCGGGCCGAACTCCTGCATAATGCCGTCCTTGAGAACGAGAATCTTGTCGACATGCTTTAATATATTCGGGCGGTGGGCAATCACGATAATCGTCATCCCCTCAGCCCGGAGATTATCCATCGCGCGCATCAGGGCAGACTCGCCCACGCTGTCGAGATTGGCGTTGGGTTCATCCAGAACGAGTAGGCTCGGATTTCCATACAGAGCCCGCGCAAGGGCAATTCGCTGACGCTGCCCGCCAGAGAGCGCCGCCCCTCCTTCGCCGATTTCAGTTTCGTATCCCTTTTCCAACCGCAGCACCATTTCATGAATGCCGGCTTTTTTCGCCGCCGCAATGACAAGCGCCGGGTCTCCGTCGTTCATCCGCGCGATATTCTCGCGAATGGTGCCAGAGAAGAGTTCAATGTCCTGTGGTAGGTACCCGATATACTGGCCGCGATCATCGGCGCTCCATTCCGCGACATCCATTTCATCAAGTCGCGCATGGCCGAAGCGGGGTTTCAGATTTCCAACCAATAACCGCACAAGTGTCGTTTTACCTGCGGCCGTCGGACCAATTATTCCAAGTATTTCACCAGGATCGAGACGGAAATTGATATTCCTGAGGATCGGCTCCTTAGTGTTGAGATGTGTATAGCTCAATCCTTCAACCGAGACAGTACCGTTCGGCCGAGGCAAGGGCATCAGGTCAGTTCCCGTCGGACGACTGTTTTCCAGCTGGCCTTTCAGCCGGCCATAGGCCGCCCGCGCTCCCAAAAATCCCTTCCAGGAACCAATTGCCTGTTCGACCGGCGCCAAGGCACGCCCCATGATGATCGAGCCGGCAATCATCGCGCCGGGACTCATTTCTGCCTGGATAACCAGCCATGCGCCGGCGCCTGTTACCCCGATTTGCAGCATGACACGGACAAATTTGGAAGCCGCTGAAAGAATGCCGCCACGATCACTCGCCTGCGCCTGTAGCGCGAGTGAATCGGCGTGACGAACGTTCCAGCGATTGATCAATTGCGGCATCATGCCCATGGCTTCGATGACATCAGCATTTCGTGACGCTGTTTCAGCCTGTTTCATGGCAACCATCTGCTGGCCACTGGATTCCGCAAGCAGTTTACGCGTTGCTTTCTCGTTGACGATCCCCAGCACAAGCAAAACTATTGCCCCCAGGAGGGCAATCCAGCCGAGGACTGGATGCAACAGGAACATCACGCCCAAGAAAATGGGGGCAAAAGGCGCATCCAGGATCGGGAAAATACCGGGCCCTGTCAGGAAAGACCGGAAATTGCCAAGATCACGAAGTGCCTGAATGCTTGCTTCCCGACCCGTAGTCAGGGACGACAGGATGCTGGCAGTAAGCGCCGCGCCGCCGACCTGGCTATCCAGCCAGCGGCTCATCCGCACGAGTATAAACGTGCGAACCCCCTCCAGCAGTGCCATAGTTAACAGAGCCAGAGCCGCAATCAACATCAACAGCATAAGCGTGTCGGTGTTGCGGCTTGTGATGACCCGGTCAAACACCTGCATCATGAACAGCGGTGCTGTCAGCATCAGGAGGTTAATGGCCAGGCCAAAAACCGCCA
Organism: Sneathiella litorea; assembly: GCF_009882915.1. Classification (GTDB taxonomy): domain Bacteria; phylum Pseudomonadota; class Alphaproteobacteria; order Sneathiellales; family Sneathiellaceae; genus Sneathiella; species Sneathiella litorea. Next base: position 729,868 of record NZ_WTUW01000001.1, read on the forward strand.
GGATAATGAAGACCCGGGAACATTTATCTAAAGTTTCCTTCAGAAGCGGGTTTTTATGAATGCTCACGCTTCCCTCTATACATCGTATCCAGCTCTTGCTGGATCATATTGATTGTCAGCATATTTGCCAATGCCCGATGGTCCTTCATCGTACATTAAAATGCTGAAATAAGGATTAAATATTAACTGATAAAACGTCCAATCCCGCGATATTGTGATACCACCACGGTGACGAAGGCTCAAACTATTGTTGCATTATGGCCATTTTTAGGGAAATACTGGATAAAAGTATGGCATTACCCTTAGAAATTGAGGAAATGCTGTGTTACAAAACGCTATTATAGATTTAAACCGACTCTGATAACCGTATCAGAAGCTTTTTGTTAAGGGGGAGGCACTTTCGTGTTTACACTTCTAAAGATAAAGTCCGTTGCAACCCGGACCATCTTGGTATCGCTCGCATTGTTTGTTTCAGCTTGTGCAGCACAAAACCAAGCAGCTACGGATGCGCCTGCTTCCTTGGCTGCTACGCCACAGTATGTCATTGGCCCACAAGATGAGCTGGATGTTTTTGTCTGGCAGAATCCGGATCTTTCCGTCACTGTGCCAGTTCGTCCCGATGGTCGCATTTCGACACCGTTGGTCGACGACATGATGGCAGCCTCTAAATCTTCGCAGGAATTGGCGCGCGATATTGAAAAAGTCCTCGGCAAATATGTGAAGGACCCACTGGTCACCGTTACGGTAAGAACCTTTAATGGCCCGTATGACCAACAGATTCGTATTGTTGGACAGGCAGCAGAACCCAAAGCTATTCCTTATCGCAATGACATGACGGTTCTCGATGCCATCATCGCTGTTGGTGGTATGACAGAATTCGCCGCGGGCAACCGTGCCGTTATTGTCCGTAATGAGGGTGGTGAGAAAAAATCCTACAATGTTCGTCTTGATGACTTGATCATCAGCGGTGATGTTTCAGCCAATGTGCCGCTGTTGCCGGGCGACATTCTCATTATTCCACAAAGTTGGTTCTAGGATTGGCGGCAATTTCGATTGCCGTGTGTTGAGGGTGGAATCAAATAGAAGGTAGTCGCATTGTGTTAAATGCAAACCAGCTAGTTTTTGGGAAAAAATCTCGCATGACGCTGGCGATCGGATGTGTCGTCGCTGGCGGAATGCTGGTTTTATCCGGAAACGCCCGGGCCGCAGAATGGATGTTCAGTCCTTATATCGGCTTGAGTGAAACATTCACTGATAATGCTTTCGGTACCTCTTCAGACAGAAAAGATGATTTCATTACGAATCTGAGTACCGGCTTCACAATAGAGGGCGTCGGTCGGCGCCTTCAACTTACTGCCGCATATGACCTCGGTTATGACATGTATGCGCGGTATTCTGAACTCAACGGGTTCACTCATAATTTGCTGGGATCCGCGAACACCGAGCTTCTTGCCGAGCATTTATTTCTCGACACGGAAATCGCCATAACGGAAGAACGCTTCTCCAGTGACGGGGATACTGCCTTTTCCGACCGGACGACCTCAGGTGACAGCACCCGCGTAATAAATGGCCGGGTCAGCCCCTATTATCAGCATGATTTTGGTGGATACGCGACAGGTATTGCGCGCTATACCTACAGCATCGTTGACTTTACCGATACAAACTCGGAAATCGCGTCATCTGAACCATCGGATACGCAGACACACCGGGTTGACCTAAGCCTGCTGAGCGGGCGTGAGTTCGCCCGGACGAAATGGGCAGCGGAAGCCTTCGCGCTTGATAACCAGGTCAATGATGGCGATGATCTCAAACGCGCCACCTTCAAGGGCTCGGGCCAGATGCCGATCAACCGGTATGTTGCCCTGCTCGCGTCGGCCGGTTGGGACGAGTTTGATGGCGAGAATATCAATAACGATAAAATCAGTGGCGCCTTTTACAGCGGCGGTGTCCGCCTGACACCCGGCCCCAGAACCGATTTAAGCGTTCAGGTTGGCCATCGTTTCGGCGGCGGGGTCGTGGATGCGGACCTGACTTACCGTATATCGAGCGAAGCAAGCCTGGTTGGCGGATATCATGTTGATGTCGCGGGTTCCGGAGATTCCTTCGCCAATGCGCGCGTTCTGGACACAAACGGTCAACTCGTTAATCCAAACTATTTCCCGGGCGGCTATACGGATGCTATTACCAAGTCAAAAACAGCATCCTTGGGCTTAACCGGAGAGAAGGGCCGGAATACATATACTGTCGCTACCAGCTATATTGTCCGCGAATTTCTCGATGATGGCACGGATGAAGAGGTTGTCTCCTTCGACGGCCGCTATGCCAGACAATTGTCGCGCCGACTTGAATGGTCCTTGCTCGGTGGTTATTCGGAAATCCTGGATTCACAGGTTACCGGTGGCAAAGAGACAGCATATTACGGCCAGACAGGAATTAACTACCAGTTCACGGCAAGCCTGGTCGGGGAACTTTCCTATGGCTATTACAACCGTGATAGCGACACCGACGGCAACGACCTTCGGGAAAACACGGTTTCCATCTCTGTTCGGAAAGAATTCTAGAGCTTTAAACGACGCCCGGAACCAATGCGCGGTCAATTGCCGCCAAATGGGTCCGGGCGTTGTTGCGTTTAGCCGAGAGACCCTAGTTTCTTGGCGATAAGCTTGGCAAGCTCCTTGTCGTGAATGACAAGTGCCGGCTGTTCTTCCGCCACTTCATCCTTTGACTGAACCGGCAGTCGGGTTGTTTCCTCAGTCATTTTCGGCGCCCCGACATCAAAAATACCGTGAGTCTGCTTATCCCGAATCACTTCACCAACGATAGCGCCGTCAATTTCCGGTGCCATGCGCGCAAACCCATAAACCAGGCAGGTATCCGCAAGAATATTGATAATCCGGGGAATGCCGCGGCTGGCTTCAAACAATCGTTCGCAAGCATCCATCGTGAATAACGGTAATTCACGTCCCGCTATGGAGAGACGATGCTTGATATAGGCGTCGATATCCTCCGCGGTCAAAGGTGCGAGATGAAAATCCGAAGCGATACGCTGCGCAAACTGGATAAGTTCCGGTGCCTGCAACAAGCCCTTTAACTGCGGCTGTCCAACTAGAATTAATTGTAGTAGCTGGTCATTATCCGCATTGATATTCGATAGTAGCCGTAACTGCTCAAGAAGCTTGGGGCCCAGGTTCTGCGCCTCATCGACGATAAGGATTGTCCGGCGGCCTTCCGCATATTCACGGATCAGGAATTGTTGTAGCTCATCATGAAGGCCAACATGGGATTTCCCTTCATAGGTCTGGCCAAAGGCCATCAAGACCCACTGCAGCAGGTCCCCATCCTGGATATTGGAAACCAGGCCAACCGTGAATTCCTCATCCAGCCGGTCGAGAAGATGTCGGATAAGAGTTGTTTTCCCGCAACCAATTTCACCAGTAACCACAGTGAAGCCTGCACGGTTCATAACCCCGTATTCGAGCATCGAATAGGCGAGTGAGTGGCTGTGCCCCCAATACAGGTAATTTGGGTCAGGCAGGATAGAAAAGGGTTTCTGGTCAAGTCCGTAGAATTCTCTATACATTTAAATCTGCCTTCACCCGTAAATACGATTTACTCAATAAATAATGTTTCAAATCAATTGGTTTTCGGCATCGCACGCAGCTCCGCGAGTGCTTCCTGTGCTTTCTTCCCTTGCGGAAAATGTTGCGTCGTGCCGAGCATTACAGCTTTTTCCAGCTCTTTAATCGCTCTGTCGCGATGACCTTCAGCCTTGTGCGCCATCCCAAGATGATACCGAAGTATCGCCATGTTGGGTTCTTTTTCAACAGCGCTCCGCAATAACGGGGTTGCCATACTCAATTCCCCCATGCGGTAATGGATCCAGCCGAGAGTGTCTTGAAAATAGGGCACCTTCGAATTCCGGAATCGTTTCGCCAGACTATATGCCCACTGCAGTTCTGCATCATTCTGGGAATTTTCCGCGATCAGGCTTGCGAGGTTATTCGCGACAATGTCGGAATTCGGCCGGGATTCGAGCAATTTTTCATAGATCCGAATAGCCTCTTCATACGCTCCATCGGTCTCATATATGCCGGCCTGACTCATATTCAGCATAAAACCGTCCGGTACCGCCTTCAGGCCTTCACTTAGAATCTCCTGTGCCTCTTTCTTTTTGCCCGCTGACAGATAATATTTCATCAGCATGACATAGCCGGACTGTTCCGTCGGATCGCCAGCAATGGCGTCCCTAATCAGCTTTTCTGCCGCTTCGGGTTCGTTCTTGGCGAACTTGATTTCGGCAAGAAGACTTCTCGCAAGATAGTTGGTCTGGCTACTGGCAAGAACGTTATTGAGGAAATTTTCGGCTTTCTCAACATCGCCTTCACGAAGATAGGACTGCACCAAGGCCTTCATCGCCTGCCCGGCTTCCGGTGTCACCTCATAAGCCTTCTCAAACGCGCTCCGGCTATCCGCCAGGTTTTGAAGACCCGCCAACGCGGCTCCACTAATCTGGTATCCAGCTGGATCCTCTCCATCCATCGTCTGCAGTTTGCGGGCGATTTCATCAGCCCTGACCCAATCCTGCTTTCTCAGCAAGACCTCTGCGAGCGTTTTAAGGACTTCCGTTTCATTCGGATTCTTCTCGGCCAGCCTTTCCAGCAATCGTTCTGCCCGCAGCAATTCACCCTGCCGCATGAAAAACTGGGCATAGGCCACGCCGACCCTTGGTGCTTCTTTGCTAAACCGGTAGGCCGCCGCGAAACGATCCTCCGCCAACTCAAGGCTACCATTAATTTCATGGGCCTTGGCCAAAAGCAGGGACGCCCTCACGGATTGTGGTTGTTGCCGCATGGAAGAGCGCAGATTTGCGATCGCCGGATCTATTTCACCATCATCAATCTGCATGGCCCCAATCAGGATAAGGGCGTCGCTGCTGGTGGAATCAATACTCAACACATCTTGAGCCAAGGCTTTGGCTTCCTTGAGATCTCCGCGAGTGAAATGAAGCTGCGCAAGCTTGTTTCTGGCGGCAATCTCGTCTTCGACTGTTTTGGCCCGGTCAATAATAGACCCGAGAATGACCATCGCGCGTTCATCATCCTTTGCCGCTTCTGCCAATGCCGCCAAGGCAAAGCGATAGTCGACGGCGTCGGGATACTTTTCAATAAGCTGCTCCAACTCAAGAGCGGCGGCCGCATCATCTTTCGTCGTCTTGACAAACCGGACAACATCCAGATTAGCAGCGATATCTTCCGGATTCTCCGTTGCAATTCTCCGGATTTCCTGTTCGGCCTCATCTTGTTGGCCATTCTTCAAATAGAAGCGGACGAGACTCTTGCGAAAGGCGGAATTTTCCGGGTTGTCTTTAATAAGCTGTGAAAACACCTTAACAATTTCGTCCGTTTGCCCGAGATTCTCAAGCGCCCGAATTTTGACAATCTGCAGCTGGGCATTTCCCTCATTATGAACAAGGCCATCGTCAAGAATTTTGACGGCGGCAGTGGGATCGTTTGTTGACAGTTTTTCCGCTGCCAGAATCAGGATCGCGTCAATGTTTGATGGATCAGCAGTGAGAGCTTTTTCCGCCGCCGAGATTGCGCCCGTCTTATCCCCCAAACGGAACATGACAGCAGATTTAAGTGCCAGGGCTTCTGAATTCTCCGGTGCGATCTTCATCACGAGATCGCTGGTTTTCAGCGCATCCTCCAGCCGCCCCGACAGCAGCAAGATCTTCCCATAGCGCACTTGCGCTTTCAGATGCTTAGGATCAATTTCAATCGCTTTGAGAATATCACCCGCATATTTTCTCCAGTTCCCTTCATTCTCCTCGACAAGGGCCAGACCATACCAACCATCCGCGTAATTTTCTTTCAGTTGCAGGGCATTGCGAAATTCAATGCCAGCCTTGACATAATTACCTTCATCAATGAAAGCCATTCCCTTGGTAAAATGGCCCTGCGCTTTTTCCTCTGGTGTGTCACAGGCGGCAAGAGTGGATATTATCATCACCACCGCGACGACACGGGTCAGCCGTGACCCTAGATACGCAAATGTCCTTCCAAGTGTCATTACTTAACTTTCTGTCCCTGTTCCATAAATTATGGATTACCAATATTAAACATATATACAACGGATTGTGGCTTCAATCGCGCTATTTCATTGATACACTGCAAAGAGAGTGCAATACAAAACCAACGAGCGATCTAACAGCTTTGCGCCGCACGGCTCATTTCTATCTGTGATTCCTCAAAAAATGCTTACTCATCCCGCAAATATTGCCGACACTTACACATTTTTCGGAGCCTTTCCGTCATAGATAAAGCCACGTATCGTTTGAATTAACTGCGGTTCTGCAAACTCACTAGCAGCTTCTTTAATTATGGGCGGCGGATTGGTAATTAACTGATCGAGAACAGATCCCAGTTCGGTTTCGTCATTGGCGACGTAAATGCCGTTTCGCCGCGCGAATTGTTCCGCCGTTGCTATCTGGTGATCATTCCGCGTTTCCTTAAGTGCGCCTTTGCGCGGCATGATCAATAATGGCTTCTTCATTGTCAGCGCGGTAATAATTGTCCCCATCCCGGCATGGGCAACAATCAGGTCCGCCTTGTCAAAACGGGCTTTGAAGGTTTCGGGGTCGAGAAAACTCTGCCATTCAAAGTTACGAGGTTTGTAGCCCTCGTCACCGAGTTCCGCAACTTGTGCGAAGATATCCTTATAGCTGGTTTCTTTCACCCATTCATCAAGACCCCTAATCAGGCGGTCAAAGCGAAGCTCATGTCCAACAGTGACAAAAATCATACGACAGACCCCTTGAATTCCGGCCCTTTTTTGCCCTCATCGCTTCCGGCCAGATGTTCCCATTGCGTCAACCAGAGATCAGCGCAACCGCCTGCCTTCTGACCAGACAAGGATAACGCCCCGGCATTGGCAATACTATCCACCCAGATGGTTCGCGCCCCCATAAGCTTGCCAATTTTAAGGGCAAAAAAGCCCGCGGCGGCACCAGTTGAAACAATGACATCCGGCCGTTCACGGAGCAAAATCACCAAAATACTAAATAGCTGCCGAAGAAGCCGGAATTTCTGCCATCGGTTAGCATCCACCACCCGGTAAAATTTTGGAAGGGTTTGTCCGCGGCGTTCTGCATCTGCCACCAGATCCTCTCGATAGCCATCCTTCGTGGTAATGTAGATGGCGTCACATCCATCCCACGCCGCGCGCAGCCGCTGCAACTGAACCCAATGTCCACCCGCTGAGGAAATCGCCAGTACTTTTGGTTTTTTAGGCATGAACATTTTATCTCGTTATCACTAAATTCAAAGTCAGGCGTTCTGCTCTAGCTGCCCGAAGGTGCGTACAGCAAACTTTTCCGCTTTCGCCATTTCAAGCAACTGTCGCGTCGCGTCCAGCACAAACCGGTTCCGGTCTTTATCGGTTTTGCGTTCAAAATCATGCAGAAGAATGACGCCCCCGCCCGCGTCTTTTACAGTTTCAGCCAGTTTTTCGGCCGAAATGGTTTCTGGGCAGGTATCCGTCGAATCAATTGTCCACCAAGCCATGCGACGACCCTTTAAAAGAGTTTGCAAAAGCGTTGCGAGGGTGATTTTCCCGTTTGGCGGCCGGAAATAGGTAATCTGGACATCTTTCCGGTTCAGGCAGTCTATCCCGGCCTCGATATCACTTGCCACTTTCCATGGCAGATCTTTCCATGCATTCAGATGTCGGTAGGAATGGCTGCCGACCTCATGGCCGTTCTCAACAATCTTCGGCACCACACCCACATTATTGTCCGCCTGGACCCCCAGCACGAAAAATGTGGCTGGCGCGTCATATTCCTTTAACAAGTCCAGAAGCTCAGGCGTAAAATTGGCGCTCGGCCCATCATCATAAGTCAAAACGATGGTTTTGGATGCCCGGCATCGCGCCTCCAGGTTTTTGACATTGGCAATCCGGTACAGATAGGGAAGGACAATCCAGACTCCCAGCGCGGCAAAACCCACCAAGCCAAGTGTTATTACTGCAAGCATTTCAGAATCCTGATTAAGTTATTCTCTTTCCCCAACATCAAGCCTTAATATAGGTAGCAGAATATCGATATTTAGTTAATTTGTTAAAATTTACGGCAATGAATTTACTTCCTTCAGGCAAAATTCATTCTTCGCAACAGGATTTTAATTAAATTCCGTAATAGTTTGCCCTGTCAGAAGACGGTTAATGGAAAGTCGTACCGAAATTCCGTTACAACAGGTATGTTAGTTTTTAGGATCTGGAGTTTATGAGCCCTTCATCGCAGCAGGATACAGAGTTGGCAAAGGCACCCTCGATTTCGATTATCGTCATTAGCTACAATACACGCGACATGACACTGAAGGCTCTCGAAACAGCCTTTGCGGAAACCCGGGACACATCGTTTGAGGTTATTGTTATCGATAATGCGTCAACCGATGGATCGGCCGAAGCTCTCACCGAACAGTATGGCGATAAAGCAAAGGTCATGTGCCTGGATGAGAATCTTGGTTTTGCCGCCGCCAATAACCTTGCCGCGAAGGATGCAACGGGCGAGTTCCTGCTGCTGCTCAATCCCGATACTGAGGTGCTTGATGGCGCCATCGACAAATTAATGGCCTTTGCCAAAACATACCCGGATGCCGGAATCTGGGGTGGGCGGACCTTGTTTGCCGATAAAAGCCTCAACCCAACATCGTGCTGGACGAAAATGAGCCTTTGGAGCCTTGTCAGCCAAGCCCTCGGCTTTTCCTCCATGTTCCGTAACTCCAGTTTTTTTAATCCAGAGGGCATGGGCAGCTGGAATCGTGAAGGGATTCGCCAGGTCGATATCGTCACTGGATGCTTTTTCCTGATCCGGCGCGAGTTCTGGAATCGCCTCGACGGGTTCGATAAAGCCTTTTTCATGTATGCCGAAGAAGCGGACCTATGCGCCCGTGCAGCGAGGGCCGGCGCGAAACCCATGGTTACATCGGAAGCAACGATCATCCATCATGGCGGCGCATCCGAGACCGTGCAGTCTGACAAGCTTGTTCGTCTGATAAAGGCGAAAATGACGCTCATCCATAAACATTTTCCGGCGACGACGCGCGGCATGGCGATGTGGTTGATGAAACTCTGGCCGCTGTCGCGTTATCTCGCGCATCTTGTTCTCAGCAAGATTGGTCGCCAAAGTTCAAAAGAATCAGTAGCGGTCTGGAAAAGCGTCTGGGACCGACGGAATATCTGGACAAATGTGAACGACTAGCAAACCCGCCGCCGGTTCACGCAACAAAATTTTTGAAGAATTGTAACTTCAGTCCACTATAGTTATTTCAAACCATAAACAACCAAGGGGTAACGGGGACGTGCGCATTCGGGATCTTACATTATCAATCACGATACTTTTTTTTGTCTCTGTGAACGCTGCCGTCGCACAGGATCTATTTGTCGATTTCGAAAATGGCAAGGATAGCAACAGCGGCCTCTCGCGGGAGGCGCCATGGCAGCATGCACCCGGCGATCCAAACGCGGGATCAAAAGCCGGTAGCTACAAATTGCGCCCCGGTGACGTTGTCAATTTCAAGGGCGGCGTTGAATATTTCGGCCAAATCATTGTCCCGGCAGGCGGATCGGAAGCTGAACCTGTTACCTACAAGGGTAGTGGATGGGGTGAGGAACGCGCTATCCTCAGCGGTGCCGAGGAACTGACAGCGGCCCTAACGCCCTGCACCTCCGCTAGCGACTGCTACAATAATCCCAACTGGCAGAAGCTTTACAAGTCCAGTCTGGAAGAAGAAGTTAATCCATTTACGCCCATGTTTCTCTCTAGGGAACGCGTGTGGATTGCGCGCGAACCGAATCAGCCGGACCCGTTCTGGTTTGACGATTACGAGCATTACAATGTGGTCGGCGGTGACGGCGCCGCCTCGGTCATGGGCAAGGACTATATCACCCTGGGCAGCGGTCTCGATAGTACAGATGAATCAAACTGGCGTAACGCCCGGATTGCAGTCTGGATGAAACCTAATCTGGTGTTATTGACCGAAGTGACCGGGATTGACAAGGCGACGGGTACGATAAAATTCAACCCGCCCGGTAACGATCCCTATACAGATAGGGAATCCTATTATGCCCTGTTCAATCGACCGTCCGACATTGATCAGCCGGGCGAATATTTTATCGATAATGAAGCACGGCAGCTTATAATCTGGCCGAAGGACCCGGCGACAACCGCAAAAAGCCGTCTTTATGTCAACAAGCTCCCGGCCGGATTTAATATCAACGGAAGCAGTAACCTCGTCATCGAGGGGTTTCATATCAGCCATTATTTTGGCGATCATGACGGCTGGGCCAGTGGAACCGCCATTATCAACTCAGAGCACCCGGTCCGGAATGTGGTCATTCGCGACAACTATATCGAAAATCTTCGCTCGGTTGAGGGGATTGGTGCCATACAGCTCCATAAGGCCCAAAATGTGATTGTCAGTAATAATACGATCACCAATAGTCAGAAAAGCTCCGGCATCCGGTTTGGTTTTTCAAAAGACATTATCATTCGCGACAATGTTATTCACAAGATCGGCCGGACGGGTATCCGCCTGATCGAGACAGAGAATATTCAGGTGACCGGTAATACTCTGTCCGACATTCTTGGCGTCCATGGTAACGGCATGTCGGTTTACTTGAAAAACAAGACGATCCTTGTCGCCGAGAATATGTTCGATAATGTTCCCTTCGCTTTTACGTATCACGGCACGGGACATATTGAGGAAGCCAACAGCATGTGGCTCCTGAGCAATATCTTCCTTGGGCGTGTTCGCAGCTGGGGCAGTCAGTTCGGATCGATGCATTTTCTGCATAACATGGTCCTGGCTGAAGTAGAGCCCGGCAAATCCATTCAGATTCCCGGCGAAGAGCCGTCTACAATCATCAAGAACAACATCATTGATGGCCTGATCGCTTCGCCCGCGCCGGAAGACTGGGTTTTCTCGCACAATATCTATTCGGGCCTGAGCTGGCTGCAGTCCTCAAAATATGGCTGGAGCCTGGAACCCGGCGGCGATATCAATGAGGGCATTACGGACGAGGTCTGGGGTTTCTTCACGAAAAAACAGGAGAATGTCGCGCGCGGGATGGGCGATAATATATATGAGCTTCTCCCCGTCACCCAGTTCAAGGCTTATGATTTCAGCTTTTGGAAAGAGGCGCGCCCCATTGGACCCCGCGTGATTACCAGTCCGTAAGAACCGGTGACCTACCCGTCCATCATCTGCTGGGCCCAGATCTCAGCAGTGAGGAGTTGATAGATCCGGGCGGAGTTATCGAGGCGGCCCGACTTATGATCCTTAATAAGCTGCTGCACATAATCGGCATCAAACCAGCCGCGCGATTTAAGCCGCGCCGGACTGAGCGTATCTTGAAGCATTTCAGACAGTTCGCCGGAAATCCAGCTACGGATTGGCACCGCGAAGTTTGATTTCGGACGATAGATGATTTCCTGCGGCAGATATTTTTCCGCCACTTTCTTCAGCAGATACTTAGAGGTGCCGTTGGTATATTTCATATGCCCCGGAAGGTTCATGCTGCTGGCGACAAATTCCCTGTCAATGAAAGGCACCCGCACCTCTACTGATTCCGACATCGAGGAACGGTCCGTATAGGTGAGGTTAAGGCCGCACATAAAGAGCTTGATATCTGTCTGACAAAGCTTGTTATAAGGGTCGTCCTGATAGGCGGATTCCATCACACTGTCATGATAGTCGGCGAGCGCACCGAGCGAACTCTCGGCAACATCCGGCATCAGTGCAGACAGGGACTGCTGATCATACTGCGCATAACTCCTGAGATAGGCTTCATTGGAGGGGAGTTCTGCGAATGACAGGAATTTCTTTGCCCAGCGTCCAAGGCGAAATCCCCGCCCGCCGACCTGAACCGGCAGGGCGTTCGTTACCGCACGAATGGGACCGCGAATAATTCCTGGCAATTTGCGGTATTTTTCAGCCATCAGCCAGGCCTTCTGCCGGCGATACCCGAAATGCAATTCATCGGCGCCCATACCGGACAAAAGAACCTTGATTCCCATATCTTTCGCCGACTGGCAAATCAGCTTGGTGTTGAGCGCAGCAGGGTCGCCAATGGGCTCATCCAGGCTGTAGATGACTTTTGGAAGTAGCGACATCAAGTCAGGATTGACGACAATTGACTCGTGATCGAACCCTTCTTTTTCGGCCAGCATTTCCGCATATTTCTGGTCATCGGCCATCTGTTCAACGCGTTTGTCCGCCTCCGACATACCAATGGTGAAGGTTTTCAGCTTACCCAGCTTGCGCCGCGCGATGGTGCTGACCAGTGATGAATCAAGGCCGCCACTCAGGAAACTGCCGACCTCAACATCGGACACCAGATGCCGGTCGATGGAACTCTCGAAGCTTTTTGTCAGCTCTTCCACCGCATCCCGCTCATCTATCGGGCCTGCTTGATAATCCGGCAGCTCCCAATAAGTGGTCTCCTTGATATTCCCATCCGTATCGACAACCAGATATTGCCCGGGCTGTACTTTTTGAACGCCCTCTAGAATGCAGAAATGATCCGGTAACCAGAGGAGTTGCATGCTGGCGGCAAGGGCCGAGAAATTCACCGCGAAAGGTTCCTCAATGATTTTCGCAATTGTCTTCAGCTCGGAGGAGAAGCAGAAATTCTTCCCCTTTTTAAAGAAAAACAGGGGTTTGATGCCGAAATGGTCGCGGGCCAGAAAGAGTTCTTTCTTCTCACGATCATAAATCGCGAAGGCGAACATGCCGATAAACTCTTCAAGGCATTTCGGGCCCTTCAGTCGGAACAGCTCCAACACCACTTCGGTATCGGAATTCGTCTTGAACTGGACTCCATATTGCGACTCAAGCGTCCTTTTAAGCTCTTTATAATTATATAACTCGCCGTTATAAACGATGACATACTTATCCTTCTGCATCGGTTGGTCCGACCGCGGATCAACGTCGATGATCGACAGCCGCTGATGAGCGAGCGATAAATTCTCCTCAGACCAGACATCCTGTGAGTCCGGCCCGCGATGCTGCTGGATGACAGATGCGGCTTTCGCATGGTCAACATGGTTCGGGAAATTCAAAAATCCGGCTAAACCGCACATGGCTAAAATCCTAAAATCAGCGTACCGCTGAACAAATTTACGTGTTGGTCCAATATTTATTGGGGTCTATGTGGTCAAGTCCACTGAAGTAAAATCCCAACATGATTTTCGCGCGAAAGAACCGACACCAGAACAATATCAAAATCGCCTTCAGCTTGTCTGAAAAATATGGAAGCTTCCGGTCCTTTAGCGCCCGAACACTATGCGGTGCGGCGGAGACGGCCGTCGCCACACAAAGCGCGGGCCATTTAAGTGCGAAACCCGACCCCTTCTTCCACATGTTGAAGGTCATCGCCGATTGCCGTTTCCATTTCGCCCGCAACTCTTCAAGTGTCGCACGCGCCGGATGTTTGGCAATGCAGTCGCCGCCAAAGTGAAACTTCGCACCGATAGCATAGGCGCGCTGACACCAGTCCGTGTCTTCGGCAACTCCCGCATGAAAGGGCCCGACTTCTTCAAAAAGCACGCGGCTTGTCCACATATTGCCGGTCGCCGCATCGCCTTTCTTGGTATAGCCTTCCTGGTCCATGGAATAGGTAATCTCAAACGCCTCTACGCTGTTGGGGCGGTCATGTTCGGGATAGATGATGATTTCCCCGGCCATCACACTGCGTTCGCCCTCGTCCTGCATATGCTTGAGGCCGTTTTTCACAAAATCCGGATCAAGCAGGCAGTCACAATCCGTAAAGGCGAGAAATTTTCCTTTGGCAAGCTTTGCCCCGGCATTACGGGCGGGCCCGGCGCCGCGAGCCGTCTCGACGACAAGGGTGACATTCAAATCATAGGCGTCCAGCCCCTCAACCGCCTTGGTAGAGTTATTGTCACACACAATAACCTCGAACCGGCTCTTATCATAGGTCTGCGCTTCCAGCGTTGCCAGGCATGCCGCCAGGCCGACCGGATCATTATAATGCGGTATAACGACGCTTAACTCGAGTTTTTCCATTTCGGTCTTAATCCCCTTCGATGCAAACCTAGATCATCTCGAGTTAATTTTTATTAAAAGGCACGCCCGTTTTGGCCCCTAGAGTTCTTTCAGTTATAATGGTTTAGAAACATTCGACGATTGTTGAGCCGTTTGGGCCATTTCCTGCGGCATTTGCGATGCAGCACTGGGTTGTCCCCGGCGCGCAGGAACTTCATTCCAGGCAACACCGGCACTCACCAGCATACCTAGCAGGATATTGGTCAGGATTAACGGCTGCTCAAACAGGCCGACAGACATGCTGGACACATCCAGGGCGATCAGGGCGGAAATCAGGAAGAAAATCAGTTTCCGACGATAGGGATCCTTCGATGTCTTTCTGGCCTTTGCCGCATAGCGCACAGCGTTAACATGCGAGAAAACATACATTAGGAAGGCCGGAATACCGCCATTCACGGCCACAATTACGAAATGATTAACCAGGTCGATATGGCGCCGCCCATCGAGCAGGCCACCCCAATAGTTGATGTCTATCCCGCTGGAGCCAAAAATCCAGTAGTCACGCCATTGCGCCACTGCGACCTCAAGCAACCGGGTCCGGTACCAGGCCGTCGTCGAGTTAAGCGCGAGATAGTCGATGAGATTGTAGAAATGACGGTTCGAGGCCAACTCCAGGAATATGGCGACAGCCAACATCAAATAAAGCGTTGGCTTGATCAAACTTGGGCGCAGAATATACAGATTGCAGAATATCAATGTGACGATAGCAAGCCAGGGGCCGCTGGACATAGAGGCCAAGCCACCAACCGCCGCAAAGATTGCGGTAAATGTGCTCATCTTCCGGACACGCGGATTACTTCGAATAGCCCAGGCGATACCGGCGATCAACATCATCGCCATACCGAAATAGATATGCACAGAGGTGCTGACCTTCGCCCTCATCATCCCGAGGCGGAATTCCGGCTCTTTCGCAATCCAGACCCATGTCCGGTAGCTGTCCAGCCCGACATAGGGTGAACTGGTGGTATAGGATTCCTGCCAACCCATGACGCACATAAAGGCGGCAATGCCAAATAAGGGAAACGCCAAGCCGCCGGCATCCTGGATGGACCGGATTCCCAATCTGGCGACAAAATACATCAGGACGGTATCAAATCCATAGCCAATCATCTCGATGGTTTTGGCCGATTCCGCCCCCGCCATTATTGTCGCGATAACCGTCCAGGCCCATAGGAAAAACACCAAATAATCAACCGAGCAGACATTCATCCTTATATGGCGGCCCTGCACGATAAAACGGATCAAAAGCGCAAGAGCAATAAGACGTGGCGCAGACATATCCGCCGGTCCCATAGGGACACGAAGATATTCCGGCCAGATCATCATGGAAACAATAAGGACACCAACCGCTGTTCCCGGCCGAACGGCCAGGGCAAGTATGCCTAAAGCAACTGTAACAAAGGCGGTTACACCGACCATTATCCCTTTTCCTTTGCTGGCGGGGTCCAGCTTTCCACATTAATCCGCTTGTTCAAGCGCTTTCTGAAAATCCTGAGAATTGTCCCGGTAATCGATTGTCTTTTTTCGTTCAGACTTAAATCGCTCCACCAGAAACGCGCCATCTTGAACCCAATATATTTGGGAACAGCCGCACCGAAAAGGCGCAGCATATGTAATCTTGCCCATACGCTCCCTCTCGACCCAAGCAAGTTTGGCTGGGATCGCGGAAAAAGCGACAGATCGTTATTTTCGAGCGTGATATAGCCCGCTGCCGCCGCATCGAGTATATACTGCCGTCCTTTTTCAGTTCGTGCAACGATCAGGGACTTGCCGGGTTCCCCCTCCTCGATCGGCCGGTACCAAGGATCACCCACCGCGATATCCGCAAATTCGCCGGTATGATCCGGGCAGATGTAGCAGCGCCATTGACGGTATTTCTGCAAAAAGCCCCACGACTCTGCATAGGTCATTTCGACCGACTTTTCCTCACCGGCGTTATCCTCATAAACCGCCCGCCACATACCCGGCCAGCCATTGCCCCGAAAGCGCAGGCTTTTAAGGTTTGTCGGGTCAGGGATTCTCTCCCTCTTCAGCAGATCCAGCGTTCCCTTTGTCGACGGCGTCCCGGCGCAGAAAAAGGCGATGGTCACACCGATCTTCTTGTCAAGTTCAGGATTCAGCTTCCGGGCTTTCTGAACCGCGGCAACGTCGCAGGGTTTGCCAATAAAAACAGATGGCGCTTCTTCATTCAGCATGAGATCCAGGCCATCACACGGGCTGGCAGGGGCATAACGCGAGCCGGTGGCCGCAGCAAGCTCTGGACGGCTGCGGCTTAATGTTGTTTCGTTAAGATAGGGAACATCCGCGCGGGCCTTTGTGTGGAGGACGCCTGCGAATCCCTTTTTCTCGATCCCGAATACTGCGAGGGTCGTTGCCGCGCCGCCACTGGAACCGCCCTTGCGAATGCCGTCATCGGCGGAAAAACCTTCCCAGACATCCAATACAGGGCCCCAGCCATCCACCAGTTCTTTCTGGAGACGCGGCGCATCGCTGTTATAGTCATGCGTAAGATTGGCGCCGGGGCAGGATTTCAGCGCCCGTCCCGTTTCCGCGGCCGCATCGTCTCGGACAAATGGCCGACGCCCCAGCTCCAGCGCATCGCCCATCTGAAACCGCTCTGGCTCCATGAACGCGCAGACGCCGCAACCGGTACATAGCTGACGGCTGGTAACGTCAGTAATTTCCTTGATACTCTTACTCACGACCTAAATCCCTGCCTTTTCGCTTTCGTCTGTTGGGAGCTCCACTTCGGGAACTATATTCTTATCCACCTTATCCAAATTTTGAATAAACAGTGAAATCCCCTCTTTCGTGACAGGCTCCAAGAGGAGGTCATTGGCCTTCATGAGTTCAGGAAGGCTAAGGTCCCACCATTCGGATTTTTTTACCAACTCCGCCACTTCAGGCGTAAAGCGTCGGCGAAATTCCTTCGCCGGGTTGCCGGCAACAATTGCAAAATCATCAACGTCTTTCGTAACCACTGAGTTGGCCCCGATAATCGCGCCGTCCCCGATTCTCCGGCACCCTGGCAGGATAGTGGTCCGGCTACCAATCCAAACATCATTCCCGATAATAAGGGGGTTGTCTTGATCGAGCTGGATCGTGTCCTGATCAACGATATTGAGATATCGGTTATAGAAAAACGGATGTTGCGTCAGGGTCTCAGCCGGATGGTTCCGCCTGAAAACCATCAAATCACTGCCGAAGGAGCAATAGGCCCCGATCACCGACCCAGAAGGAAAGACGCCCGGATCAAGGCAGGGACCATAGCTATAACGTCCAACCGATACACCATAATATTGCTTCATGATCTTTCGGCGCGTCTGTGAATAGAAGAAATTTCCCTCCAACCGGTCACAGAGAGACAAACAAATTCGACGAAGTGCACGATACTTGTA
Organism: Sneathiella litorea; assembly: GCF_009882915.1. Lineage (GTDB taxonomy): Bacteria > Pseudomonadota > Alphaproteobacteria > Sneathiellales > Sneathiellaceae > Sneathiella > Sneathiella litorea. The sequence goes on from NZ_WTUW01000001.1 coordinate 747,389, forward strand.
GGCGCGGAGAATCAAACTCGATAACGGGCTGAGGGACTGGTCATGCCGAAGTTGCGCCCACTCGATTTTTTCGGCTGAAAATCTGTCCTTCATAAATCCCAATCCATTTTGATAAACGGGCTCATCACTTTAGACCTGCGTCTCCGGCTGTCCTTCACCGGACTGCTTGAGCCATTTCACCAGGTCCATTGCAAAAAGCAAAAATATGCCCAAGGCAACTAGCGTCAGTAAAATCGATCCGGCAATTTCGAGAACGGGGTCCTGACCCGTTGCAAAATTGGACGACAGAACAATTGCCAGTGCGACAAGAACAATTGAAACTACGACAGATTTGTAAAGCAAAGATAAATCTACGCCAAATTTCCGGGATAACAGAACGAGAAAGAAAATAACGGCCATTGTCTCGCCAATTATGCCCCCGATGACAATACCCAGAACTCCCCAACCCTGCCAAACAGCGATAAGTGCGAAAACGAGCGCAAAGCTTCGCACAATGTTTGCGTACAGGGGAAGTTTGGTTTGTCCGCAGGATATCGCGACAATTGTCGGCCCGGCCTTGGCCATCCTAATCCCCTGCATTAAGGCAAGCCAGGCAATAATCGCGACGCCCCCAACATAGTCGCTTCCGAACAACAGGAGAAGGAACGCCGGTCCTGCGAGTGACAGTCCAACGCTAATTGTGATTCCAATCATCAGGCAGGCCTTGATTGTCGCGATAGAACCAGCCTCCAGTTTTTCCGGATCATCCTGCACCTTGGAGAGCATCGGCATAAAGAAGGATTGCGCCGCATTGGCGAAAACCATCGATGGGAAAAGGGTCAGAGTGAAGGCCGCACTAAACCAGCCAAGATCTTCCATGCTGTAAGCGATACCCACAATGCCGCGGTCTGCCTGGAAAATGCCGAAGAGCAGTATCCCGTTCAACATCAGGGGCCAACCAAAAGAGAAAATCCTGTTCAGGAATTCCCGATCAATCGCCACGGAATACCGCCGTTTCGCAACGATAAATGAAAGAACGACTGTGGAAACAGCCTGCGCTGTGATGATCCACAGCATTACCCGGTAATCCTTGAAATACAGGGCAAGCGGGGCAGAGAGGGCAACCGCAATAATTTGCGGGATGCTTTCCACCAGGACAGACGGTCCGAATTTCATTTCCCGCTGGAACCGGGCAGCATCCATATGCACGAACCCGGTTATCAACGGCAAGATAGCCAGCCATTGAAAGGCCCAGATAAGCTCCGGCAGGTCAAAAAGATGTGCGATCGGGCTTGCCACCGCATACATTATGATGGCCAGCACCACACCGCGCAGGATATTGAATGCCTGGACCGTCGCCTGAAGCTTGGGCTCATTTCCATCCGTTGCCTGAACGATCAGCCGGTCCACACCCAGCCCGGTCGACATCTGCACCAAGGCCATCGTGATGCCAAAGGTCGCCGCGATACCGAAATCTTCCACGCTGATCAGCCGCGCAATGATAATATTCCGCGCAAATGTGCTCAAAGCGCCAACTGCGCCACCGAACGAGAGAAACAATCCGCTTCTTAGATGGCCTTTAAGTAACAATTTCGGTGGCCTTTCAAACTAGTTGGTCTTGCTGTTCACAATATCCAGAATGCAATTCGAGATGATCGACAGCTGTTCATCAACCCGTTGTTTTACGGTGGGAAGCGATTGTTCCAGGGATGCAAGAAGATCATTTCGGCGCAAAAACGAGCCTTTCAGCCCCTCAATAACCTTTTCGGTATCAAGCGCTCTGGGGTCGAAGACTTCATCGCCCTGTCCACAAGTTTCAAAGACCCCTTTCGTTTTGTCGCTATAGGCAATGGCAGAGGTGGGAACACCCCGCGAAAGAGCGGCAATTGTCGAATGCATCCGGGTTCCGCAGAACCAGTCCATTTTCGAGATCAGCCATTTGACCTGGTTCTGGTCGAGCGTATCGGGGGAGACAAATACCCGATCCTTGTATTTTTCCTCAACCCTCATCGCCACTTTTTCACAAGCCGCGAAATCTGACTCCGTATATTGGCGATCACTCATAACATGTGGAATAAGGACAAGTTTTGCGCCGGTTTCCTGAAGAAGCCAGTCACAGAAGGCGTGAATTATCTCACTATAATCGGCCTTAAAACCATACTGGGAATAGGCCGCGGTGGGGTCGTTATATATAAGACCGCTGACATTCAGGCCGACAAGTGGTGTTTCCGCCCGTTTTTCCTGCACCGTCTCAAGAAGAGAGGCATCGATCAAACCCTCGGCATTGCGGATTCCGAGAGCAAAGGCGAAATCAACGCCGCTCTTGTGTTTTGCGGCATCAAACTCCTCTCCTAACATGTTTTTCAGTATATTGAAGCTGTGGGGATCACGCGCCCAGGCCATATCCGCCCCCTTGACGGCCTTTATGGCGATCTGGTTCAACTTAGGGTCATTGTATGGGCCATATGTCTGCGGCAGCAGTACCAGCGGAATATGCCGTTTGAGGGAAATCAGTTTCGGGCGGACAACGCTCATAAAACGTTTCACGCCATATATGTCACTAAAGCTGTCCCCACCGGAGATATCAAGAACGGCGTCAAAATTGTCGATGTCCCGCACCACGGAATTCATCACTGCCCCAAACGCCCCCAAGTGCGAGGCCGCAGAAACGGTGACGATATTTTCCTGAAGATAATATCGGTGACCGGCACGAATGCCGATATGCTCCACCTCGAATTGATGCCCTTCCGAAAACAGGTGATTCTTCGAGCGTTTGCCGAGCTCATTATCGAAGACGGAAAATCGGGCATTAGGCAGCCGCTCTGTGATGCCTTCAACAGTCGAGGCAAATAGAGCAGAGACGCCCATGTTCGATGTATCCGGCGCCGCGCCGAACAACCCGATTTTAATTTGTGATTTATTGTTGTCGGACATTACTTTGTACTTACCAATTGCTATACACTTAACCGTCTAGTCCGGTACATATACCGGGAGAATCTTAAACAATTCTTCTGCAAATGCAGTAAGTTCCTTATCTGCAAGAACTTCCGACATGGTCGACTTCACCGGCATCGAGAGCCGAATGAGGGCACCATCCGTCCGCGCAGAGGAAAGCCCGCCCCACAGGAGATTGAATTTCGCTTTATACTCGTTCGCGATATACTTTCCGCGCTGCTTGAACCAGTAATAAACCAGTAGCTTGTCCTCGCCATGGGTCACCAGCACCCGGTTGACAGGAACCGAATGCGCGCCATTTTCAAGCGTGATTTCTGACAGTTCCTCAATCTCCCAGCCACCCGACGGGATGCAGACGCGCGGAGAATGAGGCGTACTGCCTGCGGATTGCTGGTCATAGTACCCCATAAACAGGGTAATCGGAAGCAACTCACCGCCGCGGTAATGACCGAGAAAATAATCACTCATATTGAGGATCGTTTGTTCCACACCGGGGAGCACATCTTCCTCGGCGATCATCTCCTTAATTTTCAGAGGAAAACTGTTGAATGTGCGACGATCGGGAATTTCAGGCTCGATTCCCCGGACCATTACGATGGCCGAAGCAAAGACGGCACATATCAGCATCGCACCAATGATCGGCCCCAGGCGCGCCGGTTTTTCTGTTTGCTGCGCTTGGGGAACAGACACCTTCAGGACACCATTCCCAATAGTCGCCTTTTCGCGTTTGCTGAGTATGAAATAGCAAACCACCAGCATGACCCCGAAGGAAAAAAGAAAGAAAACCCAGCCCTCGAAAAGGTGAAAAAATCCGTCAGAGACCGCCGTATCTGTCCATTCCGCGATCGCCCCGGTCAGGAATATCCGGACGCTGTTCATAATGATGGAAACACCCCCCGCAAGGGCAACGAAGAGGGCTCTTTTCCACAGGGGTATATCGAACAACATCGCCAGGAGGACACCAAGCCCGATCATCGGGTAAAGATAGCGAAGGCCGGCACACGCCTCAACAACCGCCAGCTTGATGGTCCCCATATCAATAACATTTCCGTCCTGATAGACGGAAATGTTCGCAAACCGCAATAAAGCGACGCTCATATCCGTTGAAAAAAGCTGCAAACCATAGGTCAGGTTGGCATTCAGAAAAGCCGGGGGTGGCACCACGAAAGGCAAAAGAATGAGGGACGGCAGAACAAATCGGCCATAGGTCAATCCACCAAACACAACAAACAGGCCGAGAATCATAAGAAAAAGGCTGAGATGTCGGATATTCTCTATACCTGCCTTGACCGCCAGCGCATAGACCGCCGCCGCAAGCAGACAAAAAACCAGGCCTATCCAGTTGCCCCGTCTATCATGGGAATTCAGGAGTGCGCGTCGCGCCCAGAGCAAATAGAGAGCAACAGCCAGCATCAGCGGGCCGTGGCTGAATTCCTCAACATTCATCCAGGCATCCCATAGCAAGCTGCCATCGGGTAAATAAATGAAGAGAACCACACACAGGAGGGCAGGCAACAACAGTCGCGTTCGATCAATCGATTGTAAAACCAGCTCCATTCATGCCCCCGCTACTATTCCATTCCTCAATCATCGCGCCAGAAATACCACAGGCAAGCTTCCTGCAATCCGACCCTCTAATGAGACCTAGTAGTAGTATGTTTTTTCGACTTCCTGTGATTTATTCAGGACGACGCCCAAGAGGTTACTCGATTGCAGCTGGCGACGGCATTCCTTAACTTCACTCGGTTTGGTTTCTCCGCTCGCCACCACCATCAGAACGCAATCAACCTGCGGAAGGAAGGCAATAGCATCATCTGTCGCTTTCAAGGGTGGCAAATCAAAAATGCAGATACGCTTCTCATACCGGTCACGGAGGTCCACCACCATGGACTTGACTTTGGGTGAGGTCAGAATTTCAGTAGAATTCTTGACCGGCCGACGGTTAGGCAAAACGACAAACCGGGGAATGCCCGGATTAACCAAAGCGTCGTTAAACTCGATCTTGCCATCGAGATAGTCTGCAAAGCTGTTTTCTATCGGCAACCCCAGATAACTGGCAACCTGCGGACGGCGTAAATCGAAATCCACGAGAAGTGCGGTATAATCGGTTTGCTTGGCAATACTTAGCGCGAGATTAATGGCGACAACCGTCTTACCGCACGCCGGCGTCGGTGAGGTGATGGCAAGTGTCCGCCAGTTGTTGGCCTCCATTTTTGCCAGAACCTGTGTTCTCAGAATATCAAAACTGATTGAGTTGGGGTCCTCGCTATCAAGCGTGATAATCCTGTTCGCTTCCAGATGGGTAATGTCGAGATCGATAACGCGTGTCTGATCGTATACAATTGGACGGTCAATAATTTCCGCATTTCGCGCAACCTTGCTCGCTGCTTTCCCGCGCACTGGAAAACTGCCGGACTGTTTTTCCTTGGCCTTGGCGATGGCTTCCTTAATACGCTCCACGTAAGTCCCCTTTTATAATGCGACTAATAATCTGTCGATGGCCACCCAGGCCCGGTAAAACAGATCATCCAGCGGTATGTAGAAAAAATGTACTGCCAACAGCAAAAGCGCGAAGATGGCAATCGGGATGAGAAAGTAAATACCAACCTTCATCCGATGCTGCACATTTTCCTTCTTGGTGTGAATATAGGGAATAGACACGATAGGCGGATGCTTAAGCACGGCTTCCAGTTCAGACGCACTATGAATCCGCCGATCGATCAACTCGATTAAAAAGACACAGGCTACGCCAAGAGCAAAGGCAAGAAAGCCGCCGATACCCAGAATTTTCTTCCTGTCCGGGGATACCGGCTCCGTTGGCACGATCGGTGGTTCAAGCAGGACAAAACGTTCTGCCTTCTTTTCTTCCTCAAGATTTTGAGATAGCTGAGCCTGAGCCTGCTTCGATTCAAGTGAATTCAATTTGTCCAGCAAATCCGAATAAGTACGGTCAAGGCCGGTCAGACCCCGCTCGACCTGCGGGATCTCAAGAATGATCGCTTCAAGATCAGCGATTTTTTGGGTGGTTGCAGAGATCTGGCGGCGTGTTTCCGCTATTTTATCATCCGTCGCAGAAATGCGAATCTGCAGCTTCTCGACGACAGGATTGTAAACGCCGCTCGCGGCTGTCTGTTCCTGAGACGCTGCCGCAAGTGCCGCGGTGGATTCCTCCTCCACCTGTTTCTCCATCGCCGCGATACGCTTCTTCAAGGCAATAATATTCGGATGTGAATCCGTCAACCTGGTGGAAGATTCCACAAGGTTATCCTTCAAGGTCGACAAATTCCGCGCAAGCTCTGACTGCTCTCCGCCACTCGCGGTAATCCCTGACCGAGCGGAGGTCAACTCGATCTGCAGATAGCGTTTATCTTCCTCAAGTGCCCGTAGATCGCGACGCAGATCGCGAATTTCTCCTTCTGATCTTTCCAGCATGCTCTGCCGAAGACCAAGATGCTCGGGCAAGGCGTCTTTATACTTTTGTTTATAGGCGACAATCTCACTTTCAACCTGGGTTAGAAGGCGGCGCACCTTATCCGCTTCATCAGATAGAAAGGCCGTCGCCTCTGATGCCCGTTCTGTCCGTGTTCGTACATTCTCGCTTAGAAAAAGGGTAACCAACTCGTTGGCAACATCGGTCGCAATCTGTGGATTCTCATGATTAAAGGCCACCATGAAAGCAATTGTCGTGTCCCCCCGTCGGCTCCCGCCAAGTGACGATGTAATAACCTCAATGCCGATTTCCTCCTGCATTCTAAATACAAGCTCGGAAACCGTCATGTACTGACGATCATTACCATAGACGTTATATTTATCGATAATCCTGAGCAGGTTTTCCCGCGTCATGACCCGCTGCTCGATCATCCGGATCCGTTGATCCGGATCCGAGTTCACGGTCGATTCAATAAGATCTGTGGAGATTTGCTGTGTTTCGACAAGAATTGTCCCGAATGACGTATACAGCGGCGGTAATATTAATATTACCGCGACGCTTGCCGCCAGAACCGCAACGAACGGGATCAGAAAAAACAGAAACCGCCTCTTGGCGGCCGAAAGGATCCGCTCAATATTAATCGGCGAAGATTCTTCTTCTGGGAGTGTATAGTCTTGGCTCATTCTATTGCTCGATTTTTGTAAATTTAATCGACTTAATTAATATCCATCAGACGCCGTATAGTCCGTCTTTATGGTTAAAATTTTACAACCATCCAAGCCGATCAACAAATGCCTCGTGCCTTTTTAGGCTTAAACAGTTAAAGAATGGTTGGTAACTGATATAAATTGGCAACATTGCGCTAAATTTTACTTTTGTCTGCAAAAGATTGCATGGATGACCCATTCAGCCACACACCAACATTACGGGAACTTTACATCACTTTTATCGCGCCTCTTTCTCTGCATCACAGGCGAAAATGTCAAGGGTTGATACGATCAATAGGCGTTTTTATTGATGAAGCCGACAAAGACTGTCATGACTAATATCTGAAGGTCGAAAAACAACGACCAGTTCTCAACATAATATGTATCGTAATTCACCCTGGCTTCCATTTTTTCCAGTGTGTTCGTCTCCCCGCGATAACCTTTAACCTGCGCCCAGCCCGTAATACCCGGCTTGACCTTGTGACGCGCAAAGTAACCCTCGATCAGGGCGGAATATTCCTCATTATGATCAACGGCATGCGGTCTCGGGCCGACCAGCGACATGGTACCGTTCACAACATTAAAAAGCTGCGGAAGTTCGTCCAGGCTGGTCCGGCGAATAAATTTGCCGACACGGGTAATGCGCGGGTCGTCCTTGGAGGCCTGAACTGTCTTTTTTTGTTCCTCTCCATTGTGATACATGGACCGGAACTTATAGATCTCGAAAATCTTGTTATTGTAGCCATAGCGCTTCTGCTTGAAAAGCACAGGCCCCTTGCTCTCCAGCCTGATCGCGATAGCGACCGCAAGCAATACCGGGGAAAATAGAAGAAGAGCCAGGGACCCAAGAATGCGGTCTTCCAGCGCCTTAACAACAACCTTAAAGCCGGAAAGCGGCGAATCCACCACTTCAATCATCGGCAACCCGCCGAAATGATTGGGAGACGGCCGGTGCGGAAAGCGAAAACCCACCAGGTCGGAAACCAGATGGACATGAGCTGGCAATTCACGCAATCTGCTGACAATCGCCAGCTGCCGCTCATCCGCGTTCCAGGGCAGCGCAACGATGATATCGTCGACATGGTTCTCCCGGACAAATTTTATCAGCGCCTTCATATTCCCCAGCAGGGAATAACCGGCAACGGTCGGACCAACGCGGCCTATGCGGTCATCAAAGATGCCGACAACCTTGTTAACCGCCGGCTTTTCATTTTCAAGCTGGCGCAGCAACTGTTCTGTCTGTTTGCCGCCGCCCAGAACAACGACTTTTCGCGTACAAATTCCTCGGCCTGCCAGATAGTTGATAATGACAAAGGCGACCAGCCGGTAAGACAAAATGGTCGCAAACGAAGCAAGGCCAAAGCTGTACATCCAGATCCGCGAATAATCCTCTGAAACTTTAAGCGAAAAAGCCACCGCCAGAAGCAGCATGAAAGTCGTCATGCAGACAATTGCAAGGTTAGGCAGATTTGTAAGCGGCGCCAGCAATGTCGAGAAAGAGTAAATCCGTGCGTAATGTCCTAGAAAGAAGAAAATAATCAACGCAAGAATGATCGCATACAAATAATTTTCATGGGCTATCAGGCTTCCACCGATCACAAAATAGTGGCTGAGGTACCCGGCCAGAAACAACCAGAATAGATCAAGAACAGTGAAAATGGGAGACAGGACGCGTGAAGAAAGGGGGTATCCTCCCCCAAATGCTGAGCCACTCTCGGCAGTCATTTTGTTACTGCTCAGTCTACTATTCGAAATCTTGTTCAAAGAATTTCTCCGACAACAGGCGCTCGTAAACCCCGCTTCAAAACCTATGGTCATAAATGGGTTGGTAAAGCTTGTCTCGACTGCGCCCGCAGAAAATATTACAAACCATACATCGCTTGGTAGCAATTTATATCGCTTAACGTTAATTTTTCCTAAATCACAGGCCCGTAAAATTACCCCATGACCTTATTGAATAATCATAATTTAAATAGTTACCGAATTGCATATTTTCTTTGGGGAGCGGGAATGCTGTCCCTGGTTATCCTCTCCCTGCTCCCGCCGGGTAATGAACCGGATTTCTCTCATCTGTTCAATGACAAGGTCCGGCACTTCACCGCGTATGCACTTCTCGCCATCGCAGCGTGCCATGCAGGCCGAAACTGGCGGCAACGTTTTATACTTTGTGTACTTACATTGATGGTAAGCATTCTTGTCGAATTTCTGCAACCCTTTACCGGTCGGAATTTCGAACTTTTGGACATTGTTGCAAATTTATCCGGGATCATCGCAGGAATGGGCCTGTCGGCCTTGGCCTTTCAATACCTCCGCCGAAAAGTCCACCTTTAACTTTGCCGCAGGCTGCGGTCCCACAGCATGAAATGAACGCCATATTGGTCCTCCCGGACTTCAAGATAGGCGGTCTCCAAATGCCAGCGCCAGGTCTGCGTTGCCGTCAGCTTGCGACCGGGCCCGTACTTCATATCCAGGCTATTCAGGATATCGAGGTCCTGTGTGGTTGCGTCAGGGATAGAGGCGTCAATCTTCCAGATCCGATGCCCTGCCTCCGGCGGCGTATAGCTGACACGGTATCGAATTCGACTGTCATGTCCGTCAAGGGGCGCCACGCAGATCAGCAGTAATAACGGGCCATCAGGCCCATCATAGCGGCTTTCGGCGGCGCATTCCGGCCGTCCCCTGCCATCCTCAGGGCCTTTTCCGCCTAATTGATATCCGGTTTCCTGAAGGAGTGCTTCATGCAGCGGCGGGGCGGGCGGCGGCATGACGCAGCTCGTTATCAGAAAAAGAGACGCCGCGAGAGCGGCCAAGCCACGAAATAGGCCCGGCCTCCGTCCAGACCGAGACATTCCACCCATCAAATTCCCCTCCGGCATTTTATCTCCCTTATTACGCGGCATCCAAAACTCTCTCACGTGTTAATACGACCTCTGCCAGAATATCCCGCGGATCCTCAAACCGGCGAATGCGCGTGAACAGCGCTCCGGCCTCTTCATAGCTGCGGGAAAGCAGCTTTATCCATTGCTTCAACCGTCCCGCCTGCCTTGGTGGATTGGCCATACCCTCGATAAGATCATGATATTCCACAAGTATGCTAAGGATTTGCGACCAATTAAAGGCAGTTCCTATTTTTGGTTCTTTGCGCAACTGAGCGATTTCCTGGCCAAGGCTCGGACGGGCAATAACACCCCGGCCAATCATCACATCGGCGCAGCCACTGGCATCACGACAGCTGACATAATCTGCTGGTGTCCAGATTTCCCCATTTGCCACAACCGGGATGGAAAGCCGTTCGGTAATGGGCCGAAGATAGTGCCAATGGGCCGGTGGACGATATCCCTCCATCTTCGTGCGGGCGTGTATAGTGAGCTTTTCCGCCCCAGCCTCTGCGATGGCGACGGCATTTTCAAGCGCCAGAGATTTTTCCGCAAACCCGAGGCGCATCTTGGCGCTGACCGGGATAGTGTCCGGCACCGCGCGGCGAACCGCAGAGACAATGTCAAACAATCGGTCCGGCCACTGCAGAAGGGTTGCCCCGGCATTATGACGGTTGACGGTCTTGGCCGGGCAGCCGAAGTTGATATCAATCCCCGGCGCACCGAGCTCCGCGACAAAGGCCGCATTCTCCGCCATTACATGGGTTTCTCCCCCCATGATCTGAACATGGACGGGGACACCTGCCGCGGTTTTACCGCCGTTTTGCAGTTCCGGGCAGAGGGAATAGAAAACAGAAGCAGGATAAAGATGCTGGCTGACACGGACGAATTCGGACACGCATAGATCAAAGCCTCCGATCCGCGTCAGAATATCGCGCATATAAACATCGACGACCCCCTCCATAGGGGCCAGCGTCACCGTTGCCAAAGCGTCTTTTCCTCTATTTTCCTTGTCATATTTTAATGGTAAAATGCCAATGAAGACAAAGATATAAATTATAGAACTGTCATAGGGGCAGTTCACGGCAAAAGGAAGACATATATGAGTGAGTTTCTGAATGGTGAAGACCTTCTACACGGAAATGTAACGGATCTTCAGGAATTCACCGATGAAAACGCCGCCTATGAGCGGATCAAGGCCCTGTATGAAGAAAATGCCGCGAAGGTGAAAACCCGCTTCAGCGCCTTTGAGGCAGGAGACAAAACCAGCCCCGCCGAACCTGCTTATTACCCCTATCTTGGCCTTACGGTCGACTCCACTGACATCAATCGTACAGGCAAGCGATCTTACGGCAAGATTGACGCTGCGGGAACCTTCGGGACGACGCTGACACAACCGGAACTGTTCGAAAGCTATTACAAGGAACAAATCCGGCTGATCCTGAAAAATCATCAGCGGCCTGTCTATGTGGGGCTAAGCATGCGCCAGATGCCACTTCCCTTTGTGATAGAGGCAGCCTCCTCCGATGTTTCCGCCAATGATATGCCCGCGTTACAGTCGATTTTCACCATGCCCGAACTTGCCAATATCAACGACAGCATCGCCAATGGAACGAATGTCCCGATCAATGGGACTCCCCGGCCGCTCTCGCTTTTCTCGGCGGAGCGGGTGGATTATTCACTCGCCCGGCTGGCCCATTATACCGGTACCGTGCCAGAGCATTTCCAGCGATTCGTTCTGTTTACCAACTACCAGCGCTATGTGGATGAGTTCATCGACTACGGCAAGAAGCAGGTTCTTGACGGCAAGGAATACCGCGCCTTTGTTGAGCCGGGTAATGTCGTTACACCGAACCCAAACCTGACGGATGATCCTGCGAGCGGCGTTGCGCCAACCCATCTGCCCCAAATGCCTGCCTATCATCTTGTCGCCGATCGGCATATGGGTATTACGCTGGTCAATATCGGCGTGGGACCGGCGAATGCGAAGACCATTACCGATCATGTAGCCGTTCTCCGGCCCCATTGCTGGCTCATGGTCGGTCATTGCGGCGGTCTCCGGCATACACAGCGGCTCGGCGATTTCGTTCTTGCCCATGCCTATGTGCGGGAGGATCATGTGCTGGATGAGGATATTCACCCCTCCGTTCCGCTCCCCGCTATTGCCGAGATACAAGTGGCCCTTACCACGGCCGTGGCGCGCGCCTCCGACGGCATCAGTACCACCGCGGATATCAAGGAACATTTCCGCACCGGAACCGTTTATACAACGGATGACCGGGACTGGGAACTGCGTCACAAGGAACTCGCGATCCGGTTCAATCAGACCCGCGCCATCGCAGTGGATATGGAATCGGCCACCATCGCCGCGAACGGTTTTCGCTTCCGTGTACCCTACGGCACCCTGCTTTGCGTTTCCGACAAGCCGATCCACGGGGAGATCAAACTGCCCGGAATGGCTAATAAATTCTATGAAGGGCGAACCGCCAAGCATCTGCATATCGGCATCGATACGCTCCAGCAGCTCCGCCTTCAGGGTGTCGAAAGTCTCCATTCGCGCAAGCTCAGGAGTTTTGATGAGCCGGCCTTCCGATAGGAATTATCGGTTGGCGGCAAGATGAGGGATCAGAAGGTCCGCGAGATGCACACACAGGGCGGGTGACAGGTCATGGCCCATACCGTCCACCAGTTCCAGCTTTGCATCCGGGATCAGCCGCGCCGTATCCTCTCCGGCCGCGTAAGGAACCAGCGGATCATCCTTTCCGTGGATCACCAAAGTTGGCGTCGTGACGCCAGGAAGTTCCGATACCCGGGGATTTGAGGCCATAACCGCTGCATATTGCCGCAAATATCCGCTTGGTGAGTAATTCCGTGTGACGCAAGCCCGAATATGATCTTTCAACGCATCACGGTTCCAGCGAAAGCCCGGGCTGCCGATCACATCATTTACCTGAAGACCGAATTCCACCACGTCTTCAACGGCCTGGCTCGCCGGGGCCGACATCAGGACGGAAGTCGCCGCCGGGGTCGACGGCGGTAAATGGCGGTTTCCACTCGACGACATGATGGAGGTAAGGGAGTGCAGCTTTTCGGGGTAAAAAATCGCCATCAACTGGGCGATCATTCCGCCCATCGACATTCCGACCATATGCGCAGCATCAATTTCCAGCCCGTCCATCAGGCCTGCCACATCGGCCGCCATATCACTCAAATGATACGGAACTGTCGGCGCCTCTCCCGTTTGAAGTTGCTGCATGAGGCGCACCATATCGGGAATACCTTTTTCCTCCAGTTTCTGGGAAAGGCCGATATCCCGGTTATCAAACCGGACAACATGAAAATTTTGCGCCGCTATCGCCTCACAGAACTCTGTTGGCCAGTCGATTAACTGAAACCCCAGTCCGGCTATCAGTATTACCGTAGGGTCCGAGGGCGCGCCAAAGCTCTCATATTCCAGTGAGAGGTTATTACTAATCAGCTTTGCCATCCTGTTGTCCCCGCTTCCGTAAGAAAAAAGCGGACCCGAAAGATCCGCTTTTTGTTCTGTTTAATCTGATACTTCAATCAGCCAGCTGACTTGATCCAGTCTTCAATGGCACTTTTTGGCGAGGCACCGACTTTTGTCGCCGCAATCTGGCCATCCTTGAACAGCATCAGGGTCGGGATACCGCGCACACCGTATTTTGTCGGCGTATTCGGGTTCTCGTCGATATTGATTTTGGCAACCTTCAGATCACTCCCCATTTCCTGGGAGATCTCATCAAGGGCCGGGGCAATCTGTTTACAAGGACCGCACCATTCGGCCCAGAAATCGACCAGCACCAGGCCGGAACTATCTAGGACATCCTCTTTAAAAGAAGCGTCGGTGACTTTCGTAGTGGTCATAATATCCTCATTTCAGACAAAAAGATTAAAAGCTCTCCGGCACCCCGGCGGAAACTTCCTATCCCTATAATTACGTATCACCTGTCCTATCGTCAAGTGAACAAGATCACAGTACCGCCTCCGGCAACACCATAAGATGTGGTCCTTCAGTCCAGAGAAGGGCGCATTTTACCACTTTTCCGGGATACATGCCCATTAACGCGCGCCGGTAGAGAGACATCTGCCTCAGATACATGGCCGGAACTGCCTCGATTTCCGTCGGTGACGGGCGGTTCGTCTTGTAATCAATGATGAGAATCTCTTCTTCGCTGACAAGCAAGCGGTCAATCTGCCCGGACAAAACACGCCCGTCGATCACGCCACTAATAGGGACCTCTGCCCGGCTATCAGGACCGAAAATAGCAGAAAACCCGGGATCATTGATCACATTGAGGGTCTCGCGCAAGATATCATCCCGGCGCGCCTCATCCAGGCCGTGAAGCGGCCGGGCCAGCCAGGCTTTCGCCGCCTGTTCCCGATCTTCCGGATTTATCGCAGGAAGTGTCTCCAGCAATCGGTGCACAAGGAGCCCGCGATGGAACCGCTGACCGTTATCAACTCCAAGCGGAGACGAGGCGATTGTCTCGTCCTCCTCGCGTGAGGGCACCAGCGGCCGCGGTGGCACCGGCTCTTCCGGGGCGGGGCGGGAAATCCAGTCCGGCAGGGGCGCAGGCGTCACAGGCACGATATCGGGTGCCTCCTCCCGCTCGGTTACGGTTCCGCTTGACCAGCGCCGCGCTACTTCACCCCAGGGGAGCTCCACTTCCTCGACCCCTTCCCCGAAGGCCGGATCAATCAATTCGTACCAGCAATCAGCCGGGCGACTATTTTTCCCTTCCCAACCGCAGATATAAAGCCGGTCCTCCGCCCGGGTCAGTGCGACATAAAGGAGCCGCTTCTTCTCTTCGAGCTGTCGATCCTTCGCGAGCTGACGCATCCGCGCGGTAAGCGGATCATCATTCTCAGTCTTCACCGGCCAGAGCGGAAAGGGTGCTTCCTCTTCCGTCCAGAAAATAGACGGCTGGGAACGGGTCCCCTGACAGGTATCAGGCAGGAAGACAATGGGCGCCTGAAGGCCTTTCGATCCATGCACAGTCAGCACCCGGACTTCATTACGTCCCTGCTCCATATCCCGCTTGATTTCCGACGCGCCCGCGCCGATCCAGTGCAGAAAAGCCTGCAGGGAGCTGGCTTCCGTTCGCTGGAAATTCAATGCCAGCGAGAGAAATTCCTCGATCGGGTCCGCCGCTTCCTGCCCAAGCCGACCAAGCAGTTTCTTGCGACCGCCAAGCCGACCGAGAATATCGGCGAAAAACTCGTAAACAGGCACAAAATCCGCCCGCGAGAGCAATTCACCCAGAAATGCCCGCGCCTTATCGAAAACCGGCAACCCCGTCCTGTTATCCCGCAGGGCGCGCCACAGGCTATCCTTGCGACCGTAAGCAAGTTCGAACAGCTGGTTATCATCGCACCCGACGAACGGGCTTTTCAAAATAACGGCGAGGTTAAGATCGTCTTCCGGCAACAGGACAAAACGCGCCAGCGCCAGCAGGTCCATCACGGCGAGTTGCTCGGTCAGTACCATCCGGTCGGCCCCGGCAACCGGAATATCCGCCAGTTTCAGGGCGCGGACAATATGCGCGAAGAAAGCGTTCCGGCTCTGCACCAAAATCATGATGTCCCTTGGTTCAACTGGTCGCCCCGTCGCACTCAGGACCTCCCCCTTATCGAGCCAGTCGCGAATTTGCAGGGCAATGTTCTTGGCCAACTGCGCTGCGGGATTTTTATCGAGATTCTGTGCCATCGGCATATCCCAAGGATCAGCGGCCTCAACCTCCGGCGGCTTGACTGTCGGCCAGATTTCCACAAGACCTGCCTCTCCCGCCCGCCGGACAAGATGTTTTATCATATCGCCCGCCGCAGTTAGGCCCTTGCGTGCTGGCTCATCCGCGAACACCCGGTCGACAAGATCAAGCACCCGTTCCGTGGAACGAAACGACAGGTCGAGCGGCACATTCTGCCAGCCCTTATTCGCGGCCAGAGCCCGTTCCTCGAACTGGCGTCGCATAACGTCAAAGGTCGCGGGGTCCGCCCCTTGAAAAGAATATATTGATTGCTTTTCATCGCCGACGACAAAGAGGGTCCGTTCCGTCTCCAAGGCGCCCTTTCCTGCGAAGAACTCCTCGGCAAGGGCCGCAATTACCTGCCACTGCTCAGCGCTCGTATCCTGCGCCTCATCGACCAGAATATGTTCGATACCGCCATCAAGCTTGAACATCACCCAGGGCGCCACGCCGTCACCGGTCAGAAGATCGCGGGTTTTCAGGATAAGATCGTCATAGTCTAGCCGCCCGCGCCGGGATTTTTCCTCCTCATATCGATCGACCAGGGCCATGCCAAGCCGGATCAGGGCGGCAGTCGACGTCTGCACCCGCGCCTTCTTGACGCTCTCTCGCACCTTCTGTAGCCGTTCTGCCTCTTCCTGCAGGGTATCAACAATCTCTGGGTTGGCCTTGGCCACTTTCTCGGTCACAAACCGCGCCCGGAATTCCTGTTTCTGGGTAAAAAACGCCAGACAGTACTCGTCAAACAGGGCCGCCCTCCGATCCGGCTGGAGGAGCCATGGCGCCATTTTCTCCGCCGTTGCGACATCCGTCTTGCTGCCCATCAGCAGACGGTCGACGGCACGGCGAAGAGCCGGACCATCAAAGGTCGTCTCCCGGCAGGCGCGACTGATCAGGTGATCTTCCGTAAGGTCAGGATCAATCCCTATTCTCCCAGCTAGTCCCTTGATGGCGGCATTTACCCCGCCATAATCGCGACGAAGACGCATTAGCTGGCTGCGCTTATCCCCAATATCCTTCAGAAGCTTGGAAAAGCCGTCCTCATTGACCTTTTCGCTGACCAGTCGCAGGGCGGCGCCAAGGGCCGCATTTTCCGGCCTCTGGCATTCAAGAAGCGTATCATCGCGGGCGATCTGCATGATTTCATTGGCGCTGCGGTCATCCATCACTTCGAAATTGGGTGACAATTGTGCTTCCAGGGGGAAGCGGCCAAGCACGGATTCGCAAAAAGAATGGATCGTCTGGATCTTGAGGCCACCCGGCGCATCCAGTACGCTCGCGAACAGCCGCCGCGCCCAGATCGTCTCTGCATCCGTGGCGGGTCGGCCCATCAAGTCCCGCAAGCTTTCTGCGAGACGGGCATCATCCATCACTGACCAATCGCCCAGCATGGCATTCAGCCGATTTGACATTTCCGCGGCTGCCGCCTTTGTGAAGGTGATACAGAGAATTTTCTCAGGTGGCGTCCCGGCTAGCATCAGCCGCAGGCTCCGCTCCACCAGCACCCGCGTCTTGCCTGACCCGGCGGAGGCGGACACCCAGACCGATTTTCCCGGATCCGCCGCCTGTTTCTGTCGGGCGATGCCGTTTTCGACAAGATCAGTTAAACTCATTCCTGATCCTCCCCGCTCGACCATTCCTTGACCCGCGCTAGGTGCTCATAGTCATTGAAACGGTATGGCAGATCTGGACGGGGGCAGCTTAAATAAGGTGTCGCCTGCCGGTCGAACTGCGCGATCAGGCGCAGCAGGCCGTCGTAAGCTTCATTCGCCAAAGTTTCAGCCGGCGGCGCCTTTTTCCCACCAGCGGTCCGAAACTCCCCGGCGGGATCACTCCCGCTCAAACGGATATAGGCAAGCTCCTCAACCGGGGCTACCGCAGTATCGGGAAAGCCATTGCGTGCCAGCATTGCCGCCTCCAGTGCCAACTGCGGCGCAACGCCGGTTTCCACTTCGCGGATCGACGGTGGCGCCCCCGTCTTGTAATCGACAATGGAAAGACTGCCGTCCACAAGCAACGCGTCAATACGATCGGCAGTACCGCTAAGCACAAAGTCCGCGTGCGGCGCCGGAATTTTAATCTGTCCCTTTACCTCGGTACCCAAGGTCTTGAACTTTTTGCGGCGGGCCGTCTCAAACTCGATAAACCAATCCGCAATCCGTTCAAACCGCGGCCACCAGAAGGCCCAGACGGTTGGATAGGACAACACATCACCAAAGGCGTCGCGGCCAAATTCCAGTAACTTCTCCCGCGCATCGGGCGGCAGTTGCACCGGGTAATAGTTTATGAAGTCTTCCAACGCGGCATGAATAAAGGTTCCCTTGTCCGCAGCGGACGGATCTGTCGAGATATCATCCAACGGGGAGAGTTTAAGGATTTGCTCAGCAAAAATCGAATAGGGGTCCTTAATCCATTTCTCAATACGGGTGACAGACAGACGGCGTGGTCGCGCATCTACGGGCGGGGTCGGGCGGGGTGCCAGGATGGGCTGAACCACCACCGGCTGGTCAAGCTGCTGTTGCCAGTCGAAAATCGCCTGTGCCGCGCCCTTGTCCAGCGCCATGTCAAATTTCTTAAGAAACGTCTCCAGCCGCAAAAGCCAGCGGGAGGGAACCGTGGGCGTACCGTCTATTTTTCCAGCCCGCGTCATCACGACCTCTCGTGCGCCGAAGGCCTGCTGGAAGTCATGGGCGGAGAGGCCAATCTTCTGTTCAGGAAGCGGAAGACCGAATTTTTCACGCATCGGGCGGCTCATCCAGGGATCGTTCCCCGCATCGGGAGGCCAGCTTCCTTCATTAAGCCCGCCAAGAATAACAAGATCAGCACGGCCCAGCCGACCCTCGATCGGGCCCCAGATTTGCAAGCGGGGATGGAGGCCGTACTGCGGCCGCACCATACGCCCGCGCATCAGGTTATCAAGAAGTTCCGGCCAGGCGGTCGGATCAAAATCCACCAGGACATCGGCAGCGCGCAAAAGTTCCGAGATGAAATTCGCCGTCGCATCGCCAAAATTTCCGCGCCACAGCGCTGGTCCTTCCGCCTCCGCCGGCATTGACATAACCTCCGCAAACCGAATGAAAGCCGTCAGGAATTCCGTAAAATCAACATGCTCGTGACGAACAAGCGCCTCCAGCGGCGCGGCCATGGCAGCCAAATCTTGAAACCAGCTCTTGACGTCCTCGTCCGCCGAACTCATCGAGAGTGCCCCCGCGATACCATCGAAGCCGGAAGCAGGGCGCGGTCCACGCAAGGCAGCGCGCTCCAACGCACGAACATGGCGCCGGAATTGCTCTGGCGCGCTGCCGCCCGCCGCCAGTGGATGCTTGAGCGCGGCCAGAAGGGCGACCGGTTCCGCCTCACTTTCGATTAGACGGGCGAGAAGGCGCAGAAACACACCGGGTGGAGATTGATCAAGGCTGATCCCGGCGCTGTCATCGACATCAATGTCCCACCGGCGCAACTCCGTTCCCACACGGCGGGAAAGGTCGCGATCAGGCGTGATCAGAACCGCCGTCTTGCCGTCAGTTTCCAGGGCTTGCCGCATTAGAAGGGCAATCGACTGCGCCTCACTTTGCGCATCCAGGCAATCGAGACGACGGACCCCCTCAAGTGCGGCCTTTACCGGAACGGCCGCCTGCTGCCACTGGTCACTCGTCGCCGCCGGTCTTAATGCCTCGGCAAGCAACGCCGCCCGCGCCGTCGCGGAGGACCGGCAGTTTTCGTCAACAAGGTCCACGACATCGTCCCGTGAAACCCCGAGCTTATCCAAAAGCAGGGCGAGGCCATGTTGGGGATGGGTGGGATCGCGACGCAGGGTTTGCCAGCTTTCTGTATCAAGATGGCGATCGAGACCGGGCAAGACAACGGTTCCGTTCGGCAATTCCGCGACGGTTTTCAACAAAAGTGCCGTTGCCGGGATGGAACCGGTGGACCCCACCGCGTAAACAGGCCCCTCGGGTGGCTTTTCCTGCCAATGAGCCACTTGCGCCCGGAGCAGTAGATCCCGCCGCAGGGCCGGATCAATTGCCCCTTCTTCCGAGAGGATGGCCGGCCAGTTCAGGCTGAGGATTTCAAGAAATTCCAGCGTAATCTGCCAATGCGCCGCATACTCAGAGGGAACCAGCTTTTCAAGATCCGCAAGATCCAGCCCTTCCGTCTGTATCTGATCCAGAAAGCGGGCGAGGGCGGTGGCAAGCCCCGCGGCTTCCGCAATGCTGCCTGCGCTATCGTTCCGGGCCTGGATCAGGCGGCTTAGCAATAACTGCCGCCGCAGCGGATCAATCGCCGGGGGTAGAGACAACAGCTTTTCTCCCACGCCACCAATGCCGATATCACTTTCCAACAGCAGCTCATCCTCTTCGACGTCGCCGATGGGACGCATCCGGGGTAACATCAACGGTCTACCCTCTGTCTCCCGGAGAAACGCGCTTTGCAAGGCCCGCGCGGCGCGGCGCGTTGTCGTCAGGATGGTGATTTCGCCAAGAGACTGGCTAGTGGCGCCATGGCGCCGCAATAGTTCCTTGGCAAGGACATCGACGAAGGCATACTCTGGCGGAATATTGAGGATCCGGGGTGATGTCCGTTGCTCCTTCATGATAGTTTTCCTATCCTGTCGCTTGCCTCTTCCAGCGCCTCCGGCGTGCCCACATGCAGCCAGTGCCCCTGATGAACGAGGCCAAAAAGCCGTCCGTTCTCCAGCGCCTTGTCATAGAGAAGGTTGAGCGAAAACGCCCCGCCGGGAGTATCCTCGAAGAGCTTCGGGTTTAAAATCTGAACGCCCGTAAAGAGATAGGGCGCGCCCTCTCCTTTTTGTCGGCGGGTCAGACTGCCATCCGTGCCCAGATGAAAATCTCCGCCCCCCGCATAGCCGACGGCGGTTTCAACCGGATGCAGCAATAGAAGCGCATCCATTTTCTCGCCATCCCAGACGTCATGCATTTCCTTAAGGGAACTCGTGCCGCTATCCAGAACAATTACATCGGAGTTAAGCACATAAAAAGGGTCCTTCCCCAGAACCGGCAAGGCCTTCTTCACCCCGCCACCGGTTTCCAGCAACGCCGCCGTCTCGTCGGACAATTTGATATCAAGATCCGTGACATTCCCCACGAAGTCGGCAATCTGCCCCGCCAGATGATGCTTGTTCACGACGACCCGGCGAATACCAGCGACCCGAAGCAAATCGAGGCAATAGTCGATCAACGCCCGCCCTGCGACCCTGACCAGCGGTTTCGGTGTCCTGTCCGTGATCGGACGCAACCGGGTCCCGAGCCCGGCTGCCAGGATCATCGCCCGCATTTTTGTTAGATCCGGCAGGTCTGTCACTACTTTCCCTCTCCAATGGTCAGCATTAACCAGTTGCGAAGAGCCGCGAGGCCCGGATGTGCCAGATTTGCTTTAAGATGCCGTTGCATGCGCGGGATCAACTCAAGATACCGCTTTTTGCCATCGACCTTTGCAAGGCGGCAGAAGATTCCAATGATCCGAAGCGCCCGGTGAGCGCCCAAAATTGCGTAGGATTCGCGAAAACTTACCTCGTTTATGCCGGTTTCATCAAGATAGTGATAGACCATCTCCTCCGCCATAACCTCATCAACGTCACGCCGCGCATCCTGCAGCAGCGAAACCAGATCATAGGCGGCAGGGCCCTTCAGGGCATCCTGGAAGTCAAGAAGGCCAAGGGCCTCCACCCCGCCCCGGTCCTTAAGAAATATCAGGTTTTCCGAGTGAAAATCCCGGAGCAGCATTACATCAGGACCCACCCGCATTCTGGGAATCAAGTTTTCCCAGATTTCCCGGTAAAACTCCCGCGGCTCCCGCTCGAGCGGCGCACCGAGTTTGTCGGGCACATAAAAATCAAGAAACATCTCATTCTGCGCCATCACATAGTCGTCAGAAAATTCCGGGAGAAAGGGTGGCGGGGGTGAGTTCCCAAGATCAATAAGAAAATCAACGGCGAGACGGTAGAGCGGCTTTTCATCCGCGCCGGCAGCTATCAACCGCGCAAACAGATCATCCCCCAAATCCTCCAGAAGCAAAAATCCCTGCTCGATGTCTTTGGCATATATTGCAGGCGCGCTATAGCCTCTCTCGTTCAGAGCGCTTCCGATCGCGACAAAGGCGTCCACCGCTTCCGGCGGCGGTGCATCCATCAGGATCAGGGTCTTATCAGGCGCCTCTATCCGTTCATACCGCCGGGAGGAGGCGTCGCCAGCGAGAGGATACCTGTTCGCGCTGTCAAGACCATTCCTGCCAAGAAAGGCGGATAGAAGAGCCTCACGCATCGTCATCCACCCCAATGTCGGCGAGCCGCTGCCGCCAGGCTTCCGCGCCAAAAAAACGGAATATCCGAACGTCACTATTCGCCCCGTCTTCCGTGTCAATTTTGATCAGAAGATGATCTTCGGGCAGATATTTCCCCAGACGGTCCGGCCATTCAATCAGTGAAACCCCTGTATCGAAGGCCTCGTCAATATCCAGTTCAAACGCCTCTTCCGGGCTCTCAAGGCGGTAAAGGTCATAGTGATAGAGACAGAAGTCATCGAAATCATAGGTCAGCAGAAGATTATAGGTTGGACTGGGGACATCAATTTCCTCCTGCGCGAGTTGCCGCACCAGCGCGCGAACAAAGGCCGTTTTGCCCGCCCCCAACGTACCACCAAGAGCAATAACGTCGCCGGGTTTCAGAAGTTCTGCGATCCTGCCCGCCAGCTTGGCCGTACCGGCAAGTGAGTTTACACGCCTGTCGAGAATAAATGAATGTGTCATGGCGCCCGTCAGGAGCTTTCTATCATCTGCGCCGGCCTGCCGGCGATGGTTGCGGGAAGATAGCAGAAAACTGTGGTCCCGATGTTTTCCTGCGAGGTCAGCTCTACACGGCCGCCATGCAGCTCAACAAAGCTTTTCACCAGCGACAGGCCAAGTCCCGCGCCGGCATTCTGCTTGGTGGTATCGCCTTTGGTGAACCGCTCAAATATCTGCTCAATCTGGTCTTCACCGATACCCTTGCCGTTATCACTGACCTTCATGACATAGCCCTCCGGCGTTTTGCTGGCGCCGAGGACTATCTCTCCTTTAGCCGGGGTAAATTTGATGGCATTGCTGAACAGGTTAAAAATCACCTGCTTGATGCGCCGTTCATCCACCTCGACAATCCCAAGGTCCGGGTCGATTTCCGTCCTGATCTCAAGATGCCGCTTTTTGGCGCGCTCCTGAACCAGCGTAACGACACTCTGAAGCATTGCCGAAAGATCGATAGGTGCTTTTTCCAGCTCCAGCTTGCCCGCCTGGATATTCGCCATATCGAGGATATCGTTGATTAACAATAGAAGATGATCGGAACTGTCCAGAATACCCCGGCCATACTCCACCTGTTTGTCATTAAGCGGACCGAAGAACTCCTTCACCAGAATCTCGGCAAATCCAATTATGGTGTTTAATGGAGTCCGCAACTCATGGCTGACGCTAGCCACAAACTCGGTTTTCATCTTGTCAGTGGCTTCCAGGGCCTCATTGCGTTCCTGAAGCGCCCGCTGGGCTCTTAGTTCATGGGTAACATCAATGTAGGTGAAGAGCACATTCCCGTCCGGAAGGGGAACCCGGTTATAATCGATGATATTACCGCCCGGATGTTCAAGACGCCCACTGGCCGCGTCCCGGAGCGTAACATTGGCAATATATTTTTCCCTGAGTTCATCCGTCCATACAACGCCGGTTTTTTCAATATAAGGGTCAATTATCTGCGATATATGGATATCTTCCTGCAAATCCTCGCTCCTAAAACCCCAAATCGCGCAATAAGCGGCATTATAGAGTTTCAGCCGGGCATCGGACCCGAACACCGCGACGCCTTCATACAGATTATCAAGTGTCGCACGCTGGACTGCAATCTGGGTATTTCGCGCGCGCTCCAGCACGACCTTATCGGTCACATCTTCAGACATGAAAAGGAGGCCGCCAAAGGGATGCGGTGTGATGATATTGCGCAGGACTGTCTCGTCGGGAAGCTGCACCAGTTCCTCCCGCATTTCAATTACGGTCGTAAAGAGTGCCCGCCGCTTTTCCTTATACGACGCGAAGTCCGCCTGCTCAGGTAACCGACGCAGCTCCCTTTGTTTGTCCAGCACTTCACTGATGGTTGGCTTGCTGTAAAGAAAATCGTCGCTGATCCGCCAAAGCTTGGCATAGGTTTGGTTAAAAAATTCAAGACGCTGGTCGGCGCCATAGATCGCGATGGCGCTGGCCATATTCTCGAGCACATCCGCATGGCCGTCAATATGCCGTTTAAGCTCTGCGGAGAGGTTCGCTTCACCGGTGGTATCAAGGGCGAATCCCGCAAGCTGGTTTTCATATTCCAACGGGGATTCGACGATTTTGAAGCTAACCCGGTCACCATCAACAATATAACGCCGGGTCTCGCTCTGGGTCATGCCGGTTACCCGTGCTTTCGTCGCCAGCTTTCGCGCCTGGTCCGGGTCGCGGCTGGGGGCCAGTTCCGGCACCGATGGTTCCGCATCGTCAATTCCGACAATTTCGGAATACTTCCTGTTTCGCCAGATTATCCGGGAATTCTGATCCCGACGCCAAATCGGGATAGGGGCAGCGTTCAATAGCTCGATAAAGTCGTCCCGCTCCTCCCGCGCCGTCGCCAGAGAGGATTTCAGCGAGATAATGTCTGATTGTGAACGTTGCTGATCCGCTTTCAGGGCGTCGATGGTTTCTTCAGAAGTTTGCAGTTTTTCATTATCCCGATCAATCTGAGCGAGGAGGGAAAGCGCTTTCTTGCGCATAACGAAAAACGCCATCAGCAAGCCAATTACGGCAAGCGACAGCACCCAGACAAGTACCAGCTGTGTTGAGGTAAATTCTTCTGTCATCCTTGTCGGCTCAACGCTTCTGCCTATCCACCCCACCATGATGGTGCTGTTGTTCATGGTGCCACCGTCAAAGCCCGGCAGCATCTATTAAGAGAATAGAAAAAAAATGGCCGGAGGGATAGCCCCGCCGACCATTTATCCTAAATTGTCAGGGCATCACCCCAACCACAATTAGTAGCGATAGTGATCCGGCTTGAACGGCCCGGCTTGAGGCACGCTGATATAGTCTGCCTGTTCCGTCGTCAGTTCCGTAAGCTGTACACCCAGTTTGTCCAGATGCAACCGCGCAACCTTCTCATCCAGATGTTTGGGCAGCACATAGACTTCATTCTTGTAGTTGTCGTGACGTTCCCAAAGCTCGATCTGCGCCAGCACCTGGTTGGTGAAGGACGCGCTCATTACGAAGCTGGGGTGACCCGTCGCACAACCAAGATTAACCAGACGACCTTCGGCCAGAACGATCAGGCGCTTGCCATCAGGAAACTCAACCTCGTCCACCTGTGGCTTGACATTGTGCCAGGCGTAATTGCGAAGCGCATTGATCTGGATTTCAGAATCGAAATGACCAATGTTGCAGACAATGGCCCGATCTTTCATGTCCCGCATGTGATCGAGCGTGATGACGTCGATATTGCCGGTCGTTGTCACAAAGATATCGCCATATTTTGCGGCTTCATCCAGCGTAACGACCTCATAGCCTTCCATTGCGGCCTGCAATGCGCAGATCGGATCGATTTCAGTGACCATGACCCGGGCACCCTGGCTCCGCAGTGAGGCGGAAGATCCCTTGCCAACATCGCCGTAGCCACAGACCACGGCAACCTTGCCCGCAATCATCACATCGGTTGCGCGTTTGATCCCGTCAACCAGGCTTTCGCGACAGCCATAGAGATTGTCGAATTTCGACTTGGTGACCGAATCGTTGACATTAATCGCCGGAACTTTCAACGTGCCGGCCTTGGCCATTTCATAGAGGCGATGCACGCCGGTCGTTGTCTCTTCGGACAGGCCCAATACATCTTTCATCAGTTCCGGGTAGTCATCATGCATCACCTGTGTAAGATCGCCCCCATCATCGAGAATGAGGTTCGGGCGCCAGCCGTCAGGACCTTCGATCGTCTGGACGATGCACCAGTGTGCTTCTTCTTCCGTTTCGCCCTTCCAGGCGAAAACCGGAATGCCCGCTGCCGCCATGGCGGCGGCGGCCTGGTCCTGAGTGGAGAAAATATTGCATGACGACCAGCGCACCTCGGCACCAAGTGCCGTCAGGGTTTCAATCAGAACGGCGGTCTGAATGGTCATATGCAGGCAACCGGCAATACGCGCACCTTTCAGCGGCTTCTTTTCGCCGAATTCCTCGCGGAGCGCCATCAGCCCCGGCATTTCAGTTTCCGCAATCTTGACTTCCTTGCGTCCCCAGTCGGCCAGCGACATATCCGCGACCTTGAAATCTTCAAATTTCGTCATTTTCTGCTCTTTCGCGTCAAATTCTAATTAAAACGGAACGCCCTCGGACATGCGGGGCCGACCATAGCTGCTGTCTGTATAGCAACCTCGGTCCGTTTTATCAATATCCATATAAAGAAATATTTATATCGTTATAACGACAAATTCTGTCTGTCTTTCACTCTTCCCCGAACTTGTCGACGACCAACTCGGTGAGGGCGTCGAGAGCGGCGGCGGAGTCGGGCCCTGTGACTTCAACGGAAATGGTCGTGCCATTTGCCGCGGCAAGCATCATCAGGCCCATGATCGAGCTGCCGGAGACCTGATTCTCCCCCTTTATCACCTGAATATCGGCATCGAATTTTTCCGTGCATTTGACGAATTTGGCGGCGGCACGAGCATGCAGACCACGGGTATTGCCGATAACCAAATCGCGTTTCATAGCTCTGTGCCTCCTGCTGGATAGGTTCTCGGCACAGACATGTCAGGATTTATCGGCCAACAGATGTGAGGCAACATTGATATATTTGCGGCCCGATTCCTGCGCCGCGGCGACGGCATTGGCCATATTATCCTCTCCGCGCATACTCGCCAGCTTGATCAGCATCGGCAGATTGATACCGGCGATCACCTCGACATTGGCCTTTTCCATCACGGATATGGCAAGGTTGGAGGGGGTGCCGCCGAACATATCGGTGAGAATAATCACTCCGGCGCCGCTTTCCACCTCGTCCACGGCTGCCAGAATATCCTGACGCCGCTGCTCCATATCATCATCGGGGCCAATGGATATGGCGCGCACCTGGGTTTGCGGACCCACCACATGTTCCGTCGCGTTGACGAATTCCTCCGCCAGCCGACCGTGGGTCACCAAAACCATTCCGATCATATTGCCCTCATTCCTTATTGAAACGGCATCTGTTGCCTTATTTCGTTGTCAAACTGGTCTCTACCAAATCGCGATGCACCAAGTTAGCAAAATATCCGGATTTTACCACCAGATCATGAATCTTTTCCGTCACGCACACAGACCGGTGGCGTCCCCCGGTACAGCCGAAGGCAATGGTAAGGTAGGATTTCCCTTCTTCCACATAGCGGGGCAACAAAAGAAGTAGGAGTTTCTCCACCTGTGCCATGAAATCATTAAATGCCGGATCACCCGCAATGAAGGCCGCAACGTCAGGATCCTGACCGGTCATCGGCCGAAGCCTGCTGTCATAGAAGGGGTTCTGCAGGAAGCGGACATCGAACATCAAATCGGCTTCGCGCGGAATCCCGTTAACATAGGAAAAGGACATCACCGTTACTGAAAGGCGGGAGGCGCGCTGCAAACTGTAATGCCCGGTCAGAATGCGCCGCAGCTCAGGCTGGGAGAGGTTGGTACTGTCAATGCGCAGGTCCGCCGCATTCTTCAGGCCGGCCAGCCGTTGTTTTTCTAACCGAATTCCGTCTCCCACGGGCCGGTCAGTAGCCAGGGGGTGGCGGCGGCGCGTTTCCGTAAAACGCCGCTGCAAAACGGCCTCGTCACAATCCATGAATAAAAGGCGCACGGGATCACAACCGTTGGCACGCAGCTCCTTAATCACGCCGAGCACCTGCTCGATAGAAAAGCCCCGTGTTCTCAGGTCAATTCCGATCGCGAGATTGGCACCACCACCCTCACCCGCCTCCTCAACCATCGACATCAGAAGAGACAGCGGGATATTGTCCGCAACCTCCCAGCCCATGTCTTCAAACTGGCGAAGCGCTGTGCTTTTACCCGCCCCTGATAGGCCGGAAACAATAACCACCTGATTTGGAGTTAATTGCGCGGGGTCCATGTCACTCATAACCTGTCAGCAAAGGGTTTTGACGAAGCGCAAGACGGACAATCGCTGCCGCGGACGCCATAAAAGGATCAAGCGCGCGGCACGGTATCTCCACCCCGTCAAAAACGGCAAATCCAGCAACCGGTACCCGATCAATCTGGCTATAGGGCATCAGATCGAAGACAAGCGCAAGAGGAATGTCATGTACAGCGGGAAGGGGCATCAGTCCAAGGCCGCGCACTTCGATCTTGCCCACGATTTCCGCGGGCGGGCTGAGATAGGCCAGGCCCTCGCGCACGTGAATTTCGGTATAATCGTCTGAAACAAGCCTGGCTCCGCCATCCACAAGACGAAGTGACAAGTCTGATTTACCAGCCCCCGAAGGTCCGCGCAACAAGACGCCCCTGCCCTCTATTTCAACAGAACTTGCGTGACAGTTAATCATGGCCCCGACCCTAGCCAGAACGTCCTATTTTGGCAACTGTATTAGGAAGGTCGCGCCCTTTATCTCACCAGAATCATCCAGGCGGTTGCGGGCGGTGATCTTGCCGCCATGGGCTTCCACGATCAATCGGGAGATGCTGAGACCAAGCCCCGAATGGCGACCGAAGCCTTCAGCTTTCGGACGCTCTGTATAGAAACGGCTGAATATGGCATCCAGCTTGTTTTCGGGAATGCCCGGCCCCTCATCTTCGATGCTGATTTCAACCGTATCATCGTTGTTCCTGAGGCGAATCAGCACCTGACCATTTTCCGGAGAGAAGGAGATGGCATTATCGATCAGGTTCCGCAGAACCTGCCCCAACCTTCCGGGCAGACCCGTAATTTTTACCGCTTTATCAGGCCGTTTGAAATCAAAGGATATCGGGGTGAACATCTGCGTCGTCCGGTAGCTGTCAAGGACGCCCTCGACCAGCTTGATCAGGTCGACCGGTTCGCCCTCCGCACGGGAAAGCTCGGCATCCAGGCGGCTGGCCGCAGAGATATCGGTGATCAGCCGGTCCAGCCTGTTCACGTCGCTGACGATCACTGCCCGGAGTTTTTCGCGTATTTCCTCATCTTTCACCCGCTCAAAAGCCTGCACAGCCGTTCCAAGCGAGGTGAGAGGGTTTTTCAGTTCATGCGATACATCCGCTGCAAAGGCCTCAATGGCGTCGAGTCTGTCATAAAGCGCCGATGTCATGGCCCGAAATGAGGTGGAAAGGTCGCCGATTTCATCCTTTCGGTCTGAAAAGTCGGGGATTACCATCCGTCGGCCAATACCCCGGCGCACCTTGTCTGCGGCTTCCGCCAGCACATGAATGGGTGACGCAATGGTTCGTGCGAGAAACAGCGAGAGGAGCAGGGTAATGACAAGAGTGACTGCAAAAACGATGAGGGTCGTTACCTGCGCCGAACGAACGGCTTCATCAATGCTATTTCCGTTTTCCGTGAGCAGGAGCCCCCCGAGAATATGCTTGAACCCCTGTACCGGCACCGAAACGGACAGGACAAGCTCCCCCTTGTATGTTTGGCGGGTCATCCGGGCATTATCGCCATTTATGGCTGTCCCTATTTCCTGGAAATCCGCCGCACTCGGGATCGGGTTCGTCGGGAAGAGAGGATAATCATTTTTCGTCGGGAACAACTTTTCCCAGCCATCATAGAGTTCCTCAAAAAAGAGCCGTACGGGGCTTTTGACTTCCGGTGGCGGAAGCTGCTCGGATACGATGTTACGGCCTGCCGAGATCAGGCGGCGACTATCAGCGATCAGGACCCCTTCCCGATCAAATAGTAGCGCCGGTGTGTTGGTGATAATGGAAAGCCGCCGCAGAACCCGTTTTATGGGCAGGGAATCAAGGGTCAAGTACTGCACCTGCCCGTCGAGGGAAACTTCCTGCAAAGCCGCTTCACCCAAGGCGCCAGCAATCATCCGGCCGTTGGTCGTCAAGGCCTGGAACCGCGCCTCGATCAGGCCGTCACGGAACTGATCAAGGTACAGAATACCGCCTGCCAGAAAAACAACGGAGAAAAGATTGATCGCCATGATCCGGCGACCAAGAGAGGAAAAGGGGCCACGCCTTACCTTTTTCTCCGGATTCTCCGATTTTTTCTCGTCAGAAGCTGAGTCTCCTAAATGGAGCTTGGGATCCACGTTCATTCAGTCTGCACCGCTTCGGTACTATTTTTCCTTGAACCGATATCCAACGCCATACAATGTCTCAATGGCGGAAAAGTCGGGGTCCGTTGCCTTGATCTTCTTGCGCAGCCGTTTGATATGGCTGTCAATCGTGCGATCATCCACATAAATATTATCATCATAGGCCGCGTCCATAAGCTGATCCCGGCTTTTAACATGGCCCGGGCGCAACGCCAGCGCATGAAGCAGCATGAATTCGGTCACTGTCAGGGTCACTTCCCGGCCATCCCAGAAACAGGTATGGCGGATGCTGTCAAGCTTCAGCTTGCCCCGCAGCATGATATCTTCCTCACCTTCGTTTTCGGTTTCCTTGGATGCGCCATGCCGCCGGAGAACCGTGCGGATGCGCTCCACCAGCAAGCGCTGCGAAAAGGGTTTGCGAATATAGTCGTCCGCTCCCATCTTGAGGCCGAGGAACTCGTCAATCTCGTCATCCTTGGAGGTCAGGAATATCACCGGCAGGCTGCTAGTTCTGCGCAGACGGTTCAAAAGCTCCATCCCGTCCATGCGCGGCATCTTGATATCGAGCACAGCAAGATCCGGCGGGTTGTCAGCAAAGGCTTTCAAGGCCTCCTCCCCATCCGAATATTTAGCCACCTCAAATCCTTCGCTTTCCAGAAGAATTGAAACGGTGGTCAGGATATTTTGGTCGTCATCGACCAAGGCTACTTTCGTGGCCATATCAGTCCCCAGATTCATGTCATCACCTTATTGTATGATCTGTCGCATCTAATTGCCATCTACATTTAGTCAAATTAAGGCAACAGAATGTCCGAGGCGAATTTACCGGCCAAAAGGCACCGAAAACTGTCATAAACACGATAATAGCGCCAGAATTTACTTTTTCTTTTGCATTTTTGAGAAATTCTCGCAAAACAGACCGATGACAGATTCATCCTCTCCTCGCACAAAGGCGGAAACGGTGCGCTGGCTTCTTCGGCGGGCCACCACCGCCTCCCTCGCCACCAATATGTCGACCGATACATATCCCTACGCGTCCCTGGTCCTGATGGCGACCGATCCTGCAGGGCAACCGCTGCTCCTGCTCTCTGACCTCGCCGTGCACAGCCGTAATATTGCCAATAACGCGCATGTTTCCCTGCTCATTTCAGAGGAACCGGACAACCGCGACCCACTCACCTTGTCGCGTATATCGGTGGAAGGCGTCCTTGACCCGGTTGAGGAAAGTGTCTTGAAAGCGCGATATCTGCGCCGTTACCCATCGGCCAGAGATTTTGCGGAATTTGCGGATTTCCGTCTTTACCGGATGACCGTTGCCCGAGCACATCTGGTTGCCGGATTTGGCAAGATTCACTGGATTGGTCAGGATGAGTTTCTCACCAACCCGGGATTTCTGGCAAATGGCGATGCCGAGACGGATATCATCAAACATATGAATGAGGATCATGCTGGCGCCGTGCAGGAATTAATGACCGCATCCACAGGCGAAGGGACCGATGGATGGGAAATTTGCGGCATTGATATCGACGGAATTGACCTTAGGCGGGGCTGGCAATATGAACGGATTCTTTTTAGTTCACCCGTTACCAGTCCCGATGACGTTCGATTGCGCGTGATCGAGCTTTTAAAAACCGCAAGAAATTAATAGAAAATTCAACGGTTTTGTTCTAAGTGAAACAAATTCAATGGAAAAATGAAACAGTCGCAAATAATGAAGGGTTTTTATTTCGCTATTTTTAGTGACAGTTTTATTGCGCGCCTTATACATGCGGCCTATTCTAAAAAAAAATTCCGGAACCGGACATTATCGATAACTAACACTGGAGAATGATTGTGGAGCAAATTGGACCCCGTAAAAGTAGCTATGGGCTGGATCGAAACGGCCTCGGCAACGTGGGCAAAGCATATTGGAACTTATCAACGCCGGCATTGTACCGAGAATCCCTCCTGCGCGGAGAGGCTTCCCTGGCCGCTGGTGGCCCTCTCGTCGCCCTGACCGGTCAGCATACGGGCCGCTCCGCCAATGACAAATTCATTGTCAAGGAACCCGGCAGCGAGAAAAATATCTGGTGGGGAAAGGTCAATAAGCCGATCGAGGCTGACAAATTTGCCGGTCTGCATAAGAAAATGTGCGACTATCTCTCCGGAAAAGAAGTCTTCGTACAGGACTGCTATGCCGGTGCTGATGCCAACAACCGCCTGCGGGTCAGGATCATTACCGAATGCGCCTGGCATAATCTTTTCGCCCGCAACATGTTTATCCAGCCCGCGCCGGAAGAGCTTGAAAATTTCGAACCGGAATTCACCATTCTTCAGGTTCCCTCCTTCGAGGCCGACCCTGCCGTTGATGGCACCCGTTCTGAAGTGTTTGTCCTTCCCAATTTTGCGGAAAAGCTGGTGATTATCGGCGGCACGTCCTACGCCGGCGAAATCAAGAAATCGGTTTTCTCCATCCTTAACTATCTTCTGCCGGAAAAAAACATTCTGCCAATGCATTGCTCTGTCAATGTCAGCGAGGAAGGTAACTCCAGTGTCTTCTTCGGTCTGTCCGGCACCGGCAAAACCACGCTTTCCGCCGATGCGAGCAAGATGCTGATCGGTGATGACGAGCATGGCTGGTCCGACGACAGTGTTTTCAATTTCGAGGGCGGCTGCTACGCCAAGGTGATCAACCTCTCCAAGGAAGCTGAGCCGGAAATCTATGAAACCACGCGCCGCTTCGGCACTGTTCTTGAGAATGTGGTGATGGACCCTGACACGGGCGAACTGGATCTTGAAGATAACAGCCTGACGGAGAATACCCGCGCCTCCTACCCGATCGAATTTATTCCAAACGCCTCGGAAACCGGCGTTGCGGGCTTTCCGACCAATGTCATCATGCTGACCGCCGATGCTTTTGGCGTTCTACCTCCCATCTCAAAGTTGACGCCGGAACAGGCGATGTATCACTTCCTTTCGGGTTATACCGCGAAACTCGCTGGCACGGAAAAAGGCCTCGGGAACGAGCCACAAGCGACCTTCTCCACTTGTTTCGGTGCGCCTTTCATGCCGCGTCACCCGGCTGTCTATGCCAAGTTGCTCGGTGAGAAAATTGCCAAGCATGGGGTGAACTGCTGGCTCGTCAACACCGGCTGGACCGGCGGCGAATACGGCACCGGCCATCGCATGCCGATCGGCCATACCCGCGCGCTTGTCAATGCCGCACTGGATGGCACGCTTGCCAACGCGCAGACCGAAAAGGATCCGTTCTTTGGCCTTGCCATGCCAACATCCTGCCCTGGCGTTCCGTCTGACATCCTGAACCCGCGCAACACATGGGCAGACAAGGAGGCCTATGACACGAAGGCAAAAGACCTGGTAACCCGCTTTATCGAGAATTTCGAGCAGTTCACCGATTATGTCGAGGATGACGTGTTGAAATCCGCGCCGAAAATCGCGTAACGCCTCTCCTTCATACAAACCAATAAAACCCGGCTTCTGGCCGGGTTTTTTTAACGGTGGTGAAATCGCTTTTGTGATACCAAAACGCACAATAAAATAGGTCCAGAAATTTTTCTGCTGGTCAAATGGCTCATTATCGACCACAAAACAGGCTGACCCCGAACCTATACCAATAATAATAAAGGACTTTCGAACATGTGGGCGATATCGCTTTCCGTCCTACCGATCTTTTTGTTGTTGGTACTAGGCAACTTGCTTCGGCGGAACGGTTTTCCGGGTGGTGATTTCTGGCATCATGCGGACAGGGTCGTTTATTGGGTGTTGTTCCCGGCGCTTCTTTTCTATACCACAACGACGGCTCCCTTCAGTAACGAACTTGTCGGCACCTATGCGCTCGCCCTTCTCGGCGGGCTTGTGGCAACGGCAGCGATCTCCCTGCTAACCGTCAAAATATTTGGCATTGACCCCCGCATCGGCGGATCCATTTTTCAGGGTGCGACGCGCCATAACACTTTTATCGCCTTCGCAGTTGCCGATTATCTTTACGGTGTGGAGGGCGTCCTGCTGGCGGCGGTTGCCACCGCTGTTCTGGTTCCTCCCACCAATCTTTTTTGCGTCACTGTCCTTGTGGGCTATCAGGGACGCACCGGCACGCATTCGCTCAAGCGGCGCCTGATTGGGGAGATCGCCCGCAACCCCCTGCTTATTGCGATTGCCGTTGGGGCGTTTCTCAATTTTTCCGGTATCGGCCCCCTGCCCGTTATCAATAATTTTGCCGAGTTGCTCTCAAAAGCCGCGCTACCCTTCGCACTCCTCTGCGTTGGCGCAGGCCTCAAGATCAAGTCCATCCATACCGGCGCGACTTATGTTCTTATTTCAACGATCAGCAAGCTCATGATCTTCCCTCTGATCGTCGCTGGCGCGGCGATTGCCACAGGAACAGAAGGGGTCGCAGCCATGGTCCTGATTATCTATGGCACAATCCCGACGGCGAGTTCCGGCTATGCGCTCGCCAAGCTCCTGGGCGCAGACGCCGAGGTGATGGCAGGGATCATCACTGTGCAGACCATGATCTCCATGATCACCCTGCCCCTCTCCCTCACCCTCGCCGCGGCCTATTTCATGTGACGATGAGCGGAAAGATCCGTGATTGTCGGATTTTCGCCGCAGAGCGGGCAGACGGGATTGCGCGGGGTTTTGATTTTGCGAAACTCAGCGGCAAGCGCATCATAAAGAAGTAAGTGGCCCGAAAGCCCCTCCCCGATGCCAAGCAGTTCCTTCACCACCTCGACCGCCTGCAGGGTGCCAACGACACCGGCGAGCGCGCCGAGAACTCCGGCCTCGCCACAGGTCTGCGCCACATCGGGCGGTGGCGGTGCGGGAAACAGGCAGCGATAGCAGGGGTTTGCCCCTTCCTCATAAGGTTTGAAGGTGGTGATTTGTCCATCGAACTGCAGAATCGCCCCCGAAACGAGGGTCTTACGCGCAAAGTAACAGGCATCGTTGAGCAGGAAGCGGATTTCGAAATTATCGGTGCCATCGGTTACAAGATCATAATCGGCGATAATTTCCGCAACATTTTCAGCTGTCATACGTTCATGATACTGGATAATCTGCGCGTCCGGATTGATCGCCACCGCTGCCTCGGCCGCACTTCTCACCTTTGGATTGCCGATATCCGCCGTGCCATGGGCGATCTGCCGCTGCAGGTTGGAGAGATCCACCACATCGTCATCGATAATCCCGATAGTGCCGACACCCGCCGCCGCCAGATAGAGCAGCATGGGGGAGCCCAGCCCCCCTGCCCCGACGATCAGGACTTTTGATCGCAATAGTTTCTGCTGACCGGCGCCGCCAATCTCCCGCAGGATTATATGACGGGCGTAACGGTCAAGCTGATCGTCGCTGAGCGCCATAGAGTCAGAGGCCGTCAAAAAGGGCGGTCGTGAGGTACCTTTCAGCGAAGGACGGGATAACGACGACGATAGTTTTGCCGGTCATTTCAGGGCGGTCGGCAATCTCCAGAGCCGCCGCAACCGCCGCACCGGAGGAAATACCAACGGGAATACCCTCAAGGCGGGCCACTTCCCGCGCGGTCTCAAATGCTGTTTCATTTCCGATGGTGAGAACTTCATCGATCAGGCTCTCATCCAGATTCTTCGGGGAGAACCCGGCACCAATACCCTGAATCTTGTGCGGTCCCGGCTGTCCGCCGGAAAGAACCGGGCTGTCTTCAGGTTCCACCGCGACAATATGGATATTGGGATTCTTTGCCTTCAGGACCGATCCCACTCCGGTCAGTGTCCCGCCGGTCCCGACGCCCATCACCACAACATCTACCTTGCCATTCGTATCGGCGAGGATTTCCTCTCCCGTCGTCACTTTGTGAACGGCCGGATTGGCCGGGTTCTCAAACTGTTGCGGGATGACCGCATCACCGATTTCCGCTTTAAGTTCCTCGGCGCGGGCAATCGCGCCATTCATGCCCTTTGCCGCTTCCGTAAGTTCAAGGGTGGCACCCAGCAGTTTCAGCATCTTGCGTCGTTCAATCGACATGCTTTCAGGCATCACCAGCGTCAGTTTGTATCCCTTCGCCGCACAGACGAAGGCAAGACCAATACCGGTATTGCCGGAGGTTGGTTCGATAATCACGGTATTCTTGCCGATCACGCCCGCCTCTTCCATGGCTTCAATCATGGCGGCAGCAATGCGGTCCTTGACCGAAGCCAGCGGATTAAAAAACTCCAGCTTCAGCAGGATGTTAACATCTTTTGCGCTGTTCGCGGTGATACCCCGGGCCCGCACCAGCGGGGTTGCCCCAATTGTATCGATAATGGAATCATATATTTTTCCACGCGGTGCATCATTCTTCATGTTCTTGCCCAACCTGTTGGTTTTTCATTTAAATTTCAAAATAAGAGCCGTCGCTGCGGGTTTCAACCTTCCCTTTTTCCATGGCTCGCTGACAGAGGTCTTCCAATGTCACTGAATCGAGCTCCGCCAGTAGGCACGCCTGTGCTTCGTTCCACAAAGGACCCACGACATTCTGGCCAATTTCGGATGTAAATATCTGCGCATCCTCTTCCGCCTCGGCGGCGCTGATCACCCGAACGACATCGCCCGCCGTGATCCGCCGCCTCTCCCGCGCGAGACGATAGCCGCCACGGGGCCCGCGGACCCCTTTCAGGATGCCGCCATGCACCAGCTGCTGCATCACCTGTTCCAGATAGCGGAGCGGAATACCCTGTCGCTTGGTAATTTCCTTCGATTGCACCGGATTGGGGCGGGCGTTAAAAGCGATATCAACCACGGCCTCCAGCGCATAAAGCATTTTTTTCGGCAAATGCAGCATGGTCAGGTCACCTCTTCCGCCACACCGGTGGAACCGAAGCCGCCTTCACCGCGCGCGGTCTCATCAAGATCTTCCACTTCACGCCAGCATGCCTGTAACACAGGCGCCACCACCATCTGCGCAATACGGTCACCGCGCTGGATGACGAAGGTTTCCTCGCCTGCATTCAGCAGAATAATGCCGACTTCACCGCGATAGTCGGCATCAATCGTACCGGGGCTGTTGGGCAGTGTTATCCCTTTTTTGAGCGCGAGGCCGGAACGAGGGCGAATTTGCGCTTCATACCCACGCGGCAAGGCAATCTTGAAGCCTGTCGGAATGAGCCTTCGACCACCCGGCAGAATTTCCACATCATCATCAACGGCAGCGCGAAGGTCCATCCCGGCGCTATCCACTGTTTCGTATGATGGCAGTGGCAGACTTTCACCATGGGGCAGGCGCGTAATGGAAATTGTTACTTCATTCATACATCGTCCCCTTGAAAATAGGTCGCAATTCGGGCGGCAACTGTGCGTGCCACAGCCTCCTTGCTTTGCTTTGGCCATTCCTCCACCAACTTATCTGTCAGCAGGATTATCTGGTTTTCATCACCGCCGAAGGTGCCGGTTCCGATCCCGACATCATTCGCCAGAATCCAGTCACAGCCCTTCTTGGCCAGCTTGGCCTTGCCATTCTCAATGATCGCTTGCGTTTCCGCTGCAAACCCGACCACCAGCGTGGGGCGGTTTTTGCCAAGTGTGCTGACCGTAGCAAGGATATCCGGATTCTCGGCAAGGCACAGGTGAGGGAGCTGGCCATCGCGCTTCTTGATTTTCTGGTCCGATTCCGTCTCGACACGCCAGTCGGCGACGGCGGCGGCGAATATGGCGCCATCGACGGGCAGGGCGGCCTCGCAGGCAGCAAGCATGTCTTTTGCGGATTCGATCGATTTCAGCGTTACTCCCCGCGGTGTCTCCAACCGTGTCGGTCCCGAGACAAGCACCACATCGGCGCCCAGATCTGCGAGCGCCGCGGCAATCGCGTAGCCTTGCTTGCCCGAGGAACGATTAGCGATATAGCGCACCGGATCAATTGGTTCATGGGTGGGTCCGGCGGTCACAAGCATCTTGCGCCCCTTAAGGGGTTTCTCGGCATTTTTCTGAAAAAAATCCAGGACCGCACCGCATATCGCTTCCGGTTCCGCCATCCGGCCGGGTCCATATTCCCCGCAGGCCATATCCCCCTCATCGGGGCCAATGGTCATGACGCCATCGTCCTTTAATGTCGTCAGGTTGCGCTGCGTCGCCGGGTGCTGCCACATGCGGACGTTCATCGCAGGCGCGATCAGGACCGGCTTATCCGTCGCGAGCAGAGCAGTCGTAGCAAGGTCGGTCGCTTGACCTGTTGCCATTTTCGCCATCAAATCCGCTGTTGCCGGGGCGACGACCAGCAGGTCGGCACTGCGCGAGAGCTGGATATGCCCCATTTCAGCTTCATCAGTGAGGGAAAAGAGATCATCATAAACTTTCTCACCTGTCAGCGAGGCAACGGACAGGGGGGTGACAAATTCTTTCGCCGCACGGGTCAGAATGGCACGGGTCCGAATACCCTGCTTGGCCAGCAGGCGGATAAGTTCCAGAGACTTATAGGCCGCGATACCGCCGCCAATAATCAGGAGGACTGATTTCTTCTCGATATTTTCGCCCAAAATAATCTATTCCCAGAATTTTACTGATCTTTTCTGTGAAAAATAATTATTCCCCCGTCATCCCGCAAGCTATTTCTTGACGGCATCACTAATTAGAAGCGATTTGTTGCAAAATCAGATCGAGAGCATCAGAAGATAAGCGGCAACGGCACCGAGAAATACGCCCCCAACAAGATAGCCCGCGCGGTTATGGCGCTCCGCTGCCATGTTGGCTTCCTCATTCTGGGCATCCTGCTTAAGCGCCTTTTCACGGGCATCCAGTTCCGCCAGCAAGCCATCGGCCTTCGTCACGATCGCTGGAATTTTGCGAAGCAGCGCCATGCCATCCTTCACCACTTCGGCGGCATGGGCCTCTACGCCCATATTCTCCCGCATCCAATGGGCAACGGTTGGCGAAGCGGATTCCCAGAAATTGATTTCAGAATTGAGGCTTTGTGCGACACCTTCGGCGGTAACCATGGTTTTCTGCAGAAGCAGGAGTTGCGGCTGGGTTTCCATTTCGAAGGTCTCAGTAACCTGGAAAAGCTGAACCAACAGCCGGGCGATGGAGATTTCATTGACGGGGCGGCCGAGTATAGGCTCCCCGATGGAGCGGCAGGCCTGCGCGAAACTGGGGAGCGATTTATGTTTGGGGACGTATCCGGCCTCGAAATGAACCTCAGCTGCCCGCCAATAATCCCGGGTCAGGAAGGCATGCAGCATTTCCGCCATGAACAACCGGGTTTCCCGGCTCATACGGCCCATGATGCCGAAATCAACAGCGACCAACCGCCCGTCCGCTGTTACGAACAGGTTGCCGTGATGCATATCTGCATGGAAAAAGCCGTCGCGAAGCACCTGATGCAGGAACACCCGGATAACATTATCGGCAAGAGCATTAAGGTCATGCCCCGCGGCGATCAGTTCCGCCTTATTCGAGATACTGATCCCATCTATGCGGCTTTGCGTCATCACTCGTTGGGCGGTGCGCTGCCAGTCAATTTCAGGCACATCAAACTCGGGATCTTCCGCGAAATTCTCCGCCATTTCCGAGGCGGCGGCTGCTTCGAGCCGTAAATTTATCTCCAACTCGACGGAATCAGCCATGATATCAACGATCTTGGTCAGTCGCAGACGCCGAAAATTCGGCTGATATCGCTCTGTCAACTCCGCCAGCCAATAGAATAACCTTAAATCCCGCTCGAACGCATCTTCAATACCGGGGCGAAGAATCTTCACGGCAACATCGCGAAGGATTTCCTCCGTCGCGTCCGGATCTTCATCGGTCGGGGCAGGGACAGTCTCCCTTACTTTCGCGAAATGCACCTGCGCGATGGAGGCCGCGGCAACCGGCTCGGGATTGAACTCCGCATAAAGTTCATCAAGGGGGGTCTGTAGTTCATATTCAATCGTTTCGCGCGCCTTCTCAAACGGGAAGGGCGGCAGGCGGTCCCGAAGATTACCAAGATCAAGGACCATTTCCTCCCCAATCAGGTCGGCGCGAACCGACAGGGCCTGACCCAGCTTGATGAAACTGGGGCCCAAATCCTGTAGCGCATTGGCGAGCCGCTCTCCATCCCGCAAATTCTTGCTTTTGGTGGCACCCAGGGCAAACACCGGCATGATTTTCCGAAGCACAACCAGATAAAATGGCAACCGGTCGATGTTATCGAGGAAGAAAAGGGCGTCATGACGCGCAAGCGTCCGGGCCACGAAGAGCAGTCGCAGGGAATTATTAATGGTCCGGATCACGAAATTCCGCTCCTATTACGGTCAGGGCACACCAAACCTAAAGCCGCCAGGCAGAATGCAGGGCCGCAATGCCGCCGGAAAGACGGCGGTACTTGACCTGCCCGAAGCCCGCCTCGCCCAGCATATCGGCGAAACGGTCGGCATCCGGAAACTGACGGATACTTTCAACCAAATACTGATAGGACGCCTTGTCCTTTGCCACAATGCCACCGATTTCCGGGAGCAGCTTGAAGGAATAGAAATCATAAAATTCTTTCAAGACCGGCGCCTCCACCTTGCTGAACTCCAGACACATGAACCGCCCGCCGGGTTTCAGCACGCGACGGGCCTCCCTCAGCGCCTTCGGGATATCCGTCACATTGCGAATACCGAAGGCAATGGTATAGGCATCAACCGTTTTATCTTCAAGCGGGAGCGTCTGCGCATCACCATTCACCCAGTCAAGACCGGCAAGGCGGCCCTGGTCGATCGCCCGGTCCTGCCCGACACTTAACATGGCGTGATTGATGTCGAGCACCGTGACCCGGCCGTCGCTTTCCACTGCGTCCATGAAACGAAAGGCAATATCACCGGTGCCGCCCGCCACATCGAGAAGATGCTGCCCTTTTCGCGGCATCAACCAATCGATCATCGCTGATTTCCACAGCCGGTGGATTCCGCCACTCATCAGGTCATTCATCACGTCGTAATTTTCAGCAACGCTATCAAAAACGCCGCGCACAAGTCCGGCTTTCGCGTCCCTGGGAACTTCGCGAAACCCGAAATGGGTGCTATCCGATGAATTGTCCGAATCTGCCATCGCACTTTCCGTCTGTTGGCTGAATAGATCGCCCTGTTTGGTCGAAATAAGAGCATAGCGCAAGGCATAAAATAAGGCTACTGTCCCGCCATGCCAGAATTACCTGAAGTCGAAACAGTCTGCCGCGGCCTTGAACAGGCCTTGATCGGCGATCAGTTCACAACCGTCACGCTGCGGCGCGAGAATTTGCGCTTTCCCTTCGCCAACGGTTTCGCCGAGACCCTGACCGGCCGAAGAATTGAGGCCAT
Source organism: Sneathiella litorea (assembly GCF_009882915.1). GTDB lineage: Bacteria > Pseudomonadota > Alphaproteobacteria > Sneathiellales > Sneathiellaceae > Sneathiella > Sneathiella litorea. The sequence goes on from NZ_WTUW01000001.1 coordinate 788,629, forward strand.
TCGCCGACGTGCGAAATATATCCTGATGTCGCTGGAGGGCGGGGATGTGATGATCGGCCATCTTGGCATGTCCGGCAGCTTTCGGATTGAACCGGAGCCGGACCCCCGCAGCGTCTTTGACAAGCATGATCATGTGATTTTCGAAACCCGCCGCGGTCTTCGGGTGCGCTATCATGATCCGCGCCGGTTCGGCTTTATGTTATTGACACGAACCGAATTGCTGGACACCCATCCGCAGCTCGCCGGCATCGGGCCGGAACCGCTTGGTAACGAATTCAGCGGCCCCGTCCTTGCTGAACGGCTGGCGGGCCGGAAAACACCCATAAAGATTGCCTTGCTGGATCAACGCATCGTCGCCGGCGTTGGTAATATATACGCCTGCGAGGCTCTGTACCGAAGCGGCATCTCGCCAAAACGCCTCGCCCAGAATGTAAAGGGGAAACGGGCCGATTTGCTTGCTGTCGCCATTCGCACCGTGCTGGAGGAAGCGATACAGTCCGGCGGATCGACCCTTCGCGATTACAGCAATACAGATGGGGAACTCGGTTATTTCCAGCATCGATTCCACGTTTATGACAAGGAAGGGACCCCTTGTCCGACACAAGGATGCGGCGAAATAATCAAAAGAATCACACAATCCGGCCGTTCCACCTTTTACTGTCCGAATTGCCAACGCTAGGGTCCCGATACTAGGCTGGACAAAGCACTTTTCTTGGAGATAATGGGCGCAAATTACGTAATGAAACCAATAACAGGATATTCCCATGGCCTATAATAATATTGTCACTGATACGAAGGGCGCCGTTGGCATTATTCGCCTTGATCGGCCGAAAGCGCTTAATGCTCTCTGTGCGGAACTTTTCGTGGAACTGGCCGACGCCCTCGATAAGTTCGAGGCTGACGAGAATATCGGCGCCGTTGTTCTGACCGGCTCGGAGAAGGCTTTCGCCGCAGGTGCAGACATCCTGGAAATGCAGCCAAAAACCTATATGGATGTCTATAAGAACAATTTCCTGACCAATGATGCGGAAAGGCTCTCCACGTTCCGCAAACCCGTGATCGCGGCGGTGGCGGGGTACGCGCTGGGCGGCGGATGCGAGGTTGCCATGATGTGCGACTTTATCCTTGCTGCCGACAATGCGCAGTTCGGGCAGCCGGAAATCAAGCTTGGCACCATTCCGGGCCTCGGCGGCACCCAGCGCCTGACCCGTGCCGTCGGTAAGTCAAAGGCCATGGAAATGTGCCTGACCGGGCGGATGATGGGAGCCGAGGAAGCTGAGCGGGCCGGATTGGTCAGCCGGATTGTCCCGGTTGATGATTTGATGGATGAGGCCATCAAGGTGGCAGGTGAAATCGCCAAACTCTCCCAGCCCATCGTCATGATGTGCAAGGAAAGCGTCAACAAGTCCTATGAGACCACCTTACGGGAAGGAATCATGTTCGAGCGGCGGGTTTTCCATTCGACATTTTCGACCGAAGACCAGAAGGAAGGGATGTCCGCCTTCGCCGAAAAACGCACACCGGAGTTCAAAAACCGCTAAAAATACCACATTTCGCGGAAAATGGCCGGTAGCAGATGGCTGATTAGGTGGAAAATTGCGATTTCCCGCCAATATTATCCAATCTTCTGTTGACGGCGTATTTTCCGCTGGTTATAACCCGGCTTCCGAATTTCGAAGCTAAAAGACAGGATTGTCATGGCGCATCATAAATCTGCATTGAAACGCATCCGGCAGACAGACGTCCGGACCGAACGTAACCGGGCACGCCGCAGCCGCATTCGCACCTATGTGAAAAAGGTGGAACTGGCTGTAACAGAAGGCGATCAGACGAAAGCCAACGAGGCGCTTCGCGCGGCTCAGTCTGAACTTACCCGTGGCGTGGTAAAAGGTCTGTACAAGAAAAATACAGCCTCCCGCAAGATTTCACGTCTGAATGCGAAGGTTAGATCCCTCTCCGCATAAGACTAGAATCGAATCAGAATCAAGCCGCGACCCGGAAACGGATCGCGGCTTTTTCTATGCCCAATTGCGCTTTATAGGCGTGGCTTGCGAAGTGATTTCTCGCGCCTTTTTTACCAGTTAACATCGATGCTATGGAACCGCTCACAACATCTTGTAGGTCAAGAAAATGTTCGGTCAATTCGAAAAATAAATTTCGATAATCCCGCCTCCCGTCCCTTGCAAGGGGGGTGTGGATAAGTTTACTCTCCGCGGTCTTAACGGAGCACTCCCAATCCTTAAATCACATAGTTGAAGTGGTGGTGAAGGGGCGAATTAACGCCAGGGAATTGCTGTATTCAGTTGCGTATTAGTTTTATAAAATTCAATTTTGCGAATTAGTTTGGGCGGCTCTCGGGGGAGGAACGCCAGAGAATCTTTGTCGGTAATGTCGAGAAGTTTCTGGGCATTATTCCGCACCTATTAGAACGTAAGGAAATATCTAGATGACGAATGGGGGAATTTCCGGCACCAACGCAACCTATGCCGGTGATATGACTGTCCAGGAAACATGGGATTTACTGGCAAGCGACCCGGAAGCGGTCCTGATTGATGTCAGAACAACAGCGGAATGGGCCTATGTAGGTCTGCCGGATCTCTCTTCACTCAACAAGTCCGTTCAACCGATTTCGTGGGTCCAGTTTCCTGATATGTCGAAAAATGAAAACTTCATTGAGGAAATCTCTACCCTGCAGCCAAACAAGGCCGCCCCCATGATCTTTCTCTGCCGTTCGGGCGTACGTTCCATCGCCGCGGCAGAAGCGGCCACACAGGCAGGCTACAGCCGGGCGTATAATGTACTGGAAGGTTTTGAGGGCGCACCTGACCAGAATAGCCACCGGGGGAAAATTGGCGGTTGGAAAGCTGCGGGTCTGAATTGGAAACAAAGTTGATGACTGATGAGACGGAATCCAGGACTTCCAATACCGCCGCAATAGCGAATTGGAAGCAGATCAGGGGAAAACTTCGCAGCGAATATGGCGATGCGACGTTTAATTCCTGGCTTAAAAATATCGAGTTTGAGAAGATCGATGGCGCGAAGGTCTCAATGACGCTGCCAACGCGTTTCTTGCGGGACTGGGTTCTCAACAATTACGCCAATCGCATCCGGCAGTTTTGGAATGCGGAAGACGAGACAATCACGACTGTCGATTTCCAGGTAAAGCCGCTAGACAAGAAGAATGGCGGGTCCCATAAAACGACCCTCGGCCTCGCCGAAGCGACCACAGCTTTCAAGGGGCAGTCCGCAGCCATTGCCACGACAGCCAGCCACGACCCGTCCCTGATGGCTCCGCTTGATCCGCGCTTTACCTTTGACAATTTTGTTGTTGGTAAGTCGAACGAGCTAGCCCATGCGGCCGCCCGCCGGGTGGCCGAGGCAAAGGATTCCGTCCCCTTTAATCCGCTTTATCTTTATGGCGGAGTCGGACTTGGCAAGACCCATCTGATGCACGCCATCGGCCATGCCCTTGCCGCCAACAGCCCGGAAAAGAAAGTTCTCTATCTTTCCGCGGAAAAATTCATGTATCGTTTTATCCGGGCGCTTCGCTTTAAGGATACGATGAACTTCAAGGACCAGTTCCGCTCCGTCGATGTGTTGATGATCGACGATGTGCAGTTCATTGCCGGTAAGGACAGTACACAGGAGGAATTTTTCCATACCTTCAATGCGCTGGTTGACCAGAACCACCAGATAATCATCTCCGGCGACCGATCCCCGACCGACCTTGAGGGAATGGAGGAACGGATGCGCTCCCGCCTCGGCTGGGGCCTGGTAGCCGATATCCACCCAACCGATTACGAACTTCGTCTCGGTATCCTGCAATCAAAGGTAGAGCAGGGGAAAATCGAAATTGAGCCGCGCATTCTGGAATTCCTCGCCCATCGCATCACGTCCAACGTCCGGGAACTAGAAGGGGCGCTGAACCGTGTGCTCGCCTATTCTGATCTTGTCGGCCGCGCCGTCACCCTGGAAAGCACCCAGGAAGTGCTGCGTGATCTTCTGCGTGCCAATGATCGGCGGATCACAATCGAGGAAATTCAGAAAAAAGTGGCGGAGCATTTCAATATCCGCATGTCGGACATGCATTCCGCCCGTCGCGCCCGTGCCGTAGCTCGCCCGCGTCAGGTGGCGATGTATCTCGCCAAGCACCTCACGTCCCGGTCTTTGCCGGAAATCGGCCGGAAATTCGGCGGCCGTGATCATACAACCGTCATGCACGCCCTCAAAAAAATCGATGAATTGAGACAGGAGGATATGGTCCTGTCGGAGGATATTGATTTGTTGATGCGGATGCTGGAATAGAGGGAACCCGAACCCCGGTACCATCAGAACAGAATTGACGACCCGTTGCCAAAATGGACATGCAAATTGCTCTATCGCACCGCCTGTTGTATAGGCCTGTGAAGCTTTTAGCCCCCGATAACAGGATAAGAATAGCGGGTTTCTGTCATGGATCAAACTCATCAGGAGAGCGCGGTAAGTTGGCGCGAAATCCTTAACCGGGACTATGGTTCAGCGCTGGCGCTTGTCTGTCTTGGCATCTGGCTGCACGCGGCGGACAGTCTGCTGGTTGCGACCATGGTACCACAGATTGTCGCGGATATTGGCGGGGCAGAACTGATTGCCTGGACAGTGGCGCTTTATGGCATTGGATCCATCGTTGCCGGCGCTTCCAGTGGCCTTTTGACCCTGCACTACGGCCTGCGCGGGCCGATGACGCTGGCAGCCTTGCTGTTCGCGCTGGGCTGCGCGGTCAGTGCACTGGCACCGGAAATGGGGGTGGTGCTGGTCGGTCGTTTGTTTCAGGGGCTCGGCGGTGGCGGCCTGATGGCGATGGCCTTTGTTTCCGTAAGCACCCTGTTTCCCCGACGGCTTACCGCGCGCGCAATGGGGGCGATCAGCACTTTATGGGGCGTTTCCGCTTTTATAGGTCCCCTTGTAGGGGGGCTTTTCGTGGAATATGGTACCTGGCAGGGCGGCTTTTGGTTTTTCGCCGTCCAAGCGGTCCTGATGGCGATCTGGATCCAGTTTACCCTACGCAGGGTGAAAAAGCCGGAGGAAGAGAGGCGCATCCGCTTTCCCCTCTGGCGGCTTACCTGGCTTTCGCTTGGCGTTTTTCTGGTTGCTTATGGCGGGATCGAGGTTTCCATCCTGCAAACCAGCCTGTTTGTGACCTTTGGCGTCATGGCGCTGTGTATTTTTCTGTTTCTAGATGGCAAGAAGAAGGAGAACCGACTTCTTCCCCACAGACCTTTAAATTTGGCGACACCACTCGGCGCAGCGCTGGTGCTGGTTCTCGCCTTCTCGACAACGACGATCGCCATCACAGTCTATGGCCCCTATCTAATCACGGTCATTCATCACGAACCGCCCATCGTCGGCGGATATGTCATGGCCTGCCTGTCTATCGGCTGGTCAATTGCTGCTTTCCTGGTCTCAGGCATTGCAGAAAAACATGACACCAGAATGATAATAGCCGGGATGTCGGTCATCACGGCCAGCCTGCTTGGCTATGCCTACAGCCTGCCCAACGGGCCGGTATGGCTGATCGGTATTTTCGCCGCCTTGCAGGGCAGTGGTTTCGGGCTGGCCTGGACCTTCATTTTGCGCCGCGCCCTGAAGCTTGCGCCAACGGACGAGTATGAACGGATCGCCAGCGCCATTCCGACGCTCCAGCGGGTTGGATTTGCCCTGGGAGCGGCCTATGCGGGCATTCTTGCCAATGCCGCCGGCCTGTCGGAACAGGCAGACATGCCGGTTTTCATTTTCGTTGCCTGGCTGTTGCCACTGGCCAGCCTGCCGGCCGCCGCGATCGGGCTTGTGGCGACCTACCGGTTCACCCGCCCGCTACGGGATGTTACAACCTCCTGATTTTGCAGGTAATTTCCGGCTGTGTTTTGGCTCGCCCCAATTGGTGAAAACCCTAGGTTTCCCAGGCTCATTCTGTTATAGTAGCGCCTGTTCTCCCGTACCGGTCCGAAATTGGATTCAAGGTTATGAATCAAATTCTTAGGTAGCTGGCGGATTTGCTGGTTCAAGGGAGAATTATATTGAAGTCGCCGGCCTTTATCGGGCATAATGGCAGCCCATTTTGAGTAACCTATTTGAAGCCTGATTGAGCCCATGAAACTGACAATAGAACGCACCGCTTTGCTGACGTCCTTGAGCCATGTGCAAAGCGTTGTCGAACGCCGCAACACAATCCCGATCCTGGCCAATATCCTGATGGAAGCGCGGGATGGGTTTCTCGGCCTGACGGCAACAGATCTTGATATCGCGATCAATGAAAAGGTCGCGGCGAATATCGAAACCGAAGGGGCCACGACCATCCCGGCCCATCTTCTCTATGACATCATCCGCAAACTGCCCGAAGGCAGCCAGGTGGAGCTTGATTACAAAAGCGCGGAAGAACGGATCTACGTGCGCAGCGGCCAGTCGAAATTCGCTCTTGCCTGCCTTCCGCAGGATGATTTCCCGATTATGGAAACCAATCAGCTCCCACATAATTTTGTTCTGTCGGCGAGCATTCTCAAACGGTTGATCGACAAGACCCGCTTTGCGATCTCGACGGAAGAGACCCGCTATTACCTGAACGGAATTTACCTGCATACCGCGGAAACAGATGGCGTTCCAATGCTCCGTGCCGTGGCAACCGATGGTCATCGCCTGGCCCGTGTTGAAACGCCAATCCCGACGGATGCCGAAGGGATACCGGGTGTGATTGTACCGCGCAAGGCCGTGAGCGAGATCCTCCGGCTGATTGACGAGCGGGATGAGCCGGTTTCGATTTCCCTCTCAGACACTAAAATCTGCTTTTCCTTTGGCGAAACGGTTCTGACATCGAAGCTGATTGACGGCACCTTCCCCGATTATGAACGGGTGATCCCGGCGGGGAATGACAAGGTACTGGAACTGGATGGGAAAACTTTCGCCCAGGCTGTTGACCGTGTTTCCACGGTTGCGACCGAAAAAACCCGGGCGATCAAATTGTCGCTCAGCACTGATCTGATCACCCTTTCCGCAACAGGGGCAGACGCGGGCAGCGCCTCGGAAGAGGTGGCCGCGGCCTATGGATCGGAAGGTATGGAAATCGGCTTCAACTCGAAATATCTGCTTGATATTACCGGACAGATTGACGGCGAGAATGCCCGCTTCCTGTTTGCCGACGCTGGCTCACCCACCATCGTCCGGGACAGCGCCGACGAAGGGGCGCTCTATGTCCTGATGCCGATGCGGGTATAACTTGGCAACCGTTACAGTGCCGTGGCTTACCATGTTCGGACGATGGGTGTCGCCATAGAGGAGCCATTTGTGTCCGCCTATGCTATTACGCGCCTGATTTTGACAAATTTTCGCAATTATACGTATTTGAAGGTTGAAGCAGATAGTCGCCCCGTTGTTCTGACGGGTGCCAATGGCAGCGGAAAAACCAATCTTCTGGAGGCAATCTCCTTTCTTAACCCGGGGCGGGGATTGCGCCGGGCGAAGTTGGCGGATGCGGCTAACACGAAAGGGAGCGGTGGTTGGGCTGTGGCCGCGGATGTCTCGACAGATGACGGCGAAACCACGCTTGGAACTGGCCTGATCAGCGTACCCGGAACTGTGGAAAATAAGGAGACGGGGGAGCGCCGATCGGTTAAAATAGACGGGCAGAATGTGAACGGGTCGTCCGCCCTTGCGGACTATCTAAAGGTCAGCTGGCTGACCCCGCAGATGGATCGCCTGTTTCAGGAAGGTGCCGTTGGCAGACGGCGGTTTCTTGACCGGCTCACATTTGGCTTCGATCCGGCCCACAGCAAGCGGATGACGGCCTTTGAGAAGGTCATGCGGGATCGCAATCGGCTCCTGAAGGAAGGTCGTTATGACAGACATTGGCTGGCATCACTGGAACGGTCACTGGCGGAAACCGGTACAGCTATCGCAGCGGCGCGGCGGGAAACGGCGGCGCGGTTGAACAGCTCCATGGAAGCGGCAGCGCTGGGTCCCGGAGCCGGCGCCTTTCCAAAGGCCGAGGTGAGTGTCGAGGGTCTGTTGGAAGGTTGGCTTGAGGAAATGAGCGCGCTGGCGGTGGAAGATAAATACCGCAGCGAGTTGGAGGCGTCACGGCGCCAGGATGCCATGGCGGGTAGTACCACCCTCGGCCCGCACCGGAGCGATCTTGGCGTGCTGCACAAGGACAAGGGCATGCCTGCGGGGCTCTGCTCAACCGGGGAGCAGAAGGCGTTGCTGATTTCGATCATCCTCGGTGATGCGCGCCTTCAAACCGGAATGCAGGGTCAGGCACCAGTCCTGTTGCTTGATGAGATAACGGCGCATCTCGACCAGAAACGGCGCGCAGCGCTGTTCGACGAGATTGAGGATATGAAGACCCAGGCCTGGATGACAGGTACCGATTACGCCCTGTTTTCCGAACTTGGAAACCGGGCGCAGTTTTTAACAGTCGACAATGGCACCATTTGCCGGACGGCTGTTAGCTAGAAGGAAAGACGACGTAATGAGTAAGACAGAAGGTCCAATGGAAGCTGAGGAATATGGCGCGGAGTCGATCAAGGTCCTGAAGGGTCTTGATGCGGTGCGCAAGCGTCCGGGCATGTATATCGGCGATACAGATGATGGCTCGGGTCTGCATCATATGGTCTATGAGGTTGTGGACAACGCCATCGATGAGGCGCTGGCCGGTCATTGCGACCTGATCTATGTTGCGCTCAATCCCGACGGGTCGGTCACCGTGCGCGATAACGGGCGAGGTATTCCCGTGGACATGCATGAGGAAGGAGTCTCCGCCGCCGAGGTGATTATGACACAGCTTCATGCGGGCGGTAAGTTTGACCAGAATTCCTATAAGGTCTCCGGTGGCCTGCATGGTGTTGGCGTCTCCGTTGTGAATGCGCTTTCCACCCGGCTTGATATGACGATTTGGCGCAACAGCAAGGAACATCGCCTCAGTTTCGAGCATGGGGAACCAGTTGGCGCTCTTGAAATCATTGGTGATGCCGTGGGCAAGAGCGGGACAGAAATCACCTTCATCCCATCGCCCGAAACCTTTACCAATATCAAGTTTGAATTCTCGACGCTGGAACATCGCCTGCGGGAGCTCGCCTTCCTCAACTCCGGCGTTTACATTCAAATCAATGACTTACGCTCTGCTGAACCCGTAACGGTCGATCTGCATTATGAGGGCGGCATTTCCGCTTTCGTGAAATATCTCGACCGGTCGAAAAATCCGATGATCACGGAAACCATCGATCTTGTAGGGGAAAAGGACGGGGTGACGGTTGAGGCGTCGCTGGAGTGGAACGACAGCTATCATGAAAATGTGCTCTGCTTCACCAACAATATTCCGCAACGCGACGGCGGCACCCATCTCGCCGGTTTCCGCGCCGCGCTGACCCGTGCCATAAACCAGTATGCGGCGTCGAGTGGAATCGCCAAGAAGGAAAAGGCGACAATCACCGGCGATGACGCGCGCGAGGGGCTGACCTGCGTCGTCTCGGTCAAGGTGCCAGACCCGAAATTCTCGTCGCAAACCAAGGACAAACTGGTCTCCAGTGAAGTGCGACCGATCGTTGAAAGTTCGGTCTATGACGCGCTCAGCCAGTGGTTCGAGGAGCATCCGAATGATGCAAAAATAGTCATTTCAAAGGTGATCGAGGCCGCTGCAGCGCGTGAAGCCGCCCGCAAAGCGCGCGAGCTGACCCGCCGCAAGGGCGCGCTGGATATTTCCAGCCTGCCCGGAAAACTGGCCGATTGCCAATCGAAAGACCCGGCGATTTCAGAACTTTTCCTCGTCGAGGGTGACAGTGCTGGCGGATCCGCTAAACAAGGGCGGGATCGCCATAATCAGGCCGTCCTGCCCCTTCGCGGTAAAATCCTCAATGTCGAGCGGGCGCGGTTTGACCGCATGCTCTCCTCAAATGAAATCGGCACCATGATCACTGCGCTTGGCACCGGTATCGGGCCGGAAGAATTCGATATCGAGAAGGCACGCTATCACAAGATTATCATCATGACCGACGCCGACGTGGACGGATCCCATATCCGCACGCTTCTGCTCACCTTCTTTTACCGGCAAATGCCGGAACTGGTCGAAAAAGGCTATCTCTATATCGCCCAGCCACCGCTTTACAAGGTGACCAAGGGTAAATCCTCCGTTTACCTCAAGGACCAGCAGGCGATGGATGATTACCTGATTGACCAGGGTATGGAAGAGGTCGTGCTGGAGCTTGCCTCCGGCGAACAACGCAGCGGCGAGGACCTGAGGGCCTTGGTTGCCCGCGCTCGTCAAGCCCGAAATCTCATTGAGGCCATTGCCAGACTCCAGAACCGTGCTGTAGTTGAGCAGGTTGCCATTGCCGGGGCACTGAATGACGAAGTGTTGAGTGATCCTGTCCGTGGGCCGGAAGCGGCCAAGTTTGTCGCCGAAAGGCTGGATGGGATTTCCTCGGAGACAGAGCGTGGCTGGACCGGCGAGGTTTTACCAGATTTCAGCCTCAAGTTCAGTCGTGAAGTCCGTGGCGTGACAGAAGTTCAGATGGTGGACAACAATCTCATCCATTCGGCCGAAGCACGCCAGCTTGACCTTATGAAGGAAGAGCTTCACACAATATACGCTCAACCCTCAGTATTTATTCATAAGGATAAGCGACAGGTGATCTATTCACCGCTCGAATTAATGGAGTCCGTCACTAATCTTGGCAAACGCGGGCTGGCTATCCAACGCTATAAAGGACTGGGCGAGATGAACCCGGAACAGCTTTGGGAAACCACCCTGGATCACGAGGCACGGACCCTGTTACAGGTCCGGATCAATCACGGGGATGAGGCGGATGAAGTCTTCTCCACACTGATGGGTGATGTGGTGGAGCCACGACGCAACTTTATCCAGGATAATGCCCTGAAAGTCAGCTTTCTGGATACCTGATGAAGACAAATGCGGTTTAAAATCGCAATTTTGCCTTATATGTGAGTGATAAAGCACCCTTTGGTCAGCATTTTGAGTAATGCAAAGTAACGATTGAGTTCGATTATGAAGAAGGCATCCAAGGGACCCGGCAAGCGAAAACCGACCAGCAGGCCGGGATCAAAGGCTTATCCGCAGCGTCCGAAGTCTGCGCAAAAAGCGAAGGCTTCGAAGGGCACCACCTCAAGGCGCAGCCCGAAAAAGACGACGGGTGCGCGCCGCCGCAAGGCAGCGCAAAAGCCCGGCATATGGGCTCCTGTCCTTAACTGGGGCGGCGCGGCGGCGCTCTGGATACTTCTGATCGGTGGCCTTTTCATTGGCTACTTTGCCTATACACTCCCTGATATTTCGGGCATTGGCGTGATCGAGAAACGCCCGTCGATGGTACTGCAAACGCGCGATAAAATCCGTTATTCCACTTATGGCGACCTCTATGGCGACATGCTCCCCATCGAGGCAATCCCGAATAATATAAAGCAGGCGGTGCTTGCAACCGAGGACAGCCACTTCTATAGCCATTTTGGTCTCAATCCCATCAGCCTCGTCCGCGCCGCCTGGCGCAATTACGAGGCCGGTCGCGTCGTTCAGGGGGGCAGCACCATCACGCAACAGCTTGCGAAAAACCTGTTCCTGACGCCGGAGCGTACCCTTGGGCGGAAAATCCGCGAGACCCTTCTCGCATTTTGGCTGGAGACGGAATACACGAAGGATGAAATCCTCGCGCTTTATCTCAACCGCATGTATTTTGGCTCCGGCACCTACGGCATTGATGCCGCATCAAAGAAGTATTTTTCACATCCTGCAACGGAGCTGACGACCGCCGAGGCGGCGATGCTGGCGGGCCTTCTCAAGGCGCCGACATATTACGCGCCAACCCGCAATCTGGAGCGCGCACAAGACAGGGCCAGCGTTGTCCTTGCCCGAATGGAGGACGAAGACTATCTCACCCCAGAAGAGGCCGAGAAACTCCGTGCCAACCCGGCGGTTCTGAACAATGCAAGCCAGGATTTCCGCAATGTCCGCTATTTTTCGGACTGGGTGGTCAGCGAGGTCCAGTCTTATATCGGCCGCACCGAGAAGGACCTTGTGATTACCACGACGCTCGACCTTGCTATGCAGGGCGATGCGGAACGCGCCATCGAGGCGCGACTTAAAGCCGAAGGCAAGAAAATGGCCGTAAAACAGGGCGCGTTTGTCGCCATGTCAACCGACGGCGCCGTTCATGCCATGGTCGGCGGTCGGACCTACGCGGATTCTGTCTATAACCGGGCAACGGTCGCCCGGCGCCAGCCCGGTTCTGTCTTCAAGACCATTGTCTATGCGGCGGCGTTCGAGAATGGTCTTTCGCCGGACGATATATTCAATGACGGCCCGATCAATATCGATGGCTGGACACCTAATAACTATACCAAGCGTTATAACGGCGATATGAGCCTGCGCGAGGCCTATGCCCGTTCGATCAACACTGTTGCCGTCAAAGTGACAGAGCGGGTCGGCCGGGACAAAGTGGCAAACATGGCAAAAAACCTCGGCCTTACCGGGAATTTCCCGCTGCATCCGTCAATCTCTCTCGGTACCAATGAAGTCTCCCTGCTGGAGATAACCGCCGCCAATGCCGTAATCGCGAATGGCGGGACGGCCGTCCTGCCGTATGGCGTTCTAGAGATCCGCGAGAAGAATGGGCCGGTCCTATACAAGAGACAAACTTCGGGGCAGGGGCGGATTATCAGCGCCGCCACGATCAACAAGATGCAGGATGTCATGAGCGCCACCATTCAGTGGGGCACCGGAAAGGCCGCAAACCCCGGCTTCGCCGCTGCCGGGAAAACCGGAACAACACAGGATTACCGCGACGCCTGGTTTATTGGCTTTACACCGGATCTTGTTGCCGGGGTCTGGTTCGGCAATGATGATGGTTCCGCCACCAAGCGGGTGAACGGGAGTAACCTGCCCGCCATTACCTGGAAGGACTTCATTACCCATTCGAAAACGACCCATGCGGTTGCCTTTAACCGGGTCGATGAAGGGGAAGGCTCCACAGACAGCCTTTGGGATAAGATCGTCAGCGCTTTTTCAAGCAAAAACGCCGGGAGCGCGAATGATAACGCGCCTGCGGGCAATTTGAACACGCCAGAAAAGCAGAACTCCTTCGACTATATGGATAAACAGCGCCAGCAGCCTTAAAGCCCCGCTCAGCTCTCGTCCCACATTTCTTCGGTCGATCCGCGCACTGTCAGAAGGTAGATGGCCACCGAACCGATCCCCATCAGGCCGATGGCGTAGACCATGGCGAACTGCGTTCCGTCATAGAAATAGGCAACAAGAAAGCCGAGAAACGCGGCAAATCCAAGCATCATAAAGCCCATCAGGGCAGAGGCGGAGCCCGCTTTTTCTGGAAATGGCGCCATGGCGCCCGCTTGCGATTGCGGAAGAACGACTCCCATGCCGACGGTATAGATAATCATTGGGCCGACGACCGCGGGAATGGTATTCAGCCCCGCCCAGCCCGCGGCAACCATGGAAATACCGCCAACGGCGCAGATGCCGGTGCCGACCCCGACGGAGGCGGAGAGCCCTTTCATCTGGGTCATCTTGGGACCGAGCAATGTCCCGCTCATATATCCGAGGACGACCATTCCGAAAAAATAGCCAAAATTGTCGGCGCGCACGCCCAACACCTCGATCAGGACGAGGGGAGAACCGGAAATAAAGGAGAAAAGACCGCCAAAGCAGAGACCGCCGGTCAGTGCATAGCCCAGAAATTCGCGATGCCGGATCAAACTCATATAGTTTCGGAGAATATGACTTGGGCGCAAGGCATTGGGATCTTTCGCCAGATGGGATTCATCTACCAGCATTATCGTAACCAGGGCGAGGATGAAAGCTGCCAGCCCGAGAACGAAAAACACCGACTGCCATCCATAAAAGGCAGCGATGTAACCGCCCAGCACCGGCGCGATAGCCGGCGCAAGTCCCATAATTGTTCCCATTCGGGATAGTTGCCGCGCCGCCTGCTCCCGCGCGAAAAGATCGCGGACCATGGCGCGCGGAACAACGATCGCGGCGCAGGCGCCAAGCGCCTGAAAAAACCGGGAGATTACCAGCTGGTCAATATTGACCGCAACGACACAGGCGAGGCTGGCCAGCAGATAGATCACCAGACCGACGACAATCACCGGCTTGCGGCCGAACCGGTCGGTCAACGGCCCGTACACCAACTGGCATCCGCCAATACCGAAGGTGAAAATACTGAGGGTAAGCTGCACTTCCGCGGCACTCGCGCTGAAATATTCGGCAAGCTGCGGAAAGGTCGGCAGGTACATATCCGTCGACAGCGGCCCGATTGCCACAGCAGCGGCGAGATAAAAGGTAAAGGGAACAGAAGACGGGGAGAGGCGTTTCATAGGCGGCTTTCGAGTGAGGACGCCATTGTCATACCCTCTCTGGCTGTTCAATGCCATATTTATGTAAATCCGCGCCGTTAATTTTCAGCCATTTCTTGGCCGCCTCAACGGACGGATGCATGTCTTGCACCAAGCTCCAGAAGGTGGAGGAATGGTTCATATGGCGCAGATGCGCGACCTCATGGGCAACGATATAGCTCATAACCTCTTCGGGCATCAGCAGGAGCCGCCAGGAGAAGTTAAGCCGGCCGGTTGATGAACAGCTCCCCCATCGCGACACCTGGTCGCGCAAGGTAATCCCGCTGTAGCGCACATCTATTTTCTGCGCGTAATCCGCAGCCCATACGCCTATTTCCGTCTTTGCCATCTTGCGGGTCCAGTCTTTCACCCGGCGCGGCAAATGTTCTTCCCGTCCGGCGACATAGATATGGCCGTCTTCCGCCCAGACAAGGCCCCGCTGATCCGGGACATGGGTAATCCGATGCGGCCTGCCCAAAAGTGGCATCATGGCGCCATCGCGGAACGGAATGGTTTCAGGTAGTTTATTGATATTACTGGCAATCCAGCCAATTTCCTGACGCAAAAAGGCAAGCCCCGCCGTGAGGGAAGCCCGTTTGGGCAACATCAGAACAACCCCGTGTCTTGGATCGATCCTGAGTTTAATTCGTGCTGCACGGGGAGATCGCCGGATATCAATGGAAATTTTGCGGCCTTGATGGGCGAGATAAGGCGGCGGACCCGCCACCAGCTTGAGAGTGTCTCCCTCAGCCAACGTCTTCATCCGGCCAGTCGACGATATGATCTTCAAGATCGCCTGCCCGGCGTTCCGAAATTGCCCGTCCACGAACGGATACACCAGCCTGGTGGACGGTTTCCGGGTCATTTGACACCAGCGGATGCCACCAGGGGAGTGGTTTGTTTTCAGATATTAACCGATAGGCGCAGGTTTTCGGCATCCAGCGCAGGTTCGGGATAATTTCCGGTGTCAGGGTGACACAATCGGGCACCAGCCGGGAGCGGTCTGAATATTGGGCGCATCGGCAGCTTCCCAAGTCAAGCAGGCGGCAAGCGACATCGGTATAGGACAGCTCGAGTGTGTCCGCATCTTCCAGCTTAAGGAGGCAGCACTTACCACAACCGTCGCAAAGGGATTCCCACTGCTCGGCTGTCATATCTTCAAGCGCGATCGTCTCCCAGAATGGTTTTTCGCTCACCCCACCTCAGACCTTCTTGGCTGGCGTGCGCCGCGACCGGGCGGCCGACTTGGATTTTGTTGGAGATTTCTGCGACTTTAAGGGCGCTGCCTTTGCCGCTGGCTTTGTTGTCTGCGCGGCCTTCGGCTCCATTGCCTTTGGCGCGGGAGCTGCGTCAACAGCCATAGCTTTCTCGGTTGTTGGCGCTTTTGCTGCAGGTTTCTCGATTGTTGGAGCTTCTGCTGCAGGTTTCTTCGCCGGGGTTGCCTTGACCGGCGCCGCTTTGGCCGGTGTCGCCTTCAGGGCAGCAGGCGCCTTCTTCGGAGCCGCTTTCTTGGGGGTCGCCGGCTTGGCAGTTCCGTTCGCCTTCACCGCGGGTGCAGCTCCGTTGGATTTAACTGTATTCGGCTTGTGGGAAAGATGGGCACGATTCTTCGGTTCATGGTTAAGGATGAAATCGCTGATGCGCGGAGCAATCGTGCTTCTGAATTTGCTACCGTTAAAAACGCCGTAATGGCCGACGCCCTTTTGCTCATAATGGGTTTTCATGCTCTCGGGCAGGTTTGAGCATAAATCATGGGCGGCCACAGTCTGGCCGATGCCGGAAATATCATCAAGCTCGCCTTCAACTGTCATCAGGGCAGTTTTCTCTATCATGTCCGTCCGCACCAGACGGTCACCCCGGTACATCATCTCGCCTTTCGCGAGCGACTGCTTCTGGAAGACGGTTTCAATCGTCTGCAGATAGTATTCCGCCGTCAGGTCCATCACCGCGTTATACTCGGCATAGAACGCACGGTGCCTGTCGGCACTGTCCCCATCACCCTCGACCAGATGATCGAACTGCTTCATATGGGCTTCCATATGACGGCCGAAATTCATGCTGACAAAACCGCTGAGCTGCAAGAATCCGGGATAGACGCGCCGAAACGCGCCGGGATAACCAAGCGGGACGTGATTGATCACCGTATGCTCGAACCACTCGATGGAGTGGGTCATGGCCAGCTTGCACGGTTCCGTCGGATGACGGCGCGTATCAATCGGGCTGCCCATCAGGGTCATGGAAAGCGGAGCATTTGGATTTTTATCTTCCGACATCAACGCAATTGCGGCCATAACCGGCACACCTGGCTGGCAAACCGCCATCACATGAGTTTCGGGACCCAGGATATCGAGATACTCGATAATGTAGTCGATATAGTCGTCTAGATCGAATCGTCCCTCGTAAACAGGCACATTGGCCGCATCGCGCCAATCGGTTATATAGACATCATGGTTCGGCAACATCGTCTCGACTGTGCCGCGCAGGAGGGTTGCAAAATGGCCCGACATCGGCGCAACGATCAACAGTTTGGGATCTTTGCGTGCCGTATCCCGCTTGAAATGCTTGAGCTGGCAAAAAGTCTTGCGGTGCAGAATTTCCTCGGTCACGGCAACAGTTTGCAAATCGATACTGGTTGAGGTGATGCCAAAGGCCGGCTTCCCGTGATACTGCGTCGTTTCCGAGAAAAGATCGAACCCTGCGGCCAGGGTCTGCGCGGGCGCCGTTTCAGAAATCGGGTTGAACGGGCTCCTCAAAACCTGAGAGTAGAGTTGTGCGGCCATCCGTACGGGTGAAAGCGCCAATTTTTGCATTTCATTGAACTGGTAAAGCACGTCGTACTCTCCTACATTTAGGTAAGGTTTCTAATTGAAACATACCTGGTTTTTCTGCGCTAATTTTCGCTGCAGTGCAGCATAATATAGGAAAAAATGTCGGAATGTCAGTTTTTTTTGCGAGAACCCGGTTATTTGAGTAATAATTAACCCCAATTCAGTGGGGATTGTGACACAAAAGTTACGTGTAAGGGATGATGTTATGCGGTTCTACTTTCTTGTTTTTTTCCTGGCTTTAACAATCGTTCCGTCCTCATTTGCCCAATCCCTCCTTGGAGAGGATGCTGTTTTCCAGAATGCGGACCGAGGTGATACCGCCGCAGTAGAGGCGTTTTTGCTGACCGGCAACAACCCGAATATCCGCGATTTGAAGAAAATACCGCTGCTGCATCATGCGGCCATAGCCGGCGTGCCCAAAACAGTCCGCGTTCTGATCCGCAATGGCGCCCAGGTTGACCTGCCCGATCCGTTTGGCAATACCGCACTGATACAGGCAGCAGCCTATGGATCAACAGCCGCAGCAGAGATCCTGATCGAGGGGGGCGCAGACATTGATGAGGAAAACCGGCAGGGCGAGACGGCCCTGATCAAGGCGGCCAAAAGCGGGCATAAAGCCGTGGCGATGCTGCTGCTTGAAAAAGGAGCGACGCTGGACTGGACGGATTTCACGGGAAGGACGGCTCTGGATCATGCGAAACAGAACCGTCATCCGGATGTTGTAAAGCTACTTTCCGAGAAAAGCCCTTAAAAAAGGGCCGGACCTCGCGTGCCTTTTATTTCAATTCCGCTGAATTCAACGCGGCCCGCAATCCGTCGGCTTGCGCATTTGTGACGGCCCTCTCGATGACAATCTGCTGCGAGGTGACCGGTTTGCCATAATAGGACGAGTTGGAATCCATGTTTGACGACAGGACCGAGCCTTCCACCGATGCCCCGATAAAGAGGCCTTTCGAGATGGCGAAGGAGAAAACGTCAACTTTCATGTTGGTTGTTGTCGAAGCGCCAAGTGTCGTGCCCATCGGACCCACGGCCGCGCTCAAATCCCCGCCAAGCTTGACCTGGTTGTTGATAATGGCCTGCAGGCCTTTTTCCGTCATCACGACAAGTACCAACTCATTGACCTGCGCCCCGAACTGCAGACCGATACTACCCTGTCCCATCCTGTAAAACGCCGGTGAGGACCAGCCGCCCGCGTCATTTTTTCCAAGTAGAACACCACTTCCGCCGGCGCCTCCAAGGAAAAAGCCCGCTTTCAGGACCTGCGGAAAGACAACAACACCCTTGGCAACGGCGAGCAATTTACGGAACTGGTCCATTTCTGATCGAGCGGCAATGTCCGTAATGGTGAATTTCGCCTTTTCCACCAGTTGATCCTCTGCTTCACCCGCAACGGCAAGATTACCGGATCCCAGAAGAAGCGCGCCAGCGCTTATGAGTGACAGGAATTTTCTACGGCTTGACTTGAATGTCATCTGCATCTTCTTAATCCTTTTTGACTCATCGTTGGAAAACGGGATACTGACATTAGATAAGGCACCAATGATGGCATTAATATGTCGAATTTTCTTCTGAAAAATAGACCCGCGTGCGTATTTTAGTGAATATGGTAGAAAAACCGCCCCAGACGCTCAGTCCGAACATCGAATCCGACGCGATCAACCTTGCTGCAGGTGGTGTGCGCCTCAAAACGCTGGTGTATATCCGATGGCTGGCGGTATTGGGGCAGGCATTGACGGTTATCCTTGTTCACCTCGTTTTCGGCTATGATCTCCCGCTTCTGCCCATTGCGCTACTGATCGGCGCCAGCGCCATTCTCAACCTGCTGGTCGGTCTTAACCGGAAATCCTCTACGCGACTTCCGAACCGCGGGGCAATCCTGTATCTGTTTTATGATATTCTGCAGCTGGCAGGCCTTCTTTACTTTACCGGTGGCCTCACCAACCCCTTTTCAGTGCTGTTCCTCGTGCCGGTGACCATATCCGCAACCAACCTGACCCGTCAGGGAACCTTTTTCCTGGGGTTGACAACGCTCGCCTGCTTATCCGTCCTTGCGGTTTTCTATGAACCGCTGCCCTTGCCATCCGGGTCACTTTACCTTTCCAATACCTATATTCTCGCAATCTGGGCCGCGTTGGTACTGGGAACCATATTCCTGTCCGGCTATGCCTGGATGATTGCAGCGGACTCGCGGAAAATGTCCGATGCGCTCACTATCGCCCGGGCGGAACTCGCGCGGGAGCAGCAGCTTTCTGCCGTGGGCGGCATCGCCGCCGCCGCCGCGCATGAGCTCGGCACCCCGCTTAACACTATCCTGCTGGTGTCAGAGGAATTAAAACAGGCCCTGCCAGAGGGAAGCGATACGGCCGAAGATGCCGCTCTCCTCCATGATCAGGCGAAAAAATGCGCCGAGGTGCTGGCGCAACTCTCCAGAGGGCCGGAGACAGAGCGGTTCATCAAGGGGTCCGAGCATCATAATTTCCTGGCGCTGGACAATCTATTTTCGCTGGTTACGGAAAAATACAAGGACGGCGACAAGGAGTTTGTGATCCAGACCCACGGGAAGCAGGCCGATATACCGCGGCTTTTCCTGACTGCAGAGCTACGCCACGGTCTTGGCAACCTTATCAGCAATGCCGCCGAATTCGCCGCGCTGCAGGTCACAATTGACCTTTACTGGAATGACAACCTGGTCCGGGCGGAAATCTGCGACGATGGCCCCGGTTTTTCCGAAGAAATCCTTGACCGGCTGGGAGAACCCTATATGTCAAGTCGCCGTGGAAAGGGCGGGATGGGTCTGGGTGTTTTCATCGCCGACATGCTGATTAGACGGAGTGGGGGAGAGCTCAGCTTTGCCAACAAGGAAGATGGTGGCGCGATAGTCGAAATACTCTGGTCGCGCAGACAGCTTGAAAAATCTGATCCTTTCAGTAACTAGAAAATGTGTTAATCTGGCCCCGGCAGCCTGTTTTTGGGGCATTTAAAGTAAAAGAGCGGGTAATGGACGAAAAAAGGTCACTGCTGATCGTTGATGACGATGAGATTTTTTTAAACCGGCTCGGTCGGTCGATGGAGCGCAAGGGCTTCACGCCGATACTCGCCCATTCGGTCCGGGACGGCAAGAAATGCGCTGTGGAAAATGCACCCGATTACGCGGTTGTCGACCTCCGGCTTCAGGACGGCAACGGGCTTGAAGTGGTGGAAGCTCTTCGCAAGGTCAATGAAGACGCCAGCATTGTCATGCTGACAGGCTATGGCAATATCGCCTCTGCCGTCGCGGCGGTGAAGGCCGGGGCCATTGATTATCTTGCCAAACCTGCAAATGTCGAGGATATCGTCAGTGCCCTGCTCGCGGATAAGGACGCGATGCCGACACCGCCGGAAAACCCGATGTCCGCTGATCGTGTCCGGTGGGAACATATCCAGCGTGTCTATGAGCTGTGCGACCATAATGTATCGGAAACGGCCCGCAGATTGAATATGCATCGGCGCACCCTACAGCGCATCATGGCAAAACGCTCCCCGCAGTAACCGGATGGATCAGATTGTCCCCAAAAATATCCTTATCTGCGGCGACGCGGTGGCGGAAATGGGCAAGCTCAAGACGGAGAGCGTCGATCTGATCATCGCCGACCCCCCCTATAACCTCGGGAAGAACTACGGCAACAATATTGACCTGAAAGACCGGGAGGATTACCGGGTTTTCTCGGAAAACTGGGTGCGGGAGGCTGTGCGCCTTTTAAAGCCCGGCGGGTCATTCTATTGCTTCATGGGTGTCAAGTTTATCGCCCGGCTGTACTTGATGCTGGAAGAAGACTTTAATCTCATACCACAAGGCTGGATCACCTGGCACTATACACAAGGCATGGGCCGCAAGCGCGGCTTTTCCCCGCGCCATGAGGATATTCTCTGGTTTTCGAAGGGCGAGGACGCACGCTTTAACCTTGATGACGTGCGGGTACCACAGAAGTACTACCGCAAACGCAACAATATGGCGGGCGCGAACCCCGGCGATGTCTGGCAGTTCAGCCATGTGCATTACTGTGCAGCGGAGCGGTTGCCCCACCCCACCCAGAAGCCAGAAGCCCTGCTGGAGCGGATCATAAAGGCGTCCTCCAATCCCGGAGATGTCATCCTAGACCCTTTTCTTGGCAGCGGTACCACAGCGCGGGTTGCCAGCGTTCTGGGCCGGCAACCCATCGGTATTGAAATCAACCCGGACTATATCGACATGGCCAATGCCAGACTTAAAGAGCCGTTCGCGACCTTTGACAGCACGGATCCCCGCGCGGCACGACAGTCGAAAGATTTACCAAAAGAGACTCCAGGCGGATAGCGGGTCAACTCCGTATTTGCAGGGTCGGCGAGATTATACTATGACCAGTACACTTCACATTATTCAAGGCGAGGCATTTTGGATCCGCTAGATTATTTTAACCGCGAGCTGGAAGATCATGGCGAGGTGCTGGCAAAAAGCCGGGCAGCGCTTGCCGAACCGTTTCAGAAGATGCTTGCGCTCTGGGTCACGGCTGTTCAGAACGGCAACAAGATCCTCTTTTTCGGCAACGGCGGCAGTGCGGCGGATGCGCAGCATCTGGCGGCGGAGCTTGTCATTCGCTTTATTGAGGATCGCAAACCCATCGCCGCCATTGCCCTCAATACCGATACATCGGCGCTCACCGCCGGGGCCAACGACCTTGGCTTCGAAAATATATTTGCCCGGCAGATTGACGCCCTTGGACAGCCCGGCGATGTTGCCGTCGGCATTTCAACATCCGGCACGAGCCCGAATATCGTCAATGCCCTCGAAATGGCGCGCAAAAAAGGGCTCGTTACCACAGCCTTCACGGGACGGGACGGCGGGCGGATGCCCGAACTTGCCGACGTTTCGCTGATCGTGCCCGCAACCTCCACCCGGCGCATACAGGAAATGCATATCACCTTCGGTCATATGCTCTGTGGCGCCCTTGAACAATCGTTGAAACTGGTCTGAATTGTATGGAAAACCGTTCCTCCTTCCTCAATATCCTCGATACCGCCGCCAAGGCTAACGTACTGGTGATCGGTGATGTGATGCTGGATCGTTTCGTTTACGGCAGCACCGCGCGCATTTCGCCCGAGGCACCGATCCCTATCCTCAGCATCACCCATCAGTCGCAGATGCTGGGTGGGGCCGGGAATGTGGTCCGCAATATTGCGTCCCTTGGCGGAAAGGCGCAGCTTATCTCCGTCGTCGGGGAAGATGCGGAAGGGCGGGAGATTGAACGCATTTTCAGCATCCAGGGCGCCACGACGCCCCATCTGGTAAAATCGGTCGGTCGACCGACTACGGTCAAGACTCGCTTTATTGCCGATGGCCAACAACTCCTGCGGAGCGATCATGAAGCGACCCATCAACTGCAACCGCAAACCGCTGGAAATGTGCTAAAAGCCTTTCAGGGAGCCGTACAGGGCGCGGATATCATCGTCCTGTCGGATTATGCAAAAGGCGTTCTGTCGGACACTGTCCTGCGGCAGGTTATCAGCGCCGCCAAAGAGAAGAATATTCCCATCGTTGCCGACCCGAAATCCACCGATTTCAGCCGCTATGCAGGCGTTACCCTTCTTACACCCAACCGCAAGGAGATGATGGCGGCGAGCGGGATGCCCTGCGGTTCCAATATGGAAGTGGAGCAGGCGGCCCGTTCCATCCTGGCCAAAGCCAGTGTTTCCGCTATTCTGGTCACCCGGTCCGAGGCAGGCATGAGCCTGGTCACCGCGGACAACGCCCATCATATCAGTGCCGAGGCGCAGGAGGTGTTTGATGTCTCCGGCGCGGGTGACAGTGTGGTTGCGGCGCTCGCGCTCGCGCTGGCGGCCGGTGCCTCGCTTGAGGCGGCGACACGGCTTGCCAATCTTGCCGGCGGAATTGCGGTGTCGAAATCCGGCACGGCGGCAGTGACCAAGGCGGAAATGAAGCAGGCGCTGCATAGCCAGGAAATCAGCGGGATGGACGCCAAGATCTCTAGCCTCGATGAGGCATTGGACCGGGTTTCCAACTGGCGCAGCCGCGGCCTCAAGGTGGGCTTTACCAATGGCTGTTTCGATCTGGTGCATCCGGGGCATATTTCGCTGATGCGGCAGGCCCGCAGCGAATGCGACCGGCTTATCGTCGGGCTCAACACCGATGACAGCATCCGCCGCCTAAAGGGCGAGGGACGGCCGGTCACGAACGAGAATTCCCGCGCCATTGTGCTCGCCAGCCTGTCCGATGTGGACCTCGTTGTGCCCTTCGCGGAAGATACGCCGATTAAGGTGATCGAGGCGATCCGGCCCGATGTGCTCACCAAGGGTGCGGATTACACCAAGGAAACGGTTGTCGGCGCGGATATTGTCGAGGCCTATGGCGGGCGGGTGCATCTCGCGTCCCTGAAGGAGGGGTTCAGCACCACCGGCACGATCGAGCGACTTCTCGCATCCAAGAAAGAGGCGTGAAAATGGGAAATCTGATCCTGGTGACTGGCGGCGCGGGTTTTATCGGCTCCAATATCGTTGCGGCGCTCTCTGAACGGGGCGAGAAGATCGTTGTCTGCGACTGGCTGGAACAGGGCGATAAATGGAAGAATGTCGCGAAATCAACTATTTCCGACTTTATCGATCCGGACGAGCTGGAAGGTTGGCTGCACAGGAACGACAGCCGCCTGCAGGGTATCATCCATATGGGCGCCATCTCCGCCACGACGGAGACAGATGGCGATCTTATATTGAAGCGCAATTTCCGACCGACAAAAATGCTCTGGCGCTTCGCAACCGATAACAAAATTCCCTATATCTATGCCTCCTCTGCTGCGACTTATGGCGATGGCGCGGCCGGGTTCGACGATGACCAGAGCGAGGCAACGCTTGAAAAGCTGCAACCGCTCAACCTTTATGGCTGGAGCAAGCATGCATTTGACAAGTTCGTCACGCGGGAGATTTCCCGTGGCGCCATGACGCCACCGCAATGGGCAGGGCTCAAGTTTTTCAACGTCTACGGCCCGAATGAATATCACAAGGGCAGCATGAAAAGCGTGATTGCCCAATGTTACCCGAAGGTCGCGGCGGGCGAGGGCGTGACCCTGTTCAAGTCCCATAACCCGAAGTATGAGGACGGCGGGCAGCTCCGAGATTTCGTCTATGTGAAGGATTGCGTCGACGTCATTCTATGGCTGCTCGATAATCCGAAGGTTTCCGGACTGTTCAACCTCGGCACCGGCAAGGCACGAAGCTTCAAGGATCTCGCCGCCGCCGTGTTCAAGGCCGCCGACAAGCCCGAAAAGATTACTTACGTCGACACCCCGGAACAAATTCGAGACAAATACCAGTATTTTACCGAAGCAAACATGCAGAAACTCCGCAGCAAAGGTTTCGGTGGCAATTTCCGCAGCCTGGAAGACGGCATCAGCGATTACATCACCAACTACCTCGCGAAGGATGACCCGTACCGGTAGCGCCTAAAACCCCCTCGGGTTTGGCGTTAGGAATTCCACCTCGATAAAGGCGCATTCGAAGTCGTTGCCGTTTTTTACGTTATGCTCGACACCAACCTCGCGGAAATAGGGGACGCCGGTTTTGAGTTCGGCGCGGATTTTTTCGCCATTCGGCAGGTCGATATCGAGATATCCGTCAAACAAAGGGACAACCACATAATCATATTCATGGGTATGCCATCCGGTGGCGTCGCCGCGCTCTTTAAAGCGCCATTCTGTAACTCTCGTGCGGGGGTTATCGATAAAGATGCTGGGGATGGCAGAACCGTCAGGGGCGCTAGAACACATTGAACTTCTCCTTTATAGGGTTTTCAGCTTCAAGTAGACGACGGGCGGCTATCCGCGCGAAACGGAGCGTCACATTGCGCCGACGCGCAACATTGAGGTTAAAGTCAGCGGAGGGGCGGGCTATTGCGCCGCCAAAACCGTCGGCGATGATCAGGCCATGGCTCTCGGGCAGGAGTTCCGTCGGGAAATCCATATCAACAGCAAAGTAGAATTCATCGCAGAATTGGAGATATTCACTCCATTTTTCATCGACACGGTAGTCGGCAGGGCCGGATTTCACCTCGACAATGATAATCCGCCCCTTTTCATTGATACCCATGACGTCAACCCGGCGGCGAATGCGGAGTTTTACCTCCATCAGGCTGTCATACCCCATGTCATGGAGAAGTTTCTGCACCCCGCGGGCGAGCCGTGTTCCCTTGTCTGAGCGGGTGTCGCTCATTCTTCTGTCCTTCTGCCTTTGAGATAGGCGAGCATTTCCTTGAGCCGAGGCTCCGGCAGGTCGCGGATTTGATTGGCGAGCAGGTTAGCATATTCCGTCGCAAGTGGGCTTAATCCGCTGGTATCCACCGTCACTTTGGGGTGGGAGAGGGAGGCGAGGCGCTGCAACTCCTCCGCATCGTCCCAGATGATGTTGAAATAATCGCAGATTTGCGCGACCAGGGACCAGGACGGACGGCCGCGGTGGCCATGTTCCAGCGCTGAAAGATAGGCCGAGCTGATTTCAAGATCAGCCGCCATTTTCTTGAGGGTAATCCCGCGGCTTTTGCGAAGGTTCCGGACGCGAAGGCCAAAGGGGGTCATGTGTCTGTCCTTGTATTCTCAGATTTAGGAACGGTTGCGCCGAAGCAAGACATACAGCGCGCCGCTGCCGCCATGTTTCGGCTGTGCGTTGCGGATGTCAATAACCAGTTGGCGTAAATCCGGCGCCATCAGCCATTTCGGCACGGCTTCACGCAGGACCCCGGCTTTTTCGTTCCTCATAAACGGCGCATCATCCGTCTTATGCTTCGACGAGCCCTTGCCGGTAATGACAAGGACGCAACGCTTTCCCTGAGCCTGGGCAGTGGTAATAAAACTGCGAAGACGGCGATGCGCGTCTGCCCGTGTCAGTCCGTGCAGATCAAGACGGGCGTCGATTTCCATCCGCCCCTTGCGAAGGCGCTCCGCAGAGCGCTTGTCCAGTCCCGGCACATTCTGACGGAGAGACGGTTCAACCTTTGGCCCGTTACGGGCCATATTGGCGTTTGGCCAGCTTTCAAGCGCCTTTTTAAGCGCCTCCGGATCGAGGGTCCGGCGCGGCTGTGCTGGTGTATCAGGGGGAGTTTTTGAGGGTTTTGACACCATAAAGGTGGATGTATTTGCTTCCTTTTCCGAAGGCGGCACCATCGTGGTGTCTATTTTATCCCCAACGAAGCGGTTTGAGTCTATCGGGTCAACGCTGCGCGCAACATGATCCCAAAGATCACGATCAGCCTTGGACAGGCCTTTCGGTCGATTAGTCTTGCGGGCCATCGTCAACAATCAGGATATGCAATCGGCGCGGCCCATGGGCGCCCATGATCAGCGTCTGCTCGATATCCGCCGTGCGCGACGGGCCGGAAATGAAATTGACGGTGCGCGGCAGGTTTCCGGCACCGTATTTCTGGCGAAGTCTTGCCCAGCTATCCTCCAGAGACCCGGAAATCTGGCTCGCCTTGATTACCACAACATGATTTTCTGGCAGGAAATTGAGCGTTGAGGGCGTCTCCGCGCTTGAGGCCATACAGAGCGTTCCCGTCTCGGCGATGCCGGCAAAGGCCGGGGTCAGGCTCACCTCATCCTCGGGCGCGGCAGCCCCGCGGTTGATTTCCAGCATTGGCGTCATGTTGAAGGGGAGGTTATCGAGTGCCGGGTCAGGTGACATTTTGATCCGGGTCGCAAGATTATGCGCCGTCAGGTAGTCGCGCAACGCCTCCGGCACGTCATCCAGCGACGAGATACGTGCCACCGTCGCGGCCAGGGCTTCGGCCTTTGCCTGGAAAAGATCGACCTGTTCTTTATGGGCAATATCGGTGCGCTTCGGGATGGTATGGGGTACATGCCCTTCAATCCGGGCCTTGAGGGCATTCACGGCCTCTTCAGCCAGGGGGCCCCGGCCAAGGTTATGGCGGATGCGGGAGAAAATTTTGTCGCGCGATGGCATTATTTTCCCTCCCGCTGCTGCTTTTTCCACTGATCCATGAAAGTCGTGCCTTCGGGCGCTGGAAAATCCCGCACCGAGCTCCAACCCTTCATCAGGGGAAGTTTGCGCACGACGCCCTTCTTTCCGGCCATCAGTTTCAGCGATCGGGCACTTATCCGGGTCATCAGGCGGTAAAGTTTCGGTCGTTTCGCGAAAAAGGCCCAGATGCCAATACCCCAGCGTTCCGGCTTTGGGGTGACTTGTGTCTCAAACGCCTGTTCGCGCCAATGCCGCATGATTTTCGGCAGGGGAATACGCACAGGGCAAACTTCCTCGCACCGCCCGCAAAAACTGGAGGCATTGGGCAAATGCCGCGCCTCTTCCAGCCCCACCATATGGGGGTTAAGGGCCGCGCCGATAGGGCCGGGATAGACCCAGCCGTAAGAATGCCCGCCGACGGCCTGATAAACCGGGCAATGGTTCATGCAGGCCCCGCATTTTAGGCAGCGGAGCAAGTCCTGCTTGTCGCTACCTAAAAGATCGCTGCGCCCGCTATCGACCAGCACTACGTGGAAATTGGTTGGGCCGTCGATATCTTCCATCCGCTTGGGGCCCGTGGAAAAGGTCGTGTAGACCGACATTTCCTGACCCGTCGCGGAGCGGGCCAGTAGACGGAGGAAAAGACTCACATCCTCCAGGGTCGGGACAACCTTCTCGATGCTGGAAACCGCGATATGGGTTTTCGGTAAGGATTGGGTGAGGTCACCGTTGCCCTCATTGGTGACGATAACGGTCGATCCCGTCTCGGCAATCAGGAAGTTCGCGCCGGTAATGCCGACATCGGCGGCAACAAACTTGTCTCGAAGGATGCTTCGTGCCTCGTTCACCAGCGCTTGCGGATCCGTCAGGCGCTCCTTGAACCCGTATTTCTCGTGACTTTCGTGAAATAACTCCGTTACCTGGTCTTTGGTCTTATGCAGGGCCGGGGCGACGATATGGCTGGGATACTCATGAGCAAGCTGGATGATGTACTCACCCAGATCCGTCTCAATCGGCTCGACCCCCTTTTCCTGAAGGTAATCATTGAGCCCCATTTCCTCGGTGATCATGGATTTGCCCTTGGTCACCGTTTTCGCATCGGCATCGCGGCAAATTTCAAGGATAACTTCCCGCGCCTCGGCATAACTGCTGCACCAATGCACCCGGCCCCCCTGCAGCAGGACCTGATCCTCGAAATACTCAAGATAATAGTCAAGATTACCAAGGATATGATCTTTCAGATCGCGTGCCTGATCGCGCAGATCCTCAAACTCCGGGAGCTCACTGGCCGTTTTCGCGCGGGCAACAGGAAACCCGCTCTTTACCTTGGAAAAAGCCTTCTGGATATTCTCGTCATGGAGCGCGTCATGCGCACCCTCCTTGAAGCGGCGGCTGGTAACCTGCATCAGTTTTCTCCCTCCCCAATGCCGGGTTTATCGCCCATCCCGGCGAGGATTTCAGCGACATGCATTGCTTTGAGGGGAGCGGAGCGGCGTTTGAGGCGCCCCGCGATATTCATCAGGCACCCGAGATCCCCGGCGGCCAGGGTCTCGGCCCCGCTTGCCAGCAGGTTATCAATCTTGGTATCGACCATGGATTCGGATATTTCCGAATATTTAAGGCAGAAGGTTCCGCCAAAGCCGCAGCAGGCCTCCCGATCCTCCGACTCCTTGATCTCCAGCCCCTCGACCGCGCCGAGCAGTGCCCGCGGCTGATCCCGGACCTTCATTTCGCGCAAAGAACTGCAGCTGTCATGATAGGTAACGGTAGTCTCAAGCTGGACGCCATCGGGTTTATAACCGCAAATATCATGCAGGAAGGACGTCAACTCGTAAGTGCGGTTAGCAAGATCCTCAACAACCACCATCATGGTGTCGTCGCCGTCGAACAGCTCCTTATAGTGATGGCGGATCATTCCTGCGCAGGAGCCGGAGGGCGCGACCACATAGTCAAATCCGTCGAAAGCCCGGATTACCTGGGTTGCAATGGTTTTGGCACTCTCCTTATCACCTGAATTATAGGCAATCTGGCCACAGCAGGTCTGGACCTCCGGAACCATTATGGTGCACCCCGCTGCCTCCAGCAGCTTCACCGCCGCGAAGCCGACGGAAGGGCGATTAAGATCCACAAGACAGGTAACGAAAAGGGCAACTTTCTTGTTTTCTACGGACGATGCGGACATGTATTTCTCCCTATACCTCAAAGAACTATACTGTCTGCTCGTCAGTTTCGCCAGTTCTCTTAGCGTAGTGTTTTCCGTCGCTTGACCAGCATGTTAAGAATTTCCACACCGAGTGAAAAGGCCATGCCGAAATAGATATACCCTCTCGGTACATGAAGCCCAAGACCCTCCGCGACGAGGAATACACCTATCATCATGATGAAGGAGAGGGCCAGCATTTTCAGGGTCGGGTGTTCTGCAATGAAATCGGCGATATATTTCGATGAAAACAACATGACCAACATGGCAATAACCATTGCTGCAATTATGACCCAGATATTTTCCGTCAGGCCGACGGCTGTAATAATGGAATCGAAGGAAAAGACGAAGTCAATCAGGATGACCTGCAAAATAGTAATATGGAACCCCGCAGAATAACCCTGATAACTGTCCTTCCGATCGCCAGAAATTTCATCATGGATACTGGTTGTTCCCTTCGCGATCAGGAAGAGCCCGCCACCCATCATGAGAAAATCCTTGCCCGAGAAGGCATAACCAAAAAACTCGACCCAGGGTTCTTTGAGGCCGATGAGCCAGATTGCGCTGAACAACAATGCGATCCGCATGAAGAGCGCCAGCAATACCCCGATTACACGCGCCTTCTGCCGTTGGGCTTCAGGCAAATGATTGACCAGAAGGGCAATAAAGACAACATTATCAATGCCAAGCACGATTTCCAGCGCAGTCAGCGAGAGAAAACTTGCCCAAATCTGGTAATCGGTCAAAAATTCCATTTATTTTTCCGTCACGTTCAGTGTCGCCGCCAGCGCGTTCGGTAATAAAATCCAGAGCTCGCCCGCGCTTTTCATACCGCCTGACATATCATAGGCATAATCGCCGTGGCCCCAGAACACATCGCCGCGCACGGGGCCAACAATCGCCCCGCCGGTATCCTGCGCCATCATCAGCCGTTCGAACCTGTCAATTTCCGAACTGCTGCTGGCGGGCGCAACTTCCGTCGCCAGCCAGAGAGGCACTCCGAGCGGTAACCACTTGCGATCCACCGCGAGGCTGCGTTCGGGCGTGAGTTCAACCCCTTGCGCACCAATAGGCCCGTCTGTGTCAAGTTCCCGAAAAAAGATGAAGGACGCATTTTTCTGCATCAATTCCGTTGCCTTGTCGGGATTTTCCTCAAGCCAGGTCCGGATCGCCTGCATCGACATTTCCTCCCTTGGCACATAGCCCTTTTCTATCAGGTCGCGGCCGATCGCGAAATAGGGATGGCCATTTTGCGCGGCATACCCAACCCGAAGCTCGCTGCCATCGTCCATCTCCACAAGCCCGGAACCCTGGATATGAAGAAAAAAGGCATCGATATCGCTATCGACCCAGACGAGTTCCAGTTGCCTGTCCTTGAGCGCCCCCTCTTCAATACCGGTGCGGTCGGGATAAGGAAAAAGATCGCCGTTCACAACCTTTCCCGCGATACGCTGACCCTTCAAATTATCACGAAACCGCCCGAGATCGACCATCACCAACTCAGGCGGGCGTAAATAAAGCGGCGTGAGGTAGGGGGCCTTGCGGTCACGGCTGCCTTTCAGGCTAGCCTCGTAATAGCCGGTAAAAAGGCCGGATTCCTCTTCATTGTTACGGATTTTAAAGGGCGTGAAGTTTTTTTCAAAAAACTGGCGCCAGAGCGCCGCTTCCGGCGGCAGGGCGAGCGCGGCAGCGCAGAGGGGCTGCCAGTCTCCGGCTGTGCCCGCCATGCCGATACCACCCATTTGTCGAGTTTCAGGAAGGGTAGCGATTTTTGCGCAGGATTTCAGGAAAGCCGGAAAGAATCCACTGAAATTTTCCTCTTGCCAACCAGGTAGCGTAGAAAATTCAGCCTTTTCAAGAGTGAGTTGATCTTCCACAGGTGGTCGAACCTGAAAAAACCAGACCGCCACCCCGACAAGTATAATCAGGACAAGAGCCAGGATAACTCCGGCTTTTTTACTTACGAGAGAAAACGGACGCCCCACCATTCCGTTGCACCTGTACTCTAATCAGCGCGACGAGTGGTGATTAACAGCCAGTTTGGATTGGAGGATCGGAGGTTGCGCGCAAACGTCCAAAGCTCGTTCACCTTATGCGGTTGCGGGTCGCCCGCAACGACAACACCTTCCTCATCCTTGGTCATGCTGATCATTTCTGCCTCGAACTGGACGGTAATCTCGGCTTCCTTGCCCTCAAGCGTCGCGTCAGTAATCTCAGCGGAATGTACCGCGACGATATCCGTCGACATGGTTTCGTTCCGATCCTCACGTTGGGTGATGGAGTTTTCGAAATTCTCAAACACGGTTTCGGAAAGAAGCACTTTAAGTGTATCCCG
This sequence comes from Sneathiella litorea, assembly GCF_009882915.1. Classification (GTDB taxonomy): domain Bacteria; phylum Pseudomonadota; class Alphaproteobacteria; order Sneathiellales; family Sneathiellaceae; genus Sneathiella; species Sneathiella litorea. The sequence continues at coordinate 820,376 of NZ_WTUW01000001.1, forward strand.
ATCTCCTCTGGCAAAGGCAACGACAATCGCCTCATAAGCCGCCTGCGCTCCCTCAACAAAGGTCCGGTGATTGAAGGACTTGTCGTGCCGCTGGATATCGTTCAAAGTCCGCATCAACGACGCGTCTGAAAATGAGCTTGGCTCAGTGGTTCGCGTTTTGTCGCCAAGCAGGACAACATTATCCTCGGACGGTTTATCCCCAAAATCTGCCTTATGTCCCTCGGCCGGGCGGCGTGGCTTTTCTTCGCGGGGCGATTGTTCATGGCCCATACGCCGGCCCAGAACGCTGCGAAGCCTTAGGAAAATAAATCCGGCAACCGCAGCGAGCAAAATTATATCGAGGAACTGAAATCCGTTATCCATGATGTTATCTTCAAATTGGGTTTGGTAAAATGTCCAATTGCCCTTATGTAAAGGATTAGGTGTGTAAAAGAAGTTAAAGGGTTACTTGGCCAAGGTCCAGCATCTTGTCAACCATCAAACTTCCTGAGCGCCTGATTGTTACATAGAAACATTGTTAGGGATAAACAAGTTTGGCTTTATTGTTTTTGGCGGCTCTGATCGGAATTCCCCTGATTGAGATCCTGGTCTTTGTACAAGTCGGCAGCGAGATCGGGGCGCTGAATACCGTTATCATTACAGTAGTTACCGCGATCATTGGCGTTGCCCTGATCCGGATACAGGGTCTTGGCGTGCTGATGCGGGCACGGGCAACACTGGACCGGCAGGAAGCACCGGTCAACGAAATTTTCGAGGGAATCTTTCTGGCCGTAGCAGGTTTGTTCCTGATTATTCCGGGGTTCGTGACCGATACAATCGGCTTTTTGCTCCTGATTCCACCACTTCGACGGTCTCTCGCCTCTTATATGGCGCGTCGTTCGAATGTTGTCGCAGCCGGCGCCCGCCCTGGCAGCAGGCAAGGTGGCGGAACCGTAATTGACGGTGAGTATGAAGTGATCGAAGAGGATGCCATCTCGATCGAGAGTACCAAAAAGCCAAACCCGGACAGTCCCTGGAACAAAGAAAAATAACCGCGTCGGACTTGTCGATCCGGCGTATCCGTGATAGCCACTTTGGCGAAATTTTCCAGCCGGCCAGTGACGGCCGACATTTTTACAGGAGTCACACGTTCATGTCAGTTGAAGGACCAGAAGGAACTGCCAACGGCGGGTCAGAAGGACAACCGGCCCAGACACAGCCGTCACTTGCGATTATTCGCCAGTATGTAAAGGATCTTTCCTTCGAAAGCCCGAATGCGCCGGCCAGCCTTGATCCCGACAAGGGCCAGCCACAGGTGCAGCTCGCGGTGAATATCCAGGCGCGCTCCGGGGAAAATGATCTTTATGAGATTGAGCTGCGCATTGAAGCCAAGGGCAATCACGGAGAAGAAACGGCGTTCGTCATCGAACTGGTCTATGGCGCACTCTTCCTGCTTAAGGATTTTCCGCCGGAAGCCGTCGAAATGGTGTGCATGATCGAATGTCCACGGCTTATCTTCCCCTTCGCCCGGCGTGTGGTGGCCGATGCGACCCGCGATGGTGGCTATTCTCCGTTGATGCTCGACCCAATCGATTTTACGAGACTGTATCAGGACCACAAGAACCAGCTTGCCGCACAGCAGCAGCCCGCTGGCCACGCCTGACGTACTTATCTGGACTGGCGCCAGAGTGGATCGGTAATTTTCTCGACAAAGGCGGCGTGGGCGGCGCGCTCCGCCTCGCTTGCCTCATGTGGACGGGGCGCGCGGGTTTCTGCGGCAACACTCGTCACGATATCCGCATTGCTATCTTCAAGAGACAGACCTCTCTGGCGTCCCCCGATCAGTTCAAGATAAACTTCCGCCAGTAGTTCCGCATCGAGCAGGGCGCCATGCTTGGTCCGGGCGGAGTTATCAATCCCGAAACGACGGCATAAGGCATCAAGATTGGCCTGCGCGCCCGGAAATTTCCGCCGGGCCATGCTGACCGTATCGATACTGCGTGTCATCGGAAGAGTTGGACGACCGAGGAGGGCAAGTTCCGCATTCAGGAATTTCATGTCAAACTGCGCATTATGGATGACCAGCGGGTCTTCCCCGATAAATTCAAGGAAACCGTCGATCTCTTCGGCGATCACCTTATGTCCCCGCAGGAATTCAGCACTCAAACCGTGTACCTTGAAGGCCGCGTCGGGCATATCCCGCTCTGGATTGAGATAACGATGATAGGTCTCGCCGGTCGGGATATGATTGAACAGCTCGATACAGCCGATCTCGACAATCCGGTCCCCTTCGCTTGGCTCAAATCCTGTGGTTTCCGTATCCAGAACAATTTCACGCATTTTTCAAGTCTTCCACCAGGGCCTTGATCTGCTCGAACGTCTCTTCCTTGCTGCAATGGGTATTGATGACGAAATCCGCCTTTTCGCGTTTTTCCGCATCCGGTACCTGCCGGGCGAGGATCGCCTCGAATTTTTCCGCCGTCATGTCCGGTCGGGCAAGTACGCGCTCTCTCTGCACCGGGGCCGGGGCGGAGACAACAACAATCTTGTGCACCTTGTTTTCGCCGCCGGTCTCAAATATCAACGGAATATCCAGCACGACGAGAGTATGCCCCTCTTTCTCCGCTTTCTCAAAAAATGCGGCGCGTCCCTCGGTAAGGAGCGGGTGTATGACCTTCTCCAGTCGCTCGATCTCCGCGTCATTACCGACAACCAGCTTGCTGAGACGTTGCCGATCCACCTGATCATCAACAACGGCCTCCGGAAATGCCGCACGGATCGGTTCAACCCCCGCCCCGCCGCGAGCATAGAGCTTGTGAATTTCCGCATCCGCATCATAGACCGGAATGCCGAGTTCTCTGAACATCTCGCCAACCGTCGATTTCCCCATGCCGATAGACCCGGTCAGCCCCACGAGTAACATGTTATTTTCCCTTCAATCCATCCAGCACATGACGCCGTAGCGCCGTATCCACTTCCGGCGTTACGCCGAACCAGGCCTCAAATCCCGCTTTTGCCTGATGCAGGAGCATCCCCAGCCCATCCACAGCGATATTTCCCCGTGATTTTGCCGCCTTTAACAGGTCTGTTTCAAGCGGTACATAGACGATATCACTGACAATCGCGGATTTTTTCAAAAGGTCGAGGGAAATTTCAAGGGGGGGCTGCCCCGTCATGCCAAGGCTGGTGCAATTAACCAGAATATCAGCATCAAGGAGGTGATTGTTCCGGGTTTCCCAGAGTGCAGCCTCCGCATGGGTTCCGACATGACCGGCAAGGGTTTCCGCCCGCGACGTTGACCGGTTGCAGATGATGATCTTTGCCATACCGAGATCGGTGAGAGCCACCGCAATGGCGCGCGCCGCGCCGCCCGCACCCAGAAGAACCGCGGTGCCGCCCCGCAAGACATCTGTGTTCACATGCTCGGCCAGGGAGTCAATAAAGCCAATCCCATCCGTGTTTCGTCCGGTCAAACGACCGTCCTCGCCCACGACAACCGTATTGACGGCACCAATCCGTTTTGCGGATGGATCGAGGATATCCACGACATCAAACGCTGTTTCCTTTAAGGGAATGGTGAGATTTGTGCCGCGAAAGACCCCGCCCTCAGCGGCACAGTTTTCTTTCAGCTGCGAAAAAGTCCCTCCAAGTTCCTCCGGTTTCACGGGCCAGGCGCGATAGTCCGCATCCAGACCGTATTTGTCGATCCAGTAGCCATGCAGGCGGGGGGAGAGGGAATGGCTGATCGGCCAACCCATCACACCGGCGATTTTTGTTATTTTACCCGTCATTGGTTATCCCGATTTTATGACCGCGCAGAAAATCCAGCAGCGGCAGCAGCGGCAAGCCCAGAATAGAGAAGAAGTCCCCGTCTACCCGGGCAAATAAATGTGCCCCCATCGCCTCGAGCTGATAGGCCCCGACGGAGGAGAGGATATCTTCTCCGGCCGCTTTCAGATAACTGTCCAGAAAGCCCTCGTCGAAATTGCGCATGGTCAACCGCGCCTCATCCACATGGCGCCAGAGAACCGCGCCGCCCTTGGCGACGCAAACCGCGTTCGCAAGTCGGTGAGGCTTGCCTTTAAGAGTTAAAAGATGGGCCCGCGCATGATCCATATCCACGGGCTTGTCGAACCAGATATTATTGCATTCCAGAATCTGGTCCGCACCGATAACAAAGGCTTCCGGAACTTGCCGGGAAATTCGCAACGCCTTCAATTCGGCGAGGGCCACCGCCGCATCCGCCGCAGGTGCCTTCTCGCCCTGCATGGCGTGCTTGACTTCATCCTCATCCACGCGGGCGGGTTGAATATGAAACTGCAAGCCGGCGCGCTCCAGAATCCGGGCGCGAGATGAACTTTGCGACGCCAGAACAAGATTGGTTTCCGCAGTCATAGCACTCTTTCCCGTCACCGCATCCTGTCCTTGTTTTCTTCCTTGCGACGGTTATACAGCGTCATGATCTGGGCCGCAGTTTCCTCCACCGAACGGCGGGAAACATCAATGACCGGCCATCCTTCGCGGGTGCAGAGTTTACGTGCGAAAATCACCTCTTCCTTGATCCGGTCCCGATCCACATAATCTGTATCAACGCGCTGGTTGAGGCTCAGCAGTCGGTTCTTGCGGATCTGGGAGAGCCGGTCCGGACTTGTCGTCAGCCCGATTACCATCGTCTTCCGGCTGAGGTTAAAGAGCGACTCCGGCAGCTTGATTTCCGGCACAATCGGTATATTCGCCGTCTTGTATCCCCGATGGGCAAGATAGAAGGAAGTGGGCGTTTTCGAGGTCCGGGACACGCCGACAAGGACAATCTGTGCCTCATATAAATCTTCAGCCATCTGCCCGTCATCATGGGCCATGGTGAAATTGAGGGCCTCTATCCGGCCGAAGTAGTTCTTGTCCAGCATATGCTGCCGGCCCGGCAAACGGCGTATTTCCTGGCCTAGAAAACTGGAAAAGGCGGTCAGGACCGGGTCCAGTACCGAGACACACGGGACCCCGACGCGCTGACATCCCAGTTCCAGGACTTCCCGCATTTCCTTATTGACCAGTGTATAAAGAACAAGGCCCGGCCTTTTTATAATGGAATCAAGGATATCGTCCAGCTGCCGTACGGTTCGCGTCAAGGTCCAGACATGCTCTACAGGGGAAATCCCTTCAAATTGAACCAGCGCGGCCTTGGTCATGGATTGCAGGGTTTCTCCTGTTGAATCCGACACCAGATGAAGATGAAATTGGTCCATATCGCTGCGTGGTTATCCTGTGAGTTATGTGAATAACAGGGATAACATGGCTATTCGGAAAAGCACAAAATTTTTCTCCCCGGAGCCGTCTTTTTTAGGCGGGTATTTATTCGCCTGTGCGCAAGATCAATGGCCTGCTGTGAAAAGCGGGTATAATTCTTCAACTACACTGCCAAAATTAAGTTATCCCCATAATCCCCGTTTTTTTTGTGAGCCAACAGGACATTTCACCCGTAGATATCAACAATTATTTGAAACACTGGATTTTATCCCCAGAATTTCTATAAAGGACGTGCATAAAATTTAATCCCCATTACGCACCGCGTACAACAACAACTACTACCTTTTAAATATATATATTATTTAAAGGGATAAGTTTTCGAGAAGGTATCCAGCGTGAAAGTTTCAAATAACAAGCTCCTGCTCAACAGCCTATCAGGGGAGGTAACTGATAGGCCTCCTTTCTGGCTGATGCGTCAGGCAGGACGCTATCTTCCCGAATATCGTGAGATCCGGGCGAAAGCCGGTAATTTTCTTGATCTTTGCTATAACCCGGAACTGGCCGAGGAAGTCACTTTGCAGCCCTTGCGGCGATATGGCATGGATGCGGCTATTCTCTTCGCCGATATCCTCCTCATTCCTCATGCGCTTGGTCAACCACTTGCTTATCGTGAAGGCGAGGGACCGGTGCTTGATCCCATCCGCTCCGCCAAAGAGCTTGGCAAACTGGATGTAGCTGATATTCATAAAACCCTCGATCCGGTTTACGAGACTGTTGGACGGTTGAGCCAGTCAATTCCGAAAGACTGTACGCTTATCGGCTTTGCCGGTGCCCCCTGGACCGTGGCGACCTACATGGTTGAAGGGCGAGGTTCCAAGGATTATGCGAATATCAAAAACTGGGCCTATAGCGATCCTGCAGGTTTTGGCACTCTGATGGATATTCTTGTTGAGGCCACGATCGAGTATCTCCTGAAACAGGTAGAGGCCGGGGCCGAGGTGGTCCAGCTGTTCGATACCTGGGCTGGTGTCCTCCCCGACGATGAATTTAGAAAATGGGCCATAGAGCCGACAAAACGGATTGTAGAGGGTCTGCATACCCAACATCCCGATTTACCCGTCATTGGCTTTCCTAAGGGCGTGGGCGGTAACATTATCGACTTCGTGAGGGAGACAGGTGTCACCGCGGTCAGTCTCGATACGGGAACACCGCTTGACTGGGCTGCGCGGGAAGTCCAGTCATTAGTCCCGGTGCAGGGAAATCTTGATCCGATGCTGCTCGTGACCGGCGGTGCCGCGATGGAGGAACGGATAGTCCAAATAAGGGAGACGCTCGGCAAGAAGCCCTTTATCTTTAATCTCGGTCACGGGATTGTCCCGCAGACCCCGCCGGAGAATGTCGCCCGGCTGGCTGAAATTATCCGCGGCAGTTAAGGGGAGGTCATGGCGAAGAAAGCGGTTGTCCTGTTTAACCTGGGCGGACCCGATGGACCGGCAGCGGTGGAGCCATTCCTGTTTAACCTGTTTTATGATCCGGCGATTATTCGTCTGCCGACACCGCTGCGCTGGCTCGTCGCGAAGCTGATATCCCGTCGCCGCGCGCCGGTCGCGCAGGAGATTTATGCGTTTCTGGGAGGATCCTCGCCAATCCTGCCACAAACGGAGGCACAGGCCGAAGCACTGGAAAACAAACTTAATGAGGGCGGAACGGACAGTTACAAGACTTTTATCTGCATGCGTTATTGGCATCCGTTTGCCGCAGATGTCGCGCAGGAGGTGAAGAACTGGGCGCCGGATGACGTGATCCTGCTACCGCTTTATCCTCAGTTTTCCTCAACCACCAGCGCGTCTTCCATCAAGGAATGGCAGGAAGCTGCCAAAAAGATCGGATTAGATACTCCGACCGCTGGATTATGTTGCTATCCGACAATGGCGGGCCTGATTTCGGCTTATGCGGATTTGATTGCGCCAAAACTTGCGGAAGTTTCGGGCAAGCCGGCACGTCTTCTCTTTTCCGCCCATGGATTACCACAGAAAATTGTTGATCAGGGCGATCCCTACCAATGGCAGGTGGAACGCACCGCGGAAAAGGTTGTTGAAAAGATGGGGCTTGAAAATCTTGACTGGAAAGTCTGCTACCAGAGCCGCGTCGGTCCGATGAAATGGCTGGAACCCTCGACGGAAACCGAGATTCACCGCGCCGGGGAGGACGGGATCAGCCTGGTAATCGTTCCCATCGCCTTCGTATCGGAGCATTCGGAAACCCTTGTTGAGCTGGATATCGAGTATGCCAAACTTGCCAAGGAAGTGGGTGTCGATGAGTATCACCGGGTCAATACAGTTGGGGTTCACGCGGATTTTATTGCTGGTCTTGCGGCGATGGTTGAAAAGCTGTCTGACCCGTCCATCAGAAGCGAGAGCGGGATGCGGATATGTCCCTCGGGATATAAAGATTGCTTGATGCTGGCGTCATGACGCAAAATACCGTAACTAGTTGGTATAATTGACAATTTATAAAGAGGAACCGACCTTGGACGACATTCTGGCCGACATTTATCCTTGGGTGAAGTCCCTGCATATCATCTCGGTTATTGCCTGGATGGCGGGCATGTTTTATCTGCCGCGACTTTTTGTTTATCATGCTGATACGACACCGGGGTCCGAGATGTCGGAGACGTTCAAGGTCATGGAACGACGGCTTTTGCGCGGCATTATCAATCCTGCCATGATCATGACTTTTATATTTGGCGGACTTTTGCTTCTCACGCCGGGCATTATTGACTGGAGTGAGCCCTGGATCTGGTTGAAGCTGGCACTCGTCTTCCTGATGGCCGGTTTTCACGGAAATTTATCTAAATGGCGCAAACAGTTTGAGGCGGATGAAAATACACGACCAGCGAAATTTTACCGTCTCGTCAATGAGATACCGACCGTTCTCGTGATTGGAATTGTAATTTTGGTTGTTGTAAAACCGTTCTGAAAATCATTTTGTTCCGCATATTTCATTTGACTAATGACCATAAAACTGGCAATAGAGGCTTAACTTCACTGGACAATTTCTGCTCCACGGTCTCATTGCATTACGAATATAAAAGCAATTCTCATAAGACCTAACCTCAACGGTTACCGACATTCTCGTCATATTGTGATCTGTTAATCCCTTTATCTTCCACAGACAGCGTAGAAAATACATGAATCTTCAAGAGCTTAAGAAAAAATCTCCCGCCGAAATCCTTGAACTCGCGGAAACGCGCGAAATTGAGAATGCCTCCACCCTGCGCAAGCAGGAGCAGCTTTTCGCCATCCTTAAATATGAGGCGGAAAACGGCGCTGAAATTACTGGTGGTGGCGTGTTGGAGATTCTGCAGGATGGATTCGGTTTCTTGCGCTCACCCGACGCGAACTATCTTGCTGGGCCAGATGATATTTATGTCAGCCCGAGCCAGATCCGTCGCTTCTCACTCCGGACCGGGGATACAGTGGAAGGACAAATTCGCAGTCCGAAGGACGGGGAGAGATATTTCGCCCTCCTGAAGGTACAGAAGATCAATTTTGAAGACCCAGAAAAAGCCCGCCACAAGATTAATTTCGACAATCTTACCCCGCTTTATCCAGATGAGCGTATCAAGCTGGAAACTCCCGATCCAACCGCCAACAATATCAATTCCGCCCGCGTGATCGACCTCGTTTCTCCTCAGGGCAAGGGCCAGCGCGCATTGATCGTTGCGCCACCCCGGACCGGTAAAACCGTTCTGTTGCAGAATATCGCCAATTCCATCACCACCAACAATCCGGAAGTATACCTCATCGTTCTTCTGATCGACGAACGGCCCGAGGAAGTGACGGACATGAAACGCTCCGTAAACGGTGAAGTGGTAAGTTCCACCTTTGATGAACCTGCCGCACGCCACGTTCAGGTTGCGGAAATGGTCATTGAGAAGGCTAAACGCCTGGTGGAGCATAAACGCGATGTGGTGATCCTGCTTGATAGTATCACGCGTCTCGCACGCGCCTATAACACGGTTGTTCCCTCCAGTGGCAAGGTCCTGACAGGTGGCGTGGACGCCAATGCCCTGCAGCGCCCGAAACGTTTTTTCGGTGCCGCCCGGAATATTGAGGAGGGGGGATCGCTGACAATCGTTGCCACCGCCCTGATTGAGACCGGATCGCGGATGGATGAAGTTATTTTCGAGGAATTCAAGGGTACGGGTAACTCCGAAATTATCCTCGATCGCAAGCTTTCCGACAAGCGTGTCTTCCCGGCCATCGACATTACCAAATCCGGCACCCGGAAAGAGGAACTGCTCGTCGACAAGGCAACCTTGCAGAAAATGTGGGTTCTCCGCCGTATCCTTAACCCGATGGGGACAACAGATGCCATGGAATTCCTGCTCGATAAACTGAAAAGCAGCAAAACCAATGATGATTTCTTCGATTCCATGAATACATAATAAAATCAAAATGTTACGTAAAAAAAGGCGCCCGGATAAGGCGCCTTTTTTTGTTGGAAATTAAAATGGATCAGACAGTGAAGACGGATGATCCAGTTGTCTTGCGTCCTTCCAAGTCTTCATGGGCCTTGCGAGCCTCAGAGAGCGGGTAAGTCTGGCCGATATTGACCTTGATCGCGCCATTGCTGACCAGCTCCATCATATCACCCGCGGATTTTTCAAGTTCCGGGCGGGTCGCGTTATAGGCCATGAGGGACGGACGGGTCACATAAAGCGAACCCTTCGCGCCCAGAATACCAAGATTGACGCCCGTCACCGGACCGGAGGAATTCCCGAAGGAGACCATCAAACCGCGCGGGGAGAGGCAATCAAGGGATTTTTCGAATGTGTCCTTGCCAATTGAGTCATAAACCACCGGAACACCTTTGCCATCGGTGATTTCCATGACTTTTTCCTGAAAATCCTCTTCCCGGTAGAGAATTGTATGGGTGCAACCATGAGCCTTGGCGAGTTCCGCCTTTTCTTCCGATCCGACGGTGCCGATGACGGTCGCGCCGATATGTTTTGCCCATTGACAGGCAAAAAGGCCAACGCCGCCCGCCGCCGCATGAAACAGGATTGTGTCGCCTTGTTTCACGTGAAACGTTCGTTGCAGAAGATACTCTGTTGTCATCCCTTGGAGCATCATGGCCGCTGCTGTCTGGTCATCGATGCTATCGGGCAGGATAATAAGGTTATCAACCGGCATGATCCGCGCCTCTGAATAGGCCCCAATGGGGCGGCCGGCATAGGCAACACGGTCGCCTACTTTCAGTCCTGTTACGCCGTCGCCCAGTTCCTCAATCACGCCAGCTGCTTCCATGCCCGTTGTAAGCGGAAGGGGAGAGGGATAAAGTCCGGTGCGGAAATATACATCGATAAAATTTAGGCCAACAGCTGTATGGCGCACACGTGCCTCGCCTGGCCCGGGCTTTCCAAGGGTGACATCCTCCCATTTCATTACTTCGGGACCGCCATGTTCATGCTGTACAATTGCTTTTACCATTTTTTTGTCCTTTTCTTATGCGCCCACGAATTTTATTTATATATCAAGCGATTGCTGTTCCATTGGCAAGGCTTTTTCAAGTCGGAGCAACGCTTTCTTTGTCTCGAGCCCGCCATCGCCGGAATAGCCACCCATTTTACCACCCGCGGCCAGTATACGATGACAGGGAATGATGATGGGGATCGGGTTGGCGCCGCACGCAGTCCCCACCGGTTGTGCCGCAGAATTCAGGGTTTTTGCGATTTCCCCGTAGGTCTTGATCTGGCCGGAAGGGATTTTCAGCATTTCCGCCCAGACTTTTTTCTGGAATTCTGTCCCCGGAGGGGCCACAGGCAGGTCAAAATCGCCTATTTCGCCATCAAAATAGCGATTAAGTTGGTCTATCGCCCGTTCAAGGAGCGGTGTCGATGCCTGCCATTTTTCAGGCACCCAGCCCCAGTCGAGCGAGATGATTTTCCCCTCTTCCTCCGTTACGGTGAGATCTCCAACGGGGCTGTGCAGGCTAAGTTGGGCCATATTGGGTCGTTTCCTTTAGAATGGCGGCAAAGGCAGCAACATTGTTGGCCGGGGCGGAACAGGTGGGCCCGGTACAAAGATAGGCAGTCGGTTTGCCATCCAGTTTTTTCTTGCCTTTTGCCGGGTGGTCAAATGGCAGGTTTTCAGTATCTGCCAGAATGTTCACGACTTTGGAAGGCAGGCTGTAATCCTTTAATATGTTCAATAAATCAATAACTTCCGGATTACTTCGCTCACCGATGATTATTACCTGTCGGGCGTTGACCAGGGTTTCGAAATTATTGAGAAGGGTGGCGAGGGGGAAGAAATTCCGGGCAAGTTCAATGGAGAAGCAGCGGAGCAGGTTCGTTGCCTTCTCAAACGGCTCCCGGGCGCCCGTCAGCAAATGTAGTTTTGCCAGGACTTCAAGAATAGTCCCATTTCCGGCAGGGACGGCGTTGTCGTGAGCATTCTTGCTGCGGATGATCAGTGCTTCCGCATCATCCGCCGTATAGAAATATCCGCCGCCATTTTGATCCCAGAAGTGTGTATTCAGGATGTCGACCCACTGCTCTGCTCGTTCGAGATAAAATGCCTTGCCTGTAACTTCAAAAAGAGTGAGAGCGGCGCGGGCCATATTGGCGTAATCATCAAGCAGGCCCGTATGCAGAGCCCGGCCCAATCGATAGCTATGGAAAAGGCGGCCATTTTGTTCCATGGAATGGGTGGTAATGGCGACAAATGCGCGTTCAGCAGCCTCTAACCAATGTACTTCATCAAAATATTGCCCGGCGCGAGCGAGAGTGGCAATTATCAGTCCGTTCCAGTCGGTCAGCACCTTGTCGTCTAGTCCCGGGCGGATGCGCCCTTCCCGATGTTCGAATAATTGCTGGCGCCATGGCGCCAACGACATCTCACTTTGTTCATCAAGGCGATCAGGATACTTTAAACGATTGATAATATTAGTATTTTCCCAGTTACCATCCGCTAGGATTCCGTATACTTCATTAAAATGCGGGGCATGTTCGCCGAGGATATCGTCAATTTCGGCCTTGGACCAGGTATAGAATTGTCCTTCCACCCCTTCGGAATCCGCGTCGATAGTTGCCGCAAATCCGCCTTCCTCAGTCACCATTTCACGGAGCAGCCAACCGACTGTTTCATGGATCCGGTCCCTGAATAGTTCCGATTTCGTCTCGTGATGAACAGTCAGCAGCAAATCCAGGATTTGGGCGTTGTCATAGAGCATTTTTTCAAAATGCGGGGCGAGCCATTCTGCATCGGTTGAATAGCGCGCATATCCACCGCCAAGATGATCATATATGCCCCCCTGTGACATACCGGTAAGGGCCTTGATGACAACTTCCGACAGAGCCGTATTGCCGGTGCGAAGATAACTCCGCCAGATATTCTCCAAAACATAGGTTTGCGGGAATTTGGGTGCAGAACCGATGCCGCCATGGACAGGGTCTGCTTCCTCCGCGTAGCGGGCGGCAATTCGCTCCAATACCTCAAGGGTAAGTTTTGGCCGTTCCCCTTCCTTCGTGTCGTTCAGACTTTTCAGGGCTTTTTTAAGCGCATCGCGGTTACTGGTAACTTTTTCAGGCTCATTCTTGAAAATATCCGAAACGGTTTGCAAAACATTCTTGAAACCTGGCCGGCCATAAGAATTTTCTGGCGGAAAGTAGGTACCGCCCCAGAAGGGTTCACCGTTTGAATTCAGGAACATGGTCAGGGGCCAGCCGCCCTGTTCGCCGAGGAGGGCGAGGGCGCTCTGATAGATCTGGTCGATATCCGGTCGTTCTTCCCGATCGACCTTGATATTAATGAATAAATCATTCATCAACGCGGCCGTTTCTTCATTTTCGAAGCTTTCATGGGCCATTACGTGGCACCAGTGGCAGGCCGCATAACCGACGCTGAGCAGGATAGGCTTACCCTCTTTCTTAGCAAGTGCCAGCGTTTCGCTGCTCCAGGGTTGCCAATGCACGGGATTGTCCTGATGCTGGATAAGATAGGGGCTTGTTTCCGCTGATAGTAAGTTTTTCATCTATTACCCTGTTCTTGCCCCCCTGTTTCGGTATATAGGAGGCAGTAGAGCTTTGTTGTAACAGAGCTACCGCCGCCGGATCAATGAGGAGTCAGCCGCTTATGAAGATTACTGTTGATATTGATTGCACACCACAGGAAGCAAGAACTTTTCTCGGTCTACCTGAAGTCGAGAAAATGCAGGAAGTGGTGATGAAGGAACTGCAGGCGAAGATGCTCGAGAATATCACGAACCTCGATCCGGAAAATATGATGAAAACCTGGCTTCCTGCCGGGATGCAGGGTTTTGACCAGATGCAAAAAATCTTCTGGTCCCAGTTTAATAAAAATGAAAATGAGGAAAAATAACCTCACGTCCCTGAATTGGTATCCGTCATGAGTTTCAATGAAACTATCTTTGCGCTAGCGAGTGGCCGTGGCCGCGCGGGTGTTGCCGTGGTACGTATTTCCGGACCCGGCGCTTTTGATGCACTTGAGAGGATTAGCGCGAAGCCCCTTCCAAAGGCCCGTTCTGCTACCCTCTGCCAAATTTACCGGTCTTCTGATAAATCTGTTATAGATCAAATACTTAGTATTACTTTTCCGGGCCCAAACAGCTTTACTGGTGAGGATGTGGTGGAGTTGCATCTTCACGGGAGCCCGGCCATCTTGACCGCGGTATTTGAGGAATTGGTATTGTTGCCGGCCTTTCGTCCTGCTCTTCCGGGGGAGTTTACCCGCCGCGCATTTGAACATGGCAAGATGGACCTTACGGAAGCGGAAGGGCTCGGGGATCTCGTGAATGCGGAGACTGACGCCCAGGCACGGCAGGCCCTTCGTCAGATGCAGGGCGAACTTGGCCGTCTTTATGAAGGCTGGCGGTCCTCCCTTGTTTCCTCTCTCGCTCACCTTGAAGCGGATATTGATTTTCCGGACGAAGATTTACCAGACGGGGTGGCGAAGGCAATATCACCGAAAATAGCGCATTTGCGCCGTGAAATTGAAGAACATCTCGCCGATGGACATCGCGGTGAGAAAATTCGCGATGGTCTTAATGTTGTCATTCTGGGTCAACCGAATGTCGGAAAATCCAGCCTTCTTAATGTGCTTGCCCGGAAAGAGGCAGCCATTGTTTCTGATGAGGCGGGAACGACACGGGATATTATAGAGGTTCCAATGGATCTTGCGGGATATCCGGTAACGATTGCTGATACGGCAGGGTTGCGGGATTCCGGTAATAAAATCGAGCAGGAGGGGGTCCGCCGGGCGCGAGATAGGGCCAAAACGGCAGATATCCGGCTTTTCATGACAACGGCGGAGACACCCGATATTCCTGAGGAATTTATAGATCTTGTTGAAGAAAGTGATTTTCGCCTGATTAACAAGACTGACATCCTGGACCAAAAGGTTGAAGATAACCCGGATTCCCGCATTTTCGCCCTTTCCGTCAAAACCGGGAAGGGTATTGAGGCATTTTTATCCGCATTGGAAGCGGATGTGACTAATCGCCTCGATTTATCTGGTGCGCCGGCACTCACCCGGATTAGACATCGGCAGGCGTTGGAAGAATGTGTTGCGGCGCTGCAAAGATTTGAGGGAGCTCAAGAATCTGAACTCGCCGCGGAAGACACCAGATTGGCGGTCCGCGCCTTGGGCCGGATAACGGGTCGCGTAGATGTGGAAGATATTCTTGATGTTATTTTTGGAGACTTTTGCATCGGGAAGTAGGAGGCCGAGCAATGTTTCACGTGAAACATTGCCAATTATTCAAACTTCGATGTTTCACGTGAAACATTTTGAAGATGCTTTCTTTCGCGACTTGTCAAATTTACCGACTCTCTGTATGTAGGGCGACGGGTTTATAAGGGTTTTGTTATGATCAAATATGATGTGATTGTCATTGGTGGCGGACATGCGGGCTGCGAGGCGGCGGCGGCTTCCGCACGTCTAGGGGCAACCACACTATTGATTACTCACAAACTGGAAACAATTGGCGAAATGTCCTGTAATCCAGCCATCGGTGGTTTGGGAAAGGGACATTTGGTTCGAGAAATAGATGCCCTCGATGGCGTAATGGGCCAGGTCGCGGATGCGGCGGGTATTCAGTTTCGGCTGCTTAACCGCCGAAAAGGGCCCGCAGTAAGGGGCCCGCGGGCACAATCGGATAGAAAACTCTATCGAGAGGCGATGCAGGCCTCGCTTCAGGAACAGGAAAATCTCGAAATCCGCGCAGCGGCAGTTGAGGATCTAATCGTTCGTGATGGGGCTGTTTATGGTGTTATAACCGCTGAGGGTGAAGAAATCCTATGCGGAAAGGTTATTTTGACGACCGGTACCTTTCTTCGTGGTCTTATCCATATGGGGGAGAAGAAGATTCCTGCGGGGCGGATTGGGGATGCCCCCTCTAATGGACTTTCGGTTACATTGGAACGTGCTGGATTTGAACTTGGCCGTTTGAAAACAGGCACGCCAGCTCGTTTGGATCGGAATACTATTAATTGGTCTATACTTCAGGAACAGCCGGGGGATGAAATACCTGTACCCTTTTCCTTCTTAACCAATCAGATTACTACGCCGCAAATTAATTGCCATATTACGGGGACGACTGAGGAAACACATAGGCTTATTCGGGAAAACCTCCATCGCGCACCTATGTATTCAGGGCAGATTGAAGGGACGGGGCCGCGCTATTGCCCCTCTATTGAAGATAAAGTCGTTCGATTTTCGGAAAAAACCACCCACCAGATATTTTTGGAGCCCGAAGGGTTAGATGACGATACTATTTACCCGAATGGTATTTCCACTTCGCTTCCGGAAGATGTCCAAATGGCTTTTTTGCGTTCTATTCCGGGACTTGAAAGGGTTGAATGGTTCCGCCCAGGTTATGCCATCGAATATGATTTTATTGATCCGAGAGAATTAAAACCGACGTTTGAAACCCGTCGTCTGGATAATTTATATCTTGCCGGACAGATTAACGGGACGACGGGGTATGAGGAAGCGGCCGCACAGGGGTTGATGGCTGGCCTTAATGCCGCCCGAAATGCGGGAGGTGGGGACGATATAGTTCTTGATCGTGCCGATGCATATATTGGTGTAATGATTGATGATCTGGTTACGCGCGGCACAAAAGAACCTTACCGGATGTTTACCTCTCGCGCTGAATATCGATTAATTCTCCGGGCGGATAACGCAGATCAACGCTTGACAGGACTTGGTTTAGATATTGGTTGTGTGGGAACGGAGCGAGCGACCCGCTTTACTGAAAAAGTTAAGCAGTTGTCTGTGGCTCGGTCTCTATTTAGTGAATTAAACCTTACACCGAATGAAGCCAAACGGCATGGCCTTAATGTCAACCAGGACGGTGTACGGCGTACCGCTGCTGATCTACTTGCTTATCCAGACATAGGGCTTAAGGATATTGCGCGCATTTGGCCTCAAGTCTCTGAGATAAAAGAAGATATTTTGGAGCAATTGGCTATTGACGCGCAATATAGCGGCTATCTGGAACGCCAGAAATCTGATATTCAGGATTTTAGGAAGGATGAATCGCTGCAACTCCCTTCGGACCTTCAGTTTGAAGATGTTGCCGGATTATCAACGGAAGTTCGCATGAAGCTGATAGAAGTTCGGCCCGCAACCCTGGGACAGGCCGCTCGTATATCCGGCGTGACACCGGCCGCCATTACAGCGCTATTGTCTCATGTTAAGCGCGGTGCGCATCGGCGACATGGCTGAACAGACAACTCCCTTAGGACCAAATGGATTTTTATCGGCGACCAATGTTTCACGTGAAACATTGGCACGGCTGACACTAAGTGCCGATCTTCTCGTTAAATGGCAAAAAGCGATTAATCTGGTTGGAAAATCCACCCTGCCGGATCTTTGGCGGCGACATATGCTGGATAGTTACCAACTGCTGTCACATACGAGTCGCACAAAGGGCAAATGGATTGATCTGGGGAGCGGGGCAGGGTTCCCACCACTGGTTCTGGCCATTTGCAGTGAATTCGACGTTCATGCCCTTGAAAGCGATCAACGCAAATGCCTTTTCATGACCAATGTTTCACGTGAAACATCGGCAAATCTTTCTGTCCATCGCGGTCGAATTGAGGAAATTGAACCCTTTGCGGCAGATGTTATTTCGGCACGGGCGCTGGCGCCTCTTGAAAAATTGTTGGACCTCGCAGCGCCATTCGCTCATGAGACGACAGAATTTCTCTTTTTAAAGGGACAAGATGTAGATGAGGAATTGACCAATGCCTCTAAATGTTGGATTATGGACGTGGAAAAAGGCTGTAGTTTAACAAGTGAAGACGGTTGCATCTTGAAAATCACGGGATTGCGCCGCCGTTCTTCGTCAGGAGAGGCAGAGAATCATGAGTAAGGGTGTTGCAAGTCTTCAGAATCGGACAACGGCGCGTATTCTTGCCATTGCCAACCAGAAGGGCGGAGTCGGTAAAACCACGACAACCATCAATTTGGCCACGGCTCTTGCGGCAATCGGGCAAAAAGTCCTGATTATCGATATAGATCCACAGGGTAATGCCAGTACCGGATTTGGAATTGGCCGCGAAGACCGGGAAAATAACGTTTACGGCGTCCTGATGGGCACAACAACGATTAATGCGGCAATTCATAAGACGAATATCCCGCAGCTTCACCTGGTGCCGTCGACCGCTGATCTTTCTGGGGCGGAACTGGAATTGATTGAATTGCCGCGTCGAAGCCATCGTCTTTATGATGCGGTGTCTGAAGTGCGCGCCGATTATGATTATATTTTGATTGATTGCCCGCCGTCACTGAACCTGCTCACGCTCAACGCCATGGTGGCCGTTCATGCGGTGGTCGTTCCGTTGCAATGCGAGTTTTTCGCCCTTGAAGGACTGAGCATGCTCATCAAAACAATTGAGCGTGTCCGGCAAACCCTTAATCCGGGGCTCGAAATACAGGGCGTTGTCCTGACCATGTTTGACAAGCGAAACAATCTTTCCCTTCAGGTGGCGCAGGATGTTCGTGATTTTCTCGGCGACAAGGTTTACCGTACAGTTATTCCCCGCAATGTGCGGATTTCGGAAGCGCCCAGCCATGGCAAGCCAGTGTTGATCTATGATCATCGTTGCGCCGGTAGCCAGGCCTATATCCGCCTTGCCAGTGAAGTGATCCGGCGGGAACGCCATCTCAATGCAGCCTGACGGGCTGGAATGTGAATAAGTGATGTCTGACGATACCTCTAAAAAGAAACTGGGGCGGGGATTATCCGCTCTTCTCGGCGATGATTCGGCAACGGACTATGCCGATTTGGACAAGGTGCGCTCAACCAAGGAAGTCCCGGTTGAACAGTTACGCGCAAACGAGTATCAGCCTCGGCTTGACTGGGATTTGGAGGCACTGGAAAGTCTCGCCGCTTCCATCGCGGAAAAAGGAGTCTTGCAACCTATTCTTGTTAGGCGCAATCCGGGCAGTTATAGCGAATATGAGATTGTTGCGGGTGAACGGCGGTGGCGCGCGGCCCAAAAGGCACAGCTCCATACCGTTCCGGTCATTATCAAGGAGTTGACCGACGCCGAATCCATGGAAATTGCGCTGATCGAGAATATTCAGCGTGAAGACCTCTCCTCAATAGAGGAAGCAGAAGCCTATAAGAGGCTGATGGCGGAATTTGATCATACCCAGGAGAGCCTGTCGCAGCATGTCGGCAAGAGCCGGACCCATGTCGCCAATATGATGCGGCTTCTGACCTTGCCGGAGTCAGTGCAGACCATGGTTCGGGAAGGGCGTCTGTCTTCCGGTGCGGCGCGGACACTCATTAATCATGAGAATGCCGAAAAACTCGCAAAAAAGATTGTAGATGAAGGACTTAGTGTTCGTGCAGCGGAAAAACTAGCTAAGGGAAAATCAACTGAACAGCGCGAAGGTGGGGAGAAACCACGGGCCTCCTCTGCCCGTAAGGTTGAGAAAAGTCCAGATGTGCGCGAGTTGGAAGATGACCTGACAAGAGCTGTCGGTATGGATGTGCTTATTGATCATTTTTCAGATGGGCGCGGGACAGTTACCATCCATTATGAAAATCTCGATCAGCTTGATGAAGCCTGTCGGCGCCTTACCCGGGAACCGCTCCCGTCACTTAATGAAGAACCGGCGGAAGACCCAATCGAGGAGGACGATGACCTCAGCGATGAGTTTGAAGCGCTTGATAATGCGCCCGAGGATACGCCGGAAGTGGCAGTTAGCGAAAGCACAAAAGAATCTCCGAAAGACGAGCCCAAATATGATTACGATGATGAAATCAAGGATGCTTTGGGCAACGCATTGAAAGAGTAATTCAACCTACACTTGATAATTTTGCGTCGCTTGTACTATCGGGACGAAGATTCTCCACCAGAAAATCGACAAAAACACGAACTTTAGGGGACAGGTTTCGCCTGTCTGAATAGACTGCGAAAATATCTGTCGGGTCCTCCTCATACTCTGGGAGGAGGGCGACAAGACGTCCGGCGGCAATATCATTCTCCACCAGGTAGGAAGATAATTGCGCAATCCCAAGCCCGGCCAGAGCTGCATGATAGACCGCGTCCGCACTGTTGGAATCAAAATTACCGTTTGCGGTAAAGGTCCAGGTCTCATCTCCGAGATTGAAGTGCCAATCATTCCAATGGCTTACCGTTGAAACGCGCAAACAATTATGGTTCTTGAGATCCACTGGTTTTTCCGGCCGTCCAAAATGCGCCACATAGGAGGGCGCGGCACAGAGCAGGCGCTTGCTGCTGGCAATTTTTCGAGCGACCACCGATGTGTCCGTAATCTGTTCCGCAATGCGGATCGCCACGTCGTAATCGGAATCAGACAGGTCAATCGGCCGATCTGTCACCTCAAAATTGATCTTAAGCATGGGAAAGCGGGCGGTGAATGCAGGAATCAAGGGTAGAAGACGCGCCTTGCCAAAAGCAACTGTCGTGGCTATCCGCAGATTTCCCTGCGGTCGCCCACTAAAGGATTGCGCAAGTTCCTCCGCGCGGTGCACTTCCGCGGAAATCCGAGCACAGCGTTCATAAAAGGTCTGTCCCTCCAGCGTCGTGGAAACTTGCCGCGTAGAACGATTTAGCAATCGCACACCAAGTTTATCCTCAAGCTGGCTAATCTGTTTGCTCACCGCCGATGGCGTGAGGCCGAGACTACGCGCTGTGGCCGAAAAACTACCGTGATCCACCACATTGGCGTACAAAATCATCTGACTGGCGATATCCATTGGCGTATATTCTACCTATTCCTCTGAGGCACAGCAGCTATGCCAATATTAGCACTTATCAAATGCCGCGCCGCAACATACGTTATTGCAGTGCAGCATACATATGGCTGCAGTCCAAGTTTTACGCAAGAGTATAAGAGGAAATTTCGATGAATGAATTGTTTAAAGACAACACAGACGAAAACATCACTTTTGCGGACATCAAACGCGGCATTCGGGAGGCGAAGCAGCTAAGAAGTGAAGAAGTTCACAGGCTGCTAGGAGTTGCCAACGCATGGGTCCGCAAAGAATTAAACGAAATTGGCAAAGGCGTTAAGCATCTTGGCGCCTTGCTGGTTCACAAGCTCGAAACCATGACCGAGCGTCATCAGCAAACACGGGCGCATTATGACTAACCCGTTGAAATTAAGGAAACAACAGCCCCGGAGCGGCTTTCTTACGCCAATGCTCCGGGAGTTGCGGCCGATTGAACACGGATTGTTGCAGGACCATCTGCAGCGCCTGAGTCCAGAGAGCCGTATTCTGCGTTTCGGTTGTCCTGTTTCCAGTGTGTTTATTGAAACTTATTGCCAGAACAAGGGCCGTCCAAAACCAATTATTTTTGGTGCCCTTATCGGTGAAACGCTTTGCGGTGTGGTTGAGCTCCGGTTCGGGGAAAATATACCGCAAAATGTCGCAGAGCTGGGAATCAGTGTTGAAGACGACTGGCAAGATACCGGCATTGGCACAAAACTGATGGAAATTGCCCTTCGGTGTGCCCGGGACAACGGTATAGCGGTGCTGGAGGTAAATTTTCTGCCTCATAACACGGCAATGCGGCGCCTAACACAAAAATTTGGCGCGAATTTCTCCTACCAGATGGGCATGACCAAGGCAATTATCGCCTTGCCACGCTCGAGTTATGCGGTTGTCGCCGGGTCCAAGCGGCCGCAATAACGCGTTTCTGGTGACCCCGTCCGTCACTCAACCTGTCAGTCTATTTTTCGGACCGACTTTTGGCGGACGGGGTATTATTTCAAATATTTAATAACGAAACCAGCTGGCGCATATTTTTGAATATACTTGCGCCGGCGGCGGCAAGGTCGACACCGTCGTGGTGGGGGGCGAAGCCGTAGCAGGATATGCCGGCCCGTTGTGCCCCGATGGCTCCCAACACACTATCTTCAATCACGACTGCGCGGGACGGTTCAACACGGAAGGTTTCGAGCGCTGCAACAAAGAGCGCCGGGTCTGGTTTTGAGGTTTTCAGCGTATGCGCGGAGAATATTGCGCCCATAAATCGCTCTAACAGGCCGTTCTGTCCCAGGGTAATAGCCATTTTATCCTCGCTCCCGTTAGAGACGACGCAATAGGGCAGGTGGAGGGCATCAAGTCGATCCAGAATTTCATGAATACCTTCTGTGGCGGGGACACCTTTCTTCAAGGCGTCGAATTCCTCACCATAAATCTCTTCCATCCAATTTTCTGGCAGAGTTGCCCCGAGCCTCAATGCCTCTTTCTCCACATTCGCCATGCTCCATCCGGTGAACATCCGCATGCAATCTTCCGTGGACAGTTTAAGGCCGTGCCGGGTGAGATTAGCAGCAAGCACAGCGTTGGAGGTGGGTTCCGTATCCACAAGAACCCCGTCACAATCGAAGATAACCAGATCGGGGCGCATTGACTAACGTCTCCGGTTGGCCACCGCAATGCGCATCAGAGCCCGACGGCAGATGGCTTCGTCGGGATAACCCGTTGATTTACATTTAATTTCCGCATCCATTGTAATGTCGAGACAGGTCGCAAAATGGGCACTTGATTTCCCGCCGATTTGCGCCGCCGCCTTTTTCTGGTTGAAAAAGGGAATACCGGCTTTGCGGATTGCATCTTCGCTTCGCGCGCCCGCATCCCGGAGTGCTGCGGTCTTGTGCAGCTGCTTTAGCTGGTTCTGGGTCATGCGAAGAAAGCCGATGGAACTTTCTCCAGCCGAAAAGGCCTTGTTCAGGTATTTTTCCAAGCCATTCAAGTCGCCAAGCAGGGTCGCATCAACCACATCAAAGATACTTTGCGCAGAAGAATCGCCGATATTGGCGCGCACATCTTCAAGTGTCATCGGATCTGTCCGTCCGCGCATATAGAGCGCCAGCTTTTCCAATTCACCGCGGGAAATGGCGCGGTCACTCCCGAGGTTTTCGCGTAAATACTCAATGATCTCACGCGATGGATTGAGGTTCGCGGTGCCCAGAACCTCCTTTATCAGGCTAAGGATATCTTGTGCCTTATCATGAAAACAGGGCGTCACGGCGCCATAGGGTGCCTTGTTGATCATTTTAACGAGCGCGCTGTCTTTACGGATATCCCCCGCCTCAATCACCAGAATACTGTCGGTGAGGTCCAGTTCCAGCACAGGCTCGATATAGCCTTTGGCGTTGTTGCTTGCCCCGCGTAGACGGACGACACGCTCCCCCCCCATCATGGAGATTGCCGTTACCTCGTCCAGCAGACGGGCAGGATCGGCGAAAAGATCACCCGCCTCCATGTCGATAAAGCGAAACGGATCGTCAAGACTCTCCACAATACTTACACAGAGAGCCCGCGAGAGTTCCCGTACAAGCCCTTCATCGGGCCCGAAAAAAAGGAAAATGCGGTATTTCGGATCGCGGGATGCAAGAAAGGCTGAAAATTTACCGCTTGCCAGCTCCACTGGACTACCTTCCTGCGAAAAAGACGGAAATTTGCCGATTTATCTGTTCAGCCGCAACCAGTGCGGCGCGCTTTGCAGCGTTTTTCGATGCGGAAAGATTGGCGAACTCCGACTGCACGACGTTATAGGACGCAATATTCTGCGTAGACCCGGAATAAATGACCTCTTGCCCTGTGGCATCTGTCAGGCGAAAATTACTGGTAAGCGTTAGGTTAAAGCGGGTTTTGGTGTCATCGTTCTGGATGGCAAGGCCTTCCGATAGTATCGAATAGGTGACGGTCAGACGATACGCCGGTGTTGCCGACAAACCCAGCGGATTGCCGCGATCAAGCAGTTCATTGCGCAGAATTTGCCCCGTCTGGCCATATATCGGCTCGATATACACCTGAGCGAGCTTTCTCTGAACGTCGGCATTCTGGGTGGCGCTTCCATAAAGCGGCTGGAACCCGCAGGCCGAAACGAGACCCAGGATCAATATGACAAGGCTTACCCTAAATAACGACATTGACAATCCGGTTTGGTACAACGATGACTTTACGAATGGCATTTTCACCGATCGCATTCTGGACTGATTTTTGCGCCAGTGCAATTTCTTCCACTTTTGCAGCCTGTTCATCGAGCGCCACCTCTATGGTGGCACGAAGCTTACCTTTTACCTGAACCGCCATGGTTACCCTGTCCTCGACAATCAGTTCCGGATCGGCTTGTGGCCAGGGGGTATCCACCAACATGGTGTCATGTCCGAGCATTACCCATAATTCCTCAGCAAGATGAGGCATCATTGGCGCGACCACCTTGACCATGATCTCCATGCTTTCGCGAAGGGCCCATTTGGTATCTGCGCCTTCTTCGAACCGGACATCACCCAACACCTTCATGAATTCATAAATGCGGGCAATGGCATTATTGAAATGCAGGTTCTCGATATTCTCGGTGACCTGTGCAACTGTTTTATGGGCGGCTTTGCGCAGGTCTTTCGCGTTGCTTGAAAACGTCTCCGGCAGGGGAGTGTCGACCGGGCAGGCGGCATCCGCATTTTCGAAAATATAGCGATGCAGCCGTTGGACGAACCGCCAGGCGCCGGTTGCGCCTGCGTCGGTCCATTCCATGTCGCGGTCGGGCGGGCTGTCGGAAAGGACATACCAGCGCGCGGCATCGGCCCCGAACTTTTCAATAATCGCGCCGGGATCGACAACGTTTTTCTTGGATTTCGACATCTTCTCGACACCGCCGACGGTGACGGGCTTGCCGGTGGCGAGTTCGACCAGCTCTCCGGCGTCGTTATGGTCCACCTCATCGGGCAGCAGCCACTCACCGCTTTCGCTTTTGTAGGTCTCATGAGTGACCATGCCTTGCGTAAACAGCCCGGCAAAGGGCTCGTCAACATCTGACCAGCCGGTTTGCATCATGGCGCGGGAGTAAAAGCGGGAATAGAGAAGATGCAGGATCGCATGCTCAATGCCGCCGATATACTGATCGACAGGCAGCCAGTAATCGACTTTGTCCCGCTCGACCGGCTGATCGGCCCGGGGGGAACAGAAGCGCGCAAAATACCAGGATGAATCCACGAAGGTGTCCATGGTATCGGTCTCGCGTGTCGCCTCTCCGCCGCAGTTGGGGCAGGTTACATGCTTCCATGTCGGGTGATGGTCCAGTGGGTTTCCGGGTTTGTCGAAAGTGACATCATCGGGGAGTTTGACCGGAAGATTTTCTTCCTTCTCCGCAACGGTGCCACATTTTGCGCAATGGACCATCGGGATTGGGCAGCCCCAGTAACGCTGACGCGAGAGGCCCCAGTCTCGAAGACGGTAATTGATCTTTTCCGTGCCCGTGCCCATCTCCTCCAAGCGGCGGATAATCTCGGACTTCGCGGCCTCAACCTCCAAGCCGTTCAGGAAATCGGAATTGATGATCTTGCCCGGGCCGGTATAGGCTTCATCGTCAATTTCCGGGGATTTATCATCTGGAGATACAACGGGTGTGACTTCCAGGCCGTATTTCCGTGCGAAATCAAGGTCGCGCTGGTCATGGGCAGGGCAGCCAAAAATAGCGCCCGTTCCGTAATCCATCAGGACAAAGTTGGCGACATAGATGGGCAGTGTTTTTCCGTCAATAAAGGGATGGGCGACCCTCAGGCCTGTATCCACACCTTTTTTCTCTGCCTTTTCGATGGCTTCCTCACTGGTGCCCATCTGGTGGCATTCGGCGACGAAGGCCGCGACATCCGCATTGTCCTTAGCCAGCCGCTGGGTCAGCGGATGATCGGCGGAAACGGCCATAAAGCTCGCACCGAACAGGGTATCGGGCCGCGTGGTATAGATATTGAGCGGATCTTCCTCCCCGATAATATCAAAGGCGACATGGGCGCCCTGTGACCGGCCAATCCAGTTCTGCTGCATCAGGCGCACGCGGTCAGGCCAGCGGTCGAGCTTTTCAAGAGCGGTCAGCAGTTCCTCGCTATAGTCGGAAATACGGAACATCCATTGATCAAGCTTGCGTTTCTCGACCACGGCGCCAGAGCGCCAGCCTTTGCCGTCAATCACCTGCTCATTGGCGAGCACGGTCATGTCGATGGGATCCCAATTGACCCAGCTTTCCTTGCGATAGACCAGACCTTTCTTGAAGAAATCAAGGAAGAGCTTCTGCTGATGCCCATAATATCCGGGGTGGCAGGTGGCAATTTCCTTACTCCAGTCAAGGGACAGCCCCATGCCTTTCAGCTCATCGCGCATATGGGCGATATTGGCATAGGTCCACTCTGCCGGATGCACGCCCTTGTCGCGGGCGGCATTCTCGGCCGGTAGGCCGAAGGCATCCCAGCCCATGGGATGGAGAACATTAAAGCCTTGGGCTTTCTTGTAGCGCGCCACAACGTCACCCATGGTGTAGTTACGGACATGGCCGATATGGATGCGCCCGGACGGGTAGGGAAACATTTCCAGCACATAATATTTGGGCTTGGCCGGATCGGCCTCTACCTCGAAACTTTTATGTTCGGCCCAACTGGCCTGCCACCTGGCTTCAACTTCTTTCGCATTATAGCGGGACATAGGCTGTTTCCCGTTCAATCCTGGTCAATCTACAAAAAGGTATCTATGCCCGCCTTCCTCATCTTATGGAAAGATTGGTGATTATACTGCGGACGGGCCCAGTTCTTATAAGGTTATTCGCCTTCGCGCGCTACCCTCAGATCGCGTGCCTTGGCAAGAATGGCATTTTCAAGATCCGCTGTGACCTTGGGGGCGAGCGGAATGGCAATCCACTGGTTCGAGGTATCGAGGTTCTGCTTGAAGGCGGTCACCCGGACACCATCCGCACGCAGGCGGCGGTCGAGAATATAGACTGTAACCTTGAAGCGCTCATTCGGTGAGTCCGGGGAGGAATACCAGTCGGTGATGATCACGCCGCCAAAAGGATCCGCCGAAGAGAGAGGCATAAAGGCGATGGTATCGAGCGAGGCCCGCCACAGATAAGCATTGACCCCAAGTCCGCCGCCGGACCCAATGCCATCCTGCAGTTCCTTTTCATCGTCGCCGAAAATTCCGCCTTTCCCGAAGATAGTATCATCGGGGACATTCCCTGTTTGATAAACCTGTCCGCGGCTTGACGTTGGGAAGGTAGAGTTAGCGCTCATATCAGATTCACAACCCGCCAGCACGAACGCCAGGAGGCAACCCATCGCCACAGCACAAAATTTTTGTCGTGTCATATCTGTCAGAATCCTCATTTCTTCTGGCTACTAAACGCTCAAATTAGGGCGAAAACAAGAAAAGGGGAGTTTATGCCAGCTTTCCGTCTTTGAGAACAGGAGAAAATGGTCGCCGCCCTATATATACGGGGACAGGGGCTGTTTCCCATCCGTTTAAAAGGAATAGGGCGGTCACCAAAAATTCATCCCAAAGTTTGTGACGCTAATCACAACTGGCCCTACTTTGCTTGACGGACCCCTTTTCAATCCTCATTAATTCGGCTGACCGGCTAATTATCCCGGTCTTTCGCGTTTATTATCAATCTATTGTGCAGCCTTCCTAGAGCTGCCAGGAGTCAATATGAAAAAGGCAATTTTGGGTACGACAGCGCTTGTCGCCGTTGGTGCATTGGCCGCTGCTCCCGCCTCCGCTGCTGAAAAAATTCAGCTTGGAGTAGGTGGTTACATGCAGTCCACATACTTCTATCAGGACAGCGACGAGCCAGCGGGCACGCCATCTCGCATTTCCGACCGGGTAACGCAGGAAGGCGAAATTTGGTTCACGGGTGAAACCACCCTGGATAATGGCATAAAATTTGGCGTCAACGTTCAGCTCGAAGCCTATCAGGCGACTGACCAGATCGACGAAACCTACATCTACGTTGAAGGTTCCTTTGGCCGTGTTCTTCTCGGTTCTGAAAACAGCGCATCTTACCTGATGCATTTCACCAGCCCGTCACCTGTTCCGATGTACTCTGCGGACTCAAACAATATCGCCCCGACGGGACAGGCCAACACGACATATAACAATATGTTCTCTGACGCGGACAAAATCACATATTTCTCTCCACGTTTCGCAGGGTTCCAGTTCGGTGCGTCCTATGTTCCTGACGGAAATTCCGAAACTGGTCAGGCATCCGTTTATGCAGCGCCTGCCTATGAATCCGGGCTTGATCGCGGTTACTCTGTTGCTGTCAACTATGTCAATAAGTTCGGTGGCGTAGATTTGGGCGTTTCTGCAGGTTATGAAGAGGCTGAAGTCGGGGGCGCATCAGAAGATCAGTCAGCATACAGCTTTGGTACGTCTGTTGGATTCGCCGGCTTTACGGTCGGTGCCGGTTACGCGGTTGATAAAGATCTCGCCGGTGTTTCCGACAGCGACAGAAAAGCCTGGTCAGCCGGTGTTAAATACGGCATGGGCCCATGGGCGGTTGGTGTACAATACTCCAAAACGACCGATGAACCTGCTGCCGGTGCGGATATTGACGCGACGACATGGGTGATCGGTGGCCAGTATGTGCTTGGTCCGGGAATCACTGCGTTCGGTGGTGTTGAAATCGACGACAACGACCTGACAGCAAGCTCGGCAACCCGTATGGCCGGAAAAACCAATACATTCTTTGTGGGTACAGCAGTCAACTTCTAAGCTCCCAAAGTTTGAACAGTGTGAAAAGAGGGCAGATTTTCTGTCCTCTTTTTTGCTTACCCAAGATTCTGGTGGAAAAGAAAATCAGGGGCATTGTGCCCTTTCGGGCCGTTTGACGCTGAAAACAGGGTGTCTGAAAGGTCACAAAGGCCATGTCCGAGTTCAGGTGTTAAAAACACTGCTATATAATGGCCTTATATCTTTTTCCTGATCCAGCATCGCTGATACATGTCGCGAACCATGGCCAAAATGTGACTTTTTAAACACAGTTTGGCAAATTTGGCAAAAACGCCATCGCCTTGCGCTTGACCAGATAGCCATTAACCTTCTTTACTCCCTCTTGACTAACAGGGTCGTTAGGCCTTGCGTCTGTATTTTAATCTTAGTTCTCTGGCTTTCTAAGCAGAGGGGAGACAAAATGAAAAAAGCAATCTTGGGTACAACAGCGCTTGTTGCCGTTGGCGCACTCGCTGCAGCACCGGCATCCGCTGCTGAAAAAATCGCCTTGGGTGTTGGCGGCTACATGCAGTCCACCTATTTCTATCAGAATTCTGATGAGCCTGCTGGCACACCATCTCGTATTTCTGACCGTGTAACGCAGGAAGGTGAAATCTTCTTCACCGGTTCAACAACTTTGGACAATGGTCTTAAAGTTGGCGTCAACGTTCAGCTCGAAGCTTATCAGGCAACTGACCAGATCGACGAAACATACATCTTCATCGAAGGTTCTTTCGGTCGCGTTCTGCTCGGTTCTGAAGACTCCGCTGCATACCTGATGCATTACACGAGCCCATCACCGGTTCCAATGTACTCAGCTGACTCAGCCAACATCTATCCTACAGGCCAAGGCAACACAACTCGCCCGAACCTGTTCTCTGACACAGACAAAGTCACCTATTTCTCACCACGTTTCGCTGGCTTCCAGTTGGGTGCATCTTATGTTCCAGATGGAACATCTGAATCCGGACAGCATTCTCAGTATGCAGCTCCTCAGTACAAATCTGGTAACGACCGCGGTTACTCTGTTGCAGCCAACTATGTCAACAAATTCGGCATGTTCGACTTGGCAGTTTCTGCTGGTTACCAGTCTGTTGACGTGAACGGCGCATCTGAAGATTACAGCGAATATGCATTCGGTGCTTCTGTTGGTATCGCTGGCTTCACCGTTGGTGGTGGCTACGGTGTTGACAAAGACATCGCAGGCGTAAAAGACGATGACAGAAAAGCTTGGTCCGCTGGCGTAACTTACGGCATGGGTCCATGGTCCGTTGGTGTTCAGTACTCCAAAACAACTGATGAGCCTGCTGCAGGCGGTGACTCAGATGCGACGACTTGGATCGTCGGTGGTCAGTACACACTCGGCCCGGGAATCACCGCATTCGGTGGTGTCCAGTTCGACGACAACGACTTGGCAGCGTCTACAGCTAACCGTATGGCTGGCGACACTCAGACGTTCTTCGTTGGTACAGCTCTCTCCTTCTAATCTGAAGGAAGATCAAATTAGAGGAGGGCAGGTTTTCCTGCCCTCCTTTTTTATTGTCCGCAGTTGGCAGTTTGACTATTTTACTATCTAAGATCTTCTATTTCGGGAACAGTTATGGGCAATATAAACTGGTTGGCCTCTTATCCTAAGTCTGGAAATACCTGGACACGGCTTTTTTTGTATAACTTGTTATCTAACCCCGAAAAGCCATTAGATATAAACAGTCTTAGTAAGCGTTTCGTCGCAGATAGCAATAAAGCCTGGTACGAAAAGGCTGGTAATCAACCATATGATACATACTCAATCGGACAAGTTATCAATTTGCGACCCAAGGTTCATGAAATTTTATCGAATCTAAATTCCGGGCCAGTGTTTGTTAAAACACATTCAATTTACGGAACGCTTTACGGAGTTCCATTGATTACGCCAACATTCACTGCAAGGGCGATATACATCATTCGCAATCCTTTGGATGTTGTAATTTCGTTTTCTTCTCATTTCGGGTTAACGATTGATAAAGCTATCGAGGTAATTGGTGATCCAAATGCTGCCAATGAAGAAGTAAGCGGAAAGCCGCATATTCGCCAACATTATGGTTCTTGGTCGGGTCATGCGAATAGCTGGACTCATTTTGACCGGGATCGATTACATGTTATGCGCTATGAAGACATGTTGGAAAATCCCGAGGAAACTTTTCAAGGAATGGTAAAATTTTTAGAATTGGATGTTTCTGACGATAGATTGAAAAAAGCAATCGAGTTTTCTTCATTTGATGTCGCTCGCCGCCAAGAGGACGAATATGGATTTAGAGAACAATCGGGTAATGATAATAGGTTTTTTCGAAGTGGAAAGGCGGGACAGTGGAAGGAAATTCTCTCCGATAAACAAATTGAGAAAATCATCGAAACTCATAAAGTGACCATGAAATACTTCGGCTATTTAACGGAATTATAGTTGTACTGTAGAAAATCAGAAAGATAACTCATGAGCAGTATTATCTGGCTAGCCTCCTATCCGAAGTCGGGCAATACATGGACGCGGACTTTCATAAACAATCTGCTGCTTGATCCTGATGAACCGGTGGATATCAATGTGCTTTCGGACCTGACACCAGGGGATGCGCGGAAATCCTGGTATGAAAAGGCGGGTGGCATGCCCTATCATAGGCTTTCGATGGGCCAGGTGATCAGTTTGCGACCCAAGGTTCATCAGTTGATTGCCGATCTGCAGGAAGACAAGGTCTTTGTAAAGACCCACTCAATTTATGGGCAACTGCATGGGGTGCCGCAGATCACCATGGACTGCACCGCCGGGGCCATCTATGTCATTCGCAATCCGCTGGATGTGGTGATTTCGGTTTCCTCTCATTTTGGGTTACCGATCGACGGCGCCATCAAGCTGATGGGTGATACAAATGCCTTTCTGGATGAAGCGCCGATGCTTGGCAATATCCGGCAGTATTTCGGCTCCTGGTCGGGAAATGCCAATAGCTGGACCCATTTCGATCGGGAGAAAATGCATGTCATGCGCTATGAGGATATGCAGGATAAACCTGAAGAAACCTTTGGGGCGATGGTGAAATTTCTCAAACTTGACTTGCCGGAGGAGCGGATTGCGAAGGCGATTAAGTTTTCGTCCTTCGATGTTGCCCGCAAGCAGGAAGAAGAAAAAGGCTTTAAGGAGCAATCCGATAAGAACGAAAAATTCTTCCGCGTCGGCAAGGCCGGGCAATGGAAGGAGGTTCTTACCGATGCACAGGTTGACCAAATTACTGATATGCATCAGGTTACAATGAAATATTTTGGCTATCTTCCGAAATAGAACTTCAATTTTGTACTTAGAACCAGAAAGCTAACTTATGGGTGGAATCATCTGGCTGGCCTCTTATCCGAAGTCAGGAAATACCTGGGTGCGAACATTTTTGCATAACCTTCTGCTGAACGCAGATCGTCCGGCCGATATTAATGAGCTTACCAGGTTCACAATCGGGGACGGGGATAAGGTTTGGTACGAGCAGGTTACCGGAAAACCCTATAGCAACCTGTCGGATGAGGAGAGTGCGGCTCTGATCCCAAGGGTTCATCAGGCGTATGCCCGCACACGCCCCGATTCCGTTTTTGTCAAAACCCACAATTGGCTCGGTAAGAAGCATGGGGTTCCATTGGTAACACCCGAGTTTACTGCCGGGGCCATCTATATAGTCCGTAATCCGCTGGATGTGGTTATTTCCCTCTCGGATCATTATGGGATGGGAATTGATCAGGGCGTCGAAATGATGAATGATGATAAGGCCTATAGTGCGGAAACAGATCGCAAAGTGCCCGATTTCCTGAGTTCCTGGTCAAATCATGTCACCTCCTGGCAGTCGATAGACAAACAGGCCCGCCATATCCTGCGCTATGAGGATATGCTCTATAAACCGGAGAAGACGTTTGGTGCCCTGGCAAAATTTCTTGGTCTCAAGCCACCCCGGGAAAGGCTCAAGAAGGCTATAAAATTCTCGTCCTTTGAAACCTCCCGAAAACTGGAAGCGGAAAAAGGCTTTAATGAACGATCGGATAAGGCGGAGAAGTTCTTCCGGGTCGGCAAGGCCGGGCAGTGGAAAACAGTACTCAGCCCGGAACAGGTTGAGAAATTAGTCACCACGCATTACGATGTAATGAAGGAATACAAGTATCTTCCGCCCGGCTACAAATAGGATGTTAGGCAATTATTAACGATAAAGCGCAGTGTTTTACAAAAATGGGCGTTTTAATTTAGCTAGATTGCATAATTTGGGCGATTAAACAGGACAGTTCCAATGACAAGCGAAGCTTTGAAAAAAGAGGGTGAAATCGCTAGAAATTTTGACGATATCAAGAGCCGTATTGAAAAAGTTGCCGTAAAATGGGAACGGAGCGCCGCAGATGTCGACCTTATTGCCGTTAGTAAACGACAGCCCGTCGCGCTGATCCAGGCGGCGCTCACCCTCGGACATCGGCATTTTGGCGAGAACAGGGTGCAGGAAGCACAGGAAAAATGGCCCGCCCTTAAAGAGCAGTATTCAGACATAGAGTTGCATCTGATTGGTCCGTTACAGACCAACAAGGCCAAAGACGCCGTATTGCTTTTTGATATTATTCAGACGGTCGATCGACCGAAACTTGCCCGCGTTCTCGCCAAGGAGATGGCGGCGGCCGGCCGAGAAATACCCGTATATGTACAGGTCAATACCGGGAAGGAACCCCAGAAAGCCGGCGTATTTCCCGAAGATACGGATGGTTTTATCAAGGAGTGCCGGGACGACCTCGGCCTGAATGTGATTGGCCTGATGTGCATCCCGCCGGTTGAGGAACAGCCGGCACCGCATTTTGCCCTGCTTGCGAAAATCGCGGCGCGGAACGGGCTCTCCCGTCTCAGCATGGGGATGAGTGCGGACTTCGAGACGGCTGTCCAGTTTGGGGCAACTTCTGTTCGGGTCGGGACGGCCCTGTTCGGGACCCGCAGCGACCCCTAATCAGGATTGCGGGATATTGATGAAGCTTTCTTTGCCAATTGCGGCGAGAAGCTCAAGCAAGTCGCCTTTTTCAAGTGCAACGCACCCTTCCGTCGGGCTATATCCATCGCGAGCAACATGCATGAAGATGCAGCTTCCGGCGCTTGGGACGACCGGATCATCGTTATAGCCCAGCACAACCACAAGATCATATAGCTCATCCGTTCGCCAGAGTTGTTCGTGACTCGCATCAAAAGGTAGGCGGACATACTGGTTATACAGTGCGTGGTCTGGCGCATCGCACCAACCGTCGAGGGTTTCTATTTCCGTTATGGGCAGGGCGCATGGTGGTTGAGTCAGCCTGTCGGGACGAAAGTAAAGCTTCCGCAAGGGAAACCGTCCGGCGGGTGTCGCGTGATCGCCCTCGCGCTTGTGCGTGGTAATCCCGGCTTTGCCGAGTGCGCAGTCAAACGTCAGCGTTCCATAGCGAAGCTTCGCGCGGGTGCCGTCAATATCCGTGATTTCTATATCCATGGACGAAGTTTAGAGCGTCATGGCGCCAAAGTCATCCGGGAATAGACTTAAGGAGCAGGCCGCTCCATTGGCGCAATCGGTCGCACCACCGGGCTGGCGGCTGTCGCCATTGCGGCGGTTGTCTTCTGATAGGCGGCGCTGGCGGCCTTGGCTTCAACCGTCGGAATTTCAAGTGCGGACGGCGCCGTGCCAAAGCTCTTGAACACAGCATGAAGCTGTGCTTCCGTTAAATCCTGTGTATTCGCCTTTTCAAGTTGCTGGAGAAGGGCGGGTTTATCCCCTTTCCACTCCAGCCCGATCGGGGAAACGCCCGGCATCATTTCTTCTGCCAGGGCATCCGGCTGGGTCGGTGCGGGCGCCATCGGGCTTGCAAGCGGCGCAGTCACGATGGGCGGCATAGCCGCAGGTGCTTTTTCCAAGTCTACCGGAGCGGCCGCGGGTGTTGCCTCAATTGCGGACGGGGCCGCGGCGATCATTTCTTCCGGCGCTGCCTCTTCCCCCTCATCGGAGAACAGGCTGATCACATGCTTTCCGACATCCTTGCCGGTTACATCCTCGATCGTGGAATTGATGAATGACACTGCGAGCCCGATGGCGCCGCCATATATGGTGCCGCCGATGGTGCGCGCACCGGGGTTGATCTCGTCGCCGGTCAGTTCCCGGTAGAGAGAGGAAATGCCCGGAATATGCTGGAGCGGATTAATGATATCGAGGAAATCGTCAAAACCAAAGCCGTCTTCACCAAAACCATTGTCGGCTGGAATTTTGTCGCCATTCTCATCGACGCGTTCCTTCGGCACATACTGAGCAATGGGATCGCTCGGCAGGGCTCGGTCGAGATAGGCATATTGGTCATGAGTGACGGGGTTAATCGACATTTTAATCTCCTTGACCAGTGTAGGAGCAAGGAGCGTGCCAGAAACAAGCACTAAAATCGGGGGCAGAGCAGCCTAAAGGGGTAAATAGGCGGCAAAAATTGCCCTGCTGTCGCCTTTAAAGCTACAGATAATGCCCACTGCGTTTTTTCTTTGTGGCGAGATACAACTCGTTATGGGTGTTAGAGGGGAACTTATGGGAAACGCGCTCGGTTATCGCGATACCATGCCGTTCCAGCCCCTCTACCTTTTCCGGGTTATTGGTCATCAGCCGGATTTTCTGAAACCCAAGCAGTTTCAGCATTTCTGCGGCGGGTCGGAACACCCGCTCATCGGCGTCGAATCCGAGTCGTTCGTTGGCGTCAATCGTATCAAAGCCTTGCTGCTGCAGATTATAGGCGCGAAGCTTGTTAATCAGCCCGATGCCCCGTCCCTCCTGGGCGAGATAGAGGAGAACACCGCCCCCTTCCTCGGAGATCGCCTTCAGGGCGCCGCGAAGCTGTTCCCCGCAATCGCATTTGAGGGATCCGATCAGATCGCCGGTGAAACATTCCGAATGCAGTCGAGCCAGCAGGGGTTCCCGCCGGTTGGGGTCGCCAACGACTATCGCCATATGCTCGATCCCGCCATCTTTCGGCCGGAAAGCGTGAAACGTAGTGTTTTCCGCTGCCTGAAGAGGGACTTTCGCCGAGGCAACGGCTCTTAGCTGGAGGGCCGCGCTGTCCTCATAGGCGAGAATATCTTCAAGGCTGACAACCGATAGATCATGTTTACGAGAGATGGCTTCCACCTGATCCAGTTCAATCGAGGCAGCCACGACCGAGGGAAGCAACCGCCCAAGCTTGGCAATCTTGATTGCCGCCGGAATGGTGGGCGGTAACCCCTCCTTGATCCGGGTGAAGGGACCACGAAACGGTTGATCGAGATCATGGGTCGCATCGGCAAGCGCCCGCATTAACGGCGCATCCATCCATTCCTCGATCACCAGGCGGATGGCGTCATCGCCCGTCGGCTGGATATGCAGTACATTTGCGCGATGGGCTGTGAGCGCAAGGACAGGTTCCGCTCCGCTCCGCTCGGCAAGGGTCTTGAGCTCCGGATCGAACGCCATTTCCGTCGCGAGCACAATGGAAGCTTCCTTTTCGCCCGTTACGATCACACTTAAACCACGGCGCAAATCCGCGATGGCACGATCAACGGCGCGCAGGCGCCTGAGTTCTAGTTCGTTTTTATCGTTGTTACTCATATTGTTCTGGTTTCCGGTTTGCGATGTCGGAGATACTTCAAGACTATTAGCAGGCGGACGTTGACGGCTGCAAATGTTATAATATCACAATTGCGTCTGGGCCAGCATTTTTCGGCCGTTTCCTGTATGAAAATCC
This sequence comes from Sneathiella litorea, assembly GCF_009882915.1. GTDB lineage: Bacteria > Pseudomonadota > Alphaproteobacteria > Sneathiellales > Sneathiellaceae > Sneathiella > Sneathiella litorea. The sequence continues at coordinate 856,412 of NZ_WTUW01000001.1, forward strand.
TATTCAATGTTCTGGCTCACTATCACGCGGCTTCACTTTAACGTGAAATACTATGGGGGTGTGTCCTACTTGCCCTTGAATACCTCCATATGATACCAATTTTTAAAGGGTGCGGCCCTGATAGAACGATTGGCCAGATAATAGCAGTGGGGAAAGAAGCGTATGACGGGCGGTAAGAAAATCCTTCTGGTCGATGACGACAACAGCCTTCGGGAAACCTTGGCGGAACAGTTAGACCTGCATGAAGAATTCGTCACCCAGCAGGCGGCAACTGCCTGTGAGGGACTGGAAAAGATCAAGAATTGTCATTTCGACCTGATCCTGCTGGATGTCGGCCTTCCGGATATGGATGGGCGGGAAGCTTGTAAACTGATCCGCAAGAATGGAACCAAGGCGCCGGTCATCATGCTGACGGCCCAGGATAGTGATAGTGACCAGATTCTAGGCCTTGAATCCGGGGCTAATGATTATGTCTCTAAACCGTTCCGCATTGGAGTGCTGCTCGCCCGTATTCGTGCGCAGCTGCGTCAGCATGAACAGAGCGAGGACGCGGTCTTCAAGATTGGCCCCTATAGTTTCCGCCCGGCGGGAAAGCTGATGGAGCATAATGAATCGGCACAAAAGGTTCGCCTGACCGAAAAGGAAACCGCCATTCTGAAGTATCTTTATCGGGCAGGAAAAAAGGTGGTCACCCGCGATATCCTGCTTAACGAGGTTTGGGGCTATAACGCCGGGGTGACGACCCATACATTGGAAACTCATATCTACCGCCTGCGCCAGAAAATCGAGATGGAACCCTCAGAGGCGAAGATCCTGATTACGGAGCCGGGCGGCTACCGTCTCGTTCCGTAAACCCCTCTATCCGTTCTCCTGGAGGACCTGCCCGGCGAGATAGAGGCTGCCGGTAATCAGAAGACGGCAGGGTTTTTCAGAAAGAGTGGGCTTTAAACACTCAATTGCCGCCATCAGGGACGGCATTTCTGTTACGTCGATCCCCGCGAAGCGCGCCAGCGCGGCCAACTCGGTTGCCGGTGTTGTTGCCGCTTCGCCGGGAATGGCAATGCAATGGCCTTTCTCGACCACGGGTGTCAGCTTCGAGAAAAATGTCTTCTGATCCTTTGTGTTCAGCATTCCAGCAACCAGATAGGTGGGTTTCGGATCCGTTTGGTTCCAGTGCGAGAAACTTTTTGCGATCTGGTCTGCTGCGGCGGGGTTATGTCCCCCGTCAAGCCAGATGTCCACATGTGCGGGCAGGTTATCGACAATCGGGCCTTTGGTCAGGCGTTGCATGCGCGCGGGCCATTCGACTTTTTGCAATCCTTCCACGATGGCCGCATCAGGTACATCAAAATCATCCAGCAGATCAAGGCAGGCAATGGCCGTTGCCGCATTGGCAATCTGGTGAACACCCTGCAACGCGGGATAGGGGAAACTGCGTGCGCCGGTCTTCCCGTCATAAACCCAGCCGCCCTTACCATCGTGGCAGAACCATTCCTCGTCATATATATAAGCGGGGGATCCCATCTTTTCTGCGGTTTCCCGGAGAACATTGAGCGCCACAGCGTCCTGCGGACCGATCACAACCGGCACATCCGGCTTTATTATTCCAGCTTTTTCACCGGCGATCCCGGCAAGATCGGTGCCCAGGAACTCTGCATGATCATGGGAAATTGGCGTGATGGCCGTAAGCGCGGGACGTGCCACCACGTTGGTGGCGTCAAAGCGCCCACCGAGGCCGGTCTCCAGTAACAGAATATCGCCGGGCGTATCTGCAAAGGCCTTGAGCGCGGCAATGGTGGTAATCTCGAAATAGGTGATGGGGATATCGCCGTTGGCCGCCTCACAGGCCAAAAGAAGGTCGCTTAATGCTTCTTCATTGATGATTTTCCCGGACAGGCGAATGCGCTCGGCGAAGCGCACCAGATGCGGCGAGGTATAAACATGAACGCGATAGCCCGCTGCCTCCAGCATGGCGCGAAGATAGGCGAGCAGGGAACCCTTGCCATTCGTGCCGGCAACATGAAGGACAGGAGGCAGGCGCCGCTCCGGATGACCGAGCTTTTCCAGCAGCGGCAGCATCCGATCAAGCGTGAGGTCGATGATCTTCGGGTGCAAGGTCATTAACCGCGCCAGAATCCGGTCACTGTTGGTTCCGGTCACGATGGGGTCAGCCTACTTTTTACGGGTGTTGGCGGTTTTTTCTTCTTTTACCGCCTTGGCATCAGAAGCATTATTCGCGCCTTTCTTGCCATTGGTTTTCGTTACCGCAGGCGGCAGTTTCAGTTTGGTGCCCAGCAGGTCGATGATCCGGCACAAGGTCTCCCGCATTTCCATGCGATGCACCACCATATCCAGCATGCCATGCTCCAGCAGGAATTCCGCGCGCTGGAATCCATCCGGGAGGGTTTCGCGGATCGTTTCCTCGATCACGCGGGGGCCGGCAAAGCAGATAAGCGCGCCGGGTTCTGCAATCTGGATATCACCCAACATGGCGTAGGAGGCCGTGACTCCACCTGTTGTCGGGTCCGTCAGGACGACGATGAAGGGCAGCCGATTTTCCTTAAGGCGCTGGATTGCGACCGTTGTGCGCGGCATCTGCATGAGGGAGAGTATGCCTTCCTGCATCCGGGCGCCACCGGCAGCCGAAAAGAGGATCAGCGGTGCCTTCTGGAGGATTGCAAGTTTTGACGCGGCGACGATTGCTTCACCCACCGCGAGGCCGAGCGACCCTCCCATAAATTCAAAATTTTGCACGGCGATGACAGCGGAATTGCCTTTCATCCTGCCATGGGCGACTTTCATTGCATCGGTATCGCCGGTTTTGTGGCGGGCATCCTTCAACCGTTCAGTATAGCGCTTGGAATCGCGGAATTTCAGGGGATCCACTGGCACTTCGGGAAGCTCGATAAGATCATATTTCGCGTCATCAAAAAGCGCCTCGAACCGGTCGCGAGGGGTGATGCGCAAATGATAATCACAATGGGTGCAGACATTCTGATTAGCTTGCAAGTCATTGTGGAATATCATCTGTCCGCAATCGGGGCATTTGACCCAGAGGTTGTCAGGTGTATCCTGTTTTGTCGTCAATTGCCGGAATTTCGGCAGGACCTTGTTCGTCAACCAATTCATAATTGCGTCCTGTTACGTCTTTTTTACGCTGCGGATGCCCGCTGAAATCTCGCGTGCCAGATCAAGCACCCGTTTTACTTTATCCTCATCGCTGTTGCCGAGAGCAACCTGCTCCACCAGAGCTGTTCCGACGACCGCCCCCTCGGCAATTTTCGCAATCTCTGCGGCCTGTGCCCCAGTTCGAAGCCCGAAGCCTACCGCAATCGGCAGGTCCGTCGTCTTGCGGATACGGGTGAGGGCGTTTGCCACATCGCGGGGGCTTGGCGCCGCGGCACCCGTTGTTCCGGCAATAGAGACATAATAGAGGAAGCCGGAAGAATTGGCGAGAACCTTTGGAAGTCGCGCTGCATCGGTGGTTGGTGTCGCCAGTCGGATGAAGTTAAGCCCCGCTTGGCGGGCGGGGAGGCACAACTCCTTATCCTCTTCGGACGGCAGATCCACCACAATCATCCCATCAACCCCGGCGGCTTTGGCATCGCGCAGAAAAGCGTCGACGCCGTGTGAGTAGATCGGATTGTAATAGCCCATCAGCACAATCGGTGTCTCGTCATCGGTTTGACGAAACGCCGCGACCAGCTCAAGTGTCTTTTTCAAGGTCATGCCAGCGCCGAGTGAACGAAGCCCCGCCTGCTGGATTGCCGGACCGTCAGCCATTGGGTCGGTGAAGGGCAGGCCGACCTCGATAATATCCGCACCTGCGTCGGGCAGGCCCTTTATGATTTCAAGCGCGGTCTCAAAATTCGGATCGCCAGCCATCACATAGGTGACAAAGGCGGCGCGCCCTTCGGCTTTCAGGGCCTTGAAACGGCGGTCAATACGGGTTTCGCTCACAACTCAACTCCCAACGCATCGGCAACGGTAAAAATGTCTTTATCGCCCCGCCCGGAGAGGTTGATGACGATAATATGATCCTTTGGCAAGTCCGGCGCGAGTTTTTCGAGATACGCGAGCGCATGGGCGCTTTCGAGTGCCGGGATAATACCTTCCAATTTGCAGCAGAGTTGGAATGCCTCAAGCGCTTCGGTATCCGTGGCGCTCACATATTTGACCCGCCCTACATCGCTGAGCCAGGAATGTTCCGGGCCAATTCCCGGGTAATCCAGCCCGGCTGAGATGGAATGAGCCTCCAGGATCTGGCCGTCATCATCCTGCAACAGATAGGTGCGGTTCCCATGCAGCACACCAGGCCGGCCACCGCTTATTGACGCGGCATGCTGGCCAGTCTCGATGCCGTGGCCTGCGGCCTCAACCCCGATAATATCGACAGTTTCGTCATCAAGGAACGGATGGAACAAGCCCATCGCGTTCGATCCACCGCCGATACAGGCGAGCAGCGTATCAGGCAGGCGTCCTTCCGCTTCCATCAACTGGCGGCGGGTTTCCTCGCCGATAACGCATTGGAAATCACGGACGAGCTGCGGGTAGGGGTGCGGTCCGGCAACCGTGCCAATAATATAGAAGGTATCTTCCACATTGGTGACCCAATCGCGCAGGGCTTCGTTCATGGCGTCCTTCAGGGTCCGTGCGCCCGATTTCACGGGGACCACCTTGGCGCCCAGCAATTTCATGCGGAACACATTCGGTTTTTGCCGCTCTATATCGGTTTCACCCATGTAAACAACACATTCAAGACCAAAACGGGCGGCAACAGTTGCGGTGGCGACCCCATGCTGACCTGCGCCGGTCTCGGCGATGATGCGCTTCTTGCCCATCTGGCGCGCGAGCAGGATTTGGCCCATGCAATTGTTGATCTTGTGCGCGCCAGTGTGGTTGAGGTCTTCACGCTTGAGGTATATTTTCGCGCCGCCGTAATGCTCGGTCAGCCGTTCGGCAAAATAAAGCGGGGATTCACGGCCGACATAATGCTTGAGTAGACCGGAAAGTTCCTTCGCGAATTCGGGGTCATTTTTTGACTCCTCATAAGCGGCATCCAGCTCCAGAATAAGCGGCATCAATGTTTCGGCAACGAATTGCCCACCGAAAATACCGAAATGGCCGGTTTCGTCCGGTCCGGTGCTATAGCTGTTCAGTTTCGCCATATTCTTAATTGCCTCAAACTTCCAATATCATGCGTCAATCGCGGCAACCGCCGCGAGAAAGGTTTCAATCGCCGCCGGGTTCTTCCTGCCCGGTTCAAACTCGACCCCCGAAGAGGTATCGACCAGTGTCGCCCCGGAGATCCGGACAGCCTCAGCGATATTCGTTGAATTCAAGCCTCCTGCCAGCATCCAGGGGCTGGATACATTCGCGCCCGCCAGCAATTCCCAGTCGAAAGCCAGACCATTTCCGCCGGGCAGGGCATTTTCCATGCTTTTAGGCTCTTTTGCATCAAACAGCAACATATCGGCAATCTCGTCATAACGGGCGATCTCGTCAAGGGACGACGCGCTATCGACCTTAATTGCCTTGATCACCGGCAGGCTGTAGGTTTCCTTTATCTCGCGTACCCGCTCCGGGCTCTCAGAACCATGAAGCTGTATCCAGTCCAATGGTACGTTGGTGAGGACGCTGCGGATCAGTTTTTCATCGGGGTCAACAAACAGGCCCACTTTCTTGATATGGGGCGGCACCTTTGCCGCGAGTGTTGCGGCGACAAAGGGTGACACATTGCGCGGGCTCGGCGGATAAAAAACAAACCCGACAAAGGCCGCGCCATGCAGAATGGCGGCGTCAACACCGGCGGAGTCACTGAGACCGCAGATTTTTGCATGTACGGGCATTTTAAGCGGCAATACCCCCGACGATAGCGCTGGCAGCGGCGGCGGGATCGGGTGCGCCGGTGATGGGACGCCCGATGACGAGATAGCTTGCGCCGTCAGTCATGGCCTCCACCGGGGTTTTGACCCGCTTCTGATCCCCATGATCGCTGCCCAATGGACGAATGCCCGGCACGACCAGCTTGAAATCGGGGCCGCACAGGTTCCGAAGCGCCTGAATCTCGCGCGGGGAGCAAATGACGCCATCTGCGCCGTTCTTTTGTGCAAGTTCTGCCAGACGGAGAACCTGATCTTCTGCCGGGCTTTCCACGCCGACGGCTTTCAAATCCGCGTCATCCATGCTGGTCAGGACGGTCACACCGAGGATCAGCGGCCGTCCCTCGCCAAATTCCGCGGACGCATCGGCGGCTGCGCGGATCATCGCGGGCCCGCCGCTCGCATGAATGGTCAGCATGTTGGGTTTGATAAACTTCGCGGCGGCCCGGACACCGCCGGCGACTGTGTTCGGGATATCGTGAAATTTGAGATCGAGGAAGAGCGGAGTTGTCTCCCCTGCGACGGCCATGATCCCTTGTGGGCCGTGAGAGGTGAAAAATTCCTTGCCCAGCTTGATGCCGCCGGAAATCGGCGCGAGAGACTTGCCGAGCGCAATCGCAGCGTTGAGATCGGTCGTATCAATCGCGGTGAAAACGGCATTTTGCGGCGTCAGTCTCATGGCAGAGCCTCCTGTTCTCTGAGATATAAGCGAGATCTGCCGCGATAATAGAGGCTTTTGCTAAAATGAAAAGTGATAGCGGCGAATTTTGCTGTTATTACGCAGGAAATCCTAACGATTTGCTTGATAGGCGAGGATCGCAGCGGCAAGGTCCTCCAGCGCCGCACCGGTCGACTTGAAGAGGGTGATTTCCTTTTCCGAGGTGCGGCCCGGATGCTGCCCGCGGCAGAGATCAAAGAGGTCGGCCTGGATATCGCTTTCCTTGATCACACCGGACTTGAGAGGCTGAACGATATCGCCCGCTTCATGCAGACCGCCTTCGCGCGTATCAACAAAAAGCGTCGCGGTTTTTACGGCCGTATCGTCACTTTCGCGCATGGCGGGCGTAAAGGCGCCGACCAGATCAAGATGCGCGCCCGGTTTCAGCCAGTCGCCATAGATCAAGGGCTCCGTGGAGAGTGTCGCGCAGGAGATGATGTCCGCCTTCCTTGCAGCGGCTTCCAGATCCGTAACGGCGCTTGCCGAAAATCCTTCACGCGTCATGTCCTCAGCCAGCTTTATTGCTTTTTCCGGCCGATGATTCCAGATCGCAACGTTCTTTATCCCGCGGACAGCGGCATGGGCGCGGATCAGGCAAGGCGCCAAGGCGCCAGCCCCGACCATCAGCATCATAGATGCATCTTTTCGAGCAAGATAGGCAGCGCCAAGCGCGGAGGCAGCTGCTGTCCGGCGGGTTGTCAGCTCTCCCGCATCCATCAGGGCCAGCGCCCGGCCGTCATTTGCATCGAAAATTAGATAGGTTCCCTGAACGGAGGGGAGGTTTTTTTCCCCATTCTCTGGCATCACGGTGACCGTCTTGAGACCAAGAAATCCACCCGATTGCCAGGCAGGCATAATCAGGAGCGTGCCTTTACGTTCATTTTCCGGATCCAGCCCGTGATGGTGACGGAGTGGCTGGGTACAGCCGGAGACGAACATGTCGCGGAGTGCGTCAATCAGCGCCGGGTATTGAAGCGCATCCGCAATCTCGGAATTCTCGATAATTCGCATTGGGGCTATTGGCCTGTCTGGTGCTCTATTTGTTGTTTCCCGGTGATGGGCGGTGCCAGGGCGTCTGGTGTCGGGCCGCTGCTGTTGCGGGCTCTGGCTTCTTCAAGCTCGCGGGTAAGGGCCATGTTCTTGCCCTTAAGCGCTTCCACCTCGCGTTTGTGAACCCGGTTTTCATGGCGTGCAGTATGGCCGCGCAGCCAGGTCACGATGGAGCCGATGACAAGGCCGATAAATCCTGCTGCCAGCAACAGGACATAAAGCGGCAGGTCAAACGCGAAGGGAAGTGGATCTAGAGAGAAGGTCACACTGCCGCGATTGGCAATGCTCAACGCTGCAATCGCCAGAGCGATAACAAGAAACAGGATCCAGGATAAAAGTTTCAACATGGACGTCTTTCTGGGTCAGACAAAGGCTTCTGCCAGACTAATGGTATTTGGAGCCAAAGGCGAACCTTACTTAGCTCTCCGTATTCAGCCTGTCGCGCAGGTCTTTTCCACATTTAAAATAAGGAACATATTTTTTATCCACCTGCACAGCCTCTCCGGTGCGCGGATTACGGCCGACGCGGGCGGCACGCTCCTTGGTGGAAAATGCCCCGAAGCCCCGAAGCTCGACCCGGTCACCCCGTGCCAGAGCATCAGAAATTTCGTCAAATATCGTCGTTACAATTCGCTCCACATCGCGCTGGTACAGATGGGGATTATTTTCCGCAATGATCGCTATGAGTTCAGATTTTATCATTCGACACTCCCCGTCAGTGATATTTTCTATCTTTTATCGGTCTTATTCCCAATATTAATCAGGTTGCCAAAGGGAAAGCAGTCCGTCAAGTGTAAGTCTTTCTGATAAAACGCTTTTCCCCATCATTTCCCCTAAAAGCTGCGCAATTAGAGGTTTTGGCTCACTGTAATCGACGGTGCGGAGCGGCAGTCCATCGGGAATCTGGTGCGCCGATTCCAGCCAGCTTTGCGCTTCCGTCATGCCGCCGATCTCGTCAATCAGGCCGTTTTCGATTGCTTTAAGTCCGATTACGACACGTCCATCGGCAAGGGCGCGGACCTCGGCTTCCGCAAGCGGGCGCCGTGACGCCACAAGGGAAACGAACCAGTCATAAGTGGCCGTCACCATTTCCTGAAGGTTCTGGCGACCGGCTTCCGATATTGGCTTGAAGGGTGAGGGTTCACCTTTCAGGGCCCCAGAGGTGATCGCTGTCGCGGTGACGCCGACCTTTTTCATTAGTTCTGAAATCTCGGTCAGCTGCACGATTACGCCGATTGAGCCAATGATCGAGGATTCTCCCGCAAAGATACGGTCTCCGGCAAGGGCCGTCATATAACCGCCAGAGGCGCCGACGGTGCCGACAACCGTGACGACGGGTTTCGTCTCGGCCACCCTGCGCAGGGCCTTATAGAGCCGTTCGCTGCCATATGTGGAGCCGCCGGGGCTGTTGATATAGACAATCAACGCCTTCGCTGACGGATCAGTGATAATGCGGTCAATGGCCGCTTCCCGGCGGTCATTCTCGACAATGATTTCGGTGACATCGAGCCGGGCGATATGGTCTGCGACCTCGTCCTCGCTCATTTCATTGAAAATCCAGACGCCCAGGATAATCACCAGCAGGATTGCCAGCAGACGCCAAAAAGTCAGGCGCCGCTTTAGACGGCGCCTGACTTGGTAGTTTTCGCTATCGACAGACATGGTCGGCCTTTCGACTAACAAAACGACGATCGATAGCGATATTCAACATGGATGGATTACCCATCCGCCTTGTCATCGGTGTCCGCGCCGTCATCTTCGGAAGCCTTGCGCATGGCAGCCCCGAGGATATCGCCGAGAGACGCGCCGGCATCGGAAGAACCGTACTGTGCAACGGCTTCTTTTTCTTCCGCGACTTCGCGTGCCTTGATGGACAAGGTGACTTTACGGGTCTTGTTGTCGATGGTCATGATCTTGGCATCGAGCTTGTCGCCAACCGCAAAACGGTCTGGACGCTGTTCCGCGCGATCACGGCTCAGCTCACCCTTGCGGATAAAGCCAACAACACCTTCACTGACCTCAACGTCAAGGCCGGCATCCTGAATCTTGGAAACCGTACAGGTAACGACGGCACCCTTCCTCATTTCAGCCGCGCCGGCGAACGGATCCTCGCTCAGCTGCTTGATGCCGAGGCTGACGCGTTCCTTCTCAACATCGATGTCGAGAACTTTCGCCTTTACAGTATCGCCCTTTTTATATTCCTGGATTGCCTGCTCACCTGGCTGTGTCCAGTCGATATCGGACATGTGAACCATGCCATCGACATCATTTTCAAGCCCGACAAACAGACCGAATTCGGTGATGTTCTTCACGACACCCTCGATCTCGGTACCAACTGGCGTTGTCTGGGCGAAGCTGTCCCATGGGTTATCCATGCACTGCTTCAGGCCAAGGCTGATGCGGCGGCGTGCCTGATCCACTTCCAGAACCATCACTTCCACTTCCTGGGAGGTGGAAACGATCTTGCCTGGATGCACGTTTTTCTTCGTCCAGCTCATTTCGGAGACATGGACGAGGCCTTCAACACCGGCTTCGAGTTCAACAAATGCACCGTAATCGGTGATGTTGGTAACGCGGCCCGTGAATTTGGCACTAACCGGGTATTTCGCTTCGAGAGCTTCCCAAGGATCTTCCTCAAGCTGCTTCATGCCGAGGCTGATGCGCTGGGTTTCCTTGTTCAGGCGGATAACCTGGACCTTGACGGTTTCGCCAATGGTGAGGGCTTCCGACGGATGGTTAACCCGGCGCCATGCGATATCGGTCACATGGAGCAGGCCATCGACACCACCCAGATCGACGAATGCGCCGTAATCGGTGATGTTCTTGACGACGCCTTCCAGCGTCTGGCCTTCTTCCAGCGTGCCGATCAGCTCGGAACGGGCTTCGGCGCGGCTTTCTTCCAGAACGGCGCGGCGGGAAACAACAATGTTGCCACGGCGGCGATCCATTTTCAGGATCTGGAAAGGCTGCGGAATACCACGGAGCGGACCAATGTCGCGGACCGGGCGAACGTCTACCTGGCTGCCGGGCAGGAAGGCCACAGCGCCGGAGAGATCGACCGTAAAGCCGCCCTTCACGCGACCGAAGATAATACCGTCGACGCGTTCGTTTTCGCCAAAGGCAACTTCGAGTTTTTCCCAAGCTTCTTCGCGGCGAGCCTTGTCACGAGACAGAACAGCTTCACCAGCGGAGTTTTCAATTCTTTCAAGGAAGACTTCGACCGTATCGCCGATCTTCAGGTCTGAGTCCTGACCTGGCGCGGCAAATTCCTTCAGCGGAATGCGGCCTTCGGACTTCAGTCCGACATCAATGATGGCAAGGTCGTTTTCAATATTAATGACGGTGCCCTTGATGACGGTGCCTTCAAGGCTGTCGCTGGCGCCATAGGATTCGTCCAGAAGTGCTGCAAAATCCTCAACAGCGGGCATGCCTTCTTCGGCAAGAGATGTATCTGACATATTTGATTTCCTTCAAGATCCAGATATCAGGCCAAACCGGTCTTCCGGCGGATCGATGGCCTCGGGCTTCTCCAAATCAAGATACGCACGCAAGAGAAGCACTGTTATTCATATGTTCCGGCGTGGTCGGAACGGTCAACTTATCATTCAGGCAGCGTCAATAATCTTGCACGCCGCAGTAACAGCCGCTTCTATATCCAATTTTGAGGTATCTAGCAAGTGCGCATCGTCTGCTTTTTTAAGCGGCGCGGTGCCCCGTTCCCGATCGCGTGCGTCGCGGACCTTCAAATCCTCCAGCACGGCTTCATATGTTGTATCCGTTCCCTTGGCGATCAACTCGTCAAAGCGGCGGCGCGCCCGTACCTCGGCGCTGGCAGTGACAAATAGCTTCACATCGGCGTCCGGGCAGACGACGGTACCAATGTCTCGACCGTCCAGAACCGCGCCTTTTGGCCGTTTCGCGAAATCCCGCTGATATTGTAATAGTGCCGCGCGCACCCCGTTATTGGCGGCAACAATTGAGGCGGCCTCCCCCGTTGCCTCCTCGCGAAGGGCGGGATCATCGAGCGCAATCTCGCCGACATTTTGCGCGGCCGCGATCGCGGCGGTGTCATCCAGCGGATTTTTACCATCGCGGAGGAGTTTCAGCCCGACCGCGCGGTAAAGTGCCCCGGTATCGAGATAGTCGAGGCCGTAATGACGAGCGATTCGCCGGGCGAGGGTGCCCTTGCCGGCAGCTACGGGACCATCAACCGCGATAATCATTCGGCCTGTTCCCGGGCCATCTTCGCACCGAGAGAGCCCATAAGATCAATAAACCCCGGAAAGCTCGTCTCCATTACCCGGCCATCATCAACGGTAACCGGATTATTCGCGGCCAGACCCAAAATAAGGAAAGACATGGCGATCCGGTGATCGAGATGGGTCACAACCCGCCCGCCACCCATGGGCGCACTGCCGTTTCCGTCGATGATCAGTCCGTCGTCCAGCTCTTCCAGCGTTACGCCGCAAGCTTTCAGCCCCACCGCCATAGCCGCGAGACGGTCCGATTCCTTGACCCTTAGTTCCTCCAGGCCGCGCATCACGGTCTTTCCCTTGGCGAAGGACGCGGCGACAAAAAGCACGGGAAACTCATCGATCATCGTCGGCGCACGTTCGGGCGGCACCTCGATTCCCTGAAGTGTGCTTGCCCGGATGCGAAGGTCGCCAACCCGTTCTCCGGCCTGTTCCCGCAAGTTCATAATCTCGATATTCGCGCCCATTTCCTTAAGCGTGATAAAGATCCCGTCCCTGAGAGGGTTAAGGCCGACATTGGTAATGGTGACATCGGAGCCCGGCAGGATGGACGCGGCCACCGCTATAAAGGCAGCAGAAGACGGATCACCCGGTACGATAATATCGGCGGGGGTCAGCTCCTGTTGTCCCTGATATTCAATGACGCGGCCACCGTCCTCCCGCGCACTCATTTTCACGGCGGCGCCAAAATGACGGAGCATGTTTTCCGTATGATCGCGAGTTGGTTTGGGCTCGGTAACGCGGGTGATGCCGGGGGTATCCAGGGCGGCCAGCAAAATCGCGGATTTCACCTGGGCGGATGCAACGGGCAGTTCATAGTCGATCGGCATCAGGTTCCGGCCGGTAACGCCAAGCGGGAATCGTCCGCCGGATCGGCTGGTAATAAGGGCGCCCATCTCCTCCAACGGGCGACCCACCCGCCCCATCGGGCGTTTGTGCAAGCTGGCATCGCCGGCGAAAAAAGTTGTAAATGGGCAACTCGCGACCAGACCCATTAACAAGCGCGCAGCCGTGCCCGAATTGCCCATATCGAGAACGTCATCAGGCTCGCGCAAGGCGCCGACCCCATTGCCGGTAACCTCCCAGCTTCCGTCTTTGTTCCGCGTAACCTGCGCGCCGAGTTGGCGCATGGCGGCAGCAGTTCGCAGCACATCCTCCCCTTCCAGCAGTCCCTTAACCGTTGTCGTTCCGGCTGCAAGGCTTCCAAAAATAAGGGCGCGATGGGAAATGGACTTGTCGCCGGGAACGGAAATCGTGCCGGTTAGAGCGCCTGCCGGTTGCGCAGTGACGGGGACGGGAAGTGAATTTTGAGAGGTCATGGATTTCTGGCTGGACTTGCCCTTGGGCTATTAAAAAACGAAAACTCCTGCCTCGGGGTTTTAGCAAGCTTTTTTGTTCATGTCACATAAAGCTGCGACCAAATGAAAGAAACTTTTGACACCGGTCCGTTATTCTGGCAATTCACCCCCTTCTATGGTGAGTTGGGGTTCTGAAATCCAAATTAGCGCCCCGGTAACAATGAGGTGACAATGGCAAAACCGGAATGGGGCGAAAAGCATCGTTGCAGTACTTGCGGCAAACCTTTTTACGATATGAAGAAAACGCCGATCATCTGCCCATCATGTGGGGCAGAAAATACGCCGGAGCGGTTGTTGAAGCCACGGCGGTCAGCGGCGGTAACGCCGTCGGAGGCGGAGAAAAAGGCAGCAGCAGCGAAAAAGAAAGCTGCGGAACTTCTGGAGAGTGATACCGACAAGGATGATGATATCGATGATGATCTCGTCGATCCGGATACGGTCGATCTCGCAGATGACGATGATGATGATGATGATCTTTCCGGTGTTGTCATCAAGCCGAAAAGCGACGACGAAAGCTGAATTCAGCGGGTCTGCATTTTTGACTTGAATCTAAGCGGGCTTCGGCATAGGTTCCGAACCCGCGGCGAGCATACTCGCCAAATATGGGGCCATAGCTCAGTTGGGAGAGCGCTTGAATGGCATTCAAGAGGTCGTCGGTTCGATCCCGATTGGCTCCACCATTATTTATAAGGGCTTAGCTGGAAACGGCTAGGCCCTTTGTCTTTCCAAGTGATACTTGAAGAAGATTCCAGGTCCAGGCGCGCGTATCATTCTTCGACAATGCAGGCCGAAGAGAAAGGCGACGCCATTCGATCAGGACAGGCCGCTTACGGCTGTTGGTCGGCGAATTGGAGATATCCTCCTATTGTAGGATCAGCCTGTCTCTATTTACCTTTATTCCCTTAAAGATAAAGAGATCGCATCAACACCAAGGTAGTCCGGTCTGCAATATCATCATTCAATGCCGGGGCGATGTGTTTTTGCTATGCTTTACAAGCTGAAAATGATTTTTTGACATATCCGTGTCGCAATCTATTGTGGTTTATCAGTATAGATACTTCGGATAATTATTAAGATAAATGGTAATCATGAATTTATAGTGGTGCGAAATTGTCAAATACGGGGTTTTCAAAACTAAAGGCCAACTGGAAAAAACTTTCGCGGAACATATTTTCCAAAAATGAGTCCGACTCCCTAGAGGGCACAGGGCCCAAAAAGGGTGGAACGACATCAGAAAAGGAAAAAGGCGATGCGTCTTTTTCCGAGTTCGATCAGGAAATACTGGCCCTGATTGAAGAAAATGATTTTCTGGTAAACGGCAAGGTTAGCTTGGTTAATCTGGGCCGGATCAAGGAAAAGCTAGGTAACAAATGGCCAAAATACTCGGATTTCGTGCATGAATTTGCCGAAAAGGTCATTGAGCGCCGAATAACCAGCCAAGATCTTTTTTATCGGGTTGGTGAGGATGTCTATGTCTTTGTCTTCGCGCGGCTGTCGGAAGAGGAAGCCATCATAAAATGTTCGTTGATTGCCAAGGAAATCGGAGAGCAGATTTTCGGCGATGCCTGGTCATCAGATGAATTTGGGGCGTCAATTGCCGTTACCAAAACCGACGGAAGCATTGTTCTGGAAAAGAAGTCCTTGAAGGATTGTATTGCCGACAGCCTTCGTATTGCAAATACAATAAACCCCAAAAATGTGTTAGATGCGGTTGCTCCAGAAACTGCCAATAAGGCATTTGAAGATATCGCCGCCAAAATTGATGAAATTGAAATGCTGGCGGGCGACACGACTAATGAAAGTGAACCTGAAAAACAACTTCAAAACTTCAAAGAAATGATGAGTGGGATTGACCAGGTTGTCTCACAGTTCAACGACACAACTGAGTTGATGAAGTTGAAAGAGAAAACGCCTCAATGGCAGTCATTTGTCCATGACTCTCAAAAAACCGGTAATGTATCGGTCGGCAATTTATCACAGAAATTGAATGCCCTGATCAGTGATACCGAAAAACTCTATGAGACCATCGAAGAAACCGTCCTCCCAAGCCTTGAGTTACAAGGCCGTGGCAAACAGGGTGCGGATGGTGTTGACGACATGGGTGAGCCGGATATGAAGTTTTACTACTGGCCGGTTCTGCAGCCAGCAGTATCTGCCATTAACTCATATCGTTTGACCTCTGAGATCCTGTTAGACAATACTTTTTGGAGCATTGAGGAACTTCCAGAGGAATTGGAGCCCAGCACGATAGCTGGATTCGACAGGCTTCTCTTGCGCAGGGCAATCGTTGACCTTCTGGATAGTCGTGATAAAGGGCTGCTTAACATAATCATCATCCCGGTCCATTTTTCCACGCTGAACATTTCCTCTCAACGACAGGCCTATGTGCGGATTTGCGCGGGTATCCCAAAAGATATGCGCAAGCTGATCATGTGGGAGATTATTAGTAGCGGCGCCGGGCTTTGGCATTCGCAGCTCCAGAATGCGGTCTCTGCGGTAAAGCGGTTTGGCCGACTGGTTGCGCTTGAAATGGATTCTAAAAATCCGCGGTTCACGGATTTGAAAGCTATTGGCATGGATGTTGTCGGGTTTAATTGCCAGGCAATGGAGATCTCGAGTGGAGACGCGCGGACAAGGTTTGCCAATTTCAGAAAGCGCGCTGATCAGGTAGGATTACGCAGCTATGCATTTGGTATTCAGTCCAAGCCGATATTTTCAGCTGTCTTGAATGCTGAGTTTGATTTTGTTGCCGGCACATTTGTCGCGGAAAATGTTCCGCACCCCAAAGGAGCGTATGAATATGACGGCCTTGCCGGTAAAAATTCCCCGAAAGAGTAACCTTTAAGGCACAATCCTGCTGTAGCGAATTCCTCTCGCCATGGCACCAAGGCGCTTAAACTCGTGGCAATTACCCAATTCGGAGACGGATTACCAACGGTCAGGTCCACCATTCGTCAAAAAGGCGCCCGAATGAGGCGCCTTTTTCGTTCTCGGATTATTTGTGAGCTCAGGCTGCGCTGCGTTGGGTGCGGCGGTTGCGTTGGCGGCCCCCACCAGCACCAGCGCCAGCGCCAGCGCGTTGGGCTTTCGGTGCGCCGGAGCGGCCACCGCCATTATTTTGCCTGTTGCCGGACCCCGACGACCTTGGACGACCATTTCCGGCGCCACGGCGCCCCCGCCCGTTGTTCGAAGGTTTGCTTTCCTCACCTGCCGGGGCTTCGGCGATGCCTTCTGCATGAAAGGGGTGGTCCTCCAGCACCGGGACGGGCTGGCGAATACTTTTCTCGATATCCTTCAGATACGCCCGCTCTTCATGATCACAGAAGGAGAGAGACGCGCCTGTCGCGCCGGCGCGGGCTGTGCGGCCAATCCGGTGGACATAGCTTTCGGGCTCGTTCGGGATCTCGAAATTGATCACATGGGTGACACCATCTACATCGATTCCGCGCGCCGCCACATCCGTCGCCACCAGGGCGCGTGTGTCGCCGGAGCGGAAATCATTGAGCGCTTTCTGGCGTGCATTCTGCGACTTGTTGCCGTGAATGGCGGCTGAGGAAATGCCTAGCTGTTCGAGCTGGCGCGAGACGCGGTTGGCGCCATGTTTGGTGCGGGTGAAAATCAGCACGCGGCTGAGGTTTTCATCCTTCAGCACATGGGCGAGCAGCTCGCGCTTGCGGCCTTTCGGCACCATTAATACATGCTGCGCCACCTTTTCCGCCGTCGTGGCGGCCGGGGCAACCTCGATGCGAAGGGGGTTTCGGAGAATGCTGTTCGCGAGCTTTTCAACAGATTTCGGCATGGTCGCGGAGAAGAGCAGGGTCTGGCGCGTTTTTGGTAATTGCGCGATGATCTTCTGGATATCGCGGATAAATCCCATATCGAGCATCCGGTCGGCTTCGTCCAATACCAGATATTCAACATTACCAAGATCGACATGGCGCTGGTTCATCAGATCAAGCAGGCGACCCGGCGTTGCGATCAGGATATCGACACCGGCGGTCATCGCCTTGATCTGCGGTTTGGCGCCTGCGCCGCCATAGATCAACGTGGTCTTCAGGTGCAGGTATTTGGAATAGGCGTGGATATTTTCGGAAATCTGTATCGCCAGCTCGCGCGTTGGGGCAAGGATCAGGGCGCGGGCAGCTTTCGGCGTACGCTTTCCTTCGCCGCTGAGCAGCTTCTGGATCAGGGGAAGAGAGAAGGCAGCGGTTTTGCCGGTGCCGGTCTGCGCGATCGCGATCAGGTCCTTATCATCCATAACGGCGGGAATCGCCTGTTGCTGGATTGGCGTCATGGTTTCATAACCGCCCTCTTCGACAGCGCGAAGGACGGATTGGTTCAGACCGAGGTCTGTAAATTTTGTCATTACTTTAGTTACTTTCCAGTTTTTATGAGGCCTGTTGCAGCGCAGACGCTCCACGATCCAAACAAAAACAAACGACCGGTCGAGTTTCTCGATCGAGGCGGATGTATTGCTGTTTCGGGGGTGGTTTCGACGGACTAATTAATAGAGATCGAAATTAGCGCCATGCGAAAGACTGCAACGCGACACTCTACTGGTATCGCTTCGGCAATGAGGCGACTTATACGCTAATTAACTGGAATGTCAAACTTTCTCTATTTGCCCGCCAGCTGTTGCAAACGTTGTAAGGCGTCCGATGCGAGGGCGTTGGTGAGCTCGCGGGCATCCATATCGCGCGCCAGTGCGGCCGCCTGTCCTGACCAGAGCGAGGTGAAATCGCCCGACCCGGCCTCTTCCGCCTTGGCTTTTAATGGGGCGAGCGCGGCACCGGCGCTCGGGAAGGGCGGGGCATCGTCCGAGATTGGCCCGACCTCGCGGATCACCCGGTTTAGCATGCCGCGCGCGGGCTTGCCCGAGAAGACATTGGTGATAACCGTTTGGTCATCCTTGGCCCGATGAAGGGCGGCGCGATGGAGATCGCTAATCAGGGATTGCGGCGTAAACAGGTACGCGGTGCCAATCTGCACACCAGAAGCGCCCAAGGCGAAAGCCGCCGCGATACCCCGTCCATCGGCAATGCCGCCAGCCGCGATGACCGGTACTTTCACGGCATCAACCACTTGCGGCAACAGCGCCATGCTGCCCGCCTGCGCGGTAATATCCTTGGTCAAGAACATGCCGCGGTGACCACCCGCCTCATAGCCTTGCGCAATAATCGCATCACATCCGTTTGCTTCCAGCCACCGGGCCTCATCGACAGTTGTCGCGCTGGAAATAACGCGTGCGCCGATTGCCTTCACCCGCGCCAGTAGAGACGCGTCGGGCAGGCCGAAATGAAAGCTGACCACATTTGGCCTGATATCTTCGACCAGCGCGCACATGCCCTCATCAAAGGCGCGGCGGACCGGGGCGGGTGCGATGGCCGACGGATCAAGCCCATATTCAGCGTAGAAAGGCGAGAGCCGCTCCGTCCAGGCGGCTTGTTGGGCGGCTGTCGGCGTGGTGACCGTATGGCAGAAGAAGTTCATGCTGAACGGATTTGCAGTTTGCTGGCGAATGTTGCCCGCCTCGGCACGCATCTTGTCCTCGTTCAACATGGCGCAGGGTAGGGACCCGAGCCCGCCTGCGTCACTTACCGCAATTGCAAGGGCTGATCCGTTGGCCCCGGCCATGGGTGCCTGAATTATCGGTATCTCAATTTGAAGTAGATCAAGTAGCTTTCGACTGGGCCACATTGCAAGCCCTCCCGACTTGTTGATAACCCGTGGTAAATTGAAGCAATTTTTGCCAGTTTGCAAGAATGCTTGACCGGTTGATCACGCGGATTTGTTCATTGGCGCGCTAAAAACTATCGCCGTTTAGTCAGTAGGGTCATCAGCAGACCAACCGGGTGCTTCCTGACGCTCCTGCGTCAACCGGGATCTCGTCTCACGGGAAACTGGGGCGATGAAGGCGGCGCTGGCCATGTCGATCAGGTTCTCGACCGCGCGGTCAAAGTTGAACATGCCGGTTTCCCTCAACTTGCGGGCGCGCACAGCCTCAATATCCGCAACAGCGAAGATCAGCATTGATCTCAGGGTTGCGATCCGTGTCATGCGCAATTCGGCGGGGATATTGTCAAGCTGCCCCAGCAGCAATTCATTCATCCGCTTAATTCCCCGGTCGGCCTTGCCGGCGATAATGTCATCAAAGCTGACTGTGGGGCTGCGATGTACTTCCAGCAGAAAACGGTTGTAATAGCTGGGTTGCACGGACTCCTCGATCGGACGAATAAAGGGAATCACCGCAGTTTCCACAATGCCGCGGATGTCTTCACCGCGGCCCTGCGCCAGCAACTCATCGATCATCTTGTTGCGATGAGCGTCAATCTTGGTGACCCGCCACATGAGAATTGCCTCGATCAACGCATCGCGGGAGCCGAAGTGATAATGCATCGCGGAGGAATTGCGCTGGCCCGCGCCTTTCAGAATTTGCTGAAGGGTAACCCCGTCAATGCCGTGAATGGCGAACAACTTCTCCGCTGCGGTGACTATTCTGAGCTTTGTTCCGTCAAGCGGTCGTGGGGCATCGTCCATCCTGGCCGGATAGTCATCTGTTCCCTTTTCAAGATTGCTGTTCGTCATATAGGCGGAATTCCAAAAATGCAGTCGTATCTATCACCATATTATCGCCTTGACAAATTAATCACAAGCGATTAATCAACATCAATTAATGAAGGTCCATTAACGCATAAAAAGAAGAGGGAGAGGGAAATGGTGATGCTGGACGTCGTCGCGGATAAATTGCATTTCGAGCCGATGACGGTTCGTCTGGGTGCGGTCGTGTCGGGTGTGGATTTGCGGGAGACGCTGGATCAAGACGTAATCAATCAACTCTCCGACGCGCTTGTTAAATACAAGGTCCTGTTTTTCCGGGGTCAGGATATTACGCGCGAGCAGCATCTCGCCTTCGGCCGACGGTTTGGCGAGTTGGAAATTCACCCTCTCACCCAGCATAAGGAAGGGTTCAAGACACAGGATATCGCGCCGGAAATCATGGTTGTGGAAAGCACGGCGAAAACGCCGATTACAGCGGATGAATGGCACAGCGACGTGACCTGGCGAAAGGAACCGTCGCTCGGGTCTATCCTGCGGTGCATTGTTTCGCCCAAGGTTGGCGGTGATACCCTTTGGGCGGATATGGAGGCAGCCTATGACGGGCTGGATCAGCAAACCAAGGAGGAGATTGAGGGCCTGACCGCCATGCATGACTGGAAACCCTTCCGTCAGGCGATGTACGCCCAGCCGGGAACCGAGACGCTGGTCAAGGAACTGAAGGCCAAATACCCGCCTTCGGAACATCCCATCGTCCGCACCCATCCTGTTTCCGGCCGCAAGTCCATCTATGTGAACAACCCGTTCACGACAAATATCAAGGGCAAGAGCAGGGAAGAGAGCATGGAACTGCTGACCAAGCTCTATCGGACCGCCTCGACGCCGGATTATCAGGTGCGCTTCCGCTGGGAACCGCATTCCATCGCCTTCTGGGACAATCGGAGCACCCAGCATTACGCAGTCGGAGATTTCTTCCCGGAGCACCGGTTGCTGGAACGGGTGACGGTTTCGGGTGACCGTCCGTTCTAAAAACGCGCCGACGACCGGGCGAGGGATTGGTTTCTACTGCCCGGACGCAGTAATTATTTTCAACGGGTAGCGAAGTTTCTGACGCTGTTGTACAGTCAGGCTTTGTAACATGTTTTATTGATCAGAAAACTGCCTAGAATAGAGTCCCAAGCCCTGAGAACTATATCTTCACAGGATAATCTGCAGCTAATTGCACGCCCGCGTCTTCTCAAGACGCTAGATGATGCGAATGCGGGCCGGCTGATTTTTATCCATGCGCCTGCCGGATATGGCAAATCAAGCATTTTAGCGCAATGGGTTCACCACAGGACAGAACGCGGCGAACTCACCTGCTGGCTTAACCTGCGGGAGAGCGATCGCGAGGTGAGCGTCCTGACTTCCAATCTATGGAACTCAATAACGTCCGTATTGGGTGATGATAAGGAACTGCCGGATCTGGGCGGGTTGTCGGACCAGGATATTTACCGGTTGATCCGGAACCGACTGGCTAAGGCCGAAGGTTCCTTGACGATCATTCTGGACGACTATCACATGTCGTCATCCACAAAGCTGAATAATTTTATTGGCGCACTGGCCAGGGACAAGGTGTGCACAAATCATTGCTTCGTGATCTGCTCACATAGTCGACCAGAGATTCCGGTCGGCGGCTTATGGGTTCGCGGCGACTTGAAAAGCCTTGATATAAATGATTTGCGGATGTCGAGAAACGAAGTCGCCGAGATGTTTGAAGCGGCGGGAGAGCCGGCACAGCAGAGCCTGATTGACTCGGTGTATAATCGAACGGAGGGGTGGGCAGTCGCGGTAAAGATGGCCCGCCTGATAAGCGCAGAACAACAATCCTATGATTTGTTCAAGGGGTTTGACGGCAAACAGGCCGACGTTGCAACCTACCTTGCGGAGCGGGTTGTTTCTAATCTGTCGGCGGACGCTCTAACCCTATTGAAGTCCATTGTTCCCCTGTCTCATTTCAATGAAGAATTGCTTGAGCATATGGCGGCGGTTGAGAACTGTGCGGAAACTCTTCAGGAACTGGAAAGTTGCGGGGTTCCGATAAGTCGCGATAGTGACAACGAAAACTGGCGGAGGCTCCATCCGATTTTTCGCGACTTTCTTCTCAGCATGAACGAGATGGAAAAGGTGGAGTTTCCCGCGATCCTTGAAAAAGCAACGACCTGGTTTGCGCGCCGGGGAGATATCGAGGAGGCGGTTACCCTCGCCCTGGAGACTAATCTTGTAACACTTGCGGCCGATATTGCGGAATCAGCAGGTGGCTGGCGCCTGATTTATAAGGGGCTTGGCAATATGGGCCCGCGGATTGTTGACCTTGTCGAGCGGTTGCCGGAAGAAAGTTGGCAGCATTTTCCCAAATTGATACTGGGTCATGCCGTTGCCTCCGCCAAATCCGGGAATTTGTCTCTCGCGGAGTTCCAGTTGGAACGGTTCGAGAGAAATGTCGCCGCGATGGATGACGGGCTGGCCCGCGAATTCAGGCTGATAAAGCTTCTTTTGTTTCTGTACAGTGATCGGCAGGTGCCCCTAAGTGAACTGCCGAAGCTTGAAAACAGCCTCGCGAGCATTGCGACAGATGATTATGTCCAGATAGCGTTGTCTCATAACCTCTTGTGCTTTCAGTATCTGGAAAACTCCATGCTGGATCAGGCGCGACGATACGGGGACCTGGCCAT
Organism: Sneathiella litorea; assembly: GCF_009882915.1. Lineage (GTDB taxonomy): Bacteria > Pseudomonadota > Alphaproteobacteria > Sneathiellales > Sneathiellaceae > Sneathiella > Sneathiella litorea. Next base: position 878,942 of record NZ_WTUW01000001.1, read on the forward strand.
CCAGTCTTTTCAGAATGCCGGAGCGTTGTTTGGCGAGGTACACCTCTATACACATTTGGGGCAGGCCCACTATTTTGACGGTGATTTGAAAAGCGCCGTTCAGCACTATCGGACCATGATCGAGAAGGTCCGGCAGAATCTGGGAGAGAAATCTGACCTGGATGCAATTGGCCAGGTTCTGTATGCGGAAACACTGGTTGAGCAGGGCGATCTTGAGGCAGGAGAGCAGATACTGAACTGGGCTTTGCCTCATATTGCAGACAATGACAGCTGGTTCGATATTCTGGCGGCCGGTTATTATACTGCCGTCCGTATTCAGAAAATACGGAAGAATGACAACGCGGCGTTGGCAATTCTCGATCAGGCGGCGCAGACAGGCCATCGTCGGGATTACGGCCGTCTCCGTCGGTTCGTGATGCGTGAGAGGATCAGCTTGCTGGCGTCCATAGGCCTGCCATCCGAGGCGGCGGCGCTGGCGGAATCAAAAGGGCTTGGCGAGGAGAGCATCAGCAAGCTGGTATTCAATACGCTTCCCAGCCGTCTCAGGGGGGACGTTCCCGCCATCATGTGGGCGCGTATCTATTTCGAGCAGCAGCGATATGACTTGGTGCTAAATACCCTGGCAGCACTTGAGGAAGCGCAGGACTCCCGGAGCAGTTTTCTGCGACAGCTCAAGTTGAATTTGCTGAAACTGCGAACCTATCTTGCGATGCAGGATATGCAGGTTGCAGGCAAGCTGGGCGACCAGATACTATTGAATGCCGCGAGCCTGAACTACTGCGCCTCATTTCTTGATGAGGGTGACCTTATTGGTGATTTCATACAAAGAAGGGCCAGAAATAGCGACCTGTCGCCCATTCTGGGTGAGCGCTACAAGAAACTGGCTTCCAGATTGGCGGCAATCGTCAAACCAAAGAGTGATCTGCATTTCACGACTCGAGAGGAATCGGTTCTCCAGTGCCTCAAGAAGGGGTTATCCAACAAGGAAATTGCCCGCACACTCAACATTAGCGAGAACACGGTCAAGTTTCATGTAAAAAGCATATTCAGGAAGCTGAACTGTACGTCCCGCACGCAGGCGGTTTTGGCGGCGAGAGAAATTACCTCCAACTAACCTTCCCCCACCCATTTGGGTAGGGTGGTAATTTCCTGCCCCACCCTTCTGGGCAAGTTGTCTCGATCGGCCCTCTTCAATAACCTCATGAATAATCCAACAGCAAAATCCGGGCTCCGGCCGGTGCTGCGTTGCGATACTGCAAGAGGAAGAAGGTGGAGGATATGTCACAACACCAACAGTCTAGACTTGTTGATGACCTGGATGTCGTCACCGCTGAAATCATCAGCGGAAAGTTGCTTGCCCTCGTCGACGAGATGGCCATCATCATGGCCAAAACCAGCATGAGCCCCGTCATATACGAAGTGCTGGATTTCGCGTGCGGGATCTGTACGTCGCAAGGGGAGCTGGTGGCGCAGTCAAACGGAATTACTCTCTTCACCGGAACATTTGGCAGCCAGGTTGCGGCCGTTGCCAAACAGTATGAGGGCGATATCGCCCCCGGGGACATTTTCATTACAAACGACCCGTTCAATGGTGGAACGCATTCATGTGATATGGCGGTTATCCGGCCGATATTTCATGGGGATCGCATTATCGCCTATGCCATTACGGTGGCGCATTGGCTTGATGTGGGTGGCGCCGTTCCCGGAAGCCTGCCGACAAATGCCAACTCCTGTTTTCAGGAAGGATTGTCTCTCTCGCTGATCCGAATTGGCCGGAACGGGGAACTCTTGCCGGATATGGTGCGGATAATTGAACAAAATGTCCGATTGCCGGATATGGCGATTGGCGATTTAATGGCCCAGCTGGCGACAACAAGGGTGGCGGAAAATGGTGTCCGCGAAACGTTGGATAAATACGGCCTGGAAGCCGTTGAAAATGTGTTCACCCATATCATTACCTCCGGCGAAAAGAAGAGCCGCGCGGTTATCACGGACCTACCCGATGGGGAGTATTTCGCAACCGAAGTGATCGATGGTGATGGCATCGTTGATACGGCTATTCCGGTCCAGGTAAAGATAACCATACGTAACGACGAGATGATTGCGGATTTTACAGGCAGCGCACCGGCGGCGGCGGGTCCGATAAACTGTGGTTATACCGCTCTCTCTTCCGCGGTGAGAACAGTCTTCAAGGCACTGGTTGGCCCTCAGGAACCCTCCAACGAAGGCTGGTTTCGTCCGCTAAAAATCGTGGTGCCGGACGGGACGGTTTTTTCCGCCAACAAACCGTCTCCAACGGGATGGTATTATGAGGGTTCCGTCCATGCGTCGGAACTGGTTTGGAAAGCGCTGGCAAACCTCAAAAAAGATCGCTTTTCTGCGGGTTCCTATACCAGCTTGTCTGTTCTTTACATTACGGGAAAGGACAAAAATGGAAACCTCTTCGTACATATTGAGCCACAGCATGGCGGGTGGGGCGCTTCAGCCGACGCAGATGGGGCAAATGCACTGATCGCCCTGACGGATGGAGATACTTATAATTACTCGATTGAGCTGCTGGAGGCCAAATTTCCGCTCCGGGTCAAGAAATATTGCCTCAATACAGAGGGGGGTGCCGGCGCAGGACGACAGCGGGGTGGTTTCGGGTTGATACGGGAATATGAAATTCTCTCGGATGATGCCGAAATATACTGCAGCCTGAGCCGAAATACGACACCGCCCTGGGGCGTTGAGAATGGCAGGGAAGGCAGCTGCAACTTTGTAGAAGTTGAAAATGCCAAGAACGGGGCTGTCAGTCGGCTTCACCGCGTACCGCACTGGGATATCAAAAACAGAGACCGGGTCAGGGTCATCACCGGCGGCGGCGGCGGATGGGGGGATCCGAAGGAGAGAAAAACAGAAGATGTTATGCGCGATATCCTGGACGACCTGATCAATCCGGAACAGGCCGTGGACCAATATGGCGTGGCGCTAGACAATGACGATGCATTTCAAACGGATAAATAGGTAGACTAGGGATGGCACGGTTAGCAACAGATGTGGGCGGCACATTTACCGATCTGGTCAGCTATGACGAGGTTTCCGGTGAAGTGAAGATAGCGAAGACCCTGACTACCCAGGAAGACCAGTCAATCGGTGTCATGGATTCCATTCACCAGGCATGTACGATGGAGGGGCTCGATCCTTCTGCGGTAGAATTTTTTGTCCATGGCGGCACGACGGTGATTAATGCCATCACGGAACGAAAAGGCGTCAAGACAGCCCTCGTCACAACAGAGGGGTTTCGGGATGTACTTGAAATCGCCCGTGGAAACCGCCCTGACCTCTATAACCTGAGAACACGGACGCCGGCCCCCTTTGTGCCCCGGCATTTGCGCTTTGAAATCCCTGAACGAATGGACTGGCAGGGAAATGTCCTGACGCCGCTGGATGAAGAGAAGCTTGTTGCAATTGCAGAATCATGCCGTCGTCTGGATGTGAAGGCAATTGCTATTGTGTTCCTGCATAGCTATGTCAATCCAGACCATGAAAACAGGTGCGTTGAGGTCCTGTCGGAATTGCTGCCGGACGTCACCGTTTCCCCGAGTAACAGAATTTCCCGGCAATGGCGCGAATTTGAAAGAAGCAACACAACGGTCCTGAATGCCTATGTTCAGCCCATTATTCGGCAATATTTCGCGAATCTGAGTAACAGTCTGGCCAAGGAAAACATTAATTGCACTTACTATGCCATGCAATCCAATGGCGGGGTCGCAACATTCGACCAGGCAACGGATGTGCCGCTCAGCCTGGTGGAATCCGGCCCGTCCGGAGGTGTCGCGGGTGCGGTAAGGATCGGGCGCGAACTGGGCGCGGATGATTTGCTCTATTTCGATGTCGGCGGGACGACGGCGAAATGCTCTCTCATCAAGTCGGGTCAGCCAAAACTCAATCCGGAATATAAACTGGAATGGTCACGCCGGTCCCCCGGCTATCCTGTCCAGATACCGGTTGTCGATATTGTCGAAATTGGTTCCGGTGGCGGTTCCATCGCCTGGCTGGATGATGACAACGGGCTTCATGTCGGGCCTTCCAGCGCGGGTGCCATGCCCGGCCCGGCCTGTTACAAGCGTGGCGGAACCGAACCGACAGTGACCGACGCGAAGCTTGTCTTGGGAATTCTTGATCCAGACAGTTTTGCCAAGGGTCAAATGACCCTCGATGTAGATGCAGCAAAACAGGCATTTGAAAAGATGGCGGCGCGGCTGAATATTTCCATCACGGAAGCAGCGGCGGCCGTCGTCCAAATCGCTGAAGCAGACATGATCAATGCATTGAAGTTGATCAGTGTGCAGCGCGGCCATGATCCTCGAGACCTGGATCTGGTTGCCAGCGGTGGCGCCGGCCCGATGCTCGCCGCAAGTATTGGTCGGGAATTAAGTGTTAAATCCACTGTTATCCCGATCTACCCAGGTATTTTCTCCGCCTGGGGTATGCTTGCGGCGATGCCTCGGGTAGACCTGCAGAGAACGCATTTTGAAAGCATGTCTCCGGATACGATGGAGAGGCTGAAGTCTATTTTTGCGACTTTGATTACCGAGGCGGTGGAGTATTTTTCCTGCGGCAGTAAAGATAAACTGGATCTGGTCTATCAGGTCGATGTCCGCTATCACGGACAGGAACATTCGGTTTTGACCAGAATCGATCTCGACTGGGACCTGGGCACATTCTTGAATGCCTTTCATGAGGCCCATGAAACGGCCTATTCTTTCAAGATTGACGATGCGTCGGTGGAAATTACCAATGTTCATCTGCAGGCCCAGTTGCACACGTCTGTTGTTTCCATCGCTCCTGTCTCTCGTGAGGGCAGAAGTTTCGAGCGGGCGAGCAAGGGAAGGCGGGAAGTATATTTCTCTGAAGATGGCGGTTGGCATGACTGTGACATTCTGGATAGGGATTTTCTGCCGGTTGGTGAATTAAGGGACGGACCTGCCCTTATTGAGGAAGCGACAACGACGACACTGGTTCTTCCGGGGCAAAAATTTGAAATGACAGGCACCGGGCTGTTAAAAATTTCTGAGAAATAGAGTGGGGTATTGAGAATGGCAATTGCCATTGAATTGCAGAATATAACGCGCGCCTATGGCACGGTTAACGCCCTCGACAATGTTTCTCTCAAGATTGAGGCGGGGGAATTCTTTACTCTGCTTGGACCGTCGGGCTCCGGGAAAAGCACGCTTCTGAAAATAATTGGCGGGTTCGAGGAACCCACGGGGGGAAGCGTTCTTTTTAACGGAGAAGACGTCACCAGCCTGTCGGCAAACCAGCGCCCGTCAAACACCGTCTTTCAGGATCTTGCCTTGTTTCCGCATATGTCCGTGGGTCAGAATGTTGCTTATGGCCTGCAGATACAAAGGGTGCCAAAAAGCGAAATCGTCGAGCGTGTCATTGACGCTCTTGACCTGGTCGGGCTTTCCGGGTTTGAGGATCGCAATGTCAATCTGCTTTCGGGCGGGCAGCGTCAAAGGGTCGCTCTCGCCCGTTCCCTTATTATGGAGCCGGGCGTCCTTTTGCTCGATGAGCCGCTCACGGGGCTGGATGAACAGCTCCGCCAGCAAATGCGCGACGAGTTCGGCTATTTGCATGAGAAAACCGGCGCTACCTTTATTCTTGTGACCCATAATCAGGACGAGGCGCTTTCGCTTTCGAACCGAATGGCGATCATGAAAGGGGGCCAGTTGGTCCAGGTCGATCCGCCGACGACATTTTTTGAGCATCCGAAAAACAGTTTTGTTGCCGGTTTTATGGGAATGGACTGCCTGATCAAACCCGATAGGGTTTCGATGGAGAACGGGTCTCCCGTCGCCACTGTCGGCGATACCAGAATAACGGCAGTCAATAATGCCGAAATTGTGCCCGGAAGGGATTATGTTCTCGCCATTAGGCCTGATCAGATCAGGTTTGAAGCTGGAGGGGCATCCGGGCCGACATCAATAAAAGTAACAGTGAAAACGATCCGATATCGCGGGCTTTTCTACGATATACATGCGGAGTTTTCAAATGGAGAACAGCTTCTTATGACGCATCCGGTGGAAGGGGCAGGCAATCTTCCTGCCACAGGTGAGGTCGTGAACATCTCATTTTCTCCCGGCGCGCCACTAATCTTGCTGCAGGAGTAGTCAACCAAAACGCTAACCTAAAGGAGAACGAAATGACACTGAAATCACTTATCCATTCCAGGTTTGCCGAGACGAATGTAAGCCGGCGGCAAATGCTAAAATCAATGGGCGTCGCTGGCGCGGCGTTGACGGCGACTGCCGGTATGCCCTTCTCTTCCGCACTTGCGGCTGAAACGGAGCTATCATTCTGGGGAACCGGGACACTGGACATTGGCAATAACTGGGACCAGTTGACCAAGGATACCGGACTTATTGCCAATTTTACCGACAATGGCAACGATCCGGGGCCTGTCGTGGCGCGGATGGTCGCTGGCAATGCCAATGACTTGTATGATGCTCTGGGTTTGCAGGGCGGTACCGAAAAAGAGCTGGCTGTTCAGAATGCAATCGCGCCTTGGGATGTTTCCAAGATCCCGAATTACGAGACGGTCTGGTCCTGGGCGAAGGATATTCCTTATCTCTACCATGATGGACAACAATTCGGCATCCCGTCCGTGGTCAATGCGGATTCAATAATTTACCTTCCCGAGAAAACGGGCCCGGTTGACAGCTATGGCGTAATCTTTGATCCCAAACTCAAAGGCAAGGTCGCCATGGAGGACACCTGGATTAACAGTGTTATCTTCACGGCCATTTATTTGAAGGGGTCAGAGAACGCGAAGATTGAGGAGCCGGGCAACCTGACAGAGGACGAGCTTGGAATGGTCATGGAGTTTCTTATCAAGCATAAGAAGGACGGCCAGTTCCGCACATTCTGGAGCGGTTGGGAACAGGGCGTACAGCTGGTTGCCAACGAGGAGGTTTATGCCATGACTGGCTGGGAACCGATTGTTTATGCGGCCCGTGAGCGGGGCATAAAAGCGGAATATGCAGTCCCGGTTGAAGGATATGAAGGCTGGGGCAATAACACGCTGCTCACTACTGGGGCGGTTGAACGGGGATTGTCCGATCAGGCGCATGAATTCACCAACTGGCTACTTGGCGGGTTCTACGGTTGTGATCTGGCTGTAAACCGCGGTTATGTCGTTCCGACGGACAACAACGTGAAATATGCAAAGGCTCATTCCGATCAGTTTGACCCTGAGAAAATCGAGAAAATCAGCAATCACGTGAAGAAGAAGTTCAGCGGCAAGGTTTACTGGCAAAATACACGCCCGGATAATTTCCAGCTCTACGAAGAGTGGTGGCAGAAACTTCGTAACGCGTAAATTAGAGAATATGCCTGTCAGAGCACGGATACGGATATGAATAGAACGGTTCTGTTATTAGCGACACCGGCGATAGCCGTTATCGGTTTGCTCTGCCTGGCACCGCTTGTCCTTGTGGTTGTCTGGAGTTTCTGGACATGGGATCCATCAACCTACTGGATCAAGCCCGATTTGAGTTTCGCGGCATATGAAGCGATTTTCGAAGCCGGGAGATGGAAAGTCCTGCTGGATTCCATCATTAAAGCGCTGTTGACGGGGCTCATTTGTCTCGTCATCGGCTATCCGGCGGCGTACTGCATTCATTTTCTGGCCGGAAACCGGTCCGCGTTCCTGTTGATGGGCCTGTTTACCATACCCTTTTTTACGTCCTACCTGATCCGGTCATTTTCCTGGAGACTGGTACTGGGCCGTAATGGGATGGTGAACTCCACTCTGATGAGCACAGGCCTCATTGACGAACCGATCGAGTGGCTCTTGTTCAGTGATTTTGCAGTCATTGTTGGTCTGGTCGCCTCCTATCTGCCCTTTGTCATCTTCCCGCTACTGCTGTCGATGAGAAAAGTGGAAAAATCTGTCCTTCAGGCCAGCCTTGATCTCGGGGCAAGTTTTTTCCAGACATTGCGGACGGTTCTGCTCCCCTTGACTAAGGCGGGCTGTTTTGCCGGTTTCCTGTTTGTATTCGTGATGTCTTTGGGGTCGTCCACTGAGGTAAAAATGCTGGGTGGCGCGGCGGCCTCCATGATTTCGGTCATGATCAATGACGTTATGCGGGTTGTTAATTTCCCCTTGGCATTTGCGATTTCGAGTGTCGTCATCCTGTTTTTGCTGATCCTTCTGTATGTCGGTAATCGCCACCTTAAACTTGCCAAGCTTTTTGAGGATTTCTCATGGTAGATCAGTTTGAAGGGCCGATTGTTCGCCTGGGCGCCAGAATTGCTGTTGTTGTGGCCTTGATGATCATTTATCTGCCACCACTATATCTTCTTGCCATCTCCTTTAACGAGGGGTTGCAGCCCGCCATCCCGTCACTGGATCAGGTAAGCATTAAATGGTATCTAGCCCTCGCCGAGGAGAACAAGCTTCTGGCGGCATTGGGGGAATCGCTGCTGGTGGCGACGGTCACCGCGGTTATCGCGACAACCATCGCGTTCTTTTCCGCCCTTGCCTATATGGAGATGTCAGAGCATCGCAGCGGATGGTTCATGTTCGTCATCTTCTCGATGTTCGTGCCGGGAGTCATTCAGGGGCTTTCCCTATCCGTGATTTTCACAAAACTAGGGATTCCGTCCTTTTGGGCGACGGTTGTTGCCGGGCATTTGCTATGGGCGATGCCATTTGCCTTTACGGTTATCCTGACAATGCTGGCTGTGGTCAAGCGATCCTATCTCATGGCGGCAGCAGATTTGGGCGCGTCCTGGGGCCGACGCCTTTGGGACATTACTTTGCCTCTGGTGCGGCCGGGCCTGATTGGCGGGTTTATTTTCAGCTTCCTGCTTTCCCTCAACGAATATAATCGGGCCTTCTATCTTGTCGGACGCCAAAACACATGGCCATTGGACATGTTCGGCAAAATGAACTCGGGCGCGTCGCCGACGATCTATGCGCTGTCGGGCAGCATACTGATTGCTTCATTTCTGGCAGTCGTGCTTTGCTTGCTTCTAACATGGAAACGCGTCGTAAAAACAAGCTAGGAGAGCGGTTAATGCAAAGTAGTACATCTACAGGGGCGGATTCCCTGGTAGAAATTACCGAAGAAACGCACGGGGTCATGCTCGATATAAAATATGCGACCTCCGACAATATAACCGGAAAGCCAATTTATGATTTGACGCGCTGTTATCTTCGAAGAGAGGCCGAGGAAAAGCTGCGAATTGCGGTCGAGCTTCTTCTTCCGCTCGGGCTGCGCATAAAAATTTTCGATGGGTACCGCCCCGAGGCGGCACAGAAACTTCTCTGGGCTGCATGCCCGGATCCGGACTATATCATTCCGCCGGAGGTTGGCAGCAATCACACGCGCGGCATTGCAGTTGACATGACATTGGTCACCTCGGATGGTGCCGAGCTGGATATGGGGACCGGATTCGATGATATGACGGTCCAGTCGCATCACCGCCGCAGCGATATCCCGGTAATTGCACAGAAAAACCGCTTTCTGTTGCAAGGGGTCATGTCTCTTTGCGGATGGGTTCCCCAGGATACGGAGTGGTGGCATTATCAACTGCCCGGAGATGACTGGCCCTTGCTGGAGGGAGCATCGACGGGCCTGATCGGCTCCCCCTGAACGGTTCAAGCAGGGATACCTCCGGCTAGCTAGGCGCATTACTCCGGATTGGGTGGATCAAATCCTTTTTCTTTTTTGGATCAGGGTCAGAATTCGGCCGTCGATGAGGGCAAGGCCGGCAAAGATAATGGCCATGCCGACAAGGGCCAAGGGGTGGATGGTCTCATGCAGGATGCCCACTCCAAGGAGGAGCGCGGTCACCGGGATCAGGAAGGTCACCAGCAGCAGGTTGACCGCACCGGCAAGCGCAAGCAGGCGGAAATAGAAGATATAGGCGAGCGCCGTCCCGAACAGGGCGAGGGCGATAACCGCCGACAGGCTGATCCAGTCCGGGGTGGTGTCAAAAGGCTTGTCCATGATGAGCGTAAGCGGCAGCATGATGATGCTGGAACAGGCAAGCATCCCGAAAGCGTTGACAAGGGCGGAGGTCCCCTTCAGGCGCTTGCCCCAGATTCCCGCAAAACCATAGGAAAGTGCGGCCCCGAGAATAGCGAGTTGTCCGATGCTTTCGAGGTTGAACCCCTCTGCCAGACTTGGCTGCATCATGACGACCACGCCGCCATAACCAATCAGGACCCCGACAAGCTTATGGCGGCGAAGCTTCTCGTCTGCCGTAAAAAAATGCGCGAGGATGACCGCAAAAAGAGGTGTCGTGGCATTCAGGATAGAGGCGACGCTGCCGGTTATATGGGTCTGGCCCCAGACAATCAGGCTGAACGGGATAATATTGTTGATCACCCCCATCACCAGAAACACGCCCCAGAGCTGGAGATCGCGGGGGATTGTCTCGCCTTTTATCCTTAGATAGATAAAAAGCGCGAGTGTGGCGATCAGGACCCGAAGACAGACAATGGTAAACGGCGTAAAATCCTCAAGCGCCAGCTCGATAAAGAAAAAAGTGCCGCCCCAGAGAACAGACAGCGTCAGCAATATAGCCCAGGCACGCGAAGACATACTTAACCCTCATATCCGAAAATCCGATGCGCTTACCATGCCACTCCCGGCGCTGTAAAACTATCCGAAATCAGGCATCATATTCATGCTGGATTTTCCTTGGACAGTCAGAGTGTATATCGATAGAGTGCGCCGCTTTCACATTGATCAGAAGTGCAATGTCGACAAGACCTAAGACAAATGCTGACTCATCCGCAAGAGGTCGCTGTTTGTCTTTGGTTTATTGTCCCGCTGGAAGAACATTATGGATGCGTTTCTTACCTCTGTTTTTACGGTCGCCCTTGCAGAAATTGGCGACAAAACCCAGCTTCTCTCGCTCATTCTTATAGCCCGGTTCAACAAACCCTGGAGCATTATTGCAGGCATTTGCGTTGCTACGCTGGCCAACCATGCGGCATCGGCAGGGGCCGGGGCATGGCTCGGGCAGTTTCTTCAAAGCGAGGCCGGGCGCTGGATTATCAGCGGCAGTTTTATTGCTGTGGGCCTGTGGCTTCTGATCCCGGACAAGGAAGATACGCCAACATCGCGCTGGGACGGCTATGGCGCGTTCCTGGTCTCGACCATTTTGTTCTTCCTCGCTGAAATCGGCGACAAAACGCAGATAGCAACGGTTCTGCTCGGTGCGCATTTCGGCCTGCCGGTGATCGTTACCCTTGGTACGACTGTCGGTATGCTGCTTGCCAATGTTCCAGTAGTATTTTTGGGCGCGGCCCTGATGCGGTATATCCCCTTTCGTGCGGCGCGGATTTTCGCCGCCGTCGTCTTTATTGCAACCGGTATCTATACCCTTTGGGCTGGTTCTGCTCAGTAAAACGGGTACGGTTGTTTACCCGCCGCCTTGATCCATATCAATGCCCCTATCGTTCGCGAGCATTAGTTTTTGAGCATACAACGTCTATCAGGAGGGCGAGCGGTGGATATCAAAGCAACCGAAAAGCAATTACGGGACAAGCTGGGCGGGGAGATAAAGCGGCTGGAAGCCATTGAGCAGCGCCTTCGTGGCACCCATAGCGCCTCCTTCGGGGAGCAGGCCATCGAGCGCGAGGGTGACGAGGTTGATGAGCGTATGGAAGAAACCATTATCCATGAAATCGAAATGATCAAGGCGGCGTTGGAACGGATCGAGGCGGGGAACTATGAAACCTGTTCCTCCTGCGGGGAGCAGATTAACGCGGCAAGACTCAAGGCCCTGGCCTATACGACCCTTTGCATCAATTGCGCACGGGAAAGAAGCGACCGGATCCTCGGGGTTTCATAGGCTCAGGAGTGGGCCGTCAGGCAGTCGCGCAAACCGGTCGCGAGAGCCTCCATCAGATCAAAATAGAGATCCGCGCCGGGCTCCAGTTCTGCGCCGATCGGATCGAGGATACCAAGCCTAACCGGCATTCCCTCTGCGGCGGTTTGCAAGAGCCGGTCATCGAACTGCGGCTCCTTGAAAATGCAGGTAGCGCCGGATTCCTGTATTTTCGCCCGAATGTCTTTCAGCCGCTTGGCGCTAGCTGGGGCATCAGGCTCCAACGTGAGGGAGCCCACGGCCAGCACATTGTAATGTCGCTCAAAATAGGGGAAGGCGTCATGTAGCACAATATATGGGCGACCCGCGAGCGAGGCGAGCCTGACGCGTAACTCCGCATCGAGTGCATTGATCCGGCTAATTTGCTTTTTTGCGTTCTTGTTATAGATTTCCTGGTTCTCTGGATAGAGGCGGCCAAGTTCCGCCGCGACGCTGCGGGTTATATGAATTGCATTTTTCGGGTCGAGCCAGAGATGGAGGTTATCTGCTTCAGTACCGTGATCGTCGTTATCGTCATGCGCGTGGCTATGGCCGTGCTCATGCCCGTGAATGTCCTCCTCCCAGGTGCCGCCCTCACGCCGTTCCAGCAGTTCAACTCCCTCTGCGTGCGAGAGGGAAACTTTCCGCACTTTTTCAGGCAATGACGCCAGCGCGGTTTTAAGGAAACTTTCAAACGCGTCATCTATATAGAAAACGACTTTAGCATCCTGTAGGCGGCTTACCTGTGACGGCTTGAGGGAGAGCCCGTGCGGTGACGCAATGCCGGTGATGAGAAGCGTCGCGTCTCCCGTTTCGCCCATGACACCCTGGACCAAGGAATGCAGCGGCTTGATGGTTACAACAACGGCATCTGAATCGCTGGCAAATGCGCTGGTTGGTATAAGAAAAAGGATAACCAGTCGGAGAAGAAAACGTGTCATATGGCTTAGTATTTCAAGTTTCGGGTTGCGAAGACGTATAAATGTTATATTATAACATAAGTTCATAGTCGGCATTTTTGGAAAATCGAGATGCATAATTGCACAACCCACAGCGACTGTATAGCCGAGGCACTCCAGCGGGCAGAGGAAATTTGTGACGCGCGGGACCTGCGGTTTACCGACCTTCGTCGCAAGGTGCTGGAGCTGGTCTGGGAAAGCCATGGCCCGATCAAGGCCTATGACATTCTTGACAAGCTGGATCACCGGATTGCGGCGATCAAGCCACCGACGGTCTATCGCGCGCTGGAATTCCTTACCGAGAATGGCCTGGTGCACAAGATCAACAGCCTGAATGCGTTTGTTGGCTGCGGCCATCCGCTCAAGCATCGCGAATGCTACTTCCTTATCTGCTCTGACTGCGGGGAGGCGAAGGAATGCTGTAACCCGGACATCACCGATTTGATCTCGAAAACAAGTCGGCGGAATGAGTTTCTCGCTGAGCATGTCACGCTGGAAATTACCGGTGAATGCAGTGATTGCCGCGGGGTTCATTAATACATGACAGAGTTGCTCGCCTCCCGCCGGGTCAGTGTAATCCGCGACGGGAAAACCATCCTTGAGGATGTCTCGCTTAGCATTGGCGAGAAGGATTTCATTACCATCATCGGTCCCAACGGGGCGGGAAAGTCCATGCTGCTGAAATGCATGATGGGATTTTATGCCCCTTCCGAAGGGGAGGTGGTGCGCCGGGCTGGCCTTAAAATCGGCTATGTGCCGCAGCGACTGGTGGCGGATCATACCGTGCCGATCAGTGTGCGGCGGTTTCTGACCCTGCGCAAGAAGGCGCCGAAAGCGGTCCTGCAGAAGGTGGCTCAGGAAACCGGGATTGAGGAAATTCTGCAACAACCGATTCATGTATTGTCCGGCGGGGAACTGCAGCGTGTCCTGCTGGCGCGGGCGCTGCTGGATGATCCGGACATTCTGGTGCTGGATGAGCCCGCGCAGAATCTCGATGTGACGGGGCAACTCGCCTTTTACAAGCTGATAGAGAAAATCTATGCCGAACGGGATGTCAGCATCCTGATGGTGTCCCATGATTTGCATCTGGTGATGTCGAGCACGCGGGAAGTGGTCTGCCTCTTTCATCATATCTGCTGTCATGGAGAGCCAAATATGGTTACACGGGATCCGGAATTCATAAGCCTGTTCGGTAACGACATGGCCCGGCTGATGGCGGTCTATAACCACAGTCATGATCATGACCATACTCACGATCATGAGGAGGAGGGTCATTTTCACGATCACGGGGATGCCCAGGACCATCGTCATGATCACCCCCGTGTGGGAGAGTCGCATGATGGATGATTTTATCCTGCGGGCGCTGGCCGCGGGCATTGGTGTTGCGCTGATTGCCGGTCCACTTGGATGTTTCGTGGTCTGGCGGCGGATGGCCTATTTCGGGGATTCGCTTGCCCATAGCGCACTGCTTGGCATCGCCCTTGGCCTGCTCTACGGCATCAATATCAACCTTGGCACCGTGATTATCTGCTCCCTTTTCGCGCTTCTTCTTGTCTGGTTGCAGCAGCGCCGGGTGCTGGCGACGGATACCCTGCTCGGCATTCTTGCCCATGCGGCGCTCTCCATCGGGATGGTGGCCTTGAGTTTCTTGAACAATGTCAGCTTCGATCTCTACAGTTACCTGTTCGGTGATATCCTGACCGTCCGGATCAGTGATCTATACTGGATCTACGGCGGTGGCCTTTTCGTGATCGGTTTGCTGGTCATGAACTGGTCCTCGCTCACCCTGATGACCCTGCATGAAGATCTGGCGCGTGCAGAAGGAGTGAATACGGTCTGGGCAAATATCCTTCTGATGCTGCTGATGACAATCGTGGTAGCGGTCTCCATCCGCATTGTCGGTATCCTGCTGATTACCTCAATGCTGATCATTCCGGCGGCGACAGCACGGCAGCTTGTCTCCTCACCTGAGAATATGGCGATCTGGGCGGCGATCCTTGGGCTTATCGCGGTAGTGGCCGGAATTTCCGGTTCTATAGAGTTCGATACGCCATCGGGTCCAAGCATCGTTACGGCCGCGGCGATCATGTTTGCGCTCCTCTCTATCTTTGCGGTAGCGCGCAGACGGACCTAATTTCCCGCAGAACGATAAAAAGCTAAATCTTGTCATTGGCTTGCCCGGACAATCTGTTAGGATCACGCATCCAGCTAACAGGATAATCAAGGGACGGGAATGACAGGGTCGACAAAAGCCAGGACGGGCGGACAAATCCTCGCCGATCAACTCGCGATCCAGGGGGCGGACACAGTTTTCTGTGTACCGGGCGAGAGTTATCTCGACCTGATCGACGGGCTTTACAATCACGCCAACAGTATTCGCATGATCAATACGCGCCATGAAGGCGGCGCGGCCAATATGGCGGAAGCCTATGGCAAACTGACCGGGCGGCCCGGCATCTGCATGGTAACGCGGGGGCCCGGCGCGACCAATGCGTCGATCGGGCTGCATACCGCTTTTCAGGACAGCACGCCGATGATCCTGTTCGTTGGTCAGGTCGGGCGCACCGATATAGATCGGGAGGCTTTTCAGGAGATGGACTATCGTCGTGTCTTTGGCGAGATGTCGAAATGGGTTGCCGAAATCGATGACGCCCGCCGAATCCCGGAATATATCAGCCGCGCGTTTCATACGGCTATGTCGGGGCGGCCGGGTCCGGTCGTGCTGGCGCTTCCCGAAGATATGCTGACCGATATGGTGGAGGTGGCGGATATCGCGCACCCGGCAAAAACGCCGAGCATCGCGCCCGCGGCGGCGGATATGACGGTGCTGGAAGAAAAGCTCGCGACGGCGGAGCGGCCTTTCATGATTGTCGGCGGCGCAACCTGGAATGCCACGGCGGTCAGGGATATCGAGACCTTCGCCGAGAACCATGGCATTCCGGTCGGGGCATCGCTCCGTTCGCAGGATTGCTTCGATAACCGTCATCCCAACTATGCAGGCGATGTCGGTATTGGCCTCAACCCCAAGCTTGCCGCGCGGATAAAGGACAGCGATCTGCTGCTCGTCGTTGGTCCGCGGTTGGGGGAGATGACAACGCAGGGCTATACCCTTATCGAGGTTCCGAATCCGGCGATGACGCTGGTTCACGTGCATCCGGGGGTGGGGGAACTTGGCCGTGTTTACCTGCCGGATCTGGCCATCAATGCCCGCATGCCGGAATTTGCGGCAGCGGCAAGCGCCATGGCGCCTTCGAAAACTGCGGGGCGGCAGGACTGGGTGAAATCTGCCCACGCCGATTATCTTGCGCGGATCAAGCCGACCGAGGTGCCGGGACCGGTCAATCTTGGCAAAATCGTTGCGTATCTGAATGAAACCCTGCCCGAGGATGCCATTATTACTGCCGGAGCGGGGAATTATGCCGTCTGGGCCCATCGCTTTTTCCAGCATAAGAAATACCGCACCCAGCTTGCCCCGACCAGTGGCGCGATGGGGTATAGTGTTCCCGCCGCGATCAGCGCAAAACTCACAGAGCCGGAACGCACCGTGGTTAGCTTTAACGGGGACGGCTGTTTCATGATGCTGGGGCAGGAGCTTGCAACGGCCATGCAGTTCAACGCGCCGGTGATGTTTATTATCGTAAATAATGGTATGCTGGGCACCATCCGCATGCATCAGGAGCGAACCTATCCTTCCCGTGTTCATGCAACCGGACTTGCGAACCCCGATTTTGCGGCGCTTGCCCGGGCTTATGGGGCCTTTGGGGAAAAGGTCACCAGGACAGAAGATTTCGCAGCGGTATTTGCAGCTGCCGAGGCGTCCGGTACGGCCGCTGTCATTGAACTGATTGTCGATCCGGAAGCATTGACGCCGGAACAAAGCCTCTCGGCCGCACGATCGCAGGGACAGGCGTCGGAATCCCAACAATAAGAAATGGAAAGAAGAATATGATTGATCTTTATACTTGGGGCACACCCAACGGACGGAAAGTTTCTATCCTGCTGGAGGAATTGGGATTGCCGTATCAGGTAAAGCCTATTGATATTACCGCAGGGGATCAGAAAACACCTGAGTTTCTGGAGATTTCCCCGAACGGCCGCATTCCGGCCATTGTTGATCATGATACGGGCATCCGGATGATGGAATCCGGTGCCATCATGCTTTATCTCTCAAAGAAGGCGGGCGGTAAGCTTGTCCCTTCGGATGAGGCCGGATACTGGCAGATGATGGAGTGGCTGATGTGGCAGATGGGCGGTGTTGGCCCGATGTTTGGCCAGGTGCATCATTTCGTCCGATATAATGCGGGCAAGGCTCCTTACGCGGAGGAACGTTACCTCAATGAAGCGAAACGGCTATATGGTGTACTGGATGCCGCCCTTGCCGAGCGTGACTATGTGGCGGGAGAATACAGCATTGCGGATATCGCGATCTGGCCGTGGATTTCAAGATTTGAGTGGCAAACAATTGATCTCAATCAATACTTGAATGTAAAGGAATGGTACAACCGCATTGCGGGTCGTCCTGCGGTTCAGAAGGGCTATCATCTCCCGCATTATGTGTCGGATATTCCCCTGCCAGATTAACGACAAGAATATGAGGATTTAATTTCGACCGTTAAGGGTTATTAAACAGGTTATTTTTATGGTGAGTTCAAGGAGTTCAATTAACCTATAAAAATATGAAGGCGAAGGACCTTTTTTGAAATATGAACGGGATATTCATTGGTGAGGGAACACTTCTTGTTCAATGTGCAGAGGAGTTCCGGCGCGCTGGCGGTGAAATTACAGCGATCTTAAGCAGGGAACCCCGTGTTCGCGCATGGGCTGAGGCCGAAGGCTTGCTGCTTTTCGGTGCCGTGGATGAAGCGGGGCTGAGCGATCTTTCCTTTGACTATCTGTTCAGCGTTGTCAATCTGACAATTTTTCCGCAGCATTTGCCGGTTCGCCCGCGCCAGCTCGCGGTCAATTTCTTCGATGGGCCGCTGCCTAAATATTCTGGTATCAATGTTACGTCCTGGGCGTTGATGAACGGGGAAACCTCTCATGCCGTAACCTGGCATGAAATGTTGGCGACGCCGGATGAAGGCCGTATCCTGAAAATGCGTCCCGTCGAGATTGCGCCGGGCGAAACCTCCATGAGCCTCAATGCGAAATGCTATGAGGCCGGGCTTGCCTCTTTTGTGGAGCTGGTCGGTGAACTTAAGGCTGGCACCAATCGCCCTGCGGAACAGACCGGTGAAAAGACCCGCTATGATGCTGATAAGCGCCCAGCACAGCTTGGCGCCCTTGATTTTACCAAAACTGCTGCGGAACTGGACCGGCTGGTCCGCGCACTGGATTTCGGGACCTACGCCAACCCGCTTGGCGCGGCAAAGCTCTGGACAGGGAAAGCTGTTTCGCTTGTCGGCACCCTCGTCATTCAGGACGGGCCCGCCTCTGCTGTGCCGGGGCAGGTTGTTGCCATTGACGATGACAGTGTCACGATTGCGGCTTTAGATCATAACGTCAAGCTTTCCGCCTTTCGTTGCCTGGCCGGGGAGCCGCGCCATCCAAATGCCGTCGGCCTTCAGGCAGGATCGCAGGTACCGGCGCTCTCGCCGCTATCCGATGATGCCCTGACCGAAATCGCGAATGCCGAGCTTTACTGGCAACAGTCTCTAATTTCGGCGCAACCACTACAATCCCCTTATCCGGCCAACCGGGATACGGCATCCGGCGCGGTTGCCGTACCAGTTGCGCTAACTCAACCCATCAGCCTTGAAGACGCGACCACCGCTTTTCTTGCCTGGCATTCGCTTTTGACCGGGGCGACAACAGTTTCCTGCGCGGCGGATGCGGTGGGGGAATCCCATCCGCTCATCGCAGAGAACCAGCTTGTGACCTTGGCCGTAGACGCAGAGACCTGCGTTCGCGATCTTATCGCGACCTGTGCAAAGATCCGGGCAGAGGGAGAAGCCGCGGGACCGCGCAGCATTGATCTGCTCGCACGCCTGCCAGATTCTGCCGCGCGCGACGTCGCCTTGCGGGCGCTGAATGTTGCCGTTACGGCGCGTGATGGCGATGATGCCGACCTTCTGGGGGATCGCCAACTGGTGTTGGCATTGGGGTCGAACCCAAGATTGATCGCCCGCACCGGGCTTTACGCGCGCGACATGCATGCCGCCATGGGGCGCGATCTCGCATTCTTCCTGAATGCTTTTGTTACCCAACAAGACACCGCACTGAAAAACCTGCCGCTGACCGATCCGGACCAGAAACAGGCCGGTATGGACGCGATGGGCGTGGACTATCCGCGCGACAAGCGTATTCATGAGGTGATCAAGGAACAGGTCCAGAAAACACCAGATGCCATTGCACTTAAGGCAAATGCAGATGTGCTGACCTATGCCGAGCTTGATCGGCGCACGGACGCCCTTGCGGCGGCGCTGATTGCGCGTGGTGCCGGGCAAGGCAAGATTGTCGGCCTTTGTCTGGAACGATCGACCGATTTAATCGTCTCATTGCTGGCAATCCTGAAAACCGGCGCGGCCTATCTGCCGCTCGATCCGTCCTACCCGGCAGAACGGGTCGCCTTCATGATTGAGGACAGCAACGCGCCGCTGATTGTCGCCAGCCCGTCAACGGAGTTCAAGTTCCGCCTCGATCCGGCGAAGATCGTGTACCCGGATGCGAAAGGCAGTGATTTCATTGCTCCCACCGGGACGCCCTCCGAGCTTGCCTATATGATGTATACCTCGGGTTCGACGGGTACGCCGAAAGGCGTGATGCTGACTCATCAGAACATTGTCAATTTCTTTACTGGCACTGACCTGACAGTCCCCCATGACGGGGAGGTCCGGCTCCTCGCGATTACATCAGTTTCCTTCGATATTTCTGTGTTGGAGATTTTCTGGACGCTGGCACGTGGCTTTACCATTGTGCTGCAGACGGATGGCGCCGCCTCGACGGCGGTGCCAGGTTTCAGCCTGTTCTACTTTGCCTCGGAAGCGGCGGGAAGCGGGCCGGAGGCCTATCGTCTCCTGTTGCAGGGTGCGAAATTCGCGGATGACAACGGCTTTGAGGCGATCTGGACGCCGGAACGACATTTTCATGCCTTTGGTGGCCTCTATCCCAACCCGGCAGTCAGTTCCGCCGCTGTCGCGTCAATGACAAAGAATGTCGATATCCGCGCTGGCTCCTGCGTGTTGCCGCTCCATAATCCGATCCGGGTGGCGGAAGACTGGGCGCTGGTCGATAATATCTCCGGCGGGCGTGCCGGGATCGCGATTGCCAGCGGCTGGCAACCCAACGACTTCGTGCTGCAACCGGAGAATTTCGAGAACCGCAAGGATGTGATGCTGGATGGCATCGACACGCTGCGTTCCCTCTGGCGCGGTGAAAGCGTTAAATTGCCGAACCACAAGGGCGAGGAGATTGAGGTTTCCACCCTGCCGCACCCGGTGAATGGGGATATCCCGCTCTGGCTGACGGCGGCGGGTAATCCGGAAACCTTTGCCGCAGCGGCGACGAAGGGCTGTTATGTGCTGACCCATCTTCTGGGGCAGAAATTCGAGGATGTGGCCGAGAAAATCCGTGCCTACCGCATGGCCTGGCGCGAGGCAGGGCATCCGGGGAACGGCAAGGTCTCCCTCATGCTGCATACCTTTGTGGGCGAGGATGAGGATCAGGTGCGCGAAACGGTGCGCGGGCCAATGAAGGGCTATCTGAAAAGCTCGGTCGATCTATTGCGACGCGCCTCCTGGAGCTCCCCGACTTTCAAGCAGAAGGCGGACGCAACGGGAGTGACGCCGCAGGAAGTCTTCGAAAAACAAGAGCTTACCGAGGAAGAGACAGATGCCCTCCTGGATCATGCGTTTGAGCGCTATTACCAGACGAGCGGCCTGTTCGGGACGCCCGAAAGCTGTCAGGAACTGGTCCGTGAGATTGCCCGCATGGGCGTTGACGAGATTGCCTGCCTGATCGATTTCGGTGTCGATACGGATCTGGTGCTGAAGCATCTGACCTATATCAACGATTTGAAGAACAACTTGCTGGCCGAAGGCGGTGTCGCCCGCCAGGCGTCGGTCGCGGAACAGATTATCGAGCATGATATCACCCATTTCCAATGTACCCCGTCAATGGCGTCCTTCCTGGTGGCGGAGCAGGCGGGCAGGACGGCGCTTGGCAAGCTGGAGGTGATGATGGTTGGCGGTGAAGGATTCCCGCCGGATCTTGCCCGGAACCTGCGCTCCCATTTAAAGGGGACGCTGCTCAATATGTATGGCACGACGGAAACGGCGGTCTGGTCGTCGGTCGCAAAACTGGAGACAGTAGGCGAAACCATCCCGCTCGGTGAAGCAATCGCCAACACGATCTATTCTGTACGTAATGAATTCGGCCAGGCGCTGCCAAGTGGTGTGGCCGGGGAACTCTGGATCGGCGGCGATGGCGTTGCCGATGGCTACTGGAAGCGGGAGGAACTGACGGCGGAACGCTTCCTCGATACCGACGAAGGTCGGTACTACCGGACTGGTGACCTGGTTCGTCATTTGCCGGACGGCCGCCTTGAGTTCCATGGCCGCATGGACAATCAGGTCAAGGTGCGTGGCCATCGGATCGAGCTTGGCGAGATTGAGGCGAAACTCGGTTCGCTGGATGAAGTTAAGGATGCCGCCGTGACGGTATTCGAGACAGGCGATAGCGATAAGCGCCTTGTTGCCTTCGCGACAACCGCACCAGGACATAAGATCGATCCGCAGGAGGTTCGCAAGAAGTTGGGCGCCTTACTGCCGGAATTCATGACCCCTTCGCAGGTAATTGTGCTGGACGTCATGCCGCAGACCCCGAACGGAAAGGTTGACCGCAAGGCATTGCCGAAGCCGCAGGCCCAGGCCAACGTTTCCACCGAAAAGGCGCAGAGCGATACGGAAGCGGCGATTGCAAAAATCTGGTGCGAGGCGCTGGGCATTGCCGAAGTTGGCGTGACAGATAATTTCTTTGATCTTGGCGGGCATTCCCTGCTGGTGGTGCAGGTACAGCGGCGGCTCAAGGAGCTGTTCGACAGGGAAGTTGCCATCACCGACATGTTCCGTTTCTCGACCATACAAGCGCTGGCCCGTCATCTTGACGGTGGCGGGAAGGTTGAAGGAGAGTCAACGGCGGCCATGCGCGGTGCACAGCGCGCGGCGGCACGGCGCGCCCGGATGACGCAAAGAATCGGGACGACTGTACAGTAACAGGGTTTTTGGCAGGGTTTAAGCCTGCCACAATAATCAATACCGCCGCATACGGTGGAAATGAGTGGGAAGATGACAGACAGCATTGAGGGAATTCAGGCTTCTGAAAAGATTGCTATTGTCGGCATGGCTGGACGGTTTCCGTCCGCGCGCAATGTTGCGCAGCTATGGAACCTGCTTGCCAGTGAGCGCATCGGAACCCACTGGTTCTCGGATGAGGAAATGCTCTCCAACGGCGTGAGCCCGAGGGAGCTTGCCGACCCCAATTATGTACGCGCTGCCAACTTTCTCCCGGATATGGAATGCTTCGATGCCGGCTTTTTTGGCTTTTCCCCACGTGAAGCATCGATCCTTGATCCGCAGCATCGTCATTTTCTCGAATGCGCGTGGGAGGCGTTGGAGGATGCGGGCCATATGCCGGAAAGTTTCGAGGGCCGGGTCGGCGTTTTCGCGGGGTCCGGCATGCAGGCCTATCTGCCGTTTAATCTGCTCACTAACCCGGATTTGGTAGAGGAAATTGGGCTGTTTCTGCTCCGGCATACCGGGAATGACAAGGATTTTCTGACCACCCGCCTGTCGTATCTCCTAAATTTGCAGGGTCCCTCCGTGGCAGTCCAGACGGCTTGCTCCACCTCCCTTGTTGCGGTGCATCAGGCGGCGGCCAGCCTCCTCTCCATGGAATGTGACATGGCGATTGCCGGTGGCGTGACGGTCGAGTTGCCGCATCGCCATGGCTATAAATTCGTCGAGGGGGAAATCCAGTCGCCCGACGGGCTTTGCCGCCCGTTCGATAACGATAGCGAGGGAACGGTTTTCGGTTCCGGCGCGGCGCTTGTCGTCTTGCGTCGGCTAGAGGATGCGCTCGCCGATGGTGATGATATCAAGGCCGTGCTGATCGGTTCGGCAGTGAACAACGACGGCGCGCAGAAGGCAGGCTATCTCGCGCCCAGCGTTGATGGTCAGGCGGAGGCCGCGGCCGAAGCCCTTGCCATTGCCAATATCCCGGCAGAATCCGTCAGCTATGTTGAGGCCCACGGGACGGGCACGCCGGTCGGCGACCCGATCGAGCTTGCGGGCCTTTCACAGGTCTATGGCGACGGGGGCGTTGGTTTTTGCGGGATTGGTTCGGTCAAGAGTAATATCGGCCATCTGGATACGGCGGCGGGCACCACCAGCCTGATCAAGGTAGTAGAGGCCCTGCGCCATGAGACATTACCCGCATCGCTGAATTACAAGACTCCGAACAGCCGCTTCGATATTGCGAACAGCCCGTTTTATGTGGTGTCCGAGACGAAACCCTGGCAACGCGGCGCCACCCCGCGTCGTGCGGCGATCAACTCCCTTGGGGTCGGAGGCACCAACGCCCACGCCATCATTGAGGAGGCGCCTCTCCGGGCTGAGACACAGTCTGTAGAGGGCTGGCGGTTGTTCCCTTTCTCGGCGCGCAATAAAAAGGCACTTGATGGCCTGCAGGAGAAATGGCGGGAGTTCGTCGCATCGCCGGAGATGCCGGATTTGGCTGACACCGCCTATACGCTTCGTCATGGGCGCCGCGAGTTTTCTGAACGCCGGGTCCTGGTTGCGAAGGATAAGGATGGCCTTGCCGGGGCGCTTTGGAATGATCTGCCGCATCATGTTACGGAGGGGAGCGCCGGAACAGGAAAAGCAGAAGTCGTCTTCATGTTTCCGGGGGGCGGCGCGCAATATCCAGGCGCTGGCGCGGGGCTGCTGGCAAGTTCTGATGCCTTCCGGGCGGCAGTTGATGAATGTTTCACACAAATGCCAACCGATGCGCCCGCCGACTTACGCAGTGTTATGTTTGAGAAAACCCTCGATGATGCGGATGCGCGCGGCAAAATGGAGATGTCAGGCTACGCTATCCCGGCACTGTTCGTCCTGGAATATGCCTATGCGATGATGTTCAGGAGCTGGGGTGTGGAACCGGCTACGGTTCTTGGTCATAGTGCGGGCGAGTATGCGGCTGCGGTGATCTCCAAGGTGATGTCGGTCGCGGATGCGCTTAAAATCGTTGTCTGGCGCGGCAAGGTGATGGATGCGGCGGACGCGGGCGCGATGAGTATTATACCGGCGCCGCGTGAAAAGGTGTCTGAACTGATCGGTGACAGCCTTGATATTGCGGCCTTGAATGCGCCGGATCTCTGCGTGGTATCGGGCGAAATAGCAAAAATAGACGCGCTGGAGAGTGAGCTCAAGGGAACGGAATATGAAGCGACGCGGGTCCGCATCAATGTCGCTGCCCATAGCCGTATCCTTGATGATCAACTGGATAATTTCCGCAAAGGGATTCAGGGAATTCAACTGACTGATCCGGACATTCCCTTCGTCTCCTCCTTGCGTGGTGACTGGCCGGGAAATGGGGACTTCTCAACCATTGATTACTGGGTCAATCATCTCCGTCATACCGTTCGCTTTGCTGACGCAGTGGAAACTGTTCTCTTAAAACCGAACCTGATCCTGCTCGAAGTGGGGCCGGGCCAGACGCTGGGGCCGCTCGCGGAGATGTGTCGGGGACAGAATGAGCCGAGCGCTATCATTTCATCTGGTCGGCCCCCAAAAGAGGTCGATGAAGACATGGCCCGCGCCCTACTGGCTGCAGGGCAGATTTGGGCTGCGGGGGGCACCCTTGACTGGGAAAACCTGCCGGGTCCAGGCGGTCGTCGTGTTTCCCTTCCGACTTATGCCTTTGCCCGCGACCGGCACTGGATTGAGCCGGGAACAGGACGCATGGCGGAGGCAGAAGAGGCGGAGGGCGCGAACGCCATTCACCTCACCCGACGGGACAACCCCGATGACTGGTTCGTCACGAAAAAATGGAAATTCGCGCCGATCCCGCCCGCCGAGACAGGTCATGGCGGCCACTGGCTGCTTTTCCATGGCGGTGATCCCGTCTCGGACGCCCTGGTTACGGCACTTTCCGAACGGCGTGAGACGGTAACCATCGTGCGCCCCGGGGATCATTTCAGCAAGGACGGCGACGGCTATCGTCTGGCTCCCGATAAGCCCGAGGATTATGAAGCGCTGCTGTCGGACCTTTCCGAAATGCCGACATATATTCTTCATGGCTGGCCAATGGCGGCCGCAGCAGAGGGTCAGGAAGGGCTGTTTGACAGCGGTTTCTGTCTCGCCCGGGCCCTTCAGTCTGCGGATCCGGCCGAGGATCTGCGCCTCACCTTTATTGGAAGCGGTGGTTTCTCTGTTGCGGGAGAGCCGGTTCTGCATCCCGCGCTTGGCACCCTGATTGGCCCTGTCCGGGTGGCACCGCGAGAAATTCCGGGCCTGAGCGCCCAGTATATTGATCTGGAAACCATGGAAGATCCAGTCTGGGCAGCACGGGCGATCCTTGATGAGCAGAGCGGCGCAACTGCGGACGACTGCATTGCATTTCGCGGTCATCAACGCTACGCGCAACAGCTTGACCCGTTAACGGTGGATGCTACGTCCACTTTACCGCGGCGACTGAAGGACGGCGGGCGGTATCTGATTACGGGTGGCGCAGGTGGGATCGGGCTTGAGCTTGCGCGCTATCTTGCATTGCAAGCGAATGCACATGTCGCCCTGGTTGGTCGAACCCCCCTGCCAATGCGACGTGAATGGGAGAAAGTGATCGAGAGCGCCCCGGCCTCGCGAGAAGCGGTGGCCCTGAAAGCGGCGCTGGCCATTGAAGCTGCCGGCGGAAAGGTCTTGTTTCTGGCGGCTGATGTTGCCGACAGGCAGGCATTGAGCGCGGCGATTGAGACAGTCGTTGCGGAGTTTGGCGGCCTTGACGGCGTTTTTCACGGCGCGGGCATCATGGATGATGCGCCGATGCTGGGTAAGAGCCTTGAAGATACACATCATGTTCTGGCGCCGAAAGTAGTGGGCGGGGCCAATCTTTCTGCGTTGCTCCCCGATGGCGATCTTGATTTTTTTGCGGTCTTCTCCTCCACTTCTGTCATTACTGCCCCTCCGGGACAGGTCGATTATGTGGCGGCGAACAGCTACCTGGAAAGCCTCGCCGCTTCGCGAAGTGATGGGCTTGCTATTTCCTGGGGTGTATGGCGGGATATCGGCATGGCGGCGCGCGCCTATCGCAGTCAGGAGGAAAGCGCAGGCGGTGCCCATCCATTGCTCGGCCCGATTGTGACGGAGAAGAATGGCGTCATATCCTTTACCTCCTTTTATGATCCAGCAGAGCTTTGGGTTCTCGCCGAGCATGTGGTTGGCGGCGTACCGGTCTTGCCGGGTACGGCCTATATTGAGATTGCCCGCGCGGCCATGGAACAGGCCGCGAAAGGGCGTAAGTGGGAACTTACGACTCTCTCCCTGCTAAGCCCGATGATCTTTCCAGAGGGGGTCCGGGCGCAGGTTGTTGTCACCATGACCCCGAATGAGCGGGGCTATGAATTCCAGGTGCAAAGCAGGATCTCAAGCGAAGCACAGTTGACCGAGCATTGCCGTGCGAACCTTATCCTTAAGCGGTTGACTGACCGCAAGGTACCTGCCGGATTGATGTCCGCGGGTACTTTGAGCATTTCCGATAACAGCGGTCGGGATTCGCAAGGCGAGCTGCTTGATTTCGGACCGCGCTGGGACAATGTCGGGGAGATTCGCGTTGGATCGCAGATTGTAGAAGCGGATTTCGCCCTACCGGAGACGTATTTGGCGGATCTTGATCAATATGCCGCTCATCCGGGACTAACTGATACGGCGGCAACCATTGGCCTGAACCTGTTATCCGATGTCGGCAGTGAAGGTGCATTCTATGCGCCCATGTCTGTTGATCGGATCCGTATTCTGGGGCCTCTTACACCGCGGTTTGTTGCGCGCGCACGGCTGGTTGCTGAGACGCCGGGGCGGTTTGCGAGCTTCGATGTCATTTTCTCCGATGATAAAGGCGCACCACTCCTGATTTTGGAGGGTTTCGCGCTCAGCCGTATTGAAGGCACCAGCTTCGATGCGACCAATGCACCGGATCAGCTTGTTGATATCATGATAGCGCAGGGTATCTCGGCCGCCGATGCGCCGGCGGTTTTCAGCCGGATACTTAATTCTGATGCGCGTGAGGTTGTTGTTTCACCGACCTCAATGGCGGATATTTCACGCGAAATGGCGCGCATCGGCGCACAGCGGCGTAAAACGGTTGAGGGACAGCGAAAGGATCATTCCGAGAATGATACCGTTTACGCCAATTCTGTCGAAGAGAAAATCGCCGGTTTCTGGTCTGATCTCCTCGGGGTTGAGCAGGCCGAGCCGGATGCCGACTTCTTCGATCTGGGCGGACATTCACTGGCGGCAGTTCGGTTGTTTGCCAAGATTCGCAAGGAATATGACACTGATCTGCCGCTGGCCACGTTATTCCAGGCCCCGACATTGCGGTCGCTCTCGGAAGTTGTGATTTCCAAGGGTAATATTGATGTTGACGTGACGGCCATGTCCGACACCACAGCCCCGTCCGCGGCCGATGATAGCTGGTCACCGCTCGTACGAATCAAGAAAGGAGCGCCGGATGTCAAGCCGCTCTATCTTGTTCATGGCGCGGGCGGCAATGTGCTCAATTTCCGGTCCCTGTCGGGCTATATTGACGCGAAAATACCTTTTTATGCGCTTCGGGCGCTTGGCTCGGATGGCGAAACGGAAATACACGAAACCATTGAGGAAATGGCGAGCTGCTATGTGGCAGCCGTGCTCAAGAACCAACCAGAAGGGCCCTATAACCTCGCCGGCTATTCCGGGGGCGGTGTGATTGCGTTTGAGATGGCGCAGCAACTCCGGGCAGCGGGGCATAAGGTGGGACAGCTGATTTTCTTCGATACACTGGCGCCGGACATTGACCCGCAACCGCTCAGTTTTCTTGAAAAGATCTGGACAGCGCGCCATTGGAGCCTGAGTTTTGCCCTGAAATGGCCAATCCGAAAATGGCAAAGCCGTGCCGCCGGAAATGAAATGGCGCAGATTGCCGACCTCCTTGCAAAAGGAGAGAAAATTCCGGATGAACTCGTCGGTCAGCGGATGACGCGTGCCTATCTTGCAGCAGAGCATCGCTATCGGCCCCAAGACTATCCTGATGACATCCTGCTTTTCAAGGGGAGCCAAGCCAGTCTCGACTTCCTGCGGGCAGGGCCTCAACTGGGGTGGGACAAATACACGTCCGGGAATATTGAGGTGATGATCTTTGACTGTGATCACTTCAACATGATGATCGATCCTACGATCAGCGAGATCGGAAATATCCTGAACGAGCTTTTACTTAATCGCTGATCCGGGCACCGGGAAGATGTGCCCGGTAAAAGGCGAGGCTATCCTCGACCAATCCCTGATCGGTAAGATTGGTATGTGTTCCATCCGGGTAGATTTGAAACATTTTTGGCTCGGTCGCCGCATCGAATAACCGCTGTGCGGATGGAATTCGAATGGCGTCGTCCTGCTCCCCGTGCAGCATGAGAAGCGGGGTGTTAATCTGTGCTATTCTCTCAATAGAATCATACCGCTCCCTCGTCATAAGGCGACAGAAGGGCAACCCGTAGTACCGATCCGTAAAATAATCGCAGAACCGGGCAAAGGACGCCTCGAGCGTCAGTGCCGCTACGGGCCGTTCCGCCGCCAGCCGTGCGGCAATTCCGCTGCCCAGGCTATAGCCATGAACTAGGCGTCGATTTTCCGGTATTTCACGCTCCATAACCTTATCCAGCTGGTCATAGAGAGCACGGGCATCGGCGGCAAAAGCCTCTTCCGATGGGGTGCCGCCTTTGCCACTCGAACCGCGATAAACGAGAGCGGCCACACCAAAGCCCTTATCCAGAAAGGGTTTTAAGCGATTGATCGACGGGCCGATAGATGTAAAATTTCCCATGAAATAAAGAATGACGGGGGCCCCTTCGAGGGGCGGCTTGATCCAGGCGGCAATTTCCGATCCATCCTCGGAGGTGAGCGTCACGTCGCGGACGCCATCAAGCTCGAAATCGCCCGGCTGCTCCATCCCCTGGTTAAATCGGTAGATCTTGCCATAAAATAAATGCATCCCGAAAAACCCGAGAGCAACTGTCAGGGCAATCAGGACGCCGGCAATGAAGAAACTGTTTTGGAGGGACATGGCAGACTTCAACTATTTCCCGACTGCAGGCAACCCTACGCTCGTGATTTGAAAAACTTGATGACAAATAGCAATAAAACCGCGCCAATTGTAGCGTGGATAATCGCCCCAAGAATGCCGCCACCTATATTAATCCCTAGAGCAGGCAGGATAAATCCGGCAACAAAGGCACCGATAATGCCAACCACAATATTACCGATCAATCCGAACCCAAAGCCTTTTATAATCAATCCGGCCAGCCAGCCCGCCACAGCACCGACCAACAAAAAGATAAGAAGACTTTCTAATCCCATAATGCATCACTCCTATCATTGTATTGTGCTCTATTTCAATTAGGGCGCTAGTCGGGGGATACTGTCAAGAATGAAATCCGGCGGACGGTCCAAACGCGGGCCGTCCAGTCTCCGGACAATGTCCATTATGGTGGTGAGAACATGATCCGGCAAACATAAATGATACCATAGTGGTATCTAAAGCGTCATTATTTCGGAATTATTATACCATTGTGGTTGCGTTTTCGGGCTATTGATCACGCGCGGCAAGAAAGGCCTGACGACTAACCCGTGACCAGCTTTCTGATAAGGACAGGGCCGTGCGATAGGATGTCAGGATTTCCTCAGCCATTGCATCACCTGCCACGAACTTATCCAGAAGGTCCGGGGTCAGGGCCTTGGCACGATGGAGCATGTCTTTCGGGAACTCGCGAACCTGTACATTCTTGTTGCTTACCAGATCTTCGAGAGCGCGGGCATTCTCCCAATCGGATTCGGAAAGCCCAATGGCATTCTCAGACTGGCAGGCGTTCGCAACAACAGCTTTCAGGTCATCGCTCAGTTCTTCAAAGGCCGTGCGGTTGACGAGACATTCCGCGGTCCCGTTCGGTTTGTTGAAGGACGGCCAGTAGTAGTAGGGAGCGGTCTTGTAAAAGCCAAAAGCCCGGTCGCTCCAGGGCCCGAGAAATTCAGCGGCATCGATAAGGCCATTCTGTAATCCCGGGAAAATATCCCCGGGCGCGAGCAGAACGGAAGTCGCGCCCAGTTCTTCGAACAAATCACCGCCGAGACCGGCACTCCGGATCTTGATACCCCGTAAATCGTCCAGTGACCTGACTTCCTTCTTGAACCAGCCCCCCATTTGTATGCCTGTGTTTCCGGCCATAAAGGGTTTGATATCAAAGGGTTGATAGAGCCTGTCCCAAAGTTCCTGTCCGCCGCCCTGGTTGATCCAGGCCATATGCTCCAATGCCGTCAGCCCAAAGGGAATGGTGGTGAAAAAGACACTCGCCTTCGCCTTACCCTGCCAGAAGAAGGAGGCCGTATGCCCAAGTTCCGCCGTGCCGCCGCCGACTGCGCCAAAAACTTCAAGCGCCGGAACCAGCTCCCCGGCGGCATAAAGCTTAACCGTGAGCTTCCCACCGCTCATGGTGGTGATACGGTCCGCGAGGCGTTGGGCAGTAACGCCCACCCCCGGCGCGCCTTTCGGCCAGGAAGTGACCATCTTCCATTGCCTAGCCCCGCTGGCGATCGCTGGCGTCGGGAGAAGCCCCACACCCGCGGCACCAAGGCCCGAGGTGGCGAGGAATTTCCGGCGGGAGAGAGATGGTTTCGTCATTTTTCCTTCCTTTCCTGAAGGTTGGATTGGCATATTTGAAATATTTCATCAAGCAGAGACGCGGCAAAGGTCCCTGGCCCGTTTGACAGGCGCGCGGCTTTCTCCCCGGCACTTTTCAACAGGGAAAGACCAGCAGTAACGGCATCAAGGCGGTTTTCTAAGGGGGCCACCGCGAGATAGGCCCCCAGTAGCGCCGTTCCGGCGCATCCGACCCCGGTCACCCGGCTCATCATCTCGTGACCGCCGGATAAAGTAATTTCATTCCGCCCGTCGGTGATCAGGTCCGTCACTCCGGTCACGGCGATTACGGCACCGGTTTTTCTGGCAAGATCGCCAGTTTCTGGAGAGAGGGCGGCAATTTCCCCCTTATTTCCCCGGATCAGGGCAGGCCTGTGATTGATCAGTTCCTTGGCGTAGGCAAGGCGTTGTGGGGCTCGGTCGATCAGAACAGGATCAAGAATCCAGGGAATATTTTTCTCTCGGGCGGTCGCGATGGCGGCCTCAATCGCCTGTATCCGCGACCAGTCGAGGGTGCCGAGATTGATAATCAACGCTTTGGCACTCGCCGTGAAATCCGCAACTTCCTTTATATCCGAGGACATGGATGGAACCGCGCCAACAGCAAGCAACATATTGGCTGTCAGCGCCTGCACAACAGTATTGGTGAGGCAGTGAACGGCGGGACGTTGCGCGTTAATCGCGCCTAATAGCTGTTCCGCCTGGTTATCGCGCATGTTTCTTCCTTCCATTCATTGACGGGGAGGGGCGCGACATACATTTTTGAAGATGTTCCGGCCTCAATTCCCTCCGCCGGTTCTAACCGGATCAGGTTCTGCGGGTCAGCTAATGCTTCTCAGCCACTTATGGCACCCCGATGAGCAGCAACTATTCTAGGAGTTTTCGGTGGCATTGCAACGTGAAAATGAGCCAGGTTCTCCTGACACGAGTAGGTAGAAAATCTATTGTGACAGGCGGCTTTCCTTTATGATAAATTAAAATAACAATAAAGTGCGGATTCCGCTCGGCCGGTTTCGCCCAAGAAGCAGGACAAGTCTCGTGACCCAGCAGCAGATGCGATTTACTTTTCTTAACTTTGGTCACTTTATTGACCATCTGTTCATGCTGATTTTCGCGAAAGCCGCGTTTAGTGCCGGGCTGTACTTTGGCCTTGCCGAAGATGGTGCCTATGCGGAAATGCTGCCCTACGGTATTCCCTCCCTCATCCTATTTGGCGCCGGGGCGCCGCTTGCCGCCTTTATTGCGGACAAATGGAATCGCGTTGCCATGATAACGGTGTTTTTTATCGGGATTGGTTTCGCCGCAATTGCCACCAGTTTCGCGCAATCACCCCTCCAGATCGCCATGGGTCTGGCGGCGATCGGACTGTTTGCCTCGATTTATCATCCAGTTGGGCTTGCCATGGTCGTTCAGGGTGGCGGCCGCATTGGCTGGCGTATCGGCATTAATGGTGTCTGGGGCAATATGGGCGTTGCCGCGGCACCCCTGATTACTGGCTTTATTCTTGCCGACTATAACTGGCAGCTTGCTTTTATCCTGCCGGGCATTATCGCGGTTTTGACCGGCATCGGCTTCTACTTCTTTGCCCGGCGGGGCGGGGCAAGGCCACCTGCCTTTCCCGCGGGGGAAAAGGATATGGTCGGGTTCATGCCGGGGTGGCAACGGGCCCTGATCGCCATTGCGCTGGTCACTTCCGCAGGCGGGTTCGTGTTTGGCACCATGACGTTTGTTATTCCCCGGATGTTTGAGGTTAGCCTGCCGGATGTGACCTCTAACATTGCCACAACAGGGCTGCTGGCGGCACTTGTTTACGCAATTGCCGCCTTTGCACAGCTTGTGGTCGGTCGTTTGATTGATAAATACAGGATCAAGCCGGTACTTCTCATCATCGCGTTGGCGCAACCGATCCTGATCGGGATCATGGCAACGCAGATGAATTATGCGCTGTTCTTTACCACTTTGATCGCCATGGCTTTCGTTTTTGGCCAGATCCCGATTACCGATACCGTCATATCGCGTTATGTGCCGGATGCCTGGCGGGCGAAGGTCATGTCGGTCAAACTGTTGCTAAATCTGGTGATTGGCGCGCTGTCGCTCCTTGCCGCGCGCTATATACTGGAATCTGGCGCCGGATTTTCCGGTGTGATTGCTGTTGTTGCCATTGTCGCTGCACTGATATCCCTCGCAGCGCTGGTGCTGCCTGGCCGGGTACGCCATCCCATCCAGCCGACAGTCAGTCCGGCGGAATAGACGCGAATACCAGCCTTTACCCGCCCTTTAATAGTGTGGCACACTGGGCATAATAAAAAAAGGGGGGAGCGATTATGGATACTGAAGTAGCCGTCCGACCAAAGCATCTGCTGGCACCGCCAATCCGCCTGGATCCGGCGTTTGACGACCCACAAGGGGTGGTTGACCTGATCAGGAAGGGCAGCCCGTACAAAACGCTTTCCGCCGTTCATAAGAATGTTGGCGAGACGTCCGGCGGCTGGTTTCGCAACTTCTGGGCCTTGGGCGGCAAGGTTGTCTTCGACGGGGCCGAACCCTTTTTCCATAATCAGCGGTTTATCGACGCGGCGAAAGAATCCTTTAAGGCCGAGGTGATCCGCCCGGTCGCGATGATGACGAACCTCAATCTGCCCGCAGAAGGGCTGCCGGCGCATCAGGACCTGCCTTTTTTCAGGGGCGCGCAGAACCGGGAGGTGCCGAGCTGGATGCTGGCGCCGATGGGGTATTCCGGCCTGTTTCATGACTGGGCAGTTCCCGTCGCGTCCGCCATCACTTGGTTTTACAACGGAGAGGGCGGGGAATTTGAGTATTGGCCGGAAGGTCTGGGCGAAAAATCGAGGACGGAACGACCCCCCTACAACAATTGTTGTGTACTTGCGGATAACGAGTATATGTTTCATCGCGTCGGGAGCGTCGGCCCTGTATCAGAGCAACATCGCTATGATGATCTTGGCTATGATGCCACGCTCACCTTGAGTGAAGGCAACCGCTGGAAGATCGAGGATGCGGGAGAAACCGTCGCCGAACCTGCCTTCGAGGAGGTGCGTCTCTCTGTGCTTTGGAAGGGTTATTGTTTCAAGGATGAGGCGGAAGCCTCCGCCTATGATGATCATAGCCACGACCTTAACGCTAACCTGATCATCGATATTTTCTGTGAGGATTTGACCAAGCGCGGGATAGTAGTATCACGCCCGCAGGACTTCTGGACGGATTCTGCCTGGAAAAAAGTGATAACCGATGCCTATCCGGCGCCAACCGCCTAATAAGCTAGGTAAGCTAGGGGTGAATTTTACGCTGTTCTATTCGCCTTTACCTGATATTATAGATTTATGGCAGAGGACCCTTCGGAACTTCAGCGGCGGGCCATTGCGCTGCATGCCGCTTATCACGCCGGCGATCTCAAATCGATCCGACAGCTTCTCTATGATCCAGTGGGATTTCCCAATAGCCAACAACCTTATGAACTGGGCTGTGCCGGAACCCCGCTAGAATATGCTTTTTGCTGGTCCCCCATCTCCTTGATACGTGAACTTCTTGAGATCGGCGCTGATGTCAATTATTGCGTGGATGGTGGTTTTCCAGTGCTATTTACGCTACTTGAAACGGACCGGGAGGATAAGTATGAACTCCTCGAGCTTCTTCTCGATCATGGGGCTGATATCCACCAACGGGGCATTAATGACTGGACGCCACTTCACTATGCGGCGGTGCAACGGGATCTGGAAGCAGTCCGGATCTTGCTGGACCGTGGTGCTGATCCGCATATCAAGACGCGGATAATCAACTATACCTCCCCGCTGGAGGAGGCAGAAAATAATGGGTATCACGAGATAGCAGCGGTCATGAAAACCGCGGAAATACAAGAGGATACAAACAGGAAGGACAGTTAAGCATGGCGCGCCGTAAATCAGTTTGGCGTCTGAGGGTGGATCCGGCACCGAAGTGCCGGACCTTTTAATCGAGGGGGCCCATCAGGTCGGGCGCGTTACCGTTTTCCGGGAATGACATCAAGAAACTCGGCCATGGCGTTGCCGGTTGCAACCAGCATGCCGTCCTGATTGTTCACTTCCACATCAAAAAGAAGCCAGTATCCTTTTTCCGTTTTCTTTTTATTCCGGAGGGTGACAACCGGCGTGATCGTGTGGCCAAGCTGCACCGGCTTGAGCCAGCGGGTTTCCAGCCGCCGGTGAAAACCTCCGCGCGGGATCAGCCAATCGGTGAGCGTGCGAGTGATTAGGGCAAAATTCTGCATGCCATGCATGATGACGCCATCAAAACTGGTTCTGCCGAACTTGTTCTTCATGTAGTTGTCATCAAAATGCAGCGGGTTGTAATCGAGGGATGCATCGGCAAAGGCCTGGATCGTATCTCGCGAAACTGTAAAAGGGCGGCCTGTGATAACATCGCCCTCATCAACATTGTTAAACTGTTCTTCTGCAGTCATTTTATAAATTCCTATTATTGATTAAGCGGGCCGGATGGTCTGGCCACGACCAGTGCAGACAACTTCGCCATGTTGATTGGTGAAGGTATTTTCATGGACGGCGAACATCCGGTCTTTCCGAATAAAGCGGTCTAGCGCCGTGCCGCGCATGGTGATCGTATCGCCCGGGCGGATCGGAACATGATAGGACCAGTTCTGGCCCGCATTAATTGTACCGGGCGAGCGCATCCAATCCTCTGTGGTTGTACAGGCGAACATCAACAGGATATGGATGGAGGGCGGCGCAATAATGCCGCCGTAAATCGTCGTTTTTGCATATTCTTCATCAAAATAAAGGGGATTATCCTCCCCAACGCCCTTGGCGTAGCGGGCAATGACTTCCTGAGTCAGTGTTACTGGGCGGGTATCGCGCAGTTCGCCGGGAATAATTTCGTCCCAGGTCGCGCGCTTGTCTACGTCCTTCCAGAAATCAGTTTCAAAATCATCGAGATCCAAAATTGTCATATTTTCCCCTCCCAGGGTTATGTTTATAGCGCCGGGGCGCCGTTTTATATTTGGTTTTTATGAGGCGGCAGATGTCAGACGGAATTCAACGCCGCAAAATTTGAATCCCGCATTCGTTATCGGACAGCCGGCCGTTTTGGCACGGCTTTTCATCGCCTGTGGATCTTGGGCGGTAAGATCAATGGCGGTAAACAGGTCGCGCCCTTGCCCGGCTGTATCGACAAATTGGAGCGTTCCATGATCCAGGGTAATTTCCGGTCCTTGAGCCGTTAAGTTAACCGGCCGGTCGCAGATATGGCCCCAGAGTTTTGCGCGTGCCGCAGCGTCGGGGCTGGTAATTTCGATACCGAGAATTTCGCCGGTCACGTCCGTGCTCACATATTTATGCCAACTATCCCCCGCCCATTCGTAATGGCCGAGTAACGTGTCGTCACCATAGTGGTGGTCGAACTCCATCATGGTGGCGCCCGTCTCTTTGGGGTTCAACTGCAACAGATCGGCTTTGCTATTGCGCCGCTCAAAAATCGGGCTGACGCCCGCTTCCTGCGCCAGTGATTTGTGCCGATCCACATCGGAACAATCAAATATGGCCATATAGCCGCCTTGGCCGCGGTTGCGTGCGAGAAAGCGGTCAACCGCTGTTTCAGGCTTCGTCGGTGCAACTATTTCCAGAAAGCACCCGTTGATTGCATACATGATGTTTTCAAGCCCGAAATCAGTTAATTTCGCACGGTGGCAGACTTCAAGACCAAGGATATCGTTAAAAATAGCTTCTGTTTTGCTTATATCGGTGGCGGCCAGACAGATTTGTCGCAGCCGAACATATTTATCGGATGACATGTTTCCTCCCTCTCCCGTCCGGGACAGACCGGTTGTTGTTGATTGTTTTTCGCCGGTATTCGGAGTATTTCAAATTTATTCGCAGAGGTAAAGGCCTGCTTATTCATGGCGTCATGACGTTATCTCCGTCCAGAATGTAAAAAATCAGTAGTAAATTCAGCCGATACTGGTAGGCTAAGGCCTTCAATTAGCCAGATAATTCTTAAAGATAGTGAACAGCTCGCCAACAGGTTCATGTAGCAGAGAATGACGAAAAGCCTCCCCTCCCCGATAACCCGAATGAGTCAGGCGATGATCGTTCTGGGAATTTGTGCGGCGTTAATTGTGGCCTTTGTGAATTTACGTGATAAGCCGTTCATTCAGTTGATTGAAGGGCAATTGCTGGACTGGCGGTTTATCCTCCGTGGGCCGATCCCGGTGGATACGAGTATTGAGCTCGTTTTGATTGAAGCAAAACCCGGAGAGACAGGCGACAATCTTCCGGTTTCGGCAACGGATTTGATGAAGGGAATAAACGCTATATCCGCCGCAGGCGCGCGGATCATTGTTCTTGATCCCATGTTATTGCCAATGAAGGCGCCGGGCGATGCGCTGCCGGATACCCCAGAGGAAAAATCCCTCACGGATGAACTTGCCCGCATTGGCAATGTGATCGTTCCGTATATATTTTCCATGACACCGTCCGTTGATGCGCGCACTGCGTTACCGGCGGTTATCCAGCAGACCGCCTACAGTGTCTTTCGAACGCGGGAGTCGGCATCGATCAAGCGACCACCTGAAGCAGGCGGGTATCTTGCGCCGAATACAGAGCTGCTGCGGTCGGTCATATCCGGCCATGTGATAAGTTCACAGCAACAGGCCTTGACCCGTCAATTCGCCTATCCGGTCATTGGCTATGGTGGATCCTATTATCCCTCCCTGGCGGTACAGACCTATCGGAAGTGGGCCGGGTTCCGGATGGAGTCCATCGAGGTTAATTTCGGCGAAAGCCTGAATTTCGGCAATATTTATTTGCCAACAGACAACCGGATGCGTCTGGCTGTTAATTATCACGGGCCGACAGGTAGTTATAAGCGGACACGATTCTCTGATCTGGCTGAAGGGACCATTCCCACGGACGGCTTCAAGGAAAAGGTTATCCTGGTCGGTCTTGCCGCCTCTGCTAACGGTAATAATTTTACCACGCCCTTTGATTCGAGTATGTCCGAGGTGGAATTCCTCGCGAATGTTATTGACAACCTGAACCGGATGAACCCCCTGATCCGCTCTCAACAGGTTATTGTCTTCGATATCCTGTTGCTGGCACTGCTCGGTCTCTTTTTTGCCCTGGTTTCTGCGGTGCGAAGTATCTGGGCGGTTTTAAGCCTTTCTGTGATTGCGACGGCACTGTTCGTTGCCGGAAATGTAGAGGCCTTTATCTTCTTTAATCTTTGGCTGGGCCTGACATTCCCGTTAATGGCAATGATCCTGTGCACAGCGGTCTTGATGACAGCGAAGCATGTCTCCCGCCGCCGCCGCGCCGCCCTTATATCGGCGGAAGCGGCAGAGGAGACGCAATTCGCCGCCTCATGGACGTTCGACCGTGTCGCCAAACCGCTGGATGCTGATGAGACGAACCCGGAAAAAGATGAGGATAATGGCGACTTTGACCCGAAAACGGAGGATCCTGAGTTAGCCAGCCCCTCGATCAAAAAGGAGGAAGTTGAAGCATCGGAGCCGACGCCCCGTGAAGAGCCCGCGCCGGTTGCTCCAGAACCGATGAAAGAAGCAGAGACGGCCGGAGAAGTCGAAAAAGTACATGTGTCGCAGAATGTTACCCCGTTTCCGACGCGAAAGCCCCAGGCACCAGTCCCTAGCTCCCTGCCGATTCCGCCGACGCCACCCACGCTCAAACCGGCGATAGCGGAAAAGGAGACGACGGGTGGCCATGCCCCGGCGCAGAAAGGCAAAAAGCCACCAGCGTCGTTGATCCCGGTCATGGATGCACCTGCACGTGGGGAAAAGGTTTCAATTACCTCGGCGCCGACAATGGCCAGCCCCTCTTCCGCAGGGAAGAAATTTGATGTGGCCGTGTTGTTTATTAATATGGGCGGGTTCAAGGCACTGGCCAAAAGTTTCGGACCGACACGTTCGGCTCAGTTCCTTCACGCAATTTATTCCCTGATTGAGAAAACGGTGGTGAAGCATAACGGTTTTCTGGAACAGTTTGGAGAGGACGATGTCGTAGCGCTCTTCGGCTTGCCAAATGGGAGTTCCGGCGATGCAGAGCATAGCCTGCGGGCCGCGTGTGAGTTGGCATCCGCACTTTCTGAATGGGGGGAGCGACAGGGCATTCCGGCGGACAAGTCAGCGGATTTTTGCGTTTGTGCGCATTATGGCCCGGTGCAGGCTCATATCAGCGGGGATGAAGATGATCCGGAAGTCAGCCTCTCGGGTTACACTATTGGCTTGGTAAGTCGGCTGGAAAAAACGGTGGCCGCAAAAGGCGCTCGTGTCCTGGTCTCTGAACTGCTGATGGAGAAGGTCAGAGAAACCGACCTGACGGGCCAGTTAAAGGTTGGCTTTACCGAACAGCCGATGCAGCAGATTCCCGGTGGTGCAGAAATGATCGGGCTTTGGCGGAGTGAAGTTGGCGCGAGTTAAGTCGGTTCCCCTTTCAGGGGGCGCCCTGATGGATGGCTTCGGGAGCCGCATTCCGGAATGCCGGGATCCCTGCACAATGCTCCCCGATGGCGCGCAGGCGCGGCATTCCAGACATATCGGCACCCCAGCGGTCGGCGTTATAAAGTTGCGGAATTAAACAGATATCGGCGATTGTCGGACGGTTTCCGATACAGAAATTATTCTCCCCCGCCTCGGTGACCATATTCTCAAGGGCGGAGAGACCTTTCTCGATGAAATGCCGCATCCAGTTGGCTTTCTCCCGCTCGCTGCCCTTCATCAACGCTATTGCGTGGGCGGCAACATTAAGATTGCAAACCGGGTGTATATCCATGGCCACGACATGTGCCATCGCGCGCGCCTTTTGACGGGCTGTGGCGCCTTCCGGCATTAAGGGAAGTTGCGGTCGTGTTTCTTCCAGATAATCGATAATAGCGAGAGACTGTGTCATCAACTGTCCATCAATTTCCAGCACCGGGACATACCCTTGCGGGTTACGCGCAACATGCGCCGCTGAGAGATTTTCCTGCATCAAGAGGTTGATTGACACGGCTTTATAGGCAAGTTCCTTGAGATTAAGCGCAATGCGGACGCGATAGCTTGCCGTGGACCGCCAGTAATCATAGAGAATAATATCCCCCATCGGGTTCTCTCCTGTCAGGTTTTCTTGGCGCGATCGATGGCGGCGGTAAGCGTGCCGAAATCCCCAACTTCATTTGCCAGAATTAGGACTAGCCGGGCATTGAGCGCGGCGGACTGATCGAAAGCCAACCCGTCATGCGCCGCCATCAACAACTCATAAAAATCATCGCCATGGGGTTGCAGGCGATCGGTTTGGGTCAAAGTCTTCCTCATGACGCAGTCTCCAATGCGGGTTTTCCCTTAGCATACGCAAGTGCCCGTTCCAGGGTTTCGCTATCTGCCTCCGCGTCGAGTGTTGCGGCGATATGCTGGTCCGGACGGATCAGATAAATCACGTCATCACCATAATGCGCCGAAACGGCGGCATTATTCTCGAAATGTAAGTTCGTCACACCGGGAAGGCTGGCCTGCCTTGCTTTCTCGCCGATGGTGAGCAGCACAAACTCCCCGCCCAGTTGATTGAGAAGCCAGCCCCCGGGAAGTGGTGCGTCCGGGCAGGCTGTTCCCGGGGCCGCGCCGTTCTTGTTAAGGTGCGGCATTTGCAGCCCAATACCGTCCAGAGTGCAAGGCACCGATAGGCGGCCGGAATTGACAAGTGTCCGCGCGAAGGGAAGGTCGCTTGCAAGAGTGAGGACGGAATCTCGGAAAATGGTTTCCATCTTTGATTTGGGGGTCATGAAGTTGGTCGCGCGAGAGGAGTTCTTGATATTCTCACGGGCACCATGACGCCGTTCCTCATCATAGCTGTCCAGGAGCACGGGCTCCGCTTCCCCTTTTAGAACGGCGGCCAGCTTCCAGCCGAGGTTATCGACATCCTGAATACCCCCATTACCACCACGTGCGCCAAAAGGGGAGACCACATGGGCGCTATCTCCGACGAAAATCACGCGGCCATGAACGAAACGCTCCAGCATCGCGCAGGTAAAGCTGTAAACACTGACCCAGTCGATCTTGAATTCGCGGTCGCCGATGATCTGTTTCACGCGCGGAATGACATGTTCGGATTTTGCTTCCTCGATTGGGTCCGCGTCAGGACCCAGCTGCAGATCGATACGATAGATATTGTCCGGCTGCCTGTGGAGCAGGGCGGACTGTCCCGCATGAAAGGGCGGATTGAACCAGAACCAGCGCTCGGGCGTTTCGCTTTCGAACGGGGGTTCGGGCATTTCTACATCGGTTATCAGGAAGTGTTCTTCAAAGATCTGCCCTTCGAACGCTAAACCCATGCGCTGGCGTATCTGCGACTTGCATCCGTCGCAGGCAAGAACATAGCCTGCACGAAGGTCATAGTTTCCCTCCGCCGTCTGCACATGCAGCGTGACGCCATCGTCCTCAATTTTCTCACCTGTAACCTTGCTGAGCCAGCGCAGATCGATCAAATCGGGGAAATCAGCGATCCGGTCAACGAGGTACTCTTCCACATAATATTGCTGCAGATTGATGAAGGCTGGCATTTTATGGGCGTCATCAGGCAGAAGATCGAAATTAAAAACCTCCTTCTCGCCATAGAACAAACGACCGACCTTCCATGTCACACCCTTTTCGAGCATTCGGTCCCCGATACCCAGACGATCAAAGATTTCCAGCGTTCGCTTTGCCCAGCAGATGGCCCGCGACCCGACGGAAACCTTGTTATTATCGTCCAGAATGACCGAGCGAATACCATGAAGGGCGAGATCGATGGCCATGGCCATGCCGATGGGGCCGGCGCCAACAATGGCGACGGGATATTTTCCGGGGTTCTCCCCTTTTAATTCCGGAGGCGTTTGATACGGATATTCCCTGTTCTGGTAATGCATGACGGAACTATCCCTGCAAGGAGGCCCACATTTCCTTGTCCCGTTCCGCCGTCCAGATGCGCGGTGTGTCGATACCCTGTGCTTCGTCATAGGCACGGGCGACGTTGAACGGCAGGCAATGCTCGTAAATGGCATAATCAGCAAACTTTGGGTCGCATTCGGCTCGAACCGCGTCCCAGGCTTCTTTCAGACTTCCGCCGCGCGCGACAACAGCGGCGACCGGACGGTAGGTGCTTTCGACAAAATCGCGGGTATTGGTAAGCGCGGCAGAGACCAACTCATCCCCGACAAGCGCATCGCCGCGTCCTGGGACAATGGACTTGGGGTTGAAGGCGGCAATGGCGTCCAGCGTCTTGCCCCAGTCATTGAAATGCCCGTCGCCGCAGTAGCAGGCGGAGTGATACTCGACGACATCGCCGGAGAAGATCACGCCGGAATCCGGCACATGCACAACGACATCTCCCGCTGTATGGGCGCGGCCCAGATGCATCAGGTCAACGCGTCGCTTTCCGAGATAAACGGTCATTTTCTTGGAGAATGTCATGGTCGGCCAGGTCAGGCCCGGAATTCCTTCATGTCCTTCGAACAGGCGCGGAAAGCGCTCAAACTCGCTGTCCCAGTCCTCCTGACCGCGCTCCGCGACCATCGCACGGCATTTATCGGAGGCGATAATCTCCTCCGCCTGATAGGCCGAGGCGCCGAGCACCCGGACCGCATGATAATGGGACAGAACGACATATTTGACCGGCTTGTCCGTGACGGAACGAATGCGTTCCAGCACCATATTCGCCATGCGCGGCGTTGCCTGGGTGTCGATGACCATTACCGAATCGTCGCCAATGATAACGCCAGTATTGGGGTCACCTTCCGCCGTGAAGGCCCATAGATCGGGGCCGATTTCAGTGAAAGAGATGGTTTTTTCTTCCATATCGCCTTGAGAGGCAAATGCTTTGCTCATGATAACTTCCTTTTAGTCTGCTATGCGTCGGTTGGCGTGTATTTTTCCACTTTCTGGTCGATTGCGCCGAAGATGGAGGCGCCGTTCGCGTCCTTCATCTCTATGCGTACGGTATCGCCGAATTTCATGAAGGGGGTGACGGGTTTTCCGCTGTTAATCGTCTCGATCATGCGGATCTCCGCGATGCAGGAATATCCGTCCCCGCCCTCGGTAATCGATTTTCCGGGTCCGTCGTCCAGCTTGTTGGACACCGTGCCCGAACCGATGATCGATCCCGCACAGAGTGGCCGGGTCTTCGCCGCATGCGCGATCAACTCGCCGAAATCGAAAGTCATGTCGATTCCCGCATTAGCCTTGCCGAAGGGGGCGCCGTTATAGTCGATAAGCAGCGGCAGGTTCAGCTTCGCGCCGTCCCAGGCATCACCAAGTTCTTCCGGTGTCACCGCGACGGGGGAAAAGGCACTTGACGGTTTTCCGTGGAAAAAACCGAAACCCTTGCCGAGTTCCCCCGGGATCAGGCCACGGAGAGAGACATCATTGGCAATCATGATCAGCCGGATGGCCGCCCGCGCCTGTTCGAGGTTCGCACCCATCGGGACATCATCGACGATCACCGCGATTTCCCCTTCCATATCGATGCCGTACGCCTCATCTGCCACTCGGATCGGGTCATGGGGAGCGAGAAAGCTGTCTGACCCGCCTTGATACATCAGCGGATCGGTCCAGAAGGAGGGTGGCATTTCCGCTCCACGGGCCCTTCGCACCAGTTCCACATGATTGACATAGGCCGATCCATCCGCCCATTGATAGGCGCGCGGCAGGGGTGAATGCGTCGCGCTTTCATCAAATTTTTCGCCGAATGAGGTGTCGTTTTCCAGCTTTTGGGCTATTTCGCTGAGTTTCGGAGAGACCGCCTCCCAGTTATCGAGTACGCCCTGCATTGTTGCGGCAAGGTCCGGCACAGCGACACAGCGGCTCAGATCTTTCGAGACTACGACCAGCCGGCCATCCCGGTTGCCGCTTTTTAGTGTTGCAAGTTTCATTTTTTTCCCTCGATCGTTCCATCAAATTTTTTCTCAAGCCCGTCCCAGCAATTGATGTAATTCTTTTGCAGGCTGTCATGACGCGCAGCAAACTCGGTGACGAGCTGCGGCAGGCGGGTCTCGAACA
The DNA here is from genome assembly GCF_009882915.1 of Sneathiella litorea. Taxonomy (GTDB): domain Bacteria; phylum Pseudomonadota; class Alphaproteobacteria; order Sneathiellales; family Sneathiellaceae; genus Sneathiella; species Sneathiella litorea. The sequence continues at coordinate 922,733 of NZ_WTUW01000001.1, forward strand.
TGAATGCCATCGTCTCTTCCAGCTTCTGCGGTGTAAGCTCCGCATTGCTGGCTTTCTCAAATCCGAACGTGTCCGGCCCATGCGGTAACATCATGTTATGCAGGCTCATTCCGCCGGGGAGGAACCCCTCTTCCTTCGCGTCATATTGTCCTTCAATCAGGCCCATGAACTCGCTCATGATGTTGCGGTGATACCAGGGCGGCCGAAAAGTATCCTCGGCCACCATCCAGCGCGGTGGAAAGATCGCGAGATCTACATTCGCCGTACCGGGCTCTCCGGAGGGTGCGGTCAGTACCGTGAAAATCGACGGGTCCGGGTGATCAAAAGAGATCGATCCAATCGTGTTGAAGTGGCGGAGGTCATATTTATAGGGTGCAAAATTCCCGTGCCAGGCGACGACATCTAGCGGGGAATGCCCTATTTTCGTCGCATAAAATTTCCCGCCCCATTTTACTTCAATCCGGCAGGGTGTTTCCTTTTCCTCATAGGCGGCGACGGGATATTTGAAGTCGCGCGGATTAGCAAGGCCATTCGCGCCGATAGGACCGCGTTCCGGCAAGGTGAAGCGCGGACCGTAATTCTCGCAGATATATCCGCGAGCAGTACCGTCCATCAGCTCGACGCGAAACATCATACCGCGCGGCAGGACGCAGATTTCAAGCGGCGACACCACTAGAATGCCGAGTTCAGTGATGATCCTCAGTCTGCCCCTTTCCGGGACAAGCAGCATCTCCCCATCCGCATTTAAGAAATAGTCATCGGTCATGTCCGCGTTGGCCAGATAAATATGTGCAGCCATGCCGGCCTGCGACAGAACACTGCCCGCCGTGGTAATGGTGCGCATACCGCCGATGAATGTCGTGGAGTCGTCAGGGATGGGAATCGGGTCCCAGCGGAATTGCCCAAGTGGCGCTTCTTCATACACGGATGGGGCGGATTTCCAGAGCGGGCGCTGAAGGGGATCGAACTGCCGGACATGCCGAACCGAGGGACGCATCCGATAGAGCCAGCTTCGGGCGTTCGTGGCATTGGGCGCCGTAAAGGCGGTGCCCGAGAGTTGTTCCGCATAGAGGCCATACGCGCATTTTTGGGGGTTGTTGCGGCCCTGCGGCAATGCGCCGGGAAGCGCCTCTGTTTCAAACTCATTATTGAAACCGGTCAAATAGGCAAGAGCCATAGAGACAATTCCTTGTTGATCTTCACTATCTAAATTAGTAACATTTGTAACGGTCTAATATGTAACTATCAAGGAAGTTTTTTTGATGACTCTCGTTTTAGAGGAATTTTTGCCCTATCGTTTCAATCGGCTTGCCGAAGCACTTAGCCGCAATGCAAGCATTGCCTATAAAACAGAGTATGGCCTGACGCGTCCGGAATGGCGGGCTTTTGCCCTTCTTGGACAGAAAGGAACCATGACGGCAACAGAGATTTCCTACTTCTCAACCATGCACAAGACCAAGGTAAGTCGGGCGATCTTTGCGCTGGAGCAGAAACGCTGGCTTGTAAGGGAAGTAGACGAAAATGATCGTCGGTTGGAGCGCATTTCCCTGACAGAGCAGGGAAAAAGGGCTTATGAGAGCCTTGTCCCAAAGATGCAGCGGGTTGAAAGTGAGTTGATTTCCAGCCTCGGCAAGGAAAACAGCGAGGCGCTCTTCAAGGGACTCACTGCCCTTGAAGAGTTGTATCTAGACGAGAAAACGGCGTCTCGTTCGCGAAAAGCCGATTAGGCCTGCCAAACGACAGGGAAAAGGTCGCTGTCCAGCGGGGCGCCCGGCTGGATCATTGGATCGCGCAGCATTTTCTGCAGGTTCGGCCGCGGATTATAGGTGACATCATGGCCAGCCCAACGCTGGATATAGGCGCGGCGGCGGACATTGGGCGTTCGGTTCGGCTGCGCGCCGTGCAGGGTCAAGCCATGGTGCAACGTACAGTCGCCGGGTTCCAGTTCATAGGAGACGATATCATAATCATCACGTGCGCTTTCAACATCCGGAACCTCTGGTAGTTCCTCTTTATACTGTTGATCAGGATCGAAACTGATGGCGAGAAATTTCTTTCCCCAGCGATGCGAGCCCCGCAAATACTCAACCGCGCCGCTTTCAAAAGTCACGGGATCCAGCGCTAGCCACAGAGTCGCGACCTGATCACCGGCGACGGGCCAGTAGGTATAGTCCTGATGCCAGGGGGTCGGGGTGGAGGTATCGGGCTCCTTCACCAGAATCTGATCAAACAGCAGATTGACTTTTTTCGCTTTCAGGACGGAAGCGGCGATCTGTGACGCCGGGGAGTTGAACACTGCATCCTTAAAGCCGTCAAGGTGGTGGCAAACAAATGTATCGCCGAAGAAAAAGCCGCTTGCGCCTTCGGCATCAATGCTTTTCACCATGCCGGAGGGATTGGCAATATCCTCATCAATCAGATCGCGCAGACGCTCAATCCAGTCAGTATTAAAAAACCCGCGAAGACAAACAACACCATCCTCCTGAAAGGTCCTGATTTCTTCATCGGTGATTGGTCGGTTCAATTCATTCTTCATATTTTCCTCGGCGTTGTTTGTGCGCACCCTTTGTCCTTGATATTATGCATAAAATCACAAGGAAATAAAATGAAGACTCCCTTGCCGCCTTCTTCAGCAGAAAGCTGGTTTCGAAAACATATTCTCTGGCCGGACGAGACACTTTTCTGGTCAGGCCGGCCAGATATTTTCAGATCCCTGTTTTTCAACTTTTGGTTTTGTCCGGTTGGGGCCTTTTTGACGGTCCTGCTTATCATGTTCCTGTGGACGACAGAAACGGTTGGAGATATCCGGTTGCCTGAGGCGGTGTTTGCCCTAGGCTCCCTCTGGCTTCTGCTCAGCCCGCTTCGCTATGGCTGGCGGGCTTATCGCACGGCTTATTTCGTGACGGACAAGCGCGCGATTATCTTGAGAAAGGGCTTGTTCCGGGTACATGAGACGGCCTTCTTTGCTGACGATATCACTGATTTCCGCTTGAAGCGGTTTGACAGGGCGCGCGGTGATATCCGCCTGCGGTTTAGCAAGGCTAAGGCCCCCAACCCCTATCAGGAGGATAAGGAAAAATGGGCGCCCGGTTCAAGCGGCAGTATAATTTCCTGGTCCGGTTCTGCACCGTTCCTGATGTATAACGACGGCTTCTGGGGAGCAGAGGACATTACTGCCGCCGCCGACGCCCTTAAAAAACTCACCGCTAAGTCAAGATCATAGGGCTTAACGGGATAGCCGCGCCCGTAACTCCGTCTTTAACACCTTACCGTAATTGTTCTTCGGCAATTCCTCGACAAAGAAGTATTCTTTCGGCCGTTTGAAGCGGGCAATCTGTTCGATGCAGTGGCGATCCAGCTCTTCTGGCGTCATGGCGCCTTCCTTGCGGAGGACTACAAAAGCCACAACTTCCTCGCCCCAATCTTCATGCGGGCGCCCAACGACGGAAACTTCCGCCACATCCGGGTGCGTGAGCAGCGCTTCCTCAATCTCGCGTGGGTAGATGTTGGTGCCGCCCGAGATTATCATATCCTTGGACCGGTCTTTCAGGGTGAGGAAGCCTTCCGCGTCAAAGCAGCCCATATCACCAGTATGCAGCCAGCCCCCGCGCAGACTTTCCGTTGTTGCCTCGGGGTTTTTCCAGTAGCCAAGCATGACCACGTCGCCGCGCACCACAACCTCGCCAATTTCACCGACGGGAAGCGGATTGTCCTGGGCATCGAAAACATTCACCTCGACATCCGTGCGCTCGGTCCCGACGGAGGCCAGAATCTCGCTACGGCGGGGATGGTTTTCATCGCGGATAAGGGCGGTAGAAAGACCCGTGATGGTCATGGGCGATTCCCCTTGCCCGTAAATCTGCGCAAAACGGGGGCCCAGCGCGTCAATGGCGCGGCGAATATCGGCCTCATACATCGGGCCGCCGCCATAAACAATGATTTTCAGGTTGCTGGTATCCGCGCCCTCAAACGCGGGGCTGGAAATTAGCCGGTGGATCATCGTCGGTGCGAAGAAGAAGCTGCAATTCGGGTAGTGGGCGATTAACTCCAGTGTCTCGGCAGGATCGAAACCACCGCTAAGTGGCGTTACCTGTATCCCTCCTTTGGCAATGAGGGGCAGGCCATACAATCCGGCGCCATGGGTTTGCGGCGCAGCGTGGATGACCGCATCGCCGGGATCTTGCGCGGTCACATCGGCGAAATAGCTGAGTATGGAGGTCAGCAGGTTGCGATGACTCAGCATCGCGCCTTTGGGTTTGCCCGTGGTGCCGGAGGTATAGAAAAGCCAGGCGAGATCGTCCGGTGCAGCGTCTTGTAAAGGAAGCGGGCCTTCCTGCTTGAGCGCGAGGTAGTTCTCGTCATCAATGGAGATGACGGCCTCCAGTTCCGGAAGTTCCGTTGTGAGGGGGGTGAGCTGATCCGCCAATTCCGGTGTTGCGAAGACCAGGCGGCTGTCGGAATTCTCCAATATGTAGCGAAACTCCTTGATATGCAGCTTGGCATTGACCGGCACCGCGACGAGCCCTGCGCGCCATACGGCGAAAAGCGCGATCCAGTATTCCGGATGGTTCTTCATGATTAGGGCAACGCGATCTCCGGCGTTTAGCCCGAGACCTCCTCGAAGTGCCCCGGCGAGCCGCGCGACCTGGTCTTCATATTCGCGGTAGGTGGCTACAATCTCGGTGCCATGGGCGAGGGCAGGCAGATCGGGGTAGGTTTTGGCAGTCCGTTTCAGCAGGTTAGCGATATTCATATCGATTGTCTCCCGAGGGGTTCAGGTCGCCCCTTCTTGTTGTTCGATCGGCTGACGATATGAGAGATACCAGAGGAGCGCAAGCCCCGGCAGGGCCGCGACAGTGGTCAGGATGAAGAACTCGATCCACCCGATGCGTTCCACCAACCACCCGGCAGGCGAGACGAGCACAGTGCGCGCCACCGCCATAAGAGAGGTAAGCAGCGCATATTGCGTCGCCGTATAGGCAATATTGCAGAGACTGGAAAGATAAGCGACAAAGACGGCAGTTCCCATCCCGCTTGCCACGTTCTCCAGCCCGATCGTGAGGGCGAGGAAGGAGAGATCGGGCCCGATGGCGGCTTGCGCCGCGAACATCAGGTTGGATACCATTTGCAAAATTCCGGAAATCCAGAGCGCGCGATACATAGTTGTTGCCGCCAGTAACCAGCCACCCAGAAAAAGCCCGCCAAAAATAGCAACTGTCCCAAGGGTTTTAACGATTTCGGCGATTTCGGTCAGGGTGAATCCCGTTTGCAGATAGAACGGATTCGTCATTGCGCCGGCAAGGCTGTCGCCGAATTTATAGAGAACCGTGAACAGCAGGATTATCAACCAGTCAGGTTTCTGCATAAAATTGAGAAAGGGATCAATCACCGAGGTTTTCAGCCAGTCAAAATAGCCTTTTGTTGATTGCGGTACCGTTTCCTCCAGCAATTCCGTTTCGACTTCTGGTTCGGCTGTCATCAAGACGGTTAGGGTTCCGATCAGGATAAAGGCGGCCATCACCATGTAGCTCACTGTCCAGCCGAAAAAATCGGCGATGACGAAACTGGAAAAACCGGTCAGCCACATCGCGACGCGATACCCGTAGACATAGGTTGCCGCGCCTGCCGCCATGTTCTTCTCATCGCAGATCTCGATCCGGAAGGCATCGACAATGATGTCATAGGAAGCCGACGCAAATGCGACCACCAGGGCAGCAACGGCGACGTGAAACAGATTTGCCTTCGGATCGCTGAAGGCAAGGACCAGCGTGGCTGCGATTAGAAAAGCCTGCAACAGGAGAAGCCAACTGCGCCGTCGTCCAAACAGGCGGGAGAGGACCGGAATGCGGATGCTGTCGATGAGCGGCGCCCATAGAAACTTGAGCGTATAGGGAAGCCCAACGAGTGTGAACAGCCCGATTGATGTAAGATCGACCTGTTCCTGAGTGAGCCAGGCCTGCAAGATACTGGCGGTCAGAAGCAGCGGAACGCCGGAAGAAAAGCCCAGCAATGTAATGCTTATGATGCGTCTGTCGCGATAGACGGAAAGGGCGGATAGCCAGCCGGTCATCGGGCGTTCATTTCATTCAGGTTACTCATAAACGTAATCTACTTAATAAAGGTGGGGCCGTCGCTTATTGGCTGTCTTTGCGGATAATTTCCTTGGCTTTTTGCAGGTCATCAGTTGTTCGGACCAGTCTTTCGGCCAGAACGCGCATCATCTCTACTGCCATTTCAGGAAATTCCGTTACCATCCGGAAAAAAACATCCTTGGTAATTTTGAGGGTTGTAAGTTCAGTTTTCGCCTTGATCGTTGCGGTGCGGGGCACGTCAATCAGGATGGCGATCTCGCCGACGACATCATTTTTCCCGAGTGTCGCGACGGTCAACGGGCCCGATGGGGTTTCCACAATGACATCAGCTTCGCCGGCCATGATAAAATAGGCCGCATCACCGTTATCCCCTTGTTCGCATACGAAATCATCCGGCTGATAAGTCAGCCGCTCCGAGGTAAAAGCCAGCAGCTTGATCTTGGAGGGTTCAATTTTCGCAAACAGAGGTATTTGCCGGAGGATTTCAACTTCTTCTTTCAGGCTCACCTATCTTCTCCTTCTCACTCTGGCGGATCTAGGAAGCCGCCAGCAACTCCTTGTATGGGGCGCTATCCTCTTTAAGCTTCTCCGGGCGGCCCTGCTCCACGATCCGGCCGCCGCGCATAATCAATACATGATCAAAGCCGACAGTCTTTTCCGCATGGTCTAGCGACCATATCAGACACCGGCCCTTGAAGTCCTCAAGTATGTTGTTCATAAGCCGTGTCTGGGTAGACGCATCGAAGGAGGAGGTCGCCTGGTTCAGAATCAGAATATCCGGATTTTTAATGATCGCCCGTGCGATACAGATCTTTTGCCGTTGGGTAGCATTCAGCCGGGCGCCTGCAGTGCCCACCGTGAAATTCAGCCCGACAGCAATAATCGTATCTCTGAGCGACATTTCCTCGACAACCTCAGCCAGCGCTGCACCAATTTTGTCAGCGGCCTGTGCAAAACCGAAGGCAATTTTACCGAACAGGATATTATCCTGAAGGTTGGTTGCCGCGTTATAGGCATCGGCATCAAAGAAGGCGACGCTGTTTTGCAGGTGTGGCGGCAGTTCCTCCGCGAATTTATGCCGCGCGGCCACGATTTTTTCTTCGATATCGTCTGTCAGCACGCCAAGGCGGTGCCGGGAGGGGATAACCTTGAACGGCAACGACATAAACCGTAAGCGGTCTTCTTCACGCAGATTGTCCAGCCGCTCAGAATCAATCCGGCTGATCATAGCCTGGTACTCCGGCAAATCATCGGAGGAAATAAAGCCATATAGCTGGAAGAATTCATGATCCGGCGGCAGGTCCGCAAACAGTTCGATCATCAGGGTCGCGACCTGATACCCCATCTTAAGGAATGTTTCGGTCAGGCCTGCTTCTTCAATAATCTTCTGCACATATTTATTTTCTGCCATGCGATCGAGGTGGAACTCGTCTCCGACAGGTGTGCCAAACAGCAGGTTCTCGGCGACTGAAGCATTAGTGTTATACTGGTCTTGCTCAAACGCCTCGATCATGTTCTTAAGGCTGGGGTCGTTCTCGATTTTCTCGAAGAACCGCCGTCGGGCCGAGAGGACCAGTTCGGCTGTTTCTGGCGCTTTTTCGGGGTCGATCGTGCTTCGTAGACCGAGCCGGTAGACATCTTCACTCAGGTCTACCATCTCCAGTATTTTGAGGGCACGGGCATTCAGCTCTTCCTCGTTCTCGACGCCAGCTAATTTATAGTCATGCCAATCTGCATTGATATCATCGCTCGAATTACCCGTCAGGTCGGCATTCTTGATATAGGTTTGGCGTTCCTGCGCCGCATCCCCAGAGTAGGATTTTTCATGCAACGGCCGGTGTTTCAGGCCGAAATAGAGATTTTCCCCCAAGGTCGTGTTAAAGACATAGCCATGCTGGCCGACGTAGGAGATTTTGCGTCCGATAATAGCCTCTGGTGCGGTGACAAGATTAACATCTCCGGCCATCAACCGTCCGCGGTCTGGGTCTATCAGGCGCGCCAGAACATGGGTCAACGCCTCGCGCCCTGAGCCGGCCGGGCCAATAATTGCCACCCGTTCGTTGAGGTTGAACCGGGTGCTCAGCCCTTCCAGGGTTTTCGAGCCCGTATCATCAGAAAGCTCGATATTGCTGGCAATCATCTCGCCCGTTAGTTTCGGGATCTCGTCTGGTTCAATCAATTGGTTGTCGGCGTCGCGCATTCCCGCAGGCTCGAATTGCTCGATCACCTGTTCATACTTGATCCGGGCGTCCTCCCGCCGCTGGTAATAGGACAGCAATTCTTTCCATGGCGCCGCCATTTCCTTATGCGCGCCGATCGCCGCAACCAGTGTACCAACCTCCAGCGTGCCATTGATGACCATGGTGCCACCAATGCCATAGAAAAAGAATGGGCCAAGCTGCTGAATAAAGTTATTCAGAAACTTAATTACAAATTTAAGAAGATAGATGCGGTAGCGGACAGTATAAATCTGGTCCAGCTGATTGGAAAAATTCGCGCGCATATTGCTGGAGGCATCATGGGCGTGAACTTCCTCAACTCCGCTGACGGATTCGCTGAGGCGGTCTGAAAGGGTTCGGACCAGCCGAACCCGGGTTTTGCCCAGAAGATTTACCTTCTTTTGCAGCTTTGGAATGAAATAGGCCTGTAGCGGATAGAGTGCAATGGCGGCGACAGCCATAATCCAGTTCTGGACAACAAGAAAGCTGACGATGACGAGAAGGTACCCGCCCTGAAAGATCGGCAGCGCAAACGCCTCCCCGATAAAGCCGCCAAGCGGTTCCACTTCAGAGGTGATCATCGGGATTATCTCGCCAGGGCTCTTCTTGCGGAAAGTTGGGATCGGGAAACGCAGAATGCGGCAGTAAAGCTCATATCTCAAGCGACGCAGCATCCGTTCGCCTGTAATCCCCTGATAGACATTGATTACATATTTGAAGGCCTGATTGACGATCACCATCAACAGAAAGAGCCCAACAGTCAGGTATAGAAAGTCTATCTGGTCAAACTCAAAACCGACATATTCAACTGGAAAGGCAATATCATTCGCCTGAATGGCCTGGTTAATAATGATTTTCGGGAGTTCAAGATAATAGTAGAGAGCGGGGAAAGATAAAATGGACAATACCGTAAGTATGAACTGCTGCTTTTTGCTGTAGCGTAAAATATACTTGTAAATATTATGTTCCATTGAACGCGACCTACTTGCTTCCCATCAGCTCTGCACATGATATGGGCCCAGTGCCGGCACAGTTTTTCATAGTTTTATCCTTTGCCGCAAGGAGGAAATTTGCGCCAGCCCTGCGAGAATGCCCTTCGGGTTCTTATTGCTGGTTGATATTTACCCTTTCTGCGCTTAACAAGGACGATCTATCAGATTTTATCCGGACGCCAATGTCGACCATGGAAAATGAAAACACTGAAATTGTTGTTGTGCTGAAGGGGTATCCGCGGCTGTCGGAAACCTTTATTGCCCAGGAACTTTTGGCGTTGGAACGGCGCGGTCTTAAGCTCAATATCGTCTCATTGCGTCACCCGACGGACAAGACAACCCATCCCGTGCATCAGGAAATTACGGCGTCAGTCAACTACCTTCCGGAATATCTTTATCAGGAACCACTCCGGGTATTGAAATCCTGGTGGCGGGCACGCAGGCTTTCCGGTTACAGAAAAGCGCGGGCGACATGGCTTAAGGATCTGTGGCGCGATTTGACACCGAACCGTGTTCGCCGCTTCGGTCAGGCGCTCGTTCTGGCGACGGAGATGCCGGTGGGCACGCGGGTAATCTACGCACATTTTCTACATACCCCGGCATCTGTTGCACGTTATGCGAGCCTGGTAACCGGACTTGAGTGGAGTTGCTCTGCCCATGCAAAGGATATATGGACTTCCCCTGAATGGGAACTCCGCGAGAAGCTGTCGGAACTTTCATGGCTGGTGACCTGTACCTCGATCAATGCCGATTATCTCTCCCGGTTGGCGGCTGACGAAACCAAGGTATCCTTGATGTATCACGGCCTTGACCTTACGCGCTTTGGGGAGTTTACCGGGCGTTTACATGTCCGCGATGGTAGGGATGCGGACGCGCCTGTTGAAATCCTCTCCGTCGGACGGGCGGTCGCGAAGAAGGGCTATGATGATTTGCTGAATGCGCTCGCGACCCTGCCGGATGACATAAACTGGAAATTCACGCATATCGGCGGCGGGCCCTTGCTGGACAGGTTGAAGGTTCAGGCAAGTGACCTTGGAATTGCGGACCAGCTTGACTGGCGCGGTGCCTTGCCGCAAGGAGAGGTCCTGCAGGCGTTGCAGAAGGCGGATGTCTTCGTGCTGGCCAGCCGGATAGCTGATGACGGCGATCGCGACGGCCTGCCGAATGTGCTGATGGAAGCGCAAAGCCAGAAAGCGGCGGTTGTGGCGACGAATGTGTCTGCCATCCCGGAACTGGTAATCGACGGCGAGACCGGCCTTTTGGTCCCGGAACGCGATCCTGCCGCAATGGCGATGGCCCTGGCGCGACTTTGCCGTGAACCAGACCTCCGGCAACAGTTTTCTGACAAAGGGAACCGGCGCTTGAGAGAGCTGTTTGACGCCAATCGCTGGATAGGCAGCCTCGCAGAGAAACTGGGGGCATCGCCTCCTTCACGTAAAACCGGGACCGGATCGTGAAACTCGCCTTCTATGCGCCCATGAAATCGCCCGACCACCCGGTTCCGTCCGGGGACAGGCGGATGGGGCGGTTGCTCTGGGCGGCGCTGGAATCAGCCGGATTTGAGCTAGAGTTGGCGTCCGACATGCGGAGTTTCGATGGCCAGGGTGACTCGACGTTTCAATTGTCCATGAAAAGGCAGGGAGAGAGGGAGGCCGCCGCCCTGATTGCAAAATGGCGTGCCCGGCCGGAAACAGCGCCGAAAGGGTGGTTTACCTACCATATCTACCACAAGGCGCCGGACTGGATTGGACCGGAGGTGTGCCGCGCATTGGATATTCCCTATTTCGTGGCGGAGGCGAGCCATGCGCCAAAACGCGCCCGTGGCGATTGGCAGATGGGATATGAGGCCGCGGCGGACGCCATAAGTTCCGCCCGCGTCGTTTTCCATATGACAACATTGGACGGGGCCTGCCTGAAACCCTTGATGTTGGCGGGAAACTCCCTCGTCATGCTGCCGCCCTTTCTGGATATCGAAGAATTTCTGGCGCGGGCCATGCCTGTGGATACCGACAACGCAGTTATAAAGGCAGGGGGGCGACTAGGGGTCCGGAACTTGCTCAGCGTTGCCATGATGCGCGGGGGCGACAAGTTGATGTCCTACCGGCAACTGGGGACGGCTCTTGCGCGGGTGACGGCGCCGGATTGGCAGCTTCTGGTAATCGGCGAGGGCGAGAAGAGAGACGAGGTTGAAAAGGCTCTTTCACCGCTTGGATCGCGTGTTGTCTATCTTGGCGCCATGACGCCCGAAAAACTGCCCGCTTGGTATGACTATGCTGACCTGTACGTCTGGCCCGCCTGCGGGGAGGCTTATGGCATGGCCTTTCTCGAGGCAGAGGGCTGTGGCCTTCCGGTGGTGGCGGGTCGTATCCGGGGGGTGCCGGATGTTGTAAAAGACGGGGAAACGGGGCTTCTGACACCGCCGGACGATGCAGATGCTTTCGCTTGGTCGGTCGACCGACTTCTTGCCAGTTTACCCCTGCGTGAAAAAATGGGGCGGGCCGGAAGCCGTTTCGTCAGGACGGAACGCACACGTGCCCATGCCGCGCATCTCCTGGGGACACATATTAGAGGAGCTCTGTAATGGTCAGGTTGCTGGTTATACGCCATGGCAAAACCGACTGGAATTTACAGAAGAAGATCCAGGGCCGGACGGATATAGAGTTATGCGACCTCGGTCGGGCGGAGCTTGCCGGCAAACGGGTTCCCGCCGAATTCAGGGAGTTTGCCTGGACTGCAAGCCCGCTAAAACGCACCCGGGAAACAGCGGAACTGCTCGGGGCGCAGACCCTGAAGACCGAGCCCGCCATCATCGAAATGCACTGGGGCGAGTGGGAAGGGCGAACCTTGACGGACCTTCGGGCGACCTATGGCGCAGAGTTCAAGTATAACGAAGCACGCGGTATCAATATGACACCGCCTGGTGGTGAAAGCCCGGCAGATGTTGTTGCACGGCTCCGGCCCTGGCTGAGGAGCCTTGAGAAAGATACCATAGCCGTCACCCACAAGGGTGTCATACGCGCATTAAAATCAATTGCCTATAATTGGGATATGACGGACAAGGCGCCGGTCAAGTTCGACTGGGCGACCGGACATTTGTTCGACGTGACCGCAGAGGGCGGCCTCCGTCCCTTGCGCATTAATATCAGTATGGAAAGCGCATGATTGAGACAACGCAGCCAAAAAAAATCCTGTTCTATGTCCAGCATCTTCTGGGAATCGGACATCTCAAACGAACGGCGACACTTGCGCGCAGCATGATGCGTGCGGGACTGGACGTCACCGTCGTTTCCGGCGGGCATGAAATTGATGTTGATCTGGGCGGCGCGCGCCTGATCCAGCTGCCGGCGACGCGGGCGACAGACCTGTATTTCAAGGTGTTGGTCGATGAGGAAGGACAGCAGATCGACGATGAATGGCGGCAGAAACGTGCGAATATGCTGCTCGATATCTATCACGAGCATAAGCCCGATATCCTGATTACCGAATTATTCCCCTTTGGCCGGCGGCAGATGCGGTTTGAATTGCTGCCGATGCTGGATGCGGCGCGTGCAGACCATCCACGCCCTCTCATTATTTCCTCCGTTCGGGATATCCTGGTGGCGCAGAAAAAGCCTGGGCGGAATGAGGAGATGTTGGAGCTGGTCCGCAAATATTTCGATTATGTCATGGTTCATGGCGATCCCGATCTCATATCGCTCGATATAACCTTTCCCCATACGGAACGGATCAAGGGCCAGATTTTCTACACCGGCTACGTGGTCGATCATACCGGTGTTAAGGGCGGCGATGAGGCGCCCGGCGCGGGGGAGGTGATTGTTTCCAGCGGCGGCGGCGCGGTTGGCACCAACCTTCTGAAAACCGCGATGCAGGCGCGGGCTCTCAGCTCGGCGAAAGACCGGGTCTGGCGCATGATGGTCGGCACCACGGTGGAAAGGGAAATTTTTGACGAACTGACAGCGCTGGCGCCGGATGGCGTGATTGTCGAGCGCGCGCGCCCTGATTTCACCACGCTTTTGATGAATTGTGCGCTATCTATTAGTCAGGGCGGTTATAACACGGTGATGGAAACTCTCCATGCCAGGTGCCGGGCAGTGATCGTGCCATATGCCGGTGGCCTTGAAACGGAGCAAACGCTCCGCGCCCGGCTGCTTGCCGAAAAGGGGGTGCTGCAAATTGCTGATGAAACGGGACTTACCCCGGAAATACTTGCAGCCAGAGTCGATATGGCCCTGAATGGGCCGCCGGCACGGGCCGAAATTGATGTTAATGGTGCGGCGAAAACGATAGACCTGATGAAAAGATGGATTGAAAAGGGCGTATGAGCGATTGGGGCAGCCTGAAAAGTGAGTTGGACCTCTGGCATTCAGAGGGACGTATCGCGACTTTCTGGTGGCGTGACGATGATGTTATCGCGCCAACTCCCGCGCTTGAGCGGTTGTTGCACCTTAAGGATCATTTCGATATTCCGCTCGCCCTTGCGGTTATCCCGTCGGAAGTCGATGCGGAGCTGGTAAATTATCTGGAATCATGTGAGATACTTCAGCACGGCTTTGGGCATCAGAATTTTGCAGCGGACGGGGCAAAGAAATCTGAATTTCCCGAAGCGCGCGCAAGGAATGAGATCGAACGAGACATTCTCCAGGGAAAAGAGACCCTGACGCGGATTTTTACCGATCAGTTTGCCCCCATAATGGTGCCCCCCTGGAACAGGATTGCGAACAACCATATTGGTGTATTGGCAGGGCTGGGATTTATCGGCATTTCCCGCTACAAGGCACGGAAAAGCGCGTTAATCCGCCCCGCACTTGCGGAAATCAATACGCATATCGATCCCATAAACTGGCGTGGAGATCGGAGCGTCCTGCCGGAAACAACACTTCTTGAAATGGTGCTGGAACATTTGATGGCGCGGCGACAGGGCCGGGCTGATAAGCAGGAGCCCACAGGGCTGCTCACCCATCATCTTGTTCATGATGAGGAAACCTGGGCGGGTGTTTACAAGCTTTTGGCGACATTGACAGATCATCCGGCGGTCCGCTTTCTTACCATAGAAGGCGCGCTCGCGCTTGTTGACGGGATGCCGGAAGATGTCTTCATGAGAGAGGCGGAACAGGCGGAGGAATGATCCGGGTCTTCACATATCCCCGTAAGAATATCCTTGGCAGCTATCTGCGGGCCTTGGTTGGAGTTGTTTTGACAGCCGTTCCACTCTTGTTGTTAAATCCGATATCTGTCATTGTTTATTTGCTGGTATTTTTGCTATGTGCTTTCATCGTATATGGTTTGCGCGCAATTTTCCGGCAATTCACTCGCTTCGAGGTGAGCGGAACCGGGATAGTCATGACCGGTCCCTTAAAACGAAGCATTAAGTGGGCTGAACTGGACGGATTCAACCTGAACTATTACTCGACACGGCGGGATCGGGAAGCAGGGTGGATGCATCTTAGGTTGATAGGCGGGGGCGCGAAATTGAGTATTGATTCAACAATCAACGAGTTTGAGGACCTGGTGAGGCTGGCGGCGCGCGCCGCGGCTCACAACGGTGTTGTCCCCAACAGGAATACTACCGGAAACCTTCAGGCGCTCGGCATTACCCGCGCGGACATGATGACTCCAGTTGCATATGGAACGGCAGACCGATGACGAATGTGCTTCTGGTCAGGGATCTTAAGGTCGAGTTTCGGGTCGCGGAAGGTACAATCAAGGCGGTGGAGGGTGTCAGCTTTCGCGTACCGGATGGAAAAACGGTTGCGCTGGTTGGCGAATCCGGCTCCGGTAAATCGGTGATCAGCCAGGCGATTATGTCTATACTCCCGAAACCGGCGCATATAACAAGCGGGGAAATCCTATTCTTCGACCCGGAAAAACCCGGTGTTTTCTACGACATCGCCAAGTTGAAGCCCGATAGCAGGGAAATGCGCAATATTCGAGGCGGGCGGATCTCGATCATCTTTCAGGAGCCAATGACCTCCCTCTCGCCGCTGCATACTATTGGCGACCAAATATCCGAGGCCTTGCATCTGCACCACAAGAAAACCAAGGGCGAAGGGGTGCAGATAACGGTAGACATGCTCCGGCTGGTAGGATTTCCCGATCCCGACGCCGCCTTTCATACCTATCCGTTTGAACTTTCGGGCGGGCTGCGTCAACGGGCGATGATTGCAATGGCGATGATTTGCAAACCCGCCCTATTGATCGCGGATGAACCAACCACCGCACTCGATGTTACCATCCAGGCGCAAATTCTCGACCTCATGCAGAAACTGCAAAAGCAGCTCGGCATGGCCATATTGCTGATTACTCACGACCTTGGCGTCGTTGCCAGCATGGCCGATGAGGTGGTCGTGATGTATCATGGCAAGGTGATGGAGCAGGGCACGCTGGAAGATATTTTCAGAAACCCATCCCATCCCTACCTGAAAGCCCTGATGCAGGCCATTCCACGTTTTGACATGAAGCCGAGCGAACGGTTGACGCCGATCCGCGAAATCAAGCGCGACAATGACAGCAAGTTTCTTGAACAGGCTAATCCGCGCCCCATCGCAACGGGAGATGAGAAGCCGATCCTGGAGGTTCGAAACCTCACCAAGAAATTCATGACGCGCAAATCGACCTTTTTCGGAGCAAAACCGGGCGGTGAGGTTTTGGCGGTAGATAATGTCAGCTTCTTTATTCGCCCTGGTGAATGCCTTGGCCTTGTGGGGGAGAGCGGGTGCGGCAAGACAACCCTTTCCAAGCTTATTTTACGGGCACTGACAGCAACGGCCGGTGAAGTGACCTATAATGACCGTGGACGGGATATAGATGTTCTCGCCCTTTCCAAAGACGCGCTTTTTGACTATCGCAACAAGGTTCAGTTTATATTTCAGGACCCGTTTTCTTCCCTCAATCCGCGGATGACCGTCTTTGATATTATTTCTGAACCGCTGATTATCCATAAAGTCGGCACCGCGGCGGAGCGGGAAGAAACAGTGAAGGAACTGATGACGCTGGTCGGGCTCGACATCCGGTTCCTGCGCCGTTATCCGCACTCCTTTTCCGGCGGCCAGCGGCAACGGATTGGCATTGCGCGGGCCCTCGCGCTGAAACCTGATCTGTTGATTTGCGATGAGCCGGTCTCTGCGTTGGACGTGTCTATTCAGGCACAGATCCTCAACCTGCTGAAAGATCTTCAGGCTGAGCTTGGGCTGACCTATCTTTTCATCTCCCACAATCTGGCGGTGGTGGATTATATCGCCGACAGGATCGCCGTGATGTGCAAAGGGCGGCTGGTGGAAACGGCGCCAAAAGAGGCGTTGTTCAAGAACCCGGTGCATCCCTATACGAAGCGCCTTCTCGCGGCCGTGCCGGAGCCAGACCCAAACCATCAGCTCAACTTTTCCAACCTTGTCGAGGAGAAGGCATCCAATCCTGAACTGTGGCCGGCCCCCTTTACGACGGATAGTTATACAAGTCCGGTCATGATGGATATTGGGGACGGGCACTATGTCCGGGTTCATGAAAATACGGATCTGAAGGAGTTGCGGGCGTGATAGGTTTGCGCAGAATTTCACAAGGACTTTCTTTTCTGGCTCTGGTCGGGGTGGTTTTGGCAAGAGGTGCTCAAGCTGAAGTGCCCTATTTTCAGCATGCTGTTTTGTCCGGCCTTTTGCCACCGATGGAGGAACGACTGCCGACCAATCCCCTGGAGGTAACGCCGGGGAAAGACCAGGTAATTGGCAATTATGGTGGCAAGCTGCGAACATTGATCGGCAATCCCTCCGATGTGAAACTGATGTTTGTGAATGGGTATGCCCGCCTTGTCGGTTTTACAGCCGATCTTGAAATCAAGCCGGATATTCTCGAATCGGTTGAAGTAAGTGAAGGTCGAATTTTCACCATGAAACTGCGTGAAGGGCACAAATGGTCAGACGGCCACCCCTTCACCTCAGAGGATTTTCGTTATTGGTGGGAGGATATCGCCAATAACCCGAAGCTCTCACCTGCGGGACCGCCGGCCCCCCTGATCATTAACGGGGAATTGCCCACAGTCGAGTTTCCTGATGCGAAAACGGTCGTCTACTCCTGGTCTGCCCCGAACCCCAATTTCCTCACCGACCTTGCCGGCGCCGCCCCACTTCTGATCTATCGCCCAGCGCATTATCTTAGAAAACATCATGTTGCCTATATTGACCCGGCGAAGCTGTCACCTGTACAGAAGATCAAGCTCAAGGCCTGGGCCGCGAACCATAACCGACTTGATAACCTTTACAAGTTTGATAACCCGAACCTGCCGACATTGCAGCCATGGCGGAATTCAACGCCACCGCCCGCAACCCGGTTTGTGGGCAAGCGTAATCCTTATTTTCATCGGGTTGATCCGGAAGGACGACAGCTACCTTATATTGATGAACTGATTTTCACGGTATCGGAAAGCAAGCTGATCCCGGCGAAGGCGGCCTCTGGTGACGTAGATCTGCAGGCACGTGGCTTACGCCTTCAGGATGCAACCTTTCTAAAGGAGAATGAGCAGCGCTCGCAGTATAAGGTCCTCCTTTGGGAGACGGCGCGGGGCTCGCATTTCACGCTCTATCCCAACCTCAATAGTGAAGATGCAACCTGGCGCAAGCTGATGCGGGATGTGCGCTTCCGCCGTGCGCTCTCCCTCGCCGTCCATCGGGAGGAAATCAATGATATCCTGTTCTTCGGTTTGGCCGTCGAAGGCAATAATGCGGTGCAGAAGCAAAGCCCGTTTTATACAGAAGAGCTGCGTACCAAATGGGCGACCTTCGATCTTGATAAGGCGAACGCCTTGCTCGACGAGATGGGCCTGACAGAACGCAACAATGACGGTATCAGGATAATGCCAAACGGTAAGCCGTTGGTGATCGTGATTGAAACGGCGGGTGAAGAGACAGAGCAATCGGATATCCTGGAGCTCATCAATGAATCCTGGGAGCAAATTGGGGTCGAAGTCTTTACCAAGCCATCCCAGCGGGCCGTTTTTCGGAACCGCATTTTTTCTGGTGAAACGGTAATGTCCGTCTGGTCAGGGTTTGAAGATGGCATCCCAAATGCGCAATCCAGCCCGGCGGCGCGGGCCCCGACCAGCCAGACCAGTTATCAATGGCCGAAATGGGGCCAGTATTTTGAAACAAAGGGTAAGTCCGGCGAACCTGTAGATATACCGGAAGCACAGCATCTGTTCGAGTTGTATGAAAGATGGCTCGCCTCTACCAATGATGACGAAAAGGCAGAAATCTGGCGTGAAATGCTAAACATTCATGCGGATCAGCAATTTACGATTGGTGTCGTTGGCGCGATTTTACAGCCTGTTGTCGTCTCTGATAATTTACGGAACGTGCCCCGGGAAGGGATCTATAACTGGGACCCAGGTGCGCAATTCGGAATTTATCATCCGGATCTTTTCTGGTTTGAAAATTAGTAATTAGGGAGATCGGGGCAATGGGGGAGGAGCTTTCGCGTAATTTCAGGCATTTTTCAGGGCGCTGGTTGACGGCGCGCCATATTTTCGCGAACAATACAAAAATGGTATGGCGGCATTACCGATGAATAATCGGTATCTCGCGGGGCGGAGTTGAATGTTTACCTATTTTGTACATAGAGTGTTGATTATGATCCCGACCCTGTTGGTGATTAGTATTCTGACATTCGTTATTATCCAGTTGCCGCCCGGCGACTACCTTTCCAACCAGCTTGAAGAATTACGCTCCCAGGGCGAATCTGCTTCTGCAATGGCGAAGATCGCCTTTTACCGTGAACAATATGCCCTTGATAAATCGCCAATTGAGCAATATGCGCTCTGGATGGGGTTCTGGCCCGGCCCGAACGGCTTTTCCGGCCTGATACAGGGAGATTGGGGTCAGTCCTTTGCCTATGATTTGCCGGTGAAGGAGGTTGTGGGAGATCGGCTCGGTCTTTCCTTCCTGATTAATTTCTCGACTATTCTCTTTATCTATATTGTCGCTTTCCCGATCGGTGTTTATTCGGCGACACGGCAATATTCCATCGGAGACTACGGGTTTACGCTGATCGGGTATCTTGGTCTTGCAACCCCGAATTTCCTGCTTGCCATGGTGCTGCTCTATTATGCCAATGTCTATTTCGGGGTTTCCATTGGCGGGTTGATGGATGACAAATATATCAACCAGCCCTGGAGCTTTGAAAAGGCGATGTCGGTTGTCGATCATATGATAGTTCCGGTGATCGTGATCGGCACGAGCGGAACGGCCTCAATGATCCGGCGTCTTCGGGCTAATTTGCTGGACGAGTTGCAGAAGCAGTATGTAACGACGGCGAAGGCAAAGGGTGTACCGCGGCTGAAGGCGCTCATCAAATATCCGATCCGCATGTCGCTGAATCCCTTTATTGCCGATATTGGTAACCTGTTGCCCGATGTGATTTCCGGCTCAGTTATTGTCAGCATGGTTTTGAGCTTGCCGACCGTCGGTCCGCTCCTGCTTGAGGCGCTGCGGAACCAGGACCAGTATATGGCGGGTTCTCTGCTGATGTTCCTGGCGCTGTTGACGGTAGTGGGCATGTTTGTCTCAGACGTATTGCTGGCGGTCCTTGATCCACGCATAAGATTGTCCGGGGGGGCGACAAAATGACGGATACGACCGGACCAAACAAGGAGCCACCACTCGAGCATTGGCATTCGAAGGATCCTTTCGATCCCCACTCGGTCGAGAAATTCACGCCCGAGCAGGAACGCTTCTATATGGCGTCGCAATGGCAGATGATGTGGTGGAAGTTCCGGCGCCACCGGATTGCTGTCATTAGTGGCATCATCCTGTTGCTGTTCTATATCTCGATCCTGATCTCGGAGTTTCTGGCACCTTATGATCTGCAGACGCGGCATACGAAATATATCTTCGCGCCGCCGCAGTCGATCCATCTGTTTCATGAGGGTGAATTCATTGGCCCGTTTGTCTATGGCTATAAACAACGGCTTAACCGTGAAACGCTGAAGCGCGAATATGATGTGAACACAAGCAAGCCTTACCCCTTGCGGTTTTTCTGCGCCGGGGATGAGTATGAATTCTGGGGCCTGTTTGACGCAAATTTACACCTTGTTTGTCCAGACGAGAAGAAACTGGCGTCTTTCTTTTGGCTCGGTACGGACCGGCTCGGGCGGGATATCCTGTCGCGCATAATTTATGGCGCGCGGATTTCCCTCTCCATTGGACTGATCGGCATTGCCATCAGCTTCACCCTTGGCATTATTTTAGGTGGCATTTCCGGCTATTACGGCGGGTGGATCGACAATGTTATCCAGCGAACAATCGAGTTGTTGAAATCATTGCCGCAGCTGCCACTCTGGTTGGCGCTCTCTGCGGCGCTGCCGGTCACATGGTCGCCGATCCTCGTTTTCTTTGGCCTGACGGTTATCCTCGGGCTGCTTGACTGGCCAGGACTTGCCCGTGCGGTGAGATCCAAGTTCCTCTCACTCCGGGAGGAAGATTTCTGTACCGCAGCGCAGCTCATGGGCGCAAAGCCGAAACGGATTATCGGCCGTCATCTGCTGCCGTCATTTGCCAGCCATCTAATCGCCAGTGCCAGCCTTGCCATCCCGAGCATGATTTTGGGGGAGACGGCCCTGTCGTTCCTTGGCCTTGGCCTCAGACCGCCAATCACGTCTTGGGGGGTTCTCCTCAATGAGACGACCAATATCAACGCGGTGGCGACGACGCCCTGGCTGATTTATCCGGTGTTGCCGGTGATTATCATCGTGCTGGCCTTTAACTTCCTGGGAGATGGCTTGCGGGATGCAGCAGACCCCTACAAGTAGGTCTCAGGGGCGGAATATTACGAGGTCGACGGTCCCATTGACCCCCTCAACATGACGCGCCTCGCGAAGCTCCAGTTGGGCCCGTGGCGTATAGCCCTGCGCCTTGGCGAGGTCCAGCGCCTCGCGCGTGGTGACGCTTGTCGCATTTTCATCCTTGGCATGTTTGTCGAGTTTGGCGGCAAGATTGACCGGTTCCCCGATCACCGTATATTCCAGCCTGCTGTTATCGCCGACCGCGCCGAAGACGATTGCTCCAACAGCGGAGACGAATCGAACGGTCATGGGATCTTTTCCTTCCGCTTTCCGTTCGCTATTCCAGGTGGCGGCTTCTCTTTCCAGGTACTCCATCGCTCGCAGGCAGTCCGCGGCATACTGCTCCGTTGACACTGCCGCACCGAAGGTTGCCAGAATACCATCGCCGAGGAACTTGTCGATGGTGCCACCATGTTTCTGGATGACCGGCACCATGCGCGATTGATACTCGGCCAGAAGCGAGATGACCTCATTCGCTGGCCGCTCCATTGAGAGTTTAGTGAAGCCCTGCAGATCACAATGCAATATAGCCGCCTGACGACTTTCGCCGGTGCCCGGTTCGATCCAGCTTTCCGAATGGGTAATCTGTGCCGCGATTTCTGGTGAGAAGAAGCGCGATAAATCCTCCGCTGCTGTCGCCTGTGCCACCGAATGGATCAGCAGCCGACGTGCGCGCACAATCACAAGTGCGATAATGAGCGTCACCACGACAATGCTGATCACCTTATCGAATTCTGCGCCGAGCAGTATCTTGTGAGACATGGTGAACTCGACGTAGTTTCGCGTGATTTGTGCCATTCCTCCATCAATCTGAACTGCATATCCAAGCAGGATAAGCCAGCCGATCGCTGCGGAGGCACCAGCCAGCAGCACATAGGTTGCCTCAAACCGAAGCGCACGAAGGGCAATAAAGATAAAGACATACAGGAGGGTCGGGGCCTTCAGGTAGAAAGATGGTGGCTGCTCATACTGGATATGGAAGCTCCAGATCAGGAACATCAATAGCGCCATGTCGGCAATGACAGAAATGCCGATAAACCAGGCGGGCATCTTACTGAAATAAGCAAGCAACAGGCGAAGCGCGGTGAACAGGCCATAGATCATCAAGGCATAGGGTACCGGCGCAAACATGACATCGGCCGCGAAGGTTTTTGGCGACAGAGCGTAGAGGGTGGAGAAGGTAACAACGATAAAAACCTGTACCCAGGCGATCAGTATTTCCGACTGCGTCTGCTGCCGCTTGATAGCGTCCTGTACACGGTCGGGCAGCTTCCCGTCGATTTCCTCCCCGAGGATGGCTCTTTGTAAGTTTCTCCACATCCCCAACATATGCGCCCATTCCCGGTAAATTAGAAAGCAAAAACCTTCATTTTCCTGTGATTGCCTATTTTCGTATCCAAAGACTTGTTTCAAACGCTCCCTGAGGTAGGGGCAGCCCACCGACCGTAGATTGCGCCAGCATTTTCTTCATACGGGTTGCGACGTAGGCACTCGAAAATATGAGTTCGAATCCTCCTCCAAGGAACAGCGGGGCGGTGATCTGCTGTTCGTTATATCCGCGCCAATCCCAGCTTGCCGGATAGTCGTCTGGCAGGAAAATATCGTGGATATGGATAAACACTCCCGGCGGCAAGGATGGCAGAATATCCAGAAACAGGTGGTCGACGTCACTTCCTGGCATAGCGATATGGCTGCTATCGATAAACAGGATATCGCCGGCGGCAAGTTTGGTAAAAGGGGCCTTCTCCACCTCATGCAGGGTTTTATGGATTACCTGAATGGGCAATGATTCAATGGCCGCGCGCGGGGCGGGGTCAATCGCGGTGAATTCCGTTGAAAGATTACCATCCTTGATCGCCCGCGCCATAAAACGCGTCGAGTGACCCGAGCCCACCTCAACAATTCGCGCAGGTTTTTCCTGTCTTACCATAGCATAGGAGATCGCGGCATCCAGCCGGGGAAACCAGTCTTGCTCGAACCGGGGCTCAGGCGGCGGCAATGTGCCAAAACCTTCGAATATGTCCCTGTAGGCGGCCAGATTATCAAGGCGTTTGGCAAAATCTGCTTCCCGCGCCGCCATGAAAGTTTCTATTGCGCGATACGGTTGGCGTGCTTCCGCATCCGGCAGGCTCGCGGCATAGCGGTAGGGAATAAAGAATCCTTCTTTCTTCAGGCCGAGAACAGTATTCAGGCCCATGCGCAGGCGACGCAGGCTCATGGCAGGTCTTTCCGAGAGTCAAATATTTGATTATTTTGCATGGCGTGGCTGCGGCAATCTCTTTATGGTCGGGACGAATTCAAGAAAAACAAAAAGGACACTGTTAATGGGCGCATCTTTTCATATCAACGTTGAAAATACCACTCTTAGAGTGCGCCTTGACAATCCGGCGCAGCACAACAAGCTCTCGCCTGCTACCATGAAGGCGTTGCGTGAGGGACTTACTGAGAAGGCGGAAGATAAATCGTTGCGGGTGATGGTCCTGACGGGGACGGGAAAAAGTTTTTGTGCGGGCGCCGACCTTGGGGAACTTGGCCGTTATAATTTCGATGAAAATCCGCTGGAACAGCTTACCGATGTGGTTGAGCGGCTTCCCTTTCCGACGATCTGTGCGTTGAACGGCGGCGTTTATGGCGGTGGCGCCGATCTTGCATTGTCCTGTGATTTCCGGATTGGGATCACGACCATGAGCTCCTTTATTCCGCCTGCGCGGATTGGTATTCACTATCCGCCTGCGGGTCTGGCGCGCGCCGTCGCCCGCCTTGGGCTGGGGCCGGCAAAGCGTTTCTTCCTCGCCTGCGAAAGGATGTCGGCGGAGGAATTGAAGGCAATCGGGTTTCTGGATTTTCTGGTCACGCCGGAGGAGTTGGAGGCGCGAACGGAGGCGTTGACACAGGATATTGCGGCCCTCGCTCCGCTTTCCTTGCGTGGGATGAAGGAAACACTCAATGATATCGCCCGCGGGGAGCTGGATGTGGCGAAAGCTCGCCAGTTCCAGCTTCAATGTCTGCAATCAGACGATTTTATCGAAGGTAAGCAGGCGCTGGCGGAAAAGCGCCCCGCCAATTTCAAGGGCGCTTAACCACTCCGGCCTAGAGGATGAATTTGGAAAGGTCCATATTCGTCGCCAGTTCGCCAAGATGCTCTTCGACATAATCCTTGTCGATATTAACGACCGTGCCGCCTTTATCCGAGGCATGATAGCTGATGTCCTCCAGCACACGCTCCAGCACCGTGTGTAGCCGGCGGGCACCGATATTCTCGACCGCTGCGTTCACGTCAGCGGAAATGCTGGCAATCGCCTCAATCGCATCATCGGTGAAGTTAAGATGTACTTCCTCTGTCTCCATTAGCGCGACATACTGCTTGATCAGGCTCGCTTCCGGTTCGGTCAGGATGCGCTTGAAGTCATCCTTGGTCAGTGCTCTCAGCTCAACCCGGATCGGCAGCCGGCCCTGAAGTTCCGGCAGCAGGTCCGAGGGCTTGGCGATGTGAAAGGCACCGGAGGCGACAAAAAGGATATGATCCGTCCGTACTGTGCCGTATTTCGTGCTGACGATGGTGCCCTCAATCAGGGGCAGCAGGTCACGTTGTACACCTTCGCGGCTGATATCCGCGCCCTGGCGGTCGCTACGGGCGCAGATCTTGTCAATCTCATCGAGGAAGACGATGCCATTGTTTTCAACCAGCTTGATGGCGTCGCGGACAACTGCATCCTCGTCGAGAAGCTTGTCGCTTTCCTCGTTTATGAGAATCTTGTAGCTGTCTTTCACCTGCATCTTGCGCGGTTTCGTGCGTTGGCCGCCTAGCTTGCCCAGCATATCGTTGAGATTAAGCATCCCCATCTGGGCACCAGGCATGCCCGGAATATCGAACGTCGGAAGCCCGGAACTTCCGGTATCTACCAATTCCAGTTCGATTTCCTTCTCGTCCAGCTCGCCTTCGCGCAACATTTTGCGGAACTTCTGGCGCGTATCGGGGGAGGCCTTGGGACCGACCAGCGCATCCAGCACCCGCTCTTCCGCGGCAAGTTCTGCCTTGGCGATAACCTGTTGGCGCTGATCCTCCCGCACCATGTTGAGGGCGATTTCCATCAGGTCGCGGACAATCTGTTCCACATCGCGCCCGACATAGCCGACCTCAGTGAATTTCGTGGCCTCGACTTTCAGGAAAGGCGCATGGGCGAGTTTAGCGAGCCGCCGGGAGATTTCCGTTTTACCGACGCCCGTCGGGCCGATCATCAGGATGTTCTTGGGCAGCACTTCTTCGCGCATTTCTTCGGGCAATTGCTGCCGGCGCCACCGGTTACGAAGGGCGATAGCGACGGATTTCTTGGCGTCCGACTGGCCAATGATATAACGGTCCAGCTCGTAGACGATTTCCCGCGGTGATAAATTAGTCATTCTTACCAATACTTTCGATAATAACGCTCTCATTCGTGTATACGCAGATCTGGGCCGCGATCGACATGGCTTTCTGGGCGATGTCCTTCGCTTCCATATCCTCGCGATCGATCAGCGCCCGTGCCGCAGCCAGCGCATAGTTGCCACCGGACCCAATGGCGATGATACCGTCTTCAGGCTCCAGTACGTCGCCAGTCCCGGTCAGGATCAGGGAAACATCCTTGTTGGCGACGGCCATCATGGCCTCAAGACGGCGCAGGTATTTATCCGTCCGCCAGTCTTTCGCCAGTTCGACGCAGGCGCGGGTCAGGTTGCCCGGATGTTGCTCCAGCTTGCCTTCCAGTCGCTCAAATAACGTGAAGGCATCAGCTGTTGCACCGGCGAAACCGACAATGACATCATTTTTGGTGCCGATCCGGCGGACCTTGCGCGCGTTAGACTTGATGACAGTTTGACCAAGCGATACCTGGCCATCTCCGGCAACCACTACGGTTCCGTTCTTGCGCACGGACAATATTGTCGTACCGTGCCAACTTTCGATTTTTTCGGACATAGGGACTCTTCATTTTTTAAACTTGCCTTGACGATGTAACTATTTTGCCGCACGGGTCAAGGTGCAAAGGGCTTTGTCCCTGATGATCCATGTATTTTTGTCGATACCACCCTTCACAACTAACAGAATGGAACGTCATTCCTGCAAATGGATGTGCAACGAAGGAGAGACAGATGTTTACAGAAAGTGACATAGAGGCCACCGCCGCGGATAAAGCCTCCAACCTTCGGGCGATTTTCGAGATATTGAGCTATATTCATGCCGATGCTTTAAAGGACAATTACAAGGAACTCGGGGATCGCATTGAGTTTGCCCTCAATCTTGCCGAAGAACTCATCAAGGGCACGGCCAATACAGGCACAATGGCGGAGCAAAAGGCTGATGGAAATATAGCAATGGCGGCCGTTGCACCCATATCCGATGAAATTGGGAGCCGGTAACGCAATCTTTCACAATTGTCATTGTCTCTAAGGCTTGGTTTTCTGCACTGTACCTGCTATATCCTCGCCAGTATTCACGCGGTAAAGTGCCCGGCTGGAAGGATAATTCATGCGCGTAGGAACGATGAAGCGGAAAACAAAGGAAACCGACATCGAGGTTGAACTCAATCTTGATGGCACGGGCGTGTATGATGTCAAGACAGGTATCGGTTTTCTCGATCATATGCTGGAGCAGCTCTCCCGTCACAGCCTGATGGACCTGAAAGTGCGGGCGGACGGCGATTTGCATATCGATTATCATCACACAACGGAAGACACCGGCATTGCCATCGGTGAAGCATTTGCTGAAGCTCTCGGGGACCTCAAGGGTATTCGCCGTTATGCCGAGGCGCATATCCCGATGGACGAGACCCTGACCCGCGTGGCACTGGATATTTCCAAGCGGCCCTATCTGATCTGGAAAGTTGAGTTCAGCCGTGACAAGCTGGGTGAGATGGATACGGAATTGTTCAAAGAATGGTTCCAGGCCTTCGCGCAGGCAGCGGGCATTACGCTGCATGTGGAAAATCTTTACGGCACCAACAACCATCATATCGTGGAAAGTTGTTTCAAGGCATTGGCGCGGTCTTTGCGCGATGCCATTGAGATCGATCCACGCCGGGCGGACGCCGTACCTTCCACCAAGGGAACGCTCGGTCAAAGCCTCTAGTTTCGAATTGCCGCATTAGTCTGCGGAAGAAATTGTACCGGATATGAAGACTGTAATTATTGACTATGGTTCGGGCAACCTGCGCTCCGCCGCGAAGGCGTTTGAACGATCCAGCCGGGAAGCCGGATTGAAAATGGCGATCGAGGTGACCAGCCATCCCGCGGAGGTTGCTGCTGCTGACCGCATCGTGTTGCCGGGCGTTGGCGCCTTTCGGGCCTGCAAGAACGGTCTCCTCGCTGTCGATGGCATGGTTGAGGCCCTGCAGAAGGCGGTAATAGAAAAAGGCCGACCCTTTTTCGGTATTTGTGTCGGAATGCAGCTCATGGCGAGCCGGGGGATCGAACACGGCACGACGGAAGGGCTTGGCTGGATCGCGGGAGATGTTGTAAAACTAACCCCGAATGATCCGGAGCTGAAAATCCCGCATATGGGGTGGAACGAGTTACAGATTGACGCGCACCATCCTTTATTCGACGGTATAGAGAGCGGTCAGCATGCGTACTTTGTGCATAGTTATCATCTGGCGGCTCAGGACCCGGCCCATATTCTGGCGACCGTGGATTATGGCGGGCCCGTCACGGCGATTGTCGGTCGGGACAACATGATCGGCACACAATTTCATCCGGAGAAAAGCCAGGAGACGGGTCTTCAGCTGATAGCGAATTTTTTGAGATGGAATCCTTAGAATGGTAGATAATACCAGATATATTCAACAGCCGGTCATCGAGGCAATAAAGGAATTCGACCCGGCCGATCTTGACGACCTGTGCGAAGCTGCAGAAGAAGCGATCGTTGACGGGAACGGGTTTGGCTGGCTGACTCCCCCGCGCCGCTCGGTGCAGGAGAATTTCTGGAAGGGCGTATTGATGGTCCCGGTGCGGGAGCTTTATTGCGCCCGCTTCGAAGGACGCATCGTCGGCTCTGGCCAGCTTGTGAAGCCTTTCTCGAATAACGAGGCCGGGGCCCATATTGCACAGGTCGCGACTTTCTTCATCGCGCCTTACGCGCGCGGTCACGGCCTTGCCATCGGCCTTCTTGCGGTGATTGAGAAAAGTGCAAAGGAGCAGGGCTTCAAGATACTCGAGGTGGATGTGCGCGAAACCCAGTCTGCGGCTATCGCGCTGCTTGAAGCGAATGGCTATGAGAAATGGGCGACCAAGACGAACTATGCCTGGAACGGCGATCGTTACGTAGACGGACATTATTACAAAAAAGAACTGGTGGAGCTGTAACGGCGATGAACTTGTATCCGGCTATTGACCTGAAGGATGGCAACTGCGTCCGCCTGTTGCGCGGCGAAATGGACGCTGCGACAGTTTTTAATACTGACCCGGCTGATCAGGCGCGTGCCTTCAAAACAGCGGGGTTTGACCGATTGCATCTTGTAGACTTGAATGGTGCATTCGAAGGCAAGCCGGTCAATGCGAGCGCTGTGGAAAGTATTCTGGCGGCGACAGATGCTCCAACGCAGCTAGGTGGTGGCATTCGTGATCTGGCAACCATCGGGATGTGGCTTGAAAAGGGGTTGAGCAGGGTCATTCTCGGTACGATTGCTCTTCGTAACCCGGCACTGGTGAAAGAAGCCTGCAAGACATTTCCGGGACATATTGCCGTGGGTATTGATGCGCGGGATGGCATGGTTGCCGTGGAAGGCTGGGCGGAAACCAGTGAAACTTCCGCTCTTGATCTCGCTCGCAAGTTCGAGGATGCGGGCGTAGAGGCGATCATCTATACGGATATCGACCGCGATGGCGCGCTGCAGGGCGTGAATGTCGAGGCAACGCGCGATCTTGCCGCCGCGATTTCAATACCGGTGATTGCTTCGGGCGGGGTAGCCTCCATTGTCGATATCGAGAAACTTCTGGCTGTCGAGACAAGCGGGATTGAGGGCGTAATCATCGGTCGCGCGCTTTATGACGGGCGGATTGATCCAGCAGCGGCGATCGAGCTTGTGAGGCGCGACAATGCTTAAGGCGCGCGTCATACCCTGCCTTGACGTAAAGGACGGACGCGTTGTCAAGGGCGTCAATTTTGTTGATCTGATTGATGCGGGTGACCCGGTGGAGCAGGCGCGTATCTATGATGCGCAAGGCGCAGACGAGCTTTGCTTCCTTGATATCACCGCAACCTCTGACAATCGCGAAACGATTTACGATGTTGTGCGACGGACAGCAGAGCAATGCTTTATGCCACTCACTGTTGGCGGCGGTGTTCGCCAGGTGGAAGATGTGCGAAAACTGTTGCTGGCTGGGGCGGACAAGGTGTCGATCAATAGCGCGGCGGTCAAGCGGCCCGATTTCGTGCGGGAAGCGGCGGAACAGTTCGGCAGTCAATGTATCGTTGTTGCCATCGATGCCAAGCAGACCGGGCCAGACAAGTTTGAGATTTTTACCCATGGCGGACGAGAGGCCACAGGCATTGATGCCATAGAGTGGGCGAAAAGGATGACGGACTACGGCGCAGGTGAAATCCTGCTGACCTCCATGGACCGTGATGGTACGCGTTCGGGCTTTAATATCCCGCTAACCCGTGCAGTGGCTGATGCCATTCCGGTCCCGGTTATTGCCTCGGGTGGTGTCGGTGCGCTTGAACATCTCGCAGAAGGCATTCGCGACGGACATGCGACAGCGGTACTTGCGGCCTCGATCTTTCATTTTGGCGAATTCACGATCAAAGAGGCGAAAGAGGCGATGCGCGACGCCGGCATTGCGGTTCGGCTGGAAGAGGACATGGCATGAGCAAGGATGATTTAGGTGGCCTGGACAGACTTTTCGCGACTGTGGCAGCACGAAAAGGCGGTGATCCGGCTCAGTCCTACACGGCAAAGCTTTACACAAAAGGGAGTGCAAAGATTGCCCAGAAAGTGGGCGAGGAAGCGGTCGAGCTCGCCATTGCTGCTGCGCTAGAGGATCGCGATGAGATTATTTCGGAGAGTGCGGACCTCCTCTATCATTTAAGTGTTCTCTGGGCGAATGCGGATGTTGACCCTGCCGATATCTATGCCAAATTAGAAGCGCGTGAAGGTCAGTCGGGCCTTGCGGAGAAGGCGGCGCGAAAGAATGATGGAGAAAAGAAAAATGGCCTACGATAACGACAATGTATTTGCCAAAATACTGAGAGGCGAAATTCCGAACACAACTGTTTATGAGGATGAGAGCGTTCTTGCGTTCAACGATATTGCGCCCAGAACACCTGTCCATGTGCTGGTAATCCCAAAACGCCCCTATATCGATATGGATGATTTCGTTCTTAATGGCGCGCCCGAAGAAGTCAGCAATTTCTTCTCGAAGGTTGTCGAGATTACGCATCAGCTTGGCCTTCGTGAGGATGGTTACAGGCTGGTTGCCAATACGGGTAAGAATTCAGGCCAGCTGGTGCCGCATTTCCATATTCATATCATGTCTGGCAAGCCACTTGGAGAGGCGGGCATGACGGAAGGAATGACGGGCGACTGATCAGACCGTGAAGTAAGGCAGGCGCCGGGCGTCTTTAACAATATAAATGCCGAGCGGTTCAACACGTCCGCGTATGTCCACGCTTTCATGGCGCAATTCTGAAAAATCATCTTCCGCAAATTTTGCTACCTTGTCTGAAAAAATTAGCTGGCTGGCGTATTCCTTGGTCAAGGATTCGAGACGGCTTGCGGTGTTGACCGGGTCGCCGATTGCGGTGATCGACGTGGCGCTGCCATAGCCCATTTGACCGACGATGACCTGCCCGACATGTATACCGATCCCTATTTTAAGCGGTGAGGGTAGATCCGTTTTGAGGTTCTCGTTCATTATTTCAAGCTCATTGGCCATCGACCGGGCGGCGTTTAAGGCCATGCGGCTGGCGGTTTTGCTATTTTCGCTCAGGCCGAATAGCGCCATGACGCCATCCCCGATGAATTTATCCAGATGTCCGCCATTTTCCTCAATTGCTTCACCCATATGGCGGAAATACTGGTTGATTACGAACACCACGTCATAGGGAAGTTTTTGCTCGGAAAATTTGGTGAAGGCCCGCAAGTCAGCGAACAGGATTGCGATTTCCCTTTCCTGCCCCTGTAGATAGGCGGGTTGATTGAAAGCCTGTCGCACAGTCGCGGTTGTCGGCAAAAGCGGGATAACGGACACATCGCCGGTCGGAACGCTCTGGCAGGCGAGGCGGGTTCCCTCCGGTGCACCTACGCGGCGAAGCACGGCAATTTCCTTGTCACTTGGCGGGTTCAGTTTATCCCACCCCTCCATAATACGGACGCGACAGGTGGAACAACGTCCGCGTCCACCGCAGACCGACGCATGAGGAATATTACCCAACTGGCTTGCTTCCAGAATGGAAAGGCCTGGCGCCGCAAGAACAATTTTTTCATCCGGATAAGTAATGGCATTAACTTTGCGACGCCGAAAACGGATGGTCCAGTAAAGTCGGCTGAGGATAAGGACTCCAAGCGCCGCAAACATCACGAGAAAACCGATATCCCGCGTTGTATAAGCCCAGCCGATGAGATCTGGCGGTAAGTCAAGGCGGGCGAAAAAGGCATCGCGCCAGTCCGCATCCGCGAACAACCGTTCCACTTCATTCGCCCCATTGATGAAGCCGCTCAGCGAGATAACAGGCAGGATCAGTGCAAGACTATAAAGGAGTGAAAATTTCTTTTCATACCAAGGCTTTAGCCGGAGCCAGAAATGTATGCCGAGACAGCCATGTATCCAGGCAACAATCAGGGCGATACTTTGCAGCAAGGCAAGGGTTGGTGTCGCTACCCACAGGCTGAACAGTACAAATGTATAGCTGTCTTCAAGGCCATAAATTTCATGGGCAACGCGGGTGCCAATGATATGGAGGATAACGAGGGGTGGAATGAAAAGCCCAAGGGTGATTTGCAGGATGTCCTTGCCCGATAGGCGGCGGTACGACCGATGCCGGAGCAGCTTGTAGAATACCAGGGCAATATGAAGGCTTATGGCACCGAGTAACAGGATCGTGCCGGGAACACTCCGCCATAGAGCGAGGAAAATGTCCCGACCGACCTCCATGGCGTTAAGTGAGATCAGCCCCAGCGCGTGATTGAGAAGATGCCCGGTTAGAAACACCATCAGAATAACGCCGCTTGCCAGTCGGATCCGGTCCGGCCGAAGGGCTATTCGGATCGACGATGCTACTCGCTTTAGGCCCTGTGGTCTTTCCATCCGGTATGCCTTAGTTTTTAGACGACGGCCAGCTTCTGTTGTAACAGCTTTTTCAGATCTGCCGTCGGTCGGGCGCCATAATGACTGATAACCTCCGCCGCCGCCATGGCACCAATTCGCCCGCTCATGGCGAGATCATGACCGTTGGTAAGGCCATAGAGGAAGCCGGCTGCAAAAAGATCGCCCGCGCCCGTGGTGTCGACAACGTCAATATCAGTATCCGCCGGGATGGCATGGGCTTCCGACCCCTTAACAATGACGGAACCTTTTTCACTACGGGTCAGGCAGGCTATCTCGACCTGTCCACGCACCGTATCCAGGGCTTCATCAAATCTCTGCGTTTCATAGAGGGATTTGATTTCATCTTCATTGGCGAAGAGAATGTCGACACCGCCCTTGATAAACTCCTGAAATTCCGTGCGATAGCGATCGACGCAGAAGCTGTCAGAGAGGGTAAGCGAGACCCGTTGCCCCGCGTCATGGGAAATTTCGGCCGCTTTGCGAAATGCCTGCTTGCCGTTCTCGGGGTCCCACAGATAGCCTTCCATATAAGTCACCTTGGAGGCGGCGATGATCTCCGGGTCAATGTCTTCCGGCCCCAGCTCTATGCAAGCGCCGAGATAGGTATTCATCGTGCGGTGCGCATCCGGTGTCACGAGAATGAGGCTACGGGCCGTTGCGGCGCCGTTTGTCGATTTCGCGGTTTCGAAGGTGACCCCCGCAGCGCGGATATCATGGCTGAAAATATCGCCGAGCTGATCATCGCGGACCTTGCCGATATAGGCACATTTTCCGCCGAGAGAGGCGACACCTGCCGCCGTATTTCCCGCAGACCCTCCCGACATTTCAATTGCCGACTGCATCTTCGCATAGAGCTCTTCGGCACGGGCCTTATCGATTAGGTTCATCGAATTCTTCGTCAGGTTTTCTGTCGCCAGAAAGGCGTCATCCGCTTTACTGATCACATCGACAATGGCATTGCCAATACAGGTTGTGTCAAACATCCGCTTCGTCATACTATTCCCGCTCGTTACTCCGGTATCGGGCGAGTATAGTCTTTGCGGCTGCCGGAGCAAGAACGCTTTGCGTCGTGTTGCGAATTAGGAGATTAGAGATGACGGATTTGGTAAAAATGACGGCAACGGAGGTTGTCGGCCTTCTGAAAAAGGGGAAAGTATCCCCGAGCGAGCTTCTCGACGCCTCCGAAACGCGGATTAAGGAGACGGACGGTACTGTTAATGCGATGCCGATTTTGTGCTTCGATCGTGCGCGGGCCCATGCGGCGAAGCTGGAAAACGAAAATCCCGCAGATCGCTCGAAGACGCATCTCCATGGCCTTCCCATTGCGATAAAGGACCTGACACCTGTCAAGGATGTGCGGTTCACCTCCGGTTCCCCAATTTTTGCCGACCGCATTGCCGACTATTCCGATGTGATGGTCGAGCGGCTGGAGGAGCGGGGCGGTATTGTCATTGGCAAATCAAACACGCCGGAATTTGGTGCGGGCGGCCAGACCTTTAATGAGGTTTTTGGCACGACCAAGAATCCCTGGAATACGGAGCTGACACCGGCTGGATCCTCTGGGGGGGCCGCAGTAGCGCTGGCCTCGGGGCAGGTCTGGCTGGCACAGGGAAGCGATTTGGGAGGTAGTCTGCGTACCCCGGCTAGTTTTACCGGTGTTGTGGGCTTGCGTCCGTCGCCAAAGAGAGTGGCGCATGGTCCCTTGCGCCTTCCCTTCGCGACCTATCCGGTGGAGGGGCCAATGGCCCGAAATGTTCCAGATACAGCGTTGCTTCTTGATATGATGGCTGGGTCGCACATCCTCGATCCGGGCAGTCTGCCAGCACCTGAAACCTCCTATGTGGATAGCCTGAAGGATATCCCTAAATTTGGTCGCATTGCTTACAGCCCTGATCTCGGTCAATGTCCTGTTGATCCGGAAGTAGCCGAGATATGCGCGAAAGCGGCGGCGGACTTCATGCGATATTGTGAGGGTGTCGATGAAGCTTGCCCCGACCTTCATGATGCCGAGGAGATTTTCCAGACCCTGCGCGCGCAACTTTTTATTGCCAACCATGCGCCGCTCCTTGCAGAACATCGCGACAAGCTCAAGCCGGAAGTTATCTGGAATATCGAAAAGGGCGCGAAACTTAACGCTGGTGACATTGGAGCGGCACAGCGGGCGCAGGGCGATCTGTACCAGCGGGTTGTTCAATTTTTCTCGAAGTACGACTTTTTGCTGACACCGGCGGCAATCGTCCCCGCCTTTCCTCATAAATTACGCTATGTTGAGGAAGTTAACGGCGTCAAGTTTGACAACTACATGTCCTGGCTAGCGCTACCTTCCATGATCACGGTAACCAACTGCCCGGCCATATCAATCCCTTGCGGGTTCACAAAAAGTGGTCTTCCCGTGGGATTGCAGATCGTGGGACCAAATGCGCGCGAAGACCGGGTACTTCAGGCGGCCTATGCGTTTGAACGCGACCATGACTTTGCGTCGCAGGTGCCGATTGATCCGATTACACCGGCATAAACCCTAAAAATCTTGCACCGGAGTCAGGTAACGCTTACATGAACCGAAGTATTTTCGATTTAACAAGCAAGAGGGCGCATTTTGTTTTCTGCAATTAGCAAGGCCGTTGGGCAACTGGATGACAAAGCATTTCGTTCTGTTCTTTTGAAAGCCCTGGCTCTGACGGCCGGCATCTTCATTCTTGTCGGTTTTGGCGCGTCGGAGGCATTTTCGCTCGTCCCCGAATTCGAGTATGGCTGGCTTAATACGGCGATCAGTTTTCTTGCCGGGCTCGGCTTTCTGCTCGGCGGGTTTTTTCTTTTCCCACTGGTAATCAGTGCCCTGATCGGACTGTTTCTGGATGATATATCCGATGCGGTCGAGAAAAAGCACTATCCACAGGATGATCCGGCGCATGATATTCCGATCCTGTCGAGTATCTGGGATGCAGTTAAATTTCTCGCGCTAGTCATCGCCTGCAATATCATTGTACTGCCACTCTATTTCATCCCGGTCATTAATCTTTTTGTCTACTACCTGCTGAACGGCTATCTGATCTCTCGGGAATATTTCCAGATGGTGGCGATCCGCCATCATGATATGGAAGAAGTGGCTCGGCTTCGCAAGACTAACGCCTCTGAGCTTTATCTGATGGGTATAGTGATTGCCTTTACTCTGACCATTCCGATCCTCAATCTGGTCGCCCCGATTATCGCGACAGCGGCAATGGTTCATCTATACAAAAAGCGGGTCGGAAGCAAACCCAAGAGCCGGGAATTGGTTACCTGATGGGCAGGCTTTCAGGTCTTTGCCTGCTTGTACTTGCACTCGGGCTTACGGCCTGTGCGCAGGCGCCGGCAAGCTCCACGGACATACCAAAAGCCAGCACATCTATCAGGCTACAAAATCCGGCGGCGACACAACAACCTAAATCAAAGACGCAGGATATACCTCCGGCTATTGCAGCGGTCCGCCCCCGGGTATTATTGGATCCAACGGTTGTCGTTGGTAAAACTACAACAGAAATAGAACAGGCATTTGGTGACCCTAACCTGAAGCGTGAGGACAGTCCGGCGGAGGTTTGGCAGTATCTCACGCGGGAGTGCGCCTTGCATCTGTTCTTCTATCCCGCGAAGTCGTCTGAGGGCAGACTGGTTGTCCGCCATATCGCTATAAATGGACGGAGCGTCGCTTCCTTTTCGGACGTTGATCGCAAGCATTGCTTTAATGAGTATTTACGCTCAGTCGGCGCAGAAGAGGCCTTCATTGCTAAAAAGGCGTCCTGACGCCACGGCAATTTCGCTACTGGGTTCTATGCGACTGTTTTGCCCTTGAAGGCACAAAGGTCGGCGACGATGCAGCGATAGCATTCGGGCTTGCGGGCCTTGCAGACATAGCGCCCATGCAGGATCAGCCAGTGATGGGCATGGCGAAGAAATTCTTTCGGGATTTTCTTCTCTAACTTCTTTTCGACCTCAAGCGGTGTTTTGCCCGGCGCGAGCCCCGTCCGATTACCGAGGCGAAATAAATGTGTGTCCACCGCAATCGTTGGATGGCCAAAGGCGATATTGAGGACAACATTTGCTGTTTTCCGCCCGACGCCGGCTAGTTTTTCAAGTTCCTCGCGGGTTTCGGGCACCTTGCTGTCATGATCACGGATCAAGGCTTCGCACAGCTTGATAACATTTTTTGCCTTGGTCTTATAAAGCCCGATGGTCTTGATATAATCGCGTAAAGTATCTTCCCCGAGTGCAAAAATCTTCTCCGGGGTATCGGCGATGGCAAACAGTGGCCCCGTCGCCTTGTTCACACCGACGTCTGTGGCCTGTGCGGAGAGAACTACGGCAACCAGAAGCGTGAAGGGATTGACGTAATTGAGTTCCCCTTCCGGTTCGGGGTTGTTTTCCTCAAGGCGGCGAAAAAATTCGTGAATATCTGCTTTTTTCATGGCAATTCTCCCTGCCTTGCGCGAAATGACGTTAACTTGATGGGCTCTATTCCTTAGTTATTGGCATAGGCGGGATTTATGCGCAATAATCAATATGGAGGATCAGGCGATGCCGAAATCAGATGACAGGACGGAAGTGGAGGACTTGCAGACAGGCGCGGCAGGTTCCTTCTTTATGTCCCTTCATCCGAACCGGAGTTTGTCGCAGCCTGGGTTTGTTTTTCTGATGAGCAGCGTTGCCCTGATCAGCTTTATCTCGGGAATGGCCTTCCTCTCCATGGGGGCTTGGCCGGTTTTAGGTTTTTTCGGGCTGGACGCGCTTCTGATCTATCTCGCTTTCCGGCTCAATTTCCGTGCCGCCCGGCGTTATGAGACGGTGGATATCCAGAATGATGTCTTCACCATCACGCGCATCGCGCCTGACGGTGCCGCGAAGGTGGAAGTGTTCGATGCCTATTGGGCACGGGCGATGATCGAGAAGGGGCGGCTCTGGGTGACGAACCGGGGGAAATTATACGAAATTGGCAACTTTCTCGGCGAAGATGAAAAGATCGAGGTGCAGGAATTGATTGCAACGGCGCTTGAGACTTATCGCGAGGGCGGTTTTCTTCAGTCACCCAGCCCGAGGACGTCCATCATATCATAATTTCCAGCCGACTTGTCCTTCGCCCAGAGCGTGGCACGGACGGCACCACGGGCAAAGATGGACCGATCTCCGGCCTTGTGGGTCAGCTCGATCCGTTCATTTTCCGCGGCGAACATCACCGTGTGATCGCCGACAACATTCCCCCCGCGCAACACCGCATAACCGATATCCCCACGGTTGCGGGCACCGGTAATGCCATCGCGACCGCGATCCGCAACCGTATTATGATCAACACCCCGACCGACCGCAGCCGCCTTGCCCAGCAGTAAAGCGGTTCCCGACGGTGCATCGACCTTGTGATGGTGATGCATTTCGAGAATTTCGACGTCAAACTCATCATCGAGAATAGCGGCAACCTTGCGGGTGAGTTGGGCCAGCAAATTGACTCCAAGGCTCATATTTGCGCCCTGGACAATGACTGCTTTATCCCCGCAGGCGGTAATCTCAGCCTGTTGGTCATTGCTGAGGCCGGTGGTGCCAATGACAAGAATCTTACCGCTGTTCGCGGCAAGCTTCGCATGGGCGACAGAAGCAGCGGGTGTCGTGAAATCAATCACCGCATCGGCCAAATCGAAAAGTTTTTCAGTATTATCTTTGACCAGAATGCCGGAGGGGTCCAGTCCGGCGAGGGCGTGGATATCCTTACCGATGTCCGGGGAATTGGTGGGTTCGGTCCCGCCGCATATCTCGCAGCCAGCCGTTTCCGTTACCTGCTTTACCAGCATCCGGCCCATTCGACCAGCCGCCCCGACAATTCCAATCTTCAAGTCGCTCATGTCACACTACCTCTGTTATCGCGCCACAGGATGTAGCACAGTCAGAAGAATGTGGCGAGATGGTAATGCCGTGACGGTCCATCAGTCCTTTAGATCGGCGAGAAAATCCTTCACACGCGAGAAAAAGCCTTCGGATTCGGGGCTGTGTGCGCCTTTACCCTCTGCTTCAAATTCCTTCAGCAGCTCTTTCTGGCGCTTGCTGAGATTAACCGGCGTTTCAACGATGGTATGGATATACATATCGCCATGGCTGTGGGAATTCATGATCGGCATGCCCTTGCCGCGCAGACGGAACTTCCGCCCGGACTGGGTGCCTGCCGTAATGCTGACTTTGGCGCGCGCGCCTTCCAGTGTTGGCACCTCAATATCGCCGCCAAGCGCGGCGGTCGTGAGCGGAATGGGAACGCGGCAGTGAATATTCTGGCCATCGCGCTGGAATATCCGGTGATCCTGAACGGTCAGGAAAATATAGAGATCGCCGGGCGGTCCACCGCGCATGCCAGCTTCACCTTCACCGGAGAGGCGGATTCGGTTGCCGTCATCGACACCTGCAGGGATATTGACGGACAAGGTTTTTTCCTTGTTTACCCGCCCTTGGCCTCGACAGGTTTTACAGGGGTTCTTGATAACCTGTCCCTGTCCCTGACATGTCGGGCAGGTACGTTCAATCGTAAAGAATCCCTGTTGTGCACGGATTTTACCCATTCCCTGACAACTGTCGCAGGCTGTGGGTTCAGATCCAGCCTCTGCTCCCGACCCATCGCAGCTTTCGCAAGGGGCGGTTGTCGGGATTTTCAGCTCCATCTTTTTGCCATTGTAGGCGTCTTCGAGGGAGATTTCGAGGTTATATCGAAGATCAGAGCCGCGCGGGCTTCGAGATCGTCCACCACCCTGGGCGCCGCCCATAAAGTCGCCAAACAGGTCTTCGAAAATATCGCTGAAACCGCCGCCCATACCGCCAAAGCCCTGTGCGCCGCCGGGGCCACCACCATTTTCAAAGGCGGCATGACCATATTGGTCATAGGCACTTCGCTTCTGCGGTTCTTTCAGAACTTCGTAGGCTTCGTTGACTTCCTTGAAAGCGGCCTCGGCACTACTGTCACCGGGGTTACGATCTGGGTGGTATTGCATTGCCTTTTTGCGGTAGGCGGATTTGATCACTGCGGCGTCAGCGTTGCTTTCCACCCCAAGAACTTCGTAATAATCACGTTTGGCCATCAGTATCTATCACTTAACGAAAGCCGCCCCGATTGAGCGTCTGCCCAGAATCGGAGCGGTATGTTGGAAGACAGGATTTCATCGGGTTTCCCCTAAAAATCCTTACTTATCTTTCTTGTCTTCGTCGACTTCCTCGAAGTCGGCATCGACAACGTCATCATCGGAGGCGTTGCTCTGTTCCTGGCCTTCACCGGCCTCGGCCTGCCCCGCGTCCTGCGACTGGGCGTAGAGAGCTTCACCGAGTTTCATGGAGGCTGCCTGCAGTGCTTCCATCTTGGCCTTGATGGCCTCGACATCATCACCTTCCTTGGCTTCCTTCAACTCACCGAGTGCGGTTTCGATCGGCGCCTTGACGTCGTCGCCTACTTTATCACCGGCTTCTTCAAGGGTTTTCTCCGTCGCGTGAACAAGGCTGTCGGCCTGGTTCAAGACTTCGACTTTTTCCTTGCGGGCCTTGTCTTCGGCGGCATGCTCTTCGGCGTCCTTGACCATCTGGTCGATGTCGGCCTCGCTCAAACCACTGGAAGCCTGAATCTGTATCTTCTGCTCCCGACCGGTGCCCTTGTCTTTCGCCGAAACGTTGACAATACCGTTCGCATCAATATCGAAGGTCACCTCAATCTGCGGAACGCCGCGTGGGGCACCCGGGATATCGGTCAGGTCAAAGTTGCCAAGTAGCTTGTTGTCCGCAGCCATCTCGCGCTCGCCCTGGAACACCCGAATGGTCACGGCCGACTGATTATCCTCGGCGGTCGAGAAAGTCTGGCTCTTCTTCGTCGGGATCGTCGTGTTACGATCGATCAGGCGGGTAAAGACACCCCCCAATGTTTCGATACCAAGCGACAGCGGCGTTACGTCAAGCAGTAGAACGTCTTTCACGTCACCTTGAAGCACGCCGGCCTGAATGGCTGCGCCGATAGCAACCACTTCGTCCGGGTTCACACCCTTGTGCGGTTCGCGGCCAAAGAAGTTTTTAACCTCTTCGATAACCTTGGGCATACGGCTCATGCCGCCAACCAGGATAACCTCGTCGATTTCGCCTTTTTGTAATCCGGCGTCTTTCAATGCTTTCTCACAAGGGGCGAGAGTGCGCTTGATCAAACCTTCCACCAGTCGCTCAAATTGAGCGCGGGTCAGCTTCAACTGCATATGCTTCGGACCAGAAGCGTCCGCCGTGATAAATGGCAGGTTGATTTCTGTTGACTGAGAGGAGGAAAGTTCGATTTTCGCTTTCTCTGCAGCCTCTTTCAGGCGCTGCAACGCCATCTTGTCGGCACGCAGGTCGATGCCCTGCTCTTTCTTGAATTCATCCGCCAGATAGTCAACCAGTGTCAGGTCGAAATCTTCACCGCCGAGGAAAGTGTCGCCGTTGGTTGAGCGGACTTCGAAAACGCCATCACCAATTTCAAGGATGGAGACGTCAAACGTTCCGCCACCCAAGTCATACACGGCAACGGTCTGGTTCGCCTTGTCCATGCCATAGGCAAGTGCGGCCGCTGTCGGTTCGTTGATGATACGAAGGACTTCAAGGCCGGCAATCTTGCCTGCATCTTTCGTTGCCTGACGTTGGGCATCATTAAAATAGGCTGGAACCGTGATAACGGCCTGACTGACTTTTTCACCGAGATAGCTTTCGGCCGTTTCCTTCATCTTTTGCAGGATGAAGGCCGAAATCTGGCTTGGAGAGTATTTTTCACCGCGAGATTCGACCCAAGCGTCGCCATTGTCCGCTTTGACAATGTCGTAAGGGACCATCTCTTTATCTTTTTGGGTAGTCTTATCGTCAAACCGGCGGCCGATAAGGCGCTTGATCGCGAAGAAGGTATTCTGGGGGTTCGTTACCCCTTGGCGCTTCGCTGACTGACCGACGAGCTTTTCGCCGTCTTCTGTAAAGGCGACCATTGATGGGGTCGTACGGGCACCTTCTGAATTCTCAATGACCTTTGCATTCTTGCCGTCCATAACGGCGATGCAGGAGTTGGTCGTTCCTAAGTCAATTCCAATTACTTTAGCCATCATATCCTCATTAATTATGGCAAATCATCAAAGCCACCTCATGCACCTTGGTGATCCCCAGGATTTAAAACGTTAAGTCCGTTGCCGTGTATATAAGTTCGAAACAAATTCAGTGCAAGGGTCGGAGTGGTTGCGCAACGCTATAATATTGGATTCAACGGTACAGACACGCCCCGCAGGCAGGACATGGCTGGCGTGCTTCACCTATTTTTTACTTGCCACCAGGCTCTGATGCGTGTGATAGACGAAAATGTAATCAACTAAATCAGGAAATCCGTGTGACCGCAGAACCCCCCAGTCGCGGCAATAGTGCGGCCATCACCTTTTTCTCGCCCGATGAGACTCGCGGCCTGTTGAGCGCATTTGGTGCTTTCTTCGTGTGGGGCTGTTCCCCCGTCTATTTTAAATGGCTGTCCCATGTCTCTCCGATAGAGATTATTTCTCATCGCATCATCTGGTCGTCTGTGCTGGTTTTGCTGTTGATCCTATCGACACGGAAAATTGGCCAGCTTCTGGAAATTTACCGGGATCCGCGCCGGCTTTTCGTTTTTGTGCTGACCACAGTGCTGATTGGAGGCAACTGGCTGACTTTCGTCTGGGCTATATCCAATGATCGTATTCTGGAAGGAAGTCTCGGCTATTATATCAATCCATTGGTCAATATCCTGCTCGGTATGATTTTTCTGGGGGAGCGGCTTAATAAATGGCAGACGGTGTCCATTTTATGCGCCGTTGCTGCGGTAACCATCCTGACGATACAGGTTGGCTATCTGCCGTGGATATCGCTAGTGCTCGCTTTTTCTTTCGGGTTTTATGCCCTGCTTCGCAAGAAGACCGGTGCAGACAGCGCCGTTGGTCTGGTGGTTGAGACGACGTTGCTGTTTCCGGTGGCGCTCGGGTATTTGCTTTATTTGACGTTCACTGTGGATCCCGCGACCTCAACGGAGGCGCCAACCGGATTTCTGTTTGATACGAGCACCTTGCTGTTGTTGGTTGGCACGGGCGTAGTGACGGCGGTCCCACTAATACTATTTACCACCGCCGCCAAGTATCTAAAATTCACGACGATCGGTGTCCTGCAGTATTTATCTCCGACCATGCATGTTTTTATCGCGGTGTATCTTTACAACGAACCGTTTGATCAGTCGCGGCTGTTTGCTTTTGCGCTGATCTGGATTGGCCTGATTATTTATAGCGTAGATGGTTACCGGGGGCGGCGTCGCCCCGCGGTGCTCAAGGGTGTACCTTAAAGGGTTACACCTTCTCGTCGATATGGGTTTCGGTGCGCTTCTGGCCACCTTTTGACACCCCGACCATAGCCGGACGCAGAAGACGGTCGGCAATTACGAAGCCAGCCTGGGTCACCTGCAAGACAGTGCCTGGCTCGACGGAAGGGTCTTCAATTTCATACATCGCCTGATGCAGGTTGGGATCGAATTTCTCTCCTTTTGGGTCGATCTTACGGATCTGGTGTTTTTCCAGCGTGTTGAGTAATTCTGACTCTGTCATTTCAATGCCGGGCAGAACACTCTTTACATCCGCATTCTCGCGTGCCGTATCAGGAATGCTTTCGATTGCGCGTCGAAGATTATCGGCGACACCTAAAATATCCCGGGCAAATTTGGTGACCCCGTAGGTGTGCGCATCCTGCTTTTCACGCTCAGCCCGGCGGCGCATATTCTCAACATCCGCCATTGCCCGGAGCAGCTTGTCCTTCAGGTCCGCAATCTCGGCATCTTTTTCAGCAACGATATCAACGTCGCTCGACTGTTCAGTCGTGTCCGTTTCGGAGTTCGCGTCTTCTTCGTCCTGCTTCAGGGCGTCTGCCGCGGCTTGTGCCTCTTTTGACAATTTTTCATTCTCCTCCTGATCATTCAGGGGGTGCTGCTTTGGTTCATTCATTTTGTCTGTTTCCTAATCCAGCAATTTACCGATTACCTTTGCGGTATAATCCACCATCGGGACGATACGCGCATAGTTTAACCGCGCCGGGCCAATCACACCAATGGCGCCGACGACCTGTTCTTGGCTGTTATGATATGGAGAGATAATCATTGATGTGCCGGAAAGCGAGAAAAGATTATTCTCCGAGCCAATAAAAACTTTTACACCACTCCCTTTTTCAGCCAATTCCAGCAATTTAATTCGCTCTTTCTTGACTTCAAGTGTATCGAACAGTTCCCTGATTTTTTCAAGATCTTCAAGCGCTTGCACATTCTGCAGCAGATTTGCATGACCACGGACAATCAGGGTTTCCCGACCGCCCCAGCTCGCAATATCATGGGCAATCAGTTCCTGTGTCAGTTCATCGAGTTCAGCCTGATGATTATCAAGTTCGAGCTGTATGTCCTGTTTCATCTCATGCAGTGTACGCCCGGCCAGCTTCGCATTGAGATAGTTGGCAGCCTCCCGGAGGCCGGAATCGGTAAGCCCCGGCGGCAGATCGACGGCCCGGTTCTCAACCATCCCGTTGGCGGTCACGATAATCACCAGGGCCCGGTCAACTCCGAGGCGAACAAACTCAATCTGCTTGATCGAGCTGTCGCTTTTCGGGGCGATCACCAGAGATGCGCAGTTTGACAGCCCGGAGAGCATGGAGGATGCCTCGGTGAGCATTTCTTCCATATTGCGGCCGTCAACGGCACAACGTGCCTTGATATCCGCTCGCTCTGCTTCCGTCAGATTGCCGATTTCAAGTATGCCGTCCACAAATAAGCGGAGCCCTTGCTGCGTTGGCAGCCGTCCGGCCGACGTATGTGGTGAATACAGAAGGCCCGCATCGGCG
Source organism: Sneathiella litorea (assembly GCF_009882915.1). Classification (GTDB taxonomy): domain Bacteria; phylum Pseudomonadota; class Alphaproteobacteria; order Sneathiellales; family Sneathiellaceae; genus Sneathiella; species Sneathiella litorea. The sequence goes on from NZ_WTUW01000001.1 coordinate 967,041, forward strand.
AGGTCGGCCATGACATTGCGGATCGAGGCGGCAGAGAGGTCAAGTTCGCTTATCCGCGACAGCGTGCGCGAGCCGACGGGCTCTCCGGTTTGCATATAGGTTTCCACTATATGCCGGAAGACGATGCGGCTGCGTTCGTTAAGTTCTTGTATCGTCATGTTGATCAATCGCGATATAGCTGTTTCTCTCTTGCACTTGAATGTAGTGACGCGGGAGGCTTGCGTCAATCTGGTGCAGCAGGTACAAAAGGCGCAAATCTTGTTTCTCAAATTAAAGGAAGTTTTATGCGCCCCTCCGGCAGAGCCCCAGATCAACTGCGCAACATCATCATGGAACCCGGCTATGCCAAGAATGCCGAGGGGTCCTGCTTCATAAAATGCGGCGATACACACGTGCTCTGCACTGCCAGTATTGAGGAACGGGTGCCACCCTTCCTGCGCAATACGGGCAAGGGATGGGTGACGGCGGAGTATGGCATGTTACCCCGTTCAACCGGATCGCGGATGGGTCGGGAGGCCGCGCGCGGCAAGCAGCAGGGCCGAACCGTAGAAATTCAGCGACTGATCGGGCGATCATTGCGGGCACTGGTCAATTTCGAAGGCTTCGGAGAACGGCAGATCACCGTCGATTGCGACGTTATTCAGGCGGATGGCGGCACGCGCACAGCGTCCATCACCGGTGCCTATGTTGCGCTGTATCAGGCATTTGAAAAGCTAGTAGAGCAAGGGAAAATTCTTGAAATCCCGATGAAGGGCCAGGTCGCGGCTGTTTCCTGCGGTATTTACAAGGGCGCGCCTGTTCTCGATCTTGACTATCCGGAGGATAGCAATGCTCAGGCCGACGCCAATTTCGTGCTGACATCCGAAGGACAGATCATTGAGATCCAGGGTACAGCCGAGGAAGATCCTTTTTCTGAAGCTGAGTTTGGATCCCTTTTCACGCTCGCCAAGAAGGGTGTAAAAGAGCTATGCGCTCTCCAGCGACAGGCTCTCGGCATTTGAGCAATCATCGAAAGTTTGATGGCGGCAAATTGGTTGTCGCCAGTCACAATCCGGGCAAGGTCCGCGAAATCGGCGAGTTATTGGCTGCTTTCGACGTGGAACCGGTCTCTGCGGGTGAGTTGGGCTTGCCGGAACCAGTTGAGGACGGCGATACATTCATTGCCAATGCCGAGATCAAGGCACTGGCGGCGGCGACGGGCGCGAATAGGATAGCGCTTAGCGATGACTCCGGTTTTGCGCTGGATGCGCTTGATGGCGCGCCGGGCATTTTTTCCGCGCGCTGGGCTGGTCCAACGAAGGATTTTTCCTTTGCCATGCAAAAGGTTGAGGACGAACTCCAGAAACGTGGCGCCATGACGCCTGAGCGGCGCAAGGCTCAGTTCATCTGCGCGCTCTCGCTCGCCTGGCCGGATGGTCATGTGGAGAGTTTCGAGGGCCGGGTCAGTGGCACCGCTGTCTGGCCTCCTCGCGGCGACAAAGGCTTCGGTTATGATCCAATTTTCATGCCCGATGGCTATCAGGTTACTTTCGCGGAAATGGAGCCGGAGGAAAAGCACGCCATGAGCCATAGGGCTGATGCCTTTCGGCAACTGATAAATGCCTGCTTTAACGGAGAATAGCGCCCCCGACCCCGGATTTGGCCTGTATTTCCATTGGCCTTTCTGCCGTAAGAAATGTCCTTACTGTGATTTCAACAGTCATGTCCGTGAGGCCGTGGACCAACGACGCTGGACGGCGGCGCTGCTGCAGGATCTCGACTGGTTTGCGGGGCAGACATCAAAGAAAAGGCTCACCAGTATTTTCTTCGGTGGGGGCACCCCCTCGCTTATGGAGCCAGAGACGGTCCGGGCGCTGATTGAGGGTGCCGCCCAATATTTTACATTCGCAGACGACATCGAAATTACCTTGGAGGCAAATCCGACATCGGTCGAGGCCGCGTCTTTCGCGGGCTATCGCCAGGCGGGGGTGACGCGCCTGTCGCTCGGTGTTCAGTCAATACGGGACGAAGCGCTAAAATTTCTTGGGCGGGAGCATTCTGTGAGCGAGGCTCTGAAGGCAATTGAGCTCGCTCGGGAGAGCTTCCGGAATATCTCCTTCGATTTGATTTATGCGTTGCCGGGTCAAAGCCTTGATGACTGGCGGAGCGATCTTGAGACGGCACTCACCCTTGCCGGGGACCATCTCTCGCTCTATCAGCTCACGATCGAGCCGAATACCGGATTTGCCGGCGCGGTAAGGCGCGGTGAATTTGCGATGCCCGCGGAAGAAAACGCCGAAGAGCTGTTTGAGATGACGCAGTCGTTATGCGCTTCCGCCGGTCTGCCCGCGTATGAAATATCAAACCATGCCCGCCCCGGTTTTGAGTGCCGCCACAACCTGACCTACTGGCGCTATGGAGAGTATGTCGGTGTCGGGCCCGGCGCGCATGGGCGGCTTGTGCGAGACGGAATACGCACAGCGTCTCAGCAAATTAAACGACCGGAAAGCTGGCTTGCGGCGGTTGAGAAAGAAGGCCATGGAACGGAAGTGTCTGAAGCGCTCAGGAGTTCACTCGAATGCGCGGAAGAAATGTTGCTGATGGGTTTGCGCCTTGACGAAGGAGTTTGGTTCGAGAACTTTTCTGCTGTCATCGGCCAGCCCATGTCCGGCTTTCTGCGACAGGACAGGTTGGATAACCTCATCGACGCTGGTTTGATGCAGATGGATGAGCAAAAGCTGCGCGCCACGGACCGCGGTCGCCTTGTCCTGAATAGTTTGCTTCCTGAAATCCTAGTTTAAGGCAGGGGCAAAGCTCTCAGGTTCCGGCTCCAGGACGAGCTGTTTTCTCGGCCCGACTTCCAGCACCGCAAGGCCACGCTCGGCAATGCCATTCTCCGGGAACCGGAAAATACCGTCATACCCCGCAAACCCGCTTGGGTTTTCTATGGCGGCGGGGGAAAAGCGGATGTCCGCCGGATCAAGCGCCAAGACTCCGGCAAGTGCCATCGCATCATAGGCGAGGCTGGCAATGCGGGAGGGCTGGTAGCCATAGAGATCGGTAAAACGCTTTTGAAAAGCTGCGGCTTTTTCCGGGGAGGGCGCGGAGAACCACCCGCCAACAAGCGCCGGCTCTGCTGAAAGCGACGGATCTTCCCAAAGCCCGGTGCCAAGGAACTGGACCACTTCCGGATCGATATCATAATAAGAGAGCAAGGACGCCAGCTCTTTCAGCCGGGCGCCGCCTTCGGGGATGAGCAGCGCATCAAAACTTACTTCACCAAACGTGTCGAGCTTTTCAAGCCGTTTGACATAGGCCTTCGATTCATCATCGTCCTTTTTGCTATAAAGCTGAATTTCTTGTTCCAGCTGTTTTTGCCGTAACGTGTAATCCCCCATTATTCTGGCAATCTCGTGCAGGTCCTGTGATCCGGCGGGAACGTCGGTCGGGTAGCGCACCGTGCGATCCAGAGACAGGCCCAGGCTAGAGGTTGTCTCGGTTACATTTTTTACAACCGCGTCGCCATATGGCGAACTTGGGGCCAATACCGCAAAATTAAACAATCCCTGACGATAGGCAAACTCCATCACTCGCCGAACTTGCTGCCCGACGGTCAGTCCCATGACATACACCCCATCGCCTGCCACCGTCGTGTCGGTGGAGAAGGTAATGACATTGACACCACGTTCCTGTGCGAGTGGGCGCACGGTGGCAACGGAGGATGAAAAGAGAGGGCCTAGAATAAGCTCTGCGCCTGAAACCAACGACTCTGCTGCGGCGCTTTCCGCACCGCGCGGCGTCCCCTTGGTATCGAAGGGGAGCAGTTCCAGTTGGCGATTTCCGAGGTCGAATAAGGCGATATTCGCGGCGCGCAGCAAATCATTACCAACGGCTGCAGTCGGACCGGAGAGCGGTAGAAGGATGGCAATCTTTATCCGGTCAGGGGTTAATTGTTCCGGCGCGCGCAGTCCGATTACCGCAGGCGCGGGTTCTATCAATCGCGTCATCGGATCGATGGTTGGCGTATTCGCAAGATCTTCGGTTGATGGCGTCTTATCCGACGGTAGTAGATCGTTCAGATCTTGGGAGTCGATCGTCTTTGTGCTATCTTCCTTGATATCTTTCTGGTCTGAATCGGCGATTTTTGCTGGCTGGCAGGCAGATAAAAGCAAGGCAAGAAGGCTGACAAGGCCAACATAAATCAGGGAGTTCCAATTTCGTTTGAAGCGCGATGTCATGGTAGAATTGGCGGGAAACAAATTTTCACTCCGTCGGTGTTCATGTCAATTTCCTGACCCGGAAGACTAGGTAACCCCCGCAAGCGGAGCAAGTAAATTGTTGATGGCGGTATTACAAACAGGTTCATGAGGCGACATTTTGGCACATCTTTCAAGAAAAGCGCTAAAACGTAAACGCCGTCGTGCCTATTTCTGGGGGCATGCGGCTGAGTTTATGGCGGCAAACACGCTTCGGTTAAAGGGATATCATATTGTCGCCCGGGGATATCGAAAGCCTGTTGGCGAAATTGATATTATAGCCCGGCGCAATAATCTTCTTGTTGCTGTTGAGGTGAAGGCGCGGCCGCGAATCGGCGATGCAGCAGAAGCTGTGAGCGCCAAGCAAAAACGCAGGATCGCTCGGGCGCTTGAAGCGTTTGTCATGGAAAAGCCGAAATTCAATGGCTTTAATGTGCGCTTCGATGTGCTGCTTGTCACGTCCTTCTGGCAATGGCCGCGGCATATAGAAGGAGCATGGGAATTGGGGTGAACTGACCCTTTTAACCGGAGCGAATTGTATTTATAGTAGCGTGAAAATTATAGTTGAAGGCGTCCCAGAATGAAATTTGTTGCTTATGCTTTTATTGCTTTATCGTCCCTCGTTGTTTTAAGTGGATGTACCCCGACAGTAATTTTGGGCGGAGCGGCCATTGGAGGCGTTGCCGTCGCGGAGGAGCGCTCTGTGGGGACGGTAATTGATGATGCGACCATCAAGACGCAGGTCATGAACGCCATCTTCCAGAAAAGCGAACCGATGTTCACCTCAACCTCAACAACAGTGATTGATGGCGTCGTCCTGATAACCGGGGAGGTGCCAACACCAGAGGATCGGATAACGCTGGCCCGCCTGATCTGGGGCGTGAAGGGCGTCAAGGAAGTGCATAATGAGGTCAAGGTTGCGGGTAGCGGGTCGGGGGGAAGTTTTGCGTCTGACAGCCTGATCACGACGAAGCTCAAATTGAAGCTCTTGGGCGACACGGAGATAATGAACATCAATTATTCTGTCGAGACGGTGGATGGAACAGTCTATCTGATGGGGATCGCCCAGGATGAGGCGGAACTTCAGCGGGTAAAAAATCACGCCAAGGAAATTTCTGGCGTTCGTCATATCATCAGCTATGTCAAAACAAAATAGGACCTGAAGTCAGCTTGAATTGACAGCTCAAGCGGGATAGGGTCCCTCCTCAGAAAAATAGCGGCGCATTACGTTAAACAATAAAGGTCGGGAATAATGAGTCTTGCCGTAGCCATCCAGATGGATCCCATCGAAAAAATAGATATTAACGGGGACAGTAGCTTTGTCCTTGGCCTGGAGGCACAGGCGCGTGGCCATGGCCTATTCCATTATGGCCCTCAGGATATGTCCTTTTCGCAAGGTCGGATAATCGCCAATGCCCGTCCGCTCGAACTGCGGCGTGAGCCGGGAAATCACTTTACCGCCGGCGCGCCCGAACGGATCGATCTTGCGACCATGGATGTTGTGCTGATGCGGCAGGATCCGCCGTTTGATATGTCCTATATCACCGCGACCCATTTGCTGGAGCACATCCATCCGCAAACATTAGTGGTGAATAATCCGGTCAGCGTCCGGAATGCGCCGGAAAAACTGTTCGTCACTCATTTCGATGGCATAATGCCGCCAACGCTTATCTCCTCCAATCTGGATGAAATCAAGGAATTCCGACGTGAATTCAAGGACATCATCATCAAGCCGCTCTACGGCAATGGTGGCGCTGGCGTGTTTCATCTGAAGCCCGAAGACGAAAACCTGACGGCGCTCTGTGAGATGTTCACGCAATTCTATCGCGAACCGATGATTGTGCAGAAATACCTGCCTGAAGTACGCGAGGGCGACAAACGGATCATCCTTGTGGACGGAGAGCCGGTCGGCGCGATCAACCGTGTGCCGCAGAAGGGTGAGGTTCGCTCCAACATGCATGTCGGCGGTCAGGCCGTGAAATCGGCCCTCACCAAGCGGGAAGAAGAGATATGCAAGGCCATCGGCACGGCGCTGAAAGAACAGGGCCTTATCTTTGTCGGAATTGATGTTATCGGGGATTATCTTACCGAAATCAATGTCACCTCTCCCACCGGCCTGCAGGAGATTAATCGCTTTGATGGTGTGAAGCTGGAGGCGACCATCTGGGATTGCCTTGAGGAAAAGATCAGTAATTCCACCACTTATTAATTTTGCCGACTAAATTTTAACCATGAAGATTCTTCGGACACATGCTATCGTTGCGCGTATAACGATTTAATGAACCGAAGGTTGACATGCAGGCGAAGATCAAGACGGTCGCTTTTCAAGGGCTGGATGTGCGGGAAGTGGATGTGCAGGTGATGATGGCCTCCGGCCTGCCTGCGTTCACCATTGTCGGTCTCGCGGATAAATCCGTTGCGGAAAGCAGGGAGCGGGTGCGCGCAGCGCTCACCTCTCTCGGTATTGGGCTGCCGCCCAAACGCATTACCGTCAATCTTGCTCCGGCGGACCTTCCCAAGGAAGGGGCGCATTATGATCTGCCGATCGCGCTTGGCATACTCGCAGCGATGGGTGTTCTCCCCGCTGAAGAACTCGATGATTACTATGTGATGGGCGAACTCTCGCTCGATGGCAGCTGTAATCCGGTGACGGGTATTTTGCCTGCCGCCGTTGCGGCGGTGGGGGAGGATAAAAATATTATCTGCCCGGCGGCTTCGGGACCTGAGGCTGCCTGGGCCGGAGATCTAAATGTACTGGCGCCTGCCGATCTACTCGCGCTCATCAATCACTTCAAGGGAACGCAGGTTCTCACCCCGCCGGCCCATGGCGATATTCTCGATGAGGCGCTGTCGCTGAAGCTTGAGGATATCAAGGGGCAGGAAACAGCAAAGCGCGCTCTAGAGGTTGCGGCAGCGGGTGGGCATAACCTGCTGATGACCGGGCCTCCTGGCTCTGGCAAGTCGATGCTGGCGGCGCGGCTTCCGGGTTTGCTCCCGCCGCTCGATGCGGCCGAGGCGTTGGAGGTCAACATGATCTCCAGTATTGCCGGAGAAATGAAGGAGGGTCGGCTCTCTCGCCGGCGTCCCTTTCGCGACCCCCATCATTCCGCATCGGTTGCCGCCATGGTTGGGGGCGGACGGGGGGCGAAGCCGGGAGAGGTTTCACTCGCCCATCTCGGCGTTTTGTTCCTCGATGAACTACCGGAGTTTAACCGGCAGGTCCTGGAATCCCTGCGCCAGCCGGTGGAAATTGGCAGGGCGGTGGTGGCGCGCGCCAATCTGCATGTCACCTACCCTGCGAGCCTGCAACTGATTGCGGCGATGAACCCCTGTCGTTGCGGTCATCTCAATGATCCGGCGCAGGCTTGCGCCCGGGCGCCGAAATGCGCCGTTGAATATCGTTCCCGTATTTCCGGACCAATGCTGGACCGAATCGATATTCATGTGGATGTGCCCGCTGTCTCGGCCGCGGATCTGACATTGCCTCCACCGACGGAGACTACAGAAATCGTCGCGGCCCGTGTCGCGCGGGCCCGGGAAATACAGCGGGAACGCTACCGGAATATTGATCATGCAACGCCAATACGCACGAACGCGGACGCGGAAGGAGAGGTGTTAGAGCGGTTTGTCCAGCCGGACACGTCCGCGACAGCGCTCCTTCAGGAGGCCATTGGCAAGCTGAAACTTTCTGCGCGTGGCTATCATCGGGTGTTGAAAGTCGCGCGAACCCTTGCCGATCTTGCGGAGAGTGAGACTGTCCTGCGATCCCATATTGCAGAAGCGCTCGAATATCGTCGCCGCCTCGCCATGAATGGGTGAGGTGACTATTTATCCTTATTGACGTCGAGGGATTCCAGGTGACGGCGCGCTTCGTCGCCAGCCGCGGTGTTGGTTGCGAGGTCCAGCACCCGCAACCAGTCTTTGCGCGCTAAATCCCGTTTGTCCGCCGCCTCATAGAGGATCCCACGCTCAATCAGGGCGTCAGGCAGGTCAGGTTCCAGCGATAGGGCGAGTTCCACGTCTTCTAACGCTCGGGCGTTGTCCCCCAGATGACGCCAGGCGGCAGCACGGAAAGTAAGCGCGTCGCTCCGCGCAGGGTCGAGCTTGAGTGCGAGATCAAGATCATCGAAGGCGCCTTTATAGTCTCCGACTTTCGCCAGAATACGGCTTCGATCGACCAGCAGATTTATGTTTTCGGGGTCAATCTCCAGGCCTGTGGTAGCGACGGCATTGGCGCGGTCGTACTCATCTGCCAGCAGCCAGACATTAGCCGCCTGCGTCAAGACGGGTACGAGTAATTCCGAACCAGCGCCCTGCATATCCTCTGCCAGCTCTTCCAGGGTTAGCGCCGCATGATCATATTTTTTCATCGCGACCAGCGCCAGCGCGACGCAGTGACGGGCCGGAAAGCCGCCGCCGGAATCGCGCCACGCAAGGGCTGATTCAAAAGCTTTTTCTGGCTCCCTCCGGGTTAGCGTCAGGCAGGCTTCATATTCACTTTCCTGCGTCCGCACCCCATCCATTGCGCCGGCCGCCAAAGTGAGCTGTGGCCGAGCAGCGAGCGATATGGTAATGGCCATGAGAATAATTGAAAATCGCGCGATCATAGATTGCCTTAAATTAGTCTTGATTCGATCCTACATGCCGAATACAGGATTGATTATATTGGGAGTTCTATCATGAACAAACTGGTTATTGCCACTATCGCTTTTTTAAGTTTCGTTCCCCTTGCGGCAGCGGAAATGCCCCACAAGTCTTCTATCATGCAGGATCAAGTTGTTCTAAATTTGACGACAGAAGGTTGGGTGAAGACAGACACGGCGCGGGTATCTGTCTATTTTGAGCTGGTCCAGCAGGAAGAAGCGACAGACGCCCTTAAGAACCGGATTGACGGATCGCTGCAATCGCTCGCGAAAGATGTTGAATGGCGTATTACATCGTCTCGCCAGCAACTCGACCAGACGGGGCTCAACCGCTGGTATGTAAGCGCAGAAGCGCGAATCCCGGAGGCCGTGCTCGCAGGCCTACAGGATCGGGCAAAAGAGGCAAGCAGCCCGGGCTATAAGGCAACAATCTCCAATGTTGATTTCACGCCGTCTCTGGCAGAATTTGAAAAATTGCGCGGCGATTTGCGGTCGCAGATTTACCAGCAAGCCCTGGATGAAGTGGCGCGGCTCAACAAGGTGATGCCGGGCGCTGATTATCATGTCCGCAAGATCGATTTCGTACAGCTTTATCCGGTGCAGACCATGGATGCAGCCCCGCGCACAATGATGATGAAGTCCAGCATGGCGGAATCAGCCTCAGGATCGCAAGGCGGGGCGGAGCTTCTGGTTTCCGTGAAACAGTCGGAGTCTGCACGGGTGATCCTTGGTCGGTCCGCGGCGCCAGCGGTAACGCAGGAGTAGCATGACAAACACATTATTCTGCTTTGGTCTTGGCTTTACAGCTCGTCAGATTGGGACAGACTTTCCTCATTGGCGGGTGATGGGCACCAGCCGGTCTCCCGCCAGTGGTGACAGGAACAATAAGGTTCCCCTTGTCTCCTTCCGCCGTGACCAGCCAGTCGAGGATTTCGCTAAAATTGCGGCGGATGTGACTCATATTCTTCTCTCTGTCCCGCCCGATGAGGAAGGTGATCCGGTTTTTGACGTCATGGCAGCAGAAATTCTGCGTCTTAAAAACCTGCAATGGGTTGGGTATTTGTCGACTACGGGTGTGTATGGCGATCTCGAGGGTGGCTGGGTCGATGAGAACAGCCCCTATAACCCCTCCGGCGAGAGGGGCAGGCGCCGCATGCGGGCGGAACAGGCCTGGCGCGGTCTTCATGAGGCAAAAGGCCTACCGGTTCATATATTCCGCCTTCCCGGAATTTACGGCCCCGGGCGGAACCAGCTGGTGTCGTTGAAGAACGGAAAAGCACGACGAATCGCCAAACCCGGTCAGGTTTTCTCGCGCATTCATGTCGCGGACCTGGCGGCGATCCTGGTCGCGTCGATGGAGCATCCTAATCCTGGCGCAGTCTATAATGTCGCCGATGATGAGCCGGCGCCACCACAGGATGTTGTCGCCTACGCAGCAGAATTGCTTGGGATGGAGCCGCCCCCACTGATTGACTTCGAGAACGCTGAACTCAGCCCGATGGCGCGGAGTTTCTATTCAGACAGCAAACGGGTCAGTAATGCCAAAATCAAAACAGAACTTGGGGTTTCGCTCAAATTTCCTACATATAGGAAAGGTTTGGCAGCTTTGCTTAAGGGCGAAAGCTGTATATAATCATTCTCTAGACTGTTTTTTTGACAGCCGTACGGATTGGTAAATGGCACGAACGAAATGCTTTAATCGCGATGAGGCGCTGGAAAAAGCCATGCAGGCTTTCTGGGCTAAAGGCTATGAGGCGACCTCTGTTCAGGACCTCGTTGATTGCATGGGCATCAATCGTGGCAGCCTTTATGATACTTTCGGCGACAAGCACCGCCTATTTCTGGAGGCCCTTGATCAATATGGTACCGGGGCGCTGCTACGGACGGATGTGCTGCGACAAAAAGGCGATGCGCGCGAAATTCTCTCAAAGTTTATGTATGTCTTCATGCAGAAACAGGTGATGGACCCGAAGCGTCGGGGCTGTTTCATGACCAATGCTGCGGTAGAGCTATGCTCCCGCGACGATGAATGTGCGGAAAAAGTGCGCGTTTTCTTCGATGACATGGAAGATGCGTTAAAAGAGCTGATTGCCCGCGGTCAACGCGATGGAACCTTCAGGACAAAACGCGATGCCGCCAGCTTGGCGGCCTTTTTTGTCGGTGTCATGCAGGGAATGCGGGTTATCGGCAAGGTCAACCAGGATGAGGCTGTGCTTCGTCCCATGGTGGATGTCGCACTGACGGTTTTGGACGGAAAATGACCGAACTCGGCGTTGATCTTTGGGGCGCTGTGTTTCAGGCAATGTCATTTCTCTGCCTTATGGCAATTCCCTGGACAGGCGGTAAAGCCCGGTTGATTGTAGCTCTGGTGGCAGGGGCGGGCCTTCTCTCGATTCTCGGATTCCAGTTCTATATCGGTGTTAAAACGCATGATTACCGGCTTGGGATGGACCTGATGATGGTCACTTTCCTCAACGCCGTCTTTTATCTCGCAATCAGTTGGGGGGTCGAGCGGCTATTCCGTCTTTATCTCCTCAAGCGCAAAAATGACCGCTCGCCACCATCGTCATGACCCGGCCACCACGTGACTGATCAATGCTTTGGCTTCGGGGGCATCCCATTCCGCCGGCCCGACAAGGCGACCGATTTCCTCTCCATTTGCATTTAACAAAATGCTTGCCGGCAGGCCAAAAACCCCAGCGCTGCGACCTGACTTTACTGTTTTATCGTTGAGCGCAGCCAGGTTTCTGATCTTGCGCCTTTCAAAGAAACCCTTCACTTTTTCCATGCCTTGCAGGTCCTGACCGATAGCCAGCACTACAAAATCTTCACCGCCAAGCTCACCCTGCAGCCGGTCGAGACTTGGCATTTCCTTCTTGCAGGGGCCACACCAGGTTGCCCAGAAATTCACAAGAATGACCTTACCCTGATAATCCGAGAGTCGTTCCTCTTCTCCCTTGGCGTTCAGGAAGGTGAAATCCTTAAACGGGCGCGGAGAGTCGTAAGGGGCAAAATTCTGCATCTCCCCCGTTAGCAAAGCGCTCAGATTTTCAGAGAAAGCTGTTGATGTTCCTGCTACAAGCCCTGTAAATGTAAGCAAGAACAGCAGGCCTGTGAATTTCATGGGTTTTATTATCATAGTTGCTAAACGTCCAATTGTTACAAAGCGAGCCCGAATATGAGCGCAAACGAGCTTTGGGGTGGCAGATTTGCCAAAGGCCCCGCCGAAATTATGGAACGGATTAATGCCTCCATTGACTTTGATCGTCGGCTCTATGCCCAAGATATAAGGGGTTCGATGGCACATTCCAGTATGTTAATGGCCTGCAATATCATTTCCGAGGCAGATGGTAAAAAAATTCAGGACGGATTGCAGACAATTCTTCGTGAGATTGAGGCGGGGAATTTCAAGACAGACCCGGCGCTTGAGGATATCCACATGCATGTGGAGGCGCGTCTGCGTGAGCTGATTGGTGATGCCGCAGGGCGGCTCCACACCGCACGCTCCCGCAATGACCAGGTGGCAACGGATTTCCGGCTCTGGGTACGCGATACCATGGATCATCTGGACGGAGAGCTGGCTGATCTGGTGGATGCCCTTCTCGATCAGGCGGATGCCGAGGCGGATACCGTTATGCCGGGCTTCACCCACCTGCAGGCAGCACAGCCGGTGACTTTTGGCCATCATATGCTGGCCTATGTCGAGATGTTCGCGCGCGATCGCGGACGACTTGCAGACGCGCGTTCGCGCCTGAATGAAAGCCCTCTGGGGTCGGCGGCGCTTGCGGGCACGTCTTTCCCGATTGATCGGGAAATGACGGCGAAGGAGCTAGGCTTTGATCGGCCCACCGCGAACTCCCTCGATGGTGTGTCGGACCGGGATTTCGCGCTGGAGTTCCTGAGCTTTGCCTCCATCTGCTCGATGCATCTCTCCCGGCTGGCTGAAGAGATTGTCATCTGGTCGAGTGCGCAATTCCGCTTCGTTGAGTGTTCCGATAGCTTCTCGACCGGTTCTTCCATCATGCCGCAGAAGAAGAACCCCGATGCGGCGGAGCTGATCCGCGGCAAGGCCGGACGCAGTGCAGGTGCTTTTACCTCCCTCCTGATGATGATGAAGGGTCTACCCATGACCTATGGCAAGGATATGCAGGAAGATAAGGAGCCGGTCTTCGATGCCGCTGACAATCTTCAGCTTTGCCTTGCTGCCATGAGCGGGATGATCCGTGATATCAAGGTCAATGGCGAGGTGATGACCGCCGCCTCGGGCGCGGGTTTCACTACCGCGACAGACCTTGCGGACTGGCTTGTGCAGAAACTGGATATGCCATTCCGTCGGGCCCATCATGTGACGGGTGCTCTTGTAAAGCTGGCGGAAGAGAACACATGTGGACTTGAAGATTTGTCCCTTTCGCAGATGCAATCGGTGGAAGGCGGCATTACTGAAGAAATATACAAGGTACTCGGTGTTCAGAATTCCGTTGCCAGCCGCATAAGCTATGGTGGCACGGCCCCTTCCAGGGTACGAGAGCAAATCGCACGCTGGCGCCAAAAGCTGGACCAGGAAGGAGGCGGAAAATGAAACGGGTGCTTCTTGGTGCAATCATGATGGTGGTTACTGTCGGGTTTCTCTCGGGCTGCGGCGTGAAAAGCCCGCCTAAATATTCACCGGATACGCAAAAGTCTGAACAGAAGAAAAGCTAGTTTTAGAAAAGATTGCCGACATATGGACCATTTCACCTATAAAAATGGCGAACTCTATGCCGAGGATGTTTCCTTACGGACGATCGCCGAAACGGTGGGCACACCCTTTTATTGTTATTCCACCGCAACCCTGGAGCGGCATTACAAGGTTTTCTCCGGCGCGTTTGACGGGGCGAATGCACTTGTCTGCTATGCGCTGAAAGCCAACTCCAACCAGGCGGTGATCCGCACCCTCGCGGATCTCGGATCCGGGGCGGATGTGGTCTCTGAAGGGGAGCTTCGCCGCGCGATTGAGGCGGGCATTCCACCCGAAAAGATCGTTTTTTCCGGTGTTGGCAAGAAGCCGGCGGAAATGCGCTATGCGCTTGAGGTCGGTATTCACCAGTTCAATGTGGAATCCGAGCCCGAGGTTCATCTATTGAGCGAAGTTGCGAGTAGTATGGGGCTGAAAGCACCCATTACCTTTCGCGTCAATCCGGATGTGGATGCGAAAACCCACGCCAAAATCTCGACCGGCAAGGCGGAGAACAAGTTTGGCGTGCCTTGGCAGGATGTGTCCCGCATCTATGCGGAGGCAGCGGCCCTCCCGGGGATCGAGATCAAGGGCGTTGATGTACATATCGGATCTCAGCTCACCGATCTTGAACCCTACAAAAACGCGTTTAACCGCGTGCGGGAGCTGGTTCAGCAACTGCGGAGCGAGGGGCATGACATCTCTCGTGTCGATCTTGGCGGCGGGCTTGGCATTCCCTACGATGCGACAATTCCGCCTGCGCCGTCTGCCTATGCCGCCGTCGCGCTGGAGGCGATCGGTAATCTTGGCTGCCAGATTGTATTCGAGCCGGGTCGCCTGATCGTCGGGAACGCGGGCGTGCTGGTCTCTGAAGTCGTCTATGTGAAACAGGCGACGCAGCGGAAATTTGTTATTCTCGATGCCGCCATGAATGATTTGATTCGCCCGGCGATGTATGACGGTTATCATCAGATCGACCCGATCCGGGAAGACCAGAAGCTTGGCGAATATTCCCCTGCCGATGTGGTGGGGCCGGTCTGCGAGACCGGCGATACCTTTGCGCGGGAGAGAGATATGCCGGATCTTGCACGGGGCGATCTTGTCGCCTTTCGCAGCGCCGGAGCCTATGGTGCCGTAATGGCCTCAACCTACAATACCCGACCGCTGGTACCGGAAGTTCTGGTGAAAGGCGATCAATATGCGGTGATCAGGGAACGACCGAGCTTGGAGGCTCTGTTGAAACTTGATATACTGCCAGCGTGGCTCGAGGGGTGAATCGAGGATGAATGCAGCGTCGCAACGACACCAGTGACAGAGGATATGGGTTAGGGTTCGAAATCCGTATCCTGCTTGCGAAAGCCAACTTTCTATTGGAAGGGATTTGGCGGCACGGGCGGCTGTTTTTTTGTCTTGTCGGGTTGTTTGTCGGTCTGTCTTTGCTTGATATCTGGTCTTTTACGCCAGGCTGGGTCCATGTTCTTGCGCTGATCCTTTTTTTGGGTGCGATCCTGTACAGCCTTTATAAGCTGGCACGGGACCTGGAGGCACCGACGCGAAGCCGGGCGCTTCGCTATCTGGAACGGCGAAATCAGCTGCGTCACAGGCCATTGCAATCTCTTGGTGCGCATTCTGAAGCGGAAAAGAACAACAATACGCCAGGCAACACAATGTGGCGTCTTTACCAGAAATCTTTGCGCCGAAGCGTTGTCGGGCTCAAAATCGGGTTTCCACGCCTTGATATGGGAATGGAGGACAGTTATGGCTTTCGGGCGTTCGTGATCCTTCTTCTGGTGGCTGCATTTGTGATTGCGGGTTCCAGCTCGGCGGACCGGTTGTATGCAGCGATGACACCCCGTGTCGGTACGGCGGCGGTTCCAATTGACGTAACGGCTTGGATTACCCCCCCTATCTATACCGGTCAGGCCCCAATCCTGCTCACCAATACAAATACGGATAAAGAAGCAGTACAGACTTATATTGTTCCGGCGCAAAGCAGCTTCATTGCAAATGTATTCGGAGGCGAGCGCGAAGTTCCTGTGCTGATCGTTGGCGATGAGCGGCAGGATTTTGCTGCCACCGACATGCGGAATTTCCAGATCGAGGCGGCCTTCGACACATCCACAAGCGTGAAGATCGAGAAAGATGGCGAGGTCATTGCCAACTGGCAATTGAACGTTGTCGTGGATGAGGTGCCGACGGCCATGTTTATCAATAATCCGGAGGTCACGGAAAGATCTGCGTTCAAGCTTCAGTATCAGGCACGGGATGACTATGGTGTCCAGCAGCTTGGCGGAGAAATTACCCGCGATAGTTCCGACAAAAAGATCGAGCTTGCCCTGCCCACACCAGGGCGTGGTTCAAAACAGGTGACCGGTAAAAGTTACCATGACCTGACGGCGCACCCCTGGGCCGGCCTCTCGGTGAATATGATACTCTTTGCCGAAGACCAGATCGGGCAGCGCGGATATTCAGATGCAATGACCTTTGTCCTGCCTGAGCGGCATTTTACGCATCCGGTAGCCCGGGCTCTGATTGAGCAGCGCAAGAACCTGGTGACTGATCCTGAAGAAAGCAAGGCCGGCGTCGCTCTTGTCCTGCAAACCATCGCCAGCCTTCCCGATAGTTTCAATAATGATGTGACCGTAATATTGGCCCTCTCGACGGCACAGTCGACCCTCTTAAACGGAAAAAGCCAGAAATCTGTCGATGATGTGGTTGATATCCTCTGGGATACAGCGCTTCGCCTTGAAAATGGTGATCTGTCTCTTGCGGAAGCCGCTCTGCGAGAGGCTCAGGAAGCTCTGATGGAGGCGCTGAATAGCAATGCCAGTGATGCCGAGATCAAACGCCTTGTTGAAGAATTACGTGCTGCTATGGAGAATTTCCTCCAAGCCCTCGCTCAACAGGCACAGCCAAGGGAAGATCAAGCCACGGGTGATCCGAACAGCGGAGATCAGTTTATCGAATCGCAGGACCTGCAAAAGTTGCTGGACCGTATTGACCAGTTTGCGCGCGGCGGCGCCCGGGACGCCGCACGGCAGTTATTGAGTGAACTCCAGGATATCATGGAGAATTTGAAAATGGCCGAAGCGCGGCAGCCGTCCGCCGGTCAGCAGGCCGCACAGGAAATGCTCAATGAACTTGGAAAATTAATGCAAAAGCAACAGGAGTTGCTGGACCAGACTTTCCGGGAATCGCAAAACCGGCAATCGCAGCAGGGAAACCAGCCCGGTCAACAAGGCCAGCAGTCTCAAAATGGAACAAAGCCTGGCCAACAGGGACAACAAGGTCAGTCCGGACAGCGGGGCGGCCTGCAGGATCTCGCTGAAGTGCAGGAAGCATTGCGTCAGATGCTGGGTGACCTGATGGGTCGGCTGGGCGCGGAAGGCGAAATACCGGAAGCGTTAGGGCGCGCGGAACGATCGATGAATGATGCACGGGGCGCGCTGCAACAGGGGCAGGGGCAATCGGCCATGCAATCGGAAAGCAATGCCCTTGAAAGCTTGCGTCAGGGAACCGAATCGCTCGCCCAGCAAATGATGCAGAACGGGCAGGGGCAAGGCACGCAGTCTGCGGGGCCCGGGCAACCGGGACAAGGACGAGATCCGCTTGGCCGATCGGTGTCAGAAGAGGGTGGTGAAGGAAGAAACGCAGGCAATGCGTTGATGCGTGGGGAAGCAAACGGCATTAGCAAGAGCCGGTCTATCCGTGACGAGTTGCAACGGCGCCTTTCCGATCCGGCGCGCGACTACCTGGAGCGGGACTATCTGAAACGACTGCTCGATATTTTTTAGGGTGGATTGTAAAGTCTGTTATAAATCCCCGCCATGACACAGGATCATCCATTTGCGCAATATGTCCGCATTCTCGGCAAGGGCCCGAAGATGTGGCGAGACATGACTTTCGACGAAGCCAGAGCGGCCATGAATATGGTGTTCTCGGGAGAGGTCGAGCCTTTACAGCTTGGTGCCTTCCTGCTGCTTCTCCGGCGAAAAGGTGAGACAGGAGAGGAGCTTGCAGGCATGGTGGCTGCGGCCCGCGATCATTTCCTTGAAAAGGATATCACCGCGAATGTTGATTTTGACTGGCCTTCCTACGCGGATCGTCACCGTCAACAACCTTGGTTCATACTCTCTGCTATCCTGCTTGCGGATCAGGGATATAAAGTGCTGATGCATGGCATAGAAGGCTATGTGGCCGGGTATGCCGCGACACGTCCGGGGCTTGCAGTGTTTGGTATCCCGCAGGCTGATTCCCTGTCCGGTGCGGCGGCATTGTTTGGTGAGACCAACCTTGTTTACCTTGGTTTAGAAAAATTCTGCCCATCGTTACAGACGCTTTTTGAGCTGCGTCCGCTACTGGGTGTGCGAACAGCCGTGAATACGTTCGGGCGCGACCTTAACCCCTTTGCTGCGCCCCGTCAGCTTCAGGGTGTTTTTCATCCGCCCTACAAGGCGCTTCATCTTGAGACAGTAAAGGCGCTTCATCAGCCTCACAGCCTGATTTTCAAGGGGGGCGGTGGTGAAGTGCAGCGCAATCCGATGAAGCCCGCCCTGGTCGACGCCTTGATCGACGGGGAGGTGACCGAGCTGGAATGGCCTGCAATGACAGAAGAAAATGTTTATAAATGGCGCGAAGAGGACCTGGCGCCGGCGCAGCTTCTTCGAATGTGGCAGGGGAAACTTGATTTAAAAATGCCACTACTTGCGATTATCGGGACACTCGCCTTCGCCCTTAAATCGGCGGTTCCCACGCTGAAGATCAGCGAAGCCGAGAGCCGCGCCCGCGATATATGGGATAGCCGCGATAAAAACCGGTTTGGATGAGGTCAATCGCTCTTTTGGTACCACCAAAGGTCTGGCCCGGTTCCCCAATATGAGGGGGTCAAGGGTAGCTTTATTTCTGGCCAGTGCGCCAACCATTGTTCATCCGTATAGTAAAGCGGAATGACGTAATGTCCGGAAAGTAACACCCTGTCGAGGGCGCGGGTCGCATTGACCAGCCGGTCGCGGTCCCGGGCTGTGGCAATCCGCTCAATCAACGCGTCGACAGCGGCAAGGTCGATTCCCGGATAATTTCGGGTGCCAGGGGTTTTGGCGGCGTCACGGCTCCAATAGAATGCCTGCTCATTCCCGGGCGAGAGCGACTGGCCCCAGCTATTAAGGATCATATCAAAATTATAATCAGTCAGGCGGTTCTGGTAACTGGCCGTATCAATCTGCCGAATATTGCTCTGAATTCCCAGAATATTGAGGTTTTTCTGATAGGGGGAAATCAGCTTGATGTAGTCAGTATTGTTAATCAGGAACTCGATCCGGAAGGGGCGCCCGGTTTTCTGATGGCGGAGAATGCCGTCCTTGATGCGGTAGCCTGCATCGGACAGTAATTGCTGGGCCTGAATAAGATTTTCACGCGCGCGGCCGGTGCCGTCGGTTTCAGGCAGGCTGAAATCTTGTTCAAACAATGATTCTGGAAGTTCATGGGTATAAGCGCTGAGCAACTCCCGTTCCGCAGATGGAATAGGGCCGGTTGAGGCGAGCGGGGAATTTTCGAAGAAACTGTGGGTGCGCTTGTAAAGACCATGCAGGATATTGGCATTTATCCATTCAAAATCCAGGGCATGGACGAGTGCCTTCCGTACACGTCGATCCTTGAATTTTTCCCGCCGGGTGTTAAAGACAAAGGCCAGCATGGGGGTTGGAATACTGATCTTTGGTGTTGATTTATGATACGCCGTTTCCGACTGCCAGCCATATGCGGATGTCCATTTAGCGGCACTATTTTCAAACCGGGCATCGATATTGCGGGATTTAAACGCCTCCAGTGCAACGTCGTCATCGCGGAAATAATCGTAAATAATTCTCTCGAAATTAAATCGGCCCTTGTTTTGCGGCAGATGCCAGCCCCAAAAATTCATGTTGCGGCGGTAGATAATGCGGCGCCCGGGGTCAACTTTCTCCACCAGATAGGGTCCTGAGCCCATTATGGGAATGAGGGAACTTTTCTTGAAATCCACCACATCAAAGGCGGTTTTTGGCAGCACGCTCATCAATCCCATGATCAGCGGCATCTCAAATCGGCCATCTTCCTCGAAGGCGAAACGGATCGAGAGAGGGGACAGGATGTCAGCTTCCGTCACTTTTCGATAATAGCTCTGGACGTTCGGGCGGCCCTCATCGCGAAAGGTCGTGAAGGAGAAGAGGACATCCTCCGCGGTGATTGAACTGCCATCGGCAAACCGCGCCTGCGGATTGATATGAAAAATAATCCAGCTGCGATCCGGGGCCACCTCGATTGCGTTGGCGACATTGGCATATAGGGTGAATGGTTCATCGCGGGAGCGTTCCAGCAAGGATTGATACACATCACCGAGGCCTCGCGGACTGACACCTTTCAATAAAAAGGGATTAAGACTGTCAAAACTTCCGATGGCACTCAACCGGACAGTTCCCCCAATGGGGGCCGAGGGGTTCACGTAATCGAAATGCGAAAATCCGGAGGAATATTTCGGCTCTCCATGCATCGCGATGGCGTGCCGTGTTTCCGACGCAAAAGAAAGGCCTGCAAAGCTGCAGTTAAGGACAATTATTAAGAGGAAGGGGAGCCATTGCTTTTTCATACGTAAACTACATCGCCTTGCTGCGAATGATTTTGGCGAGTTTATCAACCAATTGTGGCATTTCTTTTTCCGGTGTGCCGGCGAATCCCAGAAGGAGACCTGTTTTGTTGGTCGGAAGATTATAAAACCCTGAAAGGGCCCGGACCAACATTCCCGCGTCAGCGGCGTCCCGCTCCACTTCCGTATCGCTGATATGTGGCGGCAGATAAGCGATGAGATGCATTCCTGATTCCTGTGGTGCAACCATAATGATATCACCAAGTTTTTCCTGGAGCTGCGAAACAAGGCATTTCTGGCGCGCCTCGTACATTAACCTTGTACGCCGGACATGGCCAGCGAGGTAGCCCTCACTTATAAAGTCCGCCAGCGCCGCTTCCGGTATGGAGGGTGAATGGCTGTCTATATTCCGGCGAAGCGCGAGAAAAACGTCCACCAGATCCTCCGGTACAATCATATAACCAACCCGAAGGCCGGAAAACATGACCTTGCTCATGGTGCCGACATAAAGAACCCGGTTATCATCATCGAGGCCTTGGAGCGAGGAAAGTGGCCTTCCGGAGTAACGATACTCGCTATCATAATCATCTTCGAGGATAAACCGCCCTGCCTCTTTGGCCCAATTCAGAAGATCCAGCCGCCTGGCAAGCGACATTGTCTGGCCTAACGGATATTGATGTGATGGCGAAATGCAGGCAAGGCGGGCATCTGGCGCCCTTTCAATTGCGCGTTCCAGCGAAAAGCCTTCATCATCAACGGGCACTGATATAGGGACAGCACCGGCGGACAGAATGGAATCGCGAATGCCGGGGTATCCCGGTTCCTCCATCCAGACAGCATCGCCCGGCTCTGCGAAGGCGCGTACGACAAGATGAATGGCCTGTTGTGATCCGGACAGGATGATCACTTGATCCGCGTGGCATCGAACGGCCCGGGTCTGCCCTAGATAGGAGGCAAGAACCTCGCGCAGGATTTTCGCACCGCCGACGGGATTATCGACCAGATACTCCTGATCCGGCCGGCGCCAGTGACGGGCCAGCAACCGGGCCCAGTCATCAAAGGGAAAGACCTCCAATGCGGGGAGACCAGGAGAAAAGGGCAGGCTTCTCTTTTGTGATGACAGCGACTTTCCCTTGAACGGTGCCGCCATTTTGGAAAGGTAGATTTCTCGCGTGTGTAATCCAGGCGCATGCCCATCGGTTTTGCGCTGTAAAAGGTCATCGGGTAGTTGGTCCGATACATAGGAACCTGCTCCGACACGGCTGACCAGATACCCTTCTGCCATCAATTGATCAAAAGCGCTCAGCACGGTGTTGCGGGAGATCTTGAGATCAATAGCCATAGATCTGCTGGAGGGGAGGCGCGTACCTGGTTTTAATCGCCCATCGAGGATTGCCTGGCGCAGAGCCAGAAAAAGCTGTTGGTGCAGGGAAACTGGACTGTCGGCATCCAGGGTAAGCGTTTGCAACTGAGCATTTTTAAGGCGGCGGGACATCGCAACTCTATAAAGTGGTTTGAAATGGCCCATAATTTTACGCAGAATATAAACCAATACCTAAACATATTTCGGCCGGGTGCTTTTTACGATCAAGTTTTCTTGTACTTGGTTGCAATATTTGAAAAAAGCGCGAAATAATGAAGCGTGCCGATCTTGTATGTGAGGAGATAAAGATGACAGGAGCAACAGATATTGCCTATTTTGCTGCAGGATGCTTTTGGGGTGTCGAGGCGGCTTTTCGGCAGGTAAAGGGTGTCCGGGAAACGGTTGCCGGTTACCAGGGTGGTACTATCGCCAATCCCACCTATGAAGATGTTTGTTCAGGCCAGACCCGGCATGCCGAAGTAGTCAAGGTGGTCTTCGATCCTGCCGTGGTAAGTTATGAGGATCTGCTCAATGTGTTCTGGCAGAGCCATGACCCGACGACACTCAACCGACAGGGGCCGGATATTGGCACGCAGTATCGTAGCGCCATTTTCTACCGGAATGATGACCAGAAAATGATTGCCGAAGCGTCTAAAGGCGCGCAAGGGCGGCGCGGATTGCTCCGTCGGCCAATCGTTACGGAAATTTCACCGGCGCTCGATTTCTATCCAGCGGAAGACTATCATCAGCAATATTTGGAAAAACGTGGCCTTGCGACCTGCCATATCTAGGAACAGGTGTGAGCCTGTCAGACAATCCGTTCCGCATGCCCGTCGAACCCGAGCACTGTAACTGTAAGGCCAAGACTGTTGTTATATGCGGCGGTGGCTTGGCCGTGCGCTCGCGTCGGATCAAGGCCTATAAAATCTTCATCTTGCTGGCCAAGTTGTTGAGCAAGAAACTGCGAGGAATAGGGCAAATGAGCGTAAGTGTCTGACCCACGGTTTGAGGTAAAGGTTGGCTGTATTTCACGAAGATTGGTCGGAACCGACGCCGAATTTGCAGCTGCCACCGTTTTGGATAGGACATGCGGGTGGGTCGCAGGGAGGTCTTGCGTCTTTTCATTGCGCTCACCGGATTCTCCGCTCCGGAGATTTTTTCGCCCATACAGATGCCCTTCGTCGCCATCGCGTTTTGATGGCAACGCAGGAATACTAGCTATGGGCCGCGTTACTTCCATTTATATCCGGTCCCGGGACCTGTTGATACATAGTGGCAATTGGTCTTCATTCTGAAGCTATTGACCGTGAGGAGAAATCCGTTCTTCCTCAACTCAAACGACATCGCCAAGATATTGCATAAAATTCGACAATAAACCCTTAACTAAACATATAGTTATAGGAACAATTTAGCACAATATTGCTGAAAGTACAGTTTCTGGTATTATTTCTTCTCACTCATTTCATCTATGCGCTTCTGCATGGATTGTAGCTGTTCCCTCAGTTCCTGCATCATTTCGGAGGTCTGATCAGACTTCTCCTCTGGTGAAGCCTTCTTGCTTTCCGGGTCTTTTCCGCCTTCGGTTCCCCCAAAGAGGCTGGGCGGCGAGAACATACGGACGGCCTGACTGAACATCTCCATATTCTTGCGTCCCATTTCCTCAAATTGCTGGAACATGGGGTTTGTGGTCAGGTTATCTGGCAATACATCCCGCATTTTATCCTGATTATCAGAAAAGGAGCGCATGGACATTTCCAGATAGTCCGGGACAACCGATTGCAGCCTGTCTCCGTAAAAGCTGATCAGTTGGCGCAGGAAGCTGATGGGAAGAAGGTTCTGGCCCTTGGCCTCTTCTTCAAAAATAATCTGGGTCAGGACTGACCGTGTGATGTCTTCGTTTGACTTGGCATCGAACACGACGAACTCTGTTCCCTCCTTTACCATACGGCTCAGATGGTCCAGCGTGACATAAGATGACGTGGCTGTATTATACAGCCTGCGGTTCGCATATTTTTTTATGACAATCGGCTTCTTGTCATCTGAAGTTTTTTCAACCACTGCGTCTCCTAACTTTAGTTGGAAGATATATTAACGTGCATTTTCACCTGTAATTGTTGCGCTGCGCAAGTTTATTGTGCATTGCCGTTGGTAAAAATACATCACAAATGCGAAATTAACCTTCTCCAAAGTGGCAACCAATCAATTCTGGGTATATATAAAGCAGTATGACATGCAGTGACGGCCGGAACAATGAGACCCCAGACTGTAAAAATGCTGCCGGACCAGGTGTTGGCGGATGACCATTAAGTCGTCGGATATAGGCACAGTACCGTCGCGGATCGGACCCCGACCGCTGGCGCTGCATTTAGGGTTGGCGACAACGACTGTTGCAGGTTCTCTGGCGACTCTCCCTCTTCTTCAGAACGGTGTCCCTGCTCCCTCACCGGATTTCCCGGCGTCTCCTAAAGACCCGTTTGATCCCGAGACCGTTAGGGGCGGGGCAGACCTGTTGCAGGAACTCGCCAATCAGGGCAGTGAACAGGTACAGAAGATGATTGACGGCATTCGCCTCTATCATAACCATCCTTATCGGCGGGAGCCGCGAAATCGACCAGTGATCTGGCAACAGGGAACTACCCAGCTACTTGATGGCGCGCCCGAAGCCGCCACCACCGCCCCTGTCGTTCTGCTGGTGCCCTCTCTCATCAACCGCGCCTATATTCTTGATCTCATGCCCGGTCGAAGCCTTGTTGATTACCTCGCTGCGCGGGGGATCCGGCCGCTCCTGCTGGACTGGAATGCCCCGGGGGAAGATGAGCGTGAATTCGACATCGCCGATTATGTAATTAATCGCATCTGCCCTGCGATTGATTTTGCGGCCGATGTTTTTTCAAGGGCCCCCCTGCATCTTGCCGGATATTGTATGGGCGGTACGCTGTCGGTGGCCGCCGCACGACGAAAGCTTGATAAGATCAGTAGCTTTATTGCCATCGCGTCGCCCTGGGATTTTCATGCGGAATTTGGCGGTGAGGCAAAAGCGCTATTTGATCAGCGGGAAATGTGGGCGAATATTCTGGCTGGCTTCGGCGAACTCCCGGTCGATCTGCTGCAAACTCTCTTCGCCAGCCTCGACCCTAACCTGGGGCTTCGGAAATTCAGAAAATTCGCGGAAATGGATATGGCGACCAACGCGGCACAGGAATTTGTCGCAATTGAAGATTGGCTGAACGACGGCTACCCTCTCGCACAACATGTGGCTGCGGATGTCTTTGATAAATGGTATGGTCGGAACGAGCCGCTTTCGATGCGATGGATGGTTGACGGGGAAATTGTTCGGCCGCAGGATATTGCAATTGCGTCCCTTATCGCCGTTCCAAAAACCGACAAGATTGTTCCGCGTCCCTCCGCGCTCGCGCTGGCATCCGCCTTACCGTCCGCGACGGTGATCACACCGCCATCAGGGCACGTAGGCATGATGGCCGGGGGAAAGGCGCAAGACGGGTTATGGCGTCAGTTGGGGGATTGGATAGCGGCACATTGAGTTTTTGATCCGCGAGCCAAGAAAAGAGTTGCGACGAAGAAAAACTAAGGTTATTTCGTATGAGTAGAAAACATTGTTTTAAAATTTCTCATACGAAGTGAATTTTGAATTAAAATTACACAATCGAAACAGGAGAAATAGAACATGGATGTTGTCATTACCAGTGCGGTACGCACGCCGGTTGGTTCCTTCAATGGCGGCTTGGCCCCTTTGGCTGCGCATAAGCTTGGTGAGATTGTCATCAAGGAATCGCTGGCTCGATCAAAAACGGACGCGTCTGAAGTTTCCGAAGTTATCCTGGGCCAGATACTGAGTGCGGGTGAGGGCCAGAATCCGGCGCGGCAGGCCTCCGTCAATGCCGGTGTCCCTTATGAAGTTCCGGCATGGGGTGTAAACCAGCTTTGTGGTTCCGGCCTGCGTGCGGTGGCGCTTGGTTATCAGGCCATTCTCAATGGTGATTCGCAAGTAGTGGTTGCCGGTGGACAGGAAAGCATGAGCCAGGCACCTCATTGTGCCCATCTGCGAAATGGCCAGAAAATGGGTCCGCTCGAGTTTACTGATACCATGCTGAAAGATGGCCTTATCGACGCCTTTCATGGCTATCATATGGGCAACACCGCAGAAAATGTCGCCGCTAAATGGCAGATCACCCGGGAAGCTCAGGACCAGTTTGCCGCGGAGTCGCAGCGTAAAGCGTCTGAGGCGCAGGCTGCCGGGCGCTTCAAGGATGAGATTGTACCGGTTACTATTTCCACGCGCAAAGGCGATATCGTTGTCGATCAGGACGAATATATTCGTGGCGGAACCACGGTTGAAAAGTTGAGCGGCCTGCGCCCCGCCTTCTTGAAAGATGGTTCGGTTACGGCCGGGAATGCTTCCGGTATCAATGATGGTGCCGCAGCTGTCGTACTGATGACGGCGGAGGCCGCCGAAGCAAAAGGGTTGAAACCACTCGCGCGTATTGTGTCCTGGGCGCAAAGCGGGGTTGATCCGGCGATTATGGGAACAGGACCCATTCCAGCGAGCCGCGCGGCGCTTGAAAAAGCAGGCTGGACAACGGATGATCTTGATCTCGTTGAGGCAAATGAAGCTTTTGCCGCGCAGGCCTGCGCAGTGAATAAGGATCTTGGCTGGGATACCAGTAAGGTCAATGTGAACGGTGGTGCCATTGCCATTGGTCATCCGATCGGTGCATCGGGTGCCCGCGTGCTGGTCACGTTGCTACATGAAATGCAGAAACGTGATGCGCATAAGGGACTGGCAACATTGTGTATCGGTGGCGGTATGGGTATCGCGATGTGTGTTGAAAGATAACAAGCCAATGACGTAAAGGGAGCAGAAAATGTCGAGAGTAGCGATTGTAACGGGTGGGACCCGTGGAATTGGAGAAGCCATTTCCATCATGCTGCATGAAAAAGGTTACAAGGTTGCGGCAAACTATGGCGGAAATGACGAACGCGCGAAGGAGTTTTCGGACCGCACTGGCATTTCCACCTATAAATGGGATGTGTCGGATTTTGACGCTTGCACCAAAGGGGTGGCCAAAGTAAAGGCAGACCTCGGTCCGGTCGAGATAGTAGTCAATAATGCCGGAATCACCCGTGATGGGACGCTGCACCGGATGGATCAAGATAGCTGGCAGAAGGTGATCGATACCAATCTTGGCTCCTGTTTCAACATGTGCCGGGCAACAATCGATGATATGCGCGCCGCAAAGTTCGGCCGTGTCATCAATATCGGGTCGATCAATGGTCAGGCGGGTCAATATGGTCAGGTCAACTACGCCGCGGCAAAATCCGGTATTCATGGTTTTACCAAGGCAATGGCTCAGGAAGGCGCGGGCCAGGGCATCACGGTGAACGCCATTGCGCCGGGCTATATCGACACCGATATGGTGGCAGCGGTGCCGGAAAATGTGCTGGCAAAGATCGTTGCCGGCATTCCGGTCGGACGTCTTGGAAAAGCCTCTGAAATTGCCCGCGGTGTTTGCTTCCTCGCAGCGGATGACGCGGGCTTCATTACAGGCTCGACTCTCTCGATTAACGGCGGTCAGCACATGTACTGATCATCTGAACTTTACGGCTAATATTGAAGGTGGCATGATGTTGGGTGACCGGCGTCATGCCATTTTCTTTTTCAGGTAATTCCACAAACGAGTGAACAGCCAGATGGCGACAGGACAAACGTTAGCGAGTCTTTGCGGGCTTGGCGCAATTCTGCTCTGGGCGCTTCTCGCCCTGTTTACGACGGGAACCGCCGAGATACCACCATTTCAGCTCACCGCCATGACGTTCGCAATTGCCTTCGTCGGCGTGTCCTTGAAATGGTTGCTCTATCGTCAGGACGTTCGGCCTTACTTCAAGATACCGGTGGGCGCTTGGGTGCTTGGCGTTGCGGGTCTGTTCGGCTATCACTTCTTCTATTTTCTGGCACTCAAAAATGCCCCTGCCGCGGAAGCGGGCCTGATTGCCTATCTTTGGCCGCTGCTGATTGTCCTTTTCTCGACGCTATTGCCAGGGGAACGGTTTTACTGGTTCCATCTGGTCGGTGGGGTGATCAGCCTGCTGGGCGCTGGTTTGCTGATAACCAAGGGTGCGGCGTTTGATTTCAATCCGGAATACAGTACAGGTTATCTCGCGGCCATTTGCTGTGCCTTTATCTGGTCAAGCTATTCAGTTCTAAGCCGGAGATATTCAGCAGTTTCTTCCGATGTGATCGGACTTTTCTGCGGAATAACCGCTCTCCTGTCACTCGGCTGTCACCTGTTCTTTGAAGTGACGCTCTGGCCGCAAAACATTTTGCAATGGCTGGCCGTTCTGGGTCTAGGTCTCGGCCCTGTCGGCGCTGCATTTTTCCTCTGGGATCGTGGGATGAAGCATGGTGATATCCAGACGTTGGGCGTGCTTTCCTATCTCTCGCCGCTGCTTTCCACATTAATCCTGCTGGTTGTGGGGGTGGCGAGCTTTTCCTGGCCACTGCTTTTTGGCTGTCTCCTGATCACGGCTGGAGCTCTTGTAGGTTCCCTGAAAATACTGCGTGTGTTGTTGAGGCCCGCATAACCTGGCTAAATCGTCGGAACCCAGTCCTTCGGTGCCATCTCAAAGCCTTCAAACTCAAAGCCTGGCGCGACAGTGCAACCGACGAGCGTCCAGTCCCCGTTTGAATGGGCCGCCTGCCAGTATCCGCGTGGAATGACGATCTGTGGTCGCTCCTCTTTAAGAATATCAGTCCCCAATATCCAATCTTCGGCAGGGGCGCCGTCCGCTGCCATTGAGAGGGTGAGCGGCGCTCCCGCGTAATGATGCCAGATCTCAATTGCATCGACACGGTGCCAATGGGACCGGTCACCTCTTTCAAGCAGGTAGTAGATAGCCGTGGAGACAGCGCGTTTCGTACCCGTAAGGGTCAGGTCATCGCGAAAGGTCTCGACAAAGTAGCCGCCCTCGGGATGGGGCTGCATTTTGAGGCACTGGATGATATCGGCAGCAGAAAGGGTCATTGTCTAGAAGCTATCCTTGCGGCGACGTGTTTCGGCGAAAACTTCCACCGGATCAGCGCCGCTAAGGGCAAGTTCGGCGGCAAGTCCGGGATCATCCGCGCGCATGAAGGGGTTAGTCTCCTTCTCCTCGCCAAGGGTAGAGGGAACGGTTGGCAGTTTTTTCTTTCGCATCGCGACAATTTCTGCAAAGCGCTTTTTTAAGGCATCATTGCCAGGGTTTACCGAGACGGCAAAACGACCGTTTGCTTCCGTATATTCATGGGCGCAGTAGACTTTCGTCTGATCGGGTAGGTCGCGGAATTTACTGATACTGTGCCACATCTGGCCGGGCGTACCCTCAAACAGGCGGCCGCAACCAAGAGCAAACAGTGTATCGCCGCAGAAAAGCGCGTCTGATTCCTCGAACCAGTAGGCGATATGGCCAACCGTATGGCCCGGAACTTCAAAGACTTTTGCGCTCTGACTGCCGAAGTCGAAAATATCGCCTTCCTCTACCTTGATATCAATCCCGGGAATGCGCGATGCATCGTTCTTTGCGCCGACTATCGTGCAGCCTGTCTTCTCTTTCAGTTCCAGGTTGGCACCAGTATGGTCCGGATGATGGTGTGTGTTGATGATATGGGTCAGGGTCCAGTTGAGCTCTTGCAGTTTATCGAGGACCGGACCGGCAACCGCCGGATCAACGACGCCAACCAGGCCACTATTGGCGTCCCGGAACAAATAGACATAATTGTCGCTCAGGACTGGAATTTGGTGAATTTCTAGCTTGCTCATCGGCTGATCTTTCGGCATTCCGTTTTTTGTTAAGTGTCCATTCTCATAATTTATGGCAGTATAGCATTATGCTCAGACCTGATGTTATTGATTTACGAAATTTTTATCACAGCTCTCTCGGACAGGTAGTTCGGCGAACGATTGGCCGTAAAATCAGGCTGATGTGGCCAGATCTTGAAAATTTTCGTGTCCTTGGTATCGGCTATGCAACCCCTTACCTAAACCCCTTCCGGGCGGAAGCCGAGCGGGTTATTTCCTTCATGCCATTAGAGCAGGGAGTGATCCAGTGGCCGCGCGATAGCAGAAGTCTGGTCAGCCTTGTCGACGAGCGTATGTTGCCGCTGCCTGATTCTTCCATCGATCGGATTATTTGGGTGCATGGACTTGAAAACACGACTGATGTCGATCCGACGATCCAGGAGATCTGGCGTGTTCTGACGTCAACGGGGAAGTTGATGGTCGTGGTGCCAAGTCGGCGTGGTCTTTGGGCTCGAACGGAGAATACCCCATTTGGCTACGGGCATCCGTATAGCGATAAGCAGCTTAACCGCCTGCTAAGAGACAATATGTTTACACCAGGAGACCGGCAGGGGGCTCTTTATATGCCGCCCAGCAAATGGCGCGTAAACTTAAAGCTCGCCCGGGCATGGGAGAATATCGGTGAAAAATGGTGGAGTCATTTCAGTGGCGTCCGGATTATGGAGGCAGAGAAGCAGGTCTATGCCCTAACCGAACAGCCGGAGCGTAAAACACGACGGAGACCCGTCATCCTGCCGGCGGCTCGCCCTGTAATTGCGGGAAGGCAGTCTCGGCAACTCAAGGAAAAAACCTAGGTTTTTTTGGAAAGCATAAAAATGCAGTCCGCGCCGAAAAAATTGGCGAAACTGCCGTAGGTCGATCGGGTCATGACTTCACCCGACGCCTTGACGATCACCGATTGCTCGATCTTGACCTCCATCTTCTCGCACAAGGCCGTGAAATCCTTGAGCGTGCAGAAATGGATATTCGGCGTTTCGTACCACGGAATATCCAGTGAGTTGGTCATCGGCATACGGCCTGTGAACGCAAGATATGTCCGGCAACGCCAATAGGCAAAATTTGGAAAAGACACAATTGCTCGCCGACCGATCCGAAGAAGCTGTTCCAGTACGACATGCGGCTGATGGGTGGTCTGGAGGGTTTTACTTAAAATCGCGTAATCGAAGCTGTCATCTGGATAATAGACAAGGTCCGTATCCGCATTGCCCTGGACGACCGAAAGCCCGTTGGCGACGCAGATATTCACGCCATGCTGGCTCAGCTCCAGCCCGCGCCCTTCGACATTTTTTGTCTCGGTAAGATGGGCAAGAAGTTGCCCGTCATCACAGCCGACATCAAGGACACTGCTACCGGGCTCGATCATTTCCGCAATTAGTTGCCAATCAACGCGAATATCCCGCTTAGGTACAAATTTGATGGGTTCGCTCATGACAGAAGCCCTCGGCTCTTTGCGCTAGATTGCAGGAAGCCGTTGATGGTTTTGAACATTTCCGGTGTATCCAGTAGAAAGGCGTCATGGCCTTTATCGGTTTCTACCTCAACAAAGCTTACGTTCGCGGCCGCAGCAATCAGCGCCTGGACGATATCCTTGTTTTCCGACGTGGGGAACAGCCAGTCACTGGTAAAGGAAACAACACAGAAGCGGGTTTTCGCTCCCTCGAACGCTTTTGCGAGGGCGCCGCCATGATCCTCTACCAGATCAAAATAATCCATCGCCCGGGTTATATAGAGATAGGAGTTGGCATCAAAACGGTCGACGAAATTAATCCCTTGATACCGCAAATAGCTCTCGACCTGGAAATCTGCATCAAAGCCGTAGGTCAGGTTATCGCGATCCTGCAGATTGCGCCCGAACTTGCGGTGCAACGCCGCTTCGGAGAGATAGGTCACATGTGCGGCCATGCGCGCGACTGCAAGGCCGGCAGTCGGCTTCTTATCACTCGCGTAGTAATCGCCGCCTAACCAATTGGGATCGGCCATTACGGCCTGACGTCCGACTTCGTGAAAGGCAATATTCTGCGCAGAGTGACGCGCGGCACAAGCAATTGGAATGGCACTGAAAACCCGCTCTGGATAGGCGCTCGCCCATTGCAATGTCTGCATCCCGCCCATGGATCCGCCGATTACGCTGAACCAGCTTTCGATCTCGAGATAATCCTGTAGCATTGCCTGCGCACGGACCATATCGCCAATGGTGATGATCGGAAATTTCAGGCCATAGGGCTTGCCCGTCTTCGGGTCAATATCCGATGGTCCTGTTGTTCCCATACATCCACCCAGAACATTGCTGCAAACAATGAAATATTTGTCTGTGTCCAGAACCTTTCCTGGACCAATCATTATTTCCCACCACCCGTTCTTTCCCGTGACCGGCTGGCGGCTTGCGGCGAACTGGTCACCGGTTAAGGCATGACAGATCAAAATCGCATTAGATTTGTCTGCATTCAGTGTCCCATAGGTGCAATAAGCCATATTGATAGCCTCTAGTGTCACCCCGCAATCGAGCTTGAGTGGCGTCTCCTTTCCGAGGATAACGGTCTGATTATCCGATATTGGAGGATTTATGGACACTTTTACTTCTCTTTTCGCGCTATTGGATTAGAAAAATCTTTGTTTTGGACGACTTTGCTGTTAGCTAGTGCGGCGGGGCAAGGTCTGTCAATATATTCTTTGCCAAATGCCGGGCTTTGTGGTCCAATTTTGACGAAACAGTCTGTTTGTTCAGGTAACTATTGTGACAATAAAAAATACAAAACTTGATGCGTTGAGGGCTGAAATCGACCGGCTGGATGCGGAGCTTTTGTCGGTTCTGGAAAAAAGGATCGCGATCGTCGAGGATATAGCTGCAGCAAAAAAAGTGGATGGCAAGGCGCTCGCCTTTCGTCCGGGCAGGGAAGCCTCCATTCTGCGTAAAATACTCGAAGTGCATTCCAGTAAGTTGCCCGACACGGTCATTGCGGCAATATGGCGGGAATTGATTGCTGCTGTCGGCTGGATGCAAAAGCCCTACTCGGTTTCTATAACCGCGCCCGATAAATCCGTAGGTTACTGGGATTTGGCGCGGTTTCATTTTGGCTCCGCGACGCCAATGAAGTTGCATCAACTGCCGTCAGTCGTTCTGCGGGAGGTTTATGAAAACCCGTCGACCCTGGGTGTTCTTCCCTGGTTGACGCGGGAGCGTGATACCTGGTGGACGCACCTTGCCCAGGGCGGTGAAAATGTACCGAAGATTCTTGCGGCACTTCCATTCCTCGATAACCCATCCGGTGAATTTGAAGATCTGAATTCCCTCGTGATTGGTCAGGCGGAGCCTGAGCCATCCGGTGATGATGTAACCTTGATGGCACTCGCCACCAGTGATGAGGTGAGCCGGGCCCGGCTGAACGAGAATCTCGTGAAGGCAGGCTTGAGCGGATATTGCGCAGACTCGCGGTCTCCTGATTCAGGGGACAGTGATTGGCTTCATCTTATTGAGATGCCGGAATTCGTTGCGGAAACTGATCCACGCCTTGTAAAACTTGGTGAGATTAGTGGAGAAAGCTTTATTAAAGTTGTTATTCTTGGCGCCTACGCCGTTCCCATAAAATAGCCCTTATACTATCTGAGTTGAAAGCAGTCTCATGACAACACCGGTTCCACAGCCAGGTATTATGACTATCTCGCCATATGTCGGTGGTAAATCCAAGGCCGGCGAGAATCAAAAAGTCGCCAAACTCTCGTCGAATGAATCACCTCTCGGCCCAAGCCCCAAGGCAGTTGCCGCGATGGAAGCCGTTTTGACGGATGCGCATCGATATCCCGAGGGTGGATCGCAGCTTTTGATAGCGGCCATTGCAGAGATGAACAAGCTGGATGAGGCGCGCATTGTTTGCGGAAATGGATCGGATGAGCTTATTTCCTTGCTGAATACGGCCTATGTGGGTTCAGGTGACGAAGTTCTTTTCACCGAGCATGGCTTTTTAATGTATGCCATCTCCTCGACTGCCGCCGGGGCGACACCGGTGAAGGCGCCGGAAATTGATCGTACGGCTGATGTCGATAACCTGCTGAAGTTGGTCACGGATAAGACGAAGATTGTTTTTCTAGCGAATCCAAATAATCCGACAGGTACTTATCTGCCGCATTCGGAGGTTGAGCGCCTGCGCGCCGGATTACGCGACGATATCCTGCTCGTCCTTGATGCCGCCTATGCCGAGTATGTGACCCGCGATGATTATAGCGCGGGCGCGGAAATGGTCGAAGCGCATGACAATGTCGTTATGACCCGTACTTTTTCGAAGATTTATGGATTCGCTGCATTGCGTCTTGGCTGGGCGTATTGTCCGCCGGCAGTTGTCGATGTGCTTAATCGAGTGCGCGGCCCCTTTAACGTCAACGCGCTTGCGCAGGCGGGCGGTGTCGAGGCGGTACGCGACCAGGCGCATATCGATAAGGCGCGTGAGCATAACGATAAATGGCTACCCATCCTGACCCAGAATTTCCGGGGAATGGGGCTGGGCGTGACGCCAAGTGTTGGAAATTTTCTGCTGATTGATTTTGAGGAAAGTGGAAAACCGGCGGCAGAAGCGGAGCAGTATCTTGCGGGAAAAGGCTTGTTGCTTCGGGCAGTTGCAGGATATGGCCTGCCAACTTGCTTGCGAATGACGATCGGTCGGGATGACGAAAACCACGCAGTGATAGAGGCGCTGAGGGAATTCCTTGGCAAATAGAGTATGACGGAAGTGAAATTCAAACGGCTGGCATTGATCGGTATCGGGCTCATCGGATCATCAATCGCACGCGCCGTGCGGCAGCATCAACTCGCAGAAGAGATTGTGTGTGCGGCGCGTACGGCGGACAGTCGCCGCGTTGCCAAGGAACTCGGCATTGTCGATGCGGCTTTTGAGAGCCCGATCGATGCGGTCAAGGGCGCGGATCTTGTGATTTTCTGCACGCCCATCGGCACCTATGGCAAGCTGGCGGAACAGACGGCGCCGGCGCTTGAAAAAGGTACCATTGTCACCGACGTCGGCTCGGTTAAAAGCGCGGTGATCGAAGCTATTGGCCCCCATATGCCAAAGGATGTCGATTTTATCCCGGGTCATCCAGTGGCGGGAACGGAGAAATCGGGCCCTGCCGCGGGCTTTGCGGAACTCTTTATCAATCGCTGGCAAATCCTGACGCCTTGCGGGCAGGCAAGCGATGCGGCGGTGGAAAAACTCACGGCATTCTGGACAGCGATGGGCAGCAAAGTGGAGATCATGGATGCGGAGCATCATGACCTTGTCCTTGCCATCACTTCGCATATTCCGCATTTAATCGCTTATAATATTGTCGGCACAGCGGATGATTTGGAGGATGTGACCCAGTCAGAAGTCATAAAATACTCCGCAGGTGGTTTTCGAGACTTTACGCGTATTGCCGCGTCAGATCCGACCATGTGGCGTGATGTGTTCTTGCACAATAAGGACGCGGTATTAGAAATGCTAGGCCGCTTCACCGAGGACCTGACGGCGTTGCAGCGGGCGATCCGACGGGATGATGGAGAAACCCTTTTCAATATCTTCTCACGCACGCGGGCAATCCGCCGACAGATTATTGATGCGGGACAGGAAACGCCAGAGCCCGATTTTGGCCGTGTTCATACAGCGGACGATACATCGACAAAGTCCTGACGGGATTAATTGCTCCCGATTATGGAGCCAAGGCGCATCAAATAGATAGGGCCAAGATAAACCCCGCCCTCCTGTGCCGAGAGGGGCAGCGCGATATAGCGTTTTCCATCTTCGCCGTCTTTCGCCAGTAACCCAAGCCCGAACCCGATAGTGCGGGCGGCGTTTACATCAATTTGCCGCGTACTGGTCAACGCCTCCAGAATATTCTCATATCCTGAAATGCGGGTATTCATCTCACCCAAGGGCCGCATCCGATCATCTAGTGTCAGTGCCCCTTTGCCTGAAATACTGCCGTGGCCCCAGTCAATGTTAAGCGCCTCAATATCTACAAAACCGCCGGCATCGCGCCATTCGGAGAGTGTGTCAGAGGCGGGCAGATTTCGGATTGTCCCATAGAGAATGGAGGAGAGGGCGAAATCCTCGATCTGCTTTCCGAGCGGGAAATCGTCCATACCCTCAATAATCATGTTATTGGCACGAACCGCAATTTGTTGCCCTTCTATTTGCTTTTGTTCGGCATTTTTGTCGGAACTTTCTTGCGGGTTCGGACGGCCATGAAGCTGTAGTCGCCCTGCCTTAACGGGCGGTCTCCAGGAAGGCTTCGCCTCAAACTCCGTGATATCAATGGCGACGGTGCGTATCCGGCCCTGGGTGCTGAAAGTTGCGCTGCCAAGGGCGTTGGAAGCCTTAAAATCAAGAGTTCTTTGCTCGTATTTCTCTGTCCAGTTAGCCTGGCCCGCACCCTCTATACCGAAAATGACATGATTGATACGCCATGGTTGCACAACGGCCCAGAAAACGGGGATTTCAATGTGGGGCTGGCGAATATGGTTCGGGTTGGCGATCGAAAGCGCCTCCGCTGTTACCTTTACCCGATAGGGGAATCCAGAAGTGATCAGTGGATTATGACTGATTTCATACCCTTCGCTGATCCGGGTTTCTCGCCATCTGTCAGCAGCTTCCACCAACTGGTCCGCAACTTGATGCCACCAGAAGATATAGCCGCCGACAACGATAATAAGGGCCAATATGCCACCAAATAGAATACGCATGGACGGTCCGGGTTGATTGCTTGTGAAACGCTTTAGCACTCTATATAGAAAGAATTGCAGTAATTACAGATAATCCTGAATTGGGTCCCATAGGTGTAATGACAGAAAACTCCGTACAATCGTCCGAAACCCTGATCATAAAGTCGATGCCGATCATCTTCGTCTTTTTATGGAGCACGGGCTTTATTGGTGCGAAAATGGGCCTGCCCTATGTCGAGCCGATGACATTTCTTGCATTACGATTTGGCGTTTGCATTTTATTTATGGTGCCATTTGTCTTGATGACCCGGACCCGCTGGCCCACGCGCAGGATCGATTATTTTCATATTTCGATTGGTGGGCTCTTGATGCATGGCGGCTATTTGGGGTTTGTTTTCCTATCTATATCAAAAGGAACGCCGGCAGGTATTTCCTCGCTTATTGTCGGGATACAGCCTCTTATCGTGGCGGCGCTGGCGGGGGTTTTGCTGAAGGAAAATGTATCCTTGCAAAAATGGATCGGGCTTTTGCTGGGGCTTGCTGGCGTTTTTCTCGTTGTCTTTAACAAGCTTTCGGTGGGGGAAGGAACGCTTTTTGGCATGAGCTTTTCCTTTATCGCGCTGATCAGCATTTCTGCAGGCACCCTCTATCAGAAAAAATTCTGCTCCCATATGAATATTAAAAGTGGGAACCTTATCCAGTTCGTCGTCGCTGGAGCTTATTTCTATCTGATGTCGCTCCTGTTTGAGACGGGGGAGGTTATTTGGTCAGGAGAGCTGGTTTTCGCACTGCTCTGGCTCGTCATTATTTTATCGCTTGGCGCCATGACGCTGCTTTATATGCTCTTGCGGAAAGGGGCCGCGGCGAACGTCTCCAGCCTCTTTTACCTGACGCCGCCCTGTACGGCTGTCGTCGCCTATTTCCTGTTTGATGAGACGCTTGGTGCACTTGCCCTTATCGGGATGGGAATTGCCGTGGCTGGCGTGGCTCTTGTAAATTACCGGTTCAAGAAGGCAGGAAGCACATGACGCGAAAGTTTGATTTGATACTGGAGCCGGACCTGCCGTCTGTGGATTATCCACTCCCAAAGCTGCCACCTGATGAGGATCTCTGGATCTTCGGCTATGGCTCCTTGATGTGGCGGCCGGGGTTTGATCATCTCGGCGTTCAGGATGCCCAGCTCTACGGATATCACCGCGCTTTTTGTGTGACGTCGGTCGTTCATCGGGGAACGGCCGAAAATCCGGGCCTGGTGTTGGGGCTTGACCGTGGTGGGTCCTGCCGGGGAAAGGGCATTCTTTGCCCCGCAGATATTCGTGAGCCGGTGATCGATTATCTCTATCGGCGGGAAATGGTGACCAGTGTTTACCAGCCAAGGATGGTGCGGGTCAGGCTTCTCGAAGATGGCGTCATGGCGCCCGCCCTGACCTTTGTCGCGGATCCGGCGCATGAGCAATATTGTGGCAAGCCGTCACTGGAGGAGGCCGCGCGGATCATTGCCCGCGCCCATGGGCGGGGCGGTCCCAATGTGGAGTATCTGAAAAGCACGCTTACGCATCTGGATGAGTTTGGCATCGCCGATGGACCGCTCCACCGTATCATGGAGCTGATCGAAAAGGGCGACTAACTCGCGAATAGCTGATCCATATTCTTGAATGCCTTTAGTTCAATGGCGTTTCCGGCGGGATCTGTGAAGAACATTGTCGCCTGCTCGCCCACTTCACCTTTGAAGCGGATATAAGGCTCGATAATGAAATCTATCCCAGCGGCAGTTAACCTGTCGGCGGCTTCCTGCCATTTCTCCATCGACATGACCAGCCCGAAATGACGGCAGGGAATGCCATGGCCATCCACTTTGCTGGTTTTTGCTTTACCAAGTTCCTCTGGAGCGAGATGGGCGACAATCTGATGACCATGGAAATCGAAATCGACCCAATCGCTGGAACTACGGCCTTCTGCACAACCCAGAAAGCCTTTATAAAAATCGCGTGCCGCTTCCAGATCATCGACGGGAAAGGCCAGATGAAATGGAAAGATGGTTTGTTCTGTCATAGCTGTCTCCATCGCAGAATATGAGACGTTAGTAGCGCTTTTTGCCTTCTCTTGAAAGCGGATTCTGGACCGATATCCCCAATGTGAATGGGTCAGTTAGCTGCATTTGGAATAGCCGCAGGTGGTGCAGGTATCGCAACCTTCTATCCGAAGGAGTCCGGCCTCCCCACATTGTGGGCACTGCCGGAGCAGCCCTTCCTTCGGCTTGCTCTCCCCGCCCACGACCACTTTCGAAACCGCCTCGTTCGTCTCATCCTGCTTGTCTTTTGGAGGTGGCAGGAAGCCGATCTGGATCATATGGGTTTCGATCACTTCCCCGATTGCCGCGAGGAGGGAGGGGACATATTTCCCTTTCACC
This sequence comes from Sneathiella litorea, assembly GCF_009882915.1. Classification (GTDB taxonomy): domain Bacteria; phylum Pseudomonadota; class Alphaproteobacteria; order Sneathiellales; family Sneathiellaceae; genus Sneathiella; species Sneathiella litorea. The sequence goes on from NZ_WTUW01000001.1 coordinate 1,005,560, forward strand.
CAGGCGCCGCCGCGCGGATCGAAGACGGCCTTCAACTCGCCTACCACGAAACTGACATCTCCGCCGCGACGGAAAACGGCGGAGATCATGCGCGTCAGCGCGACAGTCCAGGCGAAATGCTCAACATTTTTCGAATTTATGAAGATCTCAAACGGGCGACGGCGGCCATCCTGAATGATATCGTTGAGCGTTATATATATGGCGTGGTTACTCTCCGGCCAGCGGAGTTTATAGGTCTGGCCGGGCAAAGTGCCGGGCCGGTCGAGCGGTTTCGTCATATAGACAATACCACCTGCCTCGAAACTGTCAGAAGGTTTCGTAAAAGGTTCCTGCAAGGGCAAAGCGGGCTGTTCCTCCGCCGCAGTATCCTTCTTCACTTCCAATACCGCGCCCGTGACATCGTTGGGACGATAGGTCGTGCATCCCTTGCAGCCCTGTTCATAGGCCTGCAGATAGATATCCTTGAAATTCTCGAAACTGATATCTTCCGGGCAGTTGATGGTCTTCGAGATAGAGCTATCGATATATTCCTGAACCACTGCTTGCATCCGCACATGATCTGGCGGGGTCAGCACCTGCGCATCGACGAAATAGTCGGGAAGGGGCGTATCGGCGCCCTTTAGTCGGCGGAATAGCCGCAGCGCATAATCGGTTACCTCTTCGGATTTGCGGGTATCGTCAGGCATCAGCACATTGCGGGTGTAGGAAAAGCTGAACACCGGCTCGATCCCGCTTGAGATATTATCCGCGAGCAGTGAAATCGTGCCCGTCGGAGCCACGGATGTAACAAGCGCATTGCGGATACCTTTTTCAGCGATTGCGTCACGGATATCCTTATCCAGCGCACGGATCGTCTCTCCAGCAAGATACTTTTCCTTATCAAACAGGGGAAAGGTACCCTTTTCCGCGGCAAGGTCGGTGGAGGCGAGATAGGCGGAGCGCTGGATCTGCGCCATCCATTTACGTGTGAGTGCAAGCGCCTTGTCTGATCCATATCGCACGCCGCACATGATCAACGCATCGGCAAGACCGGTAATGCCGAGGCCAATGCGTCGTTTTGCGCGCGCTTCGTTCGCCTGTTCCGGCAGGGGGTAACCGGAAATATCGACGACATTATCCATCAGGCGGATTGCGTCACGCACCACGCCATCAAGCTTTTTGAGGTCGACGGCCGCCTTCTTCTCAAACGGATGGACAACCATCTTGGTGAGATTAACGGAACCCAGCAAGCAGGCCCCATACGCTGGCAAAGGCTGTTCACCGCAGGGATTGGTGCCCGTGATGGTCTCCACATAATAGAGGTTGTTGCGGGCATTGATGCGATCGATAAAGATAACCCCTGGTTCCGCATAGGCGTAGGTCGATCGCATGATTTCGTCCCACAGTTCGCGTGCCTGCACGGTCTTATAGAGAGTTCCGTCGAAACGAAGTTCCCACGCATCGTCCTTTCGGACGGCCTCCATAAAGGCGTCAGAGACAAGGACGGAAAGGTTGAACATCCGAAGACGCCCCGCATCCTGCTTCGCCTTAATGAAATCGAGAATGTCCGGATGATCACAGCGCATGGTTGCCATCATGGCGCCCCGGCGCGATCCTGCGCTCATGATCGTGCGGCACATGCTGTCCCAGACATCCATAAAGCTGAGCGGACCAGAGGCATCGGAGCCCATGCCATGGACTGGCGCGCCTTTTGGCCGGAGAGTGGAGAAATTATAACCGATCCCACCGCCCTGTTGCATGGTGAGGGCGGCTTCCTTCAGGTTATCGAAGATCGATGACATGTCATCGCCGATGTCACCCATGACGAAACAGTTAAAAAGCGTGACCTGTCGTTTTGTACCGGCGCCGGATAAGATTCGACCCGCAGGCAGGAATTTATAATCGTCAAGCAGTGCGTAGAAACGCTCTTCCCATTTTTCTCGGTCCTGTTCCGCTTCCGCTTCTGCTGTGGCGCGGGCAACACGCCGCCAGCTATCCTCGATAGAGCGTTCCTTGACGCTATCATCGGCGGATTTGAAGCGGTATTTCATATCCCATATCTGCTGCGATATCGGGGCGACAGGCGACATTGGACACCTTCATTCTCGAAAAAGCATGTACCACTGAATATAGTAACAAAGGGGTCTTACGTAAAATTTAATATCTGCTGCAGCGGTCAGGAGATGTATTTTGTGCGACCCTCAGTGACCAAAGCCTCGGTTTTGGTCTCAATTCGGGATTTCAGCTCCTTCATGAACGCTTTTCGGTCCATTCCAGCCTCGATTGGCGGCAGAAACTCAATCACCATAACGCCCGGTCGGCAGAAAAAACTTCTTCTTGGCCAGAAAAGACCTGTGTTGAGCGCGACGGGTATCACTGGCTGCTGCAATTTAGTATAGATTGCGGCGATTCCGGGCTGAAAGGGGAGATCCTCATCAAGAGGGGAGCGGGTCCCTTCAGGGAAAATAATGATCGGACGTTGATCGTCCATGGCTTGCCGAGCTTGCGATAACATGGATTTCAGCGCCGCCGCATGACCTTTGCGATCCACTGCGATCATCTTCGTCTTACGGCAGTACCAGCCATAGACGGGAATACTGAGAAGTTCCTTTTTCAGGATTATCGCCGGATCGTCGGTGATCAGGTGAAAGATCATGGTCTCAAACGCAGATTGATGCTTGGCAGCGACAATAGCGGCTCCGCTCGGGAGATATTCCTTTCCCCGGATTTCTAGATGCAGACCGCAGATGCTGCGCAAGAGAACGACAATTCCTCGCGACCAGATTCGCTGCCCGAGGACAATCCACTTCCGGTCAAAGGCAAGAAAGGGAAGAAAGGCCAGGTTCATGATCACCGACCAGACAAAAAAGCCGATAAAGAAGGCTAGGGATCTTAATTGCGTCACGCGACTCTCTTTCAGCGCCTAATCGTCAAGCCGGGCACGGACAAGACTGAAGACATATTTATTGAACTCTCCGGCAACCACCATAAAGGCCCTCGGGTTTTTCCACCAGCCTGTCAGTTCAAGCGTATCACTCGCCACGGGATAGGCAATTAGATTAATGTCGGGCATCTGTCGCTTTAGCTCTACAAGACTGCGTGGCATGTGATAGGCACTGGTAACGATGGCGAGGCTGCTAAAATCATTGGATTTCGCCCATAAAGAGGTTTCATAGGCATTGCCTTCTGTATTGCGGGCAAGGCGGCCAAGATCAACGCAGCAATCCATCAATTCCGCGCTTTGCCCGGTGGCTTGACGTAAGGTCTCGCGCGTCACCTTTGAGTTTACACCGGACACCAGCAGCCGCGCCCCGACATTCTCTTTCAAAAGGTCAAATCCTGCTGTCAACCGCGCTGGCGTGCCAGTCAGGACGACAATCCCGTTGATTTCGTGGGGCAATGCGGGCAGCCTGTTTTCAACCTCCGCCATGAAAGTGAGGAACGCCCCTGTCCAGAGACACAGAAAGATAAAGACTGCGGCCGCAATAATTTTCCAGCGAAAGGGCATGTTTCAGAACCTTCCGTCAAGAATAAAACTGGCCGCTTCGTCAAGGTCTTTGGCGATATGAACGGGCATCAGATGCCGCGCGACTCCCTCAGCCAATGTCTTTTTACCTTTGCCAGTCTGGACGAGTATGCGGTGGCAGTTGGCAGAGTTAGCCGCTTCGATATCCCGCGCACTGTCCCCGATAAAAACTGTTTCATGTGCCGTTACGTTAAACTTTCGCATCGCCTCGATCAGCATCCCCGCGCCGGGTTTGCGCCTGTCCGTTGCTGTCCATGGCGCATCCGGGGCGACAAGGATATCATCCAAGCGGCCGGACAGTTTTGCCAGGCTATCCTTAAGCTTGCCATGAATTTCCGCCAGTTGCTCTTCATTGATAATGCCGCGCCCGATACAGGATTGATTGGTTGCAATTACCAGTTTATGCCCATGGGCGTTTAGCCGGGCAATCGCCTCTAGCGCTTTCGGGATGAAAACCAGTTCCGCCGGGGATTTTACGAAATCTGCCCGGTCTTCATTGATCACGCCGTCTCTATCCAGCAATACAAGCATTTTACATCATCCGGCGAAGTGACTTTAAGACGACCTGCCGCACCGTGTATTTCGTCAGCAAGGCAACCAGAACAGGCAGCAACAATAATGCAATAGCTCCTTCAATGCCAACGGAGAGCGGGGGGAGCATCGACGCCTCCAGTGAACTAACAAGAAAATTGAAAATAAACATGACAATGATGGCAACGATAAGGCCCGGTAAGGCACCCAGAAAACTGAGGCGGGAAAAATAATTCTGGAATTGTTCGGCAATATAATTATCCCGTGCGCCAATCAGGTGCAGAACCTGGATAACCTCCGAATGCATGATCAATCCAGTGCGGACGGCAAAGATCACAATAATCACGGTTACACAGCCGATCAGCAGCATGATTCCGGCGGCCAGAAGCTGAATGGAGCGACCGAGAAGAACCATCTTGTCGAGCCAAGGTCGATGGATATCGAGCCGCGCGGCCGGAACAGCTTCCACCAGTTTCTTATTCAGGGCGGCAAGATCGATAGCGCTGTCTTCGGCAATGATGACCTCGATAAGGCGTGGGACAGGCAGTTCCCCTAAGGCTGCATTTTTTCCCAGGAATGGCTCCAGAAGTTTCAGGGTCTCCTCTTGCTCGATTGCCCGTGCGGCGGCAACGCCCGGTGTTGCCGAAAGCAGTTCAACGGCGTCTGTGACTTTCTTATCGAGATCAGCGGTGGGATCAAAGGCAATCTCAACGGTCAGGTTGCCCGTCAGGGTTTCCGACCAATCACTTATTGCCTTGCTCAAGGAAAATAATCCCCCGATGGATAGGGCGGCAAGAAATATCATTGCCGAGATCACAACCGGTAGGTAGCGGGTTGATACATCCTTTTCCAGCTGCAATTCTGCGGATTTTCCGAAAAACTGTATCATGCCGGATCCTTGCTTTCTTTTGGGGGCGGATTGTCCTGGGCGCGGGTCGTCAGTAATCCGTCCTTGAGATACATGACTGGATTACCAAACCGGCTAATAAGCTCGAGATCATGGGTCGCAACGACGACCGTTGTCCCGATTTTGTTGAGTTCTTGTAACAGATACATGAGACGAAGCCCCATTTCTGCGTCCATACTGCCGGTTGGCTCATCAGCGATCAGGAGCTGTGGCCGGTTGATGACGGCGCGGGCAATAGCAACCCTCTGTTTTTCACCGCCTGAAAGCGTTGGCGGTTTCGCGTCAACTTGCCTTCCAAGCCCTACCCACTCCAGTAACTCAGCCACATGTTGGTAAATCTGGTCATTTTTCGCACCCGCGAGTTTGAGCGGCAGCGCGACGTTATCAAGTGCGGAGAGATGATCCAGCAGGCGGAAATCCTGATAGACAACACCAATTTTTCGTCGCATCGCGGGCAGGTCGTCGCGGGCGAGGGAGGAGACTTCCTTGTTAAAAAGGGTAATCAGCCCGCGGCTTGGCCGATGCGACAGGGCAAGTAATTTTAGCAGGGAACTCTTCCCGGCGCCGGTTGGCCCCGTTAAAAAATGAAAGGAGCCGGGGAGCAGGTTAAAACTGATATCGCGCAATACTTCAGGCCCCAGCCCATAACGCATCCCGACATTCTCAAACCTGACCAAACCATCCTCCCAAAATTACGCGACAGAAGATAAACTATGATAGATTTATCAGCCAGTCTTGTGCATGTCCAAGCAAACGCCTATAAAAAAGAAACTTTAATTCGTGAGCTGGTGATCCTGGCCAATGATTTTGACATGTTCAAGTTGCGGAACCCGTTATTCAATTGATCCGGCGACAATTGGTCCGGAAGGCCGCGCAGTGAAATGCGCCAAGTGCGGCCACAAGTGGCGCGAACTTCCTCCAGAGGATACGCCGAAGAAAGTTGTCGTTGATACTCCCCCGGAAAAACCGGTGGTGGAAGCGGTTTCTGCCGGCCCCGATCAGGGGATGAGTATTGAACAGATGACAGCCGCGCAGGTGGCTCCGCCGAGTGCAGGTAATTCAGTTAAACAGCGACGTTGGATTGCCTGGCTTCTCCTCCTCCTGGTTTTAGTGGCACTTGTTTTTGGCGCGTATCTTGGCCGTAATTATGTTGTGCAGATCTGGCCCGGCTCTGCGACAGCCTACCAGTACCTTCAGATCGATGTGGAAACAGAGAATTTAATTGGGCTCGAAATACATGATCTGAAAACAAAGTCGGTTTTGCAAAACGGTGTGACCACCCTGACAGTTTCGGGCCTTATCAAGAACATTACCGATGTTAGGCAACCCTTGCCACGGATTAAGATTGCGCTCCTCGACGATAGGGGGCAAAGCGTCTATAGCTGGACCACGTCGGTGGAGGAGCCGGAGATTGAGCCTTTGAGCCAGATGGAGTTCTCAAGCAGCATGAATCAACCGCCTGAAGACGCAAAGAATGTCAAGGTTGACCTGATCGATCCCGAGAATTAGATCCGCCGACTTCAATCAAGGAAGTGATCGGCGGAAATTTACCAGTTTTATTGAAAGGCCTAGAATGAATATCGCCGAGGCGAAATCAAATATCAAAATCTTATTTCCGAGCGCCGATATTGCTAAACGCAATGAGGAATTGGCGGAAGAAATTGCCAACACCATGGGATCGGATATTCTGGTCATTGCGGTCCTGAAGGGGAGCTTCGTTTTTGCCGCAGACCTGATTCGTGCGCTACATCATGCAGGTGTGAAGCCGCAAATTGATTTTATGGCGCTTTCCTCCTACGGCGATAAAACCGTGAGCAGCGGCAATGTTCTGATTACCCGTGATATCGTGGACACGGTCAAGGGCCGCAAGGTGCTGCTGATTGATGATATTCTCGAATCCGGCAGGACGATGGCCTTTGCGCAGCAAGAGCTTCTGGATCGTGGGGCAGAGATTGTGAAGACCTGCCTGATGCTGGATAAGAAGGGAAAAAGGGTTTCGGACTTCGAAGCAGACTTTGTGGGCTTCGATTGTCCCGATTTGTTTGTTGTCGGGTATGGCCTTGATTATGCTCATTATTACAGGGAACTTCCTTATATAGGCTATATCGTCAAGGATTGAACGGAAGGTATAGATGGCGCGGATTTTGATTGCAGAAGATGAGGCTGCCCTTCGGGAATTCATTAGCCGCGCCTTGATCCATCATGGTCACGAAGTTGTTGCTGTGGAAGATGGTGCTGACGCTCTTGCGGCTCTGGAAAAGGGAGAGTCGTTCGATCTATTGCTCACCGATATTGTGATGCCGGTAATGGATGGCATTGCACTCGCGCTTAAAGTGACCAAGGACATTCCCAATCTTAAAATATTGATGATGACGGGCTACGCCGCTGAGAGGCAGAGAGCCTATAATCTTGAGATGCTGATCCATGATGTTATCGCCAAGCCTTTTACGCTTGACGAGATTTGCGAAAAAGTCTCTGAAGCACTGGCAACCGACCGGACGGTTTTAAGACCTGTAACGACCAAGGATGAGGGGCTTCGGCCTAGGAAATAGCTTCTTGGTTACCCTCCCTATTATCTGAGAAATGCGACAACGCGGGAATTGGTCGATATTTCGGGCTTTCTTCCTTTTGTTAAGGTTTTTGCGCTAGTTTTCAACAGAATTGAAGCGCAATTGCTGATTACTTTTGGGGATTTTTCGTGACCGCCGAACGCGTTGTTATGTTCTTTCTGCTGTGGCTGACCTGTTTTGTGATCCTGCCGACGCAGCTCATATCGAGCCCCAATGTCCTTCAACCGGAAGGCCCGGATGCCTTTATGCGTCTGGAACGGGTCAACACACTGGTGCAGACCGGGGACTGGTATGAGGGCCATATCGCTCGAGCTGGAGGTGCAGACGGAGCGGATATTCACTGGACGCGACCGATGGATCTGCTGATCCTCGGCGCTGCGGCACCATTAATGCCCTTTATGGATACTTCCAAAGCGATTGAAATGGCAGGGGTGACCTTGCCAGCATTAATGTCACTATTGCTTGTTCTAGTCTGTATTTGGGCGGCAAGACCTTTAATGCAGCCCAGGAATTTATTTTCCATTGCTATCCTATTGGCCGTTCAACCCGTCATTCAGAAATATTTCCACATCGGGCAGGCGGATCACCACATGGTCCTGGGCGTATTAACCGCCACCGTTCTGGGCTGTTTGATCCGGCTTAACCCCCACAATAAAAAATCTCGGCTCGCTCTGATTGCCGGGATGATCAGCGGCCTCGCTTTATGGGTCAGTCTTGAATATCTGATTGTCTTTGCTCCCGTTACCGTGGGCCTTGGTCTTTGCTGGCTTTTCTGGGGTGATGAATGGCGCTGCATTAACCGCGGGTTTGTATTGGGGGCCTTTTCGGTTTGCCTGGCGGCAATAGCTGTTGATGTCGCCCCCGAGAGCTGGCTGATTGCGCGCTATGACCGGATTTCTATCGCGCAGATATTCTTGATTGGGTGCCCGGTTTTCTTCTGGTCTGTTCTCTGCGGACTTCTTGATCGTGGGGACAAGATACTTTTCCGGATTGCCGGGGCCGGACTATTCTCGTTGCTTTGTCTTGGCCTGATCCTCCGGTATTATCCGGACCTTTTGGTTGGGCCACTGGCCGAGGCAGATCCACGTATCGGGACCATCTGGCATGACAAGGTGATCGAAATGCTCCCTTTGCTGGATAGCCCGCGCCGAACAATTCTTTATTGTCTTTTGCCTTTTATTGGCATCGCCTATGGCGGATTTGTTGTCTTTTGCACTGACCATCCGGAACGTCGCCAAATGTGGGTCTGGCTGGTGCTGGTATTGATCTGCACGGGCGCCCTCGCGCTATTTCATGTTCGTGCCGCGCTTTATCTTGCTGTTGCCGGTGTGATTGCCGCGGGCCCCCTTTTGGAAGATCTATTGAATGTCGTGAATCTGCATTACATCGGGTGGAGAAAAAGCGCGACGGGGTTGTTCGTGCGTGCTGGCGTTGTCCTGGGCCCGTTCATTCTGGCATTGTTGGTTGGCACCATTTCAGATGGCCCGAAGTCTTCGGAAGCGATCGCTGCCACCAGGACGAAGGCGGTGAAGTGCAGCATACCGGAAATTGCTGCCGTACTGAGTGATGAAGAGTTTATCCGCGAGCGTGGTATGCTTAGATTTGCCAATAATCTCGATTTTGGCCCAGAACTTATTTACCGCACACCACATCATTTTCTTGCTGTTCCCTTTCACCGCAATGGCGAGACAATTTTCGATACACATGCGCTCTTAACTGCGACCGATATTTCGCACAGTCGGAAAATTCTCGAAAAATATGGGATTGACTATATTCTAATATGTCCCAATGCTTCGACAATATCCTATTTTCAGGAGTCAAAGGCGTCGGATATCCTCTATAATCGCCTAGTTGACGGAAATTTTCCGGATGACATAGTAGAGGTTGATGTGCCGTCTTCATGGAAATTGTTCGCGGTTAGGAATAATTCAGATGAACCAGAGCGAGTCCATCAATAAGCCAAGCGTGACGCGGGAGGAACCAAGCACTCCGCTAACCGGTTCCATTGCCGTCATGATACCTTGCCTTAATGAGGAACTCACGATTGGCACTGTTATTCGGGAGTTTCACTTGGCGTTGCCTGAGGCGCGAATTGTCGTGTGTGACAACGCCTCGACAGATAAAACAGCCGATGTTGCCGCTGCTGCGGGAGCGGAAGTCATTTATGAGGATATGCCAGGCAAGGGCAACGCAATCCGTCGTCTGTTCTCTGATATTGAGGCAGATATATATTTGATGGTGGATGGCGACGCGACATATGAAGCTTCTCTTGCACCGTCACTGGTTGATCACCTTTTGCAGAACCGGCTGGATATGGTCTGTGCCAAACGTGTTGCCAAGGGTCAGGCGGCATATCGCAAGGGGCATGTTTTGGGTAACCGCCTGTTCTCAAAAATTGTCGCGAGTGTATTCGGTCGTCGGTTTGAAGATATTCTGACGGGATACCGGGTCTTTTCCCGCCGGTTCGTCAAATCCTTCCCGATCCTTTCGGAGGGATTCGAGATAGAGACCGAACTCACGATCCACGCCCTTGAGCTGAACATGCCGGCCGCCGAAATAGCCAGCACCTATATGAAGCGCCCAGAAGGGTCGGACAGTAAGCTCAACACCTTCTCGGACGGATTGAAAATAACCAAGCTAATTGTGAAGTTGTTAAAAGATGAGCGGCCAATGACCTTCTTTGGTTGCTTGTTTCTAATTCTGGCGATCATATCAATTGTTCTGGCGATCCCGGTGGTGCTGACATTTCTTGACACCGGCCTCGTACCGCGGTTTCCAACCGTAATTCTGGCAAGTGCCTGTATGCTGCTGGCATTTTTGTTGCTGGTTTGTGGATTTATTCTGGATTCCGTGACCCGCGGACGTCGCGAAAGAAAACGTCTATCTTATCTCTCCATTGCCGGTCCGGCCTCTATTCGGGCACAAAATATAGAATGAGCAAAGATATCCTTATCCTCATTATGCCTTTCGTTATCTCGGCCGGTCAGGTCCTGTTCAAGATTGCCAGCCGGGATGTGGTCGCTTTTGATCATCAGTCCCTGCTTAAACTATCCGTCAACGCCTATTTCATAATGGCGGTGATCCTTTATGGCCTGGCCACCTTGCTCTGGGTTTATATCCTCAAACATTTTCCACTCAGCCGGGCATATCTCTTCATGGGCCTCAGCTTTATCCTGGTGCCGGTCATGAGTTATATTTTTCTGAAGGAACCGCTGAGTTTACGATTTCTCGCTGGTACAGTTTGTATCATTTTCGGTATCTGGCTGGCCAGGGCCGCCTGAAAATTACAGAACGCGGAAGAATTGGTAGAACACGACGAAACCGGCAATGGCAATGGCAACGCCATAGGGAAGTTGCAGGCCTAGTGTCTTGCTTGTTTGTATAAGGGGTGCTGGTTTTCTCAATATTTTCATAAAAAACCAGTCGACGAAGTTCGATATTAGCGGATTACGGGTCAATATGATCGGTAAGACATAGATAGCAGCAAGGGCACCGCCTGCCAGACAGGTCATTAACAAAAGAAGGGTAAGGTGATCCGGCCCGGCCCAGAGCGCGAGTGCGGCCAGTAGTTTCACATCACCGCCACCCAGCCAGCCCATCGCGAAAATCACAATTCCGACAACAAGAACGCCTGCGCCGCAAAGCAGATGCCAGGGAAGCGCCGACCAGTCACCGACAACAACGGCTTGCAACAGGTATAGTGCGGCAATAATCAGCGGCAGAAAATTTGGGATCTTGCGGGAAAATACATCCCAAATTGCCGCAAGAAGTACCAGGCCACCGGCCGACATCATCAGGACAGGCATTTTACACACTCTCTCATGGCGAAGCTAAAGACTGGTTCAGATCGTAACCAGTAGTTATTAGCATATGGTTAAGGAAGTCTGTCGCGCTGACTTTGTAGGAGAGGGTGAACTATGAATGGTGCCCCTGGCCTGACTCGAACAGGCACGCCCAATGGACAACAGATTTTGAATCTGTCGCGTCTACCAATTCCGCCACAGGGGCTGCGGTTGAAAATCCGCACTATAGCGATGAATGTGAGCGGGTCAATAGGTGTTCTGGGCTTGTGCATACCAGTTATGAAAATAATGATAAAGATTGAGGCGGCTGATAAAACCGGGTAAGAAAGATTTGTCTTTTTTTGGTTTTTACTCAGGTTCTGGCCCGCTCTATGTTGCGACGTTTGTATGATTTCACCATGGGACTGGCGGCAAAACCGCGGGCAAAATGGTTTCTGGGGGGCATTTCCTTTGCGGAGAGCTCCTTCTTTCCTATTCCGCCAGATGTCCTTTTAATACCGATGGTGCTTGCCAACCGCCGCGAAGCTTGGCGGCTTGCCTTTATTTGCAGCCTTACTTCTGTGGTTGGCGGACTGTTCGGTTATCTTGTCGGGTATCTTTTTTTCGATCTGGTCGGGGCGCCGATTATCGATTTTTATGGCTATACGGATAAATTTGTCAACTTTACCGATGCATATAATGAGTGGGGCGGGTGGATCGTCGCCTTTTTTGGTCTCACGCCTTTTCCCTATAAGGTTATCACGATCGCGAGCGGAGTGACTCATCTCGATCTTCTTGTGTTTATTGTTGCCTCTGTTCTTTCGCGAAGCCTGAGGTTCTTTCTGGTAGCAGGTTTGCTGTGGAAATTTGGCGCACCGATCCAGATATTTATCGAGAAATATCTCGGCCTGTTGACCCTGCTCTTTTTCGTACTGTTGATTGGCGGATTTGTCGCCATTAAGTATATGCTCTAGGGTATGCGAAAGGGCGAGCCCGGATGACTTACCTGACGAGAAATGCGTTGTGGTTGACCCTGCTGGCGAGTGTTGGTGCACTCGGCACCGTGTTTATTGCGCAATATGTGTTTGACCTCTGGCCCTGCGTCCTTTGTCTTTACCAGCGCTGGCCCTATGCCGCCGTCATTGTCATCTCTCTTGCCGGCCTTGCTTTCAGGAAGCGCTATGGCGCCGGTCCGTTTCTTATGCTTTGTGCGGTTGGCTTCGCGGTGACAGCGGCAATCGGCGGTTATCATGTGGGTGTTGAGCAGGGATGGTGGGAAGGCACTGCGGAATGTGTTGGGAATACTGCCCAAGCCAGCAGTCTGCAGGATTTAAAGGCCAAAATCATGTCAACGCCCATTGTTCGCTGCAATGACGTCGCATGGTCGCTATTTGGCATCTCCATGGCGGGCTATAATGTCATTGCTGCGGTGATTCTATCTGTTTTTTCATTGTTTGCTGCACTAAGTTCTTTCAAGAACAAGTAAGGATTGGCGATGCCAGACAAAAAAAAATCCAACGATGAGAAACCTTCCTTCGGTCGTCAGCCCGGCGACCTGAGCCCGCGTGAGCAACTGGAGAGAATAATCCGTGTTGACCATGCCGGGGAGTTTGGTGCCGTTCGGATATATGAAGGGCAGCTGGCCGTTTTGAAAGAAACCGAGTCAGCGGAAACGCTTCAGCATATGAAGGAGCAGGAAGAGGTTCATAAAAAGAAATTTGAAGAACTTCTCAAAGATCGCCGTGTTCGCCCGACCCTGTTAAGCCCACTTTGGCATGTCGCCGGGTTTGCGCTTGGTGCGGGAACGGCAATGCTGGGGAAAGAGGCAGCGATGGCCTGCACTGAAGCCGTCGAGGAAGTTATAGACGAACATTACCGCGATCAACTCGAGACCCTCGGTGAGGAAGAGGCGGAGCTGAAAGAAACGATTTCCGATTTTCGCGATGAGGAGATCGAGCATCGCGATATTGCCCGTGAAGAAGGGGCGAGTGACGCACCGGGCTATGAAATTCTCACCTCCGCTGTTAAAGCGGGTTCAAAAATGGCGATCTGGCTCTCTTCCCGAATTTGAGCAGGATTTATTTTACGGAAAATCGCAACGTGTTGCGGAAATAGTGGCGAAGCTCTGCTTCCCCGCCAGAATACTGAATCGATATTCATTGGCGCCAAACACCACACTTTTGTGAAGTGGCAGAACGCCTGTCAGCAGTTCCTTCTGGCCGCCAAGCTGCGTGAAGGTGATTTCAACTGGCTGTTCAGGGTCGTACCAGGCTTCTACTTTACCTTCTGAATTGACGACTGATTTTCCATTCCCCGTAACCGTGATTGTGCCATTTCCAAGACTGATTGAGTTTCCAGGGCTCGAGAAGATCGGCGTGTTGACGATGAAGCGTTTCGTTTCCGGCGCTGCGTCACAATTTTGGCTGTTCTGGGCGAGTGTAATCAAGGAAAGCAAGCGTTCAGGCTCCAGGCCTTCCTTCATTCGCGTTTGCACAAGGTCGAGGATTTCACGCGTTGGACCGCTCGGTATTTCATTCTCGAACTTGTCGCGCCATTGGCGGGCTTCCGCCAGGGCGGCGCTCTGTTTGTCCAAGGCTGCGCGTGCCTGATCGTTAAGCCGATCGTTTTCACTGGTCAGGACGATGACCTGTCCCTCGATATCGGCAATTCGCCGTTCGGCATTTGCTTGGCCTTCATAGTATCCGTAAACACCGGCACCAGCGAGCAACGCAATATACAAAACGAACTTGAAAAATCGGGTGCGACGTTGCCGCGCCTGCTTTTTCTCTGAAAGACCAAGGCCATAACTCATTGTGCGTCACATTTTCAGCAATAAAAGAATGATTAAAAATTTGTTTCTATATAGACGCCGAAACGTGAGAAAGGCAAGTGGGGGCGGGGAATTTCGTTTATTCTTCCAACTCGGTATCCCAATAGAGGTAGTCGCGCCAGCTTTTATGAAGATAGTTGGGAGGGAAGGAACGCCCTTGATGGTTAAGCATTTGTGGCGTGGGGATATAAGGGCGGATTTCCGGAAACATACTCACTTCCCGGGTAAGCCTGCCCCCTTTTTTCATATTGCAGGGTGCGCAGGCGGTTGTGATATTTTCCCAGTTTGTCTGGCCACCGAGACGGCGCGGCAGTACATGATCGAAGGTCAATTCCTCCGGAGAGCCGCAATACTGGCACCGAAATCCGTCACGCAGGAAGACATTGAACCGGGTGAAGGCAGGCTGTTTGCTCTGCTTGACATAGCGCTTAAGGCAGATGACGCTGGGCATGCGCATTTCGAAGCTCGGAGATCGAACGACGCGATCATATTCTGAGACGATGTTGACCCGTTCCAGAAAAACCGATTTAAGAGTATCCTGCCAGGACCAAAGCGATAAGGGGAAATAGCTAAGGGGCCTGTAATCGGCGTTTAAAACCAGTGCCGGGTATTTTTCCACAGATGTTTGCAAGGCTCAATCTGTCTCCAAACAGGAAGTTATCGTTGAAAGTTTGACCTTTTGCTCTTCAAATTGCAAATCCTAATACAGTATTTTGTGTGAAAAAAATATGACACCACCTCATCTTGAGGGGCGTCGTGATGCCAAATTTATTCTCTTTAAGGAATATAGGGCCCTAAGCCGCTTGTCTCGCGTTTGCGAAAAATTTTAATCTTTATTTGGAGCTTTTTTCCTGGTTGGCGCCTGAACCACATCCGCATAGTATCGCCATAAAATGCGCGCTGCGACAGTGCGATAGGGCCGAAGCGGTTCTGCCAGTTCGTCCATTTTCGCCGCATCGGGCCGTGTTGGAAGTCTTTTGAGGTGGCCAAAAGCGGTTTGAAGCGCGACATCACCGGCGGGCCAGATATCCGTCCGACCAAGGCAGGAGATCATATAGATCTCCGCAGTCCAGCGGCCGATTCCCTTCACACAGGTCAGCTGAGAGAGAACTTCCTCGTCATCTCGCTCATGAAGAGTCTTTAACAGGAGGCGGTTGCTCTGGATTTCTTCCGCAAGAGCCCGACAATATCGTGCTTTTTGACGACTTAGGCCAAGGGCGCGTAACGCTTCCTCTGAATGCGCGAGCATCCGTTCCGGGACAAACGGCGTCACGGCGCCAGAAAGTCGTTGCCAGATCGCTTCGGCGCTGGCCAGGGATACCTGTTGTTCGATGATAATCTTGGTCAGATGTTCAAATCCCGCCGGGCGCCGTCGTTCTGGCAGAGGCTGGATCAGTGTGAGTGCATGGGCGAAATCCGGGTCCTGGGTCCGGATAAATTCAAGGGCAGCCGTGATGTTCCCGTCATTCTTCATTCGGTGGTGACAAGTGCGGTCTTTATATTCGTTGAACAATTCAGGCTTTTCGCGGCAAGGGCGATCTGTGCATCATCACTTTCGCCTTCCTGCCCGGTATAGGGAATATCCGGCGTCAACCCAACCCCATTAAAGGTGGGGCCTCCTCCCGTTGTGAACCGGCCCGTCGTCAGGCGGAGACCTCCGCCGTTGCTGAGCGGCATCAGTGACTGCATCAGGCCCTTGCCGAAACTTTTCTCGCCGAAGAGCTTTGCGCGGGCCTGGTATTTCAGTGCACCTGCCACAATTTCGGAGGAGGACGCAGATTTTTTGTTCAGCATAACGACAATCGGTGCACCTTTAACTTCATCCCCGAGGTCCGCCTCTCGTGAAATCATTTCCTGGCCACGATTACTGACAGAGTAGATATTACCGCCGTCGAGAAAGGCATCCGCGACAATCTCGGCCGCCGAGACCAGGCCGCCGGGATTATTTCGCATATCAAGGACGATGCCGCAAAGGTTGGAGCCAAGGGAATATTGAAAGTCCTTCAACGCCGTAGCTACGCCCGGGCCGGTCTTCCGGGTAAAGGAGAAGATGCGAATATAGCCGATATTGCCGTCAATATGGTGTTCTACTGCGGTTACCTCCACATCACGACGGACTACATCAACCTGCAAGGGAGAGGGCGTATTTTCCCGCTGTAATGTTAAGGTTGTGATCGTATGCTCTGGTCCGCGCAGCTTGTCGCGCGCCTGCGAAAGCGTAAGGCCCTTGATCGGGGTGCCATCAACATGGGTGATGATGTCTTTTTCCTGCAGGCCGGCCTCTTCCGCGCCGGAGCCACGCAGAAGGTTCATGATTGTGAGATTATCGTCAATCATTCTGATATGAATGCCGAGGCCGACAAAATGGCCTTCCAGGCTTTCACGGTAGGAAGAAAAGCGCTGTGGAGCCATATAGCCGGTGTAGCGGTCCATCGAGGCAAGCATCATATTCAGCGCACGTGTTGTTGGATCGGTTTCCCCTTTTCCCTCTATCGGGACAGATTTCAGGCCTTCAATCGCCTTATCGATCAAATCTTCAGGATTGACATCATCGACATACCGCTGGTCCACAGTCTGAAGTACATCGGCCATGACGCTGATGTTCTCGGCCATTCTGGGGTCGTCCTTGACGGTTTCACGATATGCAGCCTCATAACGTTCCATTGCCGAAACGACATCATGGTTTCGGGTAATCGGGATCGCACAAGCCGTTACCAGCATTAATATATTCAACGCGATCAATATTCTTCTAAACATTCGTCTCGCCCGTTGACAATTTTTATAATTAATAAATTATTAACAAAGGCTAGCGCCACACTCCGTGGCTTACAAGAAAAACAGATAAAATTTTAAGCGTAATTGAATATTTTTTTTCGGAACCTCTTCCGTGTTAACTATATGCAAACCATAACCCGTTTCGCGCCGAGCCCAACTGGACTTCTTCATCTAGGACATGCTTATTCCGCTTCTCTTGCCTGGCACGCGGCGAGGGAAAGCGGTGGCCAGTTCTTGCTCCGTATGGAGGATATTGACCTAACCAGATGCCGTCCGGAATTTGAGGAAGCGGTCTATGAAGATCTGGCATGGCTGGGTTTGGACTGGGACCCGCCGGTACGCCGCCAGAGCGATCATTTTGATGACTATACTGCCCTACTTGAAAAACTCAGTGACCGGGATTTGATCTACCCTTGCTTTTGCACCCGAAAGGAGATTGCAGCTGAAGTAAATCGCAGCAACTCCGCACCGCACGGGCCGGAAGGCCCCGTATATCCGGGGACTTGCCGCGATATGACCGAGAGCGAGCGACAGGAGAGATTTGCGCGTGGCGATGGCTATGCACTTCGCCTGAATATGGTTAAAGCTCTTGCCAGGGTAGTGGTATCCAAGCTGCAGTTTCAGGAAGTTGGAAAAGGGTATATTCAGTGTAACCCGGCACCTTTTGGTGACATCGTTCTTGCTCGAAAAGAGATATCGACCAGCTACCACCTCGCGGTTACGTTTGATGATGCAATTCAGGGCGTTAACCATGTTATCCGGGGTCAGGACCTGTTTGCATCGACACATATTCACCGGCTTTTACAGGCGCTGCTCGACCTGCCAACACCGTCCTATTATCACCACGGCTTGATCTCGGATGCGAAAGGGCGTCGCCTGTCAAAACGTGATAAGGATGCAACAATCAAATCCTTAAGAGAATATGGTTACCAGCCCGAAGAGGTGCGGAAAATGATCGATTATGGTTAATTTCCGGCAGTTTTCCGCGAATCTTTCTCCGCTCTGGTGATCAGGCCACATCCTCATATTTCATGATCATGTCGACCATGTCGATAACGATACCCGCCATATCGAAATCCTTGGGTGTATAGATCGCGCTGACGCCCGCTTTCCTGAGTTTGTCCGCATCTTCTGGCGGAATAATTCCGCCAACCACGACCGGAATATTGCCAATGCCGGCGGCCCTCAACTTCTCGCAAACCTCAGTCGCGAGCGGCACGTGCGAGCCAGACAGGATGGAAAGGCCAACAAGGTCCACGGTGCCGTTACGCGCAGCGTTGACAATCTGATCAGGCGTGAGGCGGATGCCTTCATAAACCACCTGCATGCCACTGTCGCGGGCGGCCACGGCAATTTGCTCCGCGCCGTTAGAATGTCCATCGAGTCCCGGCTTGCCAACAAGGACTTTGAGGGGTCGTCCAAGTGCCTGAGCCGCTGTTGCGACCTTCTCGCGCGCGGGTTCCAGAATATCGTTCTCGGCATTGGAAACAGCGGAGCTGACACCGGTTGGTGCCCGATATTCCCCATATACCTGACGTAGCGCCTCAGACCATTCGCCCGTGGTTACGCCGGCCTTGGCGGCAGCAATTGAAGAGGGCATGATATTGCGCCCTTCCTTCGCGGCCTTTGCCAGGGCTTCAAGTGCCTTTTTCACGACCGTTTCATCGCGGCTCGCGCGCCAGGCTTGCAACCGTTCAATCTGTTCCGCTTCTGCAGCGGGATCGACCGTCATGATTCCCCCGTCGGCTTCCTGGGTAAGTGGAGAGGGCGTAGATTCGGTGAATTTATTCACTCCGATGACCGGTAGATCGCCCGCAATTACCGCCTGAACACGGTTCGTATTGGAATTAACCAGGCTTTCTTTTAAATATCCCGTATCGACGGCCGCGATGGCGCCACCCATTTCCTCAATAAGTTTAAGTTCCTCACGCGCGGCTTCTTTCAACTCCTCAACCTTGCGGTCAATCTCGACCGAGCCTTCAAATATATCTCCAAACTCGAGGAGGTCAGTCTCAAAGGCAACAATCTGTTGCAGGCGGAGAGACCATTGCTGATCCCACGGGCGGGGAAGGCCCAGAGCCTCGTTCCAGGCAGGCAGTTGCACGGCGCGAGCCCGAGCTTTCTTGGAAAGGACTACGGCTAGCATTTCTAGCAAAATCCGGTAGACATTATTCTCCGGCTGCTGTTCCGTCAGGCCAAGCGAATTAACCTGCACGCCATAGCGGAACCGGCGGAATTTTTCATCTTCAACACCGTAACGGTCGCGCAGTATTTCATCCCAGAGATCGACGAAAGCGCGCATTTTGCACATCTCGGTAATAAAGCGGATGCCGGCATTAACGAAGAAGCTGATTCGCCCCGTTGCCGCGGGAAAATCCTCGGCACTGATTTGTCCCCCTTCCTTGACCGCATCCAAAACAGCGATTGCCGTTGCCAATGCAAAGGAAAGTTCCTGAACAGGTGTCGCGCCAGCTTCCTGTAGATGATAGGAGCAGACGTTGGTCGGATTCCATTTTGGCATTTGCTGGTAAGTATAGCTTACCACGTCGGTAATAAGCTTCATGCTTGGCTTTGGCGGGAAGATGTAGGTTCCTCGCGATAGATACTCTTTGATGATATCGTTCTGCACGGTGCCTTGCAGGGCGGTTACATCCGCGCCCTGCTCTTCCGCGACAGCGACATAGAGCGCGAGCAGCCAAGCGGATGTAGCGTTGATCGTCATCGAGGTATTCATTTTTTCAAGCGGAATATCATCGAAAAGAGTTCGCATATCCCCAAGATGGCAAATCGGGACGCCGACCTTGCCGACCTCGCCACGAGCCAGAACATGATCTGAGTCATAGCCTGTTTGGGTTGGAAGGTCGAAGGCGACGGATAAGCCGGTCTGTCCGCGGGCAAGGTTCGTTTTATAAAGTTCATTCGACGCCTTGGCGGAAGAATGGCCTGAATAAGTACGGAATAACCAGGGGCGATCTTTCTTCGGGGCGCCGGATTTTACGGCTTCCGTCTTGTCTTTTGCCATAATTTTCTTTCGTATTCTCAGTCAATTAAGATTGGTTGTTTCGTAGTCTTGATGCCACACGTAATAACATAACTTTGTGTTGCGGTGCAAAAAAAACTTGTTATCTGAACAAAGGTCAGTAATCTTCTCACAAATTAGACTAATGTAAAGCTCTCCGTTTCGTTTTTTGATGCAATGCGATATAAGAAGGCGGGAAACGGGAATTTATGATTTTTAAAGACAGGCGTCCCGTAAAATAGGGATCATGCCAAATACGAAGGATATTTTCGATGTCAAATACGCAAGCTGCTGCGATGTCCGAAGTGGAAAACGAACTGCCTGCTGGCGAAATTAAGGACCTGTATGAAGTGGGAGAGATTCCTCCTCTCGGTCATGTTCCTTCCAAAATGTATGCTTGGGCCATCCGCCGTGAACGCCATGGAGAGCCGGAAAAGGCGATGCAGGTGGAAGTCGTTGATACACCGGAACTCGATAGCCATGATGTCCTGATTCTGGTGATGGCTGCTGGCGTCAACTATAATGGGGTCTGGGCGGCTCTCGGCGAGCCCATTTCTCCTTTTGATTATCATAAACAGCCCTTTCATATCGCGGGTTCCGATGCTTCCGGCGTCGTTTATGCCGTGGGTAACAAGGTGAAGAGATTCAAAATCGGCGATGAGGTTGTTGTTCATTGTAACCAGGATGATGGTGATGATGAGGAATGTAACGGCGGCGACCCCATGTTCTCGACGAGCCAGCGCATCTGGGGTTATGAAACACCGGATGGATCCTTTGCGCAGTTTGCCCGCGTGCAGGACCGTCAATTGATGCCGCGCCCGAAACATCTAACCTGGGAAGAAAGCGCCTGTTACACGCTGACCCTCGCGACTGCTTATCGCATGTTATTTGGCCATCGGCCGCATATTCTCCGTCCTGGCCATAATGTTCTGATCTGGGGCGCATCGGGCGGTCTTGGTTCCATGGCTATCCAGATTTGTGCTGCGGCCGGTGCCAATGCCATCGGTGTTATTTCTGATGAGAGTAAGCGCGAGTTTGTCATGTCGCTCGGTGCAAAAGGCGTTCTCAACCGCAAGGATTTCGATTGTTGGGGCCAGCTGCCGACAGTGAATGGCGAAGGGTTTGGCGAGTATATGAAGAAGACGCGCGAATTCGGGAAGGCTATTTGGGAAATTACCGGTAAGGGCAACGATGTTGACTTCGTGTTTGAGCATCCAGGTGAGCAGACCTTCCCGGTTTCCTGCAATGTGGTAAAGCGCGGCGGTATGGTGGTGTTCTGCGCGGGGACGACAGGTTTCAACCTGACCATGGATGCGCGGTTTGTCTGGATGCGCCAGAAACGTATTCAGGGCAGCCATTTCGCCAATCTGAAACAGGCGTCACAGGCAAATAACCTGGTTGTTGAACGGCGTATTGATCCTTGCATGTCAGAGGTTTTCTCTTGGGATGATATTCCGCGCGCTCATACAAAAATGATGAATAACCAGCATAAACCAGGCAACATGGCCGTATTGGTTTCTGCAAAGTATCCGGGTATGAGAACAATCGAGGATGCAATTGAAGCCGGCAACGAGTAAGAAGAAGCCGTAATCAAATAAGGAAAGAATAATAATGACAATGTCTGAAATGGTTGAGGCGCCCGGCACAATTCTGTTGGATGGCCTGGACGGCCTTTGTGAATCTGCGCTTGGCGCGGCCGAATCTTTCAAGCAACAGGCGATTATGGCCGTCGCGGATCTGACCCGCGGCAGTAATGGACGGATCAGCGCGGAACTGGTCGAGGCCAATCAATATGCAACGCATGGTCTTGCCTGGCTTGCGACTTATGTAGAAGCTTTGCGCGAAACACTGAATTGGTCGCGCCACCTTGCCACAGAAGGCAAATATGGTGAGTTGGAGCAGTTAATGCTGCAGGCCGGTTTCGGTGAATATCTCAACCAGATCACTGGCGGCATCCCCATGTCTCTTGGTGAGATTATCCGTCCCCAGGACCTTGGGCTGGATGACGCGGCAATCGCCAAGTTCAAAACCAAGGAAGTTGTAGCTCTTATTGAGGCGGGGTACAGCGCAGAGGTTAAGGAGCGGATTGCCGAGCTGGTTGCAGAAGGAATGGATACCGGACATTTCGGTGATCCGGGACTGGATGAGACCTTCTCGATGATTCGGGATCAGTTCCGCCGCTTCGCCAATGAAGAAGTTATGCCCTATGCCCATGAGTGGCATTTGAAGGACGAGCTGATTCCCATGCCGGTTGTCGAGAAAATGTCAGAACTTGGCGTTTTCGGTCTTACGGTTCCGGAAGAATACGACGGGTTGGGTCTTGGTAAGATGTCCATGTGCGTGGTGTCCGAAGAACTTTCGCGTGGTTATATCGGCGTGGGGTCGCTCGGCACACGTTCAGAAATTGCAGCGGAGTTGATCCTGACCGGTGGAACCGAGGCACAGAAGGAAAAATGGCTTTCCCCTATTGCGACCGGCCAGATCCTGCCGACTGCTGTCTTCACGGAGCCGAATACCGGTTCAGACCTTGCATCGCTGAGAACCCGGGCGGTTAAGGACGGTGATGTTTACAAGGTGACAGGCAACAAGACATGGATCACCCATGCGGCACGCGCCGATGTTATGACCATGCTGGTGCGGACCAATCCGGATGAGCCGGGATACAAGGGTCTTTCCATGTTCCTCGCGGAAAAACCTCATATGACCGAAGAAGAAGATTTTCCGGCCGACGGTATGACCGGCGGGGAGATCGAGGTTCTTGGCTATCGCGGAATGAAGGAATATGAGCTTGGCTTCGATAACTTCGAGATCAAGGCGGAAAATCTTCTCGGCGAAGAAGAAGGTAACGGTTTCAAGCAGCTGATGCAGACATTCGAGAGTGCCCGTATCCAGACAGCGGCTCGCGCGCTCGGTGTTGCGCAGAACGCAATGGAGCTCGGACTTCGCTATGCATTGGATCGCGTTCAGTTTGCCCGCCCCATTATCAAATTCCCGCGTGTTGCCGGCAAGCTCGCCTGGATGGCTGTTGAAATCATGATGGCGCGCCAGCTTACCTATGCGTCTGCGCGGGCAAAGGACGAAGGTCGCCGTTGCGATCTGGAGGCCGGGATGGCCAAACTGCTTGGGGCCCGCGTAGCCTGGAGTACGGCAGATAACGCCCTGCAAATTCACGGCGGTAACGGGTTCGCGCTCGAATATCCAATCAGCCGGGTTTTGTGCGATGCGCGTATTCTCAATATTTTTGAGGGCGCCGGTGAAATTCAGGCACAGGTAATTGCACGCCGCCTGCTAGAGGGTGCAAACTAACAAGAGGCTTGAAGGTGGAACAGCGGATTTCGCTTATAACGCTCGGCGTTCGGGATCTGGCGCGGAGCACAACCTTCTTTGAATCTCTCGGCTGGAAGCGTTCTGTGAAGGACGCTTCCGGCGTTTCCTTTTTTCAGTGCGGCTCGATGGCCATAGGTCTTTTCCCGCGTGGTAACCTTGCCAAAGATGCGGGCATTTCTGAAGAAGGTACCGGTTTTGAAGGGTTTTCACTCGCCTATAATGCCCGGAGCAAGGACGAGGTGGATGAGGTCCTGAAACAGGTTCAATATTTGGGCGCGAAAATTGTCAAACCAGCGGAAGAAGTCTTCTGGGGCGGATATTCTGGCTACTTTCGTGATCTTGACAGCCACCTTTGGGAAGTCGCTTGGAACCCCGGATTTGAAATCGATGAGTCGGGCGCCGTCAAGCTTCCGGACTGATGATCACCTTTATATTCCCTATCTTTTCTCCATGTCGGCGGTGAATTCGAATCCGAGCACAGCGGCAATGGTTGCGCCGAACAGAACGATTCCCCAGCTCACATAGAGCCAGATTAAAAACAGAGGAATGGCGGCCATGGTGCCATAGACCACCTCATAAGACGGGAAATATTCAAGATAGAGCCTGAACATATGCTTACCTAGAAGGAACAGTGCGGTCGCCACGGCGGCACCGATAAAGGCGTGACGCCACTTCACATCGCAGGCCGGTACAATGCGAAATAGAATGAACAATATCGCGAACGGAAGCAGAAAGGGCATAATAAAACTTAGCAGCGCCACCGCTCCGGTCACTTCAAAACCAGTCGCTTCTTCGCTGATATCGACAATCCAGTTTACGAGCGTGAGGCTGGTGCCGACCGCAATTGGTCCTATTAGAGTGATAACAATGTAGGTAATCAATCGTTTGAAAGGGTTCCGCGTGGCGGCGACTTGCCAGATCTGGCTGAAAATCTCCTCGATACTGGACATCAGCATAAGCGCGGTAATCGCGATGCCCGCAAGGCCAAAATAGGTTAGCTGGCTTGCATTGACGGCAAAGTCACTAAGGGCGGCGTCCACCGTCGATATTTTGGACGGCAGCAAGTTATCGAACAACAGTGTTGTCAGTTTCTGCTTCAGGTGAGTGAATGCCGGGATTGCGGTGAAGAGGGCAAAGACAACGGCCGCCAGAGGCACAATGGCGAGCAGGGTTTGATAACTGAGCGCTGTCGCCATACGCAGGCAATGCTGATCCTTGAAATGGTGCCAGATCCGGCCCAGCAGTGCGACAATGAAAATCTTCTGCACCTCGACTCCCACGTTATACGTCCTAGTCAGGGAATTTCGTTGCGGCGAGTTCACCGCCGATGCCCCAGTCTTCTTTGGAGACATCCGTGATGACCACATGAACGCTGGCTTCGCTGCAACCGGTGACCCTTGCCATTTCCGCAGTGAGTGATTTAACGAGCTTCTGCTTGGTTTCCCGGTCACGTCCTTCGAACATTTCTACTCTTACTATCGGCATTCTCTGTCCTTCTTGGTTGATTAAACGATATTATGCTCTGATATGGCGTCCCCTGTCACCATCCGGTCAAATGAAAATCGGCTGAGATCGAGGCTGCGATATTGACCATAAGTAATCAACTCGGCAATGGCGCGCCCGACGGCGGGGGATTGTTGCAAGCCATGACCTGAAAATCCATTGGCGAAATAGAAATTCCTGATCTCCGGATGTGGTCCCAAAACGGCATTCTGATCCAAGGTATTGTAGGCGTAGTGCCCCGCCCAAGCA
Source organism: Sneathiella litorea (assembly GCF_009882915.1). GTDB lineage: Bacteria > Pseudomonadota > Alphaproteobacteria > Sneathiellales > Sneathiellaceae > Sneathiella > Sneathiella litorea. Next base: position 1,030,558 of record NZ_WTUW01000001.1, read on the forward strand.
TTTTCGAGTTTAATGGCCTCGAAGGCAGGAACGCGATGGGCCAGGATTGGCCAGATATGCTCCTCGAACCAACCGTAATCTATCTCGAAATCCGTGCAGTCGGGGTCGTTGTTAGGATCGGGGGAGCAACCCGCCAGAAACTGCCGTCCTTCGGGGCGGAAATGCACACCACTCGGATCAATGACCAGCGGGCAACCGGTAATTTCCGTTCGACAGCTAAAGGAATAGGCAAATCTTTTCCGCGGCCGAACTGGTAAATCAATGCCTGCCCATCTTGCAACTATGGCGGCGGCTGGACCTGCTGCATTCACGACATGACCCGCGCCTAGCCGTGTGCCGTCGTCGAGCAGGACGGCTGATACCCGGTTCCTGTCACACTCAAACCCAACGGCTTCTCTCGCCAGATAGGAGACTCCGAGAGAAATCGCTTTTTTGCGAAAGGCCTGATTGAGGCTATAGGCATCCAGCCAGCCTTCCCCGGAAAGGCCCAAGGAGCCCCCGGCGAGATCGGCGACATTCATCCAGGGGAACCCCCTCGCAAGATCGTCCGGGTCCAGCAGGCCGACATTGACGCCAAGGCTTCGTTGGATGGCGTTATTGCTGTAGAGCCTAGGAATATGGCGGTCTTCCGCTAAGAAGAGATAGCCCTGCTCATGGTAGCTGACATCCACTGGCACATCATCCACCCCAAGGTACCGCGTGATCTGGCCCAGAAACTCTTGTGTAAATCTGGATACAAGAATGTTTTCCGGCGTTGAAAATTGCTGCCGGATCCCACCCCAGGATCGCGCCGTCGACCCAAATTCATAACTTGGGTCCCGTTCAAGGACAGTAACCGTTCCGGAAAACCCGGGCGTAGCCTTGAGGAAGTAGGCAATGGAGGAGCCAATAACACCTCCGCCAACAATTACAACATCCCGGGTTGCTTCCATGAAAATTCCTGTCCATATATGGTGTTACGATGTAGCGTTGGAGGCTGCATCCTTTATGACAGATCGGACCGTTTATGATCAATTATTTCATTATCGCCGCCGTCATCGCAACTGCTCTTGTCCTGTTAGTTGGGGTGCTGACTTTTGCGCGCGGCGGCGACTTTAACCGTCGTTACGGTAACAAGCTGATGCGCCTACGCATTTTGATGCAGGCAATTGCGGTTGTCCTCATCATGATTGGTTTATGGGTTGCGAGTTCCGGCAATTAGACGTTAAAGGCATAGGCTCCTCATGGTAAAGCTGACAAAAATCTATACACGCGGCGGAGACAAAGGAAAAACCTCCCTTGGTAATGGCGCGCGGGTAAGTAAAGCCGATGCGCGAGTTGAAGCCTATGGCGATGTGGATGAAACCAACGCGGTGATTGGCCTGGTCCGATTAAATGTATCGGGGGAGGCGGATGAGACGCTGGCGCGTATCCAGAATGATCTTTTTGACCTTGGGGCAGATCTCTGCACGCCGGAACAGGAAAATCCGAAGTATCCACCTCTTCGAGTTACAAAGGAGCAGGTGGTGTGGCTAGAGGAGGAGATTGACCGCCTCAATTCGGAATTGTCTCCGCTTAACTCTTTTATCCTGCCGGGCGGCTCACAAGCATCGGCTTATCTTCACCTGGCGCGGACAGTTTGTCGGCGGGCCGAGCGGCGGATGATTGTTCTTGGCGATTCGGATACTATCAATCCCGATGCTATCGCTTATATTAACCGGCTCTCTGATTTTCTGTTTGTTCTGGGCCGTTACCTCAATAACAAGGGGGCGGAGGACGTTCTTTGGGTGCCAGGCGCCAACAGATGATAGTTTAAGGCCAGTTTTTTGGCCAATAACAGGGCCTTTGAACCGCGTTAAAATGTCCTGCGTCGGCGAATTGACAGATAGTCATTAGCTATTTATTGTGCACTGCCGAATTTAAGTATCTTATAACCTGAAATTCACGCCGTCGGAAAACGGGTTTTCGCCGGATGTGATGAATTTATGACCCGGGAGTAGACCAACCCATGAAAGTTCTCGTCGCTGTTAAACGTGTCGTGGACTACAACGTTAAGATCCGTGTTAAAGCGGACAAAACTGGTGTAGACCTCGCAAACGTCAAAATGTCCATGAACCCTTTTGATGAAATCGCCGTCGAAGAAGGGCTTCGCCTGCGTGAAGCCGGCGTGGCAACGGAAGTTGTCGCCATGTCCGTCGGGCCGCAAGCTGCGCAGGAAACATTGCGTACGGCACTCGCCATGGGAGCTGATCGGGGCATCCTGGTTAAAACAGACGAGACGGTGGAGCCGCTCGGTGTTGCAAAGCTGATGAAGGCTATTGCGGAAGAAGAAAAACCGGATCTTATCATTGTCGGGAAGCAGGCAATTGATGATGACTCCAACCAGACTGGTCAGATGCTGGCCGCATTACTTGGCTGGTCACAAGGGACATTTGCCTCCAAGGTGAACCTTGAGAATGGCACTGCAAAAGTCACACGTGAAGTTGATGGCGGACTGCAGACGATTGACTTGAAAATGCCAACAGTTGTGACAACGGACCTCCGCCTTAACGAGCCACGTTATGCGTCCTTGCCGAACATCATGAAAGCCAAGAAAAAGCCTATTGATGAAAAGACACCAGAAGATCTTGGTGTTGATATCGCACAGCGTCTGACGACGTTGAAAGTGGAAGAACCGGCAAAACGTGAAGCCGGCGTAATGGTAGAATCTGTCGCGGAACTGGTCGACAAGTTGAAAAATGAAGCGGGGGTAATCTAATGTCTGTTCTTGTACTTGCCGATCATGACAATGAAGCACTGGGCGTTGCCACATTGAATGCTGTCACCGCTGCGACTGAACTGGGCGGTGATGTCCATGTTTTGGTTGCTGGTAACGGATGTGCCGGAGTTGCAGATGAAGCGGCAAAAGTCGCAGGTGTTGCTAAGGTATTGTTGGTGGAAGACGCCATTTATGCGGATTCTCTGGCTGAGAATATGGCGGCGTTGATCGTCTCTCTTGCAGATGGTTATGATGCTATTTTGGCGGCGGCAACGACATCCGGCAAAAATATTTTGCCGCGTGTTGCTGCACTCCTTGATGTAGCGCAGATTTCCGAGATTGTTGAAATTGTCTCACCGGATACCTTCGTGCGGCCGATCTATGCCGGTAATGCTATGGCAACCGTTCAGTCTAGCGATGCCAAGAAGGTGATTACGGTTCGTTCTACTAATTTCGCCGCTGCTGATGCGACAAGCGGGTCGGCTAGTGTGGAGGCGGCGAGTGCTGCTGCGGATGCCGGTCTCTCTACTTTTGTCGGAGCAGAACTTTCCGAGTCTGAACGCCCTGAACTGACCTCTGCGAAAATTGTAATTTCCGGTGGTCGCGGAATGCAGTCCGGCGATAACTTCCATCTTCTGGAAAAAGTGGCTGACAAGCTTGGTGCCGCTGTTGGCGCAAGTCGTGCTGCGGTTGATGCGGGTTTTGTTCCCAACGACTACCAGGTTGGGCAAACCGGTAAAGTCGTTGCACCGCAGCTTTATATTGCCGTTGGCATTTCCGGCGCTATTCAGCATCTTGCCGGCATGAAAGACAGCAAGGTTATCGTGGCGATTAACAAGGACGAGGAAGCACCGATTTTCCAGGTTGCTGACTATGGGCTTGTCGCGGATCTGTTCAAGGCATTGCCTGAGTTGGATGAAGCTCTGTAATGGTGTGGATGGGTCAAGTTTTTGGCGTAATAGTCGCGCTCACCTAAATGCTTGGAAGTAGGCAATGATAAATAAAGTAAGTGTGATTGGCGCCGGTCAGATGGGAAATGGTATTGCCCATGTTCTGGCGATTGCAGGTATTGATGTATTTCTTAAGGATATTTCCGAGGAGCAACTTGGAAAGGCCCTGAAAACGATCGAACGTAATTTGCGACGCCAGGTTGGCCGGGGTGCCCTCTCTGAGGGCGACATACTGAAAGCGCTGGCCCATATCCAACCAGTGACCAATGACGATCACCTATCTGAAGTAGACCTGGTGATCGAGGCCGCAACCGAGAATGAAGAGATCAAGAAGAAGATTCTCTCCGCTCTCGGTCCGCAGCTGAAGCCGGAGGCAATAATTGCGACCAATACCTCCTCGATCTCCGTAACCCGTCTTGCCGCAATTACGGATCGGCCGGAACAATTCATCGGGATGCATTTTATGAACCCGGTGCCGGTCATGCAGCTTGTCGAGCTGATCCGTGGTATTGCTACGAATGAGGAAACTTTCGACACAATTAAAGATCTTACGCTTCGACTGGATAAAACGCCAACGCCAGCGGAAGATTTTCCGGCCTTTATCGTAAATCGTATCCTGTTGCCAATGATCAATGAAGCCGTTTACACGCTTTATGAAGGTGTTGGTTCGGTACGGGCTATCGACACGGCCATGCGTCTTGGCGCCAACCATCCGATGGGTCCGCTTCAACTCGCGGACTTTATCGGTCTGGACGTTTGCCTTGCGATTATGCAGGTGCTGTATGAAGGGCTTGCCGATACAAAGTACCGTCCTTGTCCGCTTCTTGTTAAGTATGTCGAGGCGGGCTGGCTTGGTCGGAAATCAGGGCGTGGCTTCTATGACTATTCGGGTGATGAACCCATCCCAACGCGTTAAGCTTCTTTATATAAATTGAAAAAGGCCCGTTTACGCAGGGCCTTTTTTTTGTGCTAAAAAATCCCGGAAATCTATCAGGATTCCCGGGGTTTTATTATTGGTTGTTGGCCCGTTTAGGCGACTTCGAACAATCCCGCTGCGCCCATGCCGCCGCCGATGCACATTGTGACGACAACATATTTTGCGCCCCGGCGCTTGCCTTCAATCAAGGCATGGCCGGTCAGGCGGGCGCCTGACATACCGAAAGGATGCCCGATGGAGATGGCACCGCCATCGACATTGAGGAGGTCATTTGGAATGCCGAGTTTGTCACGGCAGTAAAGCACCTGTACCGCAAACGCTTCGTTCAATTCCCAAAGGCCGATGTCATCCATTTTGAGGCCATTGCGTTCAAGCAGTTTCGGGATCGCAAAGACCGGGCCGATGCCCATTTCATCGGGCTCACAACCTGCGACAACAAGACCCCGATAAATACCAAGCGGCTCAATATTACGCTGCTCGGCCAGCTTGCCGTCCATGACCACACAGGCGGACGCCCCATCAGAAAGCTGGCTCGCGTTTCCAGCGGTGATGAAGCAATCTTCTCCCAGAACCGGCTTAAGGCTGGCAAGCCCTTCCAGAGTTGTGCTTGCCCGATTGCCTTCATCCTGCATAAGGGTGACTTCTTCTTCCAGGGTTTCCCCGGTTTCCTTGTTCACCATTACTTTGGTCGTGGTCATCGGAACGATTTCCTTGTCGAACCGGCCCGCTTCCTGAGCTGCAGCTGTCCGCATCTGGCTCTGATAGCTATACTCGTCCATCTGCTCACGGGTGATGCCATAACGGGTCGCGACTGTTTCCGCCGTTTTCAGCATTGGGTCATAAATGGCGGGTTTATTCTCCAATAGCCATTCATTTTGCGCATGATAGCGGTTCATATGTTCATTCACGACAAGGCTGATGCTATCCATTCCGCCCGCTGCCATAATAGGAACCTTATCGACAAGCACACGTTGCGCCGCCATTGAAATAGTCTGCAGACCGGAAGAACAGAACCGGTTGACCGTTGTACCAGAACTTGTAATCGGCAGACCTGCCCGGAGCAATGCCTGCCGCGCAATGTTGCCGCCGGTTGCCCCTTCTGGGTTGGCGACGCCGAAAATGACATCTTCCACTTCTGCAGGATCTACACCTGCGCGTTCAACTGCATGTTTGATCACGTGACCGCCCATGTCGGCACCATGGGTATTGTTGAAAGCACCGCGATAGGCTTTGCCGATGGGGGTTCTAGCGGTGGAAACAATAACGGCGTCTGCCATAAGAATTCTCCTCAATTGTTATTTATTATGCGCCCCTGCCTGTTAGCCTGAGGTGGGAATTATCAACAATTCTATATAGAGTACTTCCCAATGAAAAGGCCGAATCTGAATGAGCCTGTAATGATCATAATATTCTCACCAGATCGCAGGAATTTTAATAAGGTTTAAAGAATTTCAAGAACCGATTCTGGTGGCCGGCCTATACGTGCCTTGCCGTTGGCAAATACAATAGGGCGTTCAATCAGTTTCGGATGGTCCACCATTGCCTGAAGGAGAGCATCCTCGCTGAGGGATGCATCGCCAAGGTTGTTGTCTTTGTACTCCGCTTCCCCTTTGCGCATGAGGTCCCGTGGTGCCATATCCAGTAATCTCAGCGCTTCAGTAAGCTGCTCCTTGGTAGGGGGGGTGGAAAGATACTCAACAACTACCGGCTCAACCCCGTTTTCTCGCAACAGGGCCAGGGTTTGTCTGGATTTGCTGCAACGTGGGTTATGGAAGATCTCAACAGGCATTTCTTTTTAACTCCGGATTTAGGTGGGGAATACAATAATGCCCTTAATCCTAGCGCAGAGGCAATCGGGAAGCTAGCCGATGAATGATAGGAAAACCGGTTTCACAATTGAGTGCTTGCCTGCGCGCGGTCAATTGCATATTTAAGCCCCATGACTATTTACACGACAACCAATAGCAGCCTGCAGAAGCCGGGCGTTCTAACGCGGATTGGCTCCAGGATCGGCCTCGTGAATTGGCTCGGATTCATTACTCTGCTCTGGAAAGAGGTGCGCCGGTTTTTGAAAGTACCGCTGCAAACCGTGCTGGCACCAATGATGACGACAATCCTGTTCCTGGCGATCTTCACTCTCGCCTTTGGTGGCAGCGAGCGCTATGTGGGAGAGGTTTCCTACGCGAGTTTTCTGGCGCCTGGCCTCATCATGATGGCGGTTATTCAGAATTCGTTTGCCAACACCTCTTCTTCTATTCTGATTTCCAAAGTTCAGGGAAATATCGTCGATATTCTGATGCCGCCGCTGTCGGCCGCGGAATTAACGCTGGCGTATGTTCTGTCGGGTCTCGCGCGGGGGCTGACGGTGGCAATGGTTGTCGGGATTGTCATGTGGCTGCTTATCGATATTTCGATTCATTCCTGGGTGGCAGTAATCTATTATGTGATCAGTGCGGGTCTGATGCTGTCTTTGCTGGGAATGATCGCGGGGATCTTGTCAGAAAAATTTGATCATATGGCCGCAATGACAAACTTTGTTATCATGCCGCTATCATTTCTATCTGGTACTTTCTATTCAATCGACCGGCTCACAGGCGTCTGGTACCAGATCAGCCACCTGAACCCATTTTTCTATATGATTGACGGGTTTCGATATGGCTTTATCGGGACGTCAGACAGCAGTATTTGGGTCGGTGCCGTGTCGATCGCGGCGCTGGACATTTTGCTCTATATCGCGGTTTGGGCACTCATAAAAAGCGGATATCGCCTGAAAGCCTGAAAATATTGTCTTTGGCACAAGAGTTTGATTGACAGAAACCGGTCTCCTGTCAATACTTCCGCGCTTTCTGGCAGCGGAAATTGGCCGTTTGCCCTGTCGTTTCGTGGAGAAAGCATATGATTCCTGCGTTATTATCAAATTATGCTCCTGCTGACCTTTCCTTTGAAAAAGGGGAAGGCATGTATCTCTATGCGAATGATGGCCGACGATATCTCGATTTCGCGGCCGGTATTGCGGTCAGCGGATTGGGTCATGCGCATCCGAAGCTGGTTGAGGCTCTGACAAATCAGGCATCGAAGGTTTGGCATGTATCCAATCTATTTCGTATTCCCGGGCAGGAAGAGCTTGCTGAGAAGTTAGTGAAGGCTACCTTTGCGGATGCTGTCTATTTCTGTAACTCGGGGGCGGAAGCCAATGAGTGTGGCATCAAGATGGTGCGAAAATATTTCAGTACGAATGGACACCCGGAAAAATACCGGATAATCGCTTTCGAAAACTCGTTTCATGGACGCACACTTGCCACCATTGCGGCGGCCGGTCAGGAAAAACTTCTTGATGGGTTTGGACCAGCGGTTGAGGGCTTTGATCATGTATCCGTCGGCGATATTGAGAAAGTTAAGGCGGCGATTACGGATGAGACTGCGGCTGTCCTGATCGAACCGGTTCTTGGCGAAGGCGGTATCCAGGTTGTTGAACCGGAATTTATGCGTGCGCTCCGCAATCTGTGTGATGAGCATGGCCTGCTGCTGATGTTGGATGAAATCCAGACAGGCATGGGACGTACGGGAAAGCTTTTCGCCTATGAACATGCGGGAATCACGCCTGATATCCTGACGTCAGCAAAGGCGCTCGGCGGCGGGTTTCCTGTTGGTGCCTGCCTTGCCGTTGAAAAAGTTGCGAAGGCCATGACGGTTGGCAGCCACGGATCGACCTACGGCGGTAACCCACTCGCCATGGCTGTGGCGGGGGCTGTTGTTGATGTGATTACGGAAGATGGCTTTCTTGATCATGTCGCCAAGATGGGTAATCATCTCAAGCAAGGCCTTTCTGGTGTTGTTGATCGTCATCCGGATATTCTTGAGGAAATTCGTGGCATCGGCCTGCATCTGGGTTTGAAATGCAAAGTTGAGAATACGCAGGTTAGTAACAAACTGCTTGAACTTGGCGTACTTACGGCAAAGGGCGGCGACAATGTCGTGCGACTTCTGCCGCCGCTCATTATTGAAGATACGCAGATATCAGAATTTATCAGTCTTCTGGACGAAGCCTGCACGGAGCTTGAAAATGGCTGAACTACGACATTTTCTCGATTTGAACGAACTGTCAAAATCGGATCTACGGCATATTATCGATGATGGGATTACGCTTAAACAACAGCGTGCCAGCATGCCAAAAGGTACGGCGGACAAGGAAACACCGCTTGCCGGCCTGACGCTCGCCGCGATATTCGAGTTTCCCTCGACCCGGACCCGCGTTTCCTTTGATATGGCAATGCGGCAACTTGGCGGTCATACGATTGTCCTTAACGGGAATGATATGCAGCTTGGCCGCGGAGAGACAATTGCTGATACTGCGCGCGTACTGTCACGCTATGTTGACGCCATTATGATCCGTACTGATGAACATGCCAAACTGCTCGAGCTTGCTGAATATGCGACCGTGCCGGTCATCAACGGCCTGACGAATGGCAGTCATCCTTGCCAATTGATGGCGGATGTCATGACTTTCGAAGAGCATCGCGGCCCGATCAAGGACAAGATTATCACCTGGTGTGGTGACGGAAATAATATGGTGACGTCCTGGATCCATGCGGCGGGCCTGTTTGATTTCGAATTTCGCGTCGCTTGCCCCGAAGAACTGTCTCCTGATCCAAAAGTGCTGGCCTGGGCCAGGGAAATGGGTGCAAATATCCATGTGACCCGTAGTGCGGCAGAAGCAGCGGCAGGCGCTCATTGCATAGTCGCGGATACCTGGGTTTCCATGGGAGATGATGTTGCCAACCGCCATAACCTGCTGATGCCTTATCAGGTAAATGAAGCTCTGATGGCGAGCGCGGCATCTGACGCAATCTTCATGCATTGCCTGCCTGCCCATAGGGACGAGGAGGCGACTGCGGCCGTTATGGATGGTCCGCAGTCCGTGATTTTTGATGAGGCGGAAAACCGCCTGCATGCGCAAAAAGCAGTACTTCGCTGGTGCCTCGGCGCCTGATACTCCTCAAATTAGTGCGAGAATACCTATGGCCGACGAAGGTCAAAAAATAATCACTGACAATCTTATTCAGCCTTTCCAGATGGCGAAGGCCGGAGTGCGCGGGCGGTTAGTGCGGATGGGAAATGTGGTCGATACGATCCTGAACCGGCATGGTTACCCAGACGCCGTGGCGGGTTTTCTCGGCGAAGGGATCGTGCTTGCCGCGATGCTGGGCGGCGCGCTCAAGTTCGACGGAATTTTCACGGTCCAGACCAAAGGTGATGGCGCTATAAGCATGCTTGCTGCGGATATGACAACCCCGGGAGATATGCGCGGTTATGCCTCTTTCGATGAAGAGAAACTGAACCTCATCGCCTCAGGAAATGTGGAGAAGACTGTCGAAAATTACCTTGGAAAGGGATATGCCGCGTTTACCATCGATGCGGGCGAAGAGCATAAAAGATATCAGGGAATTGTTGATCTTGATGGAGACAGCCTCGCCGACTGTATGGAAAACTATTTCGATAAGTCGGAACAGATTGACACGCTCTTGCGCGTTGCAGTGGACAAAATTGACGGTAAATGGCGCGCCGGTGGCCTAATGATACAGCGGTTGCCGGATGAAAATGCGACAGAAATGAACCAGGATCAAGAGGATGAAAACTGGCGTAATGCCCAGGCCCTGGCCGGAACGATTACACATAAAGAACTCACAAGCCCAATTCTAAAATCGTCCGAGCTGCTCTACAAGCTGTTTCATGAAGACGGGGTTTGGCTTTATGACCCTCAGGAACTACTCGATAGATGCAGCTGCAGTGCCGAGCGGGTGATGAGCACCCTTAAAACCTTCGGTGGGGAGGATTTGCAGGATATGGCGAAGGATGGTGTGATCACGGCGGATTGCCAGTTCTGCTCGAGTAAATATGAAATACAGGTTGAGGATCTGAGTTAGGGCGAATTTTATGAAATGCCTCTAACGGAAGCTTGAATTTCGTCCAAAGTCCGTAATAGAGTGAGATTAGTTCATTTCTTTGCAAAGATGAGAATAACATGGCAAGCCTTCGTCGTCTTCTGACAATCCTATCCCTTCTGATGACGACCGCTCTTTTGGGTTGCGTGGCACCGCCGCCCAATCCGGTCTATCCGGAAATAACCTTTCAACATCTGAACCCTCTGTATCTGAACGTCGGTGAGATCAAGATTGTCGACGAGTTTACGCCGCCGCTCAAGCATCCGCATGTAGAGCATGAACTACCGGTCTCGATTGATCAGTCGGTGCGTAACTGGGTGCGGGACCGCCTGCGGACGACGGGCAACAGTGGCGCGGTTGCGACAATTACCATTAAGGATGCAAGTGCCGTTGAACAGGGTCTGGAAAAGGATAGCGGCCTGAAAGGCCTGATCACCAAGAACCAGTCGGAGCTTTATGTATTTCACCTTCTGGTGGAGCTTAAAATCACAGAGATATCCGGCTCTTCCGCTTTTGTAACGGCGGAAGCGACGCGGACGAAATCGGTGCCTGAAGGGATTACGCTTAATCAGCGGGAAAAAACGTATTTCACTCAGGTTGAGTCTCTGATGCGGGCGTTTGACCAGGAAATGGAGAAAAGTATCCGTACCTTTATGGGGGCTTATTTGCGTTAATTCGTACAATTCGCGGATTATAATTTGGTTGTGCCTACTCTTTTTTAGAAGTTGATGCACTTGTGCAGCGCCACTAATTGGCGTAGTTTTTGCGAAAAGTTCAATCGATTGACCTAATCAAATGTCAGTGACAGAAATATCGGCGTCCGATCGGATGATAGAAGCGGCAGGAAAGCTCTTTGCCGAAAGGTCCTTTGACTCTGTTTCGACCCGGGAAATCGCGGCGGCGGCCGGTGTCAATCTTTCTGCTATTTCCTATCATTTTGACAATAAAGAGGGTCTTTATCGAGCAATATTCAAGAAAATTGTCCGGGACTTGAAACTTGTTCGGGTTGAGCTCGCGATCCTGCTGGAGACTCAACTGACGGCGGCCCAGAATGATCGAAAGGCCTATGCGGATTTTCTCGCTGCTTTTGTTTCCCGAATTGTCGATGGTGCGTTTTCTCCGTCGACGAGGTGGCGCATGCGGTTGATTAAACGCGAAACAGAAATGCCCACGGATTGTTTTCAAATATTGATGGAAGGACATATCGACGTTATTCATGATCTGCTGGGGATTTTGATCGCCAAGATCTTGGGGACATCACCCTTAAGCGAGAAAACACGGCTCGAAGCCAATGCTATTTTTTCCCTTTGCATGCAATACGCGCTGAATGAAGAACTGGTGAAGTCTCGCATGGGCTGGTCTTCAATTGGCCCCCCTGAAATTCAGAAAATAAAAGAAGTAACGACAGAAATGATACTGCGTTCTGTTAATCTAGGGGAATATTGCAACTTCACAGGGGAGGGATAGCCGGGTGAGACTCCTACTCAAGATAATTTTGCCACTGATTATTTTGGGTATGGGAGTTGCGTTGGCTGTCTACATGGTAGCAACGAAGCCGGTAATTGAGCCGGAACTCGTTGAGGAACGGGTCTGGACCGTAGCTGCCATTCCTGTTGAGTTTAAGGATCAATCTGTCGATCTTAATCTATTCGGATCACTGAAGGCTGTGCGCGATGTAGAACTCAGGTCGCTGGTTGGCGGTGAAGTGGTCGAGGTGGGAGATAATTTTCGCGAAGGAGCGCTTCTGGAAAAAGGCGAACTGCTGGTTCGTGTTGACCCTTTCGACTTTGAATCCCAGCTTAGTGAAAAAGAGGCCGCCCTGCTCGAAGCCCGTGCTCGCCTAAATGAACTGGTGGCAATCCAGAAATCCGAGGAGATAGCACTGGATCGCGAACGCGAAGTACTTGAGCGGGAAGTGCGCAATGTCGAAAGATCGGAGAGCCTCGCCAAGCGTGGCAATATCTCGGTAAAGTCTCTTGATGATGCTAGGTCAACCTTAAGCCGACAGCGCCAAACGGTGGAATCGCGTGAAGCCCAGCTTGATATTCTCAAACCTCGCATTGGCCAGCAACGAGCCGTCATTGACCGACTGGATGTAGGGGTTCGCCGCGCGGAACGAGACCTTGCGAATACCAGCCTGCGCGCGCCCTTTAGAGGGTATGTCACAGAAGTGTCGGCGGAATTCGGCAAGAATATCGGGGCGAGCGATAAAGTTGCGCGGGTAATAGACGCAGCGCAGATGGAGGCTCGTTTTCTGCTTTCCGACAGCCAGTATGGGCTCCTTCTTGGCAGTAGTGTCGACATAGTTGGCCGTCCAGTCACCGTCTCCTGGGAATCCGGGGATACCGAGCTTGTATTTAATGGGCAAGTAGCCCGTCTTAGCCCGGAAATCAGTTCGGAGACCGGAGGGCTTGAGGTTTTTGCCATTCTGGACACCAGCGAGTATACCTCGCTCCTTCGTCCTGGTGCTTTCGTTGAAGTGGTCTTGTTAGGAAATCGTTATTTGAATGTCGCGAAACTTCCTGACAGCAGTATTTTCGAGAATACCAAGGTTTATGTTGTCAAGGATGGACGGCTGGAGCCTCGTACAATTGAAATTGTCGCGCAAAATGGGAGTGATGTACTCGTGCGGGGGGATTTGGTGGGGGGTGAGCTTGTCGTCACAACCCGACTTCCAGAAATTGGGCCCAACCTCAAGGTAGAGGTGCGCTGATGGACCTTGGCCGCCTCGTCAAGATTTTTGTCCGCCACAAAAATGCTGCCAATCTCCTGATGTTGATGATGATTGTTATAGGTATTGCATCGATATACCGGCTGAACACCCAATTTTTTCCGGATTTTGGAACAGAAGTAATCACCACTAGCATTGTTTGGCCGGGAGCCAGCGCAGAAGATGTCGACAGCAATATCACAACTGCAATTCTGCCCGAAGTTCGTTTTCTGAACGGGGTCAAGCGGGTGACATCCTATTCCGTTGAGGGCAGCAGCGTTATTGTTGTGGAATTCGAACCGGAAACGGATATGCAGGCGGCTCTATCTGACGTTGAGCAGGGAGTGACGCAAATCACCACCTTCCCCGAAACCATTGAAACGCCCAATGTGAAGAGGGTTGTGATCTATGATCCGATTGCCCGTCTATCAGTATCCGGTCCCTATTCCGAAGATGCGCTGAAGCGAATTGCGAAAACCATGCGCGATGATCTGCTTGATCTCGGCATTGACAAGATCACGTTGTTTGGTGCGCGGAATGAGGAGATCTGGGTCGATGTAGAGAGGCGGGATTTACGCAGGCTTAATCTCAGTCTTACAGACATCGCCGGGATTATTCGAAATAATTCGCAGGATGTGCCGCTCGGAACGGTTTCCGGAACCTACGAACGCCAATTGAGATCGCTTGAGCAAAAGACGAATGCCAAGTCTCTTGGGGCACTGGAAATCAAGTCTTTCGATGATGGGCAAAAGATATATCTGCGTGATATTGCGGATGTCCAAGATGAGTTTTCCGAGAATGGATCGACCGGTTGGCATAAAGGTAGCGCCGCAATCGAAATCAGCATTCAGCGCGCGCAGTCAACCGATGCCCTGAAAGCGGAAAAGATAGTGTCCGGCTATTTCGAGCGTGAAAAGGAACGCTGGCCACCCGAGTTGGAAATAAAGCAGTATGACGTGCAGGCGAAGCTGATTGAAGACCGGATTCGGTTGTTGATAAATAATGGCGCCAGCGGCTTGATACTTGTTCTGATTATCCTGTTTATCTTCCTTAATGTCCGAGTGGCCTTTTGGGTAGCTGCGGGCATTCCGGTAGCAATTCTCGCGACTGCAGGCGTCATGCTGCTGACCGGGCAGTCGATTAATATGATTAGCCTGTTTGCCATTATTATGTCACTGGGCATTATCGTCGATGATGCCATCGTTGTCGGGGAACACGCATCATATTTGCGCTCGACAGGGTTGTCTGCGGTTGACGCCGCGGAGAGGGGTGCGCTTCGAATGCTGGCCCCGGTTTTTGCTTCGAGCCTGACGACAATCGCTGCGTTTTTGCCGATCTTCTTGATTGGCGATGTCATTGGGCAGATAATCCGGGCAATTCCGGCGGTAGTCGTATCAGTTTTGATTGCCAGCCTGATTGAGTGTTTCCTTATTTTGCCGGGCCACATGCGCCACGCGCTCCGTTATCAAGGAAACAGTACCAGCGGTCTCCGCAGAAGTTTTGATGAAAAATTCAGCTATTTTCAGACTCACCAATTTAGGCGGGTAGTGGAGCTTACGGTAAATTGGCGCTATGCGACACTTGCTGCGGCGGTTGCGATGCTGATCATTTCCGTCGGCTTTTTTCTGGGAGGTCGGATCGGGTTTAATTTTTTCCCCTCGCCGGAGGCCAACGTCGTGAATGCGAATGTCGTATTTGCACCCGGTAGCGTTCGTAGCGACACGGAAGCTATGGTCAAGGAACTGGAACGCGCACTTTATAAGGCTGAGAATGATCTGACGGACGGTGACGGCGGCCTGATTGTTATGTCATTGGGCAAGATTGGCATTAGTACGGGCGATCAGTTCAGTTCCGTTGCGGGCGATAATCGCGGCGGTATGATGGTGGAGCTCATTTCTTCGGATCTTCGAAATGTCCGAACTGCGGATTTCGTCACGACCTGGCGGAAAGAAATCAGGGAAATGCCGGGGATTCAGCGAATTGCGCTGACTGAGAGGATTGGTGGCCCGCCGGGCCGCGAACTTGATATTCGCCTGAAAGGCGATAATGTTGACGCACTGAAATCCGCTGCGGAGGAAGTCAAGGAACTCCTGAAACAGTTCCGTGGTGTTTCAGATATTGAGGATGATCTGCCTGTTGGAAAACAGGAAATCATTCTTGAGCTGACCCCGCGCGGCCGAGCGCTTGGATTTACAACCGAGGACATTGCCACTCAGGTGCGCGCCGGGTTTGAAGGAGTGATTGCCCGTAAGTTTGCCCGTGGAGATGAAGAAGTAACGATCCGGGTGCAGCTCCCGCGTGATCAGATTGCCGCCGAAGCCTTGCGGGATTTCTATCTGAAGAGCGCATCAGGCCTTGAGGTGCCGTTGTCCGCAGTGGTTACAGAGCGCACCCAGGTTGGTTTTGCCCGAATTAAGCGCGAAGACGGAGTGCGTGAAGTTGCCATAACAGCGGAAATTGACGAAAATCTCACGTCATCAGACCAAGTGCTGTTCGCGTTGCCTGAGGAGGGGCTGGAGGCGATCTCCGCGGCATATGACCTGAAATATCGGTTCGCGGGCAAATCGGAGGAGCAGGCGGATACCATTGCGGATATGAAGTTCGGGGCGACGATTGGCCTTTCCGCGATTTATCTTATTCTGGCCTGGGTATTTTCCTCCTATTGGCGTCCGGTGGTGGTAATGTCTATCATCCCTTTCGGTCTGGTTGGCGCTATTCTAGGCCATTACGCACTGGGGTATAATCTGACCATTCTTTCGCTGATTGCGCTTTTGGGCCTTTCAGGAATACTGGTGAATAACTCAATTATCCTGGTTAGTGTGATTGACGAACGGCTTTCCAAGGGTGAAGCGTATATCGAAGCAGTAATTGGCGGGACATGTGATCGATTGCGCGCCGTATTACTGACATCGTTGACAACGATTGGCGGCTTAACGCCGCTACTTTTCGAAACGAGCCTCCAGGCGCAATTCTTGATTCCGATGGCTATTACTCTGGTCTTCGGCTTGATGGCGGCTACTTTCCTTGTCCTGTTCCTGGTGCCAGCTCTGCTTATAATGCAGGATGATTTTGGTCGTATGGCACGTGGGCTAAAGGCGCTCTACTTCCCAAATGCAGGGAAGGGGAAGGTTTAGCGCTGCCAAAAGCGCCGAGAGAAAAGAACGAGAACGGTAAAAAGTTCCAGTCGTCCCAACAACATGCCAAGTGACATCAGCCACTTTGCCGGATCGGAGAGGGTTTTGAAGGTTCCCGAGGGACCAACCGTTTCCCCAAGGCCAGGGCCAACATTGGTAATGGCGGTTGCAGCACTTGAGATTGCTGTCAGGAAATCCAGACCGGTGAGGCCAAGCGCAATGGTCAGCAATGCAAAAATTACGAGAAAGAGGAAAACAAAGCTTGTCACCGATGCTATGGTTTCGTCCGGCAGGGGCCGACCGTTATACCGAGGCTTATATATCCCGTTCGGCCGTATCATCTGCATTAACTGGCAGCGGGCAGTTTCAATAAGTATTTGAACGCGAAATATTTTGATGCTGCAGGACGTCGATCCTGCGCAACCCCCAACAAACATAAAAAAGAAAAAGGCAGTTATGCCAAAGCTTCCCCAGCTGCTGTAGTCAGCAGTTGCATAGCCTGTCCCGGTGATAATTGAAGTCACATTGAACATGGAGTGCCTCAGGGCAATCCAGAATGAGATTTCATCGTGCCGTATTTGCCAGAAGGTCATAGCCACAACCCCGATCAGGATGATCGAAAGAAACCACCTGATCTGGCTATCCATCAGAAAACTGCCGGGGTTTCCCTTGAGAATATGGAGATACATCAGGAAGGGCAGCGCTCCCATAATCATGAAAACAACCATGATGCTTTCGACGAGTGGGCTTTCAAAATTACTCGCTGACTGGTCAGACGTAGAAAATCCACCTGTAGAGATTGTCGTCATGGCGTGAGTAACCGCATCGAACAGGCTCATCCCGGTCATCCAGAGTGCAATCGTGCAAATCAGACTGAGAAAGAGATACATATACCCTATGGCTTTGACGATATCAGCGACTCGCGGCAGCGCTTTCTCCGAGGTAGCTTCCGAGGTCTCCATGCGGAAGAGCTGCATGCCACCAATCCGGAGCAGCGGCATGATGGCAATCGCCGTCACAATAATGCCGATACCACCGGTCCATTGCAACAACGCCCGCCACATCAGGATACCGGGTGGCGCCGTATCAAGGCCTGTAAGAACTGTCGACCCGGTGGTTGTCAGACCACTCATCGCCTCAAAAAAGGCATCGGTGTAGGGAATGTCCATCTCGCTGAAGGTGAACGGCATTGCCGCCGCCGCAGGCAGGATAATCCAGACCGCCGTGGTCAGAATAAAAGCCTGCCGCCGCTCCAGTTCCATGCCGCTTCCGCGATTGGAAAGGTACAATCCGCCGCCGATGAAAATTGCGACTGCTGCCGAAACAAGGAAAACCTGCCAGTCCTTATTTCCGTCTATCAGGTCCACCATCGCCGGCACGAGCATGGCGAGTCCGATAAACACAAGGAGGATTCCATTGACGGCTAAAATCAGGCGAAAATTTAACACGGCGGTGCCGCACTCAGCCTTTATCGATAAAGGAGAGCAGCTCGCGGCGCGTGATATCGGACCGGCGGAATATTCCGAGCATCGTACTCGTCACCATCGTGACGCCGTCTTTATGGACGCCCCGTGTTGTCATGCATTGATGGGCGCTTTCGATAATTACCGCCACTCCTTTTGGCTGCAGGGTCCTCTCGATCGTCTCGGCAATCTGCCGGGTGAGTTTTTCCTGAATCTGCAGTCGCTTGGCATAGGCATCGACAACACGCGCGAGCTTCGAAATGCCGACAACCCGATTGCTTGGTATATAAGCCACATGGGCAACACCGATAATGGGCACCATATGATGCTCGCAATAGCTCTCGACACGGATATCCTTCAGCACCACCATCTCGTCATAGCCATTTACTTCCTCAAAAGTACGGGCGAGATAGGTATCGGGATCTTCGTTGTATCCGGCGAAAAACTCCAGGTATGACCGGGTCACGCGATCCGGTGTCCCAAGCAGTCCTTCGCGACCCGGATCATCCCCGGCCCAGCGGATCAAGGTCCGTACGGCCTCTTCGGCTTGTTCTTTCGTTGGTTTCGTTGGATGACTATGTCTGTTCATATCTGAGTAATTTCCTGGGGGCTGCGCCGCCTTTTAGTGAAGAGAAGAAATGGCGTCAGGGCTGTCCAGAGAGAAAGCCGGAATGTCGACTGCGAACAATTTCCCTCCTTCTGATTGCATATCGTAGGATCCGACCATAATGCCCGATGGCGTGGAAAGTGGTGTTCCGCTGGTATATTCGTAAATATCGCCCGGGGCAAGAACCGGTTGTTCTCCCACAACGCCCTCGCCGTCAACCGTCTCCGTATGACCTTCCGCGTTGGTAATGCGCCAGTGCCGATATTTAAGGGTTACTGTGTGTGTCCCCTGATTCTCAATCCTGACCTGATAGGCCCAGACATAAAGCCCATCTTCAGGGCGGGATCGATCACTCAGATAGACAGGTGTCACCGAAACCTGAATATTTTTCGTAATCTTGTTATAGGCGCCAGCCTCCATCATATCCTGTACCGTCTGCCTTGTTATTCCGATTGGCTTAATTCCCCTGAATATTGCGCCATAGGGTCACTTTGTCCAGTAAATCGGTAAGACCATTGGAAAGCCGGCGATGAAACAGACATTTTCACCGCTAACCTTATCAGTCGCTTTGGCCACTCAGCGCGTAACCCAAATCCTCGATCAGATCATCAACATCTTCAAGCCCGACCGACATACGCACCATGCTTTCGGTGATGCCAAGTTCCCGCTTGATGGCATCATCAACACTCGAGTGTGTCGTGGTTGTCGGATGGGTAATCAGAGATTTTGCGTCGCCAAGATTATTACTGATATCGATCAGTGACAGGCGATTGAGCGCGGAGAAGGCTGCCTCTTGATCACCGGCGATTTCAAACGTGACGAGCGTGCCGCCGCGGGCCATTTGTTGCGCTGCCAAGGCATGTTGCGGGTGCGAGTCGCTTCCGGGAAAAATAACGCGGCTAATTGCCGGATGACCATCCAGGAACGCAGCAATCTTTTCTGCGTTATCGCACTGCTTATGTACGCGCAGCTCAAGGGTTTCCAACCCCTTCAGCAAATTCCAGGCATTGAAGGGACTGAGGGCGGGGCCGGTATGCTTGAGGTAAGGGGCGAGGGTGTCCTCGACAAATTCCTCTGATCCCAGAACAATCCCGCCAAGGCACCGTCCCTGTCCATCAATATGCTTGGTCGCGGAATACACCACGATATCGGCCCCCAGTGTGATCGGGTGTTGCAATATTGGTGTGGCAAAGACGTTATCAACAATGACTTTCGCGCCAACTTTATGGGCAAGATCGGATATTGCCGCGATATCCATGATCTCAAGCGCCGGGTTGGACGGTGTTTCTAAGAAAACACAGGCGGTTTCTTTCTTGAGAGCCGCGCGCCACTGATCAAGGTCAGTCCCGTCAATCAAGGTGACGTTGACACCGAACCTGGGTAGGATCGTCTCAATAATATACAGGCAAGAACCAAAGAGCGCCTTGGGCGCCACCACATGATCCCCGGCCTTTAGCTGGGACATTAGCGCGCCGTTCACCGCGGCCATCCCACTTGCGGTGGCACGTGCGGCGACAGCCCCTTCTTCGAGAAGGATCATCCGCTCTTCGAACATGGAAAGGGTCGGGTTTGCGTAGCGGGAGTAGATAAAACCTTCGTTCTCGCCCTTGAAGCGGCCAGCGGCCTGCTCCGCGCTGTCATAGACGAAGCCAGAGTTCATGAAAATGGCTTCGCTTGTTTCGTTAAACTGGGAGCGTTTTGTGCCGCCACGAACAAGTTTGGTGGCGGTTCGGTAGTCTTTGGTGCGGGTTTGCACCGTTTCTTTTTCAGTTGTCATTTCGTCCTCGAGGCATAAAAAAACCCCGACCATCGATCAGGGTTCCTGTGAGCCCCGACCTTTTAGCGTTTCTTTTACGTGGCCGCAAGCCGGTCGGCACAAATCACCACGCCAAAATCTTTATCGAGATGGACGCAGACTGTCAAGAATTTCTGTTGCGGTGGCAGGGTTCTTTCTGTAGTTACAAAAGGCGCGCGGGCGTAGCTCAATGGCAGAGCAGAAGCTTCCCAAGCTTACGACGAGGGTTCGATTCCCTTCGCCCGCTCCAATCGTTCCCGTTATTCTCCCACCATGTTTTCCGGGCGTACCCAGTCGTCAAACTGTTCCGCCGTTAGGAATTCGAGCGCTATTGCCGCCTCCTTCAGGCTGCTGTTTTCCGCATAGGCTTTTTTGGCGATTTTCGCTGCGTTGTCATAGCCGATATGGGGATTAAGCGCGGTCACTAGCATCAGGGATTGCGCCATCAACTCATCAATCCGGGCACTATTGGCCTCGATCCCGACAATGCAGTTATCAGTGAAACTCCGAAATGCATCGCCAAGCAGCCGGGTAGATTGCAGGACATTATAGATAATAACCGGCTTGAAGGCGTTCAGTTCAAAATGGCCGTTTGACCCGGCAATGGTGACAGTGACGTGATTGCCCATCACTTGCGCGCAAACCTGCGTTACGGCCTCGCATTGAGTCGGGTTGACTTTCCCCGGCATGATGGAGGAGCCAGGCTCGTTCGCGGGCAGGATCAGTTCGCCAAGACCACTTCTCGGCCCGCTTGCCAGAAAACGGATATCGTTGGCGATTTTCATGGCGCTGGTTGCGAGAATATTGAGAACTCCGGACAGCTCGACCAGTGCATCATGAGCGGCAATCGCCTCAAACTTGTTTTCGGCGGTGGTATAGGGAAGGTCGGTTAACTCGCGAAGGATCGAGACAAACATATCGGCGAAACCCGGTGCGGCATTTAATCCTGTGCCGACGGCAGTGCCGCCCTGCGCAAGTTCCATCACCCGCGGAAGGGTATCTTTTACACGCGCAATCCCAAGCTCCGCCTGTCGGGCATATCCAGAAAATTCCTGGCCGAGTGTGATGGGTACTGCGTCTTGCGTATGGGTTCGGCCGATCTTGATAATATCAGAAAAGGCTGCGGATTTTTCGCGCAAGGCCTGATGAAAATGAGCAAGAGCCGGAAGCAGGTGATGTGTAATTTGCTCCACTGCGGCGATTGACATGGCCGTAGGAAAGCTGTCGTTAGAGCTTTGGCCCATATTGACATGATCATTGGGGTGGACAGGCTTTTGTTGGCCGAGCGGGGCGCTCAGAATTTCATTTGCGCGGTTGGCGATCACTTCATTGACATTCATGTTGCTCTGGGTGCCAGAGCCGGTCTGCCAGATTACCAGTGGAAAATGATCCATGAGGGCACCGTCTATTACGTCATTCGCAGCCAGGATAATGGCATCTGCGAGCCGGGTATCGAGATGCCCCAGTATCTGGTTACTGAGGGCCGCTGCTTTCTTCTGAAGGCCCATCGCACGGATAAGGGCGGGGGGAAGATGCTCTCTACCGATTTTAAAGTTTTCAAGAGAACGCTGGGTTTGCGCCCCCCAGTACCGATCCGCCGGGACAGCGATTTCGCCCATGCTATCACTTTCGTTGCGCGTGCCGGACATGTTCAATCTCCCTTTTGAAAGCTCAATCGTCTTTAATGTGTGTCACGACATTCCATAAACAACCAGCATCTGAAGCCCGAGATAAATGGCAATAGCAATCAGGAAGAGATTGAGCGTGCGATCGGCAGCCTTACCCATTTCTTTAAGTTTTTTCGCGAACAGAACTCGGGCAATAAACAGGATAACAAAAGCGACTAAAAGTATTTTCAGGATCATTTGGCGACCGCCAGATCGTCCTTATCGGTATCTGCCGTCATGTCGTCCGTTGGGACATAAACAGAAATGTCATTTCCCCCTCTCGACTTTACCTCATACATTTGATTATCCGCAATATCGACTAGTGCGGACCAGTCCCCGACATTAGCGCTTTGCCTATCGACAATGCCGAAGCTGGCCGTAACCATCGTGCCGTCCGGGCGTGTGCCGAGGCCGATGTTACGAAGCCTTCGGATGGATTTATGCGCCCCCTTGGCGTCCGTATTGGGCAAAAGGATCACAAATTCCTCCCCTCCCCAGCGGACAATGACATCCGATCCGCGAGCATTGCGGCGGATGTTTGTCGCCGCACTGGCGAGGACGCGATCGCCGGCCTCATGCCCATAGCGGTCATTCACGGATTTGAATCTGTCCAGATCGATAAAGACCAGCGAAAAGGGCGTATTCTGGCGTTTTGATATTTTGAACTGTACATCGATAATTTCTTCCCCACTATTGCGGCTGTAGCAACGTGTCAGGGAGTCAATGGACGCCTGATCAATAAGCAGTGACATATAAAGAAGCTGGCTGATGGCGGCGAAAGCACAGAGAAAGCCAGTCACCGTCAGAATGAGCAGAATACCAAGGCGTTGATGCGGGTCGGCATTTTCTGGCATCAGGATAAGGATCAGCATCTGCACGACGAAGAAGAGTACCAGCGTGAGCACGGCTTCCTTGACGGTGAGCGGGAAGATGGCGATGCACCCAACAATCAGGAACGGAAACAACAGATATCCGGCAGCGGCAAGGTTGGTAACTGCGAAAATGTCAACGATATCCAGCAGAGGCTGATACATCGTCTGAAAAGTAAGCAGGATCGCAAAAAAGATGCCGAGTGCCCGATAGGCATCCCGCATGGTTTCTCCGCCGCTTATCCCGAAAAAAAGGGCCAGGAAGAGGACGGCCATCAGGACACGGGTGATCCCGAGAGTGACATAGCTTTCAAAATCAAAGGTTGTCAAATCCAAAAGGAAGCCAAGCGGAAAGGCAACCACGCATAGAAGGCTCAAAAAGCGGACCCGCGACAGGATCACGCGGGCCCTGCGACGTTTTAACAGCGGGGAATGGCTTTCATTGGAAAAAAGGCGGTCCAGCCCTTCAACCGATAGTGATTGGCGGCCGCCTCCCGAAAACACATCATATAAGTAAACCAACACTGGCTGCCCACCCCCGACGCGGCATGAAATATCGCTCCTTCATAGCAAATAATTGCCGTTAAAGGTAATGAATTTGCGTGAAGTTAGTGGGTGGGGCCTAAATGCTAGCGTGGTCTATTGAGGAACTTCTCCATCATCTGTCGGGGCTCATCGCATTCATAGGCATGGGAAAAGGCTTCTATCCCGAGTTGGATGCCGTCGCGTAGCGGGTTATTCTCCCAGTCGTTGCAAAGCTGCTTCTGGATAGCCATGGCATTTCTGCCGCCCTCAAGAATCTCTGTAATGACCTTGTTGGTTTCATCATCCAGCTTATCATCTTCGACAAGGCGCTGAACAAATCCTACCTCTTTCGCTTCGGTGGCACTCAGGCTTCGGCCCGTCAGAACCAGATCGCGGGCAAGATTGACGCCCAGAATTCTTGGGAGAAGTGCTGCATCAATAACAGAAGGGATGCCGACGCGGACTTCCGGCATTGCGAACTGGACACTCTTACCAGCGACAATCATATCGCAGGCCGCTGCGATTTCCATTCCGCCCCCGAGGGAGAGCCCGTTGACACGAGCTATAACTGGTGCATGGAAATAACGCACTTTATGGCAGACGTGATGTAAGTTCGTGATAAATGTACGGGCGGTATCCGGGGTGAGCCCGGCCATCTCGGAGATATCAGCCCCGCCAATAAAGCTTTTGTTTCCGGCGCCTGTCAGAATAAGAACGGCAATGTCTTTATCCTTGTCGAGCTGCGTAAGCGTTTCATTTAACTCGGCAACTATGACAGAGTTTAACGTGTTGAGTTTCCGCTGATTATCGATCGTTACACGCGCGACTTTACCTTCCGGTTTATCTTCAAGATCGGTGATGATAAACTTCGCCATTGTTTTCTCCGTTTTTATTATTAATTTAGAACTGTGTGGATTTGGCCTTTATGGCATTTTCACAGCAGTCAGTCTTCACATTAGTGACAATAGAGACAAATTGATGTTTATCCAGACGAAGCCAGGCGAAAATGCTACCGAACTTGAATTCTTTCCCGCTGAACGGGTCTATGAAAACGGCCCGCTTGCCGTAACGCGCGAAGAGGCAGCCGAGAAATCCCCGCTCGCGGCGCGTCTTTACGAGATAGACGGGGTCGCGGCTGTAAGTTTGACGGCGGATAGCATTGTTATTGCAAAGTCAGATGCGCGTGATTGGTCGTCGCTGCGGACAGAAGTTTTCGGTGCAATAGTGGCGCATTTTAAAAGTGGCGATCCAGCGGTGAGCGAGGCTGCAGATGAAACGGCGCCTGGTGAATTTGATGCAGAGATTATTGACCAGATCAAGGATCTGCTCTCAACGCGGATTGTGCCAGCGGTGACCCAATCAGGCGGGGACGTCTCGTTTCACAGTTATAAAAGCGGGAAGCTTTTCCTGAAATTCCAGGGACCCGCCTTTTCCATGCTGACGGGCATACAGAATATGCTGCGGCACTATATCCCTGAAATTACGGCTGTCCTTGATTATCGGGAGTCACTGCCAAAACCCGGGCTGAATACGCCGGAAGGGATCGCCATTCAAAAACTGCTGGAAGAGAAGGTCAACCCTTCAATTGCTGCCCATGGCGGACGGATTACCCTTGTTGATCTGCAGAAGGAGCGTGCGTACGTTCGTCTGGATGGCGGCTGTCAGGGCTGTGGCATGGCGGATGTAACATTGAAGCAGGGCGTCGCGGTGGAGATACAGAAACTGGTCCCGTCCATTGCCGAAGTGCTGGATGTGACGGATCACGCGGACGGAACCAATCCCTACTACCAGCCGTCATGATGAATATCTAATCCTCCAATCGGTAGATTGTTACAGGGTCATGCCGACCTTTGAGTTGGTAGTCGCCAATTTTCGTTGCGTTCGTATCCGGGCTAGCGTCAAAAGTAGTTGATGTCATCAGGGTGAAGACTTCATCGGTTCGATCGGACGATAAAGTCTTACCAAATTGTTCCATGCGCTGGGCGATATTTACGGTATCCCCAACGACGGTATAGTTGAGTCGGCCCGCAGCTCCGATATTGCCGACAATTAAGGCTCCTGTATGTATGCCGATACGCATATGGACTTCACTCAGGCCTGCTTCGTGGCGTTTCTCATTATCAGACATGATTGCCTTTTTTATCGCCTTGGCGGCGCGGCAGGCGCGGGCGGCATGATCTTCCTGCCGCTCTGGTGCGCCCCAGAAAGCCATAACAGCGTCGCCGATAAACTTATCGACGGTTCCGCCCTCTGCCTCGATACAGGCGGTGACAAGCTCGAAATGATGGTTGAGAAAGTCTGCGACCTCTTCTGTTTTCATGTCTTCTGCTTGGGGTGTAAAACCCACGATATCGGTAAACATGACGGTCACGACCCGCTCTTCCGAACGGGCTTCTCCACTTTCCATAAGCTTGCGGACAAGAGATTTCGGTACATAAGTTTCAAACCAGGCGAGACCCCGTAGCATGCTGTTATAGGCGTTGTTAGCTTCATTTACTTCAGTGAATCGGCTTGCGGGTAACGCTTTGACGGTGTTGAAATCAAGTAGGGATATTTGCCGTGATGCTGTAGACAGGGCAAGAACGGGGCGCGAAATCTTTCGTCCAATAACGATGGCGACTACGGTGCTCAACAACATAATGCCGAGCCCAGCCAGTCCTGCCATTAGCAATCGCCATAGCTCAGTGGAAACCTCGTCATTGAGGAGCCAGTAACCTATCGTGAAAGGCTTGTCGGCATATCCTGTAATTTCTTTGTAAACATAAATATAGCCCTGCCCATTCACCTCCAGGTAATGGCTGTTGAATGTGGTCTGCTCACCCAGCAACGCCAGCTTCTCGGCTTTATCGGACCATATTGCGCGCAAAACCGGATCTTCAATTTCATCAAGCTTTGGAACCGCATCCGTGATATTGAGGCCCATCGTCTCATGTGAGGCGTTTACCCCTTGTTCCATCATGACGCGGTCCTTGCCATACAATATAAACCGCTTGCTGTTTTTCAGCGAGGGTGCTGCATTCATTCGGGTGTTTACTGTGGACACAGTAATTGACGCGATTAACGCGCCTATAAACTTTCCATCTTGAAATGCCGGTTCCCTGAAATTCAGAACTGTTTGACGAAGCGTCGGCACATAAACAAGAGGGCCCCAGCTGCCTTTCTTCCGGGTTGCGAGATCGGCAATACCCATTTGTGCAACTGGGTCTTTGCTTTCATCGAACGACAGGATTTCTTTGCTTTGCCGATGTACTCCCGTTACTTGTAAATCTGGCGATACAAAAGCAAGAGTGTTGATTTGGGGTGTGCCAGAGATGGCGCCTAAAAGAAAATCATTAAGCTGTTCGCGATTGTTAACGTCAACCCTGCCCGCGTTGATCAATTCCGCCATATAGACGGCCTCATACGCGGCCGGATTAAGAAGTTCTATAAAATCATTTTGCGTCGCAGACATTGCTGCGCTTGCCTTGTCAATCAGAAGGTCCCTTGTGTTGGTAAGACCAGAAATAAGGCTGATCCCAAGAACAATGACGACGGTAATTACGACCAACGTTCCAAAACTAAGAGCCAAAACAGTGGCAATTGGCAGGGATTTGACGGGCTTACGTAGCGGCTTGTTAATCGGATCCCTCCTGAATTTATGGTTGTTTCCGATAGCATGAAGCCGGAAAATGATCAAAGACTTATGCTATATGGGTTTGTAGACAAAACCACGCAAGGCGGTATACTTAGTTCATGAATCTGGTTGTCGCGTTTGAAGCAATATTGGTTGTATGTTGCCTGATTTCACTAAATCTGGCGCGGCAGGCCTTCTTTCCGGCAAGCCTGTTTTGGGCATTCGGGGCGGCTTGTATCGGTATAACGGCGGCACTTGGCGGTTTTAAATTCGCCGGTTTTGGGGCGGTAGAGACCTATCACACGACGGCAAAACATTTTGCCGGATCAATTGGCATCGCCGCCTTTGTACTTGGGGCGCTGGCTGGTCTTTTTGCCGATTTTTTTGCCCGGTTTTACTGGTGGATATTGCTGGTTCTTCTTGCCGTTCTGTGCGCTGCGCTGCTTTTTGGACATTGGCGGTTTTCATCAAATATCCAGATGGGGCTCGTCGGCGTTATTTTCCTGGTCGGGTTGGTAAGGTTGCTTTCTGCCGGGATGCTCGCGATATACTTGATTTTGGGAGTAGTCTGCCTTGTCCTCTCGAAAATCGCTGTGAAATGGTTGGCGCTGAATACTGGCATGGATCCGTTGAATATCTATCACGTATTGGTCTCGCTCGCGGTGGTTTCCTTCGGGTTGGCCGCATCCCGGGACGACTGGGAATAATCCAAATCCTATATTGCGTTGCAATATATTGCTTCTTTTGGCAATCTCGGTATAACCAACTTATAAAGTGCTTAGCTAGCATACTGAATGAAGGAATGTTATGTCAGAAGCAAGTTCAAAGGTAACGAAGGGATTGTTTGTTGTCTTCGGCGGCAAGGTGACAGATACTCGAGGTAAGGATTTCGTGGACCCCAAGGAAATGGATGTCCAAGGCTTCTATGATTCTTATGATGCGGCACTGGCCGCTTGGCGGGCTGCCAGCCAGATGAAGGTCGATGACGCATTTACCAAATACGTCATTGTTCGGCTCTGGTAAAAGTGCGTTCATTCTACTCCGTAGAAAAATCTCCATCTCATATGGTATAATTTTGTTTATCGGCATAACTTGGCTTATTGTCCATATTCCGCAATCATTAATTCAAAAGAGGATTTCCCGTGCGCAATTTTTATAATGCCGGTCGTTCTGTAACCTATGGCTTGACAGGTGCTGTCGCAACTTCCAATACGCAAGCGTCGCAAGCGGCGCTGAGCATTCTGAAATCGGGTGGAAACGCAATGGATGCCGCAATTGCGGCCTGCGCTGTTCAATGCGTTGTAGATCCGATGCAGACGGGCATTGGCGGAGACTGTTTCTCGCTTGTCGCCATGGGCGGCGGGAGCCAGATCGAGGGGCTAAACGGGTCTGGTAAGGCGCCTATGGCGTTGACTGCGGACTACCTCTTGTCCAATGGTCAGGATAAAATGGATCCGACGAATATCCATTCGGTCACTATTCCAGGGGCGATAGATGCCTGGACAAGGCTTCATGAAAAATACGGCAGCATGGAATTTGCTGATATTCTAAAGCCCGCAATTGATTATGCGGAAAATGGTTTCGTCGTCACGCAACGCACCTCTGTTGATTGGGCGCGGGCAGTTGAGAAGCTTTTGAAAAACAAGTCGGCAACCGAAATTTTCCTGAACAATGGTAAGCCGCCGGCGGCCGGAACAGTGTGGCGCCTGCCGAAATTAGCGGCGACCTTGAAGGCGGTCGCGAAAAATGGGCGGGACGCTTTTTATAAGGGCGATATTGCGGCGCAAATGACGGAAAGCCTGAAGGCAGCAGGTGGCTTGCATGAAGTCGAGGATTTCGCTGCAACCGGGGCTGATTTCGTAACTCCCATTCATACCGAGTATCAAGGCCATCGCGTGCATCAAATTCCACCTAATGGACAGGGTATTACGGCACTGATTATGCTCAATATCCTGAAACGGTTTGATCTTGAAGGGCTGGATCCAAATGGTGCGCAACGCTTGCATCTGGAGGCAGAAGCGGCACGGCTCGCCTATCTCGCCCGAAACAAATATGTCGCGGACCCTACGAAATCTGATGTCCCGATTGAAATGCTGCTATCGGATGAGTTTGCAGATCACCTTTGTGGTTATATTGAAGTCGGCAAGGCGGGTGACCCGACTGGAGCCAACGCACTTGAGCGGCACCGCGATACAGTTTACATCACGGTGGTTGACAAAGACCGGAACGCAGTCTCGTTCATAAACTCGTTATTCCAGGATTTTGGATCGGGTATTGCCTGTTCGAAAACCGGCGTAATTTTCCAGAACCGTGGTTACGGCTTTGTCGTTGATCCGAACCACCCGAACTGCATCGCACCGGGCAAACGCCCGATGCATACGATTATTCCGGGAATGGTTACGAAGGATGGAAAAGCCGCACTCAGCTATGGTGTTATGGGCGGCGGCTATCAACCGGTTGGTCATGCCCATGTCCTGACCAATATCTGGAATTACGGAATGGATGTTCAGGAAGCCATTGATTGCCCGCGCGCATTTTATAACGCCGGTGTTCTTGAAGTGGAAGAGGGCGTTCCCGCGCCTGTTCGCGCCGAATTAACTGCAATGGGCTATCAGCTGGCGGATACTTCAATGCCGCTCGGTGGTGCGCAATTTATTGCAATTGATCCGGATACTGGTGTTCTATCCGGCGGCTCTGAGTCCCGGAAGGACGGTTGCGCCCTGGCATATTAGGGGCATTCACGTAAGGGGTGAAGAATGATCAGGGCAGGCCAGAAAGGTTGTCCAAAGCAAGGTTCTTCGCCTCTTCGAAGCGAGCCGTGAAATAAAGAGGGGTTCCTGCTTTTTCCTTCTTCAATTGATTGAGCAGTTTTAGGGTTGAGGGTTGTGGTTCGGACAGGATGACAACCCTCCCTTTGCTGTGACTTCGGGTTATGAAGTCCGAAAGGGCGGCCATCCCGGTCGCGTCAATCATTGGGACATTGCGCATTCTCAGAATTATAACCTTCGAGGTGACATCAATACGTTCCAGTACATCAATGAGAAGCGAGACCGTTCCAAAGAAGAATGGCCCCGTTATCTCATAGGTCTCGATTTCTTCTGGAAGTCCATGACCGGGGGTATAGTTCTTGGCAGAAGGATCTGATAAATCATCATGATCCTCCTCAATCAGGGATATATGTGTGGCCACTTTCACTGCGCCTGCCATCCGATGCATAAAGATGAGAGCGGCCATAACGACGCCAACTTCGATGGCGACAGTCAGATCCACGAGAATCGTTAGTAAAAATGTACTGACCAATACCAACCGATCACCAATCGGGGCTGATAAGAATTGTACGAATCGGTCCAGTTCACTCATATTCCAGGCGACGATCACCAAGACAGCCGCAAGACAGGCAAGGGGGATATATACAGCAAGCGGTGCAAACAGGAGCATTATCAGGAGTAGGAATACGGCGTGCAGCATGCCTGAAACAGGTGTTCGACCTCCGGATTTGATGTTCGTCGCAGTCCGAGCAATTGCCCCGGTGGCGGGGAGTCCGCCAAAAAAGCCAGAGGTCATGTTAGCTATCCCTTGCGCAACCAGTTCACAGTTGGATCGATGGCGCCGACCTGTCATGCCATCGGCAACAACTGCGGATAGGAGAGACTCCACACCAGCCAGAAAAGCGATTGTTAGTGCGCTGGGTAATAACTCCGGAATTTCGGAAATATTGAATTCGGGAAGAGATGGCATTGGCAAAAAATGTGGCAGCTCACCAAACTGCGATCCAATGGTGGCTACCTGAACGCCAAAGAGGGTCGCTATTCCTGCCCCCATTGTCAGGGCGATCAGGAAACCGGGAGCCTTAGGTGCATAAATTCGCAAGATTATAATGAGGGCCAGTGTTCCCGCAGCTAGCGCAAGAGTGGTCGGATCTATGCGGTCCAAATTGGCAAAATATGTTTGCCATTCCCCTAATACATCTGCCGATAGTCCCTCAATGCCAAATCCGAAAAACGCATTCATCTGGCTGGAGAAAATGATAACGGCGATCCCGGTCGTAAAGCCGGTGACAACCGGTTGCGGAATATATTTAATGAAAGTTCCAAGCCGCAGGAATCCGGCGATGATAAGCAGGAAGCCCGCAATTATCGTCGCGACGATCAACCCATCATATCCATGCCGGCTGATGACATCGAAAACTACGACAACAAAGGCACCTGTCGGCCCGCCAATCTGGAACCGGCTGCCTCCAAGCGCAGAAATCAGAAAGCCTGCAATGATGGCTGTAATCAGCCCTTTATCGGGCGTAGCGCCGGATGCAATCGCCAAAGCCATGGCAAGGGGAAGAGCGACAATAGCAACCGTAAGGCCGGCAATGGCGTCATGGCGCAAATCAGTCCAGGAATATCCCTGTCGGAGGACCGTATAAAATTTGGGCACAAAGAGATGCCATTCAAACGGGCGCTTTGAGGTATCCTCGCTCAGCAGGTTACGATCATGCATTTTTGTGTTTCATGAATTTTCACGAACCGAAACGAGATTTGCTTTAACTTTACCCAACAAGGTCAGCAATTGTGTTTGTTCTGCTTTTGAAAGGCCTGAAAGTGCCTGCTGACGGACATCGTCCGCGACCTGTTCGAGTTCGGACAAAACCGGATGAGCGGTCTCGGCTATAAATACCCGGAGAATCCGTCTGTCATCGGGATCCTTCTCGCGCCGGATAAACCCTCTTTCCTCCAAACGGTCAAGAAGGCGGCCGATTGTCGATTTATCGAGTTCGAGATAGTCTGCAAGCTCGGTTTGGGTAATACCTTCGCGCCGATCAAGAACGCCCAGCGCAAGCCATTTAGCTCGCGTCAGGTTATAGGGCTCAACCCGACGATCGATATGTGTTCTGAGCAGATGCGCGACCTCATGGACCAGCGTGCCAAGAGTGTTATCTTTTTTGCTTAACATGATAAATCCATTATAGTTGCTATGGCAATAGTTGGCAAGACAACAAAAAAGGCCGTATCGAAAATACGGCCTTTCAGGATGATATTTATTGAACTTTAGGCTTCGGCGATGGATTTTCCGGTCGCGCCGAGCTCATTACAAGCCTGCTGAATTCGCTCCGCCATGGATTTTTCGCATTCCCGCAACCAGGCGCGGGGGTCATATTGCTTCTTGAACGGCGTGCCATCCTCCGGGTCGATCTGATATTTGAATGCTTTTGGATTTGCCTCAACATAGTCGCCGACAGGCTTGGAGAAGGCGAACTGCGTATCCGTGTCGACATTCATCTTGAAGACGCCATAGCTGACAGCCTCAGCAATTTCCTCAGCGCTGGAACCGGAGCCACCGTGAAAAACAAAATCCAGAGGTTTTTCCTTGGTGTCATAGATACTCTGGACATGCTTCTGAGATGCCTGAAGAATTTCCGGGCGTAACTGGACATTGCCCGGCTTGTAAACACCATGAACATTGCCAAAGGCGGCCGCGACAGAGAAATGCCCGATTGGAGAGAGCCGTTCGTAAGCCTGAAGGACCTCCTCGGGTTGGGTATAGAGTTTGCTATTGTCCATGACATCGACATCGCTGCCAACACCATCTTCCTCACCACCGGTAACGCCCAGTTCAATTTCGAGACTCATGTCGATTTTCGCGAGACGTTTAAGCAGTCGTTCACATTCCGCGAGGTTCTCTTCAATCGGCTCCTCGGAAAGGTCGAGCATGTGAGAGCTGAAAAGCGGTTTACCTGTAGTGTTAAACTCATCCTCGCTGGCGTCGATCATGCTCTCAACCCAGGGAATAAGCCCTTTGTTTGCGTGGTCCGTATGCAGGACGACACAGATACCATAGGCCTTGGCAATCGTATGTGCGTGACGGGCAGCGGAGACGGCGCCGATAACCCGGGCTTCATCCACGTCCTTGATGCCCTTTCCCGCGAAGAATTGTGCCCCGCCGTTGGAGAGCTGAATAATGATGTCAGATTTGCTGAGCATCGCTCCTTCGAGCGCCGCATTGAGCGTATTGGTGCTGGTGACATTAATGGCGGGCAGGGCAAAGCCCTGGGCCTTGCAGTTTTTGACAAGGGTGAGATAGTCACTACCGGTCACAACACCCGGTTTCAGCTTCTTGATTTCCTCTTGCACGTCTTAATTCCTCTTGCTTTTACTGATTTCGTGTTTTGCGCGAAAAGATAGGAGACAAATGTTTAAAATTCTTTACATTCGTTCCGGCACGTCAATGCCCAGAATATAAAGTACCTGTTCCATCTGGCGGAGCGTGATGGCGCAGAGCCGGAGGCGCGATGCGCGGATCGCTTCATCTGGTTCGCCCAACACTTGGCATTCATGATAGAATGCGTTGAATTCCTGACTCAGACTGTAGACATGATCGCAAAGAATATTAGGCGCATTCTTCTCTGTGGCACCCTTGACGGCCTCAGGCAGGGAGGAGAGAGCAAGTATAAGGTTCCTCTCTGTGTCATGCGTTGCAATCAGGCGACCTTCGTTAAGCCCTTGTTCTTTGGCCTTGCGGAGCATGGATTTGATCCGTACCGCAGCATACATCTGGTAAGGACCGGTGCGTCCCTCAAATTTGGTGAATCTTTCCAAGTCAAAAACATAATTCGACATGCGCTGGTTAGACAGATCTGCATACTTGATCGCGGCAATGCCGACCTTTGTGGCGATATCGCCAAGTTCCGCCGTATCGAACCGCTCAGACATGCCTGATTCCGTTACGGTTTTCCGGGCTTCCTCAATGGCATCCTCAATCAAGCTGCGTAGACGAACCACGCCGCCATCCCGCGTTTTAAGTGGTTTGCCGTCTTTTCCGTTGACGGTGCCGAAACCGATATGCTCCAGATGGCAATCCGGCCTGATGCTGTGGCATTTACGGGCTGCACGGAAGACCTGCTCGAAATGAAGGCTCTGGCGAGCATCGACAACATAAAGAATCGTATCCGGGTTATGTTGATCCTGCCGCATCTCAATGGTCGCAAGATCCGTAGTGCCATACATTACGGCACCATCAGATTTTTCCAGAATCAGTGGCGGCATCTTTTTCTTGTCGCCATCTTCCGCCACCTCGACAACAACGGCGCCCTCGGAAACTTCAGAGTATCCTTCCTCCTTCAGGCGCACCATCATCCTCGGAATATAGTCATTCGTATCGGCTTCGCCGTTCCATTCGGTGAACTGGGCGCCGAGCAGATCGAAATCGGTGCGGGTTTCCGCAATGGAGATATCGCGCATGTGCTGCCAAAGCGCGCGATATCCGGCGCGGCCTTTCTGCAATTCGAAGGTGGCGATGCGGGCCTCTTCAAGAAAAGCGGGATCCTCCTTGGAGCGGGCGGAAGCAGCAGGATACAGTTCCTGCAACTCCTCGACCGTGACGGGAGACATTTCTGGAAAAGGACCGGTAAAGTCCACATTGAAGTAGGGAAGCTCCGGCTGTGCTCGCTCAATCTCCTTGATCAAGAGGCCCATCGGCAGGCCCCAGTCACCGAAATGAACATCACTGATGACCTCATCACCTATGAACTCGCGCAGACGGCGCAAGCTTTCACCGATAATGGTCGCTCGCAAATGGCCAACATGCATCGCCTTGGCGACATTAGGTCCTCCATAATCAAGGATGACTTTTTGGGATTGATGCGCGCTGCGACAGCCAAAATGTGCTTCTTCGGCAAGATCACTGATATGACCTAGGAGAAAATCATCACTCAGGCGGATGTTAATGAAGCCAGGGCCGGCAATGCTCAACTCAGAAAACAGGCCGGATTTTTCAAGCTCGACTATAACCTGTTCTGCAATTTCCCTTGGATTTCGGCCTACCTGTTTGGCAGCCCCCAACGCGCCGTTACACTGAAACTGTCCCAGTTCCCGACGCTGCGACAGGGACGTTCTGCCAAAAGAAGCGTCTATGCCGATGGTGGAAAAGGCTTGGCCGACAATTTGGCTCAACTGGTTTAATAACGATGTAGTCACGAAGCTTCCTGATCTTTTGAAATTCTTGCCTTGTATAGATGTTCCCTTGATCTTATCTGGGAAAGACATCCTGTGGCTTTATCTACTGGAAAATCGGGGTGGGGCCAAGAAGTTTGGGGAAAGAGGCCTGTGATCGGCCAAAATATTCATCCGGGTCCTGAAATTTTGATCTCCTATCTTGACAGCTGAGCTGCTTATCATTACATCCGAAGCGAGTTTGTTAGCACTCGATCCAATAGAGTGCTAAAAAAATTCCAACCAGTTACTTATCTGAGATGAGGGAGACTTTAATGAATTTTCGTCCATTGCATGATCGCATAGTGGTCAAGCGTATTGAAGCTGAAGAAAAAACAGCTGGCGGCATTATTCTCGTAGACAGCGCGCAGGAAAAACCGTCGCAGGGCGACGTTCTTGCCGTTGGTAACGGCGCAATCGCCGAAGATGGCACTGTTCGGCCGCTCGACGTAAAAGTCGGGGACAAGGTTGTTTTCGGCAAATGGTCCGGAACCGAGATCAAGGTCGACGGTGAAGACGTCTTGATCATGAAAGAATCAGACATCATGGGCATATTGGCCTAATCAACACACTTGTGATTGAGGAATAAAGACATGGCAAAAGAAGTCAAATTTAATACAGACGCTCGCCGGCGCATGCTGAAAGGCGTGAACATTCTGGCTGACGCTGTAAAAGTAACCCTTGGCCCCAAAGGCCGGAACGTCGTAATCGACAAATCCTTCGGTTCTCCGCGCATCACCAAAGATGGTGTGAGTGTTGCCAAGGAAATCGAACTTGAAGATAAGTTTGAAAACATGGGCGCACAGATGGTCAAGGAAGTTGCTTCCAAGACTAATGATGTCGCTGGTGACGGTACGACAACGGCAACCGTTCTGGCTCAGTCCATCATTCAGGAAGGCCTGAAAGCTGTTGCGGCTGCAATGAACCCGATGGACCTGAAACGCGGTATTGATCTTGCGGTTGCCAAAGCAGTCGAGTCTATCAAGGACATGTCCAAGCCGGTTTCCGGCCAGGAAGAAATCGCTCAGGTCGGCACGATCTCTGCAAACGGCGAAGCTGAAATTGGCAGCATCATTTCCGAAGCAATGCAGCGCGTTGGTAATGAAGGCGTCATCACCGTTGAAGAAGCCAAAGGCCTCGCAACTGAGCTGGACGTTGTTGAGGGTATGCAGTTCGACCGCGGTTATCTCTCACCTTACTTCGTGACAAATGCAGAAAAAATGGTTGCCGATATGGACAACCCCTACATCCTGCTTCACGAAAAGAAACTGACCAACCTGCAGCCGATGCTGCCGCTTCTTGAAGCTGTTGTTCAGGCTGGTAAGCCGCTTCTCATCATCGCAGAAGACATCGAAGGCGAAGCACTCGCCACTCTCGTCGTCAACAAGCTCCGCGGTGGCCTGAAGATCGCTGCTGTTAAAGCTCCGGGCTTTGGTGATCGTCGCAAAGCAATGCTTGAAGATATCGCAATCCTGACTGGTGGTCAGGTAATCTCCGATGATTTGGGCATCAAGCTTGAAAATGTTGGCCTTGATATGCTGGGTACGGCGAAATCCGTTACCATCTCCAAGGAAGAAACGACAATCATCGACGGTGCCGGTGAAAAAGCGGACATCGAAGGTCGTTGTAACCAGATCCGTGCGCAGGTTGAAGAAACATCTTCTGACTATGACCGCGAAAAACTTCAGGAACGTCTTGCCAAGCTGGCCGGTGGTGTTGCCGTGATCAAGGTTGGCGGCGCAACGGAAACTGAAGTGAAGGAACGCAAAGACCGCGTTGATGATGCGCTGCACGCAACCCGTGCCGCTGTCGAAGAAGGTATCGTTGCCGGTGGTGGTGTTGCCCTTCTTTATGCATCACGTGCGCTAGACGGCCTCACAGGCGATAATGAAGACCAGAATGTTGGTATCAAGATCGTTCGTCGCGCTCTTCAGGCTCCTTGCCGCCAGATCGCTGAAAACGCCGGTTCCGACGGAGCGGTTGTTGTTGGCAAGTTGCTGGAACAGGAAAGCGCTACTTTCGGCTTTAATGCTCAGTCAGGCAAATACACTGATTTGCCTAAAGACGGTGTTATCGATCCGGCCAAGGTTGTTCGCGCTGCATTAGAAGATGCTGCGTCGATCGCCAGCTTGCTGATCACAACAGAAGCTATGATCGCTGATCTGCCAGCAAAAGAATCCGGTGGCGCTCCTGCAATGCCTGATATGGGCGGCATGGGCGGCATGGGTGGCATGGGCTTCTAAGCCTGACACCATCTGTAAGGTTCGAAAATCGGGCTGCCTTTCGGGGCAGCCCTTTTTTTTGGAAATAGAGGAGAGGTCAGAAATACTACGTGCGAGAGGCTGGCAATCAGGCTTTTTCGAACATATGCATAAAATTATTGGCAGGCATCGGCTTGGTAGCTTTGTGAAGAAGGTTGTGTTTGGCGGCTTCGGTGCGCACGGCTTCAATGTCGCGAACGCCAAATTCGGGGTCGAGTGACTTCAGCCAAGCTTCAAACTTTATATTGCTCGCGGCGGTATGCTCACCATCAATCTTAAAAGGGCCGTAGAGATAAAGACGACCGCCTTCCGATAATATCCGACCTGCTCCCGCCATCAACCCTTCAGCTGTCCGCCAGGGGGAAATATGAATCATATTGGCGTTGAAAATTGCGGTAATGGGGTGATCCATATAATCAGCCGCCTCAACGGGCCAAACTGCAGCTGTCACATCCAGCCGGACCGGTGGCAACAGATTTTCCGAGGGGCTATGAGCAATCCAATCAGTTACACTATTGACCTGTTCCGGATCAAAGTTACTTGGTTGCCACTTAAGTGGTTTGACATTGGGCGCCAAAAAGACAGCATGTTCGCCGCTTCCACTTGCAACTTCGAGCACAGTCCCCGATTCCGGCAGCCAAGCCTTGAGTGTTTCAAGAATTGGCGTCCGGTTACGTTCGGTCGCAGGGGCAAATTGGCGTCTGTCCGTCATTCGTCATCCGGCTTTTTAGGGTTTGAATGTTTCCTTGGTGGGAAGAAACCTTCCTTGAAGAAAGCTGCGCGTTTGTCTTCTGGAAGTTTCTTGGCAAGTTCCAGCATGGACGCCTGAAAATAACTTTCGATCTGGAGTTGCTTCGCGATCATATCTGCATATGTCTGGTTAATTGCGATAAGATCAAGCTTATCAGCGCTGAACAGGTCTGACAGTTTACGTCGATAATCATGAAATTCCTTGAAATAGGGCCGAATGCTTTTGCGGCGTTTCTTCCAGAAGTCTTCAAGCTCTTCCTGCTGGCTTTCGTCCAGAACGGTAACTGCAGCGCGGCGGTCAAAATGAAATCTGTCCGGGTGCCGCTTGCCCGCACCACGGTCAATCCATTGTGTGATGAAGAAGCCGCCAACAATGATATTAACGGCCACAGACAGAACCAAGGCTGCGGAGAGGATTTTATGCCTAGAGATTTTCATAGTCACTTCCCAAATCACTCATGGTACCCCCGGTGAAAAATGTTTCAGTCAGTGCATACTCGTCACTATTGTCTATTATATTAGGGCTTGAAAATCCAAGTAGAATTCCAAGGCAGGCGGCCATCGCCATTCCTGCAGCAGGTTGCCAGATTGACCCAAAAGGCCAGAGGCTTTTGAGGAAGGGACCTGGATTAATATCCTCGGAACTTACCAGTACCCGGCCCAATAAATCGGATGAATAGGTCGCAGGTTGGGCAAGATCATCAAGAAGCTGATCAAATTTCTGTTCTTGGCGCAGCAGACTGCGGGCGACATCCGAAGAAGCCTGCAATCTTTTCATCATCTGAACGTCTTTCACTGGCCAGGCCTCCTCGCGGGCGCCATAGGCTTCGACGACTTCCTTGAACCGTTCAAGCTCTGCTGACAAGATTTCCTTCATAGCTCTTCTCCATCCATTAACCGCCGGGCTGGTATCAGCAATTTCTTTAATTTTCGTCGACCACGTGCAAGTAAAGACTCAAGCGCATCGACTGAAATATCCATAACGGCAGCTGCTTCTATATTTCCACATTCCTCAAAATGCACCAAAGAAATAGCGATGCGTTGGCGAGATGGCAGGTTTTGCAAGGCTTCGTTGACCTTGTCACCAAGTTGCCGTTGTGCCTTTATTTCCAGAACATCTGGGCTTGGATCTGCCAGATCCGGGACTTCTTCATCACTATAACGCCTCTGCGAACGCAAATAATCGACACATAAATTATGTGTGACGCGATGCAGCCAGGTTTTGATCTGTGCTTTGGCTTGCCATTTCGGAGCCTGCTTCCAAAGCTTGATAAAGGCTTCCTGAGCTATATCTTCGGCAAGGCTTTTGTCCCCCAGGATACGAAACGCCAACCGATATGACCGATCCAGATACAGGTCGGCAACAACACGGCTTGCAGAAGCATTGCCATCGGCGACTTCCTGCATAAGCTTAGCGTCTTTTTCGATCTCGCCTGGTTTATGCATTATCACCCGATGGATCCTTAGGAACGGCAGTCCGCCATCCGTCACAACTATTACTTATACGGAGGGCGTGACTGATTCCGTCGCAATAAATTATTTTACGACTATAAATAGGGAAATAGGTCTGGTGGCTAGACCGATTCTTTTTCGGCTTTGGCGTCTTCGGCCTTATCCTTTTCTTTTTCCATTTCGGTCAGCAGATTTGGCTGCTCTCCTGCAATCTTCTGCATGCTGCCACCAATCTCTCCGCCCGGCTCAATCTCGATGTCGCCATAGCTAATTGTGCCCGTCACGCAACCGGTTTTGCGTATCACGAGACGTTTGCGAGCTTTCATTGTGCCGTCGAATTTACCGGAAATGTCGGCCGTATCTATATCAACGGTCCCATTGAACATCCCGCTTTCGCTGATCTCGATTTCCTTACTGGTCATTGACGCTTCGACCTTCCCCTCGACGATCAACCGATCACAGGCTGTAATTTCGCCCTTCAAGTGGATATCTGCGCCAACGTGAAGTTTACTGCCTTCTTTTTTCGCCTCAGCCGCGCCGCCGTAAGTTGCAGGCTTCGAACGCATGTTGTTATCAATACCAAAGCTTCTTGTTCCGCCAGTTGTTGTCATTGGTTTTACTCTGCTTTCAAGTTTTTGATCAGAAGGAGAGGGAGTATCCTTTTTGGTTTCCGGTGCATCGGATAATTTCGGTTTCTTTTGAAACATATTTTTCCCCAATAGTACTAAAGTCGTAATTTGCCGGAGTTGGCCATAGAATAGTGTCCGGCATGAGTTGGTATTTTGTCAAAACTATGGCAATAACCGTGTGTTTTCTTTTTATAGGCTACCACTAACTTTAACATATCTCTTGAAACGAAAACTGCAAATTTTGTGAAATGATGACACCTTCTCGAAAAATAATTGGCCTAATCGGACTACTATCGCTTTTGACAATTTACTGCGCGATTTGCGTCTTTATTGCTGTTCAGTTCCTGCCGGACAATAAGGTGGCGCAACTGGTATTTTATCCGTTCGCAGGTATCATCTGGATTTTCCCGGCGGCGAAAATTATCAAATGGATGCAGATGCCTTTGGATAAAGAAAAGCTGGAATAAAAAAGCCGGATCGAGAGGGGGGATCGATCCGGCTTTACATTGCCTTTCAATGGGAGAGGGGGACTTTCCCAAGGATCAGCAAAAGATTTATAGCGTCTGTACTAAGCTATACATCCTATCTGGTGCTTTTTTTAATAATTTCCAGTGATCAATATCACTCTTTTTACATGTTCGGCTCTTGCCTGCTGGGCCGAATCGCCAAGAATAGAAAAAATGACTAAAATATAATATGTTAGCTGCCAAGTAGCCGTTAGTGCATAGTCTCTTTAATATTAGAAAAATATGACCGTTTTACGGCAGATTATGCAGATTTCCCCGTAAACTACAGCATATTACCAATGCGCTCGGTCGCCAGGATCAGGCGGGTAATATCATCCGGCTCAGATAAGCGATGATCCCCGTTTTTGATCAGTGAGACGGTCACATCCTCGCCGACCAGGGCCTCCTGAATTTTCAGGGCGGTTTGCCAGGGCACACTGTCATCTTTCATCCCCTGCAACAGATGTACGGGGCAGGTTACGTTTATGGGGCCGTCCAGAAGAAAGTTACGTGGCCCATCATCAAGCAGCTTTCTGGAAATGATGTAGGGCTCGTCAGAATATTCGGAAGGCTGTTCCCAAAACCCTTTGGATTCGATGGCGTCCTTTCCATCCTGTGGCATGTCGTCCCACATGCGCGCGGTGAAATCGGGCGCAGCAGCAATTCCAATAAATCCAGCAACACGTTCGGGTCGGAGAAGCGCCATACGCAATCCGATCCAGCCTCCCATAGAGGAACCAACGATGATTTGTGGTCCGGCCGTGCAGTTATCAAGTATTGCCAATGCATCATCAGTCCAGCGGCTGATGGTGCCGTCAGAAAAGTTCCCTGTCGATTGCCCGTGTCCAAGATAGTCAAATCGTGTATAGCTACGATGGCGATCGATCATTGCCTTTTCGAGGATTGTCGCCTTGGTCCCTTCCATATCGGACATGAACCCTGAGCAGAAAATCACGCCGGGAGAAAAGCCGGCTGTGTGGTGATAGGCGAGGGATTGACCATCGGGCCGAGCCAGCATACTAGGTGTGTCAGTCGAAGTCATATTTGAATAGTAGAAGCCGTTGATGAATAATATGGATCCTGAGCATAGCACTCCTTCACCGTTAAACGAAAGGCGTCATCCGACTGTTTTACAGATCCTTCCGGGTTTGCATGGTGGTGGTGTCGAGCGGGGCACGATCGAGATGGCTTCTGCCCTGAAAGAAAAGGGATGGACGCCGATTGTCGTCTCCTCGGGTGGGATCATGATCCATGAACTGAAACGAATTGGGGTCCGTCACCTCACCTTGCCCGTTGATTCGAAAAACCCTTTCGTGATGCGGCGTAATATTGCGCGGCTTGCCGCAATTGTACGGGAGTATGATGTCGATATCCTCCATGCGCGCAGCCGGGCACCCGCTTGGAGTAGTTATTTTGCTGCAAAAAAGACCGGCGCGCATTTCATCACGACCTTTCATGCGGCATATAATCGCGGTGGGTTTTTCAAGAATGCCTATAATGCAATCATGACCAAAGGCGAGCGTGTGATCGCTATTTCAGATTTTATCGCTGATCATATTCACCGTCATTATGATGTTCCGCCAGGAAATGTCGTCACCATCCCGCGCGGCGTGGATTGCCGGAAATTCAATCCGGCCGCAATCCATGCGGAGCGGATCATTGAAATGGCGCGTAATTGGGGATTGCCGGATGGAATCCCCGTGATCATGCTCCCGGGCAGGTTGACCCGATTGAAGGGGCATCAAACGTTTATTAAGGCGCTGGCCCGGATTAAGGACATGGAATTTTTAGCCTTGCTTGTGGGCAGCACCGAAGGACGGGATGCCTATTGCGCAGAGTTAAACGACCTTGTGAAAGACAATGGCCTTGAAGGCCGGGTTCAGATAAAGGGACATTGCGATGATATGGCGGTGGCGTTGATGCTCTCTGACGTTGTCGTATCGGCAACGACTGTGCCAGAAGGATTTGGCCGCATTGCCGTTGAAGCGCAGGCTATGGGGCGTCCGGTGATCGCCACCGCTCATGGGGGGTCCATGGAAACGATTATTGATGGCCAGACAGGCTGGCTAGTGCCGGTGGATGATGCCGAGACAATGTCGGACGCCCTTGCCGCTGCGATAAACCTCACCACCGATGAACGCGAAGCGGTTGCGCTTCATGCGAGAGAGCATGTCATGACTCACTTCGCTGTGGAGCATATGTGTAACGCAACAATTGCGTTGTATGAAGATATCCTCGGGCATTAATTAATCGCGAAAAATGAAGTCAGGGAAGCTAATTTCTCCATTAGGGCGTCT
The DNA here is from genome assembly GCF_009882915.1 of Sneathiella litorea. Classification (GTDB taxonomy): domain Bacteria; phylum Pseudomonadota; class Alphaproteobacteria; order Sneathiellales; family Sneathiellaceae; genus Sneathiella; species Sneathiella litorea. The sequence goes on from NZ_WTUW01000001.1 coordinate 1,073,381, forward strand.
ATCGCTTGACATGACCCGTCAGTTTTCTACATTCCGGCCATGATTGTGGATCCAGGACAGGGTGTTGTTCGGGGCCGGTCATGGAATGGATGGTATTGAATGGTAAACGGACAAGTACAAATTACGCTCCCCGACGGAAGCAAGAGAGAATTTGATAAACCGATCTCAGGCGCGGAGTTGGCGCAGGATATTGGTCCCGGCCTCGCAAAAGCAGCTCTGGCACTTCGTATAGACGGCGAAATGAAGGACCTCAAAACGGTCCTTGATCAAGATACTGCCGTCGAAATTATTACGGTTCGCGATGAGGATGATGCGGTTCTTGAACTGCTGCGTCACGACGCCGCGCATGTGATGGCGGAAGCTGTGAAGGAACTTTATCCAGAAACCCAGGTTACGATTGGTCCGGCTATCGAAAACGGGTTTTACTACGATTTTGCGCGCGAAGAAGCCTTCACTCCGGATGATCTTGAGAAAATCGAGAAGCGGATGCATGAAATCGTTGACCGGGATGAGGAAATTATCCGGGAAGAATGGTCTCGCAATGATGCCGTCGAGTTTTTTAAGAACAGTGGCGAACATTACAAGGCAGATATTATCCACGCGATTCCCGAAGACCAGCCAATTGGTATTTACCGCCAGGGCGACTTTCAAGATCTGTGCAGGGGGCCTCACCTGCCGTCGACGAAAAAGCTGGGCCATGGGTTCAAGCTGATGAAGCTTGCTGGCGCTTATTGGCGTGGCGATTCTCGCAATGAGATGCTGCAGCGGATTTACGGAACCGCCTGGCGCAATGAAAAGGAATTGAAGGCGTATCTCCATCGGCTGGAGGAGGCTGAGCGGCGAGATCATCGTAAGCTCGGCCGTGAAATGGATCTTTTCCATTTGCAGGAAGAAGCCGTTGGCATGGTGTTCTGGCATGAGAAAGGCTGGACACTCTATCGCACGCTGGAAAATTATATTCGTTTTAAGCTGGAGAATGCCGACTACAAGGAAGTAAAAACACCGCAGCTTGTGGATCGCAAGCTTTGGGAGGCTTCTGGACATTGGGAAAAATTCGGGGAACATATGTACACCACCGAATCGGAAGAGCGGACCTTCGCGCTCAAGCCGATGAATTGCCCCTGTCATGTGCAGATTTTCAATCAGGGCATTACCAGCTACCGGGATTTGCCGCTTCGTATGGCGGAGTTTGGCTCCTGTCACCGCTATGAACCTTCAGGTGCCCTCCATGGCATCATGCGCGTCCGCGGATTCACGCAGGATGATGCCCATATATTCTGTACCGAAGATCAGATTATGTCGGAGACGGAAGTCTTCTGTGAGCTTCTGCTCGACATATACAAAGATTTTGGCTTTAGGGAGGTGAAGGTTAAGTTCTCCGATCGCCCGGATGTTCGGGCAGGCGAGGACGCGATCTGGGATAAAGCAGAAGGAGCCCTTCGGGAGGCGATCGAGGCGACCAACATTGACTATACCATGAACCCCGGAGAAGGCGCCTTTTATGGCCCGAAACTGGAGTTTGTGTTAACCGATGCCATTGGCCGGGATTGGCAATGCGGAACACTGCAGGTCGATTTCGTGCTGCCAGAGCGATTGAATGCAAATTACATCGGCGAGGATGGCGCAAAGCATCGCCCTGTTATGCTGCATCGGGCAATTTTTGGTTCGATGGAGCGATTTATTGGCATTCTGATCGAAGAATATGCGGGCCGATTCCCGTTGTGGCTCTCACCGGAGCAGGTTGTGGTTGCGACTATTACAGACGAGGCAGATGATTATGCCCGCAAAGTGTTGGCTGAGTTGAAGGCCAACGGGATTCGTGCAAGCCTTGATCTGCGAAATGAAAAAATCAATTACAAGGTCCGGGAGCACAGTCTTGCGAAAGTGCCTGCGTTACTGGTCGCCGGAAAACGCGAAGCGGAGGAGAAGACTATCTCTGTCCGTCGGTTAGGGGAAAAACATCAGAAAGTCCTGCCGCTTGATGAGGCAATTGCCGCGCTCGTTGCGGAAGCGAAGGTGCCAGGACAATGAATTGTAGCCATTGCTAAAACTAGCTGTGGCAATAAATCATTAAAAAATATAAAATATCATACTTGAACCCTCTATCGAGGAGGGAAACTGGATCAATCATTTAAGGAGAAAGTAAATAGCTCGACCACAAAGAAATACGATGCCCACGAAGGATGGGCCGCGTACCAATGAAGATATCAATGTCGCTAATGTCCGTTTGATCAATGACGACGGTGACAATATTGGTTTGGTGAGCATTCAGGCTGCATTTGGTTTAGCAGATGAAGCCGGTTTGGACCTGGTGGAAGTTTCCCCTGGAGAGACACCGGTTTGTAAGCTTATGGACTTCGGCCGCGCCCGGTTCGAAGCCCAGAAAAAAGCGGCCAAGGCTCGCAAAAAGCAGAAAACCTTCGAGATCAAAGAAATCAAGATGCGGCCGAATATCGACCAGCATGACTATGAAGTCAAAATGCGGGCAGTGAACAAGTTTTTGGAAGCAGGCGACAAGGTAAAAGTCACCATGCGCTTTCGTGGCCGGGAAATGGCCCATCAGGAACTTGGTATGAAACTACTGCATAAAGTTCGTGATGAGACAGAAGAGTTGGCGAAAGTTGAGCAGCACCCGAAAATGGAAGGCCGCCAGATGACGATGGTTATCGCGCCAACGAAATAAACTAGAAATAATTATATTATCAAAGCCTGCGTGGTTCTCTGAACAAACGCAGGTTTTTTTGTGGCTGAAATATGCATATTATTTCTGCGATTGATCGAAGTCATTGAAATTTGACTGAAAGAATTTATTTTTTTGCACGCTACTCATAGCTGATTCAAACTGAGGAGGTGCAATATGTCTAGTAAAGTTCCAGTATCGCATAATGGTGATTGGTGGACAGATATTTATGAACCCTTCCGCTCATTTGGTTATCGGGTTCGTGACTTCTTTTCTCCAACGGTAGAGGCTGGCTTGACTGAAGATGGGTATGATATTTCCATTGAGTTGCCGGGCGTTAAGGAAAAGGATGTGGATATTTCTCTTGATGACAACATGCTTACAATCAAAGGGGAGAAGTATTCGAAAAAGGAAGAAAAAGACGAAACTAGATATTTTTCGGAAAGAACTTATGGATCTTTCCAGAGAACTTTTCGATTGCCGACGGAGGTCAAGGCCGAAGCTATTGAAGCGCATTTTGAGGACGGGGTTTTGCAGATTAAAATACCGAAGTTAAAAGGGTCGGCCAGTTCGACAAAAAAAATCCCAATCAGCAAGAAAAGTTGAATTGTTAAGTGTCAGGGCCGCCTCGAAGTAGATTTCAGGGCGGCCCTTTTTATATGCGAGATCACAGGCATCATATCCAGATTAACAAACACGGTCATGGGGCTCTTTTCCCTAAGGGAGGTGAAATGGAAGGGTGTTGGTATCTCCATGCATCAGGAGAACGGGCTTCGCATATTTCGCCGATAAATTTATTAGGCGCGGGCTAAATGTAGTGAATGCGTTGCATTTCTGACAAACTTGCGTCGTGCGGGATGCCTGATATTTATGACGCGTTACATCGGCTTGGGTCGCGATGACTATTGCGGTAGCGCCAATTCTTGCGGCCTCGGCAAAGGCGCTGTCCAGCCAGATCAGATTTGCCCTGTCCCTCGCGTCTGTGTGCGTTGGCGAGCATCAGGAAGGCTAGACTGGCAATAGTCACATAGCAGCCAAATTTCGATAAAATAATCCTCATCTTCTCCTCGTTTTTCTGTTAATTCTGCTGCTTGAAAAAGGTTGCTTGAGTGCATGGGAGGCGACGGGGAAACTCATTTGTGACAACGGCTGAAATAAAGCCATTCAAAGGGCTTGAATTTGCCGGAAAGCGAAGGTATAACCCTCGCTTCGCTGAGCATTCCGGCCAATTGGGGCTGCCGAGTTTGCTCAATCGCTTCAACGGTTATTTTAGAGGAAGCCAAAATGCCCAAGTTAAAAACCAAGAGCAGCGTGAAAAAGCGTTTCTCTCTCACGGCGTCCGGGAAGGTTCGCGCCAACCAGGCTAATAAGCAGCATGGTATGATCAAGCGAACCAACAAGCAGATCCGCAATCAGCGTGGTACGACTATTCTTGCTGATCAGGATGCCCGCATCGTCAAAAAATTCATGCCTTACGGCTAAGGAGAGAGATCCATGGCACGTGTAAAACGCGGCGTGACAACGCACGCCCGCCACAGAAAAGTTATCAAGGCAGCCAAAGGCTACTATGGCCGCCGTAAGAATACATTCCGCGTTGCGGTTCAGGCAGTTGAAAAAGCTGGCCAGTACGCTTACCGGGATCGTCGGACCAAGAAGCGGAATTTCCGCGGCTTGTGGATCCAGCGCATTAACGCAGCCTCGCGCGAACTTGGCATGACATACGGAAACTTTATGCACGGTCTCAAGCTGGCCGGCATTGAAGTAGACCGCAAGGTTCTTGCCGATATTGCCGTACGCGAGCCTGAGGCCTTCAAGGCATTGGTTGATGCAGCGCAACAGGCTGCTGCCAAAGCCTGATAATCCGGGCCCTCGAAAACCTAGACATTTTCGTAGACCACTTTATTAAAAGGGGGCCCAGTTTGTGGCCCCCTTTTTATTTGCGAGTTGTGATGCAGGATATTGAAAAGCTTGAACAGGAATTGCTGATAGAGATTGGCAATGTAACCGATCTGGACGCGTTGGAATCACTTCGTATTTCCGCGCTTGGCAAGAAAGGCAGCGTTAGCCTGATGATGCGCGGCCTGGGCCAGATGGACCCGGCTGAGCGCCAGACCGTTGCGCCGAAACTTAATAAGTTGAAAAACACTGTCGGCGAGGCTGTTGAAAGAGCTAAAGCGTCTCTTCATGCGGCGGCGCTTGATGCAAAGCTGGCGGAAGAGCGAATTGATATCACCTTGCCGGTGCGACCGGAAACAACGGGACGTATCCATCCGATAAGCCAGGTTATGGATGAAATAACAGAGATTTTCGCGGGCATGGGGTTCGATGTTGCAGAAGGCCCGGATATAGAAAATGATTTTAATAACTTTACGGCTTTGAATATCCCGCCAGAGCATCCGGCGCGTCAAATGCACGACACCTTTTACCTGCCAGAAAAGGAAGATGGCTCGCGGCAGCTTTTGCGCACGCATACATCGACTGTGCAGATCCGCACGATGCTTTCGGAAAAACCGCCGCATCGTATTGTCGTACCCGGCAGAACGTTCCGAAGTGATTCTGACCAGACACATACCCCGATGTTCCACCAGATTGAAGGATTGGTCATCGACAAGACAAGTCACATGGGCCATTTAAAAGGGGTGCTTGCAGAGTTCTGCAAGGCGTTTTTCGAACTTGATGAAGTCACGATGCGCTTCCGGCCATCCTATTTTCCCTTCACTGAACCGTCGGCGGAGATGGATATTCGCTGCACTTTCGCAGGTGATCATGTGAAGGTCGGCGAGGGCGATGACTGGCTGGAGATTCTCGGCTGTGGCATGGTCAACCCTCGCGTTCTGGCGCATTGCGGTCTCGACCCGGCGGAGTATCAGGGGTTTGCCTGGGGCATGGGTATCGACCGGATTGCCATGCTGAAATATGGCATTCCGGATTTGCGTGCCTTCTTTGACTCAGATTTACGCTGGCTTAAACATTATGGATTTGTCCCGATGGATGTTCCGACGCTGGGCGGAGGGTTATCACGATGAAATTCACGGTATCCTGGCTGAAAGAACATCTTGATTATGACGCATCGCTCGAAGAGCTGTCAGATAAGCTCACATCCATAGGTCTCGAAGTTGAAGACATCCTCGATCATTCCAAAACGCTGGACGCTTTTCGTGTCGCCCATGTGATCGAAGCCGTGCCGCACCCGGATGCGGATCGTCTGCGCGTCTGTAAGGTCGATACGGGTAATGAAGTGGTGCAGGTTGTCTGTGGCGCGCCGAATGCAAGAACAGGGATGAAGGGTGTATTTGCCCCCTCTGGTTCTTACGTTCCCGGGACTGACCTGTTGTTGAAGCCGACGAAGATTCGCGGTGTTGAAAGTAACGGTATGTTGGTCTCTGAACGGGAGATGGGCATTTCGGATGAACATGACGGTATCATTGAGATGCCGGAGGATGCAGAGATCGGAGCTTCTTTTGTTCATCTCGCCGGGCTGGATGACCCGATGATCGAGATAGCGATTACTCCTAATCATCAGGATGCACTCGGTGTTTATGGTATCGCGCGGGACCTGGCTGCAAGTGGGTTCGGAACGCTGAAGCCGCTTAATACGACAGCAATTGCGGGAACCTTCGAAAGCCCCATTTCGGTTCACTTGAATTTCACCGATGTTGACCCTTTGCCCTGCTCCAAATTCGCCGGGCGGTATATACGCGGCGTCAAGAATGGGCCAAGCCCGAAATGGCTGCAGAAAAAGCTGATTGCCATTGGGTTGCGTCCTATTTCTGCGCTGGTCGATATCACAAATCTTGTCACCTTTGATCTAGCCCGTCCGCTTCATGTGTTCGATGCGGACAAGGTTAATGGCGATATTCAGGCTCGCCTGGCCAGGGACGGGGAAACGCTCCTCGCGCTAGACGGCGAGGAATACAAGCTTGATAGCGACGCTTGCGTCATTGCCGATGATACGCATGCGCTTGGCCTTGGCGGTATCATGGGCGGAGAATTGAGCGGCTGTTCAGAGGAAACGGTCAATGTCTTTATCGAGACGGCGCTGTTCGATCCGGTACGGATCGCGACGACCGGACGTAAGCTCGGGATTGAATCAGATGCCCGCTATCGCTTTGAACGGGGTGTCGATCCGGCCTTTGTTGAGCCCGCCGTTGAAATTGCAACGCGGCTGATCCTTGATCTGTGTGGAGGCGATCCAAGCGAGGTTGTGATCGCAGGTGAGGGCCCTGACTGGCATAAAACTGTTGAGCTTCGCAAGTCCCGCGTTAAGGACCTTGGCGGTATTGACGTTCCCGTGGCTGAGATGATGACAATTCTCAACAAGCTTGGGTTTGCGCCTGAAGAAATGGGAGAGGCAATCCGAACAAACGTTCCTTCCTGGCGCATGGATATCGATGGTGAGGCGGATCTGGTCGAGGAGGTTCTTCGTATCTATGGATATGACAATATTGAGCCTGTTCCACTGCCACTGGAGAATGTTGTCGCAAAACCGGCAGTGAACGCAAAACAGCGCCGGGTCCGGATCGCGAAAAGAGCGCTGGCCGACCGCGGTATGATGGAGGCGGTAACATGGTCCTTCCTGCCGCGCGCCCATGCCGATCTTTTTGGTGGCGTTCCGGATGAAATCGTTCTTGTCAATCCGATCAGCGCGGATCTTGATGCGATGCGTCCATCACTTTTGCCGAACCTAATTGCGGCGGCCGGGCGGAACCATGCGCGCGGCTTTGCCGATATTTCCCTTTTCGAGGTGGGTTCCGAGTATCACTCCGACCAGCCCGAAGGACAGGTCATGGTGGCTGGCGGTATTCGCGGAGGGCAAACGTCTTCGCGGCATTGGGCCGGAGGTGGTCGCAAGTTTGACGCTTATGATGCGAAGGCGGACGCACTGGCATTGCTTGAAGCTGTGGGCGGTCCGGCCAACTCTGTTCAGGTTGTAGCAGGCGCGCCGGATTGGTATCATCCTGGCCGATCAGGTGTGATGCAGCTTGGCCCGAAGAACCGGCTTGCGGCTTTTGGTGAAATTCATCCGCGTGTACTGGAAGCCATGAAGGTGAAAGGCCCAATCGTTGGGTTTGAGATCTATCTCGACAATATACCGCTTCCCAAGTCGAAAGAAACCGCGCGGCCACCGTTAGCCGTTTCTGATTATCAATCCGTTGAGCGGGATTTCGCCTTTGAAGTCGATGTGGATATTACCGCTGACACGATTATCCGCGCAGCACGGGGAAGTGACAAGAAGCTGATTGCGGACGTGTCAATTTTTGATATTTACCAAGGGGAAAAGATCACCGCGGGTAAGAAATCCGTTGCCTTTTCTGTCCGCCTGCAGCCAACAGACCGAACCTTGACCGAGGAAGAGATTGACGCCGTGGCGGCAAAAGTCATTGGGAGTATTGAGAAAGCTACGGGTGGCAGTTTGCGACAATAGCCTGCATTAGTGTCAGTTTAAAAGGGGAGCTGAAATTGCTCCCCTTGTTCTGTTTCTGGAGAAAAAGAAATGACAATGAATGTACCAGAAGGATTTAGGGAGTTTCCCGGCTCGATGGGGTTTGTCGAAATCACCGGACCCTTAATGATCAAGAAAATGGATAGTGACGCTTATCTTGGTCTTCGGATCGAGCCAAGACATTGCAATCCGGCAAATATCTGTCATGGCGGTATGTTGATGACTTTTGCGGATATGCAATTGGGGGTCGGCGCGCAGGCCCTGGCCGGTTTTCGGATGTTTTTACCGACTGTCCAGATGTCTTGTGACTTTGTCGCGCCGGCGCCGATTGGTGCCTGGCTGGAGGGCCGGACGCAGCTCGTCAAGCAAACCCGGTCCTTGATATTTGCAAATTGTATCCTGACGGCTGACGACAAGACGGTTTTTAGCTGCTCAGGAATCATGAAGATTCCTTCAGGCAAAGGCAGCTTTTCCAATGTTGTGCTGCCATCGAAAAGTTAGCGATTGAAATTACCGGCAAACCTGCTAGTTGGAAGATCAGAATTCTAGAATTAAAAGAGCATCCATGACCGAACTCGATAAAATTCGCAATTTCTCGATTATCGCCCATATCGACCATGGGAAATCGACTCTGGCGGACCGCCTGATTCAGATGTGCGGCGGACTTGATGATCGCGAGATGCATCAGCAGGTGCTGGATAGCATGGATATCGAGCGGGAGCGCGGCATTACCATCAAGGCGCAGACGGTTCGGCTGCTCTATACGGCGAAGGACGGGGAAACCTATACTTTAAACCTGATTGATACGCCAGGTCATGTCGATTTTGCCTATGAGGTGAACCGTTCGCTTTCCGCCTGCGAAGGGTCGGTACTTGTCGTTGATGCCAGTCAGGGCGTGGAAGCCCAGACGCTTGCCAATGTCTATCAGGCAATCGAGGTTAATCACGAGATTGTACCGGTTCTGAACAAGGTCGACTTGCCCGCGGCCGACGTGGATCGCGTTGTGGAGCAGATTGAAGAAGTTATCGGCATTGACGCCAGCGGCGCAATCCCGATTTCTGCAAAAACCGGCAAGGGCGTGGATGAAGTGCTTGAAGCGGTTGTCGCTCATATCCCGCCGCCCAAGGGCGATCGTAACGCTCCGTTGCGCGGTCTTCTCATTGATAGTTGGTATGATGCCTATCTTGGTGTTGTGGTTCTGTTCCGGGTGCGCGAAGGCGTTATCAAGAAGGGGCAAAAGATCCGCATGATGGAGACGGGAGCAAGCTATCTTGTCGATCGTGTCGGCGTATTTACGCCAAAGGGATTGATCGTCGACGAATTGGGCCCCGGTGAAATCGGCTTCATGACAGCGGCGATCAAGGAAGTTGCGGACACGAAAGTCGGAGATACCATCACAGACGACCGCAAGCCTGCGACCGAACCACTTCCCGGGTTCAAACCGAACCAGCCAGTTGTTTTCTGTGGTCTCTTTCCGATTGATGCCGCTGATTTCACTGAATTGAAATCGAGCCTTGGCAAACTCCGCCTGAATGACGCAAGCTTTTCTTTTGAAGCGGAGACTTCCGCTGCGCTCGGCTTTGGATTCCGCTGCGGCTTTCTCGGCCTTCTGCATCTTGAGATAGTTCAGGAGCGGTTGGAGCGGGAGTTCGACCTTGATCTGATCACCACAGCACCGTCGGTCGTGTACCATCTTTACATGCGTAATGGCACGATGGTTGAAATGCATAACCCGGCGGACATGCCAGATGTCATGCAGATCGACCGGATTGAAGAGCCCTGGATCAAGGCGACGATCATGGTGCCGGACGAATATCTCGGTCAGGTCCTGAAACTCTGTGAAGATAAGCGCGGTGTGCAGGCGGATCTCACCTATGCCGGTTCCCGGGCGATGGTTGTCTATAAATTACCGCTCAACGAAGTTGTTTTTGATTTTTATGACCGGCTTAAATCGGTAACGCGCGGCTATGCCAGCTTTGACTATGAAATGGACAGCTATATCGAGAGTGACCTTGTAAAACTGTCTATTCTTGTCAATTCCGAGCCTGTTGATGCGCTGGCAATGGTCGTCCATCGTGACCAGGCGGAGGCGCGAGGCCGTCAATTGTGCGAGCGCCTGAAGGACCTTATCCCGCGTCAGCTTTTCAAGATTGCTTTGCAGGCGGCCATTGGCGGGAAAGTTGTCGCGCGCGAGACTATTTCCGCCTTGCGAAAAGACGTGACGGCGAAATGCTACGGCGGCGACATCACTCGTAAAAAGAAACTTCTGGAAAAGCAGAAGAAAGGCAAGAAGCGGATGCGCTCTGTCGGAAATGTGGATATTCCGCAGGAAGCTTTTCTCGCAGCTCTTAAGATGGGGGATGACTAGGCCAAAAAGCCCCGTCCCTCCTTCTTCTTTCTTTTGCGGAATAGGATGGCAAGAGTAATGCCGGGCACAAGAAAGACCATCCAGGCCGGCCAGAGTAAAAGCGAGAGAATAAACGGATCCCAGAGCGTGGGCGAGATGTAGCGCTGGACAATAGCCTGCATCAGGTTCAGCCCCTCCGGATTGACAATAAACCAGAGCTCACCGAGCAAAATGGAATGCCAGACCATGTTGTTTAGATATTGCAGTAGGTCATGGCCCACAACCAGAAAAGCGCTTCCGATCAGGATCCAGCCGAAAATACGTCCAATGATCACTTTTTAGTCTACCCCGTTGCTTGATTGGGATATGTTACGTTTAAACTGCGGGGAGTTCAAAGCATCTCTCTCTTCTTCAGCTGAATGTCATAGCAATGTAATTAAATTTGCCTTCTGAGGGGTTTGACCCCTTGCATTCTCCCGACTCTCAAGTATATTCGCCGCGCGCCTCCGATTGTGCGGGGCGCACCCTGCGGAGGGGTGGCCGAGTGGCTGAAGGCGCACGCCTGGAAAGTGTGTATACGGGGAACCGTATCGGGGGTTCGAATCCCCCTCCCTCCGCCACTTTTTCTTCAGGTTAAGAATTTAAGTTACCTAACCTGTTGGTAATTATATCAATTTTGGTTTTAGCTCAAAACCCTGATCGCGTATAAAACGCGGCTGGCGGGCCTCTAGTACAGAAAACTGGTACAGGGAAGGTCTGATCATGGGCGAATATCGACTTGTTTATCTGGTTCGGCGAGGCCGTCAGTTTTACTTCCGAAGGGCAATCCCTTCCGTGGTCATTCCCTATTTGAATAAATCAGAAATCAAGCTATCGTTGCGAACGAACCAACCGGACATCGCAAGGAGGCGGTGCCGGATAATTTCAAATGTTTTCGAACGGTTTTTTGACTATTGCGGGCTTATGTCTGAACTTCCAGCAAATGTGATTGATAAAATCATTAAAGAGTATTTCGCGACCGCGATGCAGGAAGTGCGGGAAATCGTCAAAGATGGTGTTGGTGGCCCCAATCCCGGCATTGATGTTGCGCAAGAACTCATTGGGACCGATAAATTCCTGAAATCCCTGAAATTAGAACTCGCAAGCCGAAATTTTCAGCTAGGGACAATTGGTATTGCGGAGGGTGCGACGGAAAACTCCGGATATCTTTTTCCAAAAAAGGGAACCGACAGTTTCGATGATCTTTGTGAAGGAATTCTTCGAGCAAAAATTGAACAAAGCCGAATATATGCCGCCATGTTATCGGGTGACTATGATCAGATTGAGCCCAAGGATGTCCTCTTCAAAGCACCTGCCTACGGAACCTATGAGCAAAAGGCGAACTTTGTCGGATCAGAGATCACGGTCGGGGAATTGGTAGATAAATTTATCAAACTCAAGTCTGGTAGTAATGAATGGGTAAAGAAGACAGCGGCGGATAATATAAGAGTTCTGAACTGGTTTAAGTTGCTCGTTGGTCCTGATTTATCCATAAGCTCCATCACCAAGGGCAATGTGGAAAAGTTTCGGAACCTGATGATGAGAGTCCCCAGTAGCTTCGAGAAAAAGAAAGATTATGCGGGCATGAATGTCCTGCAGGCGGCGGAAGCACTTGTAGAGGGAAACCAAATTAGCCCAAAAACATCAGATAAATACTTCAAAACCCTGAAAGGCTTTTTAAACTGGTGTGTTGAGGAGGAATATCTCCCTTCGGCACTGTCAGAAGAAAATTGCTTGATGGTCATTTGCTCGTCGACTAGCTTCCGAGCATGATAAAACAGAACTCATTTCGTTATTTCAAGACGTCACCTGAGATCATCCGGCTGGCGGTGATGATGTATGTCCGATTTCCGCTTTCACTTCGCAATGTTGAAGACCTTCTTCATGAGCGCGGTATCGACATTTGCCATGAGACTGTACGCTATTGGTGGAACCGGTTTGGTCCACTGTTTGCGCGCGAGATCCGGAAGAAACGTAATTTTCCTTCCCAGAATTATTCCAACTGGCGATGGCATTTGGACGAAGTATTTGTGAAGATCAATGGTGAAACACATTACCTGTGGCGTGCGGTTGATCATGAAGGAGAAGTCCTGGAAGTCTATGTTTCTAAACGCCGCGATCGCAAGGCAGCCTTGGTGTTCCTTAAGAAACTTATGAAGCGGCATGGAAAACCAAATGAAATAGTAACGGATAGATTACGGTCATATCGTGCCGCTATGAAGACCATCGGAAATGCCGAGGTTCAAGAGGCTGGCCGGTGGAAGAACAATCGCTGTGAAAACTCCCATCTACCATTTCGACGAAGAGAGCAGGCGATGCTGAAATTCAGGCGCCTGCGAAGTTTGCAAAAATTCGTATTTATTCACGCATCCGTCCACAATCATTTCAATCATGAGCGTCACTTAACCAAGCGGAAAATATTCAAGCTTCAAAGAAATGCCGCACTGGCCGAGTGGCAGCAACTCAGCGCGGCATGATAGTGGCACTATTATGTCATTTTACGCCAAACGGAGACGCGGTCGTATTCGTCTGACAGCACCTTATAGTCTGGTTTGGGCTCTAATTTTGAGGTTAAGACTTCTTTCGATAACGGCGGGCGATCATAGGGCGGGAAAGGTTCGTCTCCTAAAATTGTGATTGAGCGTTCATCGCCGAGATCGCGAAGGGTTTTAGCAAGTATAGCCGCTGCCATTCCTGCACCGATAATGATGGTGCCTAGTTCATTCTTAAGCATTTTTACTACACCAATCGATTATTATTAGGTGATAATTTTCAAAACAAAATAGAGCAAATACCCAAGCGGAATGGTGTAAGCTTAGGCCGGTTTATTCTGTTGCTACAAATTCGCTCATCAATTTGATTTTTATAGTATAATTGGTCAAAAAGTACAATTAAAAACCAAGAAAATACTTCGATTAACACCCGCTTTTGTGCTCCTTTTTTGTACGTATAAATTGCAAAGAAGAGATACTTTCCAGGGTCTTTCTTTTACTGGCAAACAGCTAAATAGGTTAGTTTGTCCAGACTGCATAAATCAGTGTTCTTACCATGGGCGAGACTCAAAAATTCGAACTCGTTTCGCTCTTTTATAACGTCATCCGAGATTATCCGCCTGGTAGGAATGTTGTGTGTCTAATTTTCCCCCTCTCGCTTCGAAATTTCGGAACCCTTATTTATGAACGAGGCTCGATGTTTTTCATAAAACAATTCCATTTATTAGTGTGAGTTTGTGTAATCGGATAGCGTTCGATTAGGGGAACATTTCAGGTCGATCTCTTGTTGTTTGATGGCAGGGTACGCTACCTAAGAACGCGGCATGATCAGTGGGTTATAGTCACATTAGCGGGTTAGCTCAGGAATTCTCTACAGGAATTTAAGTCGACATCACATTTGAGTGATCACTCAAATACGCTATTGAGTAATTGCTCAAATAAGATTATCTCTCCTCTAGCGCAACGTAGTGAAGGATACCAAACGATGGTGTTGAAACAGAAATGCGGTGACTGGCTAGTGATCACCGAGGGTACCTCTGGCATCAATCCCGCATGAAACTGAATAAAATAAACTGAAAACTTAAAGGAAAGAAAATGACTGACTTCGTCAAACACACTATTGAAACAGCCCCGGAAGCTTCTAAGCCACATCTGGAAACATCGCTGAAGAACAACGGTCGTATTCCTGGGCTTCATGCTATCATGGCTGATGCTCCGGGTCTGTTGGCTACCTATAATTTTGCCCATCAACAATTCATGGCCACAAGCCTGACTGACGAGGAAAAAACTGTCGTTTGGCAAACTGTGAATGTCGAACAGGATTGCCATTACTGCGTCCCGGCGCACACTGGCATTGCTAAAATGATGAAAGTTGATGACGCGATCACTGAGGCGTTGCGCAACGAAACTCCACTACCGACTGCTAAGCTGGAAGCGCTGCGCGACTTCACCTTATTGGTTATTCGCAATCGCGGTTTTGTGGATGAGGCCGACACGCAAGCCTTTTTGGCAGCTGGGTTTAGCCAGACAAACATCCTGGAAGTTATTCTGGGCGCGGCTCAGAAACTGATGTCCAACTATACCAATCACTTTGCCCAGACGCCAATTGATCAGGTATTTCAAAAATTCGCATGGGAGAGAACTTCTCAAGTCGCTTAAGTAAATCAAAATTTGGGGCGGAGAGTTCTCTGCCCCAAATCCTTTGTGAAGACCAAATCATGAATGCGTTAAACACTAAAGGTGGCTGTGCCTTGTTCCGGGCAACAATTTTTAACATTAGTCGCAAGATCCCAGTCCTGGCCCGGCCTAATGCAACGGGCGCCTAGGAAACCCATCTGATGTTACTTTTAACGGCGAAACTGATTTCGCTGGTCTATGGCGTCATTAATTTGCGAATATGGTTGGAAGTCGACCAAAGTGTACTGGAAGATGAAGAAAGGAAGTTCACATGACAACGCCACTCCGTATCGACATTGTGTCCGATGTGATGTGCCCTTGGTGCATCATCGGGTATCGCCAGTTAGCACAAGCTCTTGAGGCCACCGCTACGGCGCATGACATCCACTGGCACCCGTTTGAACTGAATCCAGAGATGCCACCTGAAGGGCAGAATACTCGCGAGCATATCATCGAAAAATATGGCTCTACCCCCGAGCACTCGGCGCAGAGTCGGGCGCAAATGACAAAGCTTGGTGCCGATCTGGGTTTTGATTTCCGGTTCACTGAAGACATGCGCATGCACAACACATTCAATGCCCACCAGATGCTTCATTGGGCTGACAAACAGGGGCGCAAGAATGACCTGAAAATGGCGTTATTCACCGCACATTTCACTGAGGGGCGTAACCTGTCTGACGTGACAGTTCTGGCTGATGTCGCCGGAGAAATTGGGCTGGATCGTGCCGAAGCTCTGGCGGTTCTGGACGACCAACGCTTTGCGTCTGACGTTAGGCAAGAGCAGAATTTCTGGATCCAACAGGGTATACGCGGCGTTCCGGCAATGGTGTTTGATCAAAAGCACCTTGTCACTGGCGCACAAGGTGTCGAAAATTACACAAAAATCCTTGCGCAGCTGACTAAAGAGACCACCTGAGCATGTCCCGTTCCGCACCTTATGATCGTGAAACTGCTCTCGATGCAGCTATGAAGCTGTTTTGGGAGAAAGGGTTTCACGCGACCTCGCTCAAGGACCTAGAAGCTGCCTTACAGATGAAACCCGGCAGCATCTATGCGGCGTTTACCAGCAAAGAGCACCTCTACATGCTAGCGCTTGAACGCTATTTTGAAAAATCCCGCGCAATGTTTCGCAACCAGATCGTGCGCGCGGCTTCGCCGCTGGATGCTCTGGCTGATCATTTTCGGGCCTATGCGCGGCTGGCGCCGAATGACAAGTCTCGAAAAGCCTGTATGTTGACCAAAACCATGGTTGACACGCGTACGACCGACCCGGCCATTGCAGCCGCGACACGAAATTATCTTTCAGCGATGCATAACGAGTTTAGGGCTGCCTTTTCAGCCGCACAAACTGCAGGCGAGTTGGCAGACAGTGCAGACCCCAATCGTCTGGCCCACCGTTTTCAGGCTAATGTCACCGCGCTGCGATTGGCTTTGCATCAGGGGATGGGGGCTGAGGATTTTACCCAGTTGGCCGAGGATATGGCGTTGGAAATTGAAGGATTGCGGGTAACGGCAACTTCATGATCAATCCAGTTAGTGGCGGATTTCCGGAACTTTACGGAATTTGTTTCTGTTTACGCATCAGTCCATAACAACCTCAACCGTGATAGTTGCCTAATTAGCCGACAAGTTTTTAGGTCTCAACGAAATGCCGCACTGACAGAATGACAGAAAATTCGCCCGACAAAATGAAGGTATTTTTTGCAAACGGAGACGAGGTAGCATTTGTCTGTCAGCGCCTAAATTCGTAAAAATATTCTTGCTAAAAAGTTAATTTAGCAAAACCCCAGAAAAACTTCCGACTGTAGCAACATACGAACTCTTTCTAAAATAATCGACGGTTGCGTGGTGAAATCCCATCGAACTTTATGATGATATAAGAAGATATTTATTCTAACTGTAGAGGACAGTTCAGAAGATGTACTAATTTCTCGGTACTTCACTTGACATCTCAGTTTTTTCCGTGTCATTATTTCGAAAATAGATACAAAGTTTTAATTTTCGAAACTTATCTCGGAGGTAAATATGTTAGGAATGAGACCGATAAAGCGCTTGGCCCTAGGTTTTGCAGCCTTTTTCAGCCTTGGTAACTTGGCTTTGGCAGATGATGCCGTTGTCTGGCGCATTCAGAGTAACTTGAATGCAGGCGAGCCAGGTTACATTGCATTGGAAGAAAAATTTGCAAAGCTTTCTGAAAAAATGTCTGGGGGTGACATTTCATTTGAAATCTACCCGGTAGGCGCCCTTTTCCCGATTGCGGATGGCCTGGAAGCAGTCGGCGCGGGTTTGACGGAAATGGCTGTTTTAACAGGTGGTTACTATTCTGGTAAAATGGGGCCAATAGCGAATTTGGAAAGCGGCGTTCCCGGTTCTCTAAGGACACCGATTGAACGGTATAATTTCTTCTACAAAGAAGGTTTTATTGATATCGCCCGGAAAGCTTACAAGCCGTATGGTATTTTCTATCTCGGGCCGCAACTTTCTCCACCTTGGGATATTATGTCCAAGAAGCCAATCACATCCATGGCTGATTTCCAAGGGCTGAAAATAAGGTCATTTGGTCTGGAGGCCAAATGGTATGAATCTATGGGAGCGACACCTGTTTTCATGGGTGGCGGTGAAATTTATACAGGCCTTGCAACTGGCGTACTAGATGCCGCCCGTTGGGCAAGCCCCTCTGGCAATTTGAACAATTCCTATCAAGAAGTTGCCAAATACTATGTGCAGCCTTCTCCGATGCCGGTTCCAAATAATTTCTTTGCAGTTAATGAAGCCGCATGGTCCGCACTTCCTGACAACATAAAGGAAATCCTGAAAGAGGCTGCTGTGGCATCATCTTTTGATTATATCGCTCAGGCTGATATGAAAGATGCACAGGCCATGCAGGAAATGGAAAAACAAGGCGTAGAAATTTCTGTGATTTCTGCGGAGGAGTGGGCAAAAATGGAACAAGCTGCTGCTGAGCTTTGGAGAGGATACGCTGCTGAAGGCGGTCTTGCCCAAGAAGGTGTCGAACTTCTTGACAATTTCCTCAAGAAACTAGGCCGTTAGCTTTTAATATATCCGGCTCGTCTTTTGACAGAAGGACGAGCCGGATTTCTTTTTATCTGTTGAAGTGTGGGGCTAAATGCTGCGAAGGATCAGTGGCTATATCGATCGAGCTCTCGAGTTAGTTGGCAAAACTATCGCAATGCTGGTTTTTCTGATGATTGGCGTGATCGTTTTTGAAATGGCGGCGCGCGGATTGTTTGACATGCCGACTTCGTGGGCACATGAATTCACTTCCTGGCTCCTCACTCTTTTTATTTTTCTTGGTGGCCCTTGGGCGCTTGCTAAGGGGCAGTTCGTGCGGGTGGATGTATTTCACGCAAAAATGAGTCCGAAAAAGAGGGCTCTTGTGGACACATTTGTCTCTACCTTGTTATTTGCTTTATTTGTGGCTGTCCTGATTTGGCTGGGCGGCAAATTCGCCATATCCTCCTTCCATATAGGTGAGAGGTCTGCCACTGGCGGCTGGGCGGGGCCAGTCTGGGTTCCGAAGTTTGCTATTCCCCTCGGATGTATATTGCTAAGTTTCGCGTGGATTTCCCATTTGATCCGACTTTGGGTTGCGGTTGTCGATGGGACGAACAAGGAGGCGGAAAATGCCTGATCCGTTACTCGTCACACCGCTCCTGTTTGGTTCCATGTTGTTCTTGTTGGCAATTGGCGTTCCCATTGCGATTGCCCTGGGTGGCCTAAGTGTTGGCATGATCTATGTTTTCTGGAGTCCCATGGCTCTGAATATGATGCCTCTTAGAGCTTTCCAGAACACCTCTAGTTTTGAATATATTGCTATTCCCCTCTTTATCTTCATGGCGACCATGTTGCAGAAATCCCGAATTGCCGAGGATTTATACGACACCATGCAGAAATTTTTTGGTGGTCTCAGAGGCGGCCTTGCAATCGGAACTATCATTATTTGCACCATCTTTGCCGCCATGGCAGGCATCAGTGGCGCGGCGACCATCTCCATGGGGGTTCTGGCAATTCCAGCTATGCTCAGCCGCGGTTATGGGAAAGACATGGCCTTGGGCTCTGTTGCGGCAGGTGGGTCACTAGGTATTTTGATCCCGCCAAGTGTAACGATGATCGTATATGGCCTGGTAGCCAATACCTCCATTGGAAAGCTTTATGCTGGCGGTGTTTTGCCCGGTCTTCTGATTGCTCTGCTTTTCAGTATCTATCTGTTGATGCGTGGGCAGTTGCAGCCGGCTCTTGCGGGCGGCGTCAATATGCAGCGATACAGTTGGGGTGAAAAACTGGTGAGCCTTAAAGGGTTGTTGCTACCGCTTGCGCTTGTAGTCTCCGTGCTGGGTTCCATCCTGCTTGGCATTGCGAGTGTATCGGAGGCCGCAGCAATCGGCGCTGGTGGTGCAATTATTGCAGGCGCCCTGCGGCGGCAGCTCAATTGGAAGAATCTGCAGGAGGCAGCCTTTGAGACCTTGCAACTGAGCTGTATGATTTTTTGGATCATCATTGGCGCGTCAGCGCTCTCAACCTTTTATACCGCCATGGGAGCGGCGCGCTTGATCGAAGGGATTGTCCTTGGATTGGAGTTGAACAAATACGTTATTCTGATCGGAATGCAGGTGATATTGCTCGCTCTTGGAATGGTGCTGGATACGGTCGGCATTATCCTGATTACAGCTCCGATTTTTGTACCGATTATTTTAGCGCTAGGCTTTGACCCGGTTTGGTTTGGAATTCTTTATATCATTAATATGGAGATTGGTTTCCTGACGCCACCCTTTGGCTATAATCTCTTTTATCTGAAGGGGGTTGCCCCACCCTCGGTGAGCATGGTGGACATATACAAGTCTGTCATTCCCTTTATTCTGCTGATGCTTCTGGCTGTTGGGATTTGTATTGTTTTCCCGGATATAATCCTATTCCTGCCAAACCTGATTTTCTAAGGCCTAGTTGACCCTCCAGAAATGACGAAGCTACCAGTTACCGGTGGGCTTCAGGAAGGCTTTTGGTTGAGTATACTTGCGAACTGATCTGCGGCAGCCTTGATTTCTTTAATCCAGTAGTTTTCCGGATATTTGGATATACGGTTTCTTGGGCCGGTTACGCCAACAGCATAAAGGACGCCAGTATTTTCGAACAACACTGGACAAGCATAAGCCATAACGGATTCATCAATTTCTCTGTCGCAAACTGCGTAACCGTTCTTTTTCACGTCCTCCCATTCCTTGCGGACATCTGAAATTTTAGTTTTTGTAAAGGGGGTCAGGGCCTCCAATGGAGTGACGAGCAAACGGGCGATAGTTTCCTCATCCTGATAGGCAAGGATCGCTTTAGCAGAAGCCGCAGCATGAAATGGAAGTTCAGATCCAGGTAAAACATGAAGACGATGACCCTGGTCAGGCGCGCTTCTTGCGACCGATCGGACTTGGTTGTGGTAAAGCCGGACAATATAACTGGTTTCCTGAATGCGGTCCGATAGGTCGTCACAAACAAGTTGGGCATAGTTTGCAACAGTGTTCTTATCCATGCCTAACTGTAATAGACGCCACATCCGCTCGCCAATCCGGAAGGTTTTCTGGCGTTTGTCCTGAGCAGATAGGGCCTTTGCTTCTATCAGGCTTTTAGTGAGTCGGTGGACGGTCGGTTTTGGAAAGCCGGTGAGGTTAACAATCTCCGTAAGGCTGAGCCCATCATGAGATGCAGCCACTACTTCCATAACCTTTAGATAACGCTCCAGCGGACCGGTTTTTTCCTCACTCACTGTTTGATCTTCTTTCTATTCTATTTTGTCTTGGTCATTTTTCTAACCTGCCCTTCCACTAGGCGCAAGAAAACAGTGAATTGGCCATTGACAACTACCACGATGGCTTAATAGTATCATAAAATAAAACAAAGTTTCAATAATCGAAATTACGGAACTCATAATATGCAGAAGGTCAAGACAACATCATCAATTAATGTAGGGGTGGATGTTGGGGGAACATTTACAGATTTCCTAATGGTGAATACCGAAACAGGTGAATTTCGCACTGCCAAGGTCCCGACGACAGTAGATGACAGGGCGCGAGGTTTTCTTCTCGGTATTGAGGAACTTGACGTCGGAGCTGAGGCCATTGACTGGTTGGTCCACGGTACGACGGCGGGCACCAATGCGGTGTTGGAGCGAAAAGGGGCTCACACAGCACTTATTACCACAGCAGGATTTCGGGATACTTTGGAGTTGGGGCGTAGAACCCGCCCTTATGCCTATGGTCTATCTGGAAGTTTCGAGGCTTTGATTGAGCGAAATGACCGCTATGAAGTATCTGAACGTTTGGATGCAAAGGGTCGGGTTCTGATCGAATTGGATGAAGATGAGGTCCGCCGGACAGTTCAACAGATTATCAAAAGTGGTGCTGAGTCCGTCGTTATTCACTTTCTCCATTCTTATATCAATCCAGTTCATGAGCAGCGATGTGCAAAAATTGTTCGTGAAATGTGGCCTAACAAAAACGTTGTTGCCGGATCTGAGATTGTTCGTGAAATGCGGGAATTTGAGCGAGGTACGACTGCGGCCATTCACGCTGCTATTCAGCCGATTGTTTCCCGATATATTGAACGGGTTCAGTCCGCGCTTGAAGAAGAGGGTTTCAGGAACGAACTTCTGGTTATGCAGGCGAATGGAGGCATGATGGCCTCTTCCCTTGTAGGAGAGCATGCGGTCCAAACGGTCATGTCCGGTCCTGCCGCCGGCGTTCTGGCCGCGGCAGAAATAGCTAAGGCATCGGGTTTCTCGAACGTTATTACTGGCGATATGGGCGGAACCAGTTATGACGTCGCCCTCATTGTTGAAGGTGAGCCCGTTATTGCCGCCGAAAAGGATCTTGCCTACGGTATACCGATTCGTATTCCCATGATTGATATTCATACCATCGGCGCCGGTGGTGGAAGTATTGCCCACCTTGATAAAGCCGGTATGCTCCGTGTTGGACCAGAAAGCGCTGGCTCGTATCCCGGCCCGATCGGATATGGTCGTGGTGGAGAGTTGCCGACAATCACAGATGCGAATTTTCTGCTCGGGCGGATCAATGCTGAACAGGTCACCGGTTCAGACAATAAAGCTCCACTGGAGAAGATTGAAACAGCTATGCAGGAGCAACTGGGCGCAGATCTTGGCATGAGCGCAGAACAGGTCGCGGCCGCAATTATAGAGGTCGCGGTTAATGAACTGGCCGGTGCAATTCGCCTTATTTCTGTTGAAAAGGGAAATGATCCTCGTGATTTTGCATTGATGCCTTTTGGGGGGGCGGGTCCTTTGCATGCCGTGGCAATTGCACGGGAACTTGGTATTCCTCAAGTGGTCGTGCCCCGCTTTCCAGGGCTGACATCTGCGTTGGGCTGTGTTTTGGCTGATGTGCGCCATGACTTTGTTCAGACAATCAATAAGCCGTTCATTGAGCTGGAAGCAGAAGAAGTCAACAAGCTGATGCAGGAACAGGCTCGGGCCGGCCGGGAATTACTGGCGCGGGAAAATGTCGCGACAGAGGCTACTGAAGTTCGTCATGAGGTGGATCTACTATATCGCGGTCAATCGCATGTTCTTCGTATTCCAATCAAGGCAGATCATTTCGATAGCCAGAATGTTCTGTCTGACCTTACTGATGCTTATCTTGACCGGTTCAATCTTTCGCTACCCGAAATGGTACCGGTTTTGGTGAATGTCCGTACAACTGTTATTGGAGTTCGCGAGCCTATTGACATGTCTCTTTTCAAGCCAGGGGCGGATACGTCATTGGAAATGGCGAAAGTTGGTACCCGTCGGGCATATTTCAATGGAAGTTGGTATGACGCCGATATCTATAATCGGGAATTTTTACCAGTGGGCGCTGAGCTTTCCGGTCCCGCCATCATTGAACAGTATGATTCCACATTTGTAATTGACCCAGAGGCTACCGCCAAGGTGGATGATATTGGCAATATCGTCGTGGATGTGGCGCCATATCAGTAATCAGGGAATTAGCAAGACAAGACATCAGGAAATTGAATATGACTAGCGCAATGACAACAAAGAACAAAAAGGACGGGATCGATCCCGTTACCCTAACGGTAATTGAAAAGGGTTTGCAGCAGGTCTGTAGCGAGATGGATCTGGTACATGAGAAAACTTCCTTCTCTCCTGTGATCTCGGAATCTTTTGATCGCTCAAACGGAATTTATGGACTGGGAAATGGTCGGGTGATTTCGCAAGGAGTAATGGGTCTGCCAATCTTTATCGGCGTCATGCAGGAAACGACCCGCTCAGTTATCGACTATCGGGACGACTTGGAAGATGGCGATGTTATCTTGGTCAATGATCCCTATTTGGGGGGCACCCATCTGATGGATGTGAAGATGGTTAAACCCTTCTATTACAAGGGTAAGATCTGGTGCTATCTGTCTAATACCGGTCATTGGCCCGACACAGGAGGAATGGTGCCCGGAGGTTTTAATAGTACGGCTACCGAAATTCATCAGGAGGGGCTGCGTATTCCGCCGGTAAAACTAATGAGGCAAGGAACAATGGACCAGGATGTCGTCCGGATAGTTCTGGCCAATATTCGGGTATCGGAGGAACGTATTGGGGATATAAAGGCCCAGATCGCGGCCCTAGACGCCGGAGCGCGGCGTTTGACTGGCCTAATTGACCGTTATGGTCAGGAGACGGTAGAGAGCGCCATCGCCGAACTGGAAGATCGGTCCGAGCAAATGATGCGCGCCCATATCGACACAATTCCTGATGGGACGTATTGCGGTACGGCCTATATGGATAGTGATGGGGTGGTAAACGAACCGCTGGAAATTAATGTGGAAATTGCGGTTAACGGGTCTGATATTGCATTTGATTTGTCAAAATCCAGTCCACCCTGCATGGGTCCCATGAATTCAGTATGGGCAACGACCCTTTCTTCCATCTATGTGGCGATCAAGCATATTTTTCCCGACGTCCCCGTCAATGCGGGCTGTTTCCGTCCTATTAAGGTGGAAGAGCCTAAAGGCACTTTTATTTATGCAGAATATCCACGGCCGGTCGCGGGATGTGCGGCAGAGGTCTCCCAGCGGATAATGGAAGCTGTTTTTCTAGCCCTTGCCGATGCGATCCCGGGCAAGCTGTTCGCAGCGCCTGCCGGTACGTCAGGTAACATCAGTCTGGGTGGTTTTGATCCAGAGGATGAGCGCAATTATATCATGTATTATTTCTCCGGCGGTGGGTATGGCGGTTGGTGGAGTGGCGATGGTATCACTAATGGCTGTTCTACGATCGGTATTTCAAAGAGCCAGCCTGTTGAGGTGCTGGAGCAACGCTACCCTGTAATATTTGATCACTACAGCATTCGTGAGCATTCGGGCGGGGCCGGGAAATATCGGGGTGGATTTGGTGTGAGTTACAAGGTTCGTATGCTCCGGGGGAGTGGTACGGCTTCTTTCTTGATGGAGCATGGAAAATTTGGCCCTCCCGGTATTCTTGGTGGTGAGGAAGGCGCATGCAACGAGATCAGGGTATGCCGTAATGGGCAAATTATCGAACCAGAGCATGTGTCAAAAGGTGAAGGATTTACTCTTGGGCCCGGCGACTGGGTTGAGGTTCTTACCCCTGGCGGCGGCGGATACGGATTGCCGGAAGCGCGCTCGGAAGAATTAACCAAGCGGGATGAGAAACGCGGTTACTGAATAGGGAGATATTCATGAGCAATGTTATTCATCGCAAACTTCTGGAAACACCGCCCCGTATCGTTGCGGCAGATGGACTATGGGTCACAGATGCAGACGGAAAGCGATATCTGGATGCAGTTTCAGGGGGTGTGGCTGTTTCCTGCATAGGACACCGTAATGAGCGGGTGAAAGAAGCCATTGACGCACAGATTGAAGCGGTTTCGTATGTGCATTCCTCCTTTTTTACTTCGGATCCGGCAGAACAACTTGCCCACCAACTCATTAAAGCAGCGCCTGATGGGCTTTCAAAGGTGCTGTTCTGCTCTGGTGGCTCTGAAGCGGTTGAAGCCGCTCTCAAGTTAGTACGCCAGACCTGGGTGGAACGGGGGGAGCCAAACCGTCGCCACGTAATCTCCCGAAGGCAGAGCTATCATGGCGCAACCCTTGGGGCACTATCTGTCGGCGGAAATCTCGCTCGCAGTGAAATTTACAAGCCGATGCTGTTTGAAGGACACTGGATCGATCCTTGTTACGCCTATCGTGAGAAATCAGATCAGGAAGATCTTGAAGCGTATGGATTGCGGTCCGCGAACCTGCTTGAAGAGGCTATCTTAAGGCTGGGTGCGGATAATGTTGCAGCCTTCATCATGGAGCCCGTGGTGGGGGCGACATTGGGCTGCGCGCCATCTGCGCCAGGTTATCTTAAGCGTGTCAGGGAAATCTGTGACACATATGGAGTCCTGCTTATTTTTGATGAAATTATGTGTGGCATGGGCCGGACCGGAACCACTTTTTCATGCGCAGAAGAGGGGGTTGTTCCAGATTTCCTGACAGTTGCCAAGGGACTCGGCGGTGGTTTCCAGCCTATTGGGGCGGTTCTTGTAGGAGATGGTCCCGTAAATGATCTTTACCAGGGGTCAGGCGCTTTGAAGCATGGCTTTACATATATGGCACACCCCGTCGCATGCGCGGCGGCATCAGCTGTGCAGACAGTGATTGAAGAAGAAAATCTGTTGGAGAATGTCGCCACTCGGAGTGAGCAGTTTTTCTCTTGTTTGCAAACACGGTTTAAAGATCACCCTAATATTGGCGATATTCGCGGCCGAGGACTTTTCGTTGGGGTGGAGTTGGTTAAGGACAGGGTTAGCAAGGAGCCTTTCGATCAGGATGTTCAACTCCACGCTGTGATTAAGAAGCTTGCGTTGGAGGAAGGATTGATGACATATCCCGGAAGCGGTACTGTTGATGGCCTTCGTGGGGACCATGTTGTTTTCGCTCCCGCGTTCACAGTATCTGAAGCCGAGATTAAGGAAATAATAGACCGGTTTGAAGTGGCGCTGGACCGGGCGCTGGTATCTATACCGCAGATTTAAGGAAACAAGTATGATCGATAAAATATGCCCGTCGGTTGAGGTAGCCATTGCCGGGATTAAAGAGGGAGCTACGATTATGGTCGGGGGGTTTGGGGAAGCAGGAAGCCCCATAGAACTTATCCATGCCCTCATCGATAAAGGTGTCGGAGATCTCACCATTATAAACAATAACGCCGGAAACGGCGCAGTCGGTCTCGCCGCGCTTATAGGAGCCGGTCAGGTGCGCAAAATAGTATGTAGTTATCCTCGTTCTTCCAATTCCAAGATTTTTTCGGAGTTGTATCGACGCGGGGAGATCGAACTTGAGTTGGTGCCGCAAGGCACTTTAGCGGAGCGGATACGCGCTGGTGGTGCCGGTATTCCAGCGTTTTATACGCCAACCAGTTTGGGAACACCTCTTGCTGAGGGTAAAGAGGTTCGTGAGATTAAAGGGCGCAACTATGTGCTGGAGTATAATTTGACGGCAGATATTGCCCTTATCCGGGCTGAAAAGGCAGATACTCTCGGCAATCTTACCTATAACAAGGCTGCTCGGAATTTTGGACCTATTATGGCTATGGCCGCAACTACGACAATCGTTCAGGCCAGAGAGGTCGTCCAAGCTGGTGAAATTAACCCTGAAGTCGTTGTGACGCCCGGCCTTTTCGTTGACCAGATAATTGAAATCACCAATCCTGCTATTGAATCTCAGTTGATTAATGAGGGAGTATCCTACCCATGAGTGAGTCTTCAGGAAAGACTGGATTGAGCAGGCCTCAGGTGGCCTGGCGCGCGGCTCAGGACTTGGTGGATGGATCTGTGGTTAACCTTGGGATTGGCATTCCGGAGATGGTTGCCGACTTTGTTCCCGATGACCGGCAGATCATCTATCACACAGAGAATGGTGTTCTTGGGTTTGGTCCGCGTCCGGCGCCGGAGGATGAGGATCCGGACTTGATAAATGCGGGCAAGAAGCCGGTGTCCCTGCTCCCCGGTGCCTCTTTCTTTCATCATGCGGATAGCTTTGCCATGATCCGAGGCGGGCATCTGGATTACTGTATTCTTGGGGCCATGCAGGTTTCTGAGGACGGCAATCTTGCAAACTGGTCAACGGGAGCGCCTGACGCTATCCCTGCAGTTGGTGGGGCCATGGATCTTGTGGCCGGTGTTCCCAATGTTTTTATTATTACCGATCATGTCACCCGTAAGGGGCAACCTAAATTGATGAAGGCTTGTACCTACCCCCTCACGGCGGTCGGGGTCGTGAAACGGGTGTTTACTGATTATGGCGTTTTCGATGTAACGGAAAAAGGTTTTCGCATCACTGAAATTGCTCCGGGGCTGACCGTTAGTGAGGTTGAGGCCAAAACGGATGCACCGCTGGAAATATCTGATCATCTGAAACTGATTGAAACACCGTCTAATATATAACCGACACAACGGGAACATAAAGATGAACGTAAATATGTCGCCTTTTCAACGCCGAATTGAGGATCTGAAAGACCAGTATGCAGCTGAAAATCCTCGAAGCCGGGAATTGATGGCTGAGGCAGAAAGCTGGATGCCCGGTGGGAATACGCGCTCTGTCCTCCATTTTGATCCTTTTCCGCTGGTTATTGAAAAGGGAGAGGGAGCAAAGCTCTATGATGTAAACGGGCATGTAATGCTTGATTGTGTGGGGGAATTTTCGGCGGGTCTATATGGGCATTCAGAACCGGCCATCCTAAAAGCTGTTTCGGAAGCGATGTCGAGCGGCATTGTACTTGGGGGCCCTAATCTGTATGAAGCCCGCCTTGCTGAGCTCGTCTGCAAGCGTTTCGCCTCTATGGACTTGGTCCGGTTTTGCAATTCCGGAACCGAAGCCAACGTTTTGGCTGCGGTCACTGCACGCGAAGTCACAGGTCGATCGGCGATCGTCGTGTTTGATGGGGCTTATCATGGAGGGGTCATGACATTTGCCGGGGGACAAAACCCGATGAATGTTCCTTTCGACTGGATTGTTCTTCCCTACAACGACCCGGCTGCAGCACGCGAAGTTTTTATTAAAAATGGTAGGCGTATCGCTGCGGTTTTTGTGGAACCCGTTCTTGGAGCGGCGGGTAATATTGCTGGAACCTATGAATTTCTCCAGACCCTTCGCGAAGAAACAGAAAAATCTGGTAGCCTGTTAATCTTTGACGAAGTAAAAACGTCCCGTCTGGGGGGTGGTGGTGTTCAAGGAATTCTTGGTATTACACCGGATATGACGACCCTCGGGAAATATTTGGGAGGGGGGTTCACGCTCGGTGCTTTTGGTGGACGAGCAGATATAATGACTCGTTTCAATCCACATGAGCCCGGAAGTCTGAAACATGCAGGAACATTTAATAATAATGTTTGCTCGATGGCTGCCGGTATAGCCGGACTGTCATCGGTTTTTACTAAAGAACGAGCTGAGGCTTTTCTTAAGCAAAGCGAGAGCTTTCGCCTGCGCCTTGGTGAAGCCTTAACCAATGTACATCCTGATTTCCATGTGACAGGGCTAGGCTCTTTAATCAGTATTCATTTTGCCAGCGTCGAACCGAAAAGCGGCGCGGATACCACTAAAGAAACACGGCAATTTCGTGATCTTCTTAGCCTGAAGGGCCTGTTGGGCGGCGTCGCCTTTACTGGACGAGGAGATATTTTCCTTTCACTTCCTATGACGGATAGTGACATGGAGATCATCCTCAAACTGATTGTTAGCACAGCGACGGAGTATTTGGATTTTCGGGAAGCTTAGATGGTATTGCACATTACTTTCCTGCAAGCGCAGAGGTATTGTCAGACTAATCCCGCATTGACGACGATCTAATGTGATCATAATCTTTTTTTGCTCTTTCAAAGCTTTCCCCGGCATAAAACCGGCTGGCTTCTATTCTATGCTTATTTGAGACGAGATCGCATCAGTTTGACAATTGCTTTTCAAGAGGTGTTCTTGGCATAAAAAACTGCCGGTTCGGCAAACATCTGATTGTATATTGCAAAAAGGATTAGCAGTGACGGTACGGCGATGAAGCCACCCAATGGCCCCCATAGCCATATCCAGAATACGATGGCAAGAAACACGATGAATGGATTTAGGGTTACTCGTCGGCCAATCACCATAGGAGTCACGATTTGAGCCTCAAAGAGGTTAATGCCTAAAAATATCAAAGCTGGTGTAAGGGCGCCCAGAAGAGTAGCCGAACTGGTCAGGCCGACACCAAGTAAAATAACGAATGTTACCGCAGGCCCGATGAAAATGACGTAATTGAGGACAGCGGCAAGCATTCCCCATAGTAATGGTGAGGGGACATCCAGAGCCCATAAGGCAATAGCTACACTTAATCCCATTCCAAGATTAACTAAGGTTATGGCAAGCAGATAACCTGAAACCTTGCGTTCAATTTCTCGGAAAACCCGTGCTATATGCCAACGGGTTCGCCTGCTCATCGGCAGACTCAATAGGGTCCGTCTTAGGGTGTGACGCGCCGCGACAAAGAAATAGAAGCTGGCCAGGAAGAGGACTATTTGCCCTGCAATAGTTGGCGCGAGAACCGCAGCATCTTGAACGGCGGAACCATCTTCAACGACAACCGTCTCTCCATCTTTCTGGCCAGTCACACTTCTTAGCTGGGCTTGTAGCTCCGTGACTGTCTCCAGATTATCCTGCCAACTTGCAAGTTCAAAACGCAGCCTTGCCCAAATTCTCGGAAGCTGGTCAATCCAGGTAGACAGAGGAGCAGCAAATACGGCTATTGCAATGCTGATCAGGATGATAAACAGCAACACAACAATAGCTGCCGATCGGGACGCTGGAATGCGAAATCTTTCAATCCGGTCCGCTATAGGGCCGAACATGATCCCGATCACGACAGCAAGAAAAATTGGTGAAAGGATGGTCCTGGAAAAATGAAGCGCTGTGACAAGTGTGACTAAAGCAAGAAAAATAACCGATACTCTCGCAGCTGTTTCAATTCTACCTCTATGCATTTCCGCGACCCGGGAGGCATTAGGTTCTATCTTTTTCTGCTTCGGCATTGCGGAGTGTCCTTTTTCCTAATAACGGACTGATTTCAGTTAAGTTCCGCAAAATGATCAAATTTAGATTCTAGAAAGAGTAGCTGCGATAATGGTTTCAACATCCCTGGATTATCCAGGTGCCATTATCCAGGTGCCATTTTCGAGGTTCTCTTCTATGCGGCTTCTGTTTTTCATGATCCATGATGAGGCGCTCATAGATATATAATCGGTTGCACTTTGGAGTCGTTTATGTGGAACAAACATCCGCAATCTCAAATAGTTCCCGTAAAACATTGTATTGTGTTTGAGGGAAGTGCCATTCCGGCTTTAGGGTCCCTGTTTAATTCAGGGTGTTTTTCCACCATATTTTTAGCAGTTGCTTTTGTCGCAATTGGGCCAGATAGTATTTTTTCGCTTTTGGATTCGTCGAAATAATTCTTTCTATGCGCCGCGCATCTGCCGGGGTCAGCACACCGTCCACATATTCCTGGATTTCTTCCTCGTTAAAATCGATTGATTTCATACTGCTAGAATGTTCGTCATGGGGCAATGATCAGCTCTCTTATGCCTAGTTTATGTATCTTTCCTATATGCCTAATGTTTTTCGCAGGGGTTTTGTTCCTTGGAACTTTTCGGACACACCGCCGTTGGTATGTCTGTATGAAGTAAAATTAAGGAGGAATAAGATGCTTGGTTGGGCAATAACATTCTTATTAATTGCACTGGTTGCTGCAGTATTTGGCTTTGGTGGGATCGCTGCTGCGTCAGCAGGAATTGCGCAGATTATTTTTGTGATTTTCGTCATTCTGTTTCTGGTTAGTGCTATCGCGCATGTCATCAGGGGCCGCAAACCCCCAATGTAATCCGCATGTTTTCCATACCCCGAGATAGTACGGGCACTTCACGCTAGACGGCACTTCTGTTGAGGTGCCGTTTTTATTTCTCGTCTAGAACATGCTCTTGTAGAATAGGAAAATGAAATATTTATCCCCGAAATTTTTTTCTGCCTATCTCGGAGTTTTGCTGTTCGGCCTGGTGTTTTGCACATTCCTGCTTGTCTTGGGTGAAAGCCGGATACGGTCAGAGAGCAAAAATATTGAGCAACTCGTACAATCTCTTTTTGAATTAGAAACTGCGAGCCTTCTGGTTGAGAAAATGCTTTTGAGCCAGCAGGGCTACATGATTTTTGGCGAGCAACATTTTCTTCATGAATATGAAGATACCAAGGTAAGGTTATCTAAAGTACATACCGATTTATCGCTCTTCAGGCTCGAAGATACGTTCCAGAGGGGAATCCTCGGGGTAGTAGGGCAGAAAATTAACCTTCTTGAAGCGGCCCTTGAAAATCGGGCTTCCAAAAGGCTGACTGTAAACACTGCGGACATAGTTACCGCAAATAGAAAAATTGATGCATTAAAAGGTGAAATTTCAGAGACTTTTGAGGCGCTAATCTTGGAAGGGAAAAGCCTTCTTGATACCCAAAACCTGTCTACCGAGGATAAAATCAGGCAAAATGAACAGCTTATGCTGGTCACGGCAGCCATCGCAATATTACTCATAATGTCAATTGCAGGAAATTTTATTCTCAGGAGTAGTTTTCGCCGGCTTATCACAGGCGAGGTTTCTGAAGAAGAGGAGGTCCTGGAGCTTGCGGTCGAAGGCAGCAAGGATGGGATATTTGACTGGGATATTCAGTCGGGTGACGTAAATTATTCTGATCAGTTTATCACCATGCTGGGGTGTGAGCCTGACGAATTTAAGGGAAGTTTTGAAGACTTCACGGATAGGCTTCATCCAGAAGAGAAGGAAACAGTCCAGAATTATATCGATCTTTATATAAACGGGCGGTTGTCTGAATATTCAAATACATTTCGCATGCGGCATAAATCCGGGCGCTGGATTTGGATAAGGGCGCGTGGGTCCGTCATGCAGGACGATAATGGTGAGCCTGCCCGGTTTGTCGGCACGGTAACGGATATTAGCGCGGAAAAAGACTACGAGTTGAAACTGGAAATGGCGATTCAGAAAGCGGAGAAAGCTAACGCTGCCAAAAGCGAGTTTCTGGCGCATATGAGCCACGAGATAAGGACACCTTTGACAGCCATTACCGGTGTTGCTGAAATATTGGCTCAAAGTTCGCATGAGCTGGATGAGAAAAAGCAGAAGCTCGTCAAGGTGCTGCACTCCAGTTCCATTAGCCTGAAAGACCTCATATCTGACATACTTGATTTTTCCAAGATAGAGAGCGGCGAGCTTGAACTGGAGGAAACGTCGTTTAGCCTGCCGAGTGTTTTTGAGCACATAACGAGCATAATGTCCGTGCGGACAAAAGAGAAAAATCTGGAGTTTGTATTCGATTACGCAGATGTAAAGGACCTGGACTTCTATGGAGACTCTGTCCGCATCCGTCAGATACTGATTAACCTTATCGGTAACGCAATCAAATTCACGGAAGAGGGGCATGTCCACGTCAAGGCCAGGACCGAAGATCAAGGCGGTTTTTCCGCACTCAGAATTGATGTCGAGGATACGGGCATCGGCATTTCCGACGAACAAGCGGAAATAATTTTTGAGCGCTTCAAGCAAGCTGACTCAACGGTATCCCGGAAATTTGGCGGCACGGGACTTGGGCTACCTATATCGAAGAAGCTTGCCAGCTTAATGGGGGGGAGCATCGAGGTCGAAAGTGAGATTGGAAAAGGATCCAAATTTTCCTTTATCTTGCCGATTATCGCAGGTATCGAAGAGCTTGTGGAGGGAACGGATCAGGATGAAACCGCCAGAAAGAAGCGTATCGAGGAGCTGAAAGCGCATATTGAAAAAGAAAAGAAAGCCTTACTTGTCGAAGACTATGAAGGAAACATTACGGTCCTGGGGCATATTCTTGAAGAAATGAACGTTCAGTTTGATATCGCCAAGACAGGCCTGGAAGCCGTAAACCTGTGGAAGGAAAACCACTATGGCCTCATCCTGATGGATATCCAAATGCCGGAGATGGATGGGTTTACCAGTACAAGGCTAATACGAAGCATAGAAAGCGAAAAGGGCTTTAGTCGAACACCGATCGTCGGAATGACGGCTCATGCCCTTGTCAGCGATAAGGAGAAATGTCTTGAAGCAGGTATGGACGGATATTTACCAAAGCCCATCGTCGAAATTGACCTTAAGGCGACAGTTTTGGAATATCTAGGCGATTTTGTCAGGGTGGAAGAGGAAAGCCCGGAAAATTAATCCGGGCCTTCAAGTGAAAACTTAATTTGCGGCAGTTGTTTCCAATTGCTGCTGTAAATTCTCGCGAGCGCGCGAAAGACGGGAACGCACTGTTCCAATAGCGATATTCAGGAATTCAGAAACTTCCTGATAGCTCATGCCTTGGACACAGATCAGGATCAGTATCTCCTGATGCTCATGAGACAGCCTGCTCATGGCCTCATTCACTGACTGAAGCTCAATTTGCTTATCCTGCGGCGCTTCAATGGATTCTGCTTCCAGATAGCTTTCCGGATCGTACTTTGTTTCGAATTTTGCCTTGCGGCGGTAGTCGGAAACAAACTGGTTGTACATGATCTTCGATGTCCATTTGAAAAGATCCGTATTCTCCTGAAACAAATGCTTCTTCTCAATTGCTCTTAATAGCGTATATTGAAGCAAATCTTCTGCATCATGATTGTTCTGCGTCAGGCGACGGGCGAAATTTTTTAGTCCGGACACCTCTGTAGTCAATTCTTGATTGTTGAACATTTGCGTCTTCCTTTTCGCTAATCGTTAATCGATATTGCAAAATGGAAGGTAGTCGACCGATGTAACCTGAGATTTTCGCCTTTGTATCAATCGCGAAAGAGTTTGTAACATTTTTGTAAATGGCTGGAAGAAGCCCTTAGAAGCCTTAAAAGGGGTAGCTCTAATGAATAAGGGTGCAGTCCTGTTAGTTGACGACGATGAAGGGCTCAGAATAGTGATGACACATTATTTTGAATCCGAGGGTTATTCAGTCGTTACTGCAAAAGATGGCTCCGAAGTCACGGCGAAGCTCAACTCCGAGAAGCTGGATGTTATCCTGCTCGATCTGGTTCTGCCGGATACGGAAGGTACCAGCCTTATCCCGATCATAAGGCAATCGACATCGGTCCCTATAATTGTTGTCAGCGGCAAGAATGATACAACTGAAAAAATCATCTGTCTGGAATTGGGGGCGGATGACTATCTAACGAAGCCTTTTGAAATGCGAGAACTAAAGGCACGCGTCAAGGCCGCGATGCGGCGCGCGAAAGACAATTTGGCCGCAGAGTCGACTGGTTCTGACAATAAACCAACATCTGACGTTATCGCTTTTGGCAGCTTCACGATGGATCGCAATCAGTATCAGGTTTTTGACAGCGAGGGTAACTCCGTTGATTTTACAGTTGGCGAGTTCAAGCTGCTGGAGGCATTGGCCACCGCTCCCAAACGAACTTTAAGTCGCGAGCAATTATTCGAGCTGACCCGTGACGGCGAGTTTGATGCCTATGATCGTGCAATCGATATTCAGATAGGCCGCATTCGCAAAAAACTTGGAGAGGACGGTCCAAACCTCATCAAGACGATGCGTGGTGTTGGCTACATGTACGCGCCCCCGAGCTAGGCACCAATCAAAACATTGGAACTTTATTCTGATTTGACAGTTCGTTGAGTGTGAACGAAATCAAATGGAGTTTTACAATGGTCAAATCTAACGAAACCTCCCCGGAAATTGACGCGCTGAAAGAAGATCTCGCGGCATTGAAAAAACATATGTCCGAACTTACCGCTAGCCTGAAGCAGGATGGCGTTGACGAGGCCGGCAGAATCAGCTCAAAAGCAAAGGAAAAGCTTGGTGATCTGAAGGATCGAGGTAGTCAGGGCCTTGAGGCGGTAGAGAATAAGGTCAGAGAAAAGCCGGGCCAGAGCATCGCGATCGCGTTTGCAGCCGGGTTCCTGGCAAGCTTGCTCCTGCGGAACCGGAGCTAGGCCGTGAACCCGCTGCTGGAAATATTACAGCAAACGCTCATGGATAATCTGGCGCCTAGAAAGTCAGGTATTTTGCAGCGAGGAGCAATTGGGGCTTCCGTTATTGTCCTAACCGTCGCCTTATCGTTCATTGCATTGTTCTTTCTGGCGCTGGCCTTTTATAGCTGGATGGTCCTATATGTGATTCCGCCGCTTGCGGCACTGGCCACTGCGGGCGGCATTCTTTTAATATGCCTGTTTGTTATGACAGGTCTGTACTTCATGTTGAAGTCAAAGCCGACTCCTCCCTCGCAGGCGGATGAAACCGCGCAGGCGATCTCGGCTCTGGCTGCGCTTGCAGGCGACGAGCTTGGAAAAACAGTTGAAACCAATCCGAAAACGACTTTGTTGGTCGCGGGTATTGTCGGCCTTATCGCTGGAAAATATCTGCAGTAGGGCGGAACTAATTTTGTCCCTTGGCGTTGGTTGATTGATGTTTAAGGTCAAACGAAAGGACAGGTCAATGAGCTTTATAAGCAAGGAAGTACGCCATATTTTCATGATAGGGTTCATCGCCCTTGCGTCTCTGTCACTTGCTGCATGCGAGACGATGGAAGGTGCTGGCGAGGACATCGAGGATGCGGGTGAAGCCATTCAGAAAAAGGCAAATGAATAGATAGAAGCCGCTCACAGTTTTATGCCTCCGAATGTTAGTAAAGCCGCCTTTAAAAGGCGGCTTTACTTTTGTTATGGGATTAACTTTCCTGCTCCGGCGGGCAAGAGTATAAAAGCGCAGGTGCCGCTGATTTTCGAGGAGAAGTCACGCTTTCCCTCCGTAAATGTTTCTGACATAACAAACGCTGGGTCAGTATGTTAAACTGACCGGGATCGGCAATTTGCGAAGGAAAAAACATGGAGTGGGAAGCTCAAAAACTTTGCAGTAAAATCGGTGAGTACGAATTATTTGTCGAAAAGCAGAAACAGGACTGGGATTGCGATCAGCCGTTGGACCAGTGGAAATGGGCGGTCGTTTTCCATGGTACGATTGTTGCGAGTGGCGTAACAATTGAGATGGAAGATGCAAAGCGAATTGCGAAAGCCAGTGTCCCAAAGGATGCTCTGGCTTAGCTTCTAAAAGCGTTCATTACAGGAGAATTCGGTTAATCTTCCCATTCTTCACCGACGGGTTTCCTCGTCCTGTCTTTTTCCGCTTCGATCAATGTTTTAGCTTCTTCGCAGTCACTCGTGCTTGCGTCATCTGGTAGAGAATTGTCGTTTTCGAAAACCAGGGAAAATTCATAAAACATGGGGAAGTGATCTGACCCGATATGCCGCTGTCGTGCTATGGACACGAGTTCAAATTCTTCCGAATGGAAAACATGATCAAGCGGCCATCTTAATAAGGGAAAGCGGGCATCGAATGAATTAAACATTCCGCGCCCCTGACGCGGATCCAACATTTGTGAGATTCTTAAAAATCGTCGGGTGGTCTCTGACCAGGCAACGTCATTAAGATCTCCGGTAATGATTAGCGGCCGTTTTCTTTTCGTAGCGATTTTTCCGGCAACGAGAATTTCAGCATCTCTGCCTTGTGTGTCCCGATGTGGAACCGGAGGATCTGGATGAATGGATATAAGGTCGAAAATATCGCCTTTTTTTATCTCAAAGGTGCAATGAAAGCTGGGAATTCGTTCATTCAGCAAAAACTTGATATCTCCTCTTGGCATTTTCAGGCGAGAGGCGAGATACATTCCGTAGCTATTGTCCTGCGGACAGGTGATTTTGTGCGCGTAGTTGCTTAATGATGCATCCAGGGCATCAACCCATTCCTGATCGGTTTCCATCAAGACAAGAATGTCAGGATCTTTCTCTTTAATCAGTGCAATAAGATTTTGATATTGCCGATTGCCTTGCTTTACGTTGCAAACGAACAAGCTTATGACGTCTCGATCTGTGTCGTCTGGATGATACCAAGCCGATTGTTTAGCCCACAGCGGTGTGAAGCGAACGATGTAAACCGATTGAATAGCAAGCGTTCCAATCAGCATGGCAAGGATGGCGATGCTAATCCAGTTCATTGGTAGCAATGCAAGCACAAAAATTATTGCAATAAGCGAGATTACGGCAAGTTGAAGACGTCCAAAATCAAACACCCTGACGGCACCATGGGCAAGCGGTATAAAGGGGGCCAGGCTGGCTAAAATGCAGAATGATGCAATTATGCCCAACACATAATAGGACATGAGAGTCTTCCAATAATTGTCAGCTATCAATATATAACGTTCGGAATGGAATTACTGTTAAAAATTCTTTACCCCTACTGAATTGGATTGGTTCTTTGCACTGGCTATTCTTCCGCTGTGCCGAGCTTGCATAAATCTTGCGTTTATCTTCGCAAATATTAATGAGTTCACTCACATCTCTACCGTCATATTTTGCATAGTTCAGCTTTCATTTGCCTTGGTGTTCATTTGAATCTGCGCTCGATCAAACGGGGTGACGAAAAAAATGCTTTTGAAAGACGGAACCTTTTGCCGTGGCGTCTGTTTGTCAGTTGTGTAACGACTTCTGAACACAAAAGAGGATTAGATAATGCAAAAGAAATTTTTAGCAACAGCATCCATCATCGCCCTTATGAGTGTAAACCCTGCCTTTGCCGATACGGCAAAAACAGATGATAGCGTAGCGAAAGACGCGACTGAGCAGGTGAAAGAGAGCTGGGATAAAGCCAAGAAGGCAGTCAAGGAAACAGCCGAGGATGCCTCCGAGGCAACGAAGGACGCTTACAGAGATTTCAAAGCTTTTATCTTCAGCGACGATGAGGGCCAGCTCGGCATTGAGCAGGTTAAAGTCAACCCTCGAACGACCGCTACAGGTATCCTCGGAGAGCCTGTCTACAACTTTAAGGACGAGAGGGTCGGCGTTGTAGAGGACATTATCCTTGATGAAGATGGTAAAGCGGTCATGGTCCTCATCGGTGATGGCGATTTCTTCGGCCTGGGCAAGCTTGCCGCATTTGATTATGACGCAATGATCGAAATGAATGCGGATGGCGATATTGTCATGCCACTTACCGAGGAAACCATTGAACGTGCGGCAGAGTTCTCCTTTGATAGAAACAATACCGGAATGAACGTCCGTATGATGCCAAACAACGCCTACAGCGTGGAAAAACTCCTTGATGCCCAACTCGTGAGCGCAGAAGGCAAGACGATGGGTGAAGTAGATGACATCACCTTTAAAGGAGGGCAGGCCAACCAGCTGATCGTCGGGTTTGACAAAATCCTTGGATTTGGTGGCGAAGAAATAAGCTTGGCCTACGACGATGCGACGCTCGTCAAGGAAGGCGAGGATAATTACAGATACACGCTCTCGGCAAAGAAATCCTCGCTTATCAGCAACCACAAATCAATGATGAACTAATTGCATTGAGCTGATTGAAAAGGAAGACAACATGCTAAACCAAGATATCCTGAAGGGTAAATGGAAGCAGATCAAAGGCGAAGCCCAGAAAAAATGGGGCAAGCTAACTGAAGATGATCTGGACCAGATAAATGGTGACCGTGAGATATTCCTGGGAAAAATTCAGGAAAATTACGGTGTGGCACGAGAAGATGCCGAGGCCATGCTTGATGAATTCGAACGAGAGCAAGCATCCTAGATCAAACTGAAAAATAGAGCGCCGCAGCTAAATTGCGGCGCTCTTTTTATATGTGATTTAGTAGCGTAGCTCATTAAGGCGTTATCAGAGGAGAACTGGTCTTTATACGTCGTGGTAACGAGAACCTTCTCCATAAATGCGGCATCGAAATTTGTCGCATGGCTGTGCGTTATTAGATGACATCACACGCAAAAACTATTGTTGGTAGCTGAGTGAGCAATCAGGGTTCACTCGTTTTCTTGCTCCTGACCGTTCGGATTGTTAAAGGCGCGGTGCTTTATGGAATTCGCCATCCTTCATGATTGCAAGAATTTTCTGTCTTTGTTGCAGTAAGCCAACGTCCTGAATTGGATCCCCGTCAATAAGTAGAATGTCGGCAAGATAACCCTCCTTTATCATCCCGAGTTCATTTCCCATTTCCATTATTTCACCGCCGTATTTTGTTGCAGACTGGATTGCTTCCATTGGTGAAAAACCAAGCAGGTCAACATATGTCTTGATATCTGTGGCGTTAGTGCCCTGCGGTGTCCAGGCAAAACCATAGTCGCCCCCTATGCAGATGCGAATTCCTCGTTTGTGCATTTTTTTCATGGTTTCAACGCAACTTTCAAGCTCTCGCGCATACTCGATTGCGAGAGGAGAGTCTGGCTTGATACCCCATTCTTCCGCATGCTGTGATGTGTTGATTAACCAAGCTATACCGGGTGCAACAAAATGTTTGTCTTTCGCGGCCTCGAGCATATCGAGTGCTTCCTCATCCGCAAATGAAGCATGGTAAATATTCTCAATACCATGACGAACACATTGCTTGATAGACTCCGAAGATCGCGCGTGAGCGGCGAGCGTTTTATTACGACGGCGAGCTTCCTGCACCGCCATGGCAACTTCTTCCTCTGCCATCGGTGTTTCCTCAGCGCCAACACCTGCAATTGTCTCGCCGGAGAGATTAAGCTTGATCGTGTCAACGCCATACTTAATGAGTGTACGCACAGTTCGCCGAATTTCTTCTGGCCCAGAAACCACGAGTCCGAGGTTCAGGCCCTCATGTGGAATATGGGAGGGCGCGGAATCGCCGAGCCCTCCGACGGTTGTTATTTCGGGGCCCGCAGAAAGATAGCGTGGTCCAGGGTAGCGACCCTCGTCAATAAAGCGTTTGGCAACAACGTCCAGTCGCGGCTTCGCGGCCGCGGCCCCACGTCCGGAGGTAATACCTGAATCAAGGACCAGCTTTGCCATTTCCATGGTCACCAGCATATGCTCTTCGACTTCCATGAACTGGATAGGGTCGATGCCCGGTGCATTATTCCAGGAAAGATGCAGATGTGAATCGATCATTCCCGGCATTAATGTGGCACCCTTGCAATCGATAACAGTGGTCCCGTCAGTTACTGATTGCGACCCGTCCGCGGGCGCGCTTCCCTTGGTAATTTTCTTAATGCGGTTGCCCTCAACGAGGACCTGTCCCGCATAGGGCAATTCCCCGGTTGCATCCAGAATTTGTGCGTTAATGAACAATTTTCTTTTAGTTTCGGTCACTGCATCCTCCCAACTTATGTGTGCCTATTCTTCGACAGGCTTTGTTACTTTGAGGCTAAGCTTGATTTTTCCGGATGAAATGGCTGAGCAGGATATTAACCTCAGCACTTTTTTCCACGGGTGCCCAGTGACCGCAATCACTGATAATTGAAAGTTGGGCATGGGCAATTTTTGCAGCAAGTTCTTCTGTCATGCCAACGGGCGCAACCGGGTCAACATCCCCGGTGATCAACAACGTTGGTGCCTTGATCTGGGTTGCATCGACAGCCTTCGCCGTCGAAAGCGCCTCGCAGGTCCTTGCATAACCTTCAGCATTTTGCCGCATTATGCTCTCGCGGACAAAGGCGGATACCTCTGGTTTCGTTTCTCGTGTCACCGGCGAAAGCGTATTGGCAATTATCTGGTCCGCAATGTCTGACATTCCGCCGTTCCGAGCGGCCTCGGCCCTTGCCTGTAGACCATTTCTCGCAGCTTCCGGAGGCTCGATAATCGCGCCGAATAGCGTTAGGGAGGCGACTAAGTCGCTATTTGTGGTGGCAATCTGCTGGCACATGATGGTCCCCAGTGAATGGCCAACAAAATGCGCCTGGGTAACGCCAAGGGCATCTAATGCACTGACGATTTGATTTGAAAAGTAATCTATGGAAAGGGCGTCTGATGGAACGGGGGATCGGCCAGCGCCGGGCATATCGAAGCGTATTACCTTATAGCCTTGAAGTGCCGCCATTTGAGACTGGTAACTGTTCGACGTTCCCCCAAGTCCATGAATCATCACGACCGGGAATCCTTCACCGTCTACTTCACAAATGCAGGCGCCTGCGTTTATTGTTGCCATCAATTAATCTCCTGAAATTTGTTCTCGAGTGATCCAATTCCATCAATCTCAACCCTTACGACATCGCCGCCTTTCAGATATTTTGGAGGTGTAAAGCCGATTCCGACGCCAGCGGGTGTTCCCGTCGCAATGATATCTCCCGGCATCAAGGTTATGCCTTCGGAGATCGTTGAAATAATTGTTGGAATATCAAAAATGAGCAGACCCGTGTTGGAGTCTTGCCGCAATTCATCATTTACGAAGCACCGGATACCCGTGTTCGTAACATCGATTTCATCCTTCGATACTGCCCATGGCCCCATAGGGCAGAAAGTATCCTGTGATTTTCCTATCAGCCATTGGCTATATTTTCCTTGGAGATCCCGGGCGGTTACATCATTGATAATGGAGTAACCCCAAACGTGATCAAATGCATTTTCTGCTGTAATGCCCTGACCACCCTTGCCGATTATAACGGCCAGTTCGGCTTCATAGTCGATTGCCGTTGAAACAGCGTTGTTGATGATAACGTCTTCACCAGTGGCGATAACAGTTTGGGGCAGTTTTGAAAAGATGATGGGACTCTTCGGCACGGCACCCGCCGTGGCACTTGAATCAAATCCACTGTTGGCGAACTCATGAGCATGTTCATGATAGTTCTTGCCGACACAGAATATGTTCCGATGCGGCAGTGGGATGGGAGCTTCGATTTGAACATCTGCCAAGGGAATTGGCGCGAATGTCTCAGGTAATCCATTTTCATTGGCTTTAATTAATGAGAGCAGGCCGGAAGCTGCAACGTCCGTCGGAAAGTCGATTGGTAAGACAGATTGGTTGTCATCGCTGAGAATGCCTACCTTCCGTTCGCCGTGAGTTGAGAATGTTAGTACCTTCACCATGAAATTTACAATACCTCTTATTGTACTATTGAACCCAAGATAATTATTTAGGAGAATGGAAAAATGACAGTATAACTTCCTATATCTGTATTTAAATATTTTAGGTGATGTTCGTTATTCATGATGTTTTCATTGACAAAACGTTTTGTCAAGAGTTTTGTGTGGGGTCGCCGGATTGAGGCCGTTCGTCAGGTTTGGTCGGTGCAACTCAATAGATGATGGCCTTATGCTAGAGCGTAACGCTAGAAAACAACCATGGTCGGAAAGTCGGATGGCTTGAAACTAGTGAAAGGGCTACTTCGTGCCAGTAGAAGAGCCGCGTATTTGCAGATCGACGGGAACTACATGGTTGCCCTCATGTTTATGTCCTTCAATTTCATCGATCAGGAGTTTGGCGGCGTTTATGCCGACTTCATTTGGGTGAAGATCCAGAGCGGTAAGAGGTGGAACGACGAGGCGAGCGGCACCGCTATCGGTTCCGGCGGTAATCAGGCAGTCCTGTGGAACCGACAGTCCGAGAGATTCGACGGCCATCATGGCGCCCATAGCGTAACGGTCAGTGACGCAGTGAATGGCGTCCGGCTTTGTTGGGCCTGAGAAAAGCTCAAGTGTCGCGTGGTAAGCGATTGTTTCATTTATGCCGCCTGCCAGTTGCCTGTCCATTGGGGATTGTCCGTGTTGTGCGCACCATTCCCTATATGTCTGCAAGGTTTCCCGGCTATAGGAATAGTCCCCGGGAGTGGTCAGGAGAGCGACCTGTGTTGCCCCGTTTTCCACGAGATGATTAAGAACTAGCAGTATTGCCTGTACATTATCATTATCCACCCAAAGGCCTTCTCCGGCCTTCTGGTTCGTGTCGCGACCGGTGGTGACAACGACTATATTCTTTCGCTTTAATTCATTAATAAGCGGATCGCCACTGATAGGATCAATAAGGATGACGCCATCAGTTCTAGTCCAGTCAGAATCGTGAGTGTTTGCCGGAAGCATCATTGTTAGATGATAACCTCTGGCTGCTGCTATGCTTGAGGCGCCAGCCACAATCTGGATAAAATATTCAAGTTCGATCAGAGATACCTGATGCGCAGATGAGCGCGAATGCAGGATTGCTACTTGTCCCGTCCTGCTGCTTTGTAAGCTGCGCGCTGCTGTGCTTGCTCGATATCCTAGCTGGTCGGCGGCGGCTCGAACTTTCCTGGCCGTTTCGGCATCAATACGGCCTTTTCCATTCAAGGTATGGGAAACGGTTGTGACAGAAACACCTGCGGCGGCGGCAACATCGCGGATTGTGGGTCGTTTCACCATTTTATCAGTCTCATTGAAAAAGCTGTCGAGAATACAATTGATATACCACATCAAAAAAATAATACAAAGCTCTTGACAAAACGTTTTGGCTATGGATATTATTTTAAAATTCGATCTTTAACAGTCGATTTTAAATAAAAAATCGTCGAATTACAAGTATATCTATTGTGTTTTAACAATAGATTCTTCGCAGGAATTAAAATGAGCAATTTGGATTTAGATGCCATATGTAACCGGGACTACAAAGTAGTTACGAAAATCGACCCTAAGAAGACAATTCTTCTTGTCATTGATATGCAGCGGTTCTTCCTGGAGCCCGGCCAGCCAGCCTATTTACCAGGCGGAGATGGGGCGCCTTCAGGGGTTGATGTGATCGCACCAAGCGCCAAGGTTATCGAGTGGTGTCGTGAAAAAGGTATTACTGTCATGTACTCCAAATGGGGGTTGCGGGGTGACGGATGGGATGTTGGGCGGTGGGCCGATAAATGGCCAACCTGGAACGCCGGAACGCCGGAAGGGCCGGCTTGGCCACCGGAGGGGCCGGAGTCATCAGGGCGTTTTCGCAACTACTCCTATGCAACAGATATTGTACAGGAGTTAGAGCCCGCAGAAGGCGAGTTGGTTCTGGCCAAAAGCCGCTACAGTTCTTTCGATGGCACTATTCTTGATACTTCGCTCCGCGAGCGGCCAGAAGTGGATACGATCCTCATGATCGGGGTAACGACCGGTTTTTGCGTACGTTATACGGCGAATGATGCGTTTGCCCGCAATTACCGTGTTGGGGTTATCGCCGATTGTACGTCGGCTGTTAATGATCCTCTTTTTGAAGAGGGAGGGGCTGGACAGTATGTTGCGGCCTTACGAGATATTTCGATTGGCCTCGGAGACGTCATGTCGAGTGAGGAACTTTTCAAAATGTTATAATCACATTGCGCCACGGTAGAATATTTTACCGTGGCGCAATTGATTTAGGCGTTATGAATTACTTGAGTTGCTGGAGTTAAAGTCTGTTTTTGTAGTTGTTAATCGTCAATCGGCATGCCGCAAAATGCGGAGATGTCCAATAGTTTGTCAAATAAATAGGAGGTAGCATTTTATGTCTAAAACTGAGAAACCAAACCATCTCTCTGGGGCGACATTGAGCCGCCGCAGATTTGGCAAACTGGCGGTTGGCGCGGCGGTTGGTGGAACCGTTTTGCAAGCGCCCTGGATTATTTCTGCCCGTGGCGAGGAAACAGTTAAGTTGGGCGGTCTTTTCCATATGACTGGTGCGGGGTCTGTCTGGGGGCCATCCATGCAGCAGTGTATGGAGTATGCCATTAACGAAATCAATTCATCGGGCGGCGTTCTGGGGCGTCAGCTCGCGATGCTCGCAGAAGATGATAATACCAGCCCTGACATCGGTATTCAGAAATCAACCAAGATGATCCAGGCAGATGGCGCCAAAGCTCTGTTTGGTGTTGTTTACTCTAGTGTGCGCGCCGCTGTTGCAGCAAATGTTGCCGCGCGCTTCCGGGTTCCATACTTTTATCCGACATATTGGGAAGGTGGCACCTCTTGCGGTCGATATTATGTTTCAATGGGGGCTGTACCAAACCAGCAGCTGGACTATTTCATTCCATATCTTGTTGAGAAATTTGGTCCTCGCATTTACTGCGTTGGACAGGACTATATCT
Organism: Sneathiella litorea; assembly: GCF_009882915.1. Classification (GTDB taxonomy): domain Bacteria; phylum Pseudomonadota; class Alphaproteobacteria; order Sneathiellales; family Sneathiellaceae; genus Sneathiella; species Sneathiella litorea. The sequence goes on from NZ_WTUW01000001.1 coordinate 1,117,971, forward strand.
GGCCACGCCAGTCGATTGAAATCGTTGAAACCCTGCTGAAGAAGCATGGGGGTGAATTGGTTGGAAAAGAGTTTGTCCCATTTGATCAAAGCGACTGGTCCTCGGTTATCCGTCGCATAAAAGATGCCAAGCCGGACGTCTTTTTCCCCTTCATTGGTGGCGGTCTTGTCGACTGTATCAAGCAATATTACGATTTTGGTTTAGGCGAAACGGCAATTGCCTCAACCTTGATGGACGAGTTGTTTGTTCCGGCGTTTCCACCAGAATTGCGTGAAGGCATGCAATGTTCCGTATCCTATCTTATGGACCTGGATAATCCGGTGAATAATGCTTTTATCGCGGGCTATAAGAAAGCCTACGGTGAGGACGCGGTGGTGAACAACATGGGTGAAGCATTGTACGATAGTGTGCATCTATGGAAACTGGCTACCGAGAAGGCTGGAAGTTTTGATATTGAAGATACGGTTGATGCCCTCGGTGGATTGAGTTTTAACGCTCCGCAGGGAGAAATCAGTATCCAGGCAAGTTCAAATCATGCGGCCCTGCATCAAATCATTGCAGAGGTGCGTGCGGATGGCAGCTTCGAAGTCATTAAGGATTTCGGCAAGGTTGAGCCAATAACAGACTGCAAAGTCTAATAACTATCGGCAATAGAAAAAAGTCAGCACAAGGGGGAAGTATCGATTATGGAAGCACTTGTTATTCAAACACTAAATGGTGTTAGTTTAGCTTCTATTCTTATTCTGACGTCCCTTGGGCTGGCCGTTATCTTCGGTATGCTTGGCGTTGTGAATCTTGCTCATGGTGAGTTGTTTATGCTGGGCGCTTACGCGGTCGCGACGATGAGCAAGTTGGGATTGTCTCCCTGGTGGGGGTTGCTGGTCGCGCCAATCGTGGTCGGTGCTATTGGAATGCTAATCGAGCGAACAATTATCCGTAGGCTTTATCATCGACCGATTGATACGTTGCTCGCGACCTGGGGTGTCTCGATCGTAATTCGACAAGTTGTGCGCCTGATATACGGTACGGGGCATATGTCCTCTACATCCCTGATGGTCGGAAGCACGACGGTCTTTGGATATGAATATCCAACATATCGGTTGTTTGTTATCCTTGTTACGGTTCTCGTCGTCCTCCTCACCTTTTTTCTCTATTTTAAAACAACATTTGGACTGAAAATCAGGCTGGTTATTAGTAACCGGAGCATGGCGCGCGCACTTGGTATCAATACGAGCAAGACAGATATGTGGGCCTTTGGCATTGCCTCCGCGTTAGGCGGTCTGGCCGGCGCAATCATGAGCCCACTTGTTACCATTGACCCCGAAATGGGGCTCGCCTTCCTCGCAAAAGGGTTCATTGTTGTGATCGTCGGCGGTATTGGGAGCCTGTATGGGGTAATCGCGGGGGGCGCCGTCATCGGCGGTGGCGAAGCCGCAATATCATTCTTGCTAAGGCCTGTTGTTGCCCAGATTATTATCGTGTTGCTGGCAGTCGTAATCATCCGGGTGCGGCCAAAAGGAATTACAGGTTAATGATAAATAACGTATTGTATAAACAACCAAAATTTTGGGTTCTGGGTATCCTGTTTTTGGCATTATGTGCGTTTCCTCAAGTCACCAGCGGTTATCAAACAAGCCTGTTGGCCAAGTTCCTGGTTTTTGGCATTTTTGCTTTGAGCCTCGATTTGATCTGGGGATATTCGGGTATCGTGAACTTTGGCCACGCGATTTTCTTCGGCGCCGGGGCCTATGCTATGGGCATCGCCCTCAAATATCTTCCCTTTGCCGGGGCAACCTATTTTGCAGTGATATTTGCAATCCTTGTGCCGATGTTAATTGGTATATTGCTCGGGTATTTTCTTTTCTACGGAAGGGTCGGCGGTGTCTTTTTCGGCGTTGTAACGCTGGCCCTTACTGGTGTGGTCCAGTCTATTATCATCATCAGCTCAGACCTGACCGGTGGCATGAACGGACTGTTTGATTTTGCGCCACCAAAACTCGGTATTCCAGGGCTTATAGAGTTTGACCTCTACTCTCCGACTGTTGCTTATTACACCGTGCTGGCGGCTGCGATCGGCTGTTATCTTTTAGCCAGATATATTGTAAATAGTGACTTTGGACGTGTTATTCAGGCGATCCGTGAAGATGAAGATCGTGTCGAGTATCTCGGCTATAACGTCCCTTTTCTAAAGGTGGTTATTTTTGCAATTGCCTGTGGTATGGCAGGTTTCAGTGGCGCTCTTTATGTTCCACTCGGGTTTATTTCACCAGACCTTCTCAGTATCGAACGATCCGCTGTTGTCCTGGTTTGGGTGGCTGTTGGAGGGCGCGGAACACTGATTGGCGCATTCGTGGGAACGCTGGCGGTCAGCTATATGCAAACCTTCCTGTCCGATCAGTTTGTTGTTCTGTGGCTCCTGTTTATCGGGGTACTGGCAATTCTGGTTATTCTGATATGGCCTACCGGGATTGTTGGCTTTGCCAAGCGATACTCTTTGCGATCAATTTTCCCCTTCAAGCAATCATAAACGGCCACAGATAATGCTTCAGATTGAGAATTTACATAAACGATTTGGTGGGTTGACCGTCATGGACGGCCTCAACATAAATGTCGCCGAGGGAGAAACCCGTTGTATTATTGGCCCGAACGGTACCGGGAAAACAACCCTGTTCAATCTCATTACGGGCAAGATTAAGCCAGATTCGGGGGCTATTAAAATTGGTGGCCGAAATGTTGTGTCTCGCCGGGTCTATGAAATTGCCCGCTTGGGGGTAAGTCGGAAGTTTCAATCGCCGACAATCTTTGGTGACCTGACAGTTGAAGATAATCTGATTATAGCGGCAACAGGTCGCCGAAACTTTACGGATTTGATATTAAGCCGTCGCCATGGCGCCGAAAGCCGGATTGAGGAAATATTGGAGAAGCTGGAGTTCGGCGAATTCCGGAATGACCGTTCTGGTGACTTATCCCATGGTCAGCGCCAGTGGCTCGAAATTGGCATGGTATTGCTCAATGAGCCGGACCTCATTCTTCTGGATGAACCAACGGCGGGTATGACGCTTGCGGAAACGGCCCGTACGGCAGATCTTATCCGTCAGGTCCTGCACGGCAAAACGACGTTGGTTATCGAGCATGACATTGCGTTTGTCCGGCGTTTGGAGGCGCCCGTTACTGTCCTCTTTCGCGGAAAAGTGATGTGTGAAGGGTCTTTTGAGGACATTGCGGAAGATGAACAAGTTAGACGAATTTATCTTGGGGAGAATCCCTGATGAGTATTCTCGAGATTGAAGATCTAGACGTTGGATACGGGACGACAAAAATCTGTCGTTCGGTTTCTTTGACAGTTGGTGAGGGTGAACTTATTTGTCTCTTGGGGCGCAATGGCGTTGGTAAAACGACTTTGCTTCGTGGAATTATCGGCATGTTGCCGGCGACAAAAGGTCGTATCACTTTCAATGGTTCGGATATAACGGCAGCGGATGACTATGATCGTGCCAGGGCTGGTATTGGCTACGTGCCGCAAGGGCGCCTGGTTTTCCAGAAAATGACTGTTTTGGAGAATCTTCGTAGTGGAACGATGATTGGTGGAGATCGCCTTGGATCCTACCCTGATGAAGTTTTCTCGTATTTCCCTGTTCTTAAACAACGATTAAACCAGGCGGCGGGGACCTTGAGCGGAGGCGAGCAACAAATGCTGGCGCTTGCCCGCGTTTTATCGGGAAGGCCAAAACTTCTGTTATTAGATGAGCCGTCAGAGGGAATTCAACCAAGTATAGTCGCGGAAATTGCCGAAATACTGCAACGTATCAGACGGGAACGCGGACTGGCACTTCTCTTGGTTGAGCAAAACCTGAAATTCGCAAGGTCTATCTCTGAGCGTGGATATGTGATTGAGAAGGGGAGCATCGTGGCCGCCGGAACCGTTGAGGATCTTGCGGAAGATAGCGTCGTTCGCGAACATCTGACGTTTGCGAGTTAGGAGATCACACCTCTACAAATACCCAGGCCGAGGCTGCATCAAGGCCGCTCGTTATTCTGATCTAGGAGGTTTCTGATGCAATTGCGACGGCTTGGGAGAGAGTTGAAGGTTAGCCCTGTCGGCCTTGGTTGCATGGGAATGAGTTTCTCTTACGGTGGTCAGGAGGAACGAGCCGCGATCGCTACGTTGCATAAAGCTATCGATATTGGTGTTACCCATTTTGATACAGCGGAGCTTTACGGCCCTTTTGAAAACGAACGCCTACTCGGGAAAGCGTTTAAAGGCCGCAGGGGTAAGGTCACTATTGCAACGAAGTTTGGCTACAAATACTCGGATTGCGGAAAAGGATTCGACCGTGTGCTTGGCCTTGATAGCACTCCGGAGAATGTTAAAGCTGCCGCCGAAGCCTCACTTAAGCGTCTGAACACTGATGTAATTGACGTATACTATCAACATCGTGTTGATCCAGCCGTCCCAATTGAGGAAACTGTTGGCGCAATGGCTGATCTCGTTCAGGCCGGCAAAGTACGCGCGCTGGGTTTATCGGAAGTATCTTCCGGAACTATTCGTCGGGCACATGCAATACATCCAATTTCCGCGATTCAGAGCGAATATTCATTATGGAGTCGGGAGCCAGAAGCGGATGTTCTTCCCACATGCAGGGAGCTTGGAATTGGCTTTGTAGCTTACAGTCCGCTTGGTCGTGGTTTGCTAACCGGAACAATGGATCAGCCCGGCGCACTTTCAAAAGAAGACTGGCGATTAACCCTCCCCCGGTTCCAGCCAGGAAATATGGATGCCAATAAGGACTTGCTCAAAACCCTCGCTGAGATCGCGGCCATGAAAGGAGTGAGTGCAGCACAAATCAGCCTTGCCTGGGTTCTTCATCAGGGGGATGACATTGTTGCAATTCCCGGTTCACGTAAAATCCATCACCTAAAAGAAAACGTTCAAGCGGGTTTCATCAACTTAAGCGATGCTGAGATTTTGGAGATCTCCAGCGCTATTTCATCAGATAAAGTTGCAGGAAAACGCTACTCGGCGTCAGACCTTGACCACATCGATGGATAAGGCGTCTTTATTCAGGCGATTGACTATAAAAAAAACTGTTAAGCTTGTTGATCTCGAATGCAGTTCCGCCGCTCTATGATTGTTTTCTCGCCGGTCATTAGATACCTTCCATACTGATGAATAAGTTAGAGCATGACGATGGCCAATAAGTTCTATCAACGCGATGCAGTCTTCAGGCTTTGTCGCGGGTTCTTAGTTGGCCATTTGAACAAGTAACCCATCGCTATATCAAGGATTAAGCCATGAGTGAGTTGCCCAATAAAGCCCGCGTTGTCATCATCGGAGGAGGCGTGATCGGTTGCTCGGTTGCCTATCATCTTACAAAGCTCGGCTGGAAAGACGTTGTTCTGCTGGAGCGAAAACAGCTGACATCAGGAACAACCTGGCATGCGGCGGGCCTTATCGCGCAGCTGCGCGCTTCAAAAAACATGACGCGACTCGCAAAATACAGTCAGGAGCTTTATAGCAAACTGGAAGTGGAAACCGGCGTTTCGACGGGCATACGAGAGACAGGTTCAATCACGGTTGCCCTTACAGAAGAACGGAAAGAAGAAATTTTCCGGCAAGCGTCCATGGCTCGTGCTTTTGATGTGGAGATCGAGGAGATCAGCACGGCAGAGGTTAAGGCGCGATATGACTATCTCAATCTCGATGGCATAAAAGGGGCTGTTTGGCTTCCCCGTGATGGTCAGGCGGATCCGGGTAATATTGCGCTGGCCATGGCGAAGGGTGCGCGTCAGCGTGATGCTCAAATCTTCGAACGGGTTGCTGTTACAGATATCCGCATTACCGGACGGCGCGCAACAGGGGTGGACTGGCAGCGCGAAAATGGTGAGGTTGGCCATATTCAGGCGGATATGGTGGTAAATTGCGCTGGAATGTGGGGGCATCAGGTAGGCCGGTTAGCTGGCGTGAATGTTCCCCTGCACGCCTGCGAGCATTTCTATATCGTAACAGAAATTATAAAGGACCTGCCGCAATTGCCGGTCCTGCGGGTACCTGATGAATGCGCCTACTACAAGGAGGATGCGGGCAAAATTCTTCTCGGCGCATTTGAACCGGTGGCGAAGCCGTGGGGGATGAAAGGCATTCCTGATAATTTTGAGTTTGATCAACTGCCCGAAGACTTTGACCATTTTGAACCGATCCTGAGCGATGCCGTCAACAGAATGCCAATCTTGGCAGAGGCGGGTATACATACTTTTTTCAATGGTCCGGAAAGTTTTACTCCCGATGATGCATATCATATTGGCCTCGCGCCGGAACTCGATAACTTCTGGGTGGCGGCGGGTTTTAACTCCATTGGCATCCAATCAGCGGGCGGTGCGGGTATGGCGCTGGCCCAATGGATGGAAGATGGCATGAAGCCCTTTGATCTCGGGGATGTAGATATTTCGCGGATGCAGCCATTCCAGGGAAACCGCCATTATTTATTCGAACGATCAAAAGAAACTCTGGGCCTGCTGTATGCGGATCATTTCCCCTTCCGCCAGAAGGAAACGGCGCGCGGTATCCGTCGTTCCCCATTCCACCATGAAATGCTGGCGCGCGGCGCAGTGATGGGAGAGGTGGCCGGATGGGAAAGGCCAAACTGGTTTGCCAATTCTGGTCAGGATCGCCGCTATCGGTATAGCTGGAAGCGACAGAACTGGTTTGAGAATTCGGCGGCAGAACACAATGCAATCCGGACCAATGTGGGCATGTATGATATGTCCTCCTTCGGTAAGATACGCGTTGAAGGGCCAGATGCGGAAAGTTTCCTGAACTATGTTGCGGGTGGAGATTTCTCAGTACCAATTGGAAAGATCGTTTATACCCAGTTTCTGAATAAGAGGGGCGGCATCGAGGCGGACGTAACCGTGACGCGTCTTTCCGACACTGCGTATCTCGTTGTTACTCCAGCGGCAACCAGACTTGCCGATCAACGCTGGTTACAAGAACATAGCGGTGATTTCCGGGTTGTTGTAACCGACGTGACGGCGGGTGAAGGTATACTCGCCGTGATGGGGCCAAATTCACGTAAACTTCTTGAGATGGTCAGCCCTAATAACTTTGCAAATGATTACAACCCTTTCGGCACTGCTCAGAATATAGAGATCGGCATGGGCCTCGCCCGTGCCCACCGCGTTACATATGTCGGGGAGCTTGGTTGGGAAATATATGTCGCTGCCGATATGGCGGCTCATGTGTTTGAGGCATTGGTAGAAGCTGGAGAGGAGCTTGATCTTAAGCTTTGCGGGATGCATATGATGGATAGCTGCCGAATTGAAAAAGCTTTCCGTCATTTCGGGCATGATATCACATCACAGGATCACATCATTGATGCGGGCCTTGGATTTGCCGTTAAATCCACAAAGCCTGAATTTATCGGCCGCGATGCGGTGCTGGCACGGAAAGAAAGCGGACCTCATAATCGTATCTTGCAATTTCTTTTGACCGACCCCGAGCCTTTATTGTTTCACAATGAGCCTATTATCCGTGACGGAGAAATAGTTGGTTATCTTTCATCGGGAAGTTATGGGTATACGCTTGGGGCAGCCGTTGGCATGGGTTATGTGCCGTGCAAAGGGGAGAAACCAGCGGAAATCCTTGCGTCAGATTATGAAATTGAAGTCGCAGGTCGCCGCATAAAAGCTATTGTATCACTGAAGCCGATGTATGATCCTGAGGCAAAACGGGTAAAAGATATGTAACTTGTTCTTTGACCTTAAAGTTTAAAATTGTTCGCCTGCGCCGCACGCTTATCCTGAATTAATCTCGATAACGCTCTCCCCAATAAGAGTTGAAGACAGCAGTGGCTTTGCAGCAGCCTTGCTGTGAGTGAGGATGGCATTTATGGGTAGACGGATTAATTTTATCCGTTGGTTTCCCGATTTCTTCCGTAAGAAAGAAAGCGATTCTTGCTCTTTTGCGCACGGAGCAGCGGCGTGAAATTATACTTTTAAGTATGTCAGGTTTGGACTACCTTCTTCTTTGCCCTTCTTAAGAATTGAAAGAAAAAGAGATGTCAGGATGAGCGGTGCCTTGCCATTGGACGGCATTCGAGTTGTAGAAATGAGCCATATGGTGATGGGTCCTGCGTGCGGCATGATCCTTGCTCAGCTTGGTGCAGAAGTAATCAAGGTCGAACCACCTAAAGGTGACAAAACACGGGATTTAAAGGGAATGGGCACGGCGTTTTTTCCGCTTTTTAACCGTGGAAAGCGTAGCTTGGTTCTTGATCTCGCGCTTGAGAAAGACAGGGAAATTCTACACAAGCTTCTCGATACAACGGATGTTTTTATTGAGAATTTTAAAGATGGCCTTCTCGCGCGTCAGGGGCTGGAGCAGGAAACAATGCTCAAAAGACATCCTACACTGATTATTGCTGGTCATAAAGGGTTCTTATCCGGTCCGTACCAGCATCGCCCCGCGCTTGACGAGGTTGTGCAAATGATGTCGGGCCTTGCCATGATGACGGGCACCCGAGCGCGCCCGCTTCGTGTCGGCTCATCGGTCAATGATATTATGGGCGGTATGTTTGGCGTTATTGGGATACTGGCCGCCTTGCGCGAACGTGATAAAACAGCACAGGGAAAGAATATACGTATCGGACTCTTCGAAAATAGCCTGTTTTCCGTCGCCCAGCATATGGTCCAGTATGAGATGACGGGTGTACCTTCAACCCCGATGCCGGAGCGGACTCATGCATGGCCAGTTTATGATATTTTCGACACCAGTGACGATCAGAAAATATTTGTCGCGGTTGTAACTGATGGCCATTGGACGGCGTTCTGTCAAACCTATGATCTTCCTGAATTTCTGAAGGATGACCGGCTTGGTACCGCGACGGACCGGATCGAGGCGAGGTCCTGGACTATTCCTAAAGTGGCTGAGAAAATCAGAAAACACTCAATGGAGGCACTGAGTAAACGACTTGATGCGCTTAGTATTCCCTTTGCACCAATTAACAGTCCGGAAGATCTTTTTAATGATCCTCATGTTCAGCGCGAAGGCGGCCTCGTTCATTTCGAGGACAGTGACGGACAAACCTACCGCGCGCCGACCTTACCGCTTGAGCTGGATGGTGAAGCTCTTGGTGAAGGGTTGCATGTCCCCGCACTCGGCGCGGATACGGGCGACATCCTGAAGGAGCTTGGAATAACCAAAAAATAATTTCAGGGCTGTTTTTAATAAAGCAATGACGTAATAGTAGATTGGTACTAAAAAATAAAAACCTTGAGGGAGGGAGTTATGAGAAAATTTTTGACAGTAGCAGCAGGGCTTTCAGTCATGCTCGGCGCTTTCAGTTTAACAAGTGATGCCGCGGCAGCCACGGCCATGCGGTGCAGCCATCAGTTGCCACCTGCGCATCATATCGCGAAAGTCATTGATCAATGGGCCGCGGAAATTGAGACGCTTTCAGACGGTGAAATCGATGTTCAGGTTTTCGGGGCGAATAGTCTAACCGGCGCAAAGGAGAATGCGACGGCGGTTGCCAAGGGTGACATCGACTGTGCTTTTTCGATTAACCCGCAGTGGGGCAAAACACTGCCACTCATGAATGTAACGCTTGGCCCATTTGCCGTCAGCAGTTTGGAAGCTCTTCAGAAATGGGACGGGTCTAAAGCAGCAGATTTCCTTGAAGAGAAATTGATGACGAAAGGCGTAAAGAATGCTGTCTGGCTTTTTACAACACGCAGTACGGCCATCACCTCCAACGGTAAGCCACTGATTAAACCTGAAGATTTTGAAGGCGTTAAAATCCGTGGACTTGGTCCGATACCGGATGCCGGCTTTGTTGCCATGGGCGCGGCCCCATCCGCCATGTCGGGAAGTAAAGTGTATCAGGCGCTCTCGACCGGTGTGATTGATGCTGGCCTGACGGATGTATCAGCCGCAGTATCTCGTAAATACTACGAAGTGCAGGATCATGTGACGATCCTGCCGCTCTTCAGCATTTACTTCCATGGCTATGTCAATCCTGCCTGGTATGACAGTCTCTCCGACAAAGGAAAGATGGCCGTAGATGAGGCCGGTAAAAAGGCGGCAGTCTGGGCAATCGAAGCCTCTGAAGCCTCTGCAGCGGGAGCGCCGGAAACGTTGGCAGAAAAGGGAATGAAAGTCCATATTGCAACGGATGAGGAGATAGAGGCTTTGAAGGCTGTCATGGCCCCGGCCTTTTACGAGGCGTTCAGCAATGCTTCAGGGGCGGACGGCAAGAAATTGCTTGATCTTTTGAACTAGATTGCGTTTTCCGGATCCGTAATGGACATGAAGGACAATTCGTCGGAAGAGGAGACATTCTCCTCTTCCGTTTTTATCCGGTTTGTAGAATATCTTTCCTTTGGCGCGGCTGTTCTCAGCGCGGTGCTCGTTGTTTTCACGCTGTTCATGACAGGGTACAGCGTTTTTCAACGTTATGTGTTGGGAACACCAATTACCTGGACAGATGAAATGTCGGGTTTCCTGGTGGTGGCGATCGTGATGCTTGGTGCAGCGGAAACCTTGCGCCGAGGGGAGCATATCAGTGTCGATCTTCTTACCTCAAAAGCGACGGGTAGACGGAAAAAGGCGCTTGGCATCTGGAGTTATCTTGCGACCGCTTTTCTGGCAGCGGTTATCTTCATCAGTACGTGGGAGGCAGTAAAGTTTTCCTATACCATCGGTGTCTATTCAAGTGGATATCTTGAAGCGCCGCTTTGGATACCCCAGTCCTTTTTGCTAGTGGGGTCGGGGCTCTTGTTTTTAATCTCTCTAGTGCGTGCGTATGATGGCCTGCGTAGCCGGAAGGGGGACTAGTGGCGACATTTCTTGTTCTTTTACTCCTCGTCCTTTTGCTTTTGACTGGCGTCCCGATTTTTGTCGGATTAGGTCTCGCTTCCGTCATTATTATGCTGCTGACAGAGGGCAGTATTTCAAGCGTTGCGGATACTTTCTTCGCAAAACTCGACAATGGCATTCTCACCGCCATTCCCATGTTTGCCTTTATGGCGCATGTAATGATCAAGTCGAAGGTCGTGGATGATCTCTATGAAGCGGCAAATAGTCTGGTCGGCCATTTCAAGGGCGGGTTGGGGGTGGCAACTGTCCTCTCCTGTACGATTTTCGCGGCTATTTCCGGATCATCCGTTGCAACGGCATTGACTATAGGCTCCAGCGCCATCCCGCAAATGCGTCGCTTCGGTTATCGCGCCAGGGATGCCTATGGCGTTATTGTTGCAGGCGGCACCCTCGGCATTCTGATACCTCCATCCGGTCCCTTAATCCTGTATGCCATCGTCTCTGAGACGTCGATTGGGGCGCTTTTCATGGCTGGATTTATTCCGGGGATCATGATGGCGTTGATTTTTGCCTGCTTCTGCATTTCACAGGCTTATTTTAGGGGTGACACCAAGGGCAGCGACTGGGTTGGTTGGAAAAAAGGAATAAAGGCGATCCGGAAATCTTTCTGGTCGCTTTCGATGCCGCCGCTGGTTCTTGGAGGTATATATCTCGGCATTTTTACGGCATCAGAAGCCGCGTCTATCGGATGTATCTACGCTCTCCTTGTCGGCGCGCTTGTTTATCGTAACTTTGGTTTGAAAGAACTGGCGGAAACCGCGTTTGAAACTGTTCGAACGACGACAATGCTCTTTATGATCCTCGGCGCGGCGGCATTATTCAGTCGGGCCGTTACGATCATACGTCTTCCCATTGAACTGATGGAAGGCGTCGTGACGCTCGGCTTATCGCCCCTTGGCTTTATTTTGGTTGTCATGTTTGTCATTCTTATTCTTGGTATGTTTTTGGAGACAATTTCCATTATCCTGATCACCACACCGATTGTGCTGCCGATCTTGATGCAGCTTGATGTTAATCTGATCTGGTATGGCGTTCTTCTCATGATTAACCTGGAGCTAGCGCTCATTACACCTCCGGTCGGGATGAACCTTTTTGTTATCAAGGGGATTGCAAATGCACCTCTCATCGAGGTGATTTTAGGTGCGGTTCCCTATGTGCTTCTGCTTCTTGCAGGGCTTGCATTAGTATTACTGTTCCCGGATCTCGCGCTTTGGCTGCCTGACCTTGCCGGCTTTGGCCAATAGAACCATATCTATGAAAGGTATGATGGGGCATGAGCTGCCGTTTGAGGCAAATCAATTCGTTACGCTTCCTATGTGTTAGAATACGACAATGTCAGGCCTCATTCGGCAGCTTAAGACAGATCTGACAATAAATAATGAAGCGATCCCAATCGCTTTCTCTCTCTCATAGATCAGATCCATGGGCTCCGTTATGAGCTAAAAACCTTGGGCAAGGCGGTAAAGGCGCAGCATGAAGATATACAAAGTGCGATTATTGAAGCCTGTACATCCATGCGCTCGGGGGAAGGAAAAGAGTAATGCAGGCATTACATCCTCTTAGAGGCAGGGGGCGGCGATGAAACAGGTGCCCGGCTGGCCTTGGATAGTCATTGCAGCAATATTCGTGTTTTCTATGCTGATGATGAGTCAGGTTGTTCGTCCACCAGTTGAAACAACGATAGCCTACAGTGAGTTCAAGAAAATGGTCTCTGACGGAGAGGTCGCTGAGGTGACCCTTACGGGGGAAAGTGTGACGGCTGTCCTCAAATCTCCTTCGATAATAGGTACCCAGAAGGACAGCACAAAAGACTTGCAAACTGTGTTACCAAGTAGCGGAGACCCGGATTTATTGCGCCTGTTTGAGGAACAGGGGGTTGTCGTCTGGAACCATCCTGTCGAGACTGGCAGCAATTGGTTTCTCACTCTACTGCCCTGGATTATATTTATTGGAGTATATTTATATATAATGCGCCGCATGCAGGGAAACCTAATGGATCGTTTTGGCGGGCGCAACAGCAGCGATTTCCTTATGGGGTCAGCCGCGAAAGAGGAAAAAGCAGGTCGCCGTGTGACGTTCGATGATGTGGCTGGACAGGAGCAGGCAAAGAAGGAAGTTGCTGAGTTAGTCGAGTTCCTGAAACATCCCGAAGACTTTAAAAAACTGGGCGCAGATCCGCCGCGCGGCGTCTTGCTGGTTGGCCCGCCGGGTACTGGAAAAACACTTCTGGCGAGGGCCCTTGCCGGGGAAGCCGGCGTTAACTTCTTTAATATATCTGCCTCTGAGTTTATTGAGATGTTCGTCGGTGTTGGGGCATCGCGGGTTCGAAAGATGTTTGACGAAGCCAAGAAGCGCGCGCCCAGCATTATCTTTATCGATGAGTTGGATGCCGTTGGTCGGGTGCGCGGTACCGGCCTTGGGGGTGGCAATGATGAACGCGAGCAAACCCTAAATCAGATTCTTTCGGAAATGGATGGATTTTCCGGCCGGGAAACCGTGATTGTACTTGCAGCAACGAACCGGCCAGATGTGCTGGATCCGGCGTTACTCCGACCCGGCCGCTTTGATAGGCATGTGACGTTGGAGCTTCCCGACAAGAGTGCGAGAAAGGCGATACTTGAAGTTCATACGCGCAAAGTACCTCTCGCAAAGGATGTCGATCTTGATCTTGTTTCCGCAGGCTGTCCCGGGTTTTCCGGCGCAGATATCAAGAACCTCGTGAATGAAGCGGCGATTGCGGCTGTACGAGAACGCGTTGCAGAGGTTTCAATGCATCATTTCGATGAGATGCGCGACAGGATCATCATGGGTACTGTTCGCACGCTCGCCATTCAACCTGAGGAGCAACATCGCCTCGCGGTTCATGAGGCGGGCCATACTGCCGTCGCCTATTTCCTACCTCATGCGGATCCACTCTATAAGGTCACCATAATTCCGCGAGGGCGTGCTCTGGGTGGCACACATCTCCTGCCAACGGAAGAACGGCACACTCTAGATGAGGAATATTTGCGGGATCGACTGGCGGTTTCTCTTGCCGGGCGTGGGGCAGAAGAATTTTTTCTTGGGAGTGTCAGTTCCGGGGCAGATGACGATATCAAGAATGCAACGAAGCTTGCCCGTGCCATGGTTTCTCAGTGGGGCATGTCAGATGAAGTAGGTCCTATTGATCTGCGGCAGAGCGAAGATCACCCGTTTCTGGGCCGGGAAATTGCGCAACCACGCCGCTTTAGTGAAGAAATGTCCAGCAGGGTGGACGATGCCGTCCTCAAGTTAATTCGGGAAGCAGAAGAACGCGGGCTTGAAATTCTTAAGGCTCACAAGACGCAGATCGAACAATTGATAGAGAAACTCGAAAAAGACGAGACGGTTAACTGGCCGGAGATCGACACTATCCTGGGCCCGAAGACGGCGAAGGAAGGAATTGCGTAGGCTGACGCTGGCTCCGCCCGAAGGAGCGGTGTGCCTAGAAATTAGCAAAGAGGGCAAGGGCAACAACAGCGAGCATTGCTGTAGCCATCAACAGATTAATTCTGAACTGGATATTAGGGGCCAAGTTAAGTTGCTTGACCATGATCCCCGCTGTGAGCCAAATAAAATGAACCGGAATCCAAATGGCATTGAGAAGAGCGAATTTGAGGATTGTTTCCCAGGCAAGCGCATCAGCAAAGAACGGAAATCCAGTAAACAGGGTCGTGTTGACGGCATAGGCCTTGGGGTTAATCAGTTGCAGGGCAATACCTGCAAAAATGCCTGGCTGCCGTGCGGATTCAATAAAGGCGATCTTGGCGCCTGCCGTAGCGATACGAAATGCGAGATAGAGCAGATAAACAAGAGACAACACCAGCAGGATATTCCGGACGACCGGTACGGCAAGAACGATTGCCGCCAGGCCAGACACAACGGCAAGAGCCACGAGGTTATTACCAACAAAAAGGCCAGTCACATAACGAATGCCCGCCGCGCGCCCAAAGGCAGAGCCAACCCCGGCAGTTGAAAGAACACCCGGTCCGGGAGTTATGACCAGAAAGAAAACGGCCAGGAAAAATGAAATCATGCAAACTGTCCCGCAACGTCGGCAGGATCAGCCGGACGTATCACAAATTGTTTTTTTGGGTTACCAGCGTACAACATATACAGCCAGCGCGGTTGCCGCACCATAAATTGCCATCGCACCCCCAATCAGCGCAAAGATCGTCCATTCGGGCATGGCGTTTGTTGCCAGAATCCAGCCGCCCAGCGCAACAACGACAAGGCGAATTGTGCCGGCGATAACGGGACCGAGGACCTTGCCCGCGCCTTGCGAGGAAAAGTAAAGGCACAACCCGAGACCAAACAGACCATAGAAAGGACCGACCCAGGCAAAATACAGCCCCGCAGATTTCATGACAGGTTGAACATCCGTAAACATTCCTGTCCAGATGTCGGGAAAAAGGGCGACCAAGAAGCCAATAGACCCAATCAATATTCCGGCGCAAATGCCACCAGTCCATGCCACCTTCCGCGCCCGGGCGACATTATTCGCGCCAATGGCCATGCCGACCATCGGGACGCAGGCAACACCTATGGCAAAGGCGATGGGGACTAACAGGAATTCCAACCTAGCCCCAATCCCGTATCCCGCCAAAGCCCCAACACCGAATTCCGAGATCAGCCGAGTCAGGATGAGGACAGTGAGAACAGTCTGCAAAGGGGAAATGCAGGAAATCGCACCAACTTTGAGGATATCCTGAAACATCTCCGTCTTAAGCTTGATGCCTCTTACCGTCAGTTTAACCCGCGCCCGGCCGGAGACCAGATACCACAAAAGGAAAAGGGTAGAGACGCTGAAGGCAATAACCAGACCGAGGCCAATTCCCGCCATACCCAGGGCCGGAAAAGGGCCCCAACCGAGTCCGAATGCACCAGCGAGTAAAAACTGTGATAACGCGACGGCAAGCAAGGTAATTGACGGGACTTTCATGTCGCCCGCGCCGCGAATGATGGACGCAAGCGTATTGGTCAGCCAAAGGCCAATCGCTCCGAGAAAAACGATATTGGAATATGCCAGCGCCTCGGTGATAACCACACCATTTCCCCCAAGGAGCCGATAGACATACTCGCCACACAACAGAAAGAAGACACCGAAAAGGAGGCCGGCCAGCGCGCCAATGATTACTGCATGAAAGGCAAGTTGCTCGGCGCGCCGGTCATCGTTTGCACCGAGAGCCCGACTGATGGCGGAGGAAACGCCTCCTCCCATCGCGCCCGCTGACATCATCTGCTGAAGCATGACCATAGGAAAAACAAGGGCAAGTCCGGCCAAAGCGGAAATGCCGAGTTGCCCAGCGTAAGCGGTTTCCGCGATAGCAACAACTGCTGCGGCTGACATCGCAAGAATATTGGGAACACTAAGCCGCGCCAAAGTGCCAAGGATTGGCGCCGTTAGCAGAGCATTGGGGCTGGCAGCAACAGCAGGAGATGAGGTTTCAGTTGTCATCGGCGATTCTTTCTATATTGGCTGTATATGCAGATATATGGCTAAAAAAATTCAATCCCTAAGGTCTTCGATCATGCGATCTATTTTCGAGGCCAACAGGCTGCTGTCTTCCGATCCAAGAACATTTTCTATTCTCTCCTGCGCGGCTTCCCATCCCGGTCGTGCCGCGGAAAATATCTTCCGTCCAGAGTCCGTAAGGTTCAAATTGCGGCTGCGTCGATCCTTGTCATCCTGGGTGAGCGTGACATAACCTTTCCTTTCAAGCGGACGTAAATTCCGGGTTAGAGTAGTTGGATCCATCACGAGTTTTTCAGCAAGGGCGCCAACGCTGATGCCGTCAAAATGTTTCAGGTGACCAAGCAACCCATACTGTGTAATCGTTAAGCCATAGGGTTCCAGCAGTTGATCATAAATCTGCGTAATGCGGCGCGCGGCTTTACGAAAGAGCGACGCGCTGCAGGTAGACTTGAATTCACGGTCCGTATTTTCGGTCATATCGACTATATATCTGCATATGCAGATAAATTCAATAGGTATTTTTGGCGTTGCTCAAAAGGGAGGTCGATCGCCGCTTATGACGAGGTCGAAAGCTTTCGAACGCACTTAAAGGAGACCAGACGCTGTGTGTTTTCATCCCAGAGCGCGAGCCGTAAACAGGCAAAGCTTTCCCGCAAGCTGATACGGTTCAGAGATTTAAGCGCAGGAATTTCTGCAAGGCACTCTCCAAGATGGTAATTCGGGATACGGCAGGAAAGGTGATGAATATGATGAATTCCTATGTTTCCGGAGAACCAACGAAGAGGCTGAGGGAGATCATAATAGCTGCTCGCCATAACCGAGGCTTCGTGAATGTTCCAGTTTTTCTTATGTCGCCAATAAGTTTCTTCAAATTGGTGTTGTACATAGAAAAGCCAGACACCGGCAGTAGAAGATAACAGGATGATTGGTAACTGCACTAACAGAATGTCAAGGAACCCGAAGTTAAAGCCAAGAGCCAGAATTATTGCTGCAATTCCAAGGTTAGTACCCATGATCCCGACCAGCAATCCTGGACGCTGTCGGACCAGGTCTAGCGGTAACCTGTATTTGACAACAAACAGATACATAGGACCAATGCCAAACATCACCGCTGGCGTCCTGTAAACGCGATAAAGAAAACGCTGCCAGCCACTTAACGCCTGATACTCGGCAACAGTCAAAACGCTTATATCGCCAATGCCGCGCTTTTCCAGATTTCCGCATGTAGCGTGATGAGTGTTATGGGAACGCCGCCAGTACTCATGGGGTGTGAGCGTGATAACGCCAATCAACCGGCCGACAAGGTCATTAAGGCGCGGCGACCGGAAAAAGGCATGATGGCCGCAATCATGTTGAATTATAAACAGCCGCACTGTAAAGGCTGCGGCAGGAATGGACAGCAATAAGGCTAACCAATAGATATCATCGACGAGCACAATCATCGTCGCCCAAAGAGCGATAAGCGGCACGATAGTGTTCAGTAATTGTAGGACGCTGCGCTTCGTGTCTGGTTTGGCATAGGTTCGAGCAACTTTAGCCCAATGTTTGTCGTACTCTCTTGGAGGGAGAATATTTGCATGCGTTTTATCGGATGAGAGCGTTGCGGCCCGTTCCGACTCTGATGATCTGAAAATCGTCTTTATATCCTAGTAAAAAAAGTTGCCCAGACAGTATCTATCTATCCTGCATATTACAAGATGAAATGGATCGCGCGGCAACACTTCTGCGTTACGGGGTTTGGGCCGCACGCAGCAACATGCCGAACAAATCGCGGGGGTCATCAGGGTCCGCCAGCATGTCAAGGCTGTCAAAATAGGTTGTGCCAGGTAATTTACTGCGAACATACCGAAGGGCGGAAAAGTCTTCTGTGGCAAAACCGACCGAGTCAAACAGCGTTGTCTGATCAGGCCGTAACCGTGCTTTTTCCTTGCCAGAAATGACACGCCAAAGCTCCGTTACGGGATGATTATCAGAAAGTTGCTGGATTTCCCCTTCAATCCGCGTTTGCGGCGGATACTCAACGAATATATCCGAGCGGAGTAAAATATCCGGGTGTAGTTCCGTTTTCCCCGGACAGTCGCCGCCAACCGCATTTATATGAATACCCGCACCAACCATATTATCGGTCAGGATTGTCGCATATTGCTTGTCTGCGGTGACGGTTGTGACGATTTGTGCGCCTTCGACAGCCTCCTCCGCTGTTTTGCAGAATGTAATGTCAAATCCCTTGCCGGCGAGGTTGTGTATGCATTTCTCAGTTGCGCGCGAATCGATATCGAAAAGCCGCAATTTATTGACGTTAAGAAGGGCCTTGAATGCCATGGCCTGAAATTCCGATTGGGCGCCATTGCCAATAATAGCCATGCAATTGGCTCCTGCGGGCGCAAGATACCTTGCGGCGAGTGCGGAGGTCGCCGCTGTACGAAGGGCCGTTAGAATTGTCATTTCCGAGAGCAGTAATGGATAACCATTGTCAACATTTGATAACATCCCGAAGCCGGTGACAGTCTGCAGGCCATCCCGGGTATTTTTTGGGTGTCCATTAACATACTTAAAGCCATAGACCTCTCCATCACTCGTCGGCATCAACTCTATGACACCTTTTGGGGAGTGGGAGGCAACGCGTGGCGTTTTGTCAAAAAGCTCCCAGCGTTTGAAATCTTCTTCGATGAAACCGGCTAATTCCATAAGAAAAGTCTCAATACCAACATTCAGCACTAATTTCATCATGTTGTCGACACTGACAAAGGGAACGATATTGATGTCTTTCGGGGGATGGATAGTCATGACTATATGCTCTTTAGGTGGATATCTAGGACACGCTGGCCAAACAGGCTGGCAACAAGATCAACGATCAGTTTGCTGGTCCGCCCCCGTTCATCTAGAAAGGGATTAAGTTCTGCGATGTCGAGTGAGGTAACCAGGCCACTATCGTAAAGAATTTCCATTATCAGGTGGGCTTCCCGATAATTGACGCCACCAGAAACCGTAGTACCGACGGCGGGGGCAATATCTGGGTCAAGAAAATCCACATCCAGGCTGACATGGAGACGGCCTGACGCTTTTTGAACGCGATCAATAAATCGGCGTAGCGGGGATGCTACGCCGAACTCGTCAATCGACCGCATGTCATGTACATCGATCTCTGTGCGGGCAATACGTTCCTGTTCTGCTGGATCGACTGAGCGGATGCCCATCATGCAAATATTCTCCGGTTTGATGGTCACGTCCGGTCGTGAAATAACGCCATCAAAGCTTGGGTCGCCGATAATATAGGTTACGGGGGTGCCGTGAAGATTACCGGTATCTGTACTCTCCAGTGTTTGGAAATCTGTATGGGCATCAAGCCAAAGCAGGAACTGTTCCTGGCCTGCTTTCCGACTCGCGCGAGCAAGGGCAGGCAAGATACCTGCGGCCATGCAATGGTCACCTCCCATAAATACAGGAATGTGGTGATCCTTAATCATACTTTGGCAGTACTGGTCTAATTCAGTAATTAAGGCGGCGTAGTCGGCGAGATGATGGATTTTTGGGTTTGGATGGAGAATGTCTTCTGTTGGGGCTAGAGAAATATTTCCAGTATCCAGTACCTCATAGCCTAGGCGAGATAATCTTGTTGTAATATTTGCGGCTCTTAAGGCGTCTGGGCCCATCAGACACCCCGAACGGCGACTACCATAGTCCGTCGGAACGCCAACGAGCAAAATTGATTTTTCCACTATTTCACCTATTCTCCGGCGAGAAATTATCCATAGTGATTATATCATTAAAATAAATGGCGGAAACAACGCCATAATATGATAAAATTGGGCGTTGTAATTACCAGAGTGATATATTAAATCTTTCATTATGGATAAATCTGATCAGAAACTGGTAGCGGCTTTGCGACAAAACGCACGTGCGTCGATCTCGGAGCTTGCTTTAAGGCTCAATCTGTCACGCGCGACGGTGCGTGCACGGTTGGATAGGTTGATGACAGATGAGGAGATTCTCGGCTTTACCGTGATCCTGAAAGAGGATATGGCGGATTTTCCAGTCCGGGGTGTTACTTTAATAGAGGTCGAGGGCAAGGGAGATGAACGAATAATCTCACGTTTACGCGGGTTTCCAGAAATACAAGCGATCCATTCGACAAATGGCCGTTGGGACCTTATCGTCGAATTTGGCGCCGAGACATTGTCGGACCTGGACAAGGTGTTGAGGCAGCTCCGAAAAATTGATGGAATTAACGCGAGCGAAACTAACCTGTATCTAGCCACCCATCGAAGCAACCGGGCAGCAGAACTCATGAAAAACAAGAATGGTGTAACCCTATGACCCAATTGTCCGTGCTGGACCTCGCCCCGATTACAGAGGGAAGTGATGCCACGCAATCGTTCAAAAATTCAGTAGAAATTGCACAGCTTGCAGAGAGTCTTGGATACAAGCGCTACTGGTTGGCGGAACATCATAATATTCCGGGGATCGCGAGTGCTGCGACCGCAGTTCTGCTTTCCCATGTCGGCGCGCATACGAAAACAATTCGGATCGGTTCCGGTGGCGTTATGCTACCTAATCATGCACCGTTGGTTATTGCAGAACAGTTCGGAACGCTTGCGTCCCTGTATCCCGACCGGATTGATCTTGGCCTCGGACGTGCGCCGGGGACTGACGGTCTGACCGCGCAGGCGTTGCGCCGGACACTGAACGCCAATGTAGATAGCTTTCCTCGAGATGTGCTGGAACTGCAGCAGTATTTTGCTGACCTGGAGCCAGGCCAGAAAATTCAGGCTGTGCCAGGTGCTGGCTTGAAGGTTCCGCTCTGGATTTTGGGTTCCAGTCTTTATGGTGCGGAACTGGCGGCTCATTTTGGCCTGCCTTACGCCTTTGCATCGCATTTTGCGCCGACGGATTTGCGTCACGCGCTTCATGTCTATCGGCAGAATTTCAAACCGTCAGCACAACTCGATAAGCCCTATGTCATGGCGGCAATGAACCTGCAGGCTGCAGATACGCGCGAAGAAGCTGACTTTATCGTAACGTCTTTGATGCAAGGCGTATTGGGGCTGGCGCGTGGTATGCCAATCAAGCTACCGCCTCCCGTAAAAGGTTTTGCTGATCGGCTTGGTCCCCAGGAAAATGCAGCCATATCCCGGTTCATGACATATACTGCTCGTGGCGATGCGACAGATGTGTCGGAGCGGTTACGGGAATTCAAGGCTGAAACGGATGCTGATGAAATTATTCTGACAGCTCAGATTTTTGACCATCAGGCGCGCCTGCGCGCTTTTGAGATTGCGGCGACCGCAATGGAGACTCTTGCATAGAGATAACTCGGTCCCTTGTTTTCCAGGCTTGATTTTACATTGCTACATCGCAAGTTTATCATTCCTATAATAAAAAAAATGTGCGAGATTCAATCCTTGAAGCACCTCGTTTAGTTCTCCTTTGTTGTGTCGCAATGTAAATAGGCATTTACGCGATAAATATACTTTGAAATACTGTTGTTTCAGATTTCTATGCATATAGGAGTGCTGACCTTGAAATTTCTGCTGTAGTCTATTTGTAATAATACTGTTGCTATATCCGTTCATTTATTGAAGACCCCGCAACTTACCACACAAGGGAAAATAATATGACAGAGCAATCACAGAAATCCGCTATTGTTGATAAGGTGACCGCCCAAAAAGTGAGTCGCCGGAATGTCCTTCAAACCGCGACGGCCGTCGGTGCTTTTACCGCGGCCGGCCCAGCATTTGTCAAAAATGCGTTCTCCTCTTCGGGAGAAATTAATATCCTTATGTGGTCAGATTACCTGCCGGAACCTTTTATCGCCGATTTTGAAAAAGAAACGGGTATCAAGGTCAATTACACCGGTATTGGCTCGAATGAAGAAATTATCAACAAGATGAAAGCGAACAAAGGTCAGGGCTTTGACATTGTATCGCCGACAAATAACCAGGGTCTGGAATGGGCCCCTCTAGAATTGCTGCAACCTTGGGACTTGAGCCGGGCTCCTGTTGACAAGGTTAATCCGGCAATGACTGCCATCGGGACCAAGGATTGGGATTTCGGTGGTAAAGGTTCCCATTGGCTTCCTCATATCTGGGGAACGGAGGGCATTGCCTGGCGAACAGATAAATGGGCGCCAGCAGGTGACGCGCCAAGTTATGGGGATGTTTGGGCAGATGAAAATGCCGGTAAAACGATGGGCCGTCCGCATTCCATGATGCTTTGCGCCGGGCTCTATATGGAAACGATAGGAGAGCTTAACCCTGGCGACATGTGGAAGGCGTATGAATCAGAGGAAACCATGCGGCCAATCTGGGAAAAAGTGACGGATTGGTGTATCGCTCGCAAAAAGAACATCAAGCTTCTTTGGAATGATGCGGATACACAAAAGAATGGCCTGCTGAACGAAGGTGTTATCGTTGGCCAGACGTGGGACGGTCCGCCTATGTCACTGAAGACAGCTGGTGATCCGATCATGTATCAGGCACCGATAGAAGGATCGATGGCCTGGGTCGATGGTATGTCATTGCCGATCGGTGCGAAGAATATGGATCAGATCTATGAGTTCATTAAATTCTCCTATGATCCGAAAAATGCAGGTAAGGCTATTGATTCTCATGGCTATAATTCGCCGGTTTTGGGTGCTGATCAATACGCAGGGGATGCGTATAAGAAGAACTTTTCTGATGCTTACCCTGGCGATTCCCTTAACAATCTGAACCCCTGGCCACCGCAAGCTCCCTGGTATGCCGCTGTTCGTACAGAGTATGTCAATAAGTTCAAGAGCTCGTAAATTGAGATTTAATACGCCGGGCTCCAATAGGGAGCCCGGTGCACTTCCCGCTAATTTTCTTCAGATCGAGGGAGTTTTGATGAAAGAGGGTGCCAAATGGGGATGATCCATGACAAAAGGGGTTGATGTCGATCTGGAAAATGTCTGGATCCGGTTTGGTGATTTTGTTGCTGTTCGTGAAGCTAATGTAAATATCAAGGGTGGGGAGTTTTTCTCGTTTCTTGGGCCGTCTGGCTGCGGAAAAACGACAATCCTGCGCTCTGTATCCGGCTTTCTGGAGCCAAGCGACGGCAAGGTCAGGATCGGCGGCAAGGATATGGCCGGGATCGGGCCAAACAAAAGGCCAACTGCCCTTATCTTCCAGAATTTAGCTCTCTTTCCTCTCATGAAAGTATGGGAGAATATTACATTTTCCATGGAAGTGAAGGGAGCAAGCAAGGCCGAACGGCGCAAAAGGGCTGACGAACTTCTTGATATGATTGCGCTGCCTGATCAGGGAGATAAGCTCCCTTCCGAGCTTTCAGGTGGGCAGAAACAACGGGTCGCGATAGCGCGGGCGCTTTGTGCGGAGCCCGATGTATTATTGCTCGATGAGCCGCTTTCCGCGCTGGATCTAAAGCTTCGGCAGCATATGCGGACGGAGCTTCGTGAAATTCAGCAGCGTGTCGGTATCACTTTCATCTATATAACCCATGATCAGGGTGAAGCCCTGACCATGTCCGACAATGTGGCGGTGATGCGGGCAGGCATTATTGACCAGATCGGCACCGGGCATTCGGTTTATAATGATCCGGCGACGCCCTTTGTCGCGTCTTTTGTCGGGGAAAACAATGTCTTTCGCGGCAAAATCAAATCCATTGATGGGGATATGGCCCTTGTGAGCACAAATCGTACTGGCGAACTGCTTGCACGTATTGCAACGTCGGCCCAAGGAAAAATGAATGTCGGCGATTCTGCAATGATGTTCATTCGCCCAGAGGCCTGTAATATTGCTGAAGATATCTCGCCGGCTGCAAATCGTTTTACGGCAAGGGTCAAGCATGAAGAATTTGAGGGGCAGATTTATAATGTTTTCCTGGAGGGGGCGGAAGGCAAGGAAATCAAGATGTCGCTCGTCAATGTTGGCAAACAACGTCAATCAGCAGAAGACAATAATCTGACGCTTGAATATATGCCTGATCAGGCTGTCGTCTTGCCAGCCGGTGAACTCGCCAGCGAATAGGATGGAACAATGAACATTGCGCAGCTGTTCCGAGATTATTTTGTCAAAAACGGGATCGGGCTTGGTACCTTCCTGTTGGTGGCTGTGTTGTTCTGGGTTGTGATTCTGATTATTCTGCCGCAACTCTCCATGCTTGATTTTTCTTTCCGCCACCATTTGCCGCCACCGGAAATGGGAGGGCCGAAAGATACCTATACCATCGAACATTATAAATATCTGGTTCTCGGTGCACCGGGCGCGGATACATCTTACAATGTTGTAGATCTCGGCGTTTTTGGAAGGACGTTGCTGGCTGCCTTTTTCGTCACGATCCTTGATCTTATTCTATGCTATCCGCTTGCCTACTATCTCGGCCAATCGAAGGGCGGTGGCTTTATTCGGCTTCTGGTCTTGCTGTTGATCATCCCTTACTGGATAAACGAGATTTTGCGTGCCTTCGCCTTTCGCATCATTTTCGGCGACAGCGGGCTTATTAATGAAGTGATGCTGACCATGGGATTGATCAGTGACCCGATCGATTTTATCCGGGCAAATGTTGCGCTCTATGCGGGTCTCGGGTACGCCTACATCCTGTTGATGATTTTCCCGATATATAACGTGATTGAAAGTCTCGACCGAAACCAGATTGAGGCAGCGCGGGACATGGGCGCCTCCTGGTGGCGCATACATTGGCGGGTCGTCATTCCTTACGCCAAGCCCGGTATATCATCGGGTTGCACCATGGTTTTCATGTTATCTGCCGGCGCCTTGGCAGCGCCACAAATATTGGGCGGACCCTCTAGTCTTTGGTTTACACAAATCATCTATCAATGGTTTAACACGGGCGGCAACTGGCCGCGTGGTGCGGCCTTTGCCGTTGTCCTTCTCGTCGCCTGTATTGTCATTGTTCTTGGCATGATGCGCCTCTTTAAAGTGAAAATTGGGGATATTGGCAAATGAGGACCAATAGTCTTCTTCCGAGACTTTTAATAGGAGCCTATCTCGTCGTCTTTTTTGGCTATTTGCTTGGCCCGCTCATTGTTATGAGCATTACAGCTTTTAACTCCCCATCCTTTCCCAAAATGACGCCATGGGAATGCCTGACTTTCGAATGGTTTGACGTGCTCGCACGGGATGAACGAATTTTGACTGGGATTGAGAATAGTCTTATTGTCGGGGTTGGTACCGTTATCCTGTCAGTTATCATGGGCCTTTCAGGCGCCTTGATGCTGACGCAGATTTGGCCAAAACTACGGGCGACCTATTACACCATCGTGATAGCACCGATCCTGATCCCAGGCGTCGTACTCGGTATCTCTACACTCGTGTTCTGGGATCGGATCAGCATTATGCTCGGCATGAGCACAGGTGGCATACTGCATAACGGCATCTTTCTTACAATTCTGGGTCAATCTACCTTTATCGCATCCTATTGCATGCTTGTCTTTATTGCGCGGCTGCAACGTTTCGATACCGGATTGACTGAGGCGGCGCTCGACCTTGGAGCTACTCCTGTACAGGCGTTTCGGAAAATATTACTACCTTTCATGAAGCCTGCCATAGGCTCTGCCGCGGTCCTTGCTTTTCTCGCGTCTTTTGAGAATTACAACACAACAACCTTTACCTTCGGCAAGTTTCCGACGTTGACAATTGAGCTTGCGCAGAAGGTCCGGTACGGAATAAATCCATCAATATCCGCACTTGCCTTTATTATTATCGTGCTAACCATTATCGGTGCGCTCATCCATGAAATATATCGCCGGCGTCAACAGTTAGCGTTGGCAAACGGCGCTCCTGTCGCGGCGGTTTCCGGTGGCTTTCAGCTGCCAAAAATATTTCGTGGTAATCCCGCTGCCATCATTCTTGTTCTATTGGCGCTTGGTGGCGCGTCGACTATATGGTTTTCACAGAGTTACAGTCCAGGTGTCTGCAAAATGGATGTTCGTGAACAAAAACGTCTCATCCAGGAAGAGCGTATCAAGGAAATCCGGGCAAAGCGCCAATTGGAATTACAACAAAAACAGCTTAAGAGCCCGGATAGCTCAGGCGATATAAAATCCGATGCGCCGGTAACACAAAGCCCTGGAAAAGGCGCGTTCGGTAACGTCTTTGATCCTGGTAACCTGGATAAAGCGGCACCCAAATCCGAGACAGAAAAACCAGCCGAGAGTCCAGGCAAGGGTGCCTTCGGCGATGTTTTTGCCCCTAAGAATCTTGATAAAGCGACCCCAAAGGATGATTAACCTGAGCTGATCTCCCATTAGATATTCGAACCAGTAGGGGTTTCAGTCAATTACTGATAATTCGGGTATTTCCAGAACCTGTCGTAAGCTATTTAATTCAATTCCGCTTGCATCAACTCGATGCCAATCAAGACCAGTGACGCCATGGACAATCTGTTGATGCGCGACCGCTTCGGATTTCTGTGGCGACCGTCCGCTTTTTTCATCGCAGCATTGATCAGTATCAACAACGTCGCTCTTTGCCACTGCGTCTGCTATTGGACGCTGTTGTCTTCGCTTTTGTAGCCAAGAGAACTTTCAAGAAGATGACGTGAGTACGGATGTGTTGGACGTAGCTCACGCATTTCCTTAACCGGCATAATTTCAACGATCTCACCTAGCTGCATAACTGCGATATACTCGCACATATGCCCTATAACGGCCAGATCATGAGAGACCATCAGATAAGTAAGCCCGTGTTCTAGGCGCAGATCAACAAGCAGGTTAAGTATTTCCGCCTGCACGGAAACATCCAATGCGGACGTTGGTTCGTCGAGTAGCAAGATTTCAGGTTCTGGCGCAAGAGCGCGTGCGATGGCGACGCGCTGTCGTTGTCCGCCTGAAAGCTGATGAGGGTAGCGAAAGCGAAAGGCCGGTCCGAGCCCAACATCGCTCAATAGTTTGCTGATGCGCTGGTCAATATCGCTAAAGCCATGTAATCGTAGTGTTTCACTTAAAACCTGGTCTACCGAATGACGCGGATGGAGGGAGGCGTATGGATCCTGAAACACCATTTGGACTTTTTTGTAGAAACGGTGGCTGCGCTTTCGGCCAAGCTTTTCATCTGCTACTTCCATACTGCCCGACCAGGTTGGGATGAGGCCGGTTAGGGCTCTCAGAATGGTCGACTTGCCGGATCCGCTTTCGCCGACAAGGCCAACGCTCTGTCCTTTTTCAACACGCAGGTTTACATTTTTTACGGCATTGACACGTGCCTCTGGTGTGTCAAACCAGACGTTTAGCTTATCAATGATAATCCCGCTCATCGGATACCGCTCACGCTATCTGCTTTGGCCCAGGCTGGATCACGATCGAGCACTTGCAGTCGTTCCTGAGGAGCATCAAGGCGAGGCAGGGATTTAAGGAGGCCTTGGGTATACGGATGTGTTGCCTCGTGCAGTTTATCTGCTGCGCAGGCCTCAACGATCCGCCCGGAATACATGATCAGGACACGGTCGCAAAAGGCCGAGACGAGATTGAGGTCATGACTGATGAAAATCAGACCCATTCCGCGATCCCGGACCAGCTTATCAAGTATATTCAGGACTTGCGTCTGAACAGATACATCCAACGCGGAAGTTGGTTCATCGGCAATCAGGATGTCGGGGTCCGGGATTAGCATCATCGCAATCATGATACGTTGTCCCATGCCGCCGGAAAGTTCGTGTGGATAGGCGTTAATAACCCTGAGAGGATCGCGGATCGCCACAGCTTCCAGCATCTCAAGCACTTTATCTTTCGCCTGCTGTCGTGTTCCCTTTGCCTGTTGAGCATAAGACTCCAACATTTGCTCTCCCACGGTCATCACAGGATTGAGCGAGAATTTCGGGTCCTGCATAATCATGGAAATCCGTTGCCCGCGTATTCGGCGCATTTCCCGTTCACTCAGCTGCAACAAATCTTCACCATCAAGTGAAATATGGTTTGCCGTCACTTCTCCGGGTTTGCGAATGAGCCGCAGAATGGCACGCCCGGTCATTGACTTCCCCGATCCTGACTCACCGACAATGCCAAGCCGTTCCTCTCCTAGCGAGAAGGAAACACCACGCACTGCATCGAAAATGCCATTTCGTGTGGGGAACTTTACCCAGAGGTTTTCCACTTCCAGCCGGGTCATGAGCCACTATCCTTGGGATCAAGCACATCGCGTAATCCATCACCAAGCAGATTAAAGGCGAGACTGACCATAAAAATCGCAAGCCCTGGTATTGTCGCAACCCACCAATGATCGAGTATGAATTTCCGCCCTTCTGATATCATTGCGCCCCATTCCGGAGAAGGTGGCTGTGCCCCGAGCCCGAGAAAACCCAGTCCGGCTGCTGCTAGAATGATCCCGGCCATATCCAGCGTTACCCGGACAATCAGCGAGGAAATACACAGTGGCCAAATATGACGCATTATAATGCGCAAAGGCCCGGCTCCCTGTAGTTTTACTGCACTGATATAATCAGAGTTTCGAATAGTAAGAGTCTCGGCCCGGGCGATGCGGGCGTAGGGTGGCCAAGCTGTCAGGGAGATGGCGATAACAGCATTTTCGATACCGGCGCCAAGGGCCGCCACAAAGGCAAGCGCCAGGACAAGGCGCGGAAAGGCGAGGAAAATATCTGTAATCCGCATCAGGATCGCATCCACCCAGCCTCCGGTATATCCTGCGACAGTTCCGACAAAAAGCCCGGCGACAGGGGCTATCAGGGCAACCAGCAGGACAATGTATAATGTGATCCGTGCGCCATAAATAAGACGACTTAGAATATCGCGGCCAAGCGAGTCAGTTCCCAGAAAATGGCCTTCTGATGCTAGCGGTGCAAGGCGGTTTGAAAGGTCTTGTGTAAAGGGATCATGGGGCGCAAGGATGGGGGCAAAAATCGCGACAAAAGCCAGAAAAACAAGGATCAGGAGACCGAACATCGCCATCGGGTTGCTCTTGAAGGAAAGCCAACCCTGGTAAAAGGAGGCAACACGTGCATGGTTTCGGGACGTGGGCGTATCTGTTAAAAGCCAACGGCGCCAACTCGAATGATTTTCATGGGGCGTACTAAAAATACTCATTTTGCCCTCGGGTCAAAGAACTTATAGAGAAGGTCGGAGAAGACATTCAGGCATACGAAAACGAGACCAACGACAACTGTACCCCCCAGCACGGCGTTCATATCGGCGGAAAGAAGAGCTGTGGTGATATAGGAACCAATCCCGGGCCAAGCGAAAATAATTTCTGTTAGAACTGAGCCTTCGAGAAGGCCGGCATAGCTCAATGCAATGACAGTGATTAGTTGCACCTTTATGTTACCGAAGGCGTGACGCCAGATAACTGTCCATTCGGATAAACCCTTGACGCGTGCTGTTGTTATGTATTCCGAATTCATCTGCTCCAGCATGAATGAACGCGTCATTCGGCTGATGTAAGCGAGACTGTAATAGCCGAGGAGCGATGCGGGCAGGATGATATGGCTCATGGCATCCTTGAAGACTGTCCAATTGCCATCAAGCAGGCTGTCGACAAGGATCATTCCCGAAACGGATGGCACCACATCGACGTAGAAAATCCCTACTCGGCCAGGGCCGCCAACCCAGCCCAAAATTCCATAGAATATAAGTAGTCCGACAAGACCCAGCCAGAATATTGGCATTGAATAACCGACAAGCGCGACAAACCGGGCGATCTGGTCTATCCAGCTGCCACGATTAACCGCGGCAAGAACGCCTAACGGGACACCAATAATAACCCCGATAAGCGTGCCGAGGGTAGCCAGTTCAAGAGTTGCCGGGAAGACGCGCTTGATATCTTCTGCGACGGGTCGTGCATTCAGCAGGGATTGCCCAAAGTCGCCCTGAAGAATATCCCGGATATAATAGAAAAACTGGATAATAACGGGTTTATCAAGTCCCATCGCGCGATAAGCCGCATCGTAGGTTTCCTTGCTTGCCCGCTCTCCGACAATTGAGATTACAGGGTCAATCGGCATGACGCGACCAATGATAAAGGTGACGAACAAAAGCCCTAGCATAGTCACCAGAATTGTACCGATGGTTTTAAATGTCGATATCGTGAAGGTAGAGAAGGGCGACTTCCGCCGCCCTTTTCCTGGTTCCGCCTGTATGGTCATCAATAATCCGGTTACTTGGTAACAGGCCAGTAGGCGACGGCTGTTATTGCGCCGCCAAGATTGAGGTTCTTCACATTACTCTTGCGGCCCGTTTGCTCAATTTTCTGGAACATAATTGCGAAGGGGGCTCGGGCCTGGAACTCACGCTGTATATCTTCATACATTTTTTTGCGGACTTCACGATCCCCCTCGATGACGGCGGCTTCGGTCTTGGCCGTCAGGTCACCCGGATCCCAGGCATTCCGCCAGGCAAGGAGGCCGGTTGCTTTTGCCTCTTCGGAATTGTCGGGATTGTAGGCGAACGTGCCGGCATTTGTCTGTGGATCTGGATAATCGGGGCCCCAGGCACCGACATAAAGGTCAAGATCCCGGGCGCGGTATCGGGTGAGCGTCTGCTTGCCGGTTCCGATCGTGATGTTGAGCTTAATACCAGCTTGGGCGAAAGTGTTCTGCAAGGATTGAGCGATTTCGACACGTTCCTGCGCCTCACGAACGCCGGCTTCAATCTCAAGGCTTTCAACACCAGCTTCTTTCAGCAATGCCTTGGCTTTCTCAAGGTTAAAGCTGTAAGGCTTATCCTCGATCGCACCGAGATAGGTCTTTGGCAGGAAGGATTGATGAACAGTATATTGTCCCTTCAGGAAGCTGTCCTGCATTCCGGTATAGTCGATAAGATACTTGATCGCTTCAACGACTTTTGGCTTCGATAGAACCGGGTGACTCTGATTGAGCGAAATATACATGAGGCGGCCACGAAGCTCGCTGTCAACGGTAATGCCTTCCTTGCCTGAAATACCGGCAATATCCTCGGGATTGAGGTTGCGGGCGATATCAATGTCTCCCTTTTCAAGCAGCAGACGCTGGGTTGCGCTTTCCTGGATATGGCGGACAATTACCCGCTTCATGGCCGGTGCCCCACGGAAGAAATTCTCATTTGCCTGGAGGGTGACAGACTCGCTGGGTTTCCAGCTCACCACCCTATAGGCGCCGGAACCTGCCGAGTTGGTTTTCAGCCAGTTATTGCCAAGGTCGTCGCCCTCTTCATGTTCCATCACCAGCTTTTTATCAACAATGCCGCCAATTGTGGCGGTCAGGCAGTTGAGAACAAAGGAAGTCGCATATTTTTTGTCAGTTGTGATACGGATCGTATTTCCATCGGCAACAATCGTCTCGCTGACATTTTCCGGAGTGAAGCCGAACTGTGTCAGAATAAAGGACGGTGTTTTTGCAAGAATCACGGCGCGCCGCAGGGAAAATTCAACGTCTTCAGCCGTAACCGGGTTGCCAGAATGAAATTTTACGCCTTCACGCATCGTAAAGGTAATGGTTTTACCGTCTTCGGATACCGTCCAGCTCTCCGCGAGGTCCGGCTCATAACCTTTTTCCAGGTTGAGCGGATCAAAATTGACTAGCCGACCATAGACGTTACGAATAACGTCACTTCCAGCAAATTCAAAGGACTCAGCAGGATCCAGAGTTGTTATGTCATCTATCCGGTTGGCGATAACCAGCATATCCGGTGGTGTTTCAGCAAGTGCCTGTAATGAAGGTAACGTCATAACAGACGCTGTCAGGCAGAAAATGATGCCTGCCGTAAGTTTCTGTAATTTTATCATGTAATTTTCCTCCCTGTCGTTATGAAATAACCCGTATTTCCGCGACTATTGGTTCCCGATCACATTCAGGACGACAACCATTCGAGAAAGGTTCGCACTTTAATTACGGGCTGTCGAGCGGATTTTCAAAGACCACTTTGCAAGATACATCCCGAAATACCGGATTCTCCTCCCTGATTTGATTTGTCTCAATTAGGGCTACAGATAATATGCTAATATTAGAACATTAGGCAGATATAAAGGATTGTTCGATGGTGGGTAGTAAAGCATTGCCAGCTTCGCAATTATGCCGCAGATATAATCTTGAGGCACTTGGGTTTACGGATACATCCGAGTTGGAGGATCTACGTGAACCTTTAGGTCAGGATCGTGCTGTTGAGGCTATTCGTTTTGGCATAGGCGTGCGTCATCAAGGGTTCAACCTATTTGCCTTTGGCCCCTCCGGATCGGGCAAGACTGAAATAATCCGTCGTTATCTTGAACCGGAAGCTGCGGCCAAGCCGGTCCCGGATGATTGGTGTTATGTGAATAATTTTACAACGCCGGATCATCCTAAAATGCTACGCCTTCCTGCTGGTCGTGCAAAAGATCTGGCGAGACAAATGGAAAATCTGACGGCGGAAGTTCGTGTCGTGATCTCTGCCGCCTATGAAAGTGAGGACTATCGCACCCGGCTCGATGTCATTGTCGAACAGTTTAAGCTAAAGCAGGAAGAAGCTTTCGAGAATCTTCATAAGAAGGCGGGTGAGAAAAATGTCGCGATTGTCCGCACTCCCATGGGGCTCGCCCTGGCACCCTCGCGCGAAGGAAAAGTCCTTAATCCAGAAGCCTTTTCAAAGCTGCCAACTGAAGAGCAGGAGCAAGTTAAGAAAGACATCAGTGAGCTGGAAGTTGACCTGCAAGCAGTTGTCAGAATGTTACCTGAACTTGAACGTGAGCAACGGCGTGAAATTGTGAAGTTAAACCGGGAGGTAACAAGCTTTACAGTTGATCATTTGATTGATGAGATTAGGGAAAAATGGCGAGACTGCACGGCAGTGCTTGTATTCTTTGATGAAGTCCAGGACTATATCATCAATCACAGTGACGTTTTCCGCCTGAGCAAGGACGAAGCGGCGGAAACAATTCCCGCCCGCATGGCTGCAGATTTTCTGATGCAGCAGGAACGCGTTATCGGAAATTGCCAAGTCAATGTTCTTATAAGCCATAAAGCCGATGGCGGCGCACCGATTGTTTATGAAGATAATCCAACAGTCGAAAATCTGCTTGGCCGGATAGAGCATCGTTCCGAATTTGGTTCTCTGGTGACTGATTTTCGCCTGATAAAGCCTGGAGCCTTACATCAGGCGAACGGTGGCTATCTCATCTTGGATGCCCGGCGCCTGGTCTTTCAGCCCTATGCTTGGGAAACATTGAAACGTGAGTTACGCAGCCGGGAAATCAGGGTTGAGACGCTTTCTCAAATGATGTCGCTCGGCAGCATGGTAACCTTGCAGCCTGAACCGATCCCGCTCGATATAAAAGTAATCCTGATTGGGGATCCGACGCTTTACTATCTGCTCAGCCAGAATGATCACGATTTTAATAACCTGTTCAAAGTGCCTGTTGACTTTGATGATCGCGTGCCTGTCACGGACGAGGCGATTTCTCTATATGCCCAATTTATTGCGACTGAGGCGCGGAAAAAGCAGTTAATGCCGCTGCACCGTAGCGCTGTTGAACAGGTTATGGAGCGGATGACCCGCCTCACCTCGGATACGGAGCGCCTGTCCAGCCATACACGCTCTCTTTCTGACCTGTTGTCAGAAGCGGATTATTGGGCTGCGTCCCGCTCTGCGCCGCGTATTGAAGCTCAAGATGTAAAACATGCAGTAAAGGCCCATATTCATCGGTCGGACCGGATGCGTGAACGCACACAGGAACAGTTTCAGCGTGGGACGATGATGCTGGATACTTCTGACGCCAAGGTTGGGCAGATCAACGGGTTGTCGGTTCTGCAACTTGGCGATTTTGCGTTTGGCCGCCCTAGCAGGATTACAGCGAGGGTACATCTTGGACGAGGGCGGGTCATCGATATCGAGCGCGAAGTAGAACTTGGCGGCCCACTTCATTCAAAAGGAGTATTGATCCTCTCGAATTTTCTGGCGGCCCGTTATACCAATAATAGACCACTATCTCTGAATGCGAGTCTGGTCTTTGAGCAATCCTATGGCGGGGTCGATGGCGACAGCGCTTCCTCGACTGAGCTTTATGCGCTTTTATCGGCGCTTTCAAATACTCCGATTAAGCAGTCCCTGGCCGTAACCGGATCGGTTAATCAATTTGGTGAGGTTCAGGCAATTGGCGGTGTAAACGAAAAGATTGAAGGCTTTTTTGATCTTTGCAACTTCCGTGGGCTGACTGGCGATCAGGGCGTGCTCATCCCGGAATCAAACGTCAAGCATCTAATGCTTAAAGATGAGGTTGTGGCCGCCGCAGAGAAAGGCCAGTTTCATATTTATTCTGTTACGAGCATTGATCAGGGAATCGAGATTTTAACAGGTATACAGGCCGGAGAACTGGATGCAGCCGGCAACTATCCACCAGAATCAGTCAACGGTCGGGTCAAGGCGCGGCTTGAGGTTTTTGCTGAGTCGGCGCGGCAATATGTAAAATCTGGGGGTGAGGACAAAATGTCGGGGGCAGGCGATGGCTGAACCTTCAAGCCGCAAATATCGCCGGGTATTGCTTCAGATTGATGCGGCAACGCTCTGTCAGGACACGGTTGGAGCGGCCGTCGAAATTGCCGCCCGCCTCGGCGGCGAGCTGCATGGGCTTTTTATTGAGGATACGGACCTTGTTGCTGTTGGGGAACTTGAGTTCATACATGAATTTCGTCTTTCCTCGCCAACTGCGCATCCATTGGACCTGCTTACACTTGAAAGTCAGCTCCGTGCGATGGCGCGATCTGTCAGGCGACAGCTTGAGCGGGCAGGTAACCGCCAGAAGGTGACGATCGGGTTCAGGTCCGTTCGTGGTGATACCTGGCGTACTGAGGAGGAAACCTCTAATGACGCCGATTTGGTCATAATTGAAAGCACAGGCCGACTGCATAGCCGAACCTATCGCGGTCATCGCACCAATCGACGCAGCGCAGTTGCAAACTTGTGTCCGACACTACTGCTGAAGGGAGGCAAGCGTCTAACGTCTTTCGTAACCGTAATATGCGATTCTGTTGAAGCCGCGAAGTTAGGAGTGCGGACAGTGACAACGCTTCTCGGGGTAAAGCCGGAAAATATTACACTTCTTCCGTATGCCTTAAACGATCAGGAATGTCAGGAACTCCGAGAAATTATTGAGCAGTTTGCTGAGGAAACTATGAAAACTGCTGAAGGTCGCACCCAGATTAAAATCGGACCAAATGTCGCTGAAGATGGTGCTAGAGTTATGAGGTTTTTATCTCCTGATGATTGTGTTGTTGTTTTGAAGACAGGAGGGATATTTCTGGAAAACCCTGCCCATCTGGAATCCCTGATAGTAAGCCGACATCCGTTGTTATTCGTTCAGTAACACCGCCAAATACACCGTTGATTGTCATCAACTACAAAACATAAAGGTATACTATGCTCGATGCGGAAGGAAGCGGCCCGGTAACACATGAGGTAAGTCTGAAGCGCAAGCTTACGCTGCCTCTTCTGATCCTGTACGGCCTTGGCGTTACGATCGGCGCTGGAATATATGTGCTGGTGGGAACGACTGCCGCTCGAGCCGGAGTATACGCCCCGGTATCTTTTCTCATCGCCGCGACAGTTGTTGCTTTTACCGGTTTTGCTTATGCCGAATTATCGACCCGCCATCCTGTTAGTGCAGGGGAAGCAGCTTACGTGCGAGCGGGTTTTAATTCTAACAGTCTGACGTTAATCGTTGGATTGTTGGTTGCGGCATCGGGAATTGTCTCATCAGCCGCAGTTTCAATCGGAGCTGCGGCCTATATCGGCGAGATTGTTCCGTTATCACAGACCTTTCTATCGATCGCTATAATACTGATTGTCGGGGTTATTGCTGCATGGGGAATTTTGGAATCTGTGTTCATCGCCGCCGTTTTTACGATAGTTGAAATCGCAGGATTAGGCTTTGTAATTTACTTTGGCATCAGTTCTGACCCAGCTATTATTTCGAAAGTCGGGACCTTGTTCCCTCCCTTGGAAGGGGTTGTCTGGGGCGGCATTATTTCTGCAAGCTTGCTCGCTTTTTTTGCTTTTGTGGGTTTTGAAGATATCGCGAATGTCGCGGAGGAAGTTGTCGAACCCCATCGAACATTGCCGCGTGGAATTATTCTTACCCTCGTGGTCGCGACAGTCCTCTACTTTCTTGTAGTGTCTGTTGTCGTCCTCGTGGTTCCCATGGCGGAGCTTTCCAGCTCTGCCGCACCGCTCGCTCTTGTCTTTGAGAAAGCGGGAAGTACCGCATCAGGAATTTTTCGACTTATTGCCATCATAGCAACAACCAATGGGGTGCTGATTCAGATTATCATGGCGTCCCGGGTAATTTATGGTCTCTCTAAACAGAAAAGCCTGCCGTCTTTCCTTTCAATTGTTAATCCGGTGACGAGGACGCCACTTACCGCGACCGCTATAATTGTCGCGTTGGTGCTCTTATTCGCGACGCTACTGCCCATTGATCAATTGGCCGAAGCGACGTCTTCAATTGTCCTGTTAGTTTTTTCATTAGTGAATCTCGCCCTGATCCGCCTGAAAATGACAGCTCCACAGCCTACAGAAGGCGTATTTGTCGTGCCCCTCTGGGTACCGGTGATGGGGTTGCTTACAAGCATTGCTCTTCTGATCTCAGGACTGTTGCCGATTTAGTCTGGAATTGCAGAATCACTTAATTCGCTGGCCGTTATTGTTATCTAATTGGACAAATATTTGCGGTCACGGAACCAGCTTAGAAAATAAACAATTCTCTTTCCTGCTCCGTTACTCAGCTTGTACCAACACCGGCAAAACGGGTGGAGCAGCTTCGTAAGTCCGCGGATCTGCTTTGAATTGTCGAAGCGCGCATCCCCGATGGTAGAGGGCCCCTCCAAATCAGGGGTAACTGGAGATGGGTGAATAAGTAAGGTTTCCAGGCATGTTTGCCAGGCACGACTATGAATAATATCCACGGGTATCCAGTTTCGGTGCATGAAGTGAAGCAGACGTTTTGCAGCCTCTTGGGTCAGCAGATAGGCATAGGCCCCACTGGGGGATGTCGGGACGCGCGTTATGTCGTAGCCATGGCGTAGAGAGGCAAGAGAACGATAGCCAATATCGAAAACCTTGCCATGGCCGACAAAGCGGATCAGGTCCCATGGGACGCTGCACCCTTGAAGATCCTCAATGACGTCCTTGAAATTATCAGCAAGAAAAACATCATCTTCCAGTATGAGCGCGCATGGAATTTTGTCCGTCACCATTTTTTCATAAATTGCCCGGTGGGAGAGCAGGCAGCCAATTTCCCCTGCCTTTAAATCCTTCCCGAAATAGCGGCGGCGCTTTTCGCCGTCATAGTCAGCAAGATTTGGAATATCGAGTTGATAGCCATCAACGGCCTCAAAAAAGATTGGGGTCAATCCGACTTTTGCAAGACGTTCCGTCATATCAGCCCGGCGCTGTTGGTCTTTTGGCCGGTTGATGACGAAAACAGGCGGCAGGGCGGTGGAAATATCGGTTTTCAAAGCATGTGACTCACGTAATAAAAACGTACCCGCAGATTGTTAGGCGATGTCGTTCTGATGATCAAGCTTTCTCATTTTTTGCTGGATTTCGTGTAGATAGCGGTCTTGCACATTCATCTCATCCAGATGAGCAATGGTATTATTGAGATAGTCGCGACAGGTGCCAAGGTGCCCTTCACCAGAGGCAAGCAATTGCACGGTTTCTTCCATACCGATATTCGAAACATAGCGTGGGTGGGATCGATTAATGACGAAAGTCAGGCCTTTTACCTTTCTGTCTGGCAACTGAATATGAATATGCCGGGCATTATATGCCCCTGAGACCATTTCCCGCATCCACAGGATATCCGTCTCGCTATCAATCTTTTCCGGTGCGATGTGAAACGCCCGACCTTTGCAGGAGCCCCCATGATCGAGGGCGAGCATCAAGCCAGGCTTT
Organism: Sneathiella litorea; assembly: GCF_009882915.1. GTDB lineage: Bacteria > Pseudomonadota > Alphaproteobacteria > Sneathiellales > Sneathiellaceae > Sneathiella > Sneathiella litorea. The sequence goes on from NZ_WTUW01000001.1 coordinate 1,156,182, forward strand.
TCCGGACTGCCTCGACCAATAGATGCCTGCAAACAAAAGCGCCGGCGAAATCCGAATAAACGCGCGGGCTGCCACTCCGTGAAGTGAAACGCCGGGTTCCACAAGAGGGATCCATAACCGAATACCCACAACCCATCATCTTTTACAATGTTAGATAGAAACGCATGGCGGGTAGCCTCGCGCTCCTCGTGAGACAGGGCATGAAAAGATCCGTGGCGGTTTGCCTCCCGAATGAGGTTATCTATCCGTTCTCGATTAAATTCTTCTCGCACAAGCATCGTATTTATTTGAACTTTCTTGCTATAGTTCGCTAATCTCCGTGTTTAATTAGGGATTATAAGGTTTTTTACAAAGCGAGTAAGATAATGTTGAAGAAACTTTTAAAGAATGTCCAGAGGCCGCAGCTGGATTTTTCATCTCTACAGAGGCCACGCAAACCAAATACCTACTTGATGTCGCCGCCGGATTACTGCCTTTATCCCCCAAAAACCATTAGTCCGATTTTCGAAATCAGTTCAGCTGAATTGGCCGAGATGTTTGAGGCCGTTGTCCTTGCTGAACCAAGAACCGAGAAAATCGGTAGCCTGGAAATCAATAAGGACCTGCAGACTGACTATGTGCAATATTCCAAGCTGATTGGCTATCCTGATACAATTACGGTCCGCTTTATTGATCTGGGTGGTGAAGAATCGACCTTGGCTGTTTTTAGTCGAGCTCATTATGGCTATCGCGATTTCGGCGTCAATGAAGCGCGTGTGAAAGACTGGATGCGAAAACTTGATTTTGCTGTGAAGAAGGCGGTGAACAAATCCTAAATTTTATGGGAGCGGAGCGCTTCAAAATAGGGCAACTGCTCTGCCAGTAACCCTTCCAACTCTGGTTTCAAGACGATATCGCGCTCTTCGTATGGGGCGAAACCGGTCGAGTCTTCAACGGAAGCGTACCAATGTTCTGCCCAGATCCCATCTTCCGGCCGCCGCCCTTTCGGCCAGCCAAGCATTCTCTGCTGCCAGGGAATATCAAGGGCATTGCATAGCTTTTTCAGCATCTCAGCTGGGTTTTTCAGGATGTCTTCTGCCTCAACGACGACAGGTGTTTGACCAGTGAGTTTTTCAATGGCCCTGAATATTTCGAGCTGCCGTTTGATGCCAATATCTTCCGTTGAAATCCGGTCCCATTTGGCAGCATAGGACGCAATAACCCTCTTGGGATCTCGGATAAGAAAGCAGTTGCGATGTTTCACCAAAAAGCCAAGGTCGACTTCTGGAAGCATGTGATGCGTCATATGCTTGATGTAGAGCATACTTCCCGCTGGACGAGACGCGTTCAGATCCCCCGCGACCACTTTCCAGTCCGTCGGCTGGCTTGCGATCACTTCCTTATACATGGGATGCTTGAGGCCGCTTGTCGCAAGATAATAGGCGTAGAAGGGCTCGTCCACAGCCTGACATTCGGGCCGACTACCGAAGGATCGCATCATCGCTGTGGAAATATTTCTTGGTCCGGACCACATTGAAATTCGGATAGCTTCATCCTTACCTGTCATGATCCGGTCCATATTGCACAAGGCGAGCACGTCACGATGAAGTCGCTCACTACCTAGAGGCCGAGGATCAGCTTGGCCATGATGTTGCGCTGAATTTCGTTTGATCCGCCATAGATAGAAACCTTGCGGGCATTGAAATATCGAGGTGCAACGCCGCTGGCGTAATCCGCACCGATCGGTTCCTCATTCTGGCCCGGATACAGCGGTGTAAAAGGCATCGAATATGTGCCCACTGCTTCAAGCGCCATCTGGACAACTTCCTGATACAGGTCTGTGCCCCGGCATTTCATCAGGGAGGATTCAGGGCCCATATTCTGGCCGGAGCTCAGCTTGCTAAGGATGCGCAGCTCGGTCATTTCAAGGGCCTGAACAGCAACCTCCAATCGTGCGAGCTTGGCATTGAAGGCAGCATTCTTTATGACGGGTTCCCGTCCATCGACTTCCGCTGCGGCGATAGTACGTATTTTTTCGACACCGCGCTTGAGGCGGCCGGCATAGGCATTGCCCCGCTCAAACTCAAGGAGGTACTTGGCGTAGGTCCATCCCTTGTTGACTTCGCCGATGAGGTTTTCCTTTGGAACCTTCACATCGTTGAAGAAAACCTGGTTGACCTCCTGCGCACCCTTGATCGGTAAGTCGAGGGTTTGAATGGGATCAACGGTTATGCCTTCGGATTTCATATCGATCAGTAGGAATGAAATGCCTTCCTGACGCTTGCCTTCATTTGATGTTCTGACAAGGCAGAAGATCCAGTCGGCATACTGCGCGAGGGTCGTCCAGATTTTTGAGCCATTGCAAAGGAAATGATCGCCCTTGTCTTCCGCTTTCATTTGCAGGCTGGCAAGGTCGGAACCTGATCCTGGCTCAGAGTAGCCCTGACACCACCATACTTTGTTGTCGCGAATATCCGGGAGGAAGCGCTGTTTTTGTTCTTCGCTGCCGAACTTCATGATGACCGGTGCGCACATGCTAATGCCGAAAGGAATGACGCCCGGCGCATTGGCGTTCGCCATCTCCGTCTGGAAGATATATTTTTGTGTCGTTGTCCAGCCGGGCCCACCATGTTCCACGGGCCAGTCCGGAGTGAGCCAACCTTTCTTCGCTAACGCGTCCTGCCAGCGGACATGATCATCCTTCGGAAGGTAGTTGTTCCGGTTTTCCGCCATTTTCTGCTTGAGATCTTCGTCGAATTCCTCCGCCAGAAATTGGCGTACCTCGTCCCGAAAAGCGTTATCTTGCTTGGTAAATGAAAGGTCCATTCTCATTCTCTCTTTTTTATCTCGACGTACGCTAGTGGCGTCCTGTAATGGTAAATAGTAACACCATATATAGGGCGGAAGACAAGGTTGTTTTCGTCATTTGAAGCGAGAAGGAGCAATAATAATGAAAAAAGGTGTCAAACAGCTTGTTGAAGAAGCGAATAGCGAAATCGAAACGGTATCGATTGAAGATGCGCTCGCACTTCATGGTCAGGAAAATGTAACCTTTGTCGACATCCGCGATATTCGGGAATTGGAGCGGGACGGTCAGGTGCCCGGCGCGGTTCATGCGCCGCGCGGCATGTTGGAATTCTGGGTTGACCCTGATAGCCCGTATCACCGTGATTTGTTCGCCAACGGCAACCGTTTCGTTTTCTATTGCGCATCAGCCTGGCGGTCTGCGCTTGCAACGAAGGCTGTTCAGGAGATGGGCCTGCCGAACGTGTGTCATATGGAAGGTGGATTTGGCGCCTGGAAGAAATCCGGCGGCGCTATAGAGGAACGCAAACCGCGGGAAAGCTAACTTTCCCGCGGGCCATTTGTCAAAGCTCAGGCTTTGCCTTTAATTCTTTTTGCCGCCGAGCAACCCGCCGGCGGCATCAAGCAGGTTCTTCACGGCAGCAGGATCCTTTTCCTTTACCCCCTTCAGGGTATCCTTAACTCCGTCGCCAGATCCTTTTGCCCCTTCAAGAAGTTTCTTTACACCTTCAGGGTTTGTAGCGTTTTTGAGTACGCCAGCGAGATCGGGTGCATAATTCAGGTTATCCCATGAGCCGGTGACAAGGATAGGAACAGCAACACCAGTCGCTTCACCGCCCCCCTGTCCTTCGGTCGTCGCGACCAGTTTCGGCTCAATCCGGTAATTGACGGTTTGCTGAGGAAGTTCAACAGTTCCTGAACCGGTAAGCCGGATAAATGGGTTCAGCATTTTGAGGTCATCATTCGTGAGGATCCCATTGGTAATCTGATAGGTTCCTGAAATTTCTGCGAAGTCCGTTTTCTGTTCTTCGCCGCTATCTGTGAAGGCGGTCGTTATATTGCGGGCCATAGCGGCAAGATTGACCCCAGATATGGAACCATCTTCAAACAGGATCTGACCATTTCCATTGAGGGCGTTCACCATGTCAGCTTGTGATTTTCCACTCGTTGAAAGATCGGTTTGGAACATCCCTTTGCCTTCCAGCTTCTCGAAATCCGCTGCGTCAGTCAGTAGCGGATTCAACTGAATATTTTCAACGGTCACGGCGTTTGTGATCTTCAATGTTGGATTCTGTGCATCCAATCGAATTGTAGCCCGTCCAGTACCCTCGTAGAGATTCATTTCATTAAGCGCGAGATCAAGGATCCCATTCTTAAGCGTGGTTGCGAGGGCGCTGGCGCCGATTTCGATTTTCTTGAACAGGATTTGCTGAACAGAAAGATCGAATTTGGCGTTAACCGTCTTCAATGCGGACAAGTCAATCGGGGTCGTATCCCATTTTTCTCCCGATGCTTTTTGTGCCGGGGCGGTCGGGGCTTCTGCGCTGCCTTCTCCACCTTCATCTGCAGGGAGATATGGGTTCAGATCCAGCGTCTCAAGCGCCAATTTGCCGACAATATCCGGAACCTTGCCGCCGAGATCGATACTGAAATCGCCGGCGCCAACAATTTCATCAAAGCTGATGTTGGCCTCTGAAAAGCTGTACTTTGTATCGTTTGCGCCAAGCTTGCCACTGATCTTAAAGGGTCCGAAGCCGGTTTCTGAGACGCCCTCCAGAGGAGCACCCGCCCAAGCCGCAAGATCTCGCACCGACGGGAGATCTAGTGTTGTGGTTCCGCCAAGGTTCAGGGGCTGGATACTTTTCACCTGCCCGTCAAAATTGAGGTTAATATTCTTGGATTTAACATCGACAGCGGCGGTTGTCTCAATGTTTTCCAGAATGCTGCGAAGAGCACCAACGTTGACATCAAGTTCGACCTTTTCGCTATTCCAGACGGCACTGCCTTTCGCTTCAAATGGCTGCTCAAGACCAAGAAGTACGAGCTCAATATTGATATCGCTGAGATTTATATCGGTGCCGCCGCTCTGGTCGATATAATTGACCACACCGTCGACGATACGCACATCCCCAAGATTTAGATCAGATATGCCAAGGTCAGCTGCGCCGCCCTCGGAACTCGCGGACTCTGTTGCCTTGGGTTCTTCTTCCTTCTTGGCAGTATCAAATTCCCAATTTGCCTTGCCGCTTTTATCGACTGCAAGATTGATGACTGGTTTGGTCAGGATAAATTCATCAACCTGAACATTCCCGGTAATCAGTGGCATTAGACTAAGCTTGACAGTGAGGCTATCGATGGTCGCCATGTCAGCATTCTGTGCGCCGGGAGCGTTAGAAAAAGTGACTGACTCTGCGGTTACGCCCAATGTTGGAAAAACGGAGAGGTTGAAGTCACCGTTGATTGCCAGGTCCCGGCCCGTGGCATCATTGGTTGCCAGAATTAATTCCTGTTTGATCCGGTCCGTTGGCACAATGAAGGGAAGAGCTACCACCAAGCCGACGATGACCACCAGAATCACAACGATTGCGATGACAATTTTTTTCATGATCTACTCTCTTCTAAATTTGTAATCTTTTTCAATAATGACATAAAAGATGGGCCGGGTCATGACCCTTTGGAAAGTTGGTCATACTTTTGCCGTGAATTACGATAGACTCGTACTCTCCTATTTAAACTGGGATATATGAACAAAATTGCAATGAAATGGCTAACCTTGATCGCGGCTTTTATCTTCGTGCTAGCACCAAGAGTTGAAGCTATCGCCGAAGAAGTGGATATGCAACTCGTACTTGCCATCGATGTATCGTCCAGCGTGAACTATGATGAATATAATCTGCAGATGCGCGGATTTGCAGAGGCGTTTCGAAGTGACCTCGTTATTGAAGCGATTGCCGCGGGTCCGCGAGGGCTAATAAGTGTTGCCGCCACCCATTGGGCAGGTCTGGGTGAACAACAGGTCATTCTCGACTGGCACACGATTGCGGGTCCGGAGGATGCACGCGATTTCGCTGACCAACTGGATAATGTGTCGCGTACATTTCCCTATGGCGGAACGGCGATTGCGGGGGCGCTGGATCATGCTTTTTCCCTTTTCCGACAAGACCGTAACACGTCTATGCGCAAGGTCATTGATATATCTGGAGATGGCGTTGTTTCCATCGGGCGCCCGCCCGAAGTGGCACGGGACAAGATTGTTGCTGCGGGCGTTATCATTAATGGCCTGCCGATCCTTAATGATGAGCCGGAGTTAGATAGCTATTACCGGGACAAAGTGATTGGCGGGATTGGTGCCTTTACTGAAACGGCGAAAGGGTATGATGACTTTTCCCGCGCCATAACCGAAAAGCTGGCGCAGGAAATCCGTGGGACCTGGCAGGGGGTTTAGCTAAGGGCTAACCCCTCAGACGACAGGGCGGTTCATGGAAAAGACGTCTTCGACATGGCAGTAATCCATGTATCCGAGGCGTGCGAGGGGCTGATATTTCTTCATATCAATCATGCCGTCGACGATAATTTCATCGCTGATATGGATGCCGACAACTTCCCCCAAGACCATTGTATTGACCACTTTCGGGTTGTGGGAGGGCAGGTTAATGGTCTTGTGAAGCACGCATTCCAAATGGGCAAGACTTTCCTTGACGCGAGGAGGCTTGACGAGGGTGGAAGGTTCTTTGGTCAGTCCGGCATAGTCAAACTCGTCGATAGATCGGGGCAGCATGGCCGAACTCAAATTCATCTTCTCATGCAGGCTGTAGGAGACCATGTTGCATACAAATTCCTTCGTTGCCTCAATATTATCAAGTGAGTCCTTGGCACCTCCTTCGGTGTGACTGCCATTGATCCCCATCGCAACGATCGGAGGGTTTTCGGACATTGCGTTGAAAAAGCTAAATGGCGCCAGATTGACGGAGCCGTCGGCGGCAAGGGTGCTGATCCAGCCTATCGGGCGCGGGGCAACAATGGCCTTGAAGGGACCATGTTTCAGACCATGGGGTTCGGATGGTTTGTAAAACATTCGAAATTTCTCCAGCAAAATGCGAGGGTTGCGCGCCCGCTATCTTAAAGATTTAGAAACTAGTCTTTGATATTGAAGCAGGCAAGGCATGATTTATCTCTTTCCTTAAAACCACGCCTGTGATATTTGCGCTTTATGAACAAACAGATGACCAAATTGCGACGACGACAGGCTGCTGCCCTTATTTGTGCTGCCGCTTAAATAGCCTTTGCTTTGGTCAGAAAAGATTTCATGACGGTTCGGGGCTCCTTTTGAGAGGCATATTGTCTAACCCGTAAACTATTGGAATTCCGTCATGCCCCAGATTATTCACGAGCAGCCAGAACATGCAGAGCAGATCGAACCACTGCTTGATCGTTGTTTCGGTCCGGACAGGTTCAAGAAAACTGCATATAAAGTTCGTGAAAACACAACACCTTTGCCAGAACTGAGTTTTGTCACGGTAGAGGGGGACAAGCTCCTCGCTACAATTCGTTACTGGCCGATTGTGATCGGTAATGTCACGCCGGCCTTGCTCCTCGGGCCGATTGCCGTGGAACCGGACTTGCAGGGTAAAGGGATTGGTGTTGGTCTCATGCGGGAGACATTAAAAGTTGCCAAAGAACTCGGTCATCATCTCATTGTTCTTGTTGGTGATCCAGAATATTACAGTCAATTCGGTTTTGAGAATGCGGCAGATCATGGCTTCAAAATGCCGGGGCCGGTTGATGAGCGGCGGCTCCTTGTGAAAGAATGTAAGCCCGGGGCACTTGATAATGTATCTGGCCTGATTACTGGCAAACCGTTTGAACTTGCGCCATCGGGCCGGGTTGCCACAGAGGTGGAAACAGAAGAAGTGATCGCGGAGCTAGCGGCCTTCGCGCCACCAGCCGATGCATAGAAAGGCAAGAGCGAGCAAAAGTGTAACGAGTGGGGGTAACATGGCTTGGCGGTCATATCCCGTCACTTCATAATTCTCGTTGGCACGCAAGCCAAACCAGTAATCCGCAGATTGACGATTATCTGGCTTCGTACGTCTGAAATCTGGAAGACCATCCGTTTCCAGCCAGCGTATGCCGCCATCTGTTGCCTTTGCAGCATTTGCAATTTTTTCCGCACTGGCACGGATATCGTGCAGTTCCTTCGGGTTAAGCGCTCCCACGGCAACCAGCGACTTTTGCTGACCATCCTCCAACGTATGAAGGCCGCTGGTTTGCAGAGGAATAGTTCCTGTTTGCGTCCCATCCTCACCTACAGATAAGGAAAGTTCCGTAACATTCCCGTCAGGGTCGGTTACGGAAACCGATGCCGGGGCCAAATCAAGGGAACGGCGCTGGATTTTAAGATTGTTTCCCGAGACAATACCCTTCAACTGTTCTTCTTCCAGTTCGGGTTCCTTCATCAGCCAGTGGGAAATGCGGCGAAGAAGTTCCGACTGAGGTCCGCCTCCCTCAAACCCTCTCCCCCAGAGCCAGGCGTGGTCCGAGAGAAGCTGTGCTACACGGCCGTCCCCGCTTCGTTCAAGGATTAGAAGGGGCTGGTTTGATGGACCAGTCATCAGGATTTCGCCACTGAGAGCCTCCGCTTCAATCATTCGGAACCAGCGACCCCATTTCTCGCTCCTGTTTGCGTTTGTCCTTAACTGCCCTGTTACCGGATGCCGTTTTCCGGTATCGCTAAGCGTCGGGACGTACCCTTCGGTAAAGATATAGCCGGTTGGCCGTCCGGGAAGCACTTCTGATAATGGAGTCTGATACAGGCTGAGCGGTGTTGCAAAAGCAGGACCTGCGGCTTCCAGAAGAGCCCCACCATCTTTCACATAACGGGAAATATTGTTAAGATAACTGGACGGCAGGACACCACGCCGACGATATCGATCAAAAATAATCAAATCAAAATCATTGAGCTTTTTCTCGAATAGATCGCGGATCGGAAATGGAATAAGGGAAAGTTCCGTGATCGGTGTCCCATCCTGTTTTTCTGGCGGTCGCAGGATTGTAAAATGTACAAGATCAACAGACGGATCAGATTTAAGGATGTTTCGCCAACCTCGTTCTCCCATATGAGGCTCGCCTGATACGAGTAAAACCTGTAGCCTGTCCCGTATGCCGTTTACAGTGATATAGGAGCTGTTGTTTTTTTCGGTTAGTTCACCATCAAGTGGATCGACCGTAATTTCGAAAAAATTTGCGCCCCCATGATTTAACGTTAATTCAAGCGTAAGATCCGATCCGATTTGGGCGAGATCCGCCGCGACTTCCTCGCCATCCTGCTTGATCGTTACCCGCGCCGCCTGAATGGGTTCGCTAAGTCCAAAATCTTCAACCTTGATGATGAATTGCAATGGCTGGTCGACAATGCCGAAGGTTGGTGCTTTCACAATTTTTAGCACGCGATCCTTTTCGTCGGGCTCCCCGGTCAGCAAAAAATGAACGGGACCGGCTTCCTTTAATGTATCCTCATTTTCAGGCACGTCATGAATCTGGCCATCAGTGATAAAGATTGTAGCCGATATCCGATCTGGGGAAATGTTCTTGAGCGTTTCCTTTCGCGCGTCAAAAGCGTGTGTACCGTCCTCGTCCCCGAGAAGAGTGGTTGTCTCGTTTTTAACTGTCACCGTCTCAATCTTCAGACTCTCAATTGAGTCAAGACGGACTTTAAGTTCGCGATACGCTGCATTCGTCATTTCGCCGCGGCGGCCTATCTTTTGGCTATTGGTTTCATCCATGACTATGATGGCTATATCGTCAAGAAATTTGCGTTTTTCTGTCAGGAGGACTGGATTCGCGAGCATGAGCAATAGTAGTGCCAAAAGTGCAGTTCGCAGCAATGTCCCGCGTCCCCGTCGCCAAAGGGCAAAGAGGGAAATACCTAGGCAGATCACGGCAAGGATGGCCAGCCAATCAAGCGAGAGATAAGGACTAAAGCCGAGCGACGAGACAAAGCTTTCTTCTCTCATTGCCCAAGCCTTTCCAGAATTGCCGGAATGTGAACCTGATCGGCTTTGTAATTTCCCGTCAGTGTATACATCACCAGATTGATGCCGAAACGATATGCTAATTCTCTTTGTCGCTCGTTCCCGGGAAGGGTTGCCGCCTGATAGCGGCCATCGGCATCAATTGCCCAGGCGGCGGCCCAGTCATTACTGCCAATTACGACTGAAGCAACCCCGTCATTTCCCTGAATGCCGGTGGTATCCTCAATCCAGACATCGCCACCGTCATACCGACCTGGGAAGGTCTGCATAAGGTAAAAGGCGCGGGTAATAACATGGTCTGGGGGTATCTGATGTATTCTTGGAATATCAAGCCGTGCTGTTAACTGCCGAAGGCGAACATTCTCCGGGCTGTTATATAGGTCTGTTCCAAAGCTGCCCGCACTGTTCTGGTTGCGGGTATCGAACAGGATTGTTCCGCCACCATTGAAATAATTATTGATCTTGAGTATCGCATTTTCTGAAAGAGGGGGATATTCCGGCGTAATTGGCCAATAGATCAGTGGATAGAATATGAGTTCATCCTGCTCGATATCAATTGGAAGAGGATCCCTGGCTTCGACGGCCGTTCGGTTTCTGAGTTGTCGGCTGAGGCCGGCCAGCCCATTGTGGCTCATCCTGTCGACCGCTGGGGCGTGGGTACGGATATAGCCCAGCCGGGTATCGAGCGTCGCCGCAAGTGTCATGGCGTCACCGTCAAGATCAGCTTCCTGTGCAGATGTCCCAGCAGGTTTAACAACCACGCTGAGTCCGATTGCAATGAATATCCCGAGAACTCGCGATACCCTTCTGAACGAATACAGTTTACCTTGTAAGTGAAGCGAAATGATCTGGTCGATTAATACCAAAAGAAGAGCGGCAAGAATAACGGGGAGCACCAGATCGATAACGGCAGACCTATCAAAATATCGGACCGTTGCTGGAAACTGGCTCATATCAGCGAGTGAATAGTCCGTATCAAACTGACCAAGGTTAATCGCAATGCTGAAGTTTTTGTCCCCATAGTATCCAGGTGGATGGCTTGCACTCAGGATCAGGCTGTCCATTGTTGCAGTATTGATCGGTTCGGCTATACCAGTTTCGCTGTTGAGACCGCCAAATCCGTCCATCAATTGAAATGGCGGTAGGTTCCGTGAGTCGGATATGTTCTGGCTGGACACTTGACCGAGGTTTCCAATTTCACGCAGCATTTCAACAAATAGGCCCGAAATAGCAAGGTTTGACCATTCAGGGGTTGCTGTGGTGTGAAACAGCACTAGCCATCCAGCGCCTTGCAGGCGGGCGGTGACCAGCGGGGTGCCGTCTTCCAACTGAGCCCATGTCTTATCAAGCAGATCCGGAGATGGATTGGCGAGAACCTGTTTGTTGATGGTGACGTCCGCCGGAATCTTGAGGCCTGCAAACGGACTGTCCGCAGGAATGGGACCTAATGGAGCCGGTTGGTTCCACGACATGGCACCCTGCAGGCTTCGATTGCCTGAGCGAAGTTCAACAGGCACGAGGGCGCCGCTTGAATTGGTAAGTTTTGGACCGGCAAATCGAACCAGAACACCGCCCTTAGTGATCCAATCGACAAGTCTTCTTTCAGCGCCCTTGGGTAAGTTTGCCGTATCCCCGAGCGCGATAAGGGAACGATCCTCTATTAATAACTCTTCAATTGTGCCTTGGGTTATATCAAAAAACGGCGAGAGTGCCTGTGTTAGATAATGAGTTTCGTCCAGAAGAGGCTGGTCGCCCTGTTCGGAAGTGCTGGTGACAAGGCCAACCTGCCGTCGCTGCCAACGCTGATCTAGCAGAAAGGTGCCGCCCGCATTTTTACTGTTTGTGATTTCCAGTCTGCGGATATCGTTGCGAATTTTGTTTGGTATATTCAACGAAACAGTTGTCGCACTTTTGCTGTCTGAAAATGAGAATGGGACCGAGACTAAAATTTTCCCGTCCTCCGTTTTTGCCGTTAATACGCCTTCACTATTTGAGGCGCCAGTCGGAAGAATCAGGGGGATGTCCAGTTTTTCACTACCAATCTTGGGAATGCCAATGATAGGTGGGGCAACAATGTTCTCTTCATGAAAAATGCTCAGGGGGCCAATTTCCGCAAGATCTGAAAAGAACTTACTAAGATCGGAGAAATCGGAGCTGCGCAGTATACTACTCGATAGCCAGATAAATTCTGGATTGTTGAGAGTGTTGAAGCGAGGTAATAGGTGAGGAAGATTGCTGTATTGCGACGGCCAGGCTTTGGGCTCCAAAGAGGCGGCAATGCCGACTGCTTCCCGACTAGCCAGAGGTTTTAGCGATGGCAGGCTTCCTTCCGGTCGCCGGGAAGTAGTAACGATATAAACCTGCCGGTCCTGTCGGGTTGTTTCCTGCACCAGCTTATTGAGGGTAGTCTTCAGGCCATCCCAGGATTCCGCAGCAGTCCAACCATCATCTACAATCAGAACTACATCGCCCCCTTTATTACGTTGTTCGGGGAGATTCAAAATGGGTCCGGCAATCGCGAGGATGATAAGTGCTGCGATCACTAACCTTAGTAGCAAGAGCCACCATGGTGTTGTCGCAGCCGACTGTTCATCCTTTTTGAGACGGTAGAGAAACCGGATTGCGGGAAAAATAACAGATTTTGGCTGTGGCGGGACAATTCGCAAGAGCCACCAGATCAGCGGCAACGTCAAGAGGGCCGTGAGGACCCAGGGAAACAGAAATGAGAGGGAAGTCAGCGCCGCCATTATGGTTTGGGCCTCCGAATATTCAGCGCCGAATACAATGCGGCAAAAGCTTCGCTTGCGGGCGCATCGGTTCGGTGAAAGCTATACTCCCAGGAAACATTTTTCGCGATCCTGATCAGTTCTTGTCGATGTGCGTCAAAAAGAGCCTGATAATCATCTCTCACAACTTCAACCTTGCCCAGAGTCAAGCTGTCTTCCTCGGCCATGGAAAGAAATCGGGTGCGACCTTGAAACGGTAAGTCCGCTTCCACCGGGTCGGCGATTTGTAGCAGGAAGCCACGACACCCAAGATTAACAAAGTGGCGTACAGTCTCGGCAATCTCTGATGGCTCACACAGAAAGTCACTGATCAGCACAACCGTTGATTTGCTGGACAGCCGATCCGCGAGTTTAAGATCGGGCAGTGACGGGCTTTGCATTTCCAGAACACGTCCGACAAAACGGTTAAAAGAGGTGGGGCCGGTCGACGCTTTCTCCGCCTGTCCAAACAGGCCAAATTTTTCGCCACTTTTTGAAAGCGAGAGTGCCAGTGCCATGCTGAGCAGGGTGGCGCGTTCCAGCTTGGACTGTTCTGTAAGATCCGAAGCGTAATCCATTGTCAGTGAGTTGTCCCGCCATAGCCAGACTGTCTCAGCAGTTTCATGCTCTTTCTGTCGGATATAGACCTGTTCGCGCTTAGCGCTTTGTCGCCAGTCGATGCTTGTTGTTGGGTCATCCGGGCCGTATTGTTTGAACTGCCAGAAATCCTCTCCCGTTCCGGCTCGCCGTCTACCGTGAACCCCAATATCAAACGCGTTGACTAGATGTTCTGCGGCCAGTATCAGCGGCGGTAACGTCTGCGCAAGCCTCTCGGCTTTAACCCTTTCCTGGAGCGGTGAGGTGTTTGCGCGACTCGGTTTGAACATATTTCACTCCAATGGGGCGATGAGTGAGTCGATGATATCCTCCATCGTTATATTTTCTGCGCGGGCAGCGTAGGAAAGCGCCATCCGATGGCGTAATATTGGCTTGGCAAGTACGACGACGTCATCGATTGACGGGCTCAGTCTTTTTTCCAGCAAGGCGCGCGCGCGAACCGCGAGGATGAGCGCCTGGCTCGCTCTTGGACCCGGACCCCAAGACACATATTTTTTAACGAGCTCATTTTGGCTGTCTTCCGGACGCCCCTCCCGCACCAGTTTCAGGATGGCATCGATGACCGCATCGCTGACCGGCATTTCTCGCACCAGATGCTGGGCTTCGATCAATTCCGCCGGTGAGAGAATCTGCGCCGGAACAGCTTCTTCATTAACCGTAGTTTCCAGCAGAATACGTCGTTCTGTCTCCCGGTCCGGGTAGCCAACGTTAATCTGCATCAGAAAACGGTCTAGCTGCGCTTCCGGCAGGGGATAGGTGCCCTCCTGCTCTATCGGGTTCTGCGTGGCGAGTACATGGAAGGGTGTCGGCAAAGGATGGGCTTGGCCAGCAACCGTTACCATTTCCTCCTGCATCGCCTGAAGCAGGGCGGATTGGGTGCGTGGGCTGGCCCTGTTGATCTCATCTGCCATCAGGATCTGGCCAAATATGGGGCCTTTAAGGAACTTGAAATGGCGACTGCCATCGTCTGCCGTTTCAAGAATTTCCGAACCCAGAATGTCGGCTGGCATCAAATCCGGGGTGAACTGGACACGCTTGTCATCCAGTCCAAGCACACTGCCCAATGTTTCGACAAGCCGGGTTTTAGCCAACCCCGGAACCCCTATTAGCAGGGCGTGGCCGCGTGCCAGTAGAGTGATTAAGGTAAGTTCGACCACTTGGTCCTGACCAAAAATAAACTCTCCGATACCGGATTTTAGGTCAGAGAATTTTCCAGAAAGCCTGTCGACTTTCTCAAGAATTTCCCGTTCGGTGCTATCAGTTGTTTTCATGTGGGCCTGTCATCATCTGAGAAAAATGAGTAATCTAAACCGGCGAATTGATAGCCAGCGACGCCTAACCTAAATATAGTATCAAATAACGAGCATTTAAGGCTAAAATTATGACAACTGCGGAGACAAAAGACGGTCTGGGGGCGATCCTCAAACAGATTAAAGGACAGAAACATCCTCCTGTCCATCTGTGGAATCCCGAATTCTGTGGAGACCTTGATATGCGAATAGCCCGGGATGGGACCTGGTTCTATCTTGGGTCGCCTATTGGCCGAAAACCACTTGTAAAGCTGTTTTCCGGTGTTATACGGCTTGATGATGATGGCAAATACTATCTTGTAACGCCAGTCGAGAAGATTGGTATTACGGTCGATGACGCGCCCTTTGTTGCTGTGGAAATGTTCATCGAGGGCGAAGGTAGAGACCGAGTTGTTAGCTTCCGTACCAATGTTGACGATTTCGTGATCTTGGATAAGGAGCATCCGTTTCGGCTCGAAATTGATCCGGATACGAAAGAGCCATCGCCCTACGTGCGGATTCGCACAAATCTGGATGCGCTGATCAATCGGCCGGTTTTCTATGATCTTGTAAATCTTGCCGAAGAGGAACGTATCGATGGTAAGGACCGCTTTGGTTTCTGGAGCAGCGGCCAGTTTTTTGAACTCGGATTGATGAATGACATTTTTGACGAATAAGAAACAGGATCTAACGGAGGTCTTGCGCCAGTCTCTGGAGCCTGTACCGAAGGCAGTATCACCAGCCTTGGAATTAACCGGGGCAATACGTGGTGATCATGATTTAAATCCGGCAACTGCCCCTAATCATGCACTTCCTTTTGTACCGGCGGCGGTTCTGGTGCCCATCGTTCTCCGGCGGGATGGCCCCACCGTCATTCTGACCCGACGCGCGACACATCTTTCCAAACATGCCGGACAGATTAGTTTCCCCGGCGGTCGAGCCGATGAGGGGGACGAGAATGCGGTTGCAACTGCGCTTCGCGAGTCACAGGAGGAAATTTCCCTTGCGCCAAATTTGGTGGAGGTCATTGGATCCCTGACAACCTATATTACAGTGACTCAATATTCTGTGACTCCAGTTGTCGGGCTTGTGGAACCAAAATTCGATCTCCGGCCGGAGGTTGGCGAAGTATCGGAAATTTTCGAAGTGCCGCTCGATTTCCTGCTTGATCAGGCAAACCGGAAGAAACATAGTGGGTTTCGAAATGGCGTAGAAAGATTTTGGTATGCGATCCCTTTCGGCGAGTACTATATTTGGGGTGCCACTGCTGGTATGATTAAGGATTTATCGGAACGGATAATGCAAAAATGATCAGAGCTATACTCTTTCATATCATTCCTCTCCTACTTCCTTTTATCGTTTATGGTGTGTATCTGTATTTCAACTCCCGCTCTGGAGGAGACAAGAAATGGGGCAAAACCTCCCTTGCCGTGGCAACAATATCTGGCCTTTTGTTGATGGCCGTGAGCCTGATCGTACTGGGCCTTGTGAGTGGCGAACCCCGTGAGGGGACGGTCTATGTGCCGCCGCGTTTTGAAGATGGCCGGATAATAGATTCACAGATTGTGCCCGCCGAAAAGAAAGAGTGATGGCAGAATGCCAAATGGTCGGATGCTTACCGATATTGTCGCGCATCCCCCCGCTTGGTGGCGTTGGCCAGAGACCAAGGCAGTTATTAATGCCTTGAGAAATGAAGGCGGTAGCGCGCGTTTTGTGGGCGGGTGCGTTCGTGATGCGCTGCTAGGCCTTGCCACAGAAGATATTGATATCGCGACTGACCTGCTGCCTGGTTCCGTTATTCAGGGGCTTGAACGGGCGAATATTTTAGCGCTTCCGACGGGTCTTGATCACGGTACGATAACAGCCGTTCTGAATAAGCGCCATTTCGAGATTACAACCTTGCGGGTCGATCTGGTTGGCCATGGCCGCCATGCCGATATTGCCTTTACCCGCGATTGGGAGCGAGATGCGGAGCGACGGGATTTTACCATTAATGCGCTGTATCTTGACCCAGAAGGGGAGTTGATAGATCCGGTCGGTGGTCTCGCAGACCTGAAGATGAGCCATATTCGTTTTATCGGTAACGCGGACGATCGGATCCGTGAAGACAGATTGCGTGTCTTGCGCTTCTTTCGTTTCTTTGCCCGATTTGGTGATGATAATCCGGACCAACATGCCCTGCATGCCTGCGCGAGAGCGGCTGGACAACTGGATACCCTGTCGGTGGAACGGGTGCAGAAAGAGTTGATGCTACTTCTCGATACCCAAAATCCTGTTGCAGCACTGGATCTAATGGAAGAAACGGGTGTTCTTGAGGCTATTATTGGAAGAAAGCCGGATCTATCTATGTTGCGGTTACTGCTATCTCTTGAAGTTCCGAGTGATGCGCTGCAGCGTTTTGCGGCACTCCTTTGTGTCCAGATGGACGATGTTTTGAAACTCGCCAATAAGCTCCGCTTTTCCAACAACCAGAAGCAGAGGCTCGCCGTAATGTGTGCCGGCGACGTAAAAGAGAATATGTCAGTTCAAGAGCTTAGGGAGGCTCTCTATCAACTGGGGAAAAAGGGGTTTGAGGATCAGGTGATGATGCTTTGGGCGCAAATTGGAGCGGGCAAGGACCTAAGCTCCTATCTTTTGGAAGCGGCAAGCTGGCAGGCTCCCCAACTTCCCGTTACTGGCAGCGATCTCCTAAGCCATGGAATTGCAGAGGGCGCCGAGCTTGGTAACCTGTTAAGAAAAATGGAGGTGCACTGGATTGCTTCCGGATTTAAATCTACCAAGGCGGAGTTACTCCGGGAAGTTTTACCGGACGCCTAAGATCCAACCTTCTTCAATCCGGCATTTTTTTTCTTCTAACGGAGTTAGCCAATCAGGTGCGGCAAAGGCCTCCTGCGCAGCCCCTAAGGTAATTTTATCCAGCAGCCAATCCCTGCAGGCTAAAACTTGCCGGGCATCCTTGATAGGATGGTCATAGAGTTTATGGCCATTGAGGCTTGGCCAGATTTCTGTGAGGATGATGCCGCTTAAGTCAGCTTCCCAGTTTGTCTCAAACGGCCAGAATTTTACACGATGTGCCAGATCAGGTAAGTGGGCAAGATCATTGAGTTCTTTTAGGCCTGTAAGGGACTGACTGCCTACGGAGCCGACGGTATATAGCTTCCAGACGGTGGAGATTGAATGTTCCTTCCTTTCGTTCCGGAGAAATTTTTCAACGACGCGCCATTCCTCAAACTTGTCATGAATAAAATCAGGCTTTTTAGTTGTAAGGTAGTCAGAAGCGGCGGTAGCCGGGCACCCCCAAAAAGGCCCGGATCTGCCAGATATGGCTCTATTGAAACTTGCAGCAACCTCAAAACGGTTGTTCCTGTCCGTGCTATCTGAGACCAGATCAAGTGCAATGCGTGAAGCCGCGTTACGCCCTCCACCAAGTCCACTGCCGCTCGGATAACCGAATGGAAAATCAAAGCCGACGCAGGCTGGACCTTCATGACTTGTGAGTAATTCATGAATACGCTTCATGCAGGCGGAGCGGGTCCGAAAATACTCTGCATCGGAGTGGGTTGCGCTATCAGCCCAGGCGATCCAGCACCTGTCTGCTGAGGGTGAGGCCGGTCCGGGTGAGGCCGCTGCGGACCAATCCACCATGATGACAAGATCAAACAACCTAAAACCCTTTTCCCAAGCTTCTAATACCCTGTGAGCCGAATATATTATGATAAACCAGTGTATTTACCATGGAATTACCTACATTAAAGGGATCAGGCTTATAAACCATGCCAGAGGATTATGCGATGAAACAGGTTATTTTGGCTTCAGCGGCAACAGTTTTTCTCACTCTCGCTCCGCCAGCTTTCGCTGATGAGCAGAAAGATAACCCGGAAAACCTGGCGCTTCAGGGTATAACGAAGCTAATGGACGCCTTGGGAGCATTTATCGGATCTATTCCGCAGTACGAAGCCCCGATAATGAATGATAATGGCGATATCATTATACGCCGTAAACATTCCGAAAAGGACGAAACAGAACAGGAGCCTAAACTGGAGGAAACTGCAACCTGAACCAGTCTGCCGCGAAGGTAATTTCATCGCGGAAATCGGATAGTCGGCAAGCAATGAATTGTCTAGATTACCTCTCAATATAGATTGAGATGGATAAAGAAAATGACGAATGATGCAAGACTGAATGCCGTCATGAGCCGCGACAAGCAAGCGGACGGAAAATTTGTCTATGGTGTGAAAACAACAGGTATCTATTGCCGTCCCTCCTGTCCCGCGCGTAACCCCAAGCCGGAAAATATTCGCTTTTTTGAGTTGCCGGATATAGCAGAAGTCGAAGGTTTTCGTGCCTGTCGTCGTTGTCGGCCCGACTTGGTAAAAATTGCTGATCCCAGCCTCTCCCTGACCCGTCAGATATGTCAGTTAATCCAACAGCATATCAAAGAGCAAACAGGCGAAAAACTTGCGCTTGGCTGGTTAGCGAGTGAAACGGGATATAGTGAGGATCATCTTTCCCGCAGTTTTAAGAAAATACTCGGCATTTCCCCGATGGAATATTACGACAACTATCGGACGATTGCGTTCAAGGCAAATGTTAAGGCCGGAGAAAGTATCTCGGAAGCGTCTTATGGCGCGGGTTTCGGGTCCGCATCCCGTCTCTATGAAAAGGCTCATGCACGATTTGGCATGACCCCCGCATCTTACGCAAAGGGTGGGGAAGGGGCCGAAATTGCTTATGCTTTTGCCGAGTGCTTTCTTGGCCTGATGCTGGTTGCCGGCACACGTCATGGTGTCTGCGCGATCTATTTTGGCAATGATGAGGAAGCGCTTGTCACTGAACTCAATCTCGAATTTCCCCGCGCCGAGATTGCTGCCGATATTGGCCTGCTTGCCAACTGGACCAAGGCGATAGTGGAATTTCTACAAGAGTCGTCTGCCGCGCTGCCGGAAATTCCCCTTGATATGTATGGTACCGCCTTTCAGCGGCGAGTTTGGCAGGCGTTGCTCCAGATCGGACCGGGCAAGACGCGAACCTATCGTGAGCTTGCTGAAGATTTAGGGGCTCCGAAATCCGTGCGGGCGGTGGGGCGGGCCTGTGCGACGAACCCGGTTTCGCTCATCGTTCCCTGCCATCGGGTAATTGGTACGGATGGTAAGCTGCATGGATACCGTTGGGGTCTTGAGCGGAAGGAGGCATTGCGCAAATGGGAAGGTGCCCTCTAGTTTCGGATTATGAAGCCGGTGCTGCCGCTAATTTCTGTTTATTCTCCTCGGTAAAACGCCGCTGGCTTGCCTCCTTAATACGATCTGCAAGCTGCTCCCGTTTCAGCCGGTAAGCTTCGCGCGCCGCGGACATTCTGGCCTCTGTATCCTTACGCCGTTCCTTTTGCCATATTTTCAGAACTTTTTGTCGATACGGGACATTATATTTTTGGGTACGCGAATGGTAATGAGCGATTGCAATGTTCCAGGACCGGCTTTCCTCTCTTAGGCTTTTGAGGAGTTTTGCGGCATATTGCGTGTTCTGCCTGGGGTCGAGTGCGGCATCCAGATCCTCAAAGGCTTCCGGGTGGTAATGAAGGTTGACCTGCATACATCCGACATCAATGTTTTTGACGCCTTTCGCCTGTAGGGACTTTACTTCCTCAATGGCTGCGGACTTGCTCGGCAGATATCGTCCTCGCCCCTCGGCATAAACGGTCCAGGGCCAGGCAATCATTTCCTGCTTCTCCTTGTGCCAATGTCCGCTCTCGGTTAAAGAAACAGCGGTCAAAAGCCGCTTGGGCAGACGCTGCTCGCGCTCAGCCGCTGTCACGGCTTTACCGCAGGTTTCAGCGTGTTCAGGGGCTTTTGCAATGACACTGGCAGCATTTGATGCCGGTATTTCCAAAGCTAACAAAATAAAAACCACAGACCAGATTATAATACGCATTAACTTCCTCCTGATCCAGGAGAAGCAAATGTCGCGCCAGTTTTTATTCTTCAATCAGGTTTTTTTGCATTATCACCGTATCCACCCAGCGACCATGCTTGTAGCCAACAGCTTCCAGAATGCCGACAAGGCGAAACCCGAGACTGCGATGTAGCCCTATTGATCCCCGGTTGCCTGAATCCCCTATGACTGCGACCATTTGATTTTTGCCAGCGTTTCGGCATTCTTTAATCAGCGCGGAAAGAAGGGCTTTCCCAACTCCATTTCCCTGCATTCCCTCCCGGACGTAAACGGAATTTTCCACTGTATTCTGATAGGCGGGCCGGGGGCGATATAGGCCTGCATAGGCAAAGCCAGCAACCTGCTCGTTCTGCTCTGCAATTAGATACGGAAGTTGTTGCTCCAGGATAACATTCCGGCGGGCCGTCATCTCCATGATGGTCGGAGGTTCAATTTCAAAAGTGCCGAAACCCGTCAAGACGCTTGTCGCGTAGATATCGGCGATAGGGGCAATATCTTCAGCCGTTGATGGCCGCACAATTGTGGTAATCTGTTTGTTCATCAGCGTTAAGCCGTTCGCAAGGAGCTGTAATCCGAGCTCATATCTCGCACAAGTCCTGCGATTGAGTTTTTTAGAATGTTGAAGCCTTCCGTTGGCTCCAGGGTTCTCTGGTTCATATAAAGTGCACGGTTTATCTCAATCTGAAGAGCATGGATATTTCTGTCGGGATCGCCGTAATGAGATGTGATATACCCGCCAGCATAGGGAGAGTTCTGGCCGACATGATAGCCATAACTCTCAAGTCTTGTGAATGTCTCTTTAAAAAGATTCAGTCCACAGGAAGTTCCATACCGATTGCCAAGAACAATATCCGGTCGTTGCCCTTTGATCCCTAAACGCATACCAGTTCTCGCAGGGAAAGCCTCAGGCATGGAATGGCAATCGAGCAAAAAGATAGACCCAAACTTTTTCCGGCCTTCGTCCAGAAGTTGGCGAAGCGCGTGATGATAAGGAAAATAACATTCGTTTATACGCCGTTGGGCTTCTTCAAAGTCTAGTTTGCCGCCATAAATTTCCTGACCCACGCCAACAACTTTCGGAATAGTGCCAATACCGCTTGCCAGGCGTGGACTGGCCGACACTACATAGTCAGGCAAGGGGGTCTTGTACATTTGCGGGTCAAGCTCAAAGGCTTCGCGGTTGGCATCACAGTAGGCACGGGGGAAGTCTGCGCAAATTAGAGGAGCGCCATAATCGGGCGCGCATGCAAATAATTCGTCGACCAGAAAATCTTCTGACTGGCGCAGCCGGTTAAAATCCAGCATTGAGCTTTCAACGAAGTCCGTTGGATAATTACGGCCACTATGCGGTGAAGAAAAAACGAACGGAACCCGCCATTCCTTGGGCCAACTAATCTTTACTGGGGATGCAAATGCCACCATGATTGAGTTGCTCACCTGTCGTGCCAGTTTAAAATTTTTTACGGCTCATTTTGCCAGCAGCATTTGGATAGTATACTCTAACTCCGACTTGTATTTGAATGACAATTATGTAGATTTTTCCATGGCGCGTATTTTGCTTGCTGAAGATGATGAAAATTTGAGGCCTTTTTTGGCGCGTAGCCTGGAAAATGCCGGGCATGAGGTTCTCGCCTTCAGCGATGGAGAAGATGCATTGCCGGCGCTTGGCGCGGGGCAGGTAGACATCTTGATCTCCGACCTTGTGATGCCGGGGATGAACGGAATTGAGCTTGCCCGTCACGCTCGGGACAAAGATCCGAGCCTGCCGGTCATCTTTATAACCGGCTTTTCAGCGGTGGCGATGGAGGCACTGGATACCATAGATGGTGTTAGTAAGGTTCTCTCGAAACCATTTCATCTTAATTCCCTTGTCGAGGCTGTACGGAACGCCCTGGATGACCGAGCCATATCCTGATCCCATTGAAAATTTTCTTTATCCGGGGCTTGATCTAGATAGGGCTTGCAATGGTCTTCACAGCGGATTATAAGTCGCCAATTCCCGCCGCAAATGATGCGGAGATACGGGCGTATAGCTCAGTTGGTTAGAGCGCTGTGTTGACATCGCAGAGGTCACAAGTTCGAATCTTGTTACGCCCACCATTCCCAAGACATTGAGATATATTTAGCAAGACAGCAAAACGAGCCGACGCGGTCGTTTCGATTTTACGTTATCACTTGGTTTATTGTGCCGCTGCGTTCTTGAGTAAGGTCGGGCTGCCAAGTGGAAAGCGAAGCAGCGTTTGTTCCACGCTTCCTTGGTGAAGAACAATTTTCCATTCCATGACAAAGACGGAAGGTGCCTTTGGCGGTGTTGTAAGCAATTCACCGGTATTAACATTGAGGTACATCAGCTTGTGAGGCAACGGGCCAGCTTTAACTGTCAGATATGTCGCATCTGAACTCTCAATGACGATACCTGGCTTGGGCCAGTACTCGACATCCATAAGTAACGCACTCTCCGCAATGAGGGGGCGAAAGATCGGTGAGGAAACACGGTAGGCGGTTTTGGCAGTCAGATTGCGTTCTTCCAGCAATCGGGGAAGATGGGACTTGTCCCTTTCCGATGGCATGAATGATACGACATTATCGATGATTTCCGCATCATCCTTGACCAAAAATGTCTTGATGCAGGGATAAATCCGCTCTCCGATCTGTGTGTAAAACAAATCACCATACTTGATGTCTGTCAGGAATGCTGGCTTGCCAATAAGATCTACATTCATTCTTGTGTTTGCCTTCACTACGTCCTGATTTTTAAATATATCAATAGGTTAATATGAAGATTCGACTGCCAACCTCTTTTTGCCGCCAGTGGAGGCTGGCATTTATTCTTTGCAATCGTCCCTGCATATTTATTGCGGGGTGACTCGGACGTTTCAAAAAGTCACCCAGAAATTGTATATAAAATTTGAATCAAAGTAAAAATAATTGCCATTCATGGTTAATACTGCAGTCGACTATACCAATAAAAATCCGGGCAATTTGGCAAGCTCATATTGATTGAGACCACTCCGTGAACAATATTAAATGAAGATTCCATTCAGGAACCTGTTGGAGTAAATTTATGAAGTTCTTTGTCTTACTAATCGCCGGCATGCTTTTGACTGCATGCGCCAATCCGACGGTAGAAGCAAATGTCACATCCTTTTTTACGCCGGATCTTGCCGGTATCAAGGGGAAGAATATTGTTATACGCGCTCATCCGGAGGCCAAAGAATCGAGCCTTGAATTCTTGAATTACCGGCCGAAAATAGCTGACAAGCTCCGTTTGGTCGGGTTTGTTGTTCAGGAGGAGTCGCCTGATCCGGACTATATCGCCTATGTCTCCTATGGTGTGGACGGAACTGAACCGCGGTCAACAACCACCTCTTCTCCTATGTTCGGAGGCTTGGGGCTTGGCGTATATGGCGGCAGTGGGCCTTATTATGGCGGCTCAATCGGGCGAACCTATAACACGCAAACCTGGGTCGAATATAACCGGTTCATCGCGATTGATATTGTTGAAGGTAAGACGAAGAACTCCCCCAACCCTGTACGAGTATATGAAGGCCGCGCGCAGTCTGCTGGACGATGCCCGACGCTTACCGGTGTGTTTGACGAGGTATTGGATGCCTTGTTCCAGGATTTTCCCGGTATCAACGGCAAAACCGTATTTGTGAGCATTCCCTGGGATGGATCCTGTGAATAGAGGCGATATATTTATTCGACTTTAAAGACGCTATATTTTGGTCCCTGACTATTGCGTTCTCCCGTACCGAGGAAGAGGTACTTATTAAGCCATAGGTGGGAGGCAGCTGAGGTTTCGAAACGCGGCATGATACGGAAGTAAAACTGACTGGGGTCGATTGCTTCTCCTCTTGCCAATTTTTCCATAACTTCTTTTGGTCCATGGCGAAGGCCTTCATATCGGGCATAGATAAGCCCGCCGTCTTCAGTCTCAATGGTTATGCGGACGTCAAGTTGCATAACGCCATCATCTCGCACCAGAAGCCAGTCTGCGCCACCACTTTGTATGTGTCCATTCAGCATTGGACCTTCTACAGTGCCACCGGTAACTTCGGCAATTAACCGTCCGCCCTGCGGTGTCTTGCCAAGGTCGACAATAGGCGACTTGACGGAGAGCTGCATATCAAATGCATGCGCGAGCTTGAGTTCAGGCATAAGTTTGTCCTCTTTATTAATTACTTTTTATGGACGAGGTCGGTTGCCTTGCTGGCAACAGTCAGAATAACTGTAATTGTAAACGCTGTAGGGATTGGGGTTCTCAACCGAAAAATTCGCGCATCCTAACAGGAGGAAAGCGGCACTTAATATTAATACAAATTTCATTTGATCTGATCCCTGTTCCCTTTGCGGCCCCACTTACCGAGGAGCATATATAGATGTTACCAGAATTCTGGCTTACTTGTGAAGATTCACATTGTACCGGGTTTTTATTAAACAGGCGGTGGCGTTGCGGGGTTGGTATCTGCGTTCAACGGGGGCAGGGCAAGGCTCGTCCCGTCGAATTTCATTAGTTTAATACCGTTCTCATGTAACGCGCCATAAATTGCGGCGTTTATTACGTAGCGATCTTCAAAATACTGGAGACCCGGAACCCAGACACGTGTGCCGATGACAAGTCCGCCATAAGTGAAGTCCTGGATACCGACCTGTGGTGGCTGGGTATTCTCATCTCCGATAACCTTGGTAACGGCTTCTTGCACCAGCTTGATAACGCGGTTAGGGTCGACATCGGCCGCAATGCAAAAGTTGCTCTCGACTATCCGAACTTCCATGGAATTAACGATAACCTGTCCGACAATTTCCTTATTCGGCACAGCGATCCGCTCTCCGTCCTCGCCGGTAAGAAAAGTAATGCCAAGCGTGATCCGGTCGACAACCCCACTTACTCCCTGGACTGTGATGACATTACCAATAACGAAAGGGCGGGTCAGGATAATGGCAATACCTGCGCCGAAATTGGATATTGGTCCCTGCAGGGCGAGGGTTGCGCCGAAAGTGACGGCACCTGCAAGTGCAATCAGCGGAGCAATGCTCACTCCGAAATTCCCCAAAGTGATAATAATCAGGAGAACAATCAGCACAGCCTTGACAACGCTTCCCAGAAATTGGGAGAGAGTGACATCAATATTCTTTAACTGGGCAAAGGTTATAAGACGATTGCCAATCCAGTTAATGACCACCAGGCCGATCAGCAAGAAGACTATGGCACCTAATATCTGAAAGCCATATTCCGTAGCGAAATCGGTAGCGATGTCGATCCAGACCGAGACGGTCTCGATATTCTCATTTACTTTATCCATTGTCTTTATTCACTAATCTCTATCTAGTCGCCTAAAAGTTTTCTATTGAACTGCCAGTTCCATCTATTACGTCCGTCGCGCCCTTCGTATGAATAAAGGCAAATTCTAACGCGCCGATTAAGACAGAGAATATCCTGGCAGGCAAATATTTATCCCCGTAATAAATCCTGCCGCTTTACAGAATGGATCCGTGCAACTAGGAATGAATTCTCTCTGATAGCCGAAAGGCGCCTTTCGTGCCACTGTTACCGTCCGACGATTTTTTGGTATCTCTGCGACTTGCGCCTTTTTACATCGCGTTGTTTCTTATTATCGGGTTTCAATTGCCTTTCTGGCCGGTCTGGCTTTCCTACAAGGGATTAACCGCGGAAGAAATTGGCATTGTCCTTTCGGCACCTGTCTGGTCAAAGATACTGTTTACCCCAATAATTGCGTCCCTTTCAGATCACCTTGGTCGGCGGCGGGCACCACTGGTGATTATGTCGCTGATTTGCTTCGCCCTCTTTCAGCT
The DNA here is from genome assembly GCF_009882915.1 of Sneathiella litorea. Taxonomy (GTDB): domain Bacteria; phylum Pseudomonadota; class Alphaproteobacteria; order Sneathiellales; family Sneathiellaceae; genus Sneathiella; species Sneathiella litorea. The sequence continues at coordinate 1,182,435 of NZ_WTUW01000001.1, forward strand.
ATACTTCCTTGTTGACGGCTTTATGCAGATTTTCTGCGTGGCTCTTTCAATTGGTATTTTTATTTCATCTTTTACCGCGCTTGGCGACAATCTGGTTCTTACCCTTGGTCTAACTCGAAATATAGACTATCCACGCATCCGGCTATGGGGCTCGATATCCTTTATCGTGGGGTCATTTTTTGGCGGCCAACTCCTAGCCGGCCTGTCACCTGACTATATCCCAGCCATGCTTTCTGCCGCCTACCTTCTTTTGTTTCTATGCTGTCTGCTGCTTCCCGAAATAGAAGTGACCCGGGGTGATAAAAGCAAGAAGGGGCTTCGTCGCCTGCTAAAATGCCCGCCATTCTTGGTTTTTCTTTTGGCGGCGGGCCTCATCCAGGGAAGCCATTCCGTCCTTTACGCAGCAGGAACACTTCATTGGCAAACGCAGGGAATTAGTGATGCGACCATTGGATTTCTCTGGGCTGAAGGGGTGATCGTTGAAATTATTCTATTTGCCTGTGCCCGATATTTATTCAAATCCTTTAGTCCCATACATCTTATAATCCTCGGCGGTACTTCCGGAATGATAAGGTGGGCAGTTATGGGCTTTGCGCCGGATATTCCTGTTCTTATCCTGATCCAGATGCTTCATGGGGTCACTTTTGTGGCCACCCACCTTGGTGCCATGCGCTATATCATGGAAGAGCTACCTCTCGAGGTTTCGGCGCGCGCGCAGGGGCTCTATTCCGCTATTTCTCTTGGGCTGATCATGGGCGGCGGTCTGTTTTTCTCCGGGTACCTTTATGAAGGCTTTGCAGGGCATGCCTATTTTTTCATGGCTGGGAGTTGTGCCGCCGCCTTGCTAATATCTCTGTATTTGCAAAGACGGCCTGAACCGTTGCAACTTTAGGGGATGACAGTTCAAACCGGAAAGGTGTAAATTGACGGCAATTATCTCGGTCTAACATAATAAAAAGGGAAAAATAATGGGACCATTAGCTGGATATAAAATTGTTGAAATGGGCGGGATTGGCCCTGGTCCGATGTGTGCGATGCTGCTTGCGGATCTCGGTGCCGACATTGTTCGTATTGATCGGCTGTCGGATCCTGGTCTTGGCAGTATGCCCAGCTCCCGTAATAGCCTGTTGATGCGCAGTCGGCGCTCTATCGCTGTAGATACTAAAAGCGAAGCGGGGCGTGAGGTTGTACTTAAACTGATCGAACAGGCTGATGGACTCATTGAGGGGTTTCGTCCTGGCGTGATGGAACGCATGGGATTGGGTCCGGAGGAGGCCTTGAAACGCAATCCGAAGCTTGTATACGGACGGATGACAGGTTGGGGGCAGGATGGCCCGATGGCGAAAGCGGCAGGGCATGATATCAATTATATTGCTCTTTCCGGTGTGCTGCATGCAATCGGGCGGAAAGGTGAGACCCCTGTTCCCCCGCTCAACCTTGTTGGAGATTTTGGCGGCGGTGCGCTGTATCTCGCGCTTGGTCTTGTTTGTGGTATTCTTGAAGCTCAAAAATCAGGAAAAGGACAGGTCGTTGATACCGCGATGGTCGATGGCGCGGCCTCTCTGATGACAATATTCTTTGGCTTGATGGCGGGGGGCAACTGGAAAGATGAGCGTGGCGTCAATTTGCTCGATACAGGCACCCATTATTATGAGGTCTACGAGACGGCAGACGGTAAATATATCTCGCTCGGCTCTATTGAGGCAAAGTTTTATAAGGAGTTGCTAGAGCGCACTGGCCTCGACAAAGAAGATCTGCCCCCACAGACGGATCCCAAAAGCTGGCCAATCCTGAAGGCGCGCCTGACGGAGATTTTCAAGACGAAAACACGTGATGAGTGGGATGAAATAATGCTGGGAACGGATGTTTGCTATGCACCTGTCCTGTCCATTATGGAGGCGACGCAGCATCCGCATAACACTCACCGGAAGACCTTTGTCGAGTATGAAGGTATAGTTCAGCCCGCGCCGGCTCCGCGTTTCAGCCGGACTGAGGCGTCTATCCAGAGCCCGCCCTGCCTGCCGGGGGAGCATACGGTGGAGGCGATGCGGGACTGGGGAATTGCCGATGCCGCCATAGATGACCTGCGTAATGCCGGTGTTATCAAGTGATCGTTTTTTAAAGGGTTTCCAGATTCAGGAGGGGTTCCGTTAATCAGAAAACTTGACGCAGCGAAGCTTTTGCGGAACCCTTCTCTGATTGTTTAGTAGGAGAGGGGTGATGTTGCAAAAACATCAGAATGTTCAAATTCGCAGCGGCGAGAGTAAGCCCGTCGCGAAGACAGGCGTTATGTCGCAAAAACCAACGAAAAATAAGGGGTTATCCGGTGCCACCTGGCTGTTCGGTATCGGTGTTCTTTTGACATTGGTGTGGCTTGTTGCGGTTGGCGCGTTTGTCTATACAAGAATCGGCTGGCCCGATATTCTGCAGGTTGCTCCTTTTGATCTTGGAATCATGTTTCTTGGTGCTTTCGCACCGCTTGCCTTTCTCTGGTTATTGCTCGGCTATTTTTATCGCGGACTTGAGGCGCGCCTGAAAGGCAATGCCCTTGACCAGCTTATGGCCAATCTCGGGTACCCGAGTGCGGACGCCGAGGTTCGTGTTGCACGACTGACTGCAACGCTGGAGCGTCAATCAAAATCCGTGCAGGAAAGTACTGAGAAGGCCGCCAGTCGCATTGAAGATGCCTCTGATCGCTTGGAAAAGCAGGGGAATGCGGCCAGCTCTGTAACAGATGGGCTAGTTAAAACCTCTGATCGGATAAAAGATGAACTTGAAAGCCGCGAACGGCAGATTACCGTACTAATTGATAAGATTAATGAGCAGGGTACCCGTCTTAATGACGCCATAACGCTGCAAACCAGTAGCCTCCATAGCGCGGCCAGTGAAACGGAAGATCGCAGCAAGGCCGTTCAAGATGCGCTAGCGGCGCAGATCGCGGCGCTTGAGAATGCTATTCGTGCTGCCGATGAGAAATCCAAGGATATCACCCAAATTCTTGGCGATACCAGTGAGAAAATCTTTGTAAGCGCAACCCAGACACTTGAAAAGACCACTGCGGTAAAAGACGCTCTTGGCGCGCAGATCAAGAGCCTTGAAGCTGCTGCGGACGAACTGCGCCAGAAACTTGAGGATGGGACTACGCATCTTGGCGAACGCGGACAGGAAATTGCCAATATATCTCGTAATTCCTCGAACGAGCTCTCCAAGACCGCCGATATTCTATTGCAAAGTACAACCGATTTAAGCATTGCAAGCGATGAAGGGGTTACTCGTCTTAACGCGCTCCGTAACACTTTGATAAACAGCATTAATGAGGTTGATAAGGCGCTGGATCAGCTCGAAAGTCGCGAAGGTGGTTTATTACAGGTGGCGAAGGATGCTGAAACCGGTGCGAATGAGGCCGCCGAAGTATTGCGACAGAATACGCAGGGCCTAGCCGTCAAGACCAGTGAAATGACGGAACAAATGCTGCTCAACAGCATGAAGCTTAAAGATGAGACGGTCGCGCTGGATGATGTTTTGAAATCTACAGGGCGCAGTTTGCAGGCAATCGACCAGAGTCTCCGTGATGGGAAGGAGTTGCTTGACGCCGCAGGTGATAAGTCCTTGCGTAATGCCGACCTGCTAGGTGAAAAACTGGCGAACCATGCGATGAACCTGAATGACGCTTCCGAGGCAACAGGCGCACGGACGACCCTTATTCAGGAGCAACTCCGGAACCAGATCGCGGTTTTTGAACAGGCATCACAGCAGATTCTGGAGATGTCACGGGAAATCAGTGAACGGCTTGAAAAGGACGTAACGCTGCTTAATGACGCCAGCACCGATACTAAAGGCCGGATTGCCGAGGTCGGGACAAGCTTGCAACAACAAGCGGAGGAGCTCCGGCAAACTTCTGATGCGGTTACAGGGAAAATGCGCGAAGCAGGCGAGGAATTGCGCCGTGAAGGCTCGGAGATTGAAGTGAGCGCAGACAAGGCGTCGCGCACTTTGGTGTCTGCCAGTGAAGCACTCACCAAGCAGCAGAAAGAACTTGGTGTTTCTGCCGATCATTCCAAAGGAAAGCTTGCCGCTGCGATCGAGGAAACCATACGCTATCATCAGGACTTTATGGCCACGGCAGAACGGGCGACGTTGCAGGCACGACAATCGGGTGAGGCAGCATATTCCCAAACTGCGGAACTTGCCAAGACTGCAGAACGAGCTTCCGCTGAGTTGCGCGCGATGGGTGATCAGGCTTCTGATCATATCGAGCAGTTGAATATGGCCGCTTCCAAGGCTGAAAACCGGGGTAGCCGACTTGCGGAGGTCACGCGTTCTTCTCTTGCCAATATCAGTGAAGCGAGCGGCTCGGCCAAGGTGCATATGGAAGAACTTGCTGATATTTCCGTCCGCGCAAAAGATCATGCAGAAGCCATGGAGGAAATCCTCCAGCAGGAAACTTTGGCTCTTTCCGCTATTGCCCGACAACTGACCGAGCAGGTGGAGACTGTCGAGAAAACCTTGTCCGAACGCTCCTACATGCTGGACCAGTCTGTAGATCAGGCATCTGAAGCAAGTGAGCGTTTCCATCGTCGCTCCGTTGAGCTTGCGAAGGCCAGCGAACTTATGATCAAGGGTATTCAATACGCAGATCAGGCTTTGGCAAAACACAAAATGGAAATTGATGATACCCGCCGTCATATTCATGAAGACCTCGACCGGGTGACAATAAAGATATCTGAGGCTGGCAAGCAGGTGAAGGAAACTGGCTCCGGGGCGGCGGATCTATTTCACGGAAAGGCGGAAGATTTAATCCGCTTTACCAATAAAGCCAACGAAAGTGCACGGGCGTTGGGTGAACAATTTGAAAGCCAGCATAAGAAACTCGCTGAATCCGTCAAACTTGTGGAAAATACACTTAATCATTCCGCGGTCATTCTGAAGGAAGAAAGCGAAGCATTTAAATCCGCAGCGGAGAAGGCGGCGGAGGATGCGCTGTTATCGGGGCAGAAAATTGAACAGCAAACCACGAATCTGACAACTGCAGCGGCACGGGCAAAGAAAGAAGCGGATCGCCTGAGCGAAAAGAAGAACAAGATTCGCAATGAACAGTTCATGAAGTCAACTGCCTTCATTATGGAGAACCTCAATTCCCTGACCATCGATTTAAACCGGATCATGGACAGCAACCTTTCCGAGGAGCTGTGGCGCCGCTATCGAAAAGGAGAAAAGGGAATCTTTACGCGGAAACTTCTCAAAACACGCGATGCGGACAAAATTCGTGCGCGTTATCGGGACAATGGTGATTTCCGCCGTTTTGCCAATCAGTATGTGTCAGAGTTTCGTGAAATCATGACCGAGGCAGGGTCCGTCGATCATTCGGAGTTGCTGTCTGACGCCTTTATTACGGCTGATGTGGGTAAAGTATACCTCCTGCTCCAGGAGGCCCTGGAAGGCCTGGAGTGACAATAGAGGGGTAGTCAAATGAATAGCATTATAGAGCATTTGGAAGATAGCGCCTAAACACAGGGGTCCTGTGTTTAGGTATATCCTCGCCATCAGATACGCCGCTTCTGGATGTTTCCCTTCAAGGAGCGATCTGTTCGCGGCTGATCTTCGCGAGCATCGATTTCCTGATTATACAGGCGGCGTATCTCTGGTTTGTCTTTCGCAACGCCACAGGCCATAAATGGCATGCTCGCGAAGAAACTGTTCCTGATCCGGTGACCGGGTTCTGGTCGTTTTTTTCCGGGTAACTTTAGGGAGTCTTCAGGCTTCTATACGTGCAATGACCTGATCTTCTGCAACAGCATCGCCTTCTCCAACCAGAATTTCCTTGAGAGTTCCATCAGCGGGTGCCCCAACCGGAATTTCCATTTTCATGCTTTCTAGAATGACAACTTCATCATCCTCTTCCAGTTTTTGTCCGACTTCAGCTTCGACTTTCCAGACTTTACCCGCAACTTCGGCAATTACATCAATCAACGCCATCTCAACCCTCGTTTGGTTTTTTGTTATTCTTTTGATCGATGTATGTTTTCACAAGACGCACTTATTCGCCACCCTTATTTTAGGATGTTGCAATTGCTTGCGACCTTCAGTGATGAAGACTAGATGGCAACCTTCTCTCGGGAAGCCTTCTTGCGCTCATGCGGATCAAGATGGCGCTTGCGCAGGCGGATGTGATTCGGCGTAACCTCCACCAGCTCGTCATCGTCGATATAGGCGATCGCTTGTTCAAGGCTCAGTTTGCGTGGGGTTGTCAAACGCACTGCTTCATCAGTTCCCGAGGCGCGGATGTTGGTCAGCTGCTTCGCCTTCAACGCATTGACTTCCAGATCATTGGGGCGGTTATGTTCGCCCAGGATCATGCCTTCATAGACGTCAATGCCACTTCCGACGAAGAAGAAACCACGTGCTTCCAGGTTCCAAAGTGCGAAGGCCACGGACTTGCCTGTTGAGTTGGAAATCAGCACACCGTTGCGCCGACCGGGAATCTCTCCCTTATGGGGCACATAGGAATGGAAAAGCCGGTTCATAATACCGGTTCCACGCGTATCGGTCAGAAACTCGCCGTGATAGCCAATAAGCCCGCGGGTGGGGCAATGGAATGTGATCCGTGTCTTGCCGCCACCAGAGGGGCGCATATCGGTCATCGCGCCTTTGCGAAGAGCAATTTTCTCGACGACAACGCCAGAGAACTCATCGTCCACATCAACCACAACTTCTTCGATTGGCTCAAGTGTCTCGCCGTTCTCACCTTCGCGGAACAGGACTCTTGGGCGGCTGATGGATAATTCGAATCCTTCACGGCGCATTGTCTCGATTAGCACGCCCAGCTGTAATTCTCCGCGGCCTGAGACAATATAAGCATCTGCATCCGCACTATCTTCAACGCGAATGGACACATTGCCCTCGATTTCTTTCAAGAGACGTGCGCGGATTACCCGGCTCTGTACCTTGTCGCCATCGCGCCCTGCGAGTGGTGAGGAATTGATTGCGAATGTCATGGAGATTGTTGGTGGGTCAATTGGCTGCGCATCAAGTGGCTCGGTCTCTTCAGGTGTTCCGAGTGTATCAGCAACAGTTGTTTTAAACAGTCCCGCAACGGAGACAATATCTCCGGCCCGCGCTTCTGATATTATTTCACGCTCTAGTCCCCGAAAGGCCATGATCTTGGTTGCACGGGCATCCTCGATCTTGCCGCCCTTGCGGCTCAACCCCTTGATCTGGTCATTTGTCTTGAGAACGCCACTTTCCACACGACCTGTTAGCAGGCGGCCAAGATAGGGGTTGGCTTCAATCGTCGTGACAAGCATACGAAAGGGAGCTTTCTCGTCAACCTCAGGTGCCTTCACATGTTTAACGATCAGGTCAAAAAGCGGATGGAGGTTTTCCTTGGGTTCGGATAAATCCGTTACAGCCCAACCTTCCTTGGCGGAGGCATAAAGTACAGGGAAATCAAGCTGATCCTCATCTGCATCAAGTGCGACAAGAAGATCGAAGCATTCATCCAGCACTTCATCTGAACGGGCATCAGGGCGATCCGCCTTGTTAATGACAATAATTGGTTTCAAGCCAAGTCCGAGAGCTTTCTGCGTTACAAACTTGGTTTGCGGCATTGGCCCTTCGGCCGCGTCCACCAAGACGACGACACCGTCGACCATGCTGAGAATGCGCTCCACCTCGCCGCCGAAATCGGCATGGCCTGGCGTATCGACAATATTAAGGCGATATCCTTCCCATTCGACCGAGGTGCATTTGGCGAGAATTGTAATTCCGCGCTCACGCTCCAGATCGTTACTGTCCATGGCCCGTTCGGCCACATTCTGGTTGTCCCGGAACGTCCCGCTCTGTTTCAAGAGTCCATCCACAAGGGTTGTCTTCCCATGATCAACATGGGCGATAATAGCTACGTTCCGAATTTCCATGATATATTCTTCGTCTTTGTAAAAAGCGCGCGCAGTATAACGCTGATCGCGGGATTAGCAAGCAATCCTTTCGCACTTGCACACAGGTTTTCTCATATAGTCACGAAAATGAAAAGTAAAAGGTTATTCTGACAAATGAGTTATTTGTTCTGATTAAGTGAATGCAGCGGCTCGCATTGTTGCCAACCCACCGAAAGGGTGGCACCATTACAGTTAAACCTAAAACAAAAAGAAAGGGAGCCGAATGCCCGTCTACAACCGAATAGCCGAAACTCATGACGATATGCAGGCCTGGCGGCGGGACCTTCATCAGCATCCGGAACTTTGTTTCGAGGAACGGCGTACGTCCGCGATCGTTGCAGAAAAATTGCGCGACTGGGGCATTGAAGTGCATGAAGGCATCGGCGTAACCGGTGTCGTCGGCGTCTTGAAAGGGCAGGGGAACGGCAAAAAGACCATTGGTATCCGCGCCGATATGGACGCCTTGCCGATGCAGGAGCTGAACGATTTTGACTATAAATCGACTATCGATGGGAAAATGCACGCCTGTGGTCATGACGGTCATACGGCGATTTTGTTGGGTGCCGCAAAATATCTGGCCGAAACACGCAACTTTGACGGAACAGTTCATTTCATTTTTCAGCCCGCCGAAGAAGGCGGCGGTGGCGGAGATGCTATGGTCAAGGACGGCTTGTTTGAGCGATTCCCCTGCGATGGCGTTTATGGTCTCCATAATCAGCCGGGCATGCCACGCGGCACCTTTAATGTTCGGGCAGGGCCGATAATGGCATCGGCCGATACTGCGGTGATAAAAATAATGGGGAAGGGTGGTCATGCTGCCTATCCGCATTTAACAAATGACCCTATTGCCGCAGGAGTTCAGCTTTATACGGCGCTGCAAACCATTGTCGCGCGTAACGTTGGTCCTGTCGACAACGCGGTTGTCAGTGTTACGCAGTTTGAAGCGGGCAGCGGTATAAATATTATTCCTCAAGAGGCGAAACTGGCCGTATCGATTCGGGCAATGACGGCGCAGATCCGAGATTTAATCGAGGATCGTGTCCGGGAAATCTGCACCGGTGTCGCGGCTACGCATGGAGTGGAGATCGCTCTTGATTATCAGCGCCGCTATCCCAGTGTTGTTAATCATGAGAAAGAGACCCAAATAGCCGCCCGTGCCGCGATCGAAGTGGTTGGGCATGAAAATGTGAATATGGAAACACCCATCCGGATGGGCAGCGAGGATTTCGCTTTCATGTTGGAAGCCTGCCCGGGCTGTTATTTCTTCCTCGGCACAAATGATGAGACACATTATCATGCAGTTCATCATCCGGAGTTTGATTTCAATGACGAGGTTTTGTCGATTGGTGCCAGCATCTGGGCCCGGCTTGTCGAGCAACAACTGCCTCGCTGATAGCGAATTTTCTCTAAGATAAATATAAAAAAGGAAAATAAAAAATGTCTGATGTACTTCTTGAAACAATTGAGGACGGGGTTGCCACTGTTACCATGAACCGGCCCGAGGCGCGTAATGCCTTTACTCGGGAAATGATGGAGGGTCTCAGTGAAAAATTGTCCCGCCTTGCCAAAGATAACTCAGTCCGCGCTGTTGTCCTTACCGGTGCCGGTGGGGCTTTCTGTGCAGGCGGTGACGTGAAGGGTTTTGCCGCCAATGCTGGCGCGAAAGTTAATATGGACGAGCGAATACAGGATTTACGGGAACGTATGGAAGTAAGCCGCTTGTTGCATGAAATGCCAAAGCCGACACTTGCTGTTATTCCTGGCCCAGCTGCAGGTGCGGGATTTTCTCTTGCCATGGCATGTGACATGCGTATTGCGGCGGATGATGCCAAGATAACGACAGCCTTTTCGAAGGTCGGCCTTTCAGGCGATTTCGGTGGTTCCTACTTCCTGACCAAACTTCTTGGTGAGGCGAAAGCGAAGGAGCTTTACTTCACCGCGGATGTGGTGCTTGGCAAAGACGCCGAAGCCCTCGGCATGGTCAATAAATCTGTTCCGGCGGATGAGCTTCCTGCCGCAGCAGCGGCTATGGCCAGTAAACTTGCCAGCCTACCAACTGTTGCCATTGGTTATATGAAAAAGAACATAAACACTGCCTCCGAGGGGAGTTTATCTGAAGTACTGGACTGGGAAGCCAACCAGATGATGCGTGCCTTCGAAACAGAGGATCATAAAGGGGCCGCTCTTGCTTTTGTCGAAAAGCGTGCGCCTGAATTCAAGGGGCGCTGACAGGTGACGGGGATAGCCTGACCGCTATCCCCATAATTCACGTGAGGGAGGGTGCATTACGCTACCGTCGAAATGGATGCCATTCTCCCGGTCTTTTTCAAGAAGAAGCGGGCCATCAAGATCAACGAACCGGGCGTAAGATGAGAGATATAGGGCCGGAGCCATGCCAAGACTGGTTCCCAGCATACAGCCGACCATGACGCCAAGACCGAATTCTCTCGCTGCGTTGGCGAGCAACAAAGCCTCCGTCAAGCCCCCGGTTTTGTCGAGTTTGATGTTGATGTAATCGTAAAGCTCTACGACCTCATCGAGGGTAGCGGTGTCATGGGCGCTTTCGTCGGCACAGATAGGAACAGGCCGATCCATCTCACCGAGAATAGAGTCCTCGCCTGCGGGCAGTGGCTGTTCGATCAATTCAACACCGAGGTCCGCCATTTTAGGGCAAAATTCCCGCATCATATCTGCGGTCCAAGCCTCGTTCGCATCGACAATCAGGCGAGTTCGCGGCGCCGCATTGCGTACTGCTGCCACTCGCTCGAGGTCACCTTCGCCTGCCAACTTGAGCTTGAATAGCGGGCGATTACTTTGCGCTTTAGCTGCAGCTCCCATATTTTCCGGTGTATCCAGAGAGAGCGTATAGGCGGTAATTGTTGGCCCCGGGGCTGGAATGCCCGCAATCTCTGCGACGGTTTTACCCATCAGTTTGGCTTCCAGATCCCATAGTGCGCAATCAATGGCATTGCGGGCGGCACCGGATGGCATGACCGTTAGCAGGCCATCACGGGTCAATCCGTCAGCAATGAAATCACGAACGGTAGTTATCTGACCGAGAACAGAGCGGACACTCTCGTCATAGCGTGCGTAGGGCACGCACTCGCCGCGCCCTATTACGCCATTCTCTGTAATTTCAACGACAACTACTTCGGCGGATGTTTTTGCCCCACGACTGATCCTGAAGCTCCCGGTAATTGGCCAGCTTTCCGATCTTGCCTCCAGTGTTCGCTTGTTCATGCCAGATTATCAACAATCGGCGCTGTCCCATCCTTAAAAGGATCGACTGCCGGAAGCCCAAGTTCTTTCTCAACTTTCGCGAGATAGGCCTGCCGCTCGTCCTCTTTAAGAGCAGAGGTGTTAATCGCGACGCCGACAAATTTGGCATTTTTATTGGTCAGCCTGGCGCTTGTGAGATTAAGCTCCATGCAGGTTTTAAGGTCCGGTAGAGGCTGGTGGGGCAGGCCACGCATGTGAGTGCGTGTTGGTTCATGGCACAGAACAAGCGCATCGGCTTGGGCGCCGTGCAGAAGGCCGAGGCTTACACCCGCAAATGAGGGGTGGAAAAGCGATCCTTGCCCTTCGATAATATCCCAGTGGTCGGGGTCATTTTCCGGTGAAAGTTCCTCAACCGCCCCCGAGATGAAATCAGCGACTACGGCGTCGATAGAAATCCCGGTTCCAGCAATGAAGATTCCCGTTTGGCCCGTTGCCCTGAAATCCGCTTTCATGCCACGATCGCGCATTTCTTTCTCAACCGCGAGCGCTGTATACATCTTGCCGACGGAACAGTCCGTTCCTACCGCAAGTAATCTTTTGCCCTGACGTGGCGTTCCCTTACCAGTCGGAAGATTGCGTGATGGATGGCGTACATCGAAGAGAGCGCGACCGTTCCGTTCCGCAGCTGCCTTGATTTCCGGCACGTCACCAAGGCGCATATGTAGCCCGCTTGCCACATCCATGCCCGCATCCAATGCGTCCACAATGACAGAAATCCAGTGATCCGGCAGGAAACCACCAGAATTGACAATGCCAACAACCATTGTCTTGGCGCCGTTTTTTATCCCCTCTGCGATGGTCATATCCTCAATGCCGAGATCCGCGACGCATCCTGCCAGTTTTAATTGGCCAATACACCATTCAGGACGCCAGTCGACAATACCTTTCGCTGTCTTGGCGGCCAGTTGATCTTCGACGTCACCAAGGAACATGAGGTAGGGGTTTTGCATTTCCGTCATATCGCCTCTCAATAAATTAATAGCCCAACTTAAACAGAAGATTTTTGCTCTAGGGCGGTCTGTTCTTTCTGGAGTTTACCTATTTCGCGCTGCATTTCCATCAAGCAATCTTCGGAGGCCCATTCCCGATGTTCTCCTCGCGTAAAGGCAAGTGCGTTGCGATAATACATGAAGGCGTTTAGTCGGCAACGGGCATAATTATTTTGTGTTCGAACAACCTTACCCGGTGTGCCCATAACGATTGAATTATCCGGAATTATCGTCCCTTCCTTGAGGAAGCAATGCCCTGCGACAATACAGTTATCCCCGATAACACAGCCATCCATGATCGTTGTGTTAATACCGATCAGGCAATTATCACCGATGGTACATCCGTGCAATGTGCAGTGATGCGTAATAGAGCAGTGAGAGCCGACTATTGTCCCGGTTGACTCACCTATATGAATCATGACGAAGTCCTGAATATTGGAATATTCGCCAATCATCACTTCTTTGGATTCCGCGCGAATGACTGTATAGGGCCAAAGCGACGCACCCTTTTCGATGCTGACCTTACCGTATATCAGGGCGCTTGGGTGAAGATAGGCGGCCTTATTGATGGTGACGTCTGGACCAAACTCCGACATTCGAAACTCCCTTGGTTTTTTGATATTCTCAGGGATATATGTCGCGGCGTCAAACGGAGTTTGGAAGAGAATTTATTTCAATTCATCTTTCCAGGGCTGAGTGATAATCCAGCTGTTAAATGCTTCGAGATCAATTGGTCTGCTCATGAAGTAGCCTTGGGCAACATCACAGTCGAGAGCTTCCAGGACTTTCCATGTTCGCGCATCTTCCACACCTTCGGCAACAACTGAAAGGCCGAGACTTTTTGCCAGGTCTAGCAATGTACGAACAATCACTTCATCATCTGCAACTTGCGTCATATTAAGGACAAAGCTTTTGTCGATCTTAATCTCGTCGAACGGAAGTTTGCGTAGATAGGCCAGTGACGTATACCCGGTGCCGAAATCGTCAATCGAGAGTCGAACACCCATTTCATGAAGCCGGGTCACAATTTCCGTTGCTCGACTTACATCTGAGATAATCGCGCTTTCCGTGATTTCCAACTTCAGTAGTCCAGCGGGAAAACCCGTTTTCTCCAGTTTTTTCGCCACCATATCCGGGAACGCGGGATTATGCAGGATTAATGCTGAAATATTAACTGAAACCGAGAGCCTCGTTCCTTGGGCCAACCAAGAGCTTCCCTGTATAATTGTTTGCTCCAAGACCCATTCCGTCAATGCATCAATGGAGCCGGATCCTTCGGCTAAAGGAATAAAGCTATCTGGAAAGATGAGGCCTTGTTTCGGATGCTGCCAACGAACCAATGCCTCGACACCGATAACCTGTTGATCGCTAATTCGGACAATCGGCTGGTAATTAAGTACAAGCTGGTTGTTTTTTACAGCGTCCGGCAGGTCCTGGGCCAGCCGTAGTTGCTGGCGTCGTTCAAGGTCGTCTTGGTGGGTATAGACGGTGAAGTGTGTTTTATCCCTTTTTGCCGAGTAAAGCGCGGAAATGGATTTATGAAGCAACCCGTCGGCGGTGTCATGGTCGTCAAGCTGGGCAAGGCCAATAGTCGCGCTTACATCCGTTTTCTGGCCTTTAATAATATAGGGTTTGCGGATTTCATGCATGAGCCGTGCAGCAATATCGCTAGCTTCCGGGCTGGAGTCCTGATCAACTGCTAGCAGAGCGAATTCATCATCCCCAAGGCGCCCAACGATTGAGTTATAGGGGGCAAACTTGAACAGGCGCTTGGCAACTGTTTTCAGAACCTCATCACCAAAGTCATGACCACGACTTTCGTTCAATTCCTTGAAGCTGTTCAAATCGAGGATGATCAGTGATACAGATTTTTTTGCACTATGTGCTTTCTCAATTGCCTTTGCCATGCGCACGCGGAACTTGCTGCGCCCGGGCAAGGCCGTGAGAGGATCCTCCTCAATAAATGCGGACAATTCCATTTCAAGTATCGCCGTACGGTTATTCAGCTTGCAGAGTCGATCAGCGTTGAAAAGCGCTGTTTCAAGACGTTCTGCGGTAAGGTCATTACTGGCTATGTTCTCGGAGGCGCCGGCGCGAAGAAAGTTGAGGGATCCATCAATAACGATTACCGGCAAGAAGGGCGGCTTGTTGGAAACTTCAGTCAGGATTTCTTTGTACTCATTGCTGCCGCGTGTGCCGTCAATGATGATGCAGTTGTAGACACCGGCTGCAATATCTTTTGCAACGGAATCGCTGTAGATTGCTTCATGGGCAGCAACCGGGATGTTGATTTCATCGCAAAAATTGAGGATGTAATCGTCCGGTTCCAAGATCAACAGCTGCAACTTGCTGTAGTTTAGCTTGAGAACATGGTTGTCCGGCGCCGCGGACCGATGGATCCCAGCGGGACTATGGCCCGAAAGCTGTTTTGATGCTAAACCTCTGGTATTCAATGGACTATTTCTCTATCGAAGTTAAATATATTAACAGTATGTTTCACGGCGATGTCGGTTGTCTCGTAAATAACGTATAAACCTAGTATGTAAAGAAGGTCTTAATTTTCATAATAAGAAATAATTGCCACTCTTTCTTTACAAGATAGAGAGTGACAGAAGGCGAATAATTACCAATTACGTCTCTATTCAATGTGAATATAGGCCATATTATGACGGAGACAAATTTGCCGGGAACAGTAAGATAGGGAAGTGGGGGAGTGCCGTTTCGAGCAGAACTCTGCGAAAGGGAAAGTTTTTACAACCTTGCTTGATGTAGTGGCTGAACAAACAAGGGCCAGTATCGAACCAAGAGGGAGGGTCGTTCTTGATCACTGTTGAAAAGCTACAGTCGCGATCGGTGTCCGTTCACGACGGCTACCGATCTATAGCGAATGTTCTAGAGCGAACGGGAATAATACAGTTTTCGTTTATTTCAAATTAGTTCTACTTATTGGAACGTCTTCAGATAGGCGATCAGGTTTTCCCGGTCACTTTCTTTTTTGAGACCTGCAAAACTCATCTTTGTGCCTTTGACAACCTTTTTCGGCTTTTTAAGGTATGCATTTAATGTCTCGTCATCCCAGGTGAGATCCGCAGCCTCCATTGCCTTCGAGTAGTTATAGCCTTCAACCGAGCCTGATTTTTTTCCGACAACGCCAAAAAGATTTGGGCCGATCTTATTCTTGCCACCTTGTTCAATAGTGTGGCAGGCCGTGCATTTTTTAAAGACCTTCTCGCCTTTCTTGACGTCGCCATCCGCGTGTGCCGTCGTTGCCGCTAGAGAGACTGCAAGGGATAATCCCAGAGAAGCCAGCTTTAACATTTTCATTGTTTATTCCTTTTGCAATTTATCAAGGCGTAACTAATTTCCAAATGGGATAGCATAGTTGGTATGAGTGGAGTAGGGGCATAGTGTCGCGGCACAGCTATTTTAACAACACATTCCATCACCTTACCGTGAAAGACCGTTTCGTTGCGTTTATCGACGTTTATATTGGTGTAGCAAGGAAGCTAATTGAAAAACCTTAAAGCCGATCACTGTTTATTTTCTCGCTTCTTTGGCAGCAGATGTGGTTGTGCCGGTTAGCAGCCATCCGCATGCGGGCCGTTTGGTAATGAAGGAATAGGGACTAAAATGAACAAGATAGATAGTCTTGGAGATGGTGCAGAGAGCAGGATAATAAAAAATTCAAAAGACTTGCGGGAAGTATTGAGAGGCATATCCCCAGAGCGGATGGCTCGTATGAATACGGCAGCGGATGAGATATTAGAATGCTACCGTGTGCTGAAAAAAGGCGATGCGAATATTGTGGGCGAAATTCTGAAAGGTCAGGGGACATTCTACGAATGGGACCATTATCCGGAAGGTGATTGCTATGATAGTGAAACCCACGCCCAGTATTATTACCATGCCCATCGGGCTGGCGAGCATGGGCATTTTCATACCTTCTTGCGCAAAAAGGGTATGCGGATAGGGGTTGAGCCAGTTCCTTACAACGGCGATACCGAATGGCCGACGGAAGAAGACGAAATTATTTGTCATTTGATCGCAATCTCGATGGATAGCGCAGGGTTTCCAACAGCACTTTTTACGACAAATCGCTGGGTTACTGGAGAAAACTGGTATGATAAGGCAGATGTAATTGACATGCTCGATAGGTTTATTATCGACCATAGCACCCCGTCATGGCCCGCGAACCGCTGGCTTACTGCAATGCCGATCATATTTCGCCCCCAAATAGAACAGCTGATAGTTGCGCGTGATGCAAAAATCATTGAATGGCAATCGCAAAAGCCTGATGTGGATGTATTTGAGGATCGAGATTTGGAGATTACCAGTTTGCTTGAAATCAGCGTTGAAGACCAGATTCGAGCAATTAAAGAAGTAATCGGAGGGCGTCTGGATTAAAGGAAAATTAACATAATTTAGCGAGAATAGCGGCTCCGAACAACTAAAAGTTATTGGAGCCAATGTGTCAAATAACGGTTCTTTAAGTCCAGCAGATGTAGAGCGATTATTGATGGATCGCTCGGCAAAGGCGCGAGCGGAAACAGTCGCAAAGATTGCGGGCGGTATAACGGGCACAAGCTTTAGCGAGACAGAACGTCGCGAAGCCGAGGAAATTTTTCGGATTCTCGTAAATGATGCAGAGGTTCTTGTTCGCCAAACATTAGCGGAAAGTTTGAAATCGGTTCCGGACTTGCCACATGACATTGCGAAAACACTTGCCAGTGACATTGCCGACGTGGCCACCCCGATGCTTAGCTTTTCAAACGCGCTTTCGGATGATGACCTGTTTGAAATTATCAACTCACAATCTGATCTGCATCAGATCGCTGTAGCCAGCAGAGAAGCCTTATCTGAGGCTGTTTCTGAAAAGCTTGTCGATAGTGGTTCAGAAGACGTTGTCGCAACATTGTTGCATAACGAAGGCGCTGAAATCTCCGATGAAACCTATGAGAAGGTGCTTGATCAATTTGGAGACAGCGAAAAGATCCAGGAGCCGATGACGCAGAGAAGCAAGTTGCCGATTACTGTGACAGAACGGTTGGTGACATTGGTCTCTGATAAGTTGCGGGAACATTTGGTGACGCATCATGAAATGTCACCGAGCATGGCGACAGATATCATTCTGGAAAGCCGCGAAAAAACGATGATTGGCTTTATTAAGGACGGAGCAAGCCATTCAGATCTCGTGGATCTTATTGACCAACTCCAAGAGAACGGTCGCCTGACACCAACAATTATCCTTCGTGCTCTTTGTGTCGGTGATGTTGATTTCTTTGAAACGGCAATGGCAAAATACTCAAACATTGCGGTTTCAAATGTTCATATCCTTATCAATGACGCGGGTGGAAAAGGCTTGCAGCAGCTTTGCAAAAAATCGAATATCTCAGGCGGCTTGCAAGAGATCATGAAAGTTGGTCTGGACGTCGCCAATGAGCTCGATTTTGATGGGGCTCCTGGGGATCGGGAACGATATCGCAACCAGGTTATTGAACGCGTTCTTACCCACTTCCAGGATGAGTTCGATGGTGACAATGTTGATTATTTAATCGCCAAGCTTAGCAACAGTTCTACAGGTAATACTCAGGCCGCTTGAACGGCCTGGCCGGATATTCAAGCCGCCTGCAGAAACGCCACCCTATCAGGGCGGTGTATTTTTATTGTGATTTACGACGGATGCCAATCACTGCACCGGCCTGACTCGGAAGCGGCGCATCCGCGAACTGGTCTTTATGGCCTTGCAAGCATGATTGAAGGAACTCTGGCATCGGGGCTGCTTTTGGTCCGTCTTCTGTGCTCAAATGCATGATCATCTGTTCGGACGTCGCCGCGAGGAATCCTTTATCTCGATGACGCATTTCCAGGAAAAGATGCATTCGTTTCTCATCACAATCCAGAACCCGCACATATATTTCCAATGGATCGCCCTCATGCACTTCCTGAATGTAGGTTACATGTGTTTCCAGCACATACACTGTGCAGTTTGCTGACTCTCGATACTTCCGGGTAAGGCCGATCTCATCAAGAAAAGCATCCAGAGAAAGGTCAAAAACCAATACGTAATAAGCTACATTCATATGCTTGTTATGGTCTATCCATTCGGGAAGCACGGTTTGCTCATGGATCATTGGCATGGTGGAAATGTTCATTGTCATTCCTTATTTCTTATTCCTTTAACTGGACGGTAGATTGTATGATACTTTTAAAGAAAGTGGCTGGCCACCCCAGTTAACGAAGGAAAATAGGGAGCTATAGAAATGACCCGACATCCGGAAATGGATCAGGTGACTTCCAAATTAACAGAACTTCTCGGGGGGCGGTGTTCAACTGCCTCCGCCGTGCGTGAACAACATGGCAAGGACGAGAGCTGGCATTTTCCGAAAGCGCCAGATGTTGTCTGCTTTGCTAAAAGCACGGAAGAAGTCTCGAGTATTGTCAAGATCTGCGCGGCACATAAGGTTCCTGTTATTCCGTTTGCCGCTGGCACATCGCTTGAGGGGCATGTAAATGCTGTTTCCGGCGGTGTCTCAATCGATCTGAATGAGATGAATGAGATTTTGCGGGTCAGCCCGGAAGATCTTGACTGTACGGTACAACCGGGTGTTCGCCGCAAGCAACTGAATGAGTTTTTGCGCGATACTGGCTTGTTCTTCCCGATCGATCCCGGCGCAGATGCCTCTATCGGCGGTATGGCGTCTACCCGAGCCTCTGGCACCAATGCAGTCCGTTATGGGACAATTCGGGAAAATATACTGAGTATGAAAGTGGTGCTTCCGGATGGCCGCATTATCTCGACCGGTCATCGGGCGAAGAAAAGCGCTGCGGGTTACGATCTGACCAAGCTCTATATCGGATCCGAAGGGACGCTCGGCATTATTACGGAAATTACGCTTCGCCTATACGGCATCCCTGAAGCTATATCGGCAGCAACGGTCTCCTTCCCAGATATCGAAGGCGCTATCCAAAGCGTTATTCTGACGATCCAGAGCGGTATTCCAGTCGCACGGATTGAACTTCTGGACGAAGTACAGGTGGACGCGGTAAACCGCTATTCCAATCTTGAATTACCAGTACAGCCAACTTTGTTCCTCGAGTTTCATGGCAGTCCTGCCTACGTAAAGGAACAGGCGGAGCGGGTAAGCGAAATCTGCTCCGAATTCGGCGCCGAGGGATTTAAATGGACGACGCAGGCGGAAGAACGCACCAAGCTCTGGCAGGCCCGGCACGATGCGGCTTATGCGGCCATGGCGCTACGAAATGGGGCGCAGATCTGGGCAACGGATGTTTGCGTTCCGATCTCACGGCTTGCCGACTGTATTCTGGAGACAAAGAAGGACCTTGCCGATAGTTTTTTAATTGCCCCTCTGGTCGGACATGTCGGCGATGGAAATTTCCATCTCTCCTTTGTCATCAAGAAAGAAAACCCCGAGGAACTGGAAGAAGCGGAAAGACTCAACTCTCGTCTGATCAAGCGCGCCCTTTCCATGGACGGAACATGTACTGGAGAGCATGGAGTCGGGCTCGGGAAGAAGAAATACATGTATCTGGAGCATGGGGATGCAGTCGATGTGATGGCGGCGGTAAAGCAGGCGCTTGATCCCGACAACATCATGAACCCTGGTAAAATTCTTCCGGAACGTGCAGCGGAATAAGGCCAGGTAAGCAATAAATCTTTGAAAGCTGTATCGATATATGTCCTCAAAACCTCTAACAGTAATCGGGTTCGACGCCGATGATACGCTTTGGCAGAATGAGTATTTCTTTCGCATGACCGAAGAAAAGTTTTCGGATCTATTGAGCGATTATGCCGATAGCGAGCATATTACAGAGCGTCTGTTGGACGCAGAACGGCGGAACCTCGAATTTTACGGATATGGCATTAAGGGGTTTACCCTCTCGATGATAGAAACCGCCATTGAGGTAACGGAGGACAAGGTACCCGCCACTATCCTGCATGATATTTTGCGAGCGGGACGAGAGATGTTACGCCACCCTGTGGAAACGCTGCCTCATGTCCGTGAAACCTTGACTGACCTGTCTGGCCACTACCGATTGGTCATGATTACGAAGGGAGACCTTTTTGATCAGGAGCGGAAGCTCGCGCAATCGGGTTTAGGTGATCTTTTTGACGATGTGCAGATTGTCAGTGAGAAAAATCGGTATACCTATCAGCGGATTTTTAGTGCTGCGGGGAAAACACCAAATGAAAGCATGATGGTGGGTAATTCACTGAAAAGTGATATAATTCCAGCGATTGAGGCCGGTAGTGTTGGTGTGCATATTCCCCATGACTTAACCTGGGTGCATGAACATGCAGAGGCGCCGATCAACGCTACACGCTTTCACAGCATCACGCATTTTGGTGAGTTGCCAGAATTATTGACAAAATTCAGGTAACGTCCGTCTCAACTTAGGGCATGCATGCCTTGATGGATATATTGCGGGGAAGGATCGTCTTTTTATCACCGCAGGAGCTATCAAGCTGTTCCTGCTTTAACCCCGATACATCTTCCAAGTTGGCGCCTGAAAGATTGGCGCCCCAGAATGACGCGTTTGCAACCCTTGCGCCGGACAGAATTGTTCCCACCAAATCGGCCCTATAGAAATTTGCATGTCGTAGATCAGCTTTTTCCAGACGCGCATTCGTTAGATTAGCGCGGGTAAAATTCGAGTCGTTTAGTTCCGCCTTAAACATATTGGCGCCCATCAAATTTGCGCGTTTAAAGTTTACTTCCGTTACCAAGGCATTGCTAAAATTCGCGTTTGTCAGAGTGGCGCGTTTAAAATAAGCCTTTCGGATATCCGCTTCCTGGAAATTTCCGCCTTCTACATTCGCGCTGTCAAAGTCTGCACTGCGCAGGTCTGTTCGCCGGAGATTAGCATTGGTCATCATTGCTTTTTCCATATCCGCATCTTGCAGTATTGCGTATTCAAGATCGGCAGAGACGAGTATCGCTTTCTCAAGATCTGACCGGCGCATATCTGTATCCGTCAGATTTGCCTGGCTGAGATTGATCTGCTTCAATATGGAATCGCGCAAATTTGCGCTCTTGAGATAAGAGCCGCTAAAATCTTTATATTGCAGTTTTGCCCCCCGCAGGTCACAGCCACCACAACTGCCCGTTTTCGTCAGTTTTTGAAGATCCTGACTTTCAAAGGCACTTGCGTTGGCCATGCTGACCAGCAAAATTACGGCGCATATAATTGAGGCTCTCATAGGGATGCTCCTGCAAAATTATTATTCTTAAATTTACTTAGGAAGTAAATTAACGGATAAAATGGCGAATTCAATCTACCTAGATATTTGACAGGATAAAATACGCCTGTCACTATTTAACAAAAGTAATAATAAGATACGGCGACATGGGTCGCCTTTAATCATTTGCCAATAAGGAATTTCATAAATGATAAAAGCCATCCTTTGGGATTTTGGCGGCGTTCTGACGACGAGTCCGTTTGAGGCCTTCTCTCGGTTTGAAAGTGAAAATGGCCTGCCTAAGGATTTTATTCGGGGTGTTAACTCAACGAATCCTGATAGCAATGCCTGGGCGAAATTTGAACGTAGCGAAGTTACGATGGATGAGTTTGATAAACTGTTTGAAGCGGAAAGTGGCGCGTTAGGGCATGCAATTCCCGGTATAGAGATTATCAAGCTGCTGGCGGGCGACGTTCGCCCCAATATGGTCAATGCCCTGAAAATATGTGGAGTACAGTATAATTGCACTTGCCTTACCAATAATGTTGCCGCCGGTAAGGGGCCGGGAATGACACGGGATGCCGCGGCGCAGGCAGAGGTTGCGAAGGTAATGGCATTGTTCCGGCAGGTTATAGAATCAAGTAAGATAGGCCTTCGCAAGCCCGATCCGCGTATATATGAATATGCATGCGAGCAGATGGAAGTGACGCCAGAGGAAGTTGTCTATCTCGATGATCTTGGCATAAATCTGAAGCCTGCCGCCGCAATGGGAATGAAGACGATTAAGGTTGTCAGCGAAGAACAGGCATTGAGGGACCTGTCGGCGGCGGCTAATCTCACGTTTGCCTGACAGAACTCTGTCCAGGTTAGGGAGCTGAAACGAGCTGCTTGCTTCAACATATTAGCGAGAATTATCAGTTTACCCTGACTTGGTGGGGTTGGTTACCTTCACGCATATTCAGGGCCACTATTTTTTTGTAGCCCGATAGATGCCGTCCCAGTCCACCGGCGGTGGGATAACCCTGAAGTTGTGAATGCGATTGCGGTAAAGTAAAACAAACTTCTTCAGGCGGGGATTCAAGCTTTCGATAAAAGCAAGCTTTTCGAGGGCAGCATCCCAATCTTGCGAAAAATATAAGGTCAGAAACGTTTCTATGGCCTGTTTTGCTTCAATGAATTCAGGCCGTTTCTTGTGTTCTTCATTACCAAGCAGGCCAAAAATCTTCACGGCCTCTTCCTTGCCCTTCACAGCTATTAGATCGAGCTCAATCATTGCGTAGTCAGGTATCGCGCGTGCGGTGCTTTCCCCAAGGATGATGCTGAAACCATATTCTTTTGTCTGACCTTCGAGGCGGGAAGCCAAGTTGACTGGGTCGCCAAGGACGGAATAGTCAAACCGCTGCTCAGACCCCAGATTGCCAACAATACACACTCCGGTATTAAGGCCAATGCCAACATGAAGTGCCTTGAATTTACGGTTCTCCTGCTTTGCTTCCTCCCTTAGCTCAGCATTCAAGGCTGCAAGACGAACAATCATCTCCAAGGCTGCATCTGCGGCATCTTTTGGGTGCTGCGGATTTTCAAGTGGCGCATTCCAGAAGGCCATGATGGAATCGCCCATATATTTGTCAATAGTGCCTTTGTGGTCGAGAATTTTACCGGTCATGGGTGTGAGAAAGCGATTAATCAGGTGAGTCAGACCTTGCGGGTCGTGTTTATATCCCTCCGAAATAACGGTGAATTCGCGAACATCGCAGAACATGAATGTCATTTCTCGCTCCTCCCCGCCCAGAACGAGGCTATCGGGAGAGGCTGAAAGCCGCTTGACGAGCTCGGGGGAGAGATAATGGGCGAACGCCGTTCGAATGCGGGTTCGTTCTTGCTCCGTGCCGCGATAGTTTGAATAGACCATCGTGATGTAGACAAGAATCGATATAAACAAGGTATAACTCACATCGATCAAGACAGAGTTATAGACAAAGAAATAGGCGGAAGATGCAATTGCTGTAACCGAGATGAAAATGAGTAACCCGAGGGTCGTGCGCGCCCCCGCAAGCGGTACAAGAATAATCAATGACAGGCCGGTTAAGAGCGTGCCGGCCCATTCGAAAATAGCGATAAATTCAGGCCGAAAGAGATAGGTTTGGGTCCAGATGTTCTCTAAAAGTTGAAGATGCATCTCCACGCCCGGCAAGTTCGAAGTCAGGGGGGACGCTCGCAGATCTTTGAGCCCGGTCGCGGACGTACCAACAAGAACGAGCTTACCGGCCAGCACATTCTCGTCAATCGTACCATTTATGACGTCAAGAGCGGAGACATAGAGGGAAGGATCATATTTTGCGTACTTTACCCAAATCCGCCCCTTTGTGTCTGTAGGGACTAGTGTGCCCGCTACCTTAAAGCCGGTAATGCCATTCTCGTTGGTTTGTATAATGACATTGCGTCCGGTCGCGACCCTGAGCATATCTAACGCAAGAGAGGGTATAATCTTGCTGCCGATCCGGTTTGCGAGCGGGATGCGACGGACGATACCATCAAAATCCTGATCGAGGCTGATCATACCGCGCCCTGCGGCCGATTCATCCAGAACGTCAATGTTCCCTATCAGGGCCGGGTAGTTTTTCAGAAACGGTCTTGGATCTTGCCCCAGAAGCGCGAAGGAAGGGATGCGGCTAAGCCCAAGATTATTGGCGCCAGCACTCTCAGGGCTGACAGAGATTCCCAGAATAACACGGCTTTTCTGAATGGCCTTCGCGAAGATATTATCGAAAGATGGCAGGACGCTGAGCTGCTGTTTCACAGCAGGTGGCAGTTCCTCTATGTTTTGTGACATTTCGCTAGGGGAAAGGCGATCCGATTCGGCGAACAACATATCAAAACCAATGACTGCCGCACCGTTTTTAGTCGCGTTCTCAACAAGTTTAGCGAGGTAAGAACGGGGCCAGGGCCACTGACCAAGGTTCAAAAGACTATTTTCATCTATGTCAATTACCGCAACCGGGCGTGGATATTGAGCTTCGCGTGGCTGGGATTGTTGATAGACGTCGAATATGCGGTCCCGGAAACTTGAAAGAAATTGAGGATCGGAAATTTGCAGGAAAAGAGCAGCCATTAGAAGAGCAAAAGCCGGAATCCGCCCACCTCTTGCAAAAGCGAACCACCTAAAGCGGTTTGAATTCTTTGTAGATTTCTGTCTTGATTTGCTTGCTGGCATGCGGAAATTTACACTCTCTTCAACGTCCAATTGCGCCAATGCCAGTTTATAGAAAATCCCGTCATTAACTATAGTAACGAAAAAATTTATGAAATTTGTCCAAAATGTGGCATAGTCTCAAAATTAGAGTTATCTTATTCTATTAGTTATCCCAAAGGGATTTTTATTTTACGAAGACAGGGGCGCTTTTTCTAAAAACCTGCCCTAGTTGTTCAACAGTCTTAATTCTCTGCGCGCATTAGGGCGGAATAAAGATATTTTTGCTGTCTAGAGGTATAAAAATGAAGGAAGCTAATTTATCAGACCTCGACGGTAAAACTTTTGCAATTTATGAAGTATCCGGTAACAGCCCGATCCAACTTGGCGATGAAGTAAAACCAATTACGGCGGAGTATGCCCGGGATGGCGTTGATCTGACGTTGAGTACTGATACGGGTGATTATGTCACGGTATATAACTATTTTGCCGCCGGGCAAGGGGTGGATCTCATATCGGCCAGCGGTGCGCGCATTCCGGCTGACCTGGTCAGCAAACTTGCAGGACCGGGACCGTTAGCACAGTCTACTGAAACCCAAACCGATGCGGGAGGCCCCATCGGTGAAGTCACGCAGATGACGGGTACTGTAACCTCTCGCCATGCCGACGGAACCCGCGAGGAGTTGGTTGAAGGCGCCGCCGTCTTTCAGGGCGATGTCATTGAAACAGCCGGAGGCTCATCCTTTACCATTGTTTTCGCTGACGAGACGCAATTTTCCATGGGTGAAAATGGCCGGGCCGTCCTTGATGAAATGCTCTACAACCCTGCGGCAGAAAGTGGAAAATTTGGTGTTTCCCTGTTGCAGGGCGTTTTTTCTCTGGTCAGTGGGCAGATTGCCAAGGATGACCCGGAGAATGTGGATGTCCGTACACCGGTCGGGACCATTGGTATTCGCGGCACGAGCTGGTCAGGGAATGTTAAAAATATCGGCGATGAATCGATTTTCACGCTTTTTACTGGTGCCATCGTTTTCACAAACGAAGCCGGATCCCAGGTTCTGGATACTCCTAACCAATCGTTAGTTGTTACAAGCTTTTCAGCATTGCCAAGCGTTCCCTTTATACTGACTGGGGAGCAGCTGTTTAATATATATGGAGAGGCATTGCGGTTGATTAATCCGGAATGGCTCGACGACGAAGACAATTTCGACCCTGATGAGATTTCACCTGAGGCGGGCAGGCGGGCACAATCCGGAGGTGGCGCGGGCTTTCAGCCCTTTAGTGAAGGCGGTATTGATGGCGGGCAGTCAATTGGAGACCTGCTCAAGGCTGCTGGTTTACTTTCTGGCACCGATCTTGAATTCCGGACTGCGCTCAATAATGAAGAGATTGTTGGCCTTGGCCCTCAAACCGGCTTGAATGTTGTATCGGTTGTTGACCAGGAATCTGGCAATCTGACAAGCTTTCAGATATTTATTACGCTGACGGAACCAACCAATGTTCCCGTTACTGTTACTTATGAGATTCGTGCGGGTTCCGCGACTGAAACAGGTTCCGGGCTTCCCGGGGGTGTTGATTTTATCAGCGGTGGTGATGGCACCATTGTCATTCCGCCGGGTCAGACAGAATCATTTTTCTCGATAACGGTCGTCGATGATGATGTGATTGAGGACCTCGAATTTTTTATTGTCGCGCTGACTGGCGTTGAGAATGCAGATATCGATGTGAGGTCTGCCCAGGCGCTGGTCGTAATTACGGATGACGATATAGGTTTGGTTACCCTGTCCGATGTTATCGTTGACGGCGTGAGCGTCGGTGACGGTAACGATACTGTAAGTGAGGCTGCTGGCGACTTGTCCTTTGTTCTTACACTCGACAAGGCGGTCGCGCCAGGTGTGAACGTTAATATCAATTATCAGATTACAGGTACCACAGAAGCGGGCAGCGATTATACAGCGGACGCCGTTCAAACTGTTACATTTAGGGGAGGCGAAGCCGGACTTGCACCGGGCGCAACAGTTCTCATAACTATCCCGATTATAGATGACAACCTATTTGAAGGCCCGGAATCCTTGACGCTCACCTTGGTTGGCGCGTCCCGTAACGCGAATATCGATGGTGACTCTGCTTCCGTGACTCTGACTATTGAGGATAATGACGATCCTGTTGTAGTTGATGAAGCAACGCCAGCCGAGCTCGTGGAATCAGATGAGGGTGATGTGATCGAGGGGGCTTCTCTCGGTATCGGGGGCGGTAGCGGAGAGATAGCCGCCGTGACTTTTGATGCAGTCCAGACAGATTTCAATTCAGCCAATCTAACGTCTAACGGTGTACCGGTCGTTCTTGTCGGGCTTGGATCAAATGTTGTTACCGGCACGGCAGGCGGCGCAACGATCTTCACGATTACGCTGAATACGGACGGCACCTATGATATGTCGTTGGAGGGACCGATTGATCATCTCGGCGGTGCCGGTGAAAATATTTCCTCCCTAACGTTTGATCTCGCTATTTCCGTCATGGATGCAAACAATTCATCCGCGTCAGGGACATTGTCGATTGAGATTGAGGATAATGGACCCGTTCTGGGCGGCGCAGGCGATATCAGTGTTGATGAGGATGATCTTCCTATTGGAAGCGATACAACGCCGGAAACGACAATAGCAAATGGCACCGCTGAAATAGATTTTGGTCTTGATGGCGCGGGAAGTGTAGCGCTTGACATAAGTGGATTGCCGGTTATCACGTCTGGACTGGATCCAGTTAATTACCAGTTGGAGACACTTGCAGATGGTGTGACGCAGCAGGTTACGGCGACCGCGGTCTCCGACGACGGTGTCTCTCGCCTAGTGTTTGTGCTGGAATTCGGTCCGAATGGCGATGGTGACAATTATGGTTATACGCTGACGCTTAACGATGTGGTTGATCATTCAGGCGCGGGCGAAGATGGTCTGGACTTACCCTTCAGTTATAATGTTGTGGATCAGGATGGATCTTTGGTCAGCGGATCATTCACAGCCACAATCGTTGATGATGTCCCAATTGCAAGCCCGGATGCCGTTGAGTTGCCGGCACCAATGCTGCCGACATATAACCTGGTTTTTGTCCTGGATATATCGGGATCAATGACCAATTTTGTAGAGGGAGCCGGGCAGACACGGATACAGATACTCCGGGCGGCAGTCGACAATGTTCTTTCAGAGTATGAGCAAGTTTCAAGTGAGGTTAATATTTCCATTATCGGCTTTGCCGCTGATTCCTCTGTCGCGTATGTCGGAACTTCGATAGCAGAGGCCCAGGATTTTATTACTGATACGAATAACCTGGAGCCGGGCGGGGCAACAAACTACGCCGCTGCGATTGCTAATACGGAAAACGGCGCACAAGGTGTGCTCGAGGCTGACCTGGCGAATCCGGCACTGGACGGCTATAAAACGGTTGTCTATTTCATTTCCGACGGGGAGCCGAACGACGGACAGGAAGTGCCAACAGATGGCGGCAATGAATGGCAACAGTTTGTCGACAGCAATGGTATTGAGGTCATTGCCGTCGGGCTGGGATCTGGTATCGACACGACGGAATTGGCCAAGGTCGACAATGCCACTGATGAACCGACAATGGTGATTGATCCCGGTGAGCTTGGTTCCGTGCTGGTTGATACCGTACCGGTTGTTGAAACGGATAACGTTGTCAGTTCGGGATCGATTGACCGTCTGGGCGCGGATGGCGGTACCTTGACATTGCTTGTTCACAATGCGGTGGAATATGATATCCCGCAAAATGGCGACCCTCTTATTATTGACACGAATCTCGGGGGCAACATTTCTATAGATGCCGTTGGAAATTATACCTATACCGCGCCTGACGAAGCCGACCCCGGTGAAATGGAGAGCTTCGAATATGTGCTTACCGACGGAGACGGCGATACCAGCAGTGCATTGTTGACCTTCACTTTTGTTGAAGATAATGCAGATGGATTGGCCGCCTTTTCAGCGTTTTCCCTCGTTCCGAATATCATCGAAGGGAGCAATGAAAATGAACAGCTTCTTGGAACCGTAGCGGATGAAGTGATTTTTGGTTTCGGTGGCGATGATTTTCTTCAAGGAAATGGTGGGAATGATACCCTTACCGGTGGCGAAGGTGCGGATATCTTCGTCTTTACTGATATCGACAACGGAGACGTGTCGATTACAGATTTTGATGTCGCAGAAGATAGCATCAATTTAGATCAAATCTTCGATGATCTCGGTATTCTTGCGGACAGTCGCGATCAAGGAGAGGCATGGGAACTAACGGCGACTGATGGCAAAGCAACCCTTGCCTTGCTTGTCGCCAATGGCCCGACGATTGTATTCGAAAATTACGTCGATCCAGATGTGCAGGCTTTGGATAACCTTGTTACAAGAATTGTTGTTGATGAATCCTAGCGGCCGTGCTTTTTGCGATGAGATTTGATTTCCGCAATTTTACGCTTTTCCCAATCTTCTGCCTTGTGCCCGACACCGAATATCCGGACAGCATCCATTATCAACATAAAAAGGAACGGGCCGGTTGGCCAAAGAAACCACCAGTAATCCGGTGACGTCGACATGTTGATGATAAAGAGAAACAGGATAATGGTGCCAAAACTCAGGGCGCGCCGATAAAATGCGGCCTGCCTTTTCACATAGGCCCGAATTCGCTTATCCTCTTCCTCAACCTCCTCTGGTTCCTTAACCTTTCCTTCGGACGATGGAATATGGTGATGGGATGTTTGAGATTTTCTGCCGGGATCTTCACTTAAACTCAAAGAATACACCGCAACCGGTTCGGCTATGTTTTTGACATTCTTATCGCCAAGAAACTTGAAAGCTCTCGGTAGCTTGTTTTTCACCTGTTCAAAAACGGAGCCGGAAATACATATGCCCCCTACAGGCGCCATTGCTTCCAATCTTGCGGCCACGTTGACGCCATCACCGAAGATATCATCTCCCTCGATAATAACATCCCCCAGATTGATCCCGATGCGATAAAGCATCTGATCGTCAGTTGCGAGAGGGGCATTGTCTTTGTTGATCTTGTTTTGCACCTCAACGGCGCATTGCACTGCTTTTACAACACTTGAAAATTCGCTGACGAGGCCGTCACCCGTCATATTGACGATGCGGCCGCCATAGCGGGCAATGTTCTCCCGGAAAATTTCGCGCGTAATTTTAAGCCGCTGGAGGGTTTTTCCCTCGTCATCACTCATCAGCCTGCTGTATCCGGAGACATCCGCGCAAAGAATTGTTGTGAGTTTTCTGTCCAGCTCAACATTCATGTGCAGTAATTTCTCCGGCTGTGCGGTAAAATGTCCGGGCTTAATGATCTGTTGCTGTTAAGAATTTATCTCCAAGGCCGGTTACGAAATCAAGACCTTGTTTCGTTAAAATAATTTCCTGTTCCCAGTTTTCCCTTACTAAGCCTTTGCGGCTGAGAGCGGTCCAGACTGATTTATTATTCAATCCGCTGGCATCGCGACTTGAAACGACATAGTCACCGACGTGCATGTGATGGCCATGAGCATGGGGAAGGCGCGTAATGCGGATATCTCCCTCATTGCCGTTTCCGGCGGGGCTGGCACTATCAGGATCACGTGCCAGCACTTGCAACAGGACAAGTGTCTTGCTTTGCAAAGAGTTAAGTTTAATACGTTTTTTTTCCAAAATAATTTCCGTAGGAGTGTCGTGATCTATATTCGCTTGATGAAATCTGAAATGGCTTGGCCAATCTCGTCCGGGCTGTCTTCCTGAATGAAATGCAACCCTTTAACCGTAACTTCTGTTTGGTTTGGCCATGTCCGGCAAAAGTCACGTTGCGCTCCCACTAGTATAGAGCCGGGGTCAGCATTGACAAAAAGTTTAGGCAAGTCGCATTGGCTAAGCCACGCGGAATATTCATCAACAATCTTCACCACATCTTCAGGTTCTCCCGCAATGGGAATTTGCTGTGGCCAGGTCAATGTTGGTCTGCGGTCTTCCCCGGAATTTCTGAAGGGGCGCGTATATTCGCGTTGCTCTTCATCCTCAAGCTCGCGAATGACGGAAGAGGGGAGAACTTTTTCCACGAAGATATTCTTTTCGAGTATCAGTTCTTCCCCGGCCGGACTACGAAAAGCCTGAAAAATATTCCGAGCATTCTCGGGCCAATCATCCCAACTCTTAATAGATTGAACTATTGCCTCCATATAAACGATACCTTTCATGGAGGATTGATTCTGATAGGCCCAATCAAAGCCGAGCGCAGATCCCCAGTCATGGACAACGAGGGTGACGTCTTTGTCTACCATAAGGTACGCAAGTAGATCATTCAGGAAAGCGCGATGCTCCTTGAATGTATAGCGATCCGGACCACTGTCCTGCAGCTTCTCGGAATCACCCATGCCAATTAAGTCCGGCGCGATTAAGCGGCCGCGACCTTCCAGATGCGGCATGACGTTACGCCATAAATAGGAAGATGTCGGATTCCCGTGTAAAAATACAATAGGATCTCCCTCACCTTCCTCAATATAGGACATTTTCAATCCTCGGATGGTTGCCGATTTCTTCTTGTATCTTGTTGCTGCCGTCACGCTAGGTTTATCTCCTCGACCGCTGTATGCATAAAAATTAATCAAAGCATGGTTCTAGCGGAATAATAACGCGAGCATGGGAAATTGCACAACAAAAGAAGTTGGGCGTTAATTAGTCTTTTTATTACAAATGGTTGCGGTGGGTCAGGAAGGGCGGGTCAGCGCTTTTTGCTGATAGGTTTCCACAATTTCTTTAATGTCATCCACGGTAAGGCCATCTCGTTTAAGAACCGCCAATATCACAGGATCTGCAAGTAAGTCTTGCAAAGCTGGTTCTGGGTATTTCTGTAAATTGGGTTCCATTTAGACCTCCTCTTACGCCTGCCTTTGCGAAGCGCCGTTCCTCAATAGAAGAAGGTTGAGTCATTTCTATGACGATAATCTGATTTTTACCCGGAATGTGTAAAGAAAGGCCTAATTTTCGGGTGGCGTTTCATTTTTGTCTTCGCCTTGGTTGTGTAACTTTTTTTGATCAAGCGAAGCATCCTGCTTTTTTTGTTGATTTTTATCTTGCTTTTTTTGGACGGCGGATCGCCCGAAACTGACCCGATTGTTTCGGGCAGTATCTTGCGTTTTCTTTTGGTTTTGTTTTTTGCGAAACTGGTTCAGATTGACAACATCACCCATTTTGATCGCGACCTTTTTAAAGCATTTACTCTGACTTATATATAGGAAGCCTGATGTATATTCTCAAAAATATTTTCAGAAAGAAGATATTTTGGGTGACGCCTGTTCCAGTAGCTCTTCCAAAACATATAGACGAATTGCGCTAGATAGATTTCCGCGTCTCGAGGCGTCGATTTCCGTGATCAATTCATTTACGCTAATGCCGCGACGCCGGGCGCTTTCTTGAAATAGTTCCCAAAATTTTCTTTCTAGCGACACGCTGGTCCGATGGCCAGCTATGCTCACTGAATGCTTGAGAATATCCGTTGAGACGGTTCCGGCAGTAACTGGTTCCTTATTCATTTTTCTTTCGGGCGAAGAAATCGTTCCCCTTGTCATCCATGACAATAAACGCCGGGAAATCCTCAACTTCAATGCGCCAGATTGCCTCCATGCCAAATTCTTCGAATGCCTGCACGTCAACTTTCTTGATATTGTTTTGCGCAAGGATGGCCGCTGGGCCCCCAATAGAGCCGAGGTAGAAACCGCCATGCTTTTTGCAGGCATCGACAACAGCCTTGCTCCGATTACCCTTGGCCAACATGACCATACTGCCGCCTTCGGCCATGAACTGGTCTACATATCCATCCATCCGACCAGCGGTTGTTGGCCCGAAGGAGCCAGATGCATAGCCTTCCGGTGTTTTTGCGGGACCCGCATAATAAATGATGTGATCCTTGAAATATTGTGGAAGGCCTTCTCCATTTTCCAGCATTTCCCGTAACTTACGGTGCGCAAGATCACGGGCAACGATAATTGTGCCGCTTAAGCTTAGGCGGGTTTTAATCGGATATTGCGAAAGCGTTTCCAGGATTTCCTTCATTGGCTTGTTCAGATCAACTTTCACCACATGCTCATCGAGATCCGTGGCAGTAACTTCCGGCAGATACTTGGCAGGGTTGGTTTCAAGTTTCTCTAGAAACACGCCATCCTTGGTAATCTTGCCTTTGACCTGCCGGTCTGCCGAACAGGACACACCTATGCCAATGGGAACACTGGCGCCATGGCGCGGCATGCGGATAACGCGGACATCGTGGCAGAAATATTTGCCGCCGAACTGAGCGCCTATGCCGATCGTCTGGGAAATTTTCAGAATCTCTTTTTCCATTTCGAGATCACGGAAGGCGCGGCCATGCTCATTGCCCGTAGTCGGCAGGGTGTCATAATATTTTGTGGACGCGAGCTTGACAGTCTTCATTGTATCTTCCGCGGAAGTGCCACCAATGACCACTGCAAGATGGTAAGGAGGGCACGCTGCTGTCCCAAGGGACATCAGCATTTCCTCAATGAAAGGTACCAACCGTTCTGGGGTAAGGACACTTGGTACCGCCTGATGGAGAAAGGTCTTGTTTGCGGATCCGCCGCCCTTCGCGACGAACAGAAATTCGTAGGAATCTCCGTTTGTGGCATACAAATCGATCTGGGCGGGCAGGTTGGTGCCGGTGTTTTTCTCCTCAAACATGCTGATCGGCGCCAACTGGGAATAGCGGAGATTGGTTTCCGTGTAAGTTTTAAATACACCGCGGGAAAGTTGTTCCTTATCCGAGCCGTCGGTCCAGACATACTGACCTTTCTTGCCCATGATGATTGCAGTGCCGGTATCCTGGCAACCGGGAAGAACCATGCCTGCTGCAATATTGGCGTTCTTCAGAAGCTCTGTCGCAACAAACTTATCGTTCTCGGACGCCTCATCATCTTTAAGGATATTGGCAAGCTGTTGCAAATGTTGTGGCCGCAATAAATGAGCAACGTCATGCATGGCTTCCGCGGAAAGCAGGCTCAGCGCCTCAGGCTCCACTTTCAAAACTTCCTTGCCATCGACACTGATTGTCGAGACATAATCAGACGTCAGCTTGCGATAAGGGGTGTCATCTTTCCCGAGGGAAAACATGTCCTGATAGTGAAATTCGGGCATGGGTTGGCTTTCGGTTATATTGTAACAGGGAATGCTTTTTTGGGAGATTAGCTATTTTTTGCGGAAGGCATCAAGAGCAATTATTTCGCCTTGTTTTTCAGCTGTTTCGCCTTCTTCATCGTTCAAGCTTTCCTTCTGCTCGGTATCCTCAGATTCAGGCTGCGATTCTAAATCACTTTCTAAATCCGTCGCCGAGAACTGAAGGCCGAATTGCACAGATGGATCAGCAAATGCAGTCAATGCATCGAAGGGAATTTTTAGCGTCTCGCGCTTGTGATTGAAGCTCAGGTCAACGGTGAAATAATCCGGCTCGACCACAATATCCCAAAACTGATGTTGCAGTACGATCGTCATTTCATCTTTGTAGCGCTCTGAAAGATGAGCTGGCACAGACACCCCGGGAAAGCCGGTTTTAAACGTAACGTAGAAATGTTGGTCGCCGGGAAGTCCGTATTCGGCTGCATGACGAAGCGCATTTCGGACAACGTCCATCAGTGCGTTCTCCACCATTTTCGTGTAATTGATTTCGTCATTCATGTCGTGAATAAACTCCCGCCTCCAACACTATTACTCATTACGTTATTTCTAACAATGCAGCGAGATGTCGATGTGGGGGCTGCATGGCATAAAAATAAGTGGAGGGGCTTCTGTTGCCAGGTGCCCCTCCGAACCCCGTGTAGTGCAATTAAGCAGCTACGGCAAATGCTTCGTCATTATCGTTAGCATTTATAAAAATGACCCGATGTCGGTGGTATCATGCCGGGTAAAAATTACATCTTTACTGCGCGCGTCGAGCCTATTTCGCCCCCATCAAAAAGACAGCTGATTACTTGTATATATCTGCCTTTATGGTGGAGGCGCCGGGTACCGCCCCCGGGTCCGCAACGTTTATTCCATGAAACGTTTATTACCATAGTTGGTTTCCCAACGCCTTTAATATAGTTCTTTTGCGCAGATTTTAAAAGGGGCCTTCGTCGCTAATTTTTTTAAGTCCGCTTTCTTTCAAGCAGGACAAAACTGTGATCAAACATGTCCTTGTCGGACTTGTTATAAAAGTCACATGATAATTCGACCCATTGACTGGGATCGAGTTCCGGAAAAAAGGTGTCACCCTCTATTGTCGCATGGACACGGGTTAGGTAGACACGGTCCAGTTTAGAGAGGGCCAGATGATAAATTTCTGCCCCGCCGATAATGACCATTTCGTTGGCATCAATTTGCCGGGCGGCACTTTCCCCGGCAATCAAGGCATCTTCCAGACTGTTTACGACAACGGCTCCTTTAGCGGTGAAATGACGATCACGGGTAATGACAATATGGGGACGTCCGGGAAGCAAGCCGGGAAGCGACTGGTACGTCTTTCGCCCCATGATGACGGGCTTGCCCATGGTCGTTTTCTTAAACCATTTCAGATCATTGGAAAGCCGCCAAGGTAGGCTATTATCTTTGCCTATCACCTGATTATCGGATACGGCAACCATTGCCGAGAGAAGAATTTCCGGCATTGATAACCTAAACTGCAACTTGCGCTGGGATATGCGCAGCAGCTTGATACCCTTGAAGTTTGAAATCATCAAAGGTAAAGGCGAACAGGTCTTTAATATCAGGGTTGATCTGCATAGTGGGCAGCTTGCCGGGAATTCGTTCGAGCTGCAAATCCGCTTGTTCCAAATGATTGGCATACAGATGAGTGTCCCCAAAACTGTGGATAAATTCACCTGGTTCCAAATCGCAAACCTGGGCAATCATCATTGTCAGGAGTGCATAGGACGCGATGTTGAAGGGGACACCCAGAAAGACATCGGCGCTTCGCTGGTAAAGCTGGCAGGAGAGTTTGCCATCCACGACATAGAATTGGAACAGGCAATGACAGGGCGGAAGTGCCATATTATCAACTTCTGCCGGGTTCCAGGCACTGACAATCAGCCGCCGTGAATCTGGATTGGTCTTGATCTGGTGCAGCAGATTCGCGATCTGGTCGATAGTTCCACCATCCGGGCGCGGCCAGGAGCGCCATTGCACTCCATAAACTGGCCCAAGATCGCCATTTTCATCTGCCCATTCATCCCAGATTCGGACGCCATTTTCCTTCAGATAGCGGATGTTTGACTCGCCTGAAAGGAACCAGAGTAATTCATGTATGATCGATTTCAGATGCAATTTTTTCGTGGTAAGCACGGGAAACCCTTGCGAGAGGTCAAATCGCATCTGATGGCCAAAAATACTATAGGTGCCAACGCCCGTGCGATCCGATTTAAAGACGCCGTGGTGGCGTACGGTGCGCAAAAGATCAAGATATTGTTGCATTGAGCGGGTTCCTGTCGGGTTTTATGGCATATGTAGTGGAAGGATAAGGCATGCTCTTGTTGAATGCCAGCCAAAATTCAGGGAATTCACGCGTAAATTTCGTTTGTTTTACTCAATTTTTTCGTCCAGAAACGCACGACCTTCCCGATCTTCAATTTCCAGCACCCAGAGATCAGGATCATTCTTCATCCGCTTTTCAATATAGGTGTCAGCATCTGATTCCTCAACCCAGTCAGGCCCCGTTCCTTTTAGCCACATGCGGGCGCCGTCATCGAAATTTGTCGTTGGGGAGAGGACCATGCAACCGGGGCCTAAACGGTTAATTTTTAGAAGAACAGTACCCGCCGTTTCATCGCCGCGTCGGGTTACCATGACCGGGACATTTAGCGTGGCACATTTTCGGATATAGGCCTTTATCCATAGTTCGGCTTTAAGTCTGGGTTCCAGTGTTCGATCCTATCCTGTTCGTGCCAATTCTCATTTTCTTCGCGTTTTCGTGCACCATATGTCAATGTTTTGCTGCTCGTATAAGCCGTTTAACTTCTTCATGGCGTGGGCAAGTGACTACATGATCATTGACCATGCCAACAGCTTGCATAAAGGCATAGACAATGGTCGGTCCGACAAAATTGAACCCCCGCTTTTTAAGGTCCTTTGAAATCGCCTGACTAAGTGGTGTTTGGGCCGGGATCTCCGCCATGGATTGCCAACTGTTTTGTAGTGGTTCGCCCTTCAGGTAGCTCCATAGAAAATTCGAAAAACCGCCATCCTCCTTTTCCTCAATGTCCAGGAAAAGCTGGGCGCCTTTAATCGTCCCGAGGATTTTCGCGCGATTGCGGATAATACCGCTATCCTGCATCAGGGCTTCTACTTTGGCGTCATTATAGCGCGCAATAGCTTCCGGATCGAAATTGTTGAAGGCTGCTTTGAAGTTCTCACGTTTTCGTAAAATTGTAATCCAGGAAAGACCAGCCTGAAATCCATCGAGAATGAGTTTTTCGTAGAGTGCGCGGCTGTCATATTCGGGCACGCCCCATTCTTCATCGTGATAAGCCTTATAAAAAGGGTCATCTCCATACCAGGTGCAGCCATCAGGCATTTGTTTGTTTTCCTTTTTGAAAACTTTTGGTGAAACCCCGCCTAGAGGTAAGTCAGTCCAAATTTATGCAACCGGATTACCGTTATGGGTCGCCCAAAGGTAAGTCTATGTAATTTGGCTGGATAAGCTTTACGCCCTTTGGCTCAAGCTCTTCCGGGGGTACTGCCAAGCTATTCAGGCGAACCAATGCTAAGCCTCGGCCATTTGAGATTGAACGCACTTCGGCAATTTCGCGACCTTGATGCATGATTTTATCGCCACTATGAAGCTCGCCATCATACTCAATCCGGAAAAGGCGTTTCTTGATTTTGGCGCGGTGCTTGGTACGGGCTGTCAGTTCCTGTCCCACATAGCAGCCCTTGGTAAAGCTGACACCGTTTAATTCCTCAAAATTTGCTTCAAGAAGGAAGTTTTTCTCCGGCAGAATATCATGTCCACCTTCCGGGATGCCAAGGCTCAACCGGTGAGCATCATACGCGTCCTCCCCCACGAGGTCTGCTGTCGGGAACTCAGTGACAGGATCGAAGCTGGTGGGGGCAAACAGGCGAACGCCAAGTGCGTTATTACGCGGATCCACAAGAAAGGCACATCCTCCAGATTCTCTTAAGGCACCCGAAGTTTCCGGCAGGTTGGCTGCTCCGAATGCATCATTTCCAAATAGCGCGAAGACGCGCTGTCCTTCCTCACTGATGAGGACATCTGCACGAAGTTTATAAAGCGTCAGCCGGCGAATAAGGTC
Organism: Sneathiella litorea; assembly: GCF_009882915.1. Lineage (GTDB taxonomy): Bacteria > Pseudomonadota > Alphaproteobacteria > Sneathiellales > Sneathiellaceae > Sneathiella > Sneathiella litorea. Next base: position 1,220,341 of record NZ_WTUW01000001.1, read on the forward strand.
ATCCTTGCGATCCGCTAGGCAATCAAGAAGATAGGCCTCCCCTATCCTCACAATTATAAAATCATGAAGAAATTTACCTTGGGCAGTTAAGAGCGCCGCGTAAATTCCGTGTGTCTCACTGACATCCTGCATGTCATTGGTGACGAGATTCTGCAAAAAGCTCCAAACATCTGCCCCGCGTAAAGTGAGCACAGTCCGGTTTTCTAACGCTGCAATTTTCAATTCCGCCAATGATGCTTCCAAAACGAGGAACCTTCCTAATTATTTTAATAACAGGTAAGTTAGGATCGCACTCTTGGCAAGGGGAAGCTTGCGTATTAATAAGATGATTGCAATCACGCCCCTTTTGCTTTGATGGACCAATTTATGAGCCAAGCTGAATCCGAGAAAGCCTCCTCTCACCCTAACACGGCACGAGTACCTCTTACGCTCCGGCGACCGGATGACTGGCATACACATTTACGCGACGGGGGCATGCTCCAAGCGGTTGCAAAATATACGGCACGGCAATTCGCGCGGGCCATTATCATGCCTAACCTTGTGCCGCCTGTGACCACAATGGCCGCAGCTGAAAGCTATCGTGAACGTATTTTGTCCGCCGTGCCGGAAGGGATGGACTTCACACCTCTCATGACCTGTTATCTTACGGATAGCATAGACGCTGAAGAGGTTAGGCGGGGGCATGAGGCAGGTATCTTTACAGCTGCGAAACTTTACCCCGCGAATGCGACAACGAATTCCAGTCACGGGGTGACTGATATACAGAATATTTATCCGGTTCTTGAGGTAATGCAACAACTCAAGATGCCCCTTCTTGTTCATGGCGAGGTAACGGATAGCGAGGTTGATATTTTCGATCGGGAGGCGGTCTTTATCGAAAAGGTGATGATTGGCCTTCTCGCTGATTTTCCCGAATTAAAGGTGGTGTTTGAACATATTACAACGGCTAATGCCGCCGATTTTGTAATGGAGAGCGGGCCCAATGTTGCGGCCACAATTACCCCTCATCATCTGATCTTTAACCGGAATGAAATATTTAAAGGTGGAATTCGTCCGCATTTCTATTGTCTACCTATCGCTAAGCGGGAAAAACATCGGCTGGCACTTCGTAAAGCCGCTACTTCGGGATCCCCCAAATTTTTCCTGGGAACGGATAGCGCGCCGCACACGAAGATGGATAAAGAGTCAGCCTGTGGCTGCGCCGGACTTTTCAACGCACCCTACGCATTGGAGAGTTATGCAACTGTCTTTGAGGAAGAGTTGGCGCTGGAGAAACTAGAGGCATTTGCGTCGGAGTTTGGGCCAAGGTTTTATGGCCTGCCATTGAATGAAGGAAGTATCACGCTAGAGCCTACCAAAATAAAGGCGATTGAACATATTGAATCGCCAAATGGCTCTGTCGTGCCCTTCCACGCCGGAGAAATGCTCGCGTGGAAGCTAAAGAACGGGGACTAATTTAATACAGCTGGCTGAGTTCCTGAGTTGTTTTGGCGCCCTTTCATCTTGAGGAAACAATCCTAACGGATTCTCTTTAATAGTAAGGCCATTATTTTTTCGGAGGTATTAACGATGGTTGGAAAAGAAAGAACCGGAACCTGTCTCTGCGGAGACGTCAAAATCAACGCAAAGAAAACTGATGACACAGCGGGCGTCTGCCACTGCAGCAGTTGCAGGCGTTGGGGCGGCGGCCCGTTGCTGACCACTGATTGTGGAACAGAAGTGAGTTTTGATGGTGATGAGAATATCAAGGTTTTCAATTCTTCGGAATGGGCAGAGCGAGGGTTCTGCATGAATTGCGGGACCCATCTGTTTTACCGTCTCAAAGAAAATGGCCAATATGTTGTGCCGTTGGGATTGTTTGGGGACGACGACTTTGTCTTGGACCACCAGATTTTCATTGATGAAAAGCCTGCCTTCTATACTTTCGCCAATAAGACGACGATGATGACCGGCGAAGAAGTTTTCGCAAAATTTGCGCCGCCGGAATAGGCTTGGATTTTGTGCGTCCGGACGTAGAGGCTAGTTCACTAGATATTCGGCGCTGCTGTAGCGTAACTCGCTAGGGCTGATAAGCTTTTTGGACGCTATGCGAACTGAATGTAAAGGTCCGTCAAGTTCAGCCTCCCAAAAATCCAGAAACTTCTTCAATGTCGGATATCTTGGGGCCAGGTCATATTCCTGCCAGATATATGTTTGCAGAAATTCCGGATAGTCAGGAAGATGATATAGTATCTCTGCGGTCGTTAAAACGTAACCTTGTAGAATTTTCTCCATTTCTGACATGTTGTAACTCCATTTTACTAGAAAATCAGGGGAGCCTCTCTGTCCATAGTATTAATATTAGAATAAATACATTAACAATCAATTGCTTATGTAATTTTGGCTTTTATTCCCGGTGTCGGAAGGGCTATAAGGGATAAAATATAATTAAAGGGATACTGAAATGGGCGACACATTTAGAGCCTTGGTCATAGAAGATCAGGATGGGAAGCAGCAGGCAGTTTTTAAGGATTTGACGGTAGGGGACCTTCCTGATGAAGATGTCCTTGTCGAAATTTCTTATTCGACGCTGAACTACAAAGATGGTCTCGCGGTTTCAGGCAAGGGAATTGCCCGTCGTCTACCAATGGTAGGTGGTGTTGACCTTGCCGGTACAGTTCTGGAAAGCAAGTCCGCGGACTTTAAGCCGGGCGACAAGGTGATCGTCAATGGCTATGGCCTATCTGAGCTATATTGGGGCGGATACAGCCAGAAGCAGAAACTCAAATCCGAATGGCTGATCAAGTTACCAGACGCTTTTTCCATGCAGGAAGCTATGGCCATCGGTACTGCTGGCTATACCTCCATGCTCTGTGTGTTGGCGCTGGAAAAGGCGGGAATTACGCCGGATAAGGGGGACATTCTGGTGACGGGGGCCGCAGGTGGCGTCGGTTCCGTGGCGATTGCCCTGCTTGCCAAGCTTGGCTATCAGGTTGTCGCATCGAGTGGCCGGGAGGAAACCCATGAATATTTGAAAAAGCTTGGCGCTAAGGATGTCATCAGCCGCGAGGAAACGATGGGCAAAGGGCGTCCTTTTGATAAGGAACGCTGGGCTGGTGCCGTCGATTGCGTTGGCAGCAAGATTCTGGCCGCTGTGATTGCGCAGACCAACTATGGTGGCGCGGTTGCCGCATGCGGCCTCGCGGGTGGTAATGACCTGCCAACTTCTGTTCTTCCCTTCATCCTGCGGGGTGTTTCCCTGCTTGGGGTGGACAGCGTCATGGCGCCTCGGGACATACGTGTCGAGGCTTGGTCCCGCTTGGCAACGGACCTCGATAAATCCCTGTTCGCAGACATGATACGCGTTGAGCCAATGAGCAATCTGCCTACTCTCGCGAGTGATATTCTTAAAGGACAGATCAAGGGCCGCGTCGTCATCGACGTTAACGCCTGATAACCAAAGACTTCAAGGGCGGCCTTTGGCAACGAAATAGGGGTTGTCATGGCCGTCTTTACCATAGATGAGGCGCGAGCCATCGAGGGTTTCGACCGTACCGCCCGCCGCCTCAAGTATAGCTTGGCCTGCCCCGATATCCCATTCCATGGTGCGACCAAAGCGCGGATATAGATCGGCCTTACCCTCTGCCAAAAGGCAAAGCTTCAGGGAAGAACCGGCGGATATAAGCTCTTTCACTTTAAACTTTGCAATATAATCGTCTGTTTCCGGTGTGCGGTGAGAGCGACTGGCGACGATAACTAGCCCATCGTCTGGGGCGACGCGTGCTTTAATTTTCTGCGGTTCACTTCCATCGTCCTGTCGCCAAACTTTACCTGGCCCTTCGGCAAAGTAGGTTTGATTCTTCGCGGGTATGTGAATGACACCCATAGTCGGACGACCCTGTTCGATAAGCGCAATATTTACCGTGAACTCCCCGCGTTTGTGAATGAATTCCTTGGTTCCGTCCAGAGGATCAACTAGCCAGAATATGCCGCTGGATAAATCAGGGACATTTCCCGCCGCTTCGCTTTCCTCCGCCAGGACAGGAATATCAGGTGTAAGATTATTCAGGCCTTTAAGAATTATTTTCTCTGCTTCAACGTCAGCTTCGGTAACTGGTGACGCATCGGACTTGGTCTTCACGTCAAAATCCTGTTGGTAAATGGTCAGGATCTTGTCACCTGCCTCACGGGCAATTTTCGTGATGGCTTGGATAAGGTTTGGACGGTCAAGTGTCATTTATTTTTCCTGATGAATTGCCAAGTTCTAATTCAGCCAACAACATATCGATTAAAATGGTTCTGTCACTCCTGAAACGGACGTGTACACCTATTTTGACCCAACGATGCTACGGGTGCGCGCCTTGAACCTTCTGGCAATGCCGAGGGATGGTTTTTCAATAATTATCCAGGAAAGAAAGGCGCAAATGAGAGCCAGCGGAAAGGCGTACAGGATATTGAGATATGGGTTGGTCACCCCCATATAGGCGACAAGCTGCTGAATGGGAAAGGCATAGATATAGACACCATAGGAATAGTCGCCCAGCCGATTGTATTCCCTTATTCTTCCTTTGGGTAAAAAGGCCATCAGAAAAACAATATAGGTGAGAGACAGCATGAAAGCTTCCCGAAAGATCACGCTGTCGTACAAAAGCGCTGTCAAAATGATCAGCACACCACCAATCATCCAGTTTAAAAGAAGCTTCTGACGCCAGACAAAAAATAAAACTCCAATCATGAAAGGGAAGGCCAGTTTTGCGAGCGCGACAAGGCGCTGTTGCGGTTCAAAGTAGAGTATAAAACCGTAGAATAGGATAAACGTAAGCCAGGCAAAGAACATGAGGCGTTGCGATTTTAATAATCCTGCGAGCCCCAATATTGTTACAAAGAAATAACAAACAAGTTCATGGCTCAATGTCCAAAGGGGGATATTAATTGTACCGCCAACTGGATTTCCCTTGAAGACGCCCGGTAAATATTGTTCGAGTGAGAATAGAGTGAAGTTCCGCAGGATGTATTCTGGCGCTGCCTGCCATATCGCACTTATGTCCGCAACGGTAATCAATGGGGCGAGGACAAGTGCAGTGATGAGAAGCATAACAAGCAACCCTGGAAAAATGCGCATAACGCGCGATAGCCAAAAGCGCTTGAGGTTCGGGTCGCGATCATAGCTTTGTGCAATAAGGTACCCGGAGATTGCGAAAAAAATGGAAACGCAGATTATTCCAAGGTCAATACCAAGCAGTATTTCAGCAAATGGTTGTTGCTTGATTTTGCCCGTTGAAACTGGCCAGGCATGCGATATCAGCACACCGGCTGCAGCCAGCAATCTAATCAGATTGAGATTATTGTCGCGCCCTTTGTCAACGTCGGACAAAAATACTCGTCCCATTTAATGCCCCCAACCCGTCAGTGACGATTCTTCGACTAAGGAAAAATGACAGGTCGATCGCTGCCTGCTAAACTTCTAATTTAACACGAATTTATTTAATAATAAATGTAAGGACATGACGGCAAACATGAAGGAATTTCTAATTGCTCCAGATCCCAAAGCGGCGAGCCTGAGCGAAAACCTGCAGGGTATTGATCAAAGTGGGGACGCAATCAGTTTGCCTGTTGTGGTTGAGAAGCCGCTAACTCTGTTCCTGAACGGTCAGGAAATTGTCACCATGATGACAATTGGCGACTATCCGGATTATCTGGCGCTGGGTTATTTGTTGAACCAGAATATGCTGCATGCAGATGACAAAGTAACGGGCATTGACTATGACGAAGACCTTGGAGTCGTCGTGGTACGTACCGAAAGGGAAACTGATTTTGAGGATAAACTGAAGAAGAAAACCCAAACATCCGGCTGTGCGCAGGGCACTGTGTTCGGTGATGTTATGGAAAAATTTGAAGATATTGTCCTTGATACCGATGCCGTCCTTAAAACATCCTGGATTTACGACCTGTCGCGAAAAATTAATCAACAACCCTCTCTTTACTTGGAAGCGGGCGCTATTCACGGCTGTGTATTGTGCGAAGGAGACCGACCCTTGATTTATATGGAGGATGTTGGCCGGCATAATGCGATCGACAAGATTGCAGGTTATATGTGGCGACATGGCATCTCGCCACGAGACAAAATTTTTTACACAACTGGGCGATTAACCTCGGAAATGGTGATCAAGACAGTTCAGATGCAATTATCAATTGTTATCTCCCGCTCAGGATTTACTGCTTGGGGGGTTGATCTCGCCCGGCAAGCCAATCTTACGCTGATTGGTCGTGCGAGAGGAAAGCGGTTTGTCTGTTTGTCTGGTGCAGAGCGACTGGTCTTCGATGCAGACCCTGCAAAAATTCCAGATGAACCTCGGAAATATCAGCGAAAGGCGGCGCAATGAAAGGCACTTCGATGGAGTTTCCATGCCTCCTATTGGCAGGCGGACAATCGCGGCGTATGGGAGGCGGCAGTAAATTTTTGCAGAAACTGGGCGGCAAGACATTGTTAACGCGCATTATCGACACTCTCCGTCCACAAGTGGGCGAAATTGTCTTGAACATGAACGTTGAAATAGCCGGCGTTGCACCGCCAGAAATTCCAGTTGTGCAGGATAGTGTTGCCGGGTTTGCAGGCCCGCTTGCGGGAATATTGACGGGTATGGAGTATTTTGGAAGAAAAGGGGGCGGTGCCACCCATATGTTGAGTGTCCCAACGGATGCGCCTTTTATTCCAGATAATCTCGTCGAACGCTTAGCGCTTGAAATTAAGGGAAATAGCGAAAAGATTGTTATGGCGAATTCTGTGGGGCGTGTGCATCCTGTGGTCGCTCTCTGGCCAATTTCTCTTGCCCGGGACTTGCGTGCGGCACTTGTTGACGAAGACCTGCGAAAAATCCTCGTCTTTGCAGATCGCTATTCGCGATGCGAGGTAATCTGGGAAGAAAGCGCAGGCGATCCGTTCTTTAATATTAACCGCCCCGAAGATCTTGCAGAAGCAGAACGCCGTCTTCTATAACGAGGCAATCAACGGCGTTTTGCAGGGATATTGATTAACGCAACACCACAAATGGCAATCACCAAGCCTAGCCCGACGATCAGTGAAAACTGTTCTCCCAAAATGACGATGCCCAGCATCACCCCGATTCCCATACGCAAATAGCTTTGGCTGGCCGTGCCAAGCGATCCCAGCGTGTTGATCAGGCGAAAGTAAAGGAGCAGGGCGAGTGCTGTCCCGAATGTTCCAAGCGTGACAACCGCCACAAGCGAAGAAGCAGATGGCGAAAGCGTCCATGGTCGATCAATAATAAGACTGGCGGGAACCAAAACCAGCGTCGCAGAAATCATGACGCCCGCGGCAGTGACAGTAGATGGAAGGGCGGCGAACCTCTTACCATAGATGGCTGCATAGCCATACAGCATGGCGCTGGCGAGAATGGCAACTTGAGCAATGACCTGTTGTCCCAGGTTTTGCAGAACGTCGACACCAATAATCATGACAACCCCGGCTAGTCCGATAAAGGCACCGGAAATTTTTCGTGCGGTTACTGTCTCATGTTTTGTTACCAGCCAAGTGAGGAAAAAGACAAATATTGGCGATGTTGAATTAAGAACAGTAGCAAGTCCGCTCTCGACATATTGCTGGCCCCAGGCGAGAAGCACCCAAGCGCCAAAACTATTGAAGAAGGACTGGATAACAAAACTTCGCCAAGTTGAAAAGTCTGTCGGTAATCGATAGCCTTGCCACCAGATAACGGTAAGAAGGACAAATGCGGCAACGGACACTCGAAGCGCAACCAAGGAGGTCGGCGGGATGGTTTCCACTCCGATACGAATGAGTAGATAGGAAGAGCCCCAAAGACTCGCCAAAAGGACGAGTAGTAAATATTCCCTTGGTCGATTGATGGTTGAAGCGGAAATGGGCTTGGCCTCTGTTATAAATATTTTGCTATGGCAGGAGCATAGATTCTAAATCTGATTTTTGTTTCGCTCCAGATCGAACTGTTATCTTAGAGTAATCGAGTTTAATATTAGGGTAGATATTTGTTAAACTAGTTCTCACCCATCAGTTTTTCGCGGCGGCGCTCGACAACATCACTCAAAAAATCACTGACAGCTCGAATTCGGGCCAGATCGTGAATGTCTTCTGGTGTATTTAGCCAGTAACTTCGCTCTATACTGATCTCATCGGGGAGAATAGAAACGAGCTCTGGGTATCCGTCGGCGGCGAAGCAATGCAGGATGCTGATGCCCCCTCCTGCAAGTGTCGCCTGAAATTGAAATACGATGCTGGAACTTTTCAGGCCGATATTCGGATTGCCAATGATGTCGCTTAGATAGAGAAGCTGTGGATCCGGCACCAGTTCTTCAATATATGAGATGAAGTTGTGCAGGTATAAATCTTCGAGATTGCGGATTGGCTTGTGGCTTTTGAGATAGTCCCGTGTTGCGTATAGGCGGAGTCGATAGTCCGTCAATTTTCGGGAAATCAGGCGGCCTGATTTCGGGCGACCAAGTGTGATGGATAAATCAGCCTCTCGTTTGGAAAGGCTGACAAATCGGTCGTTCGCGACAAATTCGAGCTCGATTTTCGGATGCAGTTTCTGGAAAGCCGGTAGTTCTTGGGCCAGAAACTGGCTGCCAAACCCTTCCGGGACGCCAAGGCGTACCGTTCCTGTAAGAGTCTGGTTCTCCCCGCCCACCGTATCCTGGATGTTCGCTGACGCGCTCTCCATCTGCTCCGCCAGCGGCAGCAATCTTTCCCCCGCCTCAGTCAGAACGAAACCGCGGGATGTCGCCTCGAATAATTTGGCGTCCAGCTTGCCTTCCAGTGCAAGAACTCGGCGACCGACCGTAGTATGGTCTACTTTAAGCGCTTTAGCCACTTCCGTCAGGCGCCCTTTACGGCTAAGCTCCAGGAAGAAACGAATGTCGTCCCAGTCAAAAATAAGAAATACCTCATGTGCGATTTTACACAGGGAATGTGCGTTCTTATCTAATTACTTTGCAATTTTACCTATGTAAAGTGGCGTGAAATAAGAGCTCATTGGGAGAAGATCAGATGACAGAACAATTGAAACATTTTATCGGCGGTCAGTATGTCGCCGGGAAATCCGGACGGTTCAGCCCGGTTTATAATCCAAGCACCGGTGAGCATAAGGCGGATGTCCCGCTTGCGACGGAAGCTGAGGTTAGCGACGCGGTTGCTGACAGTCTCGCTGCTTTCCCCGATTGGGCAAACACTTCGCCGATTACCCGCGCGCGGGTAATGTTCAAGTTCAAGCAATTGGTTGAGGAAAATATTGAGGAACTTGCCGCTCTGCTTGCCAGTGAACATGGCAAGGTCCATTCGGACGCCAAGGGCTCGATCATTCGTGGCCTTGAAGTGGTTGAGTTTGCCTGCGGCATTCCGCATCTACTAAAAGGCGAGTTTTCTGACAATGTTTCTTCTGGCATTGATATGTATTCCATGCGCAAGCCACTCGGTGTTGTTGCAGGTATTACACCTTTTAACTTTCCGGCCATGGTACCGATGTGGATGTTTGCCGTTGCGATTGCTTGCGGAAATACATTCATTCTGAAGCCATCGGAGAAAGACCCCTCCTTGCCAATGCGCCTGGGTGAGTTGATGCTGCAGGCAGGTGCCCCAAAGGGCGTTCTCAATGTTATAAATGGCGACAAGCTTTCTGTGGATACGCTTCTTGATGATCCTCGGGTTAAGGCGATAAGTTTTGTTGGCTCAACGCCGATCGCGAAATATGTCTATTCACGTGCTGCTGCTGCCGGTAAGCGGGTGCAGGCCATGGGCGGGGCCAAGAACCATATGCTGGTTATGCCAGACGCCGACATGGACAAGGCCGTGGACGCCTTGATTGGCGCAGGCTACGGTTCCGCCGGGGAGCGGTGCATGGCGATCTCAGTTGCCGTTGCCGTTGGTGATGCAGGCGATGAACTCGTCGAGAAACTCGCGCCGAAAGTGCGTAACCTTAAAGTTGGTCCGAGTGCGGCCGATGGGGACATGGGACCCTTGGTCACGAAAGAGCACCTTGAAAAAGTAAAAGGCTATGTAGATCTCGGAATTGAAGAAGGAGCGGATCTGGTGGTCGATGGCCGCGATCTCTCACTTCAGGGCTACGAAAACGGTTTTTATATGGGCGGCTGTCTTTTTGACAATGTCCAGACTGATATGCGCATCTACAAGGAAGAAATTTTCGGCCCGGTACTTTCTGTTGTGCGCGCTCCAACCTTTAATGAAGCCATCGAGATGGTCGATAAGCATGAGTTTGGAAATGGCACGTCGATCTTCACACGTAACGGAGACGTGGCGCGCGCCTTTTCCAATAATGTTGAAATCGGCATGGTTGGCGTGAATGTCCCAATTCCTGTTCCGCTGGCATTCCATAGCTTCGGTGGCTGGAAAAATTCAGCGTTTGGTGATCATAATCAGCATGGTCCTGAAGGCGTCAGGTTCTACACGAAGGTAAAGACAGTGACCTCGCGGTGGCCGGATAGCATCAAGGCAGGTGCTGAATTCATCATGCCGACACATAAATAAAATAAGAATAAACTGCAGGGCCTTCGGGCCCTGCGCAAACAAAACGGGGATGGTATCATGGCCAGAATAGGTTTCGTGGGTGTTGGTAATATGGGCGGGCCGATGGCCTTGAACCTGTTAAAAGCCGGTCACTCAGTAAAAGTTTTTGATCTGTCGAAAGAGGCAGTTGCCGCATGTGTGAAGGAAGGTGCGGAAGCTGCGGAAAGTGCTGCTGCTGCCGCAAGCGGTGTTGGCATTGTTGTCAGCATGTTGCCCAAGGGCGATCATGTACGTGCGGTTTACCTTGGCGACGGTGGTCTTCTTGATGCGGCTGACCAGGGTACACTTTTTATAGATTGTTCGACCATTGACGTCGCCACCGCCAGAGATGTTGAAAAGGATGCGACAAAAAAAGGTATGATGATGGTTGACGCGCCAGTGAGTGGCGGTGTTGGCGGCGCGGCAGCAGGGACGTTGACCTTCATGGTTGGTGGCAGCAAAGGGGCATTTGAAGCTGCAAAACCTATATTGGAGGCAATGGGCCAGAATATCGTGCATACTGGCGGCCCGGGGAACGGGCAGGCGGCCAAGATCTGCAATAACATGATCCTCGGTATATCCATGGTTGGCGTCTGTGAAGCCTTCGTGTTGGCGGAAAAGCTAGGCCTGGAGCACCAGACTATGTTTGATATTGTCTCCACGGCATCGGGTCAATGCTGGTCGCTTACAAGCTATTGTCCGGTTCCTGGTCCGGTCCCGGCGAGTCCGGCAAACAATGAGTATAAGCCTGGATTTTCAGCAGAAAACATGTTGAAAGATCTGCATCTCAGTCAGGAAGCGGCGGAAGGCTTTGGCGCCTCGACAGCGCTCGGCAAGATGGCAATGGAATTATATGAGAACTATGTTTCGGGCGAAGGAAAATCTGCGGACTTCTCTGGCATTGTCAATATGATCCGGAAATCGTGACGGGTGGGTTGGCTTAAATTTCGAGTCTCATGTTTTTGCGAGGATGCGTCAGTGCAGGCGATTGCGGAGGCATAACGGGCCTATGGCGAGGATGGAATAAAAGCGAAACTCCAAAAATTCCACGGAATGAGTACAGAAAGCGCCTTTCGCCGCTGAAATGATACCTGGCTTGACCCGGCATTTATGGCATGGACCCTTGAGAACTATTTATCGCATATAAAGGTTCCTGTTCTTGCGATCCAATGCCGGGAAATCCATTCGGCACCCTTGCCCAGATTGATGCGATCAATACCGCAATACAGGGACCTGTTGAGAAGCGAATTCTAGAAAACTGTGGACACAATCCCTGGCAAAAGGATTCCGCGAAAATGCATTTATATTCCACTGAATTTATATCCGAGCAGCTATCCTGGAGATCACCCTAATTTTCACGGTGTTTGTTGAATATCGCTTGCGGTTTGCAACCATTTGATTGACTAATTAGGTATGACTATACCTATCTCAGATAATATGCGCGGTGCGGCGTTCATGTCTATCACCATGGCCGCCTACGTTGCTAACGACACGGTAATGAAGCTGTTGTCTGACCATCTCAATCTCTATCAAGCGATGTTTTTGCGTGGCATATTCACAACCATGTTGATCGGCGGACTTTGCCTGTTCAAAGGGGTGTTGATTTATCGAATCCCAAAAGGAGACCGTTTAACAATTTCCCTTCGTCTTGTGGGTGAAGTCGGCGGGACGGTATTTTACCTGACCGCGTTATTTCATATGCCGATCGCAAATGCTTCAGCAATTTTGCAGGCACTACCGCTCGCCGTGACGCTTGCCGGAGCCATTTTCCTATCCGAAACGGTGGGCTGGCGCCGTTATCTGGCTATTATTTCGGGATTTCTTGGCGTCCTGATGATCGTCCGGCCTGGGTCCGATGGGTTTAATGAATACTCAATGTTCGCTGTCGTTGCCGTATTGTTTATTGTTCTGCGGGATATTTCAACGCGCCGTTTGTCTGTGGGGGTTCCATCTTTGTTTATATCTCTCTTGACCTCTGTTGCGGTTATGTCCGTCGGAGCGTTGCTGTCATTGACCGAAGAGTGGCGACCGGTGAGTTTTGGAGAGCTTAGCCTGCTAGCAGTGGCGGCCCTTTTTATCATCTTTGGCTATCTTTTTAGTGTTATGGCAATGCGCATAGGCGATATCAGTTTTTCCTCCCCATTTCGCTATACCATCCTGATTTGGGCAATCATTATTGGTATCGTTGTTTTTGGCGATATTCCAGACAATTGGACAATTATGGGCAGCCTCATTATCGTAGGAAGTGGCGTATATACTTTTTACCGCGAACGGTATGTGTATGCGAAGGATTATGGGTTTGACGATAACGGTACTTCAAAAAGGATAAAATAAATGGTAGCGCTGGTCACACGAAAAGATATCGATGGTATCGCTATAATTAGCCTGAACCGACCAGATGCGCTGAATGCTCTGAGCCCGTCACTGTTTGTGGAACTCCATGACCATGTGGCGGCTTTATCTGAAGAGACGGAAAATATTGGCTGTGTAATTTTGCGCGGGGAGGGCCGGTCTTTTTCCGCTGGCAATGATCTCAAGGCGATGCAGGCCGGTGAAAAAGCGCCTCATCCCTTTTTCCAAGCCGAAACTGTTGAAATGATTGAAGACCTCCCGCAGCCTGTCATTGCTGAAGTGCAAGGTCATTGTTATACCGGCGCACTGGAGTTGGTTCTTGCCTGTGATTTGATGATCTGCGGCGAGAGTGCACGGTTCGCTGACACCCATGGTAAATGGGGCCTCACTCCGCTCTGGGGGATGAGCCAGCGGCTCCCTCGTCGGGTAGGGGGGCTGTGTGCGAAGGAGATGATGTACACGGGGCGGGTCGTCAATGGCGCTGAAGCGTTTGAAATCGGGTTGGTCAATAAATGCGTAGTCGACTCAAAGCTTTCCGAAGAGACCTTGCAAATGGCGCGCGCCATAGTCGATAACTCCTGGCATACAGTTCGCGCTGATAAAATGCTGGTAACCAAGGGACAGGATTACGGATTGAAAGATGGGCTTGCATTCGAACGCGAAAATAGTCCGGGACGGGCCACCGGCAAAGAAGAGCGATTGTCCACCTTCAAGAAAGGTTGAGTCCTCGCCAGAATTCACTAAATCCGTCTTTCTCCTTTAAGGATTTCAGCTATCCACTGGCCATATTGCTGCTGATCATTAGATTCTGCGAGGGAGGCAAGACTATCATCTGCAAAGTCAGGGTCTAATTGGACCCCTCGCCGCTGATTGATCAAATCCACTAAGAAGGGCAGCGTATGTTCAGGATGGGGTTGAAGCGAAAAGCAGCTGGGTGAATATTTAAGTCCGGCAAACTGACAAAAATCGGACGTGAGAATGAGCTCTGCATTCTCTGGTGCCTGGACCACCTGGTCCTGATGAAAGGAGAGGAGGCGTGCCTCTCTATTGTTGAGGACATCTGAATAAATCGTGCGCCCGACACTCCATCCGCCTGCAAATTTTTCAACCCTTCCTCCCATTGCCTGCGCCATTAGTTGGTGGCCAAAACAAATACCTACAGTCGGCTGACCGCTAGCAATCAGTTTGCGAATGAAGGCCTCCAATGGTTTTACCCAGTTAAAATCCTCATACACCCCATGCTTAGATCCGGTGATGACCCATGCATCGCATTCCAATGGATGTTTCGGAAGCTGCATATCGATTGCTGCGTAGGTAACAAAATCAAAGGGCTCGTCTTCGAACAATTCTTTGAACATGTCGGGATACTCACCATACTTGACGCCGAGCGACCCACCAATACGCCCCGTTTGGATAATTCCAACCGTTGTTTTCTTCTCCAAATCAAGGGACATCTCAGGCTGACTTCCTTTCAACATTTACTGCACAGAATTTAACTTCAGCGATTTTACCAAAAGGGTCAAGTGCATCATTAGTCAGGAGGTTGACGGCTGCTTCTGCATAGCAAAAAGGAATAAAAATCATACCGTTCTGGACCGCGCCATCGACACGAACCCGAATATCTATCTCTCCGCGACGCGAACGAATGGTCACCAGATCTCCGGGTGCAGCGTCCAGCTGCTCCATCATTGCCGGGGGCATATGAACGATTGGCTCCGGCTCTACCGCATCCAGAACACTTGCTCGGCGGGTCATCGAACCAGTATGCCAATGCTCCAGCAGGCGGCCGGTGGTCAGAACAATGGGGAAATTTTTATCGGGGATTTCATCCGGAGAAATCAAGCTCGCGGGCACAAATTTTCCGAGGCCGTTCGCCGTCGGAAAATCCTCGGTAAATATAAGCGGCTGTCCCGGATCTTCCGGGCTTTCGCAAGGGTAAATAACAGAATCGGCAGCCTCAAGCCGTTCCCAGCTGATACCTTTAATGCTATCCATTGTCTGAGTCATTTCGGCGAACACGTCTTTCGGGTGATCGTAATGCCAATCCAGCCCAAGGCGTCTGGCTATTTCCTGGATAATCCAGAGATCCTGACGCGCATCGCCGGGAAGGGGCACGGCTGCGCGGCCAATCTGGACCTGACGGTTGGTGTTGGTAACAGTTCCATCTTTCTCGGGCCAAGCCGAGGCCGGGAGAATGACATCGGCATAGGCCGCCGTCTCTGTCACAAATAGATCCTGCACCACAAGGTGATCCAGCATGGCAAGGGCTTGCCGAGCGTGACTTACGTTCGGGTCTGACATCGCGGGGTTCTCCCCCATGATATACATGGCATTGATTTCGCCCCGATGGACAGCCTCCGTGATTTCAACCACTGTGAGGCCTTTCTTGGGATCAAGCTCTGCACCCCAGAAGCGCTCGAATTTTTCGCGTATAGCGGGGTCTTCAACCGATTGATAATCTGGCAGGAACATTGGGATAAGCGCTACATCCGAGGCGCCTTGAACATTATTCTGACCACGCAAGGGATGCAGTCCGGTTCCGGGACGACCTACCTGACCCGTCATCAGAGCGAGACTGATCAGGCAACGGGAATTATCTGTTCCATGGACATGCTGGCTAATCCCCATTCCCCAGAATATAATTGCCGCCTTGGCCTTGGCAAACTCCCGCGCAACCTCCCGGATCAGATCCGGTGAGATTCCGGTCACAGGCTCCATGGCTTCCGGGCTGAACTCCTCCAGATGGACTTTCAGCTCTTCAAAATTCTCAGTGTGGTTTTTTATGTAGTCCTTGTCTGTTAGGTCTTCCTTCACGATGACATGCATCATCGAATTAAGCAGCGCCACGTCTGTCCCCGGTTTTTCCTGCAACATATATTTAGCATGGCGGGAAAGCGACTGACCGCGTGGATCGATAATAATCAGCTTCGCGCCCTTCTTGGCTGCGTTCTTGAAGAAAGTAGCGGCGACTGGATGGTTGATGGTCGGGTTTGATCCGATCACCATAATCACATCGGCATTTTCCGCCTCATTAAATGGGGCTGACACGGCACCGGACCCAACGGTTTCCAGCAGTGCTGCCACGGAAGAGGCGTGACAAAGGCGCGTGCAGTGATCAACATTATTGGTGCCAAAGCCAATACGAACCAGCTTCTGAAAAAGATAGGCTTCTTCATTCGATCCTTTGGCTGAACCGAATCCGGCGAGCGCGCCGCCGCCTTTTTCATCCCGCACCTTCCGAAGGCCACTAGCGGCGAAATCAAGTGCCTCTTCCCAGCTTGCTTCACGGAAATGGGTATAAGGGTTAGCGGGGTCGAGGGTGGCAACATCCTCTTTCGCGACACCTTCTTTGCGAATTAGTGGAACAGTCAGACGTTCCGGGTTATGGATATAGTCAAATCCGAAGCGTCCCTTGATACAGAGCCGTTCCTCATTGGCGGGGCCGTTGCGGCCATCGGCATAGAGGATCTTGTCATCCCGAACCTTGAAGGTCAGCTGACAGCCTACCCCACAGAAGGGGCAGACGCTGTTTACCTCACGATCTATGTGATCGTCATGCAGGATAGATTTTTCCAGTAATGCGCCTGTGGGGCAAGCCTGCACGCATTCTCCGCAGCCGACGCAAGTGCTCTCTCCCATGGGGTCGTCAAAATCAAAGACAATCTTTGAATGTACTCCGCGTCCTGCCATGCCGATGACGTCGTTTACCTGAACATCACGGCAAGCCCGGACGCAGAGGTTGCAATTGATGCAGGCATCGAGATTTACGGCCATCGCCGGATGGGACAAATCCTCTGTCGGCATTTCTCGCGGGGCAAAGCGGCTGGTTGTAATATCCTGCTGGTCTGCCATTTGCCAGAAATGGCTGCCGTCGTCATAGGCAGTTTCGCGATCTGGCTGATCGGCAATGAGAAGCTCCATAACCATCTTGCGGGATTTCTCTGCGCGTTCTGTCGCGGTGTGAACTTTCATTCCGTTAGTTGGTTTGCGGATGCAGCTTGCGGCTAAAACTCTCTCTCCCTCGACCTCCACCATGCAGGCGCGGCAATTTCCATCCGCTTCAAAGCCGATACGGTCCGCATGACAAAGATGCGGGATTGTTTTGCCCTGCTGCTTGGCAACATCCCAGATGGATTGACCGGCTTTTGCGGTTACCTGTTTGCCATCCAGTTCAAAGGTGACTGTCTCGCTCATTTGACCGCCTCCGGAAAATGCTTGAGGATCGACATCAGACCGTTGGGAGCTGCCTGCCCGAGCCCGCAAATGGAGGCATCACGCATGACCGCGCTAAGCTCGGTCAGAAGATCGCTATCCCAATGTTCGGCCTCCATTATTTTGAGCGCTTTCTCTGTACCGGCGCGACACGGGGTGCATTGCCCGCAGCTTTCATCCTCGAAAAAGCGCATCAGGTTGCGTGCCACCATCTTCAGGTCATCCTTGTCCGAAATGACGATAACGGCGGCAGAGCCAATAAAACATCCGTATTTTTCCAGCGTTCCGAAATCGAGCGGGATGTCCGCCATGCTTGCCGGAAGAAGGCCACCGGATGCGCCACCGGGAAGATAGGCGCGAAATTCATGGCCATCCTCCATGCCGCCGCCATATTCCTCAATCAGTTCTTTCACCGTGATACCAGCAGGGGTGATATAGACACCCGGCTTTTTCACATGACCGGATAGGGAGAAACTGCGGAATCCTTTGCCGCCATGTCGTCCACCTTCCTTAAACCAGTCCGGCCCTTTTCGAATTATGTCGGGCAGCCAATAGAGTGTTTCCACATTATTGATAAGGGTTGGCCGACCAAACAATCCGACATGGGCCGGGAAGGGCGGTTTATGACGGGGCAGGGCGCGCTTTCCCTCGATACTTTCCAGCATAGCGCTTTCTTCCCCGCATATATAGGCACCGGCGCCTCGCCGCAGAATAATCTCCCGCCCGCTATCAAGTTGTTCAGCTTTCAGCTTGTTGATACATTCCGAAAGTATCCGGGCTGTCTCCGGATATTCATCACGCAGAAAGATATATATCTTTTCCGCGTCAACGATCTCCGCACCGATCAGCATGCCCTCTATAAACTGATATGGGTTCTTATTGAGAAAATACCGGTCCTTGAAAGTCCCGGGTTCGCTTTCATCGGCATTGACGGCCATGTAACGCGGGCCCGGAACGGACAACACGGAGTTAAGCTTTAACGCATGCGGGAAGCCTGCCCCACCAAGGCCGCGATGACCACTTTCGTTTAATGCTTCGATGATGGTGTCTGCCAGCAAGTCCCCGCGGCGCAATTCTCCATGAGAAGTAAATCCCCCCGTAGCAATATACTCCTCAAATGAAGTATAGGCGGGGACTGGAAGCGGATTATTTCTCTTTTCCGCCTCTACCTGTTTTTCGACATCTTCAAGTGTTGCATGTCCGACGTAGCGATCCTTTAAGCGTGCAACGGGAGCAATTTCACAACGCCCCATGCAGGCGCCATGGGTGATATGAATATTGCTGCCGTATTTTTCAGCGAGCTTCCTCTTCAGTTCCATCGATCCGGCCATCTCGCATGAGAGGCTGTCGCAGACTTTGATGGTGAGAGCGGCAGGTTTTGCGTCACCTTCCTTCACGACCGTAAAATTATGATAAAAGGTTGCGACTTCGTAGACTTCAGCCAGAGCAAGACGCATTTCCTCTGCCAGCGCGGCTAAATGATCCGCAGAAAGGTGGCCATAGTTATCCTGAATCAAATGCAGATGTTCGAGGAGCAGGTCGGACTGACGCGAGCGATCTCCGAGTAGGGCGGAGATCTCACGGGCGGCAGATGGATTGACTTGTCGCCCCTTCTTCTGATAGCGGGCTTTTCGTCCTCCCTTGCCCGGAGCTTTTGGAACTGCAAATAATGTTTTCCCTGCTGTCAATTCAAGTTCCTCCGGTCCTATCTTGTGCGATTTTGCTCTTTATGCGCTTCTTCCGCGCTAAGCACAATAAGTTCAACCATACCAACAATGATCAACTGCTTTCCGGCATTCTCGAAATTAACTGTGACACGATCCGCAACCGATGATTGCACTTGCCCAATCCCCCAGTTGGGTTCCTGCGGGTGGCGAACATATTGGCCGGGCGAAAACTGAGCGAGCATGATTTTTCTCTTAACATGGTAGATAAGATTGTTGCATATTCACTCTAACAAATTGTCGTGCAGACGACAAAGCTTGTTCCATTTTTTTAGAGTTCCGCGGACTGCGGATTTTGGAGATCCTATGATTGATTTGAAACTTGCCTCGCTAATGAGCTCCAAACTCTGCCATGATATCATCGGTCCTATTGGTGCTGTATGCAATGGGATAGAGCTTGTCAGCGATGACGGCAACGAAGATATGAGGACCGAGGCGCTTAAACTTATTAGTGAAAGCGCCGGGGAAGCGTCTGCGCGGCTTCAGTTTTACCGGCTTGCGTTTGGTCTTGCAGGAGGTATGGGACAAGAACTTTCATTGCGTGATGCACGTAGTCTTAGCCGTGACCTAATGGCGTACGGCAAGGTAAATCTGGACTGGCCTGACAGCGAAGGCGGCGTGGAGATGCTGCCAAAAGATGTCATCAAGATCTTATGTAATCTGTTGGTTATCACGGCGGGTGCCTTACCTCGCGGTGGTGAAGTGCGCGTAACCGGTAGTGTGACCGGTGAGGATTGGTCGTTTTCATTTAAAGGAGTAGGAACGCGTGTTGTATTGCGTGAAGACGTCACTCATGTTCTTCAGAACGGATATAATGAAAATGAGCTTACGGCGCAAAATGTTGGTGTCCAGTACCTAATGGCACTTTGCGAGAATGCTAGTGCGGCGTTGGAGATTCTTGAAGTGGAAGATGACCTTGTCGCACTTGCTGTTCACTCAACTTGACGCGCCGTACCGGATACTTTTGCGTCTTTTCCCCATGGGTAGATCTCTAAAATGGAGAACACCTGCTTGTATTTAGAGGCTATTTTATAGGCCAATAATACCAATTATCGGGTCAATCCGTAACTGCTTGTTAACCTCTATCCTGCATTCTATATCTGAAATTTTCTGGGCATTTAATGCTCTGAAAAGAAAGTAAAGATGCGGAAAGTGCGCAGGCGAATGGATGATCTTCTGAGTGAGTTTCTTACGGAAACCAACGAAAGCATTGGTATCGTTGACGCTTCTCTTGTCGTTCTGGAACAGGATCCGAGCGACGAAAGCCATATCGACGGTATTTTTCGCCTTGTTCATACCATCAAAGGAACCTGCGGTTTTCTTGCTCTGCCTAGACTTGAGGCGGTTGCGCATGCCGGCGAAAATGTTCTTGGAAAAATTCGCGATAAAGAAATTACCGTTACCAGTGACGTTGTGACCCTCATTCTGGAAGCAATAGATGCCATCAAGGGAATACTGGCTGCAATCGAGGAAACGGAAAAAGAACCAGCTGGGGATGATGCGGATCTGATTGCTCGTTTGAATGACCTTGCGTTTGGAGAGACAGCATTCGAAGCTGCTTTGGCCACTCAAACTGGAAAAGAGCCGTCTTTGGGAATTGTTTCCGAAGAAGATCTGGAAGCTGCTTTTCGGGCCGCGGAAGGTCCGAACGCAGGCTCCGCAGATAAAAAAATTCGCCCTGGAGAAGTTTCTCTTGAAGAACTGGAGGCCGCCTTTCAGGCAGCCGAAGGGCCTGATGATACCCCTGAACCGACGGCCGAAAAGAAACCTGTCGCCGAGAAAGTCACGAAGGAATCAAGCATCGCCAATCAGAGCATTCGCGTGAATGTACAGATGCTCGAAAACCTCATGACAATGGTAAGTGAACTCGTCCTGACACGGAACCAGCTCCTTCAGATGGTTCGCGGAATGGGCGATAGTGAATTTACTGTTCCTTTGCAACGTCTCAGCCATGTAACGACGGAGTTGCAGGAAGGACTGATGAAGGCGCGGATGCAGCCGATCGGCAACGCCTGGTCAAAGCTGCCACGAATTGTCCGTGACCTCAGTCATGATCTTGGCAAGAAAATAGAATTGGTTATGCATGGGTCCGAGACTGAGCTTGATCGTCAGGTCCTCGAACTGATTAAGGACCCGCTGACCCATATGGTGCGAAATTCAGCCGACCATGGGCTTGAAACGCCAGAGGATCGTGTCGCGGCCGGCAAACCGGAGACAGGCAAGATTATACTCGAGGCTTTTCACGAAGGTGGGCACATCATCATCAAGATTACCGATGATGGGCGCGGTTTGAATGGCGCCAAAATCAAGAAAAAGGTTATTGAAAATGGTTTGGCAAGCGAGGCCGAACTGGAAGACATGGGCAAGCAGCAGATCCATAATTTCATTATGCGCGCGGGCTTTTCAACGGCCGAGAAGGTAACCAATGTCTCGGGTCGGGGCGTCGGTATGGATGTCGTTCGATCCAATATCGAGAAGATTGGTGGAACGATTGCCTTAACCTCCGAAGAAGGGGAAGGGTCGACTTTTACGATCAAAATTCCCCTTACCCTTGCTATCGTTTCGGCGCTGATTGTGGAATGTGGCGGTGAAAGATTTGCCATACCTCAGACCAGTGTACTTGAACTTGTCAGGACATCTGCCGAGGGCAACTGCAACCATTTCATCGAAATGATAAACGAGGCGGCGGTCCTCCGTCTGCGTGATCAATTATTGCCACTCGTTCACCTGAATGAAATCCTGCGCCTTGAAACGGCTGCGGATGAAATTGCTGACCAAAGTAATGTTAAAGGTGCCGAGGAGTTTATCATTGTTATTCAGGTCGCAAGCTTTGTATTTGGCATTGTCGTCGACCGTGTCTTTGATACTGAGGAAATTGTCGTTAAACCGATTGCGCCAATTCTGAAAAATCTCGCCCTCTTTTCAGGGAATACAATTCTCGGGGATGGCAGCGTAATTATGATCCTTGATCCGAATGGTATAGCTGCAATGTCTGGCGATGCCGTTGTCGGGTCGGGCAGTTCCATAAAAGAGGAAACAACCCAGGCGGAGGTAAAGGAGGAGAAGGTCGCTCTTCTTCTCTTCCGGGCGGGCGGAAAAAATCCGAAGGCTGTTCCTCTATCCCTGGTCGCGCGTCTTGAGGAAATTGACGTAGACACCATCGAGGTCGCTAACGGCAGAAAAGTTGTGCAGTACCGCGGAAAGTTAATGCCGCTGATGACAATTGACGAGGACACCAAGATCAATGAACAAGGCCGACAGGCCGTCCTTGTCTTCAGCGATCAAGACCATACGATGGGGTTGGTTGTCGATGAGATTATCGATATCGTTGAAGATTACCTTGATATCGAAATAATTTCCGAAGGTGACGGTTACGTTGGCAGCGCCATTATTCGGGACAAGACAACGGATATTATTGACGTAGGTTATTGCCTGCAGAAATGCTTTGGTAATAGTTTCAGCGGATCGGACGTACGACCCTTCGATCCCGTCAGCGAGAAACAGAAAGTCCTGCTGGTCGATGATAGCCCCTTTTTCCGAAATATGCTCGTGCCGCTTCTCAAAAGCGCTGGTTATGATGTCTCAACAGCTGAAAATGGGCTTGATGCTCTCAAGAAACGGGACATAGGCGAGCATTTCGACATCATCATCAGCGATATTGAAATGCCTGAGATGGATGGCTTCAAGTTCGCTGAAGAAATTCGGGGAGACGACAGATGGCATGAGACGCCAATCGTCGCGTTGTCCTCCCATACCACACAAGGAGATTTTGATCGTGGTCGCGCCGTCGGGTTTTCAGATTATGTCGCAAAATTCGACAGAGACTCATTGATATCCACGCTCTCGCAAACCCTCAAAGAATGTGGGAGTGCAAAATGACCGTCAGCAATATGCAAGACTATGTAACGATTATAGTCGCGGATCAACTCTTCGGCATTCCGGTACTCGAAGTGCATGATGTTCTTCGCGGTCTTAAACTAACGAAAGTACCTCTGGCACCAGTTGAAGTTGCCGGCGTTCTCAATCTGCGCGGCCGTATTGTAACCGCCATTGATCTTCGCAAGCGGCTTCGCCTGCCGCAGCTAGAGAATTATGAAAATGGCCTGAGTATTGTCGTCGAACATAACGGCGAACCCTATAGCTTGATGATCGATGATGTCGGCGAGGTGCTCAGCCTGGATAAGAATGAATTACAACCTACACCAGTCACGTTGAATGCCTGCTGGAAAGATATTTCTGGGGGGATTTACCGCCTGGAAAATGAGCTGCTCGTTATTTTGCAAATTGAGCGGCTTCTGGACATTACAGCCAATTCGACCATCGCAGCTTGATATAGAACGGAGAAATTCGATGCCATCGTGTTTGATTGTTGATGATTCCAAAGTTGTTCGCATGGTCGCGAAACGCATTTTGGAGGATTTAAGTTTCGGTATCCTTGAAGCGGAAGACGGGAAAGGGGCCCTGAATACGTGCCTTGAAAAAATGCCGGATGTCATATTGCTCGACTGGAATATGCCGGTAATGAATGGAATAGATTTCCTGCGGACACTCCGCAGTTCCGAGAATGGCGAGCAGCCTGTCGTCATTTTCTGTACAACCGAGAATGACATGGCGCATATTCGCGAAGCTATTTCCGCGGGCGCAAACGAATATATTATGAAGCCATTCGACAGGGCAATTATTGAAGCGAAATTCTCACAGGTGGGAGTTCTCTAAGTGGTGCACGCCAACACGATAGCAAAGCTGCAGGACAAGGGCACGAGTGATCCATACCGGGTGATGATCGTCGATGACTCCGCGGTAATACGCGGGTTCTTGACGAGGTGGCTTGAAGCTGAAGCGGATATCGAGGTTGTTGCTATAGCCAACAACGGCGTTGTGGCCCTACGCGAGTTCCAACGCACCCGCCCGGAGTTGGTTATCCTGGATATTGAGATGCCGGAAATGAACGGCCTGACGGCATTGCCGCAACTTGTTGAAATGGATCCGGATGTTCAGGTTATCATGGTGTCGACCCTGACGCGGCGAAATGCCAATGTCAGTTTGAAGGCGCTGTCTAGTGGTGCTGCTGATTATATTGCGAAACCGGAATCAATCAGGGTAGCCAATGAAAAGGAAGAGTTCCATCGTGGCCTAATGCAAAAGGTTCGGGCACTTGGCGCAACTCGACGTTCGAGAAACAGCATAGCGAATAATGTGGCAGCACGACCGCTATTGAGACAGGTTTTACCAAAGCAGAGACGAACACCTTTAATTTCAGAGAAAAATTCTCTGAAATTACGGCCTTTAGAGACTGGCTTCGAACCTGAAGTGATTGCCATTGGAGCTTCCACGGGGGGACCGCAAGCGCTCTTTAAAACCTTTGACGCGCTGAGAGGCAAAACCAGTCTGCCAATATTAATTACACAGCATATGCCCGGCACTTTTACGACGATTTTGGCAGAGCATCTGAACAAGATTTACGACAAGGATTGTGTTGAGGCAACTGACGGTGAAAGAGTTCTGGGCAATCGCGTATATGTGGCTCCGGGAGGTTGGCATATGACGGTCGCTAGAAGAAATTTGGATGTAGTTATTGAGCTGAACCAAGAACCGCCTGAGAATTATTGCCGTCCCTCGGTTGATCCAATGTTGAGAAGCCTGGCCGATGTATATGGTCGACATGTACTCGCGGTTATTTTGACAGGCATGGGACAGGATGGGCTGGACGGTTGCAAAAAACTTGCGGAGTCAGGAGCAGTGGTGATCGGCCAGGATGAAGAAACAAGTGTTGTTTGGGGAATGCCAGGGGCCGTCGCGAATGCAGGCCTTTGTAATAAGGTTTTACCATTGCAGAAAATCCCCGTTGCGATTGAAAATTTAACTTGTGGGGGGCCAGTATGAATAGTCAGGACTTCCAACTGTTCAGTAATATCGTCAAATCGCGCTCCGGGCTGGTATTGACCGAAGAGAAAGTGTATTTGCTGGAAAGCAGGTTGGTACCTCTTGCACGGAGGCGCGGCCTGGAAAATCTTGAAGCCTTGGCAGATGAAGTACGTCGATCCAATGACGAACATCTTCTGGAAGAAATTACTGAGGCGATGACGACCAACGAAACGTTTTTCTTCCGCGATACCAAGCCTTTTGACACTTTCCGTGACGCGGTGTTGCCGCAGTTGTTGAAACAGCGGGCTGCGAAGAAATCGTTGCGCATCTGGACAGCCGCATGCTCGACCGGGCAGGAACCTTACTCCATTGCTATGTTGCTGAAGGAAGAGGCCGCCAAAATGGCCGGTTGGCGTGTGGAAATTATGGCAACCGATATCTCGCGCGAAGTTTTGGAAAAAGCAAAGGCTGGGCTTTATTCTCAGTTTGAAGTGCAGCGGGGCCTTCCCATTCAGCTTTTGATGAAACATTTTCATCAGGTTGGTGAGATGTGGCAAATCGATAGCTCCATACGGGCCATGGTTAAATTTCAGCCTAAAAATCTTCTGGAAGATCTAGGAAGTGTCGGGCAATTTGACGTTATTTTCTGCCGTAATGTCCTGATTTATTTTGACCAAATAACAAAAAGCAAGGTGTTGAAGGAGATCCATAAAGCTTTGGCCGATGATGGCGCGCTCTTCCTGGGAGGTGCAGAAACAGTCCTTGGCATTTGTGACAGCTTTAAGCCGATAGACGGTCAGCGGGGAGTTTATACTTCAGCTGATGGCGGTCTGACGGCCGCGCCACAAGCTAATTCTGCCGCATAATTCTAAAAGGTTCTTTGGTGGGCCATATTTCCTATAAAAAAGCACCCCCGCAGTATTTTCGGTACTGCGGGGGTGCTTTTTTAGGTCTTCTCGCTAACTGAATGTAATTAACTTGCCCGGGCTTGTAGGTTCTCTTCTGGATCACGAAGAACATATCCTCGTCCCCAAACGGTTTCGATGTAGTTATCTCCGGCGGTCGCTGCGGCGAGTTTTTTGCGTAATTTGCAGACAAAAACGTCGATGATCTTCAATTCAGGCTCGTCCATGCCCCCATAAAGATGATTGAGGAACATTTCCTTTGTTAATGTCGTCCCTTTCCGCAAACTGAGAAGTTCAAGCATGCCATATTCCTTGCCTGTCAAATGCAGGCGCTGGCCACTAACTTCAACAGATTTGGAGTCAAGGTTGACCGTTAGCTTTCCGGTCTGAATTGTGGACTGTGCGTGACCTTTCGAACGACGGACAATTGCATGAATTCGTGCAACAAGTTCATCTTTGTTAAAAGGCTTGGTCAAATAGTCATCGGCGCCGAAACCCAATCCCTTAACCTTGTCATCAGGTTCGGACATGCCGGATAATATCAGAATGGGTGTCCCTACCTTGGCCGTACGAAGCTTTTTCAAGACGTCGTATCCAGACATATCAGGTAGACCCAAATCCAGTATAATAATGTCATAGTCATAGAGTTTACCGAGATCCACACCCTCTTCACCGAGGTCGGTGGTGTAAACGTTTAGGCCCTCTGCGCTCAGCATCAATTCAATGCCACGAGCCATAGAGCTATCATCTTCTATCAATAGTACCCGCATATACTGTACCTCCTGTACGCAACTATTATTAACAACTTAACTTAACAATTAGTTAAAACAAAAGATAAAAATTAACTATCTTTATTAACCTCGTATGACGGTATTTACGAAACTTTAAAGTGTCTCAGGCAAAATGACTTAACCAACTGAAATCAGGGTTGCGGAAAAAGAATAGCGAGGCGTCTTTCGTGAAGAATATTATTTCGGAAATCAGCAGGGTTCCTACAGCCCAATATTACGGGCGCGTGGTCGCAATCATGGGATTGCTGGTTGAAATTGGTGGCATCCAAAGACACTTGAGTATCGGTAGCCGGGTTAATTTACGGGCCCGTGACGGTGGAAAGGTTGAATGCGAGGTCGTTGGGTTTCGAGATGAACGCGCGTTGCTAATGCCGTTTGGGGTGCTGGAGGGCATTGGTATAGGCTGCAAAGCGGAAATCGCGGAGCGGGACCCGGTTATCTTTCCGAATGAGAGCTGGCTCGGGCGTGTCGTCAATGCGATGGGGGAGCCGATAGACGGCGGACCACCGCTAAAGCCCGGAAATAAGGCGGTACCCTTTCGGAGTGCGCCACCGCCTGCACATACGCGGCAACGGGTTGGTGAAAAAATAGATCTTGGCGTCCGCGCCCTAAATACATTCGTAACCTGCTGTCGTGGCCAGAGAATGGGAATTTTTTCCGGTTCTGGTGTGGGCAAGTCTGTCCTTTTTTCAATGCTTGCCCGGAATACAGCGGCAGACATCAACATAATTGGTCTTATCGGTGAACGTGGCCGAGAGGTGCAGGAGTTCATTAAGGATGACCTCGGCGAGGAAGGACTGAAGCGAAGCATCGTTGTTGTCGCGACATCAGATGAATCCGCTCTTATGCGACGCCAGGCCGCTTATCTGACGCTTTCGCTGGCGGAGTATTTCCGTGATGAGGACCGCGATGTGCTTTGCCTGATGGACAGCGTCACCAGATTTGCCATGGCACAACGTGATATCGGTCTATCGGGCGGTGAACCTCCAACGAGTAAAGGTTATACGCCAACGGTTTTCAGTGAATTGCCAAAATTACTTGAGCGTGCCGGCCCCGGTTCCGGCAAGGGAAGTATTACGGGCCTTTTTACCGTTCTTGTTGAGGGCGATGATCATAATGAACCGATAGCGGATGCCGTCCGGGGAATTCTCGATGGTCATATCGTAATGGAGCGACAGATTGCGGAGCGAGGACGTTACCCGGCGATCAATGTTCTTAAATCTGTCTCCCGAACCATGCCAGGATGTAACAGCGACGCCGAGAACGTCGTCATTTCGAAGGCGAAACAATATCTTGCCGCTTATGAAGATATGTCAGAAATGATCCGCTTGGGTGCCTATCGACAAGGGGCGGATCCATTAGTTGACGAAGCTATTCACTTCTTCCCCATGCTGGAGAAGTTCATGAGCCAAGGGAAGAAGGAACGGACCAGCCTATCCGAGTGTTTTACCGCGCTTTCTGAAATTCTTGCGCGGGAACCAAATTTTGAAACGGCATAATTTCGGAGCTGATGCTATGAGGTCGAGAAGAATATGAAGGGCTTGGATAGTCTCATACGGGTCCATAAATGGAAACTTGACGAGAAACGGCGAGAGCTTGCTGATTTCGAAAACCTGCGGGCAGGTTTTGTCAAGCAATTGCGATCTCTTGAGGAGGAGCAACAGCGAGAGCAGGATGTCGCCGGTAATAATCCGGAGGTCGGGTTTTCGTTTGCCAATTATGTCGCCGCCGCCAAGCAGCAAAGAGAAAATATCCAGGCGAGCATTGCGGAGGTTGATGACAAGCTCACGGAGCTGAATGAAGAGGTGCGTGTCTTGTATCAGGAACTAAAAAAGTACCAGGTCGCACTCAATGCCCGGGAGGTAAGGGAGAAATATGAGCGCAACAGGATCGAACAGATGGGCCTAGATGAGCTTGCGATCGAGCTGCATCGGCGCAAAAGCCGGGCGCGATAACATCACCATACCGTTATAACATAATTAAAATTATTTCTTACTCGCGCTGCACCGTTAAGCGGCTGGTACTAAGAAAATCATGAGAAATATCTCAGTGGAATACCGGTGACAAAAATTGGCTTTACTTGTTGCCAATATGGATTTCGTTTCGTGCTTTTGCGAGAGTGATCTGTTTCTGGCGGTCCGCAAACCGTTTTTTCTGATCTGCGCTTAAACTATCATGGCAGCGCGGGCAGGAAACCCCCTCCATATATAGTGGCGACGTCTTATCCTCGTCCGTAATCGGATAGCGGCAGGCATAGCATTGGTCAT
The DNA here is from genome assembly GCF_009882915.1 of Sneathiella litorea. Classification (GTDB taxonomy): domain Bacteria; phylum Pseudomonadota; class Alphaproteobacteria; order Sneathiellales; family Sneathiellaceae; genus Sneathiella; species Sneathiella litorea. The sequence goes on from NZ_WTUW01000001.1 coordinate 1,248,988, forward strand.
ACGAGCCTTTTTCAAGATCATGGTTGACCGTGACCCGTTGGTCAAACACAAAGCATTCACCTTCCCAGCTACTTTCTTCTTTCGGAATTTCCTCGAGATACTTCAGAATGCCGCCTTCGAGGTGATAGACATTCTCAAAGCCCTTGGAGAGAAGATAGGAGGTTGATTTTTCACAACGGATACCGCCCGTGCAGAACATCGCAACTTTCTTATCCCGCACAGGATCAAGTTTTTCCTCGACGAATTTCTTGAATTCCCGAAAGGTTTTGGTTTCCGGATTAATAGCCCGCTGAAAGGTACCAACCTCAACTTCATAATCATTGCGCGTATCAATCACTAAGGTTTCTGGATCGCTTATCAAAGCATCCCAATCCTTCGGCTTAATGTAGGTGCCAACTGTTTCACGTGGATTGAGACCCGCTGCGCCGAGAGTGACGATTTCCTTCTTGAGGCGAACCTTCATGCGATAGAAAGGCTGAACTTCATTAAATGATTCTTTGTACTGCAAATCATCAAACCTGGAATCAGCTTTAAGAAATGCAAGCAACGCATCGATGGCCTCCCGCGTACCGGAAACCGTGCCGTTAATTCCTTCTTCAGCAAGAAGAAGCGTTCCCTGAATATTTTTCTCCTGACAAAGGGTGAGCAGTCGTCCCTGCAACTCCTCATAGTCAAGCAGGGCTACAAATTTATAAAGCGCTGCAACAACGAACATCACTCGTTTTCCTGTCTGTATAGAATTGCCCGCGAATATGGCGTAGCGGTAGCGATCTATCAAGATCGAAATTTGAAATGTAATTGAAGGAATGCTGGTATGATCAGGTGCCGTGAATGGAGAAATAGACGATGACGCGAAAAGAGTTTGATCGTTTCTGTGGCTCACTGCCCGCCACCGCCAATGTTATTCAATGGGGGAATGCATCTGTCTGGAAAGTCGGGGGAAAGATTTTTGCCATCTGTTCCAACTGGGGCGCGGACGAGACAGATAAAATCAGCTTTAAATGTAGCGATCTTACCTATGCAATACTAATCGAACAAAAAGGGATTATACCAGCTCCCTATCTTGCGCGGGCGAAATGGGTGCAGCTGGCCTCCTTGGACGCTATGCAGGATCAAGATATTAAGGTTTATATTCGCGAAGCCTATTCCATTATAAAGTTGAAGCTAACCAAGACCATGCGCAAAAAGTTGGGACTCTAGGTGTTTGCGCCACTCATCGGGCAACTCTCCCATTCTGCCAGGGGGTCGATGGGGAAAGAAGGGACTGTCTTGAAAATCAATTGCCCCTTAAGGCCTGAAATTTCCATATGTTCATTGAAAAGCTTGCCGATATGAAGTCGCATCTCTTCCGGTATGGCCTGATGGCTACGAATGGCCAGATCAAATAAATGGCGCTTAAATAGCCCGTCGAGCTGAATCTGTCCGTTTTTCGTCAAATTAAGTTCGATTATAAAACGCGTTGTATCCTTCTCATTGTCAGTATTGTTCGGGTTTTTATGGTTCCGCAGAAACATACGGACCTGCCGGAGATTAGTGCCGTCAAAGAAGGGGAAGTTAAGGGCCTTCCAATCTTGCCCTCCAGGCTCAGACTGCAGCCTTGAAAAAGTAGCGAAATCATCTTCGAGTGCATTTAGAAGCGAATTGCGGCCAGCGGCTTTCAAGGCAAGCGTAAAGTCCTGACCCAGCCATTTTTCAATAGAACCCAGATTGAGCGCCGCCATGAAAAATAATAGAGTGTTTGATAGTTGTGCATTGGCCTGCGGCATAATTTGACTGATAACAGTTTGGGCAATGATGGGGTCATGATGAGCAACAAGATTAAGTGCCTCACGGAGGTTCTGCCAGTCTCCCATTGCACCGATCGCCGGTAGTCGTCCGCCGGCTTGCTGAGCTTCCGCATTGGGAAGGGGGAAAGCTCCAATATTGTTTGCAAGAGCAAACTGTACCGTTGTTCCCGTCGCAAGAGGTGTCGAGGAGTTAAAGGACAGTGTCCCTAAAGGTGTTTGCAGGGTCACGCGGCTACTGCCATTTGTCGCCAGTTCTGTGCTTGCGGCGATAACAGTACCTTGAAAAAGTCCAGGACGTGAAGATAGCAAACCGTCCATCTGTTGTGGCCGAATGATGAGATTAATTTTGGCGCCATCCACGAGTGAACCTGAACCTTTCGATGCATCACCCTTTGCAAGAGCAGACAGGCGCAGGATATCAGCTTCGACAACATGAAATTGGTTGCCGCTTGAACTTATTGACGTCCCATAGGGGGAAGAGGATGCCGGGGCTGAAGGGTTATGGTACCTTTGATACGCAGCTAAACCCTGCTGGTTCATTCCGAGTGATCGACCATCTTGAATGGTGGCGACGCTGCCCGAGGATGAGGCGACGCGCAGATCAGGCATCATTGCAGATAACGGAGCAGGTATTTTGGGGAGCATCGCCTCCGCTTTGACACCGGGGAGCAGAGAGGCAAGAGCCTGCATACCCGCTTTTAATTCGAGTGGATGTAATTGTCCGGCTTTCAAGTAGCCTTCCGCCCCGGATGCTGTCTTTTCAACGGTGGGTAAAAGGCGGATGTCGAGGGGCGGTGAAATATCCTTGCCATTCATGGAGAGCAGCCGCGCTAAAATAACTTCCTGTAACTCGATGACCTCAAAGACGATATGGCTCCCGAGTGGCAGCGGGGTGGGGGTTGTCATTCGAAAATTGCCGAATTCGGTATGCAGGACAACATTCTCATTCGTGGATTTGGCCATAACCACGGCATTTATCGGGGTGTTTTCGCTGATTGTCGCCGCGGGTTTGGGCCGGGGTGTATTTGTAGGCAAGCTGCTTTCGTTACCTGGCGCGGTTGCAGGTGCGGCAGGTGTTATCGGCCCCTGACCGGAGGCGGGAGAATTAGCGGTTCCCGTCAAACCTGACGGCACGCCGGATGGTGAGCGAATGCCACTCATTCATCATCACCGCATAACTATGCAGTCCCCTTTATAATTCCATGGGCAAGATCATCAATATTGCCTGCGGCTCGACTGGTTGGATATCGCGTCATTAATCCAGACTGAGCGCGGATAGCGTTGGAAACCTTTTCGTCCAGCTCGATGATGCCGGCGAGCGGAGGTTCAAATTTGAGAAAATTCCGGCATGCACTGAGCAGCTTTTCATAAACCTTTCGGCCTTCTGCTTCCGATTTTGCCATATTAACCAGTACCCGCAGGTCGGCGCCGGGCATAATTTGCGATGTGACCTTTATATACGCATAGGCATCGGTGAGTGACGTCGGATCGCCGGTCGTTACGACCAGCTTTGGCCCCAGTCCGTTTGAAAGTGTTTTCACCGCATCATCGATGCCTGCTCCAAGATCCAAAATTATAAAATCATACTTGTTGCCGAGGATCGTTAGATCTTCACGGACTTTCTTTAGCTGTCCGACAGACATCGTGCTGAGCGTGCCAGATCCTGATCGACCCGCGATAAGATCAAATCCCCCTGCCGCGCACTTAAAAATCACATTTTCCAGGGTCATTTCCCCCGTGATGACGGTCGCCAGATCCTTTTCGGGCATAATCCCGAGCTGGATGTCCACATTGGCAAGTCCTACATCACCATCAAAAAGCAGAACCTTTTTTCCTGCTTTGGCAAGCGACTGGGCGAGACTAATGGCAAGAACTGTTTTTCCGACACCGCCTTTGCCTGAGGCTACAGTAATCAGGTTATTACCGGAGGCTTGCGTCGCTGGGTGCATCGACGGGCGGTTGCGAAGTGGGCTTTCAGTCTGAATCATGGTTTTACCTTATCAAATTCTTTGTCGACTTCAGATCGTGTCGGATCTCTAAGCAGAAGCCTGGCGAGGTTAACTGGATTGATAGTATGCAATCCCTTAGCAACGGAGGAAGAAACACTGGCGTATGAAAAGCTGAGTTTGGCGGAATGGGCGGCCGTGAAAACCCCTCCATATCGACGCGTGGTGTCAAGGCGTGTGACGATCATGCGTCGCGCGCCCAAGACCGCAAAACCCTCCGCGGTATCACTCATTTCGGCGGTATCTGTGCCTGCCGCAAGAACCGCCACGGGCTCCGCCTTTGCAGCGATGATATGCCGGGTCAGTTTGGTGACCTCCTCTGTATCATAAACATTGATCCCGCCGGTATCGATGAGAATGTCTGTACTCTCCGTCAGCTTTCTTTCATTGACAAGTGAGGCGAGCTGTTCCGGCGTCTTGGCAATATCGAGACCAAACCCAAGAATATCTGTATATGCTTTGAGCTGCTCGACAGCGCCGGCTCGGCTGGTATCTGTGGTGATAATATGAACTTTGCGTTTTTCCCTATTGGCGGTCGCTGCAAATTTGGCAATCGTTATGGTTTTCCCAACACCGGGAGGCCCTACTAGCATTATTGGTGTTTTTCGGCCGATAACCTTCGAAGAGTATTTGAAATGGCTGTCCAGTGCGGCGGCTAGTGCCATTCCGGTATCTTCTGTATTGATGGAGAGTGCCGTTCGGCATAGCTTTTCCGCTAATTTCGTCGGAATCCCGTGATAGGCCATGGATTGAACCAGAGATTCCATCTTTGGCGTAACTTGAACCGTGTTAGGTTTCTTCCTTGTCGCGGAAGCAGAAGGTTTCGTGGATGCTTTAATGTTGGCTTGACCATTTGGCTTCTGGTGCAACGGATCGGCGGCTTCCGTTTTCCAGTCACTATCCCACTCCTCCGCCCAGCCATTTCCATTTAAAGGCGCTGGAGTATCCACCTGCTCAATCGCAGCAGTCAGCTGGACATCTCCAGTATCCGTATTCTGGCTGGAGAGAATGATTGCTTCCGGTCCCATTTCCAGGCGCAACTTGTTAATTGCCTTCTCCATGGTTGGGGCTGTGTAGGTCTTGATCCGCATCTATCGCTGCCTTAAACCTGCGCCAGTGTTTTTAGTTTGGCTTTTGGGTGAATTTCATTCTGTGACATGATCACGGTTGACGGACGGAAGCGTTCAATAATGGACCGGACATACGGACGGATAGCAGGGCTGGTCAGCATTACCGGATTGTGGCCCTGTGTTGCCAGCGTTTCGAATACCTCTCTTACTCTTGCAATAAACTCCTGCAATTGACTAGGCGCCATGGAAAGTTGCCGATCGTCGCCCTGCCCAATGATGGCATTGGCGAAATTCTGCTCCCATTGCGGTGTTAGTGTAATGAGTGGGATATAGCCATCGTCAGCTGTATTTACTGCGGAGATTTGCCGGGCCAGTCGGGCGCGGACATGCTCTGTAATGATATTGATGTTCTGTGAGTACCCGGTAGCTTCAGAAATACCCTCCAGAATAGTTGGTAGATCCCGAATGGAAACGCGTTCTGAAAGAAGGTTTTGCAGGATGCGCTGAACGCCACTTACCGAGATATGCGTCGGGATCAGGTCGGCGATGAGCTTCTGATGAACGCTTGGCAAGTCATCGAGAAGTTTCTGTGTCTCCGCATAGGATAACAGGTCCGGCATATGATCCTTCAATATCTCTGTCAGATGGGTGGTGATAACGGTTGCCGGATCAACAATTGTGTAACCACGGAAAGACGCTTCTTCACGCTGGCCCGTATCAACCCAGACAGCGGGCAAGCCAAATGTTGGCTCTACTGTCTCTTCACCAGGAAGATCGATATGCTGTCCCTGGGGATCCATGATTAGAAGATTATTAGGCCGAACATCGCCAGCACCGGCCTCAACCTCCTTGACTCTGACAAGGTAATTATTTGCGGGCAGCTGCATGTTATCGAGGATGCGCACACTTGGCATCACGAAACCCATTTCACTGGCAATCTGTCGGCGCAGGGCCTTGATTTGATCAGTAAGGCGATAGCCTTCATTGTCATTGATCAGAGACAGAAGACCGTAGCCGAGCTCAAGCCGCAAATCGTCAATCGCAAGGGCCGTGGAGATTGGCTCCTCCGCTGGAACTGCCGTTTTCTTGTGATCAATCTTTAGCTGTTCTTCCTCGAACGCTTTAACCTCCTGTCGGCGGTTCAGAACAAATGCGGAATAGCCAATGCCGCCTGCCAAAATCAGAAACGGAATCATAGGTACGCCGGGAAGAAGAGAGAGGCCGACCAGCAAGAAGGAACTCACGCCGAGGGCACGGGGGTAGCCACCGAGCTGGCCCAGCAAGGCCTTGTCTGTCGTGCCAACAACGCCGCCGCGCGATACCAGGAGGCCTGCGGCGACAGATACAATCAGAGCCGGGACCTGGCTGACCAGGCCATCACCAACAGTGAGAAGCGTGTAGCTGTCCGCGGCGGCCGCAAAAGACATGCCTTCCTGAGCAACACCAATAATGATGCCGCCAATAATATTGATAAAGGTGATCAAAAGGCCCGCGATTGCGTCGCCCCGAACAAATTTTGATGCACCGTCCATGGAGCCGAAAAAACCGCTTTCGTCCTCCAGTTCCTTGCGGCGTGTGCGGGCCGTATCCTCATTGATCATGCCTGCAGAAAGGTCTGCATCGATTGCCATCTGCTTGCCTGGCATCGCGTCGAGGGAAAAGCGAGCTGCGACTTCAGCAATACGGCCAGAACCCTTTGTGATGACGATAAAGTTCACCAGTACCAGAATGGAAAATACAATGATCCCGATGACGAAATTGCCACCCATGACAAAACTGCCAAAGGCTGCAATTACATGTCCTGCCGCTTCCGGGCCGGTGTGTCCCTCCGAAAGGATAAGGCGTGTAGACGCAAGGTTGAGTGCCAGCCGCAACATCGTTGCAATCAGAAGTACAGTCGGGAATGAGCTGAAATCCAATGGCTTGGAAATGAACAGGCAGGTCATCAGGATCACGACGGAAAAGGTGATCGAGATGGCAAGGCTAAAATCAAGCAACCAGCTTGGCATCGGCAGGATCAGGATGATCAGGATACAGACGACACCAAGTGCCAAACCGATATCACTGCGCCCGACTACCTGCCTTATCCGCTGAAGAATTTCACCGCTTCCCTGAGGGGCTGCTGCTGTTGATTGGGGGTCACTCATTTACGGGGCACTTTCAAGAGCTTATGGAGTTTTACTGGTGTTTACGCACGAGCCTGATAACGGTTGTCCCCAGTTGCCGCCGGGATGTTGACACCATCATCGGAATAGAGCTTCAGCTTATTGCGCAAAGTCCGGATTGAAATACCGAGAATATTCGCAGCGTGTGTTCGATTGCCGAAACAATGGTCAAGCGTGTTCAAAATGAGATCCTTCTCAACGTCAGCGACTTTCCTGCCGACGAGGGAACCTGCGCCCGCCGCAGTAGCCGCAACGCCATTCTCGGCAGAGGCAGTCTGATTGGATGGTGTGGCACTGCCATCCGGCATCAATATTGCCTCCCCGGTTATTGTATCGCCCTGACAGAGGAGAACAGCGCGGTGGATAGTATTTTCAAGCTCACGCACATTCCCTTTCCAGGGGTTAAGCTTGAGCTTGGCCATCGCGCTTTCATCAATACGGCGTTCGCTAAGTCCGTTTGAATCAGCGTATTTCTTTGCAAAATGCTGCGAGAGAACCTCGATATCTACGGGCCGTTGGCGAAGCGGCGGGATTTTGAGAGTCACGACATTCAAACGAAAGAGCAGATCTTCGCGGAAGGTTTTCTCGGCGACTGCTTCCGCAAGATCGCGGTTAGATGTCGCGATGATACGAATGTCGACAGGAACCGGTTTTGATCCGCCCACGCGATCAATCACTTTTTCCTGAATTGCACGGAGGAGCTTCGCCTGCAGTTGGATATCCATTTCGCTGATTTCATCAAGCAGCAGGGTTCCACCGTTTGCTTCTTCAAACTTACCGATACGCCGGGCAATTGCACCGGTGAAGGCTCCTTTTTCATGACCAAAAAGTTCTGATTCCAGCAAATTCTCAGGGATTGCAGCGCAGTTTACGCAAACAAATGGCTTATCAGCACGGTTGCTATGTGAGTGCAGATAACTTGCCATGACTTCCTTACCTGTTCCGGTTTCGCCATTGATCAGAACAGACGCAGATGAGGGTGCGATTTGCTCTGCCAAATTGACGACGTCCTTCATGGCGGGATCAGCGAAAACGAGCTTGTTGTTCTCCTGGGATACTGCTTCCAGGACTGCTGCGATCAGTTCGGGATCAGGCGGCAGAGGAAGAAATTCTTTGGCACCGGCACGGATGGCGTTTGCCGCTGCGGTTGCGTCGGTGTTTACGCCGCAGGCAATGACGGGGAGATTGATCCGTTCGCCGGAAAGCATACTGACAAGGTTCTTTATCGGCAGATTGACGTCAATCATGGCCATGTCCGCACCCTTGCCCGCCCGCAGGGACGCCATTGCCATCTCGATATCGTCCACATGACTGACCTTGGCACCGCGCGAGATGGCGATCTGGCTGGCAGCGCCAATCTGACCGTTCAGGGAACCAATTATAAGCAACCTCATCGACTTACTCTCCTAGTATCTTAACTGTAGAACTGCACGCGGTTTGCGGGCGGCAGCAGGGTGTTCAACAACATTTCAAGGCGGCGGGGGTTTTCCTGCCGTCCGATGGACGCTGCACCGAGCATAAATACCCGGTTCAATAAAACTTCTTCCGCAGAGTTACGCTCCAGTTTGGATGCCAGCGGATTAAAAAACATATTTGCGAGAACGGCTCCGTAGAATGTCGTGAGCAGGGCAACGGCCATGGCTGGTCCAATACTGGATGGGTCATTCAGGTTACCCAACATTTGTACCAGGCCAACAAGTGTCCCGATCAGGCCCATCGCCGGCGCGACTTCTGCTGCCTTGCGTAGAACGCTGGAACAGGCGTTATGCCGTGCGATCATGCCATTTAAATCATTTTGCAGAATGCGATTGACCTCTTCTGCGGGCAAGCCGTCAACAACAAGTTGCAGCGATTTGCGCTGAAAGCTGTCCTCCTCAAGAGACTGCAGATAATCTTGCAGATGCAACACTCCCTTGCCGCGGCATTTATCGGCGAGATCAAGCATGGAGTAGGCGGCGTAGTTCGGTGTTACATTTCGCGTGAATAGGGTGTTCAGAATTAATCGTTGGGCACGGATAATGTCAGACAGGGAAAAGCTGATCATCGTAACCAGAAAGGTTCCACCAAGCACCAGCAGGACAGACGGCAGATTATAGAATGAGCCGATTGAACCTCCGAGCAAAACGGCACCTGTGACAAGCATAAAGCTGCCAAACAGACCCAGAACCGTTGCTAAATCAATTTTATTCACTGCGTTACCCGTTGTTTTCTAGCGGCGATCCGCTTTGATGATTTCTGTCATCGTTACGCCAAGGCGGTCCTCTACAACAACGACCTCGCCTCGTGCAACCAGACGGTTATTTACATAAATATCAATTGCTTCACCAACTTTACGATCAAGTTCAATCACTGCCCCACGACCAAGTTTAAGAAGCTGGCTCACCCGCATCCGTGATTTGCCAAGAACGGCTGTCACATGCACCGGGATATCAAAAACAGCTTCAAGATCCGCTGCTGTGCGGGCAATCTCTGTATCTTCATCCGTATCAATGTCATCGGAAGCCATGTTATTGGCAGTTTCCTCAGGGATTGCTATGTCGGTTTCCGGGGCTTGCGGTTTACCCAAGTCTTCGAGATTGAGTTCTTCATCTTCTGCCACGTTATCACTCCTTAAAATTGGTCAGCTGTCGGCTGATCCATATCATTCTTGAATTCCTGGTTTTCGCCACGGTTCGAGCGAATAAAACGATTGATCACTTCTTCAAGGCGCTGCTGAATGTCTTCAAGACGGCGCTCCGTGCCACCATCAGCCCATTCAACCCGGCAATCTCCCGCGTGTTTGGTCTCGTCCGGGAGTAGGATAATACTCCCCTGAAAAGCAGAGCGACTGGTAAGATCATCAATTTTCTTGGAGATCTTGTCGCATACCTCTGCATTCGCCCGAACGACTATCCGTGGTTCATCGTGAAGATCGATGAGGCATTCTTCGATCAGTTTCTGTACTTCCGCTTCCGGCGTGAGGTCGATGAGGGCGGGCGCAAACTTTGAGGCGATGGAGAATGCAAGATGGGCTGAATCCTGCTTGATAACGTTCATTCTCCCATCATGTTCGGATGCAAGTTGCGCCAATTGGGTATTGATTGCGCTCATCGTTTCAGCAACGGACGTTTCAATTCCCTGCAGTGACTGGTTTTGCCCTTCACGCAACCCGTTTTCAAAGGCTTCGGCTTTAAGCGCTTCGACATCGCTTTTCGTGTATACCATTTCTTCTCGCTCAGCTTGCTTTGGCGCTTCATCAAATGATGAAGAGTCCGTGCCGAACTCAGTATCGAAAAGAAATCTGTTGGTAGCAGCCATGTCTAATTGCACCTTAGTAAATTAACTCGTCATCGCCGCCACTTTCGGCCAGCATTATTTCGCCGTTATCGGCAAGCTCTTGTGCCGTATTAACAATTTCCATTTGCGCTTCGTCCACGTCTTTCAAGCGAACCGGCCCCATGGCTTCCATATCCTCGCGGAGTATCTTTGCTGCCCGCTCTGACATGTTTGTGAAAAAGAGGTCACGAAGGCTTTCCGAGGCACCTTTCAGGCAGATACCCAGGCGTTCTTTGTCGACATTCCGAAGCAGTGTTTGAACACCAGCGGGATCGAGCTTGAGTAGATCTTCGAATGTGAACATCAACGCTTTGATCTTCTCTGCGGAGTCCCGATTGCGTTCTTCTAAAGCTGAAATAAAACGACCCTCAGTATTGCGATCGAAATTATTAAAGATTTCCGCCATCAATTCGTGGCTATCGCGCTTGTTGGTTTTCGCAAGATTGCTCATGAATTCACTGCGCAGAGTATCTTCGATCTTGTCGAGCACTTCCTTTTGAACTGATTCCATTTGTAACATGCGATTCACGACTTCGAGGGAGAAGTCTTCAGGCAGTGTCGATAAGACCTTTGCCGCGTGGCCGGGGCTAATTTTGCTTATGACAACGGCCACGGTCTGGGGATATTCATTCTTGAGATAGTTCGCGAGCACCTGTTCGTTAACATTTGCCAGCTTGTCCCACATGGTCCGACCTGCGGGACCACGGATTTCTTCCATGATACCCTCGACCTTGTCGCCGGAAAGCGCCTTCATCAGAAGCCGTTCTGTGGCTTCATAGCTTCCGACGATGTTTCCGGTAGAAGAAATCTTACTCGCAAATTCGACGAAAAGCGCTTCCATCACCTCCGAGGAGACAGATCCTAGATTTGACATCGCCTGAGAAATCTCCTTGATCTCCTCTTCGTCGAGGCGAGTCCAAAGATCCTTTGTATGCTCATCTCCGAGGGCGAGCATCATGATGGCGGCCTTGTCCGGACCGTTTAGATATTTTGTATCAGTTATTACCATGAAATGACGGTTCCTTACGCGTCGTGATAGAGCCAGCTACGAAGAATGGAAATTGCTTCGTCTGGATGTTTGTCTACGATTTCACTGACCTTGTTGAGGGCCGAGGTCTTAACCTGACCATCAACTTTATCGAGATCAATCATGTTATCGATTTCATTGAGTGTTTGAGATTGTGCAGGATTTCCAGCTTGTCCCTGGCCATTGGCGATCGCCGGTACGGAGCCGCCACCACCCAGCACACCGGCCGCAGCAGCGCCACCGGGGCCGGCAAGCGCGGGCGTCGCACCGCCAGCGGTGAGAGCGCGATTTAGAAGGGGTCGGACAACCAGCAAAAGTGCGAGAATCGCGACTATTACAAGGACGCCCATTTCACCCATTTTGAAAAGATCGGCTTTCGTCAGGCCCATGAAAATATCGTCAGTGATGACTTCTTCATCCGAGAAATTCTCTATTACCTCGGCGAACGGCATATTAACGACTTCGACGACATCCCCGCGTTCCTCATTATAACCTATCGCTGATTTTACAAGGCGGCTGACTTGTGTAAGAGCTTCCTCGCTGAGTGGTTCATAGGATCGGGTGCCGTCCGTTGCAGTTTCAGACCGACCATTGACCAGGACGGCGACAGTGAGGCGACGAACCGGGCCGGATTCACGCACTTCTGTCGTAATGGTTTTTGAGATTTCGTAATTAACTGTCTCTTCTGTCCGCGATGCGGCATTCTTGGAGTTGGAGCCACCACCATTATCGGCGTCTGCTTCAGGAAGATTGTTGGCGACGGAAACAGCGGGATCGATGGAAGTACCTTCGTTTGATGAGCTGTTTTCCTCAACGAGCTGCGAAGATCTGACGACCTGACTATCCGGATCATAAGTTTCGGAATGAATTGTGCGCTGGTCAAAATCCATGACGGCACTTACTTCTGCTCTGATATTGCCGGGGCCCAGGGATTTCTCCAATAGCTTCTCGATCTGTTCTTTCAGGTGACTTTCATAAGCGATGCGCTTGAAGTCATTTTGTGAACTGAAGCCGGTACCCGGTGTTTCCTTGCCGTCGCCACGGGCGAGCAGGTTGCCATTTTCATCAACAATAGAAATATGTGATGGTGAAAGGGAAGGTACAGCAGATGCTGTCATATGCTGAATAGCAGCAATCTGGTCATCCGCAAGTCGGCCCCGACCATTAAGTTTCAACACTATAGAGGCGCTGGCTTCGCGTTTGTCGCGGCTAAAGACTTCCCGCTTTGGAAGCACAAGATGGACACGGGCGGCGGACACATTATTCAAGGCACGGATAGTGCGTGCAAGTTCGCCTTCAAGAGCCCGGACGTAATTTACGTTCTGCACAAAACTGGTCGTACCGAACGTATCGGAGCTGTCAAAAATTTCGTAACCAATGGAGCCGCCATTCGGGAGGCCTGCCTCCGCCATTTTCAGACGCACCAAAGCTACCTGGTCATCAGGAATGAGGATATCGCGGCCGTTACCGCCAATCTGAAACGGAATATTCTCTGTTTCGAGCCTAGAAACGATTGCCGCAGAGTCGGATGGCTCCAGACCACCATACAGCAGGGCATAATCCGGGCTGCTGATCCGCGTTGCCATTAGCATGATCAACGAAATCAACCCGACGGCCACACCGCCGAGGATCATAACCCTCACTGTTCCCAGACTTTGCAGAAGCTGGCTTAATCCGTTCACGTTGATGCTCCCACTCACTTAAATTACTCGTAAAATTTGTTCCACTTCATGAACGATACGATGAGGAGATAAACAAGTGGTTAACGGCAGGCAATATTTGCCGGGTATGTGGAAATTTTTGCCTAGTAGATTTTCTTTGGCGTTAAATGCCTTCTAAAGCCCGGATTTTGGATACGGGCTGCTCTGGCCAAAATAAAAGCCCGACATTTCCTGCCGGGCTTTTTACAAAAGAGAATAACAAGTAAATTAACTAGTCACTTTTAAATGTTGAATCATTGGGACGGTACTCCTGGATCCGGGTCGTCCGAAGACCCGGTAGACCGTGCTTGTCAATTGCTTTTTGCCAGGATAGGAATTCCTCGACTGAAAGCGTGTATCGACGACATGCATCATCCAGGCTGATCAATCCACCGCGAACAGCGGCAACGACTTCAGCCTTCCGCCGGATAACCCATCTCTTGGTATCTTTCGGCGGTAGATCATGAATCGTCATGGGTTGACCGTCCAGTCCAATAATCCGATTTACTTTGCGGTCCATTTGCGACTGCATCTGCACTCTACCTCACTCTTACATTTCGCCTTGATTTGAGATAATAGGCCCATCGATTTAACAAACAGCTAATGAGGTTGGTTAATTTTATCTTCATGGCAGAAAGGCTTAATTCCTGCCATGAAGAGGTCGACTGTAGGGCTTTAGGGAACTATCGTTTCAGGCGGATTAGTTCTTCAAGCATCTCATCTGCCGTCGTAATAATTTTACCGGCCGCCGAGTAGGAGCGCTGGGTAATAATCATACGGGTAAATTCTTCCGCAATATCGACGGTTGAAGCTTCCGTTGCTGAAGAAATGATGGTGCCGGCACCGCCTACTGTAGCTTCACGCAGAGTGAAGGCGCCTGACTCAGGCGTTTCATCATAGGCATTGCCATCACGGTTTTGCAGTCCGTTTGGATTTGCAAAAGTTGCAATCGGAATTTTATAGATTTCCTTCGATGTACCGTTGTCGAATTTGGCAATCACGGTTCCTTCTTCATCAATATAGACAGAGTTGAAGGCACCAAACAATGCACCGTTTACTTCCGAGGATACGAGTTCGGAATTTGACGCGAATTGGGTGAAACCGTCTGAAAGACCATCGCTGCCGAAGTTCAGGGTAACGGCCTGTGGCGTATCAATACCCATAGCCGCAGCCCAGGGAATCGTGACCGTATTCGAGAGCGTTGTAGATCCCATATCCAGCGTTCCGTCGGAATTAAAGGCGAGAATGTCTGAGCTCAGCATATCCTCGTTACCATCACCGTCGATGTCTGCTGTTATTTCGACCGTCCATTCATTTGGAGTCGCCCCGCTGCCTGTCCGCAGATAATTAAAAGTGATGCTATGGGCAGACCCCATGCTGTCGTATATCTGGAAAGAGCGGACAAAGTGAGGATCAACAGTACCACTTGTCATATCGCCAGCGACATAACCGGCCCCATAGGTTGCCTGATCCGAGGAGAGGTTAGCCTTGAGGTCAATGGTTGAGGTTGCTTCGGCGTTACCTGTAAGGCCTGTGATATTAACCGGAGTTAGTGCGGCTAGATTTGACTGGTTGGCAGGAATATTACCAGCAGCGTCAATTTCCCAGCCCTGAAGATAGTACCCTTGGGCATTACGCAGCAGGCCTGCAGCATCAGGTTCAAAAGTACCCGCGCGAGTGTAGACATAGTTTCCGCCGGATGCACTCGGGTCGGCTGCGTCCGATACGACGAAGAAACCATCGCCTGCAATTGCCATATGTGTTGTGGAGCTTGATCCCGTGACCAGGCCCTGCTGATCAATCTGCGCGCGCGGATGTACAAGGACGCCGCCGGCAGAATATGTTGTGTCCGTTGCGCTTTCTGTCACCAGTGTCGAAAAAATCGCATTAGTGCCCTTGTAGCCAATGGTGTTGGAATTTGAGATGTTGTCCGAAATGGTTGCCATCGCCGTTGATTGCGCGGCCAATCCAGATACACCTGAAAACATTGCTGCTGTTAAACTCATTTTTTCTCTCCTATTTTACCGCCCACCTAATGAATGGCGAAAGCGTCTTGGGTTGGCCGCTATCAAGCGGACGGATCAGTAGTCGTTGGTTCAGTTACAGACGTGATATAGCTAAGGCCAATTGGGACATCGCCAACCTTCAGGACAGCTTCGCCATTGATCGTTTCTATACTTGTGGCCGTACCTTTAAAGCTGTAGTCGACATCGATGGAACTGCCACCTTCGGTTTCGGCGGTGACCACAAGGTAGTAGGCGCCATCACCTGCCTGGGTTCCGCTATTGGTTGTGCCGTTCCAGCTGTACTGCTGTTCACCCGCTGCAGCGCTATTTTGGGTTTCAGAAAAAACGATATCGCCATTTTGGTTATAGACATCGTATTTCACGGCCGCAGCGCTACTACCAAGATCGATGTTCCAGGCCGCATCACCATTATTCAAGGCTGCAACATTAAGATTTGTCCCGATGGATTTCCCGAGATAATTAATCATCGTCGCGCCCATCATGTTCTGTTGTGATATTTGTTCCAACTGAACTAAGGCTTCCAGATTCTGGTTGGTTGCAATCGCCTGTTCTACGGAACTGAAATTGACCAGCTGGTTTGTAAATTCCGTTGTGTCCGTCGGATTAAGTGGATCCTGATTGGTCAGCTGAGTTGTCAGCAGCGTCAGAAAATCATCGAAATTACTGGCCAGGTCCGTTTGCGCTTTAGCCGCAGCGCTATTCTGGATCTGGGATGTGGAAGTTATTTCGGGCATGGTTCAATACTCACTTTTTGGAAATAATTTCAAAACAATCATTTGGCTAGACCTGTATATCCAGGTTGCTATCGCCGTTCCCGCCGGGAGGTGCCCGAAGTGGGAGCGGTGCCAAGTCATCGCCGTCTTTCAGTTCGTTCGTCGAAACGTCCAGGTTTGAGAAATTAGTGTCTTCCCCCTCACTTTCCTGCCCATTCTGGTTGAGGCTGAAGTTCAGGCTATTGGAGCCAGTGTCAAATCCGGCATCCTGTAAGGCGCGTTCCAGACTGCGCGCATCCCTCTGCAAGAGATCCAGTGTTTCCTGTTTATCAACCGAGACAACGGCGAGTACCCGGCCATCATGGCCGATATCAAGTTTAACTTCGACCCGGCCGAGTTCTGATGGATGCAGGCTGATCTTGATGCGGTCCTGCCCTTCCTTGATTGCGGCGCTGACCTGCGTTGATATTTGTTCCGCGACCGGTAAATGTCCCGCACGGGCGGCATTGGCGGTTTGGCTCATATTGTTTGATGCGGTTGCGTCGACGCCCTGAACAGAACCTGTCGGGGCCGTTGGTATGGTTTGGTTCGAGGAATCCAAAGAAATTCCTTGGGCGCCAACCGAAGGTGTGGGCGGCGCCTGGGAAATGGCACCATCCAAATCGCCGCCGGCGAAGGCGAGCGCGTTTGGAGTGGTTGCTCCTGTATTATTTGTCAGAGCAGCGGTGAAAAGATTAGTGCTGCTGGTAAGCGTTGTTTGAATATTCTGCTGTTGCTTCGTCGCTGTCAGGCTGATTTTACCATTGCCATCTTGCAGCATTTCCGCAATTTTCGAGGAAAGAATGTCTTTCTTGCTCATTTTCGAAGTTGCTTCCGCACGCAAGTTGGAAAGCACATCCGACGCGTCGAGTGCTGCCTTCGCATCGGACGGAGACATCGCAGGGGTCTTCTCATTGCTTGTCAACGTCGTCGCGCCAGCAGCGTTGGCTCCCGGTGATTTCTTGTTGCCCGTTTCCATCGCCGTTGCGGACTGAGAGGCAACCTGCGTCGATGTGGTTTCATCTTTCTTTAGAGAGCCTGTTGGCACATGAGTTGATGTGCCCGACAGGGCTTCTTGCACTGCCATTGCCGCAGCAGTTGAAAGGCCCGCGGACCCTGTCTTGCTATTAGCGGTATTCGAGGTTGCGTCGGATGAGGACGAAGTATGCAATGGCGCGGCCACCGGTGAAGAGGAGTTATCGTCGTTCTTTCCGCGCTCTGCCATTTCATTATCAGCTGCGTTTTCCGCTGTGGTAACTGCCGAGTTGCCTTTGTCGAACGTCGTTTCCCTATTTAAAGAGTCATCTGAACTGGCAGTCGACTGATCTGTGGGAGTACGCTCTTTTGCGGAGGCCTTCTCGCTTTCAGGGTTTTGTTCGTCCAGATAGCTTGCAAAATCCTCGCTGTCATTGCGATAACGTTCGCTCTCACGTCGTGCCGGTTCTGTTGCCGTCCCAAATACTTGCCCAACATCCATTGCATGTCTCTCATTCAAGATAAATGTATTGATCATTCAAATTCATTCGTCCCTATGTGAAGCAAACATCGGGCCAGTTTTTGAAAACATAAAAAACGCAATAAAAATAGATACTTAAATCCTGAAACCTTTGGCGGGTTAGGAAAAATAGTCCAGAAATCGCAGGTTCCGTCGGTTGTTGGAGGATAAAATTGCCGACTTCTAAAGATGGCAAGAAGCAATGGTCTGCTCGAGACGGCTCTCTTTTACTTATTGCCCGTTACTTCGGCGCTAATCGCCAGATTCTATTGATTTGGGTTTTTTTCCACATTCTGGAGAATGACTTGGCATTATATTTGCTTGTATAGGGGGCGAGAGCCCGATTTAGGGGCCAAACCGTTTATGCGGATAACAAGATAATATGGTAAAAAGTTATATAAAACAATCTATTAGGGTCTATTTTCTGAGCTTCCCGGAAATCGGGAAACGGCATCAGCCCGGTATGTTTTGCCAAGTGGCGGCTATTTTTTCCGGTGCGCCATCAAGTGTACCATTCGTTATGGAGCAAGTATCATGAGTCTGAATGCAATATTTAACTCCGGCGTAAGCGGTATGTTGGCACATCAATCCGCTATTAACGTGACATCGACGAACATTGCCAATGTTCAGACGGAGGGGTACTCGCGCAAGACAGTTGAATACAGCGCCCTAACTGTTAACGGTATTGGTACCGGGGTTGAGGTGTCCGAGGTTCGGCGGATTACGGATGAGTTTATTGCTAAGGAGCTGCGCCTTGCAACGGCTGGTTCTGAACAATATAAAGCAATGTCTGAGATCTATGGTCAGTTACAATCCCTGCTCGGGGATCCTGCGGCGAACAATTCTCTGACCGGAAAACTTGACAGTCTAAACTCTGCTTTTGCTGCCCTTACCATTGATCCGACATTGTCGGTTTCTCGAGCTGCAGCCCTCAATGAAATCACAAACTTTGGGATTGAGACAGACCGGCTGCTAAGCCAAATCCAGGACCTTCGCAAAGAGGCAGACAAACATGTCGCGGAAGAAGCGAATGTCGTTAATAACGCGATTTTGCGTATTCACGAACTGAATCTGGAAATCAGGTCAGCGACTCAAAGCAATCAGCCAACCGGCGAATTGCTTGATCTGCGGGATCAGGCATTAAGTGAAATTTCTAATGTCATGGATATTAAAACCTATCCGATGAACGATGGCGCAATTGCTGTCGTGACGGAAGCAGGGCAACAGCTTCTCGATTTCGAACCGCGACAACTTGTTTATTCGCCGGCGGCGATCGTCACGAGTGAGACAATATTCGACCAAGTGACGCTTAACGTCTATGACACGGCAACCAAAACCGTCGCTGATACGGGTCTTGCACTGGATCCTGAATTACAGAGCGGATCGCTCCGTGGTTGGCTTGATATGCGAAATACGGAGCTGCCAGATCTTGCGTCTCAGATCGGAGCGCTTGCATCAGGGGTGACAGAACAGTTCAACGCCGTGCATAACGAGAATATTGCAGTGCCTCCGCCTGCCACGATGACTGGTAACGCAACTGGAGTTCTGGCAACGGATGCTCATGGTTTTACGGGTCAGGCAACTTTCTACAGTTTTGACGCCAGCAACAATATAGCAGCTTCTTATACAGTCGATTTTGATAATCCGGGTACCGCGACGATGGCCGATGTGGTCGCTGAGGTAAATGGAAGCCTCGGTGCAGGAACTCTGAGTTTGACAGGCGGTGTTCTGACGATGTCCGCGCAAGGCGGAGCATCCGGTGTGGGCATCGGACAAGAGGCGGCCAGCCCTTCCGATCGAGGTGGGCGCGGCTTCTCACATTTTTTCGGAATGAATGATCTGATTACAACGAAGATTAACACAAACTATAACACCGGGTTGACCTCGGCAGATGCACATGGTTTTACGGGGACAACCTCGTTGGAGTTGATCGGGCCGAATGGTGAAGAGCCGATATCAATGGTTCTCGACTTTGGAGCCATCGGTGGAACGATGGCGGATGTCGTCATGGAGATCAACAGTAACCTGGGGTCTTATGCAACGGCATCGCTGGATGCAAACGGTGCGATAGTTATCTCCACCGCCACTGGATATCAAAATTACAATATCAATGTTCGCGCAGATTCATCTGATCGCAGCGGTACCGGAACAAGTTTCTCGGAAATGTTTGGGGTAGGCCTCAGGTATCCGGCGGATGCAGGGCTGGAGCTTGGTATTGTTTCTGACATTTCGGCAAATCCCCAGCTCTTGGCGACGGCCAAAATCGATGCGGCCGGAACACCGGCAGTGACCGTGGCGGACAATCGTGGCGCACTTGCTTTTCAGGAATTGGCGACACAGTCTTTTTCATTTAGCACCGTGGGCGGTTTAACCGGTTCGACTGTGTCTCTCGGCGATTATGCCGCCCAAATACTGGCGAAGTCCGGATTGGATGCTGCCCGGGCTGAAAGCCTGCAAAGTGATCGAGCCGCCTTGAGTACTGAATTTCACAATCGTCTGCAGGCAGTTTCTGGCGTCAACATGGACGAAGAGCTCGCCAATCTTATCGTATATCAGAATGCGTATAATGCTTCCGCGCAAATTATCACGACCGCGCGTGAAATGTATGACGTCCTGATCAATATCGTCTAGGAGAATTACCATGACACGCGTTTCAACATTTCAGCAAAGTCAGACGCTTATCAAAGAAATGATGGGGAGCCAGTATAAGCTTGCAGATGCGCAGCGACAGGTCACAACGGGTCATGTTGCGGAATACTATAAAGACATCCATATGGATGTCACAAATCTTGCTGGTGCAAAATCATTGCTTTCCCGTCTTGAACAGTATGAAGCGAATAACGGCAGGGTCATGAACAGGCTGGCACAATACGATCAGGCGCTGACTGGCATGGAGAGCGCGAGTGGAGATGTTCTATCCGCCGTGATGTCGACGATTAACTCTGGCACAACGCAAGGTCTGTATGCGACTATTGAAGGTGCTTTCGAAACAGTGACGAATTTTCTTAATAGCAAGAATACTGAAGGATATCTTTTTAGCGGCTCTAACAGTGATGTGCCGCCGGTAAATCTCACCTCGCTTAATGATCTGGCGGCAGCGGCGGAACCTCCGACGGATATTTTTGAGAACAATGACCTCAAGGCGACCGTGCGTATTGATGAGAACAGGACTTTGGAGGTCGGCGTTCTAGCCGATGAAATAGGGCTTGAGGTCATGACGTCCCTACAAAGATTGGCGCTTTGGGCGAATGGCGTTATACCCAGTACTGCGCCTGTTCCTACAGGGCCTTCCAACAGTTTTGCCTCGCCTATGTCTCCGGAGGATCAGGATTTTCTGATCGGTGAGATAGCAAGACTTGAAACAACGCTGGATAATCTCGCGGGTTTCCGGGGAGAAAACGGTCTCAATCAGAAGACCATGGAGGATACTATGGAGTCCCTGACCCTCCAGGTTGACCAGACAAAAGTATTTGTCAGTAATATTGAAGATGTCGATGCAGCTGAGGCGATCACTAATCTTAACCAACGGGAGCTTGCTCTCGAAACCTCATACAGCGTATTGAGCACAATCAATCGCATGAGTTTGTTGAACTTCCTATCATAATCAGCGGCTTTACAGCGGGATGTGCTTGCATATTAGAAAGCGCGCTCTATATTGCCCGCCATGAATTCACTAGGGTTTGATACAGCGCCGGAAGATACCCGCATCGTCGTTGCCATGTCCGGCGGCGTCGATAGCTCCGTCACGGCTGCGCTGCTGAAGGACCAGGGCTATGATGTCGTCGGTATCACGTTGCAGCTTTATGATCATGGGGCGGCGGTGCAGAAAAAGGGTGCCTGCTGCGCTGGTCAGGATATTCATGATGCGCGTCGCGTGGCGGAAGCGATCGGTATCCCTCACTATGTTCTAGATTACGAAAGCCGGTTTCAGGATAGCGTCATGGATGAATTCGCCGATAGCTACTTGCGCGGTGAGACGCCTGTACCTTGCGTGCGGTGTAACCAAACGGTGAAATTTCGTGATCTGCTGGAAACGGCTAAAGACCTCGGTGCGGCGGCGCTGGCTACAGGCCATTATCTTCGCCGGACAGAAAATGCCGGAAATGCACAGCTTTTCCGAGGTCGCAATGCGATCAAGGATCAGAGCTATTTTCTATTCGCAACCACTCAGGAACAGGCAAATTATTTACGATTTCCTCTAGGCGATCTGACGAAAGAACAGACACGTGCGCTTGCCGATAAGTATAATCTGGCTGTCGCAGCGAAGCCGGAAAGCCAGGACATCTGCTTTGTTCCTAACGGTAATTACGCGAAGGTTATTGAACGAATGCGGCCAGGATCTGCTGTTTCAGGTGATATTGTCGATCTGGATGGCAACCTACTTGGACAGCATACAGGGATCATCAATTATACAATCGGTCAACGCCGCGGTCTTGGCGTCGCAACAGGGACTCCGCTTTATGTCGTGCGCATCGATCCCGATCAAAATCGTGTGATCGTAGGGCCTCCGGAAGCTTTGCTTGTCTCTCGGCTTACTTTGCGGGAAATGAACTGGATTGGAGATAACCCGTTGGATGAGAAGGGGACACCGGTGATGGTTAAGGTTCGCTCGACACAGGAGCCAATGGCGGCGACTGTTTTTGGGGCGCCGGGAGGCTGGGCAGAAGTTCATTTGGCAGAAGCTGAGCCGGGTGTTTCTGCCGGTCAGGCTTGCGTTATGTATGACGAAGAACGGCTCCTTGGCGGAGGGTGGATTGCCGGGACTGAGGCGCCGGTTAAAATTGCTGGCATTCAGCACCAGTTGGCCTGATTATTGTTATTTCCTTGCTTGACAGGGCATTGTAAAAACCCTAAAAACCGGGCTTCAAAGCGCCTGTCGCTTGCCTGATCCTGTCGGGCTAGGCAGATGCTCTTTGGCTCCTTAGCTCAGTTGGTTAGAGCGGTGGAATCATAATCCATGTGTCCCCAGTTCGAGTCTGGGAGGAGCCACCAATTAAAAAGCCGGAGTTGAGACGATGTCTCCTCCGGCTTTTTTTGTTGCAATGCGGTGTCGTTCTCTTGTTCATCGGATTATATCGTTGAATGTCCGATAGGGCTTTGCTAGGTTTGCCGCTCTGAACCTGCCATATAGGCATGGATGAATAAAAACAAAGGTAACTTATTTCATGACCATAAAAGGGAAGGCCTATATCGTTGGTGCATATGAGCATCCGACGCGTAAGGCCGTCGATAAATCACTCGCACAACTCCACGCAGAAGTCGCCAAAGGCGCGTTGGACGATGCCGGCCTCACAAAGGACGATGTTGATGGCTATTTTTGTGCCGGAGATGCCCCGGGACTAGGCGGGCTTTCTATGATTGACTATATGGGCCTGAAATTGCGCCATATAGACACCACGGAAACCGGTGGATCTTCATATGTCATTCATGTTGCCCATGCGGCGCAGGCGATTGCTGAAGGCAAGTGCAAGGTTGCGTTGATCACACTTGCAGGTAAACCTCGCTCTTCCGGTGAAGCGACCGGCACCAAGCCGCGTAATTATGGAACCGACTCCCCCGATGTCGCGTTTGAGTTGCCCTTTGCGCCAACAATTGTCAATAACTATGCAATGTGTGCCCGGCGGCATATGTATGAATTCGGGACAACAAGTGAGCAGCTTGCCTGGATCAAGGTCGCGGCATCTCATCATGCGCAGCATAATCCTAATGCAATGCTGCGAAAGGTGGTAACGGTAGAAGAGGTTGTAAACTCCCCGATGATAGCCGATCCGCTGCATCGCCTCGATTGCTGCGTGATCAGTGATGGTGGCGGGGCTCTTGTTGTGGTCGCACCGGAAGTGGCGGCCGAACTCAATCGGCCAAAGGTGCGGATTATTGGTGCGGGAGAAGCGCCCAAACATCAGATGGGCGGACGTGTCAATCTAACCTATTCCGCAGGAGCATTTTCGGGGCCAGCAGCATTTGAAGAAGCAGGCGTCAAGCCTTCTGATATTAAATACGCTTCAATTTATGACAGCTTTACCGTAACGGTATTGATTCAGCTTGAGGATCTTGGCTTTTGTGCCAAGGGAGATGGCGGTAAGTTTGTCGCCGATGGCAACCTTATTTCCGGCGTTGGAAAGCTTCCCTTCAATACAGATGGCGGGGGACTCTGTAACAACCATCCCGGCAACCGCGGAGGCATGACGAAAGTGATTGAAGCCGTACGGCAACTTCGCGGAGAAGCGCATCCCGCAGTCCAAGTCGCAAACTGTGACCTGGCGGTTGCTCATGGAACGGGTGGATCGCTTGGAACCAGGCATGCCGCCGGCACCTTAATCTTGGAAAGGGTATAACAATGACAGAACAAAGAACCATACCCGCCCCGCATATCGAAGAGGAAACACGTCCGTTTTGGGAAGGTGTTCGTGAGGGCAAACTATTAGTTAAATATTGCCGGAGTTGTGAGGCTCCGCATTATTATCCTCGGTCCATTTGTCCCCATTGCGGGAGTGATGACACCTTCTTCAAGGAAAGCGATGGCCGGGGGCATATCTATTCTTTTAGTGTGTTTCATGCTGCGCCTATCCCTTATGCAATTGCTTATGTCACGTTGGCGGACACAGATATTTCCATGATGACAAATATTGTTAATTGCGATTTTGATTCATTGGCGATTGGTCAGGAAGTTAAGGTTTTCTTTGCAGAAACCGAAGGTGACGGACCACCTATGCCGATGTTCGAGCCTGCCTGATCTGGCGAAAATAGTACAATAGTACAAGATCATTTTTTCTATTAGGTCGTTGATGGCTCCGTTTTTCTTGTGAAAGCGGAGCCTCTTCTCGACAGTCCTCGGGAAAAGTGCGGCCTGCATCGCCGTTGCTATGTTTTCCAGACGACGTTGCAGGCTCAATTACTTAAGCGGACTTCAGAATATGGATTGTCCGGCTATCCAGCATATCCTTCGTTTTTGCGCCATATGCTTTCATATGATCAGACTTGGCATGAGCCATTAACGCGTCCATGCTTTCCCATTTCTCAATAACAGCGAAGCTATTCTCCCCAAGTTCTGCTTGAAACCCGCCGACACCATCCATGTCGATGACAGCGTTATACTCGATGCAGCCTTCTTCCGCGTGAACTGCAGGAACATTGGCTTTGAACGCGGCGAGAACATCGGCCCGCTTGCCCGGTTTCGTGGTGATCATGGCGATGACATTAACTGGTTGCATGTTTTTTCCTTTTTTATGATTGTTGCATTCCGATGAATTCTACAGCATAGCTTAGGGCGAAAGCCACGATAAATCGCAGGACAATTAGCCCAAACTACTTAATTGGAGATCGGCAGTAATGATAAAAGGAAAATCGATTGTATTAACGCTGGCAATATTCGCCATGCTGCTGCCAATTGAAGTAAAAGCGGAAATCTGGGGCGGAACGGGATGTGCCGGAGTTGTTGAGAATGAGCTTGAAAAGTTGGACATTGATGAATTGGGTGCCACGCGGGTTACCTATATTGTGTCCAATCGTGGTTCTGTTGCTTCGGATGGACTGGAAGAATTAAATGGATGGGTTAGCTTTGAAAAATGCAGTGGCAACCTGACCGTTCAGCTGTCTGACAGTTGTGCTGTGACGATGATGTACACAAGCGGGGAGTGCCGCATCCCCGGTATTGCGCATTATTAGTCAATAGACTGTGAATGGCAGGTATTTCCGGTGAGTTGCCGTATTTTGATCTGGTGGGTGAAATTGGCGCCATCACTTAAGGTAACGGATTCAAATCCAAGCAAGGTCAGCAAATCCAGAAAGGTCAGGTTTTCAGGCGCGCCGCTCTCTTCGAAAATAGGTGTTGTCCTGGCGCTGTTGGTAAGGTCGGCAAGCAGAGCGCGTACCCGGTAGATAGTTTCCAGATAACCATCTGTTTTGGCAATTATGATCAACTTTGCTGAATCACTACCTTTTGCAAATACAGCGTAAGCAGAATCATACGCTTTGTTGGACATACCTTCCTTTACACCGATAACAAAGCCGACACGTCGCCGTTTGTCCATCTCTGCAAGGGGTTGGATACGGGTGCAATATATTTCTATGTTCTCTGGAGCAGGATAGTAATAACCAATATAGCGATCTTCTGCTGCTGGCAAAGGTTGAACCATGACAAACATCCAACCCAAAAATACTATCCAGCCAATTTTATTGCGCAGCATTAAAAATCCCCCAAGGACCAGCTTATTAAAAGCGGACAGGTTATTTTTAATCCATACCCGTAGACAACCTTAAAAGCTCCTGCGGGGTAATGTTTTAAGCGGCGCGATGGGCTTCGTTCCATTCGTGCAACAACTTTTTCGCTTCGGCCGCAGCAGTTTCAGGGGGCGGCGTTTTTTCTGGAATTTTAGCCGTTAACTCGATCACGTATCCATTTGGATCGCGGAAGTAAATGGAATGAATAGACTTGTGGTCTGATATCCCGCGGGTCTCAATGCCCATTTTCTTGCCTTTCGCGAACATTTTATGGAGATTGTCCATATCTACTTCTAATGCAATGTGAAGATCGTAATCATGCTGGTCCTTGAATTCGAACTCTTGGTCGGGAGCTTCAAAAAAGGCGAGGAAGGAACCGTCATCCATACGGTAAAAGGTATGCAATACGTCTGTTGTACGACCTGTTTTAGATTCACTGATCGACAACGCATCAGCCAACGGTAAACCTAAAAATTCCTCATAGAACTTACGTGTTTCTTCAGAATTTCGGCATCTATAAGCGTTGTGGTGAAGTCCTTTGATCATCATAATCCCCTGTATGCTGGTGCGCCAGTTTGCAACCAAATATTTGGCGCTCGCCTTAGTAAAATCAACCCTGCGAAAGCCTGTAATATCATCGACGCCCATTTGCCAAAGAGGCTGATTCTGGAAGAGCGCGGAGCTTAATCATGGCGATAACGCCAAGCAGGGGACCGATTGCGAGCGCGGCAAAAGCATAACGCCAGCTTACGGTCTCGACGAATAACGGCACTAAGTGAATCGTTGCCAGGCTGATCAGAAAGCCGATAGACGTTTGAATTGTCAACATTGTACCGATCATATTTCTGGGACTGAGTTCTATAACGCAGGTGGAGAATTGCGCGGAGTCGGCGACAATGGAAATACCCCAAATCAGACAGATAATAATTAAAAGTAGGGGGGAGCCACCAAACATGAACCCGACAGTAACGGCGCATGTTCCACTTACCGCCATGGCAAGGATTGTGATTGTTGTTCGGCCAACCCGGTCTGCGGCAATGCCTGCGATCAGACTCCCAACCCCGCCAACAGCAATCGTGGCAAAAGTACCAAGGCTGGCATAGAACTGGCCATTTTCGAGTTCATTTATCCGGAAACTTTCAAACAGGAACAGTCCGATCCAGGCCCACATGGCATATAGCTCCCACATATGGCCAAAATAGCCAAAATTAGCCAATCTCAGAGATTTATTCTGCCAGGCGTAAAAGGCGAGGGAGGGGTCGAATGGCGGCGCTTTCGGCATATCGCTGCCAAGGGAAACAAGAGGAATTAGGCCACAGGCGCCAATTGCAAGAAGGCTGCTGGCGATCAGGGTAAGCTTCCAGTCAATCCCACTCGTATCCAGAAGATTCAGGATATGAGGAAAAGCGCTTCCAATTGTGAGGGCGCCAACCAATAACCCGACGAGAAGTCCTGTATCCCGTATCGCCCAGGTCGAGACCATCTTCATGCCTAGCGGGTAAATTCCTGCCATACAGACGCCGGTGATAAACCGCATGAAGATGACAGAGAATGAGGTCGGATCCAAAAGAGTAATTAAAGCGTTGGCAAGAGCGGCAATCAGAGTCGCTGTCGCGAAGAAGAGCTTTGGAGGTATACGATCAGCCAGGCTGAAAATTGCGCTTATTAATGTTCCGACAACAAAGCCGATTGCAACAGCACTAGAGAAAAAAGAAGCCTGCAGACCGCTCAGACCAAACTCCGCTTTCAGGGCAGGGATTACCGCTGTCGCGGAGAACCAGAGGGAAAGCGCCATCACCTGACAAATGGCGAGCAAAATCACAGAGCGCCATTTTTTCGTCAAATACCCGCTTATCATAATAGGTTAAACGGAGTCGCGTAATTTGAAGCGTTGAATTTTACCGGTAGACGTTTTCGGAAGTTCATCAACGAACTCAATCCATCTAGGATATTTGAAGGCAGCCAATCGTTCTTTAACAAACTGTTTTAACTCCTCGGCCAGAATTTCATGGTCAATATCGGCCTGTTTCGCAACAATGATTGCTTTTGGTTTAACGAGCTGATCAGAATCCTCTTTGCCGACAACCGCGGCTTCCAGAACGGCTTCATGTTCAATAAGGGCTGCTTCTACCTCAAAGGGGGAGACATATATCCCGCCGACCTTGAGCATATCATCTGTCCGTCCACAATAGATATAATAACCTTCCTCATCCTGATAGTATTTATCGCCCGCCCTGGTCCAGGGACCCTGAAATGTTTCAAGACTTTTATCCCGTTGATTCCAATACATGACGGCACTGGACGGGCCGGAGATTTCCAAGGCGCCCATCTCACCCCGGGGGACTGGAAGGCCATCATCTCCTTGAAGACGGATTTTGTATCCTGTGACAGGCTTGCCTGTGGACCCGGGTCGGACATCCCCCGGTCGGTTGGAAAGAAATATATGCAGCATTTCGGTGCTGCCAATCCCGTCCAGAATATCGATACCCATTTGTTTCTGCCATCGAGTTAGCAGATCGGCAGGCAGCGCCTCTCCTGCTGAAACGCAGAAACGTAAATTGTGCTCCCCATTTTTCGGCAAAAGCCCGCTTGCCAAAAGCATTGCGAACAAGGTAGGCACACCGTAAAAAATAGTCGGAGCCTGTTCATGCAGGATATCACAAACAGTTTCCGGTGTTGGGGGACCTTCCAGTAGAATGGCTGTCGCCCCGACCGAAAAAGGGAACGTCAGGCCATTGCCAAGGCCATATGCGAAAAAGAGTTTGGCCGCGGAGAACATAATATCATCCTCGCGGATGCCAGTGGTTTCCTTTGCGTATAACTCGGCCGTCGCGCTCAGGTTTCCATGCAGATGCACAGTTCCCTTGGGCATACCAGTGGTGCCGGAGGTGTAGAGCCAAAAGCACATATCATCACGAGTAGTTTGTACTGCTGAAAACTCCGGGCTCTGTGCTTTCACGAGGTCAGAGAGACTTTTATGTTCGCCGGTATTTGAGCCTGAGACAATAATGGACTTAAGGGCCGGGTAG
This sequence comes from Sneathiella litorea, assembly GCF_009882915.1. GTDB lineage: Bacteria > Pseudomonadota > Alphaproteobacteria > Sneathiellales > Sneathiellaceae > Sneathiella > Sneathiella litorea. The sequence goes on from NZ_WTUW01000001.1 coordinate 1,277,581, forward strand.
GATTCCAAATGACTTTCGAATGGCGCTAGCAGGTCATCGGAAACAATAAGTGCCACGGCCCGGCTATCCTTCAGGATAAAAGCATAGTCGGTCTCAGTGAAGCGGGTGTTAACCGGTACGGGAATAATGCCTGCTTTGATCGCTCCTAAAAAACAAACCGGAAAATCAATTGTATCATTTAGGCAGAGAATGATGCGTTGTTCCTGTTGAACACCGACTTCCTTTAGAGCATTGGCAAATCGATTGATATTGTCACTTAGGGCTTGATAACTGTGCGAGCCTGATTTGTCGATGACAGCGGTTTTTTGCCCGCGGCCCTCCGTTATGTTGTGGTCGATAAGATCAACGGTCGCATTAAAAAACTCCCCCATATCGGTATTGTTGGCCATTTCATCCCTCCCCAAGATCAAAAGCGCTTCCCGTTTTGTTATGTGCGCTTCCCCAGCTTATCGTCACCCTGATATCAACGGCAAGTGGATCTAGTTAATTAGCTCTATGCCGCTCTAAGTTTCTCGAGCCATTCCTCTGCCCATTCTGCGGCCTGATCCTCTGGCAGTTCACCCGTGGAGGCATCATGGCGGATAATATCACCAACACGTGTAGCGCCGTATTTCTGAAAGGCTGCGTCGAATAGGTTGCCAGCATTACAGAAAGTTTGATCGTAGGTCAGATCTCCAAGTGCAAAGACACCGTACTTGATACCTGAAAGATCTGGTGATGCTAAGGAAAGGTTATTAATGAAGGCCTGACCATTGTCCGGTATGTCTCCCTGCCCGTAGGTCGATGTGCAGATAATATAGGCTGCGCCGTTCTTGAGAATATCGGCACCCAGGTCATCCATTAACAGGATTTCCGCCTCTTCTCCCTTAGCCGACAAAGCATCTGCTATTTCCTCGGCGACTAGCTCGGCTGTTCCGGTCATGGTGCTGACAAGAATTTTAATTTGATCGACCAAAGCTGATATTCTCCAACAAAGAGCTACTCAAATGACGCAATAGGAAATATAATGCAGTCTGTCCAGTTGATAATGATCAATTGCTAGTGAGTGATGAATGAGCAAGGCGACATTTGACGATGGGCGGCGAGAAGACGACGAGGCAAAATACTTTCTCTTTGCTCTTGGTGCCAATGTTCGCGCGTTGCGATCGCAGCGGGGTATGACCCGTAAGATCCTTGCGCATGATTCGGGCGTGTCGGAGCGTTACCTCGCCAAGCTGGAAGCAGGCGAGGGGAATGCCTCGGTACAGATATTGCGGCAGATCGCAGCGGCTATGGATACAACCCTCGTCGAATTGGTGTCGAGCGGAGACGAGTTGAGTCCTGAAATGCAGGATCTTTATCGGCTTGGACGGCGCCTGCCGCCAGATCAGCTTGGGGCAGCCATTAGCGTTATTAAGGAACGCCTGATCAAGCCTGATGAGGCGGCAAAAGGCCGTCGTATATCGCTGGTTGGCCTTCGTGGGGCAGGAAAGTCAACCCTTGGCCCCCTCCTTGCCGAAAGATTAGGGTTCCAGTTTGTTGAGCTCAACGAGGTCATTGAAAAGGAATATGGGGCAAGCCTGGGCGAGATATTCTCGCTGGCTGGCCAGCCATCATTTCGCAGGTGGGAGCGGCGATGCTTCACCGATATCGTAACTAAACAGGATGAGGTGGTTATCGCGACGGGGGGAAGTATCGTTGTCGACGAAAAGACACTTTCGTTGTTGCTTGGCAGGACGCATGCGATTTGGCTGCAGGCTAAACCTGAAGAGCATATGGCGCGGGTTGTGGCGCAAGGGGATATGCGTCCCATTGCGAATAGTCGTGAGGCCATGTCTGATCTCAGGCAAATTCTCGCGGCGCGGACGCCCCTTTATCGCCGCGCGAATGCGAGTTGCGATACCTCAGGTAAGAAAGTTAAAGAAAGCCTTCGGGATCTGGAGCTGATTGCGTCCAGTTTGCTCTCGGAAGATATGCAGTAAATTGCTTGACATGCACTAAAGTGCATTTAAATTACTTATATCTTCATTAATTCCCCGGATTGCGGCCCGATGATCACGTTTGACAGGCTTCCTGATAACTATAGACACTGGCAGCTTTCTGTTGAGGGAGATGTCGCTACCCTTACTCTTGCTGTCGATGAAGATGGGGGCCTGAAGCCCGGGTATCAGCTTAAGCTCAATTCCTATGATCTGGGGGTTGATATTGAACTCAATGATGCCCTGCAACGCATCCGTTTTGAGCATCCCACCGTGCGCACGGTTATAATTACAAGCGCACTGGAAAAGATGTTCTGCTCCGGCGCGAATATTTATATGCTGGGCACCTCTTCCCATGGCTGGAAAGTGAACTTCTGCAAGTTCACCAATGAAACGCGTAATGGTATTGAGGATTCGAGCCGATACTCAGGAATAAAATTTCTGGCAGCTTGCAATGGCACAACTGCTGGTGGCGGATACGAGCTTGCTCTGGCGTGTGATGAAATATTTCTTGTTGATGATCGCTCCAGTGCCGTCAGTCTGCCTGAAGTGCCGCTTCTAGGTGTGTTGCCGGGAACCGGTGGCCTCACCCGCCTTATAGATAAGCGCAAAGTCCGGCATGACCTAGCCGATGTGTTTTGCACAAATCCGGATGGCGTTCGTGGCCAGCGTGCAAAAGACTGGCGGTTGGTGGATGAAGTGGCGCCGCGGAACAATTTTGAAGAAAAGGTGAAATTGCGCGCAAAAGAGCTCGCCGCGAGCAGTCTGCGGCCCGAGCAGGCATCAGGTATAAAACTGACACCGCTTGATCGCCAGATTGACAGTGCTGGCTATCATTATCGGTATGTCGATGCAGCGCTGGATGAGGCCGCAGGTGTTGTGACTATTACAGTTACTTCCCCGAAAGCTCAGTTGCCCGAGACACTCCCTGATATTCATGCGGCAGGCGCTGACTGGTGGCCCCTTGCTATGGCGCGGGAGCTTGAGGATGCTATCCTTATGCTACGTACGAATAATGAGGAAGTCGGTACCTTCCTCTTGAAAACGAGCGGTGACATCGAGAAAGTGCTGAAAGTTGATGCTTTTCTCGTGGAGTATCAGGAGGATTGGTTCGTTCGGGAGGTTGTGGGAATGCTACGCCGAACCCTGGCGCGCCTCGATGTATCCTCCCGCAGCCTGTTTGCTCTCATTGAAGAAGGATCCTGCTTTGCAGGCACTTTATATGAGCTCGCCCTCGCTGCTGATCGCGTCTATATGCTGGATATTGCAGAAGACGACGGTACTCCACCACACATTGCGTTGAGCGAGATGAACTTCGGTGCTTATGAAGCCGTGAATGGTAAAGCAAGGCTCGCACATCGATTTTATGGAGAAGAGAACGTCCTCAAGGCTTTAAAGCTGCAAATGGGCGTGCAATTCAATGCAGCAGAGGCCGAGGAAAAAGGCCTCGTGACCTTCATCCCGGATGATATTGATTGGGATGAGGAAATCCGTCTCCTGATTGAAGAAAGGGCGAGCCTGTCACCCGATGCGCTAACTGGTCTGGAAGCAAATTTGCGGTTTGGCGGCGGGGAAACTATGGCAACGAAAATATTCGGACGGCTATCGGCCTGGCAGAACTGGATATTCTATCGGCCCAACGCTATCGGCGAAAAAGGTGCGCTTAAATTATTTGGTAGTGGGACCAAAGCGGAATTTGACAAGAGGAGAGTTTAGTATGGCGATTAATTATCAAGAGCGTATCCCGAATAACGTTGATCTTGGTAATGACCGCCGTTTGCAACGAGCGCTGGAGCATTGGCAGCCGCGCTTTATTGACTGGTGGCAGGAACTGGGGCCAGAAGGGTTCCAGATGAGGGATGTGTATCTTCGTACAGCGACCTCAGTTGATGCGAAAGGTTGGGCGACGTTCGGCGCGGTGAAGATGCCAGATTATCGCTGGGGTATATTTCTCGCTGATCAGGAAAAGGATCGCACCATCGGTTTCGGCGATGATTTTGGCAAGCCTGTATGGCAGCAGGTGCCGGGTGAGCATCGCTCGACCCTTCGTCGATTGATCGTGACTCAAGGTGATACGGAGCCAGCCTCGGTCGAGCAGCAACGTCTTCTCGGGAAGACCTGTCCGTCGCTCTTTGATTTACGCAACCTTTTTCAGGTGAACGTGGAGGAAGGGCGGCATCTTTGGGCTATGGTGTATCTGCTGCATGCCTATTTCGGTCGCGACGGACGTGAGGAGGCGGAAGATCTCTTGATGCGCCATTCGGGTAGTGAGGATAACCCGCGCATTCTGGGCACGTTCAACGAGCCGATCAGCGAATGGCTTTCCTTCTTTATGTTTACATATTTTACGGACCGGGATGGCAAGTATCAACTGAAAAGCTTAGCCGAATCATCCTTTGACCCTCTCGCGCGAACCTGCCAGTTCATGCTGACCGAAGAGGCGCATCATATGTATGTCGGTGAAACCGGGATCACCCGAATCATCAAGCGCACGTTGGCCAAAATGGCGGAACTCAAGACTGATGACCCGGCCGTTTTGCGAAAGGCGGGGGTTATTGACCTTCCAACTTTGCAGCGTTTCGTGAATTTCTGGTTCTCTTCCTGCATGGATCTATTCGGCGCGGAGGTATCCTCCAATGCCGCAATTACCTTTGCGACCGGCGTTAAAGGGCGCCCGGATGAGCGCGTATTTGAGGATCATGTTGAGCGGGATACTGTTATGGAGATTGAGATGCCTGATGACGCCGGTGATATCCGTTTGGGTGAGATTACTGTTCGCAGTGGTATTAATGAACAAGTCCGGACCGCCTATATCAAGGACTGCATGGTTGGGGTAATCCGTTGGAACCGTCTGATAAAGAAAGCCGGCTTTGAGTTTACAATTGAATTACCATCGAGCCGGTTTCGTCGGCAAATCGGATTTTGGGCGAATATTGTAACGGATCCGAAAGGCGAATTTATTTCGGCTGAGGAGTTTAATCGCCGTCATGACGAGTTTCTGCCCTCAGAAAGCGACCGTGCCTATATCCATAGTCTGATGCAACAGGTTGTTGAGCCGGGCAAGATGGCAGGCTGGATAGCTGCACCAGACCGTGGCATTAACAATATGCCTACGGATTATGAGTATGTGCATATGAGTTAAGAGAATGGCGTCAGGTTAATCCTAGAGGACGGGGCGCGTAGAGACTGTGCTTGGCCGCTCTTTTACGCGCTTCCACCAGCGGGCCAAAGTTAGATAGTCAGAGAGCATTTCAGCACCTTCCGGTGCCATTGTAAAATAATCAATCATCGGAATGACATGGGCGTCGGCCAGTGAGTAAACAGAGGCCGCGATATACCCTTGATCGCTTGCCAGCTTTTCAAGGGCTGAAAGTACAGGCGCGCTTTCTTGAAGCCCTTCGCTCAGAACATGCCCATTTGTCTCTTCACCGAAGGTGGGGCCGAAAACACTTTCGGAGAATACTTTCCGGACAAGCGGCTGATATCCATAGTTATCGATGATGGCGATGATCTGCCGCATTCTGGCACGCTCTGAGGTGATGTCCGGCTGTAGGGAGGAGCCGCCGAACGCTTCATCCAAATATTGCGTTATCGCGGAAGTCTCATAGAGAGTGAAAGCTCTGTGGTGAATGGCAGGTACTCTCTTGAAGGGATGGATATTGTGGTAGTTTTCTGGAACATTCTCGGCAAAAGGATCAACTTCATGAGTTTTGAAATCGATTCCCTTTTCTTCGAGAATGATCCTGACAATCCGGGCGTAGACGCTGAATTTATAGCTGAACAGCTCGAGCACTTGATCGGACATTTGATTGACCTGCTAACAACTTGACTTCAATGCTTTTCATCTTGCGTCGATTGACGGCGGAAACACAAGCAAAGTTGCCACTTTTCTCTTGCACTTGCAGGCGGTCTCGGCGATAAGGCGGCACCTTTTATGGTATGGCACAGAGGGAGGCATTCGCGGGAATTATGCTCGAGAATGAAAACATGACAATTGCGCCAGGCGCAGCAGAAGACGACCGGCTCGATTATTTCGTCCATAAGGATGGCTTGACCTTTGCTGGAACCCATTTGATCATTGATCTTTGGGGCGGCGAAGGGTTGAATGATGCGGACCTGATCGAGACAACCTTGCGCCGCGCGATCGATGTGGCAGGCGCGACGTTGCTGCACTTCCATATTCACGCGTTTGAACCGGATGGCCTCTCCGGGGTTGCCGTGTTGGCAGAAAGCCATATCAGTTTTCACAGCTGGCCGGAGCGCGACTATATGGCGCTGGACATTTTTATGTGCGGCAAGACGGACCCGTATAAGGCCATCCCCATCTTGCGGGAGGCTTTCAAGCCTGAGACCCTTCAGCTTAACGAAATCAAGCGGGGAATTGTCAGTTGATGGAACTCTTTGATGAAGGGTTGCATTCGGGCGTCAATCTGGCCCTGAATGTGGAGAAGGTCATTTACCGGGAAAAGACCGACCTGCAGGACCTCATGATTTTCGAAAACAGCCAGTTCGGTCGCGTCATGTCCCTCGACGGGGCGGTTCAGACGACGGAAAAGGACGAATTTATCTATCATGAAATGTTCGTGCACGTGCCGGTGCTGGCTCATGGCAAGGTAAGCCGTGCGCTGATAATCGGCGGCGGAGACGGTGGTGCTGCGCGACAGTTGATGAAACACAAGAATATCGCTGTCACTATGGTGGATATTGACCGCACAGTCGTAGAGCTCAGCAAAAAATACATGCCGTCAGTCTCGGGCGGTGCATTTGACAATCCCCGGCTTGATCTTGTTATCGCTGATGGCTGTAAGTTCGTGCGGGAGACAGATGAGAAGTGGGATGTCATCATTATCGATAGCACCGATCCGCATGGCCCCGGGGAAGTCCTCTATACTCAGGAATTCTATACAGACTGTAAAAGCTGCCTCTTGTCGGGTGGCATCATCATCACGCAGAATGGTGTACCTTTCGTTCAGGAGAGTGAACTCAAAACCAGCTACGACCGGCTAGGAAGCCTGTTCAAGGATGTCAGCTTTTATCTTGCTGCAATTCCGAGTTATGTCGGTGGGGTCATGGCCTATGGCTGGGCAACGGATGATATGGACCATCGCAAAGTGAGTGTCTCCAAGCTTGCGGAACGGTATATGGAAGCTGATATCGTAACAGATTATTATACGCCTGAGGTGCATCTCGCGGCGTTCGCCCTGCCTCTTCATATTCAGAAAATGCTTACGCGCGAAGACTAGGCCGTTAGCATTCCACAACGTTCACGGCCAAGCCGCCTTGCGAGGTTTCCTTATATTTGCTGAGCATATCGACGCCTGTCTGGCGCATGGTCTCGATCACTTCGTCCAGTGATACGACATGTGTCCCATCTCCTGAAAGGGCGAGGCGACAGGCGTTGATCGCCTTCATGGCGCCCATCGTGTTCCGTTCGATGCAGGGGATTTGGACGAGGCCGCCAATGGGATCGCATGTCAGGCCGAGGTTATGTTCCATACCGATTTCAGCAGCATTTTCGACTTGCTCATTCGTGCCACCAAGAACAGCAGTCAGCGCGCCAGCCGCCATGGAACAGGCAACTCCGACCTCTCCCTGACAGCCCATCTCGGCCGCGGAAATTGAGGCACGCTTCTTGTAAATGGCGCCAATCGCGGCTGCGGTGAGCAAAAAGTTACGCGTTCCCTCTTTCGTGACTCCGGGGCAGAAACGCTGATAATATTTAAGGACAGCCGGGATCACCCCGGCCGCGCCGTTTGTGGGTGCGGTCACAACCCTCCCGCCGGCAGCATTCTCCTCATTCACGGCAAGGGCATAGAGGTTTACCCAATCGAGTACAGTTAGTGGATCGCGGGATGCGCGCTCCGGATTTTCCATCAGGTCTTTATAAAGGGCATTTGCCCGCCTCTTGACGTTCAGGCCACCAGGCAGGACACCTTTCCCCTCGCATCCTCTCTTGATGCAACCGATCATGGCATCATTGACATTGTCGAGAAAGGTGAAGGTTTCTTCTTCCGAGCGCCAGCTTTCCTCATTGGCAAGCATCATCTCTGCAATGGTGAGTCCGCTATCCTTGCCCATTTCAAGAAGTTCATCCGCGGAGGTGAAGGGATAGGGAAGTGCAATGTTATGACCCTTCGTTTCCGCCCTGTCACCTTCGTTGTGAGAGACGACATAGCCCCCGCCTACGGAAAAATAATCGCGACTTAAGAGTTGGTTTCCATCGGCGTCATACGCGTAATACCGCATGGCATTTGAATGCTCGGGAAGAATTTGATCTTTCAGGAACAGAAGACTCTGGTCTTCAAAGAAAGGGATTTGATGATGTCCGTTAAGAGCAATATGACCACTGGAGCGGATTTTATCGACCAGTGGCTGAACATTTTCGGGATCAACGGTGGAAGGGCGTTCTCCACTTAACCCCAAAAGAATGGCAAGGTCTGTCGCATGGCCCGCGCCAGTTAAGGCCAGAGAGCCATAAAGCTCGACAAGCAGCCGGTCTGTTTTGTGCAGAAGTTTTTCAGTTTCCAGTCGGTCAACGAATCGTTTGGCGGCCCTCATGGGACCCACCGTGTGGGAACTCGACGGGCCAATACCGATTGTGTAGAGGTCTGTCACGCTGATGTTGATATTAAGTTGAGAGGTGGGGTCGGGGTTGCTGGTGGGCTTCGACGGCACGACTGGCGTTACATTGCCAAGACCGGATTTTGGGATTGTTGTCATTTACAGGCACCTTTCTCACTCTGGCGAAACTCGCCAATGCGTTCAATAGATGCCCCCTCTGTCCCGGTACCTGAAAGATTACGCCAAAGCATTCTCCGGCTTACCTCTTCGGTGATGCAACCGGCTTCGCCGCTACATTCTCTCCAGAGCCCTCTTTCCTGACGGTACATGTGCCTGAGAGTTTCCGGGGCGGTTGCTCCTTCGGCGCCGGCGTGTCCGGGCTCTCCCATCAGGATAATCAAGGATTGCCGAAACAATCCGGCACTTCAATTGAACCTTAGGGATTGCCCTTCTATGTTGTCAAGCCCGGGCTTCTGAAGGAAGGACTATCGGGCGCTGTATTTTAGGACCCATAGGGGTAATAAGGCCGCCACATCGGCATTTTTTTCATCAAGTTCAATGGCCGTGGTCATTTCATCTTCGTCAATACGTACAACACATCCACCGAAGCGGCACATCTCAGGTGATCCAATCGGACCAATGATACCTTCAATAGGTTTGCCCGGTTCAACATGATCGGCCAGGCCGTTCAGCAGCATTCCGTCCAGCGACCAGTTTTCTGTCGAAAACCGTGTTCCATTTATCTCAACACTAAGGACCGGATTTGATACGCGAAAGGTGCCGCGCTTTTCGAATCTGTTTGCAACGGATTGAGTGTTTGTTTCAGCTTGCAGCACAATAGTCTCCATTAAAAGTTGCCTGAAATCCCTTATGCAGTCTTCGTGCCAAAATGGGTATGGCCGCAAAGTCCATGTAATCTCTGGTTTTTGGATCGAGAGTGTATGGTTCTGGAGACCTTAATTTTCCACCGGGAGGCAATATCTCCCGATCTATGGGAAAAAAATAGCGGGTAGTCATTTTTTGCTGATTAGGGGGTAATTATACTCAAAAAAGAGAATCAAAGTGGGTGAATCGGAACATCAGAGCGGTCTTTTAAGCTGAAATTCTCGTCGCCATCGATTTCATCAAAATTTTTTTCCCCATCCCTAAAAGTAATAATATTCTGTTTTGTAATGATTTTTCGCAATAATGCTGCAGGTGCGAAGTAAAAAAATGAAATTTTGTCAATAATGACAATTTGTCATCTTTGATAAAGCCTGCTAATAAAATGACCAAGCCGAGTAACTGGGCGCAAGATCCGAGCTTGGCTAAAAAATCTAAATCCGGGTAACTGGGCGCAAGATCCAGGCTCTGGTAAATTTTATAAAACCAGGTAACTGGGCGCAAGATCCAGGCTTGGCTAAACTTTATAAAGCCAGGTAACTGGGCGCAAGATCCAGACCTGGCTGAACCTTCTATGTATAAACAGGAGACATTCAATAAATGTCAATGCCGACCGTTCTGGAAGGGCGTCTTTCTCTCCCAGTTATCGCATCCCCGATGTTTATTGTATCCGGACCGGAACTGGTAATCGCCCAGTGTCAGCAAGGTATTGTCGGATCATTCCCAGCGCTCAACGCGCGCCCTATCTCGCAACTTGATGAATGGCTTTATCAGATCAAGTCCGAACTTGCCGACTATGCGGCGGCAAATCCCGATCAAAAGGTTGCACCTTTTGCCGTCAATCAGATCGTCCATGCGTCGAACTCCCGACTGGAAGAAGATGTGGCACTCTGCGTTAAGCATGAAGTACCCATTATCATCACCAGCCTGAGGGCCCCGAACGAAATTGTTGAGGCTATTCACTCATACGGCGGCATTATCCTTCATGACGTCACAACCATACGTCATGCGGAAAAAGCCCTGGAAGCAGGTGTCGATGGCTTGATCTTGGTTTGTGCTGGAGCTGGCGGACATGCCGGACGGCTGAGCCCATTCGCCCTCGTTTCAGAAGTAAGACAGTTTTTTGATGGTCCGATTGCTCTTTCCGGTGCCATTGCGAATGGTCGATCAATCCTCGCAGCCCAGGCAATGGGCGCGGACCTCGCCTATATGGGGAGTGCATTCATCGCAACCAAGGAAGCGAACGCGGTAGAAGACTACAAGAATATGATCGTTGACAGCACAGGGGAGGATATTCTCTATACGAATACTTTCACCGGCGTTCACGGTAACTATCTGCGCTCCAGTGTGGAGAGAGCAGGGCTTGATCCTGAAAATTTACCGGGAGCGGACAAAAGTCGAATGAATTTCGGCAGCGGCGGTACCGGTAAGTCAAAAGCCTGGAAGGATATTTGGGGTTCCGGGCAAGGTATTGGCAGCGTGCGCGACGTGCCAAGCGTTAAAGAATATGTTGATCGTTTAAAAGAACAGTATGCCCAGGCCAAGGCTGAAATTAATAATAAGGCCATGTAAACTGGATATAACCCTCACCCTATTAGGGTGGGGGTAATTTCTTCAAATTTCCAAAAAATTGAAAAATACTATTCGCTGAATGCTTCAGCGGAGAACGGTCGTTGTTTCACCGTCAGAGATGGTTTCCCGGATAATATCCCGAATATTGACGGTGCATTTGGCGCATTGCGGCGCAGCCCCAAGCGATTCATAAACATTCGCGATGCGTTCTGCGCCAGAGGCAACCGCACTTTTTATATCGCGGTCCGTCAATCCATTACAAAGGCAAATATACATTCGGCGCCTGTCTGCTATTAAAAGTGATAACTATTCTTAACAAATAGATATTTTGCGAATAGTTGTCAATGGCAACATATCGTGACACGCCGCCGTTTTTGCGTTAGGAGCGTCCAGTCACCGTTAAGAAGTCTGTGACTGGACGTAGTTCTGAATACCCATCTTCTCAATCAACGAGATTTGTGTCTCCAGCCAATCAATATGCTCTTCCTCCGATTCCAGAATATCGACCAATAAATCGCGAGAGACATAATCTTGCGTGCTTTCGCAATCCTTGATAGCTGATTTCAGATCGACATGCGCGGTATGCTCCATTTTGAGGTCGCATTCGATGATTTCTTTGACATCTTCGCCGATCATCAGCTTGCCAAGATCTTGCAGGTTGGGGAGGCCTTCAAGGAAGAGTATGCGCTTGACTAGCTTGTCGGCATGCTTCATCTCATCGATAGATTCTTCATATTCCTTCTCACCTAATTCCTTCAGGCCCCAATCTTCGAGCATGCGGGCATGAAGGAAATACTGATTAATGGCCGTCAATTCATTCTTCAGTATGACGTTTAGATGTTTGATAATGGACCTGTCGCCCTTCATGATTAGTTCCTTGCGCTTGAATGATATGTTCCGTAATTATAGCGAGAAGGCAGCGATTTTTAAATGCCATAACTAAAAAGACTTGATGAACAAGCGAGGCAAGGAATGTCAGACAATCAATTTAACCCTGAGAATCATAAATTTGCGGAAGCAAGTTATTTCGAGGACCTGACGGTCGGGCAACGGTTTTATATTCCGTCCCGGACGCTGCGCGATGCAAATTTTTCTGCCTTTCAGGCGGCGTCTGGTGATAATCATCCCATTCATTATGATGTTGAGTATTGTAAGGCGCAGGGGCATCCGGAATTACTGGCTCACGGGTTCCAGGTATTGATACAAACTGCTTCTGGTGCAGGGGTTTTTCCGCATGTGATTGGCGAATCGCTTGTTGCCTTTATTGACCAATCCTCGAAATTCCTCGGTCCGGTATATTATGGCGACACTGTTTATCCGGAATTGGTGATCACGGACCTCAAGAAGCAGAAATCGACGGGTATTGTTACGGTGCGCTCGACCATTCATAATCAGCGACGGGAGCTGGTTCTGGAAGGGGAGCAACGCTATCTGGTGCGCCGCCGCCCGGCAACATCCTGAAGCCGGCCAAATCCTATAATTTTACGTAGCGTCGGCAACTGAGCTGCATAGCCGTCCTTTGGCGTGTGAGGTGCAGCAAGTGCTCTGCGCGCCGACTGGAAGGGGGATTTTTTACGGGACACGACCTCTTGTGGTCAGCTTCTCGCGTTATTTAACGATTGCTGGCCGGTGGAGCATTGCGCCGGTCACCAGAATATGGTTAGTCCTTCAGCTATGATAGATGATGAACAAAACGGGCCTGCTTTCTACCTCATTCCAACGCCAATCGGGAATCTTGAGGACATATCGTTGCGGGCTTTACGCATTTTGCAGTCTGTTGACGCACTGGCGTGTGAGGATACTCGCCATACCCGGAAAATTTTTGAACGTCATTCCCTAAGCAGTCCGCCTATTATCTTCGCCTGTCACGCCCATAATGAAGATCGGGCCGTGGGGCGCATATTATCTTTGCTTCACGAAGGTAAGTCTGTCGGTCTTACGTCCGATGCCGGTGCCCCTGGAATCAGTGATCCGGGTCAACGTGCAGCCGCTGCCGTAATTGACGCGGGTTATCAGGTTGTCTCCTTGCCAGGGGCGAGTGCGGTTATTACTGCCCTTACTGTTTCAGGACTGCCAATCCCGGCATTTTCCTTTTTAGGCTTTTTACCGCGTCGTCCGGGGCGCCAGCGAAAATTATTCAGCGCGTTCGCAGAGGCGCCAACGGCACTGGTGTTTTTCGAATCTCCCTTTCGTGTCGGTAAAATATTGAAAATCGCATGCGAAACGCTGGGCGACCGTCCTGCCGCAGTTTGTATTGAACTCACCAAAAAATTCGAAAATATTCATCGCGGCCGATTGCCTGACCTCGCAGATCAATTTTCTGAACAGAAAATCAAGGGTGAAGTGACGATTGTAATTGGCCCTCCATCACGTGATGATGGTGAGGAGAGCGACCCGGCCGGTCCTGCCATTTTCCCCTAAGTACTTCATTTTTGCGGTTATATTTGAGTTTACTCGGCCCTTCTGGTAAATTAGAAAGTTCGAAAATACATTTTCTTACCGGATATCTTTCCGGCATCCCAGAAGGAGGAACCCTATGAATGTGGCAAGTATCCTGAAGGTAAAGGGAAACGATGTGATAACCGCGTCTCCCTCTGACAGTATTGCGGCAGTGTCGCAGGTCTTGGGGGAGAAACGGATTGGCGCGGTTTTGGTTGTGGATACGTCGCAAAAACTATGCGGTGTGCTGTCCGAACGGGATATTGTGCGGGGTCTCTCGGAAGCTGGGGAGGGGTGTCTTGATCTTCGGGCTACAGATCTCATGACGTCCGATCTCGTGACTACCAGCCCTTCCGAAACGATTGATAATGTGATGGCATTGATGACGGAAAAGCGAATCCGCCATTTGCCTGTGCTGGAAGACGGTAAGCTTGCCGGATTTATTTCGATCGGGGACGTGGTGAAATGCCGGATGGATGAGGTGGAGCGCGAGGCCGCAGCCCTGCGGGACTATATCGCTACCGGTTAGTTGGCGCTAAGCGAGGACATTCATTGCGTGCTTAAGGAAAGAAAGAGAGCGTTCTGTTGCGGCTTCGCCCTCGATAATCATTTCCTCTGCCTTATCAAATTCCAGCAACCCATGCCGCGCTAATCTGGGGGCTATGGTGATATCTGGCGGATCACCAGCGAGACGTGAACGGCTCAGGCGGTCCTGAACAATATTCAGGGACGACATCATGACCCCGAAAATGCTAGGTTCTGTGCCGGACTTGTCAAAAAAGCGGTGTTTCATCAAGTTGAGTGGTGACCGGGAATGAAACAGGCGCGATTTCTTGCCGTTATCATCGACGACAAAATCTGTTTCATTTTCGCCGATATTGGTCATCCCAAAGACATCTGCGTTCAGGTTGACGGCAATGACCAGCCGGGCACCCATAGCGCGGCATACAGATACCGGAACTGGATTTGTAAGCGCCCCGTCAATAAGCCAGCGTTCATCTATTTTCTGTGGAGAAAATAACCCCGGTAGCGCATATGACGCGGTTATCGCCTTTGCAAGATTGCCTTCGCGGATCCAGATCTCGTGACCGGTGCCAAGTTCTGTTGTGATGGCGGCAAACGGAACCGGTAGTTCTTCTATTCTAGTATCGCCGAGGGTGTCTTCAAGAAGCGTGAATAACTTGGAACCGGAAATCAGCCCGCCCCCGGTAAGACGAATATCGAGCAGACGAAAGAGGCCTGATTTGCCGAGTGATCGGGCCCAGCTTTCCAGTTCATCCAGCTTTCCGGCCAGATACATTCCACCGATCAGCGCGCCAATAGATGTACCGCAGACATAGTCGGGCTTGAAGCCTTCTTTTTCCAGTCGACGCAATACGCCGATGTGAGCCCAGCCGCGCGCAACGCCGCTCCCCAGGGCCAAGCCAATTTTTGGCCGTGACATAATCCCGTTACCTTGTGTGTTACTAATCTCTTTATGTTTATGCCTTAACAGATAAATCTTCGTAACTCCATACTTCCGGCAATTTCTCTCAAGGGAGATTAGCCGGTTTGTCTCTGGTGCATTTAGTGTAGGGGCCAGAGGTACACTATCCATACTCGTGTATTAGATAAGAGTTGTATTAAGGGCGCGTTAAAGATATAATCAATTCTTCATTTTTTTGTAAAATTACCTGTTGACGCCGTTGTCTGGTTATCTATATAAGATGGCCAGCGACGCAGTCGGATACGCCTGATGAAGGTCAGGGTTGGTTCGACGGCGTTTTTTTTGTCCCGCCCAAGCGGCTGGGTTGATTTTTTGACATTGTGGATATTATGAGAAGGGATGCCTGGGCGGCGGGGGTTGTTGAATGACGACTTTTTGTTGCAACGGGTATCT